>NZ_JBKBHQ010000003.1:0-1749 GCF_046299595.1 Brevundimonas sp. | reverse complement strand
CCCGGCTTATTCACCGAAGTCGGACCGTAGCGGTTGCGTGCGCCTGAAAGCGCTTTAGATTCAAGCTGCTACTCAAAAACCGCAGGCAGCTTCGGACGCACGCATGGGTGAAACGCTACAATCGGTCATTCCGGGTTTCAACAGGTCGCTGCGGGTCGAAAGCCGAGCGGACCGCCTGACCGGCGACCCTGGGGCGGTACTCTTGCGCGAGGTGCTGGAACGCAGCGGCATCGTGTCGTGGATGACGTCGCGTTTGAATGACCCGCGCAGCAAGGTCGATGTTACCCACGATCTCGCCTCGTTGATCCGCACCTCTGTGCTGCTGGCGGCGCAGGGCTGGCGTGACCACGACGATGCCGACGCATTGCGCCATGATCCTGCTTTCCGTCTGGCCACCAGTTCGGCAGCCGGACTGACCCCGCTGGAGGGGCCAGGGCTTGCCTCGCAGCCGACCCTGTCGCGGTTCACGGCCTTGATGGCCACCCCTGCCAATCTCAAGGTCTTGCGCGAAGCGGTGCTGGAAATGGCGGGCCGCGGGATCAAGGCCGAGCGGAAAGATCGACGGCTGCGATCTGTCACGCTGGATGTCGACAGCGCCCCCATCGAGGTGCATGGCCACCAGCCGAGGGCGGAGTGGAATGGCCACTACAATGCCCGGATTTACCACCCGTTGATCACCTCGATCGCGGAAACCGGCGACATGCTGGATGCGCGGCTGCGGGCGGGCAATGTCGGCACCGCCGACGGCGCGCTCGATGTGATCCTCGACGTGGTCGACCGCGCCCGAAAGAGCTTTTGTGACGTCGCCATGGTTCGGATCGACGCGGGCTTCCCCTCGGCGGGGCTGTTGGCCGGTTTGGAAGCGCGGGGCATCGACTACGTCTCGCGCCTGCGCGCCAACCCGGTGCTGGACCGGCTGGCCGAACCCCACATGGTCCGCCCGGTCGGCCGCAGACCTGTGCAGCCGAGGACCTGGCTGCGCGAGTTGCGCTACAAGGCCGACAGTTGGGACAAACCGAGGCGGGTAATCCTTGTCGTCAAGGAACGCGAGGGCGATTTGCTGCTTGATCGGTTCTTCCTTGTCACGTCGCTGCCCTGGACCGAGAAACTCTGTCACGAGGTGCTGGCGCATTATCGCGAACGGGGCAAGGCCGAGGGCCACATGGGCGAGTTGAAGGATGTGCTGGCCCCGGCGCTATCATCGACCAACCGTGCGAAATCGCATCTGCGCGGCAAGGCGCCGAAATCCAGAACCCCTGCCATCGATGCCTTCGCCTGCAACGAGGTGCGCCTGCTCATCGCCTGCCTCGCCTATCAAGCCATGCACATCGCCCGTCGGGCCATGGAGAAGGCGACCGGAACCGGATGGAGCCTGCGCCGCCTGCGCGAGAGGGTCCTGCGCGCCGGAGCACGGCTTGTTGTCTCCGCCAGGCGCATGACCCTGACGCTCTCCTCCGCCGCGGCCCCGTTCTGGGCTGTGCTCTGGCCCCGGCTCATGGCTCTGCAATGGGCCGACCCGTAACGGCCTGGAGCCGCGCCAGCCCGGAAACCCACGACGCCCATGGGCGCCTGAACGCCCTGCGCGCACGGTGCCACAGCAACGCGGGAGCCAGAAAAAATCACCCGTCTGCCGCCTGAATGACCCCGCTGCCATCCCTCGACGCCGTCCCAAATCCGCAAAAGAGGTCGAAACCATCCCCGACCCGCTCCCGAGCCGACTGAAAGCGCGTATTCGGTGAATAAGCTGGG
>NZ_JBKBHQ010000002.1:0-64760 GCF_046299595.1 Brevundimonas sp. | reverse complement strand
CCGGCGACAATGCCGAGCTGACGGTCGAGCTGATCACCCCGATCGCGATGGAAGAGAAGCTGCGCTTCGCCATCCGTGAAGGCGGCCGCACGGTCGGCGCAGGCGTCGTCTCGAAGATCCTCGCCTGAGGATTACCGGGCGGGCAGGGATCGAGGCGCCATGTCGAAGATCCCGGCCTGATCGACGCCTGATCAGGACATGACAAGAACCCCCGCAGGGCCATCCTGCGGGGGTTTTTCATTTTCGGGTGATGAGGGGAGGCGCCTAGTTCGGCTCGCCCGTGGCCGGATCGGTCTGGGTCTCGCCCGAGTTGCTGGAGCCCTCGGCGCCATCGGGCTCTGTGGCAGGACGCGGCGGGGCACCGTCCTCGTCGGTGCGCTGGTCCTCGTTCTCGACTTCGAGGCTGTCGGGGCGGCCGGGAATATGATCGGTCATGGGGCGTGTCCTGATGCGCGTCTGTTGCAGAACAACGCCCGTGCGCGCTGGAGGGTTTCGTTCACCATCACCGCTAACCGCGCTGCAAGGCGGGTGTGAGAGGCTGAGTTCGAGAAGGTCCGAGGCACGGGCCTTGCATCATGTCTGGTCATGAAGGCGGCACGGCACACCATGAAACACTCCGCCAGCACGCAGGTCGAAGTCCTGCGGGCCGAAGCCCTGGGCGAGAGCGAGCTGGCGCGCTGGGTGGCCCTGCGCGCGGCGAACCCGGCGCTGTCCTCGCCCTTCTTCGCGCCCGAGTTCGCCCTGATCGCCTCGGCCCATGTGCCGGATGCTCATGTGGCGATCTTTCATGAGGGCGGGCAGATCAGCGCCTTCTTCCCTTTCCAGCGGCGCGGACGAAAGGCACAGCCGCTGGCGGCGCCCATGAACGACTATCACGGCCTGATCAGTGCCCCGGATGCTGCGATGGCGCTGGAGACGCTGCCCGGTGCGCTCCGGGCCGACAGCGTCAGCGTGGGCGCCTGGGTGGGTGAGGCGAGCGCGGGCCAGAGGCGGCGCACCCTGCAGGTGGATGTCGGCGACAACGGCTTTGAGGGCTGGATGGCCGAGCGTCGCGAGGTCTGGCCCAAATATTTCAAGGACAAGGCACGCGCGCGGCGCGGGCTCGAGCGCGATCTGGGCGAGGTCAGCGTGCGCACCGATGTGCGTGATCCCGAACTGCTGGACCGTCTCATCGCCATGAAGCGCGAGCAGTACGGGCGAACCGGGCGTCACGACGTGTTCGCCTGCGGCTGGACGAGGGACGTGCTGCACGCCCTGATGCGCGAGGGCACGGCGGACTTCGCGGCCTCCATGGCGGTGCTGTGGGCGGGCGACACGCTGGTGGCGCTGGAATACGCCCTGCACCAGGGCGCGGAGTATCATTTCTGGTTCCCCGCCTATGTGCCCGAGCATGCGCGCTGCTCGCCGGGCATCCTGCTCAGCATGGAGACCATGGCCCAGCTGGCCCCGCAAGGTTACCGGGTGTTCGATTTCGGCTTCGAGGGCGAGGGCTACAAGAAGTATTTCTGCAATGCCGAGCGCAGCGTCAGCGAGGCGGTGGTGAGCGCACCCGGGCTTCGCGCGCGTGCGCCGCAGATTGCCCTCTCGGGGCTGGAGCGTGTGAGCGCCGGTCTGTCGGACAGCGTGCAGCGGCGAATGCAGATTATCGAAGCGTGCGAGGTCAGCGCGGTCGGGCGGCTGGGCGCGACCTTGCGTGCGGCGCGCGACATGGTGGTCAAGCGCGCTGCGGGCGCGGTGAGTGCATGAGCGCCAGCGCCCGGAAAGGACCAGAGACACCATGATCCAGCTCAAGACCGAGGCCATGATCGCGCAGGCGCGCGTGTTCGATCACCCGCTGTGCGACATGGGCTTTGCTACCGACGAGGCGCTTGCGGAGCTTCTGGACCGCTATCCCGAAGACCTGTTCGACATCAATCTGTATGACTTCGACGACGAGGGGCAGGCGCGCCTTCGCACCGGCGTGCGCGGCCGGGCCAGCGGCGAGGCCCTGCTGGAGGCGATCAAGCAGGGGCGCCTGTGGGTCAATATGCGCGACGTGCAGATCGTGCATCCCGAGCTGTGGGCCGCAGCAGAGGCGGCCTTTGCACAGATCGAGGCGAGCTTTCCGGGGCTGAGGGCGGTCAAGAAGGCCGGCCAGCTGATCCTGTCCTCGCCTGCGGCGCGGGTGCCCTATCATTTCGATGCGGCGGGCGTGACGCTGTTTCACCTGCGCGGGAAGAAGCGCGTGTTCGTCTATCCCGCAGACGAGGCCCACCTGTCCGAGCGGAGCATGGAGGCGGTCGTCGCGCGCCAGACCACCGAGGAGGTGCCCTATCTGCGCCGCTTCGAGGACGACGCCCGCGTGATCGATCTGGAGCCCGGCCAGGCGCTGATCTGGCCGCTCTATGCGCCGCACAGGGTCGAGAATCTGGACCGCTTCTGCGTGTCCCTGTCGATGGACTTCCAGACCTGGGGCACGCGCCTTCGTAACGGGGCGCTCTATACCAATGCCGTTCTTCGCAGCCGCGGCGCCCTGCCACGGCCAACCACGGCCATGTCGTCGCCAGAGATGCTGGCCCGCTGGGCTGCCTCGCTGGCGCTGAAGCGGACCGGCGCGCTCAAGAGCCGCATCCGCGACATTCCGCGTGACTTCGAGCCGGTGGCCGGTGTGCGCGACGGTGCGGCGGCCTTGGATGCGAGCAAGGCTTGAGGACGCTGGCACCGCCTGAAAGGCCCGCGCCTTACAATAAGGTCATGACCTCGAATTAAAGTGACCGCGACACGACCCTGCGTCACCCTGACCTCAATGCAGCACACCCCGGCACAAGGGGTGATCAGGACACGAGGTCGAACCATGATGAAGCTCAACAACACGCTCCGCTGTTGCGTCATTGCTGCGGGAACGCTGGCGGCATCCATGGCGGTTGCCGGCGCGGCCAGCGCCCAGAGCCGGGTTCAGGTCGAGAATGCCGTTGCGCGCGTGGTGGTCATCGTCGAGGACCGCAGCAACGTGGCCGTGGAGATCGTGCGCGGCAGCGCCGACCTGCCGGAGCTGAGCGTGCGTCGTCGCGGAGATGTCATCGAGGTCGACGGCGGGGTGCGCCGCATCCGCAACTGCCGGTCGGATCGCCGGGTCGTGGACCCCAGCGCACCGGGCACGGGTGCGCGCGTGACCACCTCGCGTGGCACCATCGCGGTGGAGGATGCACCCATGATCGTGGTGCGCTCGCCGCGCGACGTTCACGTCTCGGCTGGCAGCGGTGTCTATGGTGCGGTCGGGCGCGGCAGCCGCTCGGTCACGGTCTCCAGCGCCGGGTGCGGGGACTGGGCCGTGGCCAGCACCGAAGGCGCGCTCAACATCCGCACGGCGGGCTCGGGCGGCGTGCTGGCGGGGACTTCGGGCGAGCTTGATGTGGCGGCCAGCGGCTCGGGCGATGTGCGCACGGGTGCGACCGGCTCTGCGAGAGTCAGGATCGCGGGCTCGGGTGACATCGAGATCGCCCGCATCGACGGCCCGGCCAATGTCGCCATTGCCGGATCGGGTGATGTGCTGATCCGTGGCGGGCGGGCTCCCAATGTGACAGTTTCCATCGCGGGCTCGGGCGATGTCGCCTTTGAAGGCGAGGCGGGCGATGTCACGGCGTCGATTGCCGGATCGGGCGATGTGCGCGTCGCGCGCGCCACGGGCAACATCAGCCGCCGCATCGCCGGATCGGGCAATATCCGCGTCAACGAATAGGCACGCGGACCGCCCTTGGGCACCCTCGCACAGCCTCATGCAAAAGAAGGCGCGCGGTGCTTGACGGGCGGGGAATCTGAAGGCATAAGCGCGCCTCTTGTTGGACCGGCTGTGCACCCCTGCGGTGCAGACGCGGTCCGCAGGAACGACCTGAGTGCCTGTTCTTTGCAGCTTCTTGGGACTTAACGGCCTCGCGGGCATCCGTAGAGGCCGATCGTTTTTGCGGATTAGTGCGTACCTGGGCGCCTCTGGTGCCAAGGCTTCCGGTCTTTGAAATGGTTCACAGGGACGCGGTTCCACCGCCTCTAGGAAATACGAGCGATATGGATCGTCAGAACATCCGCATCCGGCTCAAGGCCTTCGATCACCGCGTCCTGGATCATTCCACGCGCGAGATCGTGAACACGGCCAAGCGCACGGGTGCCCAAGTGCGCGGACCTATTCCGCTGCCGACCCTGATCGAAAAGTTCACCGTCAACCGCTCGCCGCACGTCGACAAGAAGTCGCGCGAGCAGTTCGAAATCCGCACGCACAAGCGCGTGCTCGATATCGTCGACCCCACCCCGCAGACCGTGGACGCGCTGATGAAGCTCGACCTGTCCGCCGGCGTGGACGTCGAGATCAAGATCTGAGGGGGGTCGTGATGCGTCAGGATTCCAATCTCAGAACCGGTGTTCTCGCCCGCAAGATGGGCATGACCCGCGTCTTTACCGCCGACGGCACCCATGTGCCGGTCACCGTGCTGCAGCTGGACGGCTGCCGCGTGGTCGGCCAGCGCCTTGAAGAGCGCGACGGTTATGTCGCCCTTCAGCTGGGCGCCGGTGTGCGCAAGGCCAAGAATGTCGCCAAGGCGCAGCGCGAGGCGTTCGCCAAGCTGGAAGTCGAGCCCGCCCAGGTGGTCTCCGAGTTCCGCGTCAGCCCCGACAACCTGATCGAGGTCGGCGCCGAGCTGACGGCCGATCACTTCGTCGAGGGCCAGAAGGTCGACGTTCAGGGCATCACCATCGGCAAGGGCTTTGCCGGTGCCATGAAGCGCTGGAACTTCGGCGGTCTGCGTGCCACCCACGGCGTGTCGGTCTCGCACCGCTCGCACGGCTCGACGGGCCAGCGCCAGGATCCGGGCCGCACCTTCCGTGGCAAGAAGATGGCCGGTCACTACGGCACCGAGACCGTCACCACCCAGAACCTGCAGATCGTTCGCGTCGATGTCGAGCGTGGTCTGATCCTGATCAAGGGCGCCGTTCCCGGTGCCGAGGGCACCTTCGTGCGCGTCCGTGACGCCGTGAAGTCGCCCTTTGCCGATCTGCCGCGCCCCGGCGCGTTCCGCAGGGCCGGTCAGGAAGCTGCTGCTCAGGACAACGGCGCTGGCGAGGCCGAAGCGGCCGACCAGTCTGCCGATCAGGTCGCTGGCGCTGACGCCGGCGGGAGCGAAGAGCAATGAAACTCTCAGTCACCAAACTCGACGGCAAGGCCGCCGGTGACATCGAGCTGTCCGATGCCATCTTCGGCATTGACGACATCCGCGCCGACATCCTTGCCCGCTGCGTGAACTGGCAGCTCGCCAAGCGCCGCGCCGGAACCCACAAGGTCCAGACGCGCAACGAGAACAGCCGCACCGGCAAGAAGATGTATCGCCAGAAGGGCACCGGCGGCGCCCGTCACGGCTCGCGCCGTGCGCCCCAGTTCGTCGGCGGTTCGCGCGCCTTCGGCCCTGTCGTTCGCGACCATGGCTTCTCCCTGCCCAAGAAGGTCCGCGCCCTGGCCCTGCGTCATGCGCTGTCCTCCAAGGCCAAGGCCGGTGATCTGGTCATCCTCGACGAGATCAGCCTCAAGGAGCCCAAGACGGCCGCCCTGCGCGCCACCTTTGGCAAGCTGGGCTTCGACAACGCCCTGATCATCGCGGGCGATGCGGTCGATGCGAACTTCGGTCTGGCGGCGCGCAACATCCCGAACGTGGATGTGCTGCCGAACGCGGGTCTGAACGTCTATGACGTGATGCGCCGCCGCAAGCTGGTCCTCACCAAGGCCGCTGTCGAGGCGATCGAGGCCCGCTTCAGCCAGAAGGAAGCTGCGTAATGGCCGCCGCTCAACCCACTGTCCGTCACTACGACACCATCCTGTCGCCGGTGATCACCGAGAAGTCGACGCTGCTGTCCGAGCAGAACAAGGTCGTGTTCCGCGTGGCCGATACCGCCACCAAGGACGAGATCGCCGCGGCGGTCGAGGCTCTGTTCAAGGTCAAGGTGACCAAGGTCAACACGCTCGTCGTCAAGGGCAAGACCAAGCGGTTCCGCGGCATCAAGGGCCGCCGGAACGATGTCAAGAAAGCCGTCGTGACCCTGGCCGAAGGCCAGTCCATCGACGTGACCACGGGGCTGTAATCCGATGGCGCTGAAGCAATACAATCCGACCTCTCCGGGCCGTCGCGGCCTGGTTCTGGTCGATCGCTCCGACCTGCACAAGGGTCGCCCGGAGAAGGCTCTGACCGAAGGTCTGACCAAGTCGGGCGGTCGTGGCGCCGGTGGCCGCGTGGCCGTGCGCTTCCGTGGCGGCGGTGCCAAGCGTCTCTATCGCAAGATCGACTTCAAGCGTCGCAAGTTCGACGCGGTCGGCACGGTCGAGCGTCTGGAGTACGATCCGAACCGCACGGCGTTCATCGCACTGGTCAGCTATGCTGACGGCGAGAAGGCCTACATCATCGCGCCGCAGCGCCTGAAGGCGGGCGACACGGTGATCGCGGGCGACAAGGTCGACATCAAGCCCGGCAACGCCATGCCGCTGCGTGCGATGCCGGTGGGCACCATCATCCACAATGTGGAGATGAAGCCCGGCAAGGGTGGCCAGCTGGCCCGCTCGGCCGGTTCCTACGCCCAGCTGGTCGGTCGCTCGGAAGGCTATGCCCAGATCCGTCTGGGTTCGGGTGAGCTGCGCATGGTGCTGGACACCTGCATGGCCACGGTGGGCGCGGTTTCGAACCCCGACCACATGAACCAGAACCTCGGCAAGGCCGGTCGCGTGCGTCACAAGGGCTTCCGCCCCCACGTCCGCGGTGTGGCCATGAACCCGATCGACCACCCGCACGGTGGTGGTGAGGGCCGGACCTCGGGCGGCCGTACGCCGGTCACGCCCTGGGGCAAGGACACCAAGGGCACCCGCACCCGCAAGAACAAGGCCACGGACAAGTTCATCATCCGTAGCCGCCACGTGAAGAAGGCTCGCTAATCATGGCCCGTTCCGCCTGGAAAGGCCCCTTCGTTGACGGCTACCTTCTGAAGAAGGCCGAAGCCGTTCAGACGTCCGGCCGCAAGGACGTGATCAAGACCTGGTCGCGCCGCTCCACCATCCTGCCGCAGTTCGTGGGACTGACCTTCGGTGTCCACAACGGTCGCAAGCACATCCCCGTGCTGGTGTCCGAGGACATGGTCGGCATGAAGTTCGGCGAGTTTGCGCCGACCCGCTCCTTCCCCGGCCACGCGGCCGACAAGAAGGCCAAGAGGAAGTAATCATGGGCAAGGCCGCAAACCCCCGCCGCGTCGGTGCGACCGAGGCCCGTGCCAAGGTCGTCAACCTGCGCACCAGCCCGCGCAAGCTGAACCTGGTCGCCGCCTCGATCCGCGGCCTGCCGGTGCAGAAGGCGCTCAACGAGCTGGAGTTCAGCCACAAGCGCATCGCCATCCAGGTGCGCAAGGCGCTCTACTCGGCCATCTCCAACGCCGAGAACAACCACAACCTCGACATCGACAATCTGGTCGTGTCCGAGGCCTTCGTGGGCAAGAACCTGGTGATGAAGCGATTTTCGGCGCGTGCGCGCGGCCGTTCCGCCCGCATCATGAAACCTTTCTCCGAGATCACCATCGTGGTCCGTGAAGCTGGCGAGGCCGCCTGATGGGTCAGAAAGTCAATCCGGTCGGGCTGCGGCTCGGCATCAACCGCACCTGGGACAGCCGCTGGTTCGCCGGCGACAAGGACTATGCGCGCCTGCTGCACCAGGACCTGAAGCTGCGCAGCTGGCTCAAGGAGCGCCTGTCGGGTGCTGGCGTGTCGCGCATCATCATCGAGCGTCCGCACAAGAAGTGCCGCGTGACCATCTATGCCGCCCGCCCCGGCGTGGTGATCGGCAAGAAGGGCGCCGACATCGACAAGCTGCGCAAGGACATCGGTGCGATGGCCGAGGGCGAGGTGTTCCTCAACATCGTCGAGGTGCGCAAGCCCGAGACCGACGCCCAGCTCATCGCTGAGAACATCGCCCAGCAGCTCGAGCGCCGCATGGCCTTCCGTCGCGCCATGAAGCGCGCGATCCAGTCGGCGATGCGTCTGGGTGCCAAGGGCATCCGCATCAACGTTTCCGGTCGCCTCGGCGGTGCCGAGATCGCGCGGATGGAGTGGTACCGCGAAGGTCGCGTGCCGCTGCACACCCTGCGCGCCGACATCGACTATGGCTTCACCGAAGCGCGCACGACCTACGGCATCATCGGCATCAAGGTCTGGGTGTTCAAAGGTGAGGTGCTCGAGCACGACCCGATGGCGCTGGACAAGCGCTGGGCCTCGGAGGCCTCGGGTCCGTCTTCCAACGAAGGTCGTGAACGCTCCGAGCGTGGCCCGCGTGGCCCGCGCCGTGACCGCGGCCGTGGCGCAGAGGCCTGACCGTCATGCTGCAACCCAAACGCACCAAGTTCCGCAAGGCGTTCAAGGGCCGTATCCACGGCAACGCCAAGGGCGGCTTCACGCTGAACTTCGGCTCCTACGGGCTGAAGACCCTGGAGCCCGAGCGCATCACCGCGCGCCAGATCGAGGCGGCCCGCCGCGCGATCACGCGTCAGATGAAGCGTCAGGGCCGGGTGTGGATCCGCGTGTTCCCCGACCTGCCCGTCACGGGCAAGCCCGCCGAGGTCCGCATGGGCTCGGGCAAGGGCTCGGTGGACTACTGGGCCGCGCGCGTGGCGCCGGGCCGCATCATGTTCGAGATCGACGGTGTGCCGGACGACGTTGCCCGCGAGGCCCTGCGCCTCGGCGCGGCGAAGCTGCCCGTTCGCACCAAGGTCGTCACCCGGCTTGACGCCGGCATCGCCTCGGAGGGCTGATCATGTCCAAGATTGCCGACTTCAGGGCCATGAACCCCGACCAGCTGCAGGACGAGCTGCTCAAGCTCAAGAAAGAGCAGTTCAACCTGCGTTTCCAGGCCGCCACCGGCCAGATGGAAAAGACCCATCGCGTGGGTGAGGTGAAGACCGCCATCGCCCGCATCCAAACCCTGCTGCGCGAAAAGCGCTCCGCCTGAGGACGAGACCAGAATGCCAAAGCGAATTCTTGAAGGCGTGGTCGTCTCCGACAAGGGCGACAAGACCGTCGTGGTCAAGGTAGAGCGGACGCTGCTGCACCCGGTCCTGAAAAAGACCGTGCGCCTGTCCAAGAAGTATCACGCCCACGACGAGGGCAATCTCTACAAGACCGGTGATCAGGCCCGCATCGTCGAGTGTGCGCCCAAATCCAAGCTGAAGCGCTGGGAAGTCCTGCCCAAGGACGACTCGGCTGCTGCCCAGTAATTTCGAGAAGGATCGGATCCGATGATCCAGATGCAAACTAACCTGGAGGTGGCCGACAACTCGGGCGCTCGCCGGGTCATGTGCATCAAGGTGTTGGGCGGCTCCAAGCGCCGCTACGCCTCGGTGGGCGATGTCATTGTGGTTTCCGTGAAGGAAGCCATCCCGCGTGGTCGCGTGAAGAAGGGCGATGTGCTGCGTGCCATCGTCGTGCGCACCTCCAAGGACATCCAGCGCAAGGATGGCTCGGTCATCCGCTTCGACAAGAACGCTGCGGTGATCGTCAACAAGCAGAGCGAGCCCGTGGGCACGCGCATCTTCGGTCCGGTGCCGCGCGAGCTGCGCGCCAAGAACCACATGAAGATCGTCTCGCTGGCTCCGGAGGTCATCTGATGGCTGCCAAGATCAAGAAGGGCGACACCGTCATCGTGCTGACCGGCAAGGACAAGGGCCGCAAGGGCGAAGTCCTGCGCGTCATGCCGACGGAAAACCGCGCCATCGTCTCGGGCATCAACATGGTCCAGCGCCATACCCGCCCGACCCAGGCCAACCCGCAAGGCGGCATCGTCAACAAGGAAGCGACCATCCACCTGTCGAACCTGTCGCTGGTCGACAGCGCCGGCAAGCCGACCCGCGTCGGCTTCCGCGTCGAGGACGGCAAGAAGGTCCGCTTTGCCAAGAGCACGGGAGACGCCATCAATGGCTGAAGCCCAGACCAAGTATGAGCCGCGGCTCAAGACCCAGTATCGCGAGAGCATCCGTGCCGCGATGCAGGAGAAGTTCGGCTACACCAACGAGATGCAGATTCCGCGCATCGAGAAGATCGTGCTGAACATGGGCATCGGTGAAGCCGTGGCCGACTCCAAGAAGGCCGCCGCCGCCATCAAGGACCTGACCGCCATCGCCGGCCAGAAGCCGGTGGCGACCAAGGCCCGCAACTCCATCGCCGGCTTCAAGCTGCGCGAGGGCATGGTGGTCGGCGCCAAGGTCACGCTGCGCAAGGACCGCATGTACGAGTTCCTGGACCGCCTGATCACCGTGGCCCTGCCGCGCGTGAAGGACTTCCGGGGCCTCAAGCCCACTTCGTTCGATGGCCGTGGCAACTATGCGATGGGTCTGAAGGAGCACCTGGTGTTCCCCGAGATCAACTATGACCAGATCGATCAGATCTGGGGCATGGACATCATCGTCACCACCACCGCCAAGACCGACGAGGAAGCCCGTGAGCTTCTGCGTCAGTTCCAGTTCCCGTTCACGCAGAACTGACGGGAGGGAAAGAGACATGGCCAAGAAAAGTGCAATCAACCGCAACGAGCGCGTCAAGGCGCTGGTTGCCCAATACGCCGAGAAGCGCGCCGCGCTGAAGGCGATTGCCAACGACGAGAGCCTGCCGCTCGAGGAGCGCTTCGACGCGCGCCTCAAGCTTGCCAAGCTGCCGCGCAACTCCGCGCCCAACCGCGTTCGCAACCGCTGCGACGTCACGGGCCGTCCGCGCGCCTACTACCGCAAGCTCAAGATGAGCCGCGTGGCGCTGCGTCAGCTCGCCTCGCTGGGTCAGATCCCCGGCATGACGAAGTCGAGCTGGTAAGGGAGATCAGCGATGTATGTGAACGATCCCCTCAGCGACATGATCGCCCGTATCAAGAACGCGGCCCAGCGCAAGCGGTCCACGGTCCTGACACCGGCCTCGCGTCTTCGTCAGCGCGTCCTCGACGTGCTCAAGGACGAGGGCTACATCCGTGGCTACAGCCTGGTGCAGAACCCCGGCGAGTTCCCTCAGTTCGAGATCGAGCTGAAGTACTATGACGGCCAGCCCGTCATCGCCGAGATCAGCCGCGTGTCCAAGCCGGGCCGCCGGGTCTATTCGTCGATCAAGGATCTCAAGCCGGTCAAGAACGGCCTGGGCATCTCGATCCTGTCCACGTCCAAGGGCGTGATGTCGGACACTGCCGCGCGCGACGCGAAGGTGGGCGGCGAAGTCCTCTGCCGGGTGTATTGACATGTCCCGTATCGGCAAGAAACCCATCCCCGTTCCGAACGGTGTCACCCTCAGCCTCGATGGCCAGACCGTCAGCGTGAAAGGCCCCAAGGGCCAGCTGTCCTGGACCGTTGCCGACGAGGTGACGCTCAGCCACGAGAACGGCGAGCTGTCGCTCTCGCCGCGTGACGACACGGCCCGTGCCCGCGCCATGTGGGGCCTCTCGCGCTCGCTGGTGGCCAACATGGTCACGGGCGTCACCGAAGGCTTCGAGCAGACGCTGGAGCTGGTCGGCGTGGGTTACCGCGCTGCCATGAAGGGCCAGTCGCTCTCGCTGCAGCTCGGCTTCAGCCATGACGTCGACATTCCGCCGCCTCCGGGCATCACCTTTGCGGTGCCCAAGCAGACGGAAGTGAAGATCTCCGGCATCGACAAGCAGGCCGTCGGCGAGACCGCCGCCCGCATCCGCAAGATTCGTCCCCCCGAGCCCTACAAGGGCAAGGGCGTGCGCTACGCCGGCGAGACCGTGCGTCGCAAGGAAGGCAAGAAGAAGTAAGCCATGGCTCTTTCTCCTCGCGAAACCGCCGCGCGTCGCAAGCAGCGCACCCGGCGTCACCTCAAGAGCGTCGCCAACGGTCGTCCGCGCCTGTCGGTCAACCGCTCCGACAAGCACATCTCGGCCCAGGTCATCGACGACATCAACGGCGTCACCCTGGCCTCCGCCTCCACGCTGGAGGGCGGCAAGGGCCAGAAGGGCTCGGACAAGGCCGCTGCCGAGCGCATCGGCAAGCTGGTGGCCGAGCGTGCCGTGGCCAAGGGCGTCAAGGAAGTCGTGTTCGATCGCGGCTCGTACATCTATCACGGGCGGGTGAAGGCGCTGGCTGAAGCCGCGCGTGAAGCCGGTCTGTCCTTCTAAGAGCCGGAAAAGGAAAAGATCTCATGGCTCGTGAACCTCAACGCTCCGGTGGCGGCGACCGCCGTGACCGCCGTGACCGTTCCGCTCCCGTCGAGGAGCAGAACGAGTTCATCGAAAAGCTGGTCCACATCAACCGCGTGGCCGCCACTGTGAAGGGTGGCCGCCGCTTCTCGTTCGCCGCCCTGATGGTGGTAGGCGACCAGAAGGGCCGCGTGGGCTTCGGTCATGGCAAGGCGCGTGAAGTGCCCGAGGCCATCCGCAAGGCGACCGAGGAAGCCAAGAAGTCGATGATCCGCGTGCCCCTGCGCGAGAGCCGCACCCTGCACCACGACGGCAACGGCCGCTGGGGTGCGGGCAAGGTCATGATGCGCGCGGCCCCTCCCGGCACCGGCATCATCGCGGGCGGCCCGATGCGCGCCGTGCTCGAGAGCCTGGGCGTGCAGGATGTGGTGGGCAAGTCCACCGGCTCGTCCAACCCCTACAACATGGTGCGCGCCACCTTCGAAGCGCTGAAGGTCCAGTCCTCGCCCCGTCAGGTCGCGTCCAAGCGCGGCAAGAAGGTCGGTGACATCATGGGTCGCCGCAACGACGGTGCCTCCGCACCCGAAGCCATCGAGAGCTGATCATGGCCCCGAAGAAAGACAAGTCCGCGACCGTCACCGTGCGCCAGGTGGGCAGCCCCATCCGCCGCAAGAATGACCAGCGCGCCACCCTCATCGGCCTCGGCCTCAACCGCGTGGGCCGCGAAGCGACCCTGGAAGACACCCCTGCGGTGCGCGGCATGATCGCCAAGGTCGCGCACATGGTCGAAGTGGTCGAGAAGTAAGACCGCACCCTCACACCAAACGCCGAGTCCGCGCCGGGTTCATCCCGGCCGGGCGCGAGAACCCGAAAGGATCAGGCACATGAAACTCAACGAAATCCGTGACAACGAAGGCGCAGCCAAGAAGCGCATGCGCGTGGGCCGCGGCCCCGGCTCGGGCAAGGGCAAGACCGCCGGTCGCGGCGTCAAGGGCCAGAAGTCCCGCTCGGGCGTCGCCATCGGCGGCTTCGAGGGCGGCCAGATGCCGCTCTACATGCGTATGCCCAAGCGCGGCTTCAACGCGCCCAACACGCGCAAGCTGGTCGAAGTGAACCTGTGGCGTCTGCAGGATGCGGTCGACGCCAAGAAGCTGGACCCCAAGGCCGATATCGATGCCGAAGCCCTGATCGCCGCCGGCGTGATCCGCCGCGCACGTGACGGTGTGCGCCTGCTCGGCAAGGGCGAGCTGAAGGCCAAGCTGAACATCATCTGCTGGTCGGCCAGCGAGTCGGCCGTGAAGGCCATCGAGGCCGCGGGCGGCAAGGTCACCCAGCAGCGCCCCGTCGCAGCCGAAAAAGTCGAGGCCTGACAAGGCTCGTAACGGGCGGCCTCGCAAAGGGGCCGCCTTTCGCCTATTTGATGGCGAGTCACAAGTCTCGGGGTATCTAGATGGCGTCCGCCGCCGAACAACTCGCAGCCAATATGAACTTCGGTGCCTTCTCCAGGGCGACCGAACTGCACAAGCGCCTCCTGTTCACCCTGGGGGCGCTTATCGTCTATCGCATCGGTACCTACGTTCCGATTCCGGGCATCAACTCGGAGGCGTTCCTCCAGTTCTTCCAGAACCCGGACCAGCAGCGCGGCATCCTGGACATGTTCAACATGTTCTCGGGCGGTGCGGTCGAGCGTATGGCCGTCTTTGCGCTGAACGTGATGCCCTACATCTCGGCGTCGATCATCGTGCAGCTGCTCTCGGCGGTCTATGGCCCGTGGGAGAAGCTCAAGAAGGAAGGCGGGGAGGCAGGCCGCAAGCAGCTCAACCAGTACACCCGCTATCTGACGGTGCTGCTGGCCGTGCTTCAGTCGCTTGGCATCGCTGCGGGCCTGAATGCCTCGGAGGGTCTGGTCGATCAGCCCGGCTGGTTCTTCATGGTCTCGACGGTCGTGACCCTGACCGGGGGCACCATGTTCCTTATGTGGCTGGGCGAGCAGGTGACGGCGCGCGGGGTCGGCAACGGTATCTCCCTGATCATCTTCGCGGGCATCGTGGCGGTTCTGCCGGGCACCATCGCACGCCTTCTGGGTCTGGCCCAGCAGGGTCAGATCGGTGCCTTCATGCTGTTCTTCATCGCCGTGCTGGCGGTGGCCGTGGTGGTCTTCATCGTGTTCATGGAGCGCGCCCAGCGCCGGCTGCTGATCCAGTATCCCAAGCGCCAGCAAGGCAACCGGATGGTTGGCGGTGAGAACTCCTTCCTGCCGCTGAAGGTGAACACGGCGGGCGTGATCCCGGCGATCTTCGCCTCGTCGCTGCTGCTGCTACCGACCACGGTTGCGGCCATGACGGCCAATGCCGATCTGCCCGACTGGATGGCGGGGTGGCTGCCGGTCGTGACCGCCCAGATGCAGCATGGCCAGCCCGCCTTCATGATCTTCTATGGCGCGCTGATCATCTTCTTCTGCTTCTTCTACACCTCGATCGTGTTCAATCCCGAGGATACGGCGGACAACCTGCGCAAGTACGGAGGCTTCCTGCCGGGCATCCGCCCGGGCAAGCGCACGGCCGAGTACATCGACTATGTGCTGACGCGCATCACCACCATCGGCGCCGCCTATATGACGCTGGTGTGCCTGATGCCCGAGTTCTTCGTCTCGGAGTTCGGCAACAACCTCTACTTCGGCGGCACGTCGCTGCTGATCGTGGTCTCGGTGACGATGGATACGGTCTCGCAGATCCAGTCGCACCTGCTGGCGCACCAGTACGAAGGCCTCATCAAGAAGGCCAAGCTGCGCGGGCGCGGAGCGCTCACCACCGGCCGCCCGACGGGTCGGCGGTGATCGTGACCGGCTGGCTCAGGGCGTAGAGGAAGGCGCGTCATGAACATCATCCTGTTCGGCCCTCCTGCTGCGGGCAAAGGCACCCAGGCCAAGCGGCTGGTCGCAGAGCGCGGCATGGTGCAGCTGTCCACTGGCGACATGCTGCGCGCGTCCATCGCGTCCGGCTCGGAGCTTGGCCAGGAGGTCAAGGCGATCATGGATCGCGGCGATCTGGTCACCGATGCCATCGTCGTGCGCCTGATCGAGGCGCGCCTGCCCGAGGCCGATGCCGGAGGCGGTGCGATCTTTGACGGCTTTCCGCGCACCCTGGCCCAGGCCGAGGCGCTGGATGCCATGCTCGCCGCGCGCGGCTCGCAGATCGATCGTGTCATCCGCCTCAAGGTGGACGATACGGCGCTCATCGAAAGGGTTGCCACCCGCTTTGCCGAGCAGGGCAGGGCGGACGACAACCCTGACAGTTTCAAGGTGCGCCTCGGCGCCTACAACGCCCAGACGGCTCCGCTGCTTCCTTACTACGAAGCGCAGGGCAAGCTGGTTGATGTGGACGGCATGGGCACCATCGAGGCGGTGGCTTCGGCCATCAACGCGCAGCTCGACCTCTGAGGGCTGTGAAACCCATTGACGGAAGCTGATTCCTCCTTATAAGGGGCCGCTTCCGCGAAAGGGCGCGACACGTTCTGGTCTGTTCAGACCGGGGCGTCGTTCGCGTCTGTAACGCGTGTTTGGAGAATACGAGACCGTGGCCCGTATCGCTGGCGTCAACATCCCGACGAACAAGCGCGTTGAGATCGCGCTGCAATACATTCATGGCATTGGCCAGAAGTCCGCCAAGGACATCATCGCCAAGGTCGGCATCGACAGCTCTCGCCGTGTCAACGAACTGACCGACGCCGAAGTGCTGCAGATCCGTGAGACCATCGACCGTGACTTCACGGTGGAAGGCGACCTGCGCCGCGAAACCTCGATGAACATCAAGCGTCTGATGGACCTGGCCTGCTATCGCGGCCTGCGTCACCGCAAGGGCCTGCCGGTCCGCGGTCAGCGCACCCACACCAACGCACGGACCCGCAAGGGCCCCGCCAAGCCGATCGCCGGCAAGAAGAAGTAAGGGCTGAACCCCGATGGCCAAGGAACCGGCACGCGTCAAACGTCGCGAGCGCAAGAACATCACCTCGGGCGTGGCGCACGTGAACGCCTCGTTCAACAACACCATGATCACCATCACCGACGCGCAGGGCAATGCCATCTCGTGGTCGTCCGCCGGTGCCATGGGCTTCAAGGGCTCGCGCAAGTCGACGCCCTATGCCGCCCAGGTCGCTGCCGAGGACGCCGGGCGCAAGGCGATGGAGCACGGCGTCAAGACGCTGGAAGTCAACGTTGCCGGTCCCGGTTCGGGCCGTGAGTCGGCGCTGCGTGCGCTGCAGTCGGTGGGCTTCACGATCACCACCATCCGTGACGTGACCCCCATGCCGCACAACGGTTGCCGTCCGCCCAAGCGTCGTCGCGTCTGATACTTCGCCTATCTCCTATACCGCCGACCCCGACGCCCCATGCGGGCCGATCGCGGGGTCGGCGAAACCCGTTCGAGGGACATCGATGATCGAAAGAAACTGGCAGGAACTCATCCGTCCCGAAAAGCCCCAGGTCGAGACCGGTACCGATCCGTCGCGCAAGGCGCGTCTGGTGGCCGAGCCCCTCGAGCGCGGCTTTGGTGTGACGCTCGGCAATGCTCTGCGCCGGGTTCTGCTCTCCTCGCTTCAGGGCGCTGCCGTCACGGCGGTGCAGATCGACGGCGTGGTGCACGAGTTCTCGCCGCTGGAAGGCGCGCGCGAGGATGTCGTGGACATCGTCCTCAACATCAAGCAGCTGGCCCTGCGCCTGCACGCCGAAGGCCCCAAGCGCATGACCCTGCGCGCCACCGGCCCCGGTCCGGTGACGGCTGGTCAGATCGATGCACCTTCGGACATCGAGATCCTGAATCCCGATCACGTCCTGTGCACGCTCGATGACGGCGCCTCGGTGCGCATGGAGTTCATCGTGCACAACGGCAAGGGCTATGTGCCCTCCGAGCAGAACCGCCCCGAGGACGCGCCCATCGGCCTGATCGCGGTGGATGCGCTCTATTCGCCGGTGAAGCGCGTGGCCTATCGTGTCGAGCCCACCCGCCAGGGCCAGTCGCTAGACTATGACAAGCTGATCCTCGAGGTCGAGACCAACGGCGCGGTCACGCCCGTCGATGCCGTGGCCTATGCCGCGCGCATCCTTCAGGACCAGCTGCAGATCTTCATCACCTTCGAAGAGCCGAAGGTGGCCGTGGCCGACGAAGGCAAGCCCGACCTTCCGTTCAACCCCGCCCTGCTCAAGAAGGTGGACGAACTGGAGCTGTCGGTGCGTTCGGCCAACTGCCTGAAGAACGACAACATCGTCTATATCGGCGACCTGATCCTGAAGACGGAAAGCGAGATGCTTCGCACTCCGAACTTCGGCCGCAAGTCGCTGAACGAGATCAAGGAAGTGCTGGCCTCGATGGGGCTGTCGCTGGGCATGGACGTGCCCAACTGGCCGCCGGAGAACATCGACGAGCTGGCCAAGAAGTTCGAAGACCAGATTTGACCGTGTAAGCGGACCGGCCGGCCCGGTCCCAAGGAGAGACCCCGATGCGCCACGGCGTAGCCCATCGCAAGCTCGGACGGACGAGCAGCCACCGTCAGGCCATGTTCGCAAACATGGCGGCGTCGCTGATCAAGCACGAGCAGATCACGACCACCCTGCCCAAGGCGAAGGAACTGCGTCCCTTCGTCGAGAAGCTGGTGACGCTCGCCAAGAAGGGTGACCTTCATGCGCGCCGTCAGGCCATCAGCCAGATCCGCGACGTGGATCAGGTCGGCAAGCTGTTCTCGACGCTTGGCCCGCGTTATGCCGAGCGCAACGGCGGCTATATCCGCGTGCTCAAGGCGGGCTTCCGCCACGGCGACAATGCGCCCATGGCCGTGATCGAGTTCGTCGACCGCGACGTCGATGCCAAGGGCAAGGACTCCGGCCCGGTGTTCGATCAGGACGCCGAGGACTGATCGCCGGGTTTTGGGAATGCGAGACCTGAAAAGGGGCGAGCGGAGCGATCCGCCCGCCCTTTTCTCATTCGGGGGCTGAAAATGAGCGTGACGATACGCGATTTTGTCCCGCATCACGGACCGGACTGGCGCAGGCTCAACGAGGCCTGGCTGCGCGACGGGGGTTTTGCCATCGAGGCGCGCGATCAGGCGGTGCTGGACGATCCGCAGGGCGCTATCCTGGCGCGGGGCGGGCACATTTTCATGGCCGAGATTGATCGTGAGGCCGGGAGCGAGGCCGGGAGTGAGGTGGTTGGCTGCTGTGCCCTGCTGGACAGGGGCGATGGCGAGACTCTGGAGCTGGCCAAGATGACCGTAAGTGCCGCGCACCGCGGCCGGGGCATCGGCATGGCGCTGTTGCACGCGTGCGAGCGGCGTGCGCGGGAGAGCGGGCACCGGCGGCTTTATCTCGAGACCAACAGCAGCCTCAGGACCGCCATAGCCCTCTATGAGCGGTTCGGTTTTCGGGCGCTTGCGCCGCAGGCGACGGACTATGCGCGCTGCGACGTTTGGATGGAAAAGCGGCTCTGAAGCCTATTCGCGCGAGAGGGTCTGACGCTGGAACAGCGTCAGGGCGAGCGCCAGCGGCCCCAGCGTCCACAGGCCCATGCTGACAAGGGCCTTGGATACGGCACCCGTCCCCACGACCGAACCGGGCGCGGCAGCAATGCTCTGGGCGTGGGCGGAGAGTATGTTGAATGCGAGCGTCGGCAGGGCCAGAGCCGAGCGCCAGTCGGGGTTGGCTGCGCCTGTGCCCATCATGCCGATCAGGGTGTACTCGATGCCGAGGAACAGCAGTGGTAACAGCACCGCCGCCATGATCGAGCGCGTCAGTATGGCGACCAGCAGCACGATGAGCGAGAACTGGAGCAGGCGCCAGATTCCGAGTCCGACGAGCGATGCCAGATTGGTGGCCACCAGCTCCGGCGCGCTCAGGCTCGGTGCGGTGCCTGCCAGCATCAGCGCGAAGACTGTGCCCAGAAACTGAGCCAGCAGAATGGCTGCTATGGATGCCAGGACCGCTGCGGCAAACACGGTCAGCCGCGCCACAATGATCAGTGCGCGCGCGTTCCGTGGCACAGTGAGGCGCCATGTCTCGAAGCGATAGTCGGCAGCAAACATGTTGGCCGCACCGATCAGGCTGAAGAACATCAGCCATGGGCCGGGCAGGTGCTCCAGCGTGGACAGAGGCAGATCGAGCGCGTTCATGGACTCCATGTTGTCAACCAGAATGCCGTTCGCGCGCGCCCAGATCGCAGTGGCCATCAGGCCCACAAGAATCACGACAGGCAGGAAGGCAAATCCCCAGACCAGGGCCGCGCGATGGTGAAGCAGGCGCCAGAATTCGGCGCGCAGGGCGTCAATCAGCATCGGAGCCGCCTGTGTGGGACTCGGTTGCCGCCTGCGGCCCGGGATCATCGCGCCGGCTCGCGCCCTCCATGTAGAAGTTCTCGAGATTGGAGCCGATCCAGCGCGCCTCGGTGATGTCGATGCCTTGCCCGACAAGCTGGCGCAGCAGTTCTGGCGCTTCCTCGCGGGTGATGCGGGCCATGGCGGCACTGCCTTCGCGTGAGCCGCGCGCACCGAGCACATCCAGCACCCGGGCAATGGGCTCGGCCTCGATGCGAAGGGCGCTCTCACCGTGCAGGATGTCAGCGACGCGGCCGCTGCTGATCAGGCGGCCCTGACTGAGCATGGCCACCCGGTCGCAGATGCGCTCGACCTCGGCAAGCTGGTGACTGGCGAGAATGACGGTGCGCCCGTCCTCGTCGGCCATGGTGCGGATGAGCTTGCGCATTTCCACAATACCGATGGGGTCCATGCCCGAGGTGGGCTCGTCGAGAATGACGACCTCGGGGTCGCTGATCAGGGCGGCTGCCACACCCAGGCGCTGCATCATGCCCACCGAAAAGCCGCGAGCGGGCCGGTCGGCGGCTGTGGCCAGACCCACGCGCTCCAGCCATGCGTCGATCCGGGCGCGCGGGGCGGGTGTGCCGTGCATCAGCGACAGCCAGATCAGGACATCGCGCGCCTTCATGCCATGGGGAAAGCGCGGGCTCTCGATCATGGAACCTGTGCGCCTGAGCGTGCTGGCGCTGCGCCGGGCATCGCCCAGGATGCTGGCCTCTCCGCTGGTGGGGTGGATCAGGCCGAGCAGGATGCGGAACAGCGTGCTCTTGCCTGCGCCATTGGGACCGAGGATGCCGAAGACACCCCCGGCGGGTATCTCCAGATCGAGCCCGTCGAGGGCTCTCACCTGTCCGAAGGTGCGCGTCAGCCCGCGCGTGGCGATCACCGCACTCATGCAGTGAGGTTGCGGCGGCAGCGTGCCTTTGGCAAGAGCAGCGTGGATTAACGACCTGTCATGTTTTGCGCCTAAGCCAAGAGGCAGAGGCCACATCCTTCTGATTGCGAGATTGCCGCCATGAGCCCTATCCGAAAACTTGCTTCCCTCGGTCTGGCGCTTGGCGCTGCCCTGTTTCTGGCGTCCTGCAATCTTGCGCCGGTGGCCCGGCCCGCTGCAGCGGCAACCGCCGAGGCCAGTCGCGAGGAACCCCGGCCCATCGTCGTGCTGATCTCGATCGACGGTTTCCGTCCCGACTACATAGAGCGGGGCGTGACCCCGGTGCTGCGGCGGCTGGCGGACGAAGGCGCGTTCGGCCCCATGACGCCGTCCTTTCCCAGCGCGACCTTTCCCAACCACTACACTCAGGTAACGGGGCTGCACCCGGACAACCACGGCATCGTGTCGAACACCATGCGTGACGAGGCGCTGGGCCGCTTCTCGCTGGGCAATCGCGACGCGGTGAGCGACCGTCGCTGGTGGGATGATGCCGAGCCCATCTGGGTCACGGCAGAGCGCGCAGGGATCATCACCGGCACCATGTTCTGGCCGGGTTCGGAAGCCGACATTCGCGGCGTGCGCCCCAGCTTGTGGAGCGTGTTCGACCAGTCCCTGCCCGGCGATGCGCGTGTCGACCGGCTGCTCTCGTGGCTCGATCTGCCCGAGGGCGAGCGCCCGCGCTTTGCCACCCTCTATTTCGACATCGTCGACACCGCCGGTCACAATCACGGACCGGACTCGGCCGAGGTGAACGAGGCGATGGCCTCTGTAGATGCGTCCATGGCGCGCCTGCTGGCGGGGCTGGAAGCACGCGGCCTGAACGATCAGGTGGTGCTGGTGATCGTGTCCGATCACGGCATGGCCGAGACCTCGCCCGAGCGCGCCATCTATCTGGACGACGTGATCGATCTGGAGAGCGTCGAGGTGCTCACCTGGGGCTATTTCAGCGGCATCTATCCGCGCGCGGAGCGCGAAGCCGAGGTGCGGGCCGCCTTGCTGCGCGATCATGCGAACATGGACTGCTGGGCCAAGGACCAGATTCCGGCCCATCTGAACTATGGCCGTCACCCGCGCGTGCCGCCCTATGTCTGTCTGGCCGAGAACGGCTGGCTGATCGCATCGCGGGCGCGCCCGATCACGCGCGTGGGCGGGGCGCACGGCTATGACCCGCGCCATCCCGACATGGCGGCCATCGTGCTGGTCCATGGCCCCGGCGTGCGCTCAGGTGTCAGGCTGTCGGGTGTCAGTGCGGTGGACGTGCATCCCTTGCTGGGAGCCTTGCTGGACCTTGAGGTGCCGCGCGGTGACGGCAGCCTCGACGCGCTGCGCCCGGCCCTGGTCCGATAGGGATTTCATCGCGCTCATGAGCGGCCCGGCCAGCGCCGGATCAAGGCCTTGATCTGGTCGAAAATCTCGGTCCGAATGGCGCAGGCTGATCCAGCCCGTGAACCTTTTGCATGACCGAGCCCTTCATCGCGCATGAACAGACACACTCCCTCACGCCTCGCCCTTGTGGCCTGCCTCGCCCTTGCGGCCTGCGGCAATCCTGATGCCACCAAGGCCCAGGAAAGCGATCCGCCCTTCAACGCCCAGAACCGCATCGCCCCGTCCGATGCCAGCGAGATGCGGGTCTCGTTCGCGCCCGTGGTGCGCTCGGCCGCGCCTGCCGTGGTCAATATCGCCGCGCGCAGGGTCGAGCGTCAGCGCGATCCGTTCTGGGAGTTCTTCGGCGGCGGTGTGCCCCAGGCGCGTGTGGCCGAGTCGGTCGGCTCGGGCGTGATCGTGCGCGCTGACGGCATCGTCGTCACGAACCACCACGTTGTGGACCGCGCCCAGCAGATCCGCGTGGTGCTGGCCGACCGGCGCGAGTTTCCGGCCCGCGTGATCCTGTCCGATCCGCGCTCGGACCTGGCGGTGCTTCAGGTTGAGACGGGCGGCGAGCGCCTGCCCGTGCTGCCCATCGACGAGACCGAGGACCAGCAGGTCGGTGATCTGGTGCTGGCGATCGGCAACCCCTTCGGTGTCGGCCAGACCGTGACCAACGGCATCATCTCGGCCCTGAACCGCACCGAGACCGGCATTACCGACGCCTCGTCCTTCATCCAGACCGATGCGGCCATCAATCCGGGCAACTCGGGCGGCGCACTGGTGGACATGGACGGGCGCCTGATCGGCATCAATACCGCCATCTTCTCGCGCTCGGGCACGTCGTCTGGCGTGGGCTTTGCCGTGCCTGCCAGCATGGTGCGCCGGGTGGTCGAGAGCGCCACGGGCGGGGCCAGCTCGGTCGTGCGTCCGTGGCTGGGTGCGCGCACCACGGCGGTGACCGCGGATGCGGCGCGCAGTCTCGGCCTGTCACGGCCCCAGGGCGTGATCGTCACCGACCTCTATCCCGGCGGCCCGGCGGCGCGCGCAGGACTTCGCGAAGGCGACATCATCACCGCCATCGACGGGGCCGAGGTCAATGATCCCGGCGGGCTCAACTTCCGCATCGGCACGCGGCGTCCGGGCGACACCACGCGCGTGGCCATCCTGCGCGGCGGCAATGCCCAGACCCTGAACGTGCGCGTGGACGAGCCTCCTGCCACGCCTGCGCGTGACCAGAGGGTGATCGAGGGGCGCAACCCGCTCAGCGGCGCGCAGGTGGTCAATCTGTCCCCGGCCGTGGCGGACGAGCTGGGGCTCGATCCCCTGATCGGCGAGGGCGTGCTGATCACGGCGGTTTCGGGGCGCGGCAGCGCGGCGTCAGTGGGCTTTCGCCCCGGCGATATCGTGCGTCAGGTCAATGGCCAGCGCGTGACCACGACACGCCAGCTCGAACAGCTTCTGTCGGCACAGCAGGGCTGGGCCATCACCATCGAGCGCAATGGTCAGCTGATCACCGGGCGGTGGGGATAGGCCGCTAGGCCCGCACCGCGTTTTGGGTCTAAGTGGTGCCATGAGCGATCTGTTCGAGGCCTCGGGCATCGTGCCCCCTGACGCGCCGCTTGCCGACCGGCTGAGGCCCGCGCGCCTGTCGGAGGTGCTGGGCCAGGATCACCTGCTGGCAGAGGGCGGCCCCATCGGGCGCATGGTGGCGGGCGGGCGGCTGTCGTCCATGATTCTTTGGGGGCCGCCGGGCACGGGCAAGACCACCATTGCCCGCCTGCTCGCCAGAGAAGCCGGCTATCAGTTCCAGCAGCTCTCGGCCGTCTTTTCGGGAGTGAGCGATCTCAAGAAGGCGTTCGAGAGCGCGCGCGCGCGTCGCGCCGCCGGTCAGGCGACCTTGCTGTTCGTGGACGAGATCCACCGCTTCAACCGGGCCCAGCAGGACGGCTTCCTGCCTTTCGTGGAGGAGGGGATCGTCACTCTGGTCGGGGCGACGACCGAGAATCCCTCCTTCGAGCTGAACGGCGCGCTTCTGTCGCGCACCCAGGTTTTCGTGCTCAGGCGACTGGACGATGCAGCCCTGTCGACCCTGATCGTGCGGGCCGGGGAACAGGGCGGTGTCCCGGTGAAGCTGACGGACGAGGCCCGCGGCGCCCTGATCGCCATGGCCGATGGCGATGGGCGCTACCTGCTAAGCATGGTCGAGACCTTGCAGGCCATAGGCGGGGACGAGACGCTCGATGTCGGCGCTCTGGGCGCTCTGCTCCAGAAGCGCAGCCCCGCCTATGACAAGAACCGCGAGGAGCACTACAACCTCATATCGGCCCTGCACAAATCGGTGCGCGGCTCGGACCCGGACGCGGCGCTCTACTGGCTGGCGCGGATGCTGGCGGGGGGCGAAGACCCGCTGTTTCTTGCCCGCCGGATCGTGCGCATGGCGGTCGAGGACATCGGACAGGCCGACCCCATGGCGCTGGTGATCGCCAATGCCGCCAAGGATACCTACGACTTCCTGGGCAGCCCCGAGGGTGAACTGGCACTGGCGCAGGCCGTGGTGCACCTGGCGACCGCGCCCAAGTCGGTCAGTGTCTATCGTGCCTACAAGGCCGCCGCGCGCGCGGCGCGCGAGACCGGCAGCCTGATGCCGCCTGCCCACATCCGCAATGCGCCCACGAAGCTGATGAAGTCGCTGGGTTACGGGCAGGGCTACCAGTACGACCCCGACACGCCCGACGGCTTTTCCGGGGCCAACTATTTTCCCGACGGGATGGAGCGCGCCAGCTTCTACCAGCCGGGCGATCAGGGGCACGAGGTGCGGGTGCGCGAGCGCTTGGAGCGCTGGGCGGCCCTGCGTGCGCAGGCCCGTGCGGGACACGGCGCAGGCGAGCGCTGAACATTTCCGTTGCCGGATCGAATAATCGGCGTAGCTTCCCCAGCGTCATCGGACACAAGGGGGAGGAAACCATGACCGAGGATATGACGCCGGCCGAGGCTGGCAAGGCACCCTGGCATCTGTGGCTGGTGGGCGTGCTCTCGCTGCTCTGGAACGGGTTCGGGGCCTTTGACTTCGTGATGACCACGGCGCGCGGCGAGGCCTATATGCGCGAGGTCGGCTTCTCGCAGGCCATGATCGACTATTATCTGGCCATGCCCGCATGGATGTGGGCGCCGTGGATTCTCGGGGTCTGGGGGGCTGTGATCGGCTCGATCCTGCTGCTGGCGCGCAGGCGCTGGGCGGTCTGGGCCTTTGCCGCCTCTCTGCTCGGCGCGGTGGTGAGCCTGATCTATGGCAAGGTGATAAGCCCTCCGCCCATCGACCCCGCCAGCGACATGGCCACCATGATGACCTGGATGCCCTGGCTGATCGTGCTGATCGCCGCTTTCCTGGCCTGGTACGCATGGAGCATGGGCAAGAAGGGCGTGCTGCGCTAACACCGGCTGATCCGGGGTCTGGCCCCGCAGGAAGGGGTGTTGGCCGCCGTGTTCGTGCCGCCTGTCGAGCTGAGCGCCGAGGAGGTGGCGCAGGTGCGCGCGTGGGTGATCTTCGAGGATGCCCACGTGATCGCCTTCAACAAGCCTTCGGGCCTGTCCAGCCAGGGCGGGCGCATCCGTGCCCACACGCTTGATGACCTGCTGTGGGCGTTTGCGCGCTCGAACGGCAAGCGCCCGCGCCTGGTGCACCGGCTGGACCGGGACACCTCGGGCGTGATCCTGACCGCCAAAACCCATCCGGCGGCCAGCTTTCTGGGCAAGGCCTTGCAGGCGCGGCGCTTTCACAAGCGCTATCTGGCGCTTGTCGCCCAGGCTCCCGAGCCTGCGAGCGGCGATGTCAGGGCGGCACTGCTTCGTGCCGAGATCGGCCGCGAAAGTCACATGCGCGTCGTCCCCGACGATACGCCCGAGGCCAAGGCCTCCCACACCCGCTATCGCACGCTCGCTTCATCGGGTCTGGGCGCCCTGATCGAGGCCGAGCCCCTGACGGGGCGCATGCACCAGATCCGCGCGCATATGGCGCATCTCAAGGCGCCGCTGCTGGGCGATGCGCGCTATGGCGGGCCATTGCGGGCGGGAGACGAGGCGGTGGCGCGCCTGATGCTCCACGCCCGCACCCTGCGGTTTCCCCATCCCGAGGGCGGGGAGAGAGTCATCGAGGCACCCGTCCCGCAGGACTTCGTGCGGCTGTGCGAGGCGCTGGGGCTGGAGCACGCTCTGGCCGGAGCGGGCGAGGGCCATGCGGGCTGAACGGAACCGGGGGCGTGTGCGGACGCTTTCTTGGTGAACAGTCACGCCTGAAGCCGAGGCCCGTCATGAAAACTGCCCTGAAGCTACTGCCCGTCCTGTCTGCCTGTGCCGTGCTGGGTGCCTGCGCCAGCGTCGCCCCGTATGGCCCGGCCACCAGCAATGCCGCCCAGGGTTTTTCCGAGCAGCGCATCGAGCAGAACCGCTGGCGCGTCAGCTATCGCTCCCTGGGCGGGCCGGAGATGGCCAGCGACTATGCCCTGCTGCGCGCGGCGGAACTGACGCTGGGCCAGTCGCAGGACTGGTTCATCGTCGACAGCCGTTTCGTGGACGGCAGGCCCGCCAGCGCCGTGCGCCCCACCTTCAGCGTCGGCGCAGGCACCTCGCGCTACGGGCGCTGGTCGACATCGGGCGTGGGCGTCGGCGTGGGTCTGAACTTCGGCGGGCAGCAGCCTTCGACTGCCGTGCTTGAAATCCGCACGGGAAGCGGGCCGCGCCCCGACCGGGCCGACGCCTATGACGCCCGCGAGATCGCCCGCAACCTGTCGGGGCCGCGCTGAGCGGGCTCAGCGCCCGCGCGTGAGGTGGCGGTACTCGACTAGCCGCTCCTTGTCGCGGCGCACCTGATCGCCCACGGTGTTGTCCACGTCGAGCGAGGCGTAGCGGACCCAGCCGTCGATACCCAGCTTGTCCTGTATGGCTGACACCGGCGTCTGCCAGCGGAAATAGGACAGCCACGACACTGCTACCCCGAGCAGCAGCGCCAGACCCACCAGCACCAGGCCAAGACCCGCTGCCGAGCCCGCCACGGGCGGCGAGATCGCGAACCACAGCCAGACCCAGGCGATGAACACCAGCGGGGTCATGAAGCGCGAGAACCAGCGCATCCAGTAGCGCTCGCGCCGCACGCGCCACAGCTCCATCTGGATGTATTTCTCGAGGTACTCGGTGCGCGCGCCCAGCCACATGGTCAGGCGGGTCAGGAACATGGCCCGCGCCCCCCAGCCCCTGCCGTCGGTCTGATAGTGGGTCTCGGCCTGATCGGCCATGGCGCGCGAATGGGTGAACAGGTTCTGCAGCTCGCGCGTGCGTTGCACGATCTCGCGCGACAGCTCGTAGGAGTCGTTCTCCAGCCGGAAGCGATACTGTGTGAACAAGATGGCGTTCAGCACCCAATAGATCACCACCACCAGCAGCATGGCCCCCAGCGCGAGCCCCGCTCCGATCTCTGCCGAGCCGGTCAGGCCCGCCAGCCACGCCGGGCCGAGCGTCGCCAGCAGCGAGAAGGCGGCCAGCGCCAGCGCCTGGTTCATGCGCTTGACGCTGACGTGCACGCACAGGGCTGCGAACACGCGCCGCCCATAGTCATGGATGCGGCTGCGCATATCCTGATCGGCGGGGAAGCGCTCTTCGATCTGGCGGGCGAACAGGACGTGGAAGCGGTCGGGTTTGCCCTCGGTCTCCCAGAAGGGGAAGATGTCGAGCGGCTGGTTGAAATACTCGTCGATGTGCGCCGAGATATGCTCCTGAGCCGCCGGATCGAGCGAGAAATAGTCGCTTTCCTGAATGGGCCGCAGGATGCCCTCACGCGCGGTGGTCGGGGCATCCGATCGCGGCGGCGTCGGGGCCGGAGCTGCGCGGTCGGCCACATCGCTGGCTCCGGGCGGCGGCGGCGTGGAGGGGGGCAGATGCGAAGGTGCGCCAGAAGGCGCTACGGCAGGTGCGCTCAGAGGGCTGGCATGGGGATCGTACTGCGGCGCCGGTTCGGCGGCGGGCTGGGGCGGCCGGGGCGCGTGGGGATCGGTTTCGTGCGACATGACGGCCTCTCAGCTCGCAACGGTTAAGCGTGACTATGTAAGCGGTCGGAGCGCTCAGGGCCACAGCCCTTCGCCTGACGGGGGAAAGCGGGGCGCTGCGACATGGCCTAACTCGCGTGCCGGGCCATGGCAGCGGCGAAACCCAGTAGGGGTGCGAGCAGGACCATGGACACCATTACCGCGCGGCGCACGGGGCGAAGCTCGCTGGCGGGCGGGCTCCAGCCGGGCTCGTGCCGACGCCGTTTCGCCCAGGCGGTGAACTTCATGGTCGGCAGGATCGAAATGAGCCCGATCAGCACGAAGGTTGCGATCTTGGCCCAGAACCACGGATTGTCCTGATAGAAGGCCCAGCCCTTGCCGCCGTAGAACACCCGCGCCAGCCCGACCCCGAAAACCAGCAGGGCCGCAAGCCCGTATCCCAGGTCAATGCGCGACAGACGCGCCACATCCACATCGACGCTGCGCAGCAAGGTCGCCTCGCTGACCAGCATGGCGATCAGGCCCAGAAAGAGCAGGTGGTGCAGCACCGCCAGCCACAGATCGACAGACATGAGCCGTTCTCCCCTTGGCGCTGCCCCCTTGCGCTGCCCTCTTGCACAGTGAGGGCGCGAGGCGCAGACACGACACGCCTTCATGCAGCGGATTACAGGGCGAGTATGACATCCTTTCTTCTGGTGGCTACAGGCGGCGCACTGGGCTCCATGGCGCGCTATGGCATGAGCCTGATGATGCTTCGCGCCTCCCGCGCGGGCTGGCTGCCCTCGACGGGGGCCCTGTCGGGCTGGCCGTGGGCGACGGCAAGCGTGAACGTGATCGGCGGCCTTCTGATGGGACTGCTGGTCGGCTGGCTCTCGCACCGCGGATCGGCGGGCAATGAGCAGATCCGCCTGTTTCTGGGCGTGGGCCTGCTGGGCGGGTTCACGACCTTCTCGGCCTTCAGTCTCGAGGTCATGCTGATGCTTCAGCGCAAGGAATGGACGATTGCTGCCCTCTACATCGGCGCTTCGGTGATCTTCAGTGTCGGCGGCCTGCTGGCCGGACTCGCGCTGGGCCGACAGGTGTTCGGGGACATAGGCTAGCAGCCCGATCCGCATTGCCACGTCCGGGCCGGGCGCGCTAAGGCCCGTGCATGAGCCGAGACGTCAAGACCCTCACCGTGGCCGCGGCCGAAGACGGCATCCGTCTCGACCGCTGGTTCAAGCGCCGCTGGCCGCATATCAGCCATGTGCAGGTGCAGAAGCTGGCCCGCAGCGGTCAGATCCGTGTCGACGGAGCGCGCACCAGAGCCGACGCGAGGCTGAGCGCGGGCGCGCAGGTGCGCGTGCCGCCCCTGCCCGATGCCAGTGAAGCCCCGAGCCGTGAAGGTGGTCTGAGCGATCGCGACAAGGCCTATGCCCGCTCGCTGGTCCTGCACGAGGACGAGATGGTCATCGCCCTGAACAAGCCTGCCGGCCTCGCCGTGCAGGGCGGCACCAAGACCACCAGACATATCGATCGCCTGCTGTCGGCCTGGGGCGAGGGAATGGAGCGCCCGCGCCTGGTGCACCGCCTCGACCGTGACACCTCGGGCGTGCTGCTGCTGGGCAAGGGGCCTGAAGCGGCCAAGCGTCTGGCTGGGGCCTTTGCGCGGCGGCGCGCTCGAAAGACCTACTGGGCCATCGTGGCGGGCAATCCCAAGCCCCCCGCCGGCCTGATCGAGATGGCGCTCAAGAAATCCGGCATCAACGACTTTGAAAAGGTGCGCCCTGCCGATCCCAAGGAGCATGGCGCCGAGCCCGCCGAGACGGGCTATGTCACCATAAGCCGCGCCGCGCACCGTGCCGCATGGGTGGCGCTTCGCCCCTACACCGGGCGCACCCATCAGCTGAGAGCGCACATGAGCGCGCTGGGCCATCCCATTCTGGGTGATCCCAAATATGGCGACGAGGCCTCGACCGAGCTGTCCGGTGCGCTGGGCCTGCAACTGCACGCGCGGCGCATCGAGCTGGAGCATCCGGGCGGGGGCATGTTCATCGTCGAGGCCCCCCTGAGCGCGCAGATGAAGGCCGGTTTCGCCCATTTCGGCTTCTCCGAGGACGAGGCCGAGGCCGAGCCGTTTCCGCCGGAGCGCCGCCGCCGATGAAACCGCCTGCACGATTCATCGAGCCCGGCGCCGATGTGGTGCGCCGCTTCTGGAAAGAGGTCAGCATCGCCGAGGAACGCGATGGCTTTGCCGTGATGCTGGACACTCGCCGCCTGAAGACGCCTGCGGGCGCGGCGCTGGTCCTGCCCACGCGTGCCAAGGCAGACATGGTGGCCGATGAATGGCGGGCGCAGGGCGAGATCGTCGCCATGGCCTCCATGCCCGCCACGCGCCTCGCACAGACCGCCATCGCCCGTGTGCGCGGCGCGCGCGAGGCGGTCGCCGCCGAGGTGGCGCGCTATGGCGGCTCGGATGTGATCTGCTACCTCGCGGACGGCCCCGAAGCCCTGAGGGACAGGCAGGAGGCGGGCTGGGCGCCCTGGCGCCAATGGGCGAGCGAGAGGCTCGGTGCCCCGCTGGTGCCCGTGCAGGGCCTGCTTCATCAGCCACAGGACGCGGCGGCGCTCGAGCGCCTTTCCGTGCTGGCGCTGGAACTGGACGACTTCGATCTTGCGGCGCTGGCGTCCCTGACCAGTCTCCTTGGCTCGGCGGTGCTGGCCTTTGCGGTGCAGCGCGGCGCGCTCGATGCCGTCGAGGCCTATGAGCTGTCGCGCATCGACGAACTATACCAGCAGGCGCGCTGGGGCGTGGACGAGGAGGCCGCCGAGCGCACGCGCCTTCACCACGACGAGGCCGCCATGCTGGGACGATGGCTGCTGGCGGAGTCATAATTTTCCAATCTGGAAAGTTATGACTTGACGATCTGGAAAGCCGTGTCATTTTCCATCATGGAAAGTGAGGACGGCATGACCGACAGACCCGACCCGCGCGAAGCGCTCGACGCCATTGCAGCAGCCCGGCAGAGCGTGCCCGGCGAAATCCGCCATTCCCTGCTGGATGACGTGGCCTATGGGCTTGTCTGTGGCCTGCTGGTGGCCGGGCAGGGTCTGGACAGGCCCTGGTCGTTCGTGGCTCTGGTCGTGTCGCTCACCGGGCTGTTCGTGTTCGTCCATCTCTGGCGCAGAAAGTACGGCTGGTGGGTCAGCGGTTATTCCCCCAGAAAAGCGCGCTGGGTCGCCATAGCCATGGCGGCTGGTCTTGTCGGGCTCATGGGGCTTTCGATCTGGGGCAAGGCGGCGGGCATCGGCTGGACGCCTCTGGCGACCGGTGCGGCGGGCTTTGTGCTGGCCATTGTTGGCAGCCGTATCTGGATGGCCGTCTGGAAGCGGGAGCTGGCCGAGGAAGCGCAGTGACACAGTTGCCGGTGTTTGATCCCGTGATCCATGCGCCCGGGCGCCTGCAGCTGTGCGCGATCCTGTCCCGGCTCGACGAGGCCGAGTTCGCCATGCTGCGCGAGAAGCTTGAAACATCGGACTCGGTGCTCTCCAAGCACCTGCGCCTTCTTGAGGAGGCAGGCTATATCTCTATCCGCAAGGCCGCGCGCGATGGGCGCCAGCGCACCTGGCTGTCCATGACCAGAGCCGGACGCGAAGCCTTCTCGGCCCATGTGCGGGAGTTGCAGCGGCTGGCGGGCCTTGCGGGCTGAGGGTCAGTGCTTGCCACCGCGCGCGTCCGCTCCTAAGCCTGCCAGGCGAAACCCGTAACGGAGCTTGCCATGCAGCACATCCTCGAAGAGCTGGAACAACGCCGTCAGGCGGCCCGTCAGGGCGGCGGGGAAAAGCGCATCGCCGCCCAGCACGCCAAGGGCAAGCTGACGGCGCGCGAGCGCATCGACGTGCTGCTCGACGAAGGCAGCTTCGAGGAGACCGACATGTTCGTCCAGCACCGCTGCACGGACTTCGGCATGGATCAGCAGCGCATCCCCGGCGACGGGGTGGTGACGGGGCGGGGCACCATCGGCGGGCGTCTGGTCTATGTGTTCTCCAAGGATTTCACCGTGTTTGGCGGCAGTCTTTCGGGCGCTCACGCGGCCAAGATCGTCAAGCTGCAGAAGATGGCCCTGACCAACGGGGCACCGATCATCGGCCTGTTCGATGCAGGTGGCGCACGCATTCAGGAGGGGGTCGAGAGCCTGGCGGGCTATGCCGACATCTTCCTGCAGAATACGCTCGCCAGCGGCGTGATCCCCCAGATCAGCGTGATCATGGGCCCGTGCGCGGGCGGTGATGTCTATTCGCCCGCCATCACCGACTTCATCTTCATGGTGAAGGACACCAGCTACATGTACGTCACCGGCCCCGACGTGGTGAAGACGGTCACCAACGAGGTGGTCAGCCATGAGGATCTGGGCGGCGCGCGCGTGCACGCAGGCAAGTCCGGCGTGGCGGAAGGTGCGTTCGAGAACGATCTGGAGGCCCTGTCCGAGGTGCGCCGCCTGATCGGCTTCCTGCCCCTGTCGAACCGCGAGAAGGCCCCTGTCCGCGAGTGCTTCGACGAGCCCGAGCGCGACGAGCCAAGCCTTGATACCCTGGTCCCTGCCAATCCCAACCAGCCCTATGACATGAAGGAGCTGATCCTCAAGGTCGTGGACGAGGGCGACTTCTTCGAGATCGCGCCCGACTATGCGCGCAACATCATTACCGGCTTCGGGCGTCTGGAAGGCCAGAGCGTAGGCGTGGTGGCCAACCAGCCCCAGGTTCTGGCGGGCGTGCTCGACATTGATGCCAGCCGCAAGGCCGCGCGTTTCGTGCGCTTCTGCGATGCCTTCAACATCCCGCTTCTGACTTTCGTCGATGTGCCGGGCTTCATGCCGGGCACGCGCCAGGAATACGGCGGCCTGATCAAGCACGGCGCCAAGCTCCTGTTCGCATATGCCGAGGCCACGGTGCCGAAACTGACCGTGATCACCCGCAAGGCCTATGGCGGGGCCTATGACGTGATGAGCTCCAAGCACCTGCGCGGTGACGTGAACTATGCCTGGCCGTCCGCCGAGATCGCGGTGATGGGCGCCAAGGGCGCGGTCGAGATCATCTTCCGCAAGGAGGCCGGCGATGCCGAGGCCCTGGCCGCGCGCGAGGCCGAGTACAAGGCGCGCTTCGCCAATCCGTTCGTGGCGGCGTCACTGGGCTATATCGACGATGTCATCATGCCTCACGGCACGCGCCGCAGGCTGGTGAGGGCGCTGCGTACCCTCAAGTCAAAGACGCTCGAAAACCCCTGGAAAAAGCACGACAACATCCCGCTCTAGGCGCGCCGCCCTTTTGGCTGCGGGCCCGATCCGACCGATCAGGGGGTGAAGGGTGGATTGCTGTCATCTCCATCGCCGCCTGCCAGGGCGATGACGGCCACCACCAGCGCCGCTCCGCCCAGCACGAGGATGGTGTTGAAGCCGTCATCCTGACCGGTCTGGTCGCTCCGGGCCATGGAGGCGCGGTGGACGCCGGCGCTGTCGCCGCACGGAGAAGAGGCCAGGGCGGTCATGGGCACGTTGGATGCCACCTGCACCGCGCAGCCGTCGCCATAGACGATCCGGGTCTCGCTCGTGGCCACGACCACGTCACCGGCGCGCAGCATGGCAACCGGGCCGCTTGCCTCGAAGCCGCTGCCGCGATCCACGCGCAAGCTGGCGTCGGCCGCCATGATGCGGGCCACGGGTGCCGAGGCCGGCAGGCCGGGCGGCACATCGGCGGCGGGGCCGCTGGCCAGAGCGGCACCGGTGGCGGCGATCACGCCGCTGGCGGCCAGAAAAGCGAATGTTTTCATATCCAACGCCCCGAAATCTGAACTGATAAATGATCCGTGCTGGCCGCCATCCCAAGCCGGGGAGGCAAGGCCGCGCGCAACGGGCACTAAACATAATCCGGTTACGCGAGTTCTAACGCCTCGACAATGGCCAAGCTCGGCCTTGCCGGTAATGACGATTTCAGGCCCTGCAAGCGTGATGCTAAAGCCACTGAAGCTCGCGTGAGGCGAAGCTTGCAACCTGTCGCGCGATGGTTGACTTTGGGTGCGGGGATCGCTGGTGTCAATTGGCGGGGGGTGGCTTGAGTAGTGTTCTGAGTGCGGAGGCGTTCTACGACGCCATCCTTGACGACGACTGGTTTGCGCATCTGCCCCGGATGATGGCGAGCCACTACGGCGCACGATCCTGCAACATGGTCTGGCAGCTGCCTGACGGGGCACACCAGATCGTCGGCCAGTGCGGGCATTTCCTCCCCGAGCACATGGCGCTTTATGCAGAAGGGTTCACAGACAAGGATCTGTGGGCCCAGAGGGCCTTGACTCCCGACCGGGTGAACCGGGCCCACAACTGCGAAGAGTTCGTCAGCGCTGACGAGTATGAAAACAGCGCCTTCTACAACGAGTGGATTCGCGCCATCGGCGACGATACCTACTATTGCGCGGGCATGATGGTTCAGACCGGCTGGGGCACCGGACTGATTGGCTTTCACAAGGGACGCAGCCAAGGCGGGTTCGATCAGGAAAGCCTCGATGGCTTTTCCAGGGATGTCTTGCACATACGCAAGCTGCTCGCGGTGCGCGGGCGGCTCACGGTGGAACAGATCGCGCGCAGGACCTCGGCAGAGATGCTGGACGCCGTGGCCCAGGGGGTGATTGCGCTCAACCCGGACGGCACCTTGGTCAGTGCCAACGCTGCTGCCGAGGCCGTCCTGAGTGAGGGCAGCCTGCTTGCGGTGCGATGCGGACGCCTTGAGGTGGTTGATCCGAACGATGCGCTGCGACTGTCCGGCGCGATAGCCATGGCGGCGCGGCCACGCAATCCGTCAGGCTCGACCCTGACCCTGCGAGGCGGCGGGCGCGAGGGCTTGCAGGTCACGGTGCTGCCCCTTGCGGTCGAGGGTGGGCCGAGGCGCGTCACGCTTCTGCTGGGCCTGGGCGCGCGCAGCGACACTCTGGCCCGCCAGCTTCGCACACTGTTCGGCCTCACGGCGGCGGAGGCCGATCTGGCGGTTCGTCTGTCGGAGGGGGTCTCGCCGCACGATATCGCTCAGGCCCGCGGGGTGAACGTCAGCACGGTTCGCTCCCAGTTCAAGCCCCTCTACGCCAAGATGCAGTGCAGCGGACAGTTGCAGGTCGCCAGCCTCGTGCAGCGCATCAGGAGCACCGGCGCAGGCCTATGGTCCTGACCGGAGCCTAGCAGGCCGGGATCGAGAGCCCGGGCGCAAGGCGCGTGTCCACATCGCCGCACGCGCGGGACAGCTGGCGCTGGGTAAGACCGCGCACGCCCATCAGGCTGGCGCCTGACAGGTTCAGCCCGTCGAGTGTCGCGCCCGCGAAGCTGGCACCATCCAGATGCGCGCCCACAAAGCTGGCGTTGGTCAGGTTGGCACCCGAAAAGTTCGCAGACGAGAACACGCCGCCATAGGCGTTCACATCGCGCAGGTCCGCGCCCGAAAAGTTCGCGCGCGTCATGATTGTGAGGCTGAGATCGCTCTGGCGCAGGCGTGCGCGGGCATAGTTGCGCCCCGGTGCCGACAGGCCCGTCAGGTCGGCCTGAAACAGGTTGCATCCGGGACAGCTCGCCCCGCGGCGGGCACTGGCGATCTGTCCGGCGTTCTGGGCCAGGGCCGGGCCTGCGCCCACGAGAAGGGCGGCGAGCAGGGCTGCCGTGATGCGTTGGTGGGCGGCTGATCGGGTCACGCGGTTGGCTCCCTGAGCGATAGGGCCCCACCCTATCGCCACGCCCCTGAACAATGGGTTCACGCGCTGCCCGAGCGCGGCGAGGAGGGGCTGTCCATCGGGCGCGAGGGCATATCGCCTGCATGGCCACAGGCGTCGCAGGTCGCCTCGCCGCCGCGCCTTTGCCAGGTGAAGTCGCCACAGGCCGGGCAGGCGTCTGCGGTGATGGCCTGATCGCCCGACATGACATCTTCGCGCGGCGCTCTCGCAGAAAAGGGCAGGACCACGAGGTTGTCAGGCGCGCTTCCCCTGGCAAAGCCCTTGGAGATGAACCGGGCCGCAGGCAGGGGCTCGGTCTCGCCCGTCCTGTCACCGCCCAGGCCATCGGCGTTCAGCGCCTCGGGATCGGCATTGGCCAGGTCGCTGCGGTCCAGATAGGACACGGCCAGCTCGCGGAAGATGTAGTCGAGGATCGAGGTCGCGGACTTGATCGAGTCGTTGCCCGAGACGCGGCCCGCAGGCTCGAAGCGGGTAAAGACGAAGGCCTCGACGAACTCGTCCAGCGGTACGCCGTATTGCAGGCCGATCGAGATGGCGATGGCGAAATTGTTCATCAGCGAGCGGAAGGCCGCGCCTTCCTTGTGCATGTCGAGAAAGATCTCGCCCAGCTCGCCGTTCTCGTATTCGCCGGTGTGCAGATAGACCTTGTGGCCGCCCACCGAGGCCTTCTGGATATAGCCCTTGCGCCGGTCGGGCAGCTTGCGCCGCACGCGATCGCGCTCGATGACGCGCTCGACCACCTTTTCGACGGTGCGCACGGTTTCGGGCTCGGCCGTGCGCGGGGGCGCGCTGGCCGCCATATCGCCGCCCAGTGCAGGCATGGTGTCAGATGCAGGCAGGGCGGTCGCGGGCGCAGGGGCGAGGCGCACGGCTCGCGCACCCGCCAGCGCCAGGGCGGACTGGGTGCGCTGGGCCGCTACGGCAGAAGGGCCGACCTCGCGCACCACGACGGCGGGCGCATCGCTGAATGTGGCGATCAGGGTCTCGATGTGCTCGCGCATGGCCGCGTCGAGCGGTGCGAGCAGGGGTTTGAGCGCCTCTGGCAGGGCGGGCCAGGCGGTCAGGTCAGCATGGCCGAACAGGCGGGCGTCGGCCTCGCTGATGTCGTTGTCGTCAAAGCCCAGCGCGCGCAGCAGGCTGAAGTCGCTGGCGCGGACCTGTTCCAGGCCAAGGCCCAGCACATCGCGCAGGAACCCTTCGTCGAGGCCTGCCAGATTGATGGCGTCTTCCAGGCTGGTGGCAGTGTCCATGCGCGCGCCGATCAGCGCCAGCTCGTGATCGGTGAAACCCTTGGCGCGCAGAGCCGCGTCGTCGATGGGGCCGCCGTGCTCCAGAGATCTGTGCCCCGCCAGCCAGCGCTCGGCGGCAGCCAGATCGGCGCCCGCCTCGGCGAGCAGAGCCGCAGCGCTGGCCTCCAGCCCATGAAAAATCTCGCCGTCCTCGGTCTCGAAGGCTGCGAGGGGTGCGGGCGCGTCGATGGGCGTGCGCGGGCAGGGGCAGCCCGCCATCAGCGCCGCCTCGGGGCTGGACGCCAGAAGATCGAGCGCGCAGTGGCGCAGACCATCGCGCGAGACAGCCGCCAAGGCTTCATCGAACAGGCAGAGGGCGGGGCCGGGGCCATGCTCGGCCAGCACCGCCCTCTCGCGGGCGAGGCGACGCAGCAGTTCGTCGCGCAGGACGGCAAAATCGGGAGCGGCACGTCCCATGCGTGCCAGCTCGCACGAGGCCAGCAGCGCATGCGCACGCACCTCGGCGAACAGCGACAGAACCGTCGCATCCGCATCGGCGTGTGGTGTCGAGCGTCGGCGCAGCCAGGGCACGACGCCATGGATGGCGAGGGCGATCTGGCGGGCTCCGGCGCGGGCTCTGGCGGCTTCGGGGCTGATGCTGAAGCCGCAGCCGACCTCGATGTCGAGCGCACAGACGACAAGGCGCATCAGGTGCGAAAAGCGCTGCGGATCGATCCGGCCCTCGCGATCGGACAGGCTGGCCAGATTGATGGTCATCAGGGGCGCGAGGGTGCGGCGGGACAGGTTTTCGGCATCGAGGGGATCGAAGCTGAGCGTGATGTGTCCGCATTCCGCGCTCAGCCGGGCGAGGCGCGCAGCCTCTGGCGTGCCCGCGGCGATCTGGTCGCGGGCGGCGTGGATGGCGAGATGGGGCAGGGGAGTATCGTCGAGCGTGGCGGGCTCGGGGCGCAGATGAATCGCGCGCGCGATCAGGTCATCGCCGAGACCCTGCCTGCGGGCGGCGACTATGGCGCGCGCCAGGGCGGCATTGCGCAGGGGGTCGGCGCAGGCGTCCTCGCTGCCTTCGCAGCGGTGGTGCGCGTCATGCACGGCCATCAGGGCGCTGTGGGCGGCCTCCAGCAGACCTCGCGCGCTGTGACGGGCGCGGATCGTCGCGGCAAGCGCTTCGGCACGGCCCAGAGTGGCGAAGTCGGCCAGATCGAGGGCCAGCGGCTGATCGGCCTCGCCCTGCACATCGTCGGCGATGGGGTGGATGCGGTGACCGCTGGCCAGAACCGGGCCGGGCGCGATCAGATCCAGCAGGGCCGCCCCGATCAGCTCGTCGCGAAAGTGCTCGGCATCGCGGCGGCTCTCGAAAAGGCCCGTGGCGTGGCCCCAGGCCGCCAGACGCCCTGCCCAGCGATGCAGACCTCCGCCCAGGGGCGCACCATCGTCGTCGCAACGGGTCAGGCAGCCGCCCTTGCTGGCCGCCAGGTTGGGCAGATCGCGCGGCAAGCCGTCGCAGAAACCGCGCCAGGCGTCGATGCGCGCGTTGGTCCAGCGGGACGGCGCCAGCACCTTCTCCAGGCGCGAGGCCCCGTCGCATTCACGCAGGCTGAGCGCGAGCCTGTGGGCCGATTCCCTCGCAAACTGGCTGTCGAAGCGCATGAGCGATCTCGCCTTGCTGATCCTCTGGCCGATCCCTTGGCCGATCCCGTGCGGGGCACCGGCCATGACAATGGCCAATGTGGCGCAGGTGCTTCAATAGATATGGGGTATGGAGCCTGACTTACCCCCAAGATATTGACGTCGCAGGGCTCGTGTGAATCGCTGGACGCGGCGGCGGCGGATTTCTATAGTCGCGGCCGTCGAGGTCCGTGAACGGGGGTGGCACCGCAAGCCCTTCCGCACCGGGGCCTCGGCTGATTTCGGCTTTCTGCTTTTCGGACCTGGCGGCTTTCAGTGCTCAGCAAGATCTTTACCTGGTGGAACGGTGCGACGCTTGGAACCTTGTTCACCGTCGGGCGCCGCGGGCGTCTGGTCGGGCAGGACGAGTTCGGCAACCGCTATTACGAGTCGCGCGATGCCACCTCCTATGACGGGCGCAGGCGCCGCTGGGTAATCTACAACGGCTATGCCGAGGCCTCCAAGGTATCGGCCGACTGGTACGGCTGGCTGCACTACACCTTCGACCTGCCGCCTACCGAGGAGCCTCTGGTGCGCCGTGCCTGGGAAAAGGATCACCTGCCCAATCTGACCGGCACGCCCATGGCCTGGCGCCCGAGCGGCTCGCTGGCTGGCGAGGGGCAGCGCCCCGCCGCCACTGGGGATTACGAAGCCTGGACGCCCGAGGGCCGGTGATGATCAGACGCCGCGTCAGCCTGGCCCTGTTCACCCTGGCGGTCGTCGGTTCGGGCGTTGTCGTGGCCCAGACCGAGAACGCGCCCGCGCCGCCCGATCCCATCGGCGAAATCCTGCGCGAGGCGGCCCGTCAGGCCGAACAGCAGCGCAGCAGCGAGCCCGAGCCTGCTCCCCCCGCGCCCGAGGCTGTGCCTGCACCGACCCCCGCACCCGCAGAGACCGCAGAGGTGGTGCGAGAGCCAGATGTGGTCGACGAGGTGACCCAGGCCGAGGTCACGGGGGAGGTCACGACCATCACCGAGGAAGTTCAGGATGCCGGGCCGCGTGCGCGCCACGGCGTGGTGGTGGTGCAGATCCTCGACAAGGTCTCCGCCGAGACCGAGCGCTTCGAGGTGCGCGTAGGCGGCAGCCCGGTGCGCTCGCGCGGCCTGATCTTCACTGCGCGGGCCTGCGAGACCTCTGCGGAAGGCGAGCGTGTGCGCGATGCGGCAGCCTATCTCGAAATCTCGGCCCGCCCGCCCGAGCTGGTCCAGCAGGGCCAGCCCCAGACCCGCCAGGTCTATCGCGGCTGGATGTTCGCCTCGACGCCTTCGGTCAGCCCGCTGGAGCACCCGCTCTATGACGCCTGGGTGGTGGGCTGCCGCAGCTGATCCAGCGCCTCGGCCCCGCTCATGGGTCGGGCAAGCGCGGCCAGATCGCCCTCAAGGCGCAGTGCCTCGGTAAGGCGCTGGTGATAGACCCTGCGGCTCATGATCTGCGGCCCGAACTGGTCGAGATGCGGATTCTCGAACTGGGCATCCAGCAGCACGAAGCCTGACGCGCGAAGGCGTGCGGCCAGGTGCACCAGCGCGACCTTGGAGGCATCGCGCACCCTGCTGAACATGCTCTCACCAAAGAAGGCGCCGCCCAGCGACACGCCGTAGAGTCCGCCCGCCAGGCGTTCGCCCTGCCAGCACTCGAGGCTGTGGGCATGGCCCATGGCGTGCAGTTCAAGATAGAGCGCGCGTATGGGTGCATTGATCCACGTCTCGCTGCGCCGCTCGTCCAGCGCGGCGCAGGCGTCCAGAACCTGCCCGAAGGCGGTGTTGAAGCGCAGCGTGAACGGATCGCCCCTCAGCGTGCGCGCCAGCCTGCGCGGCACACGAAACCGGTCCAGAGGCAGCACCGCGCGCTCGTCGGGATCGATGATGAACACGCGCGGATCGTCATGACTCTCGGCCATGGGAAAGAGACCGCGCGCATAACACTCCAGCAGAGCCTCGGGACCGAAGTCCGTCGCCATGGTCAGTTACCGCTGGCGGCCCTGGCCCAGTTCTCCAGCCAGTGAATGTCGTACTCGCCCGACAGGATGTCCGGCTCGGCCAGCAGGCGCTGGAACAGCGGGATGGTGGTGTCCACGCCTTCGACGACCATCTCGGCCAGTGAGCGGCGCAGGCGCGCGATGCACTCGGCACGGTCACGGCCATGCACGATCAGCTTGCCGATCAGGCTGTCATAATAGGGCGGAATGGAATAGCCGGAGTAAAGCGCGCTATCGAGGCGAACGCCCAGCCCGCCGGGGGCGTGGAAGTTCGTCACCGTGCCCGGAGACGGCGTGAAGGTGACCGGGTTCTCGGCATTGATGCGGCATTCGATGGAATGGCCCTCGAACACCACCTCGTCCTGGCGAACGGACAGGGGCAGGCCCGCAGCGATGCGAACCTGCTCGCGCACCAGATCGACGCCCGTGATCATCTCGGTCACGGGGTGCTCCACCTGAAGGCGGGTGTTCATCTCGATGAAGAAGAACTCGCCGTCCTCCCACAGGAACTCGATGGTACCGACGCCCAGATAGCCGATGGCCTTGACCGCATCGACCACAACCTTGCCGATGGCTTCGCGACCGGGGCCGTCGAGGGCCGGCGAGGGCGCTTCCTCGAGCACCTTCTGGTGGCGGCGCTGGAGCGAGCAGTCGCGCTCGCCCAGATGGATGACATTGCCGTGGCTGTCGGCGACGACCTGAAGCTCGATGTGGCGCGGTTTCTGGAGGTAGCGCTCCATATAGACGGAGCCGTCACCGAAGGCGGCGGCGGCCTCGGCCTGGGCAGTCTGGAAGGCTTCGTCCAGATCGTCGGCGGTGCGGGCCACCTTCATGCCGCGTCCGCCCCCGCCCGCAGCGGCCTTGATGAGCACCGGATAGCCGATCTCGGCCGCGGCCTTGCGGGCCTGATCGAGCGTGGCGACGCCGCCGTCCGAGCCGGGCACCACGGGGATGCCGGCATCGCGCGCGGCCTGCTTGGCCGTGATCTTGTCGCCCATCATGCGGATGTGGTCGGGGCGCGGGCCGATGAAGGTCATGCCGTGCGCCTCGACGATCTCGGCAAAGCGCGCGTTTTCGGACAGGAAGCCATAGCCGGGGTGGATCGCCTGGGCCCCCGTGATCTCGGCAGCGGCAATGATCGAGGGAATGTTGAGATAGCTCTTGGCCGCAGGCGCAGGCCCGATGCACACGCTCTCGTCGGCCAGGCGGACGTGCATGGCACTGGCGTCGGCCTCGGAGTGGATGGCCACCGTCGAGATGCCCATTTCCTTGCAGGCCCGGTGGACCCGCAGCGCGATCTCGCCGCGATTGGCGATCAGAACCTTGTCGAACATCAGGGCTACTCGAGAATGACCAGGGGCTCGCCGAACTGGACCGGCTGGCTGTCGCCCACCAGCACTTCGAGCACGACGCCGTCACGCGGGGCGGTGATGGGGTTCATGGTCTTCATCGCTTCGACGATCAGCAGGGTCTGGCCCGACTTCACGCGGTCGCCTGCACTGACGAAAGGATCGGCGCCGGGCTGGGGCTGCAGATAGGCCGTGCCGACCATGGGCGATTTCACCGGCTCGCCGCGCTGGGCAGGAGCTTCGGAAGCTGCGGGAGCAGCAGCAGCCGGGGCAGTGGTGGGCGTGGCCGGGGGAGCGGGCTGGGACATCATCGGCACGCCAGGCGCGCTCATGGCCACGGGAGCGGCCGCCACCGTCACCTCTCGCGCCACGCGTACACGCAGGTCGCCGCGCTCGACCTCGATCTCGGTCAGGTCGGTGTCATTGAGGATCTCGGCCAGCTGGCGCACGAAGGTCGCATCCGTGCCGCCCTCGGCCTTGTCGCTGCGTCTCGGGGCGGGAGCCGCCTTGCCGGCGCCGGTCTTGGAGGATGTTGCCATGGGAAATCAGGAACCTTCTCTTGCAAGTTCTGGCATCAGTGAGGTCGCGGATCGTCAGGGCACGCGCCGCGCGACCAGCGACAGGGCCGCATCAACGGCCAGTTCATAGCTCTTGGGGCCTAGCCCCGAAATCATGCCGTCCGCGACAGGTGTCACGAAGGAGTGATGGCGAAACGCCTCGCGCGCCAGAGGATTGCTTAGATGACACTCGATGACCGGGATGTCCAAGGTCTTGAGCGCATCATGCAGGGCGACAGAGGTGTGGGTGTAGGCCGCCGGATTGATGATCAGGGCGCAGGCCTCGCGGCCGGCCTCCTGAATCCAGTCCACCAGTTCGCCCTCGATGTTGGACTGGCGGAACACGACCGGCGTGTTGTCCGCACGTGCGCAGCAGGCGGCCTCGATCTCGGCCAGGGTCGTGCGGCCATAGACTTCGGGCTCGCGCGTGCCAAGCAGGTTGAGATTGGGCCCGTTCAGGACGTAGAGAGGTTTGGACATATCGATCCGGACTTTGCCGGGCGCTTTTAGCCCGCTGTCCCCAGCCTTCACAAGCCGCGATCGTGGGAAAGGTGCCCTAGCGTCATGCACATCGAAGTCAACGGTCAGTCCCGCGAGGTTGCAGCGCAGGACGTGGCGGCTCTGGTGGCCGAGCTGGGGCTCGATGCGCGCAAGGTCGCCATCGAGCGCAACCGCGAGATCGTGCCGCGCTCTCTATATGAAACGATCCCCGTCGAGGACGGGGACCGATTCGAGATCGTGCAGTTTGTCGGCGGAGGCTGAGCCTCAGTTCCCGCCGGTCGTTCCTTCGAGCACCACGCCCTGCTCGCGATTGGCGCGGTCGATCATGTCGCGCGAGTTCTGGCGCACTTCTTCCCATTCGCGGCGCGTCATGCAGATGCGCTGGGGCCGGTTCGAGCCGACCACGTGCTCGCGACGGCAGACCTGCTCGTTGTCGCGCGCCTCGCGTTCGGCACTCACGCGATCGGCCTCGGTCTGTTCGGCGGTCTGCGGTGCGGTCGGTGTGTGGTTCTGGTGCTGTTCGTCAAAGGCGAGCAGGGCCAGCACGGAGAAAAGCGTTACAAACATGTAATGTGTCCCTCAGGGTTGAGGCTTAATGTCACAGAGCGGGGCACAGATGACAACCTCCGCTTTCATTAAATTTTGCCCCGGAGCCCTGAACGTCGGGTCTCTCAGGGTGAAGCGCGCGGCCAGTGCGGCGTCTGGTTGCGAAACCAGGTCATCTGGCGCTTGGCATACTGGCGCGTGGCGGTCTTCAGTCGATCGAGGGCCTCGGCCTTGGTGATCTCGCCCTTGAGGTACGCGGCCAGCTCGCGCACGCCGACCGCCTTCATGACCGGCACTTCCGCGGACAGTTCGCGGGCCAGCAGGCGCTCGACCTCTTCCAGGGCACCCTGTTGCATCATCTGTTCTGCGCGCAGGTCACAGCGGGCGTAGAGCGCTTCGCGTTCAGGCAGCAGCAGCAGGGTTTCATAGCTGTTTTCCGGCAGGGGCGCCGTGGTCTGGTTCTGCCACTCAGACAGCGAGCGTCCGGTGTGGCGTGCAACGGCCGCTGCGCGGACCAGCCTTTGGCGGTCTCCCCTCATGATCCGGGCTTCTGCGGCGGGGTCCGCGATCCGAAGCTCTGCGCGCATGGCATCCTCTCCGCGCACGTCGAACTCTCGGGTCAGGGCGTCGCGAAGCGCATCGGGCACGGCGGGCACCTCGGCGAGCCCGAGGGTGAGGGCGCGGAAATACAGCCCCGTGCCGCCCACGATGATGACGGGCCTGCCTTCGCTTCGGGCCGTTTCGATCTCTTCCATGGCCGCGCGCTGCCAGCGGCCCACCGACCAGGCCTCGGCCCCGTCGGCGGTGCCATAAAGCCGGTGCCGGGCCAGGCTTTCCTCGAGCGCAGACGGGCGCGCGCTGAGCACCCGGAGGTCGGCGTAGAGCTGCTGGCTGTCCGCGTTCACGATCACCGCGCCGCTTTCGCGGGCACGCGCAAGCGCCAGAGCGGACTTGCCCGAGGCGGTCGGACCGGCAATCAGGGTGATGGCGGACATCGAAATGGCGAGAGTTCCCTGTGGCTGCTGGCCCGCGCTGCTGGCCCGCGCTGTTGGCCCGCGCTGTTGGCCCGTGTTGTCGGTCTGTAGCCGCTGGCTCTTGAGCGCGCAGCCTCTATATGTGCGCCAGAACGCGCACGCGCCCAACCCCTTACAGGAGCCCGCCCTTGCCCAGCCTGGACGCGGTCATCGAAACCCTCGATCAGATCACCGACCCTGAGACGGGCCGGGGCCTGCACGCGTCGGGCAAGGTGCTGGGGCTGGTGGTCGCCGAGAGCCGCGCCGGGTTCGTCATGGAGGTAAGGCCCGATCAGGCGACGCTCTATGCCCCGGTGCGCGATGCCGCGGAGCACGCCTTGCGGGCCATGGCGGGCATGGAGCGGGTCTCGGTGGTGCTGACGGTCGAGCAGCCGCAGGCGCGCGCGCGCAAGGCGTCGCTCTCGCCCGCCGCCCGCGATCAGGACCGCAAGGCAGCGCCGCGTCCCGAGGCCCGTCCCGCCCACGTCCGGCGCGTGATCGCGGTGGCCAGCGGCAAGGGCGGCGTGGGCAAGTCGACGGTGGCGGTCAATCTGGCGGCCAGCCTTGCGCGCGAGGGCCTGCGCACGGGCCTGCTGGACGCGGATGTACACGGTCCCAGCGTGCCGACCATGCTGGGTTTGTCCGGCGCCCCGGATTATGTCGATGGCGCGCTGGTGCCGCATCGCGCCCACGGCATGTTGGCCATGTCGGTGGGCCTGCTGATGAAGGCGCGCGATGCGATGATCTGGCGCGGCCCCATGGCCAGCCAGGCCCTGACCCAGATGCTGACCCAGACGCGCTGGGGCAGCGAGCGCGAGCCGCTCGATGTGCTGATCGTCGATCTTCCGCCGGGCACGGGCGATGTGCAGCTCACCTTGATCCAGAAGACGCCGCTGGACGGCGTGGTGATCGTCTCGACCCCGCAGGAGGTGGCGCTGGCGGACGCGCGCCGCGCCCATACCCTGTTCGAGAAGATTGGCGTGCCGACCCTCGGTCTGGTCGAGAACATGAGCGGGCCGGTGTTCGGCGAGGGCGGCGCGCGCGAGGAGGCGCAGCGCCTCGGCGTGCCGTTCCTGGGATCGCTGCCGCTGGATGCCACGGTGCGTCTTGCGGGCGATTCGGGTGTTCCGGTGGTGATGAGCGATGAGGCCATCGCCGCGGCCTTCGATCCGATCACAAAGGCCGTGCGCGCCGCTCCAGCACCCTGAAGGTGAAGGCGTGATCGTCCTTCTCGCCGGGGCCGTGGTGCTCGCGCGCCACCTCCTCGAAGGCGGCTTCATCGAAGGCGGGAAACAGGGCGTCGCCTTCGACCTCGGCCTCCACCTCGGTGATGTAGAGCCGCTGCGCCTTGGGCAGGGCTGAAGCAAACAGGGCGGTGCCGCCGATCACGCAAACCTCGTCAACGCCGTCGTCGCGGGCCTGATCGCGCGCGATGCCCAGTGCCTCGGCAAAGGTGCGGCACACCAGAGCCCCCTTGGGAGCGCAGGTCTCGTCGCGGCTCAGCACCACGTTCAGCCGGCCGGGCAGGGGGCGCAGGTTCAGGCTGTCCCAGGTCTTGCGGCCCATGATGCAGGGTTTGCCGATGGTGATCTGCTTGAAGCGCTGAAGGTCGCTGCGCAGGCGCCACGGCAGGTCGCCGTTGCGCCCGATCACGCCGTTTTTAGCGCGCGCCACCACCAGCACCAGACGCGGAAGGGCAGGGGCGAGGCTGCTCACCGTGCGGGCTCCAGCCATTTGAGCCACTTTTCGGCCATGGCAGCCTCAAGATCGATGCCCGCGTGATCGCAATAGATCAGCAGCATGCCCAGCACGTCCGCCGCCTCGCGCGCCAGGGCCGCAGGGTCGCCCTCGCCGCGTGCCCTCGCCGACAGCCGCAGGTGCTCGGCGGTCAGCTCGCCCAGCTCCTCCTGCATCTTCAGCAGCGCCCAGTCCCGGTCGCGATTGATGCCGTACCTGGCGGCATAGATGTCGGAGACTTCAAGCACGGCGGCGGAAAGCTGGGACAGCGTCATGACGAGCGCTTACACCGCCACCGGGGCCTTGATGTGCGGCCACGGCTCATAGCCTTCCAGAACGAAGTCCTCGCGGGCGAAGGCGAACAGGTCGTCGCGCGGGGCGATGCTGATGCGGGGCAGGGCGCGCGGCTGGCGCGAGAGCTGGGTCTGCGCCTGCTCGATGTGGTTCAGATAAAGGTGCGCATCGCCGAAGGTGTGCACGAACTCGCCGGGCTCAAGGCCCGTCACCTGCGCCATCATGTGCGTCAGCAGGGCATAGGAGGCGATGTTGAAGGGCACGCCCAGAAACACGTCGGCGCTGCGCTGATAGAGCTGGCAGCTCAGCTTCCCGTCCGCCACGAAGAACTGGAACAGACAGTGGCACGGCGGCAGGGCCATGTCGTCCACATCGGCCGGGTTCCAGGCGGTGACGATGTGGCGGCGGCTGTCGGGATTGGTGCGGATGCTCTCGACCACGCGGGTGATCTGGTCGATCACGCGCCCGTCCGGCGCGCTCCACGAGCGCCACTGCTTGCCATAGACGGGGCCAAGCTCGCCCTGGGCATCGGCCCACTCGTCCCAGATGCTGACGCCGTTGTCGCGCAGCCAGCCGATGTTGGTCTCGCCGCGCAGGAACCACAGAAGCTCCACGATGATCGAGCGCAGGTGCAGCTTCTTGGTGGTCAGCAGCGGAAAGCCCTGCGAGAGGTCAAAGCGCATCTGGCGGCCGAACACGCCCAGCGTGCCCGTGCCGGTGCGGTCCGAGCGACGCGCGCCGTTGTCGAGAATGTCCCGCAGCAGGTTCAGATACTGCCACTCGGGATGCTCCGCCTGTGGGCTCGCCACGGAGGCGGGCGCGGACGACAGCAGGGGGGTGGCGAGGGCGCTCATGACCATCAGCTTGCCTGATTCGCGCCGCGACCGGGCAACCTCGTTGGCCTGTGAGGGTTAGCTATGCACAAGCCAGTTCGCTGTCCTGTGGATGGAGGAGCGCCGTGTCGCCCCTCATGATGACCATTGCCTTGACCTGCCTCGCTGCGCTGGCGCTTCTTTGGATGTATTCGCAAAACCTCGACCCCGAGCGGCCCGGCGGGCGCAGGCGGAGGCTGATCCGGGCCGACAACACGGTGCCGCGCGCGCGCCGCTTCGAGCGCTGGGCACCTTTCGGCGTCGCCTATGACGTGGAGCGCATCGCCCACCGCATGCCGGGGCGGGTCCGCCATCACCTGGCGCGCGGCGACAGGAAGTCGGCTGTAGAGGCCCTGCGCCGCAGCCATCCGGGCATCGCGCGCAGCCGCGCCCGCTCGGCCATCAGCCGCTACGAGCATGATGCAGGCGCGCCCTGACCGACGGGCCAACGATTAGCGGCGCCGGGGTCTTTATTTCGCCCGAAAAGGGTATATAAGCACGCCTTCGTCCGGGCCTGCGAAAGCGCCCGGACCGGCACCGAGGCCCGTCCGCCCCCGACGATGCGAAGGTGCGCTCCTGCCCAAGGGAGCTTTCAAAAATCAGGTGTCCTGGGCGTTTCGCCCGAGGGTGGATGCCAAGTCGATCACGGCGTGACGGACGCGGCCAGCGTCTGCGCGCCGTCATGTGCATTGGACACTGCGGGGTCGCACACGGGCGGCCTTCGCGCATTGGGAACGCAAAATGGCTCAATCGAACGGCCTCATGCTGAATGGCCACGACTCCTTCACGGGCAAGAAGCGCATCCGCAAATCCTTCGGGCGCATCCCCGAGGCGGTGCAGATGCCGAACCTCATCGAGGTTCAGCGCAGCTCCTACGAACAGTTTCTTCAGCGTGAGGTCCGCGCGGCGGACCGCCGGATCGAAGGCATCGAGGCGGTGTTCCGCTCGGTCTTCCCGATCAAGGACTTCAACGAGCGCTCGGTGCTCGAATATGTGTCCTACGAGTTCGAGCCGCCCAAGTACGACGTCGAGGAGTGCGTCCAGCGCGACATGACCTATGCGGCGCCGCTGAAGGTGACGCTGCGCCTGATCGTGTTCGAGATCGACGAGGAGACCGGTGCGCGCTCGGTCAAGGACATCAAGGAGCAGGACGTCTACATGGGCGACATTCCGCTCATGACCGACAAGGGCACCTTCGTCGTCAACGGCACCGAGCGGGTGATCGTCTCGCAGATGCACCGCTCGCCGGGCGTGTTCTTCGATCACGACCGCGGCAAGACCCATGCGTCGGGCAAGCTTCTGTTCGCCGCGCGCGTCATCCCCTATCGCGGCTCGTGGCTGGACTTCGAGTTCGACGCCAAGGACATCGTCTATGTCCGCATCGACCGCCGCCGCAAGCTGCCTGCCAGCACCTTCCTGATGGCGCTGGGCATGGATGGCGAGGAAATCCTGCGCACCTTCTATGACTCGGTGCCTTACGAAAAGCGCAAGGACGGCTGGGTCACGCCCTACAAGCCCGAGCGCTGGCGCGGTGTGAAGCCCGAGTTCGATCTGGTCGATGCCGATACCGGCGAGGTCGTGGCCCAGGCCGGACAGAAGATCAGTGCGCGCGCCGCCAAGAAGCTGGGCGAGAGCGTCAGGTCGCTGTCGCTGGCGCCTGATGCTCTGGTGGGCCGCTATCTGGCTGCCGATGCGGTCAACATGCAGACCGGCGAGATCTATGCCGAAGCCGGTGACGAGCTGGATGCTGCCCTGATCGAGGCGCTGGAGGCCCAGGGCTTCACCACCATCGACGTGCTCGACATCGACCATGTGACCGTGGGCGCCTACATGCGCAACACCCTGCGCGTGGACAAGAACACCAACCGCGAAGACGCCCTGTTCGACATCTATCGCGTCATGCGCCCCGGCGAGCCGCCCACGCCCGAGGCCGCCGAGGCCATGTTCCAGTCGCTGTTCTTCGATGCCGACCGCTATGACCTGTCGGCGGTGGGCCGCGTGAAGATGAACATGCGCCTCGAGCAGGACGTGTCCGACGAGATCCGCGTGCTTCGCAAGGAAGACATCCTCGAGGTTCTGAAGATTCTGGTCGGCCTGCGCGATGGTCGCGGCGAGATCGACGACATCGACAACCTGGGCAACCGCCGGGTGCGTTCGGTGGGCGAGCTGCTGGAAAACCAGTACCGCGTCGGCCTGCTGCGCATGGAGCGCGCCATCAAGGAGCGCATGTCCAGCGTCGACATCGACACGGTCATGCCCCACGACCTGATCAACGCCAAGCCTGCGGCGGCGGCGGTGCGCGAGTTCTTCGGCAGCTCGCAGCTGTCGCAGTTCATGGACCAGACCAATCCGCTGTCCGAGATCACCCACAAGCGCCGCCTGTCGGCCCTTGGTCCGGGCGGTCTGACGCGCGAGCGCGCCGGCTTCGAGGTGCGCGACGTGCACCCGACGCACTATGGCCGCATCTGCCCGATCGAGACGCCCGAAGGCCCGAACATCGGCCTGATCAACTCTCTGGCCACCCACGCGCGGGTCAACAAGTACGGCTTCATCGAGAGCCCGTATCGCCGCGTCTCCGACAGCAAGGCCGCCGAGGAAGTGGTCTATATGTCGGCGATGGAGGAGGCCAAGCACGTCATCGCCCAGGCCAACATCGGCCTCAGCGCCAAGGGCGAGATTCAGGACGACCTGGTTCAGGTGCGCATCAACGGCGATGTGACGCTGGCACCCAAGGAGCAGGTCGACTTCATGGACGTCAGCCCCAAGCAGGTGGTGTCGGTGGCCGCGGCCCTGATCCCCTTCCTTGAGAACGACGACGCCAACCGCGCGCTGATGGGCTCGAACATGCAGCGTCAGGCCGTGCCCCTGGTCCAGGCCGACGCGCCCCTCGTGGGCACGGGCATGGAAGCGGTCGTGGCGCGCGACTCCGGTGCCGTGGTCGTGGCGCGCCGCGACGGTGTGGTCGAGCAGATCGACGGCACGCGCATCGTGGTTCGAGCCACCAACGAGACCGATCCGAACAAGCCCGGCGTGGACATCTTCCGTCTGTCCAAGTTCCAGCGCTCGAACCAGTCGACCTGCATCAACCAGCGTCCGCTGGTGCGCGTGGGCGACAAGGTCAAGGCCGGCGACGTGATCGCCGACGGCCCCTCGACCGACCTTGGCGAGCTGGCTCTGGGCCGCAACGTGCTGGTCGCGTTCATGCCCTGGAACGGCTACAACTTCGAGGACTCGATCCTGATCTCCGAGCGCATCGTGCGCGACGACGTGTTCACCTCGATCCACATCGACGAGTTCGAGGTCATGGCCCGCGACACCAAGCTGGGGCCGGAGGAAATCACTCGCGACATCCCCAACGTCGGCGAGGAGGCCCTGCGCAACCTCGACGAGGCGGGCATCGTGGCCATCGGCGCCGAGGTTCACCCCGGTGACATTCTGGTGGGCAAGGTCACGCCCAAGGGCGAAAGCCCCATGACGCCGGAAGAGAAGCTGCTGCGCGCCATCTTCGGCGAGAAGGCGTCGGACGTGCGCGACACCTCGCTGCGCCTGCCGCCGGGCGTGTCGGGCACGGTGGTCGAGGTGCGCGTGTTCAACCGTCACGGCGTCGACAAGGACGAGCGCGCCCTGGCCATCGAACGCGCCGAGATCGAGCGCCTCGGCAAGGACCGCGACGACGAGCTGGCGATCCTTGAGCGCAACGTCTACGGGCGTCTCAACACCCTGCTGGTCGGCAAGAACGCCACCTCGGGCCCGAAGGGTCTGGGCCGTGGCCAGATCAGCGCCGAGAAGCTTTCGGAAATCAGCCGTGGCCTGTGGTGGCAGATCGCGCTGGACGACGAGAAGGCCATGGGCGAGCTGGAGGCCATGAAGCGCCAGTTCGAAGACGCCCGCAAGGCGCTGGACCGTCGCTTCGAGGACAAGGTCGAGAAGCTCCAGCGCGGCGACGAGATGCCCCCCGGCGTCATGAAGATGGTCAAGGTGTTCGTGGCCGTGAAGCGCAAGCTGCAGCCCGGCGACAAGATGGCCGGCCGTCACGGCAACAAGGGTGTCATCTCCAAGATCCTGCCGATCGAGGACATGCCGCACCTCGAGGACGGCACCAATGTGGACATCGTGCTGAACCCGCTGGGCGTGCCCTCGCGCATGAACGTGGGCCAGATCTTCGAGACCCACCTCGGCTGGGCCGCAGCCGGCCTGGGCCGCCAGATCAACCAGCTCATGGAAGACTGGCAGAACGGCGGGCAGAAGAAGGCCCTGATCGAGCGGCTCACCGACATCTACGGCAAGGACACGCCCCTGCCGGAGAGCGAGGACGAACTGCTCGAGCTGGCACGCAACCTCAGCAAGGGTGTGCCGTTCGCCACGCCCGTGTTCGACGGGGCGCACATCGCCGACATCGAGCGCCTGCTCGAGGATGCTGGACTGGAGCGTTCGGGTCAGTCGATCCTGTATGACGGTCAGACCGGAGAGCGCTTCAAGCGTCCGGTCACGGTGGGCTACATCTACATGCTGAAGCTGCACCACCTGGTCGACGACAAGATCCACGCCCGCTCCATCGGCCCGTACTCGCTCGTGACCCAGCAGCCGCTGGGCGGCAAGGCGCAGTTCGGCGGCCAGCGCTTCGGCGAGATGGAGGTCTGGGCCCTGGAAGCCTATGGCGCCGCATACACCCTGCAGGAAATGCTGACGGTGAAGTCCGACGACGTGGCCGGGCGCACCAAGGTCTATGAAGCCATCGTCCGCGGTGACGACAGCTTCGAGGCCGGCATTCCCGAGAGCTTCAACGTGCTCGTCAAGGAGATGCGCTCGCTGGGCCTGAACGTGGAGCTGGAGAACAGCTGACGCGAAGTCCGCCCTCTCCCGCCCGCGCGGGGGAGGGCGCAGCCGCCCCAGCCCAGCTCTTTCATGATTTTCGCGGGGGACGTCCCGCATTGAGGAACCAAGATGAACCAGGAAGTCCTGAACATCTTCAACCCGGTCCCGGTCACGCCGACCTTCGACCAGATCCGCATCGCCCTGGCCTCGCCCGAAAAGATCCGCTCGTGGTCGTTCGGCGAGATCAAGAAGCCCGAGACCATCAACTACCGCACGTTCAAGCCCGAGCGTGACGGCCTGTTCTGTGCGCGCATCTTCGGTCCGACCAAGGACTACGAGTGCCTGTGCGGCAAGTACAAGCGGATGAAGTTCAAGGGCATCATCTGCGAGAAGTGCGGTGTCGAAGTCACCCTGGCGCGCGTTCGCCGCGAGCGCATGGGCCACATCGAGCTGGCCGCGCCGGTCGCGCACATCTGGTTCCTGAAGTCGCTGCCCTCGCGCATCTCGCTGATGCTCGACATGGCGCTCAAGGACGTGGAGCGCGTGCTCTACTTCGAGAACTACATCGTCACCGAGCCGGGCCTGACTTCGCTGAAGCAGGGTCAGCTGCTGACCGAGGACGAGTACTACCGCTTCCAGGAAGAGTTCGGCGATGACGGCTTTACCGCCGAGATCGGTGCCGAGGCCGTGCGCAACCTGCTCATGGCCATCGACCTGCACGCCGAGGCCGAGAAGCATCGCGCCGAGCTGGCCGACAGCCCCTCGGAAATGAAGGCCAAGAAGGCGTCCAAGCGCCTCAAGCTGATGGAAGCCTTCATCGAGTCGGGCAACAAGCCCGAGTGGATGATCCTGACCGTCGTGCCGGTGATCCCGCCCGAGCTGCGCCCGCTGGTGCCGCTGGACGGTGGCCGCTTCGCCACCTCGGACCTGAACGACCTCTATCGCCGCGTCATCAACCGGAACAACCGCCTCAAGCGCCTGATGGAGCTGCGCGCGCCTGACATCATCATCCGCAACGAAAAGCGGATGCTGCAGGAGTCGGTCGACGCCCTGTTCGACAACGGCCGCCGCGGCCGGGTCATCACCGGCACCAACAAGCGCCCGCTGAAGTCGCTGGCCGACATGCTCAAGGGCAAGCAGGGCCGCTTCCGCCAGAACCTGCTCGGCAAGCGCGTCGACTATTCCGGCCGCTCGGTGATCGTGGTCGGTCCCGAGCTGAAGCTGCACGAGTGCGGCCTGCCCAAGAAGATGGCGCTGGAGCTGTTCAAGCCCTTCATCTATGCGCGCCTCGACGCCAAGGGCCTGTCGGGCACCGTCAAGCAGTCCAAGCGCATGGTCGAGCGCGAGCAGCCGCAGGTGTGGGACATCCTCGACGAGGTGATCCGCGAGCATCCGGTTCTGCTTAACCGCGCGCCGACCCTGCACCGCCTCGGCATCCAGGCGTTCGAGCCCAAGCTGATCGAGGGCAAGGCGATCCAGCTTCACCCGCTGGTCTGCGCCGCCTTCAACGCCGACTTCGACGGCGACCAGATGGCCGTGCACGTTCCGCTCTCGCTGGAAGCCCAGCTTGAGGCGCGCGTGCTGATGATGTCGACCAACAACATCCTCAGCCCCGCCAACGGCCGCCCGATCATCGTGCCCTCGCAGGACATCGTGCTGGGTCTCTACTACCTGTCGCTGGTCAAGGACGGCGAGCCCGGTGAGGGCAAGCTGTTCGCCAACATGGGCGAGATCGATGCAGCGCTCGATGCCGGCGTGGTCAGCCTGCACACCAGGATCAAGGCCCGCTGGACCGAGATGGACGACAGCGGCGAGACGGTCACCCGCGTGATCGACTCCACGCCCGGTCGCATGAAGATCGGCGCTCTGCTGCCGCGTCATCCGGCCATCGGCCACAAGCTGATCGAGAAGAACCTGACCAAGAAGGAAATCGGTAATCTGATCGACGTGGTCTATCGCCACTGCGGCCAGAAGGCGACGGTGATCTTTGCCGACCAGATGATGGGCCTGGGCTTCCGCGAGGCCGCCAAGGCGGGCATCAGCTTCGGCAAGGACGACATCGTCATCCCCGCCAAGAAGACGCCGATCGTCGAGGAAACGCGCCGACTGGTCGAGGAATACGAGCAGCAGTATGCCGACGGTCTGATCACCAAGGGCGAGAAGTACAACAAGGTGGTCGACGCGTGGGCCAAGGCGACCGATCGCGTCGCCGACGAGATGATGGCCGAGATCGCCCAGAAGAAGGCCGGCAAGGACGGTCGCGAGGCCGAGATCAACTCCATCTACATGATGGCCAACTCCGGCGCCCGTGGCTCCCAGGCCCAGATGAAGCAGCTCGGCGGTATGCGCGGCCTGATGGCCAAGCCCTCGGGCGAGATCATCGAGACGCCGATCGTGTCGAACTTCAAGGAAGGCCTGACCGTGCTCGAGTACTTCAACTCGACCCACGGCGCGCGCAAGGGCCTAGCCGACACCGCGCTCAAGACTGCCAACTCGGGTTATCTGACCCGCCGTCTGGTGGACGTGGCGCAGGACTCGATCATCACCGAACTGGACTGTGGCACCACGCGCGGCATCACCCTGCGTGCTGTCGTGGAGGGCGGTGACGTTCTGGTCAGCCTCGGCCAGCGCATCCTGGGCCGCTACACGGCCGAGGACGTCAAGGAGCCCGGCACCAACGATGTCGTCGTGCCCGCCGACACCTATTGCGACGAGAACGTCATCGAGCAGATCGAGGCCGCGGGTGTCTCGTCGGTCAAGGTGCGCTCGGTCCTCACCTGCGAGAGCGAGACGGGCGTGTGCGCCAGCTGCTATGGCCGTGATCTGGCGCGCGGCACCCATGTGAACATCGGTGAGGCCGTCGGCGTGATCGCCGCCCAGTCCATCGGTGAGCCGGGCACCCAGCTGACCATGCGGACCTTCCACATCGGCGGCACCGCTCAGGTGGCCGAGCAGTCCTTCTACGAGGCGACCAATGCGGGTGCGATCCGCATCACCGGCCCCACGGTCAAGGCCGCCCACGGCGATCTGGTGGCCATGAGCCGCAACCTGCAGATCACCGTAGTGGTCGATGGCAAGGACCGCGAGTCCTACAAGGTGCCGTATGGTGCGCGCCTGCGCGTCAAGGACGGTCAGGAAGTCACCAAGGGCCAGCGCCTGGCCGAGTGGGATCCCTACACCGCCCCGATCCTGACCGAAGTGGGCGGCAAGGTCCGCTTCGAGGACATCGTGGACGGCCTGTCGGTGCGCGAGGAAACGGACGAGGCCACCGGCATCGCCCAGCGCGTCATCAGCGACTGGCGTGCCAGCCCGCGCGGCGCGGACCTGCGTCCGGCCATGGGCCTGGCCGGTCAGGACGGGGCTTATCTCAAGCTCGCCTCGGGCTCGGATGCGCGCTACCTGCTGCCGGTCGGCGCGATCCTGTCGGTGGGCGACGGCGATGAGGTCAAGCCCGGCGACGTGCTGGCGCGTCTGCCGACCGAAGGGGCCAAGACCCGCGACATCACCGGCGGTCTGCCGAGGGTGGCGGAGCTGTTCGAGGCCCGCAGGCCCAAGGACTGTGCGGTCATCGCCGAGATGGACGGCCGCGTCGAATTCGGCCGCGACTACAAGAACAAGCGCCGCATCAAGATCACGCCCGAGCCCGATGCCGACGGCAATCAGGCCGAGGCGGTCGAGTTCCTGATTCCGAAGGGCAAGCACATCTCGGTTCAGGACGGCGACATGGTCATGCGCGGTGACTACATCATCGACGGCAACCCCGATCCGCACGATCTGCTGCGCATTCAGGGTGTCGAGGCGCTGGCCGAGTACCTCGTCAACGAGGTGCAGGAGGTCTATCGTCTGCAAGGTGTGCCGATCAACGACAAGCACATCGAGGTGATCGTTCGCCAGATGCTGCAGAAGGTGGAAATCCTCGAGCCGGGCGATACCGGTCTCATCAAGGGCGACCACCTCGACAAGGTCGAGGTCGATGCCGAAAACATCAAGGCCGAGAAGCGCGGCGGTCGCCCTGCGGTCACCCAGCCGGTCCTGCTCGGCATCACCAAGGCCAGCTTGCAGACCCGCAGCTTCATCTCTGCGGCCTCGTTCCAGGAGACGACGCGCGTGCTGACCGATGCCTCGGTCAACGGCAAGATCGATACTCTGGAGGGCCTGAAGGAGAACGTGATCGTGGGTCGCCTGATTCCGGCGGGCACGGGCTCGTTCCTGCGCGGTCTGCAACGCATCGCCAACGAGCGCGATGCCGAGCTGACCCAGGCGCGAGAGGATGCCGTCGAGGCCCTGCCTGCCGACCTGGCGCTGGAACTGGAAGGCGAGCAGACGTCCGAATAGGGCGCTGCCTTCAAGGTGAACTGAAAAGGCGGCTCGCAGCGCGGGCCGCCTTTTTTCTGCGCCGCCCGGAATTCTTCGGCAGATTACTGCGGAGCCGATCGCCCGCCGGAGCGGAAGTTTTCCTCGGGGCGCTGGAAGCTGTCACGAAGATAAGCTCCCGCGCAGGTGCCGCGAAGATTGCCGCCCACGCAGTCGGGCGATGCGCCGCTGACGCCCACCGATCCGGCGGGGGCTGCGCGCATGGCCTCGTGACGCGCCAGATTGCGCGCACCCTGCTCGGCAAAGGCGGCATCGCGCGCGGCATTGCCCGATCCGGTGATGACCGTGGCCTGATCGCGATCGCGGCCCAGCCAGGCGGCGCAGGCCTCGCGCTGCTCTGTGGTCTGCTGCGCGGCGGGCAGGTTGCAGTTCATGCGGTTGTTCAGACCCCAGCGGATGCGCGCGTCCCGATCAGCGGTGGCGACCGGAGGGCGGGTCTGTTCAGGCGGCGGCAGGGTCTCGGTGGGAAGTGCCGGGGCCCTTTCCTCGAAGATGGTGCCCACCTCGGGCGCGGCCTCGTTGCGGCTGACAGCTGCGCTGCGGGCGTCCGCCGGAGGCGTGAGTGTCTCGCGCTCCACCAGATCAGAGACGGGCGCGCGCGGCATGATGTCGAGATAGAGGGTGGGCTGGCTGAGCGGCACCGGGGGCAAGGTCAGGGTGCGCACGGCCCACAGGCCCAGCACCAGCGCATGCACAAGCACCGAGAGCGCCAGCACGATCGCCTTGACCTGTCCGCCGGTGAGGGACGGGCGCAGTCTCAGATAGTGCAAGGCGCGTGCGCTCATGAAAGCCCCACACCCGAACGCCCGGCTCCCCAGCCGGCGCGAAGCCTAGCGGACGGCCATGGCAGCGACCAGCCCTGCTATCATTACAATGCGGACAGTCACGGTGCGGGGAGAAGCTGATGCTCTACTCGCGCCGCAGCGCCTCGATTGGGTCCAGCTGGGCGGCGCGCCATGCAGGATAGGCACCGAAAACCACGCCCACGAACACCGAAAAGCCCAGCGAGACGGGCGCCGCCCAGCTCGGGATCGCGGTCGGCCAGTCGCCCAGATGCGACATCAGCATGGCACCGCCGACGCCCAGCGTCAGGCCGATGATGCCGCCCGCCAGCGACAGGGCGATGGATTCCAGCGCGAACTGGGTGAGGATGTCGCCGCGCCGCGCGCCCACGGCCATGCGCAGGCCGATCTCGCGCGTCCGCTCGGTCACGCTGACCAGCATGATGTTCATGATGCCCACCCCGCCCACGATCAGCGACACCCCTGCCACGGCGGCCAGCAGGATGGTGAAGGTCTGGGTGGCCGAGCCAGCCGCCTCCAGGATCGAGGCCATGTTCTGGACCTGAAAGTCATCGTCCTGGCCCGGTTGCAGGCGGTGCTGCACGCGCATGACGGTCTTCACGTCCTCCTCGACGCGATAGAGCACGTTCTCGTCCGCCGCCTTGACGTAGATCTGCTGGACCTCGTCCCCGCGCAGGCGGCGGCCGAACAGACGCGAGCGACCGGACTGAAGGGGTACCAGCACGATGTCGTCCTGATCCTGACCCACGCCGGTCTGGCCCTTGCTTTCCAGCACGCCGACCACGGTGAAGGGCACGCGCCCGAGCCGGATGCGCTCTCCGACCGGATCCTGTTCGCCGAACAGTTCCCGCGCAACAGTCTGGCCCAGCACGGCAACGGTCTGTCGCGCCTGTCCCGCATCGAACATCTGGCCGGTGGCGATGCTCATGTCGCGCGCGATCAGATATTCCGGCGTCACGCCCTCGACGCGCGAGTTCCAGTTGGTGCCTCCGGCAATGATCTGCTGGTTGCCCCGCACGGCAGGAGAGACCGCCACCACACCATCGATCTGGCGCAGGGCCTCGGCATCGCGATCGGTGAGGTTGGCTCTGGAGCCCGCCGCACCCCGGGCAAAACCGGGTCCGCCACCCGTGCCGGGGGTGACGATCAGCATATTGGTGCCGAGGCCCGCGATGGCCTGGGTCACGCGCTGCTGTGCGCCAAGGCCGATGGAGGTCATCATGACCACGGCGGCCACGCCGATGACCACGCCCAGCGCGGTCAGGGCGCTGCGCATGGGGTGGGCCAGAATGGCGCCGACGGCAAAGCGGACCAGTTCGCGGATCATGAGGTCGATCCTTCGTCAGAGATGATCAGGCCGTCGCGGAAGGTGATGCGGCGGCGCGCTCGCGCGGCCACCTCGAGGTCGTGGGTAACGATGCACAAGGTGATGCCCTGGCTGTTCAGTTCGTCGAACAGGGCCAGCACCTCCTGCCCCGTGGCCTGATCGAGCGCGCCGGTGGGCTCGTCCGCGAGCAGCAGGTCGGGCTGATTGGCCAGAGAGCGGGCGATGGCCACGCGCTGCTGCTGACCGCCTGACATCTGGGTCGGCTTGTTGACGAGGCGATTGCCAAGGCCGACCCGCTCGAGCAGGGCCACGGCGCGCTCGCGCCGCTCGCTGGCGGGCACACCCCCGTAGATCATCGGCAGCTCGACATTCTGGACCGCGCTCAGGCGCGGCAGAAGCTGAAAGCTCTGGAAGACGAAGCCGATGCGCCGGTTGCGGAAATCGGCCAGCGCATCGTCATTGAACTGGGCCACCGGCTCGCCCTCGAAGCTGTAGGTGCCCGAGGTGGGCCGGTCGAGGCCGCCCAGAATGTTCATCAAGGTGGACTTGCCCGAGCCCGAAGGCCCGACGATGGCAACGTGCTCGCCGCGCGCGATGCCCAGCGAGACGCCGGCCAGGGCCGCGACCTTCTCCTCGCCCATGATGTAGGTCTTGGTGAGGGTGTCGATCTCGATCATGGCCTACATCTTCACCCGAACACCGCCAGGACCGCCCCGGCCCTGTTGCTGGATGCTGGCCGGGGGACGCGGACCACCGCCCACGATCACCTGATCGCCCTCGCGCAGCTCGCCGCTCAGCACCTCGGTGAAGCTGCCGTCCGACGCGCCGATCTGGACCGGCACGGCCACGGGCTGACCATCGCGCAGCACCCAGACCACGCCGCGCTGGCCGCCGCCGCCCGCAAAGCGTGCCCGTGCGGTCTCTAGGCGGGCCTGCTGGTCGGGGCGCAGCAGGGGCCGGATCTCGTCAAACGCCTCGTTGAAAGCAGCCGCCATGGCCGCGCGCCGGGCACCGCCCTGACCGCGTCCGCCTGCGCCTGCGCCCCCACCGCTAGCGCGGGCCTGGGCCGCAGCGCGATCCAGAATGGGGCGCACCTGATTGCGCTGGGCATCGTCAAGCTGCAGTTCCTCGAGGATGCGCACGCTCATGTCACCCTGACCCTGACGGTTCATCTGGCGGCCCCCGCCACCGCCAAAGCCGCCGCCGCCCACGCCGGGCGCCCCGCCGAAGCCGGGCGGTCCGCCCGCGCCGCGCGCTCCGCGCGGTGCCTGCATGTTCGCGGGCGTGAAGCGCAGCGCAGCCGAGGGCACGCGCAGCACATTGGCGCGGCGCTCCAGGATGATGTCGGCATTGGCGGTCATGCCCGGCAGCAGGCGCTCGCCCGGATTGTCGGCCTCGACCACCACGGTGTAGGCAACCACATTGGCCTCGGTGCGCGGCAGGCTTCGGACCTGGGTGACGACGCCGGTGAAGGTGTCGCTGGGGAAGGCATCAACGGTAAAGCGCACCGCCTGGCCTTCACGCACCTGGCCGATGTCGGCCTCGTCGACGCTGATCTCGGCCTTCAGGCGCGAAAGGCTCTCGGCCACGGTGAACAGCACCGCGACATTGAGGCCCGAGGCCACGGTCTGACCAGGCTCGATCTGACGGTCGATGACCACGCCGTCGATGGGCGAGGTGATGACGGTGCGGCCACGCTCGACCTGATTGGCACGCAAGGCGGCCTGCTGCTGGGCGACATTGGCGCGCGCGCTCTGCAAGCTGGCGCGGGCGGTGGCAAGCTGGGCGCTGGCGGTGTCGAGGGCTGCCTGAGCGATGATCTGGCGCTCGAACAGGAAGCGCTGGCGGTCGTATTCGGCCTGGGCCAGGGCCACGTTCGCCTCGGCCTGAGCGACGCTGGCGGCGGAGGAGGCGACCTGGGCGCGCGACTGCTCGATACGAGAATCGTAGGTCTGGGGATCGAGCACGGCCAGCGTCTGTCCCCGGCGTACCCGGTCGTTGAAATCGACCAGCACCTGCGTCACCTGCCCCGAGAGCTGTGAGCCGACCTGTACCGTAACCAGCGCGCCCAGCGTGCCCGAGGCCGAGACGGACTGGGTGATGTCGCCGCGCGAGACGGTCTCGGTGCGATAGGGATCGGCCTCGTCGCCGCCGCGAAGGAAGAAGAACCAGACGGCCACCAGTGCAACGATGATCCCGCCCAGTGCCAGCCAGAGCATGCGGCCGCGAGGACGTTTGATCTTGGCAGCGTTCCGGGGCGTGCCGGGCCTTGCACCGAAGGTCGGAAATTTCATGACGGCTGTTTCTTCTTGTTGGGCGTGAGGGTTCTAAGCGTTTGAACGTGCCACAGGTGCCCGATCCGTCGGTGCAGGGCGCGCTTTATGTATCGCTGGTGTGCGACTATCGCCCTTGGACGGGCGCTGGGAAAGCCTTGACCTTGCAGGCAATGGAGCGTAAAGGGCGCGCACTTCGAGGCATGGGCGGTTCGCCGCTTGCTGATCTCGCAGACATTCGAAGACCCAAGGGGCTGTGCCCGCCGGAGCGTCCTTAGCGCGCGTTCCGGCTCGTTTTGTTGCAATGACACCGGTCTGCGCAACGCCTCGACGGGTCTTCAAAACAGCCCGGGCCCTCAAGGGTCCAAAAGAAGGAACCGCAGGCGCACCGGCCGAAAGGCACACGCCCGCCCCAAGAGACAGAAGACGAAAAGAACCATGCCTACGATCAACCAGCTTATCCGCAAGCCCCGCAAGCCTAAGCCCGTGCGCAACAAGGTGCCCGCGCTGGAAGGATGCCCCCAGAAGCGCGGCGTCTGTACGCGCGTCTATACCACGACCCCCAAGAAGCCGAACTCGGCGCTTCGTAAGGTCGCCAAGGTGCGCCTGGCCAAGTCGGGCGTCGAGGCGGTGTGCTACATCCCCGGCGAGGGTCACAACCTTCAGGAGCACTCGGTGGTCCTGATCCGCGGCGGCCGCGTGAAGGACCTTCCCGGCGTGCGCTACCACATCCTGCGCGGTGTGCTCGACACCCAGGGCGTCAAGAACCGCAAGCAGCGCCGCTCGCTGTACGGCGCCAAGCGTCCGAAGTGATCCTGACCCCGCAATAGCGAACATCGCCCGCTCCGGCGTCGTCCCGGGGCCGGGCCCAGCCCAACGAAGAAGAGATACCCATGTCCCGTCGTCACCGCGCCCAGAAGCGAGAAGTTCTCCCCGATCCCAAGTTCGGCGATCTGGTCGTCACCAAGTTCATGAATTACGTCATGTACGAGGGCAAGAAGGCCGTGGCCGAGAACATCGTCTATGGCGCCTTCGACATTCTCGCCGAGAAGAAGAAGGATCAGGAGCCGCTGGCCACCTTCCACGCCGCCCTCGACAACGTGGCTCCGGCCGTCGAAGTGCGCTCGCGCCGCGTCGGTGGTGCCACCTATCAGGTTCCAGTCGAGGTGCGCCCCGACCGCCGCCGCGCCCTGGCGATCCGCTGGCTGGTGAATGCTGCGCGCGCGCGCGGCGAGAACACCATGACCGAAAAGCTGGCCGCAGAGCTGCTCGACGCTTCCAACAACCGCGGCGTGGCCGTGAAGAAGCGCGAAGACACCCACAAGATGGCCGAGGCCAACCGCGCCTTCTCGCACTATCGCTGGTAAGCCGCGGCGCCCGCCGTCAAAGCCTTTAAGTCGCGGGCGGTTTGCGTTAGACCGCCCGCGTATTTGCAAGACCTCCCCTTTGCCTGTCTCCAGGCGCTTCGGACATCCGAGTTAGACCATGCCCCGCACCCATAAAATCGAGGACTACCGCAACTTCGGCATCATGGCCCACATCGACGCGGGCAAGACGACGACGACCGAGCGGATCCTTTACTACACCGGCAAGAGCCACAAGATCGGCGAAGTGCACGACGGCGCTGCCACCATGGACTGGATGGAGCAGGAGCAGGAGCGTGGCATCACCATCACCTCGGCTGCCACGACCGCGTTCTGGAACGACAAGCGCCTGAACATCATCGACACGCCCGGCCACGTGGACTTCACCATCGAGGTGGAGCGCAGCCTGCGCGTGCTGGACGGTGCCGTGACGGTGCTGGACGGCAATGCGGGCGTCGAGCCCCAGACCGAAACCGTCTGGCGTCAGGCCGACAAGTACAACGTGCCGCGCATCATCTTCGTCAACAAGATGGACAAGATCGGTGCCGACTTCGACAAGTCGGTCGAGTCGATCCGCGACCGCCTGGGCGTGAAGGCCGTGCCGATCCAGCTGCCGATCGGTTCGGAGTCCAACCTGAAGGGCCTGGTCGACCTGGTCCGCATGAAGGCGGTGGTCTGGGACAACGATGGCCTGGGCGCTTCTTTCCGCGACGAGGAAATCCCCGCCGATCTGGTCGACAAGGCCAACGAGGCGCGCCAGTACCTGATCGACAACGCGGTCGAACTCGATGACGAGGCCATGGAGGCCTATCTCGAGGGCAACGAGCCGTCCGAAGAGACCCTCAAGAAGTGCATCCGCAAGGCCGTGCTGACCGGAGCCTTCTATCCGATCCTGTGCGGCTCGGCATTCAAGAACAAGGGCGTGCAGCCGCTTCTGGACGCGGTGGTCGACTATCTGCCCTCGCCGGTGGACATCCCGCCGACCAAGGGCATCGACTACAAGACCGAGGCCGAGGTCGAGCGCAGGGCGTCCGATGACGAGCCCCTGTCGGTGCTGGCGTTCAAGATCATGGACGACCCGTTCGTCGGCTCGATCACCTTCTGCCGCATCTATTCGGGCAAGATGGAAACGGGCATGGGCCTGCTGAACTCGACCCGCGACAAGAAGGAGCGGGTGGGGCGCATGCTGCTGATGCACTCCAACAACCGCGAGGACATCAAGGAAGCCTATGCCGGTGACATCGTCGCCCTGGCCGGCCTGAAGGACACGCGCACGGGCGATACCCTGTGCGATCCGATCAAGTCGCCGGTGATCCTGGAGCGCATGGAGTTCCCCGCGCCGGTGATCGAGATCGCCGTGGAGCCCAAGTCCAAGGCCGATCAGGAAAAGCTGGGCGTGGCCCTGGCCAAGCTGGCCTCGGAAGACCCTTCATTCACCGTCTCGACCGACCACGAGTCGGGCCAGACGATCCTGAAGGGCATGGGCGAGCTGCACCTCGACATCAAGATCGACATCCTCAAGCGCACCTACAAGGTCGAGGCCAACATCGGCGCGCCGCAGGTGGCCTATCGCGAGTCGATCACCCGCAAGGCCGAGATCGACTACACCCACAAGAAGCAGACCGGCGGCACCGGTCAGTTCGCCCGCGTCAAGCTGGTGTTCGAGCCCGGTGAGCCCGGCTCGGGCTTCGTGTTCGAATCCGCCATCGTCGGCGGTGCGGTGCCCAAGGAATACATTCCCGGTGTCCAGAAGGGCCTCGAGTCGGCCAAGGAAAACGGTCTGCTGGCCGGCTTCCCCCTGATCGACTTCAAGGCGACCCTGATCGACGGCGCCTTCCACGACGTGGACTCCTCGGTGCTGGCGTTCGAGATCGCGGCGCGTGCCGCGTTCAAGGAACTGCGCGAGAAGGGCGGGCCCAAGCTGCTCGAGCCGATCATGGCCGTGGAAGTGGTCACGCCCGAGGAATATCTCGGTTCGGTCATCGGTGACCTGAACGGTCGCCGGGGCATGATCCAGGGTCAGGACATCCGCGGCAATGCCACGGTGGTCAACGCCTTCGTGCCGCTGGCCAACATGTTCGGCTATGTGAACACCCTGCGTGGCATGTCCCAGGGCCGCGCCCAGTTCACCATGCAATACGATCACTACGAAGGCGTGCCGCAGCACGTCGCCGACGAGGTGATCAAGAAGTACGCGTAAGGCTTTCCGACCTCTGGAAAGTCCCCTGATGTCGCCCGGTCCGTGCCTCGCATGGTCCGGGCATCTCACCCCAGAAACCCTGACGCCCCCTTCTGGGGCTGGAGCTAGAGAAAAATGGCCAAGGAAAAGTTTGAACGGAACAAGCCGCACTGCAACATCGGCACGATTGGTCACGTTGACCACGGCAAGACGACGCTGACGGCGGCGATCACGATGACGCTGGCGAAGTCTGGCG
>NZ_JBKBHQ010000001.1:1143795-2378305 GCF_046299595.1 Brevundimonas sp. | reverse complement strand
CGCCAGACTTCGCCAGCGTCATCGTGATCGCCGCCGTCAGCGTCGTCTTGCCGTGGTCAACGTGACCAATCGTGCCGATGTTGCAGTGCGGCTTGTTCCGTTCAAACTTTTCCTTGGCCATCGCCAGAACTCCAGGACGCCAGAGGCGTGCGTTGATAAGGGCAAATCAGGGTTCGCCGGTCGTGGAGCGGGTAGACGGAATCGAACCGACATCCTCAGCTTGGAAGGCTGCTGCACTACCATTGTGCTATACCCGCGAAGGTGCCGGGCGCCGCAGCGACCGACCCGACCCGCAAGCCATCCGGCCCGTTCTCGATCCTGAACTCTCGGTCGCGTGGTGGGGGAAGCAGGACTCGAACCTGCGAAGCTTACGCAGCGGATTTACAGTCCGCCCCCTTTGCCGCTCGGGACATTCCCCCGTCGCGAGAGAGATCAGGACCGCCCGGACTGATTCCCATGGGCCTTTGATACCCATACGAACAAAAGCCTTCGAAGTTCCGGCGCGCCTTGGATATACGGTGCACCAGACCCGAAGACCGGGTGGCCCCCAAATCGGAGCGCGTCTTATAGTGTCGCCAAATCGAGAACGCAACGACCGCAAGGCACGGAATTCACCGCGGCGTGCGAAAGAGCGCGAGACCCCTGCCCGCAAAGGCGCAGGCGAGATCAAGACTGGCAGCTACAGGCCCGAACTTGACCGGGAATCAGGACGCATTGGCGGCCCGTCGCGCGCGCGCCGCAGCAAGCCTGCACCCGAGAATCTGATCTGGGGCCGCCATGCCGTGCTCGCGGCCATCGAGAACGGCGCGCGCGAGCCGGGCGGCCAGCTGTGGCTGAGCGCGGAGCGGGCCCGCGAGCTGGAAGGCCAGATCGATCCGGCCCGCCGCCTGCGCGTCGAGATCAGGGATGGTCACGACATCGCGCGCGCGCTGCCCCAGGGCGCGGTCCATCAGGGGATGGTGCTGGTCGGCCCGCCGCTAGCCAGCGTCAGCCTGGACGAGATCGCCGATCCGGCCCATGGCGTGCTGATCATGCTGGACCAGATCACCGATCCTCAGAACGTCGGTGCCATCTTCCGATCAGGCCTGGCCATGGGCGCAAGGGGGATCATCGTGCAGGACCGCCATGCGCCCGAGCTGTCCGGCGCGCTGGCCAAGGCCGCAGCCGGTGCCATCGAACGCCTGCCGTGCGCGCGCGTGACCAACCTGTCGCGGGCGCTGGAACAGCTTTCCGATCTGGGCTGGCGCGCCGTGGGTCTGGACGGTCAGGGAACCGAGACTCTGGAGGAGGCGCTCGATGCGCGCCCGACCGTCATCGTCATGGGCTCGGAGGGCGACGGCATCCGCAGGCTGGTGGCCGAGCACTGCGACGTTCTGGCCCGCATTCCCATGCCCGGCGGGTTTGAAAGCCTGAACGTGTCCAATGCCGCAGCCATCGCGCTTTACGAGGCTGCACGCAGCCAGAGACGCTGACCAAGGCTGGGCGCTGAAGACCTAGGCCTGACCGCCGCCAAAGCGCGCGGACCACTCGGCCACTTGCGCATCCTCGATCTTGGCGAACAGCACCTGCGGGGCCGAGACCGCCTGTCCGCGAGGCAGGCGATCAAGCAGGGCCTCGCCCGCGCGGGGCCATGAGATGTCACTCTCGCCGACCGTGGCCGCGATCTTGCTGGCGGTGAAGGGGATTACGGGGGCGGACAGGCGTGCGAACAGCGCCACCAGATTCAGCCCCGTCCTCACACCGACGCCTGCGCGCTCGCGATCGGTCTTGAAGGCGGTCCAGGGCGCCGCTTCCTGAAGATATTCGTTGCCCAGCACCCAGATGGCGCGCAAGGCCTGGGCCGCCTTGCGGAACTCCATCGCCTCGAACTCTGCGGTGAGCGTGGCAATGGCGGCCTCAAGCTCCGTCTCGAGCCGCTGTTCCAGCGGACCGGCCTCGCCGCCGTCCGGCACCACGCCCTCGAAGCGGCTCTCGGCGAACTTGACGATGCGATTGACGAAATTGCCCAGCACATCGGCCAGGTCCTTGTTGATCGCCGACTGGAACTGCTCCCAGGTGAAGGCGGCATCGGCGTGCTCGGGCCCATAGGCCGTCAGATACCAGCGCCAGCAGTCGGCCGGCAGCAGCTCCAGCGCCTGATCCATGAACACGCCCCGGCCCTGGGACGTGGAGAACTTGCCGCCATACCAGTTCAGCCAGTTGAAGGCCTTGAGCGTATCGACCGTCTTCCAGGGCTCGCCCGAGCCGAGGATGGTGGCCGGGAAGCTGACGGTGTGGAAGGCGACATTGTCCTTGCCCATGAACTGAACGTAGCGCACGTCCTGCGCGCCCTGGTCCAGCCGCCACCAGCGCGCCCAGTCCTGCCCGCTCGCCTCGGCCCATTCCTGGGTGGCACCGATGTATTCGATGGGCGCATCGAACCAGACGTAGAAGACCTTGCCTTCCATGCCCGGACGCGGGGCCCCGTCGGCACCCACCACTGGCACGCCCCACTTCAGATCGCGGGTGATGCCCCGGTCGATCAGGCCCTCATCGAGGTGCTTGTAGGCGATGGAGCGGGCCAGAGGTTGCCAGTCGGTGCGCGAGTCCACCCACGCGCGGATGCGCGGCTCCAGCTTCGTCTGCAACAGATAGAGATGGCGCGTATCGCGCACCTCCAGATTGCGGCTGCCCGAGACGGCGGAATAGGGGTTCTTCAGGTCGGTGGGATCGAGCAGGCGGCCGCAGTTGTCGCACTGATCGCCGCGCGCCTTGTCATAGTCGCAGTGCGGACAGGTGCCCTCGACATAGCGGTCCGGCAGGAAACGCGCGTCGTCGATCGAATAGATCATCCGGTCGACGCGCTCTTCGATCAGGCCGTTTTCCTCCAGCACGCGGGCGAAGTGCTGGGTCAGGTGGCGGTTCTGCGGGCTCGATGAGCGCCCGAAGATGTCATAGCTGAGACCGAAGGCCTCACCGGCGCGCTTCTGGATCTCGTGCTGTTCGTCGCAATAGGTCCGCACGTCCTGCCCGGCAGCGGCGGCGGCCAGTTCGGCGGGCGTGCCGTGCTCGTCGGTGGCACAGATGTAGAGCACCTCGTGGCGGCTGCCGTCGTCCAGCACATGCGCGCGCTTGAATCTGGCCCAGACATCGGCCGGAAGCATGGAGCCGGCCAGATTGCCCAGATGCTTGATGCCGTTGATGTAGGGCAGGGCCGAGGTGATCAGGATACGGGCCATGGGCAGGCGGGTCTTTCGGGAAATATGCGTTGCAGGCCGCCCCATATAGAGCCCTGCCCGCCCGTGGCAAAGCCCGTGCGCTCTGCGCAGGCCTTGAGTCTCAACGGCTCCTTAACCCTGATGATTCATCGCTGGGAGCAGTGTGATGGATTTTCTCGCATACGGGGCGGCAGGACATGAGCGCGGCTGGCGAAACCACCAGAAATGTGGATCAGATCAGGGACCAGGTGCTGCGCGGCGACTGCGTGAGCGTGCTCAAAACCCTGCCCGATGCCAGCGTGGACATGGTGTTCGCTGATCCGCCCTATAATCTGCAGCTTGGCGGAGAGTTGCTGCGGCCCGACAACTCGCGCGTGGATGCGGTCACGGACGACTGGGACCAGTTCGAGAGCTTTGCCGCCTACGATGCCTTCAGCCGCGCCTGGCTGAGCGAGTGCCGCCGCGTGCTCAAGCCCGAGGGCACCTTGTGGGTGATCGGCAGCTATCACAACATCTTCCGCCTCGGCGTGGCCTTGCAGGACATCGGCTACTGGGTGCTGAACGACATCATCTGGCGCAAGTCGAACCCGATGCCGAACTTCAAGGGCACGCGCTTCACCAATGCTCACGAGACCCTGATCTGGGCGGCGCGCTCTCGCGAGCAGAAGCGCTACACCTTCAATTATGATGCGCTGAAGGCCTTCAACGAAGACACCCAGATGCGCTCGGACTGGACGCTGGCGCTGTGCACGGGCGAAGAGCGCCTCAAGGACGAGGACGGCAAGAAGGCCCACCCCACTCAAAAGCCAGAAGCCCTGCTGCACCGGGTGATCCTGTCGGCATCAAAGCCCGGCGACGTGATCCTCGATCCGTTCTTCGGCACCGGCACCACGGGCGCGGCGGCGCGGCGGCTGGGGCGGCACTTCATCGGCATCGAGATGGATGAGGCCCATGCCAAGCGGGCCGAGGCGCGCATCGCCGCCGTGGTTCCAGCCGAAGCCGCAGACCTGGCGGTCATGGGCTCGAAGCGCGCCGAGCCGCGCGTGCCGTTCGGGGCGCTGGTCGAGGCGGGCCTGCTTCGCCCCGGCGACCGGCTCTATTGTCCCAGGGGCGAGCGCGAGGCGCGGGTGCGGGCCGATGGCAGTCTGGCCCATGGCGATCTGACCGGCTCCATTCACAAGCTGGGCGCGCTGCTCGAAAATGCTCCGGCGTGCAACGGCTGGACCTACTGGCGCTACAAGTCGGACCGCGGCTATCGGCTTATCGACGACCTGAGGGCCCAGATTCGCGCGGCGATGTAGGTCACAGCGACGCCAGTGCCCGCTCCAGTGCCTTTCTGAACACGCTTGGCAGGGCCGCGCGCGCCTCATCAACCGGCTTCCAGTCGAAATCACCCGTCCCTCGGGCGACATGGACGCTCAGGCTCAGCGAAAAATGGGTGAAGACGTGCTCGACGCTGCCCGCGTCCTGCCAGTCGGCGGCTACCGGCGCGGGGGCCTTGAGCGCAGGCTCATCTTGCCCCTGCACCCACTCCGAGGTCGGCAGACCCATCATGCCGCCCAGCAGGCCGCGCGCAGGCCTTTTCACCAGCGCCACTTGCCCGGCACTGTCATGCAGAACCCACACATGGCCCTGACGGTGGGGTCGGGCCTTCTTCGGTGCCTTGAGCGGATAACGGTTGGCCTGACCTTCCGAACGCGCTGCACACCCAAAGGCCAGCGGGCACGCCTCGCAGACGGGCGAGCGGGGGCGGCACACCCCGGCACCCAGATCCATCAGGGCCTGAGCCCAGTCGCCGGGGCGATCGGGCGTGACGAACAGTGCCGCCAGCGCGGCCAGTTCGGGCTTTGCCGCTGGCAGGGGTGACCTGTGGGCATGAAGCCGGGCCATGACCCGCTCGACATTGCCGTCGACCACATTGGCGGGCCGGTCGAACGCGATGGCCGCGATGGCCGCCGCCGTATAGCTGCCGATGCCCGGCAGGGTCTTGAGGCCCGCCTCGGTGTCGGGAAAGACGCCGCCGTGATCGCGCACCACGGCGCGCGCGCAGGCCAGCAGGTTCCTCGCCCTCGCGTAGTAGCCAAGCCCCGCCCAGGCCGCCATGACCTCGGCATCATCCGCCTGCGCCAGAGCGGACACATCGGGCCAGCGATGGGTGAAGCGCTCGAAATAGGGCGCGGCATGAACCGTGGTGGTCTGCTGAAGCATGATCTCGGAAAGCCAGACGCGATAGGCATCGGGACGCTCACCCCTGCGGCGCGCGTCTGGCCCCACACGCCATGGCAGGGCGCGGGCATTATGGTCGTACCATTGCAGAAGATCGGCCCTGAGACGGGCGTGCAGACCGGCGACGTCACTCATCGAGGCTGATATATAGGGCCATGCGCCGCGATCTTCCTTCCGAAAAAGAGGCCCTCGAGATTCTCGCCCGGCGTCGCACGCGCCCGGCCCATCGGCCCGCGCCCAGAGCCGGTCAGGCCCTGGCGAAAACCATCCGTGCCCTCGATGACCGCTTCGGCAAGGGTGCGCAGGCGCTGCACGCACGCTGGCCCGAGATCGCAGGCGACGCCATCGCCAGCGTCAGCGAGCCGGTCAGGCTGATCAAGGGCCGCGCAGGCCAGGCCTCGACGCTGGAGCTGAAGGTGAGCGGCCCCGCCGCCCTGCTGGTCCAGCACCAGAGCGACATCATCATCGAGAAGGTCAATGTGTTCCTGGGCAACAACGAGGTGGGCCGCCTGCGCATCTCTCAGGGACCGCTGCAGGCGCGCCCCGGCACGGGCGCGAGGCCGCGCCGCCCCGCGCCCCTCAGCGAGCCTCTCGACGGCGCCACCGAGGCCGCGCTGGCCGAAGGGCTGGAGCCCCTGCCCGCACGCCTGCGCGAGGCGCTGGTCCGGCTGGGGCGCGGCGTGCTGCGCAGCGAGCGCGAGCGTTAGGCGCGCACCGTCACTTCCCCACACCTAACACTGCCGCCAGCGGGCCTGCTTGAAACGCGGCGTTGACAAACAATGGCCGCTTCTGCTGTCGAATATGGTGATGCGGGGTGCGTGCGATGATCGCGGTGCAAGTCCCTGCCATGGGGCGACCGATTTCGCTCCAGACCTGCCACACGTCTCGCCCCCGGATGGAATGCCGATGACCTCACCCCGCCTTACCCGCCGCCTGATGATCTCTGCCGTGGCCGCTGCCGCCGCGCTGTCGATCACCTCGTGCAACTCGTCAGGAACCGGCTCTACCGTCGATGGCGACATGGTGCAGGGCGATGCCAATGCCCCTGTCACGGTGATCGAATATGCCTCTGTGACCTGCGGCGTCTGCGGCGCGTGGCACACTCAGGTCTATCCCGAGTTCAAGGCGCAGTACATCGACACCGGCAAGGTGCGCTATGTGTTCCGCGAGTTCCCCACGCCTCCGTTCGACATCGCCGCAGCGGGCTTCCTGCTGGCGCGCTGCGCGGGCGAGGACCGCTACTTCCAGATCATCGACGCGATCATGCACTCCCAGCAGGAGTGGCAGCAGGGCACGCCGCCGCGCCAGTCGCTGCTGCGCATCGCCCAGTCCGCCGGTTTCAGCCAGGAGCAGTTCAACGCCTGCGTGACCGACGAGAACAGCGTGCGTGCCCTCGAAGAGCGCATCCAGCTCGGTCGCCGCGACGGCGTGACGGGAACGCCGACCTTCTTCGTGAACGGTCGCCAGATCAGTGACCCGTCGCTGGAGGGGCTGTCGGCCGCGATCGATCCGCTGCTGCCCGCCTCCTGACCGCCTGACGCGCCCCCTTGCACTTCCAGCGTCTCAGACTGTCCGGGTTCAAGTCCTTCGTTGATGCGACGGAGCTGATGATCGAACCCGGCCTGACCGGCATTGTCGGGCCGAACGGTTGTGGCAAATCCAATGTGCTGGAGGCCCTGCGCTGGGTGATGGGGGCGAACTCTGCCAAGGCCATGCGCGGTCAGGGCATGGACGACGTGATCTTTGCCGGCACCGCCTCGCGCCCGTCACGCAACCATGCCGAGGTGACGCTCACGCTCGAAGACGCGCTCGGCACCGCCCCTGCCCCCTTCCAGGACGCCGCCGTCCTTGAAGTGTCGCGCCGGATCGACCGGGGCGCAGGCTCCACCTATCGCATCAATGGCAAGGAGGTGCGCGCGCGCGACGTGCAGCTGCTGTTCGCCGACAGCTCCACCGGTGCCAACTCTCCGGCTCTCGTGCGCCAGGGCCAGATCAGCGAGCTGATCGCCGCCAAACCCCAGAACCGGCGTCGCATCCTCGAGGAAGCTGGCGGCGTCGCGGGCCTGCACACCCGCCGCCATGAGGCCGAGCTGCGCCTGCGCGCCGCCGAGACCAACCTCGAGCGGCTCGACGACATCGCGCGCGAGCTGGAAAGCGCCCTGTCGCGCCTGAAGCGTGAAGCCCGTCAGGCCGAGAAATACAAGAAGATCACCACCGAGATCCGCGCCCTGCAATCGGCGCTGATCTACACCCGCTGGCTGGAGGCCCGCGCCGCAGCCGAGGGCCTTCAGGCCGAGGTGGCCGATGCCGATGCCCAGCTAGAGCAGGCCACGCGCGAGGTGGCCCGCCTGACTGCTGCGGCGCTCACGGCACGCGAGGCCATCGCTCCGGCGCGCGAGGAAGATGCCGTGGCAGGCGCCCTGTGGCAGCGCGCCACCCTGGAGCGCGACCGCCTCGACCTCGAGGATCAGGCCGCCAGGGCCGATGTGGCGCGTCTCAGGGCGGAGCTGGAGCGCATCGGTGCCGATCAGGCCCGCGAGCAGCAGATGAGCGCCGATGCCACCGATCAGGTGCAGGCCCTGCGCGAATCCCTCGCACAGCTTGAAAAGGCCGTGGCCGATGCGCCCGAGCGCGCGCCTGCACTACAGGCCGAAGTCGACGCCAGCGAGGCCCGTCGCCGCGAAGCCGATGCGGAAGTCGAGCGCCTGACCGGCCTCATCGCCACCTTCGAGGCCGAGGCCACAGCCGCCCGCGCGCGCCGTCAGGACGCCGAGACACGCCTTGGCCGTCTGCAGCGCACGCTGGAAGCCAGCAAGGGCGAGCGCGACAGCCTTCAGTCACAGTCCGTCGAGGGACTGGGCGAGGCGCGTGCGGAGCTTGAGCGCGCCGTCGAGGCCCTGCGGCAGGCCCGCGCCACGCTTGAGAGCTGCGAGGAAGCGCGCACCCTCGCCGCACAGGATGAGGGCGAAGCCCGCGAGCGGGCGCGGCGCATCGAGGACAGGCTGGGGCGCCTGCAGACCGAGGCGCGCGGGCTGAGCCAGCTTCTTCAGGGCTCGCGGCGCGAACACCCTGCCGTTCTCGATCAGGTTCTGGCCGACAAGGGCTATGAGGCCGCGCTTGCGGCAGCCCTCGGCGACGATCTGGAAGCAGCTCTGGATCCCCGGGCCAGCGCGCACTGGGGCGGGCGCACCGCCCCCTCCCCCGTCCTGCCCGAAGGCGCGGTCCGCCTGAGCGATCACGTGCGGGCGCCCGATGCGCTCCGGGCGCGTCTCGATCACTGCGCGGTGGTGGAGCGCAGCCGGGCTGAGGCCCTGATCGGCGATCTGCCGGCGGGCCTGCGTCTGGTGACGCGCGAGGGCGACCTCTACCGCTGGGATGGCTATGTCAGCAGGGCCGACGCCCCGCGCCCCGCCGCCGTCCGCCTCGGCCAGCGCGCGCGCCTCGCCGAGCTGGAGCGCGACATCGACACCCTCAAGCCCGAGCTGGAATCGGCCCAGGCCGACCACAAGGCTGCCATCGCCGCCCTGCGCGAAGCTCAGGACGCCCTCGCCTCGGCCCGCAAGGCTCCGCAGGAGGCAGAGCGCGCCATTGCCGTGGCCAGAGACCATCACGAGGCACTGGCCCGCCAGCAGACGGTGCGCGAGGCGCGCCTGTCTGCCCTGTCCGAGACCTTGGTCACGCTGGAGGCCGAACAGGCCGAGGCCGAGCGCGCCTTTGCCGCCATGTCGGAGAACCAGCCTGCGTCCGAGACGCTGGAAGAGCTGCGCCTTGAGCTGGCGGCAGCGCGCCAGCGCGCCGATGCGGCCCGCGCCGAGGCGGCCGAAGCGCGCGCCGCCCGCGATGCCGAAGCGCGCGAGCGGGCCATGCGACTGGGCACTCTCGATCAGGCGCGGCGCGATCTGGCAGGCTGGGAGCGGCGCCTCGGCGAGAGCATCCGGCGCCAGCAGGAGCTGGAGCAGGCGCGCGAGGCCACCCACGCCGCCCTCGATCAGGCCTCGCGCAAGCCCGACGAGATCGAACAGCGCAGGCTAGGCCTTGCCGACACCCTCGCCACCGCTGAGCGGCGCAGAGCCGAGGCCAGCGATGCCCTTCAGGCCCTTGAGGCGAGCGCCGCCGAGGCCGAACGCGCCCAGCGCAGCGCCGAGCAGGCGCTCTCGACAACCCGCGAGGCGCGCGGCGTTCTGGGCGCGCACGCAGAATCCGCCATGGCCCGCCTGGCCGAGACCGAGCGCCACCTGCGCGATACCGCCCGCATGAGCCCGGAGGAGCTGGGTGAGCGGCTTCAGCAGGAGGCCATCGCCAAGCCCACCGATGCCGCCGGTGCCGAGGCCCTGATCATGGGACTGGAGCGCGAGCGCGAGGCGCTGGGCGCGGTCAACCTGCGCGCCGAGGAGGAAGCGGGCGAGTACGGCGGGCGGCTGGAGGCCATGCGCAGCGAGCGCGCCGACCTCACCTCGGCCATCGCCAGGCTGCGCGACGGCATAGACGAGCTGAATGCCGAGGGGCGCGACCGGCTGGTGGCGGCCTTCGACGTCATCAACACCAACTTCAAGACCCTGTTCGAGACCCTTTTCGGCGGCGGGCAGGCCGAACTGAAGCTGGTGGAATCCGAAGATCCGCTCGAAGCGGGGCTGGAGATCTATGCCTGTCCGCCGGGCAAGCGCCTGTCGGTCATGAGCCTGATGTCGGGCGGCGAGCAGGCGCTGACCGCCGCGGCCCTGATCTTTGCGGTGTTCCTGGCCAACCCCGCGCCGGTGTGCGTGCTGGACGAGGTGGACGCACCGCTCGATGACGCCAACGTCGATCGCTTCTGCCGCATGCTCGACGAGATGCGAAAGCGCACCCACACGCGCTTCATCGTCATCACCCACAATCCCGTCACCATGAGCCGGATGGACCGCCTCTATGGCGTGACCATGCCCGAGCAGGGCGTATCGCAGCTGGTCTCCGTGGACCTGACCCAGGCCGAAAAGCTGGTCGCCTGAGGCTTGCCGCGCGGGAGCCAAGTGCCCACCTGCGCATTTGCCTTTCGTCCCCTTCCCGCAAAATACGGAGCCACCTCCATGCGCCAGCGCCTGCACGTCATCACCGTCTCCACCCGCCCCGGCCGCGTCGGCGACAAGGTGGCGCAGTGGTTCTGCGAGGCAGCGGCCAGCGATGAGACCTTCGAGATCGTGCCGGTGGACCTGAACGACTTCGACCTGCCCGTCTATGACGAGCCCAAGCACCCGGCCACGGGCGAATATGCCCACGAGCACACCCGCGCCTGGGCCAAGTCCGTCAGCGAGGCCGACGCCTATGTGTTCGTGATGCCCGAGTACAACTTCACCATGCCGCCCTCGCTGGTGAACGCGCTGAACTACGTCTATCGCGAGTGGAACTACAAGCCTGCGGGCATCGTCAGCTATGGCGGCGTGTCGGGTGGCCTGCGCGCAGCCCAGTCGGCCAAGCTGCTGCTGACCACGCTCAAGGTGATGCCGATGTACGAGGCCGTTGTGGTGCCCTTCGTTCACAACCAGATCAAGGACGGCCGCTTCACGCCCAACGAGACCCAGGAGAAAGCCGTTCCGGCACTGCTCAGGGAGCTGGGCATCTGGAGCACGGCCCTGAAGGGTGCGCGCGATCGCATCAAGGGCTGATCGGCGCCCGGCTCGGGCCCAAATCGCCGCAGTTGTGGCCGATTCGACTCAGCAGCCCTGAAAAGGCAAGGTCTTTCATGGCCTTAGCCGTGCCCGGCGCGCGCTTGACCTGACGCGCCTGCGTCTATAGGTTCCGCGCCGAATTCAGACCCCGCTGTGGCCCCGTGCTGCGGCTCACAGGCACGGTGGAATGTCCAAGCCCGAGCAGACGCGTGAGGAAGCCATACGGCGCCTCAATGAACGCGCATCCAGCCTCGAGCAGAGGACAACGCCGGACGCGCAGGCTGCCGCAGGTCATGCGGTAGCGGCGCAGGCCTGGCGGATCATCGCCGACCTGCTCGGCGGTGTGTTCGTGGGTCTGGCGCTCGGCATCGTGGCGGACTGGTCGTTCGGAACGGCGCCGATCGGAATCATCACCGGGGTCCTTGGGGGCTTCGCCATATCGGTCTGGATGGCCCATCGGACAGCACAACGTCTGATGAGGGAAGCGGGCCCGCCTCCGGCGGACGCGCCATCCGTTCCGATCATTGAAGACGGCAAAGAACAGGAATAGCTGGCGCAATGGCCAATCCGATCGAACAGTTCGAGATTAAACCGATCCCGGGCCTGGATTTCGGCGAGGTCGTGCTTCCGGTCATCGGCGTGACGCGTCTTGCGGTGACCAACTCTCATGTCGCCATGACCATCGCCTTTGCCATCGTCGTGCTGTTCCTGACACTGGTGACCTCCAACGCGCGCGTGGTGCCCGGTCGCCTGCAAGCCGCCGGTGAGCAGCTTTTCGGCATCATCGACGGCGTTACCAACTCGATCATCGGTCACGATGGCCGCAAGTATTTCCCCTTTGTCTTCAGCCTGTTCACGCTGATCCTTGCCATGAACATGCTGGGCATGTTCCTGACCTTCACCGCCACCTCGCAGATTGCAGTCACGGCCACCTTCGCCCTGCTGACCATCGGTCTGGTCGTGGTGATCGGCTTTGCCAAGCATGGCCTGAAGTTCTTCAGCCTGTTCTGGCCGACCAGCGCGCCTCTGGTGCTGCGCCCCGTGGTCGGACTTATCGAGTTCCTTTCCTTCCTGCTGCGTCCCATCACCCTTTCGCTGCGTCTGTTCGGCAACATGCTGGGCGGTCACATCGCCCTGAAGATCTTTGCGGGCTTCGTCGTCTCGCTCGGCGCGCTGGCGGCGACGGGCGGCGTGGGTCTGCTGGCCCTGCCGGTGGCGGGTCTGTCCATGGTCATGGTCGTCGCCCTGACCGCGCTGGAGTTTCTGGTGGCCTTCCTCCAGGCCTTCGTCTTCGCCGTTCTGGCCACGATCTATCTGAACGATGTGGTCAACCTGGGTCACGGCCACTAGGCCCCGCCCAGCCTCAATCCTCCTTCCAACCCCGTCTGAATAGGAACACTCTCATGGAAGCCGAATCCTTCAAGTACTTCGGTATGGGCCTCGCCACCCTGGGCATGCTCGGCGCCGGTATCGGCGTGGGCAACATCTTCGCCAACTTCCTGGCGGGTGCCCTGCGCAACCCGTCGGCTGCCGCCTCGCAGGTCGGCAACCTGTTCGTGGGCGCGGCGCTGGTCGAAGCCCTCGGCATCCTGGCCTTCGTGCTGGGGATCATGGCCTGGCTCGGCTAAGGCCGGAGCCCGACCCGAGACACCAACGACTCCGGTGCGGCGCGGGGATGACCCATCTTCGCGCCGTCCGACTCTTTTCGATGAGCTGGCGATCCTCTGATGGCTGAACCGACCCTGTCCGATCCCGCGACGCTGCCGCCGCAGGGCGCTGGCGTCCAAGAAATGACTACGGCACCCGAGGTCCACGGTGACGAGGGCGGGCTGCCGCAGTTCGACACCCAGCATTACTTCGGGCAGATCGCCTATCTGCTGATCCTGTTCGTCATTCTCTATGTGCTAATCAGCAAGGTGTTCGCGCCCCGCCTTCGCCGCGTGATGGACGAGCGCGCCAGCACCATCTCCGGCGCCATCGCCACCGCCCGCCAGGTGCAGGAAGAAGCCGCCGTTCAGGCCGCCAGTGCCCGTGCCGAGGTCGAGCGCGCCCGGGCCGACGCCCGCGCCGTTGCCGCCGCTGCCAAGGCCCGCATTCTCGACGACATGGCCCTGCGCAACGCCGAGGAAGAAGCCGCGGTCAATGCCCGCATCGAGGCGGCCGAGGCCGACATCGCCCTGGCGCGCGACACCGCCCTGTCGTCTGTGGGCGATGTGGCCGCTGAAACCGCTCAGGCCATGATCAAGCGCCTGACCGGCGAGAGCGTCCCGCTTGCCGAGCTGCGCACCGCCGCCAAGGGAGCCGCCTAATGCCCGCTTTCCTCGACTCCTATTTCTGGAACATCGCCAACTCGGAGTTCTGGGTCGGCGTAGGCCTCGTGCTGTTCTTCGCCATCGTCTTCATGGCCGGCGCTCACAAGCTGGTGGCCGGCGCGCTGGACGCCAAGGCCGCCAAGATTCAGGGCGAGCTTGACGAAGCGGCGCGCCTGCGCGCGGAGGCCGAAGCCCTGCTGGCCCAGATCCGTCAGGAAAAGGCCGAGGCCGAGGCCCAGGCCAGCGCCATGCTGGCTGCCGCCGAAGCGGATGCCCGCCAGATGGAAGCCGATGCCAGGGCACGCCTCGAGGAATCCGTGGCCCGCCGTCAGGCCCTGGCCGAGCGCAAGATCGCCCAGGCCGAGACCCAGGCCATGACCGAGGTAAAGACCGCCGCTGTCGAAATGGCCGCGCGCATCGCCGAGGACGTGCTGGCCAAACGGGTCGAGGGGCAGAAGAGCGACCCCCTGCTCGATCAGGCCATCAGCGATCTGGGACAGCGGCTGAACTAGTCCTCCACCGCCCACGACCGACCTTTATCCGGCCCGCCTTCGCTTCGAGGGCGGGCCGTTTTCATGCTTCAGCGCCCGATTCAGCGTACCACGCTGGCACCCTCAGGCACCTGCTGATGGCGTGAGCGCGCCACGAGGCGGCCATAGACGGCCCCCAGCACGACGCCGAACACCACATGGCTGACGAACATCCAGATCATGGTCGGAAAGTCGGCACGCGCGGCAAAGATGCCCAGCCCGGCCATGGGTGCCACCGTGAACATCATCAGCACCCAGGCCCCGACGGCAAACAGTATGCCCTTGCTCTCGACCGTGTCGGTGGGCAGGCGCGGGCACAGAAGGCCAAAGGCGGTGCCGAGCAGGGCCGTGCCCGCGACGAAGTGAGCAATCCAGCCGATCGCCAGATTGTCCGAAGCTCCCAGCATGATGGAGAGCAGGCGCGGGAAACTGACGAACCATGGCCCGAGCCAGAGGTTGATCACCTCCAGCAGTGACACCGCCAATGTGGCGGCAAATCCGGCAATGGCTCCATACTTGAGACGCGTCATCATGATGACCATCCCTCCCTCTCAGAAGTTCCGCCCCCCGATTTACGCCCCTCGACCTTACGCAGCGTCATCATAGCGCATTTTGCCGCCCATGGCCAAAAGGCGGCAGGGTGATGGCAAAACGTCTCCCGTGAGGCCCGGCTACGGGCTCGTGCCAAGTGTCCGCGGCAAAGACCGGGCGGGTGCCTGATGGCGATCAGGGTGGGCAGTGTGGAAGGGTAATCAGCGCGGACGAGAGAACGGCGGCACGCCCTTCGCGCGTCAGTTCCAGAACGGGCGCGGGCGCGAGCGGGCACGCAGGGTGCGACGCAGGCGACGCAGGGTGCGGCTGCTCTCGGTGCGCAGCACCAGGCGCTCCATGCGGAGCATCTGTTGCCAGATCACGGGCGCAAACTCGGGCCTGCGGCGCATCAAGCGGCGGAAGGGATAGACCCAGTTGGGCCGGGCCTGCTGGGCACGGATGAACTGGCGCTTGGCCCAGTAGGAGTTACGCAGCACGATCATAAGGCCCACCACCGCCAGCGGAAGGCCGAAGGGGCCGGGCAGCGGCGCGATCAGTATGCCCAGCGCAATGATCATGACGCCCAGCGCCAGCCGGAGCATTCTCCAGACCCGGCTCATGGTCCGCGCAAACAGACCACGGGCGCCCGCGCGCGCCTGAGCGCGGCTGCATCCTGTGATCGTAAGCTCGGTCATTTCGGGTCCGCCTCCGCTCAGGCCGGTTCGAGGGTGCTCTGGGGCATCGAATGGACAACGCCCGACAGGGGAAAAGGTCGCAGGACACAGATGGGACGCCACTTGATTGAGGCAAGTGTGCCACACCGTGCTTTACAAAGGTTTCATGCCCCTGCGCCTGCGGCGGAACTGGGGCGTGCAGATGAAAACCGTGTCAGATACCGCGCACAAGGCAGCGCCCTGTGACCTTGCGATCACAGGGCGCCTGAACGCGGTAGGGGATGAGCGCGCTACTGCGCGGCGCGGTTGCTGCCTTCCGCCGGGCGCCAGCGCAGCACCGGCTGGCGGGCCGCGCGCGTCTCGTCGAGCCTGCGCATGGGGGCATGGAAGGGCGCACCCTTGAAGCGGTCCGCGTCTCCGGCTTTCGCCGCAGCCGCCAGAGCGCGCATGGCCTCGATGAAGCGGTCCAGCTCGGCCTTCGATTCCGTCTCGGTCGGTTCGATCAGCATGGCCCCGTGAACCACCAGCGGGAAGTACATGGTCATGGGGTGGAAGCCCTCGTCGATCATCGCCTTGGCAAAGTCGAGGGTGGTGATGCCCGTACCCTTGAGCCACTCATCGTCGAACAGGGCCTCGTGCATGCACGGGCCGTCAGGGAAAGCCGGGCTCATCAGGTCGGACAGGCGCGCCTTGATGTAGTTGGCGTTCAGAACCGCATCCTCGGCCACTTGGCGCAGGCCGTCGGCACCATGGCTCATCATGTAGCTGAGCGCGCGCACATACATGCCCATCTGGCCCTGGAACGCGCACAGGCGTCCGAAAGCCTGGGCGGCCTCGTCCTCGGCCCGCTCGACCAGCCGCAGGCCGTCCTTGCCGCCGACGACCCAGGGCGCGGGCGCAAAGGGCGCCAGAGCCTCGGACAGCACCACCGGACCTGCGCCCGGCCCGCCGCCGCCGTGGGGCGTCGAGAAGGTCTTGTGCAGGTTGATGTGCATGGCATCGACACCCAGATCGCCCGGCCGCACGCGCCCGACGATGGCGTTGAAGTTGGCACCGTCGCAATAGAAATAGGCACCCGCCTCGTGGGTCAGGCGGCTGATCTCGAGAATATCGCGCTCGAACAGCCCACAGGTGTTCGGGTTGGTCACCATGATGGCGGCCACGTCCTCGCCCAGCTTGGAGGCCAGGTCCGCCACGTCAACGCGCCCGTCATCGGTTTGAGCGACCTCGACAACCGTATAGCCGACGAAGGCCGCCGTGGCCGGATTGGTGCCGTGGGCACTGGTCGGCACCAGCACCTTGTTGCGCGGGTGGTCGGAGCGCAGCCCCTGCCCTGCCGCGCGGTGCGCCGCACGAATGGCCATCAGGCCGCACAGCTCGCCATGGGCTCCGGCCTTGGGCGACAGCGCCACGGCCGGCATTCCGGTCAGGGTAGTCAGCCAGTGGGACAGGGTATCCATCAGTGCCAGCGCGCCCTGCACGCTCGACTGCGGCTGCAGCGGGTGGATGTCGGAAAAGCCCGGCAGGCGGGCCATCTTCTCGTTGAGGCGCGGGTTGTGCTTCATGGTGCACGAGCCCAGCGGATAGATGGCCAGGTCGATGGCGTGGTTCTTCTGGGACAGGCGCACATAGTGGCGCATGGCCTCGGGCTCGCTCAGACCCGGCAGGCCGATGGGATCGGTCCGCACCAGATCGCCCAGATCGCTGCCATCCGCCTTCGGCTCGGGCAGATCGACGCCGGTCTTGTCCCAGCCGTCGCCCTCGAAGATCAGGGCCTCGTCCTGCAACAGGCCGCGCCCGCCCGTAAGCGTGGCAGGGCGGGTTTCGACGGTGTTCGGGGTGGTGGGGCGACCCACTGTGTTCATGGTGCTCATCACACAACCTCCGCCAGGGCGGCTTTCAGGGATTGGATATCTTCGTCCGTCGTGGTCTCGGTGGCTGCGATCAGCAGCACATCGTCGAGCCCGGCGCCGGGGTTGAGGCGGCCATAGGGCACGCCCGCCAGCACGCCCTGTTCGGCCAAGGCATCCACCACCGCCACGGCGTTCTTAGGCAGCTTCACCGCGAACTCGTTGAAGAAGCGCGGTGTCAGCACCTCGACACCCGGCACCGACGCCACCGCATCGCGGGTGGCCAGCGCCTTCTCGTGGTTCAGCAAGGCCAGACGGCGCAGGCCCGCCTCGCCCAGCAGGCTCATGTGGATGCTGAACGCCAGGGTGCAGAGGCCAGAGTTGGTGCAGATGTTGGACGTCGCCTTGTCACGCCGGATATGCTGCTCGCGTGTCGAGAGCGTCAGCACGAAGCCGCGCCGCCCCTCCGCATCCGCAGTCTCGCCGCACAGGCGACCGGGCATCTGGCGCACCAGATTGTCGCGGGTGGCGAACAGCCCGACATAAGGGCCGCCAAAGTTCAGGGCATTGCCGATCGACTGGCCCTCGGCGGCCACGATGTCCGCACCCATCTCGCCGGGCGACTTCAGCAGGCCCATGGAGACGGCTTCTGTCACCACCACGATCAGCAGGGCGCCTGCTGATCTCGCTGCCTCGGCGATCTTCGTCACATCCGTGGCCGTGCCGAAGATGTTGGGCGTCTGGACCACCACGCATGCCGTGTCCGGGCCGATGGAGTCGATCACCGCAGCCTCGGCATCGACGGCAGGGGCCAGCACCTCGGTCTCGACGCCCATGGCGTGCACCACCGTCTCGGTGGCAGCCACATAGTGCGGGTGCACGCCGCCCGAGATCACCGCCCTGTTGCGCCGCGTGACGCGCGTGGCCATCAGCACGCCCTCGGCCATGGCGGTCGAGCCGTCATAGAGCGAGGCATTGGCCACCGGCATGCCGGTCAGGTTGGCCACCTGGGTCTGGAACTCATAGAGATACTGCAGCGTGCCCTGCGCGATCTCGGGCTGATAGGGCGTATAGCTGGTCAGGAACTCCGAGCGCTGGATGATGTGGTCCACCGTGGCGGGCACATGGTGGCGATAGGCCCCCGCCCCGCAGAAGAACGGCACATCGCCCGCCACCGTGTTCCTCGCCGCCATGGCCTTGAGCGCGCGCTCGACCTCCAGCTCACCCATGACGCGGGGCAGGTCCACGAAGCCTTCACGCCGTGCCGCCTCGGGCACGTCCACGAAAAGGTCGTCCACGGATCGGGCGCCGATGGCGGCCAGCATGGCCGTCCGGTCTTCAGGGGTCAGGGGAAGATAGCGCATGGGAGGCGTCCTTGGGGGAGGTCAGCGCGGCGTCACAACGACGTCGCCGCGAATGGAGTGGGACAGATAACAGTCGGAATGGGCGAGATCGTGGACCTGCGTCACCACGGCTGGATCGGCAGGACCATCGAAAGTGACGAGCGGGCGCAGCGTCACGCGGGAGATGTAGAGCTTGCCCTCGGCATTGGGCGACATCCGGCCCTCGGCCTGATCGTCATAGGCGGTGACGACAAGGCCGTGGCGTCTCGCATGGGCCAGAAAGAACAGCATGTGACAGGACGATACTGCAGCCACCAGGGCCTCCTCGGGATCCACCCCGGACGGATCGCTGCCCGGCACGGGCGGGGCCGAGGATGCGCGCACCGAAGCACCGCCATCGAAGCGCCATTCGTGGGCGCGGCTGTACTGGCCAGAGCGATGGGCCTCGGCATCGGCGCTCCATACGACATGGGCCGTGTAGGCGTGGCTCATGCCGCCCCCCTTGTGTCAGCCATCAGCTTCGACACGGCGCGTGCTGCGGATGCATCTTCTGCGGCCAGCCCGGTCTCCACGCCGGCCCGGTCGGCTTCGCTCTTGTTCTGGCTGAGCTTGAAAACGCCTTCAATGCCGCTCAGTGCGATCCGCAGGCCGACCACGCCCAGGGTAAGCTGGCGGATGTAGGCTTCCGGAGCGTCATCGACCGACCACGCCGACTCGCGCACCGCTTCCATGACATCGGTCGGGGCCTCAAAATAGGGACGGGTCTCGCTCGGCTCGGTAATCAGGAGCAGGCGCCCGCGCGCCTCGATTCGCTGATAGTTCCACGTCGGCACCACCCGGCAATGCTGCGCTTTCGACGGATACATGGACGGCGAGACATAGGCGTCCGGGCCGGTGAAGACGGCCAGCACCTCGGCACCCTCGCCCGCCTCGACCCAGAACGGATTGGCGCGGGCCATATGTCCGATCAGCTCGACGATGCGGCCATCCGGGTCGGTCACGGCAAGCAGCGGAACGTGGGCGGCCACCAGGCCCTTCGGCCCATGCGCGACGAGGCAGGCCAGCGGGTGCGCCTTGATCAGCGCGCCCAGCCGGGCCGGATCGTCCACCGCAAAGGCCGCGGGCCGATACATCAAAGCGTCGACAGATAGGCGTCGTAGGCGGCGCGATCCATCAGGGCCTCGATGTCGGCGGTATTGTCCACACGGATGCGTGCGAACCATCCATCGCCTTCAGGATCATTGTTGACGGTCTCGGGTGCATCGGCCAGCGCGCCGTTGCCCTCGACGACCTCGCCCGCCACGGGCGCATAGACATCAGAGGCGGCCTTGACGCTCTCGACCACGGCAAAACCGTCCTTGGCACCGATGCGCCTGCCCGCCTCGGGCACCTCGACGAACACCACGTCACCGAGCTGATCGGCGGCATAGCGGGTGATGCCCACGGTGGCGATATCGCCGTCGAGGCTGATCCACTCGTGATCCTTGGTGAAACGCATGGCCTTGTTCCTTGGCGGTTGGATGGACGATCTAGGCGGTTTTCGCCTTGCGGTGATAACGGGCCGGATGGAAGGGCATGGGCACGACCTCGGCGGACAGGGCCTTGCCGCGCACGATGACGCTGACGCTGGTGCCCGGCTGGCTGTGGGACGGCGGCACATAGCCCATGGCGATGTTGCGCGAGAGGCTGGGCGAGGGCCCGCCCGATGTCACCTTGCCAATCGAGGTGCCGTCCGCATCCGCGATCTCGGCACCTTCGCGCGCAGGTGCGCCTTCCTTCACGTGCAGACCGACGCGAACACGTGCCAGATCACCGGCCATCTCGCGCTCGATGCGCGCCGCACCGGGGAAATCGCCACGCTCGCGACGTGACTTGGACAGGGCAAAGGTCAGAGACGCCTCGACCGGGCTGGTGGTCTCGTCCGCGTCATGACCATAGAGCGGCAGGCCTGCCTCCAGACGCAAGGAATCGCGCGCGCCAAGGCCGATGGGCTTCACCCGCTCGTCCGCCAGCAGCAGGTTCCAGATACGCTCGGCCTGATCGGCGGGCACGGAAATCTCGTAGCCGTCCTCGCCCGTGTAGCCCGAGCGCGACACGAAGCAGTCCACGCCGAACAGCATCAGGCGCGCGGTGTCCATGAAACCGAAATCGGCCAGCACCGGCTCGTGCCCGGCCATGACCGCGGCGGCCTCAGGCCCCTGAATGGCCAGCAGGGCGCGATCCTCCAGACGGGTCAGGCGGGCATCACCTGCAAGGTGCGATTCGATATGGGCAAAGTCCGCATCCTTGCAGGCCGCATTGACGACGATGAACAGCCCGTCGTGGTCGGGCTTGCCCGCCATCAGGTCGTCCATGATCCCGCCCTGATCGTTCAGCAGCAGGGAGTATTTCTGGCGCCCGGCCTTGAGCGCCTGATAGTCGCCGGGCACGAAGCGCTCGAACTGGCCGATGGCATCGGCACCGCTCAGCCTGGCCTGGCCCATGTGGGAGACATCGAACAGACCGGCGTGCTCGCGCGTCCAGCGGTGCTCGGCCATGACGCCTTCATACTGGACGGGCATGTCGTAGCCTGCGAACGGCACCATGCGCGCGCCAAGAGCGACATGGGCGTCATAAAGGGGCGTGCGCTTCAGGGGCTCGGTCATGGTACGCTCCGGCTGGCCGCGAGGCCTGTTGGGGTCGGCATAAATGGCGACAGAGCCCGGATAGAGGGCTCCACCTCCGGCACGCGCCCCCGCTGTCCCATGAGCCTGAGAGATTCCGCAGCGGCCGGGACCGTGCTTGCTCCTTCGGCGAGCCTGCGCGCAGGCTGCTTTCCAGCGTCCGTGCGCCCTCGCGGTCCTTTTGCCTGAGCGTTTCCGGGGCGGTTGCGCCTTCGGCTCCGGGCCGGGAATCCCCGCCCGATCTCTCCCGCGAGAGCCCTTCATCCCTGTGCCCGCGCGCCTCTCAAGTCAAGCGCTGGCGCAACTTTCGCAGGCCCGTGCGGGTTATCTGTGCCGGAGGGAAGAGCGCAAAGGAGACACAGGATGAAAACCCTGCTTGCCACTGTCGCAGCGCTGACGCTGGCGCTGCCCGCCGGAGCCGCCGGCCTTACCGCCTCCAGCACGGCCATCGACGATCACAATCGCACCCAACAGAGCCGCAGCGACCAGCGCATCACGCGCGAACAGGCCATCGAGATCGCCCGCCAGAACGGCCTTGTGCGCCTGAAGGACGTGGACCGCGAGGACTATGGCTGGGAGGTCGAGGGCTGGACCGCCGACGGGCGCGAGATCGAAGTCGAGATCAACCACGACGGCAGCATCCGCGACATCGACTACGACGACTGAGCCGTAAGCTCTGCTAAGAAAAACGGCCCGCTCCGGCATCGGGGCGGGCCTTTTTCATGGCGTGATCGAAGACCCGCTCAAGGCCGTTCAGAGCTGCAGCCACAGCCCCGCCATGGCACCCAGCAGCCCGGCCATCAGCGCGCCGAAGCCCGCGATCATGAAGTCACGCTCGCGTCTGCCCAGGCTGCGGACCATGGTACGCGCACTGGCACGATGTTGCGGGGCGATCACAGGGCGCCGATAGCCGAAATCATTGGCGGGAACGGTGCTGGCGCGCACCGCACGTGGTGCCCGCCAGGCAGCATGGGCCTCGAAGGCCGGATCGGGCATCCGGCGGACGCGGAATGTGCTCTCGACGTTCTGCATGGTACCTCTAACGCCCCTTTCACAGGAGCGGTTCCGGGCACTTCACTGGCGGCTCACCAGCCCGGAGACGGGCCGCTCGCTGGCCACGAACAGATACTCCACATTGCGCAGCCTGCCGATCTTGCCGACCTTCTCGCCCTGCGGATTGTGGATGCCGATGCGCGCGCCGACATAGCGCGGGCGGGCGATCTCGACGACGCTGACATGGCCGCGCGCCGAGAGCATCTGCATCAGTTCCTCGCGCTTGAGATAGCCTTCGTCGTTGAACGAGACGATCAGGTTCGGTGCCTTGAGCTTATCGATCAGCCCCTGCATGGCCGCGCGGATGCCGGGCTTGCTGTTAAAGGCACTTTTGCGGGTGCGAACGTCCACGCGCTTGTTGGCGATGCCATAGGTCTCGGGCTTGTCCCACAGCACCAGGCTCTCCCAGACGTGATAATTGCCCAGATACGAATGCTGGTTGTAGGGCGGATCGAGATAGACCAGATCGGCCTCCACCTCGCCTGCGATGTCGAGCGCATCGGCGCGCGTGGCCCGGCACGGCGCATGGACGCGCCCGCTCAGCTCGGGCACCCGAAGCACCAGCGGCTTGAGTGCGCGCGGTGCCCACGACTTCATGTAGGCCATCTGCACGCCGGCAGTGGAATCGACGCGGTCGGCCGCCTCCATCAGCGAGGTCAGAGCGATGGCCTCCAGTTCCGGCTCCAGCGACAGCGCCGCTATGCGTTCGCGGATGGCGTCGATGCGCGCACCGTTGTCGGGGTGAAAATAGCGCGCGTCCTCGCAAAAGCTGCGGGTGAACCAGGCCGCCTCGGGCGCGACGTCCGACAGCTCGGCGATCAGACGCCCGGCGCGCTCGTACCAGACCTCGCGATCAGCCTGCACATAGGTAATCGCGAGGGTGTGGGCATAGGCATTGATGTCGTTGGCATGGACCGCAAGGCCCTCGCCCTTCATGGCGTGGCCGACCCTCGCCGTGCCGGAGAAGAGGTCCGCACAGCGCGCCCGCTCCAGCCCGAAGCCCCTGATGCAGCGCATGATCTCGCCGATCAGGGCACGCTTGGAGCCGATGTATTTGATCACCGCTCTGGCTTCTTGCGGCCTCGCCTGACCGGCGCGTGGGCCAGCCGGAGCAGGTTGGCCGCGCCGGGCGCACCGAAGGGCGTGCCCGCCAGGATCAGGATGCGCTGGCCCGGCTCGGCCAGGCCGTATTTCACCGCACCGGCAACGGCATCGTCGGTGACGTCCTCGAGCGAGTCGGGCTGGCGACCGAGCCGCGGCTCGAGCCCCCAGACCAGCGCGAGCCTTCTGGCCGTGTCCGGGTTGGGCGTCAGGGCCAGGACGGGCTGCAAGGGACGCTCCCTCGCCATGCGCCGTGCGGTGCCACCCAGGGTGGTGAAGACCACCATGCACGCTGTGCTCGACGCATCGGCCGCCTTGCGCGCTGCCGCCACCAGGGCATCGACATCGTGCTCGTCCATCAGGGCGTGCTCGGCATCCATCAGGTCGGGCCAGGCCGGGTCGCGCTCCACCCGCTCCATGATGCGGTTCATCATGGTGACCGCTTCGAGAGGATAGTCGCCAGACGCCGTTTCCGCCGACAGCATCAGCGCATCGGCCCCCTCATAGACGGCATTGGCCACGTCTGACGCCTCGGCGCGCGTCGGCGCAGGTGCCGAGGTCATGGACTCCAGCATCTGGGTGGCGACGATGGCAGGAACACCGCGGTTGCGGGCCGCGCGCAGGATCGCCTTCTGCGCGACGGGCACCTCCTCGGGTTCAAGCTCGACGCCGAGATCGCCGCGCGCCACCATCACCCCGTCCGAGGCATCGAGGATGGCCTCCAGCTCGTCCAGCGCCTGAGGCTTCTCGATCTTGGCAAGACAGGCCGCCCGCCCGCCCACCAGCCGCCGAAGCTCGGCCATGTCGGCGGCGCGCTGGACAAAGCTGAGTGCCACCCAGTCCACGCCGATCCTGAGCGCAAAGGCGAGGTCTTCCAGATCCTTGGGCGTCAGCGCCGACAGCGGCACCACGGCCTGGGGCACCGCAACGCCTTTCCTGTCCGACAGGCGGCTGCCGCTCATTACCTCGACCTCGGCGCTCTCTTCGGTGCGCGATACGACCTTGAGCCGCACGCGCCCGTCATCGAGCAGCAGCAGATGACCGACCTCCAGCGCGCGGAATATCTCCGGGTGGGGCATGCAAACGCGCGCGGCGTTTCCGGGCTCCGGGTCAAGATCGAGTGTCAGCCGGGCACCGGGGGCAATCTCGATGGCCCCCTCGGCAAAGGTGCCAAGGCGCAGCTTCGGGCCTTGCAGGTCGGCCAGCACGCCGATGGGGCGCTGAAGGGCTATCTCGGCACCACGCACAGCCTTGAGCGCCGCCTCATGATCGGCATGGCTGCCATGGCTGAAGTTCAGGCGAAACACATCCACGCCAGCCTGGGCCAGTTGGCGCACCATGCCCGGCGAGCGGCTGGCCGGTCCTAGGGTCGCCACGATGCGCGCACGGCGGGCTCTTATCATTGTCAGGCAGCTATCCGTTCAGGCGTGAGGAACGGCGTGACTGTGACAAGGTTTGCGCCACCCGTTAAGGGCGCACCCGGCGGCGAAACGCAATGTTACAACGAGATGGCGCAAAGGACCGGCCTGCCAGCACGAGAGCCTGCGCGAAAGCCTCAGTCCTGCCACACATCGCGCGAGCGGGGATTGCGACGTGCCCAGGCTGCCGCATAGGCGCAGCGCGCGACCAGCTTGAGGTCATTGTCGCGGGCGTGCTCGGTCAGGCGCTCCATGAAGCGGCCAGCGGCACCGGTGCCGCGCAGCTCGGGCTCGGCCTCGACGTGCAGGATGATTCTGACCCCCTCGCTGCCGCCATAGTCCGCCCACACGCACCGCAACTCACCATGCGGGTCGACGAATCCCTGCTCGAAGCGCTGCTCGCGCGAGACGTCCCTGAAATCCGACATACGAGGCTAACCATGCCCGCGCCGCGACGTTCCGCATCCCTCTTATGAAATTTTCGAAAGAAAACAGCGCGCGCCGCACGTCATTCACGAGGCGGGCGCGAACCTGCCACCAGAGCGCGCATAGGCCTGGGTGCCGCGCGTATAGACCTTGTCGCCGGGCAGGATGGCCTCGATCGGCAGTTCGTCGGCCCCTTTCAGCCTCTCGTAGATCGGGCCGAAATCGCGCGTGGTCTGCTCCAGCAGGTGCTCGAGCGAAGGGATGACGAAATAGACCTGCTGGAAATCGTCGATGCGATAGAGCGTGCGCATGACGCGCTCCAGATCAAAGCCCAGCCGGTTGGGCGAGTCGTCTTCCAGAGCAAAGATGCTCTCGGTGCGTGACGAGACGATGCCCGCGCCGTAGATGCGCAGACCCTCGGCCGTTTCCATCAGACCGAACTCGACCGTGTACCAGTAGAGCCGCGCCAGATTGCTGAGCATCCCAAGGCTCGCCGCGCGCTGGCCGCCCTTGCCATAGGCTTCCATGTAATCGGCAAAGGTCGGATCGGTCAGCATGGGCACATGGCCAAAGACATCGTGGAAGATGTCGGGCTCCTGCAGATAATCGAGCTGATCGGGCTTGCGGATGAACTGGCCGGACGGAAAGCGGCGATTGGCCAGATGGTCAAAGAACACCTCGTCGGGCACCAAACCCGGCACCGCCACGACGCTCCAGCCGGTCAGATCGTTCAGAATGGGATTGATGCGGCGGAAGTCCGGTATCCCCCGCCCTTTCAGGTCCAGCGCATCCAGCCCCTTGAGATAGGCGTCGCAAGCGCGCCCGGGCAGGATCTTCATCTGGCGCTCGTAGAGCGTAACCCAGGTCTCGTGCTCGACATCGCTGTAGCCGTCCCAGTCCTGATCAATGGTCCAGTCGGCGTTGGCCCCCTCGGGCGGTGCCTCGAAAACGTGCTCGAAACCGGCTTCGGATGAGGCTTTCGACATGGCGATCTTTCCGTCCCTGTTTCAGGCGACCTCTGTCTCGGGTGCCCTGTGGTCAGCGGTGTGCTCTGCGGTGCGAATCCGCGCCACCCGCCCTTGCAACGGGTGGCCTAATGCATCGGTTTCGCCATGCCAACATAGCGTCCGCCTTCGAAGCGGGCAAAGTGATCGCCCGCACCGGGATGGCGAACGGGCCTGCCGGTAGGATCAGCCATCAGGCTGTCCTCACCCACATAGATCATGCAGGGCTCGTCATCATGCTCGGCGAGCAGGTGATAGAAGGGCTGATCGCGTCGAATGCCCTCTGGCGGCGAGAGATCACGCAGCCACTCGGCCTCGCTGCCAAAGGCGTGATCGACATCGACAATGATGCCTCGCAGGGCCTGGTCGCGGTGGCAGACCACCTCGCCTATCCCGAATTTTGCTTCTCTCATGGTCATCATGCCCGCCATCTTGCAGCAGGGGAACTGACCGGGCCGTGACAAGGAAATATCGGAAATATTCAGGCTCTTGGCCAAATCCCGGCCCTTTCGGGGCGCGTGCCTCAATTGCTCCGCACACAGCACCTATGCGCCCCCTGGCGCTATGCAGGGCCGCTTGCAGGCGCTAGCTTGACAGCGACGCGGGAATGACTCCCGCCACGAAGGTTCGGCCGATGATCCCAGCCGATGGCGCGCGCGAGCGCGACTCCGGCCCCAAGATCGAGGCGCGTGCAGACGTTTTCGGTGCGCTCGATCTCGGGACCAACAATTGCAGGCTTCTGATCGCGCGGCCGGTGCCGGGCGGCTTTCGCGTGGTCGATTCCTTTTCTCGCATCGTGAGGCTGGGCGAGGGCCTGTCCCAATCCGGTCAGCTCAGTGAGGCGGCCATGGCGCGCACCCTCGAGGCCCTGCGTGTCTGTGCCGAGCGGCTGGCCCGGCGCAACATCACCTCGGGGCGCATCGAGGCCGTGGCCACCCAGGCCTGCCGACAGGCGGCCAACGGGGCGGCGTTCATCGAGAAGGTGCGCCGCGACACTGGCCTGAAGCTGAGGATCATCCCGGCGGAAGAAGAAGCCCGGCTGGCTGTGCAGGGGTGCCTGAACCTGCTCGATCCTTCCGCCCATGCCGCCCTGATCGTCGATGTCGGCGGGGGCTCGACCGAGGTGTCGTGGCTGCGACGGCGCGCGCGCGGGCGCTTCGAGACAGTCGGGTGGATGTCCGTGCCCATAGGCGTGGTCAGCCTGGCCGACATGCACCCAGAGCCCGAGGACTGCGCCGAAGCCTGGTTCGAGGCCATGGTCGCGTCAATGCACGAACCCCTCACGGCCCACAGCCAGGCCCATCCGCAGGTGCAGGCACTGGCCCCCATCTTCGCCTCTGGCCGCGGCCAGTTGATCGGAACCTCAGGGGCCATCACCAGCCTGGCGGGCATCCATCTTCGCCTCGACCGTTATCGTCGCGACCGCGTGGACGGCCTGCGCATGACGGCGGCGGAGTGCCGCGACGCCACCAGCTTGCTACTGGAAATGGGCCGCGAGGGCCGCGCGCTTGAGCCCTGCATCGGGCCGGAGCGCGCCGAGCTGGTCATGGCCGGTGCCGCTATCCTCGAGGCCGTCCAGCGGGTCTGGCCCTCCAACCGCATCCGCGTCGCCGACCGGGGCCTGCGCGAGGGCCTGCTCATGTCGCTGATGCATCAGGCGGCGGGCAGGCGCCGCCCGGCCAGGGGCTGATCTCAGCCGCGCGTGGTCACCTGCACCGGAAAGGTCAGATCACAGGGCGAGAAATCGGCCCCGCGCTCGGCTCTTGTCTGGGCGAGCATCCCCTGGAAATAGGCCGAACGCGCGCTCAGCACCCGCACCAGCGGACGCTCAGTCTCGGGCAGGTCGGCGGCCACGCGCACACGCAGCATCCGGTCGGGCTCGGAGGTGACCGCACCGTTGTCGCCATCGCCCACCTTCAGTGCGCGCACCACGTCGAGGCCCGAGACCACCGTGCCCCAGACGCTGTAGCGCTTGTCGAGCGCCGGATAGGGCTGGCGCATCAGGAAGAACTGGCTGTTGGCGCTGTCGTTGGCATCGCCGCGCGCCATGCCGGCCACGCCCGGACAATAGAGCCCCCAGCCATGCACGCGCCCGTCGCCCGTGACCGCCATGAGCTCGTCGGGCTGGCTGGCAACCGGCAGAGCCCCCATGAAGCCCAGCGAGGTGCCCGCCGGGCTGGCCACCGGAACGAAGTCGTGCTCGGGGCCGCGGCGGAAGGTGAACTCGGCCACCAGATCGGGGTAGTAGCTCTGCCCGTCGCCCGTGCCCAGCGGATCGCCCGTCTGGGCCATGAACCAGTCGATGACCCGGTGCCAGGCGATGCCGTCGTAAAAGCCCTGACGCGCCAGCAGGCGGATGCGCTCGACATGGCGCGGTGCCACCGAAGGCGACATCTCGACCAGAATGCGCCCCCTGTTGGTGTCGATGACCAGCAGGTTCTCGCCCGGCACCTCGCGCCAGTCGCTGTCGGCGACGGCCGGGCCGCTGGAGACGGAAACGTCCTGTGCGAGCGACGCCGCGACAGGCAGGGCGAGCGAGAGGGCAAGGGTGGCAGCAAGGGCGCGTCGCAGCATGGTCACGGTCTCCTCAGGCCGGGGCGGCCCGTTCAGCTCACCCGGGCAGGCAGTTCGATATCGCAGATGGAAAAGCGCACGCCGCGCTCAGTGCGGGTGCGCTCGACCAGGGCCTCGAAGGCCGGAGCGCGCACGTCCAGAACCTCGACCCGGGGGCGCTCGGCCTCGGGCAGATCCGCGGCAACGCGCACGCGGGTCATCACATCGGGATTGTCACGCACGGCGCCGTCCATGGCATCGGGGCCATGCTTGAGCGCGCGCACCACGTCGAGCCCCGCCACCACGCGACCCCATGCGGTGTAGTCGCCGTTCAGCAGGGTCTGGGTCTGGCGCATGAGAAAGAACTGACTGTTGGCCGAGTTGGGATCGCCGCCGCGCGCCATGGCGGCCACACCGGGACAGAACCAGGTCATGGCATCGACGCGGCCATCGCGGGTGATCATCATCTGGGCATCGGGCTGGGTGGCAACGGGCAGCACCCCCGCCATGCCAAAGGTGACCGGCGTGGTCTGGCTGACGCGCATGCCCGTCACCTCGGCAAACGGCAGGTCCGCACCGCGACGAAAGCGGAACTCACCGGCCAGGTTGGGCAGGTCGCTGGCGCCCATGCCGTCGCCCTGAGGATCGCCCCCCTGAGCCATGAAGTCGTTGACAACGCGGTGGAAAGTCAGGCCGTCGTAAAAGCCGCTCGCGCTCAGGGTTCTCATGCGCTCGACATGGGCCGGCGCGGCCTGGGGCACCATCTCGATCAGGATGCGCCCGCGATTGGTGTCGATCACCAGCAGGTTCTCGGGCGCAACGGTGCGCCACTCGCCTGCGGCCTGCGCCACGGCAGGCGCATCTGTCATGACCAGTCCCGCGCCCAGCACGCCCAGAGCGCCGACCAGCGCCACCAATCTTCTTCTCACCTGTCAGCTTCCCTTGATCTTGGCGCGAACCTGCCGGGCCACGGCCGGGCTCACGAAATCGTCGATGCGGCCATCCAGCCGGGCGATCTCCTTGACCAGCCGCGACGCGATCGCCTGATGGCGCGGATCGGCCATCAGAAACACCGTCTCGATGTCGGCGTTCAGCTTCTGGTTCATGGCCGTCATCTGGAACTCGTATTCGAAATCGGCGACGGCGCGCAGCCCCCGGATGATCACATTGGCCTGAAGGCTCTCGGCGAAATGCATCAGCAGGCTGTCGAAGGGCCGGACCACGATGTCCGCCTGAAAGCCCGCGACCTCGGCGCGCAGCATCTGCACGCGCTCCTCGGTGGTGAACAGCGGGCCCTTGTCGTCGTTGCGCGCGACACCGATCACCAGCCGGTCCACCAGCTTGACCGCACGGCCGATGATGTCGAGGTGACCGCTGGTCACCGGATCGAAGGTGCCGGGATAAAGTCCGATACGCATCAGGGCTGCTGCCTCCCCGTCTGATGGCCTGATCTAGCACTGCTTTCGAGGCGAACCTAGCCCAGCGGCTCGGGTGGCTGGTGCGCGAAGGCGGCCACGATGCGCTCTGTCACGGCGTCATCGCGTGCAAAGGCGTGATCCCCGATGGCGGCGATCGGCGCGCACGGCGTCGCCGCATTGCACAGGAAGGCGTGATCGAAAGCGCCAAGGCCTTCCAGTCGCACCGCAGCAGACGTTGCCCCAAGCCCCGCTCCGGCAAGGCCCTGATGGATCAGACGCCGCGTCACGCCGTCGAGCATGGGGGCCTCGGGCCAGATGACCGTGTCGCCGCGGACAAAGCCGATGTTCCACAGTGTGCCCTCGCTGATCTGGCCCTCACGGGTCAGGAAAAGCGCATCATCGAAGCCGCGCGCCTGTGCCTCGCGCCGGGCGGCGATCAGGCCGAAGGTGGCCAGATGCTTGAGGTGGGGACGCTCGCGCTCATAGGTCAGAGGAAAAAGCCGGAAGCCGGTGCCTGTGGCTGGGCTCAGGGCCGGAGGTGGATCGAAGACCGCGACCATGATCTGGGGCGCGCCGCGATAGGTCACATGGCGGTGGCTGATCTGGGGCGCGTGAAGGCTGATGCGCACCCAGGCCTGATCGCGCCCCGTCACCGCCTCCACGATCCGCCTGTGCAGCAGCGCAGGACCGGGGCTTTCCCCGAACAGCTCCAGGGCCGAGTGCTCCAGCCGTTCCAGGTGAAGCGACAGGCCGCGCACCGCCCCGCCCTCGACGCGAAACGAGGTGTAGGCCCCGTAGTTGACCATGGCCATGCGCGCCAGATCATCGGCCGTGGCCGGCCTGCCGTCGAGGGTGATGCGAGACGCGCTCACGCCCCTCTCAGCCCTCCGCCTCCGGGGCGGCCATGGTCTCGCCGCCGTCCTGATCGTCCATCCCGGCCTCGGGCTCTACGAGGCGCTCGACCGAGACGATGCGCTCGCCCTCCGACAGACGCAGGACGATGACGCCCTTGGTCTTGCGGTTCACGGTCTGACGCACCTGCGAGACGTTGATGCGAAGCAGCTGGCCGCCGTTGGTCATCATCAGAAGGCCATCGCCGTCCTCGACCGCGAACGAGGCCACCAGGCGCCCCTCTCCCGCCTTCTTCAGGTCGTGGGCATCCACTCCCTGCCCGCCGCGCCCCCGCAGCGGATAGGCGTGGGACGAGGTGCGCTTGCCGAAGCCCGTGTCCGTGACGGCCAGGATCCACTGCTGCTGGGCACCCATCTCGGCCAGGCGCTGGGCGCTGAGATCGGCGGCCTCCGTGCCGTCCTCGTCTTCGTCGGCAACGACAGCGTCCTCGGCATCCGCAGCGCCTGCGGCGGCCAGCATCCGCGCCTCATGGCGCAGGAAGGCGGTGCGCTCGGCGGGCGTGGCATCGGTAGCTTGCAGCACGGCCATGGAGATCACGGCATCGTCGCCCAGAAGGCGGATGCCGCGCACGCCCGTGGAATCGCGACCCTTGAACACACGCACGTCGTCGGCGCGGAAGCGGATGCTCTTGCCGTTGGCGGTGGTCAGCAGGATGTGGCTGTCGGCGGTGCACAACTGCACGCCCACCATGCTGTCGTTCTCGTCCAGCCGCATGGCGATCTTGCCCGCGCGATTGACGCTGGAGAAATCGCTCAGCTTGTTGCGGCGGACATCACCCGAGCGGGTGGCGAACATGATGTCGTAGCGGTCCCAGGTCGCCTCGTCCTCGGGCAGGGGCAGCACGTTCATGATCGTCTCGCCGGGCTCGATGGGCAGCAGATTGACGAACGCCTTGCCGCGCGACTGGGGCGTGCCCAGCGGCAGGCGCCAGACCTTCATCTTGTAGGCCTTGCCGTTGGAGGCAAAGAACAGCACCGGCGCGTGGGTCGAGGCCACGAAGATGCCCACCACGGCGTCCTCGTCCTTCATCGCCATGCCCGCCCGGCCCTTGCCGCCGCGATGCTGGGTGCGATAGGTCGCCAGCGGCGTGCGCTTGACGTAGCCCGAATGGGTGACGGTAACGACCATTTCCTCGCGCGGGATGAGGTCTTCGTCCTCCAGATCGGCGCCGCCCTCCACGAAGATGGATCGGCGCGGGGTGGCGAACCGGTCCTTCACCTCGATCAGCTCCTCGCGCACCACGGCGAGGATGTTGGCACGATCCGACAGAAGCGTCAGATGATCGCGGATGGTATCCGACAGCGTGCGCGCCTCGTCGAAGATCTCGTCGCGACCAAGGCCGGTCAGGCGCGAGAGGGTAAGGGCCAGAATGGCGCGGGCCTGCTCGTCGGTCAGGCGGATTTTGGAGTCCTCGACGATCACGGTGCGCGGATCGGCGATCAGATCGACCAGCGCCATCATGTCGCCCACGGGCCAAGCCTTGGCCTGCAGCCGCTCGCGCGCCTCGGACGGGTCGGCGGACGAGCGGATGATGTGGATCACCTCGTCTATGTTGGCCACTGCGGTGGCCAGACCGACCAGCACATGGCCACGGTCGCGCGCCTTGGCCAGCTCGAACTTGGTGCGCCGCACCACCACTTCCTCGCGGAAATCGAGGAAGGCCCCCAGCATCTCGCGCAGGCCCATCTGTTCGGGGCGGCCCCGGTTCAGCGCCAGCATGTTGACGCCGAAGCTCGATTGCAGGGGCGTGAAGCGGTAGAGCTGGTTCAGCACCACATCGGCCTGGGCGTCGCGCTTGATCTCGATGACGATGCGCATGCCCTGGCGGTCGCTTTCGTCGCGGATGTCGCTGATGCCCTCGATACGCTTTTCGCGCACCAGATCGGCGATGCGCTCGATCAAGCTGGCCTTGTTCACCTGATAGGGAATCTCGGTGACGATGATGGCCTCGCGGTCCTTGCGAACCTCCTCGATGCTGGCCTTGCCCCGCACGACGACCGAGCCACGCCCGGTCATCAGGGCCTGACGCGCACCGGAATGGCCCATGATCTCGCCGCCGGTGGGAAAATCGGGACCGGGCACGATCTCGAGCAGGGCGTCCATGCCGATGTCCGGGTCATCCAGCACCGCCACGCAGGCGTCGATCACCTCGCCCAGATTGTGCGGCGGAATGTTGGTCGCCATGCCCACGGCGATACCGCCCGCACCATTGACCAGCAGGTTGGGGATGCGCGCGGGCAGAACGCTCGGCTCGCGCCGGGTGCCGTCGTAGTTTTCCTGATAGTCGACGGTGTTCTTGTCGATGTCCGCGATCAGGGCCTCGGCAGCCGGGGTCATGCGGCTTTCGGTGTAGCGCATGGCCGCGGCGGGATCGCCGTCCACCGAGCCGAAGTTGCCCTGACCATCGACCAGCATCAGACGCATGGAGAACGGCTGGGCCATGCGCACAAGGGCGTCGTAGATCGCGCTGTCGCCGTGGGGGTGATAGCGCCCCATCACATCGCCCACAATGTTGGCCGACTTGACGTATTTCTTGTCGGAGGTGCGGCCCTCCTCGTTCATGGCATAGACGATACGCCGGTGCACGGGCTTGAGGCCATCACGCACGTCCGGCAGGGCCCGCGCCACGATCACGCTCATGGCGTAGTCGAGATAGGAGCGCTTCATCTCCTCCTCGATGGCGATCGGCGCGATGCCGCTCTGGCCTTCGGGGGCGGTGTCTTCGGGGGGCAAATCAGTCAAGGAACGGATCAGTCTGCTAGGGATGGGCTGCCAGGGATGGGGCGGGCCGCGATGCGGGCCTTGAGCGCATCAGAATCGCACGCTCGAAACGTCCCTCACTGTTAGCACCCCCGGCCCCTCAGCGCAAAGACGGCGCGCCTTTTTATGCCCGCGCCATCGACGACTTATGCATATGATTTTGCTTGGCTATTCCTATGATCTGACCGCGCCTGCGCGCAGGCCCCGCTCGGCCAGCGAAACCACGCCCACCCCCGCCATGGTCAGGGCCGCCCCGATGAGGATCTGGGGGGTCAGAATGTCGCCCATGAAGGCCCATCCGATGGCGATTGTGATGAGCGGCGTGGACAGAAGATAGGGCGTCACCCGCCCCGCCTCGCGCCGCTGGACCAGCCAGAACAGCAGCCCGGTGGCCACCACCGTCGAGACCAGCGCCGCCCACAGCACGCTCGCCCACACCAGTGGCGTGGCCGCTGCGATGGCCTCGCCCTGGGCGCTCTCGAACAGCCATGAGCCCAGCAGCAGACTGGGAGCCGCAACCAGCGCCAGCAGCCCCTGCATCTTGAGCGGGGCCACCTTGGTGGTGCGCCGGGCGATCACCGTGGTCAGGGCCCAGGCCGCGCTGGCAGCGATACCCACCGCGATCGCTGCCCAGTCCCTGACGGCGTGGGGGTCCAGCGTCATGAACGCCACGCCCGCAAAGGCGACCAGCAGACCTGCGATGGCCAGTCGCGACAGGTGCTCGCCCAGCAGCAGGAAGGCGAACAGGGCCGTGAAAGGTATCCAGAGCTGAAGCGCGACCGAATAGGGGCTCAGGTCCTGAGCCATCCAGAAGCCCAGATAGACCAGACCGAAGTGGATCGGCCCGCCGAACAGGACCAGCAGGGCAAGGCTTTTCAGATTGGGGAACGGCGGGCGCACGAACCACACCAGAAACACCCCGGCAATGGCAAAGCGCAGCCCGCCCATCAGCAGCGGCGGCAGCACGTCCGTGGCCACCTTGGAGGCGGCATTGTTCACCCCCCAGATCAGCGCGATGGCCGCGATGGCCGCGATCTCGGGCCAGGCCAGAGACTGGGTCGTGGGGGGCTGGTGCGCGGGGGAGGCGGACGGAGTGCTCACGCCCCCGCTCTAACAAGGCGCGCGCCTTGCGTCCCATCACATATGGAAAGCGGGCGTAACGCCTGCGTAGCCGTGCCGGCGCGCGCCGCCCGAGCGATCAGAACAGGTCAGAACGGGATGTCGTCGTTGAGGTCGTAGTTGCCCGAGCCGCCGCCCGAGGACGAGCCCCCACCAGAACCACCGCCCGATCCACCGCCAGAGCCGCCGCCATAGCCGTAATCATCGTCTCCGCCCGAGCGCGAGCCGCCGCCGCCCTCACCGCCGCCACGCCCGTCAAGCATGGTCAGCTCGCCGCGGAACTTCTGAAGCACCACCTCGGTGGAATATTTCTCCACGCCCTGCTGGTCGGTCCATTTGCGGGTCTGCAGCGCCCCTTCGATATAGACCTTAGAGCCCTTGCGCAGATAGTTCTCGGCCACGCGCACGAGGTTGTCGTTGAAGATCACGACCTGGTGCCACTCGGTCTTTTCCTTGCGCTCGCCCGTGGCCTTGTCGCGCCAGCTCTCGGAGGTGGCGATGCGCAGGTTGGCCACGCGATCGCCCGAGTTCAGCGAGCGGATTTCGGGATCGCGGCCCAGGTTGCCGATCAGAATGACCTTGTTGACACTGCCCGCCATCGCCGTTTCCTCAAAAATAAGAGCCTGCTGAATCGCACCGGGGTGCGCGCCCGCCTATTCAGCCGCTGGCGCGCGCCGTGGCAACCCGCGAAAGCTAGCTGCCCGGCTGTGCCTGTGGACCGCTCGGCTGGGTCTCGAAAATGCCGGGGATGGCCAGGCGTCCGTCGCCCGTGCGCCTCAGGGCAAAGAAGCGCCCCCCCTGACGCGAGGGCGCGAACCAGACGCCCGCGCGGTCGATATAGATCCACCGGCCCTGATAGGTGCCCACGACATGGTCGTTGCCCCCGGCCATGCGTTGGAACTGCTGGCGCATTTCCTCAAGACGGGCGGCGCACATCTCGATGCTCTCCTGATCATTCGCCAGAACGTTGTAGCGCACCTCGCCGCGCACCTCGCCATCGAGGCCGACATTGACCACGTGATAGCAGACGCCGCGCTCGTTTGGGGCCTCGGTGCCGCCCCCGCAGGCAGCCAGCGCAAGGGCACCGGTGCAGACCAGCGCAGACGCGATCAGGGCTCGGTTCATGGCGGCAATCCTTCAGTTCACGCGCGCGATGGAACAGTTGCGGTCCTGCTCGGCCAAGGTGCGGAAGCGCACATTGTCGCCCGACTGTTCGACGCGGCGCGGCACCAGGCGCAAGGTCATGTCACCCCAGCGTCCATAGCGCGCCTCGCCCGGACGCACGCAGGTTCCCGAGAACAGCATCTGCACACAGGTGTTCAGATCGGTGGCGCTGGACATCTGGGTCCAGTCGTTGCCCGTGTGGCGCAGGCAGGTCGCGCTCGGCCCGCTGACGGGCACGGGCTGGGGTCCAGGCGCGGGAAGGGGCGCAGGCTGTGGCGTGCTGGCCGGCGGGGGTGCGACTTCGGCGAGGTCCACAGGAGGCAGGGCGGGCGGCGGCGTGAATGACGCGGTCGGCGCGGCTGCCAGTTCGCCCGAGGCATCGATACCCACATCCAGCGCGTCAGTGGCCAGACCGTTGCGGCGCGCGCAGTCCGCCAGGGTGGTCATGCCCACAAACTGGCCGTCGACAAAGCAGCGCAGCTCGCGCGTGGGCTCCAGGGTCGGCACCTCGGTGACCTCAAGCTGCAGGCCGCCCTTGGATGCAGGCGGCGGTTCGTCAGGCGCGGGACCACGGTTCATCAGCAGAGCGACCACCACCGCCACCACGACAGCAGCTGCGGCGCCGAGAATCAGGATCAGACGATTATTCTGTGACATGGAACGCTCATGCTGGAAGGGAGAGCAGCAGTAACCCCGCCCGCACGTCGCACGTCAACCGGCAAGCCGGGCTTTTGCGCTCACAAGCCCCCGGTCAGGCGCGCCAGCGCGGCCTGATAGTTGGCGATCTGGCCGGTCAGATAGGCCGGTGCCTTGCCGCTGATGGCCGGGCTTGAGGGATTGAGCGCGCTGTTCAGGTCGCGATAGGCGGTGCGCACCACCGACATGGCCTGTTGCAGGGCCTGACCGGCGGCCTTGATCGCATCGGGAGAGTTCAGGTTCAGGCTGGACAGAAGCTGGAGCCCGTAGGTCTTGCGCGCATCCTTCTGGCCCGCTGTGGACGGCGCGATCAGTCCCGGCGTCAGGCCAAGTGCGGACAGGGCATCGCGCCCCGCTTCGCCCGCCATCAGCATCGCACCCTCGCGGCCCGAGCGCGGCGCGATCATCAGGCGCTGAAAGCCCCCTGCCGTGACCGGCGTTTCGCCGTCCTTGCCCGTGACGTGGCCGCCTTCGGACATAAGCGTGACCTGAAGCCTGTTCTGCGAGGCCTGCTCGATCTTGCGCGCCAGGGTCTGGAGCGTGTCACGCGCCTCGATGGTCACGGCCACGGGCCGCCCCGTGGGACTGGCGACATAGAAGCGATCGCCCGCCCGGAGTGCGGTGGCATCGACCAGTCGCTTGGAATCGGATTGCGGGATGGTGCCCTGGGGCAGGCCCAGCCGATCAAGAACCGAGGCTCCGCCTGCCGCCACGGCCAGACTCATGGGCACGGCCTGTGCGCCCTCTCCCGACCAGTCTCGGCTCCACTCCAGAGTGCCGCTGGCGGCATCGATGCGGTGCAGATAGGCGCGTGATGGCGCATCATCCTTGGCCAGAGGATCTCGGTTCTGAACGCCCGTGATCCAGACCTTGCCGCCCAGAACCTTCACATCGGCGATGGTGTCGTCACCCTCGGCCCCGAAATAGCTGAGCTGCCCGTCGCCGAGGCTCATGTCGAAACTGCCCACGAAGCCGTCGCGCCCCCCCGAGTGGTCCGAGGTGATGGCGTCTGCGGACAGGGCCGCATTGGAAGTGGTGCCCGCCACGATCACCCGCCCGTCCTCGATGAACACGCCCGCGATGGACCCGCCCAGCGTGCCAAGGCTGCGGGTCTGGCCGAGCACAGGCGTGCCGCCCGACAGATCATAGCTGCGCAGCACGCCCTCACCCGCCTCGATGCCCGCCACGATCAGGGTATCGCCTGACAGGGCGATTGCGCTGACGCCATCATCGCCCGTGGTGCCGAACTGCACGGTTTCGACCACCCGCGCCGTTATGGGGGCAAAGGCATGGGCGCGCGAGGTCTCGATGATGCGCACATAGGAATCCCAGCCGCCCTGAACCGCCTGCCCCGTCTCGGGCATGGCCGAGCGCGTGCGCCCCGCCACGATCAGGCGACCGCTGGCATCGAAGCTGATCGCCGTGGCCTCGTCCTCCCCGCGCGCGCCCTCGCGGTGGCTCCACATCTCCTGTCCGGTCGCATCGAACACGGTGACGAAACTATCGGTCAGGCGGGCATCGGCCCCCGCCCTGCCCGGCTCAAGCGCGCCCTTCACGGACCCCGCGATGGCGACCTGCCCGTCGGGGCCAAGCGCCATGGCCAGACCCGAAGCCTCGTCCGCAGCGCCCAGGGTGCGCGTGAACATCAGCCGCCCTGCGCTGTCGAAACGCATCAGGGCCACATCCTGCGCGCCCTTGATCGGCTGGTTCGCAGATCCGGTGCTGACATCGGCCAGCACCCACAGCCCGCCATCGGCCGCGCCCAGCGTCTCGCGCACAGCGCTCACATTGGCAGGCAGCGCTTCCTGCACGCTGCGCCCGTCGACGAAATAGGTGTCACCGGGACGCGGGATGGCGCCTGCAATGGCGTCCCCATCCTGAAACTTGAGCAACTGGGCGGCACCTGCGCCATTCTTCTGTGTGACATAGACCGCATCGGCGGTATCGGGCGCGCTGAAGCTGATACTCTCGCCGACAGAGCCGCGCACGGCCAGCGCCCACTGGTCGAGCCCTGCCGGCAGGGTGATGGTGCGCCCCCCCGCCTGAACGGTGCGCGGTTCGGCCTTGATCTGCTCGCGGCCAAGGCGCGTCTGCACGCCCGCGTCCTCGAGCTTCTGATTGATGAAGGCCAGCACGCTGCCCAGAGTTCGCGTCTCGTCGCCCATGTCTGAAAGGTCGATGTCCACGCGCACGTCACCGGCGATCCGGCCGATGTCGATGGAAAAGCGCACATCGCCCATGAAGGCGGCCACCGGAGCGTCAGGCGATCCCGAATGGATCGGGGCGGTGATGGAGCGCGCGCTGTCGCGGGCCACGCCTGCGGTGGTCTTGGTCGAGCTGGTCGAAATGCCCTGGGTGACGTTGAGCCGGTCGAAGCCTGCACCAGGCAGCCATTGCCCCAGTTCGGCCAGGCCCGATTCAAAGCGACGCGCCACCAGGGCCTGTTCGGTGGCACTCAGCCCCTTCACCCCGGCACGATTGGCGAGCGCCGTCAGGGTCTCAAGGCCCTGATAGAGCGTGAACAGGCGCTGATAGTCGCGCGAAGCGCCGGGCACATCGAGGCGTGCAGCGGTCTCGTCGATGATGCGACGCCCGCCCAGCGCGGCGCGAAGCAGGGCATCGGCCTGGGGAACGACAGCCTTGGCATCCCAGGGCGGCGTCGGCGTGGTGCGCGGGCGTGGCGGGTTTGCGAGCGCACTGGTCCCGCTGCTGCCGATCCCGGTTTGCAGACTGAACAGGCCCAGCAGATAGCTGTTGTTGATCACGAGCGCGCGGCGCCTCTATGGCTATGGCTCCATTATCCCGCGAGCGGGTGAAGAAAACCCTGCGACGCGCGCGCCGAGCCCTAGCTGCGGAACAGCGACAGGATGATCTGGGGCGCCTGGTTGGCGATGGACAGGGCCTGGGCACCAAGCTGCTGCTGCACCTGAAGGGCGTTCAGTCGAGCACTCTCGCGGGCAAGGTCCGCATCGACCAGATTGCCGATCCCTGCTTCCAGCGTGTCCATCAGCTTGGAGACGAAGGTGTTGTGCGCAGCGATCTGCTTGGCCTGAGAGCCGATCTCGCCGAGTGCAGCATTGAGCTGGGCGATCGAGTTGTCGAGCCGCGACAGGGCCGTGGTCGCGCCGGTCATGGTCAGCAGACTGTCGGCGTTCGAGATTTCCATGATCGCGCCGCCGAGGCTGAGGTTGCGCGCGCCCAGCGTCACGAAGGCATTGGCTTCGGCATTGGCCAGGAACTGGATGCCGTTGGTCAGGGCACCGTTCAGGATATTGGCCCCGTCGAAGGTCGCATTGTTGATCGCCTGACCGATGGCGCGCAGAATCGCCTGGAAGTCCGCGTTCAGCAGCTCGCGCGACTGGGTCTTCAGCGAGGAGTCGTTGGCCGCGACCACCTTTTCCTTGAGCTGGATCAGCAGGTCCGAGACGCTCTCGCCTGCCGCCAGCGCCACGTCCGCGATGGAGGTGGCGCGATCAAGGCTCATCTTGACCGCTGCCAGCGCGCCCATGTCGGCCCTCTGGCCCTGGGCGATGGCCCAGATGGAGGCGTTGTCCTTGGCCCCCTGAACCTTGAGACCGGTGTTGATCCGGCCCTGCACGTCGGCCAGCCGCTCATTGGTCTTGTTCAGATTCTGAAGCGCGATCAGGGCGGATGTGTTGGTGTGAACGCTCGACGTCATGGGGCCACCTTCTCTGGCTATATGGTTAATAGCTAGACGGTGAGTCGTGTGCGTATGGTTAACGCCGCCGTTAACCCCTCAAAGCATTTTGCCGTGTGAAGCGCGCTTCACACGGTTGTGGGTCGGCTATCTCGTGCGGATCAGATGCGGGTGTTGATCAGCTTGCCCGTCACATAATCCGGCTGGTCGCGCAGCCTCAGCACTTCCTCTCGCGGCAACTGGGCCACGACCTCGCCGGTCACGCGGTCGAGGGTCTTGTAGACATAGCCCGGTCGGTCGGGGACCTTCTCGATGATGAGGCGGTAGCGCTCGAGGCGCTCCGCATCCTTCGAGGGATCCGAATCGCGAAAACCGCTGCCGTCAGACGACGAGAGCGGGGCGACGGTGGAGGTGCTGATGATGCCTATCCTGGCGGCTTCGTTCATCCTTCTGTCCAGCCCCGAGAAGGGGCGTGGCCTCCGGTCGTGGCCGGAAGGGCAGGCGGTGCCGGAACGCTACTCGGCACCGCCGCCTTTCAGGCGTGATCCTTAGCGGAACAGTCCGAGCAGGATCGACGTCGAGGAGTTCGCGATCGACAGGGCCTGAACGCCAAGCTGCTGCTTGGTCTGCAAGGCCTGCAGGCGCGCGCTCTCACGGGCGAGATCCGCATCGACGAGGTTGCCCACGCCAGCTTCCAGGGTGTCCTGGAGCTTGCCGACGAAGGTCAGGTGGGTGCCCAGCGACTTCGAGCCGGTGCCCAGACGCGCGAGCGCGGCCGAGACGTTGGCGATCGAAGCATCCACGGCGGCCAGGGCGGCAGTGGCGTTGGTCTGGGTGGCAACGGTCTGGGCCGTGGTCAGGGTCACGATGGAGCCCGACAGCGACATGTCCTCGACACCGATGGCGATGGTGTCGCCGGCGACGTTCGCCAGAGCGTTGAAGCCCTGGGTGCCCTTGAGCAGGTTCACACCGTTGAACTCGGAGTTGCCGACCACGGTCGCAATCTGGTTGCGGATGGCGACGAAGTCTTCGTTCAGGGCGTTGCGGGCCGAGGTGGTCAGCGAGGAGTCCGTGGCGGCGAGCGCCTTCTCCTTCAGTTGCAGCAGCAGGTCGGAGACCGACTCACCGGCAGCAACGGCAACGTCCACGGCCGACTGGCCACGCTGAAGGCTGTCCTTCACCGCGTTCAGAGCACCGATTTCAGCGCGTTGACCCTGGGCGATCGCCCAGATGGCACCATTGTCCTTGGCCGAATTGATCTTCTTGCCCGTGTTGATACGGGATTGGGTGACGGCCAGTTCCTGATTGGTGATTTGCAGGTTCTGGAGCGCGATCATCGCGCCCACGTTCGTGTTAACGCTGTTCAGCGCCATGGCACGTAGTCCTTCTTTCAAGGTGTCCGGCTGACGTTTTGTCTGCCGGGAGCATTTTGCCCATCGATACCTCTAGCAAGCCGCGCGCCAGTCTGGAGGGGTCGCAGCGTGCATTAAGTTACTGATTTTAAAGTGTTAATCACTGATTTACCGCGTTCGGACGCGGCAGAATCTGCCGGGTGCCAGAAGGCGGGCGGCAAAGATTTCCCCCTGCCGGGCATTTTCTGCCGGGCGCGCAGCTGCATCGGCGCACAACCTTGGCCTCAAGGCCCAAATCGCATTAGCCTGCCGCCTTGATCATCCTTTAGCCCGGCCTCCTCATGCGTATCGCCACCTGGAACGTGAACTCGGTCAATGCGCGCCTGGAAACCGTGCTGGCGTGGTTCAGCACCCATGCGCCAGACGTGGCGTGCCTTCAGGAGATCAAGTGCGTGGACGAGAAGTTCCCGCGTGAAGCCTTCGAAGACCTTGGCTACAACGTCGAGGTCTTCGGCCAGAAGAGCTATAACGGCGTGGCCCTGCTCTCAAAATATCCCCTGTCGGAGGTGCGCCGCGCCCTGCCCGGAGACGACGGCGACGAACAGGCCCGCTACATCGAGGCGCTGATCGAGTGTCCGCGCCCCGTGCGCGTGGGCGGACTTTATCTGCCCAACGGAAATCCGGTCGCCTCGGACAAGTTCGGCTACAAGCTGCGCTGGTTCGAGCGCCTGCGCCGACACGCCAGCACCCTGCTCGCACACGAGGAAGCCCTGGTTCTGTGCGGCGACTACAACGTCATTCCAGAGGCCGAGGACGCCGCCAATCCCGCCGCATGGCTGGACGACGCCCTCTATCAGCCCGAGAGCCGCGCCGCCCTGCGCGCCCTGAAGAACATCGGCCTGTTCGATGCCCATGAGGTCGGCGAGCAGCCGCCCGGCACCTTCACCTTCTGGGACTATCAGGCCGGCGCCTGGCAGCGGAATCACGGCATCCGCATCGACTTCGCCCTGATGTCGGCCCAGGCCTGCGACCGCTTCGCGGCCATCGAGACCCACCGCGATGCGCGCGCCATGGACAAGCCCAGCGACCATGTGCCGGTCGTCATCGAACTGGCGGACTGAAGCCCATGATCGAGATGGTGCGCATCCTGCTTCTGATCGCACTGGCGGCAGCGGCCCTGACGACGCTCAGCCTGGCTCTGGCGTGGTGGATGCAGCCGGGTCGCCGCCTTGAACGCGCCATGGTGCGCGCGCTGGGGCCAGAGCTTGAGGCGGTCGCCATCTCACTGGCCGAGGGCCGTGCGGCGGGGCTGGATTTCGAGACCGGGCAGGTCTGCGTCTTGTGGGACCGGGGTGCCAGCGGACTGGTCTATGGCTTCGACGAGATCGCCGGGGCAGAGATGATTGTAGACGGTCATGTGGTGGCGCGGGTGCAGCGCGGTGAACAGCGCCGCGCGCTCGATGTGATGGCCCCCGATGCCGAAGCCGTCACCTTGCGTCTGATGTTCGATGACCCGCGCAACCCCGAGTTCGAACTCACACTGTGGGATGCGCTGAAGCCCACCGAGACGGGCTCGCCCGCCGAGGCCATGCGGCTGGGGCGGCGCTGGCTCTCCCATGTCGAGGCTCTGCTAAAGCTGCCGATGGCCCCTCGCCAGAGCGAGCGATCTGCGCACGATTAGCCCTAGTGCCCCTCGCCCATGAGGGGTAAAAGCCCGCCATCTTTCGCCCTGAAATGTCCTGCCCCGGAGGCTTCTCGTGAAGCGCCTGTTCGACGCCTATGTCATCGCCGACTGGACCGCGGGCGAGGGCCGCAAGACCGGCGAGCAGTCGCTGTGGGTCGGCGTGATGAAGCGCGACGTGCGCTTTCGCCTCGCCTATGAGGCTCACAATCCGGCCACGCGCGCGGAAGGCGAGGCCCTGATCGCCTCGATCCTGACCGACCTGAACAAGCGCGGCGACCGCGCCCTGGTCGGCTTCGACTTTGCGCTCGGCTATCCGCAGGGCACCGCCGAGAAGCTGAAGCTCGGTCCGGCTGACTGGAGCGGAATGTGGAAGTTCATCGCCGACAACGTGGTGGACAAGCGCGACAACACCAACAACCGCTTTGCCGTGGCCGCCAAGATCAACCGGCTGATGACCGATGCGCCCGAGCCGTTCTGGGGCTGTCCGGCCAGTCAGGCCCAGCGCTGGCTCAAGACCACAAAGTCCTCGGGCTTTGCGGGACTGCCCGAGTTCCGCGCCACAGAGGTGGCTGCGCGCAAGGGACGCAGACAGCCCAAGAGTGTCTGGCAGATGCACGGCGCGGGTGCTGTGGGCGGTCAGTCTCTGGTGGGTATCGCCGCGGTTCACCGCCTGATGACGGCCATGGGTTCGAGTGCTGCGGTATGGCCGTTCGGCACGGGCTGGCGGGGGCTTGAGCCCTCTGACGTCGAGTCCCTGAGCGCCCTGTTCGTCGAGGTCTGGCCCTCGCTGTTCGACATCACGCCCGAGCCCGGCGAGGTCAAGGATGCAGCCCAGGTGCGCATCACCGCCGAGACCTTTGCGCGGCTGGACGAGAAAGGCGAGCTGGGCGCTTTGTTCGCCCCGCCTGCGGGCGTGGACGCGGCCATGGTCGCCCAGGTCGAGCGCGAGGAAGGCTGGATACTGGGCGTGCGCGAGGGCGCGTAGTCAGAGGTTCTCGCGCAGCCAGCCCGTCGCACGGGCCAGCAGGCCGCCGCGGCTGACGCCGGGCGCATCCGCCGCCGTGATCTGGCGCGAGAGCAGCTTGCGCGCCGAGACCGCTTCGCGCGGGCCATAAGCCGTCTTGAGCAGCACGCCCGAGGCCGCGCAGAAGGCCGGGCCCGAGGCGGCATCGGCAAGATGAGGCACCCGCTGGGGCCGACCCAGCCTGACCGGCCGGTCGAACACGCGCACCGCCATCTCGCGCACGCCATTGAGCTGGCTGGCACCGCCGACCAGAACGATGCCTGCGCCCGGCACAGGTCCGGCACCGGATGCGCGCAGCCGGTCGCGCATCAGCTCCAGCGTCTCCTCGACCCGCGAGGCGATGATGGTTTTCAGCATGGAGCGCGGCACCACGACCTGCCCCACGTCCGGGTCTTCGCCGCGATGAGGCGCTTCGACCATCTCGCGGTCCTCATTGCCCGAGGCCATGGCCGAGCCATGCAGGGTCTTGAGTCGCTCGGCCCCCGCCTGGGACGTGGACAGGCCGCGCGCGATGTCCCGCGTGACGTGCTCGCCGCCGATGCCCAGGCTCTCGACGTGAACAAGCGCACGCTCGTGCCAGACCGAGGCGGTGGTGGTGCCCGCGCCCAGATCGATGCACACACAGCCCAGGTCCGTCTCGTCTTCCTCAAGCGCGGAAAGGGCCGAGACGACCGGAGCCGCGGCCACGCCCTGAAGATCAAGGTGCGCCAGCTCCAGACAGTGGCTGAGCGAGGTGAACGCGCTCTCGCTCATGCTGACCACCAGCAGTTCCAGCCCGAGGCTGGAGCCGCTCATGGCGCGCGGATCGCGAATCCCGCCGACGCGATCGACCGACCACGAGACGGGCAGGACATGGATGGGACGGCGCTCGCTGACGCGAAGCTGGGCGAGCGCGGAGGCGATGGCGCGCGCCAGGTCCGCATCGCCAACAGGTCGCGCGCCCAGCGAGACTTCGGCACTGAGGCGATGGCTGACCATCTGGCCGATGGCCGTGCTGACGATGACGCCAGACACCGGCGCCCCCGCGGCCCGCTCGGCGCGCTCGACCGCATGGCCGATGGCCTGGGCCGCATCGTCCAGATCGACAATGGCCCCGCCGCGAATGCCCCTCGACTGAACGTGACTGGCACCCGCCACGCGCACGGTGCGGTCGGCATGGCGCACGCCCTCGGGCTTCATGATGAAGCAGGAAACCTTGGACGAGCCAAGATCGAGCGCGGCCACGACCGGCGCGCGCGTATCTCCAACCCTCGTGTTCTGGCGCGGATCGGTTCTGCTCATGACACCCCTGCCCTCATCCTCGGCCCGTCCCTCTCGGGCGCACGACCACCGCTTCGGGAAGGCGCAGGTCCACCCGCTCGAAGCCCCGCCCCAGAAGGCCCTGACGCTGATCGAGCGCCTCAAGCTGGATCAGGGCCGCATCCACATTGGCCTCGGGCAGCATGATCAGGCTGCCGTCGCGCAGGCGCAGATCCCAGCGCCGCCCGTCCACGCGCACGATCGCCTCGACGCGCCGCATAAGGTCAGGCCGCTCGCTGAGGGAGCGGATCACATCGGTCGCCTGCAAATGAGCGCCCTCGCCGACCACCAGTGGCAGTTCGGGATAGAGCGCCGCATCAGCGCCCTCGATCACACGGCCCTGACTGTCGATGACGGCATTGCGCCCGCCGCTCTGCCAGACGGCCAGGCGGTCGTGCTCGGTCACGGCAATGACGAGGGTGTCGGGAAGCAGGCGCACGACGCGGGCCTTTTCGACCCAGCCGACAGCCTCGACCTGCTGGCGCACCATGTCGAGGTCCACGGCCGTGATGGGCTCGCCCTGGCGCAGGCTCAGAACCTGCTGGATGGCGCGATTGGCCTCGGTGGATGCACCCTGGATGTGCACGCGGCGCAATTGCAGGCCCGCCGCCGCCAGCTGCTGGTTGATACCGCCGCTGACAAAGGCCGACAGGCGCTCGGCCCGCGATCCGGTAAAGATGATGCCCGCGCACACCATCGCCACGACGCCAAGGCCGATCGCTGCCGCGCGCGGCGACAGGTCCAGACTGGACAGAGCAGCGAGCTTGCCGGGCACTTCCGGCCGACGGGACTTCGCGCCCCCCGCCGGGCGCGAACTGGCGCGCGACTGGGGCCGCGATCTCTGCGGGCTGGAATTTGTTCGCCGGCCGCCGCGAACTACCGCGGGCATGAGGCGTCCTCCACGATCCACCGAACCAGGTCTTCATAGCCCATCCCCACATGGGCCGCCTGCTCTGGCGCGAGCGAGGTCGGCGTCATGCCGGGCTGGGTGTTGACCTCCAGCAGAACAAGAACGTCCTTAACATCGTCATAACGAAAGTCGGATCGGGTCACACCCCGGCAACCTAATGCCGAATGCGCACGCTCTGCGAGGCGCAGGCACCTGTGGAAAACCGCTTCGGGCAGGCGCGCGGGCAGCTCGTGCACCGAGCCGCCGGGCGCATACTTCGCCTCGTAATCGTAAAAGCCCTTCACCGGCGTGATGTCGGTCACGGTCAGGGCGCGCGGGCCGCCCGCCTCGCCCATCACCGTCACGGCCAGTTCCTGACCGGCGACATAGGGCTCGACCATCACCTGCTCGCCGTAGGTCCAGCCCTCGGCGCCCACGGCGGCCACAGGGGCCTCACTGTCATCGCGCACCAGAAACACGCCGACCGATGAGCCCTCGGCATTGGGCTTGATGACGTAAGGAGGCGCGATCACATGGCGGCGCGCGACCTCGCGGCGATCAAACAGGCCGCCACCGGGCACAGGCACACCCGCCGCCGCCAGCACCGCCTTGGAGCGATCCTTGTCCATGGCCAGGGCCGAAGCCAGCACGCCCGAGTGGGTGTAGGCGATGCCAAGCGTCTCCAGCACGCCCTGAACGCAGCCGTCCTCGCCCCACGCGCCGTGGAGGGCGTTGAAGGCGACATCAGGCGACAGGGCGACCAGCCGCTGGGCCAGATCGCGCCCCGCATCCAGCCGGCTGACGCGCGCGCCCAGCCGCTCCAGAGCCGCCGCGCACTGCTCGCCGGAACTCAAGGACACCTCGCGCTCGGACGACAGCCCGCCCATCAGCACGGCGACATGAAGATCGGAAAACGCTTTCAAGCCGGATACTCCGCCAGGGCGCGGTCAGGAAAAGGCACGTACAGGCGAGGAATCACGGCCGCCCTATGCGCCTGATTTCCCATTGCAGGTCCACGCCGAATTTATCCTTAACATCGGCTCTCACCGCCTCGCCGAGCCCCTCCAGATCGGCCGCCGTGGCCTCGCCGGGATTGATCATGAAGTTGGCGTGCAGTTCGCTGAACATGGCCCCGCCCCCGGTCACGGCGTGCAGCCTGCCGCGCCAGCCCGCCTCATCGACCAGCTTCCATGAGGAATGGCCCTCGGGGTTCTTGAAGGTGGAGCCGCCGGTCTTCTCGCGAATGGGCTGGGTCTGCTCGCGCCGCGCGGTGATGGCGTCGATGCGCGCCTGAACCGCGTCGGGCGCATCGGAACGCCCCTGAAACACGGCCTCGATCCAGATGATCTCGGACGGTGCCTGCGAGTGACGATAGCTGTAGCCGAAGTCGGCAAGCTGGTAGTCGACCCGCTCACCGGCCCGGTTCAGCCCCCAGGCCGAGACCAGCACGTCGCACGTCTCGGTGCCGTAACAGCCCGCATTCATGGTCAAGGCACCGCCGATGGTTCCGGGTATGCCGGCATAGAATTCAAGGCCCGCCAGCCCTGCCCTGGCGCTGGCCCGCGCCACCATGGAATCGAGCGCAGCGGCCCCGGTGCGCAGCCTGGTGCCCTCGACCTCCACGCCAGCAAAGGCGCGCCCCGCCAGTCGGATCACCACGCCCTCGATACCGCCATCGCGCACGATCACGTTCGAGCCCACGCCCAGAACGCTGACCGGGATGGCGGGATCAAGCGCCTTGAGGAACTGGGCCAGATCCTCGGGGTCCGCAGGCAGGAACAGCACGTCCGCGCGCCCGCCCACCCTGAACCATGTGAAAGGCGCCAGCGGCTCGTCGCGCAGCAGCTTGCCGCGCACTTCGGGCAGTTCAAGGTGATCGGTCACGCCAGCGCCTCCAGCTGGGCGGGCAGCGCATAGGCCCACGCCGTGATGTCGCCCGCGCCCAGCAGCACCACCGCATCGCCTGCCCGGCTCTCCTCGGCGATCAGCCGGGGCAGGGCCGCCGCATTGTCCAGAGCCTGCACACGGCGGTGCCCGAAGCGCTTGAGCCCCTCGACCAGCGCCAGCTTGTCCACGCCCTCGATGGGCGCTTCGCCTGCCGCATAGACATCGGCGACGATCACGCTGTCAGCATCGGCAAAGCAGCTCGAGAACTCGCTCATCAGGTCGCGCAGGCGGGTGTAACGATGGGGCTGGACGACGGCGATGACGCGCCCCCGCTCGCCATCGCGCTCGACCACCTGGCGCGCGGCCTTGAGCACGGCGGCGATCTCGACCGGATGATGGGCATAGTCGTCGATGATGCGCACATCGCCGACGACGCCCGTGGTGGTGAAGCGACGCTTGACCCCGCCGAAATCGGCCAGTCCCTTGCGGATGCTCTCGTTGTCCACGCCCAGCTCGCGGGCCACGGCAATGGCCGCCAGGGCGTTGGAGACATTGTGCCAGCCCGCCATGGGCAGGTGCAGCGCCTCGATGCGCTCTGGCTCGTCGAGGGCGGCCGTTCCGGGCTGCTGGATAAGCACGTCGAAGCGCGCCCCGTCCGGCGACATCTCGCAGCGATCAGCCCTGACCATGGCCTGAGGATTGAGCCCGTAGGTGATCAGGCGGCGGTTATCGATGCTCGCCACCATGCGCTGCACCTCGGGGTGATCGAGGCATACAACGCCAAAGCCATAGAAGGGCACGTTCTCGATGAAGTCGCAGAACGCGCGGCGCACCGCATCGAAATCGCCATAGTGATCGAGATGCTCGGGGTCGATATTGGTCACGATGGCTGCAGTGGACTTCAGGCGCAGGAAACTGCCATCGCTCTCGTCCGCCTCGACCACGATCCAGTCGCCATCGCCCACCTTTGCGTTGGTGCCATAGGCGTTGATGATGCCGCCGTTGACGATGGTGGGGTCGAGCCCGCCCGCATCCAGCAGGGAAGCCACCATCGAGGTGGTGGTGGTCTTGCCGTGGGTGCCCCCGACGGCGATCGAGAACTGCAGGCGCATCAGCTCGGCCAGCATCTCGGCACGGCGGACCAGCGGGATGCGCCGCTCGCGCGCGACCTGCATCTCGGGATTGTCCGCAGGCACGGCGGTCGAATAGACCACGGCTGACACGCCCTCGCCGATGTGCGCCGCGTCGTGGCCGATGAACACTCTTGCGCCCAGCTTTTCCAGGCGTTCGGTGTTGGCGCTGGCGCGCGCGTCCGAACCCTGCACCTGATAGCCGATCTTGAGCATGATCTCGGCGATGCCGCTCATGCCGATGCCACCCATGCCGATGAAGTGGACTGGGCCGATCTTGAACGGGACGGGACGGAGCTTGCTGCGCGAAATCATCCAGCGGCTATAGCGGGCTCGTGCGTGCTTTGCACTATGGCCGGGCGGCCTTCTCGACCAGATCGGCCAGACGCGCTGTTGCATCCTTCATGGCGACGCCACGTGCGGACAAGGCCCGCGCCCTGAGCCCCTCGCTGTCGCCGAGCAGGGCCTCGAGCCGCCCGGCCAGATGCTCCGGCGTCAGGTCGGATTCACTTATCACCTCTGCGGCGCCCGCCTGTCTCAAGTGCTCGGCATTCAGGCGCTGATGATCGTCCGCCGCAATGGCCAGAGGCACCAGAATGGCGGGCCGACCCGCCACCGCCAGCTCGGCACAGGTCGAAGCGCCCGCCCGCCCGATCACGAGATGCGCCTCGGCCAGCCGACTGCCCATGTCCGAGAAGAACGGCGCAAGCTCCACCTCCACGCGGGCCTTGTCATAGAGGGCACGCACTTCGTCGAGGATTTCCGGCCGGGTCTGCTGGGCGATGCGCAGGCGTGCGCGCAGGGCTTCGGGCAGCAGGGTCACGGCTTTCGGCACCGTCAGCGAGAGCAGGCGCGCGCCCTGGCTGCCACCCGTGACCAGCAGGCGAAGCGGGCCGGAGGCATCAGGGTAGTCCAGATCGGCGATCTCCAGCACGGCCGCGCGCACGGGGTTGCCGACCACCTCGTTGCGCTGGCGGTCGGCAGGTCTAGCCCGCTCCAACACGGGAAAGCCCGATGCCAGATGACCGACGTGCGGCGCCAGCAGGCGGTTGGTGCGGCCCAGAACGGCATTCTGTTCGTGAATGACACTCGGCACGCGCGCGGACAGGGCAGCGATCAGGGTCGGCAGCGAGGGATAGCCGCCAAAGCCCACGACCACCCGCGGGCGCAGTTCGCTGATGGCACGGCGCGCGCGCATCACCCCCGAGGCATTGCTGACAAGCGCGCGCGCCAGCCGCACGGGGTTCAGTCCCCGAAAGGTCGCCGCATCCAGATCGAGGCGCGTCTCGCAGGGGAAGTTGCTGGCATAGACCTCACCGCGCCGGTCGGTGGCCAGCACGATGCGCCAGCCGCGCGCCATCAGCTCGCGCGCCAGCGCCTCGGCGGGGAACATATGCCCGCCCGTGCCGCCAGCGGCCAGAATTGCGAGGGGAGCCTCGTCTGCCTTTGTCATCCGCCACGCCTCAAACGCTCGAACAGGGGGCTCTCGCCGGGATCGAACGCGCCCGCCCGCCTGCGGGTCAGGGCCAGGGCAAAACCCATGGTGAGCGCCATGCCGATCATCGAGGAACCGCCATAGGAAATGAAGGGCAGGGTCATGCCCTTGGTCGGGATCAGGTTCAGATTGACCGCCACATTGATGACGGCCTGCAAGCCCAGCAGCATGAACAGCCCCGCCGCCGCCGTCTGCTCGAACGGGTCATAGAGCCGCAATGCCCGGCTCATACCCCTCAGAACGATGAAGGCATAAAGGCCGATCAGCAGCAGCGAGAAGATCAGGCCGAACTCCTCGGCGGCAACAGAATAGATGAAGTCGGTGTGCAGGTCGGGAACCGAGCGCTTCATCACGCCCTCGCCCGCTCCGCGCCCCACCAGCCCGCCTGCCGCGATGGCCTCGGCGGCCCGGTCGATCTGATAGGTATCGGCCTGATCGGGAGAGGTGAAGCGTGCCACGCGGTCTCGCACATGGGGCACGGTCGCATAGATCGCGGCCCCGCCCACAACCGCTGCTCCGAGCATGACGCCCATCCACTTGAGCGGCACGCCGGCCATGAAGAAGACGGCACCGAACACCGCCACGATGAGCAGGGTCTGTCCGATGTCGGGCTGGATGTAGAGCAGGCCGATGATGATCAGCAGGGTCACGAAGGCGATGGTGATGCCCGGTATCCCCTGCCCCTTCTGGGACTCCGAGAACATCCAGGCCGCAAAGACGATGAAGGCCGGCTTGACCATTTCAGAGGGCTGGAGACCGAACGGTCCGACGCTGATCCAGCGTGTCGCGCCCTTCACATTGTCGCCGATCAGCGGCAGCATCATCATGAGAAACAGCGAGCCCAGCAAGGTCAGGACCGCGATGCGCCGCACCCCTCTGGGCGAGAGCAGCGAAGCGCCGAACATGACGGTCAGACCGGCGGCAGCGAACATCACCATGCGCCAGGCAAAATAGAACGGGTCATGGCTGATCCCGCTGGCCTGGGCTGCTGCGGGGCTGGAACCGAAGGACAGGGCGACCCCCAGCACGATCAGCACCAGCACGGCCATCAGCACGCCCCGATCCACCGTCCACCACCAGTTGGCGATCAGCGAGCGGTCGGTGCGGGCGAAGGGGCGGGCGGGGCTGTTCACCGGGACGCGCTCCCCCCGGTGCTCATGCGTGCCCCCAGGGCGGCGACATGGGCGCGGAACGCCTCGCCGCGAACCTCGAAGTCGGGATACTGGTCGAACGAGGCGCAGGCAGGCGAGAACAGCACTACCGCGTCTTCGCCTGCGCGCCCTTCGGCGTCGCTCACGGCACCTTCAAAAGCATCGCGTACGGCCTGCTCGAGCGTGCCCGACAAGGTGACGCCCACGCGCGCGCCCAGCACATCGGCAAACGAGGCGGCTGCCTCGCCGATCAGATAGGCATGGGCCATCCGCCCGGTCAGATCCAGCAGCGGCACGGCGCCGTCGCTCTTGGCGCGCCCCCCGCCGATCCAGTGAACCCTGGCAAAGCTTTGCAGGGCCTGACGCGCCGCATCGGCATTGGTGGCCTTGGAATCGTTGATGAAGCGCACACCGCCGAGCCGTCCGACCTCCTCCATGCGATGGGCGAGGCCGGGAAACGAGCGTAGCCCCGCTGCAATGCTGGCGTCACCGAGGCCCAGTGCGCGCACGGCCAGCCACGCCAGTCCCGCGTTCTGGGCATTGTGGGCACCGAACAGCGCAGGCGCGCTCGCCAGATCGAACAGGGGCTCGCCGGCATCGAACAGCCACTGATCGCTGCGGGTGACATCCGCCGGGCGGCCATGGACGCTGACGCTCTCGACCCGCCCGCCGCGCTCGCGCAGGGTCTCGGCCATGGCCGCGCTCCAGTCGTCGTCGACGCCGAACACGGCCACCTGATCGCCCGACAGGTTGCGGAACAGCCGCTGCTTGGCGGCGACATAGCCCACCATGTCGCCGTGGCGCTCCAGATGATCGGGACTGATGTTGGTCAGCACCGCCACGTCAGGGGCAAAGCTGCCGGTCAGATCGAGTTGATAGCTGGAGGCCTCAAGCACATAGACCGACCCTGCCACAGGCGCGGGCAGGGACAGCACGCCGATGCCGATGTTGCCGCCCACATGCACGCTGAGCCCCGCGCTGCGCAGCAGCCAGCCGATCAGGGCCGTGGTGGTCGACTTGCCGTTGGTGCCGGTGATGGCGATGACGCGCGGACGGGCGTGCTGGGGCAAGGCCGCCATGGCACGCGCAAACAGCTCCAGATCGCCGATGATCTCAACGCCGGCATCGCGCGCGCGCGCCACGCTCCAGTGCGGCGCGGGATGGGTCAGGGGCACGCCCGGAGAGAGAACCAGCGCTGCAAGATCGCTCCATTCCGTGCCGGTCAGGTCCGTGACCTCGAAGCCCGCGCCCGCCGCCGCCTGCCGCGCGGCCTCGCCGTCATCCCAGACGCGCACGCGCGCGCCTCCGGCGCGAAGCGCCTCTGCCGCAGGCAGGCCCGAGCGGCCCAGCCCGACCACCGCCACCGCCCTGCCCTCGAAGCCGGGGACGGCAATCATGATCTACCTCAGCTTGAGCGTGGACAGGCCGATCATGGCCAGCATGGCGGCAACGATCCAGAAGCGCACCACGACCGTGGACTCGGCCCAACCCATCTTTTCGAAGTGGTGGTGGATCGGTGCCATCAGGAACACGCGCTTTCCGGTCGCCTTGAAATAGGCCACCTGGATCATGACCGACAGCGCCTCGACCACGAACAGCCCGCCGACGATGGCCAGGACGATCTCGTGCTTGGTCGAGATGGCCACTCCGCCCAGTGCGCCGCCCAGGGCCAGCGAGCCGGTGTCGCCCATGAATATCTTGGCCGGCGGCGCATTGTACCAGAGAAAGCCCGTGCCTGCGCCGATCAGGGCCGCACAGAAGATGGCCAGCTCGCCCGCGCCGGGCACGAAGTGGACCTGAAGATACTGGGCGAAGACGAAGTTGCCCACCAGATAGGCGATGATGCCGAACGCCGCCGCGGCCATCATCACCGGGACGATTGCCAGACCATCGAGGCCGTCAGTCAGGTTCACCGCATTGGATGCGCCCACGATCACCACGGCGGCAAACGCGATGTAGAACCAGCCGAGGTTCAGCAGCACATCCTTGAAGAACGGGAACGCCAGCGAGGTCTCGAGCCCCGGCGAGGTCGGCGAGGGCGTGGCCATGGTCACGGCGATCACGGCCACCACGATGGCAAGGGCGAACTGGGCCGCCAGCTTCTGCTTGCCGGACAGGCCCGCAGAGGTCTGCTTGGTGACCTTGGCATAGTCGTCCGCAAAGCCGAGCAGGCCATAGCCCGTGGTCAGGATCAGCACGATCCAGATGAAAGGATTGCGCAGGTCCGCCCACAGCAAGGTGGCCACCACCAGACCCGCCAGGATCATGAGCCCGCCCATGGTCGGCGTGCCCTGCTTGGTCAGCAGATGCCCCTCGGGGCCATCGGTACGGATCGGCTGACCCCGGCCCTGCTTTGAGCGCATCCAGTTGATGAAGCGCGAGCCCATGGCCACGGCGATAATCAGAGCCGTCATCAACGCGAGGCCGACGCGAACCGTCTGATATTGCATAAGGTTCAGCAGGGGATAGTCTGACGCCAGATCGGCGAAGGCCAGATAGATCAGATAAAACATCGGGCTTTCCCCTATCCCTCGCCGCGCTCGTTGCGGCCCAGCTCAAGGCCCAGCAGGGCCACCGCTATCGAGGCCGCCTTCGAGCCGTTGGACCCCTTGACCATCACGACATCGCCCTCGCGCACGGCCTCGCAGACCACCGGTGCGATCTGGTCCGCCGAGGGTGCATGGGCGCCGCGCCGCGCCGGATCGAGCGCATCGTGCAGATGCCTCATATGCGAGCCAGCGCTAAAGACCAGATCAATCCCGGCCTGTTCCACAGCTTCCGCAAGCCGGGTGTGCAGATCCGCGGACTGATCGCCCAGCTCCAGCATGTCGGTCAGCACCGCGATGCGCCGCCCGCCGGATGCAACGGCGCGCGCGCCCAGCGAGGCCAGCCCTGCGCGCATCGACAGCGGGTTGGCGTTGTAACTCTCGTCGATCAGGGTGAAATGCCCCCGGCCCAGCGACACCTCGCGCACTCGGCCACGACCGGACAATGGCTCGAACTGCGACAGCGACTGTAAGCCGGTCTCGAGCGAGACATCCAGCGCATCGAGCATCATCAGCACGGCCAGGGCGTTCAGGCCCCAGTGAAAGCCCGACTGGCGCAGGCGGAACACATAGTCATGGTCGAAGATGCGGGCACTGACGCTGGCGCCGTCTGCATCGGGCACGAAGTCCAGCAGGCGGGCATCGGCATTGTCGCCCGCGCCAAAGGTGATGATGCGCGCGCCAGCGTGCAGGGCGCGCTTCTTGAGAATCTCGAACCACGGATTGTCGGCATTGATGACCGCCACGCCGCCCGGACCCAGCCCGTCGAAGATGCTGGCCTTCTCGCGTGCGACGCCTTCCTCGCCATCGGCAAAGGCTTCGATGTGGACCGGGCCAACGGTCGTGACGCAGGCGGCGTGGGGCTGGACGAGGCGGGACAGCGGCGCGATCTCACCGGGTGCGTTCATGCCGATCTCGAACACCGCGCGCGCGCAGTCCGGCGGCATGCGCGCAAGGGTCAGAGGCACGCCGATATGATTGTTGAAGGACTTGATCGAGCTGTGGGCCGGCCCGGCAAGGCGAAGTCCCGCCGCAATGGCCTGGGTCACGCTGGTCTTGCCCACCGATCCGGTCACGGCGGCGCGCCTGATCTCGGGGGCGCGGTCGCGCGCGGCGACGGCAAGGGCCTCAAGGGCGCGCAAGGTGTCCTCGACCACCACCATCGGCCCGCCGTCCAGCTCTCGCGTGACCAGGGCCGCCGCAGCGCCTGCGGCAAAGGCACCTTGCACGAAATCATGACCGTCGCGCGCGCCCGCGAGCGCGACGAACAGGTCTCCGGCCTCTACCGAGCGGCTGTCGAAGCTGACCCCAGTCGCGGCGAAACCCGTTCCGATCAGGCGACCCCCGGTTGCCGCCGCGATCTGCTCCGCCGTCCACAAAGCGCGTGTCATGTGCCCCTGTCCTTCAACGCGCGCGCCACTTCGCTCGCATCGTCGAAGGGATAGACGGTTTTTCCGATGATTTGACCCTGTTCGTGACCTTTTCCGGCGACGATCAGCAGATCGCCTTGCGCCAGCATGGCCACGGCGGCACCGATCGCCTCGGCGCGCCCGGCGATCTCGATGAGACCGGCCCCGCCCGCCATGACCTCGGCGCGAATGGCCGCAGGGTCTTCGGAGCGCGGATTGTCGTCGGTGACGATGGCCACATCGGCGAGGCGCGCAGCCACCTGCCCCATCAGCGGGCGCTTGCTGCGATCGCGGTCGCCGCCCGCACCGAACACCACGATCAGCCTGCCGTGCGCGTGGGGCTTGAGTGCGCCAAGCACGGTCTCGAGCCCGTCAGGCGTGTGGGCATAATCAACGTAGACCGCCGCGCCCTGCTCCGTCTGGCCGACACGCTGCATCCGCCCCCGCGCGCCCTCGATGCCTGACAGGGCCTCAAGCACGTCCTGCGCGTCGTCACCGCTGGCGATGCACAGCCCTGCCGCCACCAGCGCATTGGCGGCCTGAAAGCTGCCCGCCAGCGGCAGGTGCACACGCCGGCTACGTCCCTTGACGTCTATGGTCAGGATCTGGCCGTCCGCCACGGCCTCGCGCTCGATCAAGGTCAGATCGCGGCCGCGCTCGCCCACGCCATACAGATCGAGACCGGCCATGATGCTGCACGCGGCAAAGGCCGGATAGGCGTCGGCATCGGCGTTGAGGACCGCTGTGCGCCCGCGCGCCAGCAGGGTCTCGAACAGGCGCAGCTTGGCGCGCCGATAGGCCTCCATGTCGCCATGATAGTCGAGGTGATCCTGGCTCAGATTGGTGAAGGCGGCGGCCTTCAGGGCAATGCCGTCGAGGCGTCTCTGATCGAGCCCGTGCGACGAGGCCTCCAGTGCCACATGGGTCACGCCCGCGCCGGCCAGCTCGGCCATGTGGCGCGCCGCCTCGCCCGCATCGGGCGAGGTCAGGCCGGGACCGGTAAGGGCCTCGTCGCGCCCCACCACGAGACCCAGGGTGCCCATGCTGGCTGCGCGATGGCCCAATGCCGTCCAGATCTGGCGGCAGAAGGTGGCCACCGATGTCTTGCCGTTCGTGCCGGTCACCGCCACGCACGTGTGCGGCTGGGCGTCATAGAAACTGCGAGCCGCCAGCGCATAAGCGCGGCGCACGTCGTGGCTCCTGACCAGAACGGGTGCGGCACCATCGGGCGTGTCGAGCGGGGCGAGCACCGCTGCCGCACCGCTGGCGAGCGCCTGGGGAATGAAGGCGCGACCATCGGCGTCGCTGCCCGGAAGGGCTGCAAACAGAGCACCCGGCCCGACCTTGCGGCTGTCGGCGGTCACGCCCGTGATGACGGGATCATGATCGAGGCTGCGCCGCAGCACGTCCGACAGCTTCTGCCTGCGCGCGCTCACTGGGCATACTCCGCCAGGAGGGACAGGTCCGACAGGGTCTCGGGCAGAGGATCGCGCGCCACATAGCGATGCAGGCGCGGATCATCGAGGCGCTCCACGCCCAGGAACCCCGCGATGCGGTCGATCACGCGCCCGGCGACGGGAGCAGCCACGAAGCCTGCCGTGCGCAGCCCGTGGGTGGCGGCGCTGCCGCGCGGCTCGTCGATCAGGATGAAAACGAGGTAGCGGGGCGCATCGAGCGCGCCTTCCGAGGGAAAGACCGAGGCGAAGGAAGAGACCATGCGCGTGCGGTCATAGCGTCCGTTGACCGCCTTCTCCGCCGAGCCCGTCTTGCCCCCGACGCGAAGCCCCGGAATGTCGGCCCGCGTGCCCGATCCGCGCACCACGTTCTGACGCATCAGGTGCAGCATCTGGCGCGAGGTCTCCTCGGAGACCACGCGGTGGCCCTGCGGCACGGCCTCGCGACCGCGCGGCTCTAAGGTGAGCGGCACATAGAGCCCGCCGTTCATGATCGCGCCCACCGAGGCCGCCATGTGCAGGGGCGTGACCATGGTGGCATAGCCATAGGACAGCGAGATGAGAGTCTGGTCGCGCCAGTTGGGCGGCTGGCGCGGGCGCGCAGCCTCCGGCAGTCCGCTCGGAGCCGGAGCCAGCAGGCCAAAGCCCTCGAAATAGCCCCTGACGCGATCGCCGCCGAGCCCGATGTTCATGCGCGAGGTGCCGATGTTGGACGAGTGCAGAAAGACTTCCTCGGTGGTCATGACACGGTTCTGGGCGTGGAAGTCGCGCACCGCACGCCCGCCCACGCGCAGCGGCTCTGTGGCATCGAAGGTGGTGTCGAGCCGCGCGATGCCCGCATCCAGCGCCATGGCCACGGTGAAGATCTTGAAGGTCGAGCCCATCTCGTAGACCGAGGCCGCAGCCCGGTTCAGCTTGCGCTCGTCCGCCATCTCGCCCTGGCGGTTGGGATCGAAGTCGGGCAGCGAGGCCAGAGCCAGAATCTCGCCGGTGTGCACATCGGTGACGATGCCGACCGCTCCCGTCGCCTGCTGGTCCGCCATGGCCGCCCGCAGTTCCTGCTCAAGCGCCGCCTGCACGCGCAGATCGATGCTGAGCGGCACGGGCTGACCACGGGCACCGGAGGCGCGCACGCGCGTGTCGAGCGCGCGCTCGACCCCGCTGATCGCGCCGCCGTGACTGTCGGTGAAGCCGACCAGATGCGCCGCCGTGCCGCCGAGCGGATAGACGCGGCGGTCCTCGTTTTCGAAGTAGATGCCGCCCAGACCCAGCGCCATCAGCGCCTCGCGCTCGGCCGGCTCAAGCCCGCCCATGACGTAGGCGCGGCGGCTGGCCTCCATGGCGTTGCGCAGCTGACGCTCGGGCACGCGCGGGACGGCCCGGCGGATGGCGCGCACGGCGTGGGCGCGGTCCCACACCTCGTCGGGCTGAACATAGAGAGCGTAGTGGCGGATGTTGGTGGCCAGAAGCTGGCCATTGCGATCCACGATGTCGGCACGCCCGACCGCATCGGGCAGCATCCGCGTCGCCACGCTCGGGGTGCCCGACATCAGCGCCGAGTGCGCCGCCCCGGTCGCGATCCAGCCGAACAGCAGGGCAAAGCCGAACATCACCGCAAAGATGCGCAGGCGCGTGCCGCGCCCCGAGGCGTCCATGGCCCGCGCGCGCTCGAAAGCGTGCTCCAGCCGCCAGAGCAGCGAGCCGATCAGGCGCAGCGGCGGGTGCACCAGCCTCATGGCCGCACCTCGCCGTCGTCGTGCGCCTCGCCGGCCGCATCCGCAGGCAGCGCGGGGGCGGGACGCAGGTCGGTCACGTCGATCACGCGCGCCGGATCGACACGCTCCAGCCCGGCCATGCGCGACAGCGCCTCGATGCGCGCAGGCCGCTCCAGCGCACTGACCTCGGCCCGCAGCAGTCGGATCTCGCTGCGCTCACGCGCGATGGCGCGATCCAGCTCGGCGATGCGCTGGTCCTCGCGCGCCGCTGCGGCCTTTGCGACATAGACCGAGACCACCATGGCGATGAGCAGCACACCCGCCACGATCTCGATCAGGCGGAAACCCCTCATGCGGGCTGTGAAAAGATGCGACAGCGCGCTCATGCCGCTGCCCTCAGGGCTGGCGCATCCGTGCGGACACCGGCACGCAGCCGCGCCGAGCGCGCGCGGGGGTTGGCAGCCAGTTCCTGCACGGAGGGCTCGCGCGCACCCTTGTGCGGCAGGTGAAAGGTCGGCTCCGGCCCTGCGGCCACGGGCGGGGCATGCCGCGAGCCCTGGGGTTTCAGCCCGCCTCGTTCGGTGAAGAAGCGCTTGACGATGCGATCTTCGAGCGAGTGGAACGTGACCACGGCCAGACGCCCGCCCGGCTTCAGCACCGCCTCGGCTGCATCCAGCCCCTGCTCCAGCTCGCTCAGCTCCTCGTTGACCGCAATGCGCAGGGCCTGAAAGACCCGCGTGGCTGGATGGGTCGGCGCGCCCTTGCGCCCGCCCAGCGCCCGCTCGACGACCGCCGCCAGATCGAGCGTGGTCTCGAAAGGCTGATCGGTGCGCCGCTCCACGATGCGACGCGCGATGCGCCGCGACTGACGTTCCTCGCCATAGACATAGAAGATGCGCGCCAGCTCGGCTTCGTCGGCCTGGTTGACCAGATCGGCGGCGGTGGCCCCGCTCTGGCTCATGCGCATGTCCAGCGGGCCGTCACGCATGAAGGAAAAGCCGCGCTCGGCCTCATCGAGCTGCATGGACGACACGCCGATGTCCATGACCACGCCATCGACGCCGCTGACGCCTGCATCCTCCAGCCCCTCGGCCAGCTCGGAGAAGCGGCGCGGGATGAAGCGGAAACGCTCGCCTGCCTGCGCTTTCACCGCCTCGACGTGAGGCATCACGCCGGGATCCCGATCGAAGCCGATCACGCTGGCGCCGCCTTCGAGCAGGGCCCGGCTGTAGCCACCGGCACCGAAAGTGGCGTCGACGATCACGGCGCCCTCCAGCGGGGAAAGCGCAACAAGAACCTCGTCGAGCAGGACGGAGAGATGGGGCTGGCTCATGCCTCCCCCACCTTGACGATGGCCGCGCGACGCAGGGCCGCGAGCTGGGAGAGGCCCGCGCGCGCCGTCTGCCGCTGCTCGGCCCTGCGCTCAAGCCAGCGCTCGCGGTTCCAGATCTGGAAGCGGTCCTTCAGGCCCACCAGCACGACCTGATCGGTCAGGGCGAACTCCTCGCACAGAAGCTCGGGCAGGACGATGCGACCAGCGGTGTCGAACGCCAGCGGCTTCTGCTCGCCATAGACCATCCACTCCAGCGACGAGCGCAGCGCATCGCCGAAGGGCAGATCGTCGATGACTCTCTGATAGAGATCGAACAGCGCCTGCCCGCCTGCCTCCAGACAGTCCGCCTCAATGGAGGGAAAGCAGAACACGCTGGCTTCGGTGCCGTTCTCGCGCGAGCGATAGTCCTGGGGCACCACCAGGCGCCGCTTGGCATCAAGCTGCTTCTCGTAGGTCGAGAGAAACACCCGCTCCGCCCCGGGCCGTGCAAGGCCCGCCCCAAACCTCATGTTGCCCACGCGGACGGAGGACCGGTGCGATCATCCGCCTGTGATGATTTGGGTTATCATGGGTTCTATTGGGACGCAATGACACTGACTGCCACATTAACCCTTTTGTTTGCGGAAAGGCCGTCTCACCACGAACGAATACAGAACACGGCAAAGCATCCACAGCTGTGGATTGTCTTGCGCCACAGCGATGCCCAACTGCTTAATGCGGCGAGGGAAAATGTCAGACGGTCTGTAAGCCGGGTTCTGTTCCGCCCGCGAGCGGGGGCGGCGATCATTCATCTGGGCGGGCCATTGCTGGACCGCTCTAGCAACCTACCCGGACACCTCGGGCCGACGCGCCCTGCCCGCGAGCCGAAGCCCCGGGCGCGGTGTCCCTATTCGGTTTTGCTCCAGGCGGGGCTTGCCATGCCACGACTGTTGCCAGCCGCGCGGTGGGCTCTTACCCCACCCTTTCACCCTTGCCGCCGGCACGAGGCTGACGGCGGTTTGCTTTCTGTGGCGCTGTCCCTGGGATCGCTCCCGGCGGGCGTTACCCGCCGCCTTTGCGCCGTGGAGCCCGGACTTTCCTCGACGGAGTCAGGCCCCGCCGCGATCGCCCGACCGTCTGACATCAGTGCAGATGCGCCCCCGGACGCTAAAGGTCAATGGCGCGCGCCTAAACGCGGTTCTAGAGCACGCCCGTGACGCTCTCGATGCTGGCCAGCTGCAGCAGGCCGACGAGGCGCGCGCGCGTCTCGCCATCGGCAATGCCGTCCACGCATTCCGGCCGCCAGTGGCGCTGGAAGGCCTCTACCGTGATGCGGGTCTCATCATCATAGCGCCCCGAGGGCCGGGGCTCGAAGCCCAGCCGGTGAAGACCCGCCTGAAGGACGTGCACGCCCAGCCCCTCGTCGCCGGGGCCGAGTGGCGCACCCAGCGACTTGATCCGCTCGGGCGCAGGCTCGAACCACAGGCCGTGACCGGCTTCGGCCAGCGCGCGCCAAGGAAACAGTTCGCCCGGATCGGTCTTGCGGGACGGCGCCACATCCGAATGGCCCAGAATACGCGCATCGGGCACCTGCCAGCGGCTGCGGATGTCGCCGATCAGGCCAATGACCGCCTCGATCTGGGCATCGGGAAAGGCGCGATAGCCCCACTCATGGCCTGGATTGACGATCTCGATGCCGACGGAGACGGCGTTGATGTCACGCTCGCCGCGCCACCACGACTGACCTGCGTGCCAGGCCCGGCGCTCCTCGGGCACCAGGCGATATACCCGCCCGTCCTCCTCGATCATGTAGTGGGAAGAGACGCGCGCGCCCGGATCGCGCAGGCGCTCCAGCGCCGCCTCGCCGCTCTGCATCCCGGTATAGTGAAGCAGGATCATGTCCGGCGGGCCGCGCCGGGCATCGAAGTTGGGCGATGGCGCCTCGATGATGCTCACGCAGCGCTCAGCGGCTCTGCCGGTCCCAGCCGTAGGCGACCCAGGTGCCATTGATCTTCTGGGCCTCGATCACCCCCTCGCCTGCCGGAGCGTTGCGGGTGCGATGGCGTCGGCGCGCCTTCAGGGCAAGGCCGGTGAAGAAGACAGCCACGCCAGCGATCAGCGCAAAGACCGCGACGGCCATGGCTGTGAACACCGCCAGGATCGCCCCGGCGGCCAGAGCTGTCCCCGTGGCGATCAGACCTGCAAACCCGGCCAGGGCCGAGGCGATGCCACCGCCCCTGCGCGCGCCCTGTCCCGAACCTTCGTTGCCGGAGCCAGAAGCCTTGCCGAATGAGAGGCTGTGCCGGTCCATGATGACTTCACTCCTTGCGAGGCTGGGCCTCGAGATAAGAACGCACCGCACAAAAACGCACCAGTGCGCCTGGGGTGCCGCCCGCTCAGCCCGCCTCAAGAGTGAGGGGCCAGGACGGCGGCGTCAATGCGAACCGCTGCCGCATGCACTCCATGCGCCCGCACATGAACCCAGGCTGAGGCGCGCGATGGCCTCAGGGATTGAGCGGTTCGTCAGCCAGCACCACCGCGCCCTGAGAGCGAAGACGGGCCGTGCGGGCCTCGGACAGTGCCGCGCGAACGGTCGGGTCACTGAAGAAGGCATTCAGGGCGATCAGGGTTTCAGCCGTCTCGCTCGATCCGCCGAACAGGGCACCAAAAGCCTCGAAAGGACTGCGCTGGCGGGGGAAGTAGCGATAGCGCACGCTGTCGCCCTCGGGGATTTCGGCCAGCACGCGCGCGCGGGCGATGGCCTCATAGAGCCCGCCAAGCTCATCGACGAGGCCAAGCTCACGCGCCTGGGCCCCTGTCCAGACCCGCCCGCGGGCAATCTCGCGCACGCGCGCCGCCGGCAGGTTACGGCCTGCAGAAACCCGCGTAACGAAGGTCTCATAGACCTGATCCATCCACGCAGAGAAGGCGGCGCGCTCAGCCTGATCGAAGGGACGGCTGGTGTCGAAGGCGTCCGCATAGTCGCCGCCCACGCTGACGCTGCGCATGTCGAGGCCGAAACGTGACAGGGCGTCGCCCAGCACGAACTTGCCACCGAACACGCCGATGGAGCCGGTCAGAGTCGTGGGCTGGGCCACGATCGCCGAGGCCTCGGACGAAACCCAGTAGCCCCCCGATGCCGCATAGGCACCCATGGAGACCACCACCGGCTTGCCCGCCGCCTTGGCCTCGCGCACGGCAGCCAGAATCTGTTCGGAGGCCACATCCGAGCCGCCGGGAGACGAGACGCGAAACACGATGGCCCGCACCGCGCTGTCGCGGGTGGCATCGCGGATGGCCTGGGCCAGGGTATCGGAATAGATGGTCGAGCCCGAGGCGAACGGGTCGCTGCTGCCGCGACCGGTCATGATGGCACCCTCGCCGCCCACGATGGCGATGGTGTGCCGCCCGCTGTCGCGGCGACGCTCGCGGGCCACATAGTCGCTGTAGCGGATCATCTGGGCGTTGTTGCCCGCGCGCCGGAGGATTTCAGCCTCGGCATCCGTGACCTGACCGGTGCGGTCGATCAGGCCCGCCGCACGCGCCTCGGCAGCGCCGTAGGGACCGCCCTCGATGGCCGCGCGCAGGACGGCGGGCTCCTGCCGACGGTCCTGGGCCGCAGAAGCGATGGCCGTTTCATAGACCGAGGTCATCCACGAAACCGTGGCCTCACGGTGCGCCTCGGTGAAGTCGGACTGGATGAAGCTGTTGGGCGCGTTCTTGTACTCGTAGCGCTGCTCGAAATCGGCGCGCACGCCATAGCGCTGGAAGGCGCGCCCGAAGAACAGCTCCTCGCGCGCCAGCCCCGTGGCCTGGAACGAGGCGTTCTCCTGCATCCAGAACTCGCTGCCCGAGGCACCCAGCATATAGGTGGAGATCACCGCGCCCGAGGGCATCAGCCCCTGGCTGTGAATGATGATCGGCTTGGCCGAGGCGCGGAAGCGGCGAAAGGCCTGGCGCAGCTCGTCGGCGACCGCAGGCGTCATGCCCCCTTCGGGCAGGCGCACGAACAGGCCCTTGACGCGATTGTCCTCGGCGGCACGATCAAGAGTCTGCACCACTTCGATCAGGGCGAGGCCACCACCGCCGAACACCGAGAAGGGGCTGGGATCAGGCTGATCGGTCAGGCCCTGGCGCAGGTCCAGCTCGATCACCGCGACCGAAGGCACCGATGGCGTCGACGAGCCCGCCGAAGCCGCCACGAGGCCGATCAGGACAAACGGCAGGGCCAGAAAGAAGAGCATCATGGCCGCAAAAGCCGCCACGAACGTGAGTGCAAACTGTTTCATCGTGCCCCGCATCATGGCCGGACGGCCGGTGGCTGGACCATACAGTCCAATGTGTTGGCGTCAAATGAAGGTCCCTTAATGGGCGAAAGCGGGACATGGCGCACACAGCTTATGTTGCGCTGCGGCAAGATCATTGATGCCAAAGCCCGCCCGCCTTATATGAGGGGCACGCAAAAGCGCCCTCTCCGGCCGCCAAATCGAGAGTTCCGGTCATGCTGCTGACCATGATGAAAGCCAAGCTGCACCGCGCCACCGTGACCCAGGCCGATCTGGACTACGAGGGCTCGATCGCCATCGACACCGACCTGCTGGATGCGGCGGGCATTCTGGCGCACGAGCAGGTGGACGTGCTCAACATCACCACCGGTGCGCGCTTCACCACCTATGCCATTCCCGCCCCGCGCGGCTCGCGCGTGATCGGTATCAACGGGGCCGCCGCCCGTCTGGCCCAGCCCAACGACAAGGTGATCATCGTCTCCTACTGCCAGCTTCCCGCCGAGGAAGCGCGACAGCACGCCCCCAGCGTGGTGCTGCTGGATGATGGCAACACGATCAAGCGCGCCGCCTGATCAGATGTGCCCGAAAACGTCAAAGGCCCCGGCAAGCCGGGGCCTTTTTCGTCTGAAGCGCAATCAGCGTGCGACGTCGTAAACGCCCGTGATCGTGATCCTCAAGGTCAGCTCGCCCGGCGCGACTGGCGTAGAGCTGTCCGCCTCCATGGAGGCCATACGCGCATACATGGGCATGGGCGGCTGGGGCGCGTAGGACGCGCCTTCGGTCAGGGAGCGCAGGCCGATCAGGCGCATACCGGTGGCATTGGCATAGAGCTGCGCCCTCGCCTGCAAGGCGCGCACAGCCTGTTCGCGCGCGGCGTTCTCGGCAGTCTGGGGATCGCGCAGGCCGAAGCTGATGCCGTTGATCTGGTTGACGCCCGCAGAGACAACGGCATCGGCCGTGCTGCCCACGCGGTCCAGATCGAGCACCCGCACCGTCACCTGATTGGTGGCCTGATAGCCACGCAGGCGCGGCGGCTCGTTCTGCACATAGTCATATTGCGCCGACAGGTTCAGGCCCGAGGTCTGGATGTCGCGCTCGCTGATTCCGGCCCGGCGCAGGGCAGCCATGACCTGGTTCATGCGCTCGCGGTTCTGGCGCATGGCCGCCTCTGCCGTCGCGGCCTCGGTGACCACGGCAAAGTTGATGGTCGCCAGATCGGGCGCCACGCGCACCTCGCCATAAGCCGACAGGGTGAAGGTGGGCGAGACGCTCATGTGATGGGCGCCGTGCGAATAGTCCTGGGCAGCGGCAGGCACGGCCAGGATCAGGCCCGCGCCCATCAGGGCGGCGGCGAGCGCCTTGCGCGGGGTCATGGCAGCCATGACAGGCTTGGGTGAGTAGAGAGAAACGGCCATCAGGCTCTCCTTGAGGGGTCACGGCCCTGGCACGCGGTGTCGGATGGCTCCGGCATCAGGGTCGGGGGCAAGCTCCAGCATTGCCCCTGAATGGTGGCCAAACGAATGGGGCGAATATCCGTTCACCTGCGTGAAATCGCCGTCATGCTTGCGGCCAGCCGTGTTGCCCCCACGCTTTCCTTGGCACGAGAGAGCGCGCCTGCTAGCGAGGGCAGCGTGGGGGCGCGTAGCTCAATGGTTAGAGCCGACCGCTCATAACGGTCTGGTTGGGGGTTCGAGTCCCTCCGCGCCTACCACCTTCTGCAGCATGAGCGCGCAGCAAAAAGCCCCGCAGGTGGTCCTGCGAGGCCTTGCCAGTGCGAGACGGCACTTGAGCGGTAATCAGCTTCCGGTGCCGAAGCCCTCGGGCCCGCCTGCACCGAAAGCGCCGCTGGCACCCGTGGCGAGGGGTGCGGTCGGATCGGTCGGCGTAACCAAACCGGGCTTGAGCGCGGGCTTGGCGGGTTCCACTTCGCCCTCGGCGGCCTCGCGGGCACGGATTTGCGCCTCGCGGTCCTTGATGTTGCCCGTGCCCTCAAGCTCGTGAGTTTCGGGGCGCAGGGTGTCTGACGCCTTCTTCTCGTTGTTCTGAGCGCGTTCGGTCTCGCTGTGGCGTGTCTTGTCGGTCATGGCAAACCTCCTTTGTCCTGTCTGGACAACAGCGGGGGCGCGTCGGGGTTCCCCGCCCCTCAAGGTGGCATGGTCCCTCAGGGTGGCAGGTCCCTAAGGGTGGAATGCGCGCAGCGCGTGAGGCTGTGGCTGCTACCTGCGGCGCGGCCCGCCGCCGAACAGGCCCCCGCCGCTGCGCCGCTGGCCCCAGCGATCATCACCGAAGTAGCGCCGGTCGGGCACATAGGCACCGCCCTGATCATACCAGCCCCAGCCCTGATGGAAGTCGTGATAGCCGGGCCACTGATAGGCGTCGTCGTAGTAGCCGATGCCGTACCAGCCTTCTTCCTCGGCCCACCAGTTGCCGGGATAGGAGGTATAGACACACTCGAAGCCCTGATGGCGCGGATAGATCAGGCGATAGCGGTCGCGCCACACGGGCACCAACTGAGGCCGGCACAGATTGGCGCGCGTGTAGACGCGGTTGCCGTTCAGATCGACGCTGGCGCGCGGCTCGGCGTAATAGACCTGCTGCACGCGCGAGAAGGTGTTGTCATTGGCGACGGCGCGCCCCGAGACTACGCCGAAGCCGACCTCGGTGGCGCGGATGCGGTTCTCGATCAGGCTCAGCTCGCCGTTGTAGACCACTGCCCCCTTGTCGGCGCGGCAGATGCGGCTGTGGCGAACGTCGACCGACGCGCCCTCGATGACAATGCCGTCGATGTAGCCGCAGATGCGCGAGCGCTCGACCTCGACCCGGCCATAGTTGCGCGCGGCCCGGACCAGAAGGCCGATGGATCGCGGGCCAAAGGTGTGCTGGGCCTCGGTCCCGTTCAGGTGCACGGCCGTCAGGCGCGACGGCTCACCCGGCCCGGGGATGATCTCGATGCCGGTGATGGCCTGGGAGATATCCACTTCATGAGCCGTCAGGGTGGCACTGTCGGCGATGATGGCCGGTGCCACGGTGGCCGCCTCGATCACCGAGCCGCGAATGTCGATCAGCCCGCCGTCGGCATAGATGGCCGCCTCGTCGCCGCCATGGCGAAAGCCCGTGCGGTGGAAGATCAGCTGCGCGCCATAGCCGACCACACAGGCCGCCTGGCCCGCATGGCGCGACTCGAACACGATGTCGCGAACCTCGACGCGCACGCCCTGGGCCACGGTCATGCAGGGCAGACCCGCAGGCGCCTGGATGGAGGCGGCGGGATGGCGATCCCAGTCGCGCCTGTCAAAGCCGCCCTCGCCCATGATGGTCATGGGCTTGTCGATGTTCAGCCATCCCACGCACGGCCCGCCGCGCGCGCGCACGATCAGGGTGCCACCCGGGCGGACGCGCGCAACGGCGTGTTCCAGCGCACCCGAACCCGAGTTGCCGCCGCAGTCGATCAGCACGATCTCTTCCTGACCCAGGATCGGACCGGGCAGCGGCGGGCGCCAGCCGGGGTGATGCTCGCCATAGTTCCACCGGCGCTGGCGGTGGCGCGGGCGCGTGCGGGTCGGCGGATCGAGCAGAATGCCGAAGTTGGGGCGGGTCTGGCTCTCGACCTTGGCCGCGACCTGCGCCTGGGCGCTGCCGCCCGAGCCCGAGCCGATCAGGGTCACGGCCCCGATCATGGCCGCGAAGGCGGTGGCCAGCACCAGAGGGCGTTCACGTAGGGATTTGGCACTGGGTGATTTCGGGGACTGTCTCATGACCTGATCCCGATCCTTTACTGACCTTGCGAGCGCGACACCTGGGCGAGGATCGCCTGGATGCGCGCCACCGAGGGGCGGAAACCTGAGAGGGCGGATTCGAGGCGGTAGACCACGGCCTGGGCCTTGTCCTGGTCGGCCACACCCGAAACCCCGAGGGCGAAATAGGTGGACATGGCGAACTTGGCCTCGGGCGAGCCCTGACGGTCGGCCTCCGAGAACCAGTGGAACGAGCGCGCGTAGTCGGCCGGCACGCCGATGCCTTCGGCATACATCACCGCCAGCACAAGCTGAGCCTCGGACGAGCCGTTCATGGCCGCCATCTGGATGGCGCGCACGCGCTCCAGATAGGACAGCCGACCCTCCATCGGATGGCCCAGCATGGCCTCCAGCGTCTCGACCTGGCGCATGCTGAGATCGGCGGGGCGCAGGGCCACGGTCTCGGTGATGCCGAGATAGCGAAGCGCCCGGCCCACGTGCACGAACGGCAGCTCCTGCATCCGCTGCAAGGCAAACTCGTGCGCATCACCGCGCGCGCGGCTCTCGTCCGAATGGGGCACGCCCGAGCGCGGCGCGGTATTGGGATAGAACTCGAAGGGCGGCACCCAGCGCCGCGCCTTGGCCTCGACGAAGGTGCCGTAGTTGCGGCGGTAATCGGCCGAGCGCTCGAAGTCGCGCAGCAGCACATAAGCGCCCACGTCGCCCGTCTGAACCGCCAGATAGTTGTAGAGATAGGCGTCCACGTCGTTGCGCGGGAACAGGTTCAGCGTGGAGCGGTAGCCGCCGCGACGGCCCCGGTCGCCGACATCGCGATAGCCAAGCGCGCGACGCGCCTCGCGGTTGTCGGCAGGCTCGCCAAAGGGTCCGTAGAGCGCGTCATGCAGGCGCGCCAGCGTGCGATAGCCGGCAGCATCCTGGGTCGAGAGCACATAGATGACCCGGTCGCGCACCTGGTCCTGCTCCTCGCGTGTCATGCGGCTGAGATGGCGCTCAAGCTGCAGATAGGCCTGGGAGCGCTCGAACGCCCGGCAGTCGTCATAGCGCGACAGCGGCCGCCAGCCGAAGATGCCGTCGCGCACCGCGCGGTTGATCGGCGCATAGCCCTCAGCGTTGGCCAGCGCCATGGCGTACCAGGTCGAGGCCTCGATGGGATCGTTGAGGTTGCGGTCGGTCTCGCGAACCGAGGCGTAGCGTGCGCCAAGCTCGAGCTGGGCAAAGAAGTCGCCGCGGAAGGCCAGACGCCGCAGGTGGCGGATCTCGCGTTCCTGATCGTTGAAGTCCGCGCCCTGCAACACGGATGTCGGTCGCGGGCAGCCTTGTGCCGAGGCATCACGCACGTCGCGCTTCCACGGCGGCATACGATCGCCGCAGCTGGCCACGCCCAGCGATACGGCGGCAATCAGACCTGCGACGGCCACGAGCGGCCACGCACTGCGGCCACGACCGATCCGGTCAGCGTCAGGAGACCTTCTACCCCACATATAACCCCAAGCCCCGACTGGCCCCACCACGCCCGAAAGCGAGGGTGCTGACCAAGGTAAGCAGCTGTCAAGGTTAACGCCAATGAGGTGAAGCCGTTGCCGATGAGGCGAAGAAATCTCGTTTTGCGCGATTCTTCATAAGCTTGGCCGTAAGACCTGCCACGCTTGTGCCATCACTCTCACGCCTCTGGCGCGAAGATGGGCTGTGCATTATCTCACCGAAGCCACAGTTCTCTCCCCTCTCAGGTGAATTCATGAGCTATCAGCCCCGCGACGACCGGCCCGAAGACAAGCGCGCGCGCTATCTTGAGCTGGAGGGCGAGATCCTGGCGGTGCTGGAGGGCGAATCGGACCGGGTGGCGCAGATGGCCACCGTTGCCTCCATGCTGAACGATGCCTTCGAGCATTTCTTCTGGACGGGCTTCTATGTGGTGGATCCGGCCAAAGGCGACGAGCTGGTGGTCGGCCCCTATCAAGGCACGCTCGGGTGCCTGCGCATCGCCTTCGGTCGCGGGGTGTGCGGCACGGCAGCGGCACAGCGCAAGACCCAGATCGTCGAGGACGTGCACGCCTTCCCCGGCCACATCGCCTGTGACTCGCGCTCCGAAAGCGAGATCGTGGTGCCGGTATTCGATGCCACCGGCGCGCTGATCGCCGTGCTGGACGTGGACGCGACCGAAAAGGCGGCTTTCGATCAGGTGGACGCCGAGGCGCTGGAGCGCCTGATGCACAAGGTCTTTGCCGCCTGACGCCTCAGTGCGCCCCCGCCGGGCGCAGGGCACGGGCCACCTCGGGGCGCGCCTCCACCGAAGGCGCCAAGGCGGGATGCACACGCGCGCCGCTGGCCTGCTCGAAGGCGTAACCCAGCGAGAGGATCAGCGCATCGCTCCATTTCGCGCCGAAGAACGACAGACCTACCGGCATGCCCTCCGCCAGCCCCATGGGCACGGTGAGGTGCGGATAACCGGCCACGGCGGCAAGCTGGCTGGCCGAGCCTGCCACGCGGTCACCATAGATCACGTCGATGGCCCAGGCCGGGCCGGTGGTGGGTGCGATCAGAGCCACCACATCGTGCTCGCTCAGCATGGCGTCGATCCCCTGCTCGCCAGCCAGTCTCCGCGAGGTTTCCAGCGCCGCGAGATAGTCGGGATCGTCCGGCCCTGATGTGCGCTCCGCAGCCTCGAAATAGGTCTGGCCGAACAGGGCAAGCTCGCGCGGCTCGCCCCGGTTGAAGGCGATGATGTCCGACAGGCTGCGCCACGGCACCTGCGCCGGGTCGGTGCTCTCCAGATAGGCGTTGAGCCCGGTGCGAAGCTCGCTCAGCAGCACCGCGAACTCGGCCCTGCCGATGGCCGCCCGGTCTGGCCCCGTGGTGATCTCGACCAGTATGGCACCTTGATCGCGCAGCACCTGCAAGGCGGCCTCGAAGGTGGCATCCGTCTCGGCGTGATAGCCGGTCAGAAAGCGCACCACGCCGATGCGCGTGCCCGCCAGCGATCCGGCATCGAGCAGGGCCGCATAGTCCTCGCGCCGCGCATCGGCCTCAATGGTGGCCGGGTCGCTCGGGTCCGAGCCTGCGATGACGCCAAGTATCAGGGCTGCATCACGCACGCTGCGGGTCATGGGACCGGCGGTGTCCTGGCTCTCGCTGATGGGAATGATGTGCGTGCGCGAGACAAGGCCCACCGTGGGCTTGAAACCGACGATGCCATTGACGGCCGCAGGGCAGACGATGGAGCCGTCGGTCTCCGTGCCGATGGCGGCCCACGCAAGGCCCGCGGCCACCGCCACGGCACTGCCCGAGCTTGAGCCACAGGCCGAGCGATCCAGGGCATGCGGGTTGCGCACCAGACCGCCCACCGCGCTCCACCCGCTGATCGAGCCTGCCGAGCGGATATTGGCCCATTCGGACAGATTGGCCTTGCCCAGTATGATCGCGCCGCCCTCGCGCAGACGTGCCGCCAGCGGGGCGTCGCGCCCCGGTGCATTGGCCGACAGGGCCAGCGAGCCCGCCGTCGTCGGCAGCTCGCGGGTCTCGATATTGTCCTTGATGAGGACGGGCAGGCCGTGCAGCGCCAGCACCTGCCCGCCCGCACGGGCCTGATCGAGGGCGCGCGCATCGTCCATGGCCGCAGGATTGACCGCAATGACAGCCCGAAGCGCGATGGCCTCGCCGTCATTCAGCGCCGCGATGCGCTCCAGATACTGACGGGTGATGGCCTCGGCGGACAGGCCCCCGCTCTGGCGCTCCAGCAGGGCAGCGCCATCCTCGTAGGCAATGAGCGGCTCGCTGCGCAGCAGTGCCGCCGCCGATGCCGCCCGCTCATGCGGGTTCGAGAGCCAGTCCGGCCCCGCCTGAGCCGCTGCGGAGCCTGCGGCGCCCAGCGCAAGGCCGAGTGCCAGCAGGCCCGTGGCAAGGCTGCGCCCTAGCGGCGTCCCTCGCCGATGTTGCGGTCGAAGAACTCGAGATAGGTCCGCCACAGATGAAGCCCCCGCTCATTGCCGCGGATGCCGTGGCGCTGGCCGGGATAGAGCATGGTGTCGAAGGGAACGCCCCGCACCTGCAACGCCTCCAGCACCCGCGTGGTGTTGGCAAAGATCACATTGTCATCGGCCATGCCGTGGATCAGCAGCAGACGGCCCGACAGCCGGTCGAGGCGCGCCACCACGTCAGAGTCGGCATATCCCTGCACATTCTCTTCTGGCGTGCCCATGAAGCGCTCGGTGTAGTGGGTGTCATAGAGGCCCCACTCGGTCGGCGGCGCGCCCGAGGTCGCAGCAGCCAGACCCGAACGCTCGTCGGTCAGCAGCATCAGGGTCATGAACCCGCCATAGCTCCAGCCCGTCGCGCCCATCCGCTCAGGGTCGACGAACGGCTGCTGGCGCAGCCAGTCGAGCGCTACGATCTGATCGTCCACCTCGACGGTGCCGAGCCTGCGGTTGAGAGCCTTCTCGAAGGCTTCCGAGCGGTTGCTGGAGCCGCGGTTGTCCATGCGCATGACGATGTAGCCCGCCTCCAGATAGAGGCGCGAATTGATCGGCTGCCAGCCGCGGGTCACGCGCTGCACGCCCGGCCCGCCATAGACATCGAGGATCACCGGATAGCGGCGTCCTTCCTGGAAGTCAGGCGGCAGCAGCAGGGCATAGTGCATCTCGTGCCCGTCCTCGCTGCGCAAGGTGCCGTAGCGCGGTGTCACATGGCGGGCCAGATAGGGATAGTAGGGGTGAGAGGCATCGAGGCGGTTCTCCTCGATCCAGCGCACGAAGGTGCCCTCATTGTCGAACAGGGCCGTCTGGGGCGGCGTGTTCGGGTCGGAATAGGTGCCCACGAAGCCCGATCCGTCGCTGGCCACATCCACGGTCCACCAGCCACCGGCGCGGGTGAGCTGGCGCGCGGGCGCCGAGCCGTCCAGCGGCACGACCAGAAGATGCTGCTCGATGGGCGTTTCGGGCGAGGCTACGAAATAGACCAGCCCCGCCTCCTCGTTGACGGCAGTGATGCGCCGCACGGGCCAGTCGCCGGATGTCAGCTGGCGGATCACGCTTCCGTCCGAAGCATGATGATAGATGTGCCGGTTGCCGTCGCGCACCGAGCTCCACAGATAGCTGCCATCGCTCAGGGCATTGAAGTCGTGGGTCAGATCGACCCACGCGGGCGACGTCTCGCTCTGGATCACCGGGCCGCGCCCGGTGGCGGCATCCACGGCCAGCAGATCGAGGGTTCGCTGGTCGCGCGACTGGCGCTGGACATAGACGGTGCGCCCGTCCTTGGACCAGTTGACACGCGCCAGATAGATGTCGCGGTTCTGGCCCAGATCCACGCGCGTCATGCGCCCGCTGGCCACCTCGATCACATAGAGGTCCACCACCGCGTTGGGACGGCCCGCGCGCGGATAGCGCTGCTCGACCATGGTTGCGCTGCCGCCTGCGATGTCGAAGCGCGGCACGATGTCCACCGTGCTCTCGTCCACGCGCGCCAAGGCGATGTAACGCTCGTCCGGGCTCCACCAGTAGCCGGTGTCGCGGTCCATTTCCTCCTGAGCGATGAAGTCTGCTGTCGCCCAGCTCAGCGTGCCTTCGCCATCCGTGGTCAGGGCGCGCTCGCGCCCCGTGGCCAGGTCGTGGATGTAAAGGTTCTGCTCGCGTACCCACGAGACATAGTTGCCCTGCGGGGAGACCTTGGCGTCAATCTCGTCAGCAGGCGTTTCCGTCAGGCGGCGCACGCTGCCATCGGCGCGCGAGGCGAGGAAGATGTCACCTTCCAGCGGCGCAAGGATGTAGCGGCCCTGGCTGTCCCATGCATATTCGACCACGCCGCGCTGGCTGATGCGCATGCGCTCGCGCCGGGCGCGCTCGGCCTCGGAGAGCTCGCCGGCCTCGGGAACCAGCGCGCGCGCGTCGATCAGGCGATAGGGCTCGGTGCCATCCAGAGGCGCTGCCCACAGGTCCAGCACATCCACATCGTCCTCGCGCGAGCGCAGGAAGGCGGCCAGCTCGCCATCGGGCGACAGGCTGACGCCCCGGGCGATCGGCCCGCTGAGGCTGGGGTCTGAAAAGACCCGCTCCACGGTCAGGCGGCCTTCCTGTGCAGCCGCAGGTGTGACGATCAGGATGAGCGGGGCGGCGATGGCCGCGAGCGCAACGAGACGTTTCATGGCGGCCAAGCTAGCGGCGCTTTTCGCCCCCGTCATCCCCCGAAAGGCCATAATGACCCAAGCCAGGCGCGGGGCGTGCCTCAGCCCGCGCGCCGCAGCGCTCTTGCCGCCGCGCGCGCCGCGTCCGTGACCTCTGCGCCCGACAGCATACGCGCGATCTCTTCCTCGCTGCTCTCGGTGCCGAGCACGTCGAGCCGGGTCACGGTGCCGGAGCCTGCTTCGGCCTTGGACACCTTCCAGTGGGCGCGCCCGAAGGCCGCCACCTGGGGCGAGTGGGTCACGACCATCACCTGCGCGTCCCGTGCCAGACGATCCAGCCTCTGGCCCACGGCCTCTGCCACGGCACCGCCGACGCCCTGGTCAACCTCATCGAAGATCATGAGCGGCTGGGGTCCGTCGCCCCGCGAGGCCAGCGCCGCCTTGAGCGCAAGCGCAAAGCGCGCCAGCTCGCCGCCCGAGGCTATGGCATCCAGCGGGCCGAAGGGACTGCCGGGATTGGTGCTGATCTCGAAGCGGACGCGCTCGGCACCCTGCTCGCCCCACTGATCGTCGGCCAGAGGCGTGAGCGCGACATGAAAGCGTGCCCGGCCAAGGCGCAGGGGCTCCAGTTCTGCCATGACGGCCGCGCCGAGCCTCTCGGCGGCGGCGGCCCGTGCCGCACTCAAGCTGGCGCACGCACCCTCGAAGGTTCTGCGCAGGCGTGCCAGATCGGCCTCGGCCTCGGCCAGCGCCGCCCCGCCGTCCTCGATGCGGTGCAGGACCGCGCGCAGCCGCTCGCGCTCGACGCCCAGACCTTCCACATCCATGCGCATCTTGCGGGCCATGGCGCGCAGCTCGAACAGGCGCTCCTCGACCCGCTCCAGACGGCTGGGATCGACATCGAACACGCTGGCCACACCATCCACCGCTGCCAGCGCCTCTGTGGCCTCGACCAGGGTGCGGTCGATGGCCTCGGCTGCATCGCCAAGGCGCGCCAGCACCGGATGATCGCCCGAGAGCGAAGGCCCGATCCGCTCGGCCGCGCGCGTGATGGCCCGGTGCGCCTGGGCCAGTTTCTGCGTCAGGGCGTCGCCGCCCAGCGCCTCCCGCGCTGCATCGAGATCGGCCAGCGCCTTTTCCGACGCGCCCAGAATGGCCCGCTCTCCGGCCAGATCGGCTTCCTCGCCTTCGCGCGGGTTGAGCCGGTCCAGTTCATCGAGGGTGGCGCGCATATCCTCGACCTCGCCTGCGGCCCGCTCGGCCTCAAGCCGCATCTCGTCCAGCCTGCGCCGGGCCTCCCGCCAGGCAACAAAGGCCGCACGCACTTCGGCCAGCTGGCCGGCATGGGCGCCGAACGCATCGAGCAGGCCCGCATGGGTGCGCGCATCCAGCAGACCGATGGTCTCGTGCTGGCCGTGAACCTCGACAAGCGAAGTGGTGATCTCGCGCAGCGCCGTGACGCCCACCGGGGCATCGTTGATGAAGGCGCGGCTGCGCCCGTCGCTGCCGAGCGTACGGCGCAGGATCAGCCCTTCGGAGGGGTCGGCATCGATCCCGCGCTCGGCCAGCCGGGAAAAGATGGAATGGTCGGGGGGCAGGTCGAAGCTGGCGCTGACCGAGGCACCCTTCGCGCCTGTCCGAACGAGGCCTGCATCTGCGCGCGCGCCCAGAACCAGGCCGAGCGCATCGAGAATGATGGATTTGCCCGCGCCCGTCTCGCCGGTCAGCACGGTGAGGCCCGGCCCGACCTCCAGGTCCAGGGCCTCGATCAGCACCACGTCGCGAATCGATAGCAGGCTCAGCATGGCCTATGTTCTAGCCGATTCTGCGGTGCCGGACCTCGCCGCGAGGCGCGATCAGCCCGGCAGGATGCGGCTCAGCCAGTTGCGGCGCGTCCCGCCCTCGGGAGCCACCTCGGGCTGGGCACCCTCGGCGGTCAGCAGGCGGTAGGCGTCCGAATACCAGACCGTTCCGGGGAAGTTGTGGCCGAGCACCGCGCCGTTGCGGATGGCTTCATCGCGCAGGCCCAGCGTCAGATAGACCTCGACCAGACGATACAGCGCCTCGGGCGTGTGCGAGGTGCGCTGGAACTCCTCGTTGTCGATCACGGTGCGGTAGCGGTTGATGGCCGCCAGCGGCTGCTGCTGGCGCTGGTACCAGCGGCCGATCTCCATTTCCTTGCCCGCGAGCTGGTCATTGACCATGTCGATCTTGACGCGCGCGTCGGTGGCATAGGGCGAGTTGGGATAGCGGCGCACGACCTCGCGCAGGGCCAGCAGGGCCTGATTGGTCGAGGCCTGATCGCGGCCCACGTCGACGATCTGCTCGAAGTAGCACACGGCCTTCATGTGATAGGCGTAGGCCGCCGAGGGGCTGCCCGGATACAGCCGGATGAAACGGTCGGCCGCCGCGATGGCATCGGCATAGCGCTGGTTCTGATAGTGCGCATAGACCTGCATCAGGATGGCGCGGCGCGACCACTCCGAGAACGGGTGCTGACGCTCGACCTCCTGGAAATAGTCCACGGCATCGCGCCAGCGGCGCTGTTCGATGCGCTGGAAGCCGGTGTTGTAGAGCAGCTCCACCGGGCGTTCCTCATAGACGAGGCGGGGGCGCTGACGATCGCCCACACAGGCGCTCAGGGTGGCTGCCACCATCAGGGCGGACACCGCAATCAGACCGGATCGGCTAGCCTTGGCAAACAACAGTGGACCTCATCTTATCGAACGAAGGCGGGGATCAGGGCCGCCGACACCGGCACTCCCGGCATCAGGCATCTATACCAGCAGGCTCCGCTGCGACAATCGACAAAGCGCTTGCTCGCGGCAAAGCGGATGCTTCAAGGCCGCAGGCGGCGGATTGAGGCGCCATGGCCCTTCACCTGACCGTCCCTGACCTATAGAAGGCGCGCGGGGACCAGCCCCCACCTCGATCAATCAGACCTGCGATCACGGCGAAAGGATGACCGGACCATGAAGCTCATGTCGGGGAACTCGAACCGGTCGCTGGCCCAGGGCATTGCCGCCCACCTCGATCTGCCGCTGACCCGCGCGGACGTGCGCCGCTTCGCCGACAACGAGGTATTCGTCACCATCGACGAGAACGTGCGTGGCGAGGACGTGTTCGTCATCCAGTCCACCAGCTTTCCCGCCAACGACAACCTGATGGAGCTGCTGATAAGCATCGATGCCCTGGCGCGGGCGTCGGCGCGGCGCATCACGGCGGTGATGCCCTACTTCGGCTATGCGCGTCAGGACCGCAAGACGGGCGGGCGCACGCCCATCTCGGCCAAGCTGGTGGCCAATCTGATCACCCGCGCAGGTGCCGACCGCGTCCTGACCATGGACCTGCACGCGGGCCAGATTCAGGGCTTCTTCGACATTCCCACCGACAATCTGCTCGCCCTGCCCGTGCTGGCCCAGGACGTACGCCAGCATTACCCCAAACCATCGGACCTGATGATCGTCTCGCCGGACGTGGGCGGCGTGGTGCGTGTGCGCACCCTCGCAGACCGGCTGGGCTCGGAAATCGCCATCGTCGACAAGCGCAGGCCCCGCGCGGGCGAGAGCGAGGTCATGAACATCGTCGGCGATGTCGAGGGGCGCCGCTGCATCCTGTTCGACGACATCGTGGATTCCGGCGGCACGCTCGTGAACGCCGCCCAGGCCCTGATCGATCGGGGCGCATCGGAGGTTTCCGCATACATCAGCCACGGCGTGCTGTCGGGCCCGGCGGTCGAGCGGGTCACGAACTCGGTTCTCAACGAACTTGTGATCACCGACTCCATCGAGCAGCCCCAGGCCGTCAAGGACTGCCCAAAGATACGCACTGTCGGGGTTGCAGCCCTGATCGGCGAGGCGATCCGGCGCATCTCCAACGAGGAATCGGTCTCCAAACTGTTCGATTAAGCATCGAACAAGACTTCTCGCGGCGTTATAATCCCCTTCGTGAGATCGGACCGGGCGCAGTCAGGCGGCGCCTGCGGTCCTTGACTTGCACGCCTCCTTCTTGCTCGATGCGCCGGGCTCGCAGGGGGTGTGAGCCAAACAGTAGGGGGCCCCGCACGGGGAAACGCCTTGATGATCGGATTGCGCCGCACCTTCCCGACGGGCCGCAAGGGCCTTTTTATCGCCGCCGCCCTGTCTGCCTGTGTTCTGGTGGCGTGTGAGAGCACCGCTCCCGAGCCCCCGCCGCCTCCGCCGCCTCCGCCGCCGCCCGTGCTGGCGCTGAACAGCTCGGTCAGCGAGGCGGCCTCGATCTATCTGGCCTTCATGCGCGACATGTCGGCCATGGAAGGCGGCTTCCAGAGCGGTGACGCCATCCATGTCGCGCTCAACCGCGGCGCCAACTACGAGCCGAACCAGCTTTCGCGCGGCATGATCGCATACGGGGTGATCGTGGCCCTGCAGTCCAGCGAGTTCGTCGAGGGCGTGCGCCGGATGGGCACGGACCCCGAGGCGCGCCAGACCATGATCCATCAGATTCTGGCCGATCCGGTCTATGCCGCCCAGCTTCCCGGCGCGCGTCAGGCTGCGGGCATGGTCGCGGCCTCCTGGCTTCAGGAAGCCCAGGCCATCGCGGCGCTGGGCCAGTCGATCGAGAACGACGCCTACACCATTCAGGAGCGCAACGATCCGCGGCGCCGCTGGGCGGTTCAGGCCGTCAACGACCGCCCCGCGCGCATCGCCCACGTTCAGGCCCTGTCGGCCGCGCCCATGCTGCCCACCGCCGAAGAATCGGCCCGCCTGTTCGCCGCCGCCCACACCGGCAACGGTCTGGACCTCTCGCGCGCCCAGCAGGACCCGCCCTACACCCCTGCGGTGATCCGCTCGCTCTCCATCGCCGCCCTCGCGGTTCTGGGGGCTGCGGGCGACGAGAGCATCGAGACGACCAACATTCTGTCCGACGAGAGCACCCACCAGTTCTGCCTGCGGATGTCCAAGCTGAACCTGTTCCAGTGCCTGACCGCCTCGCGCCCGCACTATGAGGACATGTTCTGTGTGGGGCGCCACATCATGAGCGATCTGGCCCAGTGCACCGTGCAGAGCGCAGGCGCCGTGACCATGAGCCTGCCCACACCCGTGACCCTGATCGCCTCGGCCCCTTCGGTCGAGGGCGCCACCCGCGATGCGGCCGAGACAGCCGCCGAGCCGGGCAACTGATCGCCACGCTTCCCATCGGCCCGCGCCGATGACCGGTCCGCCCCTTCGCTTCGTGCGCGGGGGCGGTTGCGTATCGGGATTGAAGCGTGTAATAGCCCGCGCTCCTGATTTTACGGGTCCACGACCCCCGCCGCCTGTACCGGCCAAGGCCGGGCACTTCGGGCAGGCGGCTTTGCTTTGAGGCGAGCCCTATGGCCGAGATCATTCTGAACGTCGAAGTCCGCGATGGCGTCGGCACCGGCAGCGCCCGCGCCGCGCGCCGTTCGGGCAAGGTGCCCGGCATCCTCTACGGTGGCGAGCTTGGCCCCGTGCCGATCGCCGTGGACGAGCGTTCCTTCCGCAAGTCGCTCTACACCGGCAAGCTGCTGGGCCACCTGGTGACCCTGAAGTACGGTGACGAGACCCAGCCGGTCATTGCCAAGGACGTGCAGTTCCACCCCGTGTCGGACGTGCCGGTGCACTTCGACCTGATGCGCGTGGACGAGAAGGCTCCGGTGAAGATCGCCATTCCCGTGCACTTCAAGAACCACGATGACTGCCCCGCCTTCCGCGAGGGCGGCTCGCTCGAAGTCGTTCGTCACGACGTCGAGATCAGTGTCCGCGCCGACCGCATCCCCGAGGAGCTGGTCGTCGATCTGACCGGCCGTCAGCTGGGCGACACCATCCGCATGTCGGACATCGCCCTGCCCGAAGGCGCCCAGCCCACCATCACCGACCGCGATTTCGTGATCGCCACCATCAAGGTGTCGTCCGCCGCCCTGTCCGAAGCCGCCGATCAGGCCGCCGAGGAGTCCACGGCCGAAACCACTGAAGAGAGCGAATCGGAAGACTGATCCGCGTCATCGCGCTTCATTCTGCGGCCCCGTTTCGGTATCCGAGGCGGGGCCGTTTCGCATCCGGAGCCTGAGCCATGCTGATCCTCGCCGGTCTGGGCAATCCCGGCCCCAAATACGCGGGCAACCGTCACAACATCGGATTCATGGCCGCAGACGCCATTGCCGATCGCTGGTCCTTCGGGCCGGAGCGCGCCAAGTTCCAGTCCATCGCCCGCGACGGCGAGGTGAAGACCGATGCCGGGCCGGTGCGGGTGCTGCTGCTCAAGCCCCAGACCTACATGAACGAGAGCGGACGCGCGATCGGCGAGGCCATGCGCTTCTTTCGCCTCCAGCCCGCCGACGTGATCGTCATGCATGACGAGATCGACCTGGCACCCGGTCGCCTGCGCATGAAGACGGGTGGCGGCGCGGCGGGCCAGAACGGCATCCGCTCGACCATCAGCCACATCGGTGCCGACTTTCGCCGCATGAGGCTGGGCATCGGCCATCCCGGCGACAAGGCGCTGGTGCATGGCCATGTATTGTCCGACTTCCACAAGGCCGAGCTGGCCTGGCTGCGACCCATGCTGGACGCCATCGCCGACAGCCTGCCCCTGATGGTGGCCGGTGAGGATGAAAAGTTCCAGGCCGAGGTGCTGCGCCTTGCACCCGCCCCCAAACTCGACCCCCGAAAGACATCGGGCGACAGCTAGGTGAAGCTGTCGCATGGACACGGGCGCTCAGCCTAGCTAGAGCGCTTTCATGAGCCGCGTCGCGCATCACAAGCAGCGTTCAAGCTGGCCACTTTGGCGGGCACTGGCGCTGGTGTGCGCCACCTTTGCCCTGACCTTTGCCGCACTGCTGCCGCCCGCTCTGGCCGCCAGCACGGCTCATGGCGATGCGGTGGTGCTGTGCACGCCCGAAGGCCCGCGCAGCCTCGACCTCAGCCAGAGCGAGGGCCTTGAGGGCCTGAAATGCGCGTCATGCATCATGGCCTCGGCCACGGCGCTGCCCGCCCCCCTGGTCGTGCAAGTCGCTGCGCCCGCAGCCTCCGGCGAGCCCGTGGTATGGCAACAGGCCCGTCATGAAACACCGCCGCCTGCGCGCGCACCGCCCAGGCCGCCCTCGACTGCACCGCCCCTTTCCTGATCAGCGAACCCCTGCCGCTCCGGCCCGCGCGGTCGGACCCTCATCTCTGCTGATTTCAGGAAACTCCCATGTCCTATCGTCTCACGGCGCAGGCCTCTGCGCTGAGCCTTGGCCTTGCCGCCAGCCTGTTCGCCCTGCCCGCACTCGCCCTTGAAGGCGAAGAACCCGGCGTCACCGTCGTCGAAACCCTGATCGTGACGGCCCGTCCCAACCCCGATGACCCGCAGGTGGTTCAGGACGCGCGGGCCCTTCTGGCACGCACACCCGGTGCGGTCGCCGTGGTCGCCTCCGAGACCTATGAGCGCCGCTTTGCCACCCACTTCGCCGACACCCTGAGGAACGTGCCCGGCGTCCATGCCCAGCGCCGATATGGCGAGGAGGGGCGCCTGTCGATCCGCGGCTCCGGCATCGGCCAAGGCTTTCACCAGCGCGGCGTGCTGTTCGCCCAGGACGGTGTTCCCTACGCCGACGCGGACGGCTTTTCCGACTTTCAGGGCATAGATGCGCTCGGCGCGCGCTACATCGAGGTCTGGAAGGGCGCCAACACCTTGCGTTTTGGCGGGGCCCAGCTTGGCGGCGCGATCAATCTGGTAACGCCTACCGGTCACACCGCCACCAGCCCCGCCATGCTGCGGCTGGAGGCGGGCTCGTGGGACACGCGACGCTTGGCGGCCTCCGTGGCGGGGGGTCAGGGCAACCGGGATGGCTATTTCGGCGTCAGCGGCATGATCTCCGATGGCTGGCGCGACAACGCCCGCCAGTCACAGGCGCGCGGCCACCTCAACCTCGGCTACAGCCTCGGCCAGGATCGGGAAATCCGCCTGATCGTGCAGGGCGCGGACGTGCGGCAGGACATTCCCGGCAACCTCACCCTCGATCAGGTGCGAAACAGCCCGCGCATGGCCAATCCCGGATCGGTCGCCGGTCGCCACGCGCGCGACATCGAACTGCTGCGCGTCTCGCTCCAGACCCGCTGGCGGATCAGCGAAAACACCGTGGTCGATGCCGCCGTCTGGGGCTGGCGCAAAGACCTGTGGCACCCGGTCTTTCAGGTGATCGATCAGGACAGCCGCACTGCCGGCCTGTTCGCCCGCGCCGACTGGACCGGCAGCTTCATGGGGCGGCGCGCAGAGCTGTTCTATGGCATCTCGCACCGCGACGGGCGCGTGGATGCCCTGCGCTTCGTCAATCTGGCGGGCAGCCCCGGTGCCCTGACCGCGAACGGCCAGCAACGCGCCAGCGCCACCGACCTGTTCGCCGAGGGCCGCCTGTTCGTGACCCCTGCCCTGGCCCTGGTCGCAGGCGGCTCGCTGGGCCATGCCACGCGTGACTACGCCGACCGCCTCAACCCGGCCAATGACGATGACATCACCTATCGCTGGTTCGCACCGCGCGTGGGCGTGATGTGGGAAGCACCTGACGGCGCGCAGGTCTTTGCCAACATCTCGCGCTCGGTCGAGCCGCCCCACTATGGCGCGCTTGTACAAGCTCCCCTGACAGGCTTCGTGCCCATCGAGGCGCAGGACGCCGTGACCTTCGAGATCGGCTCGCGAGGACGCCGGGGCCGTATCGGCTGGGACATCGCATTCTATCGCAGCCACATCGACGGCGAGATCCTGAACTTCATCACCGGACCGGACATTCCCGCCGCGACCTTCAACGCCGACCGGACCCTGCATCAGGGCATCGAGGCCGGGCTGGAGCTGGACCTGGGCGAAATGTTCGGCGGCACGACCAGCCTGCGCCAGACCTGGAACTGGAGCGATTTCCGCTTTCGTCGCGACACGCTGTGGCAGGGCAACCGCCTGCCGGTCGTGCCCGAGCATCAGTATCGCGCCGAGCTGACATGGCGTCATGCCAGCGGCGTGTTTCTCAGCCCCTCGGTGGAGTGGCGCATCAGCGATGTCTGGGTCGACTATGCCAATACCCTCAAGGCACCCGGCTATGAGGTTCTGGGCCTGACCGCAGGCGCGAGCTGGGCAACGGCATCGAGGTATTCGCCGAAGCGCGCAATCTGGGGGACAGGCGCTATACGCCCGAGTTTTCTGCCATAACCGATGCCCGCATCGCCTCGACCGCAGTTTTCACTCCCGGCGAGGGGCGCAGCCTGTTCGTCGGTCTTCGCGTGAGGCGCTGAGATGAGACAGACACCGACACGCAACGGGGTATGGCGCTGGCACTTTTATGCCGGAGTGATCACCCTGCCCTTTCTGGTGCTGCTGGCGGTCACCGGAATGATCTATCTGTTCGCCGACGAGATCGATGCCATCAGCGCCGGGCGCATGGACAGGGCATCGGCTCCGGCCAGCGCTCAGATCACCGAGCCGCTGGCGCCCGAGCGGTGGGTCCGCGCCGCAGAGGTGGGCACGGGCGGGCGCGCCAGCCAGTTCATCATGCCCGCAGACCCCGCACGGGCCGTCCGCATAACCATAGAGCACCCGGACGGCCGCCTGACGGCCTTCGTCGATCCCGCCACGGCCCAGTATCAGGGTGCCATGGCCCATGGCGGCGTCATGGCCACGGTGCGCGATCTGCACAGCCTCAGCATTCTTGGCCCCTTCGCCAACGCCCTGATCGAGGTGGTGGCGGGCTGGGCCATCGTTCTGGTGGTCACCGGCATCTTCCTTTGGTGGCCCCGCAAGGGACAGGAAGGCGGCATCGTCACGGTGCGAGGCACCACGCGCCAGCGCATCTTCTGGCGCGATGTCCATGCCGTGACCGGGGCCTTTGTCGGCATCGTCATCGCCTTTCTGGCCGTTACGGGAATGCCCTGGTCGATCATCTGGGGCGATGGGCTGCGTCAGGTGATCAATCACATGGACTGGGGCCGCCCCGCCGTGCAGGGCCTCGTCTCGACGGGCGAGCATCAGGGCCATGACCATGCCGAGCCCTGGACAGTTCAGGGCACGGCCATGACCAGTCACGCCCCGCACACTGCGAGCCTCGGCCAGGTGATCGCCGAGGTGGAGGGCGCCGCCCTGCCCCGGCCCTGGACACTCAGCCTCGCCCCGCGCCCCGGCGAGGCCATCCGCGCCAGTCACACAGGCCGTCAGGTCGAGACGACGCGCATCCTGCACCTCGATCCGGCCAGCGCACGCATCGTCTCGGACATCGGCTACGGCGACTTCGGCCCCGGCGCGCGGGCCGTGGAATGGGGCATCGCCGTGCATCAGGGCACCCAGTATGGCGAGATCAACCGCATCATCATGCTGATCGGCTGTCTCGGCCTGATCGCTCTCGCAGCCAGCGGCATCATCTCGGTACTGCGCCGGGGCCGCGGGCGCCTTCAGCCGCCGCCCGGCGATGCGCGCATTCCGCGGACGTTCTGGCTGCTCACCGCACCCCTGCTGGTGCTCTACCCGCTGACAGGGCTGTCATTTCTGGTCATGCTGGCGATCGAGCGCCTCTGGCTAGCCGCCAGGGCGCGACCCATATGAAGGCCCACGCATACTCCATGACGTCAGCATCCATACCGAGCACGCCTCCTGCCATGATCAAGCGCCTCCTCCTCGTCAGCTGCCTCGCAGCCCCGCTCGGCCTCACCGCCTGCTCGCCCCCTGCCCAGAGCGATGAAAGCGAGCCGCTCGCCGTGGTGGAAATCGTTGATGCGACCTGCCGCCCCACGGCGATCGGGCGCGACATCACGGCCTGCTACATGACCCTGACAGCCAGCCGCGACGACCGGCTGGTTTCGGTCTCCAGCCCGCTGGCCGCCAGTATCGAGATTCACGAAATGGCGACCGAGAACGGCATGATGACCATGCGCGCGCTCGAAGGCGGCCTTGCCCTGCCCGCCGGTGAGTCGGCCCGGCTGGAAGCGGGGGGCAACCACCTGATGCTGCTGGGCCTGGCTGCGCCGCTGGGCGACGGCGAGACGGTGCCGCTCACACTCACCTTCGAGAACGCCGCCCCCGTCAGCCTGCGCGCCAATGTGCGCCAGCCCTCCCTGCCGGGTATGTCACCCGAGACACCAACGGCGGACGCATCGGACGGGAGCGGTCCGGGTGACGGTGACGAGCACACCCACTAGCCTATGGCCGTGGGCTTGACCCCATGGCCGTTGCCCTGCGAGTGATGGGCACTGATCCAGGGAGACGGTCATGAGCCGCAGCAGCTTTGGGATGGTATCCGGCATTCTCGCCGTGGTTCTGGTGATCGCGGCGCTGGCGCTGTTTCCCATCTATCGCGTCTGGTCCGAGGAAATGCGCGGGCGTGCCGAGCTGGCACGCGCCGAACAGAACCGCCAGATTGCCCGCCTCGACGCCCAGGCCGAGATCGAGCGCGCGCGCGGCGTGGCCGAAGCCAACCGCATCATCGCCGAAGGGCTGGGCGGGCCGGACGGCTATCTTCGCTATCTCTGGATCAACCAGCTCTCGCGCAACGGCCAGAATGTGATCTATGTGCCGACCGAGGCCGGCCTGCCGATTCTCGAAGCCGGCCAGCGCCCCGCAGCGGCATCCCAGAACAGGGACAGCGACGACAGCCGCTAGCGCGGGCAATACGCGCATCCATCTGACCCCGTCAGGACAGTGCCTCGGTTGCAGGGAGAGGGTCGATGGTCGGGAAAAAATGGTGGACGCGACAGGGATTGAACCTGTGACCCCCTCGGTGTGAACGAGGTGCTCTACCGCTGAGCTACGCGTCCGTCCTCGCGCGCTTCTGCGCCGCGGGAGGCGCGGACATAGCCCGCCTTGGCCAAGAGGGCAAGGGCCAGATTGCGCCTTGGCGGAAGTGCATGACAGGGCACCGGCACGGCCATTTCCCGGGGCCAGCTTTGCAGAAGCGTGAAAGTGATATACTCACCGGGCGAGAACTCAATCGACGACAACTTGCAGTTGAAATGGCGCTGCGGGTGGTCGGGGGCGGGACGACGAGTAATGAGTGACACAAAACACCTGCGCCGCATCCTGATCGTCGAAGACGAGGCTCTGGTCTCTATGCTGCTGGAAACCATGCTGGGTGACGCAGGCTATGGCGTATCCGGCCCGGCAGCCAGCGTGGACGATGCCCTGGCCCTGCTCGACGGCGGCGAGCGCCCGGACGCTGCCATCCTCGACGTGAACCTTGACGGGCGCGAGGTCTTTCCGGTGGCCGAGCGGCTGGACGCGCTGGGCATACCCTTCGTGTTCTCGACCGGCTACGGCGAGGGCGGCCTTCCCGCGAAGTGGCAGGGCCGCCAGACCCTGCACAAGCCCTATACCGAGGACGGCGTGCGCAGCGCGATCCTGCGCGCACTCGGGATCAGCCGGGCCTGAACCACAACCTAGAGCCTGCGGGCACGAAAATCCTTCAGGATGACGCCCGCGGCGTTGTGACCGGGCGCGCCTGTCACGCCCCCGCCCGGATGGGCACCTGAGCCGCACAGATAAAGCCCCGGCAGCACCATGCGGTGATCGGCATGGCCCAGCACGGGCCGGGCGCTGAACAGCTGGTCCAGCGAAAGCCTTCCGTGGAAGATATCGCCGTCAACGAGGCCAAAGCGCTCTTCCAGATCAATCGGACCCAGCGCCATGTGGCCAACCACCGAGGCGGCAAAGCCGGGAGCGTGGCGGTCCACGGTCTCGATCATCAGCCGGGCAATCCTCTCGCGGGTGTCAGGCCAGTCGGCGCGCATACCGTTCGTATCTTTGCCCAGATCAGGGCGCACGTGCTGACAGAACAGGCTGGCGACGTGGGCACCTTCGGGCGCAAGGCTGTCGTCGAGAGTCGAGGGAATCAGCATCTCGACGATGGGCTGGCTGGACCAGCCATTGTCCCACGCCTCGCGCCAGGCGCGGTCCATATAGGCGAGGCTCGGCGCGATGATGATGCCTGCGGTCAGGTGATCGGTGCCCTCTGGCCGCGCCGTGAACCGGGGCAACGCGCTGAGCGCCACGTTCATGCGGAAGGTGCCCGAGCCTGACTTGTGCTGTCTGATGCGGGCGGAAAAGGTCTCGGGCACCACGGCGGGGTCCACCAGCTTATCGAACAGCAGCTTCGGGTGCACATTGGCCACGACACAGCGCGCGCGGATCGTGCGGCCATCGTCCAGCACGATGCCCGTGGCGCGGCCTTTTTCGCTGAGCACCTCGCAGACGGCGCTGTCGGTAAAGAGCTGCACTCCCGCTTCGGCGCAGGCTGCGGCCATGGCCTGAGTGATCGCGCCCATGCCGCCGATGGCATGGCCCCATGCCCCCTTGCGCCCGTTCACCTCGCCAAACACATGGTGCAGCAGCACATAGGCCGAGCCCGGCGTGTAGGGACTGGCGAAATTGCCCACCACCGCGTCAAAGCCCAGCACGGCCTTGAGCGGCTCGGCCTCGAAGGTGTCGTCCAGCCACTCGCCAGCCGAGCGGGTGAACAGGGTCAGAAGATCGCGCTGGGCCTCCATGTCGAGGCGCGAGAGCCTGTGGCCCAGGCCTGCGGCCCGGATCAGCTCGCCCAGCCCTGAAAGCGTGCCCTCCGTGCGGTTGGGCGGAACGGTCAGGATCAGCGCGCGCAGAAGATCGGCGATGACCTCGAGGCGGCGGGAATAGTCGGCGAAACGCGACACATCGCCCGGCGCGAACTGTGCGATGCTGGCCTCGGTCTCGCCCCCGCCCATGACCAAGGCCCGGCCATCTTCGGTGGGCAGGAAATTGGCCACGCGCCGCTCCACGATCCGCAGCCCGTGGCGGGCGAGATCCATGTCGGCGATGATCTTCGGATTGAGCAGGCTTACGGTGTAGCTGGCGGTGGAGTTGCGAAAGCCGGGCACGAACTCTTCGGTCACCGCCGCCCCGCCCAGCAGGTGGCGTCGCTCGAACACCGCCACCTTGAGGCCCCGGCGCGCCAGATACCATGCACAAACCAGCCCGTTGTGCCCGCCGCCTATGATGACGGCATCGAGGCCCTGCGCGCTCATGATCGCGTCGCCACGGGCACGCCGCCGATGTAGCTGCCTGCACAGAGCGGACGGCCCAGCCAGTAGCACAGCTCTGCAGGATCGCTGACATCCCACACGGCCAGATCGGCCCTCTGGCCCGCCCTGATCTCCCCTACATCTCCGGCAAGGCCGAGCGCGCGCGCAGCCACGCAGGTCATGCCCTTCAGCGCCTCCTCAGGCGTCAGGCGGAACTGGGCACAGGCGAGCGCCCCGGCCAGAAGCAGGGAATTCAATGGCGAGGTTCCGGGATTGAGATCGCTGGCCACGGCCATGGGCACCTTGTGCCGACGCATCAGATCGACAGGCGGAGGCGTCTCTTCGCGCAGGGCCAGATAGGCTCCCGGCAGCAGCACCGCCACGACCCCCGCCTCGGCCATGGCTCGCACGCCGGCCTCGCTGGCATATTCGACATGATCGGCCGACAGGGCACCATGCCGCGCGGCCAGCCCAGCCCCGCCGCCGTCGCTGAGCTGATCGGCATGAAGGCGCACCGGCAGGCCCAGTGCCCGCGCCCGTGCGAACAGGCGCGAAACCTCGTCCTGATCGAAGGCGATGGGCTCAAGATAGGCATCGACCATGTCGACCAGCCCCTCGGCGTGGGCGCGCGGCAGCCATTCATCCACGGCCCTGTCGACATAGGCACCGCGCGCGTCGCGATACTCCGGCGGCAGGGCGTGCAGCGCCAGATAGCTGGTGCGCACACGCACCCCCGTGATCGCGCCCAGTGCACGCGCGGCGCGCAGCATCTTCAGCTCGGACGCCTCATCAAGGCCATAGCCGGACTTGATCTCGACGGTTGTCACGCCCTCGGCCATCAGCGCGCGCAGGCGCGGCAGGCTCTGGGCGATCAGCTCGTCCTCGCTGGCCGCGCGCACCTGGCGCACGCTGGAGACGATGCCGCCGCCCGCCCGCGCGATCTGCTCGTAGGTGGCACCCTTCAGCCGCTGCTCGAACTCGGCCGCCCGGTTGCCAGCAAAGACCAGATGGGTGTGACAGTCGATCAGGCCGGGTGTAAGCAGACGCCCGCCCAGATCGTCCACCTGAGAAGGCACGTCCTCGGGCTGTTCGCGGCGCGGCCCCGCCCAGGCGATGCGGCCATCGCGCACGATGACGCTGGCATCCTCGATCAGGCCGAAGCCTTCCTCCTCGGGCCGCAGGCACGCAATCCGGCATCCGGTGATCAGGCGCTCGGCGCACTCAGCCACGGCTGGCATATCCTGCAAGGATCTCGGCAAACCAGCGCCCCAAGGTCAGGGCACCCAGATTTCCCACCTCAAGAGAGGCATCGAACTCGGTCAGGTCGACAGCCATGACCTTGGGGTGGGCGGCGATCAGGCGGGCGGCCTCGAAGAAGGCGTCTGCGCTCACGCCGCCGGGGCGCGCGCCGGGGGCTGAGGGAAAGGCGGCCCGGTCAATCACGTCGATGTCGAAGTCCACGAAGATGGCGTCGCAGTGGCCGCTGAGGCGCGCCAGAGCACGCGCTGTCACCTCGGCCAGCCCCTGCGCCTTGCACTGGCCGAGGCTGACCACCTCTATTCCTGCCGCCATGGCCCGCTCGTGCGCCCGGCGCGTGTTGGCAAAGGGGGCGAGGCCGATCTGGCTGATGTTGCGCCCCGGCAGACCGTCCTCCAGCAGCGCCGAGACGGGATTGCCGTTGGTCAGGCCCGCATCCAGATCGCGCAGGTCGAAATGGGCATCGAGGGTCAGCAGGCCCACGCGCTCCAGGCCGCCGGCCTCGCCCGCCAGAGCATGAACCCCGGGCCGGGTGATGGCATTGTTGCCGCCCATCATCACCACCAGATCGCGCGGAAAAAGCGCCTGCACGGCCTGACTGACCGGCTCGAAGGCTTCGGCTGGCGACAGCGCCTTCAGCGTCACATCGCCCGCGTCATGCACCCGCAGATCATCGAGGCTGAGCCCCGTCTCGAGGTCATAGGTGGAAAGCCGCGCCAGCACGCCGCGCAAGGTGGCCGGTCCCAGATCGCAGCGCCCCGGCGTCAGCGAGCGCTCGCCCAGCGGTACGCCAAGCAGAGCCACGGGCGCGCCCTGATGATCGCCCAGCAGGTCGGCAATGGACAGCCAGCCCAGAGCCTCCGATTGCAGCAAGGGCGACGACGCAGGCGGGGCAGGATCGGTGGGACTCAAATGGAAACCTTCGCGGCTCGTTTTGCGTGTCGGCAGCGCACAGAGTAGAGACGCGGACATGACGACTCAATCCGATCCCGCTCAAATCTCCCGCTCAAACACCCGTGTCGTGCGTGCCCCTCGCGGGCCGGAGCGCACGGCGCGCACCTGGGCAGCGGAAGCGGCCCTGCGGATGCTGATGAACAATCTCGATCCTGAGGTGGCCGAGCGCCCCGAAGACCTCGTGGTCTATGGCGGGATCGGGCGTGCGGCGCGCGACTGGCAGAGCTTTGACCGCATCGTCGAGAGCCTGCGCGCGCTCGAGGCCGACCAGACCCTGCTGGTCCAGTCGGGCAAGCCGGTCGGCGTGTTCCGCACCCATGAGGACGCTCCGCGCGTGCTGATCGCCAACTCGAACCTCGTGCCGCGCTGGGCGACCTGGGATCACTTCGGCGAACTCGATCGCAAGGGCCTGATGATGTACGGCCAGATGACGGCGGGCTCGTGGATCTACATCGGCAGCCAGGGCATCGTCCAGGGCACCTTCGAGACCTTCATGGAGGCCGGGCGCCAGCACTTCGGCGGCGACTGGTCGGGCCGCTGGATCCTGACGGCGGGCCTGGGCGGCATGGGCGGCGCACAGACGCTGGCGGCGACGCTGGCGGGCGCGTCCTGTCTGGCGATCGAGTGCCAGAGATCGCGCATCGAAAAGCGCCTCGAGACCCGCTATCTCGATGTCATGGCCGAGAGCCCCGATGAGGCCATGGCCCTGCTGGACGAGAGCCTGAAGGCGGGCACGCCCCGCTCCATCGGCCTGCTCGGCAATGCGGCGGAAATCCTTCCCGAAATGGTCCGTCGCGGCATCCGGCCCGATTTCGTCACCGACCAGACCAGCGCGCACGATCTGGTCAACGGCTATCTGCCTGCGGGCTGGAGCGTCGAGCAGTGGCTCACCATGCGCGAGAGCGACCCCGCCAGCGTCGAGCGCGCCGCACGCGCCTCGATCAGGGCTCATGTGCAGGCCATGCTGGACTTTCAGAGCCAGGGCATCCCCGTCACCGACTATGGCAACAACATCCGCCAGGTGGCGAAGGACGAGGGGCTGGAGGCCGCCTTCAGCTTTCCGGGCTTCGTGCCCGCCTATATCCGTCCGCTGTTCTGTCGCGGCATCGGCCCGTTCCGCTGGGCGGCCCTGTCGGGTGATCCCGAGGACATCCGCAAGACCGACGCGGCCATGAAGCGCCTGTTCCCCGACAACGAGGGCCTGCAACGCTGGCTCGAAATGGCCGCCGACAAGATCGCCTTTCAGGGCCTGCCCGCGCGCATCTGCTGGATCGGTCTGGGCGAGCGGCACCGTGCCGGGCTGATGTTCAACGATATGGTGGCCTCGGGCGAACTGTCGGCACCGGTGGTGATCGGCCGCGATCACCTCGATTCCGGCTCGGTCGCCAGCCCCAACCGCGAGACCGAGGCCATGATGGATGGCTCTGATGCCGTCTCGGACTGGCCGCTGCTCAATGCGCTTCTGAACACCGCGTCCGGCGCAAGCTGGGTGTCACTGCATCACGGCGGCGGGGTGGGCATGGGCTATTCCCAGCACTCGGGCGTGGTGATCGTGGCCGATGGAACGCCCGAGGCGGCGCGACGGCTTGAGCGCGTGCTGTGGAACGATCCGGCCACCGGGGTCATGCGCCACGCCGATGCCGGCTATGACATCGCCCGCGACTGTGCTCGCACGCACGGTCTCAACCTTCCCTCTCTGGACTGAACCCCCATGTCCCGCACCCTGATGATCGGCCGCGCGCCGCTGAGCCTTGCCGACCTGCGCGACATCGCCTGCCAGCCCGTGACCCTGGAGCTTGCCCCCGAAGCCCGCGCCGCCGTCATCGCCGGGGCAGACACCATCGCGCGCATCATCGAGGATGACCGCAGCGTCTATGGTGTGAACACGGGCTTTGGCCTGCTGGCCAGCACGCGCATCGGGCGCGACGATCTGGAGCGCCTGCAAACCAATCTGGTGCTCAGCCACGCCTGCGGTGTCGGTGCCCTGCTCGACATGGGCACCACGCGCCTGCTGATGGCGCTCAAGATCGCCTCGCTCTCGCGCGGGGCGTCAGGCGTGCGTAGACAGACCATCGACCTGCTGATCGAGATGTTCAACCGCGGCGTGATCCCCGCCATTCCGGGGCAGGGCTCGGTGGGCGCATCGGGCGATCTGGCACCTCTGGCGCACCTCAGCGCGGTGATGATCGGAGAGCCGCGCGCCCAGGCCTTCTATCAGGACGGCTGGCACCCCGCCCCTGTCGCGCTTGAAAAGGCCGGGCTCGCGCCCATTGCCCTTGCGGCCAAGGAAGGGCTGGCCCTGCTCAATGGCACCCAGTGCTCCACGGCCCTGGCCCTGACAGCGCTGATCCGCACCGAGAGCCTGCTGCGCACCGCCCTTGTCACAGGGGCCATGTCCACCGATGCGCTGAAAGGCTCCGACACGCCCTTCGATGCGCGCATCCACGCCCTGCGCGGCCAGCCCGGCCAGATGGCCACGGCAGCGGCCCTGCGCGCCCTGCTGGAGGACAGCGCGATCCGCGAGAGCCACCGCGAGGGCTGCGGGCGGGTGCAGGATCCCTATTCCTTCCGCTGCCAGCCTCAGGTCATGGGCGCGGCCTTTGATGTGGCGCGCGCAGCCGCCCACACCCTGCTGATCGAGGCCAATGCCGTGACCGACAATCCGCTGGTGTTCCCCGACACCGGCGAGGTGCTTTCAGGGGGGAACTTCCACGCCGAGCCCGTGGCCTTTGCTGCCGACCAGCTGGCGCTGGTGCTGGCGGAGATCGGCAGCCTGTCCGAGCGCCGCGTGGCGGTTCTGATCGATCCCAAGATGAGCGGCCTGCCCGCCTTCCTGACCCAGGACCCCGGCCTGAACTCCGGCTTCATGATCGCCCAGGTGACAGCCGCGGCACTGACGTCCGAGAACAAGCAGCTCAGCCATCCGGCGGTGGTGGACACCGTGCCCACCTCGGCAGGGCAGGAAGATCACGTCTCCATGGCGACCCACGGCGCGCGCCGCCTGCTGCAGATGTCGGACAACGTCGCGAACATCCTCGGCATCGAGGCGCTGGCGGCCTGCGAGGGCATCGAGCACTGGCGACCGCTGGCCTCCTCGCCACCGATCGAGGCCGCCCTGGCGCGAATCCGCAGCCGCGTCGAGCCCCTGAAGCGCGACCGCTATTTCGCCGACGCCATCGCCAGCGCCGCCGAGGCGGTCGAGGTGGGCTGGCTTGCCGACCTTTGCCCCGCCGAGATCAGGCTCGGATAGATCACTCGCCCGTCGGCTGGCGATCGACGATCAGCACATAAGGGCCGGTCTGGCGCGGGCCATAGCTGGTGGCCCGGATGACATAGGTGCCCGTGGTGGTCACGGTGTAATCGATCACGGCGTGGGTATCGGACAGGCCATCGTCATCGGTGGCGATTGAGCTGAAACCGCCGCTGTCGCTGTCGCGGCCAAGGACGAGAAAAGCATCGAAGCTGTTGGAAATCATGCTGATCCTCAGCTTGTCGCCCTCGCGTGCCTGAAAGCGGTAGGTGTCGTAATAGGCCCCCGAGGACAGCGCCTCGTCCGCATCGCTGAGCGAGCCGCGCACCACCTCGCCAATCAGCATGGACCCGGCGCGCGGCTCTGCACCCCGGTCACGAAGCTCCAGAGAATAGGCGCCGGAACCGTTGGCGGCGAAGGGCCGCGCCCGGATCAGATAGCTGCCGCTTTCCGGCAGGGTGAAAAGCAGGCGCGAATCGAGCCCCTCGCCCAGACCATCATCATCCGAAGCGATCACCGAGAAGCCGCCTTCGGCGCGCGACAGCTCGAGATAGGTATCGAAATCGCCCGAACGCATGATGATCTCGACGCGCTGCCCCTCGGCACCGGTGAAGCGATAGGTGTCGTAGAGCCGACCGCGGGCATCCGTCTGGCCGCCTTCGCGCAGCCGCCCCTCGATGCTCTGGCCAAAGCGGATGGCGGTCGGCGCAGGTTCGGGCCGCTCCTCGCGCACCTCGAGGGTGAAATTACCCTGCCCGAAGCCCGAGAACGATGTCGCGCGCACCTGATAGTCGCCCGCGCGCTCGAAGGTGTAGGTCAGAAGCGAGTTCAGCCCCTCGCCGAGCCCGTCGTCATCGCTGGCCAATTCCGCAAACGCTCCGCCGGACCCCTGGCCCAGATAGAGGTAGGTATCGAAATCTTCCGAGCGCATGATGAAGCTCAGGCGCTGTCCGGCCCGGACGCGGATCGTGAAGGGCTGGTAGAGGCCGATGTCGGCGTCTTCGAGTGACTCGGCCGTGATGGCTCCGTCGACGGTCCGACCAACGGTCAGAGCCGCAGGGCGCGCGGGCTCGGGCGGCAGACGAACCGAGAGGTTGTAGGCACCCTCCCCCGATCCGCCAAAGGCAAGAACGCGGATGATGTGATCGCCGGTCTGGCTTGCGACGTGAAGGATGCGCGAGTTGAGCGAACCGCCGAAGTCGTCATTCTCACGCAGCGGGACAAATACGCCATCTTCCATCACGCCGATCACCAGATAGGTGTCGAAGTCTTCGGAAGTGAGATCGACCTGGACGCTCTGGCCCTGGTTCAGCCGCACGCTGTAGGCATTGAAAGGTCTCCCTTCCTCGTCCTGAGGCCCCTCTGCGCTGAGGATGCCGTCGAGGCTCTGCCCGATGCGGGCGGGTGTGGGCCGCGGCGCGGGCGGCGCCATGCCCAGAGACTGCACCGCCAGTTCATAATCGCCGAACGATGAGCCGAGGAAGCTCGATACCCACAGCTCCAGCGTCTCGTTGCTGCCTGCGGTGAAGGTGATCAGGCTGTTCAGTTCGCCGCCGCTGTCGTCGTCCTCGCGCAGGGTGATGATCTGATCGCCCCGACGCCGCACAAGGGTCAGGTAGGGGTCGAACTCATCGGCGTTGAGCGCAATGGAATATCGCTCACCGGCGCGCACCTGGAAAAGATGCACCACTGTAGGGATCGGCTCGAACTCATCATCATTGGTCAGGGGCACGTCGTCTTCGCTCAAGGTGCCCTGAACGCTCTGTCCGGCAGACACGGGAGCGCCCCGTGTCGGCGCGGGCTGGCTTTCGGCCTGGACCACCGGTATCGGCTGGATCGCCAGAGCTGCCGGAGCGCCCGCCATCAGCAGTGCCGCTGCACAGACTCCGGCTGAAAGGGCTTTGAAGGCGCGAGTCATGATCGTATTCCCCCGATTGTTCTGCGCCAGCATAGACGCGCAAATCGCGGGTCTGTAAATCGCTGCGCACGCACAACGGACATTTTCCCAAACGCTGTTACGTGCGCGCCCCTGATCGCGCGACCGGAGCCAGATTCGATGAATTCCGACGCCCCAACGCCCTCCGCCCGCATCATCGACGGGCGCGCCAGCGCCGCGCGGATCCGGGCGCGGGTGGCCCGTGCGGTCGAGACGCTGAAACGCGAGCATGATCTGGTGCCCGGCCTCACGGTGGTGATCGTCGGCGACGATCCGGCCAGTCATGTCTATGTCCGCCAGAAGGGCGAGCAGACCCGCGAGGCGGGCATGGTCTCGGACACCATCCGCCTCGACGCGGACACGCCCGAGGACGAACTGCTCCGGCTGATCGCGCGCCTCAACGCCGATGCGCGCGTGCACGGCATCCTCGTTCAGCTTCCCCTGCCCGCCCACATGAACGCCGATGCCGTGATCGCGGCCATCGACCCGGCCAAGGACGTGGACGGCTTTCACGTGCAGAACGCCGGGCGCCTCAGCGTGGGCCTGCCGGCCATGGTGCCGTGCACGCCGCTGGGCTGTCGCATCCTGCTGGAGGAAACGCTGGGCGATCTGTCGGGCCTCGAGGCCGTGGTGGTGGGGCGCTCGAATATCGTCGGCAAGCCCATGGCCCAGCTGCTGCTGGCCAGCCACTGCACCGTGACCATAGCCCATTCGCGCAGCCGTGACCTGCCCGCACTGTGCCGCCGCGCCGACATTCTGGTGGCGGCGGTAGGCAGACCCGAGATGATACGCGGCGACTGGATCAGCCCGGGGGCCTGCGTCATCGATGTGGGCATCAACCGCGTGCCCACCCGCGACCCGGAACTGGCCGCGCAAGGAAAGACCCGGCTGGTTGGCGATGTGGCCTTCGATGAGGCCTTGAGCGTGGCCGGACACATCACGCCCGTGCCCGGTGGGGTCGGCCCCATGACCATCGCCTGCCTGCTCATGAACACCGTCACGGCCGCCGCGCGCGCCCACGGGCTTGATCCCGAGGCCATCTTGGCCGATTGAAACGGTCGGGAGCACACTACAGGGGGGTGGTTGTGACGGGACACAACCTCAGGCGCGCCTTGGCGGCGACGCTGGCGCTATCTTTCATGGTCATGTCGCTGATGGGCATCTCTGGCGCACAGGCTGCTGCCGAGACGCGCGCGCCAGCCATGCGCCACGTCGAGCGCACCATCCTGACCGAAGCGGCCTTCCATCAGGAAATCCACGATCGGCTCGAACAGCACCACCGCGATGGCGGGCTCGACATCCGCGTGCTGATCGAGGAGCCGGGGCGCGGCGAGATGCTGGCGGACGTCGCCGCGCGCGAACTGGAAGGTCCGCTGGCCGAGCGCGAGGTTGTTGTGCTCATTGCGCCTGCGGCCCGCAAGGTGCTGATCCGGGCAGGCAGCGCCACCGGGCTCGACGACGAAAGGCTCACGGCCATCATCACCCGCCACATGATCCCGGCTCTGGTGCGTGCCGCGCCGCGCCGCGCGATCCGCACGGGCCTCGATCAGATCATGGCCGCCGACAGCGCTCCGTCCAGCGTGCCCGAGGCGCGCCCGAACCCGGCGGCCTACGTCGCCGCCTCGCTGACGGCCCTGTTTGCCGTGTTCCTGCCCACTGTCATGCGCCGCCGCCGCCCGCGCCAGCCTCGCGCCCTGGGAGCACGCTGATGGCCCACCCTTTCACCCCCGCCCTGGCCGATGCCTGCGCGCGTTTTCGCCAGCGCACCGGCGTTGAGGTTCGCCTGATCGCCGAGACGCCGCCGCATCTGTGGTCGCGCCTGATCCTTAGTCTGGCCGTGATGGCTCTCGTCCTTCTGCCTGCCCTGTGGATCAGCGTCGGCTTTCACGCCGGCTGGCTGCCGGGCCTCGGCGCGGGCTGGAGCGCCGAGCATGCCAGCGCCGCCCAGATCAATCAGGCGGCTACCATCAGCGCCATGTCCCTGACCGGGGCGGCCTGCGTCGCGGTCCTGATGCTGCTGGGCTCCAGCGCCAAGATCTTTCGCGCCATGCCCCGCTTCGCGCGCATGATGGTGCAGTCGCGCGCCGCGCGTCACCAGCTCGAAATCGCGGGCCTCGCAGAGCTGACTTCTTGTGAAGCCATGGTCATCAGCCTCGGGCCCGATCTGGTGATGCAGCCCAATCGAGCGCTGGCCCGGCGCTGGACAGACTCGAGCGAGGCGTCGCTGCGCAGTGTGCTGGCAGCCCACGAGGCGGCTGTGATGGCATCGGGCAAGAACGCCGAAGCGGGCGTCATCGCCCTGCTGGACGCGCTGGAGGACGCCCTCGGCTCCATGGCCGCGCCCATCATTCTTGCCGCCGAATGATCGTGCCCCATTGACGTCGCAGTTGATCGGCAGGACGGCTCCATCCAGCCATGACCCGTCTCGTCACCTATAACGTCCACCGCTGCGTGGGCATGGACAAGCGCCTCGATGTCGGCCGCGTGGCCGGGGTCATCGCCGAGCTTGAGCCCGACATCGTGTGCCTGCAGGAGCTGGACGTGGGGCGGGCACGCACCCGCGGCGTCGATCAGGCCCACGCCATCGCCGAACAGCTAAAGATGAGCTTCCAGTTCCATCCGGCCATGCGGGTCGAGGAGGAGCTTTATGGCGATGCGATCCTGACCGCACTGCCCCATCGGCTGGTGAGGGCGGCGGCGCTGCCCACCGTGGGGGGCATACCCGGACTGGAGCCTCGCGGCGCCCTGTGGGTGCGGGTGACCGTGGCCGAGGACCGCACGCTGGATGTGTTCAACACCCACTTCGGACTGGTCCCGCGCGAGCAGCGACTTCAGGCGCGCGCCCTGTGCGGGCCGCAGTGGCTGAACCATCCCGAGGCGGACGGGCCGATCCTGCTGACCGGCGACTTCAACGCCACCTCGATAACGCGACCCTATCAAATCCTGACCGAGCGCCTGACCGACGCCCAGCGCGCGCTGGGGCTAAAGCCCTCGATCAAGACTTTCCCCTCGGGCTTTCCCGCGATCCGCATCGACCATGTATTCGTCAACGAGGGTGTCAGGCCTCTGCGGGTCCAGAGCGGACGCTCTCCTCTGGCGCGCATGGCCTCGGATCACCTGCCGCTGGCCATCGACTTCGAGGTTCAGGACACGGCTTCGACGATGCCCTGAGCACCAAGGGCACGCGGGCGCTTCCAGGGGCGCCAGGCATCGGAGGGCGCCACGGGATCACCAAGGTGCCAGGCGGCAATGGCCCGCCCCAGACGCGAGGGAGGCACCGCACTCAGATTGCGCACCCGCGCCGCGCCCAGCGCCTCGATGGCGGCATTGACCGAACCCGTTTCCAGCTCGAGGGCGGCGAAGGTGTCGGGCGCGACCCCGACGAAATGGGCCAGGGTGCGATGGCGAAAGCGGCGGATGGCCTGTCGGCTCTCGGGCGTGTCGGACAGCACGGCGACATCACATTCTGTGTCGAGGCCCAGCGAGCGGTTGTTGAGATTGGTCGAGCCCACGCGGATCACACGGTCGTCGATGATCGCGACCTTGGAGTGCACGATGATGGCATCACCCTCCTCGGTCAGGGGGCACCAGGCGGTGAAACGGTCATGGTGATCGGCCGCTTCCAGACGCTCGATCAGCACGCCGCGCGCCGGATCCATGGTCATGCCGTCGAACCAGCTCGGGCTGAGGGCCGTGGACATCAGCACGATCTCCGGCCCGTCGGGCTCTTTCAGGCGGGCAACCAGCGCATCTGTGATGCGACTTGAAGTGAAGTACTGATTTTCCAGATATATCAATGATTTTGCGTCTGCGATCATGCGCAGATACAGCGCCTCGTTCTCGCGGATTTCAGCGCCGCGCTGCTCGGCGTCGGTGCGCGCTATGGCCATGTCAACATTGACAAGGTCGGGCGTGACCATCTCCGGCCAGGGGTCGAGATCGGTTTCGACTGGCACCAGCGCCTCGCCGCGCGCGCGCAGCCAGCGCTGTCGCACCAGGTCGCCCAGCGCGCGGGCGGCAGCCCCGTCGACCATGGTCATGACCTCGTGGCGCGGCTTGCAGATCACCCCGCCGGGCAGGCAGCGGCGCGGATCGTGGTCGAGATGCTCCTCGCTGTCCCAGCGGTCCGTCGCCACGTCGCCGCCGCCGCAGAAGGCCAGCTTGTCGTCGATGACAATGACCTTCTGGTGATGACAGGCACCGGGCACGCGCGTGCGATCAAGCCTGAAATCGGCAAGCCTGCGCGAGAACCACCTCTGGGCGCGATAGGGAAAGAAGCTCTGGGAGGCGGCGATCAGCAGGGGCGATCCCCAGATCAGCAGCTGCACCTCCAGATCGGGATTATCCTTGATCATCATGCGCAGGCGATGGCCGATCTGGGCCTGATGGTCATCGAACGCCGACTGCGGGTCGAGGCGGGTGCGCGGATCGAACTGCCAGCCCAGCACCAGAATCGAGCGGCGCGCATTGGAGATGGCGGCGCTGAGCGCACGGAAATAGGCGTCGTTCTCCATGAGGATGGCCATGCGCCCGGCACGCTCCACGCGCCAGCACGTCCTGCCCGGTTCGAACAATGGCCTGATCACCGATTCGCCTCGCCCCTCGCCTGATCATCACTATGCGCCGCAGCGTGGCAGTTGCGTGACAGCGCCGCAGTGATCGTCATCCGGTCCTGATGAGTGAGCGCAAAACGCGCCAGTGGCACGCATCGTTCAATCGCGTAACATTGTCCTGCGTCGCGTTTTCACGCATAAGGGACGTGTCGGACCGCTCCGCAAGGGGCATATTCAAGGGGTATCGGCGGTGGAAACGCTGATCGGCATCATCACGGCGGTCGTGGTCTTTCTGACGGCCCTGGCGCTCGCGCCGTTCGGCGTGACGGTGAGCCCCCCTGACCGCCCCGCCGAGGTGCAGAGGGTGTCGGACTGCGAGACGGCCCGCCACGGCCAACGCGCCCGCGAGGTTCAGTCGCAGGACTGCTGATCGCGTGGCAACCCGGCTGCTTGGCCTTGCCTTCTTCCCCAGCTTTTGACGACGTGTCCGCCCCCGCTCTGCGCTGAATCCCCGCGCGCGGCTTTCACTGGCAGGCGCAAGCCGCTAGGGTCTTTGGCGCGTCAGGTGCATGGGGGGACTGGCGATCCGGCTGGAGCCCGATCACTCGCCCCGTGCCCTCCGTCATGTTGCCTGTCATGTTCGTGAGCCCGGTATGCGAGACAAGACCCGCGCCAAGGTGCGCAAGCGTCATCCCCTGAATCTCAGCGACTCCGAGCCTGAGACGAACGCCCCTGCCTCTGACGTGCCTGCTGTAGACAAGCCAGAGCCCGCCGCCCAGGAGCCCGCCACACCAGAGCCCGAGACGTCTGCCGCCGGGGCCGCAGACCCCGAGGCCGAGGCGCTGGCCCAGCGCACGCGCCGCGTGGTCACACCCTCACGCCGCAGCCAGCAGCGTCTTGGCCTGCGCCCGGCGGTCGACGGCCCTGCGCCGAGGGCTGCCGACCAGGGCGATGTCGCCATCTCTCACACTGCCCCCCGGCCCGAGAGTGAGCCCGAAACCGAAACCGCTTCGCCATCCTCGGGCAAGCCCGCGCCGGACGCGCCTCATGCGGCCGAGACGCGCGCGCGCTTCGGCACCCGTGCCGGTCCTGCCCCGGCGATGGTGCCCATGGACGAGAGCGCAGGCACGCCTCCGGCCACAGCCCAGACCCGCGCCGTCAGCGCAGGCACCACCGCTGGCGCGCCCGTCGCGCCGACCTCGCCGCGCAAGCCGCCGGCGCGCAGTGCCTACCTGATCGCCAGTCTCGCCTGCGCCCTGTGGGTGGGCGGTATCGCGGCCTGGTTCGCCTTTGAATACGGCTCGGGCTTCTTTGATCTCGACCCGCTGCGCCTGGCCCTGATGGCCCTGGTCACCCTTGCACCCGTGGGCCTGCTGTTCGCGCTCGCCCGCTCCATCCGTCAGGGCGCAGCGCTGGCCTTCGAGACGGCGCGCGCACGTGATCTGGCCGAGGCTCTGGTGGCCCCAACGGCCCTGGCCGCACGCGATGCGGCGGGCATCGTGCAGGGCCTGCGCGAGGACATCGACCTGGCGCACCTGACCCTCGAGAAGGCGCGCACCGATCTGACTGCCCTGCGCGAGAGCCTGTCGAGCGAGAGCGCGCGCCTTGGCGAGGCCGCCGAAACGGCGCTGAAGTCATCCCAGCGCCTCGGAGAACAGCTCAGCGCCGAGCACCGCAAGCTCAGCGACCTGGCGGCCCTGCTCGACAAGTCGGCGATCACGGTGCTGGAAGCGGTCGAGCAGCACGGGCGCATGGTGGTGGATGCCTCCGACCTCGCCCAGACCCAGCTTCGCGAGGCCGAGGCGGCCATGGCGTCGCGCACCGCCGACATGGCCGCCGCCGCCGTCGAGGCCCAGGAGGCGGCACGTCTGGCCGCTGAAGACCTGTCGCGCCAGACCCTGCGGCTGGAGAACGCGGGCGCGGGCGTGGCCGATCAGATTCGCACGGTGGAGGAAGGGCTCGGAGAGCAGCGCGCCGCCCTTGTCACCGCCGCCTACGGCCTTCGCAGCCAGCAGGAAGACTTCGCCGCCCAGCTCGAGAGCCAGCGCGCCCAGCTTGCCGAGGCACTGTCTGCCGCCCGCCACGCCGCCAGCGAGATGGGCGACATCAGCGAGAGCGGTGCCCAGGCGCTGCGCGATCTGGTCGAGGCTGCGGTCGATCAGTTCCAGGCCTTGTCCGAGATGTCCAACCGCGAGGCGGACAACTTCGATTCCGCCACCAAGCAATCCCTCGACCGCTTCGAGGCCCTGGCCGCAGAGACCCGCGACGCCCTGGCCGAAGAAACGGCTGCGGCGCTGGCCGCGCTGAAAGGTGCCGCCGATCAGGCCCGCGCCCTGTCCAGCGAGGCGACCGAACAGGCGCAGGCGCGCGTGGATCGTCTGGCCGAGGCCCTGTTCGAGGCGGCGCGCCAGGCCGAGGACGCCGCCGATGCCCGCATCAAGGCCGCTCGCCAGATCATCGCTGACACCGCCGGCATGGTCGACGAGGCAGGCGAGCAGGCCGTCGCGCGGCTGGGCACGCACATGGACCGCCTGCGCGAAACCCTCGCCAGTGTCGAGGACACGGTGCGCCAGATCGACGAGCGGGCCGAGCGCCTGCCCGCCGAAGCGCGCGAGCGCATGGAGGCGGTGCGCGCCAGCGTCGAGGAGGGCCTTGGCCTGCTGTCGGAAGCCTCGCGCAAGGCCGCCGAGGAAACCCAGGCCGTCGATGCCGCCTTCCAGGACCGGGTAAAGCGGAACTACGACATGCTGTCCGAAGCCGTGCGCCTCATGGGCGTGGTCTCGGGCGACTCTCCGCTGGCCGGGCGCAGACGCGAGCTGCCCCCGCTGGAGCCTTCGCTGCGACCGGCCCGCCACGAGACCGCTTCCGAAATGCCGCGCTCTGAAGCCGGGCCCGAGACCCCCGCTGACAGCCGCACCGACAGCCGCTCAGGCACCCGCTCGGGCACCCGCTCGGGCAGCCAGGACGGCCAAGCCGACAAGCTGCGTGACGGCGAGCCCGCACGCGGTGGCTTTGGTCGCCGCAGTGCCGATCCCGCCAGGGCCGACACGCGCCGCGATCTGGACGAGGCGCTGGGCTGGAGCGATCTGGGTGGCGAGCCGGGCAGCGATGGCGAGGAGGCACCGCTTGAACTTGGCCAGACCGCACCGCCGAGCCAGCTGACCGAGCGGCTCACCGATGCCATTCGCAGGCTGGGTGTCGATCCCAATGCGCTTTTGCCGCGTGCGCGTGTCGAGGAGGCCGCCGTCGCCTTTCAGGACCTCGAGGGCGAGCGCGCCCGCCAGATCGTGCGCCGCGTCGCGCCTGCTGCCGTGCGCTCCTTGTCGCGGCGGGTGCTCAGCATCGACGAACTGCGCGAGGACGCCGAGCAGTATGTGCGCCAGTATGCCGCCATGGTCCGCGCCGCCGCACGCTCGGACCCGCGCGGCTATGAGGTGCTCGACCTGCTGGCCAGCGACGCGGGCCGCGCCTTCCTGCTGCTGGATGCGGCCGTCGGCGATCTGACCTGAGGACACAGCCGGGCAGAAGACACTGGGCAACGCGATTCCGCACCCCGCTACGCAAATGGGCTTGACCCGCACCCGCCCTTCTGAACAGGGTTCCGTGTCACGGAAACGTCATGGGCAGGGGCATGCTGGACAGGCCGGTGGACGACGATGCCAGCCGCGGGGGCGGTGAGGACGCAGGCGACGGCAAACCGGGGGGCGAAGGCCCGCGGCGCACCGGCCTTCTTCTGTGTTCCCTGTCGAGACCTGCACAGCCTTTCTCCCCTGACATGATCGAGACGGCAACGGGCGGTCAGTGGCTGCCCCTGCCCGATGTCCAGCCCCAGGCGGTCGCGGGCGCGGTGATGGCCGCCCTGCGCCAGAGCGGGTCTCGCGCGCTCATGCTGCTGACCCACGAGGGGGCCATCGCCGATTTCACCTTGCAGCTTCGCGCCGTGCGCCGCCGCAACGGCTCGAGAAGCAAGGCCGCAGCGCCGGTCACCTCGCCCAGCATCGTGCGCGCGCCCACACCGGCGGCGGAAATCCTGCGCGCCCTGCAAGGCACCGATCACGAGGCGCGCACCTTGCAGGACGAGCCCGAGGACGACAGCTCCGAGATCCTGCACAGCGTGCTGCTGGCCATGGACGAGTTGAGCGAGATGCCGGGGGTCGTGCTGCTGCGCCTGCGTGCAGGACTGGCAGAGGAAAGCCTGGTGTCAGGCCTGTCCAGCGTGGCCGAGGTGATGACGCGGCGCTCGCCCCTTCAGAGCCTGCGCGCAAGTGCGTGAGGGCGCAGGCGCCAGCCCGCCAGCAACCCCAGCATCGCCATGAGGCTCATCGCGCCATAGCCCAGCGCGCCATAGCCGTCATACAGCGGCCCCGCCAACAAGGTGGCCAGACCGATCAGCACGCCTGACGACAGGGTCGAACCGAGCGTCTGGGCTGCGGTCGCGTGCTGGGGCGGGCTCAGCTTCTCCACCAGTTCCAGCCCGGCAATGAACACGGCGGCAAAGGTCAGGGCGTGCAGGGCCTGCAAGGGCCACAGCAGCCACAGCGGCGGCATTGTCGCCAGAGCCGTCCAGCGAAACACCGCTGCAACGCCGCCCGCCATCAGCAAAGCCCACGGGCCGATGCCGCGCCGGCGTCGCCACGGGTCGATGACCCACAGAAAGGCGATCTCCACCACCACGGAAAAGGCCCACAGCAGGCCGGTCATGGCCTCTGATATGCCGCGCGCCTTCCACTCGATAGCCGAGAAGGCATAGAGAAAACCGTGGGTCGCCTGAATGGTGCCGACAGCCAGAATGGCCGTCATGAACACCGGGTCGGCAACGAGCCGACCCATACCCGCGAACCGGTCCCGCTTTCGCGTCGGCCCCGTCTCGCTAACCGGCTCGGGCGGCAGCACCACACGCGCGGCGAGCGCCGCCAGCAGCGTCGAGATCACGATGCCAAGGATGATGACATCCGGCGGGGCCTGCACAAGCAGTGCCCCCATGCCCACATTGGCACCCACGAAGGCCGCCGAGCCCACGCCGCGCGGGACACCGAAGGCAAAGCCCTCGCGCGCCGACAGACGCAGGGTCAGCACATCGGACAAGGGCACCAGCGCCGCCGCACAGCTGGCCGCCACCAGCCAGAGCGGCAGCCACAGGGCAAAGCCGTCCGCCAGACCCGCCGCTCCGTAAGCCAGCGCCGCGATCAGGGCCAGCAGGCTGAGCGGCGTGCGGCGATAGCGAAAGCCGTCGGCCCACACCGCGATCATCGGCCCGGTGATCAGGCGCGCCAGCATGGGCACGGCCAGGATCACGCTGATCTCGGCACCCGACAGTCCTCGCGACTGGAACCACAGGCCCGCGAACGGCAGGCTGATCCCGTTCGCTGCAAAGATCAGCGCATAGTTCAGAGCGGTGCGGTTTCTCGACGCCATCACCGCGCCCCCTAGCATGGGCACGAGGCGGCGGCTGCGACTTTATCCGCCCGGGCGGAGGCAAATATCGCCTCGTGTGCGCCATCCCTCCGTGCCATAGATCGGTGGCCGAACACGGCAGCGTTCGCATGAGAGTGCGCGCACTCACACTCTGTCAAGACATTGGCCTCAAGGCTGCCAAGCGTCAGGATCCACAGTTGATGGCGTTTACAGTGTCAGAGTCACCGCGCCGGGAGCTTTTCCCGGAAATAGAGCCGTTTGCCTTCGGCCATATGCCCACGGGCGGCATTCACAACATCTATTACGAGGAGTGCGGCAGGCCCGGCGGCAAGCCCGCGCTCATCCTTCATGGCGGACCGGGCGGGGCGACATCGCCGGGGATGCGTCGCTATTTCGATGCCGACAAGTGGCGCATGGTGCTGTTCGACCAGCGCGGCTGCGGTCGCTCTACGCCCAATGCGGTGCTCGACGAGAACACCACATGGGATCTGATCGAGGACATCGAGCGCCTGCGCGAGCGCTGCGGCATCGAGCGCTGGACCGTGTTCGGCGGCTCGTGGGGCTCAACCCTGTCGCTGGCCTATGCGATCACCCATCCCGAGCGGGTGGACGCCCTGATCCTGCGGGGCATCTTCCTGCTGACGCGCAAGGAGCTGCACTGGTTCTATCAGGAAGGCGCATCGATGATCTTTCCCGATGCGTGGGAGCGCTATCTGGCACCGATCCCCGAGGCCGAGCGTCATGATCTGATGGGCGCCTATTACAAGCGTCTGATGGGCGATGATCGCGCCGCGCGCGAGCAGGCCGCCGTCGCATGGTCGAGCTGGGAGGGCGAGACGGTCAGCGTTCAGGGCCCCGATGCCAGACCCGACAAGTTCGCCGACCCCGCCTTTGCCGTCGCCTTTGCCCGCATCGAGAACTGGTATTTCACCAACGGCGGCTTCTTCCCCGAGGAAAACTGGATTCTCAACAACATCGCGCGCATCCGACACATACCGGCCTGGATCACCCAAGGTCGCTATGACGTGGTGACGCCTGCTTCGGGCGCCTGGGCGCTGCACAGGGCCTGGCCGGAGGCGCGCTTCGAGATGATCCCCGATGCCGGTCACGCCTCGACCGAGCCCGGCATCATAGACAGCCTCGTGCGGGCCACCGACTGGGCAGCCACCCTCTAGGACGGGTCTGCACCCTCGTTCTGCATCAGCTGAAAGCCGATCCGCCGTGCCTGCTCGCGCTCCTCGGGCTTGGGCACGGCGCTCAGCGCCACATTGAGCTGATTGTAGTGCTGGACGAGGCGCACGGGCTTGCCATGGGCATTGCGGCCCATCAGCAGGATCAGGTCCGGGCCCCAGAAGCCGATATCGTCAATCTGCATGGTGCCATCGCCGGGCAGGCCGACCAGACGCACCGCCATTTCCTCGCCCGGATCGAGGCGGGATTCGAAATCGGCGATCAGGCGCAGCAGGCGCACATAGGCCCACTCGGCCGGATTGGCACGCATGCGCAGGCCCTCGGCCAGATGGCGGGCATCCTCACCCGCCCCGATGGCGGTCACGGGCTGGGGACAGGGCTCGCCACCGCAGTCCATACCGGCTTCTGACGCTGCCGCTGCCGAAGGGGCGTCATCGAGGGGGTGGGGCGGGCTCATATCAGGCCCCTGCCGCGCGGCAGTTCGGTGTAGCGGTGCACCCGGATCGACTGGATGAGGCCGAAGCCGATCATCACCGTCAGCATCACCGTGCCGCCATATGACAACAGCGGCATGGGCACCCCCACCACCGGCGCCATACCCATGATCATCGCCCCGTTGATCAGCACATAATAGGCGAAGGTCGCCGTGACGCCCGCGGCGGCCAGCCTGCCGAAATGGCTGTGGGACTGGGAGGCGATGCGCAGCGAGATCACGATGGCCGCCAGATAAAGACCCAGCACCACCAGTCCCACCAGCAGCCCCATCTCCTCGGCCACGGAGGCAAAGATGAAGTCGGTCTGCTTTTCGGGCAGGAACTCGAGCTGGCTCTGGCTGCCCAGGCCAAGGCCCCGCCCGAACACCCCGCCCGAACCCATGGCGATCTTGGATTGCAGGATGTGATAGCCCGCGCCGGAAGGATCGGCCTCGGGGTTCATGAAGGTCATGATGCGCTCGCGCTGATAGTCATGCAGCACGAAGGCGATGAAGGGCGGGATGGCCACGGCCGCGCCTGCCACCGCTGCGGCGATGATCTTCCAGCTGAGGCCCGCCACGAACATGATCGACCCGCCGGTCAGCACGATCAGCACCGCCGTGCCCAGATCGGGCTGTTTGGCCACCAGCAGGACCGGCATCATGATGATGCCGATGGGAAAGATCAGCTTCCACGAAAACCGCGCGTCCTGAGCCGAGGCGCCGTGATACCAGCGGGCCAGGGCAAGCACCACGGCCACCTTCATGATCTCTGAGGGCTGCAGACGCAGGGGGCCGATGTCCAGCCAGCGGGTCGCACCCATGGCCGTGTATCCGAACAGCTCGACCCCGACGAGAAGCAGCAGGGCCATGATCCAGGCCGGATAGGCGATCATGAACCAGACCCTGATATCCACCAGAGCCAGCACCAGCATGATGACCAGGGTGAACCCGAAGCGGGTCAGGTGCGCCCCGGCCCACGGCGACCAAGAGCCGCCGCCCACCGAATAGAGCATCACCGCGCCGATGCCCGCGAGGATCGAAATGATCAGCGTCAGGCGCCAGTCGATCTCGCCGATCTTGACCGGAAGGCGCGCCCGCTCGCCGGGCCGCGTGAGGGCAGAGGCGGTCATGGCTGGCTATCCCCTGCGGACGGTGCCGCGCCTGGTGAGGCAGAAGGCTCGCTGATGATCTCGGGCGGGTTGATCGAGACGGTCGGCTCGGCCACGCGCGGGGCGGGCGAGAACTCCGGTGCGGAGAAGGCCTCGGGGTCTTCTTCCTCGAAGGGACCGGTAGGCTCGGGCGGAAGGGGCCGCTCGATGCGCGCACGCATGTCGGGATCCTTCAGCAGGGCAACGCGCATGATCTCGCGCGCCTTTTCGGCGGCCAGACGCGATCCGCCCCCGTGCTGCACGATGACGGCGATGGCATAGCGGGGCGCATCGTGGGGCGCGAAGGCGACGAACAGGCCGTGGTCGCGCAGGGGCCAGCCGACAGTGGTGCCCCGCCGCAGCCCGCCGCGAGGCTGGGCCGTTCCGGTCTTGCCCGCCATCAGGATGTCACCGAGGTGAAGCTGGCTGGCGCGATAGGCCGTGCCGCTGACATCATTGGCCACGGCGGCCATGCCCGTGCGCACGATGTCGAGGTGCTCCTGCGAGAAGGGCATGTCCGGCACGTCGCCGCCGGAGGGTTGCTCGATCCCGCCGATGGACTTGATGATCCTTGGATTGACCTTCTTGCGGCCGTTGGCGATGCGCGCGGTCATGACCGCCAGTTGCAGGGCGTTGACCTCGATGGCCCCCTGCCCGATCGCCACCGAGAGCGTTTCGCCGGGGAACCAGCGCTGCTGGGCCGGATCGCGATAGGCCTGACGCTTCCACTCGGTCGAGGGCATGACGCCGCGGCGCTGGTTCGGCACTCCGATGTCATAGGTCTGGTGCAGGCCAAGCGCCTCGGCCACGCGGGCGATGCGGTCGACTCCGGCGCGGTTGCACATATGGTAGAAATAGACGTTGCACGAGTTCTTGATGGCGTCGTGCATGTTCTGCGGGCCGTGGCCGCCGCGCCGGTGACAGCGGAAGGTGCGGTTGCCGAAGAAATAGCCGCCCGAGCAGTTGACGCGCTCGGCCGGATTGACACCCGCATCCAGCAGCGCCAGCGCCGTGGTCATCTTGAAGGTCGAGCCGGGCGGGAAGGTGCCATAGAGTGCCTTGTCCAGCAGGGGTCTGCGCTCATAGTCCGCCCATTCGCGATAGATGCGCGAGGGCACGCCCGAGACGAACAGGTTCGGATCGAACGAGGGCGAGGACGACATGCACACGATGTCGCCGGTCTCGATGTTCATCACCACCGCAGAGCCCGACTCGTCACCGAACACCTCGATGGCGCGCGCCTGCACATCGGCATCGAGGGTCAGCTCGACGCGCCTGCCGGGCGTGGGCGGGCGCGAGCCCTCCTGATCCTCGCCGACGATGCGCCCGCGCGCATCCACTTCCACGCGCTGCCCCCCCGCCTGACCGCGCAGATGCCCGTCCAGGGTGCGCTCGATGCCCTGACGTCCAATGCGATAACCGGGGTGATAGAGGATCTGCTCGACCTCCTCGCCCCGCTCGCGGATGGCGGCGACATCGGTATCGGCCACCTTGGCCACATAGCCGACCACATGGGCGAACACCCCGCCGTGCGGGTAGTAGCGCGCCTCGTTCATGTCGACCATGACGCCGGGCAGCTCGTTGGCATAGAGGTTGACCCGCGCGAACTCCTCCCAGTTCAGGTCGCTCTTGACCGGAACGGGCACGAAACGCGGGGCGGCGTTGACCTCGCGGATGATGGTGCGGCGGCGCTCGTTGACGTCGGGCAGCAGGCGGCCCAGCAGGTCGAGCGTCTGATCGAGGTCGCGGGTCTCGTCCCGCACCACCAGCACGCGGAAGCTGGGCCGGTTGCCCGCCAGCACCGTGCCCTCGCGGTCCACGATCTCGCCGCGCGGCGGGGGCACGAGGCGGAAGTTGAACTGGTTGTTGCTGGCCAGGGTGGCATAGCGGTTGCGCTCGATCACCTGAAGCTGGCCGAGGCGACCGGCCAGCACCCCGATGCCCAGCGCCATCGCCCCACCCAAGAGGAAGGTGCGACGCAGGAACGAGCCCTGTCGCTCGTTGACGTCCTTGAAATAGATGGACGGCTCATGGCTCATCGGAAGCGCACGTCTCCGTCGTCAAAGGTCTCGATCATCCATGCAGCGGGAATGAACATCACCAGCGTCGCCAGAATCTGCCAGACCAGCGACAGGGCACTGGGAGCCCGCCCCGCCGCCAGGGTCATGACAAGATAGGCCAGAAGAAAGGCAAAAAGCGTGCAGCCGCCGAACCATGCGAACAGGACGGCCGTCTCCTGCCCCACGATGAGCTGGCGCATGGCCAGGATCACGCCATAGACCGCCAGCAGCGACAGGCCCCACATTCCCAGCGGCGCAAACCACAGCAGATCCAGATAGAGGCCAAGCGCGAACAGGGCAGCCGGACCGATGATCGACGGGCGGATAAGCGGCCAGGCAAATGCCAGCGCCATGGGCACCACCGGCTCGGGCAGGCTCAGGCCGAACACCTTGACGGGCGTCGCCATCACGATGGTGGCGAGCATGGCGACCAGCGACGGATAGACGATCCATTGCAGCGGGCCGACCACGCGGACCGTCATGCCCCGTCTCACGGCTGAGGCTCCGGCTGAGAGGCGGAAGCGGGGGAGGTGCTGGCAGCCGAACTGGCCGGGGCACTGGCTTGCGCACCGGCCTGGGCTTGCGCGCGGGCATCGCGGCGCGCCTGGGCATCGGCGATGGCGGCCGCGGTGCGCGGATCGGGCGGCGGAGCGGTCTCGAGGGCGGCCAGGGGTGGTGCGTTCAGGGCCTCGGCGTCGACGAGCTGGCTGAAGTCCTCGAACAGGAGCACACGCACGAAATCGATGGCGCCGCGATCCGAGAACAGCTTGACGCGCCAGGTGCCGTCGATGCCGCGCGCCACCACCCCGATGGGGAGCCCACGCGGAAAGCCGCCGCCATCGCCCGAGGTCAGCACGCGGTCGCCCTCGCGCACCGAGTCCTCGCCGCGCACATATTCGAGACGCGGATTGCCGCTGCCGTCACCGGCCAGCACAGCGCGCGCATCGCTGCGATCGATCAGCACGGGCGTGCGGCTGGCCACGTCGGTCAGCAGCAGCATCCGGCTGACGCCGCCGGAGGTGCCCACGATGCGCCCGACCAGCCCGTGCTCGTTGATGACGGGATTGCCCACGCGCACGCCACGGCTGGAGCCCACGTCGAGCAGGCGGGCGTTGACGAACGGGCCTCTCGCCTCGGAGATAGAGCGGGCGTGGACCGCACTGACGGGCGGCTCGGTGCGGATCCCAAGCAGGGCTTCATACTGGCGGTTGACGTTGGTCAGGGCGATGTTGGCATCGCGCACAGCCTGAAGCTCCGCGATCTCCGCGCGCAGGCGGCGGTTTTCGGAGACCGCGAAGAAGTAGCCGCGCACATAATCGCTGGCCTGTCCGACCCAGCGCACGGGCGCAGCGAAGATGCCGTTCACCGGGCCTGCGCCCGCCTCGAAGGTGTCGCGCACCGTCAGGCCCTCGGCATCGGTCCTGCCCGCGCGCTGATCGCTCAGCAGCAGCAGCACCGACGCCACGACCAGGGCGAGCGCGACCAGCGCCGACGTCCAGATCAGCGGAACCTTCAGATTATCGAACGGTCCGTCGCGAAACGCCACGGCGCGCCTTTCCCGATGCGTGGTCCGCGCAGCGCGGACTTCCGGTGCCTTGGTCCTGACCTGCGCGCAAGCACCCCGATGCCGCGCGGATCATGTGGGCATTGTTAGCGATTTGCCACGATCGGACCAGACCCTGCGGCCCGATCCGCCAACAAAATCAGAGGCTCGCCTCAAGCACACCCTTCATCCAGCGCGGATGCTCCAGCACACGGCCGCAGCCGATGGCCACGCAGGAGAGCGGATCGTCGGCCACCGACACGGGCAGGCCCGTCTGGTCGCGGATCTCGCCGTCCAGTCCGCGCAGCAGCGCGCCGCCGCCGGTCAGCATGATGCCCTTGTCGGCGATGTCGGCGGCCAGTTCGGGCGGGGTGGCCTCGAGGGCAACCTTCACCGCGTCGATGATCTGGCTGACCGGCTCGGCCAGGGCCTCGGCGGCCTGACGCTCGGAGATGCGTACCTCGCGCGGTACGCCCTGCATCAGATCACGGCCCTTGACCTCGATGGACAGGCCCTCCCCATCGGGCGGAACGCGCGCGGTGCCGATGTCCTTCTTGATGCGCTCGGCAGTCGTCTCGCCGATCAGCAGATTGTGGTTGCGGCGCATGTAGCCGATCACCGCCTCGTCCATCTTGTCGCCGCCCACGCGCACCGAGCGCGAATAGACGATGCCCGAGAGCGAGAGCACGGCCACCTCGGTGGTGCCCCCGCCGATATCGACCACCATCGAGCCCGTCGGCTCGTGGATGGGCAGGCCCGCGCCGATGGCGGCGGCCATGGGCTCGTCGATCAGGCCGACGCGGCGCGCATTGGCGTTGAGGCACGAATCATTGATGGCGCGACGCTCGACCGCCGTGGCGCCCGAAGGCACGCACACGATCACCTTGGGGTTCACGAAGCCCTTGCGGTTGTGAACCTTGCGGATGAAGTGCTTGATCATCTCCTCGGCGACCTCGAAGTCGGCGATGACGCCGTCGCGCATGGGGCGGATCGCCTCCATGTGGCCGGGGGTGCGGCCCAGCATCTGCTTGGCCTCTATGCCGACCGCGTGGACAACCTTTCGGCCGCCGACGTTTCGGAGCGCCACGACCGAGGGCTCGTTCAGCACGATGCCCTTGCCCTTCATGTAGATGAGCGTGTTGGCCGTGCCGAGGTCGATGGCGATGTCACTGGAGATGGCGCCGAAAGGGAAAAAGCTCATGGGCGTTCGCAAACCGTCGATGATGCAGCCGTATAGGCGATGGCGGCCCTCTGGCGACGCCCCCGCCGCGCCTTCCCCAAAGCGCAGCCTGCGTTACGTCATTCGCCTTTAGGCCGATGGGCCCGTTTGCCCGCTCGAAGGGGCAATTTCAAGCCCTGCGAGAGATTCGCGTGCAGCGGTCTTCGCTTATCCACTGTCCTGCCATGACGAGGCCGCGACGCGCGCCTACTCATTGAGCCGCGAAAGCGCAGGATTGCGCCGCCGGACCAGCTCGCGCACCCCCAGCATCACAGCCAGCCAGACCATGGCGATCGCCGCCAGAATGAGCGTGGTGTGGGTGCCGTCTCCCGTGGCCGCCACCATGACTGCGCCACCGAAGAAGGCCACCAGCGCTGTCTTGGGCAGCACGCCCAGCGCACAGCCTGCCATGAAGGCGAGAAACGGCGCGCGCATGGCCCCGAAGACCATGTTGACCACAATGAACGGTGCCGATGGCACATTGCGGATGATGAAGCTGGCGAAAAAGGCATTGCGTCCGATGAAGGCGGTCAGGCGCGCCACCGTGCGGCTCTGCATCCGCTCGATGGGGCCAAGGCCGAGCACGCGCCCCAGCCCCCAGGTCACAGCTGCCGAGATCACCGTGGCACCCCAGCTGTAGAAGAACCCGAGGCTCGGCCCGAACACGACCACACACGCCGCAATCAGTACGAACTGCGGTGCGCCGACGAAGGCTGCGGCCACGAACAGGGCCACCGTCGCCGCAAAGGCCAGCGGGCTGCCGGCATAGCCGCTCAGCCAGGCCTCCAGCCGCTCCTCGGCCTCGAGGCCGAGCTGGCTGCGGCCCAGAAGATAGACCGCGACCACCGCAAGGATCAGCACCGCGCCCACCGCCAGGGTGCGCCAGCGGCGGGTCTCCATGTTGAACAGAAAGTCGATCAGGCGGCGCACGGCACAGATCGCCTAGGGCACGAAGCGGGCGCGCACGACCTGATCGGCCTCGGTCAGGGTCAGGCGGCAGCTGCGACCGTCACCGAAGGGCTCGCACCCGGTCCATTCAATGCGCCAGCCGCCTGTGGGGGCCATGGCATTGAGAACTACCTCGGTACCGGGCGCGCGGCGCAACCAGCACAGCCTCGGGGACTGATGCGGGTGATAGCTCCAGCGCGGATCGCCGCAGCTGATGCCGGTTACGGGGCGAGAGGACACCAGCCACTCGGGGCTCTGGGCGCCCTCGACCTCGACGATCAGGCGCCAGTCGCGGCTGCCCGTAATGGTGACGCCCTCGACCAGTGTGGCCGCGTCACGCTCAGGCGCGCTCTGTGCAGCAGCCGGTTCGGCAATGGCTGTCACACCGATTACCACCAGTGCCAGGACACATCCTGCCATGGGATTTGCGCTCATCGTCTCCGGCCCCCGCATTGCACACGCCTGCCTTGGCACGTAAACCGGGCCAGATAGCTTGGAAAGTGAGAATGTCGTCATCTAAGGCCGCCACAGCGCTGCAGTCCGCCGCCCTCGCCCGCGTCAAGCCCTCGGCCACGCTCGCCGTCACGGCGCGCGCGCGCGCGCTCAAGGCCGAGGGACGCGACATTCTCTCGCTTGGTGCCGGTGAGCCCGATTTCGACACGCCCGATTTCGTCAAGCAGGCCGCCATCGAGGCCATCGGGCGCGGCGAGACCAAATACACCGACACCGACGGCATGGCCGAGCTGAAGGCCGCCGTCGTGCGCAAGTTCGCCCGCGAGAACGGACTTGGCTACGAGCCTTCCCAGATTCATGTCGCGCCGGGCGGCAAGGCAGTGATCTACAATGCGCTGGTGGCGACCCTGTCTGCCGGTGACGAGGTGATCGTGCCCGCGCCCTACTGGGTGTCCTATCCCGACATGGTGCGCCTTGCTGGCGGTGAGGCCGTGGTTGTGGAAGCCGGTGCCGATGCCGGCTTCAAGCTGCAGCCCGGTGCGCTCGAGGGCGCGATCACGGCGCGCACGCGCTGGCTGATTCTCAACTCGCCCAGCAATCCCACGGGCGCCGCCTATTCGCGCGACGAACTGGAAGCTCTGGCGCAGGTGCTGCGCCGCCACGCGCACGTCTGGGTGCTGACCGACGACATGTACGAGCACCTCACCTATGGCTCGTTCCGCTTCTGCACCCTTGCCGAGGTCGCGCCCGATCTGATGGATCGCATCCTGACAGTGAACGGTGTGTCCAAGGCCTATGCCATGACCGGCTGGCGCATCGGCTATGCGGGCGGGTCAAAGCCCCTGATCGACCTGATGCGCAAGGTGGCCAGCCAGACCACCTCCAACCCCTGCTCCATCAGCCAGTGGGCGGCCCTTGCCGCCCTCGACGGGCCGCAGGACTTCATGGACGAGCGCCGCAAGGTGTTCCAGCGCAGGCGCGATCTGGTGGTGCAGGCCCTGAATGAATGCGAAGGCATCACCTGTGCCGTGCCCGAGGGTGCGTTTTATGTGTATCCTTCCATCGCGGGCCTGATCGGCAAGACGGCACCGGACGGCACGGTTATCGACAGCGACGAGGCCTTCGTCACCGCCCTGCTCGACAGCGAAGGCGTGGCGGCCGTTCACGGAGAAGCCTTTGGTCTGTCTCCGTTTTTCCGCATCTCCTATGCTACGGGAGACGATGTGCTAACCGAGGCCTGCGCCCGCATCCGGCACTTCTGCGATAGCCTGGGCTGAGCGCTCAGGAGGCGCGCGTGACGGCAAAGTCGGCCAGGTCGGACAGGGCGCGCAACCAGGGCCCGTCATCGAAACGCGAGAGGGCTGCCCTGGCCTGATCGGCGTGCTCGCCGGCCCGCTCCAGAGTGGCCGCCAGCGCCCCGGTGCCGATGATCAGCTCGCGCGCCCGGGTAAAATCGCCTTCGCCCTGCTCGCGGCGAGCGATGACCCGCTGCCAGAACGCATCCTCGCGCCCGCGCGTGCGCGCCATGGCCAGCAGCAGCGGCAAGGTGACCTTGCCCTCGCGGAAATCGTCGCCCGCGTTCTTGCCCAGCGTCTCGGACAGCCCGCCATAGTCCAGCGCATCGTCGGCGAGCTGGAACGCCAGGCCGAGGTGCAGACCGAAGTTGCGCAGGGCATCGACCTGACCGGCACCGCCGCCTGCCCCTATCGCACCGCTCTCTGCGGCGGCGGCGAACAGCTCGGCGGTCTTGGCGCTGATGATCTGGATGTAGGTCGGCTCGTCGAGGTCGGGATCGCGCGCACGGCTGAGCTGGAGCACCTCGCCCTCGGCAATCACCCTTGATGCACGCGCCAGAGAGCCCAGTGCGGCCAGGTTGCCGGTCTCGACCATCAGCTCGAAGGCCCGCGCGAACAGGAAGTCGCCGACCAGCACGCTGGAAGCCGAACCCCAGATCAGATGGGCCGCCACCTTGCCACGGCGCATGTCCGACTGATCGACGATGTCGTCATGGAGCAGGGTCGCCGTATGGATGAACTCAACGGCCGCGGCCAGCTTGACGGCGGCGCTGACGTCATCGCCCAGCATACGCGCGGCGGCCAGGGTGATCAGCGGGCGCATCCGCTTGCCACCGGCGGCGACCAGATGCTCGGCCAGTTGCGGAATAACCGGCACGTCCGAGGCCATGCGTTCCAGAATCAAGGCGTCGACGCGCGCCATGTCCGGTGCGGCCAGAGCCGCCAGCGCATCCATGCTGCCGCGCGCGCGCTGGGTGCGCTCGCCCGTCGTGGCTACGGCGTGTTTTCCGATTGCGTCCAAGAAGCACTCACGAAATGACCGGCCATGCATACTCAAGACAGGTCTGGCCGGTTGGAATAAGCTGATCGCGCGCCTGTCATGAACAGGCGAGCGCGCGGGGTCAATCTTGATCCTGCACCAGCAGCACCATGCGAAGGCGGTATGTCAGGGTCAAGCGTAGTCAGTGACGCAGAGGAAGGTGCACCCCACAGCCCATCAGACGTGCGGCGCGACCGGCTCATGGGCGGCACGATCACCCTCACCCAGCCGCGACACGGCTATCGCGCAGGCATGGATGCGGGCCTGCTGGCAGCGGCCTGCCAGCGCCATGGTCCCTTGCGGATCATCGAGGCAGGGTGCGGGGTGGGCGCGGCCCTGTTGCAGGTGGCCGCACGCAACCGCGAGGCACAGCTGACGGGCCTCGAGCGCGACGAGCAGGCTGTGGCCCTGGCGCGCGCCAATGCCGATGACAACGCCATGGGCGAGCGCGTGCGGATCGTGCGCGGCGATGTCGCCCACGGCTTTCGCGCCCTGGGCGAGCCTGCCTTCGATCTGGCGCTGTGCAATCCGCCCTATTTCGACGACGAGACGAAGCTTCGCGCGCCCGCCCCCGAGCGCCGCGGCGCATGGATCGCGGACGATGGTCTCGGTGCCTGGCTCGGCTTTCTTCTGAAGGCGGTGCGAGAGGGCGGAGAGATCGTCATCATCCATCGCGCCGAGCGGCTGGCCGACATTCTGGCGGGCCTTGCGCCCAAGGCCGGGTCTTTCATGATCCGGCCCGTTCATCCTCATGACGACGCCCCTGCCAAGCGGGTGATCGTGCGCGCCGTCAAGACCGGGCGCGCGCCCCTGACCCTGCTGCCCGCGCTCGTCATGCATACGCGCGAGGGTGCCCGCCACACGCCGCAGGCCGAGGCGATCCTGCGCGGCGAGCGCGCACTGGAGTGGCGCTAGCTAGAGCAGGCGAATCTCGCGCAGCCGCTGGTTCAGATAGCCATCAGCGGTAATCGGCTCGGGGTAGCGGTCGGGATTGTGCGCCGTGACGCAGCTTTCCAGGGTGCGGATTTCGAACTCGGGCTCGAAATGCAGGAAGAACGGCGTCGAGTAGCGTGAAAAGCCGCGCCGCTCCGGGACCGGATTCACCACCCGGTGCGTGGTGGACGGCAGCACATGATTGGTCAGGCGCTGGAGCATATCGCCGATGTTCACCACCAGGGCTCCGGGCGGCGGATTGATACCCAGCCAGGAGCCGTCCTTTTCCCTGATCTCCAGCCCCGCTTCCTCGGCACCCAGCAGCAGGGTGATGACATTGATGTCCTCGTGCGCACCGGCGCGCACGCCGGGGGCATCGGCGGGGATGGGCGGATAGTGCAGCAGGCGCAGCACGCTGTTGCCCAGCGCCACCTTGTCGTCGAAATAGCTGTCGTCCAGGCCCAGATAGCGGGCGATGGCCATCAGCAGCTTGCGGCCCAGCTCGTCCAGCGCCCCGTACATGGTGCTGATGCTCTCGCGAAAGCGCGGCACCTCAACCGGCCAGACATTGTCGCGCATATAGGCCCGGTAGGGATGCCCCTCGGGCAGCTCGCGCCCCGTGTGCCAGAACTCCTTGAGATCAACGACCGCCGCGTCCTTGGCTGCCTCGGTGCCAAAAGGCGTGTAGCCGCGCGCGCCGCCCGTGCCCGGCTGGTGATACTGCCGCTTCACGCCGTCAGGCAGGGCAAAGAAGGCCTTGGTATCCTCCACCGCCGCATCCAGCATCGCCTGATCAAGCCCGTGGTCCGCGACCACCGCAAAACCGTAGCGCGCGAAGGATGCGCCGAGGGCCTCCGAAAACGCCTGAAAGTCCTGACGGGCGAGGCTCATGGAAACCGGCACGATGCCCTGGCCGCCATGGTCGGCGGGGGCTTGGCTGGAAGTGGGGGCGTTGTCAGCAGGGATCATGGTCAAACCGGCGGTGCACTTCTGATGGCCCCGGGCACAGGCCGGGGATGCGAGTGCGCCTTTTAGCGCCCAATGAGGCATTTGTCAGACGCCATTCATGCCGCAGCCGCCATGTCGGAATCGGAACCTATGCCGTTGGCCCTGCGTTCTGGGGCCACGCGGCAAGGAAGCCGCCAACAGATGCCTGTCACGGCTAGGGAACACGACTATGCGCGCTAAAATCATCATGACGGGTGCGGCCACCGCCGCCCTTCTGGTCGCCGCCTGCACCACCACCGACCCCTATACGGGCCAGCAGGTGCGCAACAACACCGGCACGGGCGCCATCGCCGGTGCGGTGGGCGGTGCCATCCTCGGCTATCTGACCAACACCTCCAACTCCGAGCAGGGCCGCCGCAACGCCCTCATCGGTGCGGGCGTGGGTGCCCTCGCCGGGGCCGCGGTCGGCAACTACATGGACCGCCAGCAGGCCGCCCTGCGCGAGCAGCTGGCCGATACCGGCGTGCAGGTCATCCGCCAGGGTGACGATCTCTATCTGCGCATGCCCGGCGACCTGACGTTTGCGGTCAACGATGCCAGCATCCGCCCCGACCTCTATCCGCTGCTCGATGACGTGGCGCGGGTGCTGAACCAATATAACCAGACCACCATCGACGTGATCGGTCACACCGACTCGACCGGCAACGACGCGATCAACCAGCCGCTGTCGGAGCGCCGTGCTTCGGCCGTGGCCCAATATCTGATCTCGCGCAATGTCATGCGTGAGCGCTTCTATGTGGCCGGAATGAGCTCGCGTGAGCCGATCGCCTCCAACGCCACAGCCGAAGGGCGCCAGCAGAACCGCCGCGTCGAGATCAAGATCGCACCGCTGCGCGGCTGATCGCGACACTCAGGCAGTATAGAGGGCGGCGGGCAACGGCTCGCCGCCCTTTTCTGCATCCGGCAGCAGGCAGTGCACCCGCGCAACGGCGGCCATGATGCCCTGATTTTCGGCTGCAGAGCGTTTTTCCATGAATTCATACTGCAGCGGTTGAATCGCCCTGCCCGCCCGTGCTCTGTGAGATTCGCGTTATGCGGCTCCCGGCTCGGTCCGTGCCGCAGGAAGCGTCAAGCGTTCGCAGCGGGGCAGATGCGTGAACCTGAAATGGCCAGTGCGTGCAGCGGCGGATCTCGTCACGCGGGGGCAGCAGCGTCTGGCAGAGCTGGAAGCTGAAATGGAACTGCTGCGCGGCGCACGGCTTGCTCTGCTGGCGATTGGCACGGCCGTTCTAACAGCATCTCTGGTGATCGTGGCCGCAGAGGCCCTGATCCCGGACAGCGCCGAAACCCACTACATCACCGTCGATCACCGCGGCTGAGGCTGGCGGAGGGCACCGAGCCCTGCGCCTTCGGTTGCGCCCGTATCATCCCGGATCAGGAACCTGCAAAACCGAGGGTGCATAAGTGCCCGAGGGCCGCGGTGCCCATGCACACGAGCGCGCGCATCAGAAGCCGCAATGCCGCCCGACTGAAACCGCCCTCATGCAATGAGTGAAGGCGCGCAGGGGCTGTAAAGCCTGCACCAGCCCCGATCCTCACCCGGCAGATTCCAGAACCCCGACAGGCAGTAACCCCGACAGGCAGGAGCCCCGGAACGCAGGAGCCCCGGAACGCAGGAGCCCCAGACGAGAGCCCATAAGCAGACCGCCCGCCAGATTGCTCTGACGGGCGGCTGTAGCTTTGGCGATCGCCATCGCTTCTGTTCCGGTCTGATTGGACCCGGCCGAGGCCGGGCCCGCACAGATCAGACTTAGAAGTTGATGGTGATTTCCGTACGACGGTTCAGCGGCTCGCGCACGCCATCCGCGGTCGGACGGGCCAGGTCGTTCTGGCCACGGCCTTCCAGCGTGATGATCGAGCTGGAGATGCCGCCGGCAACCAGGGCATCAGCCACGACGCGCGCACGGCGCTCGGACAGACGCTGGTTGTAGGCCGCCGAACCCGAGGTGTCGGTGTGGCCGACCAGAGCCACGCGGGTCGGACGACCCGAGCGGGCATAGGCCACGGCCTCGTTGATCACCTGCTGGGCAGCAGAGTTGATGTCCGCACGGTCCCACTCGAAGTAGACCACGAACTCACGCGTCACCGGGGCCGGAGGCGGCGGCGGGGGCGGAGGAGGCGGCGGGGGCGGAGGCGGAGGCGGAGGCGGCGGGGGCGGCGGAGGCGGCGGAGGAGCCGCGACGGCGCCGAAGGCCACGCGAACACCGACGGTGAACGAGTGATCCTCATAGTCACCCGACCAGGTGCCGAGCTGGGCGGCGCCGACCGTAGCCGTGTCCCACTCGGCGTCCGAGCGGAAGTAACGGTAGGTGAAGTCGAGGTTGGTGCGCTCGCCGATCGCCCAGGCGAAACCGGCCAGAACCTGCCAGGCCAGGTGGGTCGACTGGTCGTCGAAGGTGTGCAGGACAGCGGGGTTGCCGCGGACCCAGCCAGCGCCTTCAGCGTCGATGCGGTTCGCACCCACGCCAACGCCCAGGAACGGGCGGATCATCGAGTCCGGCGAGCCGAAGTCGTAGATCAGGTTGGCCATCAGCGACCAGGCACGGATGTCACCATCGGGGATGGAGCAGGCCGTGGTCAGGTTCACGTTGCACAGACCGCCGGGATAGGCCGGGCTGGCGCCCAGAACCGTGCCCAGTTCACCGGTGCGGTAGCCGCCTTCGAGTTCCACGCGCCAGGCGGGGTTCACGCGGTAGCCGAGACGGACCATGGCGGTCCAGCCGGGCTCCAGGTCCCAATCCCAGGTTGCGGTCGTCGGACCGGACGAATCAGCCTCGATCGTCGACGGCCAGTGGCCGCCGATGTCGAGGGCGCCGTACCAGCCGTCCGGCTCAGCCGAGGCGCTTGTCGCCGCGAAGAGCACGGAGACGGCGGCGCCAGCCAGAAGCTTCAACTTCATAGTGACCTCGTTTTGAAAAACACGTCTCTTTAGAGATAGCCCCGGGCACCAGCAGCAAGCCGCCGTGCACCCGATAGGCCCCAAACGGTGCGAAACTGCGCGAGTTCCACACTTAGGCCACAAATACGGCACCTGTTGCCCAGTTCCAACACAAAAACCTTGGCCATAACGCTTTCGCCCTTGCCCTGTGTCCTATAACACGCGGTTATGGCGGAGCCTGTAACCCTTGCTCGCTAAGCGACTGAAATGATTAGGAACACTGTTATGCGATTTGACGGGCGTGTGGCCATTGTCACCGGTGCCGGCGGAGGCCTTGGCCGGGCCCATGCGCTGGAACTGGCCAAAAGAGGCGCAAAAGTGGTCGTGAACGATCTGGGTGGCGCGCGCGATGGAACCGGTTCCACCTTGAGTGCCGCTGAAGCCGTTGTCGCAGAAATCACCGCTTCGGGCGGCGAGGCCATGGCCGATGGCGCTTCGGTCAGCGATTCCGCCGCCGTTGAAACCATGGTCGAGCAGGCACTCTCGCGATGGGGCCGCGTCGATGTGCTGGTCAACAACGCCGGGGTGCTGCGCGACAGGACCTTCGCCAAGGGCACGCTGGAGGATTTCCGCTTCGTGCTCGACGTACACCTGATGGGATCGGTGATCTGCACCAGGGCGGTGTGGGATGCGATGCGAGAGCAGGGCTATGGCCGCATCCTCATGACCACCTCGTCGTCGGGGCTTTTCGGCAATTTCGGCCAGAGCAACTATGGCGCGGCCAAGATGGGCGTTGTCGGCCTGATGCAGACGCTGGCTCTGGAGGGCGCAAAGCACGACATCCGCGTTAATGCCCTAGCCCCCACCGCCGCCACGCGCATGACCGAAGACCTGCCCGGCCTACCGCTCGATCAGCTGCAGCCCGAGCGCGTCACCCCGGCCATGGTCTGCCTTGTCTGCGAACAGGCACCCACGCGCACCATTCTCGCCGCGGGCGCAGGCAGCTTCGAGCAGGTCAACATCACCCTCACCCGGGGCGTGCACATCAGCGACGGCCCGGACATGGCAGAGCGCCTGTTCGAAAGGCTGGCCGAGGTGGCAGAGCGCGAGGGCGAGCAAGTCCCAGCCTCCGGCGCGGTACAGGCGGTGCATGAGCTGATGAAGGCGCAAGCCGCCGGGCGTTAGGGCGCAAGCTCCACCCTCACCACACCTGCCACCACCTGCGCCGTGCGGACGCGTTGATCTGGCCCTGCGCGGCCTGACACGCCTGCATAATGGCGAGCACGGTCTCTTTCCGGTCGTTGGCGATCTCCAGCGCGGCCACGGCCCCGTCACCGAACGCCACCCACTCGCCCACGGTGTTCGCCTGCGGCAGTGCGGGAGGCGGCACGCTGGCGCGGATGCGCTCGGGGATCAGGCCCACGCAGTCAACGACAGGCCGGGTCGTCTCGATAGGCGGCGCGCTGGCACAGGCGCTCAAGGCCAGTGCGGCCAGCATCGCCAGCGGTGTTGCCCGCATCAGGGGCGGATAGGATCGCATCGCGGTTTCTCCCGGTCTGGTCGGTGATGGCGGCTTCGCGGCTTGCGCTGGCCTCGGACTGGCCGATGGCGTCTCTGGCGAGGGTTTCACCCGCGCTGGCTGAGCTGGCGGCCTGCGCGGCCTCAGCGGCGCGCTGGCGCTCGCTCTGCCTTGCCCGGTGATCGACGGCGCACAGGGCGATGATGATCAGCAGGAGCGCGCACAGGGCCACGGTGGCCCATGCGGACGGCGACAGGGTGCGGATGGCGGCGCGGATCATGCGGCGACCCTCTCTTTCAGATAGCGGGACACCCAGCGCGGCAGGTCGTCACCGTTCCATTTCCACCCGCAGGCCTAGGCTGCATCGCGCAGCGCCTCGGCGGTGGCGTTCAGGCGCCCCAGTGGCGCGCGCTGGTATTCGCGCCAAGCCAGCCGCAGAGCCTCGACAGCTTCGATCTCGTCGGCGCGGATCATGGCTTGCGCCCATAAAGCGCGGCCTCTGCGGCGCGGCGGCGGGTCAGGCCCGGCAAGACCTTCCCCTTGGCCTTGTTCCAGCGCGCGAACTCGGCCTGTGCGCCCGCGTAGTCGCCCGCCTTGTGCTTGCGAACAAGCGTCGAGCCCGCCATGGCGCTGATGCCCACATTGTAGGCAAAGCTGACCAGTGCATCGAACTGGCTCTGCGTGACCGGCGCGCCGCCCAGCGCCTGCATCACGCCGTCCTCGAACCGGCGCAGATCGGCGGCAAAGCGCGCATCGGCCTGCGCCCGCGTCCAGATGGTATCGCGGCCAATGTCAGGGCCGGTCGAGCCCCAGCCGATGGTCCAGGGCAGGCCCGTGGGGCCGGGATCGGGATAGGCGGCGATGCGCCCGTCAGGCAGCACCCGGTGCAGGCTCTCGAACGAATGGATAAGCGCGATGCCCTCGGGGCTGGTCCGCATCGCAGCGCCCGCGTCGGGTCGGGACGGCGAAGCCGGACGAGCGCGGGCGTCATCATGTCCCGCGCCCTCGGCAGGCAGGCCGAATGCATCGGCCACCGCGTCGATGAGGGTCACATGAGCGGGCGTCAGGCGACCGCCCGGCGCGAACGGGCGCACGGCATCGAACAGGACCTTGCGGGTCATTGTGCATCCCCCTGGTGACGGGCCTGCTCACGGGCGATGCCCGCCACCTCCATGGCCTTCGCGCCATACAGCGCGGCCAGAATGGTCCCGGCCGCTACGATCGCGGCAACATCGGTGCGAAAGACTATGGCCCATGCGGTCGCGGCCCCGACAGCAATCAGGCAGAAGGGCCGGGCCACGTCTCCGATGAAGTGCTTGAGCTGGTGCGGGGTCATGCGTCCTCGCCCGCATCGTCATGATTGGCACGGACGCCCAGCTCGGCCTGACAGTCCTCCAGGCTGAAGTGATCGGCCTCCTCGAACAGGTCGGGGTCGGGCACGCTGAGGTCGCTGAAGGGGTGCGCAGGGCTCATCTCACAGCCCCGTCCAGTGGTTGCAGACCCCGCGCGCAGCCAGGTTGTTGCCCTGGCTCCAGGGCATCAGGCTGAGGATCAGAGCGCGCGAGCCGCTCTGGGCGCCAAAGTTCCAGCCACCCCCGCCAAGCTGGGCGCTGAGCCCCGTGCTGGCCTGGCTGAGCACATTGCCGCGCGCCATGCCCGTCGACTTGTAGGAAAAGGTCTGGGCCGCCGAATAGTCCGCACCATCCATGCGAAAGCTGAAGTCGGCCAGCCAGGTGAGAACCACGCCTGCCGCCTGCATCACGCCCCAGCGCGAGGTGAAGCGGTGATCGAGCTGGCTGCTGCCTGTATTGCTCGTCCCAAGGCCTGTGGTCACAGGGTCGTTGCCGCGCGAGACGGCCTCACGCACACCGAAGGCGAGCTGGATGTATTCCTGATAGGTAGGCAGGCGCTTGCCGTGCGCGGCCATGATCTCTGCCGCCGCCCACCAGTTGAAGCTGCCATAGGTGCTGGTGCCGTTGCCGCCGAACATGGGCGGGATGGGCGGCAGGGACTCGCTGTCGGCGATGGTCTGGCCATGGGCGCTGGTGCCGTGGGTCAGGTGGGCGGTGCCCAGCAGATAGATGTCGGCCCAGAAGCGCCCGCCGACCAGTGCCATGCCCCGTGCGCTGGCACCCGCGGGCCTCCAGCCCAGATCCCAGATCGAATAAGGGTTGATCGCGGCCGTCGTCGTGCCGCCGTCCTGTGCGGGCGCATTCTCGCCGGGTGCGTGATGAAAGCCGCCGAGACAGACGTATTCGCCCGCCGAAAACCCTGCCGGAGTCTGGCCAGCGGGACAGGCGCGCAGCACCTCGTCGCGGCAGAAGAACACCTCGTAGTCCGCTCCGGCGGTGAGCGTCGGCATGACCACCGGGCGCGCCGTCTCGATCAGGTGGCTTGCACCGTCCAGCAACAGGCCAACGCCTGCGCGCAGGCTGAGGGCACCTGCATCCAGCGTGAACACCGGGCCGGGCTGCTGCCCGCGCACCAGCACCGGCTGGACGAGGCCGCGCACACCGCAGGGAAAGCTGGCCCGCCCGTCGCTGCGGTCGATCTTCAGGGCTTCGCGCCACTGACCCTCATCGTCACAGACCTTGAAGGTGAAGTCGTCATCGCCGATCAGCCCGAACTCGGCACGGCCCTGCCAGTCGCTCTGGAACAGAAGCGAGAGCGTGTGGGCGCTTGCCTCCTTGTTCAGCACATAGCGCAAGTCACCCGTGCCCCCGTCCCCGACGGGCTGGGCGGTCCACAGCGCAGCGTTCAGCCGCGCGGCAAAACGGTTCAGCGCATCAGGCGTGGTATTGATGCCGAGCGATGTCAGGTTGGAGAGCGGGCCGATCAGCGCGGCCGCATCGTGCCATCCGGCCTGATGACGCACCATCAGCGCTCCGGCATGACGGTCCAGCACGATGAGTCCGTCAGGTGCCTCGATCTGGGTCCACAGGCCCTGATCCTTCTGCAACAGCGCACCGGGCGCAAAGGCGGACAAGTCGCCCTCCGGGCTATCGCCGGTGATGATCAGGGTGCCGTCCACGGCATCTGCGGGGGCATCGGACACGTCCGCGCCGTCCACCGCGCAGGCAATTAGGGCATCGAGCCGGGTGATCGTCTCGTTGAGCGTCAGGTGCTTCTGAAGCTGGTTGGGCGCGAGATAATCGAGCTTCAGCCGGGCGGACTGGTGATTGTAGGGATCGCTGGACACGGCGGCGCGGGCTTTCTGTTCGACAGGGCGGAAGTAACCCCGGCAAAGGCTCCGGCGCGCCGCGGCGAGTGCGCGAACTTTCCGCAGGCGCACCGGCATCGTTCTGAATTCAAGGGGAAAAGACCCCGCAGATCAGAGCGCATGGTTTGCACACCGCGCCCTTCGCCGGGCGCTGTATCCGCGTCGCGACTTGACGGGTCAGCCCGCGCACAGCACTACCGCCAGCGTGACGAAACTGGCCCAAGACTTCCCCGCCCCCGCGCCCGAACAGTGGCAGCGCCTCACCGAGCGCGTGCTGAAAGGCGCCAGCGCCGACACCCTCGAGAGCGAGACGCTCGATGGCCTGCGCATCCGCCCGCTCTACCGGCCCGGTCCCGGACCGAGGCTTGAGGCACGCCCGGCCACCGGCAGTGATCCCGAGCGGCCATGGGATCTGCGCGTCGGCCTCGGGCGGCGCGGCGCGGCGGGGGCCAACAGCGAGGCGCTGGAACATCTGAGGGGCGGCGCGGCCTCCCTGCTGGTCAACCTCGATCCGCGCGAGGGAGGTCTGGCGGCCCTCGACCCCGATACGCTGGCATTGGTGCTGGACGGCGTGCTGCTCGAACTGGCACCTGTCGCGCTGGACGCGGGGCTGCATGGCCCGCTGGCCGCCAACGCTCTGGCGGTTCTGGCCAAGGGCGCACCCAATGCCAAGCTGGCCTTTCACCTTGACCCGGCATCCTTTCTGCTGCGCCACGGACGCACGCCCGGCCCGGCCGCCGCGCACCTGAGCGCCGCCGTCCAGACCGGGCTTCGACATATGGGGGCCTATCCCCACGCCCAGCTTTTCATGGCCTCGGGCCGTGTGGTGCACGAGGCGGGAGGCAGCGAGGCGCAGGAGCTGGGCGTGATGCTGGCCAGCCTGATCGACTGGCTTCGGGCGCTTGAGGCTGCGGGTCTGCCACCCGAGCAGGCTGCTGCGCGCATCGTGATCGGGCTCAGCAGCGATGCCCAGGTGTTTCTGTCGGTGGCCAAGCTGCGCGCCGCGCGGGCCATGGTGGCAAGGGTGTTCGATCAGATCGGAGTCAGCCACCGCCCGGTGATCGAGGTGCGCTCGTCGCGCCGTATGCTGGCCAGCCGCGATCTGTGGACCAATCTGCTGCGCCTCACGGCGGCGGCCTTTGCGGCGGGAACGGGCGGGGCCGACGCCGTGGTGCTCGACGGCTTCACCGAGCCACTGGGCGGCGAGTCCGATCTGGCGCGACGCCAGAAGCGCAACATCCAGCTGGTCCTGATGGAGGAAGCCCACCTCGGCCGCGTCGATGATCCCATGGGCTCCAGCGCCTTCATCGAGAGCCTGACCGACGATCTGGCGCGCGCGGGCTGGGCCTTCATGCAGCGCATCGAGGCCGCAGGCGGGCTGTGGCAGGCGAGCGAGAGCGGCCTGATCAGCGATGGCGTCATGGACAGCCGGGAGCGCCTGCTGGCCGAGGTGCGTGACGGGCGGCGCCCGGTGCTGGGCGTCACCCTCTATCCTGATGCTCACGAGCAGGTTCCCGGCGTGGACGTCGAGCCCCGGCTCGACGAGAGCCTGTGGCCCGAGGTGCGCCATGACGGACCCGACAGCCGCTGCCCGGCGCTGGAGCCCGTCCGTCTCGAACAGGTCGCCCCCGATACGGAGGCTGCACAATGAGCCGTCTTTCCGACACCGATTTCTCCGCCCTCGCCTACGCGCCCGGCTGTGGCTCCGCTCCTTCACCTGCGCGCGGACCCTGGCTTACCGCCGAGGGGGTAGAGGTGAAGCCCCGCTATGAGGCCAGTGATCTGGCGGAGCTTGACTTCGTGCAGGGCCTGCCGGGCATCGCGCCGTTCCTGCGCGGCCCCTACCCGACCATGTATGTCACCAACCCGTGGACGATCCGGCAGTATGCGGGGTTCTCGACTGCCGAAGAGTCGAACGCCTTCTACCGTCGCAACCTGGCGGCGGGACAGAAGGGCCTGTCGATCGCCTTCGATCTGGCCACGCACCGGGGCTATGACTCCGATCATCCCCGCGTGGCCGGCGACGTGGGCATGGCGGGCGTGGCGATCGACTCCATCCTCGACATGCGCACCTTGTTCGACGGCATTCCGCTCGATCAGATGAGCGTGTCCATGACCATGAACGGGGCCGTGCTGCCGGTCATGGCGCTCTACATCCTGGCCGCCGAGGAACAGGGCGTCCCGCCCGAAAAGCTGTCGGGCACCATCCAGAACGACATCCTGAAGGAGTTCATGGTGCGGAACACCTATGTGTATCCGCCGCACCACTCCATGCGCATCATCTCGGACATCTTCGCCTTCACCTCGCAGAAGATGCCGCGCTTCAACTCCATTTCCATCTCCGGCTATCACATGCAGGAAGCCGGAGCGACGGCGGACCTGGAGCTGGCCTATACCCTGGCCGACGGGGTGGAGTATGCGCGCGCAGGCATCAGGGCCGGGCTGGATATCGACGCCTTTGCCCCGCGCCTGAGCTTCTTCTGGGGCATCGGCATGAATCTCCACATGGAGATCGCCAAGATGCGCGCCGCGCGCCTGCTGTGGGCGCGGCTGATAAAGCAGAACTTCAACCCCGCCAGCGACAAGTCCCTGGCCCTGCGCGCGCACTGCCAGACCTCGGGCTGGTCTCTGGCGGCGCAGGATTTCTTCAACAATGTGGCGCGCACACTGGTCGAGGCCATGGCGGCCGTCGGCGGCGGCACCCAGAGCCTGCACACCAACTCCCTCGACGAGGCGCTGGCCCTGCCAACGGATTTCTCGGCGCGCATCGCCCGCAACACCCAGATTTTCATCCAGCGCGAAAGCGGCATGACCTGCACCGCCGATCCCTGGGGCGGCAGCGCCTACATCGAGCGGCTGACGCACGATCTGGCAGTCAAGGCGCTCGCTCACATCAAGGAGGTCGAGGCGCTAGGCGGCATGGCCAGCGCCATCGAGGCCGGCATCCCGAAGCGTCGCATCGAGGAGGCCGCCGCCCGCACCCAGGCGCGCATCGACACCGGCCGCCAGAGCGTGGTGGGCGTGAACCGCTACCTGTCTGATCAGGCCGACGATGTGCCGGTGCTGAAGGTGGACAATGCCGAGGTGCGCGCCCGCCAGATCGCGAAGCTGCAACGCCTGCGCAACGAGCGTGACGAAGCCGCCTGTCAGGGCGCCCTCGCGGCCCTGACCCGCGGCGCGGCCGGGGGAGAGAACCTGCTGGCCCTGGCGGTGGATGCCGCCCGCGCGCGCGCCACCGTGGGCGAGATCAGCGATGCGGTCGAGGCCATATTCGGGCGCCATGTGGCCAAGGTCGACACCGTGCGCGGGGTCTATGGCCGCGAGGCCGGAAGCGACGGACGCCTCGCCCGCGCCCGCGACATGGTTGCCGCCTTCGTGGAGAACGACGGAGGCCCGCCGCGCATCCTGATCGCCAAGCTGGGCCAGGACGGTCACGACCGCGGCCAGAAGGTGGTGGCATCGGCCTATGGCGACATCGGCTTCGAGGTGACGGCCGGCCCCCTGTTCCAGACACCTGCCGAGGCCGCGAGGCTTGCTGTCGAGAGCGATGCTCACGTGGTGGGCGCATCATCGCTTGCGGCGGGGCACCTGTCGCTGGTGCCCGAGCTCAAGGCCGAACTGGAAAAGCTGGGGCGTCCCGACATCATGATCGTGGTGGGCGGCGTCATCCCGCCCGGCGATGTCCCGGCCCTGCTGGAAATGGGCGCTGCTGCGGTCTATCCGCCCGGCACGGTGATCGCGGACTGCGCGGTGGACCTGCTGGAGCGGCTCAATGCGCGGCTCGGCTACTCGCAGCCTCCTGCCGGTGGCGCCAAGGCCTGACCCGACAGCGGTGCGGGGAGACCACCGGAAGGGCTGGGCCGATCTCCCCGCTGTCCGAGCTTCGGCTGTCAGGACCAGCGGAGCGTGACCCTTGCTCCGCAGCGACTCGGACATAAGCACTTACGTCAGTGACAAAAAGGCGGATGCAGCCGCCGTGCGATTTTCATCTCGCGATCGCCGCCGAAGCCTGCTGCCCGGTAAAGACTTACAGCGAGGTCACAGCGCCCTGCGCGACCACCGGCCCGTCAGGCTGATGCGCGCCGGGGGTATGGCCGGGCTGCTCCATCGACACCGCCAGGGCAGCGGCCTGTCCCGCCAGACCCGCAAGCTGTTCGGGCAGGTTGTGGGTGGCGGGCTCGGTCGGATTGATGGCACCGACAAGCTGCACATTGCCGTCGGGCAGCACCAGCCACAGATGCGGCACGCGCACATCGCCCTCCATGACATCGGTGGGGGCCAGATAGAGATTTCCCGTGCTGGCGTCATAGGCCAGCGTTACCGCAGCCGCGCCGTTCTCTAGCGTCAGGGTCGCCACGCGCATGACGGTGGGCTGAGGCTCCGGCGGCACCGGTGCGGGCTGGCTGACCAGCACGGCAATGGCGGCGAGGCTCGCGGCCAGCAGGCCGGTCGAGCCGATGGCCCAGCGGCGCCAGAAGGTGAGCGGCGCATTGTCGTTGGCCGCGCCACTGCTCCCTGATCCAGCCGCGAGCTGCGCCTCGATGCGGCTCCACAGGGCGGCAGACGGCTCGACCTGCGCGACCTCGGCTACAAAGCGGGCAAGGTGCTCGTTCCATCGTTCGACCTCGCGGGCGAAGGCGGAGTCGCTGGCCTGCCGGCGCAGGGCGGCGGCCTCTTCCTCGGGCGAGAGGGTGCGCAGCGCCAGCTCGCCGGCAAGGGCAATGTCGTCTTCGGCGGGGGTCAGCGGCTGATCGGTCATTGTTCCAGGCAAGCCCTCAGACGGAGCAGGCCCCTCCTGATCCAGCTCTTCATGGTTCCCGGCGGCACGCTCTCGCGCTGGGCCAGGGTATCGTAGGTCACACCCTCCATGAAGGCCGTGCGGATGCAGTGCGCGACCTTGGCATCGAGTTCGTCCAGACAGCCGTGCAGGCGGCGCACGTCCTCAGCCTGCTCCACCGTGTCCGACGCCAGCGGGGTATCGTCGGCAAGATCGTGGGCCTCCTCGACCGGCACCGGAGAGAGGCGCGCGGCAGAGGACTGGCGCAGGCGGTCGATCGAGCGGTTGCGCGCGATGGTCACCAGCCAAGTGATCGGGCTTGCCCGGGCGGGATCAAAGGTGTCCGCCCTGCGCCAGACTGTAAGATAGATATCCTGCAAGACGTCCTCTGCGAGCCCCCTGTCCTGCAAGATACGCAGGCAAACGCCCATCAGTTTCGCCGAGGTGGATTCATAGACCCGCTTGAAGGCGGCGCGATCGCCGCGCGCGGCCTCTCCCAGAGCCAGAGCCAGCTCCTCACGCGTCATCATGGCGCTCATTCAGAACCTCGTTACCTGCCATGGCAGTGGACCGGGTGCAGCCCGGAAGGTCAAGACCACAAAGGCCTCAGTCGTGAAGATAGACGATCCGCCGCAACGCGGGATCACGCCGGACAGTCTCAAGATGCTGCGCATGGGCACCGCTTTCGTGGGCCTCGCGCGCGCTCGTCTCGACCCAGTGCGTGGTCTCGATGTCGCGTTGCAGGGCCTTGGCGGCCATCAGGTGCCCCTGCCAGAAGAAGTCGATGGCTGAACCCACGATGGTCGCTTCCGACGCTACCGTGTCGATGCCGAGATAGAAGGCCATGCGGGCCAGCGTCGCCGGTGCCGCCTTCGCCCGCACTGCCTGCGTCATGAGCCACAGGGCCACGACCACGCTGTAAAGCCCGCCCGCACCCGGGATCCACGTCAGTATGCCGTCAAGCCCGATGCCGAACGGTCCCAGCGGGATCGCGCGGTCGGACAACTTCTTGATGCCCTCCACATTGGTCCAGATGCGCTCGATGTCGCGCAGGCTCTTTCTGGCCATGGCAGACCCTTCCCCTCACCAGACCCTCGCATTAAGGATCATCTCCGCTCAACGCGCCAGCAAGGTTTTCGCCCCATTCGGGTGAGTGTCCGTCATTTCCGAATGGAGCGCCTGCGTCCGTGCCGCACGTCCCAGCCCCCCGCAAGCTGCACAGCCCTGGCCTGACGCTGCTCGCCCTGGCCGCGCTGGCGGGCCTGCTGGCCGTGGGCGCAGCCGACCTGTCCGGCTCGCCCTCACGCGAGGCGGTGCTGCTGTCACAGTTCACCGCTCCGGCCTTCGTCAGCGGGCTGATGCTGATCGGGGCGTGCCTTGCCCTGCGCCGCCCGCGCATGGCCGCCGCCATGGCCCTTGCCTGCATGGTGCTGAGCACGGCCATGGCACCCCAGCTTGTGCCTGCGGGCGCGCGAGCCGAGCGCGACTCGCCCACGGTGCGGCTCTATCTGGCCAATATCTACATCCGCAACGAGAACGTCACGGCCATCGCCCGCTCCATCCGCGAGGCCGAGGCCGACATCGTGATCCTGACCGAGATAAACTCGCGCATCCTGCTCGACGACGCGCGCATGGCGCGCATCCTGCCCGAGCATCCCCATCGCCTGAACAGTGCCGTCGTCGGCGGGCCTTACCGCATGAACCACGGCGTCATCGCCTCGCGCTATCCGCTTCAGGGCGAGCTTATTGAGCATCTGGACGGCATCGCCGCCATGCACGCACGGACCCAGACGCCTCTGGGGCCGCTCAGCCTCACCGGCGCGCACCTGACGCGCCCGTGGCCTTTCCTGCATCACGGCGCTCAGGATCACCAGCTGGACCGGCTGATCGAGCGGCTGGGACGGATCGAGGGGCCGCACGTGGTTGCCGGAGACTTCAACTCCACGCCCGCCACGGGGATAGGCCAGCGCCTTCGCCTCGAGGGGGGACTGGCCTCGGCACCGTCATGGCCCGGCACCTGGCCGTCCGTTCTGCCCGCACCCTTCCGCATCGGCATCGACAATGTGTTCGTCAGTCGCGATCTGAGCATCAGCGCACGCACCCTCGCGGTGCCCACCGGCTCGGATCACTCACCGGTCATCGTCGAGATCAGGCGCGCACGCCCCGCCCGTGTAGGCCGCAGCGCGCCCTGATCCCGGGGGCTCAAGCTCAGGCCACCAGCCGCGCCACCGAGAAGGCCGGATCCGCACTGGTCCAGACATCGGCCACGCGCCAGCGCGCCTGCGTCGCCATCGCCTCCAGCCGCTCGAGCGTATATTTGTGCGAGCTTTCGGTGTGGATGCTCTCGCCCGGCTGGAAGCGGACGGTGACTCCGCCCACGTCCACGCTCTGGGCACAGTTGCTGACCAGATGCATCTCGATGCGCTCGTGTTCGGCGTTCCACAAAGCGCGGTGGGCAAAGCCTGACAGATCGAAATTCAGTCCAAGCTCCCGGTTCGCCCTTGCCAGCACATTGCGGTTGAAGCGCGCGGTAACACCCAGATCGTCGTCATAGGCCCGGATCAGCGTCGCCTCGTCCTTCACGCGATCCACCCCGAGGATCAGCTGGGTGCTCCCGTCACCGCCGCTCTCGCTGCGCAGCGTCTCGCGTGCCGCAGCAAGGAATGACACCGCCTCGTCCTGCTCCAGATTGCCGATGGTCGAGCCCGGAAAGAAGCCGATGTGCGGCAGGTGAGCGATGTCGGAAGGCAGGTCGATGGGCGAGAGAAAATCGCCCACCAGCGGCTCGACCCGAAGCGCCGGATAGTCGTCGGCAATGGCGTCTGCGGCCTCGTTCAGCATGGTCTCGCTGATGTCGATGGGCACATAGGTTCCGATCTGTGGGCAGGCATCCAGCAGGATGCGGGTCTTCTCGCTGGCACCGCTGCCATACTCGACCAGCACGGCACCCTCGGGCACGCGGGCGCACAGCTCAGGGGCGATGGCGCGCAGAAGCTGCTTTTCCTGGCGTGTCGGATAATAGGCCTCAAGCCGCGTGATCTGCTCGAACAGGGCCGAGCCCTCGGCGTCATAGAACCACTTGGGCGACAGGGTTTTCTTCGGACGGGTCAGCCCGTCCTGAAGCGCCTTCAGGAATGTCTCGGAATGCACGAAATCTCCGGTGCTCAGTCGCTGGAAGCGAGGCGCAGGCCCGCGAACTGCCAGCGTTGATGGGGGTAGTAGAAATTGCGATAGCTCACGCGCGTGTGGCCCCGCGGTGTCGCATGGGCACCACCGCGCAGCACCATCTGGTTGGCCATGAACTTGCCGTTGTACTCGCCCGCCACGCCGGGGGTCGGCGCAAAGCCCGGATAGGCACCATAGGACGAGGACGTCCACTGCCAGACCCCGCCGCTCATCATCTGGGGCGCGCCATCGGGGTTCAGGCTTGCAGGAACAAGGCCCTCGGCAGCCCTGCAAGGGCCGAACGCATGGGCAGCAATCTCCCATTCGGCCTCGGTCGGCAGGCGGTGACCGGCGAAGCGCGCATAGGCGTCGGCCTCATAGAAACTGATGTGGCAGACCGGCTCATCGAGGGCCACGGGCTTCAGGCCGTCCAGACCGAAACGATGCCAGACGCCGTCGCGCTTCTGCCAGTAGAGCGGGGCGCACCATGCCTCGGCCCGCGCGCGCGCCCAGCCGTCCGACAGCCACAGGCTGACGTCCTCATATCCGCCGGCATCAATGAAGCGGATCCACTCTGCATTGCTCACGGGGCGATGGGCGATGCGGAAGGGCTCCAGCCAGATGCGGTGGGCGGGACGCTCATTGTCGAAGGCAAAACCCTCCCTGCCCGCGCCGATCTCATGCAACCCGCCCTCGAAGGCGCTCCAGAGCGCCTCTGGCAGAGCGCGGCCCTCGCCCTTGTCAGGCACGGCTTCATAGACCGGATGGAAGGGCGAGCGCGACAGCAGGTGCTTGATGTCGCTGAGCATAAGCTCCTGATGCTGCTGCTCGTGGGCGAGGCCAAGCTGGAACAGATAGTCGCCGCCGATGCCCGGCCGCCGCGCGATCAGGGCGATCATCCGCACATCGACCGCACGGCGATAGGCCATGACCTCATCGAGGGAGGGCCGGGTCATCAGGCCGCGCTGATCGCGCGCGACCCGCTCGCCCAACGCCTCGTAATAGGAGTTGAACAAGCGGTCATAACGCCCGTCGACGGGCTCATGGCCCGGCTCTGCGGCCAGAAGCATGGTCTCGAAGAACCAGCTGGTGTGGGCCAGATGCCACTTGGCGGGGCTGGCATCGGTCATGGACTGGGCGCAGGCATCTTCAGATGACAGGGGCGCGGCCCTGCGCTCGCTTTCGCGCCGCACGGACCTGTAAAGTTCTGCGGCATCGTTCGGCGACTGCGGCACGTCATGCAGGCCGGCAGCGCCCGCGCGGGTCTCGGACGGCTCGATCAGCATCGACAGCCTTTCTTCATCTCTGATGTTCCGACCCGGCTCCAGCCTAGAGCCCCGGGACGACGCTTCAATCCCAAAAAGGCCCTGCGGCCGATTTTACAGGAACGCGCCGCCGCCCCCCGCGTTCATGTCGCGTGCCCCAACTGCGCACGCCACCCCGATTTTCCGGCAGGCTTCAGCCAGGCTTCGTCCATGTCTTCAGTATCCGGGCTCGAAGCGTCAGAGCCTTGCAACACCAGCGACTCGGGAAGCATCGACTCCTCGAACCACAAGAGCGGGCAGATTTCTGCGGGCGGCCCTGATCCGTGGCGCGAAGACCTCATTGCCATGATCCCCTCGCTGCGTGCCTTCGCGTGGTCGCTGTCGCGCAATCCCTCCGACGCCGACGATCTGGTGCAGGACACGCTCATCAAGGCGTGGACCAATCGCGACAGGTTCCAGCAGGGCACCAATCTCAGGGCCTGGCTTTTCACCATCTTGCGCAACACCTGGTACACCGCCCTGTCCAAGCGCAGGCGCGAGGTTCAGGACTCGGACGGCGAACACGCCGCCAGCCTGACCGCCGATCCGGTTCAGGACCTGAACATGGAGCTTCACGCCCTGCAGGCGGCCCTCAACACCCTGCCGCCCGAGCACCGCGAGGCGCTCGTCCTGGTCGGGGCCGCCGGTCTTTCCTACGAGGAGGCAGCCGAGATTTCGGGTTGCGCGCTCGGCACGATCAAGAGCCGCGTGAACCGGGCCAGAACCCGTCTGGCAAAGATGCTGGACCTGCCTGAAGAGAACGAAGCCGAAGCGGGCTCAGGGCCGCTCTGAAGGTGCCCTACTGACGCCGGTCGCGCCTTGGTGCGCCCAGGACACCGACCAGATGCGCGGGAACGGGCTCGGCGCTCAAGGCGTCGAAAGCCTTCTTCAGGCGCGCGGCGACGGCCTCGCCCTGACCGTTGCGCTGGCTCGCGGGGGGACCAGCCCTGCGCCGCGACCCAGAGCCCCTTGACCTGTCGTCCTGTGCGTCGTCCTGTGCCATGTCCGCACGATCCCGAACTTCCACGCCCCCCGGCGCCGTCCGGCATTAGCCACCCGAGCCCCGTCGTCGTAAAGACCGCGCGGCATCGCCAGAGCACAATTAAGGCGCAACTGTGGCAGAGGCGAAACGCCGCCCCTGCCCGCTCAGGAGGCGATGTGGCGCGCGTATTCCATGCGCGCGATGGTGCGGTTGTGAACCTCGTCGGGGCCATCGGCGATGCGCAGTGTGCGGATCATCGCATACATGGCGGCCAGTTCCACGTCGCCCGACACCCCTGCCCCGCCGTAGGCCTGGATCGCATCGTCGATCACCTGCAAAGCCATGCGCGGCGCGGCCACCTTGATCTGGGCGATCTCGGAGCGGGCATGCCTGGCGCCCACCTTGTCCATCATCCAGGCCGCCTTGAGCACCAGCAGGCGGCACATCTCGATATTGGTGCGCGCCTCACCCACCCGCTGTTCCCAGACCGAGTGCTCGCCGATGCTCTTGCCAAAGGCCTTGCGGCTGGTCAGGCGGCGGCACATCAGCTCCAGCGCCTTTTCCGCACAGCCGATGGTTCTCATGCAGTGGTGGATGCGCCCCGGCCCGAGACGGCCCTGGGCGATCTCGAAGCCGCGCCCCTCGCCCGCGATCAGGTTTTCCGCAGGAACACGCACGTTGTCGAGGCGCACTTCGGCGTGGCCGATGGGCTTTTCGTCATAGCCGAACACGCTCAGCATCCGCTCGACCCGAAAGCCCGGCGTGTCGGTCGGCACGATGATCATGGACTGCTGCACATGGCGACCGGCCTCGGGATCGGTCTTGCCCATGACGATGGTGACGGCCACGTTCGGGTGGCCCATGTTGGTCGACCACCACTTGCGCCCGTTGATGACATAGTGATCCCCGTCGCGCTCGATGCGGGTCTCGATGTTGGTGGCATCCGAGGAGGCCACGTCGGGCTCGGTCATCAGGAAGGCCGAACGAATCTCGCCCGCCAGAAGGGGTTTCAGCCAGCGATCCTGCTGGTCCGGGTTCCCATAGAGGTGCAGCACCTCCATGTTGCCGGTGTCGGGTGCATTGCAGTTGAACACCTCGGCCGACCACAGCGCCTTGCCCATCTCTTCGGCCAGAGGCGCATATTCGAGGTTGGTCAGGCCAGCGCCGTGCTGGCTGTCAGGCAGGAACATGTTCCACAGCCCCGCCTTGCGCGCCTCGGCCTTGAGCCGCTCCATGGTGGGCGGCTGGCGCCTCGGGTCCTCGCGCACCTCGGCCCAGTAGTCTGCCTCGGCCGGATAGACATGGGCGTCCATGAAGGCCTTCAGACGGTCCAGCCATTCGCGTCCGCGCGCGCCGGGTTCGAAATCCATAGTCACTGATCCATGCAAGAGGGGATGTAAGGCGCGGCTGGCACGGCATCGGCATCCATGCGGGCCGGAAAAGCAGACGGCGCGGGCCCTGGGGGCACCGCGCCGCGCATCACGCTATGGCAAGGCAAGGCCCTGAGCGCATCAGGACTTCAGCAGCGGAGCCAGGCGCTGGGCCAGCATCATGTCGCCCTGGATCTTCATCTTCCCCTGCATGAAGGCCATCATGGGATCGAGGCGGCCTTCGGACAGCGCGAGGAAATCGTCCCAGCTCATCTGCACCACCGCATCGGCGGGCTTGTCCTCGTTGGTGACGGTGTTCGGGCTGGACGCCCCGTCGATATAGATCTTGCCGTCGTCGCCAAAGTCCAGCTTCACGGTCTTGCCGAGGCCGGAGTTCTCGCCGACCGCGTTGCGGATGTGGTCGGTCACCTGAGCCAGATCGGGCATGGCAGTCTCCCTATTGCGGGGTTTGATGAACAGGAGGCGTATCCCTATCGCGGGGTTGAAAGCGCGACAAGATCACCCAACGTCAAGAGCCGCCAACGCCCTTTCCCTCGTCCTCCCGAGCGCCTAATCCTCACGCCGTGACCGCCTCCGACACCACTCTCGCAACACCGGCCCCGCCGCGCCCCGCTCACGTCCTGATCCTGGGGGCCGGGCACGCCGGGGGCAGCGCCGCGCTCAATCTGCGCCAGTATGGCTTTGAAGGCGCCATCACCCTGCTGGGCGACGAGCCCCATGCCCCCTACCAGCGCCCGCCGCTGTCCAAGGCCTGGCTCAAGGGCGAGGCCGATCTCGACGCCCTGCTGCTGCGCCCCGAAAGCGCCTGGGCGGAGCAGGACATCACCTGGCTGGGCGGCACGCGCGCCGAAGCCATCGACCCGTCCGAGCGCGTGGTGCGCCATGGCCATGGCGAGACGCCCTATGACGCCCTGATCATTGCCACGGGCTCGCGCGCGCGACCCCTTGAGGTGCCCGGCGCGGAGCTTGAAGGCGTGCTCTCGCTGCGCAGCATCACCGATGCGGAAGCCCTGAAGCAGCGCATCCGCCCCGGCTGTCGCGTCGTTCTGGCAGGGGGCGGCTATGTCGGGCTTGAGGCAGCCGCCTCCGCCCGCGCCCTCGGTGCCGAGGTGACGGTGATCGAGCGCGAGCCGCGCTGCCTCTACCGCGTGGCCAGCGAGGCCCTGGCCCTGTTCTTCGAAGCCCGCCATCGCAGCGAGGGCGTGAGCATCCTCACCGGCGCGCGAGTGGCCGAGATCATCGGCGCGGAGGGCCACGTCAGCGCGGTGGTTCTCGATGACGGGCGCGAGATTGCCGCCGATCTGGTGCTGGTGGGCATCGGCGGTCTGGCCAATGACGAGCTCGCCCGCGCCGCGGGGCTGGAATGCGCCAATGGCATCGTGGTCGATGACGCCGCGCGCACCAGCGTGCCTCACATCCATGCCATCGGCGATGTGACCTGGCGGCCCCTGCCGCTCTATGAGGGCCGCCACTTCCGTCTTGAGAGCGTGCCCAATGCGCTAGAACAGGCCCGCCAGGTCGCCGCCCATCTGACCGGCCGCCCCGCCCCTTCACCCGAGGTGCCGTGGTTCTGGTCCGATCAGTATGATCTGAAACTGCAGATCGCGGGCCTGCCCTTCGATGCCGACCGCGTGATCGTGCGAGAGCGCGAGGGCGCTCTGGCGGTGTTTCACCTGATGGGCGAGACGCTGCGTGCCGTCGAGGCCGTCAACGCTCCGCCCGAGTTCATGATGGGCCGCCAGCTCATCGCCCGGCGCACGCCAGTCGATCCCGACCGCCTTGCCGACCCATCTGTTTCCATGAAGGAGGTCGCACGATGACCAGCCCTCTGACCCTGACACACATCATCGGTGCAGATCGCCCCGGCGAGGCGGCCAGCGAAATCCGCAATCCCTCCGATACAAACGAGGTGGTGGCCCTCGCGCCCCAAGGCGATGCGGCAACGGTCGATGCCGCCGTTCAGTCCGCCGCGCGCGCCCTGCCCGGCTGGTCCGCTGCCAGCCCCGAGGTCCGCGCCGACATTCTGGAGCGCACGGCCCAGCTCCTGTTCGAGCGCGCGGAGGCCATCGGCACCCTGCTGTCGCGCGAGGAAGGCAAGACACTAAAGGAAGGCATTGGCGAAACGCTGCGCGCGGCGCGCATCTTCCGCTATTTCGCCGGCGAGGCCCTGCGCCGCCACGGCCTGCGGCTCGACTCGGTGCGCGCAGGCGTCGAGGTCGAGACCCGGCGCGAGGCGCTGGGTGTCATCGGGCTGATCACGCCGTGGAACTTTCCCATCGCCATCCCGGCCTGGAAGGCGGCCCCCGCGCTGGCCTTCGGCAATACGGTGGTGCTCAAGCCCGCAGGACCGACACCGGCGACCGCCTTTACCCTGGCGCAGGTCCTGATCGAGGCGGGCCTGCCCAAGGGCGTGTTCAACCTCGTGATCGGACGCGGGGATGTGGGTCAGGCCATCGTCGACCATTCCGCCATCGCCGCGGTCAGCTTCACGGGCTCCCAGAAAGTCGGCCAGGGCGTCGCCGAGGGTTGCGCGCGCCGCCTTGCCCGCGTCCAGCTCGAGATGGGCGGCAAGAACCCGCTGGTCGTAATGGACGATGCCGATCTGGAACGCGCCGTAGAGATCGCGCTGGACGGCAGCTTCATGTCCACGGGCCAGCGCTGCACGGCCTCGTCACGCCTGATCGTGTGCGAGGGGGTGCATGACGCCTTCGTCGAGAAGCTGGGCGCGCGCGTTGCCAGCCTTCGCATCGGCCATGCGCTCGACCCCGAGACCCAGATCGGCCCGGCGGTGAGCGAGGCCCAGCAGGCCACCGACTATCGCTACATCGACATTGCCCGCGAAGACGGTGCCGAGGTGGTCGCGGGCGGCGAGCGCGTAGAGGCGGCCACGCCCGGCTGGTACGTGCAACCCACCTTGCTGGCGGGCACGCGATCGCACCAGCGGATCAATCAGGAAGAAGTGTTCGGCCCTGTCGCCTCGGTGATCCGTGTCGCCGATCTGGACGAGGCCCTCAGCGTGGCCAATGACGGCGAGTTCGGCCTGTCAGCGGGCATCGTCACCAACTCGCTCAGCGCCGCGCGGCGCTTTCAGCGCGAGATCCGCTCAGGCATGGCCATGGTCAACCTTCCCACGGCGGGGGTGGACTATCATGTGCCCTTTGGCGGCACCAGGGGCTCCAGCTACGGCCAGCGCGAGCAGGGCTTTGCCGCCGTGGATTTCTACACCCAGGTCAAGACCGCCTACACCCTGCCCTGAGATGGCTTGAGGCACTACCCGGTGCGCTGCTGGTGGCGCGCGCGCAGCACATCCATCACCTCGTCGAGACGCAGCGCACGCATCCTGAGCACCAGCAGCAGGTGGAACATCAGGTCGGCCGCCTCGCCCAGCAGGGCCTCGTCGTCTTCGGCGAGCGTGGCCAGCGCCACCTCGACGCCTTCCTCGCCCACCTTCTGCGCCGCCTTGTGCAGACCCTTGGCGGCAAGGCTCGCCGTATAGCTGCCGGGATCAGGCGATTTCAGCCGCCCGTCGATGATCGCCTCCAGCGCGGCCAGAAAGCCTGCGCCCGGTGCGCTCTCGCCCTCGAAGCAGCTCACCGTGCCCTCGTGGCAGGCAGGCCCGAGGGGGCGCACCTTCACCAGCACCGCATCGGCATCACAGTCATGGACGATGTCCACCACATGAAGGCGGTTGCCCGAGGTCTCGCCCTTCCTCCAGCGCCCGCCGCGCGAGCGGGAAAAGAACGTCGCCTCACCAGACTCCAGCGTTTCGCCCAGCGCCGCCGCGTCCATGTAGGCGAGCGTCAGCACCTGCAAGGTGTCGGCATCCTGCACGATGGCCGGGATCAGCCCGCCACCCTTGGCAAAATCGATGGCCGCAATATCGTCAGCGCGCCTGATGCGGCGCCCGGCGCCCGTAACCGCGTTCATGACCGCACCCTCTCGCCCGCCTCGCGCAGGGCCGTCTTCACGTCGCTCACGCTCAGCACTCCCTTGTGAAACACGCTGGCCGCCAGGGCTCCCGACACATCGGCCTTCGCGAACACGTCCACGAAATGCGCCGCCGCGCCCGCACCGCCCGAGGCGACCAGCGGGATGGTCAGCACATCGCGCGCGGCGCGCAGCTGCTCGATGTCATAGCCCTCACGCACGCCATCGCGGTTCATGCAATTCAGCACAACCTCGCCCGCGCCCAGCGCCTCGACCTCACGCAGCCATTGCAGGGTGTCGCGCCCGGTGGCGCGCGAGGCAGACACGCTGCCGGTGTACTGATGCACGCGCCAGCCCCCCTCGGTCGGCTCGCTGTCCACGCCCACGACGACGCACTGGCGTCCGGCCCGCCCGGCGATCTCGGCGATCAGTTCGGGACGCTCGAGCGCAGGCGAGTTGACGGAAATCTTGTCCGCCCCGTTTTCCAGGCAGCGCAGGGCATCCTCCACGCGCCGCAAGCCGCCCGCCACGCAGAAGGGAATGTCGAGCCCGCGCGCGATCTCGCGCACCCAGCCATAATCCAGCGTGCGGCCCTCCGGTGAGGCGGTAATGTCATAGAAGACCAGCTCGTCCGCGCCCTGATCGCGATAGCGCAGCGCCAGCTCGACCGCATCGCCCATGTCCTCATGGCCGCGAAAGCGCACGCCCTTGACCACGCGCCCGTTCATCACGTCGAGGCAGGGAATGATGCGCCTAGCCAGCATCGAGGGCCTCACCCAGAGAAAAGACGCCCTCATAGAGCGCGCGCCCGACGATCAGGCCATCGGCTCCGGCTGCGCGCGCGGCGCGCACGTCCTCAAGCCCGGCCACACCGCCCGATGCCTGCACCCGCAAGTGCGGAGCCATCTCAAGCACCTCGCGCACGAGGGCGGTGTTCACCCCGGTCATGGCGCCATCGCGGCTGACATCGGTGATGAGCACATGGCACAGCGCATCGCCATAAAACGCGATCAGCTCTGACAGGGCGCGGCCCGAGCCCTGCTGCCAGCCCTCGCTCAGCACCTCGGCCCCTCGCACGTCCAGCGCCAGACAGAGCCGCTCCGGCCCGATGTCCTTCAGCCACTGGCGGACGACTTCCGGGGCCTTGGCACTCAGCGAGCCCACCACCACGCGCGCGACACCTGCATCCAGCAGCGACGAGACGTCATCGAGCGAGCGCACCCCGCCGCCCGCCTGCACCTTCAGCCCGCTGCTGCGCGCCAGCAGTGACAGGGTCTCACCCTGAACGGCACGACCCTCACGCGCGCCATCTAGGTCCACGCAGTGCAACCACTGGGCGCCCTCACCCGCAAAGCTGCGCGCGCGCGCCAGCGGGTCGTCGTCATAGGTCGTGACCTGATCGAAGCGCCCGTGCATCAGGCGCACGCAACGACCCGCGATCAGGTCTATGGCCGGATAGATCAGCATGACGCGCGCTCGCCTTCTTGCAGATTCAGGAAGTTCTCGAGGATGCGCGCGCCCACCTCGCCAGAGCGCTCGGGATGGAACTGGCAACCCCACACAAGCCCCTGTCGCACCACTGCCGACCACCGCCCGCCATAGTCCGCCAGCGCCAGAGACGCCGGGCTTTGCGCCGCGCCGAAGCCATGCACGAAATAGGCGTAGGCGCCCTCATCTATGCCGATGAGCAGCGGGTCGTCCTTGCGGTGCACAAGCGCATTCCAGCCCATGTGCGGCGACGGGCCATGGGCACCCGGCGCAATGGCGCCGACGCGGCCGGAAATCAGACCGAGACAGGGCGTGTCCTGCTCCTCGCTGTGCTCGAACAGCACCTGCATCCCGAGGCATATGCCCAGCAGCGGCCTCGGGTAATCGCGCACCACGAGGTCCAGCCCGCGCTCGCGCAGGCGCGCCATGGCCGGCCCTGCCGCGCCAACGCCCGGCAGGATGGCGCGCGGTGCCGACGCGATCTCGCCTGCATCGCTGCTGATGAAGGCGCGCGCGCCAAGGCGCTCCAGCGCGAACATCACCGAGGCCGTGTTGCCACAGCCCATGTCGATCAGCACCACCTCGCTCACGCGATCACGCCCTTGGTGGAGGGCACGCCCCCGCCTTCCACCCGGATCGCCTGGCGCAGCGCGCGGCCCAGCGCCTTGTAGCAGGCCTCGGTCTTGTGGTGATCGTCCTCGCCGCTCACCCTGACATGGATCGACGCGCCCAGAGCATCGGCCAGAGAGCGGAACACATGGGCGGTAAGCTGGGTCGGATATTCACCGATGCGCTCCATGACGAAGCTGCCCTCGAAGCGGCTGTAGGGCCGCCCGCCCAGGTCCAGCGTCACACTGGCCAGAGTCTCGTCCATGGGCACGCTGAAGCCGAAGCGGCCGATGCCTGCGCGCGTGCCCAGCGCCTTGCGCAGCGCCGCGCCCAGCGCCAGGGCGCTGTCCTCGATGGTGTGATGCGGATCGGTGTGAAGGTCACCCTCGCACGACAGGCTGAGCGCAAAGCCGCCATGGGAGGCGACCTGATCCAGCATGTGATCGAAAAAGCCCACGCCGGTGCTGACGCGCACGGGTGCCGCAGCATCCAGATCGACACGCGCGACGATGCGGGTCTCCCTGGTGTCGCGCACCACCTCGGCCACGCGCACAGGCTCGCTCACCGCACCGCCCGTCAGCGCCGCGATCAGGCGGTCGTTGTCGCGCGGCTCTCCCACGGCCAGGCGCAGGCCTGAGTCCGTCAGCTCGGCTTTGATGCCGTGACGGCGCAAGCTGACATCCAGAGCAGCGCGCACCGCATCATCAGCGCATGAGCACTCCAGCAGCCAGCCATGGGCGGCGACATCGTTGATGCCCGGCACCTGTGCCAGCGCCTCGGCCAGCCGGACCTGCTCGGCCCGGACGAGCGCAACCCGCTCCATCAGCACCATCATGCGCGACGGATCGAGCGCCTGGGCGGCGAGCCGGGCCACGGGCACACTCAGGGGGGTGACGAACGGCGCGATCCGCGACAGCGTGTCAGGCGCAGCAATCAGCACCGCCACGGGGGCTCCGGCCAGACCCTCGATTCCGCCAAGGCTGCGCAGGACGATCTCGCCGTCGCTCCCGAGACCATCATAGCCAAGGCCGTAACGGTCATCGCGCAGGCGCCACGAGGTGCCGGTGCTCCCCTGAAGGGCGAGAGCCGACAGCCAGCGCTGTTCCTGCGGCGTCAGGAAGCGGTCATCGAGGTTCAGCGCCGCACCCTCCTGCCGCGCCGCCATGGCGAGCGCACGCAGGGCATCGAGGGTGCCGCCGGCGATCAGCACCTCGTCGGGCTCAAGGCCGAAAACCTCGGCGAGGCGGGCACGCAGGGCTTTGGGCTCGCCGGGCGCATCGCGCAGGGCCTCGCCATCGCTCACCAGGGCGGTGAAGGGCGCCCTCATGACACACCTGCACGGATGTCGGCCGCCCGTGCGTGGGCTTCGAGTCCCTCCAGCCGGGCAAGACGCGCCGCCGGTCCCGCCAGGGCGCGCGCGCCCTCGCGGCTCACCTTCTGAAGGGTGCTGGTGATCATGAAGCTGGAGACGCTCACCCCCGACCAGGCTCTGGCCGCACCATCGGTGGGCAGGACATGGTTCGACCCGGTCAGATAGTCCCCGAAGGTCTCGGCCATGCTCGCGCCGACAAAGACCGTTCCCGCCCGCTCGACCCGCCCGGCCAGAGCGTCGGCGTCTTCGGTCTGGATCGACAGATGCTCGGGCGCGTGAAGGTTGGCGACGTCCAGCGCCTCGTTAGTGTCGCGCACCAGCGCAGCGCGCGCCGCCGTGAGCGCGCGGGTGACCACCTCATGACGCGGCAGGCTGGCCGACTGGCGCTCCAGCGCCTCTGCGACACGCGCGATCAGGGCCTCGGACGGCGTGACCAGCAGCACCTGGGCAGAAGGATCGTGCTCGGCCTGGCTGAGCAGGTCGGCCGCCACCACCTCGGGATCGGCACTGTCATCGGCAATGACCATCAGCTCGGACGGGCCGGCAGGCAGGTCGATGCCGGGGCCGCCGGGCAGACTGGTGGCCAGACGCTTGGCTTCGGCGACCCAGGCATTGCCCGGCCCGAACAGCTTGTCCGCGCGCGTCATGCCATACAGGCCGAAGGTCATGGCGGCAATGGCCTGGGCCCCGCCGATCAGCCACAGGCCCTCCAGCCCCGAAAAGTCTGCGGCCAGCACCATCATCGGATGGGGCTCGCCGAGAGGTCCGGGAGGGCACGCGGCGACCCTCTCGCGCACCCCGGCGATCCGGGCGGGAATGGCCAGCATCAGCAGACTGGAAAACAGCGGGGCTGTGCCCGCAGGCACATAGAGCCCCGCACAGCCGATGGGCCGGTTACGCCGGATCAGTTCCAGCCCGGGCTGGGTCTGCACCAGCATCTCGCGCGCCGGGGCCGTGGCCTCGTGAAAGCTACGGATGTTGCGCGCCGCCATCTCGAGCGCCTCGACATCGGCCGGGTCCAGGCCATCCCGGGCGCGTGCGACGGCCTCTGTGGTCACGGGAAAATATCGTGGGGCAAAGCCGTCGATGCGCTGTGCCCATTCGATGATCGCCGCATCGCCGCGCGCCTCGGCATCGTCGAAGATAGTTCTGACGCGCGCGCGCAGGTCATCGCTGGTGCGCTGGCGCGGCCGGGCGAGGGCCGCCATGCGGGCGGGCGCATCGAGGCTCGCCCAGTCGATCAGGGTGAACGGCGACATGGCTCACATCATCTTTTCGATGGGCAGGACGAGGATCGAGGACGCGCCCGCGCCCTTCAGGCGCTCCAGCGTTTCCCAGAACACCGACTCCTGACAGACAGCGTGCACGGCCACCGCATCGTCGCGGCCCGCCAGGGGCGTGACGGTCGGCGCTCCGGCTCCGGGCAGGATGCGCGATATGGCGTCGAGCGCGCTGCGCGGAGCATTCATCATCACATATTTCGAGCCCTGCGAGGCAACCACACCGGCAAAGCGCTCCTCTACGCTCTGAAGCAGATCAGCAAGGGCAGGCTCGGGCGCGGCGTGCGAGCGGATCAGGACGGCCTCGCTCTCCAGCACCAGGTCACGGGCCATAAGGCCGTTGGCCTCCAAGGTCGCACCCGTGGACACCAGATCGCAGATGGCGTCGCTGACCTTCAGGCGCGGGGCCACCTCGACCGCACCGCGCATGGTCACGATGCGCGCATCCACGCCCTGCTCCTTCAGCCAGCGGCCCAGCACCACGGGATAGCTGGTGGCGATGCGCAGACCCGCCAGACTCTGGGGCCCGTGCCATTGCAGCCCCGGCGGGGTGGCAATCTTCAGTGCACAGCGCCCGAAGCCCAGCCGCATCAGCACCTGCGCGCCGCCCTCCTGCTCGCCGCGCTCCTGCTCGCTCAGCACATTCAGCCCCACGATGCCCAGATCACACACCCCGTCGCCGACCAGGGTGGCGATGTCGTCATCGCGCACACGCAGAAGGTCGATGGGCTGGTTCTCGATGCGATAGAGCAGTTCGTTGGCGCCCTTCATCACCCGCAGGCCCGCCGCTTCGATGAAGGCAAGGCTCCGCTCCGCCAGTCGTCCGCTTTTCTGGATGGCGATGCGCAGTCGTCCGGGCTCGGTGCTCATTGGCCCGCCTCCGCGCCTGACACGCGCCGGTCCAGCACCATGCGATAGCCGCCGTAGGGCATGTCTTTCAGATAGCGCGCCACGCGCACCACGGTGGTGGTCGAGGCGCCCACCGTCTCGGCGATCTCGCGATAGGGCATGTCGCCCTTGGCCAGAAGGCGCGCGACGGCCCAGCGCTCGGCGAAGGCACGAAGCTCGGCAGGAGTACACAGATCGGCCAGAAAGGCCTCGACCTCGGCGCGGCTCTGCAAGCTGAGCAGGGCGTCGCTAAGGTCTGCGAGATCGGGATTGGCGGGCTGCTGTTTCATTGTGGCGGCGTGTTATTACGATGAAACGCGCTTGGCAAGGGCCTTTGTGTCGCAGATGCGCATTATCTGAGGGCCATTGTTCTACTTTTGTTCTTGTCGAGGTGCACGCGGCGGCCTATTCTCGGTCCATGAGCGATGCCAAGATTCCCGGCCCACGCGCCAACCCCCTCGGCGAGGCTGCGCGCGGGCGAGGGGCGCGGGCCAATGCGTCGGGGCGCTATGAGCTTTATCGCCACGAGGCCTTCGATGACGGCTGGGCAGACGAGAGCCAGCCCGATGCGCCACTGCGCACCACCCTCACGCCCGAGACGGCACGGCGCATCCTGACGCGCAACGACAGCCCGGACATCGGCTTCGACCTGTCGATCAACGCTTACCGTGGCTGCGAGCACGGCTGCATCTACTGCTATGCGCGCCCGTCCCATGCCTATATGGGCCTGTCGCCGGGCCTGGATTTCGAGAGCCGTCTGTTCTTCAAGCCCGATGCGCCGCGCCTGCTGCGCCGCGAGCTGTCCAATCCGCGCTATCGCTGTGTGCGCATCCACGTCGGCGCCAACACCGATCCCTACCAGCCCGTCGAGCGCGAGCAGAAGATCACGCGCCAGATTCTCGAAGTGCTCGAGGCCTTCAACCAGCCGTTCTCGATCATCACCAAGTCGGCCCTGATCGTGCGCGATCTCGACATCCTCTCGCGCATGGCACAGCGGCGGCTTTGCTCGGCCTTCATTTCGCTGACCACGCTCGATCCGGCCCTGACCCGTGCGATGGAGCCGCGGGCCGCGACACCGCGCCGCCGCCTCGATGCCATACGCGCCCTCAGCAAGGCGGGCGTTCCGGTTGGCGTGGGCTTTGCCCCCGTCATCCCCGGCCTCAACGATCACGAGATGGAAGCGGTGCTTGAGGCCGCCGCCGAGGCCGGTGCCAGTACCGCCATGTATGTCGTGTTGCGCCTGCCCCTCGAGATCCATGAGCTGTTCGAGCAGTGGCTGCATACCGCCCGGCCCGAGCGTGCGCGGCGAGTCATGTCGCTGGTGCGCCAGATGCGCTCTGGCAAGGCCTATCAGGCGCGCTTTGGCGAGCGTATGCGCGGCGAAGGACCGGTCGCCGAACTGATCGCCTCGCGCTTTCGCATGGCGGTGAAACGCCATGGCCTGACGCGCCCGCGCCACGACCTCGACACCACCCAGTTCCGCGTGCCCGAACAGATGAGGCCACAGCTCGACCTGTTTGCATAAGCGGGCGGAGGCACATCTGCGCCTTACAGCCGCCAGGTCCGGCCCTCGGCCCCTGCCTCGCCCAGATGCTGCGCGATCCATCTAGCCACGCTCAGACCTTCATCATCGAGGCCCTTGGGCGCATTGGCGATGATCATGGCACAGCCGTTCATCTTCATGGGATTGGTCAGGGGCCGCAGTCGCGTCTCGATCACGCTGACTGGTGCGGCCATGCCCTCTATACGGCGCAGGCAGCCGTCAAAGGTCTCCATGTCCTTGAGAGGCGTCCATAGGGCAACCACCGCGTCGGGAAGCGCATCCACGACGCCGCGCAGGGCCTCGGCCGAGCGCACATAGTCATCGGCGCGCTCGAAGGGCGGGTCGATCAGCACAAGAAGTCCATTGGACGCCTTCTCCGCCCTCACCTCGCCCATCAGGCCGTCATAGCCATCGGCCCCGCGTGCGTGGGCATTGTCGTGGTCGGCCAGCACCCGCTCCAGCAGGGCCAGCACCTCGGGGTTCAGCTCAAAGCCGCAGTAGCTGTCCTCACGGGCCAGAGCCCCGACGATCAGGCGCGGCGAGCCCGGATAGAGGCGCACCTCCGCGTCGTTCAGGCGCTCCACCCGTTCGGCCAGCATCCGCAGTGCGCCCGGCATGGAGGCTCGCGGCGCCCCCATCAGACGCCCGATCCCGGCCTCGGCCTCGCGTGAGCGGGCCTGAGTGCCATCCCCCAGATCATAGAGCCCCGCACCCGCATGGGTGTCGATCACCGCAAGGGGGCGCGGCATCCGCTCCAGCAGCCACAGCACCAGAGCGTGCTTGAGCAGGTCGGCGAAGTTCCCCGCGTGATAGGCGTGACGATAGTTCATGGCACCACAGGACCGATCCTCTCTCGCCGGTCAAGGCGGAACCGCACGCGCCCCTGCCGGATTTGTCTCCTGCCCGCTCGGGGCCTCGGGATCAGCAGATGGCGGACGGTGCAACGTTCAGGACAGGAACCGAGGGCGATATCGCCCGCCATGGTCTCACCTATTGCAGCGACGAGATGGGCGGAATCCGGCGCCTTCGCGCTGGCCGGGGCTTTCGCTATGTCGATCAGGACAACACCCCGGTGCGAGACCCTGACACCTTGCAGCGCATAAAGGCGCTGGCCATTCCGCCTGCATGGAAGGATGTCTGGATCTGTGCCCAGGCCACCGGCCACATCCAGGCCACCGGGCGCGATGAAAAGGGCCGCAAGCAGTATCGCTATCACGCCAGCTGGACCTCGCTTCAGGCTGAGGAAAAGTTCACGCGCCTGATCGGCTTTGCCCGCCGCCTGCCGCGCCTGCGCGATGCGGCAGAGCGCGACCTGTCGCGCCGCGGGCCGTGCCGGGAGAAGGTCTGCGCAACGGTCGTGCGCCTGCTCGAAATCACCCTGATCCGCGTGGGCAACGCGACCTATGCCCGCCAGAACCGCAGCTATGGCCTCACCACATTGCACAAGCGCCATATCGAGGTGGACGGCACGGGCCTGCAATTCGCCTTTCGCGGCAAGAGCGGTGTGGAGCACCGCCTCAGCGTGCGCGACCGCAGGCTGGCGCGCATCGTGCGCAGCCTGCATGAGCTGCCGGGCCAGCACCTGTTCAAGTATCGCGATGAGGACGGCGACATGGTGCCCCTGACCTCGGATGCGGTGAACGCCTACATCCGCGAGCACATCGGGGAGTCCTTTTCGGCCAAGGATTTCCGCACCTGGGCGGGCACACTGTCTGCGGCGCGTTTCCTGCGCGATCAGGCGCCGCCGAGCTGCGAGCGCAGCGCCCGGCGCACGGTGGCGGCCTGTGTGCGCGATGTCTCGCGACGGCTGGGCAACACCCCGGCGGTGTGCCGATCCAGCTATGTGCACCCGCGTGTGATCGAACTCTATGAAGCCGGAGCCCTGTGCGAGAGCCTTCCGGGCAGCCGGACCAAGGGCTTCGAGGTTGCCCTCATTCGCCTGCTCGACAAGAGGTGACTGCGCTCTTCGCTTGACTTGGAACGCGACAAGGCCCATTTGCGCTGCATCGCACAACGCGATGTCCGGTGCGCTCCAGCGCGTGAAAGCCATATTGCAGGTCTCCCTGCACGCTGGCGAGACTGTCGAGCGACCGGCCCATTTCCAGTTTCATTCGCTGTCCGATCACGCGGGACGGTGCCCGCTGAAGCCTTCCGGTCCATGGCCGGGAGCGGGCCCGCGCACTCGCGCGCGCCCTTGATCGAAAGACAGACAAGACTGTGACCAACATAACCTTCTCCGACATGGGCCTGAACGGTGCTCTGCTGAGCGCGCTTGCCCGTGAAGGCTACGAGACCCCCACGCCCATTCAGGCCCGCGCCATTCCCGATGTGATAAAGGGCCGCGACCTGCTGGGCATCGCCCAGACCGGCACCGGCAAGACGGCGGCCTTTGCCCTGCCGATCCTGCACCGCCTGGCCGAGAACCGCACCCCTCCGCGCCCGGGCCAGACGCGCGCCCTGATCCTGTCGCCCACGCGCGAGCTGGCCAGCCAGATCGCCGACAGCTTCCGCGCCTATGGCCAGAACATGGGCTTTCGCATCGGCGTCATCTTCGGCGGCGTGAAATACGGCCCGCAGGAGCGCGCCCTGAAGCAGGGCCTCGACGTGCTGGTTGCCGCACCCGGCCGCCTGCTCGATCACGTCCAGCAGCGCAACATCGACCTGTCGGGCGTGGAGATCTTCGTGCTCGACGAGGCGGACCAGATGCTGGACCTCGGCTTCATCAAGCCGATCCGCCAGGTGGTCTCGCGCATGACCGGCCGCCGCCAGAACCTGTTCTTCTCGGCCACCATGCCCACCGAGATCGGCAAGCTGGCCGCCGAGCTGCTCAAGGATCCGGTGCGCGTGCAGGTCACGCCCCAGGCCACCACCGTCGAGCGCATCGACCAGGGCGTCATCATCGTCGAGGCGGGCCGCAAGCGCGCCCTGCTGTCCGAGATGTTTGCCGACGACAGGCTTAAGCGCTGTCTGGTGTTCACCAAGACCAAGCACGGTGCGGACAAGGTCGCTGCCTATCTGGAAGCGGGCGGCGTCAGCGCCGGTGCCATCCACGGCAACAAGAGCCAGTCCCAGCGCGAGCGCACCCTGGAGGCCTTCAAGGCCGGTCGCCTTCGCGCCCTGGTCGCCACCGACATCGCCGCGCGCGGTATCGATGTCGATGCGGTCAGCCATGTGGTGAACTTCGAGCTGCCCTTCGTGCCCGAGTCCTACGTCCACCGCATCGGACGCACCGCGCGCGCGGGCGCGGACGGCGTGGCCATCAGCCTGGTCTCGCCCGACGAGATGAAGCTGCTGCGCGACATCGAGCGTACCACGCGCCAGAAGATCAAGAGCTGGGACCGGCGCAACGACAAGGCCCTCGCCGCCCTTGATGCCTCGATCATGCAGGCGGGCGTGGGCCGCAAGCCCACCATGCCCGAGCGCGAGACACCCGAGCCGCGCTCACGCCGCCGCACCCGCGGTGCCACCGTGCGCCCTGACGGCGGCGGCCAGCCCCACCGTGTGCGCGGGCGGGGCAAGGGTGCAGGCACCGGGCCTCGCGCTGCGGCTCCGGCAGCCCGTCCGGCCTATGATCCCATGAGCGCCGAACGCAAGCCCGCCGTCGAAGGCGATTTCAAGATCAAGCGCCGTCGCAGGCGCAAGCCCCAGTCTGCCTGAGACAGCACCTTGATGGACTGAAAGAGAAGGCGGCCCTCAGGCCGCCTTTTCCCAATTCAGGATCACCTTGCCGGACTTGCCCGAGCGCATGACCTCGAAGCCCTCGCGATAGTCGGCAAAGTCGAAGCGGTGTGTGATCAGCGGGTCAAGATCGAGGCCGGCGTTCAGCAGGCCCAGCATCTTGCGCCAGGTGGTGAACATCTCGCGCCCATACACGCCCTTTATGGTCAGGGCCTTGAGGATGATCGCGCCCCAGTCCGTCTCCATGGGCTTTGACGGAATGCCCAGCAGCGCCAGCCCGCCGCCCATGATCAGGGTGTCGACGCACTGTCTGAAGGCGATGGGCGATCCCGACATCTCCAGGGCCACATCGAAGCCGACCTTCATGCCCAGCTCGTGGATCACGTCGTGCAGATCCTCGCGCGTGGTGTTCACCGTGCGGACGCCCGGCGCGACCTTCTGGGCCAGTTCGAGGCGATAGTCGTTGATGTCGGTCAGCACCACGGTGCGCGCACCGGCGTGGCGTGCGACCGCCGCGGCCATGATGCCGATCGGGCCTGCGCCTGTGACCAGCACGTCCTCGCCGAGCAGGTCGAACTGCTGGGCGGTATGCACCGCATTGCCGAACGGATCGAGCATGGAGGCCACGTCATCGCTGACGTCAGAGGGCAACTCGATGACATTGAAGGCCGGGGCCGCGACATAGCCTGCGAAGGCGCCCTGACGGTTCACCCCGATGCCGCGCGTGTTGGGATCGAGATGGAAGTGGCCCGCGCGTGCCGCCTCGCTGTTGAGGTCGATCACGTGGCCTTCGACCGAAACGCGCTGGCCGACTTTGAGCGGGCGGTTGACATCCTTGCCGATGGCGACGATCTCGCCCGAGAACTCGTGGCCGGTGATCATGGGCACGGGCACGTTCTTCTGGGACCACTCGTCCCAGTTCCAGATATGGATGTCGGTGCCGCAGATGGCCGCGCGGCGCACCTTGATCAGCACGTCCTCCGGCCCGGCCTCGGGCACCGGCGCCTCGATCAGCTCCAGCCCCTCTGCGGGTCGGGTCTTGGCGAGGGCTTTCATGGTCTCAGTCATGCGATCACTCCGAGTTCCTTGCCGGCCGTGACGAAGGCGTCCACGGCGGCGTCGATATGGTCAAAGCTATGGGCGGCGGACATCTGGGTGCGGATTCGGGCCTGGCCGCGCGGCACCACGGGGAAGCTGAAGCCGATCACATAGACGCCCAGCTCCAGCATCCGTGCGGCCATGTCCTGGGCCAGACGCGCATCGCCCAGCATGACCGGGATGATGGGATGCTCGCCGGGCAGAAGATCGAAGCCGTGCCCGCTCATGGCCGTGCGGAAGCGCGCGGCATTGGCGAACAGGCGCTGGCGCAAGTCATCGCCCTCCTCGCCCCCGGCGATGCGGATGGCCTCCAGCGAGGAACCGCACACGGCGGGGCTCAGTGCGTTGGAGAACAGATAGGGGCGCGCGCGCTGCTTGAGCAGGCTCACCACCTCGCCGCTGGCGCAGATGAAACCGCCCATGGCCCCGCCCAGCGCCTTGCCGAAGGTACCGGTCACAAAGTCCACCTTGACGCCGTGGTGCGCGAACGAGCCGCGCCCCTGCGGGCCGAGAAAGCCCGTCGCGTGGCAGTCATCAACCATGATCAGCGCCTGATAGCGGTCGGCCAGCACGCGGATGTCGTTCAGGCGCGCGATGTAGCCGTCCATCGAGAAGGCACCGTCGGTGACGATCACGATGTCGCGCGCGCCTCCCTCGCGGGCCTCCTTCAGGCGCGCCTCCAGCTCATCCATGTCCGAGTTGGCAAAGCGATAGCGGCGCGCCTTGCACAGGCGCACCCCGTCGATGATCGAGGCGTGGTTCAGGCTGTCCGAGACGATGGCGTCGTCCTCGGTGAACAGGGGCTCGAAGATGCCGCCGTTGGCATCGAAGGCGGCGGCGAAAAGGATGGCATCCTCAAAGCCCAGATAGGTCGCAATTGCCGCCTCGAGCTCTTTGTGGATCTCCAGCGTGCCACAGATGAAACGCACGCTGGCCGTGCCCGCGCCCCAGCGCGACTGGGCATCCAGGCCCGCCTGCACGACACGCGGGTCCGCCGCCAGCCCCAGATAGTTGTTGGCGCAGAAGTTCAGCACCTCGCGTCCGGCCACCGTGATCACCGGGCCTTGCGGCGAGGCGATGACACGCTCGGGCTTGGTCAGGCCCTGGGTGTCGATCTCGCTGAGCGTATCGCGCACGCGAGCATGAAAGCTGGCGGTGGTGTAGTCGGTCATCGGGCCTCTCTGTGCGGCGGGCTGCCCGGCAGTGGCAGCGGCATCCGCAGAGGGCATTAAGCCGAAACGCCGCCGACGCCAACCGTCAGCCGCCCTCGGCCTCGCTGGCCCGGACAGGACTGACGCGCACGCGCTCGCCGCAGGCCTGAACGCGGGCTTCGACACTGGCACGGGCCGTATCGAGCGGGGGCGTGACCTGGATACGCGTTGCGCTGGGGCACTGGCTCTGCCCCTGGCCGGGGACGTTGCTGGTGCTGACGTCGAAATAGGCGCGCTCGCCGGGGCGGATGGTGATGGTCGGCGGGCGCGTGCCCTCGCGCTGTCCGGCAGGGGCGCGGGGCTCCGAGCGCAGGGAGGTCAGCGCCTGACCATCCGCGCCGATCAGGCCGACCGTCGGATAGCCCTGCAAGGTGCACGCCGTGCTGCCCCGGTTGGTCAGGGCAAGGGTGGTCGCCGTCGTGCCCGCAGCCCCTTGCGTCCCGACCACCGCAAGTGTCAGGGCGGGACCGCGGCAAGGTGCGCCATCGGCTGTCGTCGTGCCCGCCGCCGCAGACTCCGGCGCGCTCAGGGGGCCTTCGGGCAGGATGAGGGGTGTCTCGTCAACGCTGGCGGGCGGAGCAATCCCGCCTGCGGCACTGGAGGGGCGCACGCAGCGCTCCAGCACCGCCACGCCCACATCGCTGTTGGGGCCCATACGCGACAAGGTGGCTTCCTCCAGGCCCTCGCGGGCGCGCGTCCACCACTCCAGATCGTCGCCCGAATAGCGCGCGCCGCTGGCCGCCTCGACCAGGCGCATGGCGATCTCGCGCCCGTCATAGCTGACCTGCGCCGTGGCGGGATCGGGATAGGTGACGGTGATCGACCGGCCGCTCTCGCAGGCATAGGACAGCGGCCCACCCACGGGTGCCGTGGCGCTCAGATCGGGCTCGCGCACGACCTCCTCGCCCGTGTCGGTGGCGGCTTCACGATTGCACGCGGCCAGAGACAGGCTCAGCGCAAGGGCGCTCACAGCGATGGAACGCGAGGCATTGCTGATCATGGCAAGAGTCACTCCGGTTAAGCCTGTGCCTTAACGCAGGCGGTTGCGAATGGCTCCGCAGGGTGGCTGGCGGGGCTCAGGGCCTGCCGAGCACCTGAAAGCGCAGGCGGTTGTCGTCGCTGTCCTGCACGTCGCTGCGCAGGGTCTGGAGGCCATATAGCTCGGCGGCGCTGGCCGGGGCGATCACCGCGCGCGTCGGATCGTCCGCCAGAGCCAGGTCTCGCGCCGCCCCCGCCGTGTCGAAGGCCTCGCGCGCGCTCAAGCCTAGCGCCCTCAAGGTGCCACGGCACTGGTCCAGCACCACCGGATGGCTCTCGACCACGCGGATCGAGCCAAGCTGGGCACCGGGCACGGCCATGAGCATCAGGCGGATCGGCCGCCAGACATCGCCCATGACCACCAGATGAGAGGCCTCGATCAGCGCGCCGCTCTCCCTGATCGTGCCGGACAGGCTCGATTCCACCGGCAGCACGGCATAGTCGCACTCGCCCTCGTCGACCGCGCGCAGGGTCTCGTCGAAGGTCTCGTAGCCCACGGGCGTGTCCCACGGTCTCAGCGCAAGGCAGGCCTCGAAGCTGTAGGAGCCCGGCACGCCCTGATATGCGATGCGCCCCGTGCCCATGAGACTACGCGGCCTGAGAGCGGCTGGCGTTCAGCGCCCGCAGCCGCTCGGCGACCAGGAACGCCAGTTCCAGCGCCTGGCTGTTGTTGAGACGCGGATCGCAATGGGTGTGATAGCGGCTCATGAGATCATCTTCCGTCAGGGCCTGAGCGCCGCCCAGACACTCGGTGACGTTCTGGCCCGTCATCTCGAGGTGCACACCGCCCGGATGCACGCCCTCGGCCTCGGCCACATCGATGAAAGTGCGAACCTCGGTCAGGATACGGTCGAAGGGGCGGGTCTTGTAGCCATTGGCCGCCTTCAGCGTATTGCCGTGCATGGGGTCGATCGACCAGACCACCCTGGCGCCAGCATCACGCGTGGCCCGCATGAGCAGAGGCAGGCGCGCGCCCACGCGGTCGGCACCAAAACGCCCGATCAGCGTCAGGCGTCCGGCCTGATTGCCCGGATTGAGCACCTCGATCAGACGCAGCAGCTCGTCCGGCTCCAGCGTCGGGCCGCACTTCAGCCCGATGGGATTGCTGATGCCGCGCGCGAACTCGATGTGCGCGCCGTCAAGCTGACGCGTGCGCTCGCCGATCCACAGCATATGGGCCGAGGTGTCGTAGAACTCGCCCGTCTCCTGATCCTGACGGGTCATGGCCTGCTCGAAGTTGAGCAGCAGCGCCTCGTGGCTGGTGAACATCTCCACGCGCGAGAGCTGAGGGTGCGTCTCGGGCGTGATGCCGACCGCCTCCATGAAGGCCAGGGCCTCGCTGATCTTGTCGGCCAGATCCTGATAGCGCGCGCCATAGGCATCATCGCTGCCAAAGCCCAGCGTCCAGCGCCTCATGTTGTAGAGGTCCGCATAGCCACCGCTGGCGAATGCCCGCAGCAGGTTCAGCGTGGCGCTGGACTGATGATAGGCGCGCAGCAGGCGCTCGGGGTCAGGCGTGCGCGTGGCTGCCTCGAAGTCCATGCCGTTGATGTTGTCGCCGCGATAGCTGGGCAGGGTCACGCCCTCCAGCGTCTCGAAATCGGCACTGCGCGGCTTGGCGAACTGACCGGCGATGCGCCCCACCTTCACCACCGGCTTGCGCCCGGCAAAGGTCAGCACCACCGCCATCTGAAGGATCAGGCGAAAGGCATCGCGGATGTTGTCGCTGGAGAACTCCTTGAAGCTCTCGGCGCAGTCGCCGCCCTGAAGCAGGAAGGCCCGCCCCTCGGCCACGCTGGCCAGCCGATCTTTCAGCGCCCGCGCCTCGCCCGCGAACACCAGAGGCGGCAGGCCCGAAAGCTCGCCCTCGACGCGCGCGAGCGCCTGCGCGTCCGGGTAGTCGGAGGGCATGTGCTTGACCGGTCGGGTCCGCCATGAGGAAGGCTGCCAGCGCGTGTTCATGAGCCCAATCTAGTCCTCGTGTGCGCCTGCCACAATCGCACGCGACAAATCGTCGGCACGCCCGGGCGGGCGCGGCCGCCAGAAGTCAGCCAGCCATATCCAGAACGGGCTGTTTCTCGCGCAGGGTGACAAGCTCCTCGGCCGCCGTGGGGTGCAGCGCACAGGTGGCGTCCCACTGGGCCTTGGTCAGGCCCGCCTTGACCGCGATGGCGGCCAGCTGGATCATCTCGGGCGCATCCGGCCCGACGATGTGCACGCCCAGAACGCGGTTGCTCTCGGGCTCGACGACCAGCTTCATCAAGGTGCGCTCATCAAGGCCCATGAAGGCGTATTTCATGGGACGAAAGCGGGTGAGATAGATGTCGACGGGGCCGACGGCCTTGCGCGCCTCAGCCTCGCTGAGTCCCACCACGCCCACCGGCGGCTGCGAGAACACAGCCGTGGGCACGGCCTCATAATCAAAGCGCGAGGGCGTGTCGCGGAACACGGTCTGATGAAAGGCCACGGCCTCGCGGATGGCGACGGGCGTGAGATTCATACGGTCGGTGACGTCGCCTATGGCCCAGATGTTCGGGACCGAGGTGCGCGAGAACGCGTCCACAGCAATGGCGCCGCCCTCGGTCAGGGTGACGCCTGCCGCCTCCAGCCCGAGATCATGGGTGTTGGGCACGCGCCCGGTGGCAAACATGACCTGATCGCTCTCGAAGCTCTGGCCCGTTTCCATCACGCTGATCAGGCGATCACCCTCCTTGCGGATCTCGGCGTGCTGGCAGCCCAGCACCACGCGGATGCCCCGCCGCTCAAGCTCTCCGGCGAGATGGGCGCGCACATCGTCGTCAAAGCCGCGCAGGATGTTGGGGCCGCGATAGACCAGTGTGGTCTCGACGCCGAGGCCCGCGAAGATGCCGGCGAACTCCACGGCGATGTAGCCGCCGCCCACCACCACGATGCTGCGCGGAAGATCGCTGAGGTGGAAGGCCTCCTCCGAGGTGATGGCGTGCTCGATGCCGGGCAGGGCGTCCGGCACCCATGGCTTGCCGCCCGTGGCGATCAGAATGGTCCGGGCCGTGACGGTGCGGTCCTTGCCCACCAGCTCTACGGTATGGGCGTCCTTCAGGCGGCCGTGGGCATGGAAAACATCGGCCCCCGCCTTGGCCAGATTGGCGGCATAGATGCCCGACAGCCGCGCGATCTCGATGTCCTTGCACTCGATGAAGGACTTCCACGAGAAGTGCGCCTCCGGGATGGTCCAGCCATAGCCCTCGGCAACCTTCAGGTGATGCGAGACTTCCGAGGCATAGACCATGAACTTCTTGGGCACGCATCCCTGGATCACGCAGGTGCCGCCGATGCGATGACCCTCGGCCACGCCCACGCGCTTGCCGTCCAGCGCCGCCAGTCGCGCCGCCCGCACCCCGCCGGAGCCCGCCCCTATGACGAAAAGGTCGTAGTCGTAGCTCTCGCTCATGGTCGCACTTTCGGCAGGAAGTCACAGGGGGATTTACGGATTTAGGTGCTCAACCCCGGAATCCAAACCGATGATCGCCTCGTCAGCCAGATCGAGGAACAGGCCGTGCTCGACCACGCCGGTCAGGCTCTTGAGGTCGGCGGCAAGCTGGGCGGGGTTTTCGATCACCCCCGAGGGCGCGTCATAGATAACATTTCCGCCATCGGTGCGCACGATGCCGCGCTCGGCGGTCCGCAGGGCGGCACCCTGGCCGAAACCGTGATCCGCCAGCACATCCGCGATGCGATTGGCCGTGGTGCGGTGCCCGAAGGCGACCACCTCGATGGGCAGGCGAAAGCGGCCGAGGCGATCGACCACCTTGGCCGCATCGGCGATGACGATGCAGCGCGCGCTGGCCTCCCAGACCAGCTTTTCGCGCAGCAGGGCCGCGCCGCCGCCCTTGATGAGCGCCAGCCCCGGTCCCACCTCGTCGGCCCCGTCCACCGTCAGATCTATGCGCGGCGTATCCTCAAGCGTCGACAGCGGCAGCCCAAGCTCGCGCGCAAGATCCGCCGTGGCCTCTGAGGTCGGAACGCAGCGCAGACCAGACAGCCCCCGGTCCGCCAGCGCCCGCACGAACCACGCCGCCGTGGAGCCTGTGCCCAGGCCCACCACCATGCCCGCCTCGACGCGCTGTGCTGCCGCCTCGCCAGCGCGCTTCTTCTGCTCGTCAGACGACATGGCTCAGCCCTTCATGGCCTTCTTGGCGCGCATCCGCTCCATGAAGCGCGCCGCCCAGCCTGCGCGCACCTCCTGTCGCCCGCGTGCCAGTGCCAGATCGCCCGGCGCGACATCGCTGGTTATCACCGAGCCCGAGCCCACCATGGCACCGGCACCGATAGTCACCGGCGCGACAAGGGCGGTATTGGAGCCCACAAAGGCCCCCTCGCCGATCTCGGTGCGGTGCTTGAAGAAGCCGTCATAGTTGCAGAAAATCGTGCCCGCGCCGATGTTCGCGCCCGCACCGATCACGCCGTCGCCGAGGTATGACAGGTGATTGGCCTTGGCTCCGGCCTTCATCTCGACGTTCTTGACCTCGACGAAATTGCCCACCCTTGCGCCCTGGCGCAGGCGCGCACCGGGGCGCAGGCGCGCATAGGGGCCGACCTCGCAGCCCGCCTCGACCAGCGCGCCCTCGACATGACTGAACGCGCGGATGCGCGCGCCCGAGCGCACCGAGGCGCCGGGTCCGAACACGACATAGGGCTCGATGACCGCTCCGGGCTCGATCTCGGTATCCCACGAGAAATGCACCGTGTCGGGCGCGCTCATGCTGACCCCGCGCTCAAGGTGCGTCTCGCGCTGGACCTGCTGGAACAGGGCCTCGGCCACGGCCAGCTCGACCTGTGAGTTCACGCCCATGACCGCGTCCTCTGCGGCCATGACCGCCCGCGTCGCGACGCCGCGCGCGCGCGCCAGTGCCACCACGTCGGTGAGATAGTATTCGCCCTTGGCATTGTCGTTGCCGACCTCGCCCAGCAGATCGAACAGCAGGGCGGCAGACGCGCACATCACGCCCGAGTTGCAGGTGCGCAGCGCCAGCACCTCTGCGCTCGCCTCCTTGGCCTCGACAATCGCGGCAAGGGTGTCCCCTTCCATCACGAGCCGACCATAGTCGCCCGGATCGCGCGCCTCGAAACCGATCACACTGAGCGCCCCCGAGCCGAACACGGGCGCAATGTCTTCGGCGTGCAGCAAGGGCACATCACCATAGGTGATGACGACATCGCCCTCGAAGCCCTCTAGCGCCTGCCTTGCTGCCAGCACGGCGTGGCCGGTGCCCAGCGGCGGATCCTGAACCGCGATGCTGGCCTCGCCCAGCCGCTGCGCGACATGGGCGCGCACCTCGGGCGAATGGTTGCCGACCACGACGACTATGCGCGCGCAGCCCAGCGCCTCTGCCGCATCAATGGCATGGTCGAGCATGGCCCGTCCGCCCACGCGGTGCAGCACCTTGGGCAGGGGGCTCTTCATCCGGGTGCCCTGGCCAGCGGCCAGAATGACAGCGGCGCGCGCGCTCATGAAAGGTTCTCCCGCAGCTCGGTCCGGAGCGAATCCGCCCCCTGCCCGTCTAGCCCAAAGCCGAAGGCGTGGCGAGCGTGCGCCTTCTGCGTCACGTTCCTTGCAGGGCACTTGCGTCAGCGCGGCGCAGGCGGCACAGCCCGGACCATGACCCATGACGGCCTGACCGTGCTGTTCGATCTGGACGGCACACTCATCGACACCGCCCCGGACCTGATCGGGGTGCTCAACACCATGCTGGCGGAGAAAGACTTGCGCGGCGTGCCCCTGTCCAGCGCCCGCCATCTGGTCGGGCACGGAGCCCTGGCAATGCTGCGCCACGGTCATGCAGAGGCAGGCGCACCGTGGGACGAGACGCAGGCCCCCGCCGAGCTGGACCGCTTCATCGACCTTTATCGCGCGCGCATCGCCGATGAGAGCCGGGCGTTCGCAGGGCTGACGGATGCGCTCGACCACCTTGCGGCTTCAGGCGCGCGCCTCGGCGTGGCGACCAACAAGCGCACAGACCTGTCCGTGGCCCTGCTTGAGGCTCTCGGGCTGAAATCGCGCTTTGCGGCGATTGTCGGCGCCGATGCCGTCAGCGCGCGCAAGCCCTCCGCGGCCCATCTGATCGAGGCCGTCGCGGCCTGTGGCGGCAAGCCTGCCCGCGCCATCATGATCGGGGACAGCGCCACGGACCTGAACGCCGCACGCGCCGCACAGATACCCTGTATCCTGGTCAGCTTCGGCTATACCGAGACGCCAGCCGGACAGCTGGAGCCTGACGGCCTGATCGACCACTTCGACGAGTTACCCGGCGAAATCGCCCGCCTGAGCCGCGACTTCGGCCTTACCCCGATTTAACTTGGTTCCAACCCTCGCCCGCGTCAGATAGGAAGCCACAAGGGGAAGGTGTCCGGCTTTCATGTCGCTTGCGCTCAGAACACTGCTTTACGAATGGCGTCGCTACATGGCCGCCGTGATGGCGCTGGCGCTGTCCGGTCTGCTGGTGCTGGCCATGACCGGTGTGTTCATCGGTATCGGCAAGGGCTTCACCGCCCAGATCGAGCGCTCTCGCGCCGACATCATGATCATGCAGCCCGGTGCCACCAGCCTGATGGGTGGTCCTTCGGGCGTGCCGCGCCGCTTCATCCCGCTGATCTATCGCCATACCGAAGTCACCGAAGTGCGCCCGCTCGCCGGTTCCGGGGGCAGCTTCCAGAGCATCCGCAACTTCGACCCGACCCTGTCGCCGGCCGAGCGCGCCCGCCAGCGCGCGCCGCGTCAGCAGTTCGTGCAGGCGCGCGTGATCGACACCACGCCGGGCGCGGTGACCATTCCGGTCGACTATTCCGATGACCTGATCAATGCGCTGCGCCAGCCCTACACCATCGCCATCGACGAGACCGACATCCAGCGTCTCGATGTGAATCTGGGCGACCGGGCCATCTATAACGGCCAGACGGTGCGCGTGGCGGCCATCACCCGCGGCTATCCCAACATGATGCAGGCCACCATCATCATGAGCCGCGACACCATGCGGATGCTCGGCCAGACCAGCGATTCCAGCCAGAGGGTCGGGCCGCTGATGGTCGGCATCCAGAACCCCGAGCGCGCCGAGATCGTGGCGGCCCAGCTGAACGAGATGGGCGGGGGTCAGTACCGGGCATGGACGCGCAGCGAGCTGGCCGCCGCCAATGCCAGCGCCATGTTCGAGGAGGGCATCCTCGTCATCATCATCGGCGGGTGCGTGGTGCTGGGCACCATCATCGGCGTGGCCATCACCTGGCAGACACTGCGCGGGGCGATCATGGCCAACATCAAGGAATTCGCCTCGCTGCGGGCGCTGGGCGTCGGCATGGGCAGCTTGCGCAACATCGTCATCGAGCTGAGCTTCTGGGTCGGCATCGTCGGCGTGCTCGCCGCCATCGGCCTGACCTGGCTGGTCAAGCTGCTGGCGACCATGAACGGCGTCATCATCGCCCTGCCCGCCTCGCTGCTGATCTTCGTGGGGGGAGGACTGGTGCTGATCGCCATGGCCTCGGGCTTTCTCTCGCTCGGCGTCCTCAAGAAGAGCCAGCCTGCGGACCTGCTGCGATGAGCGCCACCAAGACACACGGCAGGCACGGCGACTTCGCCATTGAGGCCAAGGGGCTGGTCAAGCGCTTCAAGACCGGGCGCTCCTATATCGAGGTGCTCAAGGGCGTGGATTTCGACGCGCGTCATGGTGATCTGACCATGGTCATGGGGCCGTCGGGCTCGGGCAAGTCCACCCTGGTCGCGGCCCTCTCGGGTCTGTTGCGCCCGGACGAGGGCCGGGTGGACGCGCTGGACATCGACGATCTGTGGAAGCTGTCGCCCGGGCGCATCGACCGCTTCCGGCTTCAGAATTGCGGCTTCATCTTCCAGGGCTTCAACCTGTTCCCCGCCCTCACCGCGCTCGAACAGGTCATGACGGTGCTGAAGTATCAGGGCCTTGATCGCGCCGAGGCGCGTCGCCGCGCCAGGGCCGCCCTCGAGGAAGTCGGGCTCGGCAACCGCATGAACCAGCGCCCCTCGGAGCTTTCGGGCGGCGAGAAGCAGCGCGTGGCCATCGCACGCTGTCTGTCGAAAGACCCCCAGCTTCTGTTCGCCGACGAGCCCACCTCTGCGCTGGACGGCGAGAACGGTCAGGTCGTGATCCGCCTGCTGCGCCGCGCCGCAACCGAGCACGGGGCGGCGGTCATCTGCGTGACCCACGACCCGCGTCTCGAAGCCTGGGCCGACCGCATCATCCACATCGAAGACGGCCGCATCCTCGACGATACGCGCCGCACCCCCGACCCCGAGGCCACCCTGGCCTCTCATCACTGACGCCGCCCCAAGGAAAGACCACCCGAAATGGCCTGCCTTCTCAAGAACAAGTGGCTCTGGATCGCCCTCATTCTGGTGGTGATCATCATTGCGGGCTTCGTGATCGTGCGCGGCCAGCAGGCCGCCGAGGCCGAGCGGCAGCAGGCGGTCGCCGCCACACCCGTCAGCCCCTATGCCGCCATTGCCAATGGCCGGGCAGACGTCGAGGGCGGCGTGATTCAGGTCGCGGCGCGGCGCGGCGGCGTGGTCAGCGCGGTCTATGTCAACGAAGGCGACATCGTCACCGCCGGTCAGATTCTGGCCCGTCAGGAAGATGCCGAGGCCCGCCTCGCCGTTCAGCGCGCCACCGCCGAGGTGCGTCAGGCCGAGTCCGCCCTGGCCACCATCCGCGTGGATCTGTCCACGGCCCAGCGCGAGTTCGAGCGCATGAACCAGCTGGCGGCCAGCAACTACATCGCCGCCCAGCGTCTCGATCAGGCGCGCGATGCCATCTCCATGGCCGAGGCGCGCCTTGCCAGCCAGCAGGCCGCAGTCCAGACCGCGCGCGCGCGCCTGAACGAGGCCCAGTACAATCTCGAACTCACCATCATCCGCGCACCCATGAGCGGGCGTATCGCGCGGCGCTATGCCCAGCCCGGCTCGGGCGCCTCGACCCTGAATGTTTCGACCATGTTCGATCTCGAGCCCGACACCGCACGTATCGTGCGCGCCGAGATCGTCGAGGCGGACATTCCCAACATCAGCGTCGGCCAGCAGGTCGAGATCACGCCCGAGGGCAACCCCGACCAGATCCACGTGGGTCAGGTGCTGCGGCGCGCGGGCGTGTTCGGGGCCAGGCGTCTGCAATCGGACGACCCCTCCCAGCGGGCCGACGAGCGCGTGGTCGAGGTGGTGGTCTCGGCCGAGGGCGCGCCGTTCCTGATCGGCCAGCGCGTGCTGGTGAAGTTCATGAAGCCGGGCGAGCAGGCCGGTGCCCCGCGTGCCAGCGGCGCGGGTGTCGGGCCCGATCAGGCCATGCGCACCCAGCGCCGCGCATCCTGACGCCCTCAGGCTCCGGTAAAGCGGGCCGGTCGCTTTTCCAGCACGGCCTCGACACCCTCCAGATGATCTTCGCTCAGGTGCGCCAGCGCCTGCATGGCTGCCGAAAGCTCCAGCATCTGCTCGAAGCTGGCCTCCCGCCCCTGACGCAGCAGCGCCTTGGCCATTCGCAGGGCCTGAGGCGGCTTGTCGGTGATGCGCGCGGCCCAGGCCTCGCAGGTCTGCCGCAGCGCCTCGGGGGGCACCACCTCGTTGACCAGACCCCATTTCAGCGCCCTCTCCGCCTCGATGCTCTCGCCGGTGAACAGCATCTGGGCCGCGCGCGCATGGCCGATATGGCGCGGCAACAGCCACGCCCCGCCATCGCCCGGAATGATCCCGAGCTTGAGGAACGGCACACCGAAGCGCGCCTCGCTTGATGCGATGCGGATGTCGGCCAGTCCGGCCAGGTCACAGCCCAGCCCCATGGCCGGACCATTCACGCCCGCGATCAGGGGCACCTCCAGCTCGTGCACGGCGCGGACGATACGGTGCACCACCCGCCGGTAACGCTCGCGGATGTCCGTGCCCGTGCCGGCGAACAGGTCGCGGCGCTCACTCATCGCGCGCAGGTCGCCCCCGGCGCTGAAGGCGCGGCCCTCGGCCAGCAGCAGCGCGCAGCGGGCCGCTGGCGTCTCGTTGATCTGGCGGCACACGGTCTCGAAGGCCTGACCATCATCCAGGTCCGGCAGGGCGTTCAGTCGCCCGGCGCGCTGCATGGTGATGATCGCCAGCGGCCCCCGCCACTCCAGCTTCAGAAGATCGCTCGCCATGGTGCACCCTGCCTGCGTGAAAAAACCCCGGCCTTCTGATGAAGACCGGGGCCATGCATTTCAAGTGCGTGTGTCAGGCTCGGTGGTTTGCTGCCTTCGCAGAAGCTCACCTCGCCATGACGGATTTCGCTTACCCGCGCGGTTTTCTCGGCGTTGTCACGAAGTCCTGCGGGCGACTTTCGACCCTGGACTGGCGCACGAGGCGCGGGCTCACCAGCATCCCGCCCATCAGGGCAAAAGACATCATGGCGTGCTGCATGTTGCGTTCTTTATCGTTCATATTGGCGTCTCCTTTCGCTTGAACGAGGAAAAGAGACGCGGACGGCTTGCAGGGGCTTGCACCCTCTTAGTCGTTTCGCGTCACTCCTGCATTGTCGCACAATCGTCACAAAGCGCAAGGTTTAATCCGTTTTCGGAGCATTTTTCGCACAACCGTCGCATTGGCAGGCCTCCAGATCATCGTGCGGGCCGTTGCAGCGCCTGCGAAAATCACCCTATGGGAGGGCGATGAGCACCTCGCCCGCCCGTCCCGTTCTGACGCCCTGCATCAAGGTCTGTGCGGTAGATGGCGAGAGCGGACTGTGCCTGGGCTGTTTCCGCTCGCTGCAGGAGATCGCCGCCTGGGCGCGCTATACGGATGAAGAGCGGGCGATCATTCTCGATCAGCTCTCGGCGCGCAGGCAACTGATTTCGCCAGAGAAACTCGGCCTTTCCGCCTGGCCTGGCGCCCGCGCCAACTGACACTTGCCCACCGTAGCGCGCGATTCACCGGATAAAAACGCCTGCGCGCTAATGTGCTCCCACAAGCCGCAAAAAGCGGCGCAAGTAACGAGTGGTGGGATGTACGAGTTCGGCTTCCGCTCAGGCGGGGTGATTGCCATGGCCACGGCCGCGGCACTGGGCGCCTATTACCTTCTCGATGGCAGCTATCCGCGCGATGCCAGTGTGGCGCGTGCAGCGGACGGGCACTACTGGGCCGTGGCCGAGGTCAACGGCGCGCCGGTGCGCTTTCTGGTCGACACGGGCTCGAGCATGGTGGCCCTGACCCGTCACGATGCCGCACGCCTGGGCCTTGAGCCTGCGCCCGAGGATTTCCGGCGCGAGGTGCTGACCGCATCCGGCCCGGCCCGCGCCGCGCCCGTGGAGCTGTCGCACGTCTCGGTGGACGGCGCGCGCGTCGAGCGGGTCGAGGCGCTGGTGTTCGAGGACGGCCTTCACGCCTCGCTGCTGGGCATGAGCTATCTGGGCCGCCTGTCACGCATTGAGGCGACGCCGAGTGCCATCACGCTCAGGCGCTGAGCCTCACAGCGCCTTTGCCACGATCGACATGGCCGTCAGCAGCAGAAAGACGGCAAAGGCGCGCTTCAGCATCACCTGATCGAGCCGGTGGGCGAGTGCCGCACCCCAAGGGGCAACGAGCGTCGTCACCAGAGCCATGACCAGCACGGCGGGCGCATTGACGAAGCCCAGCGACAGCGGAGGCCGCCCGGCCACGCTCCATCCCGCCACTACGAAGCCTATGGTGGCGGGAATACCGATGGCGAGACCAAAGCCCGATGCGGTGGCAACCGCCTGATGGATGCTGCGCCCGCACGCGGTCATGACCATGCCCCCCAGCGCGCCGCCGCCCACGCCCATCATGGCCGACAAGGTGCCGATCACACTGGCGATCAGGCGACGCAGCCATCCTTCGGGCATGGCTCTGAACACCCCCCGGCCCGTGGGCGCGAACATCATGTGCAGGGCCACAAGCGTGACGCAGACGCCGTAAATGATTCCGAGCGTGCCCTGATCGGCCAGTCCCGCCAGCCCCGCCCCGATGAGCGCGCCCAGCGCCACCCAGGGCGTCCAGCGCCTCAGCACGTCCTCGTCCACCGCGCCGTGCCTGCGATGAGCCGCGAGCGAGCGCAGCGAGGTTGCGATGATGACGGCCAGCGAACTGCCGACCGCCACATGAAGATTGGCCTCGCCCCCCAGACCCAGCACGGCAAAGGCATAGAAGAGCGCCGGCACGATCACCGTGCCTCCGCCCACCCCGAACAGGCCTGCGACCAGTCCCGCCAGCACGCCTGCGCCCAGCAGGGCAAGACCCATGAGGCCAAGAGTCATCAGATCGAGGCTCTGGGGATCGGTGATCAAGCCGCAGCCTTGCGCGCGCAGGCCTCGCGCACCGCATCGGCCGCGCGCTCGACCACCTCCAGCCCGGCTCCGGGGCGGATCGCCTCGACAGTCAGGATGCGTCGCCAGCTGCGCGCGCCGGGCAGGCCGTGCATCAGGCCCAGCATATGCCGCGTCATGTGCGACAGCGGCACGCCCTCGGCAAGGCGGGCGGCCAGATAAGACTTGTGGCGCTCCACCGCCTCGAACGGCCCGACATCCGCATCGGCACAGCCGAACACCGCCGCATCGACCCGGCCCAGCAGCGCAGGCTCGTGATAGGCGGCGCGCCCCAACATCACCCCGTCGACGTGATGGAGTTGCTCCAGCGCCTGTTCCAAGGTGGCGATCCCGCCGTTGATGCTGATGTCGAGGTGGGGACGTTCAGCCTTCAGGGCGTGGACAAGAACATAGTCCAGCGGCGGCACGTCCCGGTTCTCCTTGGGCGACAGCCCCTTGAGCCAGGCCTTGCGGGCATGGACGATGAAGTGGCGCACGCCAACATCGGCACAACGGTCCACCAGTTCGGGCAGGGCCTGGCGAGGGTCCTGATCGTCGACCCCGATGCGACACTTGACGGTGACGGGCACGGTGCTGGCTGCGATCATGGCCGAGACGCACGCGGCCACCAGCTCCGGCTCGCGCATCAGGCAGGCCCCGAAGCGGCCCGACTGAACCCGGTCGGACGGGCAGCCCACGTTCAGATTGATCTCGTCGTACCCGGCCTCGCAGCCGATCCGCGTGGCCTGCGCCAGATCATCGGGGTCCGAGCCGCCCAGTTGCAGCGCCACCGGATGTTCCAGCGCATCGAAGCCGATCAGTCGCTCCCGGTCACCATGGATGACGGCGCCGGTGGTGACCATCTCGGTATAGAGCAGGGCGCGGCGGGTCAGCGCACGGTGAAACGCACGGCAGTGCCGGTCGGTCCAGTCCATCATCGGCGCCACGGAAAAGCGCGCACTGCCTGCATAGGGGGCGGTCATGGCGCTTCCCATGCCCGCAGACGCGCCCGAGATCAATCTTTGGCCGGGGCCTCGTCGGCGAGAACGGCGGCGGTCTCTGGCGTCAGGGCACGGCTCTCGCGGCGCGGGCGAACCAGGGGGCCAGGCACCGGATCGGCATTGCCACGCATCAGGTCGCGCCCGGCATACATGCCGCCTGCAATCTGCACTTCCAGCCGCTCCTCGTCGCGGCGGCGCACGTCGCTCATGATGTCCGCAGCCTCGCCATCCTCCACACCCAGCGCCCGAAGGGCCTCGCGTCCGAAAACCATCGCCGACTCCAGCGTCTCGCGAAGCTGATAGTCCACGCCAGCGGCGATCAGGCGCAGCGCATGGCCGCGGTCGTATGCGCGGGCCAAAACCTTGGCATGGGGGAACTCGGCCTTGCACAGGGTGACGATGTGATCGGCGGCCTCGGGCTTGTCCACGCACACCAGGATCAGCTCGGCCTCGCCCGCGCCCGAGGCGCGCAGCACGTCGAGACGCTCGCCGTCTCCGTAATAGACCTTGAATCCAAACTCGGCCGCCGCCTGGATCATCTCCACATCGTTCTCGATAAGCGAGATATCGACACCGCGCGCCAGTAGCGGCTGGCTGACCACCTGGGCAAAGCGGCCAAAGCCGATCATCAGCACCCGCCCGTGCAGGTCTTCGGCCGGATCCACACCCTCGGTGGACACCACGGGCCTCGGCATGAGGCGGCGCAGCGCGATCAGAACCAGCGGCGTGAGAGCCATGGACAGGATCACGATGGCGGTCATGGTGGCATTGGCCCTGGCATCGAACAGTCCCGCCGCCGATGCCGCCGCATAGAGCACGAAGGCGAACTCGCCGCCCTGAGCAAACAGGGCCGCGCGCGTCATGGCCTCGCGATTGTCGGCCCTGAACAGCCGCGCCACGCCATAGATGGCCACGGCCTTCACAGCCATGAAGCTGACCACGCCCAGGGCGATCATCTGCCAGTCGGACAGCACCACAGACAGGTCCAGCGCCATACCCACACTCAGGAAGAAAAGCCCCAGCAGGATGCCCCGGAACGGCTCGATGTCTGCCTCCAGCTGATGCCGGAACACCGAGCCCGAGAGCAGCACCCCGGCCAGAAATGCCCCCATGGCCATGGACAGCCCGCCCCACGCCATGAAGGCCGCCGTGCCCAGCACCACCAGCAGGGCCGCCGCCGTCATCACCTCGCGCGCGCCCGTGGCCGCCAGCACCCTGAACAGCGGGTTGAGCAGCCAGCGCCCGGCCACGATCACCACGCCGATCACCAGAATGGCGATCATGATGGCCTGTGCTGCCGTTCGCTCCGAGCCGCTTTGCAGGCCCATGAGCGAGGCCACGATCGCCACCCCCGCCAGCAGCGGCACGATGGCCAGATCCTCGAACAGCAGGATCGAGATCGACCTCTGGCCCGAAGGGCTTGCGGTCTCGCCGCGCTCGGACAACATCTGCATGATCACCGCAGTCGAGGACAGCACGAAGCCGAACGCGCCTATGGTCGCGACGATGGGATCGAAGCCGAACGCAATGCCCACGACCGTCAGCAGGCCTGCGCAGACCAGCACCTGCACGGCGCCAAGCCCGAAGATTTCGCCACGAAGCGCCCACAGCTTCCGGGGTCTCATCTCCAGACCGATGACGAACAGGAACATCACCACGCCAAGCTCGGCGACGTGCAGTATGGATTCGGGGTCGGTGAACAGGCCCAGTCCGAAGGGCCCGATGATCAGGCCGGCGGTCAGATAGCCCAGCACCGAGCCGAGGCCCGCCTTGCGAAACAGGGGCACCGCGATGACCGCTGCGGCGAGCAGCGCCACCGCGTGCTCAAGCCCCGGACCTGCCTGTTCTGCCGCCATGATCGCCCCCTGCCCCTGATCCAAGCAGCAAACCCCGCCAGGGCCGCGCTGTCACCCGAAAATATCGGCGATCAGCCTCACAGATCGAAACGCACGCCCTGGGCCAGAGGCAGGGCACCGGAGAAGTTCACCGTCTGGGTCTGGCGACGCATATAGGCCTTCCACGCATCGGACCCGCTCTCGCGCCCGCCGCCGGTGTCCTTCTCGCCTCCGAAGGCCCCGCCGATCTCGGCACCCGAAGGCCCGATGTTCACATTGGCGATGCCGCAGTCGGAGCCCCAGGCCGACAGGAACGCCTCGGCCTCGCGCATGCGCTCGGTGAAGATGCACGAGGACAGGCCCTGAGGCACGGCATTCTGCATGGCAATGGCGTCTTCAAGACGCTCGAAGCGCAGCACATACAGGATCGGCGCGAAGGTTTCGTGCATGACAGCATCGGTCTGCAGCGGCATCTCGATGATGGCCGGGCGTACATAGGCACCTGCGCCTGCCAGGCGCTCGCCCCCGCAGACCAGACGCCCGCCCTCGTCCACGGCGCGGGCGATGGCGGCCTCAAAGTCGTCGCGCGCCGCCTCGTCGATCAGAGGCCCGACGAGGGTGGAAGGGTTGCGCGGATCGCCGATGGGCAAGGTCTCATAGGCGCTGCGCAGCCGCGCGATCAGGGTGTCGGCCACCGCCTCGTGCACGATCAGGCGGCGCAAGGTCGTGCAGCGCTGGCCACAGGTGCCGACAGCCGAAAAGGCGATGGCGCGCACGGCCAGATCGAGATCGGCGCTGTCGCTGAGGATCATGGCATTGTTGCCACCCAGCTCCAGCAGGCTGCGGCCCAGCCGTGCGGCGACGCTCATGGCGACCGCCCTGCCCATGCGTGTAGAGCCCGTCGCCGACACGAGCGGTATGCGCGCATCGCCCGCCAGGGCCGCCCCGACGTCCGCCCCGCCGATCAGCACCTGGGAAAGATGTTCCGGCCCATCGCCGAAGCGCGCCAGCGCCCGCGCCATGACCGCCTGGGTCGCCAGTGCCGTAAGCGGCGTCTTTTCCGACGGCTTCCAGATCACGGGGTTGCCGCACACCAGCGCGATGGCCGCATTCCACGCCCAGACCGCCACGGGAAAATTGAAGGCCGAGATGATCGCCACCGGCCCCAGCGGCTGCCACACCTCGCGCATATGGTGGCCGGGACGCTCGGAGGGCATGGTCAGGCCATAGAGCTGGCGCGACAGGCCCACGGCGAAGTCGCAGATGTCGATCATCTCCTGCACCTCGCCCGCCCCTTCCGAGGCGATCTTGCCCGCTTCGATGGTGACCAGCGCGGCGAGTTCCGACCTGGCGGCGCGCAGCTCCTCGCCCAGCAGGCGCACCAGCTCGCCGCGGCGCGGCGCGGGCACCTTGCGCCAGGCATCATAAGCCTCCAGCGCGCGCTCGGAGGCCTGCCCGATCTCATTGGCCGAGGATGTGGCGATGGACACCAGCTCCGAGCCATCGATGGGGGTCTGAACGCGCAAGTCCCCTTCCCTCACGCTGACGCCGAGGCGAGTCAGGATTTCGAGGGCGGTCGTGGCAACGGGCTCGGGGGGCATGGGCGCGGTCTCCTGACAGGCGCTACGGTCCTAGACGGAACTGGCCTGCCCCGCCACGGGTTTGAGCAGCACCCATCGGCCAGTCAGGAGAGCGCCCGTGAAAGTTCGTGACGTAATGACGAAGGATGTCGTGGTCGCCCGGCCCGACGACACCATCCAGAGCATCGCCAGCCACATGGCCAGCGGCGGGTTCGGCTTCGTGCCCGTGTGCGACGGCGAGCGGCTGGTGGGCACACTGACCGACCGCGATCTTGCCGTGCGTGCGCTCGCCATCGGTGCCAGCCCCGAAACCCGCGCGTCCGAGGTCATGACCCATGACGTTGCCTGGTGCCGCGACGACGAGGACCTCAAGACCGTCCTGCACCTCATGAGCGAGCGGCAGGTCCGGCGCCTGCCCATCGTGGACAAGGACAGGAAGCTCGTGGGCGTGGTCTCGCTGGGCGACCTGTCGATCCGGGTCAAGGAGAAGTATGCGGGCGAGGCCCTCGAGAGCATCTCGCGCAGCTAGGACAAGGCGGGCCGCCCCCGCCGGGAGCTCGAGGGCGGCCCTGTTACCACCGGACAGGCGGGTTCGCACGCCTGCCCGGCAGCCAACCCGATCAGCGCGAGGTGGCCTCGGCGATGAGCGCCTGCGCCTGCGCCGAGGCCACGGCCTCATCAAGAGCGCCCGATGCGACCTGATCGGCCAGGCCCATCAGACGCTCGCTGACCACCGAGCCCCAGTCGGCCTGCTCCTCGATCCGCACGCCGCCCGAGCGCGCTATGGCCGCGTCCCAGGCCTCGCGCACGGCCTGCCAGTAGCCTTGCGTTGCCGCCCAGTAGTCATCACCAGCCCGGGGGCTGAACTCGTCGCTGCGGCGATAGGTGTTGACCACGTCCTCGTGGACATAGGCGACCAGGTCGCCCGCATCACCTTCTCCTACGCCCATCTTGACGTTGTCCTGAAGATGCACCCAGCCATGGGGCGTTAGCGCATGGCGGTTCACGCCGACATAGCGGTCATAGACGGGGCTGCGCGTGGCATCGCGGCGGGCCAGCGGGCGCCAGGTCTCATTGCTGGTCCACTGCACCAGACCGTCATCGTGGCTCCAGCGCCCGACGCCGCCATAGCGCGGAGAATCGTCTGTCTGCCAGACGGTCTGGGACCAGGCCCCGCGCCGCTCGGCCTCGGCGACCGGGCTCCGCACCCACTGGTCGGGACCGGCATAGGTCAGGACGCTTTCGGGCTCATAGGTCCAGTCCTGGCGCCAGTGCTTGATGACCATGGCCTGCCCGCCGTGTTCCATCACCAGAATGTGCTGGAGGCTGATGAAGGTGCCGGTGTCCTCGATGACCCGCACGATCTCGAAACCGCCCGACAGCTTGGGCTCCAGCGGGGTGTAGCCTGCATGAAACGCCGTGGTCTCGCGCATGTCGAAACGCACGCGATAATCACCGACCTGAGCCAGGATGGCGGCGCGGTCGGCCTCGAACCGGGCGCGCTCTGCACTGGCCGTCGCTGCCGGTGTCTGGGCAAGGGCGTCGGAGGGCAAGCCTGCGCTCAACGCGCCGGCGGCAAGGGCCATGGCCAACAGGGCCGAGGTCAGTCTGGGTTTCATAATCAGGTCTCCCGTATCAAAGGATCAGAAGCGATAGCCAAGGGACACACCGAAGTTGCGCCCCGGCTGGGTGTAGGCATCGAGCACCGGCGAGGTGGCCGCGAGGCCGCGCACGTCGCTCCACCAGCCATAGGTCTCGTCGAGCAGGTTGAAGACGCCCACGCGCACGCTGGCCTGCTCGGTCACGTCCCACCACGCGGTGGCATCGACCACGGCAAAGGCGTCACCCCGGTAGCAGCCGGGGTAGCAGGACAGCGCCCGGGTCTGCAGATTGGAGCGGGTGCCCGAGGCATTGACGGACAACTGTCCGCCCCAGCGGCGCGAAGGGGCCGTATAGGTCAGGCCCGCCACCAGACGCACCGGATCGACGCTCGCCAGGGCCACTTCACCCGCTGGCGTCGACTGCCAGCCCTCCGTCAGGGACAGGGCCGCGAAGACGCCCACGCCGTTGTCCCAGTCCAGCGAGGTGCGCGCCTCCAGCCCCCGCACCCGCACTGCCGTCAGGTTGACATACTGATAGATGGCCGGGTCCGCAGGCGTGAAGCTGCCGCCCACCACCTGCTGGCTGATGAAGTCGTCATAGTCGGCATGAAAGGCCGTGACCGAGAGCGCCCAGCGCGCGCCGAAGGTCTCGATGTCGCGCAGGCGGAAACCCGCTTCCACGCTCTCGCTGGTCTCCGGCCCCAGATCGGGATTGGGGATGGAGACATAGCCGAACACGGGGTTCGAGAAGGCGCTGTTCACCTGTAGCGGCGTGGGCGCCTTGAAGCCCGAGCCATAGCTGGCATAGAGCCCCAGGTTGGGCGTGGCCCAGTACATGAGACCCAGCTTGGGCGACAGGCGGCTGTCGCTGCGGCCCACGATGGCACCGGTGTAGAGCGCGTCATCGCGCGGGGTCAGTTCAAAGGCGTCGAAGCGCAGGGCCGGTGTCACGATCAGCCGGCCACCCATCAGGCGGATGTCGTCCTGTATGAAGATGCCAGCCAGCGTATAGTCGGTGATCGGAAAGGCGCGGGCGGGAAAGGTCTCGCCCGCTGGCGGCACAGTGCCGTCGCGAATGCCTTCCTGGCGGGTGCGCGAGACATCGCCGCCGAACACCAGCCGGTGCTCGACTCCTGCGAGGGCAAGGCTGCGCTGACCTTCCACCGCCAGACCGACCACGCGGTTGTCGAAGGTCACATCGCGGGTGCGGTCCACCAGAGGCTCGCGGTCCTCATAGGTGAACTGGCGGCTTTCGGACTGCTGCCAGTAGAGCGACCAGAAGCCCTGATCGAGGCCCAGAGCCCGCTCGAAACGGTGATCGAGACTGACGCGCGTGCGGCTCATCTCGTCCTCGGCCAGCACCTGGCGCACGGTCGCAGAGCGTGAGCTGAGCGCATCGCCGCTCATGTGCGAATCAAAGTGATCCAGCGTCAGGCGCAGGCGGTGATTGTCGGCGGGAGCCCACACCAGCTTGCCTAGCCAAGCGTCCGAGGCAAGCGACAGCGGATTGGGGCGGGTGCGGCTGGCGTCCTCGGTGTCCACGGTGCCCTGATTGTCGGTCTCGCTCGCCTCGCGGTGGGTGTAGGACACCAGGCCCGACAGGCTGCCCGCGCGCGCGGCCAGATTGAGACTGCCGACCAGCCCCTCGTCTGCGGAGGTGTAGCCGATGCGCGCACGGCCCGCGAAGCTGCGCTCTCCCAGCAGGCTCTCGGGATCGCGGGTGGTAAAGCTGACCGCCCCGGCCACGCCGTCCGAGCCATAGAGGGCCGAGGCCGGGCCCCGCAGGATTTCCACGCGGCTCATGGTGTCCAGATCGGCATAGCCGCCCCGGCCCACGTTCTGGGCACCGAAGCTGAAGCCGTCAGGCACGCGCACGCCGTCGACGACCATCAGCACCCGGTCGCCGCCAAGGCCGCGTATGGTGATGCCCGAGTTGCCGTCGCGCCCCGCACCCGAAAGGGCCGCCGAGAAGCGAACCGGACTTGTGGGCACGCTCAGGCCCGGCTCGTAGCGCACCAGATCCTTGAGGTCCGTGACGATGTTGGCCTCGATCTCGTCTTCGGTGATCACGCTCACAGTGGCGGGAACGGTGTCGACGCTCTCGGGACTGCGGGTGGCGATGATGGTGACGGGGGCAACGCGCGTTGCGCCCTCGCCGGGCTCGGGCTCTGTGGCCGCTGCCGGACAGGCCAGTCCGGCGGACAGGGCGAGGGCCAGCAGGGACGCCGATGCGATCTGGGGGCGGCTGTGGGAAGCGTTGTGCATTGGGAAAATGATCCTTGAGTGTGTCGGTCCCGCCGCGCTCCCGAACGGCGATTCCGACTATGCCGGGGGCAATTACTGCGAACGATTATCAGACGCAATATCAATTCGAAAAACTGTGCCGCGTGAAACGGCCCGCTAACCCTGCTGGGGCAAACTCGCCGGGCTGTATCAGAAAAGGGTTTGATGGATGGCGCGCGCTCAGTTTCAGAAAGGCCAGAAGGTCTGGGTCGAATGCGTCGGCGCATGGGCCCACATCGAGAAGGTCCGGCCTGTCTGGGCCAAGGGCTTTGATGAGCCGGTGCGCGTCACCTACGACGTCGGGCTCGGGCGCGAGTTCCTGCCCCACGAGCTGCTGCTTCCCGGCGACGACGCCGACCAGCAGGCCGGAGATCACTGGCGACTGATGCGCGGGCGTAACAAGTGGCAGGCGCCCGAGGACTGTCTGCATCATCCCCATCCGGGCACCTATCCCATCGTGGTGACGGACGAGGCCGACTGGGGCGGCTGGCGCGTGCCCGGTGCGGAATACGACCGCGATCCCGAGAAGATCGAGTTTCAGGCCCGCCTGATCGCGGCGGCGCCCCGGCTGATGAAGCTGGCCGAGGCCATGCGCGATGCCGTGGCCGAAAGCCCCGAGGATGCGCCCCCCGAAATGCGCCGTCTGGCCCGCGAGGCCGAGGCGGCGCTGAAATCCATCCGAGAGGTGCTGCGCACCGTCGATGTGTCAGAGCCGGCCTCACCCGGCCCCATGACCGCAGGGTCCGCCAGCCCCGCGCGCGAGCGCGCCGCCTGAGCGCATAACGGCTCGACACGAATCTGCGACGCAGCCTACCCTCGCCTGAACGGGTCGAATCATCAGGGGAGAGCTGCGGGTGCGCGGCAAGGAACGCCGCCATAACCGGCCCGGTCGCCGGTCCACAGATCATGACGCGGGCGCCCGCGCGGGCGTCGCCATGCCCGCCTGGGTTCGTATCCTGATCCTGTCCGCGGCGGTGGGCCTGTCCATCTTCACCCTGCTCTACGCCCAGCAGATCGGCTCTCGCCCGACCACCGAGGGTCTGGAGACGGCGCGCCTTCTGAACACCCAGGCCCGCCTCGCCGCCGCCGATGCCGAAGCTGCCCTTGGTCCGGTGGTCGCCTCCCTCTCGACCGCAGAGCGCGCCCTTTCCCGCGCCGGGCGCAACCCCATGGAGGCGCTGGAAACCGCATCAGCGGGCCTCGTGGACACCCCGATGGCGCAGCTTGCCGCTGGCGGGCGCGTCGTGGCGAGCACAGGCGAGGGGTTCGAGGGCGTGATCAGGCGTCTGGACGACCCGGCCGCCGAGCTTCAGATCGCTCCGGCGGACAGCACGGGCCAGGTCTATGTCGCCCTTCGCCTCGATGGAGGCGGCCATGTGGTTGCGCGCGTGACCCTGCCCCGTCCCATCGCCATCGAGCGTGACGTGGTCGTGTCGCTGGCCAGTCCTGACGGGCGCATCCTGACCAGCAGCACCCGCAGCGGCATCGCCAACGTAAGCGAGCTTTACGGCCTGACCCTCGAAGCCGTGCAAGAGGCCAGCCGCTCCGATGCCCTGGCCGCGTCCGACGATCGGATCAGCGCCGCGGTGCGGCCCGTGGGCCAGATGCCGCTGCTCGCCCTGGCTGCCCGGCCTGCGCCCACGCCCATGGGCACTTTCACAGAGCTGCTGGGCAGTGTGTGGATCCTGCTGGGTCCACTGGTGATCGGGGTGGGGCTGACCGTGCTGCTGCTGGTGCAGGGCCGTCGCGCCGAGACGGCCAACCGCATCTGGGCCGACAGCGAGCGGCGCTTTCGCATGGCTGTCGAGGCGGCGCGCTGCGGGGTCTGGCAATGGTCGCTGAGCGATGACCGCGTCATGCTCTCGGACGTCATGGCGGACATGATGGGGCTGGAACCCGGCGGCAGGCTGAGCGGCGACGACTTTCTGGCGCACGTGCATCCCCGCCACCGCGAGCGGGTGATCCATGCCCTTGGGCAGGCGGCGGCCTATGGCACCTTCGAGGTCAGTTTCCGCGTCGAGCTTGAAGGCGGTGCCTATCGCTGGCTCGATGCGCGCGGTCAGGCCCAGGGGACGCGCGCCCACGATGGCTATGACGAGATCATAGGCGTGGCCATCGACGTGACCGAGGCCCGCATCACGCGAGCACGCGCCATGGCCGCCGAGAACCGGCTGCGCGATGCCATCGAGAGCATCTCCGATGCCTTTGTGCTGTTCGACCGCCACGGTCGTCTGATCCTGTGCAATCAGGCCTTTCAGGACGCCTTCGGTTTTTCGGCCAAGGTGCTGAAGGTGGGTGCGCCGCGCGATGACCTGAACCGCATCGCCAGCCTGGCGATCCGCTCCAGCGCCCCCTCGACCTCGGGCCGGGCGGGCGTGCAGGAGGTCGAGCTGCACGACGGGCGCTGGCTGCAGGTGTCAGAGCGCCTGACCGGCGACGGCGGCTCGGTGGTGATCGCCGCCGACATCACACCCATCAAGCGCCAGGAAGAAGACCGTCGCCTCGCTGCCGAGGAGCTTCAGCGCATGGTTGACCGGCTGGAAGAAAGCCAGGAGCACCTGTCGCAACTCGCACGCAAGTACGAGGTCGCCAAGACGCGCGCCGAAGCGGCCAATCAGGCCAAGAGCGAGTTCCTCGCCAACATGAGCCACGAGTTGCGCACGCCGCTCAACGCCATCAACGGCTTCTCCGAGATCATGTCCACCGAGATGTTCGGCCCCCTCGGCGACCCGAGATACAAGGGTTACGCCAAGGACATCCTCGACTCTGGCCAGCACCTGCTCGCGCTCATCAACGACATTCTCGACATGGCCAAGATCGAGGCGGGCAAGATGACGCTGCGTCTGGAGCCCGTAGCCCTGCGCGAGGTGTGCGAGGACGCCCTGCGCCTGATCCGCGGCCGCGCCGAGGAGGCCGATCTCAGGCTCATGCGCGCCCTGCCCGAGGCCATGCCCGAGATCAATGCAGACTACCGCGCCGTGAAGCAGGTGCTGCTGAACCTGCTGTCCAATGCCGTTAAGTTCACGCCCGCCGGCGGCACCATCACCCTCGGCTTCGACCAGAGCGAGAGCCACGTTCGTCTGTGGGTGCGCGATACTGGCATCGGCATCGCCTCAGAGGACATCGGCCGCCTCGCCCAGCCCTTCGAGCAGGTTGAAGGCCAGCATTCCAAGACCACCAAGGGTTCGGGGCTGGGCCTCGCGCTCAGCAAGTCACTGGTCGAGATCCACGGCGGAGCGCTGTCGCTGGAGAGCGAGCCGGGCGCGGGCACCACGGTCAGCTTCACCCTGTCACGCAGCCTCTCTGCGGGCACGGTGGAAAACCCGCCCCAGCACGGCGGCACGGCTCAGCCTCAGTCACGCGCGGCTTGAGGTCCGTTCGCAGCCGGTCCACGGCTCTCGACGGCGCGTCTTTCCATGGCCCCGTTCTCCATGCGCCCGCCGTTTTCCATGCGTGACGGACGCATGCGCGGTGACTGGCGCATCAGCATGACCGAAAGCCGCTGGCGATCCTCGCGCTCCAGGGTCTGCATGATCTCGACCGTTCCGTCTTCCAGACGGGCGCGTGCGCGCATCTCCGCCTCTCTCGCCTCGGCCAGACGCGCGCGCACGGCATCGGCATCGAAGCTCTCGGCCCCGGCCAGCTCGACCGCCTCGCGACGTGCGGCGCGCGAGCGGCGGAAGTCGTCCCGGGCCTCGAGTGCGGACTGGCGCAGGCTCTGACGCACTCGCTCGCTCTGCTCGGGATCGAGACGCTCCACCGACTGTCGGAAGGCCGGAGGCTCCGGCGGAGGGCGCCGGTCGGCCAGATAGCGCGCGCCCACCACCAGCCCGCCCGCCAGAGCCCCCACCACGAACAGGTTCACGGCGACCGAAACGGCCAGGGCGATCTTCAGATTGCGCGGGCTCATCCCAGAATCTCCACATCGTCCACGGCTTCGTATTCCGCCTGATAGAGAAGCGCATCGGCCTGGGCATCGAGGGTGAGCTGATGGGCCTGATGCACGCCGACGATCACCCCGGCGGCGCACGCTGCCGCCCAGCCGGCACCTGAAAGCCACGCCATCGGCCTCGGCCTCAGTGCGCCCAGCAGATGACGGCGCGGGCGCGGAGCCGCGGCGATCACGGCATCGCGCAGGCGGGCGCTCACCACAGGGGGGCTGAGGGTGTCGAGCAGGGCATCGGTCATGCGCGCATCAAACATCAGGCGCGCGCTCAGCTCCGGCTCACGGCTGACGAACTGTTCGGCGCCCGCGCGCTCGCCCTGCGGCCAACGGCGCACGTCCGCGCCATAGGCCGCGATCAGCGCCTCGAAGCGCCTCTGGTCCATCTGCATTTCAGGCCCGGTGCTCATGGCCATATCCTCAGCAATCCTTCGCCGACACTTCGGCAGCCAGGGGCGCCAGGCGCTCGCGCAGCCCCCGCCGTCCGCGCGCCAGAAGACTCTCCAGCGCGTCCACACTCACGTCCATCAACTCTGCCGCCTCGATGTTGCTCAACCCCTGATAGTGACAGAGCACGATGGCCTCGCGCTGACGCTCGGGCAGGGCATCGAGCCCGGCCTTGATGCGCAAGGTAAGATCCTGCCGCGCCATGGCCGCCTCGGGCGTGGGCGCATCGTCGATCTGGTCGGGGGGCTCGGCCATCACCACTTCGCGCCGCTTGCGCAGGCGGTCGTAGCAGAGATTGAGCCCGACCCTGTGCAGCCAGGTATCGAAGCGCGCCTTGCCGAAGGTCCAGCGGGGCACCTGTTTCCAGGCGCGAAGCATCGCCTCCTGCGCCACATCCTCGGCCTCGGCCTCGTCGCCCAGCATCCGCGTGGCCAGAGCCAGCATCCGCGGCAACTTGCGGGCCACCAGCGCCTGGATGGCCGCGGGGTCGCCATGACCCGCGCGGCGTACCAGGTCTTCGTCGGGATCGACGGCTGAAGTCACCAGATCGCTTCGCTCCGTGACGCGCCGGGCGGGCGATCGGGCTATGGCCGACCATGCCCGGCATCGGGATCAGTCCGACGCCTGCTGACGACGCTGCGCCATGCGCTCACGCCGCTCGCCTTGTCGTGCCTGCATATAGGCACGACGCTCGTCCTGCGTCACATAGCCATCGCCATTGGCATCCATGGCGGCGAACCGCTCGGCCGCACGCTGGCGGGCCTCGGCGATCGAGACGCCACCTTCAGGCCAGCCACGACGCATCTCGCCGGCCTGGCCCTGCATGCGGGCACCGCCGCGACGCATCATGGCCGCGCCACGACGCATTTCACCGGCACCGCGCGCACGCTCGCCGCGCTGGCGGGCGGCTTCGAACTCCTCGCGCGAGACCACGCCATCATTGTTGGCATCGAGGCGGTCGAACATCTGGGCACGACGCTCGGCGCTCCTGGCCTGACGCTGGGTGCGCATCTGCTCGCGCTGGGCCTGCATCTCGGCCTGGCTGACCATACCATCGCGGTTGGTGTCGGCCGCGACCAGACGCGAGACCGCCCGCTCGACGAACTCGGCCTGGCTGACCCGCTCGGGCGCGGCGCGGCGCTGGTTGTCCTGGGCAAAGGCGGAACCGGCCAGAGCGAGGCTCAGGGCGGCGGTGGTGATGAGGGTCTTTTTCATGGGCTTGATTTCTCCTGCTCCCGGACAAGGGGGACCCTTCGGCGTCAGCCCGGCGCCTCTGGGATGTCTTGCCCTTCCAAACCTTTCAACGTCACAGCGAGGGCAATCCGTCGCCAGCCCTGCCGAGCAGTCGCTTCAGCTCGCCTCGCGCCTGTCTGCGGGCCGCCTCGATGGCGGATTTCAGCGCCTCGAAGTCCGGCTGGCCCGCGACATCGGCGAGCCGCTGGCGAAAGGCGCTGATCTCGTCGTCAGGATCGCGCCGGTTCTCGAAGGCCGCACCCATCAGCTGGGCTGCCGATTGTTGCAGGTGCCAGGCATTGGCCAGCACCGGGTCCGCGCCATGGGTGGCCAGCGCCTCCATGGTGCCCGTCACCAGCGCGCCTCCGGCTGCGGCGTCTCGAAGCGTCAGAAACTGGGCGGCGAACTCAACATCGACCTGCCCGCCGCGCGCGTGCTTGTAGTCCCAGAAGCCCTTGGCCGGGCGCTCGCGCTCCATCAGGGCGCGCATCTGTGCGACGTCCCCGGCCAGATCGCGGCCCTCGCTACCCTTTCGCAGCGCCGCCTCGATGGCGGATGCGGCCTCCTGTTCGAAGGCTGGATCGCTCGCCCAGATCACCCTTGCCCGGGTCAGGGCCATGAACTCCCAGGTCTGCGCCTCGCTGGCGTAATAGTCGCCGAGCGCGCCCACGGATACGGCCACCGGCCCCGCCGATCCGGTCGGGCGCAGACGCATATCGACCTCGTAGAGACGCCCCTCGGCGGTCTGTGACGACAGGGCCGAGATCAGCCTCTGAGTAAAGCGGCCATAGACCATGTCCGCGCCCCAGCCGCGCGCGGCGGACATGGCATCTGGCGCAGCGGCATAGAGCGTCATCAGATCGAGATCGGAGGCCGCTGTCAGCTCGCGCGATCCGGCCTTGCCAAGGGCGATCACCGCCACGCGCCCCTCGAAGGCACCGCCCTGCCTCAGAGTCTCGTTCATGGCGACGGGCGCGAGTGCACGCACGCACGCATCGGCCAGATCGGAATAGGCGTGGCCCGCCGTGATCGTGGCGGCATGACCGCCCAGCACCTGAATGCCAACGCGCAGCATCTGCTCGTGCTGGATGCGCCGCACGCGGTTCATGGCATCCTCGAAGTCGGACGCCGCTGCCGCCTCGGCCACGATCTCGGCGCTGACGCCGGAGTCGATCTCGAGCGCCATGTAAAAGCGCGCATCCAGAACGCTGTCGAGGGCAGAGGGATTGCGCGACAGAAAGCGGGCCAGGCGCGGCGCCATGGCCATCAGCTCGATCACCCGCTCGAACAGCTCGGTGCGCGCCAGAAACAGCGACTGGACCTGCACGCCTGCGCTCAGGCCCGAAAAGAACACCGCAAAGCGCGTGAACGCGGCATTGGGCGCGCCAGAGCGGGCGCAGGCATCGAGCATCCTCGGCGCTAGGCGCGTGAACAGCTCCCGCCCCCGCGCCGTGCGGGTCGCGGGGATGCGACCATGGTGCCAGCTCCGAATGGTCGAGCAGACCGTCTCGGGATCATCGAAGCCCATGCGCGAGAGGGTCTCGATCGTCGCCGGATCGTTCTCGACGCCGGTGAATACCAGACTGCCGAAGGACGAGGACAGCGGCTCGTCCTCGGCGAACAGCTCGCCATAGAGGGCATTGACCTGCTTGAGCAGGGCCTCGACGCGCGCATCGAAGGCCACCAGATCCGCCTCGCCCGCCAGTGCCGCGACCGCCGCGCGGCGCGCATCGTCGTGAGGCAGGCTGTGGGTCTGCTCGTCGGCGAGCATCTGCACCCTGTGCTCCAGGTGGCGCAGCCGGGCATAGGCGTCCTTCAGCACTTCGGCGCTGTCGGCGGCCAGATGGCCCGCGATCACCAGGGCATCGAGCGCATCGCACGTCGCGCGCGCGCGCAGCCGGGCATCGCGCCCGCCCAGGATCAGCTGCTGGGTCTGGGCGAAGAACTCGATCTCGCGGATGCCGCCACGCCCCAGTTTCAGATTGGCCCCCGCTGCGGCGAGACCCTCATCGACCTTGTGCACATGGATCTGGCGCTTGATCGAGTGGATGTCGGCGATGGCGGGGAAGTCCAGACTGCGCCGCCAGACGAACGGGCGCAGGGCCTTCAGGAAAGCTTCTGCTGCCGGAATGTCTCCGCAAACGGGCCGGGCCTTGATGAAGGCGGCCCGCTCCCAGTTCTGGCCGACGCTCTCGTAATAGGTCAGGGCATGGGGCGCGGCGACCACGGGGGGCGTGGATGAGGGATCGGGCCGCAGGCGCAGGTCGAAGCGGAACACATAACCCTCGCTGGTGCGCTCGCTCAGCACACCGGACAGTCCCTGAGCCACGCGGTTGGCAAAGGTCTGGGCGTCCTGCCGCTCCGAGATCGCCTGCTCCAGCACCTCGGGCTCGAAGAACAGCGACACATCGATGTCGCTGGAATAGTTCAGCTCCAGTGCGCCGTGCTTGCCCATGGCAAGGCCGAACAGGCCCGGCACCGGATTGTCCGGCTGCGGCGCGATCAGCAGGCGCCCGCGCTCATAGGCGTCCGAGGCCACGGCCATCAGGCCCGCGCGCACCGCTTCGTCGGCAAAGCGGGACAGGGCGCCTGTCACCTCGCCCAGCGACCACACCCCGCCCAGATCGCACAACGCCGTCAGCAGATGCAGTTGCGCCTTCAGCAAGCGCAGCGGGGACGCAACCTCGCTCGCCCCGCCTTGCAGTGCACGGGTTTCAACAAGGATCGTTTCCAGACGGGCCTGCGGTGCGTCATCGAGCACCTGTATCAGCATGGCGGGCCAGCGCCGTGCCAGAGAAGCCAGATAGGGCGATGCCGAAAAGACCGGGGCCAGTGCCGCCCACAGTGCCTCGTCCTGCACGGCCACGGCACCCGCGCCCTCCGCCAGCGCCTCGTGCACGCGCGCCGCAGCGTCCTGATCGATGACAGGGCCGCACGGGCGCATCATGGTCCTGAGAGCACTCGCCATCTGCCCTTGGTGGCGCGCTGCGCCGCCAGCCGCAAGGGGCTTTTCAGACCGCCGCCTTGATGTCGGGGAACACGAGGGCGACGCGCAGGCCGGGGCCAAGCCCGCTGCCGGGCACCGCGCCGGGGCCTTCATCGATCTGGATGCGCCCGCCGTGGGCCGCCACCACCGCGCTGACAAGCGACAGCCCGAGGCCTGAGCCGGGGGCGTTGCGGCTGTTTTCCAGACGCACGAAGCGTTGGGTCACGCGCTCGCGATCCTCGGGGGCAACGCCCGGGCCGGTGTCGGTCACCGACAGCTCGATCTCGCCGTTCGAGCGCCTGCGCGCGCGCAGCTTCACGGCGCCGCCTGCGGGCGTGTACTTGATGGCATTATCGATGATGTTGGCCAGCGCCTGGGAGAGAAAGCCCTGGTTGCCGAGAATGTTGAGCGGATCGGCGGCCTCGCACGAGAACTCCAGCCCCTTGTCCTCCGCTGCCGGTCCGAACAGCTCGCACATGTCGTGCATCAGCAGGCTCACGTTCAGGGGCACCGGATCGGGCACCTTGCCCGCGGCCTGAAGACGCGAGATGGCCAGCACCGCATTGAAGGTCTTGAGCAGGTCGTCGGTCTCGTTGAGGGCGGTCTCGACAGCGGCGGGTCCGTCCACGCGACCCGCTTCCGCATCGATCAGCGCCACTTCCAGCTTGGCGCGCATCCGCGTCAGGGGCGAGCGCAGGTCATGGGCGATGGCATCGCCCGCGTGGCGGATGGACTCCATCGAGGCCTGAAGGCGGTCGAGCATGGCATTGAGCCCCTCTCCCAGCTCGTCGAACTCGTCGCCCGAGCCGCGCACCCTGGCGCGGGCCTTGAGGTTGCCGCCCTTGACCTCCTGAAGCACGGCGTTCAGCCGCGCCATGGAGCGCTCCATGTTCCGGCTGAGCAGCAGACCACCACCGATGCCCATGACCAGCACCAGGCCCATGGCACCCCACAAGGCGCGCGTCAGGCGGTCAAGATAGGCCTCGGTGTCGCCGATGTCCTCGCCCACGAACAGCATCTCGCCGCCGGAAAGGCGCACCTGGGCCCCCAGCGCCTGGGTGCTGATGAGGCGTCCTCGCGCATCGGTGCCGCGCAGACGAAACGACTCCCAGCGCTCCTGACCGGCCGTGCCCTCGAAATCAGGGATGGGCGAGGCATCCAGATTGCCGGTGATGGGCGCGCGCGCACTGTCCATCAACAGATAAAGATAGGGACCGCCGCGCACCGTGCGCTCGACCAGGGCCGCGTTCAGCGCATCGAGCCCGCGCGTCTCATAGGTCGAGATCAACCCCTGCATCTCGCGTCGCACATCGGCCTGTGCGCGCGCGCGCGCCTCGCTGGCCGAGGCCACATAGACATAGGCCAGAACCGCGCTGGCGGCCGTGGCGAACAGCGCCAGAAACAGGATCGTCAGGCGAAAGGGCGTGCGCCGAAACAGGGGCGGCAGCGTGCGCTTGATCATGGCTGCGCCTCCTGACTTCCGCGTGAGCCCGGCCTGCTCACGCCTCCAGTCGATAGCCCGCGCCGCGCACGGTCTGGAGCATGGGCCGGTCGAAGCCCTTGTCGATCTTGGCGCGCAGGCGGCTGATGTGGACGTCGATCACATTGGTCTGGGGGTCGAAGTGATACTCCCACACCTTCTCCAGCAGCATGGTACGCGTGACCGACTGGCCTGCATGGCGCATCAGGAACTCCAGAAGCTGGAACTCGCGCGGCTGCAGATCGATGTCCTGACCGGCGCGCGTGACGCTGCGCGAGATCAGGTTCATCTCCAGTTCGCCCACCTTGAGCACGGTCGCGACCGATCCCGTCTCGCGGCGGCGTGACAGCGCCTCGACGCGCGCGATCAGCTCGGCGAAGGCATAGGGCTTGACCAGATAGTCGTCGCCGCCCGCCTTCAGCCCCGTGACCCGGTCCTCGACCTCGCCAAGGGCAGAAAGGAACAGCACCGGAGTCTGGTCGCCCTCCTTGCGCAGGGTCTCGACCATGGCCACGCCATCGAGGCGCGGCATCATGCGATCGACCACATAGACATCAAAGCTGCCCTCATGCGCGCTTTGCAGGCCATAGGCCCCGTCTACGGCGTGGGTCACCTCGTGGCCAGCCTCGGTCAGGCCCCTGACCATGGCGGTCGCAGCCTCCTGATCGTCCTCGACGACGAGAATACGCATGACGCCCCTTCCTTGCGTGATGCCGGTTACGAATCTCCCAGTTCGAGCGCCACCGGCTGGGTTCCGTTCCGGGTGCGGATGAACAGGAGGATGTTGCTGCGGTTGGCGCGGCGCGCTTCGGCGATCTCGGCGCGCAGGTCAGCCACGGTGCGGATGTTGCGATAGTTGGCTCGCAGGATGACCATGCCGGGCTCGACCCCGATGCGGCCTGCCTGGCTGGTGTTGCTCACGCCCGTAATGACGAGCCCTTCCTCGTTGCCCGCGATGCCATAACGGCTGCGAAGCTGGCTGGTGAGGGGGGTCACGGTCATGCCCAGCACCACCTCGCCGGTGGGTGCGGGCGCACGGCCGCTGGTCTCGGGGGTGGGCGTCTGGCTCTGGGCCTGCAACTCGGCGCGGCTGGGGCGGGTGCCCGAGCGCACGCTCACCTGAAGGCGGCGGCCATCGCGCAGCACATCGAGGCGCAGGCTCTGGCCGGGGCGGGCCTGGCCCACACGGCGGGTCAGCTCGATGGAGCCGTTCACCGCCTCGCCATCGACTGCCGTGATGATGTCACCGCGCTGAAGGCCGCCCTGCTCTGCCGGTCCGCCCGGCGTGACATTGCCCACGAAGGCGCCTTGCAGGTCTTCGGGCAGGCCCAGCGCGGTGCGGTATTCATCAACAATGTTGCTGATCTCGACGCCCAGGTAGCCGCGCTCCACGCCGCCTTGCTGGATCAGCTGGCTGGTAATCCGGCTGGCCACGTCAGACGGAATGGCAAAGCCGATACCCACCGAAAAGCCGTTCGGCGAGAAGATCGCCGTGTTCACCCCGATGACGCGGCCATAGATGTCAAAGGTCGGACCGCCCGAATTGCCCCGGTTGATCGGCGCATCGATCTGGATGAAGTCGACATAGGCCTCATTCAGATTGCGCCCGCGCGCCGAGACGATGCCCGCCGTCGCCGTGCCGCCCAGACCGAACGGATTGCCCACCGCAATCACCCAGTCGCCCACGCGCGGCTGCGCCTCGGTCGAGAATTCCACGAACGGGAAGTTGTTGCCCTCGACCTTCAGCACGGCCAGATCGGTGTCGGGGTCAGTGCCGATGACGCGCGCGGTCAGACGGCGCTCGTCGCTGAGGCGCACGGTGATTTCCTCGGCGTTCTCGATCACGTGGTTGTTGGTGACGATGTAGCCGTCTGCACTGATGAAGAAGCCCGAGCCCGAGCCCTGCGGCCCCGGTCCCTGAGGCGCTTCGCCCTCGGGAGTGCGCGGCTGGGGCTGCATGAAGGGGAAGGGGAAGGGAAACAGGTCGGTGCCGCGGCGAGCCTGGGCACGCTGGCGCACGTCGATCTGGACCACGGCCGGGGCGACGCGATCAAAGATGTCGGCAAAGGACAGCGGCGCGCCGGGCGGCGGCGCGAACACGACACCGGCGGCAGAGGGCGTGACGTTGCCGCCGGCGCTCTCGCCCGAGGGGCGCTCGAAGGGCGTCTCGGCCTGGGCACCTGGCCACTGGATCACGCCACCGGCTGTGGCTGCGGCAGCCAGCATCAGGCCCACAGCCGCACCGACGATGAATTCCTTGCGCTTCAGCATCTTTGTCCTTCGCTACAGATCAGCATTTGCCCCGCATTGTCCGGCCTGAACGCCCGGCGCGGCGCTCGGCTGCGTGGGCAGCATCCGATACTGGCATATAGTGCCATGAACGCCACTGCCAACGATGGCAACTTACCGTTCGGTAAGGGAGTCCTGATCTTCGGACGCGCTTGTGTCCAAATCCGGGCGCAGGGCCTCTCCGGCGAGCACGCGATCGAGCCGTGCCTGCTCCTCGGCATCGAGCGGCGCTTCGGGCACAGATGGTCGGGCGCGCGCCTGCAACAGCAGCCAGCCACCCGCCACCAGCATCAATACGAAGGGCAGGGTCCACAGCAGCAGTGTCCGGGCCGAAAGTCTGGGGCGATACAGCACCGCCTCGCCATAGCGCGCGACCAGCCATGCGCGCACCTCGTCGTCACTGTCGCCTGCGCCGATGCGCTGATCGACGGCCTGGCGCAGGTTCTGGGCCAGTTCGGCTTCCGATTCGGCGATGGACTCCGACTGGCAGACCATGCAGCGCACCTCGCGGTAGAGCCTCTGGGCGCGCGCCTGCTGATCGGGCGAGAGCCCGGAGCCCTGCACGCCAACGGTCGTTGCCGCCAGCGACGGCACACTCACCGCGACAGGCGCCAGCAGCGTCAGCATCAGGACAGGCACCAGCCACAGGAGGCGTCTCATGGCTGTACCTGACCGCTCTGGGCCGGCTCGCCCCGGACTGGCCCGCCTTTCACTGGCCTGCGCCGCCGTATCGACCAGCCCAGCCTGAGGCGGCGGTCGCTGACCGAGATCAGGCCACCCAGGGCCATCAGGGCCGGTCCCAGAAAGATCAGCCGCGCCCAGGGGTTATGATAGACGCGCAGGCTCCAGCCCGCCTCCCCGCTCTCGGTCGCTCGCCGCTCGCCCAGCACCACATAGATGTCGTCGAGCCCGCGGAAATCGAGGCCGACCTCGGTTGTCACCTGTCCGCTGACGGGAAACAGGCGCCGCTCCGTGGTGATCTCGCGCTGCACGGCCCCGCCGCCGATCCGGCTGATGCGCACGCGGGCCTGCTCGGCGATATAGTTGGGGCCTTCCACCACGCGCACGTCGCGAAGCTGGGCCTGCCAGTCCCCCGCGACCACGGTGCCGCCCGGCGCGATCACGGCGGCGCTCTCTGTCTTGTAGGCCACCTCGACACAGGCCCCCATGATGAACAGGCCCAGCCCCGCATGGGCGAGCGTCATGCCGAAGGCCCCGCGCGGCAGGGCGCGCAGGCGCCGCAGCGTCTCGGCAAGAGGCACCCGCATCAGGCGCGTGCGCTCGGCCATCTCGACCACAGCCCCTGCCACCAGCCACACACCGATCCCTACACCCAGAGCCGCCAGCACCCCGCGCGGCTCGAAGCTGGCATGGACGATCACCGCCACCGCCATCGAGATCAGCGCAGCCATCCACAGGCGTTGCAGGGCACCGCGCACATCGGCCCGCTTCCATGCCAGCAGCGGGCCAAGCGGCACCAGAAGCATGGCGGGCACCATCAGGGGTGTGAAGGTCAGGTTGAAATAGGGCGGGCCGACCGAGATGGTCTCGCCGGTGATGGCCTCCAGTATCAGCGGATACAGCGTGCCCAGCAGCACCGTCGCCGCCGCGACCGTCAGGAACAGATTGTTCAGCACCAGGCTGGCTTCCCGGCTGACCGGCGCGAACAGGCCACCGCGCCGCAGGCTCGGCACCCGCCATGCAAACAGGGCAAAGCCCGCGCCAGCCGCCACGGCCAGAATGCCCAGCAGCAGCATCCCTCTCTCGGGGTCCACCGCAAAGGCGTGCACCGACGTCAGCACGCCCGAGCGCACCAGAAACGCCCCCAGCATCGAGAACGAAAAGGCCAGCAGCGACAGGAACACCGTCCAGGCCATCAGCGCGCCGCGCTTCTCGCTGACAATGGCCGAATGGAGCAGGGCGGTGGCCACCAGCCACGGCAGGAAGCTCGCGTTCTCGACCGGATCCCAGAACCACCAGCCGCCCCAGCCCAGCTCGTAATAGGCCCAGAACGAGCCGAGCATGATGCCCAGCGTCAGCGCGCTCCATGACGCCAGCGTCCACGGCCGCACCCAGCGCGCGAAGGCCGCATCGGCCCGCCCCTCGATCAGGGCGGCGCAGGCCAGCGAGAACACCACCGACAGACCCACATAGCCGACGTAGAGCAGCGGCGGATGCACCGCCAGGGCCGGATCCTGAAGCAGCGGATTGAGCGAGTTGCCCTGCACCGGCACCTCGTCGAGGCGCACGAAGGGGCTCGATGTGAACACCAGAAAGCACAGGAACATCACCGTCAGCGCGCCCTGCACCGCCACGGCCGAGGTCTTGAGCCCGAACGGCAGATTGCGCGCCTGTGCCAGCACGGCCCCGAAGGCGGCCATCACCAGGCACCACATGACCAGCGAGCCCTCGTGGCTGCCCCACGCGCCTGCGATGCGATAGAACAGCGGCTTGTCGGTGTGAGAGTTCAGCGCGACGTTCGTGACCGAGAAATCAGAGGTCACAAAGGCCCAGATCAGGGCAGCGAACGCCCCGGCCAGCGCGAGGGCGCAGGCCACCGCCGCCCCTTCCGCCGCGCCGCTCAGCACCGGGTTGCGAAGCGCGCGCCCGACACCGGCAGCCAGCGTCTGCATCAGGCCGAGCGCCAGCGCCAGCGCCAGCAGATAGGCCCCGGTCTCCGCGATCATCAGGCTCATGCGTGAATGCCCGGATGCGAGGTCATGGGCGGGCACCCTCTGGGCCGCGCCACTCGCCCTTTTCCTTCAGCCGGTCGGCCACCTCGCGCGGCAGATAGTTCTCGTCGTGGCGCGCCAGCACCTGGCGGGCCTGAAAGACGCGCGCCTCGTCGAAGGCGCCCAGCACCACCACGCCCTGCCCCTCCCGGAACAGGTCCGGCAGATCGCCCTCGAACACCACCTGCGTGCTGGCGGCGTTGTCGGTCACGCCAAAGCGGACCATGGCACCGGGTCCGGTCTGCACGCTGCCGCTCTCGACCAGGCCGCCCAGCCGTATCACGCGCCCCTCCGGCACCAGATCGGCAGTGATCTCGGACGGGCTGTAGAAGAACGTCACCGCATCGCGCATGGCCCACAGCGACAGGCCCAGCGCCAGCGCCAGCACAGGTGTGATCGCCGCGATCAGCCACAGACGGCGGCGAGCCTTGGGTGACTTTGGAAGCAGCCCCATCAGCGCGCCTCCCCCAGCAGGGCCTGCATGGCCCGAACGCGCGGATCGGACGGGTTGAGGCGCTCGAACAGGGGCTGCCACTGGCGCGCCGCTTCCTCGCGCTCTCCGCGCTCGATGGCTGCCAGACCGAGGAAATAGCGCGCGGCGGGCAGGTCGGAATCAAGGCTCTGGGCCTGACGGAAAGCAGCCTCGGCATCCGCGCTGACCTGCCCCTCGTGGGTTCGGGTGATGGCTTCACCGAGGCGCGCCCAGGTCACCGCATCCTCCGGCTCCAGCATGATGGCGCGGCGAAAGGCCGAAATGGCACCGATATAGTCCGCACCCTCAAAGCGCGTCCGGGCCAGAGTGCGCCAGGCATCGACATCGCCCGGCTGCTCGCGCGTGCGCCGCTCGGCGACGAAACTGGCCCTCAGCGGATCAAGCTCGCTCTCGATGCCCGCCCATTCACTGACCCTCGCCGCATGGGGCTGGTCGGCCCGGCCCGGCGAGCCGGTCATGGCATAGAGCCCAAGTGATACGGCCATCACCGCCATGACCGCCATCAGCACGAGACGCCCGTCTCCGGGGCGGGGCGCTGCGGGTTCCACACCCGGCACATGGGCCATCAGTCGCCGCGCGGTCTCGGCCCGTGCCGCCGCATGGCCCTCATCGTCGATCAGGCCGGCAAGTTTCAGCGCGTCGATCTCGGCCAGATGGCGGCGCGCCACCTCCGCCTCCAGCGCCTGCTCTCCCGCGCCGTGGCGCTCGCGTGCAGCCACTGCAATGACCAGCACCGAGAGGCCCGCGCCCAGCAGTCCGATTGTCATCCAGAACAGGATCATGCCGCTCCTCTACAGGATAAGCGGCGCGCTTGCTAAGTGGTTGTGATGTCGCGCACCCTTCGCCCCCGATACGTTCAGGTCAGGCGTTCAGGTCAGGCGTTCAAGTCAGGCACTCAGGCGGGCCTCGCGCTCTCGCGCATCCAGATTGGACAGGCGCCGCTGCACCGCTCGCGCCGTCTCCTCGTCGCCAGCCAGTGCCAGAAAGCTCGCCCCTGCCTCTATCAGGCCGCGCCCATGGGCCGGATCGCTCAGCTCTCCGCCCTGCAACGCCTCGAACGCTTCGGAGCAGTAGGCTGACAGCCGCTTGGTCATTTCGGCCGAGAGCGCAGCACGCATGGACTCGCAGCCCAGCCCCGCCGCCACGCTTCGGAGCCCGGCGAACATCTGCATCAGGGCGCGGGCCTCGTCCATGACATCGCCGCCCAGGGGTGCGTCCAGCTTGGGCTGCATCCGCTTCATGTTGCCTGCGATGGTGACGCGCTCCAGCGGCAAGGCGCGCTCGCTGGCCCTGGATGCGGCCTTCATGAGCGCCTCGACCCGCTCGACCATCTGACGGCGTGCGTCTGAGATACGCTTGCCCCAAGCCCCCTCGGGCGCCAGCGGCAGCATGATGTCGAAAGCACCGATGACGCGCTCGCACCACTGATAATCGGCCAGCTCTCCGGCCACGCGCGCAGGCTCGGGGGCGGTGCCGACGCGTCGCTCGCTCAGGCGTGCCACCCGCGCCTCGACGGCCTCGATCAGGCGCTCTCCGAACCCTGCGAACTCCGAGGCGGCCAGGAATTGTTCGTTGTTGCCCCCGCGGATCCGCGCGACCAGCTTGAGAATGTCTGCCGCATCGCTCATGTGCGCCATCATGATGTCGAGCAGACGCGGCGCACCGTCCTCGTGGATGCCTGCGGCGTCCTTGAGGCACAGCATCAGCTCGGCGCCCGAGCCGTCGCCTCTCCCGCTCACCCAGTTGCTGACATGGCTCATGGCACCGCGTGCCAGAGGCACCATGTCGAGATAGGCGCACAGGTTCTTCTGATCCTCGACGCTGACACCGGGCCAGATTTCAGTGCCGGCATCGCGTGCGAGCGCCGCCGCAGACTGTGCCAGCCGATCGAGCATGTCCACGCTGACAGGCTCGATGGGATCGTTGCAGGCGCTGACCACCGCACGCACGGCCTCGGGCTGGCGGCTCTTGAGCCCGGCCCACAGCCTGCGCAGTACAGAAGGCGGAAAATGCACTGAACCCACGCCGTCGGCACGCGGGGCGAACATGGGCAGCACCGGAGAGAGCACCGCAGCGCGCGCCTCGCGCTCGAGGATTTCCTCGCTCATCAGGGCGCGCACCTCATCCATGGGCGGCTGGGGATTGGAGAGCGCGCGCACCAGATCGCGCAGCAGTCTTTCAGGCAGCGTGGTGAAAAGCTGCGCCAGAGCCGCGCGTTTTGCCGCCTTCAACCCGGCCAAGACCTGCCTCCATGGCGGGCGCACTCCCCGCAATGGGAACACGCTATTGGGGCAGGGTTAACAAAGGCTTCGGCGTTACTGCGCGGCGGGCAGGGTCACGATCACCTTCAGGCCGCCCATGTCGCTGTCGGCCAGCTCCATGCGCCCGTCATAGGCGCGCACCAGTTCGTCAACGATGGACAGGCCAAGGCCCGATCCGGGCGCCTCCTCGTCCAGCCGCGCCCCGCGCTTGAGCACTTCGGCACGCCGGTCTTCCGGCAGGCCCTGTCCGTCGTCCTCGATGACCATGACCAGCTGGCCGAGGCCGTCCGGCCCTGCCAGAACCCGCACCTTGCGCTCGCACCACTTGCAGGCGTTCTCGAGCAGATTGCCGACGATCTCCTGAAAGTCCTGCCGCTCGCCGCGGAAGCTCAGGGTCTCGGGCGCACGCCAGTCGATCTCCACGCCCTTGGACTGGAACACGCGCTCCAGGGTGACCGCGATCTCGTCGAGCCCCTCGTCCACGGGGGTGCGCTCGCCGGAGCCCTGCGCGCGGGCGGCGGCGCGGGCACGGCGCAGGTGGTGATCCACCTGACCCTTCATGATCTCGGTCTGGCGCCGGACCACCTCGGCCAGTTGCCCCTCGTGATCTGCGGCCTCTGTCTGGATCACGGACAGGGGCGTCTTCAACGCATGGGCCAGATTGCCCACATGGGTCCGCTGGCGCTCGACGACCTCAAGATTGTGATCGAGCAGCTTGTTCATCTGGTCGGCCAGCGGCTTGATCTCGTGCGGATAGTTTCCGGTGACGCGCGCGGCGCGGCCCTTGCGCACGTCCGCGATCTCGGTGCCCAGACTGTAGAGCGGGCGCAGGCCGATGCGCACCTGAATGAGCACGGCCACCAGCAGGCCAAGGCCCAGCAGGCCCAGCGCGATCCAGGTCACGGTGGCGAACTGGCGCGTGTCGGCGTCGATGGCGGATCGGTCGATGGCGGCGAAGAACACGACGGGCTGATCGCGCCCCGGCAGGAACTTGCGGCTGGCGGCTATGCGCAGCGGCTCGTTGGCCGCACTGGTGGCGTTGTAGCTGATCGAGCCGCCCTCTACAGCGCGCAGACGCTGGGGCAGGCTGGCGGGCACTGGCATCTCGCTGTCCCACAGCGAGCGCGAGCGCGACACGAACCTCAAAGAGCCGTCGGGCTGCTCGACCGCCACGGCCCAGTATTTCCCCGACAGGATGCGCAAGGTGCGCGCGTCCTGGATCTGGGGCACCAGAACCTCCTCGCCCGTGGTGTCGGCCACGGCCACCAGCTCGTCTATGCTGTCGTTGAGCACGGCACCAAGGCGTCTCAGCCCCGATTCCTGAAACAGCGATGTCAGGGTCACGCCGGTCAGGAACAGCGCGACCATGATCCACGCCGATGCCAGCCAGACCAGCCGCTGGGTCAGCGATCCGCTCTTGCGGCCACGGGCAGGCGTCTCGGGCCGACCGGCACCATCGGTGCTCTCTGCCGAGCGGGTCTGATCTTTCTGGATGTCCCTCAAGCCCTGCCCCCGCAGGCTCTGGCGCAGGTCATGCTCAGGCCGCTTCGCTCTCGCCCGCCAGCGGGATCAGGCGATAGCCGAGGCCGCGCACGGTCTCGATGCGCTCGGGGCCGATCTTCTTGCGCACGCGCCCGACGAACACCTCGATGGTGTTGGAATCGCGGTCGAAGTCCTGATCATAGAGATGCTCGACCAGTTCGGTCCGGCTGATCACGCGGCCCTGGTGCATCATCATGTAGTGCAGCAGCCGGTATTCCAGCGAGGTCAGGCGCAGCGGCTCGCCGTTGACGCTGGCACGCGCCGCGCGCGGATCGAGCCTGAGCCCGCCGCACTCGAGTATCGCCGTGGCGTGTCCGGCCGAGCGCCGCAGCAGTGCCCGCAGGCGCGCCAGCAACTCCTCGGTATGAAAAGGCTTGGTCAGATAGTCGTCGGCGCCGGCGTCAAAGCCTGCAACCTTGTCCGACCACGCGCCGCGCGCGGTCAGGATCAGCACCGGGGTGGCGCGACCCTCGCGGCGCCAGCGCTCCAGCACCGACACGCCGTCGATCTTGGGCAGGCCGAGATCGAGCACGATGGCATCATAGGGCTCGGTGTCGCCGAGGTAGTGCGCTTCCTCGCCGTCCGCAGCATGATCGACCACATAGCCCGCGTCACTCAGGGCGGCCTTGAGCTGACGGGCCAGGTCGGTATCGTCCTCCACCAGAAGCACGCGCATGTCAGCACCCTCCCCTGACGGCGCCGGTGCGACCGTCGACCGTGATCACCGCAACCTCGCCGTTGCGGTACTCCCAACGCACCAGATAGACCAGATTGTTCCCGCCGCTGCGCTCTTCGGCACCCAGCCAGCGGCCGGGGCGGCACTGGCTCTCGACGCGGCGGCGGATTTCGCTGACGCTCATGCGCTGGCCGCGCAGGGCCTCGTCGCGCGCGCGCTCCTGCTGACGCCAGTCGGAGCTGCCGGGAACGGCCTGCGCCAGCGCACTCACCGGGGTGGTGGATGCGATCAGGGCGGCCAGGATGATGGCGGTGATACGGGTCATGGAAAGCAGCGATAGCGCCCCGGCCCTGAACGATGACTGAACAGCCACACTAGCGCTTTTTCACACTCGCGATAGTGGCGCAGAAAAAATGGTCAGCTTCCGGGTCGATAGGGGCGCTTGCGCCGCCACTCCTCGGCAAAGCGGGTGAGGGCCTCGTCCGGCGTCTTGGGCAGCACCAGCATGAGCCTTGCCAGCAGATCGCCGCGCCGTCCGCCCGCAAAGCCGCCGCGCCCCTTCAGCCTCAGCACCTGGCCGGAACTGGCCCCCTTGGGAATGCTGACCGAAACCGGGCCTTCGGGGGTCTGGGCCTCGACCTTCGCGCCCAGCACCGCATCGGGCACGGTCACGGGCAGGTCCATGTGCAGATCGGCACCCTCGGCGCGAAATATCGGATGGGGCCGGATGCGCAGTTCGATCAGCGCGTCGCCCGCCTGGGCGGGGCGGCCGGTGCCTGCATGGCCGGGCGCGCCCTGCCCCTTCAGCCTCAGCACCTGACCATCGCTGACTCCGGCGGGTATGGTCACATCCAGCGTGCGTCCGTCAGAGAAGGCGATGCGCTGTCGCGTGCCCCTGATGGCGTCCTCCAGGGAAATCTCGAGGGTGGCGCGCACGTCGCTGCCCCTGGCGGCAAAGCCCCGGCTGCCCGGCCCGCGTGCGCCGCGCACACCCGCGCCCCCGCCGAAGATGCCGAACAGGTCATCCAGATCAATGCCCTCGAACCCTGCCCCGCGCGGGTCGCCGCCCCCGCCAAAGCCGCCGCGCGCACCGCCCTGCCCGCCCGAGAAACCGCGAAAGCGCTCGTTGCCCTCGGCGTCGATCTCGCCACGGTCATAGCGGCGGCGCTTGTCCTCGTCGCCCAGCAGGTCAAAGGCCGCCGTCACCTGCTTGAAGCGGGCCTCTGCGGCGGCATCGCCGGGGTTGCGGTCGGGGTGATACTGCTTGGCCAGCTTGCGGAAGGCCTTGCGGATGTCGTCGGCACTCGCGCTGCGGCTGACGCCCAGTTCCTGATAGGGATCATTGGCCACGGCTCAGATGCACTCCACTTGCTGCGCCGCCAGCAGTTAAGCCATCGAGGCGCGCGCGCAAGTCCCATCGTCACAGCCGCAGGGTCTGTTCCGGCCCTTCGCCCCACGCTTCGTCCAGCAGGCAGACGGCGATCTCGAGCCCGCTCTCACCGCCGTCGAGGGCCAGTTCATCCCCGGCATAGTCTATGGCTGTGCCGCTGACCGACCACTGACGCAGCAAGGTGCCGTCGCGGCGCACGCGCACCCTGGCTGCCGGGATTGCCTCGCCATCCGGTCCGTCCAGGCGCTCGGTATCGCCAAGTGCGCGCGCGCTCCAGCTCAGCTTCAGACCATCCGACGTCCGCCGTGCCTTGAGGTGCGAGGGGCGCAGCGGCCTCAGCCCCAGCGCCTGCCATGTCACCATGGCTTCGGCGAACAAAGGCCCGCCGGGGGCCAGCCCGCCCGGCCCTGCGCGCATCAGGCGTGTCACGCCCCGCTCGGCCGGCGACATGGAGAGCGGCACGATCGCATCGTCGAGCATGACCACGCGCGCACCGGCGGGCGCCCCCGCCTCGGCCTCTACCTCGCTGCCGCCAAGGCCGCGCAGCAGCCCGCTCAGCCGATAGAGCCCCGGCCCCAGCACAGCAGCCTGTTCAAACTGCACGATCTCCCATGCCCCGCCCGCCTCGATGGCCAGCCTGTTGCCGCCCCCGCTCACGCCCTGGCGGCTCAGACTCTGGGGCGCAGCGCCCTCCAGATAGACCTCGATCTCGCCTGTGCTCTGCCAGCGTCCGGCGCGCCCCGGTTCCAGAGGCGCAACCAGCATCCCGAGCGTGGCCGGGCGCGTGATGCGGGCGCGCTCGCTCAGGTCTTCGGGTGCCCCGCCCAGATGGACCGCCTGTTCACGCCATGGCTCCAGAGCTGCCGCCGCGCGCATGACGGCGGGCTTGTCGGGAAGGTCGAGCACAAGGGCGAAGGGTGCCGCGCTGACTTCCGGCACATCCCCTTCCTGAAAGCGCCCCGGCTGACGGCGCGCACGCTCTTGTGTCTCGGGCCTCAGTTCCCAGCGCGGCTGCCCGTCGCTGTCACTCCGCGCGATGCGCCAGCGCCGCCCCATGAGGCTCACCGCGTCGCCGCACTCCAGCCGCAGGGCGTGCACAGGGCCGGGCCGCACATGAAGCCTCTCGCGCACTTCCTCTGACATGAGCACCTCGCGTGCGACCTGACGCGCCAGCCCCTCGTCGCAGGCCACGGCCAGGTCCATGTCCAGCACACCGCCGCCGCGCCCGGCATCCTCGGATCGCTCCAGCACACTGCCCGTCTGATACTGTGCGCCCTCGTCGTGGAAGCGCACCCGCACCACACCGGGCGCGTCCTGGGTGCGCCGGTCCAGTCGCGCCAGCGGGCCATCATCGGCCAGCACCAGGGCCCCGCTCTCGATGCTCTCGCCCGCCACGTCATCGGCCACGACCCTGAGGCGCCCGCCCTGCTCCACCACCGAGGCCCCGGCCACCGCCAGCAGCGGAGCGAGCGCATCGCGACCGCGCATGGGATGCGTGATGACAAAGCCCGCAGGTGCCTCGAGGCCCCCCTCCACGTCCACCTCCTCCTCGCTCAGTCCGTGGCGGGCCAGAACGCCTGCGATCATGGCACCGCTGCCCAGCCGCCCGTTCAGCCAGTGTCCCCGCGACCAGTTCAGCGCGTCGGCCCAGACGCTCTCGCGCGCGGGAAAGTCGGGCCAAGGCCGCGCGTCCCAGCACCACAGGTCGATGCCTGCAATCATGGGGCGTCCGTCGTGGGGCGAGGGGGGATTGTGTTCGGGGCGGGCAAAGTGCTCCAGCACCGCCTCGATGGTGCGCCTCTGCATCCGGTCGTCGCGCGCACCGTTCGAGAACGGGGGCAGGGCCGTCTCGGCGCTCTTGGGATCGAGGAAGCGGTTGGGCGCATTGGCACCCTTGTCGATGGCGGCGCAGCCCACCTCATAGAGCCGGATGGGCTTCATGCCGGGCACCCAGGGCGTCGGTGAGGCCGCGCGCACCCCGCCGGGGCGCTCGAAATGGGCATGGCTCCACCAGCTCGCCAGATCCTTGACCCGCCAGACCCACGGCTCGCCGTAAGCGCCATCGGTGATCGGCTCACGAAACTGGGCGGCGCGGGCCGCATCATCGGCATAGAACCAGTCGAAGCCCTCGCCGCCGCGCACCTGGGCCGCGAGATAGTCCGGGTCGCTGGCGCCTCTATATCCGGCCAAGGCGTCGAGATGGCCGCTGCCGTCCCTCCAGTCGCCCATGGGCGCGTACCAGTCGATGCCGACGTGATCGATGGCCGGGTGCGCCCACAGAGGATCGAGGTGAAAGCGTACCTCGCCCCCGCCGGGGTGGTGGCCATAATATTCGCTCCAGTCGGCGGCATAGCTGATCGCCACGCCCGGCCCGGCGATGTCGCTGCACTCCTGTGCAAGAGCGCACAGGGCCTCGACGGCCGGATAGGCGCCGGCATCATCGCGCAGCCGGGTCAGCGCGCGCATCTCAGAGCCGATCAGCAGGCCATCGGCCCCGCACTCCAGCGCCAGCGCCGCATAGTGGCGCGCCATGCGCCGCAAGCCCCAGCCTTCGCTGGTGCCAAAGATGTGCTCGACATCGCCGCGTGCCTGCGCGGTGCCATCCTGTCCCGTGATCCGCCCGCGCCACGGATAGGCGCCCTGGCGTGGTCCGCCATAGGGGTCGGGCAGGGTGTTGTCGGCAGGAATATCCATGAAGACGAAGGGATAGAGCGTCACCTCAAGCCCGCGCGCCTTCAGGGCCGCAATCATCTCGCGCACGCTGTCGTCCGAGGGCGTGCCGCCATAGGCAGGACCGCCCCCGCTTTCCGAGATCAGATGAGCACCGGCGCGATCAAGGCCTGCGACGGACCAGCTCAGCGGTGTGGTGGTCTTGTCGCGCCGCTCCACGCCCGGCCTGATCGTGCAGTGGCCCGCGCGCAGGTCGTTGCCAAACCATCCCACCACCACATTGACCCGTTTCAGGTTCGGCGCGTGGGTCAGCAACTGGTCGAGCGAGACCAGCGCATCCGTGCGCCCAGTGGCATTGTTGACGTTCTCGGCGCGCACCCGCGTCAGGCCCTCGCGTCGCATCACCGGCGTGGTGGCCAGGGCAAACTCGCCAGCGCCGGGGATCAGGCAGACGCCCTCTATGCGGTCCTCGAGCTGGGGCTCGATGGTGCGTGCACGTCTCAGCACCTCGAACGAGAACTGCGGCACGCGGTTGCCGAACCGCTCCAGCGGCAGATCCTCGAACACCACATAGGCCAGATCGCGATAGGCGGGCGCGGTCCCTTCCACGGCGATCAGGGTGGCATCGGGCATCTGGTCTGACGTGCCGCGATAGAGCCTCATGCTCACGCCGCTGGCATCGAACGGCTTGCCGTCGGCCCAGATGCGCCCGATCGCGTCGATCTCGCCCTCGCACAGCGAGATGGCCAGACTGATGCAATAGCTGTGGCTCTCGATCCTCTGGCCGCCCTTGCCCGCCCGTGCGCGATGGCGGCTTTCCAGAAAGCGCGCCGCCCAGATGACCTGTCCGGTCACACGTATGCGTCCCAGCACGAAGGGAAGCGGTGCGCCCTCGGCTGTGCCCTGCACCCTGATGGCCTCGATGCGCGGTCCGCTCTGGCGCACAGGCATCAGCGAGGCCACCAGGCGGTTCTCGATCGCTGCGCCCAGCCCCCGGCCCAGCACGGCACCGACGGGGCCCAGCACGCTGGCTCCCACAGCCCCAAGCACGACCTGCGCCATCTAGTGCGCCTCCCCCTGATTGTGACCTTCGGGCCAGCGGAACACTCCGGCGACCCGCTGCCACCACCAGTCGCTCATGAAACTCTCGATCACCGCGCGGCCCCAGTAGGCGTGGATGATGCGCCCTTCGCTGCCGCCCCCGGGCGCTTCGCTCACAATGGCGCAGTGCTTGGCCATGGCCGCCGGGCTCATGCGAAAGACCAGCACGTCGCCCGCGCGCGCCTGCCCCGCAGGGATCAGCCAGCGCCCGGCTGCCGCCAGCAGGCGTTCCTCGCGGCCCACCTCGGCCCAGTCGCTGCTGTAGGCCGGCACCGCCTCGGGCTCGCGCCCGTAGAGGCTGCGCCAGATGCCGCGCACCAGCCCCAGACAGTCGGTGCCCTGCTCGCGGTCCGATCCCTGATGCAGATAGGGCGTGCCGATCCAGAGCCGCGCCTCGGCCAGCGCGCGTGCATTGGCCGTGATCGTCTCGCTCATCGCCGCGCCCGCCCGTCATGCATCTCGCCGCTGGCAGGCCAGGCGGTCAGGAAGTCGTCGCCGGGCATGTGCGGAAAACCGCGAAAGTTCAGGTGATTGGCGAACACCTCGCGACAGGTGCTCCAGCGCCGGTCACAACTGCGCCCGTTGATGGCCTCGGGCGAGAGGCCACAACGCGCGTCGCCAAGCTCGGCATCGCACTGGCGCGAATGGATTTGCCCCACCACCGTGTCGAGCGCGGCCATGGGGCCTTCCAGCTCCGCCCGGAAGCGCTCGCCCTCGCAAGAGATGCGCCCGATGCTGGCGCGCCACAGCCTGACCTTCAGCGCAGGCTCGCTCCAGTCCACGCGCCAGGCTTCGATGCGCGCGCCGTCATAGAGGCCTGCGGCAATATCCTGCGTGGTGAGGCGTTCGTCATCGAGCAGGCCCGCGACCGCGAAGCTGGCCCCCTCGAAGCCCTCGCTCGCCATGCTGGCACCCGCATCGAGGCCGGTGGCCGCCTTGCAGAGCACGCCATCGACCTCGAGATCGCGGTCATGGTCGGTAAAGCCCAGCACCACCGCATCCTTGCGGGTCAGCACGAAGGCATGGCAAAGCCGCGCCGCGCCGCTCTCGATGCGGGCGGCCAGCGTCGCTGGCACAAATCTCATGATCCATCCTGTTGGTGTCAGCCCGCGCGGGGCCATGGCGGGCTCAGACCCGCACCTCGATCAGGGGCACCGCGACCAGGCGACCTGACGCAAAGCCCTCCAGCGTCACGTCGATCCGGTCAGTGTCGAAACGCACCGGCACGTCGAAGCGAAAGCCCGCCGTCACCGTGGCACCGCTGGCGGGCGCCACATCGAAGGTGACGATCCCTGTGGTCTCGTCCAGCGTGAAAGTACTCGTCTCGACGCCCGCCACAGCCACTTTGACGCTGCCTGCCACAGGCTTGGTAATCGGGCGAAGGCTGTGGCCGTAATGCTTGACCAGAGCAAAGCTGCGCTGCGACCCATTGCCTGTGCCCAGGCTCTGATCGTCCGCCATGGGCTCCTGTCCGGGCGGGGCCGAGGCCTCATCGCTGATGTCGCGGAAACGGAAACCGTAAAGGCGCCCATGTCGCGCCTCGAAGAAGGCCATCAGCGCGCCCATGTCGGCCAGCGAGCGCAAGCCCGCACCGATCAGATAGCGCCTGCGCCCGCACGACCAGGGGCTGCTGCGCCGCTCAAAGCCGCTGGCCAGGCTTGCGACCTCGGTGCGGTGCTCGACGCCCACGCTTGATCCGAACGCCAGCCTCGCGGGCAGGCGCACCTCGTGAAATCCCATGCTGATGTCCTCTCAGAGCCTGCGTGCGCCCAGCATCACCGCCCGGGCCAGCGCCTGGGCCACCTGGGCTTCGGAATGCAGCAGGGCCGACGCGCCCTGCCCGGCCACGGTCACGTTCACCGACACGGGGGCCGATCCCGCCACCGGCTCGATGTGTCCGGCCCCGTGCGGGCGAAACACCTCGGGGCCGCGCTCTCCGACCAGATAGGCCTGCCCGCCCATGACCGGCCCGCCCTCGGCGCGCGCCCCGGCGAACAGCCCGCCGACGGCCTTCTCGATGCTGGCCGACAGACCCGGCGCGCGGGCCAGGGCATTCAGGCTGCCCAGCACGGCGCGCGCCAGTTCCGCCATGGACAGCTCGCCATCGCTGGCGGCCCGTGCCAGCGACAGCGCCAGCCGCTCGCCGGCGCGCGAGAACGCATCCTCGATCGCGCGCGCTGTCTGCTCTGCGGGGACTCTCAGTTCCTCGATGGCCTTTTGTGCGCGGGCCGCGCTGTCGGACAGATCGCCCGCAGGCCCCGGCATGGATGGATCACTCATGGCCTGAACTCCTGTCTGCCCCGTTCAGGGCTTGGCTTCGCCGGAAAACAAAAAGGCCCACCGCCCGCAGGCGATGAGCCGGATGAATCGGGATGTCGCGAGGCGTCTAGGGTGCCAGTCCCGGTGCCCAGCACGGTTCAAGCTCCCGCTCCACGAACCGTCCCCACTCAGCGACAGGCCCGGCATTGCTGATCAGGCGGGTCTGGGTGAGGTGGCGGTCAGGCATCTCTCCCGTAGTGTTGATCGTGTAGAGATTGCCATCCATCACGCGCGGTGGAAGCTCTGGCGGTCGTGGCAGGGGCAGCCCCGGCACATTCCGGTCGGGCACGGGCAGGTCAGCCAGCTGCTGCATGGCCTCCATAATCGCAGGACAGCTGCGCCCATCGACCCAATGCGTCTGCGACACATCAGACCCCTCATAGGTGTCCTTGCGGGCAATGACATAAAGCACCGGGCCCTCATCGCCCTTGAAGCGTTGATGCCGGAAGCCGATGCGCCGCATGGGACGCCCGTACTCATCCGCCACTTCGAGCCAGGTCAGGAAACTGGCGGCAGGCGGCAGGCTCCTCTCCACGGGGCGCAGTGCCTGTGACGACGCTTCCGCCGGACTCAGAGCAACAAGCATCGCCACAACCGCAGCAAGCCCCGGGCCGTGCGGCCCGGCACCCACGCCTGCCCACTTCACGCAGAAGGGCAAATTCAGGCCCCCTCGCCTAAATCGGCCGGAGCGCACGCACTCAGGGCATTCAGCATCCATATGCCCCAGGCAGCAATCTCGCCGGTGTCAGCCCTCATGGTCAGGGTCACCATGGCGTTCTCGGGCGTCATGCCCCATGTCTGGATTTCGAAAACGTGTCCATGCAGCGAGCGCAGGGGCACAGGCACACTGTCCTCCACTGGCACCAATGGTGATCGGATGCGTGGCTGCGGAAGCTGCGACAGGCGATGCAGGGCCTCATCCACGGCTTCACAGGTTCGCGAGTCGGCCCAGCGCACCGTGCGAGCATCACCGTCGATCTGTTCGAACCGGACGATCCGATAAGATTGGTGACGCTGCCCGGGCTCAGGAGGATTCGCTTCGGGGAGCGTGGCAAAGCGGATACTGAAACGCTCGGCGCCCCAGGTATCGTGCACACTCACGCTCACCTGGGTGCGACCCATGTCGGGCTCTTGGGCCTTGGCCTCCGCGCCGGTCAGCAGCACACCAGCGAGTGCAGAAACCATGATGCGGCACATCGAGCTATGGTCAAAACCCCTATACATCTGCAAGGTCAGGACTTCGCTCGCACCTGAAACAGCAGATTTGACCAGATAGCCCGATAACCGGTCAAAGAGGGCATGGGCTTGCATCAGGATTTACTTCCTCCCCTATTTCGTTTCGATCACTGTCCTCACTATAGACATATATGCGGTGAACGGGAGGGTTAACGCTCGCATCCTGAATCACAACGTACATAAACTTATCGTGTGTGGGAATACCCAGCTTGGATACCGCAACCAAGAAATCTTCGTACACCCGCCAATCTTCGTCACTAGGTCGACCATCGCCCGACGGATGATTGTGTATGTCTCCCATCCAATTTTGATAAGTCACGCCGGTGTGGTCGAGTACAACATTCGAAACCTGTCCTGGTACGACTGGGGCACCGTGACTTACGTTCCCCAAAATTATCGTGTTGCCCGCCCCCCGCAGCAGAAAAGCCCCAAACTCGCGGTTGGAAAGAGTTCTACCGTCACCGATGCTTTCTGCGTGATCAAGGAAAGCCTCAACAGCTGAGGCGGCAGCGGCGTCCGCGTTCCAGCGATCACGAAAGGCTGGAATGTCGCACGGCTCCACGTACTGCGGCTCGACATCAGGGTCGATCACCGCCACATCGCCCGGCATCACGGGAATCGGAGGTGGCATCACAGGAAAAGGCTGCGTGCTGTCACTTCTGCGTTGTCCGGTGATAGTGATGCCTTCAACAGTGGTCGGCGGATTGCTCATTATTTCTGACCTTTCATTGGAGTTTTTTCGATTTGACTTGATGCCCTATCATCGGGCCAGCGCCGCATCAGGTCTTCCAGCCGGTCGCGCGCAATGACGGCGGGTGCTCCTGCGCCGGTCAGGTCGCGCCATTCCTTCAGCGACAGCCGCCAGAAGCTCTCGGGACCGATCCCCATGTGCGCGGCGCGGCGCAGCAGGGCGGGCCAGACCGCCTCGGTGTTCGCTGCGCCTCTGCTCATTTCACGGCCGCTTCCAGGCACGCGCGCACCGCCTCTGCGGCCTCGGCCACCGAGATGCTCGCGCATTCTGGCGAGAGTGCGAAATCTGCCTCCCTGCCCCCGCGAAGCAGGGCCGCCAGCACCAGCGCCAGATCGCCCGCCTGCATGCGCGCCAGCCGCTGGCCCAGACCCTCAAGGCCAGACACCCCCAGACCGGTTTCCATTTCCGCCAGCGCGCCCAGCGTCAGGCACAGCCGCCGCGGATGCCCGGCCAGAACGGCCTCGACCTCTCCGCGCGCGCCATTGATCCCCGCCCGGCCCCGTCCCTGTGCTGCGCTCATATCGCGGTAAAGACCAGCGCCCCGGCACTGGCCAGACTGAGCGCGAAGCTGGCCTCGCCGTCATGCTGACCGGCATATTCCAGGGCCAGAATCTGGAACGGCCCCTCGATGATGCCGAAATCGGGGATCATGAGCTGCCAGCGCTTCAGGGTCTGGGCAAAGAACATCTCGCGCATCAGGGCGTCGCTCTGCTGGTCGCGAAAGATGCCCTGACCGCTGACCGAGGCCGTTCTCACGCCCGCCCCTTCCAGAAGTTCACGCCAGCGCCCGTGCGAATCCGCATCGGTCACGTCCACCGGTCGCGCGTTCAGCGAGATGGTGCGCGCGCGCAGGCCCGCCACACTGACGAAGCTCTCGCCATCCTCGATCTTGAGCAGGATGTCCCTGCCGCTCTGGGCTGCCATCAGCCGCCTCCTGTCATGGGGTAAGGGGGTTATCGTTCAGGGTCTCGACCATCACGCGCATCTGGATCAGGCCGTGCCAGAAGCGCCGGTCGGGTGCGGGAAAGACCTCCGCGCGCGTCACGCTCAGCCCCGTCATGTGCAGCCCCTCGGGCGAGGGGGCGGTGGTCAGGGCCACACGCATGGCCTCGGCGATGGCGAGGGCCTCCTCGCCGCCGCTAAAGCGCGAGCTGACCAGCCAGGCGATCTGGTGCTCGGTGCCCGCACCCTCGGCCCTGACCGGAATCAGGGTGTGGCGCGTGATGCTCACGTTCGGAAAGACCGCCCTGTCGGGCAGGGCATCATGAATGCGGTCATCGCACAGGGCCGACAGCATCGGATCGGCCCGCAGCGCCGCGATCAGGCCTGCGATCAGGTCACAGCCGGGCGTGCTCATGCCTGAGTCTCCAGTCTCAGATTCACGAAGCGCGAGGGTGCTCCGGCGGGCCAGGGCGCAAGGCCTATCTCGCTGATCGTCCACAGGTGACCTGCCACCTCGATCTGCTGGCCGGGCTCAAGGCGTGTCTCGGCCCGCGCCCGAACGTGCCAGCGGCGCTCGGTGACCGGCCCCGCCTCGCCGTTGCGGCGGCTCATGCTCACCGCCTCCAGCGGCTCCAGCCAGACATGACCCAGAGGCTCCAGACTGCGCGCCTGTCCTCCGAACGGCGTCTCGCTCTCGCGCACCTCGAACAGGGCGCCCAGCATCGCGCCTCTCACAGTCGCACCGTGCGCCACGGCGCGATCAGCGGTGCCACCAGCGCCATGTCGGCGGGCACACCGTCATCGAAGCTGCGCGCCACCAGCGCCAGAACCGCCAGCCGCAGCGGGGCGGGCCAGTCCTCCCGCTCGCTGGTCAGGGCCTCTACGCGCGCGCTTGCCGCCTCCAGCAGCACGGTCAGTATCTCGTCGCTCTCGCCGTGGTCGATGCGCAGGAATACGCGCACTTCCTCCAGGCTCACGGCATTCGCCATGCTCCGCCCTCCGTGTTCGATTGATGGAAAATGGCCCCCGCAGGGCCGTCCTGCGGGGGCCATGCTCGCAGCGCGCGTCAGTCGCCGCTGAGCGTCAGCACCTTGATGGCATGGAAGTCCTGCACGCCGCCGCCCACGCGCTTGGTGGTGTAGAACAGCACATAGGGCTTGGCCGAATAGGGATCGCGCAGCACGCTGAGGCCCGCCCGGTCCACGATCAGATAGCCCTTCTCGAAGTCACCAAAGGCCACGGCGGGGGCGCCGACAGCCACATCGGGCATGGTCTCGATTTCGGTGACCGGATAGCCCATCAGCCGCGAGGTCGCGCCCGGCTCGGTCGCAGGCGACCAGACGTGATTGCCGTCCGCATCGCGGAACCTGCGGATGGCGCTGGCCGTGCGGCGGTTCATGACAAAGCGGGCATTGGCGCGATACTTGGCCTTGGGCGCATAGATCAGCTCGATCAGCCGGTCGACGGGCTCCTCGCCAAAGCCTCCGTCCTCGCCGCTGAGCACCTGTCCGATCTTGCCCCAGACGTGATCGGCCTCGTCCACGCGCTCATAGCTGAGGAAGCCGCGCGGGCGGTTGATGCCGTCGCCCAGCACGAAGGCCTCGGTTTCCTGCGCGGCAAAGGCGTCCTCGACCTCGGCGGCCAGCCACTCGTCAATATTGACCAGCGCATCGTCCAGCAGCGCCTGGGTCGCGGCCGGACTGGCGTAAAGCTCGGCGGACGGGAACTCCAGCAGCGCCAGGTCCGCACCCGTGGTCTCGGGCCGCGCGGCGGTCTCGGCGACCCAGCCGGCCTCAACCCCCGCGATCGAGACGGGCTTGCGGAACACGCCGGTGGAGACCGTGCGCACGCTGGCGATCTCGCGCATGGGCGAGGCGGCCATCAGGCGGCGCTCGATCAGGCGCTCGGTCTCGGGCGGGGCCAGTGGACCGCCGGTGCCCGACAGGCCGCTCTTCATCTCCAGCCCTGCGCGCAGATACCCGTGCCAGGCCTGCTTGATCTCGTCGGGCGCGGCACCAGCGCGCGCGCTGGCCAGGCCCGTGGCGCGACCGGCCTCGCGCAGGCGCTCCATGCGGCGCTCGGCCTTGGCGAGCTGGCTGTCGATGCGCGCCACCTTCTCCTCCAGCAGCGGATCGCCGGCCTTCTTCTCGATGGCGTCGAGGCGCGCATTGTTGGCTTCGCGGAAGGCCTCGAAGGCCTTCATCAGCTCACGACGTGCCGCACGCGCCTCGGACGAGGCGGCGGCCTGCTTGGTCTCTTTCATGATGTCTCCGGTAAATGTGGGACGAGGCCCCTGCCCCGCCGTTCAGTCAGGGGCGCGCACCGCCCTCTTGTTTTGATGGTTCGTGGCCTGCACCGTGGGGTCGCCACGAAAGCAAGGGCGGCATCAGGTTCGGCTCACCGAGAACCGCGCTCCAGCAAGAGCCCGAAACGTCACGACCGTATCGACCATCACACAGCGCCGATAGCGGAGCTCGCTGATGAGCCTCAAGAGTGGACAGAGGCAATCAAGCGCCGCAAGGTGAAGGTGACATGCAGTCTTCAGCGATCACAACCCTCGCAGCCTCCATCGCGGCGCTCGCGGCTTTTTCTGCTCCGGCCGCCAGGGCGCAATCAATTTTGGAGCAAGGTCTCTCTGGAGCCTTTCGTGGCTGTGAGGAATGGATTCTGAATCCAGCGAGCTGGACCAATGGCCCCGCGCCCTTCATCGCAACGGTGGGCTTAGGCGACACAATGGGGTTGGTTGCCGAGGTCGATGAAGCGTCTCTTCCGCCGCCCGCCTTGCGTCGCGCAAACCACTACTGGCGCATCAACTCGACCGAAACCGCCGGCTATGTCCTGGTCGTCTCGGACCAAATGCCCATGTGCCACATCACCGGCGGCGGAAATGTCGACCTGCAGCCCGTGGTGGAAACCGTCCTGACATCTGCGGACTTCAGCAGTCGCTGGAAAGTGGTTCTGGAGTCCGAGCGACGCGACATGGCAACAACGACGTTCCGGAACCGGACCGATCCGTCCCTTTCCGCAATCGTCAGCCGATCAAGAAGGCCGGGTGATAGGTTGGACCGAGTCCAAGTCACAGTGACGGCGATATACGAAACAGAGGACTAAGACCCTGCTTCGATGCCGCGCGCGAACGTCTGCAACGGTCAAGAACCCGTTACGAGTTCACGACCCCGAAACGCGCTCCTGCAAGAGCCGGAAACGTCACCAGCGTTCTCGGCTTTTACACAGTGCTGACAGCGGACCTTCGGATTGTCTGAGAGGGGTGGAAAGCGGACCTATCGGTCTTGGACGTCGATCACGATCAAAGTGGGCTCTCGTGGGTCGTTGGTCCCAATTGACAGGAACGTCCGCCGAGAGGGCACGTCTGCCTCGATCAACACATTTAACTCAGCGTCGCTCACCACCAGTCGGCGACGGTCGGTAATGACTTCACCTGCGAATGCGAGCGTGAGGGGCGAGCGAGCAACGTCCGATCCGACAACCAACTGAGTGTCGCCATCGGCCTCCGAGCGGGTTCCAACGCAGACGCAATGCTCGTTACTCCACAACCTGACAGGGCCGTCCTCAAGCTCAGGAGCGTCAATATCGACGCTACCTCCAACCAAGACGAACGAGCCGGGCGCGCGGACAAAAATCTCGTGTGGCTTCACAGTCGAATGCTCCAGCTTGCATGAGCCGTCGGATTTCTTGCCGCGTCCGCTTGATATCTGCAATGAGGTCGAGAGCCGACTGTCGCCTGTAGGTGGGAAGCGGTCATAGCCGGCTGATAATCAGAGGGACGCTTCCGGCGTTCGCAAAGGCCGCCTCATCAATGTGCTCATGATAGCCTTCATGTTTCGCCATCGCCGTGCGCAGCGCATAGGCGGCGAGAAGCAAGAGACCACCTGTGTTTCCGGATAACTCTACTCCATGCTCGGGATGCAGTGTCGCGACAAAATCCGGAAACTGCTCCGGCTCGGTTCGGCGTTTTACGAGTGCCCACAGAGCATCGTAGATATCCGATACCGCGTTTAGGTCCTCGGGCGTAGCTGCTGGCATAGTCCCCCCATCCGCTAAGCGCATGTGTAGCAGACGTTCCGACCGTCTGAGATGGGTCGGACGCCGTCATTGCCTCACCATACTGTATCGGGCCTTCGGCTCCATCGGAAAAACGACCAGCGACACCTCCCACAGATCGATCTCGCTGAGCACGCGCAGCGGGCCATCGCGCCGGGCGCGCAGGGTGCGAAACCCGATGGACAGCCCGCTCAGCACGCCTGCGCGGGTCAGAGCCGCCGCCATGCGACCCTCGGGCGTCACCGGCATGATGCGCCCGCGCACGAAAAGGCCGGTATCGTCCTCGCGCACCTCGTCCCACTGGCCTGCCAGCGCCCGCGTCTCGTGCTGATAGAGCATACTGATCGCGCCCGGCCCGGTGCGCTCCAGCGCCCGTGTGAAGGCGCCGCGCACCACCACATCGCGGTTCAGGTCCGCCCTGGCCCAAAGCGAGGCATAGCCCTCGATCCCCACCTCGCCCCCGCTCATGGCGTGCGCCCCGGACTGTCCAGTCTTCGCTCGATGCGCTCCACCGCCGCGCGCGTGGCCAGCCCCTGTTCCTCCAGCCGCGCCAGCCGCTCGGCCACCAGCCGCTGTTCGTCGATGCGCGCCTCCACGCTGGCCAGCCGTGCTGCTGCCCCGCCCGCCCACATCAGCGCCAGCGCGCTCTGCAACATCAAGGTGACGATGATGCCCATGGGAAACAGGCGCGAGCGGGCCTTTGCGCTCTCTGACACGCTCACTGGCTCACCCCCGCCATCCAGCGCCGCTCCTCGTCGGTCAGGAAACCTGCGCCATCCAGCCGTGCCCACAGCGCCTCGCGCTCGCTCGCCAGCGCCGGCACCATGTCAAGATCCACCTCGATGCGCGCTTGCGAGAACCACGGTCCCAGCCAGCCGGTCAGGCCCGCAGCCGTGCGCCGGGCCAGCGGCACCACGGTCTGGCGCCAGAACGCCACATTGGCCTCGCGATAGTTGGCATAGGTCGCCTCGCCCGGAATCCCCAGCAGCTGCGGAGGCACGCCAAAGGCCATGGCGATCTCGCGCGCGGCGGCGTGCTTGCCCTCGATGAAGTCCATCTCGGCGGGCGTCAGGCTCATGGGCTTCCACTCCAGCCCGCCATCCAGCACCAGCGGTCGCCCGGCGTGGTGCTGGCCGGCATAGAGGGCGGAAAGCTCGGCCTTGAGGGTTTCGAACTGCTGGTCGCTCAGGCGCTCCTGGCTGCCCGCGCCATAGACCAGCGCGCCCGAGGGCCGCGCCGCATTGTCCAGCAGCGCCTTGTTCCAGCCCGAGGCCGCATTGTGCACGTCGATGGCCACGGCGGCGGCCTCAAGCGGCGAGAAGCCGTACCAGTCGTCCAGCGGGTTGAACAGCTTCAGGTGCCAGACCGGACAGAAGCCGTCGGCCTCGCGCATCAGGCGCACGCTGCGGCCCTCGACACTGTAGTCATAGCCCTCGGCCCAGCCCTTGGTGCCGGGGATAACCTGCATCCGGTCCGGGCGCAGCGCATAAAGCTCGACGGGGCGGCCCTCGTCGTCGCGCACAGCCTCCAGATAGCCGTTGCCCGAAGTCTGCACGAAGCCGTGCAACTGCTCGAACAGGGCCGCGCCCGACTGCTCGGGATTGGGCCGCTCCAGCAGGCGGTTAAGCGGGTGATCGTCCTCGACCCGCTCGCTGCCGGCGAATACCGCAAAGGGCGTAGCGGCCACCGCCTCGGCGATCATGCGCACACAGCGGTAGGCCAGGGCATTCCTGCCAAAGCCCTCGCGCGCAAGATGGGCATAGTCGCGCGGCGTCCACTGAGGCCGATCCGCCCGCGACAGGGCGATCAGCCCGGCGGCGCGGCCCGCCTTGGTCTCGTGCACGGCCTCTCTTGCCTGTGCGTGCCTGTGCCTCTCACGAAGCCACGGCCATCTTGCCATCTTGAACCATCCTCGCTTGATGAAGCGCTCCCGGCCCCGTGGGCCGGGTGCGTGACACCGCTCGACATGATGCGAACTTGCCGCAATCATGGGCGGACGAATCCTCTCTCTCCCCGTGACAGTCCTTCTGCGTGCCGTTCCGCCCATGACGAAACCTGCCCCGTCCAGCCTCGAAGTGCTCAAGGCCGCCAATCCCCTCGCACGGCTGGACAATGCCCGCATGGCCCGCCACAGCGCCCTTTCAGGGGTTCTGGCCGGCGTGATCCTGGCGGTGGTCACGGGTATGGGCGCCCTGTCGGTCCACCTCGAGCGCGCGGCTTTTCTGGCCGAGTTCGAGCGCAGCTTGGGCAATCATCCGCGCCGCGAGGCCCTGGAGGGCCAGGGCGAGTTGTTCCTCAACCTGACCCTGGCGTTTGGTATCGGCCTGACCGTGCTGTTCGCGGTGCTGTCCTTCGTCCAGTCGCGCCGCCTGGGCTGGGGCGTGCCGATTGTGTTCGCCCTGTTCGCCCTGTTCCCGCTGCCGGGCCGTGTGGGCGATCTCCTTCAAGGTCAGGCCAGCAGCTTCGGCCTCGTGTCGCTGGCGCTCTATCTGGTCGTCGCCCTGGTCAGCATCGCGGCCTTTCGCGGCGGGCTTTATCTGCACAGGCACGATGCCGTGCTCCAGCCCCCCTCGCCCCCGGCCCACGACTGAGCCGCTCACGGCCTAGATCGCACGCACCCGCGGGCGCCCGCGCCCGGTGCCCAGCAACAGGTCGCTGACCGCCCACACCAGCGCGTCGGCCCGATCGGGCGAAGCGCGCACACCCGGCGTCCCCATGCCCATCAGTTCTGTTTCCAGCAGGGCAAAGCGCGCGGCGTGATGGACCCTGCCCTGCTCATAGAGGGCCGCGACAGGTGCGGCGCGCGCCAGCTTCGAGGTCGAGGCCCTGACCGCGCGCACGGGCGCCTTGCACAGGGCCATGCGCAGCATCTCGCCGACCATTTCGCCGCCCTGGTTGACCTCGGCCACCACGGCGTCCGCCCCGTGCGCCTCGACGGCCCGGCTCACCCGGCGCGCCCAGGTCATGGGACTGGCCTTCTCGACGCTGGCGTCCTCCAGCACCCACACCACGTCGCCCAGCCGCCCGGCCACCACGATGCCGCACGCAGCTCCGCCCGATCCGGCCGGGGGGTCCAGACCCACGACGATCTCGTCGAAGCGGCGCGGCGCCTGACCCCTGCACCCGCGCAAGGTGTCCGAGGACCAGAGCGCACCCTCGCCCTCCAGCAGTGCGCCCTCCAGCTCCTGCGCCGCAAGGCGCGTACCGCCGTAAAGCGCCTCCAGCCCGCGAAGAAAATTGGGCGAGAGATTGCGGGCGTTGGCGTGGCTGGGCGCATGGCTCGTCACCGTGCCCGGCTCGGCGATCAGCGCCCTGAGGGCCTCGGAAGCACGCGGCGTCGTGGTCACGCACAGCTGCGGGCGCTCGCCCAGCCGCAGGCCCATCCTCAGCATCGCCAGGGTGTGCGCGCCGCGCCGCCAGCTTGCGAACTCGTCGGCCCAGGCCGCGTGGAACTGCGGTCCGCGCAGGCTGTCGGGATCTTCGGCGGAAAACAGATAGGCCTGCGCCCCGCTCGGCCAGACCAGCCGCCTGCGGCTTATCTCAAGCTCGGGCCGCCGCCAGGGCGGGGCAATGGTGATGAGGCCCGAAGGCCCCTCGATCATCACCTCGCGTACATCGTGCAGACTCGGCCCCACCAGGGCCAGGCGCGCGCCCCGCACCGCTTGGCTGCTCAGCCACTCGGCCCCTGCGCGGGTCTTGCCTGCGCCCCGGCCACCCAGGAACAGCCAGCTCGACCAGTCGCCCGTCGGCGGCAGTTGCCCCTCATGGGCGTTTCCCTCCCACTCCGCCATCAGCAGGCGGCGGCCCTCCGGCCCGATGGCCCTCAGCAAGACCCTTCTGTTCCAGTCGCTGCGCAAGCTGGCGAATACGCTCAAGCAACTGTTCGCGCAGGCGTCGTTCATCGGCGTAGTCCACCACCCCGCTCATCGTGTCGTTCGACTGTGTGTTCTGCATGATCTCCCGCTCGGCCCGGATCAGCGACAGGGCCGCCTTGGCCATCTTCTCGACCTCGGCCGGCTCGTGTCCGCCCAGCAAGCTGGCCACCTCGGCGACCAGATCGCGCCGGCGCCTCTTTGCGCATCTCTCCGTCATGGCCCAACATGGCCCGTGCCCCGTCATGGGTGCGAACTTTGACGGCGCGAAGAATATTCGACTTTCCGTTCAGAGACTTGCAGCAGGCGCGCGTGCGCGGGCCGAGACGATTGCGCCCCTATCGGGTGCCGCGCTCCTCGCGCCACTCGGGGGCCTCGAAGTCGAGGGCGTCCTCGGGCTCCTTCAGGACCGTCTCGCTGATGGTCTGGCCGCGGATCGAGACCCCGGCACGGTGCACACTCTCGGGATCGCCCGACACCAGCGGATGCCAGGGCGCCAGATCGCGCCCCTCGTGCAGCCTGCGATAGGCGCAGGACGGCGGCATCCACTCCAGCGCCTCGATGTTGCCGGGTGTCAGCTTGATGCAGTCGGGCACATGGACCTTGCGGTTGGCATAGTCCGAACAGCGGCACAGCGCGGCATCGAACAGGCGGCAGTGGACCCGCGTGGGGATCACCTCGCCCGTGTCCTCGTCCTCGAAGCGCACCAGGCAGCACAGCCCGCAGCCGTCGCACAGGCTCTCCCACTCGCTCGGGGTCATCTCGGCCAGGGTCTTGGTGCGCCAGAAGGGCTCATTGCTCATGGCGCGCTTCTAGCGGGTCGAGGCGCGTCTGTCACAGTGGCCCTTTGCCTGTGCCCTCGCCCGCGCTAAGGCCACGCCATGGCCAGCCCCGCACGTCCGCCCCTCATCGCCCTCAAGGACATCCGTCTTCAGGACGGGCCGCGCCCCCTGTTCGAGGGCGTCAGCCTGGCCATGGAACCGCGCGCGCGCGCCTGCCTGGTCGGGCGCAACGGGGCGGGCAAGTCCACCCTGATGCGGATCATGGCCGGTCAGATCGAGCCGGATGCGGGCGAGCGCATCGTGCGCTCGGGCACGCGCTTTGCCTATGTGGGACAGGAGCCCCTGATCGCGGGCGAGAGCCTCAAGGCCTATGCCGCTTCCGGCGGGGCCGATCCCTGGCAGGCCGAGGCCTGGCTGGAGACCTTCGGGCTTGACCCTTCGCGCGGTACCGGCGGCCTGTCGGGCGGCGAGGTGCGCCGGGCGGCGCTGGCGCGTGCCTTTGCCGAGGCCCCTGACGTGATCCTGCTGGACGAGCCGACCAACCACCTCGACATCCCCGCCATCGAGCGCCTTGAGGCCGAGCTGACCAGTTCGCGCAGCGCCGCCCTTATCGTCAGCCACGACCGCCGCTTTCTCGAGCGCGTCACCGACACCTGCTACTGGCTCGAGGGCCGTCAGGTGCGCACCCTCAATCGCGGCTTTTCCCATTTCGACGACTGGGCCGAGAAGCTGCTCGAGGAGGAGGCCGAAAGCCTGCGCCGCCTCGATCGGGCCATCGAGCGCGAGACCTACACCTTCTATCGCTCCATCACGGGGCGGCGCGGGCGCAACGAGGGCCGGGCGCGCGCGCTCGCGGCCCTGCGTCAGGAGCGGCAGGAGCGCCATCGCGACCAGCGCCGCTCGCTTGAGCTTTCCCTCGATGCCGCCGCCAGCTCGGGCCGCCTCGTGGCCGAGGTGAAGGGCGTGAGCAAGGCCTATGGCGAGCGCACCATCCTCAAGCCGTTTTCCACGCGCATCATGCGCGGCGACCGGCTGGCCATCGTTGGTCCGAACGGGGCGGGCAAGACCACCCTCGTCAAACTGCTGCTGGGCGAGCTTGCACCCGATGCGGGCAGCGTGCGCCTCGGCACCAATCTTTCGCCGCTCTATCTCGATCAGGCCCGCGATGACCTGAAGTCCGACATGACGCTGTGGGATGCGCTGACGCCCATGGGCGGGGATTCCATCATGGTGGGGGGACAGCCGCGCCACGTCGCCTCCTGGGCCAAGGATTTCCTGTTCTCCGAGAGCCAGCTTCGCCAGCCGGTCTCGACCCTGTCGGGCGGTGAGCGCAACCGCCTGCTGCTGGCGCGTGGTCTTGCGCGGCCCGCCAACCTGCTGGTGCTGGACGAGCCGACCAACGACCTCGACATGGAGACGCTGGACCGCCTCGAAGACCTGCTGGCCGAGTTCGACGGCACCTTGATCCTGGTCAGCCACGACCGCGATTTCGTCGACCGCCTCGCCACCTCGACCATCGGGCTGAACGGACGCGGCGACGTGGTCGAGAGCCCCGGCGGCTATTCGGACCTGCTGGCCCAGAACCCAGGCTTCTTCGATCCCCTTCCCGCGCCCGACACTGCGGCGAGCAAGCCGGTCAGCCCGCCCGCCCGCGCCGAACCGCCGCGCAAGACCGCCAAGCTCAGCTACAAGGATGCCCGCCGCCTCGACGAGGTTACGGCCCTCATTGCCGAACTTCCCGCCACCATCAGCGATCTCGAGACCGCCCTGGCCGATGCCTCGCTCTATGCCCGCGACCCGGCCCGCTTCACCGCCCTTTCCGCCAAGCTGGATCAGGCCCGCGCCCGGCTTTCGGCGGCCGAGGAAGAATGGCTGATGCTGGAAGAGCGGCGCGAGGCGCTCGAGCGCGGCTGATCGCCTAAGGTTCGTCGTCTGCGCGCGTCAGGTCATAGACAGCGAACTCGTGGCGGATGCACGCGGCAATCAGCGCCCGCCAGACCGGCTCGGCGATGTCTGCTGACAGGCCCGTTCGCGCCGCTTCCTCTGCGACCTTGCCCAGCACGTCATTGATGCGCCAGTCGTCGTGCACCGCCTGACGGTCCGGCTTGATGCGCGCGGCGGCCTCCATGTAGCGCTGACGCTCGAACAGCATGGCCACCAGGGTGCGGTCCAACGCATCGACCCCTGCGCGCACCTCGTCCATGCTCTCGCAGGACTCGGGCAGCACGCGCGCATCGACCGTATAGACGGCGGGGCTTTTCAGCTTGTTCATCTCCCGTCTCCTCAGCCCACGAAGGCCCGCTCGAGCACATAGTCGCCGGGCTCCGCATTGGAGCCTTCCTTCAGGCCGAACCCTTCCAGGATGTCCGCCGTCTCCTTGATCATGGCCATGGAGCCGCACAGCATGACGCGGTCGCGTGCTGGATCAAAGCCGGTCTCCAGCCCCAGATCGGCAAAGAAGGCGCCCGAGCGGATGCGGTCCGTGATGCGCCCCTGTGTGGCAAACGCCTCGCGCGTCACCGTGGGATAGTAGCGCAGCTGCGTGCGCGCCTCGTCACCGATCAGCGGGTCGTCGAAGATGCCGCCCTCGAACAGGTCGCGGTAGGCCAGATCGGCGACATTGCGCACGGAGTGCACCACCGTCACATGGCTGAACCTCTGATAGGTCTCGGGGTCGCGCGCCACGCTCAGCCATGGGGCCAGCCCCGTGCCCGTGCCGATCAGATAGAGTCTCTCGGCCCCCGTCAGCGCATCGAGCACCAGCGTGCCCGTGGGCTTGCGGCCCATCAGCACCGTATCGCCGGGCTGGATTTTCTGGAGCCGCGAGGTCAGCGGCCCGTCCGGCACCTTGATCGAGAAGAACTCCAGCGTCTCCGCCCACATGGGGCTGGCGATGGAATAGGCGCGCATCACGGGCTTGGCGCCGTCCTGCGAGGGCAGGCCGATCATCACGAACTCGCCCGAGCGGAAGCGGAATCCCTCGTCACGGGTGATGGCAAAACTGAACAGGGTGTCGGTCCAGTGGCGCACCCACAGGACTTCGCCCTCGATGAAGGGGCTGGGCTTGGCGTTCATGCGAGGAACTTGGGGCGGGAGAGGAAAAGCATCGGCATATGGCCGCGCTGTTTAGGCGCTTGTGCGCGGATTGGCAAAACGGTGCATCCTTGCGGCGCACCGCAACCTGGCCGGGTGGACGCGCAACCCCTCCTGCCGTAATGTTTCAGGCACCATCAATGCGTGTGGCGGGGACGACGAGCCGGCTCCGCGGGGGGAATCTTCCGATGCTGTCGCTGTTGCTGCGCCTGGGTGGCGTGTTCATTGCCGCGCTGATGCTCGTGATCGCGTCTGCGGGCTCTGCCGAGGCACGCTGGCTGCGCGCCGAAAGCCCCCGCTTCATCGTCTATTCGGACGGTGACGAGCGCTCGCTGCGCGAATATGTCCAGCAGCTCGAGGTCTATGACGCCATCCTGCGCTGGCGCCACGGCATCGACCCCGGCGGTATCCCGCAGCGCAAGCTGGAGCTTTATCTGGTCGGCAACCAGCGCCAGCTTCAGGCCATCAACCCCCGGATCAGCACGGACACGCTCGGCTTCTACTGGGCGGGCGATACCGACCTGTTCGGCACGGCGGTGCGTGCGCGCGGCGACATGGCCACCACCTTCCATGAATATGCGCACCATTTCATGTTCCAGCACTTCGCGGCGGGCTATCCGTCCTGGCTGGTGGAGGGATACGCCGAATATTTCATGACGGCCGAGATCCGCCCCAACCGCATCCGCATCGGCCTGCACAACGAGAACCGCGCCTACTGGCTGGCGAATGCGTCGTGGATGCCGCTGGAAGTGATCCTGACGCGCAACACCTGGGAGATGGGTAACTCGGAAGCGGTCGCCATGTATTACGCCCAGTCGTGGGCGCTGACGCACTATTTCCTCGGAGACGCGGTGCGGGTGCGCCAGCTGCTGGCCTATGTCCATAACATCCGCGCCGGTCTGGACAGCGTCGAGGCCATGGAGACGGCCACGGGCATGACCATCCGCCAGCTCAATGAGGCGCTCCAGCGCTACGTGCGCGCAGGCATTCCCGTCACGGTGCTGCGCGAAAACACCTTCCCGGTGCCCGATGTCACCGTCACCACCCTGCCGCCCAGCGCCGATGACCTGATCCTGCTGCGCCAGCGCCTGCGCGCGGGCTGGGGGCGCGAGGACGACGAGGTGCTGGGGCTGATCCGTCAGCGCGCGGCCCGCCATCGCGGCGACAGGATGGCCGAGCTGACCCTGGCCAGCGCCGAGATCATGCGCGGCGACCGCCCGTCCGGTCAGGCGATCCTTTCGGACTGGATCAGCGCTCACCCGGACGATGCCGAGGCATTGCAGGCCATGGGCTGGGCCTATCTTCTCGATCTTCTGGACGGCCCGCGCGGCGAGGCGCTCGGCACCGAGGATCACGCGCGCATCAACGCCCAGATGGATACCGCGCGTGGTTATCTGGCGAGGGCCTATCAGGCCGATCCCGACGACTATCGCACCTTGATGATGCTCTCCACGCTGCGCACGGGCAGTCCCGACTTTCCCAACGAGAACGATCTGAACACCCTCTATGCCGCCTTCGAGCTGGCGCCCCAGGTCTCCACCGTGCGTTTTGCCTATGCGCGCGCGCTGCTTCATGCGAGCGAATACAACGAGGCCATCAATGTTCTGCTGCCCCTGGCCACTGATCCGCACAGCCGCACCTTTGCCGCCCATGCACGCGGCCTGATCGAACAGGCCGAGATGGCCCGCGCGGGCCTGCTGATCGAATGGGATGACGAGATCGTGGAGCTGCCCCTCGATGACGAGGACGCGCCGGTGCGTTTTCCGCCCCGCGCGCATCCTTCGGGCGCGGCTCTCTGGTGACAAACGCCTGCGGGCGCGCTAACCCCCGCGCCCATGAGCCCTGATCCGTCCGCAGCCTCCCCCGGCCCCGCCGAAGCGCGCACCAGTGCCAGGGCCGATCCCGTTCGCGAGGCTGCGCGTCGGCGCACCTTCGCCATCATCTCGCACCCCGACGCGGGCAAGACGACCCTGACCGAGCATCTGCTGCTGGCGGGCGGTGCCATCCGTGCGGCCGGAGCCGTGCGTGCGCGTGGCGAGAACCGCCGAACCCGTTCAGACTGGATGAAGATCGAGAAAGAGCGCGGCATCTCGGTGTCCGCCTCGGTCATGACCTTCGATCACGCCGGGCTGATGTTCAATCTGCTCGACACGCCCGGCCACGAAGACTTCTCGGAAGACACTTATCGCACCCTCACCGCCGCCGACGCCGCCATCATGGTGCTGGACGCGGCCAAGGGCATCGAGCCGCAGACCCTCAAGCTGTTCGAGGTCTGCCGCCTGCGCGACATTCCGATCATCACCTTCATCAACAAGATGGACCGCGAGGCGCTCGATCCCATCGCCCTGCTGGACGAAATCGCCTCCCAGCTCGCCCTCGATCCGGTGCCGATCTACTGGCCGTCCGAGAGCGGGCGCCGCTTTCGCGGCATGCTGGACCTGCGCTCCGATCAGTTCCTGCCCTATGCGCGGCGCGATTCGTCTGACGCCGAGGACGAGGGCCATCCCGCTCCCCTGCCGCTCGATCAGGCGGCAGCCTTCTTCGAGGAGGGCGAGCACGACACCCTGAGCGAGACCGCAGAGCTGGTGCGCGAGGGCTTCAAGCGCTTCGACCACAAGGCCTTCCTCGAAGGTCACATGACCCCGGTGCTGTTCGGGTCGGCCCTGCGGCACTTCGGTGTCGATCAGCTTCTGGAGGCCATCGGCGCGTGGGCACCGCCGCCCAGGGCCGCACCGGTCGAGGGCATCGAGGGCGGCGAGATCGAGCCGGGCGCGGCCCAGGTCTCGGGCTTCGTGTTCAAGGTCCAGGCCAATATGGACCCCAACCACCGCGACCGCATCGCCATGCTGCGGCTCACCTCCGGCACCTTCCGCCGTGGCATGAAGCTGAAGGTGCAGAACACCGGGCGTCAGATTTCGGTCAATGCGCCGATGATGTTCTTCGCCTCGGACCGCGAGGTTGCAGACAACGCCTTTGCCGGTGACGTGATCGGCATTCCCAACCACGGGGTCCTGCGTGTGGGCGACAGCCTGTCCGAAAGCGGCCAGCTCCGCTTTGCGGGCCTGCCCAATTTCGCCCCCGAAATCCTGCAGCGCGTGCGCGTCAAGGATCCGCTCAAGGCCAAGCATCTGAAAAAGGCGCTGGAGAGCCTCGCCGAAGAGGGCGTGACCCAGCTTTTCCGCCCCGAGATCGGTGCCGATTTCATCGTGGGGGCCGTCGGCCAGCTCCAGTTCGAGGTCATGGCCGACCGGCTGGGCGAGGAATACGGCCTTGAGTGCCTGTTCGAGCCCTCGCCCTACGCCGAGGCGCGCTGGATCGTTCCGGCCCAGGGTCAGGGCGAGGCCGCCGTCGAGGACTTCGCCTCCAAATATCGCGCCCAGATGGCCACCGACATCGACGCCAATCGCGTGTTCCTGGCCAAGTCGTCATGGGAGACGGGCTACGTCGCCGAGCGGTTTCCTGCGGTCACTTTCCAGAAGACGAGGGAGCGCGGCTGACCGGATCGCCATCCTGCGCTGCCCGCAGCCGATCCAGACGCTCAAGAGCGTCCTCCAGCGTGCCGCTCGACAGATGCACCCGCTTGTTGAACTGGTGATCCATCACCCTGGCCCACAGGCCGAAGTGCGCGTCCATGGTCACGAACAGGGTCCAGGCGTGCCGGGTCTGGTGGGCATTGAAGGCCTCGGCTGTGCGCGCCACGTCCGCATTTGAGACCTCGCCGCGTGCCTCGCGCACATCGTAAACCCAGTCCCAGTCGAACAGCTCGGGCCGCGCCTGCGCCAGTTTCAGCGTCAGTGACACCGACTGGGCACCGCTGGAGTGCTCGTCGATACGCACGATCACGCGCTGAGCGTCCTCGTCAATCAGATGCCTGATCACATCCGGCCCTCCGCCCGATCATCACTGATCACCCGGACTCACCCTAGGCATGGCGGGCAGCGAGGTCAAAAAGCCCGGGTTCTGCCCCCGCTCAGGCCAGATTGCTCCAGGCCATCCAGCCGATATAGGCCCCGTATGCACCCAGCAGGCCCGCGCCCTCCCAGCGGCTGATGCGCCAGCCTCCGCGCACGATCAGCACCAGCGCCAGCGTCGCCGCCAGCATGACCCAGACGTCCACGCGCGCAATCTCGGCGGGCACCGGGATGGGCTTGACGACCGCCGTGGCCCCCAGGATGAACAGCATATTGTAGATGTTCGAGCCGATCACATTGCCCAGCGCGATGTCGGCCTGCCTGCGCACCGCGGCGATGACGCTGGCGCCCAGCTCGGGCAGCGAGGTTCCCACCGCCACCACCGTCAGGCCGATCACCGCATCCGACACGCCCAGCTGGCCGGCCACCTCGACGGCACCATCGACCAGTATGCGCGCGCCCGCCACCGTCAGGCCGATGCCCGCCAGCGCCAGCCCCAGCGCCAGAAAGATGTTGGGCGGGGCCTTGTGCACTTCTTCCGCGCGGTGCTCGTGGCGCACGGCCTCGGCATCATGGCTGGTGCGCTCGGTCATATAGGCCCAGATCGTGTAGGCCACCAGCGCCACCAGCATCACCCAGCCCAGCCAGCTCGAAAGCTGGCCCGTCAGCACCACCACCACGGTCAGCAAGGTGGCCAGCACCAGCACCAGTCCGTCGCGCCGGAAGGCCGTCCTGTCCACCATCAGCGGCGTGAGCACCGCCGTGACCCCGAGGATCAAGAGGATGTTGGCGATGTTCGAGCCGACCACATTGCCCACCGCGATGCCCGGCGAGTCGCGGAAGGCGGCGGTCAGGCTGGTCACCAGCTCGGGCGCCGAGGTGCCCAGCGCCACCAGCGTCAGGCCGATCATCAGGGGCGAGACCCCCATGCGCTCGGCGGTGGTCGTGGCCCCGCGCACCAGCAGGTCGCCGCCGAAAATGAGCAGGACGAAGCCGACCGCCAGCGCCACATAGGGGTTCAGCGCCAGCTCGGGCAGGGAAAAGCCTGACATGGGGTGAGAGATCCTGACGGTCGTGTTCGTTTGTTTGCGCAGACCTACGCCCATCAGACCCGCCACGCCAAGGGGCCATGTGAGGACGGGCCGCGGAAAATTCCCGTTGTCGTTATCGCCCGCCCCTGCCTGCAACGGCCCGGCGCGCACGGCGTTAGCCTCCTCGATGGACACGAATTTGCACGGAGCAGCAATGCGGGGCCGCCCTGGTCCCGAAGCGGGACGGAAACACGCAAAATGAGCGCCTTTGATCCTCATCCCATGGCTCGCGAGTGGCACCGGCTGCTGTCGCTCTGGCGCGCCGACGAGGCCGACGACTGGATCGAGCTGGCGGCACCCGACATGATCCGTCTCCATGCCGCCCAGATCGCCGCCGAGGCCGGGCGCCCCTCCTGCCGCAGGCCCGCGCGCGACTATGCCCGCGCCAGCCGCCTCTATACCGAGCACATGCGCCGCACGGGCGACCGCGACAGCCTGAGGCGCGCCTTTCAGGCCGCCGAGGACGCCGCCGATGCGGCCCGCAATCGTCAGGAGCGCACCATGGCGCTACACGCCGAGGTCAGCGCCCACCTGACCGAGGCCGAGCTGTGGGGCGGCGAGCAGCCGCTGCACGTGGCCGAGCAGCGCCTCTGCGCGGCCCCGGCGCCGGGGTTGTGGGGCGCGCGCATGGTGGCCCTGCACGCGCGGCTGAAGGGCTTTGCCTGCCGGGCAGGCAACGATCTGTCGCTCATCCGTGCCGGTGCCGCCCTGATGGATGCCGCCCTTCATGCCCTGGAGCGCCATCGCGCACCGGCGCTCGAAGTCTCGAGCCTTCGCATGGAGCGTGCCGCCCTGATGCTCGAAGTGGGTCTGCGGCACTCCGATACCGCCATGCTGGACCAGTCGGGTCGTGACCTGCGCAGGATCATCGGGGCGCACGATCCCGACCTGCATCCGCTTACGCGCGGGCGGGCGCTGGCGCTGCTCGGCATCGGCCTGGCGCGTCTTGCGGCGCTGGGGCAGGACGCGGGCCTGCTGGAGCGGGCGCGCCAGCTCGTCGCCACGGCTTCGGACCATTTCCATGCCGAGCACAGCCCGCTCGACTTCGCCGCCATGCAGATCGCCATTCACAGCGTGCGCGATCCCGAAGACATGGTGGCCGACACCGATGGTCTGGCGGTGGCCGAGCGCCTCACCCTCGGGCGTGGGCTGGTGCTGGGTGCCGCCGTGCTGGAGGCGCGCGCGCGTCTCGGCATTGCGCGGGCCATGGGCGATGGCGACAGCGAGGCGCTCGACCGCGTTCTCCATCGCCTGCGCCGCAAGCTGGCGCTGACGCGCGGTGCCGATCAGGGGCTGGAGTGGGCGGCCTTGCAGATTGCCCTGGCGCGAACCACCCTGGCGCGCAACGAGCTGGTAGGTGCCGGTGCCGAGCTGACACCTCTGGCCGAGGCGCTGTGGGAGGCCGAAGCGATAGCGGGCGAGCACGCCAACGCAGCCCTTGCCAGCGAAGCGCGCGCCATGCGCGAGGTCATCATGGAAACGGCGGGAACCTGATCTCGACCTAGGCCGCCCTCGCCTCGCGCCGCATCCGCCAGAAGCGCAAGGTGCGGTGGGCTGTCTCGGGGGTCAGTTCGTTATAGAGCTGGGCATAGGTGCGCGCATGGCCCATGGCATCACCCGTGTCGTTCAGCAGCACCACCGCATAGGTCAGGAACAGCGCGCGATCCAGGCCCGCCGCCTTGCATACCACCGCCAGAGCATCGATCTGGGTCGTCGAGACGATCTTGCGCGCGGTGTGAAAATCGATGTCCGCCAGCAGTGCCAGGGCAATCAGGAAATGTGTGCGCCCGTTCGAGCGCAGGAAGCGCGCCAGCACCTGGGGCGTCAGCTGACTGGCGGCGTGCAGCTCGCGCACATAGAGCAGCGCTTCCTCGTAGTCGGGCGGATAGCTGTCGTCCTCGCTGGCCAGCTTGCCGCGCCCCGCCGCCAGAGCCGCTTCCAGCAGGGCGGGGTCCAGCGCCGCGTTGCGCTCCAGGATCTTCTGGCGCAGGCGCGCCTCGACCACGAAATACATCTCGTTGAGCAGGTCCGGCGGCATGGACTTGCGCGCGATGACCGCCTCGTGCAGGTGCGGATTGGCGCTGGCACGCTCGACCGCCTGCTCGTGGGCACCGCGTGACAGCTCCGCCCCCTCGTTGCCCAGCAGCGTGCCCAGCGTCTCGTCATCGCCGCGCTGGACGATCAGGTCAGAGACGCCCTGCGAGACCTGTTCACGGCGGCTGACGGCGCGCAGATGCTCCTGCGAGCGCGTGCGCGCCACCTCCATCAGCACCGCCTCGTCCAGCACGCGCGAGCGCTCCAGCACCGGGCTGGCTACACTGGCGCATTCATCCAGCGCCAGCCTTCGCACCAGGCGCGCAGGCCCGCTCATGGACTGGGCAAAGCGCTGCGACAGCTCGGCGCGCACCGCTTCTTCCATGTCTTCGGCCAGGCGCTCCAGCACCGCACCGTAAAGCTCGTTCTCGACCGGGCTCTGCTCGGGCGCGCCAAAGAACTGGTCGGTCAGCTCGCGCAGCAGCAGGCGGCGCTTCTCGCTGGAGGGCTCCTTCGCCAGGGCGATCAGATCGCCGAGGCGCGAGGGGGCCATGCTCTCGCCATCGCTCATGGCTCGCCCTGCTCGGCAATGCTGGGGGCCAGGCCCCGTCCGTTGCGCAGCGTCGGCGGCGGCGGCGGCTCGGCCAGATCGACCGGCGCATGGTCGAGGAAGAAGGGCTGCGGGATTACCGGCGCGTCGGGCTCGCGCCCGTTACCGCGATGCACGGAATAATAGCGGGCGGTGTCGTGATCGGCCTGAACGCGCGGCTGGGGGGGATTTGGGGCCGGCACTGATGCCGCAGCCGACGCAGCGGGTGCACTGGCGGGCGCACTGGCGGGTGCACTGGCGGGCGCGGGCTGGCCAGGGCTGAGCGGCGCGGGTCGGGGCTGTGCATTGGTGATCGGTACCGCCAGCGTGCCAGCCGCTTCAGGTCTTGCGGCGCTGACGGGGGCCGCTGGTGTCACAGCGCGCGGGCTCGCGATCACGCCCAGATCAGGACGCGCCAGCAGGGGCGAGGGGGTGAGGCCGTTCTGGACCCCGGCAGCATACGCACGCGTCGGTGCCGCCTCGGCCCGCACGGGCATGGACTCGGCCGGCGAGGAGCGCTCAGTGCCTACGGCAACGCCGGTGCTGGCCGGGGCCTGCGCACCTTGCGCTGAGGGTCTTCCTGCCCAGCTCAGATAGCGGGTCTGGGGGAGCGTCCGGCTCTGTGTCTGGGGTTGCGTCCGGGCCGAAACCCTGTGGGCCGGGACACTCTGCGTTTGGGCGCTTTGACCACCAGCACTCTGGGCATCAACGGGGCCGGACATGGCGAGCGCGGCGGCACAGCCGGCCAGCATCAGCCCTCCCCGCCCAGCCCGGCGCGATCTTCCCGCCCTGCCCATCTGCGTCTCCGCTATCCTTTCGCGCGGGCACCGCGGTCGGCACCCGACCGCAAGACATAGGGTGATCGCCCTTAAACGAGCGTTACTGAATCCTGTTAGTGGCAGGCATCGCCGGGCCTTTTCCGGCAAGGGGGCGTCCGACTTTCGGGGGGCATTTCCGACTTCGGGCGAAGTCGGACGTCCGACTTTGTGCGCTTTTGTTCCGCTGGCGGGGCGGTGGCGCGGGCGTCAGCCCTCGCCCAGCACGGCAAAGCCCTGTGCGCTGGCCCAGCGTTCCAGCGAGCGCGCCGTTTCCATGGCCCCGCCCTCCTGAAGCGTGACGTAGTGGCGGCGCAGCACGCTTTCGGCATCGGCACGCGCATGGCCCGTCCAGGCGCACAGGCGGTCGATGGACGAGGTGGCATCGAACAGGCGCGTCAGGCAGGTGTCGCGCGCGTCACGCAACTGACGATCTGCCACGCTGGCCGGGACCGCACCGGCCGCCAGGGCGGCGGTGCGCGCCGTGCGGAACCGCAGGGAGATCGAGCGCGAGCCATGGGGCGCGCCCGTGCTGGCGTGCCAGAGCATGGGCACCCGGCCGATGCGCGGCGGTGCCCCCGCCGCCAGTTCCCGCGCCAGCTCGTCGCGGCGGCGTCGCACGCGGCGGCGCACGGGCTCCAGCAGGCCCGGCAGGGCCTCGCGCCCGCCACGCGCGGTCTTGATCGGCAGATAGCGCCAGGTGTCGCCCGACAGGTCATCGAGGCTGGCCGCGCACACGTCGCTCTGGCGCGCGCCCGTCCACAGGCAGAGGGTCAGGCAATCGGCCACGTCCTCGAAGCCGTTGGCGTCGCACCAGGTGACGAAGGCTTCTTCTTCCTCGCGGGTCCAGAACACCAGCCGCCCCGGTGCGGCCCGGCGGCCCAGCCGCTCGCAGGGGCTGACGCTGACCCAGGCGGGGCGCTGCCATGTGCCCCAGCGGAACGCCGCCCCGGCCGCGCCCAGGGCCACATTGGCCGTGCTGATGCTGACGGCCTCGATCAGGTCGAGATACCAGGCCCGCATATCGGCGCGCGTGACCTGATCGGCGGGCATGGTGCCCAGCGGGCTGGCCTTCAGCTTGGCAAGCATCAGGCAATAAATTTTCTGGCTGGCCGGTCGCAGGGCGGCCATGGCCTCCGCATCGGCCAGATAGGCGTCGCAGAGCGCGGCCACGGTGCGCGCGCCCTTCGCCCGTTGTTCCGGCGGCAGATCGGCGAGAGCGCGCGCCCTGTCGATCAGATCCCCGATCAGCACCCGCACCCGCGCGCGCTCCGGCTCGACAGGCACGGGGGGCAGGTTGGCAATGGCCTCGCCCAGCACGGCACGGGCCTCGGCCGCGCGGTCGGCATCGTCGCCCAGGGCGTCGCGCAGGATGGCCGCCCATTCGCAGCGGGCCTCTGCCACCTCGACGGCGCGGCCGGGCGACATCCATGTGCCGTCAGCCTCGCGCAGATCGACGCCGCCGATACCGGCGCGGCGGCTGCTGGGCGACGGTTCCCAGCGCGGGCGGCCGTCTCGCCATTTCAGGCCGATGCGCAGCCCCGAAAGCCGGTGAGCGGCGGGCGTGCGTGAGGCGGTGCGGGGGGATGGTGACATGAGCGGGCCTGTGGGGCTGGCCATCGGGAGGTGCAGGGGCGGGCGGGCGGCTATGGTGGACTATCGGCCTGCCGAGGCCAAGAGGCGCGCGGCCCGGCCCGTGATGGTGCCCCCGCCCTTCGTCGGTGTCGGTCGGGGTTCGGCGTCGGTGTTGGCCGCTGCCGGTGTCGGCGAGATGGGCGAGATCGGCGAGATCGAGGGCGCGGCGCGCTGGAGATAGAGCGGTACGTCCGGCGCGAACCGCCTGCCGTCGCGCCAGTCGAGAATGGCCCAGGCAGGCCAGAGCGGGCGGGCGCGCGGGCTGGCGCCAAGGACGGGGCGCGGAAAGCCGTCCAGCGTGCGCCAGTGCCGCTGGAGCCAGTCGTAGGACCGGCCCAGCAGATGCGCGGCCTGTCGCAGGCCCACGCTCTGATGCTGGCCATCCGCGCCCGCCATGGTCAGTCCGCGCGGCGCAGGGCGTCGCGGTGCTGCTGTGCCCGCCGCGCCGCCCGGTGGACGGCCAGCCGCCCGGCCGGGGTGGGACGGATGCCGCCGCGCCAGCCCATGCTGGGCACGCTTTCGGCCAGGCCCGCGTCGATCAGGGCCTTGGCGTCATCCTCGCTGATGAACGGGGCGCGATAGCTGGGCGAGTAGCCGTCCTCGGTCAGGTAGTGGCGCTCTGCCCCGCCGAAACGCACCAGCAGGTCATCGGCGATCTGGACCTTCGCGCCAGCCTTGGCCTTCGCCCTGGCATCGGCCTCGCGCATGGCCTGATCGGCCTTGACGGCCTTGGCGATGGTGGGGGCCTTGTCGGCGGCGGCGGTGTCGGCATCCTTGGCGGGGGTGTCACCGGCGGTCTGATCGGTGGCCTGATCGGTGGCCTGATCGGTGGCCGTGGTCGCATCGTCGGCGGGGGTTTCCGTCTCGGGCTCTGACACCGTGGTCGCATCGTCGGCGGGCCTATCAGTGGCGGCCTCATCGCCGGTCTGTTCGGCGGCCTGATCGGTGGCACCGGCAAAGGGGGCGGTGGCGTTGCCGGGCAGGGAGCCGCCGGGCTTGCCGTCGCCGTCACGGTCGAGGGGGTGGGTTCGTTTGCTCACGGTAGGGCCTCCTGTGTGGTGAGCGGTCAGGACACCACCCGCAGGGGCGGGCGGCGGGTGAGAGCGCGGCGCGGCTGGGCCTGCGCGAGGGTGAGCTGGCGCCGGTCGAGGGCATCGAGGCGGGTTTCATCGGCGCGGCGCAGGGTGTCGATCTGGCAATCAATCGGGCGGCCCAGCACAAGATCGGCCTGGATCGCCCCCAGCCGCACGGCCAGCGCCTCGGCCAGCTCGCCCTGATCGCGCGCAGGCGCCGTGCCCAGGGCCTCGGCCAGCGCCGCGCGCAGGGCCTTCTCGGCCACCTCGAGCGCCACCACGGCGGGTGGCAGCTCGCGCCGGGTGACGCCCGCGCCCTGGAGCAGCAGCGCCGCCCGCGCGAGCAGGGTGCGCGCCGCCGCGTGCAGCGCCTGGCGAGGGGTGTCAGTCATTGGTCTCGCCCTCCTGTCCGGCGGATCGCGCGCATGCCCGATCCATGCGGTCGATTTCGGCGAGGAGCAGCGCACAGGCTTTCACGAGGTCACGGCGGCGCGTCGTCGGTTTCCACCACGTCGAGGCCCACGGCCAAAGGTGGCGCAGGGTCCCGTTGTTGCTTATGGAATAGATGCCTGTGACACACTTGCGCAGCCGATCAGGCAAAGACGCGCAGTGGGCATAGGCCGCCGCTGCATTGGCGAGCGCACCGTCACGGTGTTCGTCATCATGATCCGGCGTCCAGCCCTCGACCTCGATCTGGCGCTGTCGCTCTGCCAGCACGTCGATGGCCGCCTGAGATGGGGGGCGGATGCTGAGGGCCGTGATCAGCAGCTGGTGCGCGAGGAGCAGCGCCTTTCCGGCCGGAGTGCTGTATCCGTAATCCCCGGGCGCGCCCATTGCTCTGAGGCGCTGGCCGAGGGCGTCAAGGTCATGCGTCATTGGTCAGGCTCCTGCGCGAGGGCGGTGAGGCCGGTGTTGAGTTTTTCGGAGATTTCTTCTTCGGCTTTGACCGCGAACCGCCACGCTGCGTATGCGAAGAACTGGCGAAGGACCGCCCATGACTGATTGGTGTAGACCGTCAGCGGGCGCTCGTTGGCGAGGTCCACCTGACCGATGAACGAGACGACCACATGCGTCGGCTCGGTCCCCGCTTCAACGTCCGCACGGGCTTCATCAAGCGCCTTGAGAGCCGCCTCTTTCCACCCGTCAGTCATCGCCCGCTCCACCAGATGTCGGGGTTGTTGGCGGCCGCCGCGATGCACGACGCGAAGGACAGGCCCGCGGCGACGTGCCACGCCAGCGATCCGGCGGGCGTGACCAGGCACATGACCGCCAGCCCGACCAGGCCGCCCGCGATCAGGGCGCTGTCGCTCTGCCAGCACGTCGATGGCCGCCTGAGATGGGGGGGGAGAGGCTGCGAGGGCTGCTGCGGCTTCGAGCCACGGAATGATGTCGGCTCCGTTCTCAAGGTCTTCGACAAGGCGCTCCATGCGAGTGCCGTAGCCCTCCGTCTCGTCTAGCCACTGCCGTATATCAGGGGTGTCAGTCATTGCTCTGGGCTCCGGGGGGAATGTGTGGGCGCGCGCGTCCGTTGCCGATGGTGATGCGACCGGCGACTGCCAGGCGCAGGGCCTGGCTGACAGGCAGGTCGATGCCGATGCACAGGCCGTCAGGCCCCGCCCTCTGGACAGCCGCCAGCGTGGCCAGCTCGTGCATGTCGAGCACGATGGGCGGCGCAGCAGCCGATGCTTTCTGATGGGCCGCGCGCGGACCACGGGATGTCCACGATGGGCGCTTGCGTGGTGATCTGGCGGGTTTCTTCATGGAAGCTGGTCCGGGGGAAGATCAGTCGGGGGAATGATGATCGAGGTGGCAGGTCTTGGGATACCGCGCGCTCGCGCGGCAGCGACCCGAAGGAGCGCCGCGCGAGCGCGCGGTATTCAGCCGTCGCCGGAGCCGTCGCCGGAGCCGTAGCCGTAGCCGTCGCCGTAGCCGTAGCCGGAGCCGGAGCCGTAGCCGTCGCCGTAGCCGTCGCCGTAGCCGGAGCCGGAGCCGGAGCCGTAGCCGTCGCCGTAGCCGGAGCCGGAGCCGGAGCCGTAGCCGTCGCCGTAGCCGTCGCCGTAGCCGGAGCCGGAGCCGTAGCCGTCGCCGTAGCCGTAGCCGGAGCCGTAGCCGGAGCCGTCGCCGGAGCCGTCGCCGGAGCCGTAGCCGGAGCCGGAGCCGTCGCCGGAGCCGTAGCCGTTCACATTGCTTGTGCTCGGATCACGCCTTCTCATGGATGGCCTCGAAGGTCGCGCGGGCCTCATCCGTGGTGGGGATGATCTCGATGGCCTCGGTCAGCTCGATCAGAGGGACCGGGGCGGCGATCCGGCTGTTCTTGGCCACGCCCTTTTGCGAGGCCTCGGACAGGGTGAAGGCGCCATACCATCGCCACAGGCGCCGCGCGCCTTTGAGGATGACGTTGGTGCCGTCCTTCGACACCAGTTCGCCCAGGTGGACACCCGCCGAATAGGTGCGCACGAGGACGTGCTGGCCGATGAAAGGGGATGCGTTACCGTTTGACATGCGCGTTGCTCCTTGAGTTGCGCGGGGGGAAAGGTCGGGGTGGATCAGCGCGGGCCGCGCCCGCTCCACCAGATGTCGGGGTTATTCGCGGCCGCCGCGATGCACGACGCGAAGGACAGGCCGTAGTGATGACGGGCGTTTTCCAGATAGGCGGCGTCCCGTGCGGCGTTCATTGGATAGCCTCGGGCAAGTCGCCAATCCGGCGCTGATGACCGTGCGGGTCGCAGGCCTTGAGGCCCGCGTTGGCCAGCGCGTGAACTTCCTGGCAGGACAGGCAGTCGGCGCAGTCGCGGTCGCTTGATGCCTGATGGCCGGCCTCGGTCAGGAGCGCGCGAGCGGCAATCAGAAGGTCGCGGGGGGTGCAGCTTTCCGCTTGAACCACCAGTTCGGTGCCGCCATACGCCTCTTTGGCCAGTGTGATGATTATGGATGCCATCACGCGGCCTCGCTTTCGGCTTCGACAGTCCTGAGGGCTTGCTTGACCAGCATGATGAGGGAGCGCGGTGTCGAGCCTTCCGCGATCCGACCTTCCGCCCAGGTGCCAAGATCGGGGTGCACATCACGCAGGCTGTTGATGAGTAGCCTCGCCCGTTCGCGCTCGGCCCGGAGCGCATCTTCGAGCTTCTGGCGATGGTGTGGCGTGGTGCCGGATTTCCCTCCCGCCTCCAGCTCGCGGCACAGGGCGCCCGCCGCGCGTGCCAGATCGTGAGGCGCGCAGTCTTGATGTCGCAGGAGCACGCCGCCGTTGGGATCCACATCAATGATGATCTTTGCCATCACGCGGCCCCCCACAGGATCGCCGCCGCGATGGCGAGGGTGGCCAGGGCCAGCACGGCGGTGGCGAGCCCGCGCGCCGGGGGCTCGTCCCGCTGCGGCATGGGCGCGTAGCCGGTGCGCATGGCCTGCATGGCCAGCTCGCGCCCCTTTTCCAGCCCGCGCATGTAGGCGGCGCGCTCTGCCCGGCTGGGCACGGCGCGGTTGGCGACACGCGCCAGCTGGATGATGTCGGCGCTCTCGTGCACACGCTGGCGCCGCGCCAGGCCCGCCAGCGGGCCATCGGCATAGATTTCGGGATAGTCGGTGTGGTCGGTCATGGTCCCCTCCTGGGAATGGATCGGTCGCCACCGCCGGGCCGCGTTCCTCGTGCAAGGGGGGCGGCAAGGCCGACCGGGAGGGGGCGCGGCGCCCGCCACCACAGCCGCGACCCGGCGGTGACGGGGGGAATATCGCCCCTGCTTTGTAGCAGGTGTCAACAGATTTATACGAGATTGATACGGTTTTGCCGTATCACCGTTGACACGGGCACGGCGCTGGCCACGCGGAAAAAACTGCGCCAGCATGGCTTTCATGCTGATCGCGCTGCTGTCCCTGATCCTGTCCGGCCCGCCCGATGCCGAGGCGGAAGCGGCCTACGAGCCCGCGCCTGACGCCGAAGCCTGCGCCATGGCCGATCTGTTGCACGAGACGGCGCAGGAGCTGTTCGAGGGACTGGTCTTCGAGCGGGTGATGCTGCAACGCATGGCGGACGGGTTGCCCGCCAGCCTTTCACGCGATGGCGTGCGCGACCCCCTGCTGGGAACGGTCAGGCGGGTGCTGCGCGAGCGCGCCGACGCGGCCCACGACATGACCGTCCTGGCCGATCTTCAGGCGATGAGGGCGGATGAGTTGCGCGCAGCCCTGTGCGGCCTATTCGCCCCGCAGGCCGATGGCATAGACGCCCCGGACCTCTGACAGCGGGAAGGTCAGCTCGCGCTCGACGGGGTATAGCTCCGTGACGTGCAGGCTTTCGGCGTCCATGCGCTCGAACCGCTTGACGGCAAAGGCCCCGTCATTGAACTCGATCACGCAGCCCTGCCCCCGCCGGGCGGGATGGCGCGGGTTGTAGGTCACGAATCCGCCGCTGTCGGCATAGGGATACATCGACATTCCCGCCAGCCGCAGCACCCGCGTGCCCGGCTTGAAGAACTCGGCAAAGTCGATCACCTCGGCCTCGCTCCCGCCGTCATAGACGTTGGGATGCAGCCCGCCGCCGTGGGCGACGCCGCCCACGGGCAGCACGACAACCGGCGAGGCGGGCAGGCGGCTGGGCTCGGGCGCAGGCGCGGGCTCCAGGTTGCGCATCTCCGCTTGCAGGGCGTCGTGATCGTGGCCGGTGGCCTCAAGCAGGCGCGCCAGCAGGGCGTCGTCGACCGCGCGCTTGCCGGTCTCGTAGTTGCGCAGGGACTGGTGATGGATGCCGACGCGGTGCGCCAGCTCCTCCTGCGAAAGCGCCGCACGCTGGCGCAGAATGCGCAGGGCCGCGCCGATCCGCTGGCGGTGCAGGGCCTGACTGGCGGAGATACGGTCGCTGATACGAGGCATGGAGCCCCGTAGCCACGGTTCAGACCTGTGCGCGAGCGACGACATAGCGACGTTATGAACAGCATAGCCGTATCAATGTCCACACAAATGATACGAAATGGCGTTGACAGATGCCACCAAATCACCCTCCCCATTCGGGCTGACTTCCACTCCCGAGGCTGCCCCCGATGCGTGTGTCCGCTCCTGCCATCACCCCAGATAGTGCCGCCGTTGCGTCAAATGCGGTCGCGCGGCGCCTGCCCGATCTGGACATCTGGATGCGAGAGCGGGGCCTGACCGACGGCGAGGGCGCGCGCCTGTTCGGATGCTCGCGCGCCATGGTCAACGCCATGCGCCGCCCGTTCGGGCACCCCGCCCGCAAGGAGCCCAGCCCGGCCCTGCGCGCCCGCATCGTGATCGTCACCGATGGCAAGGTGCGCCCGGAAAGCCATGTGCCGACCGTGGCCGAGATCATGCAGGGGGTGCAGTGATGAGCCGCGCCCTGCGTGTGCTGGTGGCCTGCGAGTTCAGCGGGACGGTGCGGCGGGCCTTTGCCGCGCGCGGGCACGATGCCTGGTCCTGCGATCTGCTGCCCGCCGAGGACGGTTCCAACCGTCATATCCGGGGCGACGCGCGCGACCACCTGAACGATGGCTGGGACTTGCTGATGGTGGCGCATCCGCCGTGCACGCGCCTTTGCAACAGCGGTGTGCGCTGGCTGCACACGCCGCCGCCGGGCCGCACCCGCGAGGAAATGCGCGCCGAGCTGGCCGAGGCCGCCGCCCTGTTCTCCGACTTCTGGACCGCCCCCATCGAGCGGGTCTGCATCGAGAACCCGGTCATGCACCGCCACGCCAAGGCGCTGATCCGCGATTATCGCCCGCCCGCCCAGTCGGTGCAGCCGTGGCAGTTCGGACACGGTGAGAGCAAGCGCACCTGCCTGTGGCTGCGAGGCCTGCCGCCGCTGGTGCCCACGAATGTCGTGAGCGGGCGCGAGCCGCGCGTGCACCGGATGCCGCCGGGACCGGATCGCGCGCGCGAGCGCAGCCGGTTTTTCAGCGGCATCGCCGAAGCCATGGCCGACCAGTGGGGCGGGCTGGCGGAACAGGAGGCGCTGGCATGAGCGCGCCCGATCCCCGCGTGGTCGACGAGTGGCTGCACCTGGTGGCCATGGTCGAGAGCGCCGTGGCCGAACCCGCGCCCGGCCAGATGGAGCCATGGGCCTTGCGCCTGGGCCACATGGGCGCGCTGGCCGCCGGACTGCCGCCGGTGATGAGCCCGGCGGCCAATGCCGCCCTGTTCAGCATGGCCACCACCCTGAAATGGGCGGTGCAGGCGTGGGTGCGCATGGATGACGAGGGCCGCGCGGCCCTGCTGGAGCCCATGCAGCGCTGGGCCTTTCGCCTTCGCGCCATGATCGCGCCCTATGCCAGCCGTGAGCGCGGCGTGCCCGTGCCCGTCGCGCCGCCCCTGCCCCCGCGCGCCGACATCGACGGGTGATCGTGATGGGGGGTGCGGTTCGCGATGCCGGGATGCAGCTGGCCATCGAGAAGTGCGGCGGCGTGCGCGCGCTGGCCCGCAGGCTGGGCGAGCGGCACCAGAAGCCCGCGCGCTGGCGCCGGGTGCCGCGCGCCTGGGTGTTCCGCGTGGCCGACGCGGCGGGCGTGATGCCCGAAGACCTGCGCCCCGACCTGGAGAGCTGGATCGCCCTGCAACGCGCCGCGCGCCGGGCCGAGCTGGTGCGCCAGCGCTTTGCCCTGGCCCCCGGTGAGGCCGCCAGGGTGACGGTGCGCCGGGCCGAGGTGACGGCCGAGGCCATGGACATCGTGGATTTCGGCCTGATCCTGAAGGTGGCCGAGTTTGCCGCCCGCCAGCACGGCCTGCCGGTGCGCGCGGTGCTGGCCGAACCGGCGCGCGGGCGCGGCATCAACGCCAGCCCGGCCCAGAAGGCCCGGTCCCACGCCGCCGCCCTGTGCGTCGTGGTCGCGCGCGTGGCCGCCAGCCGCATCGCCGCCGTGCTGGGCGTGAGCCGCCAGGCGGTCGAGAGCGCGGCCGAGAGCTATCTGCGCCAGCGCGACGGCGATCACCCCGAGGACATCGAGGACGGCCGCGTGGCCATCTCGCGCACCCGCCGCCGGGCCGCCGTCACCGCGCGGGCGGGCCTGTGGGAACAGGAAGTGCTGCTGCGCCGCGAGCTGGACGGCGGTGCCCCATGAGCGATGACGTGCGCCAGCTCTGTGCGCTTATCAACGACAGCATCGAGGACGTGGCCGACGCCCTGTCGATCCGCGTGGCGAAGCGCACGCGCCGGATGCTGTATGCCTTCGCGCCCTGGGATGGCCACCATCGGCCCAAGCTGGAAATCGAGATTTACCCGCGCGCCGGTCGCTGGAACGACTGGGCGGGCGGCCTGTTCGGCGACGGGCTGGACCTGATCGCCTGCACCCTGACCGGCGGGCGCAAGGACAGCGCCGCGCGGGGCGAGGCCCTGCGCTGGGCACGCGGGCACTTCGGCCTGGGCCGCAGCGATCCCGACCAGGCCCGCGCCCTGGCGGCCCGTGCCGAGGCGGCCCGCCGCCGGGCCGAGGCCCGCCAGCGTGACGCGGCCACGAGGCTGGAGCGCCAGCGCGCCGTGGCCTTTGCCAGATGGCGCGAGGCCCGCCCGCTGGAGCCGACGCGCGGCCAGGTGCGGGGCTGTGACGGCGCGCGCTATCTGGAGGCACGCGGCATTCCGCTTGACGAGCTGCCGCGCCTGCCCCGCGCGGTGCGGTTTTCGCCGCAGGAAGACTGGTTCGACGATGACGGTGTGGTGGCGCACACCGGCCCGGCCTTGGTGACGGCCATGACGCTGGCCAAGGGGGCGTTCGCGGCCATGCACCGCATCTGGATCGACCCCACCCGGCCGGGCGAGAAGGCCGACCTGAACCCGCCGCGCAAGATCTGGCCCAATGCGGCGGGCTCTGCCATGCGGCTGTGGCGCGGTGCCAAGGGCCTGAAGCCCTCGGATGCCGCCGCCCGCGTCGGGCACCTTGAGGACGTGGTGGTGTGCGAGGGGGTCGAGGATGGCCTGTCGATCGCATGGATGACGCCAGAGCTGCGCGTGGACGCGGCCGGAAGCCTGCCCGGCCTGCTGGCCTATGAGCCGTATCCTTTCACGCGCAGCCTGATCATCGCCGCCGATAACGATTGGGACCGGCCCCAGGCGGTGGCCCTGCTGGAACGGGCCGTGAAGCGCCTGCGCGACGAATACCGGATCGAGGTGCGCGTGGCCCGCTCGCCGTCCGGCAAGGACTTCAACGACCTGGTGCGGGGGCACGAATGAGTGACGACATGGACAAAGGCCCCGAGGATGACGTGCCTGCGCAGGATGAGGCGCCCGCCAATGTCGTCTCGCTGACCGACGCCAAGAAGAAGCGCGCGCGCTCGCGCGGCCGCGCCGCCCTGATGGAAGCGCCCGGCCAGACCCGTGGCGGCGGCGGCGGGGGCGGCGGTGCAGGCGGGGGCGACGACGAGCCGCGCATCTATCGCGCCTTGCGGATCCCGCGCATCACGGCCGAGGGCACCCTGACCTATGCGTCAATCGACCTGGAGACGGGTGTGCACGCGCCCTGTCCGGTGCAGCCGCTGGGGAACCGCGACGGGGTGTGCTTTTTCCTCGACCCGCTGGGGCAGCTGGTGGCGCTGGACGGCGGCAAGATGGGCCAGAACCACCTGCGCGCCCTGTTCGGCAGGCACTGCGACTGGCTCAACAGGGCCTTTCCGCAGTTCAATCAGCACGGCACCTGGAAGGGCTTTGCGGCGCAGTATGCCGCCGAAGCGCTGATCAAGGCCGCCAGCGATGCTGGAACCTTCGACACCCGCGACAAGGTGCGCGGGCTGGGCTGCTGGCGATCCGAGGACGGCCAGCTGGTGCAGCACCTGGGCGACCACGTGTTGGTGGGATCGGAGCGGCACGACCCCGGCCAGATCGGCGAGCACGTCTATCCCGGCCGCCCGCCCCTGAAACCCGGCATTGACAAGGCCAGCGAAAGCCAGGCCGCCATGCGCGAGGTGTTCGCCCACTTCGACAGCTGGGCCTGGTCGCGCCCCGATCTGGACCCGCGCCTTCTGCTGGGCTGGATGGGATGCTGCGTCCTGGGCGCGGCGCTGGAATGGCGGCCGATGATCTTCATCACCGGTGACGCCGGCACGGGCAAATCGACGCTGCAGGAGACGATCAAGAAGATGCTGCCCGGCCGCCTGGTGGGCACCGTGGACGCCACGCCCGCCGCCCTGCGCCAGATCATCAACAACGACGCCATCGGGGTGAGCTTCGACGAGATCGAGGCGGACGTGACCACGGATCAGGCCGTGCAGGTGATGAAGCTGGCGCGTGTGGCGGCCAGCGGCGGCACCGTCTATCGCGGCGGCACCGACCACAAGGCCAGCGAGTTCCAGCTGCGCGGCTGTTTCGCGTTTTCAGCGATCATGGCCCCGTCCATGCGCGCCCAGGACATGCAGCGGGTGAGCTTCCTGCGCCTGTTCCCCCTGCCCAAGGATCGCAAGCTGGCCAAGCGCACCGATGCCGAGTGGCGCGAGCTGGGCCAGCAGCTGGTGGCGCGCGTGGTGGCCGGATGGGACCGCTTCGAGGACACGCTGGAAGCCTATGAGGCCGCCCTGATCGAGATGGGGGGGCACAACCAGCGCGGCGCGCGCCAGTATGGCACCCTGATGGCCGTGGCCGACCTGATCCTGCATGACACCGTGCCCGATGCGAGCGCGGCGGCCGGGCTGGTGGCCGGGCTGGAGCGCACCAGCCTCTATGAATACGAGCGCAGTGAGCCCCTGTGGCTGACGCTTTTCCGGCATATCCTGACCGCCCAGCCGGAGCCGTGGCGCTCTGACGGGTTTCCGAGCGTGGGCGAGATCGTGCGGCGCTATCTGAGAGCAGCCGACACGAACCTTGAAGAAGCGAGCAACATGCAGCGCAAGCTGAACCGCGCTGGCCTGGCCGTGGTGCGCGAGCGATCCACCGGCCGCTTCTTCCTGGCCATCCCTGGGAAACACCAGCAGATCAGCGCGATGTTTGCCAACCAGGATGCCCGCGCCCATGGCGGCGATGGCGCATGGACGGGCGCGCTGCGCAACGCCCGGCCCTATGACCGCGAGGAGGGCACGGGCGTGTGGCGCTCTGCCAACGTGCCCCAGCTGGACCGCGAGCGCTGTGTGCAGGTGTGGCTCGACGCCAAGGTGGAAATCAACGGCCATATGGTGCCGATCTTCGAGCGCGACCCGAGCGACGAGACGGACTGAACGGCTCGCCTGCCCCCACCCATCTGACGAAAGAGGCCGCGCAGCGGCCAGCCCGAGCCGATGGCGAGGGCTGGGCGCGGTGCGCGCGGCCACCGTCTGCATCACCCCGTCCGGCCCCGACCCCGTGCAGGCGGTGCGCAGGCGTCCGCGCCCGCATCATTCCCCTTGACCCCGACCCCTTGATGATGACTTTAGAGGGAGACGGGGGCCGCCGAGCCCCTTTTGCGCTCTGCCCCCGGGTTCGGGGAACACGCTTGATACACGCTTTGAGACTTTTAAGCCTCTGAAAAAGCGTAACAAATCGGCAAATGTCTCAAATGTCTCAAATGTATCATTCGGACGCGTATGCGCGCGTGGCGGATCGCGTTCGGGTCGGCATCGTGAAAGCGGTGCTTGTGCGAGCGCGAGAGATACAAATGATACATTTGAGACATGACATAAAAAGCCATTAGAAATCAGGAGGTTGAATGTATCAAAGCGTGTCTCAAACGTGTTCCTGAAACCCTGCCTTGCCCTGCCGCCCTGGGCTCCATGATCGGAGCGAATAAACAAAGGGCTTGATATGTCAGGAGAAAAGAGCGCGCTGGCCGAAGCCGTGGCCGCCCATGAGCCCGAGGCCGAACCGGCGCAGGCCGATCTGCTGGAAGGCTTCGAGGACGCCGAGACCGGCAACGTCGATGCACCGTCGCCCCTGTCGGCCCTGATGCCGAACCGCCGCACCGGGCCGGGCAGGCCCAAGGGGTCGCGCAACAAGAACACCGAGGCGACGCGGGCGTGGCTCTTGAGCCAGCACCGGCACCCGGTGGCCGTGCTCATGGAAGCCTACAGCATGAGCCCGGCCGAGCTGTGCGCCAAGATCGGCGTGGCCGCGACCCAGGACAACCTGCTGGCCGTGTTCAAGATGCAGATGGGCTTCGCCGTCGATGCCGCGCCCTATGTCGCGCAGCGACTGCCCCAGGCGGTGCAGCTCGACGCGCAGAGCCACTTCACGATCCAGCTGGGCGGCGTCGATCTCGGAGGGGTTTCAGCTGGCGCGCGCGGCGGCCTGGCCGAAAAAAACGCAGTGATCGAGGGCGAGGCGCTGCCGGTGAAACTGGCGCAAGTCGGACGCGAGAAGTCGGAAACCGGCTAAAATCCCTGCACAGCAAGGGCGCGGGCGCTAACGGCGGGTTAGTTTCCGGGCCCGTGCGCGCGAGGGGGTGCCCCCCAAAGCGGCCCCCGCCGCCCCTGACGTGGGGTGCGTCCCGCACTTGGCTGCCTTGCCGATCCGGGAGGTGGCCCACGCTTCGACCTGACATCAACGGGTCAGGGTGTGGCCGTGTTCGATCCCCAGAAGTATCTGCCCGCCGGGGAAACGCTGAAGCGATTTCATGAGAGTGGGGCTTTCACGCGACTGTTAGCGGGTCCGGTGGGCTCGGGCAAGACCACGGCGGCGGGCGTGGCCGAGCCGTTCTTCACGGTCATCACCCAGCGGCCGGACGGCCAGGGCGTGCGGCGCGCCAGCGTGGGCGTGCTGCGCGACACCTATCGGAACCTCTACGCCACGACGATGAAGCTGTGGCTGGAGTGGGTGCCGAAGGAGGTGGGCGAGTATCGCGGATCGGATGACCGGCCCGCCTTCCACAAGCTGGAGTTCATGGCGCCCTACATCGACGGGACGCCCGGCGGCGGCAAGTGCGTGCTGGAGGTGGAATGGCGGGCCATGGGCAGCTCCATGGACTACGAGGCCACCTGCCGGGGCTGGGCGCTGCACGGCGCCTATGTGGACGAGGCGGACCTGGTGCCCTTCGGCGCGCTGTCGTATCTGGGCACGCGGGTGCAGCGCGGCGGTCGCAAGGAAGCCCGCGTCTCGCGCGGCGTGTGGGCGACCTTCAACAAGCCCGATGTCGATCACCCCCTGTATCGGGTGTGCGAGGAAGAGCCGCAGGATCCGCGGGAGCTGGCGTTCTTCGACCAGCCGCCGGGCCTGTTGCCGGGCGGCCCGCCCTTCCTGACCAATCCGGCCGCCGAGAACCTGGCCCGGCTGGATGATGATTACTACGTCCGCAGCGCGCTCCAGAGCGGGTCCGATCCCGACTTCGTGCGGCGGATGCTGCGCAACGAATGGGGCACCACGCGCGGCGGCGAGCCGGTCTATCCCGAAGCGGCCAACCGCACCCTGTTCCTCGACTTCGAGATGGAGCCCGAAGGGGCGTGCGAGATCATCATGGGGCAGGACGGCGGGGGAACCCCGGCCGCCGTCATCATGGGCCGCGATCCGCGCGCGCCGGGGCGGCGCATCGTCTTTGCCGAGGTGGTGCTGACCGATCCTCTGGACCCCAAGGGCGAGCGCCTGCTGCATTCCGTGGGCCTGCGCCGCTGGACCGAGGCGCTGGAGGCGGCCCTGCACCCGCGCTTTTCCCGTTGCCGTGTGAGCATGGCCTGGGCCGACCCGAGCGCGTTCTATGGCGTGGACCGGCCCATGGGCGAGCTTTCGACGCTGGAGGCGGCGGCGCAGCGCCTGCGCTTCCCGCTGGCCCCGGCCCCCAGCAACGCCACCGACACGCGCATGGACGCGGTGCGCACCCTGATCGGCCGCGTGAATGCGGTGGACGGCAAGCCCGACCTGCTGATCAACCCGTCATGCCGGTGGCTGCGCCGGGGCTTTGCGGGCGATTTCAAGTGGGAGCCCCTGAACCCGCTCCAGCCGCACCTGAAGCGCAAGCGCCAGAAGACGCCATCGTCTCACGTCATGGAGGCGCTGGAGTATGCCTGCCTTGGCGATCTGGGGCGCGCCGGGGTGATCTCGGGTGAGCGGTACGAGCTGAACCGGGGCGAGGGCGTGCTGTTGAGCACGGGCGAGCGAACGGGCCGCCACGGCGGTCCCGGCCATGGCGGCCCCAGCTATGCGACAGACTGGAGCGTGTTTTGAGCCCGCTCATGGTGTGCCGCACGGCCACGGCCGACCTGCTGGAGGCCCTGGGGAACGATGGCGAGCCGGTGCGGCTGACGCGCCGCCGCTATGGCCAGATGGCCCGGCAGGTGGCCGAGGGCGTGGCCTATTCGCTGCGCACCGGCGACGGGGTGCTGGTGGCCATCGTGGGGCTGTGGCCCGAGGCGGATCACGAGGAAGCCTGGTTCGCCGCAGGCCCGGCCTTTCGCGCCTGTGCGCCGCGCGCCCTGCGCCGCATCCGGCACCTGCTGGAGCAGTTCGCGCCGCTGGCCGGTCTGACCTGCGTGCGGGCCTATGTGATGGCCCCGGCCGGATGGGGCGAGGGCGCCTCGCCCGCCTGCCTTGCGGGGGTGCGGCTTGGGGCAAGGTTGGGCTTCACGATGGCGGGGCTGGATGACGACACCAGCCCGCCCCTGGTGCGGCTGGAACGCCGCTTCGATCACGGGAGCCGATGATATGCAACGTGTCCGCAGCCTGTTCGGGGGCCGCACCCGCGCCGAACGCCGCGCCCAGCGTGATGCCGAGCTGGCGGCGCGCCAGGCCCAGCGTCAGGCCGAGGAAGACGCCCAGCGCGAGCGGTCGGAACGCACCGCCGCCGGGCGCCGCCTGCGCGGCGCAGGCCGGGCCGCCCTGACGTGGGAGGGCCAGCGCATGGGAGCCGCCCAGGTTCTGGGGGGCTGACATGCAGGGCAGCGGCACGCAATCCGGCGGCTGGAGCGTTCAGGACATCCTGAGCCGGTCGCGCGCGGCGCACGCGGCGCGTGCCCAGGTGCAGCCCTATATCGACCGGGCGCTGGAATATGCGATGCCGTGGCGCAAGCCCCAGCAGAAGGGCCGCGAGGCCTTTGACCGCCTGTTCGACAGCAGCGGCCCGACCGGGGTGCATCGCTTTGCCAGCCGCCTTCAGGCGGACTTCTCGCCCAGCTTCTCGCGCTGGTTCGAGCTGGAGTGCGGGCCGCTGGTGCCGCTGGACGAGGCCGAGGAAGTCAACCGCCAGCTGGAGGCGGTAACGAAAATCTGCCACGCGGCGCTGGACGCCAGCGCGTTCCCCAAGGCCAGCCACGAATGCTACACCGATCTGGCCGTGGGCACCGGCGCGCTGCTGGGCGTGCCGGGCACGGACGGCGAGCTGATCCGGTGGACGGCGGTGCCGCCCACGGACCTGGGCATCGAGGAAGGCCCCAGCGGCCGGGTCGATAACGTCTATTGGGAGCGCGACTATCCGGCCGACCAGCTGGAGCGGCTGTGGCCCGGTGCGCGCGGCTGGCCCGAGGGGGTTCAGCGGCTGATCAATGCCAATGCCACCGACAAGGTGCGCGTGCTCCAGGCCAGCTATTACGACGCCAGGGTGCGGCGCTGGCGTTTCGAGGTGCTGTGCCTTCAGGGCAGCGACGGGCCGGGCGACAGCCGTGGCGCGGCGGTGCGGGTCTATTCCAGCCTGAACCGCACGAACCCCTGGATCATCCCGCGCTGGTGGACCACGCCGGGCAACCCGTGGGGCCTTGGCCCCCTGATGCTGGTGCTGCCGGACATCATGACGGCGAACAAGGCCGTGGAAATGATGCTGCGCGCGGCGGCCTATCAGCTGGCCCCGCCCCTGATGGTCAGCCATGACGGCGTGGTCAATCCCGACGCCCTGCGCATTCACCCTCACGCCCTGATCAAGGTCACGCGCACCGGCGGGCAACTGGGCGCGCCCATCGAGCCGCTGGACATGGGCGGCAACGTCAACCTGACCGATCTGGCCCTGCGCGACATGAAGGCGAACATCGCCCAGAACCTGATGGCGCGTCAGCTGCCGCCCGAAAGCGCGGCGGTGCGCTCGCCCACGGAAATCGTCGAGCGCCTGCGCGAGTTCGCCTTCGACACCGGATCGGCCTTCGGACGGCTCAATCACGAGTTCGCCCCCGCCGTGGTCGCGCGCGTGCTGGACCTGCTGGACGCGGCCAAGGTGCCCCTGATCGACTTCGACATGCTCAACATCGACCACCTCGTGATGAAGGTGAAGGTGACAAGCCCGCTGGCACGCGGCCAGCGGCTGGAGGACGTGGAGAGCGCGGCGCGCTTCGTCGAGCTGATCCAGGCCATCGGCGGCGGCGAGCTGAAGATGGCGCTGTGCAACCTTGAGGAAATGCACCGGCTTGGCCCGCTGATGGGGGCTCCCGCGTGGACCGTGCGCCCTGCCGACCAGCGCAGGCAGATCATGCAGGCCATGGGCGAGGCCGCCGCCGAGGCGCAGGCCCCGGCCGAGGCCCCCATGGAGGCCCCCATGGAGGCCATGCCGTGAGAGGCGCAGCCCTGATCGAGGAAACCCTGGCATGGGTGCGCACGGGCGCGATCCGCGCCGAGATGCCGGACGTGGTGGCGCGCGCGCGCGAGGACGAGCTGAAGGCCCTGCCCCGCGAGCGGGTGCAGCGCTTTCAGGCGGCCTTTGGCGGCGAGGCCGGGATGCGCCTGCTGCTGGATTTCGCCGAAATGACCGTGCTGGCGGGTTCGGTGAACCACGCCCTGCCGCCCGACCGGATGCTGCCCGACGCCCTGATCCGGCAGGGCCGCGCCATGGTCTTTGCCATGATCGTCAATCACCTCGATGCCTTCGAGGTTCACCACAGGAGCCCCACAGATGAGCGACCCGAACGCGACCCCGAACCCGAACCCTTCGACCCCGCAGGGCTCATTGCCGGGCGGTGATGCGCCGGGCGGCGATCCCGCTCCCGCCGCGCCCGAAGCCGCTGCCCCCGCCGCGCCCGAAGCCGCTGCCCCCGCGCCTGAAGGCGACCCGGCGGCGCCTGGCGACGATCCGCGCGCCCGCGTGTTCGAGAGCGCCGAGGACTATGCCATCACGGCGGACGATGCCGTGCGCGAGAAGCTGGGCCTGAAGGACGATGACCCTCTGGCCAAGGGCCTGCGCGAATACGCGGCCACCTCGAAGAAGCCGCAGGGCTTCGTCGATGATGTCATCGACCTGGTGCGCGACCTGTCGGATCGTGGCGTGCTGGACACCGGCTTCGACCCGCAGGCCGAGCTGGCGGCGCTGGGCGAGCGTGGCCCCGAGCGGCGCCGCGAGGCGGAAATCTATGTCGAGAGCCTGAAGGATCGCGGCGAGATCAGCGAGGGCGCCTATGCCGAGCTGATGAGCCTGACGCCCACGGCGGCGGGCGTCGAGCTGCTGGAATATTTCCGCAAGGCCCGCCCGGCAGAGGGTGGCGGCACCACGGGCGGGGCGGCCACCAGCGATGCCGACAAGGCCAGGGAAGCGGCCAAGGCCATGGCCAAGGACGAGCGCTACGGCAAGGACCGCCAGTTCACGCTCCAGGCAGATCGCGCCTGGGCCGAAGCCTTCGGCGGGCGGGCCTGACACCCGCCCGGCCCGAGGGGCTTCGCCCTCCCGACCCGAGGGGCTTTCTTTTTGCGGGCCCTCGTCGGGCTTCGCCCTCCCGACCCGAGGCCCTTTCCTTTTGCGGGCCATCGTCGGGCTTCGCCCTCCCGACCCGAGGCCCGCATGATCCTGCCTTGCGCCCTTTCGGGCGGCGCTAGCGTCACGGGGTCAACGATCCCGGCGGGCATCGCCGGAACAGGAGAAGAGCGATGACCCAGAATATCAAGGAATGGTTCATTCCCCGGTTCGAGACCGAGGTGCACCAGGCTTACCAGCAGCGCACCACGCGCCTGGGTGACACCGTTTCGGGTGGTGGCACCTTCGTGGGCGACAAGTGCTACTTCCCGCGCCTCGGCGTGGTCGAGGCCTACGAGAACGTCCGCTTTGCCGAGCTGGCCCTTGCCAATGCCGACCAGGACTTCATCGAGGTGTCGGCCAAGGCGAAGTTCATTGCCTTCGGCCTCTATGACCCGGACCACAACAAGTATTCGATCGCCACGGCGGTGGAATACGGCAAGGCGGCGGCCGCCGCCATCGCCCGCGCCGAAGACCGCGCCATCATCAATGCGCTGAACGTGGCCGGCACGGTGGGCGTCGCACCCATCGGCGGCGGCGCGCCGGTGCCGGTGACCACCATCGGGGACTATGACACGCCCGCCGACCTCGACCTGATCGTCGAGGGCATCACCCTGCTGGGCGAGAACGAGGCCTTCGAGGGCGAGGACATCACCTGCGTGACCCCGTTCCGCAACAAGGTGCTGCTGTCGATGGACCCCTACCTCGCCAAGTCCGACATGAAGGGCAACCGCCCCTGGGAGGACGTGCGCTGGCGTCACACCCAGATGCTGCCCAAGCCCGAGGCCGATGGCGTGGACATCTACCTCTATGCCCGTTCGGCCATGGTCAGTGCCTACAACGACCAGATGACCAAGATCGACGAGCGCCTGGGCGCCTCGCTGACGGACATGAACGGCTACTGGCTCCAGGTGGGTGCGGCCCCGCGCGACGGTCGCGGCATCATCCGCATCAAGTCCAAGGCCACCTTCCCGATCACGCGCCGCGCCACGGACGTGAACGGCCTGGTGGGCATCCTGCCCGCCTAGGGCTGAGGCCAGAAGACCCCGCCCGGCTTGTGGGGATGATCCGGGCGGCGGGGGCGGTGCGTGGCCGAGTGCGCCGCCCCCAATCCCCACAGTCCCCGCCCGATGCACCGGAAGCCCGCGCGCCATGGCCCAGACCGATCTCGATATCTGCAACCGCGCCATCGACCGCGTGTCGGGCGACCGGATCGAGGCGTTCGGCGAGGACAGCCCGCTGGGCGTCTTCTGCACCGCCAACTGGCCGATCTTCCGCGACTGGCTGCTGTCGAAATATCGCTGGAGCTTTGCCAGCACGGTCGCGCAACTGCTTCGCGACGGCGAGGCCGAGGCCCGCGCGGCCCGCCCCTACGCCTATGCCTACAAGCCGCCCGCCGATCTGGTGGGCGCGGTCCATGCCTGGCGCGACAGCGCGCGGCTGGACGCGAGCCCGCGACATGTGACCGTGGCCAGCATGGACGGGGCGCTGTGGTCCGACACCACGCCCCTGTTCGCCGAATACACCGCCCGCGTGGTCGAGGCGCGCTGGCCGGGCTGGATGGTGCGGCTGGCGACCACGGCCTTTGCCGCCGACATGGCCGACTTCTGCCAGAACCGCAGCCTGGCGCGCGATCTTCGCATGGAGGCGTTCGGCACGCCGGGCGAAGGCGGCGAGGGCGGGCTGTATCGCCAGGCCCGCGAGGAAGACGCGCGCCAGGCCCCGCCGCGCCAGCTGGTGACCGGCGTGGATGCCGGGCCGCTGGTGGGCGCGCGCCAGATGGGCGGCTTCGGCCGCAGCTTCGGCAGCAGCGCGCCCGTTACCATCATCATCGGCGGTGAGTGATGCCGCGCGAGATCATCCGTCAGGGAAACTTCACCGCAGGCGAGCTGGACCCGCACCTGAAGGGCCGCCGTGACCTGAAGCCCTATTTCGCCGGGCTGGCAGAGGCCGCCAACATCCTGCCCATGCCGCAGGGTCCGGCGCGCCGCAGGCCCGGCAGCGAGCATTGCGGCTTCGTGCGCGAGAAGCTGGTGGCCGTGCCCGTGGAGCCCGAACAGGTTTCCATGCCCAACGGCGGCAGCGGCGGCGACCTGATCGCGGGCAACGCCACCGCCACGATCACCGGCATGGGCACCATCGACCCCTATGTGGTGGTGGAGATCGACTTTGGCGAGCCGACCGAGGTGGCCGTGGTCGATCTGGAAAACTTCGCCCTGGTGCCGCAGGGCTTCGACCCCGACACCGACATTCCCCCGCCGGTGGCCCCCCCGCAGTATCCCTGGGAGATCCTGCCGCCCTTCGACCAGATCGGGCCGCTGCCATGAGCGCGACGGTGCGCGAGGCCCTGGCCCTGCAATACCAGGACGCGGACGAGGTGTGGCACACGGTGGCCACCTGCGACTTCGGCACCTTCGCGCGCACGCGGAGGCTGGGCCTGCCCGCCGGTGTGCGGGTCAGTGCGCGGCGCTGGCGCATCATCAAGACGGGCGATCACGATTACGGCTTCGAGGTGATCACCGCGCGCCGCCTGCGCCTGTGGCGCGAGAGCGAGGCCCTGTCGGCGGTCAAGCGCTGGAGCTTCGACTTCGACACCGGCGAGCAGCGCTATGGCCTGATCGTGACCGAGGGCCATGTGGACGTCTATAAGCGCGGCCAGTTCGTCGCCTGCATCGCCAGCCCCTATACCGAACAGCAGCTTCTGGAAGTGCGGCGGGCCCAGAGCCTCGACACCCTGCTGGCCTTTCACCGCGAGGTGCCGCCCATGCGCTTTTCGCGCCAGGGAGCCAGCACCGAATGGGACGTGCGCGCCCAGACCTTCGAGAACGTGCCGATCTTCGACTATGACGGCACGCGGGCGGGCGGCGTGGACGAGGTGCAGCAGCTCACCTTCGTGGATTACGTGAACGGCGAGACGTTCAACCTGACGCTGGAGGGCGAGACCACGCCGTCCATTGCCTATTCCACCGACATGACGACGCTGGCGGCTTCGGTGTCCAACGCGCTTCAGACCCTGCCCAACATCGGCACCGGCGGCGTGACGGTCACGAGCACGGCCGACAAGGTGCTGCGCATCACCTTCACGGGGCGCAACCGGGCCGATGACGTGGGCGAGCTGGCCACCCAGGCGATCAGCAGCGCACAGGGCCTGATCCGGGTGGCGACCCTGACCCAGGGCAAGCCGGGCGGCGAGCCGGTCATGAGCGAGACGCGGGGCTGGCCCGCCACGGGGTGCTTCTATCAGAACCGGCTGGTGCTGGCCGGTCTGGCCTCGCGCCCGCAGACGATCCTTTCCAGCCGCGCGGGCTTCTTCTTCGACCTGCGCATCGAGGGCGCGCAGGCGGACAAGGGCATCGACGTGGAGCTGGCCACCGACCAGAGCACGCGCATCCTGGGACTGGTGGCGGGCCGCCACCTTCAGGTGTTCACCCAGAGCGCCGAGTTCTTCTGCCCCGGCCCCTTCACCCCGCCGCCCGAGTTCGTGCGCACCAGCCAGATCGGACTGGCGCCGGGCACGCCCCTGCTGGACATGGAGGGCACCACCCTGTTCGTGGCGGCGGGCCGCGACACGGTGCGCCAGTTCTTCTACGACGACGCGGCCCAGGGCTATGTGTCCGAACCGCTGTCGAGCTTTCACGCCCATCTGACGCGCGACATCGTGGCGGCAGGCTTCCGCCGCCACCGCTCGACGACAGAGCCCAACCTGGCCGCCCTGGTGCGCGAGGACGGCAGCCTGTCGGTGATGAGCGCCCTGCCCTCGCAGGAGGTGCTGGGCTTTGTGCCGTGGACCACGGACGGGGCCTATGTCGAGGCGGGCGGCGAGCTGGCCGGGGATCTGTATGTGATCGTGCGCCGCGAGGTGGACGGCCGTGCGCGCCAGCTGCTGGAGCGCGTCGCGCCCGAGCGCCTGCTGGACGCCAGCGTGGTCATCGAAGGCCCGTTCGACGAGCCCTTGACCGTGGTGTCCGGGCTGGATCACCTGGAGGGCGCCACGGCCACCGTCATCATCGACGGCGGGGACGCGGGCGACGTGGTGATCGAGAACGGCGCGGCCGTCCTGCCCTATGCGCCTCAGGTCAGCGTCGAGATCGGCCGCAACTTCGAGCCGCGCATGACCCTGATGCCCATGGTGATGGAAACCGATCCGCGCGCCGGGGCCTCGATGCGCGCGCGCACCGGCGAGATCGCCCTGCGTCTCGGCCCGAGCGGCGGCGTGCTGAAGGCGGGCATGACCGGAAAACACCTGTGGCCGGTGCCCATGAAGCGCCGCCCGGCCGAACAGCTCGACATCGGCAGCAACATCGACCCGTTCAGCGGCCACACCCGCGTCTATCCGGTGCCCGGTTTCCAGAATGACGCCCAGGTCACCCTGGTGCAGACCCGCCCCGGCCCGCTGGAGGTGCAGGAAATCGTCGCCACGGTGACAAGCTAGGAGCCCCCATGCAGACCGTTCAAGCCTTCATGATCCGGCGCGCAGGCCAGCAGGCCGGCCAGGGAGCCACCTCGTCGTTTTCAGGCAAGACGCTGGGCGGCATGAGCCGCGGCGTCGATGCCCTGTCCAGCATCGCCGAGTTCGCCGCAGGCCAGCAGCGCGCCGCCAGCCTGCGCCAGGAAGCGCGCGACGAGCGCCTGGCCGGACGGCTGGAATACACGCGCGCCGACGAGGCGATCAATGCCATCGACGCCCGCTATAACGCCATGGTGGGTGCCCAGCTGGCGGCAACCGGCGAAATGGGCATCGACCCGTCATCGGGCAGCGTGGTGGCCGCGCGCAACGCCTTGCGCGACGAGGCCGACCGCGAGCGCCGCACCCTGCGCAACAGTGCCGACATGAACGCCAGCCTGCGCCGCCTGCGCAGCCTGAACCTGCGCAACCAGGCCCGCAACCAGTCGATCCTCTCCACCGCCAAGCTGGTGATGGACCTCGGCTCCAGCATCGCCGGGGGCCGCTGATGGCCCGCAGCCGGTTCCCCCACGGGGGCGACAGCCCGTTCGGACGCCAGCAGACGGCGGGCAATGTGCCCGGTGCGGCGGGCACCTCGGCACCCGCGCTGGAAAGCCTGGCCAGTTCGGCGCGGGCGCTGGGCCGCGACCTGCGCGAGGCGGCCGACCGCAGGCTGGTGCAGGAGGGCCTTACCGACGCGGCCCGCGATGCGGCGCGCGATCCTTCCCTTGAGGGCTTCACGCCGCGCCGGGGCTTCGACGTGGGCTCGCGCGCCTACAACGAAGCGGCGGGGCGCACCCGCGCGGCGGCCCTGCGCAGCCAGTTCGCCGAGGAAGAAGACCGCAACCGCGCCGCCCATCCCGACAACCCGCAGGCCTATGCCGAGGCCATGGCCGTGACGCGCCAGCGCTTCGAGCAGGCGGCGGCGGTCGATCCGCGCCTGTCGCTGGAGCTGGGCGAGTTCATGACCCTGACCGAGGCGGCGGGCCTTGGCCGGGTGCGCGAGGTGCAGCGCGGCCGCATGGCGGAGGCCGCGCGCGGCGCCCTGCGCGAGACGGCCCGCACCGCCCGCGCCCTGGCCGGGCAAACGGCCACGGCGGCGCAGTTCGACGACAACGGCGCGGCGCTGGTGGGCGCGGCCTTGCAGAGCCATGCCCGCGACCTGGCGCACTATGGCCCGACCGGGGCCTTCGAGCTGGGCGGCGTGCGCTTCGAGGAAGACCCGTCGCGCCTGAACGTGATGAGCGTGGACGATCTGACGGCGGTGCAGATCGAGGTCGAGAACGAGACCCGCGAGGCATGGATGCTGGGCGCGCTGGCGCGCGTGCAGGGTGCCGATGCCCAGATGGCGTTCCTGACCGGCGTGCGCGAGCTGTGGGCGCAGGGCGAAGGCCCCCTGTCGCGCCTGTCGTTTACCGAGTTCGAGCGCCTCAGCGGGCGCATGGAACGGGAGATCGCGGCGACCGCCTCGGGCGAGCGCGCCGAGCGCACCGCCCTGGAAGCCCGCACGCGCGACCTGCTGACCGCGCTGGAGTATGGCGCGGACGTGGACCCCGACGAGCTGCGCGAGGCCGCCCGCCTGTCGGGCGATGTGGGCCTTCAGGCCCAGGTGGAATACCGCCTCGCCTACGGCTGGGAAGTGAGCCCGCAGGAGCGCGCGCGCGGTGCCCGTGGCGGCGAGGGCGGCGCGGGCCTGCCCGGCTTTGCGGGCGCGGTCGATTTCCTGCTGGACCGGCTGGAGGGCGGCGGCCTGGTGCCCGACGACAACGGGGCGGGCCGCAGCCAGTGGGGCATCACCGAACGCAGCCACCCGCAGGCCTGGGCGGACGGGCGCGTCACGCGCGAGGAAGCCGCCGCCATCTATCGCCGGGAATACTGGGAACCGCTGGGCCTCGACGCCCTGCCCCCCGATCTGGCCGTGGCGGTCTTTTCCGCCGCCGTGGTGGGCGGTGTCGGCACGGCGCGCGAGCTGCTGGCCCGGTCCGGCGGCGACGTGGAGCGCTTCCTGCAACTGGAGATGGCCCGCTTCGAGAGACTGGCCGCGTCCGATCCGCGCCATGCCCGCCACCTGAACGGCTGGCGCGCCCGGCAGGGCCGCGTGCGCGGCCAGATCGCCAACCTGCGCCAGAGCCAGCGCGCGGCCGAAGGCTTCTCCAGCGACCCGCTGGAGTATGCGCGCGGCACCCGCACCCGCCCGCCCGTCATGGCCGGTGTGGTCGCCTTAGAGCCCGGCGCGGTCTTTTCCGCCGATGCGGGCGAGCGCCGCGCCTGGGCGCAGGCCGTCGCGGGCCGCCATGCCCAGGGCCGCGAGCTGAACCGCAGCCACAGCGTGCCCGCCCGCGTGTTCACCAATGCCGAGGTGGCGTTCTACAAGGACGCCATCGACGCCGACCCGGTGCAGGCCCTGACCCTGGCGCGCACCCTGTATGACCAGGCCGGACCCGAGGTGGCCCGCGCGGCCCTGCGCGATCTCGGCCGGGGCGGCGTGGCAGGCAGCGACATCTATCTGGCCACCCTGGCCATGAACAACCCCGAGAGCGAGACCTTCGTGCGCGGGGCCATGCGCGGCCGCCAGCTTCGCGCCGAGGGTGCCAGCGCGCCGGTGTTCGAGAGCGTGGGACGCTCGGGCACCCGCCGCCGGGAAGAAAACATCGACCAGGCCCTGCGCCGGTTCGGTGCCGCCTTCGAGAACATTCCCGACGAGATGGCCCATGTGCGCCGGGCCGCCGAGGATCGTGCCATTGCCGCCACCGCCGCAGGCGATCTGCGCGCGGCCGAATGGTATATCAACAGCGCCCTGGGCGGCACCACGGGCAGCAACGGGCGCCGTTACGGAGGGCTGGCCGAGGTGAACGGCCGCGCCGTAATCGCCCCGGTCTGGGCCGAGGCCGGGGCCATGGAGGACATCTGGCGCACCCTGGCCACGAACCTGGCCAGCGGCGCACGCGGGCCGCGCCAGAGCAACGGCCTGCCCATTCCGGCCGCCGAGCTGCGCCGGTTCTCGCTGGAGCTGGACGCGGACGGCACCTATCTGCTGCGCGCGCCGAGCGGGGCGGTGGCCAGCGATGCGGACGGCCGGGTCTATCGGCTGGACCTGGAGGCTTCGCGCGGCTGGCTGCGCCAGCAGATGGGCGAGGCGATCCGGGCCGGTGGAAGGCCCGCCCGATGACCGATCAACCGCTTGAGACGGCCCGCCCGCTGCGCCCCGGTGCCAACCCGAACCTGCGCCGCGAGAACCCCGAGGCCCGGCCCCGCTATCAGAGCCCGGAGCCGTTCTGGGATCAGGTGGGCCGTGCCTTCGTGCGCAATGCCGAGGACGGTTTCCGCACCCGCACGCCGGGGATGCGCGGGGCCGAATGGCGGGATCGCCTGTGGGAGCGTCACCGCCAGATCGAGCGCCTGACCGGCCAGCGCCTGCCGGTGACGTGGGAAATGATGGGGCTGGACGAGGCGCGCGCCGCCGCCCCCGCCGACCCCTTCGACCGGGGCACGCGCAACCCCACGGGCGTCGGCTGGATCGACCCCGAGGACTACGAGGCGCGGCTGGAGGCCCTGCGCGGCCAGTTCCCCCAGCTTGAGGGACTGGAGAGCCGCGACGCCATGTTCGCGCGCCACGACGCGGACCTGCGCGGCGTGCGCGCCCGTGCCATCGAGAGCGCCGAGGCGGGCGGCCTGGCCACGGGCGTGGCTGCGTTCGGTGGCCAGGTGGCGGCGGCCCTGACCGATCCGGCCAATGTGGCGGCGGGCGTGGCCACCGGCGGCTGGGGCTATGGCCGGGGGATCGCCACCCGTCTGCTGGCCCAGGGCGCGGCGGGGGCAGGCATCGAGGCGGCGCAAGCGCCCCTGCGCATGGAGGACGCCCGCACCTTCGGCCCCGAATACGATCTTGGCGAGGCCGCGCTGGATGTGGCGTTCGGCTTTGCCGGCGGCGTGGCCATCGAGGGCCTGCTGACCACGGGCCGCGCGGGCGTGCGCGCGGTGCGCCAGATGACGGGCCGCGATGCCGACCCGCTGGCACGCGGTGCCCTCAACGAACTGGACCGCGTGAGCGAGATCGAGGCGGCCACCCCGCCGGGCGTCGGATACGACGATGCCGCAAATCACCTGCGCCGGGGTGATTTGCCGCCCGACATGGGGCCGGAAAGCGAGCTTGATCAACTGTTTGCGCCGTCCACCCCGCGCGACCGCGCGCCGCAGGTGGCACACTCCGGCACACTTTTGCAACCGGGTTCCGACGCGGCGGGGGCATCCGGTGCGGCGGCTTTCGCCCGTGCCGAGTATCGCGGGCGTGAGGTGTGGTCGGGGCGCTTCGATCCGCGCGAGGTGGCCACCGATGCCCTGCGCTTTCAATACAAGGCCGATGGCGACGCCAGCGGGGTCACGGCCCGCCTGCGCGGCGTGGGCGCGTGGGATGCCACGGCCAGCGGCAAGGTGATCGTGTTCGAGGACTTCGACGGCGGCCGCTTCATCGCCGATGGCCACCAGCGCCGGGGGCTGGCCCTGCGCCTTGTGCAGGAGGGCTTCGAGGACGGGGCCATTCTCGACGGCTATATGTTCCGCGCCCGCGACGGCTGGACCGCGCGCGAGGTGCGCGTGGTGGCGGCCCTGAAGAACATCCGCGAAGGATCGGGCACCATCCTCGATGCGGCCAAGGTGTTCCGCGAGGTGCCCGCCGCCCTGGGCGACCGCAGCCTGCCCGTCACGGGCGACTTCATCCAGCAGGCCCGCCATCTGGCGGCGCTGGGCGACGATGCCTTCCGGGGCGTCACCAACGGCGTCATCACCCCGAAACAGGGGGCGATCATCGGCGAGCTGGCCGTGAACCGGCCCGACCTGCACACCGATCTGGTGGCGCTGGTGCAGAAGGCCGAGCCGCGCGGCGACGCCGCCACGCGCGCGCTGGTGCACGAGGCCCTGCTGGATGACTTCATCGCGCTGGAAGGCGTGCAGGTGGATATGTTCGGCGGCCTGCCCCGCGAGGCCACGGTGATCGCGCGCGCGCGCATCCGCGAGGCCGTGATGCGCGACCTGCAAAAGGACGCCCGCCTCAACGAGACGCTGGTGCGCAATGCCGACGCCATCGAGGCGGGCGGCAATGTGCTGGCGCGCACGGACAACGAGGTGCGGGCCATGATGGACCGGGCCGGTCATGAGCTGGTGTCCAAGCTCAGCCTGCGCAGTGGCCCGCTGGGCGAGCGTTTCAGCAAGGGTGCCGTGGCCGTCACCGAAGGCAGCGCCAGCGTGGCGGGCGTGGCGCGCGAGATCGTCAAGGACATCCGCGCCCTGGTGAAATCGGGCGAGGCGCTGGAGGTGGCGCGCAAGGACGTGATCGACCCCGAGCCCCCGAGCCAGGCCATGCGCGATGCGGCCACGCGCTTCGACGAGCCGGACGGCCCCGGCGCGCGCGAGCAGCTGGAGCCCAAGCCCGAGGACGCGGCCCTGGAAGCGGACCCGCCGCCGGGCCTGTTCGACGATCTGATGGAACCCGAGATTGAGGCCGACACGGCGCGCGTGCTGCGCGCCTGTGCGGTCTAGGAGCGCGCCTGATGAGTTTTCGCCGCTGTATCGACGAGGCGCTGGAGCGCGGCGAGATCGTCGCCGAGGGCGCGGCCAAGGCCCGCGAGGCCTATGACGATGCCATCGAGCAGATGTCGCGCACCTTCGGCCCGGTCGAGGGCGACCGCCGCGCAGGCCAGATCGCCATGGAGCGGCTGGAACGCGAGGCGCTGGAGCGCAAGCGCCAGCGCCTGCTGGCCATGCGGACCCGCCGCCAGATGCTGGAGGACATCGCGGGCCTGAAGACGCAGCGCGGCTATCAGGACGTGCGGGCGCTGGGCGGCGGCGACGGCAAGCCCCCCAAGGACGGCTGGCACCAGGGCGGACGCCCGCCCGGCGACGGACCGGGACGCGGCGGCGCGTGGGCGGCACGGGCGCTGGAGCTGAAGATGGAGAACAAGCCCGGCCTGTCCGGCGCGCCCGGTGCCAGTGCCGAGGGCCGCTATCGCGCCATTCGCGGCGAGTTCGACGCCATGATGGCCGACCTGATCGAGCGGTTTGAAACGCAGTTCGGCCTGAATATGCCGGGCCGCGCCCAGGCCCGGAACATCGTGCGCGAGGCGTTCGGCGAGGACACGGGCGACGCGGTGGCCAAGGCCATGGCCAAGGCCTGGGGCGACACGGCCGAGCACGCGCGCAGGCTCTACAACGGGGCGGGCGGCCATATCGGCAAGCTGGACGGCTGGGGAATGCCGACGAGCTGGGACAGCGCGCGGGTGCGAAACTTCGGCCGCGAGGCGTGGGTGGAACAGGCCCTGCCGGGCCTGAACCGCGACGCCATGATCGACCGGGCCACCGGCCTGCCCTTTACCGAGATGCGCCTGCGCGCCGTGCTGGGCGATGTCTGGGAAAGCATCGCCACCAACGGGGCCTCGCGCCGCGAGGCAGGCGAGCACCTTGGCAAGGGCGCACTGGCCAACAGCCGCGCCGACGAGCGGTTCCTGATCTGGAGAGACGCCGACACCTGGCTGAAGATGCAGGAGGCGTTCGGCACCGGGGATCCGTTCGAGGCCATGATGGCGCACCTGGACGGCATGGCCCGCGACATCGCCCTGATGGAGGTGTGGGGGCCGAACCCCGCCCACGCCTTCGAGTGGATGAGCCGCTTTGCCCTGCGCGAGGCGGCGCTGGAGGAAGCGGCGGGCGTGACCGGCGCCAGCGCCCGCGCCCAGCGCTATGTGCAGACGGCGCGCACCATGATGGAGCACTACAACGGCGAGGCGTCGATGCCCTACCGGCCCGGCGTGGCCGGGGTGGGCCAGGCCGTGCGCGGCGGCCTGACCTCCGTGGCGCTGGGCTCTGCCATCGTGTCGGAAATCCCGAGCGGACTGGTGTTCGGCCGCATGGCCCGCGAGTTTGCCGGGCTGGACCGCAACGGCAGCCTTACCACCATGATCAGGATGGTGGCGGACCCCAAGGCCCGCGCCACGGCCCGGCGCAGCGGTTTCATCATCGAGCAGGCCACGGACGGCTTCGTGCGCGCGACGCACGACAACCTGCGCCTGATGACCGTGGGCGACAAGGCCGAGCGGGGGGCCAATGTGTTCTTCCGCCGCCTGCCGGTGTTCACCCTGCGCGCCCAGGGGATGACGGGCTATGTCAGCGCCCGGAAGCGGGCGCACCGCTTCGAGTTCATGGGCCGCCTGCATGACGTGCGCGGGCGCACCCTTGCCGATCTGAAGCGCGGGGGCGAGAGCGACCGGGCACTGGCGCGCTGGATGGAGGCGCGGGGCTTCACGGCAAAGGACTGGGACACGATCCGCGCCAGCGAGGTGTGGGAGCCGGACACGGGGGCGCAGTTCCTGCTGCCGCGCAACGTGCAGGACCGCGACCTTGCCATGCGACTGGCCGAGGCCATCGAGCTGGAAACCCGGTTCGTCAGTCCCGAGGCGACCTTGTGGACGCGATCCAAGCTGGTGGGCAGCAACCAGCCGGGCAGCGTGGCGGGCGAGGCGCGCCGCTCGCTGGCCATGTATAAATCCTTCTCGGTCACGACCGGATACCTCTATGCCGAGGAAATGGCCTTGCAGGCCATGGCGCGCGGCCAGAGCGCGGGCAGCGGCCAGCGCGCCTTTGCCGGCGCCCTGGCGGCGCGGGCGAGCGGGGCCATGCTGTGGCTGACGCTGGCGGGGGCCATGGCGATCCAGCTGCGCGAGACGGTGAAGGGCAACGATCCGCGCCCCATGGACGATCCGCGCTTCTGGGGCGCCGCGATGATGCAGGGCGGCGGCCTGGGCATCCTGGGCGATTTCTTCTATGCGGCCGAGGCCCGCAACGGCCGCACGGCGGGCATCGTGGGCTTTGGTCCCGTGGGGCAGGTGACGGCGGACCTTTATGACCTGACGGCCGGCAATGTGGTCGAGACCGTGGGCAACATGGCCGATGGCGACGATCTGGACGAGGCCATTGCCCGCGCACGGCCGGGCCGCGACCTGTCGCGGGTCATGCGCAACTACAGCCCGCTCAACACGCTGGTGTGGGCGCGCCTGGCGTGGAACCGGGGCATTGCCGACAACCTTCAGCGGGCGCTGGACCCCGAGGCCGAGGACGTGTTCGAGCGCCGCGCCCGGCGCCTGCGCGACGAGCGCGGCCAGGGGCAATGGTGGCCGGACGGGGCGAACCTGCCCGAGCGCCTGCCCGATCCGGGCAACGCGCTGGAGCGCCGGGACTAAGCGCGAGGCCCTTTTCTTTTTGCGGGCCATCGTCGGGCTTCGCCCTCCCGACCCGAGGCCCTTTTCTTTTTGCGGGCCATCGTCGGGCTTCGCCCTCCCGACCCGAGGCCCTTTTCTTTTTGCGGGCCCTCGTCGGGCTTCGCCCTCCCGACCCGAGGCCCGCATGATCCTGCCTTGCACCGCCGGGGCGCGCGGCATGGTGGCTGCATGGACAACCTGCCCGTCAATGATCGCATCACCGGCCCGCTGATCGCCGCTGGCGGCGAGACGGACCTGCCCGCCGACTTCCCGCTGCTGCGCGAGGACGGCTACGACACGCGCACGGGCATCACCGTGCGGCGCGAGCGCGGCGACGAGACCGTCACCCTGACGTGGGGCGGCGAGGACTTCGACATCATCGACGAGGCGGCCAACAGCTTCACCGTGCGCCTGGCCGCCGCCGCCGAGGCGGGCGACCGCTATTTCATCATCTCGCGCCTGCCCCAGCGCCGCCCGCGCGCGCACGCGGCAGGCGGTGCCACCCGCACCCCGATCCTTGAGGGCGATGCCCGCCAGGCCACCGCCCAGGCGCAGGAGCTGCGGCGGGACGTGGACCGGGCCGTCAGCGCGCCGCCCGGCGAGCCGGGGATGGAGCTGCCGAGGATGCTGGAGCGCGCGGGGCGGATGGCCCTGTTCGGCGCGGCGCTATCGGGCGCGGCCCTCATGGCCTCGGCCTATACCGAAGCCGAGTTCACGGCGGGCGTCGAAGCCGCCATCGACAGCGCCAGCGCCGCCCACGCCAGCGCCACGGCGGCCGCCGCCAGCCTTTCCACCGTGCAGGTGGTGGCCGCCGAGGCCACCCAGACCTATGAGGCCGCGCGCGACCTGGCGGTGGAGGCCATCAGCGCCAACTTCGCCTTTGCCAACCTTTCCTCGCTGCTGGCCAGCGACATCCTGTTTCCTGCCGACACGACCCTGACGTGCCGGGAAGAAGCCTTCTGCTACAAGGTCGCGCCCGCCGTCGCCGTGGACGAGCACCTGACCACGGCAGGCGGCGTCAAGCTGTATGTGCTGCCCGTCGCCGGGCGGCACTACAGCCGCGCGTGGAACATCGGCACCACGGGCGATCAGAGTGCCCAGCTCCAGAAGATGATCGACCATTGCGGGGCCACCTCGCGCCCCGGCGTGGTGCAGACGAACATGACGCTGGCCAGCGGAGTGAAGTTCCGCCACCACGTCCAGCGCTTCGAGTTCCTGGGCGACATCACCTATACCGGCGCGGCGGGCACCACCTGCATCGGCTTTGATCGCGTCGGCACGGCTTATCCCGTCAATCAGCGCATTTCCGGGCTGTCGATCATCCTGACGGCGGACGGGCAGGACGCCATTCAGGAGACCTGTTCCTATTCCAACGTCGAGGCCCGCGTGACCATGAGCGCGGCGGGCTGCACCAACTGTGTGGGCCTGCGCTCGATCGGCGATGTGGAGCACGGCACCGGCCCCTACTACAACACCTTCACGATCCGCTTCCAGGGCTTCAATCGCACGGGGTCTTTCGCCCACGTCACCACGACCAGCACCGGCGACCTGACCGCCAGCCGCGGGCCGAACGCGAACACCTACATCTTCCCGCGCATGGGCCAGTTCCTCGTGCACGTCCTCGACCAGGTGGGCAGCGGCAACCGCTGGGAGATCGGCGCGGTGGAGAACGCCAGCGGCACCGGCGTGGCCTTCCGCGTCGGCCATGCCAGCAGGGCGGCGTCGCTGGCCCAGAACACCTATGTGATCCGCTATCTGGAGAACACGGTCACGGCGTGGGAGAGCACGAGCGGCAAGTTCGGTGCCCAGCATCAGCTCTATATTCACATGCTTACGGGCGGCGGCGCGGTCTCGGACCTCGCCACCAACCTGAACGGCACGGCGGGCATCCTGCAAGTGCAGGACGGGGTGCGTGGCTTCCGCCGCCGGGTGAACAGCACCAACCCGTTCACGATCAGCTGTGCGGCGACGCTTCATCCCCTCATCGACAGTGACAGCAATCCGGGGCTGGACCTGCGCAACAGGGCCACTGATGTCACCGTCCGCATGGACTGTCCGGTCAGTGTGAGCAGCGGCACACACGCGATCCGCTTTGCCGTGGGCGGCACCGCCTTCGTGCGCGGCGGATCGACCGGCTGGTTCTCGGACACGGACAACACGCGCGACCTCGGATCGGCCAGCGTGCGCTGGCGAGCGGCCTATGCCCGGGAGTTTCGCCCCGGTGCTGGCGGCGTCATCTGGACCAGCGGCAGCGGTTCGCCCGAGGGCGTCGTAACCGGGCCTCCCGGCTCGATCTACGCACAGACCGACGGCACCGGCGACACGACGCTGTGGAAGAAGAACAGCGGCACCGGCAATACGGGCTGGGCTCAAATCGCCCAGGTGCGCCGCGCCACGGCGCAGGCCAACTCGACCGCATCAGATGTCGCGGGCCTCGTTTCCGACTTCAACGCTTTGCTGGGACGCCTGCGCACTGCCGGGCTGATGGAGACCTGACCTGATGCCCGCACGCCGCGCCGCCGCCCAGCCCGCCGCATCGCCCGCGCCGCAGACGCCGCGCTGTGCCGACAACGACTGCCAGCGCGAGCAGGCCGCCGCCATGACCGCCATCGCCGCAGAGCTGGCCAACATCCGCACCGGGCTGGAGGCCATCAAGCCTTACCTTGAGACAGCGGGCGAGGTGGCGGGCAAGTGGCTGCGCTTCTGTGCGTTTTTGCGCACGTGGTTCCCGCGCGTCGGCTGGTGGCTGCTGCCCATCATGTTCGGCCTGCTGACCTCGGGCGGTGGCGAGCTGGGGGCGGCGATGGCGCGCTTCCTGACCCACGTTCTGACCGGCGCCGTCGAGAGCGGCGTGCCCCCCACTCTGCCCGGAGCCGGATGATGCTGACCCGAGCCGCTGAAAACGAGGCCTTTGTGCGCCGCGCTCAAGCATGGCTGGGCGTGACCGTGGACGGCCATGCCGGGCCGGTGACGAACCGCGCGTTTGCCGAGAAGATCATGCCGCCCGCGCCGTCCGCGCCGGTGTCGCCCGAGCGACCGGCCAGCGGCTTCGTGCTGGGCTCTGGCAGCCGCGCGAAGCTGTCGGGCGTGCATCCGCGCCTGATCGCCGTGGTGGAACGGGCCATCGCCCTGACGCCGCAGGACTTCACCGTGCAGGACGGCGTGCGCACCGAGGCCCAGCAGCGCGCCCTGGTCCAGCGCGGGGCCAGCAAGACCATGAACAGCAAACACCGCGTGCAGGCGGACGGATACGGCCACGCCGTCGATCTGGTGCCGTGGGTGAACGGGCAGCCGCGATGGGAATGGCCGCTGATCTGGCCCATTGCCGCCGCCATGCACCAGGCCGCGCGCGAGCTGAACGTGGCCCTGACGTGGGGCGGCGTGTGGGATCGCCCGTTCGGTGATCTGGACGGATCGCCCGAGGGACTGGAGCGGGCCGTGGCGGCCTATGTCGCCCGACGCCGGGCGCTGGGCCAGAGCGCCTTTATCGACGGCCCCCACTATGAGCTGAGGGGCGCATGATCCTGCGCCTCGCCAACCCCCTGACCCCGAGCGGATGGGCCGCAATCGCGCTGTGCGGGCTTGTGGTGGCCATCCTCGCCTTGTGCGCTGTCGATCAGCGGGCGCGCCATCAGGAGCGCCAGCGGGCCGCCCAGGCCCTCGCCGAGGCCAATGCACGAGCACTGGAGCGTGACGCCATCGCCCGCGACCGCGCCGCGACGGAGCGCGTGGCGGACATTCTGAAAACCCATGCCGACGAGAGGAAGATGCGCGATGCGCTCGACACCCTGCCTGACGGCCCTCCTTCTGATCGCCGCGTGCGCCTTGCCTGTGAGCGGTTGCGCCAGCAGGGCGACGATCCAGCCGCTATTCCCGCCTGCCGATGACCTGCGCGTCGAGCCGAAGCCCCGCCTCGATCCTGCTGCGCTGGATAGCGAGGCCGCCCTCGATGCGCACGAGATTGCTCTGGAGGCGTGGGGCGAGCGCGGCTGGCGCACCGTCGCGCGCCTCTGCCGATGGGCCGCCGCCAACGGCATGGAGGTGCGCTGTCCCGAGCCTTAGCCCCTGCAATCCTTCGTGGGTCCAGCCCCCGGTCAAGGCCGCGCAACACGGCCGACCATAGAGCGGAAAGCTCGCCTGTGCAGGGGCCGGTGCCGGGAGTTACGGAGGCGACCCGGCCACCGCGTTTTGAGCAGGCATGGCGGTCATACCGGGATCTAGCGCGTCAGCAGGAGGCGGCACCTCATGCACCGCTTGCGGCCATGGTAGCGGCGTGAATGCGTCCACTGGTGGCCCATTGCCAGGCAGAGCAAAAACTTCAAGGGGTTGAACATCGCAGGCCTCCCGGAGAGCGGCCATGGTTTGAAGGATGGCAGCGGCCTTGGCAACTGCGCCCTGCGCTCTCATAGTGCGCGCCGGGAGAAGACGACCATGAAACTACGCGCTGCGACCCTCGACGATGCAGAACGCTTGCTGGAATGGCGGAACGATCCGTTGACCCGCGAGGCGTCGGTGAACATGGACCCTGTGCCGCTCGAAGCCCATGTCGGCTGGCTGACGGCCTCGCTTCAGAACCCGAACCGTACCTTGCTGGTGGCTGAGGTGGACGGCAGGCCGGTCGGAACCGTTCGCATCGACCGGGGCCACGAGACGGAAATGAGCTGGACTGTGGCTCCCGATGCGCGCGGGCGCGGCTTCGGAAAGCAAATGGTCAGCGCCGCCATGCCCGAAGGGACGGTAATCGCGCACATCAAGGCGGGCAACGTGGCCTCGCAGAAGATCGCGCAATCGTCGGGCTTCACCCTGACCCGTGATGAAGCCCTGCAAAGGTGGGAACGGCTGGCCTAGGCTGGCACGAGCGGGCGGGACGGCTGCCCCCCTGCCTTGCATGAGGGTGTGCGGCGATAGGCTCTGCCCATGATCGCCGCCCTGGCGGTCCTCTCACATGGAGACGCCGACATGGCCCTTAATCTCGACAAGCTTTCCAAGGCCGCGAACCCGATTGCCGTCACGGGCCGCGCGCGCAACCAGTCGCACTGGCACTATGACAGCGGCGCCGACAACGCGGCCACCGTGGTCGCCGCAGGCTATTTCAACGGCGCGCGCGAGTATCTTCAGGTGGGCGACCTGATCCTGGCCGAGGTGGCCAACAACGCGGCCCTGCGCTATCTGCGCGTCACCGCCGTGCCCGCCACCGGCGATGTGACCGTGGCGAACATTTCGACCTGGGCCTGATCCCGGCCGGGCCGACGATCACACAGAGGGGCACCCGCGCGGTGCCCCTTTTTCGTGTCCGACTTTGGGCTGCGATGGAAAACGGCCGGAACCGATGCTTTCCGACACAGGCCGGTTGTTAATCCAAAAGTCGGACGCCGTGCAGCGCTCAAGTCATTGAAAATACTGGGACGCCACCGCACCCGTTTCTAAACGAGCGTTAGCGAGCGCGCGAAATCTCCTGCCCGCCTGCCCTGGCGGTGTGGGAACAAACGTCTCGCCCCACGGTTGACTGTGCGGACCTTGAAAAGAGCACATCTCTGATGGGGTTCGGGCCAGGCACCGCCTCCCGGACCCCTTTTTCGTGGCCGGGCCTGGTATCCGTCCTCACGCGCCGCACGGCGACCCGTCCGTGGGGCGCGAGCGTGCAAACCCGCTCATGCCAAGCACTGCAAGGGTATGCTGCACGGGTGAGCCGGAATATCTGCGAAACAGAGGGAGGCGAGCGCATCGCGATGGTACCGCCCTCCCGGATCGAACGGGAGACCTCCAGAGCCACAATCTGGCGCTCTAACCAACTGAGCTAGGGCGGCACATCTCTTCATCGCGTGCGAGCCGTGGTCTCTAGCCGCCCGGCGCGCCGCGATCAAGCACCCTTTGCGCTACCAGCCGCGCTGGGTGATGTAGGCTTCGAGCTCGGCGATGCGCGTCTGGTCGGACGGGTGGGTCGAGGCGAACTCGGGCGTGGAGCCCTGGCGCTGCTGGGCCATCAGCCGCCAAAGCGACAGCGCCTCGCGCGGGCGATATCCGGCAGCGGCCATGTAGTCGACGCCGAGGCGGTCGGCCTCCAGCTCGTGACGGCGCGAGAAGGGCAGCAGCACGCCAAGCTGGGCACCCAGCCCGCCAAAGGCCGCAGCCGCGCGGCCATAGTCACCGGCGGCCCCCTGCACCACGCTGAGGCCCGTCTGGGTGAGGGCGGTCTGGGAATAGCGCTCGGCAGCGTGGCGCGCGACGACGTGGCCGACCTCGTGGCCGATCACCGCGGCGAGCTGGTCATCGTTCTGCACCAGGTTGAGAAGGCCCGTGGTCACGCCGATGTGCCCCGACGGCAGAACGAAGGCGTTGGGCGAGGTGTTCTCGAACACCGCATAGTCCCACGAGCGGTCGGTCAGGTTGGCACCGCGCACGATGCGCTCTCCCACGGTGCGCACACGGTTGTTGAGCGCGGCATTGGTCGAGACGCGCTGGGTGCGCAGCGTCTCGGCCCAGGCCTGCTGCGAGGCCTGGATCAGCGCGCTCTCGTCTACCAGCAGGAGCTGGTCACGCCCCAGCGTCTCGTTGTAGGCGCACGCGCCCAGCGCCAGCACCGAGGCGAGCGAGACGGCGAGCGCGCCCTTGCGCCAGTGTTGGAGCACGCTTCGGTTCATGCTGCGAAGGGGGGTATGGGTGGTCATGCCTGTCTCCCGATCCGTTCAACCGGCCAGCGGGCGTTCCGGCGCGCGTCTGGCAACGAGGATTGCGCGCGCACGATGGCTCATGCGCCCTGAACTGGCTAGACGCGCGAAAGCGGCAAAGGTTGCGCGCCCGCCTGCGCTTTCAGTCCTCGAGATCGAGCGAATAGCCCGCCGAGCGCACGGTGCGGATCGGATCGCGCTCGGCCCCTGTGTTCAGCGCCTTGCGCAGGCGCCCGACGTGCACATCCACCGTGCGCGCCTCGACATAGACATCCGAGCCCCACACCGCGTCCAGAAGCTGCTCGCGCGAGAACACCCGGCCCGGATGCTGCATCAGGTAGTCGAGCAGGCGGAACTCGGTCGGCCCCAGATGCACCTCGCGCCCGCCGCGCTTCACCCGGTGCGCCACCCGGTCGATCACGATGTCGCCGTGCGCGACCCGGTCCTCGGCGAGGCCTGGACGGATGCGCCGCAGCACGGCCCGGATGCGCGCCACCAGCTCGGTCATGGAGAACGGCTTGGTCAGATAGTCGTCCGCGCCCGTGTCGAGCCCGCGCACGCGGTCGCTTTCCTCGCCGCGCGCGGTCAGCATGATGATGGGCAGGTTGCGCGTCTCGGCTCGCGAGCGCAGGCGCCGGCAGACCTCGATGCCCGAGACCTTGGGCAGCATCCAGTCCAGCACCACCAGATCGGGCAGGCGCTCGTCCACCTGCATCAGTCCGTCCTCGCCATCGGACGAGATCACGACCTCATAGCCCTCCTTTTGCAGATTGTACTGCAACAGGGTCGCCAGGGCGTCCTCATCCTCGATCACCAGAATATAGGGCGTCACGCGCAGGCTCCTTGGGTCTGGCCGGGCTGGGTCAGGGTTTGTCGGGGGCGGGCGGGTCGGGCTGGCCGATGTCCTGCGGGCTCACGGCGGTCCACTTGGGCCGCTCGCCGGGCATGTCGTCGCCCGTGATCTCGTAGTGGACGATCTCGGCGATATTGGTGGCGTGATCGCCGATGCGCTCCAGGTTCTTGGCCATGAACAGCAGGTGCGCGCACGCGCCGATGGTGCGCGGATCACCCATCATGTAGGTCAGAAGCTCGCGGAACAGGGCGTTGTAATGCTCGTCCACCTCGTCGTCGGACATCCACACCGACATGGCGCGGTCCAGTTCGGCGGCGGTGTAGGCGTCCAGCACGTCTTTGAGGCGATGGCCCACCAGCTTGCCCATGCGCTCGATGGAGCGGGTCAGGGGTGTCATGGGATCGACCTCGGCGAGGCTGAGTCCGCGCTTGGCGATGTTGCGGGCCAGATCGCCGGTGCGCTCCAGGTCGGACGAGATCTTCAGGGCCGAGAGCGTGCGACGAAGGTCGCTGGCCACGGGCTGGCGCAGGGCGATCAGGCGGATGGCCTTGCGCTCGATCTCGCGCTGCATGGCGTCGAGCTTGGCGTCGCGCTCGATCACGGCCTGGGCCTGGGCAACGTCGCGCCGCGCCACCGATTCCACGGCATCGGCCACCTGGGCCTCGGCCAGACCGCCCATGCGGGCGACCTCGGCGGTGAGCTGGTTCAGCTCGTCTCCATAGGCTCTGACGGTGTGCTGGTTCATGGGGAGGTGGTCCTCAGCCGAAGCGGCCGGTGATGTAGTCGAGGGTGCGCGGGTCTCGCGGATTGGTGAAGATTTCCTCGGTGTCGCCGGTCTCGACCAGCCTGCCGAGGTGGAAGAAGGCCGTGCGCTGCGACACGCGAGCCGCCTGGGCCATGGAGTGCGTCACGATGATGATGCAGTACTGCTCGCGCAGCTCGTCGATAAGCTCTTCGATCCGGGCCGTAGCGATGGGATCGAGCGCCGAGCACGGCTCGTCCATCAGGATCACCTCGGGGCTGATGGCGATGGCCCGCGCGATCACCAGCCGCTGCTGCTGACCGCCGGACAGGCCCGTGCCGGGATTATGCAGACGGTCGGCCACCTCGTCCCAGAGCCCCGCGCGGCGCAGCGACTGCTCGACGATGGCATCCTGTTCGGCCTTGCTCTCGGCGAGACCATGTATGCGCAGGCCATAGGCGACGTTCTCGTAGATGGACTTGGGGAACGGGTTGGGGCGCTGGAACACCATGCCGACGCGCTGGCGCAGCAGCACCGGATCGACGCTGCGGTGGTTCAGGTCCTGTCCGTCCAGATTGATCGTGCCCGACACCTGGGCGCCGGGGATGGTGTCGTTCATCCGGTTGATGCAGCGCAGGAAGGTGGACTTGCCACAGCCCGACGGTCCGATCAGCGCCGTCACCGTCTTGTCGGGCACGTCCAGCGACACATCGAACAGGGCCTGCTTGTCGCCATAGTAGACGTTGACGTCGCGCGCCGAGACCTTGATCGGGCGTGTGACATCGGCGGGCGGCTCGGTCGGGCGCGACTGGAGGTCGGTGCCTGAGCCGGCTTCGGTGCCGTCGGGGCTGCGGAAGATCGGAAAGCGCATCGGCCTTACCACCTGCGTTCGAAATGGCGGCGCAGAACGATGGCGGCCGCGTTCATCACAATCATGAAACCGAGCAGTACCAGAATGGCTGCGGCGGTGCGCTCGTGGAAGGCGCGCTCGGAGGCGTTCTCCCAGATGAAGACCAGCACCGGCAGGGCGCTGGATGGTGCCGTAACCGCCTCGGGAATGCCCGGCACGAAGCTGACCATGCCGATGAGCAGCAGGGGCGCGGTCTCGCCCAGGGCATGAGCCATGGCGATGATGGCTCCGGTCATCACGCCGGGCATGGCCAGCGGCAGCACATGGTGGAACACCGCCTGGGTGCGGGAGGCACCCATGGCCAGTGCGGCTTCGCGGATCGAGGGCGGCACGGCCTTCAGCGCCGATCGTGTGGCGATGATCACCGTGGGCAGGGCCATCAGCGCCAGCACCAGCCCGCCCACCAGAGGCGAGGAGCGCGGCAGGGCCATCCAGTTGATGAACACCGCCACGCCCAGCAGGCCGTAGACGATCGAGGGCACGGCGGCCAGGTTGTTGATGTTCACCTCGATCAGGTCGGTGATGCGGTTGCGCGGAGCGAACTCTTCCAGATAGACGGCCGCGAACACGCCCATGGGAATGGCGAGGCAGGCGGTGACCAGCAACATCAGCGCCGAGCCCACCACCGCGCCCAGCACCCCGGCCAGCTCGGGCTGGGTGGAGTCCGAGCGGGTGAAGAAGGCACTGTTGAAATGGCCTCGGATCGCGCCTTCCTGCCGCGCGGCCTCGACCCAGTCGATCTGCTGATCGGTGAGGCTGCGCTCCTCGGGCGGCGTGTCGCGGCTGATCTTGCCCTTCAGATAGAGATCGGCATTGGCCCCGACGGGCGCTGTCATGGTGATCGTCTGACCGATCAGCGAGGGGTCCGCGCGCACCCGGTCCAGCAGCTCGAAGCCCATGGAGGTCGAGAACAGGGCGCGATAGGCACTCGCCCGGCTGCGGTACTCGTCATCCACGATCCCTGCACGCGCCAGCGCCTGCTCGGCGATCATCAGATCATAGTTGGCCAGGGCCGGATTGGCCGCATCGACGCGCTCGGGGTCCACATAGACCGGCAGCGAGATCGAGTGGGTATAGAAGGCCGTGTGGCCCTGCTCGATGATGCGCCCCAGCAGCAGGGCCAGGAAAGCCACGGCCACGGTGATGGCCAGCAGGCCATACAGCCGAAAGCGCTTCTCGGCACGATAGCGGCGGCGCAGGCGCTTTTGCGCGCGCGCATCGGCCCCTTGCTGCGTCAGGGCGTGCTCGGCCGGTCCGGGTGCGGGGGCGGCGTCAGTCATACTGTTCCCGATAGGCAAGCACGATGCGCTGGGCGACGATGTTCAGGATCAGCGTCACCACGAACAGCGTCAGCCCGAGACCGAAGGCGGCCAGAGTCTTGGGGCTGTTGAACTCCTGATCGCCCGTCAGCAGGGTGACGATCTGGACGGTCACGGTGGTCACGGTATCGAGCGGGTTCAGCGTCATGTTGGCCGCAAGGCCCGCCGCCATGGTCACGATCATGGTCTCGCCGATGGCGCGGCTGATCGCCAGCAGGAACGCCCCGGCGATGCCCGGCAGGGCCGCAGGCAGCAGCACCCTGGTCACCGTCTCGGACTGGGTGGCCCCCAGGGCATAGGAGCCGTCACGCAGGCTCTGGGGCACGGCATTGATGATGTCGTCGGACAGCGAGCTGACAAAGGGGATGAGCATGATGCCCATCACCGCTCCTGCGACCAGGGCCATCTGGTTCTGGACCAGCAGCAGATACTGGCCGATGCCGTCCAGTGGCCCGCCGACGAGCTGGGCGCCGATCCAGTTGAAGAACTCGCGGAACGCAGGGCCCACCGTCAGGGCAGCGAAGAAGCCATAGACCACGGTGGGCACCCCGGCGAGCACCTCCAGCAAGGGCTTGATGATCGCGCGGGTCTTTCCGCCCGCGTATTCCGACAGATAGATGGCCGAGAACAGGCCGATCGGCCCGGCGACCAGCATGGCGATCATCATGATCAGGAAGGTGCCCACGAACAGGGGCGCGGCCCCGAAGGCGCCGGTCGAGCCGACCTGATCCATGCGGATGGCGATCTGGGGGCTCCACTGGGTGCCGAGCAGGAACTCGCCGATGGGCACGGCCTGGAAGAAGCGGATGCTCTCCAGCACCAGGGAGGCGACGATGCCCACGGTCGTCAGCACCGCAACCGCCGACGACAGGAACAGCACGCCCGTGGCCCAGCCCTCTACCCGGTTCCTGACCCGCCGCTCGGGCGAGAAGCGCCGCACCGCGAGCGTGCCACCGATCAGGGCGAGGGCGAAGGCGGCAAAGATGGCACCCCAGCGAAGCGTGCCGCTGACGCGGGACGCGCGCGCGGCGGTCTCATCGAACTCGGTCTCGAGCGCACCGCTCCACTCGATGTTGGGGCGCGAGCCCTCGGCCACGCGGCGCGCGTCGTTGAAGAAGGCCTCGCGGCGCGGCGCCTCCATGCTCATCACCGTGTCGGATGCGGCCGACACGAGCACGGACTGGGTTACGCGCCCGTCGAAACTGGCCACCGCCATCAGCAGCAGCAGGGCGGGCACCGCCGTCCAGATCAGACCGTAGAGGCCATGATAGACCGGGCGCGAATGCAGCCGCGTATCGCGCGCTCTGCGGCGCGCAGCGGCCCTCGCCCACAGGAATGTGGCGAGGGAAAACACGACAAGAACCAGAGCGGCGATAAAGATCATCAATAACCGGCAGGCAACCCCCCGCCCGCTTGCCCGACCCGATGCGAGGGGTCGTCCTGTGGCGCACGCGCGAAGCCGGCCGGAGGAGCCCGGCCTTGTGGCGCGGAACCTGCCTGCGATTGGTCAGCGGATTACGAAGCTTTGATGACAGTTCTGTTACGACGCGCGTCCGCCTGTTCAAACTCTGTCACGTTTGCCGCAGGCCTGGGCTCAAGCTGCTGAAAATAGACGCAGAACTGAGAACCCGTTCCGAGCTGGCTCTCGACCGTCATGCCGCCCCGGTGGCGATTGACGATGTGCTTGACGATGGCGAGGCCGAGGCCGGTGCCCGGATGCTCGCCGCTTTTCTGTCCCGGGGCACGATAGAATCGCTCGGTCAGGCGCGGCAGGTGCTCGCGCTCCATGCCCCGGCCGTGGTCGCGCACGCACAGGCGGATGTAGAGCGCATCGTCCTCGCGGTCCGGTGTCAGCAGCGACAGGCGCGATGCGCCCGGCAGGCTTGCGGCCTGGGCAGCCTCGAGGGCAAGGCCCGCCTCCACGCTGACATCGACCCCCTGCCCCTCGTTGGAATATTTGACGGCGTTGTCGATCAGGTTCTGGACCACCTGCACGATCTCGTCGCGGTCGCCGGTGATCAGGGCGCGGGTATCGTCGGGCACGCTGAGGCGTATCTCGACACCCTTCTCGCGGGCCAGCGGGCCAAGGGCGTCTATGACATCCACGGCGACGAGACCCACGTCCACGCGCCCAGAAGGCGTGATGTGCTCGTTCAGCTCGATGCGGCTGAGTGACAGGAGGTCCGCGACCAGTCGGCTCATGCGCTCGGCCTGGGCGGCCATGATGTCGAGGAACCGGTCCCGCGCCACCGGGTCTTCGCGCGCATGGCCCTTCAGCGTCTCGATGAAGCCGGTCAGCGATGCCAGCGGGGTCTTCAGTTCGTGGCTGGCATTGGCCAGGAAATCCACGCGCATATGCTCCATGCGCCGCACGTCCGTCTCGTCACGCAGGTGAAGCACCACGCGCCGCGCGCCGCCGGTCACCTCCAGCGGCAGGGTGTGTGCGCGCCACACCCGCTCCTGTGCGCCGCCGGATTCGTAATCGGTGGTCTGGGCCATGCCGCCGAACAGCGCCTCGTCCACAGCTTCCAGAATGGCCGGATCGCGCACCGCCGTGACCAGAAGCCCGCCCGAGCGGCTCATGCGGAACAGCTTGCGCGCCGCCGCATTGGCAAAACTGATCCGCCGCCCGGCCAGGTCGTCCGGCTCGCTGCCCTCGATGATGACCAGTGGATCACTAAGCGCATCCAGCGCCTCGATCACGCCGGGATGGCTCTCTGCACCGGACGCATGAGCGGCAGGCTGGGCCGTGCTGTCGTCCACCACGGGGCTGCGGCTGGCGCTGCGCAGGTTGGCGCCAAGGGTGATCAGCGCCACGATCAGGGCCGCTGTCATAGCCGGGCCGCTGAGATGATCGTGGACCACCGCCAGCAATACCAGCGCGACGACGCCCGCCCCCCCGCCGATCCAGCCGGGGTTGATGCGGATGCGGTTCGCCGCGGGCATCACAGGCGATGGTGTCTGATCGAGGGGCATGGCTGAGGGGTGTGCTCACGTCGCTCATGGCGACGCGCGGAAAGCCTAAAGACGGATCATGACAGAAGATAGAGTGTTCCGCCCCCGGATCAGTCCGCACGCCGCAGCGCACCCGGTGCCCCACGCCCTGCCAAAGGGCACCGTTTCTTCACGACTTGGCCATTAGGGTATCGGCGATATTCGGGAGCCTGTCCTTGCATCATCACGTCCATCACGTCGCCTCAAGCCATGACGCGGGCCTGCTCGTCGTGGCCGCCCTGGTCTGTCTGCTGGGACTGGCTACGGCGCTGCGGTTGCTGATGCGCGCCCGCTCGGCGCTGGGCGCATTCCGCAATTTCTGGGTGATGCTGGCCGGAGCGGTGGCGGGATCAGGTATCTGGGCCACCCACTTCATCGCCATGCTCTCCCACGATCCGGGCAGGCCCATCGCCTATGCCATGACCGAGACCATCGGCTCGCTGGTCATTGCAGTACTTGGAATGGGCGGAGCCTTCCTGCTGCTTGTCTCCAGCGAAAAGCGCCTGCGCGCCGCCCAGGCCGGTGTGCTCGCGGGGATCGTCGTGGGCGTCATGCACTATCTGGGCATGATGGGCGTGCGCGGTGCGGGCCAGATCAGCTTCGAGCCCGCCCTTGTGGTGCTGTCGATCGTGCTGGGCTGCGCCCTGATGGGGGCCGGCCTCGTCTATTCGCGGCGCAACGACAGGTGGATGACCGCCTTGACCACCGCTGCCATTCTCGCGCTTGGTGTCGTCTCCCTGCACATGACCGGCATGCTCTCGACGCATTTCGAGCCCGGCCCCGGCAGCATCGTGCCCGAGGGCATGCTGCTGTCGAGCAACCGCATTGCCTTCAGCGTGGCCGTTCTTTCTTTCCTGATCGCCCTGGCGGGGGCCATGGTCACGGTGATGGAGCGCTGGTCGCGCACCTCGGCGCTGGACCGCCTGCGCGAGGCCATCGACGCCATGCCCGACGGTCTGGCCTTCTATGACTCCCTTGATCGCATCGTGCTGTGGAACGCCCGCTACACCGAGATCAATCCCGAGATCGTCAGCGTGCTGCGTCAGGGCCGCACCTTCCGCGAGATCGTCGATGCGGGCCTTCAGGAAGGCCAGTACATCGAGGCCATCGGGCGCGAACAGCAGTGGCTGGAGGAGCGTCTCAAGGCGCGCGAGGCCCTGTCGTCCAACATCGAGCAGCGCATGAAGGACGGACGCTGGGTGCGCGTGCAGGACCGTCGCACCGCCGATGGTGGCGTGGTCACGGTGGTCAACGACATCACCGACCTTAAGCGCGATGCCGAGCTGCTAGCCCAGGCCCGCGATGCCGCCGAGGCCGCCAACCAGGCCAAGAGCGACTTCCTCGCCAACATGAGCCACGAGATCAGAACGCCGCTCAATGGCGTCATCGGTGTGGCGCAGGCCCTGGCCGCCACCGACCTGAGCGCCGAGCAGCGCGACATGATCAAGCTGATCCAGTCGTCCGGCCTGACGCTGCAACACCTGCTCAGCGACATTCTCGATCTGGCGCGCATCGAATCGGGCCGCCTCGAGATTCGCCCCGAGACCTTCGACCTCAAGGCCGTGATCCACGAGGCCGGACAGCTCTATCAGGCCTCGGCCACGCTGAAGGGCCTGCAGTTCTTCATCGATGTGGGCGATGGCCTGCCCGAACATGTCGAGGGCGATCCCACGCGCCTGAAACAGATCCTGACCAATCTGGTCTCCAATGCCGTAAAGTTCACCGAGACCGGCTTCGTCAGCCTGACGGCGCAAGCCGCGGGCGAGCGCAATGGCCAGCCGCTTGTGCGCTTCACCATCGAGGACACGGGCGTTGGCTTCAGCGAACAGGTCAAGGAGCGCCTGTTCGGCCGCTTCGAGCAGGCTGACGGCTCGATCACGCGCCGCTTCGGCGGCACCGGACTGGGCCTGTCCATCTGTCGCCAGCTCGCCGAGATGATGGATGGCGAGCTTGATGCCGAGAGCGAGCCTGGGGGCGGGGCCATCTTCATCCTCACCCTGCCCATGCCGCGTGCCGAGGTCGCCATACCGGGCCCTGCGGCCAGCGAGAGCGCTGACGATCCCGACGAAAGCCTCTTTCGCGACTGCGCGCCAGACGTGGCTGCACAGGCTGCCGCTTCGCGCACCCGCCGCGTGCTGCTGGCCGACGACCATCCCACCAACCGCAAGGTCATCGAGCTGTTCCTTCAGGCCGCCGATATCGAACTGGTCATGACCGAGAACGGCGCCGAGGCCTTCGAGCGCTTCCGCGAAGAGCCCTTCGACTGTGTGCTGATGGATATGCAGATGCCCGTCATGGACGGCCTGACCGCCACGCGCGAGATCAGGCTGCACGAGGCGACGCACGGCCTGTCGCGCACGCCCGTCGTCATGCTGACCGCCAACGCCATGCCCGAGCACGTCGCCGCAGCGGCCTCCGCTGGCGCGGACCGGCACCTGTCCAAGCCGATCAACGCCGAGCTGCTGCTCTCGACCATCGCCGAAATGGCCGAGACCAAGGCCAGCCAGAGCACCAGCGTCGCCGCCTAGACGGCGCTCAGCAGCCTGTAGGCCGGGCCGGTCAGGAACGGCTCCAGCCGCTCGGCCATGACCAGATCGCTGAACAGGCGCACCGCCGCATCCAGATGCGCAGGCCGATCGGCAAGTTGCGCTGTCTCCTGTTCGATCAGGTCCATGATCAGCGCTGCATCGATCACGCGCCCATCCTCCAGCTTCGCGCCGTGAACGCGCCACTGCCACAGCTGGGCGCGGCAGATTTCCGCCGTGGCCGCATCCTCCATCAGATTGTCGATCGGGACCGCGCCGCGCCCCGACAGCCAGGCGGCGATATAGAGGATGGCCACGCGGATGTTGCCCCTCAGCCCCGCCTCGGTGCGCGTGCCCTCGTGCAGGCTCAGGAGGGCCGCCTGATCCAGCTCTGACAGGTCGTGACGGCGCGCGAACTGGTTGGGCTCGGGCATGATCTCGTCGAACACCGCCATGGCCACCGGCACGAGATCGGGGTGAGCCACCCAGGTGCCGTCATGGCCGTCGCGCGCCTCCCTCATCTTGTCGGCCCGGACCTTGGCAAGCGCCGCCGCATTGGCCGCCTCGTCGCCGCGCACGGGAATCTGTGCCGCCATTCCCCCCATGGCGTGCGCGCCGCGCCGGTGGCAGGTCTCGATCAGGCGCAGCGAATAGGCCCGCAGGAATGCCTCGCCCATCACCATGCGCGCACGGTCGGGCGTGATGAAGCGCGCGTCGGCGGACAGGCACTTTATGGTCGAAAAGATATAGTCCCAGCGCCCGCAGTTGAGCCCCACGATCCGCTCTCTCAGCGCATGCAGGATCTCTTCCATCTGAAAGGCTGCGGGCAGGGTCTCGATCAGGACCGTGACACGCACCGCACCGCGCGCAAGGCCGAGGCGCTGTTCGACATGGGCCAGCACGTCATTCCACAGCGCCGCCTCCTCGAAGCTCTCCAGCTTGGGCAGATAGGCATAGGGCCCGCTGCCCTGATCCAGCGCCGCGCGCGCATTGTGAAACAGATAGAGCCCCAGATCGAACAGGGCGCCCGACATGGCCTCGCCGCCCACGCGCAGGTGGTCCTCGTCCATATGCCAGCCGCGCGGACGCACCTTGAGCACCGCACGCTGGGGGCCCAGCCGATAGGCCTTGCCCGTGCGCGGATCATCGAAGCTGAGCGTGCCCGCCCACAGATCCTTCAGATTGACCTGACCCTCGATCAGGTTGGCCCAGGCGGGCGCGGTGGCATCTTCGAAGTCGGCCATGAACACGCGCGCGCCGCTGTTGAGCGCGTTGATGACCATCTTGCGGTCCACCGGCCCAGTGATCTCGACGCGCCGATCCCGCAGGTCGTGCGGCGCGGGCGCGACGCGCCAGTCCCCTTCGCGGATTTCGCGCGTCTCGGGGCGGAAGTCGGGCAGTTCACCGGCATCATGGCGGGCCTGGCGGGTCAGGCGCGCCTTCAGAAGGGCCTTGCGGCGCGCTTCGAAGCGGCGGTGAAGCTCGCTCAGAAAGCCCAGCGCCTCGGGGGTCAGCACCTCGCTCTGGCGCGGCGCGGCAGGCGCGCGCACTTCGGCACGGATGGCATCGAGTTCGGCGATGGGCATGGCTCGGACGCCCTCCTTAGGCGCGGGCTGCGGCACGGTCGGACGGGTCAGCCGGGCAGGCGGACCTGCTCGGCGGCGATGCTGTAGCGGGCCGTAGCACAGGCGCGCGTGCGCTCCGACAGGCTGCGCCATGCCGCGCGGGCCTCGTCGCGCGTCAGATAGGGTCCGCTCAGCTCGGGCAGGCCCTTCAGGCGGTGAAAGCCGATGCATTCATATTCGCCCCCGACGACCCAGTAACGCTCCGTGGTCATGATCCTGGCTCCTTAGTCCATGGGTTTGCAGTGTGACGGGGCGGCGCCTAGGCCGCCTGCGGCTCGAACTGGGCCGCTTCGGTCGAGTCCTTCAGGGCCGTGGTCGAGGACTGGCCCGCCGAGATCACCGTGGCGACCGCATCGAAATAGCCCGTGCCGACCTCGCGCTGGTGGCGGGTGGCGGTATAGCCTTCGGCCTCCGAGGCGAACTCGGCCTGTTGCAGGGCCGAATAGGCCTTCATGCCGTGCTCGCGATAGCCGCAGGCCAGCTCGAACATCGAGTGATTGAGGGCGTGAAAGCCCGCCAGGGTCACGAACTGGAAGCGATAGCCCATGGCGCCCAGCTCACGCTGGAAGCGCGCGATGGTCGCCTCGTCCAGCTTGGCCGCCCAGTTGAAGCTCGGCGAGCAGTTGTAGGCCAGCAGCTTGCCCGGATGCACCTTGTGGATGGCCTCGGCAAAGGCGCGTGCCTCGTCGAGATCGGGGTGCGATGTCTCCCACCACAGCAGGTCCGCATGGGGGGCATAGGCGAGACCCCGCGCGATGCAGTGATCGAGGCCCGTGCCCTCTTTCAGGCGATAGAAGCCCTCGGGCGTGCGGCTGCCTTCCTCGATGAAGGGCCGGTCGCGCTCGTCCACGTCCGAGGTGATGAGGCGCGCGGACTCCGCATCGGTGCGCGCCACGATCAGGGTGGGCGTGCCCATCACATCCGCGGCCAGGCGCGCGGCGGTCAGGTTGCGGATGTGTGCCGCCGTCGGGATCAGCACCTTGCCGCCCAGGTGGCCGCACTTCTTCTCGCTGGCCAGCTGGTCCTCGAAGTGGACGCCCGCCGCCCCGGCCTCGATGAAGGCCTTCATGATCTCGAAGCTGTTGAGCGGGCCGCCGAAGCCGGCCTCGGCGTCGGCCACGATGGGCACGAACCAGTCCCGGCTCAGCCTGCCCTCGGCGTGCTCGATCTGGTCGGCCCGCTGCAAGGTGCGATTGATGCGGCGGCACAGCTCGGGCGCCGCATTGGCCGGATAGAGCGACTGATCGGGATACATGGCGCCTGCCGTATTGGCGTCCGCCGCCACCTGCCAGCCCGACAGATAGATGGCCTTCAGCCCTGCGCGCACCATCTGCATGGCCTGATTGCCCGTCACCGCGCCCAGCGCATTGATGTAGGGCTCCTCGCGCAGCAGCGCCCACAGGCGGTTGGCTCCGCGCTCGGCCAGCGTATGGCGGATCGGCACCGAGCCGCGCAGGCGGCGCACCTCATCCGGGCCGTAGGGGCGCTCGATGCCGTCATAGCGGCCTTCGGGCGCGCTCGGGACAAGATCGGAAAAGGCGTCAGTCATGATGTGTCAATCCCCGCTCATCTTCACCAGGACCTGACCTGCATGACAGCGGCCCGGTGTGCTCGCTGTGAGAAGAACACGTTTCTGGCCTTGGCGTGACAGGGCGGACGCCCGCCGCGAGGTCATCTGGACACAATCTGACTTCTCGAGCCTGTCAAATCATGTCAATGTGACATCTATGGCCGAGACGACCGATCGAAAGCTCTACCTCGGCGGGCGGCTCAGGCGTCTGCGTCGCGAGTTGGACCGCACCCAGACCGCCATGGCGAAGGAGCTTGGCGTCTCGCCCAGCTATCTCAACCACATCGAGCGCAACCAGCGCCCCGTCACCGCCCAGCTGCTGCTGAAACTGGCCGAGGTCTATGACATCGACCTGCGCGCCTTCGGCTCCGGCCCGGTCGGCAATCAGGAGGCGGAGCTGAGCGAGGTGTTCGCCGACCCCCTGTTCGAGGGCCTGCGCGTGCCGCGCCACGAAGTACTGGGCATGATCGAGGATGCGCCCGCCGCCAGCGAGGCCATAGGGCGGCTCTATCGGGCCCTGCTGGATGCGCGCCGGCGCGGCCAGCTCGCCTCCGAGCGGCGCGAGACCACTGCCGAGCCCATGATCGAGACCGCGGCCGAATGGGTGCGCGCCTATGTGCAGGGGCGGCGCAACCATTTCCCCCAGATCGACCTTTGGGGTGAGGCCATCCATGGCGAGCTGAGCGCCGATCGCGTGCGGCTGGAAACCGAGGGGCTCGAGGCCCTCATGCGCGAGCGCCTGCAACAGCGCCACGGCCTCGGCGTTCGCACCCTTCCGGCCGAGGTGATGGTCGAATGGACGCGCCGCTTCGACTTTCACCGCCGCCGCCTGCTGCTGGTGGAGGGGCTGGAGCCCGCCACGCGCCTGTTCGCCATCGCCTATCAGCTGGGCCTCGGCGAGCATGGCCCTGCCCTCGATGCCATGGCCGATCAGGCCTCGCCGCCCGATCTTTCCGCGCGCAGGCTGCTGAAGGTGTCGCTGACCAATACCCTGGCCGCCGCCATCCTCATGCCCTATGGCCCCTTCCACCGCCTCGCCGAAGACAGCGGCTATGACATCGCCCGGCTGATGGCGCGCTTCGGGGCCAGCTTCGAGCAGGTCGCGCACCGCCTGACCACCCTGTCGCGCGCGGGCGCCAGCGGGGTGCCGTTCTTTTTCATGCGGGTGGATCGGGCGGGCAATGTCTCCAAGCGCTTTGCCTCGGACCGCTTTCCCTTTTCGCGCCTCGGCGGCTCGTGCCCGCGCTGGCGCCTGCACGGGGCCTTTGCCCAGCCGGGTGAGACCCTGACCCAGATCATCGAGACGCCGGAGGGCGGGCGCTGGTTCACGCTGTCGCGCACGGTTCAGCGTCCCGGCGGTGCGGCGGGGGGCGGTTCCGGTCGGCACGACCTGGCCATCGGGCTCGGCTGCGAGCTGAGCCACGCCCATCGCCTGATCCATGCGCGCGGCCTCGATCTGGAGAACCCGGATGTGACTCCCATCGGTCCGGCCTGCGGCCTGTGCGAGCGCCACCCGTGCCGTGAGCGCGCCGCCCCGCCTCTGACGCGCACCCTGATCGTCGACGACTTCGCCAAGTCGATCAGCCCCTATCCCTTTTCAAGCCGGGCTTAAGCCAGGCCGAGCGAAAGACAGGCCGGGCATGACGGAAGGGCCTCAGCGGGCACGCGCCTGACGGGCAGGGCCGAGCACCCGGTTGATGTGGCCCATCTTGCGGCCCGCGCGCGCCTCGCCCTTGCCATAGAGATGCACGCAGGCCCCGGCCTCGCCCGACGCCGTGCGCCACTGCTCGACCTCGGGACCGAGCAGATTGGTCATCTCGACGCGCGCCTGGGCCTCGAAGCTGCCCAGCGGCCAGCCCGCTATGGCGCGGATGTGCTGCTCGAACTGGTCACAGGCGCAGCCGTCCTGGGTCCAATGGCCGGTGTTGTGCACGCGCGGGGCGATCTCGTTGACCAGCAGCCGCCCGCCCTTCAGTGCGAACAGCTCGATGCCCATGACGCCCACATAGTCGAGCCCGTCCAGCACCGCCTCGGCAATGGCGCGCGCGCGCCTCGAGACCGCGGGCGACAAGGTAGCCGGGGCGGTGGTGGTGCGAAGGATGCCCCCTTCGTGCACGTTCTCTCCGGGCGGATACAGCCCCACTGCGCCATCGCGCCCGCGCGCGGCAATGATCGACAGCTCGCGCTCGAAATCGGCCCTGGCCTCGAGGATGGCCGGGCGCGCGCCGATGGCCTCCCAGGCCCTGCGCGCATCGCCCTTGCGGCGGATCCAGACCTGGCCCTTGCCGTCATAGCCCTCGCGCCGGGTCTTGAGCAGGGCCGGCAGGCCGATGACATCCAGCGCGGCCCTCAAACCCTCCAGATCGTCCACGGCGGCGAAATCCACGGTCGTGGCTCCGACCGCGTTCAGATAGGTCTTTTCGCTCACCCGGTCCTGCGCCACCGCCAGGGCCATCGGCCCCGGTGCCACCAGAGCGCCCGCACGCGCCAGCCGCTCGACCGACGAGGCAGGCACGTTCTCGAACTCGAAGGTGACGACATCGCAGACCCGCCCCATCACATCGAGAGCGGTCTCGTTGTCATAGGCCGCCACGATCTGGCCGCGCGAGACGCGCCCGGCGGGGCTGTTGTCCTCGGGATCGAGGATCACGACGTCGAAGCCCAGGCGCGATGCCGCCTGCGACAGCATCCGGCCAAGCTGGCCACCGCCGAGGATGCCGATGCTCGATCCGGGGGAAAGCGGCAGGTCCGGCACTCAGTCCTCGACGCTCTCGAGCACGCTGTCGGTCTGCTGCTGGCGCATCGCCTCGACCCGCCCGGCCAGGGCCTCGTCCGACAGGGCCAGTATCTGGGCAGCGAGCAGCCCTGCGTTGCGCGCGCCGGCCTTGCCTATGGCCAGGGTGCCCACGGGCACGCCGCCGGGCATCTGCACGATGGACAGAAGCGAATCCAGCCCGGCCAGCGCGCGGCTCTTGACCGGCACACCCAGCACGGGCAGCGCGGTCATGGATGCCACCATGCCCGGCAGGTGCGCCGCGCCGCCCGCCCCTGCGATGATGACGCGAAACCCTGCCGCGCGGGCGCCACTGGAGAAGGCCACCAGGCGATTGGGGGTGCGGTGCGCCGAGACCACCTTGGCCTCCCACGCCACGCCAAGCTGATCGAGGGCGTCGGCGGCGTGCTTCATGGTCGGCCAGTCCGAGCGGCTGCCCATGACGATGGCGACGGCGGGGCTGTGGGTCATCGGGGTCTCGGGGCAGCAAACCTTCGGAAAGGGCGCGGACGTTATGTCAAGACGGCCCTTATCACAACCGCGCGGGTCCGCATCTGGCGTCTTTGCGCTTTGGCCCTGTGGCACTAGCATGGGCACGGGCCACGGGCGCTTGAGTCGGTGCCCGCCGCACTGTGTTCCACGGGATCGGACCCGATGTCCCCTCAGGCCCTGCGCGAGACGAGCCAGCCAGCTAAAGGCGAGAGCGACGAGCTGGCGCTGCTGCGCGCCGAGGTCGAGCGCCTGACCCGCGATCTCGAGGCCATGCGCGCACGGGCCGAGGCGGCCGAGGCGGCGGCGGACCACGATGTGCTGACCCCCACCTTGAACCGGCGCGGCTTCGTCGAGGTGCTGAACCGCGCCATGGCCTATTGCGCCCGCCATGACGTGCCCGCCAGCCTGATCTATCTCGATCTGGATGGCTTCAAGCGCATCAATGACGATCTGGGCCACGCGGCGGGCGATGCCGCCCTGATCCATGTGGCCGAGACCCTCAAGGCCAATCTGCGCGAGAGCGATGCGCTGGGTCGGCTGGGCGGCGATGAGTTCGCGCTGCTGCTGATGAACGCCGCCCTCGACGATGGCCGCGAAAAGGCGCGTGCGCTGGGTGAGGCACTGGCATCGCGAGGCTTCGAGTGGAACGGGCGGCAGGTGGTCGTGAACGGTGCCTTCGGCGTGCGCCCGCTCGCCGGTCAGGCCGATGCCGAAGTCTGGCTGGCCGAGGCCGATGCGGCCATGTGGGTGCGCAAGAAGCCTTCGCGCTGAGGCGGATCAGGCGATGATGTCGGGCAGGATCTCGTCGTCAAGCCGGGTGATCTCGTCCTTCAGCGCCAGCTTGCGGCGCTTGAGGCGCGCGATGGTAAGCTGATCGGGCACGGGCATGGCGCCCAGCGCCTCGATGGAGGCGGCCAGGTCCAGATGCTCCTGGCGCAGCTCGGCCAGCCGCTCGCGCAAGGCGCGCTGATAGGCCAGGGTCTGGCTGGCCTCGACTTCTGCCTCCATGTCCTGAACCGGAGCGCTGACAGGCGCATCCGGCCCGCGCTCTTTCGATTTCAGCTCGATGACCGAAGCGTCTTCTTCTCTCATGGACGCAGGATTCCCCTCAAGGAGATGGCCGCAGCACGACACGGGCCAATATAGCGCAGTTCACCGCGCCGCCCAAAGCCGATCCGCAAGGTTCTGAAGCGCAGGTCGAGGCAGGGCGCGCGCACTGTGCGAGGCGACGGCCACCATCAGGGCGATGGACCGCTCAGGGGTGCCGGCAGGTGCCGGGGCCAGCACTTCGAGCGCCCCGATCAGCCCGGCTTCGGCCTTGAGTTCCACCGCCTTGATGTCGGCGCGGATGTCTTCGCGCACCGCATCGTCCACATCGAGCAGGCGCTGCTTGAGACGGCGGCGCAAGGCGCGCACCGGCCCGATGATCGCGGCCTCCCAGTTCGAGGCTAGGTCTGCGGCGGCCTCGATGGTTTCGGCATCAGGATGCCTGCCGGTGTGCGCGCACCAAGCGGCCCACAGCAGCAGCGGCACGCTCAGGCCGTGATCGTCCTGAAGGCCAAGGCAGGCCTCGCTGACGCCCTCGCCGCCATAGGCCTGCACGGCCCAGTCCCAGAACGAGCGTGCGTCCTCGCTCACTGCGGCTCCATCCCCTGCCAGCGCCGGGTGCCCCCCCAGTCCAGACCGAACAGGTCCAGCGCGCGGCCCACGGACTGATCGACGATCTCGGCCACGCTTTGGGGGCGGGTATAGAAGGCGGGCACCGGCGGCACGATGCTGGCCCCCATCTCGGCCAGAGCCGCCAGAGAGCGCAGGTGGCCGAGGTGCAGCGGGCTCTCGCGCACCATCAGGACCAGCGGGCGGCGCTCCTTCAAGGTCACGTCGGCCGCGCGCGTCAGCAGCGAGCTGGTCACGCCCGTGGCGATCTCGCTGAAGGTGCGCACCGAGCACGGCGCAACGATCATGCCGAGCGTGCGGAACGAGCCCGAGGCGATGGAGGCGCCCACATCGTTGATGCCATGAACCTCGTCGGCCATGGCCTTCAGGTCGGCCAGCGAGAGATCGGTTTCCTGGGACAGGGTCATGGCACCCGCGCGCGATACGACCAGATGCGTCTCCACATCGAGGGCGCGTGCCATCTCAAGTGCCCGGACTCCATAGACAATCCCGGATGCACCACTGATACCCACGATCAGCCGCTTTCTCGCCCCGCTCATATGGCCTCCTCGATGTGTGATCGGATGATCGCCGAAAAGACTCCACATCCGCCCCTTTCAGGTGTTGGATGAATGGTCCCTTAGAGAAGGAGGCGCAAGCTATGAGCATTGACGCTCGCATTCGCGAACTCGGAAATCGTCACCGCACCCTCGACGAAGCGATCCAGAAGGAAATGATCCGACCGAGCGCAGATGCCCTTGAGCTCAAGGAAATGAAGCGACGAAAACTTCGGCTGAAGGAACAGATCGAAGCGCTTCAGGGCCAGCACCACTGAGATAGCGAAAAGCCCCGCCGGTTGTCCGGCGGGGCTTTTTTGCTGCTGACGTGCCGGATCGCCGCCCGGATCACAGTATCGGGCTCAGACGGTCAGTCCTCGCCGCCCTCGTCGGTGAAGTCGCTAAAGACCGAAGCCGCGTCGGGCTCCGGCCCGCGGCGCTCGTCGATCTCCTCGGTCTCAATGGCCTCGGGCGCGGCGGGGGTCTCATCGGCCTGATCTTCAAGCAGGGTACGGCCCGCGTCGGTCTTGCCGGCCTTCTCGGCCGCCTTGCGGATCACCGCGTCCAGCTCGATCTGGCCGCACAGGCCCAGGGTCACCGGGTCCACCGGCTTGATGTTGGCGCTGTTCCAGTGGGTGCGCCCGCGCACGCTCTCGATGGTGGACTTGGTGGTGCCCAGCAGCTTGGAGATCTGGGCGTCCGTCACTTCGGGGTGGTTCTTGACGAACCACATAATCGCATCGGGGCGGTCCTGACGGCGCGAGACGGGCGTGTAACGCGGCGTCTTCTTGGTCGGCTTGAGCAGCTCGGCATGGCGGCTGACCACGGCCTTCATGCGATAGCTGGCATCGGCCTGCGCCTTGTCCAGTTCCTCGTGGGTGAGCTGGCCGTTCATGATCGGGTCTGCGCCACGAATGTCGCGGGCCACGTCGCCATCGGCGATGCCGCGCACCTCCAGCGGGTGCAGGCCGCAGAACTCGGCGATCTGCTCGAAGGTGAGCGCGGTGTTCTCCACCAGCCAGACTGCCGTGGCCTTGGGCATGAGGATTTGGGACATGGACTGTCTCGCTCTTTCTTGACGTGGGGGCGCAAGGCTTGTGGGCCCGGCCCGAAACGGCGGCGCCCGGCCTTTCGGCCGGGCGCGTGATGACTCTCTATAGTGTGTGACGGCTGAAAAGAAAACGGGCTTCGAACGCTCGCCCGCCCCCTCGACACCCCTGAACAAGTCTGAACGAGAGCGAACTTCCCATACAGCTTGCGTTCAGGCGCGCGGTTGCACCCTCACGGACAGTTACAGCGTTATCCCATCAGGACTGTTCGGGAGAGACCCATGAAAAAGATCACCGCCCTTGGCCTGAGCGGCCTGGCCGCAGCCATCATCGGGGGCGTTGCCCTCAGCGCCCCTTCCACGGCCGAGGCCCAGCCCGGCCCCCGCGGGCCCTATCAGGACACCTGCCGTGACATCAGCGTGCGCGGCGGCACCCTCTATGCCGTCTGCCAGACGCGCCGTGCCCAGTGGGTGCGCACCTCGATCCGCGTCGACGAGTGCCGCGGCGCCCAGATCGGCAACAACGACGGCCGCCTGCAATGCTGGTATGGCGGGCGTGACGGCTGGAACCGTCCCGGCGGTGGCTGGAATGATGGCCGTCCCGGTCGTCCCGGCGGCGGCTGGGGTGGTCGCAGCGAGATCACCGTCTATGTCGATGCCGATTATCGCGGTGCCTCGACCACCTTCCGTGGCGAGATGCCCAACCTCGACCGCACCGGCTTCAACGACCGCATAAGCTCCATGCGTCTGCGCGGCAGCTGGCTGGTGTGCAGCGACGCCAACTTCCGCGGCCGCTGCCAGGTGTTCGACGGTGACGTTCGCAACCTGCGCCAGCATGGCCTGAACGACACCATCTCCTCGATGCGCCCCCTGCGCTAAGGCTCACGCCTCCAGATCGAGGATGATCTTTCCCGTGTGGACGCCCGCTTCCATCAGGCGGTGGGCGTCCACAGCCTTGTCCAGGGCAAAGCGCGCACTGACCGGGATGCGCGCCGCGCCGCTGTCGATCAGCGGCCAGTGACGCTGCCGGACCTGGGCGATCAGGCGCGCCTTCTCGTCATCTGATCGCGCGCGCAGGGTCGATCCCGTCAGCACCGCCTGCTTTCGCATCAGCGTCATCAGATCGACCTCGGCCAGGGCTCCGGACTGAAAGGCGATCACCACCCAGCGCCCGCCGGGTTTCAGCACCGCCAGATTGGCCCGCGCATACCCTGCACCCACCATATCAAGGATCACATCGGCCCCGCCGGCCGCCTCGGCCCCGGCCTGCCATGGCCCGGCGCTGGCATCGATGGCCACATCCGCACCCAGCGCCCGCGCCGCCTCGGCCTTGTCCGCCCCGCGCGAGGTGGCGACCACACGCGCGCCCGCCGCCTTTGCCAGAGCGATGGCGGTGACGCCGATGCCGCTGGTGGCTCCGTGGACCAGCAGGGTCTCCCCGCCTTTCAGCCCGCCCGCCTCGAACACATTGGCATGGACCGTGATCACGGTCTCGGGCAGGGCCGCCGCATCGCTCAGGGCCATGTGATCGGGCACAGGCATCAGGTGGCGCTGATCCACCGTGACCCACTGGCCATAGCCACCGCCTGCAAGCAGGGCACAGACCCTCGCTCCCAGCCATGCGGCATCGGCCCCCTCCCCCAGCGCATCGACCACGCCCGAAACCTCAAGGCCGGGAATGTCGGACGCCCCCTCGGGCGGCGGATAGAGCCCCATGCGCTGAAGCACATCGGGACGGTTCACGCCCGCCGCCGCCACCTTGATGCGCACCTCGCCAGGGCCGGGCTCGGGCCGCGCCCGCGTCGCGATCACCAGAGCCTCCGGCCCGCGCACGCCCGGCGTGATCTCCACGACCTTCATCTCCGCCATCGGGCTCGTCTCCCTGCCACCTGCCATGGCCGCGCTCTTGAAATCACGCGCCGATGGGCGTTCTCTAAAGTCTGGATGCAGAGGGAGGAAGCCAGATGGTGTTCGACGACTCAGAGCCGCGCGCCTCTCGCGATGCCGCCCTGCGCGCCCTGACCCGCGAGGATCTGGACCTGCAAGGCACCGAGGAGCTTCAGGCCCGCATCGAGACGCTTCGTGCCGAGATCGCGCGCGCCGAGGCGGCCCTGTCGTCGAAACAGGCGCGCAAGTCTGCCGCCGACGCGCTGTTCTCGTTCAAGGGCGGGGCGGACTAGAAAAGCGCGGCACACAGCGGCGTGCACGAATGTCACGGCCCCGCCGCCTTTGGCTGTCACGGCTGGCACGGGGGTTGCACACAAAGGCCCAGTTGCGTCAGCTTGTCTGGCTGCGCGTCAGTAGAGGTTTGAACAGCGTATGGTCGAAGCCGCCGCCGATACGGGCCCTGCCGCCCCCGATGCCATCGCCAGCCGCGCGGCCGTAGTGCGGGATTTCGCCCGTTCCGAGCTGTTCGAGCGCACCTTCCGTGACGGCATGGAACTGGTCGAGGACACCGCCGCCTATCTGGATGGCGAGGGCCGGCGCGACTCTCGCCTGCTGTCGCGACAGGCCGCCCTTTCCTATGCAGCCGAGAGCATGGCCCTGACCACGCGCCTGATGCAGATCGCCTCGTGGCTGCTGGTCCAGCGCGCGGTGCGCGAGGGCGACATGGCGCCCGAGCTGGCCTGCGATGCGCGCTATCGCCTCAATGTCGGCCCTGTCAGCCGCAGCGAGCCCTCGCACCCGGACCTGCCCATCGCCCTGATCGAGCACATGGTGCGCTCTGAAAAGCTGCTGGAGCGGGTGATCTATCTGGACCGGCGCATGTATCTCGAAGCGGCACCCGACGCGGTGGAAAACCCCGTGCAGAGCCAGCTTGATCGCCTCAAGGCCGCCTTTTCCTGAGGCTTGATGCCGCCTGCTGACGCCAGCCTGCTAACGCCGGCCCGATAACGCCAGATTGACTGGCCCACGCGCGGCGGTTGTGCGCTCATTCTCCCTGCCGCCGTGCAGTGAATGAGGAGCCGGTCGATGAGAAGCATCCCAGCCGCAGGCCGCGCCGGAGCGCTGGCCTTGGCCGTTTGCGCGTTACTACTTGCCAGCACCTCGCTGGCACAGCAGCCCTCTCAGGCCAGCCCGTGGGAGCCGGGCGGACCCTTTTATTACGGTGGTCTGACGCGTGAGCAGGCGCAAGAAGCGCGTTCCGCCTTCCATGATCGGATGCGTTTTACCCGCTACGCTGGGGAACGCGCCCTGATTCACTTCGTCATGTTCGACAACCGTCATGTGCAGACATCCATCGTACTCGGATATCGCTTCATTCAGCATCGTGATGGCGTCACCCACGAAAACTGGGTCATGATGAGAACGGGTTTCTCCCAGGGCGTGGAGTCAGAGCCGCGGTGGGCAAGCTCCGACACCTGCCCTCAGATGGCCACGGTCATCGAGAGCTTCCGCAATCTGCCGGCACTTGGCCTAGATTTCTTCGGACCGGGCAGGCGCTGGCCCGCCCCCGTCAGCGCCAGCTTGCGCTTTGAGGTGTCGTCCCGCGGTGTCATGCAGGACGATCCTCGCTCCCATGGCGACAACATCGTGACCTATTCGGCACTTGATGGACCCGTCGAGGCATTTGTTATGATGGCGCTCAGAGAACTCGCTTCCTGCTGGGGTGACGAGACGCCCGCCAGACCAGAAGGTGGCACTTGGCTCTGACCCTGGGCACCTCTGTAAGCGAGATAGGCGCGAGGGGTTCGATCCCCGAACAGCCCCTGCCGCCGTGCAATGAATGAGGAGCCGGTCGATGAGAAGCATCCCAGCCGCAGGCCGCGCCGGAGCGCTGATCGCCGCGTTCTGTACGCTCTGTCTCGCCAGCGTCTCAATCGCCCAGACCCCCTCATCGCCACCCAGTGTCTGGGAGCCGGGAGGGGCTTTTGATTTCAATGGTCTGACGCAAGAGGAGGCCTCACACGCTCTTGCTGCATTTCAACAGCGCATGCGGTTTGTACGCCACTTTGAGCAACTGCCAACTATACAGTTCACACACACGGACATCCGTCATTTACAGGTGACGACCGTGATGGGATATCGATTCATTCAGTTTCGTGATGGCGTCACTCACGAAAACTGGGTCATGCTGAACATGGGTTTCACTCGAGGTGCCGAGAGAAACCCCAGATGGGCGAGTTCAGATACATGCCCTCAGATCTCAACGGTCATAGAGAACTTCAGACAACTGCCCCCCATGGGTCTCGATTTTTTCGGGCCTGGCCGACGCTGGCCACTTCCGGTGCAAACAGGGCTGGTTTATGAGGTGTCGGCACGCGGGGTAATGAACCCGGATACAAGCTCTCAGAGTGGGCACCAGGTGACATTCATGGCCAACGATGGGCCTCTGGCAGAGTTTTACGACAGGGCGTTGCGAGAACTCGCTTCCTGCTGGGGCAATGAGATGCCTGCCAGACCCGAGGGGAGCGGGCTTCTCTAAAGTCCGAGATCGGTTGGAAAAGCCAGACGGGCGCGAGGGGTTCGATCCCCGAACGGCCCCTGCCGCCCCGGCGGGTTCAGGCGCCTTCGCCATCCGTAGAGCCGCTGCGCTCGCCGGTGCCCGCGTCGGTCGGGCCACGCAGGCCGCGCCGGTCCAGCGCATCCAGACTGACCACCTTGTCCTTCGCATCCTCGGGGATGGGGATGCGTGCCACCTCGACCACCGGAAGGCGCACCGTGACCGCCGTGCCCTCGCCCAGGGTGCTCTCGATGGTCATGCGCCCCTGATGCAGCTCGGCCAGAGCCCGCACCAGTGACAGGCCCAGCCCGGTGCCGAGGCTGCGCTGGTCCTCGCGTCCGACCTGCACGAAGGGCTGGCCCAGACGCGCCACGTCCTCGGGCGCGATGCCCACGCCTGTGTCCGCCACCACCAGTTCCAGATAGGGGCCGATGGCCTGGGCACTGACGCTGACGTGTCCGCCGCGCGGCGTGAACTTGACGGCATTGGACAGCAGATTGAGCGTGACCTGTTTCAGCGCGCGGCGATCCGCATCGACCATCAGGGGCTCGGGCGGCAGCACCCCGGCCAGCTCCACGCCCTTGTCGGCCGCCGAGACGCGGATCAGGGTCATGGCGGCGGTGATGGCCTCGCGTGCATCGAAACGCTCGCGGTTCAGCTCATAGCGCCGCGCCTCGATCTTGCTGACATCGAGCACATCGTTGATCAGGTCGAGCAGGTGCGTGCCCGCCTCGTGGATGGCGCTGGCGTGCTCGACATACTTGTCGGGCAGAGGCCCGAACAGGCGCTGGCGCATCATGTCGGAAAAGCCCAGTACGGCATTGAGCGGCGTGCGCAGCTCGTGGCTCATGTTGGCCAGAAAGCGCGTCTTGCCCGCGCTGTCGCTCAGCGCTTCGCTGCGCTCGGCCTCCAGCGTCAGCTCGCGCGCGTGCTGCAAGGTGGCATCGGTCAGGGTCGCGATCAGGCGGCCCTCCTCATCGCCCAGCGCGCGCACCAGAAACTGCACCCTGCGGTCCAGCGCCACGCGCGGCGCAAACAGCGCCTGCCTCACCTGCAGGCCCGCCGAGGCCGCAGCGAGCGCCTCGACCAGCCCCTGACGATCCGGCGCATGAACCGCCGCGATCAGTCCGTCATCGAACAGGGCACCGACATCGAGGCCCGGCGGGGCGGTGCCATAGGCCGCATGAAGATGCCCGCTGGCATCGAGCACCACGGTCAGCCCCGGCTGACCGGCCATCAGGGCCTCGAGCCGCGACAGCGAGCCCAGCGCCCGCTCCAGCGCCGCCTCGCGCCGGTGCCAGCCGATCAGCAGCGCACCCAGCGCCATCAGGATCACCAGCACCAGCATGGGCACGCCCTCCCACAGGGTGCCGGGCGCGGGGGCGGCGATGTAGCGCGAGGCCAGCAGCCCCGCCATCACCGCCGTGATCGAGGCCGCAGCTCCCGCCAGCACCAGCCTGCGGCTGAGGCCGGGACGCGCCAGCAGCACCCCCGCCAGCAGCGGCATCAGCGACAGGGCGCTCATCAGCCCCGAGGCCCCGCCCGTCAGGGCCAGCACGATCGCCGCCGTCAGACCCCAGACCAGCACGAGGCCCAGCCGGTCCGACGCCTGATCGCGCAGCATCAGCCCCAGCCCCGCCAGCCCCGGCAGGGCGATCACCAGCAGGGCTCCGGCCTCCATGGGCGACAGCGGCCGCCCCAGCGCCGCATGGAGCAGCACCAGTATGCCCAGCCCCACGACAAAGGCCGCGTGCCATGCCGCCAGCATGGCCACTTCTGCGCGCGGCACGGCCCCTTTCGCATCTGCCCGCTGGGCGGGCGGGACCGCTTTGGGCTTGTCAGGGGCGGGGCTGGACAAGAACTGGGCTTCCGGGAGGGCTGCGGTCGGGCGAGTGCGCTCGGGATGAACGCGGTCTCGAAGGTGCGAAACTCTCAATCTAGACCCTGATTCCCCGCACCGGTCAGGGCTTTTCCTCAGTGGACCGATCAGGCCGGACATTAGGCACTGGCCCGCGAGCGCGCGAGGCCGCTCCCGTCTCAGGCGAAAGCACCACGATGAGCGCCCGTCCCAATGTCGCATCCTTGGCCCGCATCAATGCGCCGCATCCTTGGGCCGCATCCATGGGCCGCATCCATGGGCCGCATCCATCGGCATTGAGCTTGAGCGCCGCATTGTCTAAGCCCGCGCCATGACCCTGCCGCCCGGCCAGCCCCTCTCCATGGACGCTACCCTCGACGACATGGCCGAGTCCTTCGACCTGCTGGGCGAGTGGGAGGAGCGCTATCGCCATGTCATCGACATGGGCCGCGCACTCGAGCCCCTGAGCGATCACGAGCGCAACGCCGATACCAGGGTCTCGGGCTGTGCCAGTCAGGTCTGGCTGGTCAGCGCGCGCGAGGGCGATGTGCTGCACTTTCGCGGCGATTCCGATGCCCACATCGTGCGCGGTCTGATCGCCGTGCTGCTCACGCTCTATTCGGGGCGCACGGCGCGCGAGATCCTCGATTTCGACGCCGGTGCCGCAGTGGCGCGGCTGGGCCTGGGATCGGCCCTCTCCAGCCAGCGCGCCAACGGCCTTGCGGCCATGATCGCGCGCATCCGCGAGGATGCCGCCAGGGCCACCTGAGCCCCTCACACGAGCGCGTAGTGCCGCGCCAGGTCCTGCAAGGCCGACTTCAGCACCGTGCGGCCCGCACGCCGCTTCAGCCCCAGCCCTCGCTCGGCCACCTCGAGGCTGGAGGCGCGCACGCACACATGCACCAGCATGGGCCGCAGCGGCGCCCTGACCGCTGCCAGCGCCGCCTCGACCCGGCGCTCCGCATCGATGCGACGGATGGGCGAGACGTCGCGCCCCTGCCCCCTCGGCGTGCGCGGGCCTGCATCCCAGCGCATGGTCAGGCCCGGCTGGCGCAGAGCAATGAGCGAGTCGTTGCGCAGCCGCTCTCCCGCCGCCACCTCGATCGGGGACAGCCACGGTTCGCCATTGCGGTCACGTCTGCGCGCCAGCCAGTAGAGCGGCGATTCCGCCAGATTGACCCGCCTGGCCACGAGGGCACCGCTGTCGTCGGGCCGCAATGCCACGCCCTCGACCACACCCGGCCGCCCGGCCCTGCCCCGCTGCGCTGTCTCCATTTTGTTCTTGTTTTGTTCCAAAGCGGCTGAACATGCCAGAGCGCGCGCATCTTCGCCCGGCACAGCCCTGAGCCCGGCCCGCTCGCTCAAGGGCTGCAACGCACCAAGGGACAGTCGCATGACCGGGCGGCGGCGGCGGTCAGGACCATGGCGCAGCAGCAGGGCCTCGTCGGTCACCTCCAGCCAGTGACCGGGCGCACGCAGCAGGCGCGAGGCGCGCTCAAGACCCGCAGGCGCGCTCATCGGATCACCTTGAGATTGACGCTGTTGGCCTGAAGCCCGCTCATCAGGCGCACGCATCCCTCGAGCTGTTCGAGCAGGCGATCGAACGCCTGATCATCCCTCGCCTCCTCCACGCGGGTGCAGGCCAGCGAGACGCTGGTGCGGTTGCGGCCGAACGCCTGGCCGACGCGCTGCAAGGGCCAGCCCAGCGCCGTGTGGGCCAGATACATGGCAATGCTGCGTGCGCGCGAGGTCCGCATGTCGCGCCTCTGGGGCGAGGAAATGTCCGGTGCGGGCACGGCGCTGATCGCCGCGACCATCTGGATCACCAGCGCCGCCTCGCGCCCGTCCATTTCGGCACGGGTGCGCTGCACGACCGAGGCCTGACACACCGCAATGGCGTCGCGCGTCGGATTGTCCGGGTCGGGCCTGCGCGCATCGTGCGCAGGGGTGTCAGGGGGGGCAGGCATGGCAATACGCTCCTGAAAGGCCAGAATGATCGAGATGATGAGAGCGGCGCACTCAGACGCCGCTCGCTCTGATCACGTTCGACCCGCCCACGACCGTGACGTGCAGATTGTCGCCCTTGATACGTCAGCCCCGGTCGCATCCGTGTTAACGCCGGGACTGGCCGCACCCACCCGCCGCCGCAAAGGGTGCGAAGAAATCTTCGAGCCCTCCCATTGGCGCGCGCGCGGCCGTGCCTATGTTCCTGACCTTGATTTCCGGTGCGAGGATGCCCGCCATGACCGCCACGCCCTATGACGCCGCCCGCTTTCGACGACAGGGGCGCGGGCGCATCTATGACAGCCTGATCGACACCATCGGCGACACGCCGATCATCCGGCTGCCGCGCCTGTCGCGCGAGGTTCTGGGAGAGGATGCGGGCGGGGCCGAGGTTCTGGCCAAGCTCGAGTTCTTCAACCCCGCAGCTTCGGTCAAGGATCGCATCGGTGCCGCCATGATCGAGGCGCTTGAGGCGCAAGGCCGCCTGAAGCCCGGCGACACCCTGATCGAGCCCACCAGTGGCAATACCGGCATTGCCCTGGCCTTTGTCGCGGCGGCCAAGGGCTATCGCCTGATCCTGGTCATGCCTGAGAGCATGTCCATCGAGCGGCGCAAGATGCTGCTGCTGCTGGGTGCCGAGCTTGAGCTGACTCCGGCCGAAAAGGGCATGAAAGGTGCCATCGCGCACGCGCTCGAGCTGCTGGAAAGCACCCCCGGCGCCGTCATGGCCCAGCAGTTCGACAATGCGGCCAACCCTGCGGTGCATCGCGCCTCGACCGCCGAGGAAATCTGGAACGACACCGGCGGCAAGGTGGACATCATCGTCTCGGGCGTGGGCACCGGCGGCACCATCACCGGGGTCGGACAGGTTCTGAAGGCGCGCAAGCCCGCCTTGCAGATGGTGGCGGTCGAGCCCGAGGCCTCGCCCGTGCTCTCGGGCGGCGAGCCCGGCCCGCACAAGATACAGGGCATTGGGGCAGGCTTTGTCCCCTCGATCCTTGAGCGCGAGGTGATCGATCAGGTGGAGCGGGTCGGCAACGACGACGCCTTTGCCATGGCGCGCCTGGCCGCCCGGATCGAAGGCCTGCCCGTGGGCATCAGCTCGGGCGCGGCCCTGGTGGCGGCGTTCCGCCTCGCGGCCCGCCCCGAAAACGCCGGCAAGCAGATCGTGGTCATCGTGCCCAGCTTTGCCGAGCGTTATCTGTCAACCGCCCTGTTCGAGGGTCTCGACACCCCCGGTTAACCCAAAGCCGCCTAGGATTCGGCCATGAGCGAGAGGGCCGGGATCAGCGGCGAGGACGCATTCGAGCCTGAGGTCGGCCCTGCGGCCGAGCCTCGCTCGCGTGCGCGTCAGGCCCTGCTCAAGCGCCTGGCCGATGTGGTGTGCCTGCCCGCCAGCCGCGTCAACGCCTTCGAGCGCTCCGTGGTCGGCGACCTGCTGGTCGAGATGCTCTCCATGGCCAGCCTGGCCGAGCGCGCGCGCGTCGCCCATCGCCTCTCCCCCCTGGCCGAGCTGCCCGACAGTCTGCTGCGCCTGCTGCTGCGCGACGAGCCCGAGGTTGCCGCCCCCCTCATCGAGCAGTGCGCCGCCCTGACCGAGGCCGACCTGGTCGACGCCGTGCGCGACACCGGCCACGCCCACCACCTGATGATCGCGCGCCGGCGCGGCATCGGCGAGGTGGTGTGCAAGGCGCTGATCGAGACCCGCGAGCCTGAGGTGGTGCTGTGCGTGCTCGCCAATCCCACCGCGCGGCTGTCGCCTTCCAGCGTCGAGATGATCGTGGCCCTCAGCCAGAACGAGACGCGCCTGTGCGTGCCGCTGCTGCGGCGCAGCGAGCTTCGGCCATGGGGCGCCTATGTCATGTTCTGGTGGTGCGGACCGGACGAGCGGCGGACCATCCTTCAGCGCTTTGGCGTCTCGCGCGAGGTGATGCAGGAGGTGGCCGAGGACGTGTTCGCCATGGCGGCCGCCGAGAACTGGTCCGACCCTCTCTCGCGCAAGGCCCTGCAGTTCATCGAGCGACGCCAGCGCAATCGTGCGGCCATCGAGAAAAGCCCCTTCGACAGTCTTGAGCACGCCCTCGCCACCGCCGCCGAGTCCGGCATGAGCCGCGAGATCGCCAGCGAGATCGCCTATCTGTCCGGCATCAAGCCCCTGACCGGCGCCAAGATCCTTTCTGATCCGGGCGGCGAGCCGCTGGCGATCCTGTGCAAGGCAACAGGGTGCACGCGCAACGACCTGCTGGCCCTGTGGCGAGGCCTGCGCCGCCGCGAGGCGGACGAGGCAGGCGGGATCGATCCGACCCTGGAGCGCGTGCTGGTCACCTTCGAGATGCTGGCGGTCGATCGTGCCCAGACCATCCTGCGATACTGGAACTGGTCGCTGTCATCGGCCATCACGGCAGAGTTGATGCGCGCGATCCGCGAGGGCGACGAGGACAGCCTTAACGAGTATTCGGCACCAGAAAAGAGCGCCATGCTGGCACTCAGGGCCGACCTGCGCCGCTAAACCCGGCCTCGAACGGGCGCGATCGGACATCTGAATATCTTTGCCTGCCCATCGGAAACTCGCGCGGCGCGGCGAAATTACTTTCCATGAGGCTTTTCATGGATCCGGACAGTTGTTCATAGCGTTTGAAAAACGAAGTCACGCACCTTGTGTTTGCTGGCGACGCACTATAGACACCGCACGATTGAAATCACTTCTGGCCTTGAGCATCGTCAGGCCTGTTGCCGAAGGAACCGACCGGATATGGATGAACATTCGCCTCTGCTGGATATGACCGCTGACATCGTTTCGGCTTATGTCGGCAACAACAGTGTCGAGCCCAGCGAGCTTCCGCAGCTGATTCACAGTGTTCACGTGGCCCTGTCGACCGCTTCGGTCGGTGCCGCCGAGCCCGAGCCCGAGCCGCGCGAGCCGGCCGTGCCGATCCGCAAGTCGATCACGCCCGATTATCTGATCTGTCTGGAAGACGGCCGCAAGTTCAAGTCGCTCAAGCGTCACCTGCGCACCAAGTACGACATGAGCCCCGAAGATTACCGCGCCAAGTGGGGGCTGCCCAAGGACTATCCCATGGTCGCGCCGAACTATGCCAAGGCCCGCTCTGAGCTGGCCAAGCAGATGGGCCTCGGCCAGGGCGGCCGCAAGCCGCGCCGCAGTCGCTGATCACAGCACATTCTCAAGACGACACAGCCGCCTCGGCCCGCGCCGGGGCGGTTTGTCTTTACGGGGTCGTGCAGAGCGGGGGCTTTACTGTCCGAGCGCGACGAAGCCGGGGTTGAGCAGGGCCCGGTCCAGCTTGCCATAGCGCAGCGGCTCGCCATCGAGCGTCAGCACCCGCCCGCCTGCCGCGCGCAGGATCGCATCGCCCGCCGCCGTGTCCCATTCCGAGGTCGGGCCGGTGCGTGGATAGACGTCAAAGCGCCCCTCGGCCATCAGGCAGAACTTGAGCGAGGAGTGAACCGCCTGCCAGCTTGTGCAGCCGTACCTGCGCGCCAGCCGCTCGGCCTCCACATCGCCCGCCGCATGGCTGAGCAGGGCCACGCCCCCTTCGGCGGGCAGGGTGCGGGTGCGGATCGCGCGCCATGGCTCGCCGGGCACGCGTTGCATCTCGGCCCTGTCGCCCGAGCCTCGCCAGGCCTGACCCGTCGCGGGCGCCGCTATGGCTCCGGCCACCGCCTCGCCCTCGCGCACAAGGGCAATGTTGACCGTGAAGGTCTCGGCATCGCGGGAGAACGACGCCGTGCCATCGAGCGGATCGATCAGGAAGAACTGGCGCTCGACGCGCTCGGGCAGCCCCGCGGCCTCCGTGCCCTCTTCGCCGATGATCTGCACCCCCGGATAGGCCGCGCGCAGGCGCTCGGAGATGACGCGCTCGGCCAGGCGGTCGGCTTCTGTGACGGGGCTGTTGTCGGCCTTGCGCAAGACCTTGGTGCCGCTGCGCCAGAAGGGGCGGATCACCTCGGCGGCCTCGCCCGCGATCTCGGACAGCGCCACGGCAAGCCGGCCAGAGTTCAGATGTCGGGTCAGGGTCGCGCTCACCCGTTAGCCCCTAGCAGAGCAGGCCGCCCGCCCAGAAGCGCAAAATCGCGCAACGCTCCACACGCTCCTGGCCCGCCCCGCTTTCACGCGCCGCCAAATCAGCGCAGGCTGACCCCATTCAGCCTTCCTTTACCGTCCCGGCGCCAATCCTTACCCATGTCTGAACCCGCCCTGAAGATCCCGGACGCCCCCGCCGCCGAGCCCGAGATGATCGGAGGCAGCGAGCTGGCCACCTATCTGTCCGGCAAGCTGTGCCACGATTTCATCAGCCCGGCAGGCGCGATCAGCACCGGCTTTGACCTGATGGACGACCCGTCCAGCGCAGATATGCGCGAGCACGCTCTCGACATGATCAGGGCCAGCGCGGCCAAGCTGATCCAGATCGTCGAGTTCGCCCGCGTGGCCTACGGTGCCGCCACCACGGTGGAGAGTTTCGACAGCACCGGCCTGAAACCCATGGTCGAGGCCCTGTTCGAGGGCGCGCGCGCCAGCCTCGACTGGCAGGTGCCCGACATGGCCCTGAGCAAGCGCCAGGCGCGCATTCTGCTCAATCTGGCGCAGGTTGCGCTCAGCACCCTGCCGCTGGGCGGGGTTCTGAGTCTGGAGGCCTCGCGCGCCGACGGGGTGTTCCAGGTCAAGGCCCGCTGTGTGCACGAGCGCGTGCGCCTCAAGGCCGAGGTCAGTGTGGGCCTTGCCGGACAGCGCCTGTCCGAGGGCCTGACGGGTCTGTGGGTCCAGCCCTACTGGCTGTGGCTCAGCGTGGCCGAGGCCGGTGGCCAGGTCAGCGTGCGCGAGGGCGAGGGCCAGATCAGCCTGCGCGCCGCCATTCCGGCCCGCGCCTGAACCCCCGCCACTCGGGGCCTGATGCACTGAAGTCCCGATACACTGAAGCCCCGATGCGCTTAAGCCCTTATGGCTGGGGTCAGCGCAGGCGAGCCGCCCTGCGGCCTCTGACAGCGGGGCGTTCACGATCAAGGCTGTCGGCCCTTTTCCGAACGACTCATTAACCGGAAACCCGCCAGACTGTCCGCCTGTGCCCCGCGCTCGCACCCGTGCGAGCCTGCTCCAGCGATGACGACATGAAGACCTGCCTGATCATCGATGACAGCCGCATCATCCGCAAAGTCGCCCGGCGGATCGTCGAGAACCTCGGCTTCGAGGTCGACGAGGCCGCCGATGGCGCCGAGGCGCTGGGCTGGTGCCAGTCGGTCATGCCCGACGTCATCCTGCTGGACTGGAACATGCCGGTCATGGACGGCCTGACCTTCCTGCAAAGGCTGCGCGCCATGGAAGGGGGTGCCGGGCCCAAGGTGCTGTTCTGCACCATCGAGACCGAGGCCGAGCGCATCCGCGAGGCCCTGTCGGCGGGCGCGGACGAATACGTCATGAAGCCTTTCGACGGCGAGATTCTGGAATCCAAGCTGGTCGAGGTGGGGGCTGTCTGACGCGCGATGCAGCAGTCTCACTTCGACGCCCTCCAGGCCCTGCTGGCCAGCCGCTCGGGCTACCACCTCGACAGCGAGCGCGCCTATCTGGTCGCGCACCGCCTCGCCCCGCTGGCGCGCCGCGAGAACCACGCCAGCGTCGCGGCCCTGCTGGAATCGGTGCTGGACAAGCCCGTGGGCGCGCTCGGCTGGGCCGTGATCGAGGCCATGCTGAACACAGAGACCTGGTTCATGCGCGACCGGCGCCCGTTCCGCTCGTTCCGCGACGAGCTGGCCCCGGCCCTCTCGCGTGCAAGGCCCGGCGGGCGCGTGCGGGCGCTGTCCATGGGCTGCTCGCTGGGCCAGGAGGCCTATTCCCTCGCCATGTGCGCGCTGGAGGCCGGAGCCAAGATCGAGATCACGGCAGCCGATCTTTCGGGGCGCGCTCTCGATAAGGCCCAGTCGGGGCTCTACACCCAGTTCGAGGTGCAGCGGGGGCTGTCGGCGCGCAAGCTGCTAGACCACTTCGAGAAGGCCGGCGATATGTGGTCGGTCGCGCCCCACCTGAAGTCGCCCGTGCGCTTCGTGCGCGCCAATGTGCTGGACGAACCCGTCGATACCGGCTTCGACGTGATCTTCTGCCGCTATGTGCTGGCCGAGATGGCACCGCGCCACCGCGTGCAGGCGCTCGACACCCTCGCCCAGTCGCTGGCCCCCGATGGCTGCCTGTTCCTCGGCGAGAACGAGGCCGTGGCCGAGGCCGCCGCCACCTTCCGCCCGGTGGCCGGGCGTGCAGGGCTTTACGTCAAGACGCCCATCCGCACCGCACGCTCGGCCTGATCGCGCAAAAGGCCTTCGCCATCGGTGCTTCTGGTTGCACGCGCGTCTGCGTGCTAGTCCAGCCCTTGAGAGCAAGGAGGGGTGAATGCTGCGCTCGATCGCACTTCTGATCGTTCTGGTGATGAGCGTCTCGCTCGCCAGCTTGCGCCTGCAAACGCCCGCGCCCGCGCCTGACACCGCCCCCGAGGATCAGTTCTCGGCCGCGCGCGCCATGGCCGATGTGCGCCGCATTGCCCAGGCACCGCATCCGACCGGCAGCGCCGAGAATGCAGAGGTGCGCGCCTATCTGATCGCCCGCATGGAGGCGCTGGGCCTCGAGGTCAGCGAACAGACCGCGCCCCTGCCCGAGACCTCCATCGCGCGCCTGCGCCGCTGGGGCGAGCAGGTGCCGGACGATACCGTCCTGACCAATCTGATCGGGGTGGTACGCGGCAGCAATCCCGAAAGCCGCGCCGTGCTGCTCATGGCCCATCACGACACGGTGGCAAATTCGCCGGGCGCGGCGGACGACAGCGCGGGGGTGGCCGTGATCCTGGAGAGCGTGCGCGCAATCCTCGCCGCCAACTCCCGCCCCCAGCGCGACCTGATCGTGCTCATCACCGACGCAGAGGAACTGGGCCTCGATGGCGCACGGGCCTTCTTCGACAGCCACCCGCTGCGCGAGCGCGTGGGCGTGGTGCTGAACCTTGAGGCACGCGGCGGCGGCGGCCTGGCCATGATGTTCGAGACCGGTCGCGACAATGCGGGCATGGTGCGCCTCTATGCCCGCCACGCCCCGCGCCCGGCGACCAATTCTCTGGCCGCCTTCGTCTATGACGCCATGCCAAACGGCACCGACTTCACCATTCCCAAGGACGAGGGCATCGCCGGGCTCAATCAGGCCTTCATCGGACGGCCCAGCCAGTATCACGACCCCTCGGCCACGCCCGAGGCCCTCGACCAGGGCGCGGTGCAGCACATGGGCGACAACACCCTGGCGCTGGCACGGGCGCTGATCGATGCCCCGAGCCTGCCGGCGCCCGGCCCCGATCGCGTGTTCGCCGACTACCTCGGCTTCTTCGTGCTGATCCACGGCCCGCTGCTGGGCTGGGTGCTGGCGCTGGTCTCGCTCGCCTGCATCGTGGGCGCAGGCCTGCTCGCGCGCAGGCACGATCGCCTGAGCCTGCTCGATGCGGGTCACGGCGTGCTGTCGGGCTTATGGATCGTGGTCATGGGCGCCATCGTGGCCGGATCGGTGCGCCTCGCTGCCGGACCACCCATGACGCGCGCCAGCTCGCCCGAGCTGTACTACACCCTGCTGCGGCGCCTGCCGTGGCTCGAGACCGGGCTGTTCGCGGCGGCGCTGGGGCTGCTTGTACTCGTCATGGCCACGGGCCTTCATGCCGGCTCGCGCAGCGCGCGTGGCTTTGCCATGGCCCTGATCGGTGCGATCTGGTTCGTGCCCCTGGCGGCGCTCGGCTTTCTCGGCCTCAGCCCGGTGCCGCTGCTGATCAGTCTGGCCCTGTTCGTGGCGGCCTGCGTGATGTGGTGGGCCATAGCCGGGCGCAGGCCCGCGCCCCTGGCCGCATGGCTGGGCGTGCTGGCGCTGATCCTGGTGCTCAGCCTTCCCGTTCAGGCCATTGTGCCGGTGACCGCGCACATGCTGCTGTGGCCCCTGACGCTGGCCAGCCTCGCCGCTGTGCTGGTGGCATGGAAAGACCCGGACATCCGCCATCCGGCCACCCTGATCGCTCTGGGCGTCATGGCGGTGATCATCACGGCCTGGCTGATCGTGTTCGGTCACAACGGCTTTCTGGGCATCGGCATGGACCTGCCCGCCATCGTGATGGTGGTGGCCCTGCTGGCGCTGATGGCGCTTCGCCCCCTGCAGCCCGAGATGGGCGCGCGGGTGCTGATGCCCCTTGCCCTTGTGCTTGTCGTGGGCGGCATCGCCATGGCGGGCCTGGGCCGCGTGCTCGAGCCCGAGGTGCGCAGCGCCGATGGCGTGCAGATGACGGCCCACAGTCACTGAAGCCGGTGCGTCCCGCCTGCACGTTTCCGATGCAGAAACGGGCGCAGCCGGTGAGGCCACGCCCGCTCAAAATCTGTTCGCGACGTCTGCGCCTCAGGCGGCGACCGTCACCGAGCCTTCCTGCGGATCGCGCAGCACGTAGCCGCGGCCCCAGACCGTTTCGATATAGTGCTTGCCGCCTGCCGCCGTGGCCAGCTTCTTGCGCAGCTTGCAGATGAACACGTCGATGATCTTCAGCTCCGGCTCGTCCATGCCGCCGTAGAGATGGTTGAGGAACATCTCCTTGGTCAGCGTGGTGCCCTTGCGCAGGCTCAGCAGCTCGAGCATCTGATATTCCTTTCCGGTCAGATGCACGCGGTGGCCGTTGACCTCGACGGTCTTGGCATCGAGGTTCACGGAAATCTCGCCCGTGGTGATGATCGCCTGGGCGTGGCCCTTGGAGCGGCGCACCACGGCATGGATGCGCGCGATCATCTCGTCCTTGTGGAAGGGCTTGGTCATGTAGTCGTCGGCACCACCGCCGAAGGTCTTGACCTTGGTTTCGATCTCGCTGGTGCCCGACAGGATCATCACCGGCGTGTTGACCTTGGCCACCCGCAGCTGGCGCAGCACTTCAAGGCCGCTCATGTCGGGCAGGTTGAGGTCAAGAAGAATGAGGTCGTAGTCGTAGATCTTGCCCAGATCAACGCCTTCTTCCCCGAGATCGGTCGTGAAGACGTTGAAATTCTCGTTCTTGAGCATCAGCTCAATGCCCTGCGCCGTCGCGCTGTCGTCCTCAATCAACAGAATACGCATCCGCCCCTCCAGGCACAGGCTCGCTGACGATTACCGAACACGGTTATCCGGTAACCTTTCTGGCACGTTAAGCCGTCAAAAACTTAAGATTGGTTAAAGCCGACCGTTAATACGAATCGTAGGCTGATTTGCGAATCCGCGTCCAGCGCCAGAGTCAACGATTCGATTCCCGGCTGCATTTTTTCGCCTCACGGGCGACGGGCGTGTCCGAACGGCACCACCTTGTTGTCCGCATCGTGGCCGATGTCGGCGCGGCCCAGCCATGGCACGCCTGCGCGCTCGCACCAGTGGCGGGCGATGGCCGCCTCGTCGAGGCCGAAGTCGGGATCGTTCACGGGAACGTCCGAACAGCGCCCCATGCGAAGCCCGGCCAGGGCACGCATCCGCGGCTGGCCGAGGATGTGAAACAGCGCCCTGTCGATGCGGTACATGTGCTCGGACACATCCTCCAGCAGCAGGACATGACCGGTCAGGTCAGGCTCCAGCGCCGTGCCGAGCAGATGACTGAGTATGGTGATGTTGAAGGCCGCTGACGGACGCGCATCGAGGCCCGCCTCCAGCGTCTCGGCCCGCTCGAACATCAGCCAGTCGAGGGCGCGGGCAAAGGCCGCCTCCCCGCCCTCGCGCGCCAGATCCTGCACCATCGGCCCGTGGGCGACGCGCCCGATGCCGTGGCGGTAGAGCCCGGCCAGCAGCATGCCCGCATCCGAATAGCCCAGATAGCGCTTGCCATGGGCCGCCGGGCCAAGCCGGGCCAGCGCCGCCTCGGCCATGCGGCACGCGCCATAGCCTCCGCGCCCAAACCAGACGGCATCAAGATCAGGATCACTGGCCATCTGGACGAAGGCGTCCTCGCGCATGGCGTCCTCGCCCGCAAAGTGCCCGGCACTGGCAAAGCACTGGGGATGGAACACCAGCGCGACCGCTTCACCATGCAGCTCGGCCGCCAGAGATGATGCCTGCTCGGCCAGGGCCTTTTGCATCGGCCCGCCGGGGGCCACCACGCCGATGCGAAAGGGTCTGGAGACGCTGCTCATGATCGTGCCGCCCTCAGTGATGGCGCGCCTTCCGGCACCGATTGCGGCCTTCGCTCCAGCCGCCTAGGGTCCGGCCATGAATCAGAGCGATCTTGCAGGCAAGCGTTTTTTCTTCTGCGGCATCGGCGGCAGCGGCATGGCTCCGCTGGCCCTGATCGTGAGCGCGCGCGGCGCGCAGGTCGCCGGTTCGGACCGGGCGTTTGATCAACAGCGCAATCTGGACAAGGCCCGCTATCTGCAAGATCAGGGCATCACGCTGCACCCTCAGGACGGCACGGGCCTGTCGGGCAGCGACCAGACGCTGGTGATCTCCACGGCGGTCGAGCCCTCGATTCCCGACGTGAAGGCCGCGCTTGATCTGGGCGCCCCCATCGTCAAGCGCGCCGAGCTGCTCTCCCGGCTCTTCAACGGCGCAGGCATCAGCATCGGCGTGGCGGGCACCAGCGGCAAGTCCACGACCACCGGCATGATCGCGCACATCCTCTCGCGCAGCGGGCGCTCTCCCACGGTCATGAACGGCGCGGAGATGAAGAGCTTTGCCAGCGCCGACACGCCCTTCGCCTCGGCCCTGATCGGCACGCCGGACCTGTTCATCAGCGAGATCGACGAGAGCGACGGCTCCATCGCCCACTATCGCCCCCACATTGCCGTGGTCACCAACATCTCGCTCGATCACAAGCCCATGAGCGAGCTTCGCCCCCTGTTCGCCGACTATCTGGAACGCGCCAACCACACCGTGCTGAACCTCGACAACGATGAGACCCGCGCCCTTGTCGGGCCGGAGAGCATAACCTTTTCCGAGCGCGATCCGGGCGCACACTTCCATGCCAGCGACATCGCCCTGTCGCCTGCCAGCATGGCCTTCACGGTGATCGAGCGCGCGGGCGGTCAGGCGCGCGTCAGCCTGCCAATGCCGGGTCTGCACAATCTGTCCAATGCCCTGGCGGCCATCGCGGCGGCGAGGGCGTGCGGCGTGCCCCTCGATGAGGCCTGCGCGGCGCTGGGCGACTTTGGTGGTATCCGGCGCAGGCTGGATGTGATCGGCACGCGCGGCGGTGTCACGGTCATCGACGACTTTGCCCACAACCCTGACAAGATCGCCGCCACCTTGCGCACCCTGCACGACTTTCCGGGGCGGCTGCTGCTGATGTTCCAGCCTCACGGCTATGGCCCGCTGCGCCAGCTTGCCGAACCGCTGGTCGAGACCTTTGCCGCCCATATGCAGAAGGGCGATGCCCTCGTGATGCCCGAGCCGGTCTATTATGGCGGCACCACCGACCGCAGCGTGGGCAGCAGCGCTGTCACCGAACCCCTCGCCGCGCACGGCCTCAGCGCCCACGCGCTGCAGACGCGCGAGGCCTGCGGCGACTGGCTAGTGAAAGAGGCGCGCGCGGGCGACCGCATCGTCATCATGGGGGCGCGCGACGACACCCTGCCCGCCTTTGCCCGCTCGGTTCTCGACAGACTGGCACCTGGCCCGGCGGACTGACCGGAAAGAAGGGGTGAGCGGGCGCGCCTTCACCCGACCTTAACTCTCATCGCCCGAATCTTAACACAGCGGCGCACGCCTGATTTGCCATGGCCCGCCACGAGCCTGTTCCATTGCTTAAGTCCGGGGCCTTCCTGACCTTGCGCTCGCTGATCCAGACCGTTCAGGCGATCGACCCGATCGAGGTGACCGGCCGCGTCGCGGGCGTGTCGGGCCTGCTGATCGAGGCCAGAGGCGGGCTGTCACGCCTGTCGGTGGGCGCGCGTGCGCAGATCGCGCGGCGCGGCCAGCAGCCCCTGCCTGCCGAGGTGGTCGGCTTTCGCGACGCCAAGGCCCTGCTGATGCCCTTTGGCCCCATCGAGGGCGTCGCACCGGGCGCGGACATCAACATCGTGGACGCCACCGCCAGCGTGCGCCCCACGCGCGCATGGCTCGGCCGGATCGTCGATGCCTTTGGCCAGCCCATAGACGGCAAGGGCCCGCTGGAGCGGGGCACGGCTGCCTACCCCCTGCGCGCCAGCCCGCCCGCTGCCCATACGCGCGGACGCGTAGGCGAGCGCCTCGATCTGGGGGTGAGGGCGCTCGATGTGTTCGCCACCACCTGCGAGGGCCAGAGGCTGGGCATCTTCGCAGGCTCGGGCGTGGGCAAGTCGGTGCTGCTGTCCATGCTGGCCAAGGAGGCGCGCTGCGACGCCGTGGTGGTGGGCCTGATCGGCGAGCGGGGCCGCGAGGTGCGCGAGTTCATCGAGGAGACCCTGGGCGAGGCGGGCCTGAGGCGCGCCATCGTCGTGGTCGCCACCTCGGACGAGCCGGCGCTCAAGCGCAGGCAGGCCGCCTATCTGACTCTGGCCCTGGCCGAATATCTGCGCGATCAGGACATGAACGTGCTGTGCCTGATGGATTCGGTCACCCGCTTTGCCATGGCCCAGCGCGAGATCGGCCTGGCGGCGGGTGAGCCGCCGACCACCAAGGGCTATACCCCGACCGTCTTCACCGAACTGCCCAAGCTGCTGGAGCGCGCCGGTCCCGGCCCGGTGCGCGCCGATGGCACCCAGGCGGGCGCGATCACGGGCCTGTTCACCGTGCTGGTGGACGGCGGCGATCACGACGAGCCCATTGCCGATGCCGTGCGCGGCATTCTGGACGGTCACATCGTCATGGACCGCAAGATCGCCGAGCGGGGCCGCTATCCGGCCATCGACGTGCTGAAATCGGTCAGCCGCACCATGCCCGCCAACCAGAGCGCGCGCGAACAGACCATCAACCGGCGCGCCCGCGAGCTTCTGTCGGCCTATGAGTCGATGGAGGAACTGATCCGCATCGGCGCCTATCGCGCGGGCTCTGACCCGATGATCGACCGCGCCATTTCGCTGAACGGCGCGCTCGGCGCCTTCCTCTCCCAGCGCCCCGATGAGGTCACGCGCCTCGACGGGGCCTTTGCCAGCCTTGAACAGATCCTCGAAGGAGACGCCGCATGACCCAGTGGGCGCAATCGCTGATCCGCATATCCACCTATGAGGTCGAGACCTTGCAGAAGCGCCTGGCCGAGATCACCTCGCGGCGCGTATCGGTCGAGATGCGCATGGCCGTGCTCGATGCCGAGGCCGAGGTGGAGCGCAGCCGTGCCGAGATCGACGCCCACGGGGCCATGGCCCTGTCCAGCTATCTCAAGGGCTATCAGAGCCGACGCACCTCGCTGGATGCGGACCTGAGCGAGATCGACACCGAGGAGGAAGGCGCGCGCGATGCGCTCAACGCCGCCTTCGCCGAGCTGAAGAAGTTCGAGCACGTCGCCGAGCAGAGCCGCCTGCACGAACTGGCCGCGCGCTCGCGCCGCGAGGCCGCCGCCATGGACGAGACCGCCTCGCGTCGGCGGGCAGCGCTGTAAGCGCGATGGCAGGGCTCGACCGGCGCACCGTTCTGGCCATGGCGCTGGGGCTTTCGGCCTGCGGGGCGCGGGCCGTGGATGCGCCCGGCGAGATCGCGCCGCTGAAGTCGCTCAGCCCCTTTCCGCTGGGCGTCTGTGTCATGACCGGCCAGCTTGACGACCCGCAGTGGACGCAGCTGGCGCGCACCCACTTCGATCGCCTGACGCCCGAGTGGGAGATGAAGGCCGAGGCCTTCTTCATGAGCGGCCCGCGCGAGGACTTCTCGCGCGCGGACCGGATCGTGGACTGGGCGCGGCAGCAGGGCATGGGCGTGTTTGGCCACACCCCCGTCTGGTATTCCCAGGTGCCCGATCACTTCACCGCTCTGGCTGCCAGCGCGCCCCGGCGCTTCCGCGAGGAATACCGGGCCTATGTCGGGCGCGTGATCGGCCACTGGCGCGGCCAGCTTGCGGGCTGGGACGTGGTCAACGAGCCCGTCACCGACGAGGGTTCCACCTTGCGCGACTGCCTGTGGAGCCAGCAGCTAGGCCACGAGGGTTATGTCATCGAGGCCTTTCGCGCCGCCCGCGCCGCCGACCCCGGCGCACCCCTGCTGATCAACGAATACAATCTCGAGACCAACGCCCGAAAGCTGGCCACCTATCAGCGCCTGATCGAGGCGTGCCTGAATGCGGGTGCCCCCATCGACGCCATCGGCACCCAGACCCATGTGGACTGCGAACTGGCCCCCGGTGCGATCAGCGCCACGGTGCGCGAACTGGCGCGCTTCGGCCTGCCCGTGCACATCTCCGAGATCGACGTCTCGACCCGATACGGCGATGCGCGCCGCCAGCCCGCCATCTATGCCGAGGCCGCCGAGGCCATGGCCGCCCTGCCCGAGCGCCAACGCTTCGGCCTGACGGTCTGGGGCCTGCGCGACAGCGACAGCTGGCTGGTGCGTGATCGCCGCCGCGCGCGTGCCGACGCCCCCCTGCTGTTCAACGGCGTCGGCCAGCCGAAACCCGCCGCCGAGGCTCTGGGCGAGGCCCTCGCGCAGGCCTGACGGCTCTCAGCCCCCCTATCAACCTCCGTCGTGCCAGACGGTCTTGTACAGATCAAAGCGCCGGTCGCGCAGGTTCCTGACCGTGCCCTGCGCCTTGGCCCACGCCAGATCGGTCAGGTCGAGATCGGCCACGGTGACGGTCTCCACGTTCTCTGACGCCTCGGCCGCGATGCCGTCGCGCGCAAACGGAAAATCGCACGGCGTCAGGATGCAGGACTGGGCGTACTGCACGTCCATGTTCTCCACATTGGGCAGATTGCCGACATTGCCCGACAGCACGACATAGCACTGGTTCTCGATGGCGCGGGCCTGAGAGCAGTAGCGCACGCGCAGGTATCCCTGGCGGTTGTCGGTGCAGAACGGCACGAACAGGATGCGCGCGCCCTCGTCCACCAGCCGCCGCGCCAGCTCGGGGAACTCGGAATCGTAACAGATCAGCACCCCGACGGGGCCGCAGTCCGTGGCGATGGCACTGGCGCGATCGCCGCCCTTGATGTTCCACCAGTGGCGCTCGTTGGGCGTGGGGTGAATCTTTTCCTGCGCATGGACCGAGCCGTCGCGCAGGAAAACATAGGCCACGTTCTGGATGTCGCCGTCCTCGGCCCGCGTGGGGTGCGAGCCGCCGATGATGTTGATGTTGTAGCCCACCGCCAGATCGCGCATCCGCTCGATGAAGTGCGGCGTGTAGCGCGTCAGGGCCTCGATGGACTCAGCCGGATTCAGCCTGCGCTCCTCCAGCGCCAGCAGTTGCAGGGTGAACAGCTCGGGAAACACCACGAAGTCCGAGCGATAGTCCGCCACCACATCGACGAAATATTCGATGTTGGCCATGAACTCGTCGAAGCTGGACACCTTGCGGGCCTGGAACTGCACCGTGGCCACGCGCACCGATTCCTTGACCGCGTGCATCTGTCCGCCCGGCCCCTCGACCTCCTCGGCATAAGGATTGCGCCAGACCATGTGCGTCGCATGGCCCAGCGAGGCGGTGTCGGACTTCAGATAATTCCTCAGCACCCCGATGGGCTCGAAGCCCGCCCGCAGGTGAAAGCCGATCACCGGATCGTTGAGCTTGCGCGCCGCCACGGCATCGAGATAGGCCTCGGGCTCGGGGTAGGCCTTCTTGCGCCGCGCCAGCCCCGGCATGCGCCCGCCGAACACAATGCCCTTGAGATTCAGCCGCTCGCACAGATCCCGGCGTGCGTCATAGAGCCTCTGGCCGATGCGAAGGCGGCGGCGGTCGGGATCGACGCACACCTCCATGCCATAGAGCCACGGCCCGCGCGCATCGTGGCGCGAGCCATAGCCGCCGCCGGTGATCTCGGTCCAGGTGTGGGCAGACAGCGCCGTCTTCTCGTCGATGCGGAAGCTGGCGGCATAGCCTATGATCTCGCCCTCGTATTCGACCAGGAACTGGCCGTCGGGAAAGTTGGATATCTGGCCTTGCAGCATGCCGGGCGTATAGGCGGGCATCTTGCCATAGACCTTGCGCACCAGTGCCGAGATGGCCTCCACATCCTGCAGTGTGGCCGTGCGCACCTGAAGGAGCGCGGGCTTGTTCTTTCTGGTCATGAGGGCCCCGGACGTCTTGATGAGAGCGGCGCGGCACCAGGCCGGCGCGCCTGCGGATCACGAATCTAAAAGCCCTGCGAGCGTGGCGGTTCCGATGGCGCGCGGCTCTGGCCTGCGTCAGTTCCGGTCGCATCACACGCCCTTCGTCCCGGCTTGGGCGACGGTGGCAACGGGATAGAGCCACCGGCCCGACGAGCCGCACATTGGGCACTAGCCTTTGGCTGATTGCTTGAACTCGACTGGGCCGCCCCTATGCCAGGGCCGCAGCGTCCGCTTTCGGGCTCGAAAACATTGGCGGCTCCCGACCCGAAGCAGACCTTCGGCCCGAGCTACCGAGCGGCACGAAAGAGCGTCACATCCGCTGTTCGTATCAGCGGACTGAAATCGACCTTCCAGATATCAAGCTCAAACAGGCGACCCTCCTGATCAAGCAGCAGGGCCACACTAACCGGAACGCCATCAGCGTCCTCGAACTCCGCATGTGCGACAGTGCTACCCATGCTGCGGTCAGCGGCCCCGACAAACTGCAAGCTCCCCATCCGTCCGTCGTCCATCTCTCGGACCAACCTGTGATGCAAATCAGCAAGCATTGCGCTGGGAAGGGACCCGGCGGCGATAAACTTGATCAGAGCAGTCTCAGTGGCTGACAATGGACGTTCCATCGCCTCGATCATCCGCGTGAACATCTTGCCAGGAAGGAGGTCCACATCCTCTGCGAACATGCAGAATACGAGCCGATTGACGAAATGGGCGACCGCTTGCGCGTCGTGTCCTCGACTGCGGAGACGAAGGGCAAGGGAGGCGAACTGTATCGCTGCGCCTTCCGTAAGCATCTGGCGGGTTTGCCCCCGCAGGCCAAGCTGTCCGAACGCTGCTGCTTCACCATGCCGATCTGGTTCCGCCGGGCACGAACCTGTCAGCCGAGCCAGATTGAGCTGCTCGTGCAATCGAGGTTGCGACTTGGGAGCTAGATACAGACTGGCCCTGTTGAGGGTGCTCCTGAATGGCACTAGACGCCTACAGCCTTACGGCTCAGCGCTCTGGAGATCTCTGGGCAGATCGACCTTTAGGCCGCGGTGGGTCCGCCATAGGTGGACCCACCAAAGCTCTCTTTGGGTTGGGAGCGGACGTTGCTCGATTTCAGTCAGGGTGTAGTGTGAGCTGAGCCGCGCTTCACCGACGCAGTTCGGCGACCACGCCCGCACTCTTTTTGATGCGATGAAATCGGGAGGTATGGTCGGCTTCGAGAGAGTCGAATGGTTTAACGGGGGGCTATTCGATGATGATGCCAGCCTGCCGTTAGAACCCGTCGACATCGACGATCTGTTGATCGCCGCACACTTGGACTGGTCCGAGATTGATCCCTCAGTACTGGGAACCCTGTTCGAGCGAGGGCTCGATCCGGACAAGCGAAGTCAACTTGGTGCTCACTACACCGACCGCGAAAAAATCCTGCAGATCATCGATCCTGTTGTTGCGGAGCCGCTGCAACGGGAGTGGGCGGACGCCAGGGCGAGGATCACCGAGTTGATCGAGAACGCGCCCGTCCCGACGAAGGAGAAACTGCTGCGCGGCAAGGAGTTGGCGGCTCGCACCAAGGCCCTCAACGAAGCGGAGTCGATTCACAGGGCCTTTCTCAAGCGTCTCGAGAAATTCCGCGTTCTTGATCCGGCCTGCGGGTCGGGGAACTTCCTCTATCTCTCATTGCTGGCGCTGAAGGACATCGAGCACCGAGCAAATGTGGAAGCGGAGGTGCTCGGCCTCCCACGCGGTTTCCCTCGCGTTGGGCCTGAAAACGTCATGGGATTGGAGCTCAATCCCTATGCAGCGGAACTGGCTCGAATCTCGGTTTGGATTGGTGAAATCCAATGGATGCGTCGAAACGGCTTTGAGGCCTCGCGCAACCCGATCCTCCGCACATTGACTAACATTGAATGCCGGGACGCGGAATGCCGGGACGCGCTGCTTACCGCTGAAGGCAAGCGGGCGGATTGGCCAGATACCGACGCGATAGTGGGTAATCCGCCATTTCTCGGTTCGAAGTTTCATCGCAAAGGCAGGCCGGCAACGAAGACGAAGCCCGCCTTAAAGGGCTTAGGCGACAACTACACTGACACGCTTTACGCTGCCTATCGTGGCAGCGTGCCCGCGTCAGCTGATCTGGTCAGCTATTGGTTTGCCAATGCCGCTGCCATGGCGAGCTCCGAGCGACTGTCGGCACTCGGACTCATCGCAACGAAGTCGATCGGAAAGGGGGCCAGCAACAAGCCCCTCTCCAAGTTGGTTACCGACACCGATTTTCGAATTTTCAGCGCATCACGAAACCAGCCTTGGGTCGTGGATGGGGCCCAGGTACGGGTGGCAGTCGTTTGCGCCAAGCGTTCCCCCACGGATTTTGAGCTGGATGGGAAGCCATCGGGCCTCATCAATCCCGACCTTACGGCTGGATTGGATGTCAGCAAGGCAAAGCCCGTTCGAGAAAATCGGAACTGCGCATTCCAAGGCGTGAAGCTGAACGGTCCATTCGAGATCAGCGACTCTCTCGCCCGGTCGTTCTTGCAAGAGCCGACCAATCCAAATGGAAAACCGAACTCCGAGGTCGTTCGAAGGTTCGCGGGAAATGACGACGTCACGATGCGGGATCGCGACGCTTGGGTGCTTGATTTTACCGACTATCCGGAATCGACCGATGCCGCCCTATTTGAAAAGCCGTTTCAGCATGTTCGAACTCAAGTGGCCGAGCATCGGCGGACCCGGGAGGTGGGAACCGCGACTGAGGTAGATCGGCTCGAAAAGTTCTGGCTGATGCAGCGGCCTCGCCCGAAGTTGAGAAGCGCCGTCGCCGCATTCGATCGTATCATTGCGGTGCCGGAGACCAGCGAACATCTCCTGTTTCGCTTTTTGCCAAGCTCGTACATCTTCAGCGGCAGCTTGTTTGTCATTTGCCGTGACGATCACATCACCTTCGGCATCTTAAGCTCCCACATCCACCGCGTATGGACAAAAGCTCATGGAAACCAGATGGGGGTCGGAAATCAGGGCCGATACAACGCGACCCGCACCTTCCTGACTTTCCCATTCCCAGTCGGCTTCTCGCCGGACATGCCGGCAGAGGCTCACGCAGAGGGTACGCCAGGGCACGCCATCGCTACCGCTGCGGCTGCTCTTAACACGCAGCGCGAGAACTGGCTAAATCCTCCGAACCTTGCTCACCGAGTGCCCGACATTGTGGAATGTTATCCCGAGCGGGTCGTGCCCCTGAGCCCGAGCGCTGCCGAGGAACTCGCTAAACGCACTCTCACGAAGCTCTACAACGATTATCCGGAGTGGCTGAAAAATGCGCAGAAGGCAGTCGATGAAGCGGTTTCTGACGCTTACGGATGGGGCGATGATTTCCGGAAGGGCACATTAAGTGATGAGGAAATTCTAGCGCGGCTCTTCAACCTGAATCAGGAACGAACTGCGTAGCTCGGCTTCTGCCAGGAGAGCCCCCGCTACCGACTCGTCGGCGGTTGGGGGTAGTGCCCAGGGTGCGGCACGTCCGGTCGGTGGCTCTATCCCGCGACGGTGGCAACAAGAACATATTGCGAACAAGAACAAACCGTGCACATATGGCGGCACGGGGCGGGTCGATGGCGGGCCCTTCCGGCAAAGCGACGGCGACAGACGCCAGAATCGTGTAGCAACAGAAGGGTTTTCGACATGGCACAGGCGGCATTGAAACTGGTGGGCAAGGACGACGGCGAGAAGCAGCGCGCGCTCGAGGCGGCGCTGGCACAGATTGATCGCGCATTCGGCAAGGGCTCGGTGATGAAGCTCGGCTCGGGCGGACAGGTGGTCGAGATCGAGAGCGTCTCGACCGGCTCGCTGGGCCTGGACCTGGCGCTGGGTATCGGCGGCCTGCCCAAGGGCCGCGTGATCGAGGTGTTCGGCCCCGAAAGCTCGGGCAAGACCACCTTGGCCCTGCACACGGTCGCCGAGGTGCAGAAGGCCGGCGGCGTGGCCGCCTTCGTCGATGCCGAGCACGCGCTCGACCCGGTCTATGCCCAGAAGCTGGGCGTCAACCTCGATGACCTGCTGGTCTCCCAGCCCGACACGGGCGAGCAGGCCCTGGAGATCACCGACACCCTGGTGCGCTCGGGCGCAGTGGACATCGTGGTGGTGGACTCGGTCGCCGCCCTGACCCCGCGCGCCGAGATCGAGGGCGAGATGGGCGACAGCCTGCCCGGCCTTCAGGCCCGCCTGATGAGCCAGGCCCTGCGCAAGCTGACCGCCTCGATCTCCAAGTCCAAGTGCATCGTGCTGTTCATCAACCAGATCCGCATGAAGATCGGCGTGATGTACGGCAGCCCCGAGACGACCACGGGGGGCAATGCGCTCAAGTTCTATGCCTCCGTGCGCCTCGACATCCGCCGCACCGGCGCCATCAAGAACCGCGACGAGATCGTGGGCAACACCACGCGCGTGAAGGTGGTCAAGAACAAGGTCGCCCCCCCGTTCCGCGAGGTCACCTTCGACATCATGTACGGCGAGGGCATCTCCAAGATCGGCGAGATCATCGATCTGGGCGTCAAGGCCAACATCATCGAGAAGTCCGGCTCGTGGTTCTCGTATGACAGCCAGCGCATCGGCCAGGGCCGCGAGAACGTGCGCGAGTTCCTGAAGACCAATCCCGACGTGGCCGACGCCATCGAAAAGGCCGTGCGCCAGTCCACCAGCAAGATCGCCGACGACCTGCTGGGCACGCCCGAACCCGATGAGGGCCAGGACCTCTGAGCGGCGCGCGCGCCCTCCCCTGCCCACCGCTTTCCCGCCCTGGCCCTGCGACCCGCCAACCGACCCCGCAGGATAAGGGCCGGGAAAACCGAGGCCGCCTGATGCCATCGCGTCAGGCGGCCTTTTTTCTGTTCAAGGTGCGTGTCGGCCACTGGTGCCCGCTTGCGCCATCAATCGCGCGGGCGCACGGGCACGGGTGATGCAATCGCGCGCGATCCCCTATATGACGACGCTCTTCTCCCCGCCGCGCGCTCACGCGCCCAACGAAAAACAAGCCGCTCCAGAAGTCCGCACCCATGGCCAGTCTCAACCAGATCCGCTCGAGCTTCCTCGACTACTTCGCCCGCCACGGCCACGAGCAAGTCGCCTCCGCCCCCCTGGTGCCCCAGAACGATCCGACGCTTCTGTTCGTCAACGCGGGCATGGTGCCCTTCAAGAACGTCTTCACCGGCAAGGAGACGCGGCCCTATTCGCGCGCGGTCAGCGCCCAGAAATGCGTTCGCGCAGGCGGCAAGCACAACGACCTCGACAATGTGGGCTATACCGCGCGCCACCACACCTTCTTCGAGATGCTGGGCAATTTCTCGTTCGGCGACTACTTCAAGGCCGCGGCCATCGAGTTCGCCTGGAAGCTGGTCACGGACGAGTTCGACATCCCCGCCTCGCGCCTGATGGCTACGGTCTATGTCGATGACGACGAGGCCTTCGATCTGTGGAAGAAGATCGCCGGCCTGCCCGAAAGCCGCATCGCGCGCATCGCGGGCTCGGACAATTTCTGGTCCATGGGCGATACCGGCCCCTGCGGTCCGTGCACCGAAATCTTCTTCGATCACGGCGAGGACGTGCCCGGCGGCCCGCCCGGCAGCCCCGATCAGGACGGCGATCGCTGGGTGGAAATCTGGAACCTGGTGTTCATGCAGTTCGAGCAGGCCGCCGATGGCACGCGCTCGGCCCTGCCCAAGCCCTCCATCGACACCGGCGCGGGGCTGGAGCGCGTAGCCGCCGTGCTGCAAGGCGTGCACTCCAACTATGACACCGACCTGTTCCGCAACCTGATCGAGGCCTCGCAGCAGGCGACGGACACCGAGGCGCGCGGCGATCAGGCCGCCAGCCACCGCGTCATCGCCGATCACCTGCGCGCCAGCGGTTTTCTGATCGCCGACGGGGTCACGCCCTCCAACGAGGGACGCGGCTATGTGCTGCGCCGGATCATGCGCCGGGCCATGCGCCATGCCCACCTGCTGGGTGCCAGCGAGCCGCTGATGCACCGCCTGGTGCCCGCCCTGGTGCAACAGATGGGCGAGGCCTATCCCGAGCTGGGCCGCGCCCAGGCCTTCATCACCGAGACCCTGCGCCAGGAAGAAGAGCGTTTCCGCACCACGCTGGGGCGCGGCATGAGCCTGCTGGACGAGGCGCTGGCAGGGCTTGACGAGGGCGGCACCCTGCCCGGCCAGACGGCATTCACCCTCTATGACACCTATGGCTTCCCGCTGGACCTGACCCAGGACGAGGCGCGCCGACGCGGCTTTGGCGTGGACGAGGCGGGCTTCGAGTCCGCCATGAGCGAACAGCGTGCCCGCTCGCGCGAGCACTGGGCCGGTTCGGGCCAGTCGGCATCGGCGGAAGTCTGGCTGGCGCTCAAGGACCGGCTCGGCCCGACGCGCTTCACGGGCCACGACGGCCTCGATGGCGAGGCGCAGGTTCTGGCCATCGTCGGCGAAAACGGCGAGATCAATCAACTCGGCACCGGCCAGAGCGGCGATGTCGTGACCGACCAGACCCCCTTCTATGGCGAGGGCGGCGGCCAGGCGGGCGACAAGGGCACCATCCGCTGGCCGGGCGGATACGGGCGGGTGCTCGACACCCAGAAACCCGCCGCCGACCTGCACGTGCACCGCGTCGAGGTGCTGGAAGGCGAGCTGAAGCCCGACGCCCGCGTCAGCCTGCACGTCGATGCCGAGAAGCGTCGCACAACGCGCGCCAATCACTCGGCGACGCACATCATGCACACCGCCCTGCGCCGCGTGCTGGGCGAGCACGTCGCCCAGAAGGGCCAGATGGTCGATCACGAGCGGCTGCGCTTCGACTTCAGCCACGGCGCGCCCCTGTCGGCAGACGAGATCGCGCGCATCGAGGACGAGGTGAACGCCGTCATCGCCCAGAACCGCGAGGCGCAGACGCGCATGATGACGCCCGACGCGGCCATCAAGGCCGGGGCCATGGCCCTGTTCGGCGAGAAATACGGCGATGAGGTGCGCGTGCTCACGCTCGGTGACGCGCTGGATGGCGAAGGCGCCTATTCCATGGAGCTGTGCGGGGGCACCCACGTGGCGCGCACCGGCGACATCGCCCTGTTCAAGATCGTGTCCGAGCAGGGTATCGCCGCGGGGGTACGGCGCATCGAGGCCCTGACCGGAGAGGCCGCACGCCGCTATCTGCTCGGCCAGGCCAATGTGACCCGCGATCTGGCCCAGAGCCTGAAGGTCCAGCCCGCCGACCTGCCCGCGCGCATCGAGGCACTGGTGGGCGAGCGCAAGGCCCTCGAGAAACAGGTCGCCCAGCTCAAGCGCGATCTGGCACTGGGCGGCGGGGCCGCGGCCAGCGGGCCCGAGGAGATCGGCGGGGTCAAGCTGATCGCGCGCGTACTCGATGGCGTCGATGGCAAGGGCCTGCGCCCCGTTGCCGAGGATTTCCGCAAGTCGCTGGGCTCTGGCGTCGTGGCGCTGGTGGGCCTCGCCGAGGGCAAGGCGGCGGTCAGCGTGGCGGTCACGCCGGACCTGACCGGGCGCTTCAATGCCGCCGATCTGGCGCGGGCCATGGTCCAGTCGCTGGGCGGCGCAGGCGCAGGCGGGCGTCCTGACTTTGCGCAGGGCGGGGCACCGGGCGGTGGCGATGCCGACGCTGCCCTCGCCGTGGTGCGTCAGGCGCTTGAGGCCTGATCGATCAGCCAGGGTTTCAAGGTCGCGACCATGTCGGCGGGCGGGCGCATGGGCCGTCCGCCAAGGTCGATGCAGGCCGCCTCCACCGCCGCTTCGCAAAGGCGCTCGCCCGCGCGCACGATCGCCTGGCTGATGATCAGGCGCGGGCCACGGATGGCGTCATAAGTCGTCTCGACGATCAGGGCGTCGTCGATGCGCGCCGCCTTCAGAAACCGCAGATCCATGCGCGTGACCACGAAGGCCAGTGGCCGCTCGCGCTCCAGCAGGCCCGAGTGATCGCCCGCCACCAGCCGCAGGAAGTCGGAACGTCCCCGCTCGAAATAGCGCACATAGTTGGCGTGATAGACGAGGCCGGTGAAGTCGGTGTCCTCGTAATAGACGCGCACGGGCAGGCGATGCACACGCCCGTGTAAACGTCCGGCTGTCGGCTGGTCGGTCATGATGGCATGCCCTTGATGGGCCGGGCAGCGGCAAGGCCCAGCGCGATGAGCCAGCCCAGCACCAGCGATGCCCCGAGACCCACGACCGGCAGCGGATAGTTGCCGATAAGCGCCGCGCCCACAAGGCCGGTGTAGAAGGCCGCAAGGCCCGCTACCAGCGCCCTGTCCTTCCGCTCTGGCACGGCGAACATGGCCACGACCAGAACCGCCGCCAGACTGGCCATGGCCCCGGTGACAGCACCGGCCTGCCACGCTCCGGGCAGGACCTGTTCGACATAGGCGACCGAAGGCAGGTCATCGGGCCTGATCCACGCATGCACGCTGAGCGCCAGCAGTGCGGCGCTCACGAGCCAGCCATGGAGCGCGTCGCGCTGCGGGCAGAGGGCGCGCGATGCCGCCCATGCCAGCGTCAGGCCGGTCAGTGCCGCCGCGTCGAACTGCAGGGCCAGGACCGCGCCGTGCGCCAGAACCAGCAAGCTGGAGACAGGGCTGGCCCGCCCCGCCGCCGCCAGCCAGATCACCACCGGCAGCAGGATCATGGATGGCTGGGTGCTGACGGGGCCCAGTTGCAGCCAGCGCCGCGCGCCGGCCAGTTCGGGACCAAAGACGAGGGGCAGGGCCATGATGACCAGCAGGACGATCAGCACCGAGGCCCTGACGGCCTCTCGACCCGGCAGGCGCGCGCGGGCGATCCCGAGAGCCAGCAGGGCACCCAGACCGGCGGCGGCGGCCTGTATCACCATCGCCGAGCCCGGCGCGCCCAGACGGTGCTGGACCACGAGCCCCAGGCCGATGGCAACCGCAGTCCCCAGCGCTGTCACCCCGAGGGGATGGCGACGGATCATTTGCCGAACAGGCCCGTCTGATCGGGCGAGCGCGGCGGCTCCAGCCCCAGATGCTCATAGGCTCGGGCACAGGCCATTCGCCCGCGCGGGGTGCGCTGGATGAAGCCCTGTTGCAACAGGAAGGGCTCGATCACGTCCTCGACCGCGTCCCTCGCCTCGGCGATGGCGGCCGCGAGTGTGTCCATACCGACCGGCCCGCCGCCGTAGTTCTCGATCAGGGCGCGCAGGAAGCGGCGATCAAGCGCATCGAGACCGGCCTCGTCAACGTCGAGGCGGCTGAGCGCGCGCGCGGCGACCGCGCGGTCGATCACATCAGCCCCCTCGCTGCTGGCAAAGTCGCGCACGCGGCGCAGCAGGCGTCCGGCCACGCGCGGCGTGCCCCGCGCCCGCCCGGCGATCTCGGCGGCCCCGTCGGCGCTGATGGCCGCGTTCATGCGCCGGGCCGTGCCCTCGACCACGGTGGTCAGATCGGCCAGCGAATAGAATTCGAGGCGCATCGGTATGCCGAAACGGTCGCGCAGCGGCGTCGCCAGCAGGCCCGCGCGCGTGGTCGCGCCCACCAGGGTAAACGGGGCCAGATCAATGCGGACCGAGCGCGCCGACGGCCCCTCGCCTATGATCAGGTCCAGCACATGATCTTCCATGGCCGGATAGAGAATCTCCTCCACCGCCGGGCTGAGCCGGTGGATCTCGTCGATGAACAGCACGTCGCGCGGCTCGAGATTGGTCAGTATGGCGGCCAGATCACCGGCCTTGGCCAGCACCGGCCCCGAGGTGGCCCGAAAGCCCACGCCCAGCTCGCGCGCGATGATCTGGGCCAGGGTGGTCTTGCCAAGGCCCGGAGGGCCGAACAGCAGGACGTGGTCGAGCGCATCGGCCCGCCCGCGCGCCGCCTCGATGAAGACCTTGAGATTGGCCCTGATCTGGGGCTGGCCGACGAAATCGGCCAGGGTCTGGGGGCGCAGGGCGCGGTCGTGATCCCCCGGCGCGCGGTCGGCATCGATCAGGCGCTCGCTCATCGGCCCAGCTCCTGCAAGCTGGCGCGTATCACGGCGGGCAGCTCCGCATTATCGCCCAGGCGCGCCAGGGCCTGATCGACGGCGCGGCGCGCATTCACCTCGGCAACGCCCAGCCCCAGCAGGGCCGAGACCGCCTCGCCGGATACCGACGGGGCCGCGATGCCAGCGGCCTCGGGCACGCTGGCCGCCGGGGCGAAGCTGACTTCGCCCAGTGCCTTGCCCTTCAGCTCGGTGACGATGCGCAGGGCCAGCTTGGGACCGACGCCGTTGGCGCGCGCCACCGCCGCCTTGTCCTCGCGCGCGGCGGCCGAGGCCAGCTCGCCGGGCGAGAGCACATCGAGCACGCTCAGCGCCGCCTTGGGACCAACCCCCTGAATGGCGATCAGGGCGGTGAAGGCGCGCCGCTCGTCCCGGCCCAGAAAACCGTAGAGACGCGGCCCCTGCTCGGCGCTCCACTGGTGCTCGATGAACAAGGTGGCCTCGTCGCCCAGGGCAGGCAGGCGCGACAGGGTGCGCGCACCGCAGGTGGCCAGATAGCCCACGCCCATGCAATCGATCAGCACCTCGTGCTCGCCGACATCGGCAATCAGTCCGCGCAGCCGGCCGATCATGCCGCGCCTGCGCACATGGCCCGGTGCCTGCGAAGCTGAGCGTGGGTCAGGGCCACGGCCAGGGCGTCGGCGGCATCCGCGCTGACCTCACCGGCAGCGGGCAGCAGGCGGCGCACCATGAAGGCGATCTGGCTCTTGTCGGCATGGCCTGCGCCGACCACCGCCTTCTTGATGGCATTGGCCGCATATTCGGCCACCGGCAGGCCCGCACGCGCAGGGGCCAGCATCACGGCGGCGCGGGCATGGCCGAGCTTGAGGGTCGATGCCGGATTCATGTTGACGAATACCTCCTCTATGGCGGCCTCGTCGCAGGCGTGCTCGCGGCAGACAGCGGTGGTCTGCTCCAGCAGGGCCAGCAGCCGCTCGGAAAAGGGCGCACGCTCATCGGGACGGATGACTCCGTGGGCGATCCAGCGCAGGCGGGCGCCGTCAGAGACGATCACGCCCCAGCCGGTGCGCCGCAGTCCGGGATCGAGCCCGAGGATTCGAATCGTGTTCGTCATCTGTTCGCAGCTTGCCCCACCGCGCCTTGTCGGACAATGAGTGATCTAATCCGCGCGCGGGGTCAGGGTGTAGCCATCTAGGGTCTCGATGCCGCCGAGCGCCTCTGCGAGCGCGTGCAGCCGCGTGCGCGGCAGATGCAGGCGATAGTGAGTCGTGCGCCTGCCCTGCTGGGCCTCCAGGCTCAGGAGCCGGACGCGGGCGCCATTGTCATCCAGCGCCGCCCTGACGCGCGCATCGGCACCGCTGTCTGCTGACGCGCTGGTGACGCTGAGGTCCACGGGCACGCGCGTGGGCACGCGGATGCTGACCAGCTTCAGCGCGATCAGGGTAATCAGGGTGATGACCAGCCCCGCCAGAGCCAGCCCCCACAGGCCCGCGCCGGACAGTATGCCCAGCGCCGATGTGATCCACAGCGAGGCCGCCGTGGTCAGGCCCGTGACGCTGAAGCCTTCGCGGAAGATCACGCCCGCACACAGAAAGCCGATGCCAGTCAGTATGCCATGGGCCATGCGCGTAGGGTCGATGACAATGCTGGCGGTCTCGGGCAGGACCATGGCCCAGGCGCCCTGATGGGTCGCGGCGAACATCAGCAGAGCCGATGTCAGGGCGACCAGAATGTGGGTGCGAAAGCCCGCCGGGTGGGCATGCCACTCGCGCTCCAGACCTATCAGCCCTCCGGCGAGCAGGGCCAGAGCCAGGGCGGGCAGCAGGGGCGCGAGCGTATCCATGACCCTCTAGCGCAACTCCCAGATGATCCGCTGGCGCACCGGGCCAAAGCGCACCGGCACGCCATCGAGGCGCGCGGGCTCCAGCTCATAGCGCGAGACCAGACGAATGGTCGCCTCGCCAAAGCCGTAGCCCTCGGGGCTCTCCGACACGACGCGGCAGTCCTCGAAGCGCCCCGCCTCACTGACCCAGCACTCGACAATGCCAACGCCCTGAACGTCCTCGGCCATGGCAAGCGGGGGATAAAACAGAGTCACGTCCTGATACTGCACATTGCCCAGCACGCGCGGCATGGTGGGCTGCGGCTCGGGTGGGCTCGCGGTTTCTGCCGCGGGCTGCCCGCCCAGGGCCAGAGCGGCCAGCAGGGCCGGGACGAGAGGCGAAGGCAGCATGGGGGAAGTCCTGTCTTGGTGAGGCGCGTTCCCGGCGAGACTTACCCCGCCAGCTTCGCCGCGTCCTCGTCGGAAATGTCGGCGTTGAAATAAACCTGCTGCACATCATCGTCGCTGTCGAGCGCGTCGATCAGCTTCATCAGGGTCGCGACCTGATCGCCGCTGACGGGCGTGAGGGCCTTGGGCTTCCAGATCACGGATGTGGAGCGCGGATCGCCCAGCACCTTGGAGAGGGCCTCAGCCACCTCGTTCAGCTCCTCGAAGGCGGTGATGATGGTGTGGCCCGGAGCGTCCTCATAGATGTCGGGCTTTTCGAGGTCGCTCTCGACGTCACTCGCCCCGGCCTCGATGGCCGCCTCCATGACCTGATCCTCGCTGCCGGCCTCGGCGGGATAGAGGATCTGGCCCACGCGGTCCCACATGAAGCTGACCGATCCGGTCTCGCCCAGGTTGCCGCCATACTTGCTGAAGGCCGCGCGCACGTTCGAGCTGGCACGGTTGCGGTTGTCGGTCAGCACCTCGACGATGATGCCCACGCCGCCGGGGCCAAAGCCCTCGTAGCGGATGTCCTCGAGCGCATCGGCCTCGCCGCCCGACGCCTTCTTGATGGCGCGCTCGATGTTGTCCTTGGGCATGGATTCGGCCTTGGCGTTGTTCACCGCCAGGCGCAGGCGCGGGTTCATGTCGGGATCGGGCAGGCCGGACTTGGCCGCCACGGTGATCTCCCGCGACAGTCGCGAGAACAGCTTGGAGCGCGCCGCATCCGCGCGCCCCTTGCGGTGCATGATGTTCTTGAACTTCGAATGTCCGGCCATGGTCGTCCGCGTCAGAAGGTAAAGGTGCCTGACCTCAGGCTTGTCTGGGGCCTGAGCCTCTAGCCCAGCGCGCGGATCAAGTCATCACCCTGAAACCCGTCCTGAAAGCTCACGGTGCGCCAAGGGGGAACCGCTGGCGCGCGCACGGATTAAGCCACCATCACCCCTGTAGCGATGGAGAGCCTGATGGGCGCCGAAGACGTCATCGACCTCGACGACGAAGACACCCTGATCGAGTGGTACGAGGCCCGTCCCGTGACCGTTTCGACCGCCGTGGCCTCGGGCGCCATCGTCTCGGCCTTTGCGCTGGGCGTGCTGACGGCGGTGGGCGCGCTGGCGCTCATGGGCCGCCTCGACTGAAGCACGCCCCCGCTGAAGGCACCTCAGATCGCGGGCACGCTGGCCTTGAGACGCCCGCCCATGCGGATGGGCTCGATGCGCGTGGCCAGCCCGGTGCGCTCGTCGGTCTCGACGAACACGCCACAGATGGTCGCCTCGCCCGAGGCAGGCTGATAGCGTCCACCTGACAGGCGCGTGGTAAAGCGGCGCAGGGGCTCTTCCTTGTCGTTGCCGATCACCGAGTCATAGTCACAGCAGCCGCCCGCGTCGGTCTGATAGGCAGTGCCGCCCGGCAGGATCTGGGCGTCGGCGGTCGGCACATGGGTGTGGGTACCCACCACCAGAGAGGCGCGCCCGTCGCAGAAGTGGCCCATGGCCATCTTTTCGGAGGTGGCCTCGGCGTGCACATCCACGATCACCGCATCGGCCACCACGCCCAGAGGCGCCGCATTCAGCTCGCGTTCAACGGCCGAGAAGGGATCGTCCATGGGGTCCATGTGCACCCGGCCCAGCACCGAGATCACCAGCACGCGCCGCCCGTCAGAGAGCGTGAACACATCGGCACCGCGCCCCGGCGCGTCCATCAGGCGCGGATAGTTTACCGGGCGCAGCAGGCGCGGCTCGCGCACGATGTAGGTCAGGGCCTCGCGCTGGTCCCACGAATGGTTGCCCAGTGTCAGAACGTCTGCGCCCGCCGCGAAGATCTCGCGCGCCGTGCTCTCGGTGATGCCGAAACCGCCGGCCGCGTTCTCGGCATTGACCACCACGAAATCGAGCCCGAGACGCTGGCGCAGGCCGGGCAGATGATCGCTCAGCCCGTCGCGGCCCGCGCGCCCGATCACGTCTCCGAAAAAGGCCAGTCTCATGGTGGGCTTGTTCCTCTCTTGCCGGTCTCAGAAGGCGCGATAGCCGTCTTCGGTCAGAATTCCATCAAGGCGCTGGTCGAAGGGCTCGACCGGCACGGCCTCGACCTGCTGTGCGCCATAGGCCACTCCGATGGCCACAGGCTGCCGCACGGCCCGAAGATGGGCCAGGGTCCGGTCATAGTAGCCCCCGCCCTGGCCGAGGCGATAGCCGCGCGCATCGAACGCCAGCAGCGGCACCATGATGATGTCCGGCACCACCTCTGCGGCCAGGGGCAGCGGCGCAGGACAGCCTGCCATGTCAAGCTCCAGCGGATCACCCAGTCGCCAGCGGCGAAACACCATGGGCTCGGCGCGCGCCTCGACCACGGGCAGGGCAAGATCGTGGCTCATGGCCTCCAGCGCCTCGGCCAGAGGCCGGGTGTCCATCTCCGAGCCCATGGGCCAGTAGAGCGCCACCGTTCGCGCGCCCTCGCCGCCGCCTTCGAGCACCCCGCGCAGGGGCGCAGCGGCCAGATGCGCCGCCGCACGCCTCGCCGCGTCGGCGTTGGCGTCTGCCGCGCTCTTGCGCAGGGCACGCATCCGCGCGCGCAAGGTTGCCTTGTCGCTCATGCCCACTGCCATAGCCTGACCGTGCCTGCCTGACATAGCGGGAATGCGGAATTATCGGGAAAGAGGGTGGCGGGCGCCGCAAGCGCCGTGAAGGACGGTTCAATCCCCTCGACCTGGATGACCAGGTGGGCGCCATGTGCTCGGGCCCTCGGGCCCATGCAGGGACAGCTCCCTTCGAGTGAATTAAGGTCGCTGGGATAAGTTGCCTCCGACGAGCGAAGCAGCACTCCCGCCGACGCCCAAGATAGGCTCGCCCTCGGGCAACAACAAGGCATCACGCGCCGCGCCGGTTTCAAAGCCGCGCCCATCTGCTATGGCGTGGGCCATGTCCACACCCCCAGGTCTGAAGCCCCTTTTCGTCACCGAGATCTATCAGGCGCATCTGGGCGAGAGCCCCAGCCAGCAGGACCTGATCGTATCGCTGCATGAGGCCATCCTTGATCTGGCCGAAATGGACAGGGCCGGACAGCTCTGGTGCCGCGAGCATGGCTATCGTGGCTATACCTCCTATGGCTCGCTGAGCGACCTGCCCCTGCGCGATCCGCTGTTTGCCGAACTGAAGCGCCACCTCGACCGGCACGCCCTCGCCTATGCGCGCGCCCTGCAACTCGACATGGGCCGCAAGCCCCGCCTCGACAGCCTGTGGGTGAACGTCCTCAAGCCCGGCGCGGGCCACAGCGGCCACATCCATCCCCATTCCGTGATTTCGGGCACGCTCTATGTCTCGGTGCCCGAGGGCGCCAGCGCGCTGAAGCTGGAAGACCCGCGCCTCGGCCTGATGATGGCGCGCCCCACCGTGCAGACCGGCGCGCCCGAACAGCGCCAGCCCTTCGTCTATCTGACTCCCCGGCCCGGCACGGTGCTGATGTGGGAGAGCTGGCTACGCCACGAAGTGCCGCCCAACGGTGCGCGAAAGCCGCGCATCTCGATCAGCTTCAACTACCGCTGAGGCACGGCGTCGCGTTTGCCACGCCGGCGCGTTTGCCAAGCTGGCGCGCAGTCGCTACATCCCGCGCCAACCTCCCATTCCCAGTGAAAGCAAAGGCGCGACCGAGCCCATGGCGCAGCAGTACATCTTTCAGATGCAGGGCCTGACCAAGGCCTATCCCGGCGGCAAGAAGGTCTTCGAGAACATCTGGCTCAGCTTCTATCCCGACGCCAAGATCGGCGTGGTCGGGGTCAACGGCTCGGGCAAGTCCACCTTGCTCAAGATCATGGCCGGTATCGACACCGAGTTCTCGGGCGAGGCCAGGGCCGCCGACGGCATCAAGCGCGGCTATCTGGAGCAGGAGCCCAGCCTCGACGCCGACAAGACCGTCTGGGAGAACGTCATCGCCTGGTGCGAGGAAAAGCAGACCTTCGACCGCTTCAATGCCATCGCCGCCCAGATGGCCGAGGACTACTCCGACGAGCTCATGGAGGAGATGACGGCCCTTCAGGAGAAGCTCGACGCGGGCGACCTGTGGGACATCGACAGCCGCATCGAAATGGCCATGGAGGCCTTGCGCTGTCCGCCCAACGATGCGGACGTGAGCAAGCTGTCGGGTGGCGAGCGCCGCCGCGTGGCGCTGGCGCGCCTGCTCCTGTCCAAGCCCGACATGCTGCTGCTCGACGAGCCCACCAACCACCTCGACGCCGAGTCGGTCGCCTGGCTGCAGCACCACCTCGAACAGTTCCCCGGCTGCGTGATCCTGGTCACCCACGACCGCTATTTCCTCGATCAGGTCACCAAGTGGACGCTGGAGCTGGATCGCGGCAAGGGCATTCCCTACGAGGGCAACTACTCCAGCTGGCTGGAGCAGAAGGCCAAGCGCACCGCCCAGGAGGAGCGCGAGAACGTCGGCCGCCAGCGCGCCATCAGCCGCGAGCTGGAATGGGTGCGCTCCAGCCCCTCGGCGCGTCGCTCGAAATCCAAGGCCCGCCTCGCCGCCTATGACCAGATGATGGCCGAGCAGGAAAACGCCCGCGCCGCCCAGACCTTCGCCCAGATCCAGATTCCGCCCGGCCCGCGCCTGGGCAATGTGGTGATCGAGGCCGAGGGCCTGACCAAGGCCTATGGCGACAAGGTGCTGGTCAAGGGGCTCGACTTCCGCCTGCCGCCCGGCGGCATCGTGGGCGTGATCGGTCCGAACGGCGCGGGCAAGTCGACCCTGTTCCGCATGATCACCGGCCAGGAAACCCCAGACGAGGGCGCCATCCGCATCGGCGAGACGGTGCAGCTTTCCTATGTCGACCAGTCGCGCGACAACCTCGATGCGAACAAGACCGTCTGGGAGGAAATCTCGGGCGGGCTCGATGTCATGCTGGTGGGCAAGCGCGAGATCAACTCGCGCGCCTATGTCGGCAGCTTCAACTTCAAGGGCGGCGACCAGCAGAAGAAGGTCGGCCTGCTCTCGGGCGGCGAGCGCAACCGCGTGCACCTGGCCAAGACCCTGGCGTCGGGCGGCAATGTCATCCTGCTGGACGAGCCGACCAACGACCTTGACGTCGAGACGCTTCAGGCGCTGGAAGCGGCGCTGGAGGACTTTCCCGGCTGTGCGGTGGTCATCAGCCACGACCGCTGGTTCCTCGACCGCCTCGCCACCCACATCCTCGCCTTCGAGGGCGACAGCCACGTCGAATGGTTCGAGGGCAACTTCGAGGCCTATGAGGAAGACAAGAAGCGCCGCCTCGGTGCCGACAGCCTGATCCCCAAACGCATCAAGTTCCAGAAGTTCGGCCGTTGACCCGACCTGCCGCCTGATCCCGTGAGGCCCCTGCCATGACCACGCGCCCTGCCGTTCTGATCATGCAGAGACATCTGGCGCCGCTGACCGCCTTTCTGGAAAGCGCCTATGATGTCTATCGCTTCTGGGAGGGGCCGCCGGTCGAGGCCAGCGCGCGCGTCGAGGCTCTGGTCGTGGCGGGCGAGTTCGAGCTGGACAAGGCCCTGATCGAGGCCCTGCCCCGGCTGTCGCTGATCGCGTGCTTCACCTCGGGGCACGACGGCATCGATGTGGCGTGGTGCGCCGCGCGCGGCCTGCCCGTCACCCATGCGCCGGGCGTGAACCACGAGGACGTGGCCGATCACGCGCTGGGCCTCATCATCGGTGCGCGCCGCCAGATCGTCGCGGGCGACAGGGCGGTGCGGGCCGGAGAGTGGACGGTGGACGCCAAGACCATCACGCCATCGCTGCGCGGGGCAAAGGTCGGCATCGTCGGCCTCGGCCTGATCGGCGAGGCCATTGCGCGGCGCTGCGAGGCCTTTTCGATGCAGGTGCAATGGTGGGGGCCGCGCCCCAAGGACAGCGCCTGGCCGCGTGCCGACAGCCTGATCGAACTGGCGCGCACCAGCGACATCCTCGTGATCGCCTGCAAGGCCGACGAGACCAACAGGGGCCTGATCTCGGCAGAGGTGATCAATGCGCTGGGGCCCAATGGCCTGCTGGTCAATGTGGCGCGCGGACAGCTGGTGGACGAGGACGCCCTGATCAACGCCCTGCACGCGGGGCGCCTCGGCCATGCCGCCCTCGATGTGTTCGAGACCGAGCCCACCAGCGCGGCGCGCTGGAAGGACGTGCCGAACACGACCCTGACGCCCCATACCGCCGGAGCCACCACCGAAGCGGTTCAGGGGATGCTGTCGCTGATGATGCAGAACCTCGCCGCCCATTTCGCGGGCCAGCCGCTGATCACACCTGTGAGGACCGATTGAGAGCCTAGGGCACGCGGCCCTCGCCCCCGCCCTCTCTCTGGCCGCCGCCCCAAGCGGGGCGCTCGCCTTCCGAGATCACGCCGTCGCCGTCGCGGTCCATGCGCGCGAACATCTGGCGGGTCTGGGCCTCGACCTCGGCCCAGGTGATGCGGCCATCGTTGTTGGCATCCGCCATCATGAAGCGTCGCGCGCCGCGCCCGCCATCAAGCGCCGACAGCTCCTCGGCACTGATCACGCCGTCGCCGTTGGCATCGAGCCGGTCAAAGCCGCGCCGCGCACGCGTCAGCATCTCCTCCAGCGTCGCCTCGCCGCCCTGCATGCGCGCCCCGCGCCCTTCGCCGCGCTGACGGTTCTCGCCTCGGACAGATGCGCCCGCACCCTCGCTGCTGACGGGGGTGTCGGGATCGAGGCCCGGCTGGGTATCGGTCGTGACGGCAACGCTGTCGGCATCGCTTTCGGCAACGGCAGGCTCGCGCTCACCGCAGGCGGCAAGCACGAGGCCAGAGACGGACAAGATCAGAAGGGCGCGACGCATGGGCAACTCCGGGGGCTCGTGACAGACACTTTCAAATTGCAGGCAGTATCAAGGGCGGGCCGTTGAGGCTGTAACGCCTGATCTGAGCCCCTTCCGTCGCAGGGACACGCATTTTCACTTGCCATAAGGACATAAGGATATCTTTATATGCCCTATGAGCCTGTCTGCCGATCACGCTGTCGAAGCCCTGCGCGCCGCCGGTGAGCCGACGCGCCTGCGCATCCTGGCCCTGCTGGCCAGCGAGGAGCTGTCGGTGATGGAGCTGTCGCGCATTCTCGACCAGAGCCAGCCGCGCGTCTCGCGCCATCTCAAGCTGATGGCCGATGCCCACCTGATCGAGCGCTTTCCCGACGGGGCGTGGGTGTTTTATCGCCTGCCCGCCTACGGGCCAGTGCGCAGGCTGGCCGATACGGTGCTGGACCTGCTCGACAATGCCGACGCCGAGCGCGACCTGCAAAGGCTCGAGGACGTGCGCCGCGAGCGCGAGATCGAAGCCGAAACCTATTTCGAGCGTGTCGCCCCGCAATGGGACCGCATCCGCTCGCTCTATGTCTCGGAAAGCGCGGTGGAAGCGGCGATCGAGCGCGCCGCCGGGCCGGGCCCCTTCGAGCGGCTGGTGGACCTGGGCACCGGGTCGGGGCGGATGCTCACCCTCCTTGGGCGCAGGGCGCGCACGTCCATCGGGCTGGACCTGTCGCAGCAGATGCTCAATCTGGCGCGCACCAATGTGGCGCGCTGCGGCCTCGACGGCGCAGAGCTTCGCCACGGTGACATCTTCGCCACCCGCCTGCCCGGCCAGTGCGCGGACCTCGTGGTGGTCCATCAGGTGCTGCATTACCTGACCGACCCGGCCGCCGCCATCGCCGAGGCGGCGCGTCTGGTCATGCCCGGCGGGCGCCTGCTGATCGTGGACTTTGCCCCTCATACCATCGAGGCGCTGCGCCGCGAGCATCAGCATCGCAGGCTGGGCTTTGCCGACAGCGAGGTGCGCGGCTGGCTGAGCGACGCGGGGCTGAAACCGGCCGCGCCCATTGCCCTGCCGCCCGACCGCGAGGGGCTGACCGTCACCATCTGGACGGCCGAACGCGCCCAGCAGGGACGCTCTGCCGCATGAGCCTCTCGCCCGCAGATACGGCCCCTTCGCGGGCGTCACTTCCGCGGGCGTCACTGTCGCGGGCGCGCGAGATCCTGCTCTCGCCGCTCGGCCCCGTGGCACGCGCCGGGCGCAGCCATGAGCCGGTGCGGGTCTCCTTCGAGTTCTTCCCGCCCAGGACCGATGCCGCCGAGACCGCGCTCTGGAGCGCCATCCGCAGGCTGGAGCCCCTGAACCCCGCCTTCGTCTCTGTCACCTATGGCGCAGGCGGCTCGACGCGCGAGCGCACCCACCGTACGGTCGGGCGCATCCTGTCCGAAACCCGCCTCGTGCCCGCCGCTCATCTGACCTGCGTTGAGGCCAGCCGCGCGGACGTCGATGCCGTGGCCGAGGCCTACTGGCAGGCGGGCGTGCGCCATATCGTGGCCCTGCGCGGCGACCCGCCCACGGGCGAGGGCGTGATCGGCGGGCGCTACTGCCCGCGCGCGGACGGCTATGCCCACGCCACCGCCCTGGTCGAGGGTCTGCGCGCGCGCCATCCCTTCGAGATCAGCGTGGGTGCCTATCCCGAGCAGCACCCCGAGAGCCCCTCGCTGGACCACGATCTCGATGTGTTGCAGGCCAAGGCCGATGCGGGGGCCAGCCGGGCCATCAGCCAATTCTGCTTCGATATCGAGGCCTTCCTGCGCTATCGCGATGCGGTGGCGGCGCGAGGCATCGCGGTGCGCCTCATCCCCGGCATCATGCCCGTGACCAACTATGGCGCGCTTCTGCGCATGGCCGAGGGCTGTGGCACCAGCATACCCGACTGGCTCAAGGCTCACTTCGACGGGCTGGACGACGATCCCGAGACCCGTCGCCTGATCGCGGGCGCCATCGCCGCAGAACAGTGCGCGCGCCTTCAGGAGGAGGGCTTCTCGGACTTTCACTTCTACACCCTGAACCGGGCCGATCTGGTCTATGCCATCTGCCGCGTGCTGGGCCTGCGCGAGGAGCGGGAGATCGCCTCGTGACCCGCGCCGAGGTCACACAGGCCCTGACGCGCGCTGCCGACGAGCGCATTCTGGTGCTGGACGGATCGTGGGGCACCATGATCCAGCGCATGGGCCTCAGCGAGACCGACTTTCGCACCCCCGCCCTCGCCGCCCATCCCCGGCCGCTTCTGGGCAACAACGATCTGCTCAGCCTGACCCGCCCGGACCTGATCGAGGGCCTGCACCGCACCTATCTGGAGGCGGGGGCGGACATCACCGAGACCAACACCTTTTCATCCACCTCCATTGCCCAGGCCGACTACGGGCTGGAGACGCTGGCGCGTGAGCTGAACCTGGAGGCCGCGCGCGCCGCGCGCCGCGCCGTCGACGGCTGGAACCGCGAGCACCCCGGACGAAGGGCCTTCGTCGCCGGGGCCATGGGACCGACCAACCGCACCTTGTCCATCAGCCCCGATGTCAACGATCCGGGCTATCGCGCCGTCAGCTTCGACCAGATGTATGCAGCCTATGCCGAGCAGGCGCGCGCCCTGCACGAGGGCGGCGTGGACATCTTCCTGATCGAGACCATCTTCGACACCCTCAATGCCAAGGCGGCCATCAAGGCCATAATCGATCTGCATGACGAGGGGTTGGAGCCCCTGCCGATCTGGATATCGGGCACCATCACCGACCGCTCGGGGCGCACGCTTTCGGGCCAGACCCCCGAGGCCTTCTGGAACAGCGTGCGCCATGCGCGCCCCTTTGCCGTGGGGCTGAACTGCGCGCTGGGTGCCGATCTGATGCGCCCGCACATCCAGGCGCTGGCCCGCGTCGCCGATACGCGCATCGCAGCCTTCCCCAATGCGGGCCTGCCCAACGCCATGGGCGAATACGACGAGCAGCCTGACGAGACGGCCGCTCACCTGCGGGAGTGGGCCCAGAGCGGGCTGGTCAACATTCTGGGCGGCTGTTGCGGCACCACGCCCGAACACATCCGCCACATCGCGCAGGCCGTGGCGGGGCTGGCACCGCGCACGATCCCCGAGCGCCCGCGCGCCCTGCGGCTGTCGGGGCTGGAGCCCTTCGAGGCACTGGCGTGAGACCCGTCTTCATCAATGTGGGCGAGCGCACCAACGTCACCGGCTCGGCCAGATTCCGAAAGCTGATCGTCGAGGGCGACTATGGCGCCGCCCTGTCGGTGGCGCGCCAGCAGGTCGAGGCCGGTGCCCAGATCATAGACGTCAACATGGACGAGGGCCTGCTGGACGGTGCCCATGCCATGACGACCTTTCTCAACCTGATTGCCGCCGAGCCGGACATCAGCCGCGTTCCCATCATGATCGATTCCTCGAACTGGGACGTGATCGAGGCGGGGCTGAAGTGCGTTCAGGGCAAGCCCATCGTCAACTCGATCAGTCTCAAGGAAGGCGAGGCGCCCTTTCGCGCGCAGGCGACCTTGTGCCTGCGCTATGGCGCGGCGGTGGTGGTCATGGCCTTTGACGAGGCCGGACAGGCGGACACTCTGGCGCGCAAGGTCGAGATCTGCACCCGTGCCTACCGCCTGCTGGTCGATGAGGTTGGCTTTGCGCCCGAAGACATCATCTTCGATCCCAACATCTTTGCCGTCGCCACGGGCATCGAGGCGCACGACAACTATGCCGTCGACTTCATCGAGGCGACGCGCGAGATCAAGCGCACCTTGCCCCACGCCAAGGTGTCGGGCGGCGTGTCGAACGTCTCGTTCAGCTTTCGCGGCAACGAGCCGGTGCGCCGGGCCATCCACGCCGTGTTCCTCTACCACGCCATCAATGCGGGCCTGGACATGGGCATCGTCAATGCGGGCGATCTGCCGGTCTATGACGACATCGAGCCGCAGCTGCGCGAGGCGGTCGAGGACGTGATCCTGAACCGGCCCGCGCGCGCCGGGGTCTCCAACACCGAGCGGCTGGTCGAGATGGCCGCGCGCTACAGGGGCGAGAGCAGCGCGGCAAAGGGCGCGGACCTGTCGTGGCGCGAGCAGCCGGTGGCCCGGCGCATCGAGCATGCCCTGATCAACGGTATCACCGAGTTCATCGAGGCCGACGCCGAGGAGGCGCGCCTGGCACTGGGCCGTCCGCTCGCCGTCATCGAAGGCCCGCTGATGGACGGCATGAACGTGGTCGGAGACCTGTTCGGCGCGGGCAGGATGTTCCTGCCCCAGGTGGTCAAGTCCGCGCGCGTGATGAAGCAGGCGGTGGCCTATCTGGAGCCCTTCATGCAGGCCGAGCGTGACGCCGGCACTGCGGATGTGCGCAGCAGCGCCGGGCGCATCCTGATGGCCACGGTGAAAGGCGACGTGCACGACATCGGCAAGAACATCGTCGGCGTCGTGCTGCAATGCAACGGCTATGAGGTCATAGACCTTGGCGTCATGGTCCCGGCGCAGCGCATCATCGACGAGGCCCTGGCCCACGAGGTCGACGCCATCGGCCTGTCCGGCCTGATCACGCCCAGCCTCGACGAGATGGTGTTCGTCGCCTCCGAGATGCAGCGCCGGGGCTTGAGCCTTCCCCTGCTGATCGGCGGGGCGACCACCTCGCGCACCCATACGGCGGTCAGGATCGCGCCTGCCTACACCAATGGTTCGACCACATATGTCACCGATGCCAGCCGCGCGGTGGGCGTGGTGACGAGCCTGCTTTCACCCGCCGATCGTCCGCGCTTCGAGGCCGAGACCCGCGCGGACTTCGAGCGCGCGAGGGCACAGTATGCGCGGGCCCAGAGCGAGCGCGGGCGCACCGCCCTTGATGCCGCACGCGCCAACGCCCTTGCCCTGACGGGTGCCCCGCCGCCGCCGCCGCGCACGTCGGGCGTTCAGGCCTTTGACGACTGGCCCCTCGATGACCTGATCGCCCACATCGACTGGACGCCCTTCTTTGCCAGCTGGGAGCTGGTGGGGCGCTATCCCGACATTCTCGAGGACGAGGTCGTGGGCGAGGCGGCGCGGGCGCTGCACGCAGATGCCCTTGCCATGCTCGACACCATCAGGCGCGAACGCTGGCTGAGCGCGCGCGGCGTGGTCGGTTTCTGGCCCGCCAATGCTCGCGGCGACGACATCGTGATCTGGAGTGACGAAACCCGCACCCATGAACGCGCGCGCCTGCACACCCTGCGCCAGCAGATGGGCAAGAGCACGGACCGCCCCAATCTGGCGCTGGCCGATTTCCTCAGCGAGGACGGGCTCGACCACATCGGCGGCTTTGCTGTCACCGCCGGGATCGGAGAGCGAGAGCGGGCGGCAGCGTTCAGGGCTGCGGGCGACGACTATTCCGCCATCCTGTTCACGGCCCTCGCCGACCGTCTGGCCGAAGCCTTTGCCGAGAGCCTGCACGCGCGCGTTCGCCGCGATCTGTGGGGCTATGCGCCTGACGAGAGCGCCAGCCTCGATGATCTGATCGCCGAGCGCTATCAGGGCATTCGCCCCGCGCCCGGATATCCGGCCCAGCCCGATCACACCGAAAAGGCGACCCTGTTCGATCTGTTGCAGGCCGAGGCCCACACCGGCATCGGCCTGACCGAAAGCTATGCCATGAGCCCGGCGGCCTCGGTCAGCGGGCTCTATTTCGCGCGCGCGCAGGCCCACTATTTCGGCGTGGGCCGCATCGACCGCGATCAGGTCGCCGACTATGCGCAGCGCAAGGGCTGGAGCCTCGCCGAGGCCGAGCGCTGGCTGGCGCCCATTCTCAGCTATCAGCCCCGCGAGGTGCCCGACGCCAGCGCCGCGTGACTATTCGGCGGACTGGGGCTGAGACGACTGGGGCTGAGACGACTGGGGCGGAGAGGACTGGGGCGGCAGGCTCTCGCGGAAGGCGGCTTCGTCGATGCCGACCTCGGCCAGGGTGGCGGGAGGCGTGGTGATGTTGCGGCGCAGGCGACGGGCGGCGTGCTCGCAGCGGCCCGGCAGGCCGAAGAACAGATCGAAGGTGTTGCGACGCTCCTCGGCCGTCTCCTGGGCCATGTAGGGCGCCCAGAACGCGCGGGCGCGCTCGCTGGCGGCTTCGGCGCTGGCCAGGGACTCAGGGCTCTGGCGGCCACGGGCACTGGCCAGAGCGCCCGCGAAGTCCGTGGCCTCCAGGCGGGCGATGCGCATGAAGTCCTGGTCGTCTGCCGACAGGGTGCCGAGGCTCTCACCCAGACGCACATGACCCATGACGATGCCGTGGCACCAGGACACCAGGCCGTAGTCGTCCTCGGGCACCCCTGCGGGCAGCGGCAGGGCATAGGCGATGGCCTCGCGATAGCGGGTGTCGTCGGAGCCATCGGGCCTGATCGTGGTGCCGCCGGTGACGATCAGGTCCTGAGCGGGCTGTTGAGCCCCCTGCTGGCCAGTCTGCTGGGCGGGCGCTGGCTGCTGGAGGCCCAGCGCCATGGCGAAGGCGAAAACGGTCGTGGTCATCTGCAATCTACCTCTTGGACCTCGTGGTCGTGCGTCAGCTCCACAGCCGACACGCGCACCCCCTGTGATCAGCCCTAACGCATCCGCCCGCGCGGGCGTTCATGCGTCATGGGCCAGGAACGCTGTTTGGCGCACAAGCGTGGCAAAAAGAAAACGGCGGGCCCGGATGGACCCGCCGTCTCCGTCTCTGGCCCGAAGGCCGGAGTGTCGTTCCTCAGACTTAGAAGTCTGCCGTGATGCCGATGAAGATGAAGCGGCCCATGGCGTCATAGGTCTGGGGATAGGTGTTGCCGTTACCCGTGGTTCCGACGCTGGCGTTCAACGGCGGGTCGCGGTCGAGCACGTTGTTGACACCGGCGCGCAGACGCATGTTGTCGCGGATCTGCCAGCTACCCGACAGGTCGAGATAGTTGATCGCCGGGAACTCGTAGTCGAGACGCGCAGGGTTGCCACCGAACATGGTCACCGAGCTGTAGTGACGCCAGGTGGCCGCCAGCTCGATGCCGTCCCACGGGGTCGACCAACCGATGCGGGCACGGTGACGCCACTCGGGGTTGGGCGTGCCGCAGGAGCTGACGAACTGACCGACGCAGTCATAGACCAGGCCGGTGCCCGTGTCGGTGACCAGGCTTTCCAGCCAGGTGCCCACGAAGCTGAAGTTCAGGCCGCCGAAGCCATCCATGCCGAAGTCGGCAAGGTCGAGACCGTAGGAGGCGCTGATGTCCACACCCGAGGTCGAGAGACCACCGATGTTGGTGTTCAGGTCTTCAACGAAGCCGTCACCGATCCAGAGCTGGCCCAGATTGTTGCGGTTGATGCGGCTGCATGCAGCGGCATCGTTGTTGAAGTAGCACTCGTTGATCGTGTTCTCGGCCCCGAAGGTCGAGATCAGGTTGGTGACCTCGATGTCATAGTAGTCCACCGACAGCACGAAGCGCGGCAGGAAGCTCGGGGTGAACACGAAGCCCAGCGTCAGGGTGTCCGACTCTTCGGCCTCGAGGCCGATGAAGCCGCCTTGCAGGAAGTTGTACTGACCAGCGGGGCTGTCCAGGGCGGCGCTGCCGTACTGGGGCGCGGGAACGCCGGTGGCCACGCACTGCGCCAGGGTCGCCGTCTGGGCGGGACCGCAGGGATCCTCGTCCATGTCGAACAGGTTGAAGCCCTGGGCGGTGAACAGCTCGATCACGTTCGGCGCACGCACCGCACGCTGGAAGCTGCCGCGGAAGCGGATGTCGGGAACCGGGGCCCAGTCAGCGCCGAACTTGTAGGCATCGGCGGTGATGCCGGTGCTGTAGTTCGAGTGACGATAGGCGAGGTCCAGCGACGCCCAGTGCATGCCGGGCTGGCCTTCGGCGAGCGGAACCTGGGCCTCGATGAAGACGTCCTGGTTGCTGATCGCACCGCTGAAGCCGATGGTCGGGCCGCCCTGACCGGCACCGTCGCCCGAGGCGAAGGCAGCGTCAGTGGTCGAGCCCAGCGCATCGCGACGGAACTCGATACCGAAGGCGACCTGCACACCACGCGAGGCCATGGGCGACTGCCAGCCGTACTGACCGAGATCACCGGTGAAGGCGAGCGTTCCGACCTGCTGGGTCGTGTAGCCAGTCTGGATCAGCGGAATCTGCAGATAGTCCAGCGCCGCCTGGGTCACACCGCCGGGCACGAAGCCGAAGATGTTGTAGGGCACGCAGTTCGGATCGGTGCCGTTGACCACCGAGCGACAGGTCGGCACGCCGCCCACGTTCACCACGTCAATGGCGCGCGCGGCACGGGTCACCGAGAAGTCGTTCAGATAGGTCCGCGACAGCTGGACGCGCGAATATTGCAGGGCCAGGTCGTAGTCCCAGCCCGGGCCCATCTCGCCGCGCAGACCGACCACGCCGCGATAGCTTTGGTAGCGCAGGTCGTCCTGACGGCCGCCGCCTTCGACGTTACGACGCAGGATGAAGAACGGCACCGAGTTGTCGGCCGCGATGTCCGCCGGCGTACAGCCGATCTGGGTTTTCTGGGTGTTGGAAAGCAGCGGGTTGCCGCAGTTGATGGTGCTGGTGTTGGCGAAGATGCCCGAGGGGGCGATCTGGGCCACCGACGAATAGTCGCTGAACATCAGCTGGGTGAACACTTCGACGTTCGGGTTCAGGGTGTAGTAGCCGCTGGCACCGAAGACATAGCGCTCGTCGGGACGCTGGTAGTAGTTCAGCGGACCGAAGTTATAGGCGTTCACTGCGGCATTGTAGTTCTGCCAGGTGCCGGGCGTCGGGCCCAAGGTGAAGTTGTAGGTGGCGAAGTTCGTGAACAGGCCGGGGAACGAGGTGCCCGAGCCGCCGCAGGTGAAGGCCGTCGGCGTCGGCGCGCCCAGAGCACACGACGAATAGTCATAGTCGCGCTGCAGCACCTTGTTGTTGCGGCGATAGCCGGCATAGGCCGTCAGGTTGCCGCGGTTGTCGGGAGCATTGATGCCCAGCAGGGCCGTCACTTCACGGCTGAAGCCGGTCATGACGCTGTTTTCCGGCAGACGGAACTGCGACGGGTTGGTGGCCGCGCGCGCCGCGATCACGTTGCGCAGGTTGCCCGGGCCGTCATAGTCGTTGCGGTGGTGATAGAAGCCGTACTGGGCGTCGATCTGGATGCCTTCGACGTTGCGCTTGGTGATGAAGTTCACCACGCCCGCGACGGCGTCCGAGCCGTAGACGGCCGAGGCACCGCCGGTCAGCACTTCGACGCGCTCGACCAGCTGGCCGGGAATCTGGTTCAGGTCGGCGGCGGTGTCGTTGGGCGATCCGTAGCCCATGCGGCGGCCGTCGATCAGTACCAGGGTACGGGTCGAACCGAGGTTGCGCAGGCTGACCGTGGCCGTGCCCGAGGCGCCGTTGGACACGGTCGAGTTCTGGGCGGCGAAGGCCTGGGGCAGCTGGGTCACGAGGTCTTCGACGCGGGTCACGCCCTGCGCACGGATGTCCTCGCCGGTCACCTGGGTCACCGGGCTGGTGGTCACGAGGTTCGGCTGCACGATGCGCGAACCGGTGATGACGATCTCGCCGACCTGGGTGGGCTGGTCCTGGGCGGCAGCCGGAACGGCCGCCAGCGCCAGCATGGCACCACCGATCATGGTCGAGGCGAGCAGACGCTCACGCGTAGTAAAGGCTTTCAAGGTTCATCCTCCTGAGCCCGGCACCTGCCCCCGATGGTGGACGTCTGCCGAAGCGATGAAACGCAATCAAAACCTGCGGGGCACTTTCCTCGCAGGCTGGCCGGACGATGGGCCGCGAACATTTTATCGTCAAAGCAAATTACTCATCTGTAATCACCTCGTCGCACAGGTGTCGCAATCGGGCCACGCTTGTGGCGAGGCGTTGCGGCGCACTCACGCCTATCGCCTGCTAGGCAAGGGCTTGCTGTTCGGCCAGAATGTGGCGAACGTTCCAGGGAAAAGGTGAGATTGCCCCATGACCACCACGCCGGCCGGATTCAAGAAAGCCTTGCATTGCCAAGGGGTTGCGGGTGCCGCAGTCATCGCATGGGGTTTATTGGCAACCGCGGCGGTGGCACAAGAAAACAGCGGCGAGCGCGCCGAACTATTACTGCAACTGTTACAGTGTCGAGACGTGTCCGAGGCAGCGGCCCGGCTGGAATGTTACGATCGGGTTAGCGCCTCCATCGATGCTGCGGAGCGTTCCGGGGATATCGTTGTGGTCGACCGCGCCCAGGTCAGCGCCGCGCGCCGCCAGCTGTTCGGATTCGAGGTGCCGAACTTCACCCTGCTCGACCGGGGCTCGGCAAGCGAGCGCATCGAAGCGGTCACGGCAACGCTCACACGGGCCAGTCAGGGCGGCGACGGACGCTGGGTGTTCGTTCTGGATGACGGCTCCACATGGCGACAGGCCGATTCGGACCCGGTGCGCCTGTCCGCGCGTTCCGGTCTGGAGGTGCGCGTGCGCCGCGCGAGCCTCGGCAGCTATCTGCTCACCGCAGGGTCCAGCCGTGCCATCAGGGTGCGCCGCGACCAGTGACAGAACATCGGAGCGAGACATCATGAAGAAACTGCACGAGAATCTCTATGTCGGCCCCCAGCTGGGCGAGAGTGACCTGCGCGCCCTGGCCGATCAGGGCTTTTCCACCATCATCAACAATCGCCCCGATGGCGAGGAGCCGGGCCAGCCCGGCAGCGCTGACCTCAGGGCTGCCGCCGAGGCCCTGGGGCTCGGCTATCACCACAATCCCGTTTCGGGACGCCCGGGGCCGGAGCAGGCCGCCGAGCAGCTCCGCATCCTTTCGGCCAGCGAGGGCAAGACCTTCATGTTCTGCCGCTCAGGCATGCGCTCCACCGCCGCATGGGCCATGGGCAGTGTCAGCGCCGGAACCCTCGATGCCGAGACCGCGCGCCAGCGTGCCGCAGACGCCGGCTACGACCTGTCGGGCCTGCCGCTGGAATAGTCAGTAGCCGCGTTCGATGCCGATGCGCGTGGCATAGGGCACCGGCTCGGGCGTGCAGGAGGCCGCCGTCAGTTGTCCGGCCATCAGAACCAGAGCGGCCACGGCCAGCATCTGCAGGCGCGAAGAGACATAGAGCCCGGCATCAAGGACCAGCGTCCGCGCACGGCCTGTCCGCGCCAGGGCGCCCTTGCCATCTGTTTCGTAATGACCCACCGATACGCCTCCTCATCCACTGACGGGCGCACCCTCGCAAGCGCCCTGCCAGACAAGGTGTCCGGGCCGTGATCCCCTTCGTGCGCGATTTCGACTTCGAATACGGGCGCTGCGATCAGGTCTCGCCCCTGATCCGGCGGGTGATGGCGAACAATCCCGGCCCCTTCACCTTTACGGGCACGGCAACCTTCATCGTCGGCCATGGCCAGGTGGCGGTGATCGACCCCGGCCCGGCGCTGAGCGATCACTTCGATGCGCTGAAGAGGGCGCTTGAGGGCGAGCGCGTCACCCATGTGCTCATCACCCACACCCATGCCGACCACGCCCCGCTGGGCCGACCGCTGGCCGAGGCGACGGGGGCCGAGCTGCTGGCCATGCGCGGCGCGGGTGCAGGCGCGGCCAGCGTCCATACCCTCGACGAGCCGGATCTTGGCGCATTTGAGCCTGACCGCTGGATCGAGGACGGCGAGAAGGTGAGCGGGCCCGGCTGGAAGCTCAAGGCCGTGGCTACGCCCGGTCACGCCTCGAACCATGTCGCCTTTGCGCTGGAGGAGGAAAACGCCCTGTTCAGCGGTGATCACGTCATGGGCTGGTCCACCACCGTGGTCGCGCCGCCCGATGGCGACATGCGCGCCTATATCGACAGCCTGAAGCGCGTGATGGCCGAGGGATACGGGACGCTGTGGCCCACCCACGGACCGCCCGTGCGCAATGTCGGCCCCTTCCTGCAAGCCTGCCTTGATCACCGCCTGATGCGCGAGCGCCAGTTGCTGGACGCCCTCGCCCACGGGCCCGCCGGCATCGAGGCCATGGTGCCGAAGCTCTATGCAGAGACCGATCCGAAACTCTGGCCCGCAGCGGGCCTTTCGATGCGCGCGCACCTGATCAAGCTGATGGAGGAAGGTCGCGTCTTCTGCCGCGAGGGTCTTTACGAGATCGCGTAGGCGCCCAGGGCCGCGATGATCGCGCTGGCCCGGCGACAGCTTGCTCCGCCATCGCCCAGACCCTCGCGGCGGATGACGCGCACGTCGGTGCGACCGGGGCGGATGCGCACCACCACGTCCTCGGTAAAGCCCAGCACGGGGCTCTGGACAAAGCCCTCGACGCGCCAGGGCGCGCGGCCCACCACGGTGATCCCCTCGCTGCGCAGCGCGGCAGCCACCTGATCGGGATGAAGCTGGCGGGGCACGGCCTGCGCTTCGGGACAGGTCTCTGCGTTGATCTCGGCCACGCGGCGACCCCGATAGGCCAGCCAGCCCGCAGGTATCGGCCCGCTCACCAAGGCAGAGAGATCATCGGGCACGCGCGGGTCAGCCTCCACGCGGTTGGCGGCCCCGCGCCGCCGCCCGATCATGGCATCCGAAAATCCGGGCGGGTCGCTCCAGTCCGTCGAGACCTGATGCACGGGCGGATTCTCGGCGCGCTCAAGCCGCAGCCGCTCCACACCCAGCGCCGACAGGCCCGTGATCGCCACGGCAATGATGCCGAGGATCAGCGCGCGCCTGCGCCGCAGCAGCGCCAGCAGCACGATGACGACCCCCAGCGCCACGCCCGCCAAGGTGGCAAGGCGGCCATAGTGGAGGATCATGATCTCCAGCCCGAGCCCGTAATCCAGCAGTCCGAACGTCAGGCCGATCACCCCGGCCAGCACGACAGCCGGGCCGATCAGGGCCAGCAGCATCATCACGCGCACGATGCCCGCCAGGGTCTTGCTCGCTTTGGCAGAGGTGGCTTTGGCAGGCACCGGTGGCCCCCTTTGATCGGCAGCAGACGGCAAAGACACAACCCGCGCAGGCGTGCGCCCTTACGGTCGCCATCGCGCGAGGAGCCGGAACTTGACCCAGGATCAGGCCGTGGGCAACCGGTAATCCTTGAAGCGCTCGCGCAGGATTTTCTTGTCGATCTTGCCCGTGGCGCCCAGCGGAATGTCATCCACGAACACCACGTCGTCGGGCATCCACCACTTGGCGATCTTGCCTTGCAGGAAGTCGAGGAACTCCTGCTTGTCGCCGCTGACGCCCTCGTGGAGCTTGAGCACCAGCAAGGGGCGCTCGTCCCACTTGGGATGGGCCACACCGATTACGGCGGCCAGGGCCACCTTGTCGTGGCCCACCGCGATGTTCTCGATGTCGATGGAGCTGATCCACTCGCCGCCGGACTTGATCACGTCCTTGGCGCGGTCGGTGATGGCCATGTAGCCCGTGGGATCGATGGTGGCGACGTCGCCGGTGTCGAAATAGCCCTCGTCATCGAGGATCTGACCGCCCACGCCCTTGAAGTAGCTGCCCGCCACGGTGGGGCCGCGCACCATGAGGCGGCCGAAGGCGACGCCGTCCTGTGGCAGCACCTTGCCCTCGTCATCCTTGAGCGTGAGATGGATGCCGATGGGCGGGCGGCCCTGCTTGGTGCGCCAGGGAATCTGCTCCTCGTAGGGCAGCGCCGCCAGCTCGGGCGTGAGGTTGGAGATGGTGCCCACGGGGGAGGTCTCGGTCATGCCCCAGCCCTGCACCACCTCGACGCCGAACTCGTCGTGGAAGGCGCGGATCATGGCCGCAGGCACCGCAGAGCCGCCGATCAGCACCTTTTTCAGCGTGGTGAGCTGGCCGCCGCTCTGGCGCAGGTGCTGCAACAGGCCCTGCCAGACGGTCGGAACGGCAGCCGAATAGGTGACCTTCTCGGTCTCGAGCAACTCGTGGATGGCCGCGCCGTCCATGCGCGCGCCCGGCATGATCAGGCGTGCGCCCACCGCCGGCGCGCTGAACGCCAGCCCCCAGGCATTGGCATGGAACATGGGCACGATGGCGAGGATGGTGTCTCGCGAGGAGGCGCCCATCACGTCGTTCTGGAGCGTGATCAGGGTGTGCAGGAAGTTCGAGCGGTGCGAATAGAGCACGCCCTTGGGATCGCCCGTGGTGCCCGAAGTGTAGCAAAGGCCACAGGCCGTGTTCTCGTCGAACCCGCCCCAGTCGCACTCGGCGGAATTCTCGGCCAGAACGTGCTCGTAGCACTCGGCGCGCGGCAGCTTGGTCTGAGGCATGGAAGCCTCGTCAGTCATCACCACGACGCGCTCGACGCTGGGGCACTTGTCGAGGATCGCCTCCAGCAGCGGCACGAAGGTCAGGTCGGTGAAGATGACCTTATCCTCGGCGTGGTTGATGATGTAGATCAGCTGCTCGGGGAACAGGCGCGGATTGAGGGTGTGGCACACCGCGCCTATGCCCATGATGCCGTACCAGGCCTCGATGTGGCGGCCCGTGTTCCAGGCGATGGTGGCGACACGGTCGCCTGTCCCTACACCCCACGACTTCAGCGCATTGGAGACGCGCCGCGCGCGCTCGTGGATTTCGGCATAGGTCGTGGTGACCATGGGGCCTTCGACCGAGCGGGTGACGACCTCGCGGTTGCCATGCCAGTGCCGCGCGTGATCGAGAATCTTGTCGACCGTCAGCGGCCAATGCTGCATCAGTCCCTGCATCGGTATCATTCCTCCATCGTGCGCCTGTGAGCGGTGCTTGAAGCCACGCTAAACAGGTGATCGGTGTTAAGCAACGCCAACCGGCACCGTGAGCTTGACCATGCGTAAGGCTTCGGTGTCGATTTTGGCAAAGGCCATGTCATGACCAGACTCATTGCCATCACCGGGGGTTCCGGATCGGGAAAAAGCACCCTTGCCGAGGCCCTCATCGAGGCCCTTCCCGAGGGTGTCGCCACCCTGGTGCGCGAGGACTGGTACTATCACGACGCGGCCAGCGTGCCGGGCTTCGATCCGGCCACCTACGACTTCGACGACGTGGCCGCGCGCGACCATGGCCTGCTGATCTCGCAGCTCAAGGATCTGCGCGCCGGGCGTGACGTGCTGGCACCGATCTATTCGCTGGTTCACCACGGGCGCGAGCCGGGCGGCCTCAGCGTGCAGGCCCGCCCCGTGATCGTGGTCGAGGGCGCCCATGTGCTGTGCACACCTGCGCTCGCCGATCTGTTCGACCTCAAGGTGTTTGTCGACACGCCTGCCGACATCCGCTTCATCCGCAGGCTGCTGCGCGATCAGGTCGAGCGCGGGCGCACGGCGGACTCGGTCATCAGCCAGTATCTCAAGACCGTGCGGCCGGGCCACGAGCGCTTCACCGAGCCCTCGCGCGCGGTGGCCGACTTCATCGTGGCCGACAGCGCCGCCGCCGTGCGGATCGAGGACCCCACCACCATCACGCGCCTGATCGCGCCGGTGCTGGCCCACCCCCTGTTCGAGGGGTATCGGGCCTGAGGTGGTGAAATAACCTTCGCTTGCCAGCGTCGAAATCTTCACTTGCAGCGCGGCAACATCCGGGACACTCTGTGTGCGGGTGGCGACACAAGGGGTTGACGCCGCGTAAGAAAACTCGCGGTTTGACCTTGAACAGCGTGTCGCCATCGGAGGCGACCATGGCGGACACCACCGCTGACATCCGGCGCGATGACGCCAAGGCGCGGGAAATCCTGAAAGCCGCGCGCAAGCACTTCATCACTGAAGGCTACGCCAGTGCGGCCATGGAGGCGATCGCGCGCGAGGCCGGGGTCTCGACCGCAACGCTCTATCTCTATTTCCCCGGCAAGGCCGAGCTGTTCCGCCACGTGATCCTGGATGCCTCGCGCGATTTCGGCGCCGCCATCGACGAGATCCGCAAGCTGGAGGGCGATGCGCGCCAGCAGCTGCGCGCCTTTGCCCGCGCCTATGCCCAGTTTCTCTCCGAGCCCTTCGTGCGCGCCATATTCCGCCTGGTCATGGCCGAGCGCAAACGCTTCCAGGCGACCGCCCAGCACTTCTTCGACTATGGCCGCGCCCACATCGGGGCCGTGCTGATGGGCATCCTCTCCCAGCTTGAGCAAGCCGGCGAGATCAAGGTCGAAAAGCCGTCATGGGCCGCCGGTCAGCTCATGGGCATGATCGAGCATCCGGTGTTCTTCGTGCCGCTGGTCACGGGCGACGAGGTCAAGGCCGCGCGCGCGCTGGGCGACATCGCCGAAGATGCCGTCGAGACCTTCATGCACCGCTACGGAACGGCCCCGAGGTAAGACCCCTCAGGGGTAGAGCAGCCCCCGCGCCCAGCCCCCGCCCGCGCCCTCGCCCTCGCTGGCGCGCGTGAACTGCAACCGGTCATGCAGGCGGAAGGGCCGGTCGCGCCAGAATTCGATCTGCAAGGGCACGAGGCGCCAGCCGCTCCAGTGATCGGGTCGCGGGACCTCGGTTCCCTCAAAGCGGCGGGTCTGATCGGCCAGGCGTGCTTCCAGCACCGCGCGATCCTCCAGCGGGCGCGACTGGTCCGAGGCCCAGGCCCCGATGCGGCTCTCGCGGGCACGGGTGGCGAAATAGGCATCGGCCTCGGTATCGCTGACCGGCTCCAGCATGCCGCGCACCCTCACCTGACGGCGCAGCGATTTCCAGTGGAACACCAGGGCCGCGCGCGGTGCCGTGGCGATCTGGCGGCCCTTGGCGCTGGCCAGGTTGGAATAGAAGGTGAAACCGCGCGCATCCAGATCCTTGAGCAGCACCATGCGCGCATCGGGCAGGCCCGCCTCGTCGACCGTGGCCAGCGTCATGGCGTTGGGATCGTTGGGCTCTGCCCGGCCCGCCTCCTTCAGCCAGCGGGCGAACAGGGCGAAGGGATCGCCGGTGTCGTAGAAGGCTTCGTCCGCATTGGCCTCATGGGCCTCGGCATAGGCACGCGCATAAGCCTCGCGCGAGGGCGACGGCGGGATCAGGTCTGAGGGCGGCTGGCTCATGGTGCTGATGATATAGCGCGCTGCGCCGCCGTGGCCACGGTTAACCCGGCCTTGACCATATGCCCATGATGGTGCGGCCATGACCGCCACCTGCAGCCTCAGCGAAGCGCGTGCCCTGCTCGGCCTCACCGGTCCGGCGGACCCCGAGACCTGCAAGGCGGCCTTCCGCACCGCCATCAAGGCCGCGCGCCCCGATGCTCCGGGCGGTGATCCCGACCGGTTCCGCCAGATCATCAGCGCCTGGCACATGATCCGCAGCCTCGAGCCCGCGCCCCTCGCCCTGCCCGCGCCGCGCCGCGTGCCCCGGCCCGTGGCGGTGGTGTCGCTGAGCGTGAGAGAGGCCCTCTCGGGCACCACGCGGCGGGTGCGCCTTGGCAAGGGACGCATCGTGGACGTGCGCATCCCCGCAGGCGTGCGCGCGGGCGATCACATTCGTCTGGCCGCTGCCGGGGACGGAGGTGCTGACATCTTCCTGCCCGTGCTGATCCGCAGCGAGGGCGACATGGCGGTGCAGGGCGCGGACCTCTACATGGATTGGCCCGTCGATGCGCGCGTGCTGCGCCACGGCGGGCGCGTCAGCGTGGCGACTCATGCCGGGGAGCACAGCCTCTGGATCACCGCCGATCAGCAAAGCCGCCTGATGCGCATCAAGGGTCTCGGCCTGCCCGCACGCGGCAGGCGCGCCGCCGGTCATCTGTTCGTTCGCCTGATCGAGACCGAGAGCTGTCCCAGCGCCAGCGCCGACCTGCTCCACCGCTTCCGCAGCGTCTGGACGCGGCCTGCCGAGGCGGCCTAAGTCATTTCGACAGCGGCGGCACCCGCCATCGCACACCCAGCCAGACCGCCATCCGATGTCACACAACACCTTCGGTCATCTCTTTCGCGTGACGACATGGGGCGAGAGCCACGGCCCGGCCATCGGCTGTGTCATCGACGGCTGCCCGCCGGGCATGGCGCTGGACGAGGCCGACCTTCAGCACTGGCTGGACCAGCGCAGGCCGGGCACCTCGCGTTTCGTCACCCAGCGGCGCGAGCCGGACCGCGCCGAGATCCTGTCCGGCACCCATGATGCGGGCGCAGGCCCCGTCACCACGGGCGCACCCGTCAGCATCATGATCCGCAACGAGGATGCGCGATCCCGGGACTATGACGAGATCGCGCGCCAGTATCGCCCCGGCCACGCCGACTACAGCTGGCAGGCAAAGTACGGCGTGCGCGACCCGCGCGGCGGGGGGCGCTCATCGGCGCGCGAGACGGCGCTGCGCGTGGCCGCCGGGGCCGTGGCCCGCAAGGTGCTGGGCGAGGGCGTGCGCTTCTCCTGCGGCCTGGTGCAACTGGGCGAGCACGTCATCGCGCCGGACCGGATCGACTGGAGCGCAGCGGCGCGCAATCCCCTGTTCGCGCTCAGCGATGCGGCGGCCGAGCCATGGCAGGCCTATCTCGATGGCGTGCGCAAGGACGGATCGTCGGTCGGTGCGGTGGTGGCGCTGCGTGTGCAGGGCGTACCGCCGGGCTGGGGCGCGCCCGTCTATGGCAAGCTCGATGCCGAGCTGGCCGCGGCCATGATGTCGATCAATGCGGCCAAGGGTGTCGAGATCGGGGCAGGCTTTGGTGCTGCGGCCCTGCGCGGTGAGGACAATGCCGACGAAATGGTCCCCGGAGAGGGCGGCCGCCCGCGCTTTCTGTCAAACCACGCCGGGGGCATCCTCGGCGGGGTTTCGAGCGGTCAGGACATCACCTTGCGCGTGGCGTTCAAGCCCACGTCCTCCATCCTGATCGCACGCCGCAGCGTGGACGTTGACAACAACGCGATCGAGGTGCGCACGCGCGGGCGTCACGACCCCTGCGTCGCCATCCGGGCCGTGCCCGTGGTCGAGGCCATGGCCGCCTGCACCCTCGCCGATGCCATGTTGCGCCACCGCGCCCAGACGGGACGCTAGGTGTCACTCTTGCGATAGGGATTGCGGGAGGCCGACCCCCTTTTCGTCACAGCATTGGTTACTATATAGTCGCCCACGTCCATGACAGGGCCGTGCGCGGCCCGCACCTACAGGGGAGATGCAGCAATGATCGACGTTCGTCCCTTCGACAGCCTCGGCGGCGCGGATCACGGCTGGCTCAAGGCCCGCCATCACTTCTCGTTCGCCAACTACTACGACCCCAACCGCATGAGCTGGGGCCGCCTGCGCGTGTGGAACGACGACGAAATCGCCGCCAAGTCCGGCTTTCCGCCCCACCCCCACGCCGACATGGAAATCATCACCTATGTCCGCAAAGGCGCCATCACCCATCAGGACAGCATGGGCAACCAGGGCCGCACGGGCGCGGGCGACGTTCAGGTCATGAGCGCGGGCACGGGCGTGCGCCACGCCGAATACAATCTCGAGACCGAGACCACGACCCTGTTCCAGATCTGGATCGAGACCGACCGGCCCGGTGCCAGACCGAGCTGGGGTGCGCGCCCCTTCCCCAAGTCCGACCGTTCGGGCCGTTTTCAGGTGCTGGCCAGCGGCATGGAGGGCGACGATGCCCTGCATATCAACGCCGATGCCCGCGTGCTCGGCGCGACGCTGAAAGCGGGCGAGAGCCTGGACTACAGCCTCGGCGAGGGGCGCCGCGCCTATCTGGTGCCTGCCGAGGGTCAGATCGAGGTGAATGGTGTCGCGCTGAACGCCCGCGACGGCGCGGCGATCAAGGACGAGCCCGCCTTGAGCATCCGCGCGCTCAAGGATGCCGAGCTGGTGATGGTCGACAGCCGCTGAAGGCTGCCCATATCCCGTTAAGGCTGTTGGCCCTAGGATGCAGGCCTCATCGCACCAGAGGCCTGCATCCATGCGCCGCCCCATCCGCCTTTCGACCGCCCGTCTTCTGACCCCGCTTGCCCTGATGGGCATTGCGCTGGGCACCTCCGGCTGCCTTGTGGCCGCGGCCACGGGCGTGGTGGTCGGCACCACCGCCGCCGTCGCCGTCACCGGCGTCAAGGCCACCGGCGCGGTGGTGGGCGCGGGCATCGATGCCGTCACCACCTCGGACGAGGAAGAAGCGCGCAGGCGCGAGCGTGAACAGCGCCGCCAGTCGCGCCGCGACTGACAGGGCTCGCCTGCGCACAAAAATCTCTCTGGCCCGCGGTCGTCGGGCGAAGCCCTCCCGACCCGACGCGGGCCGCGTAACAGCCTCAGCGCACACCGATGTACTTGTGGGTCTGGACGCTGATGCGCCATTTCGGATGGCTGAGGCAGTAGTCCACGCAGGCCGCCGTATTGGCCTCGCGCTCAGGCCCGTCCATGGGCTGCAGCCAGAAGCGCTCGAAGTCGAGACCCTCGAAACGCTCGGGCATGGCCAGGGCCTGCGGATAGACCAGCTTCAGCTCATGGCCGCGGGTCTGAACGAGCGGAGCGTCGGCCTTGGGACTGACGCAGATCCAGTCCAGCCCCTCGGGCGCGGCGATGGTGCCATTGGTCTCGACCGCGATCTCGAAACCTTCTTCATGCAGCGCCGCGATCAGGGGCTGATCGACCTGGAGAAGGGGCTCTCCGCCCGTCAGCACAGCCAGCCGCTCGCCCGCGCCGCGCCACAGGCCCGCAGCCCTGCGCGCCAGATCATCGGCCGTGGTGAAGCGCCCGCCCCCGTCGCCGTCCATGCCCACGAAATCGGTATCGCAGAACTGGCAGACGGCGCGCGCGCGGTCCTGTTCGCGCCCACTCCACAGATTGCAGCCTGCAAAGCGGATGAACACCGCAGCCCGCCCCGCCTGTCCGCCCTCGCCCTGCACGGTCAGGAACATTTCCTTGACGCTGTAGCTCACAGTCCGGCCTCCCGGTGGCCCTGCGCGCGCAGCTCGCACGCCGGACAGGTGCCGCAGCCATAGCCCCAGGCGTGGCGCACGCCCCGCTCGCCGCGATAGCAGGTGTGGCTGTGCTCGACGATCAGCTCGACCAGGGCCTCGCCGCCCAGCGCCTGCGCCAGATGCCATGTGCCCGCCTTGGTCAGGTGCATCAGCGGCGTCTCGATGCGAAGATCATGGCCCAGCCCCAGTGAGATGGCGCGCCCCAACGCAGCCAGGGTCTCGGCCCGGCAGTCGGGATAGCCGGCGTGATCGGTCTCGCACATGCCGCCTATCATGGCCTGCGCCCCGATCCGGTCGGCGATGGCTGCCGCCACGGTCAGGAACACCAGATTGCGCGCGGGCACGAAGGTGGTGGGCAGGCCCCGCTCGCCCAGGCTGATCTCCTGATCGGAGGTCAGGGCGCTGTCGGCAATGGCACCATAGCCGCGCAGGTCAACCATGTGATCGGTGCCAAGCCTGCCCGCATCCTTGCCCAGCACATGGGGCAGGCGTGCGCGAACGGCCTCCCGCGCCTCAAGCTCGACGGCATGACGCTGGCCGTAGTCGAAGCCGACCGTCTCCACCTCCCCATAGCGGCGCAGGGCCCAGGCAAGACAGGTCGCAGAATCCTGTCCGCCCGAAAACAGCACGAGTGCCCGCCCGCCGGACTGTTCAGCCGGGGCCTGTGCGAGAGTATGGGTCAGGGGTTGAAAATCGCTCATGACTGACCTGCGGTCGGCAGGGCTGCCGCGCGCATCAAGGGAGAGAATGCTCATGCAAGATGAGGTCGTGCTTCTTTACACCACATGGCCCGAGGCGGAAACCGCGCGCCGCTTCGCCGGTCATGCGGTGTCACAGGGTCTTTGCGCCTGCGCCAATCTGATGGCGGCGCATGAGGCGATCTATCGCTGGGAGGACGAAATCGAGCACGCGAGCGAGCACGTGATGATCCTCAAGACCACCCGCGCGGCCAGCGGCGCTCTGATCGAGGCGATGAAGGCGGCCCACCCCCATGAGGAGCCCGCGCTCGTGGGTCTGCGCGCCGATGCGACCGCCAGCTCGGCGGGCTTTCTGGCATGGGTTCGCGAGCAAAGCCCCGGCATTTAACGGTTCGGCAAAGGCTTTTCGGTATCGGATAGGTCCCGAACAGTTTTGCAGGGCGCGTGCCTATGCCCACGATCGAGTCGCTGACCCACCATGACAGCCCCGTGTCACTGACGTGCACGGGAGCCACCGTGCTCGAACGCTTCGAGCGCGAGCCGGACACGCTTGTTCTCGCCGTGGTGGACGATCATGCACCCAAAGGCCTGATCGAACGCGACCCGTTCCTGCTTCGCATCGCCCAGGAAGGACACCGGTGTCTTTCCCTGCCAGCGCGGGATCTGATGGATCCCGAGCCCGTCATCGTCGAGGGCTCCACCAAGGTCGAGGCCCTGTGCGCCGCCACCCTGACCGGGCGGCCGAGCGATCTGGTTCGCGGCTTCATCGTCACGCGCGAGGGCCGCTACAGCGGCACGGGCACCGTGCTGAGCCTCATGCAGGCCATCCACAATCTGCGTGGACGCGCCAGCGCCGAAACCGCCGCTCCAGCGACTGCGAGCGCCGCCGACATCGCCCATCAGCGCGCGGTGATGCTCTCGGCCTTCTGCAACGAGCTTCGCACCCCCATGAACGGCATTCTGGCCGTGGCCGAGCTGCTCAAGCGCCAGCCGCTCAATGCCGATGCCCATGCCTATGTGCAGACCGTCATCGATTCCTCGGAGTCCCTGCTCGGAGTGATGCAGGGCGCGCTCGATCTCACCCGCGCCGAGGCCGGAGAACTGGCCCTGGCTCCCGCACCCACGCCGCTGCGCGATCTGATGGACAGGCTGCAAGACACCTGGGCCGCGCGCGCCGCCCAGGACGAGGTGCGCCTGATGGTCGGCTATGAGGGCGACACCGAACTGGCCGCCCTGATCGACGCCGAGCGCCTGCATCAGGTCATGAGCAATCTGGTCGGGCACAGCCTGCGCTTTGCGCGCAAGGATGTGGTCGAGGCCAGCATGACCGCCCGAGCCGAGGGCACCGATGTCGTCATCGAGGGCATGGTCCGGGAGAATGCCAGCCAGGCCGATCCGGCCCTGCTGCCCGGCCTGTTCACACCTTTCAACGAGCGTCGCGGCGACAATGCCAGCGGGCTCGACCTCGCCATCAGCCAGCAGCTGATGCGCCTGATGGGCGGCGAGATCACTGCCGAGGCCAATGCAGGCCGTGGCGTGACCTTCTCGTTCCGGCTGCGCGCACCCAGAGCGTGGCTGGAGAGCGGCGACAGCTCCAACATCTCGCAGCTCTCGGACCTGCAATTCCGGGGGCAGGCCCACATCCTGATCGTGGATGACAATGCCACCAACCGCGTGGTCGCCCAGGCCCTGTGCGAGATGTTCGGCTGCACCTCCGAGACGGCCGAGGACGGCGCAGAGGCGCTGGAAGCGGCCATGGCGCGCCGTTTCGACCTGATCCTGATGGACATCAAGATGCCGCGCATGGACGGCGTTCAGGCCACCCAGGCCATTCGCGCGATCAATGGTCCGGCAGGCGAGACGCCGATCATCGCGCTGACCGCCAATGCCGATGCCGAGGACGCGCGCCGCTATCTGGCCGCAGGTATGCAGGCGGTGGTCGAAAAGCCGATCAAGCCCGAGCGTCTGCGCCAGGCCATGAATGCGGCCCTCAGCAGTGATGCCCAGACGGCACCCGAGCGCTCTCACGCCTCCTCGGTCCGTGCCAGCGCCTGAAGTGCGCCATCGCGGTTGCTCATGACAGGCAGCGGACGCTAGATTCCGGCCATGACGCTGGCCTCGATCGAATCCCTGCTGCCCCAGCTGGCCTGCCTGCCACCACACACCCACGCCCTTGGCCTCCGCTTCGGAGGGCTGGAGCCCGATGGTGCCGTGGTGCTCACCGCACCCTATCGCGAAGACCTGATCGGCGATCCCGACACGCGTGTTCTGGCATCGGGGCTGGTCTCGGCCCTGCTCGATCATGCCGGCGGGCTGGCGGTGTGGGCGGCGCTGAAGGCATTTCAGCCCATCGCCACGGTCGACCTGCGCGTCGACTATATGCGCGGCTCCAAGCCGGGGCTCGACATCCATGCGCGGGCGCGATGCTTTCATCTGACCCGGCGCATCGCCTTCGTGCGGGCCTGGGCCTATGACGAGAGCCCCGATGAGCCCATTGCGGCAGCCCAAGGCGCCTATACCCTCACGCCGCGCAGGCCGGGCAGGCACGCCCCCCCGCAAACCGAAGGCGATCAGCGGTGAGCGACAACTCCGCCGCCCCGCCCCCGCCGCCGCCGCCGCTCAGCGACGAGGCCATCGCCCGCATTCCCTATGCACGCTTTCTGGGTCTGCGCCTGCACAGCCATGAGGACGGCCAGCCCCCCGTTCTGGTCATGCCCTTCAGTGCGCACCTGATCGGCAATCCCATGCTTCCGGCCCTGCACGGGGGCACCAGCGCGGCCTTCATGGAACTGACTGCCTTCATCACCCTCGCCTTGCAGGAGCCGCGAGCGCACCTGCCCAGGCCCATCAATGTGACCATCGCCTATCTGCGCTCGGGCCGGGCGCTGGATACCTTTGCAAGGGCGCGCACCAGCAAGGTGGGCAAACGCATCGCACACGTCGAAGTTGAAGCCTGGCAGCGCGATGAGGCCGAACCCATCGCCCGGCTGCAGGCCCATTTCATGCTGGCCGAGACCACAAATACCACTTAGGGTTGATTTTCGTTTGCCCGCCTGCGAGCCTGCTCTCACATCAAGGGAGGCTCCATGATTCGCTCCGGCCACTTGCGCGAAAGCGCCGATCTCGTCAGCACCCGTCTTCATGACGCGGAAGAAGCCATCGACATGGCCCTGGCCCGCACCGCCGCCTTCGGTGCCGAGCTGCCCGGTGCGCGCCTGCGCGCCCGCCTGTCCGCGACAACGGGAGAAGCCAGTTTCCGGGCCGTGGCCGACGCCATCAGCGCCCTCACGGACGCGCGCGAGAAGCTGGCCTCGGTCCATCGCCAGCTCGCCGCCATCGCCCGCATGAAGGGCCTGCCCGGCCATGCCGTAGGTCCGTTCGACAAGCCCGAGGAGGACGGTCCCGTTCGCGGTGGCGGCATCACGGAATCGGCATGCGAAGCCAAAGCCTCGCTTTTACAGCGCGTTACATAGTAAACACTGTGTTAAAAAACCGCTGTTCAGAAGTGTCGCCGCGTGTTAATACCTTCTTAACTTTCAGTGGAGGGTACACACATGGACAAAGACCAAGTCGTTCTCGGCCTCGGCCAGACCCTGACCGCCACCGAGCAATCGGTCGATGCGGCCATCGCCCAGGCCGCCGAGATGGTTCAGACGATGATCTCGGCTCGCACCGAGCTGAGCGTCTCGCCGGTGGTCGGCGCCGAGGCCCAGGCCAAGATGATGCAGGCCATCGCCGCTCTGGGCGAAGCCCGCATGGCCGTGGTGGCCGCGCACCAGGAAATGGCCAAGGCGCATCGCAAGATGGGCTGGGGCACCTACGCAGTCGGTCCGCTGGACAAGGGCGACGACTGGACCCGTCCGATCGAGGGCGCCCGCCCCGACCTGCGCGTCGCTTAATTCGCCGTAACTCATCTCAAGGTCGGTATCGGACACAACCGACTCGACCGATAATCGCCCTCAGCTCTGCAGCTGGGGGCGATTTTCATGTTTGATACTTTATATTCGCAGATCGGCGGTGTGTTCGCCGTTGCCGTCCTCATCTTCGCGCTCTGGAAGGGCGACGAGCCTGAGCGCGCCGGTGCCATAGCCTATGCGGTGGCGTGGATCGCGGCCATGCTGCTGCAGTCCGGCGGGGGCTATTATGCGATCCAGCCGGCCATCTTCGCCATAGATGTGATCATGCTGGGGGTGTTCGTCTGGATTTCCTACAAGGCCAAGCGGGCCTGGTCGGTCTGGGCCACCGCCTTTCAGCTCATCGCCGTGCTCGGCCATATCGTGCTCTGGCTCGACATGAGGCCCCCCGCCAACACATACTGGACCGTGCTGGTGATCGCCAGCTACGGGACACTGGTCGCGCTGGCCATCGGCACCTTCTGGGCCTGGCAGGAGCGGCGCGCCGCCGGTCTCGAATAGCGCCCCTTCAAGTAGCCTTCCCGCACAGCAAAAAGGGGCCGGGCGAACCCGACCCCCTGGTTCTATTGCTGGCAACGCGATCAGTAGGCGCGGGCAGCATAGGAGCCGCTGACCCAACCGCCGTTCGACAGGCGGATCCAGCCGTTTTCAAAGCCCACGGCTTCGAACTGCTGACCGGCGCGAAGGGTGCCGATCTGGCCATAGCGGGTCGAGGGACCGGAGCGCACGCGCAGGTTCGACTGGGCCACATAGATGTTGGCGTTGTGATAGCCGTTGTAATAGCCCGAGTTATAGCTGCCCTGACGGTTGATCTGCTGCTGGCAGCCGATGTAGGAGCCCGCAGCCGCACCGGCGGCGGCACCACCCACGGCACCAAGCGTGCGCTCGTTGCGTGAAATCTGGCTGCCGAGCAGCCCGCCCACCACGGCACCGATGGCGGCACCGGCTTGCTGACGGCCACCTTCAGCCGGGCAGTTGAACACGCCCGGACGCTGCTGGGTCTGGCCGTAGTACTGGGCCGAAGCGACGGCAGGCACGCTGAGAGCACCGGCGATCGTGGCGGCCATGACGGCCTTGGAAATGGTCTTCATCTTCGACATGTCGCTCTCCTTGCTACTTCGCTTGTCGATGATGCGACTATGGCAAGGTGAGCCTGAAGCCAGGCCGAAGGTGCCCATCAGCTAGCGTTCATCTAGATTAAATCTGACAAGCAACTGATTTACAATGACTATTTATCGGCAAGGCGCCCTTCTGCACCGTCCTCGATCAGAGTGATGGTGCGCGAAAGGCCGTAAATGGCGGCAAAGGAGCCGAAGCGCGGCCCCTGGCTCTGGCCCAGCAGAACCTCGTAGAGCGCCGCGAACCAGGCCCGCAGGGGCTCGAAGCCATGGGCCTTGCCCACCGCATAGACCTCGTTCTGGATCAGCTCGCCATCGCGTGTGTCGGCGGGCAGGGCCTTGAGGCGCTCGGCCAGATCCATCAGGGCGGCCTTCTCGTGCGGCTCGGGCAGGCGGAACGCCTTGGAGGGACGCACGAAGTCCTCGTAGTAGTTCAGCGCATAGCCCATCAGGCGATCGAGCATGGGCTCGCTCTGCGGCGTCGCCTCGGGCAGATAGCGGGCGAAATAGGCCCACAGGGCCGCCTTGTCGGTGGCATTGGCCACACCCACCAGATTGAGCAGCAGGGCAAAGCTCACCGGGCTGGTTGCGGCGGGCGGCTGACCGGCATGAATGTGCCAGACCGGGTTGTCGATCTGATTGAGCGGCGCCTGACCGGGGAAGTTGGCGATCGACTGCAGATAGTCGTCCGTGGCGCGCGGGATGACGTCGAAGTGCAGCTTCTTGGCCGATTTGGGCGACTGGAACATGTAGTAACTGAGCGACTCCGGCGCGCCGTAACGCAGCCATTCCTCCATGCTGAGGCCATTGCCCCGTGACTTGGATATCTTCTGGCCGTGCTCGTCGAGGAACATCTCGTAGTTGAAGCCCTCGGGCGGCACGCCGCCCAGCGCCCTGCACACCTTGCTCGAGACCTTGACCGAGTCGATCAGGTCCTTGCCGCTCATCTCGTAATCGACCCCGAGGGCGGTCCAGCGCATGGCCCAGTCCGGCTTCCACTGCAGCTTGACGTGACCGCCCGTCACCGGAACCTCGGCGCGGCTGCCGTCCTCATCCTCGAACACGATGGTGCCGCGGGCCAGATCGCGCTCCAGCGTCGGCACCTGAAGGACGCGCCCGGTGCTGGGGCTGACGGGCAGGAACGGCGAATAGGTCGCGCGCCGCTCGGGGCCGAGAGTGGGCAGCATGATCGCCTGCACGGCCTCGAAGCGCTCCAGCATCAGCAGCAGCGTCTCGTCAAAGCGCCCCGAGCGATAGCACTCGGTCGCGCTCAGAAACTCGTAATCGAAGCCGAAGCCGTCGAGGAAGGCGCGCAGGCGGGCATTGTTGTGGGCCCCAAAGCTGTCGTGGGTGCCGAACGGATCGCGCACGCGCGTCAGCGGCAGGCCCAGATCCTCGGTCAGCATCTGCGGATTGGGCACGCCGTCGGGCACCTTGCGAAGGCCGTCCATGTCATCTGAGAACGCGATCAGGCGCGTGGGCCAGTGATCCCCCGTCAGGGCGCGAAAGGCATTGCGCACCATGGTCGTGCGCGCCACCTCGCCAAAGGTGCCCATGTGCGGCAGACCCGACGGGCCATAGCCGGTCTCGAGGATCACGGGCGCGCCCAGGGCCTCGAAGCGCGCCAGCGCCTCATCGGTCCTGCCTGCGGCGATCAGGCTCTCGGCCTCCCTGCGCTCGGCAGCGTCGGCCAGGCGGCGTTTCAGCACATGGACCAGCAGGTTGCGCGCTTGCTCGAACGGCCAGGAGCGGGCCTCGCGGGACAGGGCTTCAAGGTTCTTCAGCATGGGCGGCATTAGGGACGCCGTGGCAGGCGGGTCAATGGCAGAAGCGCATCAATCGCGGATGCGCCATGTGGTGCCCTGCGGTCCGTCCATGACCTCGATGTTCATGGAGGTCAGCTCGTCGCGGATGCGGTCGGCCTCGGCGAAGTCGCGGGCCAGCTTGGCCTGCTTGCGCGCTGCGATCAGGGCTTCGACCTGCTCGGCCAGCGCCTCATCGGCCCCGCCCCGGAACCAGGTCTCGGGATCATCTTGCAACAGCCCCAGAAGCTCGCCCGCAGCGCACAGGCTGGCGCGCGCCACCCCTGCCCTCGCCTGATCGCCGGCATTGAGCGCCCGCTCCAGCTCCGAGGCCATGGCAAACAGCCCTGCCATGGCGCCAGGGGTGTTCAGATCGTCGCGCGCAGCCTCCAGCACCGGCGCCAGAAGGGCCGGATCGGCCTCGCCGCCCATGCCTGCGCTGCGCCTCAAGGCCCCGTAGAGGCGGTCGAGCGCGCTTTTCGACTGGGTGATCAGGCCGGCACTCCAGTCGAGCGGCTGGCGGTAGTGAGCCGACAGCAGCGCCCATCGCACCACCTCGCCGGGCACCTGCGCCACCAGATCGTGCAGCAGCAGCACATTGCCGACCGACTTGGACATCTTGTCCTGCTCGATGGTCAGAAAGCCGTTGTGCATCCAGTAGCGCGCATAGGCATCAGGCGCGCTGTGGCCGTGGGCGCAGACGCCCTGGGCGATCTCGTTCTCGTGGTGCGGAAACACCAGATCGATGCCCCCGCCGTGGATGTCGATGGGCAGGCCGAGATTTTCCTCGATCATGGCCGAGCACTCGATGTGCCAGCCGGGCCTGCCCTCTCCCCACGGCGATGGCCACGACGGCTCGTGGGCCTTTGAGGGCTTCCACAGCACGAAGTCGTGGGGATTCTTCTTGTAGGGGGCGACCTCGACGCGCGCGCCCGCGATCATGTCGTCGAGATTGCGCCGCGATAACCTGCCGTAGTTTTCATAGGCCGAGACATCGAAAAGCACATGGCCCTCGGCCGCATAGGCGCAGCCCTGCTCCATGATCGCCCCGATCTGGGCAATGATGGCGTCCATGTGATCGGTGACGTGCGGGGCAAGCGTGGGTGCCAGCACGCCGAGCTTGCCCATGTCCTCCAGATAGGCCGCCTCATAGCGCGCGGTGATCCGGCCGATGGGCACGCCTTCGCTGGCGGCCCTGGCGTTGATCTTGTCGTCCACGTCCGTGATGTTGCGCGCATAGATCACGGCACCCTCGCCAAACGTGTGGCGCAGCAGGCGGTAAAGCACGTCGAACACCACCGCCGGGCGCGCATTGCCGATGTGGGCGAAGTCGTAAACCGTCGGCCCGCACACATACATCGTCACCCGCTTCGGATCGCGCGGAACGAAGTCGCGCTTCTCGCGCGCCAGGGTGTCGTAAAGACGCAGGACCATGGATTTACGCCGGGACTTTCTTGCAGGAGAGGGGGACCATCCCATATAGCCAAGCAGCGGTCGTGAAAACACATGACCGGCAAGGGAGAGCGGCGCGCGTCCTTCCGGGGCCTTCGTCCCGGCGCTACTTCGTCGCTGATTACCAGATATGGATTTGCAGGTGTCCCAGAGCCCCGCCTTCAACCCTGGGGACGAGAAACGCCGTCCGACGCGCGAAGAAGCCCTCGAGGCCGTGCGCACCCTGATCGCCTGGACGGGAGACGACCCCGGCCGCGAGGGCCTGATCGACACGCCCCGGCGCGTGGTCGATGCCTATGCCGACTGGTTCCAGGGCTACAGCGCCGATCCCGCCAGAGAGCTGTCGCGTACCTTCGAGGACGTGCAGGGCTATGACGACATGGTCATGCTGCGCGACATCGAGGTCGAGAGCCACTGCGAGCACCACATGGCGCCCTTCCTCGGCAAGGCCTATGTCGCCTACGTCCCGACCGAAAAGGTGGTGGGCATCTCCAAGATCGCGCGGGTCGTGGAGATCTTCTCCAAGCGCCTTCAGACCCAGGAAACCCTGACCCAGCAGATTGCCCAGGCCATCGAGGACCACCTGTCGCCTGCGGGTGTGGCCGTGCTGATCGATGCCGAGCACCAGTGCATGACCACCCGCGGGGTGCATCATCGCCATGTTTCGACCATCACCACCCGCTTTACTGGCGCCTTCCGCGACGACGCCAGCTTGCAGGATCGCTTTCTGAAGCTGGCCGGTCGCTGAAGTCTCGCGCGCCGAGGCCCGCCAAGCTTCGCCTGATGGGGGTAATCGCGGGCCATAGGCGCTTTGGTGGCCTATGGCGCTTTACAATGGCGCCGCTGCACGCCAAGAGACTTTCGAACCCCACTTCCGCCTGCCGCGTGCTGGCAGGCCCGACGGAGACGAACTAGCATGGGTGCCAAACTCTCGGGACCGAGCGGTCAGAACGGCAAGACGATCGACCAGAACTCGGACATCAACGTCACGCCTTTCGTTGACGTGATGCTGGTGCTGCTGATCATCTTCATGGTCGCCGCGCCTCTCGCCACCGTGTCGATCCGCCTCGACCTGCCGCCGGCCACGCCGCCCGCACCGGGCGAAGATCCGCCCGAGCCGGTCTATGTCTCGATCCAGGAAGGCGGCGCGCTGTTCCTCGGCGACGTGGAAACCACTCTCGACACCCTGCCCGCTGACCTCGCCGCCCAGATCGGTGGCAGCAACCCGACCGAGGAGCGCGTGTTCATGCGCGCCCAGGCCGAGGTGCGCTACGAGCAGTTCATGGAAGTCATGAACCGCCTGCAGGAGAACGGCTACTACAAGGTCGGCCTCCTGAACGAAGACATCGAGTAGGATTTCATTCCGCTCCAGACGATCAAGGCCCGCCGGTGCGAACCGGCGGGCCTTTTTCATGGCGCGTCTTGATGGCGGGAGCGGCCGGGTCAGATCTGGCGCAGCGGCCCCACGCCGCCCGCCACGGCCTCGGCGCGATAGCTGCGGATCACAGTGGTCTGGAAGCGCGGCTCGGTGATGGTCGACACGCCAACCAGCTCGCCCGTCACAGCCTCGGGCGTCAGGGTCAGCTTAAGAAAGCCGCGCGGGCCGAAGTCGACATATTCGACCTCTTCGTTCTGGGCGGCGATGACCTGCCCGATCTCGAAGCCGGGCAGCATGGCCGAGGCCGAGGGGCTGGGGCTGGAGATGGCGGTGGTGCCGAACTCGATGCCGAGCTTTTCGCCCGCCTCGTCCGACAGGGTGTTGACCCAGAAGCTGTGGCTGTCGCCCGCCAGCACCACCGGGCGCGCACCTGCGCGGCGCAGGGCACCATAGAGCCGCTCGCGCTCGGCCGGGTAGCCGTCCCATGAATCGAGATTGACCGGCAGGCCCAGATCGTACTGCTCGACCATCTGTTGCAGGCGCGGGCGCGTGGCGTCATCGACGCTGGCCAGGGCCATGTTGATCATGTCATCGCCCAGCACCCGGCGCAGGTTCGGCGCGCGCACCCGCGCGGTAACGACCTGATTGCCCAGCACCTGCCAGACGCAGCCGTGCGCGACGGCGGCGCGTGTGCTGGCCTCGATCCAGCCGATCTGGCTTTCGCCCAGAAGCTGGCGGGACGGATCCTGGCGCAGGCGCTCGAAGGCCTCGACATCGGCCACGCGGCGGCCCGAGGCATCCTCGCTCCAGTTCAGATCGCGGCCATAGGAAAGCTGGCGTGTGCGCGCCAGCAGGCGCGTCTCAACCATGTGCAGGCTGGCCACCTGACCAAAACGGAAATCGCGCATGGTCGCCGCCGACAGGCCCACGCCCGTGCCCGGATCGCGGATGGGCATCCACTCGTAATAGGCACGCAGGGCCGTGGCCTTGCGCGTGGCCCAGTCGCCCTCCAGCTCGGGTTGGTGGTTCTGGGCGCCCTCGACCCACGGATCATTGGTGATCTCGTGATCGTCATAGACCACGATCCAGGGCGCGCGCGCATGGGCGGCCTGAAGCTGGGGGTCGGCCTTGTACTGGGCATGGCGCTGGCGATAGTCGCCCAGCGTCACGATCTCGTGGGCGGGCTCGGGCACGCGGCCCAGCGCCAGGCCATTGCGCATCCCGTAGTCGCCAGCTGCCGCGCCATACTCATAGATGTAGTCGCCCAGGTGCAGCACGGCATCGACCCGGTCCAGATCGGCGATGGCCTGATAGGCGTTGAAGTAGCCGTTGGGATGCAGCGAGCACGAGGCGACCGCCCACACGACCGGATCGCGCGAATCGTGCGGCGGCAGGGTGCGCGTGCGCCCCACCGGCGAGACCTCTCCGGCCTCGCTGACGAAACGGTAGTGATACCAGCGCCCCGGCTGGAGGCCCTCGGCCACGACCTTGACCGTGTGATCGCGCTCGTGTGTGGCCAGATAGTCGCCCGAGGCTGCAAGGCGGGCAAAATCGGCACTCTCGCTGACTTCCCAGCGCAGGCGCACGGGCTGAAGATGCGCGCCGTCGGGCGGCGTGATCCGCGTCCACAGCAGCACCGAGTCGGCATAGGGATCGCCGCTGGCCACGCCGTGCACAAAGCGCGCAGGCGCTGTGTCGGCATGAGCGCCGAACGCACCACCCGCCACACCACTGCCAGCGAGGCTCGCGAGAGCCTGGCGACGGTTCAGACCACGTCTGGCGGGGTGCGGTCGGGTCATGCGTGTCTCCTCGGTGGCTCGGCCAGTGCGCTTACCAGTGCGCTTACCAGTGCGCTTAGTAGCGCACGGTGATCTGTGCGCCCAGCATACGCGGGGCCCCGGCGATGAAGGTCGGCAGGCCCAGGGCATCGCCGGTATTGCCCGCATCCTTCAGATAGGTCTCGTCGGTGAGGTTCTCGCCGTAAACCTCCAGCATCCAGTTGCCATTGGCCGGGCGGAAGCCGAGGCGCAGGTTGAGCAGGCCAAAGCCGTCCTGCACCTCGTCCTGGATATTGTCCGCCACCAGCGCCAGCGGCGGCTGTTGCAGGTCGGGGCGGTCGTTGTTGTCGTCGAAGAAGATGCGCGACTGCCAGGTGTAGGTCGGACGGATGCTCAGCTCGCCGCCGCCCAGATTCACGCGCCAGTTGGCCCCGATGGAGGCCGAATGATCGGGCGAGAGGCGGAAGCGGTTGCCCTCAAACAGGCCCGAGCCAAAGCGCGCACGGTTGAAGCCGTAGGTCGCAAACAGGTCGAGGCCCGGTGCCGCCGCCAGGAACGCCTGAGTCTCGAAACCATAGGCCGTCGCCTCGCCCGCATTGGTGGTCACGAACAAGGTGCCCTGCTGCACCGTCGTCTGGAAGTTGCTGTAGTCGTAATAGAAGGCCGAGGCGTCAAAGCGCAGCACGCCGCCCATCAGGCGCACCGCCTTGTAGCCGACCTCGATGCTGTCCACGGTCTCGGCCTCGACGATGCCGAAGCGCGGCAGGCCGCCGGGCGCGGACGGCGACCCCACCGACAGCACCTCGGGCCTGCGCCCGCGGGCGTAGGTTGCGAACACGCTGGCATCGGGGCTGAGCGCATAGCGGGCGGTCAGGCGCCAGGTGAAGCCCTCGTCGCTGCTGTCCTGCGAGAAGGCAGCACCACCGGCGGTCGGCTGGAAGGTCAGCCCGAACTGCGGGATCGGGTACATCATCGACTGGGGAATGAAGGCCGCATTGGGCACTGCCAGAGCCCCGAGAATGGCGTTGGCCTGGGCGATCCCGGCCGCCGAGCCGTCCGCCGCCAGTCCCGAGGCGCCGATCACGCCGCCCAGCACGCTGCGCTGGGCACCGATCAGGCTGGAGGAAAAGGCCGTGGTGCGCTCGTCGCGGGTGTAGCGAAGGCCAAGGCCCAGCTCCAGCCGGTCGGTCAGGTCGAAACTGACATCGGCAAAGATGTCGATGGCGCGCAGGTCCGAGGCATTGGTGGCCGTCTCGGCATGGTTGGCTCGCAGGTTGGCGGCGATGGCCTGAGCCTGAGGGGCCGTCAGCAGGACATTGCCGTTGGAGCTGGCAAAGACCAGCCCTTGCAGCAGGGCACCGGTGAAGGCCGTATTGGCGAACAGCGCCGCGGGGGCCGGATGATTGGCCGGCAGGCCCGTGCCCGCCGCGCCGCCGTGCAGCTGGCCGGTGATCTGGGCCAGAGCCATGCGCTCGTCGAACTGCGCCGGAGTGCGCTGATAGCCGTCTTCCTCGAAATAGCCCACGCCCGCGAACCAGCGCACACGCCCGCCATTGTCGAAGTTGATGCGCAGCTCCTGGCTGAACTGGTCGCCGAAGGCATCTTCCGAGAAGGTCAGGATCGGCAGCGACAGGCCGTCGCCATCGACGATCTCGAGCGAGCGGAAGCGGCGCACGGCGGTGATGGACGACAGGGTCAGGGCATTGCTGATGTTGTAGTCGAACAGGGCGCTGACGCCCTGCACCGTGCGGTCAAGACCAAGACGTCCGCCATCGACGAAGCCCGCACCCGCCGAGAGCGCCGCAGCCGTCCAGGGCATGGTATCGCCCAGAACCGCGCCCGTGGCGGGATTGGTCGGCAGATAGTTCATCGACTTGAACGAGGTGCCGGTGGGACGGTCGGTCTGATAGTTGAAGATCAGGTCCAGATTGGCCCGGTCGCTGGGCGCGATCCGCAGCGAGATGCGCGCGGCGGCGGTATTGATGCTGTTGAAGTCGCGCTCGCCCGGCAGCAGGCTCTCGATGTAGCCGTCACGCTCGCGCACGCGGAAGGCGGCGCGAAGGGCGATGTTTTCGGTGATCGGCAGATTGGCCATGCTCTCCAGCAGGAAGCTGCCGTAGTCGCCCGCCCCCACGCTGGCGCGGCCCTCGGCCACGAACAGGTTGGGCTTGGCCTGGATGATGTTGGCCGCCCCGATCAGGGCGCCACGACCGAACAGGGTCGACTGGGGCCCGCGCGCCACCTCGATGCGCTCCAGATCGAACAGCTCGACATAGGAGCCGCGCGACTTGGAGATGGACACGCCGTCCTGAAACACCGACACGCGCGGCTCGACAAAGGCCTGACCGGAATCGGAAGTGATGCCGCGCATCACGAAGCCGGGATTGTTCGGCGACTGATCCTGCACCAGAAAGCCCGGCACGAAGGCCGAAAGCTCGGCAAAGTCCTGAATGCCAAGCTCGTCGAGGAACTCGCCCGAATAGGCCGTCACGACGGCTGGCACGTCCACGATGGACTGCTCGCGCTTCTGCAAGGTGATGAGCAGCTCATCGACGGTCGTCGGGCCGTCCTGTGCCGAGGCGGCAGCGGGCATGGCGATGACGGGAAGGGCGATGACGAGCGCCAGGGCCGCCGTGGCCATGAGTGTCGATCTGCCAGATTGGATGAGCGCGTGCGAGCGAGCCATGTATAGTCCCCCTGCCCGCTGGATGCGGGCTCCATGAGATCACCGATAAGTCCGGGTCGTGTCGTTCCCACGACGCCAGCGTGACGGAGACATGAAGCGTGACAGGCGACGAAACATCGGATTTTATTGACGATTTCGTGACTTTTGATCCGATTGCAGAGGGCGTTTCCACTCCCTTCACCCTGCCGCCCGAGGCCGCTTCGCAAAGGCTGGACAAGGCGGTGGCCGAGGCTGTGCCCCAGCTGTCGCGCGCGCGGGTTCAGGCCCTGATCGCGGCGGGCGCGCTGACACTGAACGGTCAGGTGATCACGGGCGGCAGCACCAAGGCCCAGCCGGGCGACTATGTGCTGGTGATCCCCGCGCCCGAGCCCGCCGAGCCGCAGGCCGAGGCCATCGCGCTCGATGTGCTGTTCGAGGACGGCGACCTGATCGTCATCAACAAGCCCGCGGGCATGGCCGCCCATCCTGCGCCCGGCACGGCGTCAGGCACCCTGGTCAATGCGCTGCTGCATCACTGTCGCGGCTCGCTGTCGGGCATAGGCGGGGTGCTGCGGCCAGGGATCGTGCACCGTCTCGACAAGGACACCTCCGGCGTGATGGTCGCCGCCAAGAGCGATGCCGCCCACGCAGGACTCACGGCCCTGTTTTCGCGGCACGACATCTCGCGCCGCTATGTGGCCCTGACGCGGGGGGCGCCGCGCGCCTTTGCCGGGCGCATCGAGACCCTGATCGCGCGCGCCCATCACGACCGCAAGAAGATGGCCGTGGTCAGGAGCGGCGGACGGCCCGCCATCACCGACTATGAGACCCTCGCCATTTGCGGGCCGGAGGAAAAGCCGCTGGCCGCGCGGGTTCGCTGCACCCTGCACACCGGGCGCACACACCAGATTCGCGTGCACATGGCCGCCCTGGGCGCGCCCTGCCTGGGCGATCCGGTCTATGGCTCGGGTAGCCCGGCACTGCGCGTGCGCGAGGCGATCAGCGAGGCAGGCCTGACGCGCCAGGCCCTGCACGCCGAGCATCTGGGCTTCGTTCACCCGATCACCGGCAAAAGGCTACGCTTCACCGTGCCCATGCCGGACGACATGCAGGCCCTCGCCGAGGCGCTGGAGCTGGTCTAGCCGCCGGGCGTGTAGAAGGTCGGCGTGCCCGGCCCGACCGGCAGGCCCAGCCCGAACACCCACAGGAAGAAGAACGCCGTCCAGAGCACTATGAAGAACATCGTGTAGGGCAGCATCATCGCGATCATGGTGCCGATGCCCAGATTCTTGTCGTAGCGCGTCGCCCACGCCAGGATCAGACCGAAATAGCTCATCATCGGCGTGATGATGTTGGTGGTGGAATCACCGATCCGGTAGGCGGTCTGGATCACCTCGGGCGAATAGCCGATCAGCATCAGCATGGGCACGAAGATCGGCGCGGTCACCGCCCACTGGGCCGAGGCCGAACCCAGCATCAGGTTCACGAAGCAGCACATCAGGATGAACAGGATGAACAGCGCCGGGCCCGTCATGCCCGTGTCCTGAAGGAACTGCGCCCCCGCGATTGCCGTGATCGCGCCGATGTTGGACCAGTTGAAGAAGGCAACGAACTGGGCCGCAAAGAACACCAGCACGATGTAGAGGCCCAGCGTCGAAATGGCCGAGGCCATGGAATCGATCACGTCGCGGTCGTTCCTCATGGTACCCACGGTGCGCCCGTAGGCGATGCCCAGCACCACGAAGAACAGCAGGATCCAGGTGACGAAGCCGGTGAAGAACGGCGAGCGGATCTGATCGCCCGTCTCCGGGTCACGAAGGATGCCCCACTCGGGCAGGATGGTCAGGGCCATCAGGGCAAAGACGCCCAGCATCGCCAGACCTGCCATGCGCAGGCCCTTGCGCTCGATGGGCTCCAGCGGCTTCATGCTGTTGTCGTCCAGCACGGCCGGGTCAGCGCGGCTGCTGTCGTAGGGGCCGAGCTTGGGCTCGACGATATAGATGGTGATCAGCGAGCCGACGATGGTGATCAGAAATGTGCTGGCCGCCATGAAGAAATAGCTGGCGGTGGGATCGACCGTATAGCTCGGGTCGATCAGGCGCGCGGCCTCCTCGGTAATGCCTGCCAGCAGCGGATCGATGGTGCCGATCAGAAGGTTGGCCGAATAGCCGCCCGACACGCCCGCGAACGCCGCGGCCATGCCCGCCAGCGGATGTCGGCCCAGCGAATAGAAGACCGCCCCAGCCAGCGGGATCAGCACAACATAGCCGATCTCGGACGCCGTGTTGGACACCACGCCCGCAAAGACGATGGCAAAGGTCACCACATGACGCGGCGCCGACAGCACGATGGCGCGCACGCCTGCCGACAGCAGGCCCGAGCGCTCGGCCACGCCCACGCCCAGCATGGCGACCAGCACCACACCCAGCGGGGCGAAGCTGGTGAAGTTGCCGGTCAGTCCGGTGAAGATGCGCCTGATGCCATCGCCGGTCAGCAGGCTCACGGCCTCGATCACGCCATCGGCGTCGCGCCCGGCGGCGCCCACGGGGCGCGGGTCTTCGACCGCCACCCCCAGCCAGGCGAACAGGGCGGAAAGAAAGATCATGCCGACCGCCAGAATGGCGAACAGCGTCACCGGGTGCGGCAGCAGATTGCCCAGCCACTCCACCCCGTCGAGAAAGCGCGTGAAGGCATTGCGCCGGGCCGGTCCGCCCGGCTGGGGGCCGGAGGCAGGGGCCGAGTTCCTGGGCGAATTCGGGGCCGAGTCCGGGGGCGTCTGCGTCATGCGCGATGAACCATCACAGCTTCAGGGGAAATGTTTCACCACGTTTCAAGAGAATGAAGCCGCAAAAGTCCAGCCTAAACGGCGTTTGCGACGCCCGCGCCAGTCCGTCTTGAAAGAGAACGCACTGGCTGCTAGGGTGTGGCCGTAACCGGGATTGATGCAAAAAAGTCTCGATTGCGCCCGATTTGGAGACCTGCCCCCTGACGGGGCGCGAAACCAATATCTATGTGTCTGGTTGAGGGGTGTGAGGCCTGGTGCAGATGATCTGGCCGGGCCGCGAAAGACCCGCTCATCATCGAGAAGGACAAGGGGTCCAAAGACCATGACAATCAAGAGCCTGGCCGTCATGTCGCCTGAACAGGGGCTGTCGCGCTATCTGTCCGAAATCCGCAAGTTCCCGATGCTCAGCAAGGACGAGGAATATATGCTCGCCAAGCGCTGGACCGAGCATCAGGACACCGAAAGCGCGCACAAGCTGGTGACCAGCCATCTGCGTCTCGTGGCCAAGATCGCCATGGGCTATCGCGGCTATGGCCTGCCCATCGGTGAAGTGATTTCGGAAGGCAACGTCGGCCTGATGCAGGCCGTGAAGAAATTCGACCCTGATCGGGGCTTCCGCCTGGCCACCTACGCCATGTGGTGGATTCGCGCCTCCATCCAGGAATACATCCTGCGCTCGTGGTCACTTGTGAAGATGGGCACCACCGCCGCCCAGAAGAAGCTGTTCTTCAACCTGCGCAAGGCCAAGTCCGAGATCAGCGCGCTGGAGGACGGCGACCTGCGCCCCGAGCATGTCGAGGCCATCGCCACGCGCCTGGGCGTCAGCGAGGACGACGTGGTGGCGATGAACCGGCGCCTTTCGGGCGACGCCTCGCTCAACTCGCCCCTGCGCTCGGACTCTGAAAGCGAATGGCAGGACTGGCTCGCCGACGACAGTCAGGTCAGCCAGGAAACCGCGCTGGCCGAATCCGAAGAGCGCGACATCCGCATGAGCCTTCTGCAAGAGGCCATGCACGAGCTGACCGACCGCGAGCGTCACATCCTGACCGAGCGCCGCCTGAAGGATGATCCCGTCACTCTGGAAGAGCTGGCCGGCCACTATGGCGTCAGCCGCGAGCGCGTGCGCCAGATCGAGGTGCGCGCCTTTGAAAAGCTGCAGAAGGCCATGCGCGCTGCTGCCGAGGACCGCAACCTCGAACCGGCCTGAGTATCGGCTCAGCCCCCGCAAATCGCATAAGCAAAAAGGACGGGCGGTGAAGACCGGCCCGTCCTTTTTCGTATCACGTCAGCGGCGCAAGGCCTCCCGGCGCAGGGCCGCCGGGCGGTCAGTCGGCCAGCTTGGCCTTGATCTGGCGCTTGATGCGCTGGGCGCGCAGCGAGAGCTTCTCGTCGCGGGCCTTGAGCAGATAGGCGTCGAGGCCGCCCTTGTAGTCGAGGGTGCGCAGCGCCGCGTTGGAGATGCGCAGGCGGAACGACTGACCGAGGGCTTCGGACTGCAGGCCCACGGCCTTCAGCGACGGCAGGAAGCGGCGCTTGGTCTTGATGTTCGAGTGGCTGACACTGTGGCCGACCATCGGGCCGATCCCGGTAAGTTCGCAACGGCGCGACATGACTTGGTTTCCTGATCGTCGGGCGACTGATACGGGACCGGCGGGCGGGCCTGTTTCAGGGCGCCAGGCAAAAAAGCTGCGAGGCAAAAAGGGTTCGCACGGGAAAGCCCCCCGCGCGGGAGGCGGCTCTATAGGGCGGAAAGCCCATGCGCGTCAAGGCCCGATCGCCCTTTGCCCTGCCCCCTTGCGCGCGCCCGCTCCCTCTCGCCCCTCATGCAGAGTGCGGGCCGTCTAGGGGTCATGCGCGCAGTGTGCGGGGAACGGCTCTGCGCCCATCTCGTTCAGCATGCGTTCAAGCGCCCCCTGCCACACAAGGGCCATGGCGGCGCGCTGGATTGCCCTTGCAAGTCTGCGTCCGCCCAAGGAAAACACCTCACTCGCCCGTCGCAGACGGCTCACCATCGGGATGTCATCATGACCAAGGCCAAGGCCCGCACCTTTGACCACCGCAAGGCGCTTCACCGTGCCGCGATGCTGGGCGCGCCGCTGCTTGCCGGCGCTGCCCTCGTCGCCATCAGCGCAGGCCAGCCCCAGGCCCAGAACCGCAGTTCGGACACCATCCTGCCGGGCTACTGGGAATACACCACGCGCGCGCTCGGCCAGAACGAGACGGAGCGGCGCTGCGTGCGCCCCAGCGAGATCAACCGCTTCTTCGGCGGGCTCAGCACGAGGCGCTACAACTGCACCTATCCGACGCGCCAGGTGGGTAACGGTCAGGCCCTGTTCGAGGGCACCTGTGTCAGCACCGGCCGCAGCCAGCGCCAGCTTCGCGTGCGCCTCGAAGGCCCCTACACGCCCGAGAGCTTCAACTTCCGCGGCTCGGTCAGCACCCGCGTCGGCGGCGTCTGGACGCCGCGCGTGCCGGGCTCGATCAATGCGCGCAGGCTCTCGGCCACCTGCCCGGCCAATGCAGAGTATTTCTGAGCCGCGCCACCGCAGTTGACACCGCAAAGAAAAAGAGGGGCCCGCGAAGGCCCCTCTTGCATTTCAGCTGACGCGCGATGCGCGGTCAGGCCGCCTTCTTGAGCAGCGACCGGGTAAGAATCTCGACGGCGGCGTCGCGGTCGATACGCTCGATGGCCGCCACTTCGCGGGCCATGCGGTCCAGAGCCGATTCATAGAGCTGGCGCTCGGAGTAGGACTGCTCGGGCTGGCTGTCGGCGCGGTGCAGGTCACGCACCACCTCGGCGATGGAAACCAGGTCGCCGGAGTTGATCTTTGCCTCATACTCCTGGGCGCGACGCGACCACATGGTGCGCTTGACACGCGCGCGGCCCTTGAGCGTGGTCAGGGCCTTGCCCACCACGTCCTCGGCAGCCAGAGGGCGCAGACCGGCCGTGGAGGCGCGCTTGGTCGGCACGCGCAGGGTCATCTTCTCATGGTCGAAGGTGACCACATAGACCTCGAGCGACATTCCGGCCACTTCCTGCGTCTCGATGGCGGCCACCTTGCCGACGCCATGGGCAGGATAGACCACGCTGTCGCCAACCTTGAATGCCAGGCCCGTTTGCTTGTTCGACATAGCCATCCTTCTCTCGCACTGACCAACGCGGCTGGCCTCGAAATCGCGGGCCTGGGCGCTCTGCGCGCCGACGTCCGGTGACAAGATTATCGCGTGCGCGCACGCCCTGCGGCGCGGCGCATGAAAATACCTGAAACTAGAGCCGGAAACGAAACACCCAACCTCGGATCGATGCCGCTTTGGTGCGGATTTTCACGAATTCGGGCGGCACGCACAGGATGCACACCGCCCGACCAAGGCGACTGTTATATCACAAAAACTCTACAATTCAAAGCACGCTGCCGCGCGCTCAGGAACCGCGCCCCGGTTTGTCGGAAAAGTACTTTTCGAACTTTCCGCTCTCGCGCTCGAACTGGGCCGCATCGGCGGGCGGCTCGCCCTTGGTGGTGATGTTGGGCCACACCTTGGCATAGGTGGCATTGATCTGGAGCCACTTGCCGTCCGGCTCGTCCTCGGTGTCCGGCTTGATGGCATCGACCGGGCATTCGGGCTCACAGACCCCGCAGTCGATGCACTCGTCCGGGTGGATCACCAGGAAGTTCTCGCCCTCGTAGAAGCAGTCCACCGGACACACCTCCACGCAGTCCATGAACTTGCACCTCACACAGGCATCGGTGACGATATAAGTCATGGCGTGCGGCGGGCTCGTTCAGGGCTGTGGTTTGGTGGATCGGGAGCCGGGGACATGGCCCCCGCCGGGCTTTCTGTCAACTGCGCGGTGGCCTCGCCGTCGACCTGCCGGAACAGGCTGGCGGCCTCGGGCGCAGAGCCACGCCTCGTGGCAAGCCCGAGGATCTCGACCTCGATCACCCGCCCGCCCTGCACATAGATCAGCCGGTCGCCGACACGCACCTTGCGCGAAGGCTTGTCGAGGCGCACCGCGCCCTGGCCCGGACGCACCAGCCGCACCCGGCCCGCCTCGACGAAATCCGCCGCCAGGGTGCGTGTGCGAAAGCGGCGCGCATGCCACAGCCACACGTCGATGCGGCAGTCCTCACTCACCCGAGGCACCGCCACGGGCCTTGCGAGGCGCGCGCTTTCCGCGGGGCTTGCGGCGCGAGGCAGCAGGCCTTGCCGGGGGCTTCAGCTCCGAGAGCGCGGCAAAGGGCGAGTTCGCCGGGCTTCGCGCAGGACCACCCCTGCCCGGCTTTCGCGGCTGCATCATGGCCTGCGCGATGGCGCGCACATCCCCCTCGCTCCAGCCCAGCTCGCTGCTGGCGACAGGGGCGATCATGGCGATCACCTCTGCGCGGGGGCGAAGCTGGCGGTGCCCGGCCTGCCTGCTGCCGGGCTCTTGAGCGCCATCGCCTTCAGCGGGTTCGACGGGCCGGTGGCGGTGCTCGCGGATCAGATCGGCCAGCCGCTCCAGCCCGTCAAGCGGCACGATCCAGTCGTGGACCCGAACGCACGCCGCGGCCGACAGGGCCATGTCACTCAGCGGCGCGCCATCATGGCGACGGGGGCCGTCCCCCGTCCGAGCCAGCGCAATGGCTTGCGGCCCGGCCAGCAGGCCCATGAGCGTGCGCGCCTCGGCCCCCTTCAGGGCGGGAAGATACAGGCATTCGGCACCGATGCTCACGCCCAGCCGCCTCAAGGTGCGGCGCTCGTGCACGCTGAGCTGGCTGACCTGATCGGCCACCTCGCGCCGCGCGATCACCCCGCCCGCCTCGATCAGCCGCCAGGCTATGCCGCGCGCCAGGCCTCGCAGCCGCCCGTCCTCCATGGCCGCGCGCAGGCCGTGAAGCGGTGCCAGAAGCGCGCGCGAGCGGGTCATCAGCCATGCATCAACCCGCCGGCCCGCCCGCTCGATCAGGGCTGCGCCGCCCAGATGCGCCAGCAGCCGCGCGCGAGGCGAAAAGGGCGATCCGGGCAGAATGCTCGCCGCCGCCGCCCCGCGCCACAGCACCTGTCCGTCCGGGGTGAGGCTGAAGGCCTCGTCCTTGCTGGCCGCCAGCTCGCCCAGCCGCCGCGCCACTTCCGGTGCGATGGCGCGATGGGCCGCCGCGCGCAGGGCACGGTTTTCCACCTGGCTCTGCCCCGCTTCGAGCGAGAACTGCACCCCGTGCAGCGCGCCGATACTCTCGCCCGCCACCTTGACCGCCCCATCACCCGACAGCTCGGCCAGAACCTCGTCGGGCACATTGAGCGCCGCCATCAGCACGCTGGTACGCCGGTCGACGAAGCGCGCGGTCAGTCGCTCGTGCAGCCGGTCGGAAAGGCGCGTCTCCAGCTCGGCCATGCGCTCGCGCCATTCGCGCACATCGCGCACCCAGTCCGGTCGCTGGGCGATGTAGGACAAGGTGCGCACCCGCGCCAGCCGGGCCGAGAGCTGATCGACCTCGCCGTCCAGCCGATCGGCCCCGCCGAGGCGCGCCTGCATGAAGTCGTCATCGAGCCGCCCACCTGCGCCCGTCAGCGTCATGAAGATGGCGCGCACCAGATCGACATGGTCGTCCATGGACACCTTCTGGAAGTCGGGCATCTGGCACACGTCCCACAGGCGCATGACCCCGCCGCGCGAGCGCGCCCGGCGCGCTGCCTCCTCGTCGCCCGACAGCCTGCGCAGCACCTGCTCGTCCAGCGCCTCGGCCGTCAGCCTCAGCCCCTCGCGCGCGGGCGCCTGTCCCAGAGAGCGCAGCAGGGCCGCCACACTGTCGAAATCAAGGCTGGCATTGCGCCATTCGAGCATCGGCACGGGATCGAAACGGTGCTCGACCACAGCCTCGATCATGTCCTCGTCCATGGGCGGGCACTCACCCGTGGTGCCGAAGGTGCCATCGCGCATGTGCCGCCCGGCCCGGCCTGCAACCTGGGCCACCTCCTGCGGTGCCAGCCAGCGCGTTCGCCGCCCGTCGAACTTGCGCAGGCCCGCAAACGCCACATGATCCACGTCCATGTTCAGGCCCATGCCGATGGCGTCGGTCGCCACCAGATAATCCACCTCGCCGGACTGGAACATGGCCACCTGGGCGTTGCGCGTGCGCGGGCTGAGGCTGCCCATGACCACGGCGGCTCCGCCCTTCTGTCGGCGGATCAGCTCGGCAATGGCATAGACCTGCTCGCCTGAAAACGCGACGATGGCCGTGCGGCGCGGCAGGCGTGTCAGCTTGGCCGGTCCTGCATAGGACAGCATGGACAGGCGGTCCCGGCCCACGATCTCGGCCTCCGGGATCAGGGTGCGGATCAGGGGCGCCATGGTGCCCGCGCCCAGCAGCATGGTCTCGGCTGTGCCGCGCGCGCGCAGCAGACGGTCGGTGAACACATGGCCGCGCGCCGGATCGCTGGCCAGCTGCACCTCGTCGATGGCCATGAACTCGACCTGGCGCTGCAAGGGCATGGCCTCGACCGTGCAGACGAAATAGGTCGCGCGCGCAGGCACGATCTTTTCCTCGCCGGTGATGAGCGCGACCGAGCCCGAGCCCATGCGCGCGCGCACCCGCTCGAAGACCTCGCGCGCCAGCAGGCGCAGCGGCAGGCCGATCATGCCGCTGGCGTGGGCCATCATGCGCTCGAGCGCCAGATGGGTCTTGCCGGTATTGGTGGGGCCGAGCACGGCGGTGATCCGTGCGGGATGACGGCCCGTGCCGCGATCGCTCATGGCCTCAAGGTGGGCACGCCCCCGCCTGCACTCAAGCGAAACCTGCGCACCGCCGGGATGTCCTCAACAGCGGCGTGCGCGCCAGGGTTAACGGGCCACCCGTACACAGCGGAACAGGCGCGAAACGAATCAGGACCGAATCACTGACAAGGCCCGATTCAGGCTTTGTTCCATACAAGATATTGTATCTTAACGCGCTTTAACCGCAAGACGGCCCGGAACCGCAACAAGCCTAGGCAAGGGCCGGTCTTGCCGCTATCGGTGAGCGGCATCAGGCCCCGTAGCTCAGCCGGATAGAGCAGCGCTTTCCTAAAGCGGAGGTCGCAGGTTCGAGTCCTGCCGGGGTCGCCAGCGCCTAAAGCGCTGCCGTCTAGCGCGAACTCTCAGTCCAACCTTCTTTCGCGTATGCTTCCTGAGTGCCAGAGTGGTTTCCACAATGAGAGAACATCATGGGTATTCCACAACACTACAGTAGGGATGTGCCTCAAAGGTGTGAGGCGCTGATCGAAGAGTTGCTTCCTATTGTCGAAGGCGGGCTGAGAGCGGACGCCAAGTTCGGAGGGCCCCTGAAAACTACGCTCCTATTGGCCCTCGCCACGCCGATGGTCGTCCTGCCAGTCGAGCGGATATTCAAGCGGGTTGCGTTTAATGACCCCGGTGTAGCGGATGATCGAGGGATCGACGAAGCGCTAGCACGAGGCGTGAAGTCGGTGCTCGGCGAAGATCATGCATTCGGAGGCGCCCCATTCGGCTCCAGGCGCTGGACGTATGCTGAGAGGGTTGGCCCCTTCAATGTCGGCCAGCAGTGGCCTGAAGATCTCTTGGACCAATTAGGCACCGAGGCTGCCAGAGAAGCGGCCGAGCGCGCGCCGACTTGGCGAATCTTGCAGGACTTACGAAACGCCTTGGCTCACGGCGGTGTAGCATACCTCGACGCTGTCGGCCGGGCATCAGAGGGGGCTGCCGAAATGCTGGCTTTCGCAGGAGCGGTGACGAGAGGCCATAACGTGGTTGGGCTAAATGTCCTTCGGGTCCACAAGGATGACTTCCGCTCGTTTCTGTCTGCGTGGGCCGCATGGTTGAAAGAGGTGGGAGTGGCCGAGGCATTGGGCGACACGCCGCCATTGGCCGCTTGAGCCCTCCTGCTACCACCCGGATGGGGCGGCGCGAAACAGTCCCAGCATTTCTGACGAATTGAGATGTTGGTCCAAACTACTGTGGCACCGGCGGTCCAAGCAGGGTGACGCCACTCCGCATACGGCGCTGTAATTGCACGGGACGGAGTCCAAACTGTTGTGACATCCGCCAGCACCTTTGCCGCCCGTGCGGTGCCCGCCGCCCGCTTTCGGCTCCGCCGTTACCCTCGCGTTAACCGCGACGTAAGGCGCGCGCGCGAGAGTGCGCCTGATGCGCGCACGCCCCTCTCCACGCCGTCTGCTCAGGACATCGGTGGCCCTCACGGCTGCCGGGAGCGTGGTGCTGTCGCCGCTGGCGCCGGTGCTGGCCGAGAGCACGCCTGCACCGCCCCCATCGCTGATCAGCGTGGGCACGGCCGATGGCTTCGTGCGCATCGAGATTTCCGAGCGTCAGGGCCGCGTAGCCCTGCGCCGCACGGGCAATCAGGTGGTGGTGCGCGTGCCCGGCACCCAGCCGCCCGACATCTCGCGCCTCAGAGTCGATCGCCCCGCCGCCCTCGCCGGTGTGACGCGCACACCCGTTGCTGGCGGCCACGAGATCGTCCTGACGCTGGCCGAGGGTGCGGGCGTGAGGCTGGGCCGCGCCGATGGCGTCGCCTATGTCAATCTGCACCACAGCGCGCCGCCGCCCGAGGCCCAGACCCGCGTTCCGGTCCGCATCGAGGCCACCGACGACCGGCTTGATCTCGGTTTTGACTTCACCACACCGACGCCCGCTGCCGTGTTCCGCCGGGGCCCCGCCGTCTGGATCGTGTTCGACACGCCTGCGCGCCTGGACCTCGGCCCACGCGTCAGCGCCGATCAGCCCACCGGCCCGGCCAGTGACATCCGCTGGGCTGGCGGCGAGGGCTATGTCGCAGTTCGCATCAGCGCGCCCGAGACCCTCGCCGTCTCGGCCCGTCAGGACGGCCAGGGCTGGAGCGTGCGTATTGGCGGCCCGCGCGAGGGTGCCACCGGCGTCTCCTTGGCCCGCGACGACCTGAATGGTCCCACGGCCCTTGTCGCCCAGATGGCCGGGGCCAGCCGCACCCTGTGGCTGACCGATCCGCTGATCGGCGACCGCTTCGCCGCCGTGCCTGCCGTCGGGCCGGTCAAGGGACTGGGCGCACGCCGCCAGCTTGTCGATCTGACACTGCTGCCCTCGGCCCACGGCCTTGCGCTCGAGGCGCGGCGCGATGACCTCAGCATTGTCGCCGCAGGCGATCTGGTGCGCGTCAGCCGCCCCGGCGGGCTCGCGCTGTCCTCGCCTGTCGATGCCCTGTCGCAGGCCAGCGGGCTTGACGAGCTGCCCGCGCGCGCGCGCCTGCCGGCCCTGATCCTCGAGAGCTGGGCCGACACGGGCCACGGCAGCTTTCTTGCCCGCTATCGCCAGCTTCAGGACGCCGCCGCGCGCGAGGCGGACATGGCCGCGAGCAATCCGCGCGCACCTGTAGAGGCGCGGCTGGCGCTGGCGCGCTTTCTGGTCGGTTCGCAGCTCGGCTTCGAGGCCATCGGTGTTCTCAACGCCCTGATGCAGTCCCAGCCCGGACTCGGCGGCGAGGCCGAGATTCGCGGCCTTCGCGGTGCGGCACGCGCCATGATCGGACGCTTTGGCGAGGCCCAGAGCGACTTTGCCGCCTCGGCCCTGTCCGGCGATCCGTCCGCCTCGGTCTGGCGCGGCTATATCGCGGCCCATCAGCGCGACTGGACCGCCGCCCGCCAGGGCTTCGTGGCAGGCGCACGCACCCTCGACGACTTTCCGCCCATCTGGCGTGCGCGCTTTGGCACCGCCCATGCCGAGGCGGCCATCGAGACCGGCGACCTCAATGCCGCGCGCACCTTGCTGGCCTATGTGTTCAGCCAGGACATCGCCCCTGCCGAACAGCTTCGCGCGCGTCTGGTGCAGGCGCGCCTGTTCGAGCTTTCGAGTGAGCCTGATCGCGCGCTGGCCGTCTATCGCGCCGTTGGCCGTGCCCCTCTCGACGCCCTCGCCACGCCCGCGCGCATGAACGTGGTACGCCTCGAGCTTGCGCGCGGCACGCTCACACCCGATCAGGCCGTGCAGCATCTGGAGCCACTGCGCTGGCGCTGGCGGGGCGATGCCACGGAGCTTGCCGTGATCCGCACCCTGGGCGGCATCTATCTGGCGCAAGGCCGATACCGCGAGGCGCTCGATGCGCTGCGCAGTGCCGGGGCGCGCCTGCCCAACCTGCCCGAGGCGGTCGGGCTGCAACAGGATCTGGCCACCGCGTTTCGCGCCCTGTTTCTGGAGGGCGGTGCCGATGGCTTGCAGCCCGTGCAGGCGCTGGCGCTGTTCTACGACTTTCGCGAGCTGACCCCCGTGGGCGCCGAGGGCGACGACATGGTGCGCAGGCTGGCGCGCCGCCTGATCGACGTGGACCTGCTCGATGCGGCCAGCGAGCTGCTCCAGCATCAGGTCGACAACCGTTTGGAGGGCGTGGCCCGTGCCCAGGTCGCCACCGATCTGGCCACCGTCTATGTGATGAACCGCGAGCCCGAGCAGGCCCTTCAGGCGCTATGGTCCAGCCGCACGACCCTGCTGCCCGCCGCCCTCAACAGCCGCAGGCGTGCCATTGAGGCGCGCGCGCTCATGGATCTCAGCCGCTATGAGCACGCGCTGGAGGTGCTGGGCACGGACACCAGCGCCGAGGCCCAGGACGTGCGCGCCGAAGTGCTGTGGCGCCAGCAGGCCTGGGCCGACGCCGCGCGCATCTATGAGGCCCGCCTCGCCGAGCGCTGGCGCCAGAGCGAATCTTTGAACGCCGATGAGGAAGCGCGCCTGCTTCGCGCGGGCATAGGCTATGTTCTGTCAGGCGATGGCGCTGCGGTGGCGCGGCTGGGCGGGCGCTATGGCGCGCTCATCGCCGGCGCGCGCCAGTCTGCCGCCATGCGCATCGTGTTCGAGGGGGGCGAGCCCCTGCGCGGGCAAGATGTGTCACAGCTGGCCGCCCGCACCGAAACCTTCACCGGCTGGGTCAATGCCATGAAGAGCGCCCTTCGTGCCCGGCTGGAGAGCCCTTCACGCGGTTAGTCTGGGTGCGCTGCCCAGGCCGCTGCGGCAGGCTGGCAAAACCATGCGGCACAAAAGAAAACACCCCGGGGGCGAACCCTCGGGGTGTTGTCGTATGGAGCCGAAAGCCCCGGATCAGTCGGCGAGCTGCCAGCGGATCGGAATGTCCACCTGGGCGCCTTCAACCGCCTGACCATCTACGGTCCGCGGACGCATCCGGAAGCGCGAGGCCAGCTGCACCGTGGCACGGCCGAAGCCGGCGTTGGGCGGGCTCTCGGAGAGCACCGAGCAGTTGGCCAGCGAGCCGTTGGCCCGCACCGTGCAGCGGATGGTCGCGGAGCCCGCGATCCCCTGCTCGGCAGCACGCGTCGGGTAGAAGCGCGCCAGGTCGGCACCCGAGGGGCGGCTGACCCAGTCCGGGTTGGTGATGACGCTCGGACGCGGCGGCGCAGGCGGAGCCGGCGGCGGCGGCGGTCCGGGGACGATCACCGGAGGACCTTCATACTCGACGCGGTCTTCCTTCTTCGTCGCCTCGATCGGCAGCTGGATCGGCGGCGGAGGCACATCCGACGCGATCTGAGGTTCACGAACCTGCAGTTTCGGCGGCGGCGGCTGGTCCGGCGGCGGCGGCGGAGGAGGAGGAGGCGGCGGCGGAGGCGGCGGAGGCGTGAACAGCTCTACTTCGATGGACTCGTCCGAGTAGGTGATTTCCTTGAGCTCGAACTTGGCCTTGTAGAGGTAGTACGCTCCCAACGCGTGGACGACCACGGACATCCCGATGCCGACCATGACGCCGGTCGAAAGACCTTTCTTCCGGCGGCGAGGCGGATCGAGAATAGGGTCGCGATGATGTTCTTCAGTCATACTTTTGGACCGTGACCCTTAGAAGGTGTTGGTGTCCTCACCGACGAGTGCCACGCTGTAGAAACCATTGTCCTGCAGCGTATTCATCACCTGCATGAAGTCCCCGTAGCGGGTCGTTCTGTCAGAGCGGATGAAGACACGTTCATCGTCGGGATTACGGCGACCGATCAGGCGACGGAGCTCGTCACCCATCGAGTAGATGGGGACCAGGTTGTCACCGATGAACACATTCCCGTTGTTCTGGATGGAAATGTAGATCGGCGTCGGCGGGTTCGGCGCGGGCGGTGCGACGGCCGGAGGCAGGTCCACCTTCACCGACACGGTGGCGAGCGGAGCCGCCACCATGAAGATGATCAGCAGCACGAGCATCACGTCCACGAACGGGGTGACGTTGATCTCGCTGTTCTGCTGGATGGCGTACTTGCCACCACCGCCGGAACCGGCAAGTTTGGCTCCCAAGGCTTAGGCCCCCTTGTCGAGCTGACGCGAGATGGCGTTCATGAGTTCGGCGTTGAAGCCGTCCGAACGCACGCCATACGCCGCGATGCGGGTCTGGAAGTAGTTGTAGAACATCACCGACGGAATGGCGGCGAACAGGCCGAGACCCGTGGCCAGCAGCGCCTCGGCGATACCGGGGGCCACGACCGCGAGGTTGGTGGTGTTGGTGTTCGCGATGCCGATGAACGAGTTCATGATGCCGTACACCGTACCGAACAGACCGATGAACGGACCGCCCGAACCCAGCGAGGCCAGGAACTGCTGACCGCCCGAGAGGCGCTTGGCCAGACCCGACTGCACGGCAGCCACGGCGATCTGGGCGCGGTTGATGGTGGTCTCGCGGTGCTCGCCGGTGACGGCGAGGCCTGCCTGGCGCGACAGCTCGACTTCTTCGGTGGCCGCAGCCGCCATGTCCGCGAGCGGATTGCCGTCGAACTCGTCCGAGATGGCCACACGGCGCATGTCAGCGATGGTGCGGGTGCCGCGGAAGGCTTCGAGGAAGCGGTCCGTGCCACGGTTCAGCGAGGCGAACTCGAACAGCTTGATGACCAGCAGGGTCCACGAGATGATCGAGGCCAGGACCAGACCGATCATCACCGACTGCACGACGGCGTCGGAGTCGAGGAACATGCGCGCAACGGTCAGTTCGCCGTGATGGCCAGCGCCCTCTTCGGCCGCTTCTTCAGCCGGAGCCGGAGCCGGAGCTTCGGTGGTCGCGGGGGCTTCGGCCACGGGGGCCTCGGCGGGAGCCGGCGCCGCGTCCTGCGCGAGAGCCGGAGAGCCTGCCACGAGCACGGCAACGCCGGCCAGGGCGAGGAGGAGGTTCGTCTTTTTCATTTCGAGCATCTTTTCGCCAGTTCCTGTTTGGTCTGACACGTTGGGACCATGGGAGGGCGCACGGCGCCTGACCCTAAGCTTGTAAAAGTACGCCCGACTCCGGCCCAGAGGCGCCATCGCCGAAACGCGTCGGATGCTTCCGGTTGCGCCAGTCGTGACTGGTCTGGCCGTTGGCAAGAGGTGGCAAGAGAACACCGGTGGCAAGCCACAGGCAATACCCTTAGCCGCAGTCGCAAAGGACGCGGTCAAGCTCCTTTGGCGAACCCATACCAGAGCGTCAAGTGCGAGAGCGCGCTTTTCACCCGGCGGGAGAATGATGACATCCACGGTTACCGTCCAATGCGGCGAGAGAACGGCGCAATTCGGGACTCAAATGAGATTGTTAACGCGCTGTAATGGCGCGTGATCGCGAAAACCGGACAGGCGGGACCGTTGTGTCGGCAAGCGCTCACGCACCGGACCGTGCGGCCAGATTGCCACAGATGCCCCTGAGCGTGGCCTCAGGCGCTGTCGCTGCCCTCGTCGCGGGCCAGGGCCCGCCAGCCGATGTCCGAGCGATGAAAGCCGCCCGGCCAGTCGATGGCGCGCACGGCGCGATAGGCGCGCGCGCGGGCCTCGGCCAGGGAATCGCCCACGGCGCAGACATTCAGCACGCGCCCGCCCGCCGCGATCAGGGTGCCGTCGGGCCTGCGCCGCGTGCCCGCGTGAAAGACCTGCACACCCTCGCCGAAGTCCTGCTCGGCACCACGGATGATCGAGCCTTCCAGGGGGCTGTCGGGATAGCCCTTGGCCGCCAGCACCACCACGATCCCGGCCTGCGGCGAGAACACGGGCTCGGGCAGGCGCTCCAGACCACCGCGCGCGCACGCCAGCAGATAGGGCACCAGGTCCGATTCCATGCGCATCATCAGCACCTGGCACTCCGGGTCGCCGAAGCGGGCGTTGAACTCGACCACCCTCGGCCCCTCCTCGCCGACCATCAGGCCCGCATAGAGCACCCCGCGATAGGGACAGCCCTCGGCGTTCATGGCCGCAATGGTCGGCTCGACGATGCGCGTGCGGGCCGCCTCCACCGTGTCGGCGTCGAACACGGGCGCGGGGCTGTAGGCACCCATGCCGCCGGTGTTGGGGCCGAGATCGCCATCGAAGGCGCGCTTGTGGTCCTGGGCCCCGCCCAGCAGCATGGCGTGGCGCCCGTCCGACAGGGCGAACAGGGAGCCCTCCTCGCCGGTCATGAACTCCTCGATCACGACCCTCGCCCCCGCCGCGCCGAAGCGGCCGCCGAAGATGTCCTCCAGCTCGGAGCGCGCCTCGCGCCGATCTGCGGAGATCACCACGCCCTTACCCGCCGCCAGGCCATCGGCCTTGAGCACATAGGGCGGCCTGAACACGTCGAGGGCGGCCTTGGCATCCTTGAGTCGGTCATAGACACCGTAGGCGGCGGTGGGGATGTCGTGGCGCTCCATGAACGCCTTGGCAAAGGCCTTGCTGGTCTCGAGGCGGGCCGCCCTGCGCGATGGGCCGAAGCAGGCGATGCCCACACTGGCCAGTCGGTCGGCCAGACCCGCATCCAGCGCCGCCTCCGGCCCGACCACCACCAGATCGGCCCTGATCTCGCGCGCGCAGGCCGTGAGCGCATCCACATCGGTCGGCTTGATTGCGCGCAGCTCGCCAAGGCGCGCCATGCCGGGATTGCCGGGCGCGATCACCAGCCGCTCGAGCAGCGGCGAGCGGGCGATCTTCCATGCCAGAGCGTGCTCGCGCCCGCCCGATCCGACCAGCAGAATGTTCATGGCCGCGCAATGGCCCGCATCGCGCCGCCGGTCAAGTTGTGCGCCGCCCGAAGCTCCGCCATCGGGCTGGTCAGGGTGCGGGCACGCTTCTATGCTCGGCCCGGCATGAGCGGCACCCCTTCCGACACTCCCGATAGCGCACCCGAAACCGGCTCCATGTCCGGCAACCGCGATGGCGGTGCCAATGACGCGCCCTGGTCGGTTTCCGAGCTGTCGTTCGCCCTGAAGCGCACCCTGGAGGACCGTTTCGGCTTCGTGCGCCTGCGCGCCGAGGTCTCCAAGGTCAATCGCCACAGCTCGGGGCACGTCTATCTGACCTTGAAGGACGAGCGCGCCGCCATCGACGGGGTGATCTGGAAGGGCGTGGCCGCGCGCCTTCCCACCCGCCCGGAGACGGGGCTAGAGGTGATCGTCACCGGCAAGATCACCAGCTATCCGGCACGCTCCAGCTATCAGATCGTGATCGACACGCTGGAGCCTGCGGGTGTCGGCGCCCTGCTGGCCCAGCTTGAGCGCCTGAAGGAGACGATGCGCGCCGAAGGCCTGTTCGCGCCCGAGCGCAAGCGGCCCCTGCCCGCCTATCCGCGCACCATCGGCGTCATCACCAGCCCCACGGGCGCCGTGATCCGCGACATCCTGCACCGCCTGTCCGAGCGCTGGCCCTGCCGGGTGCTGGTCTGGCCGGTGGTGGTGCAGGGCGAAGCGGCCAGCGGCCAGGTGATCCGCGCCCTCAAGGGCTTTGCGGCCCTGTCTGCCGAAGGGCCGGTGCCCCGCCCCGATGTCGTGATCGTTGCCCGCGGCGGCGGTTCGGTCGAGGATCTGTGGCCCTTCAACGACGAGGCTCTGGCCCGCACGGTCGCGGCGCTCGACCTGCCCGTGATCTCGGCCATCGGCCACGAGACCGACACCACCCTCATTGATCTGGTGGCCGACCGGCGCGCGCCCACGCCCACCGCAGCCGCCGAGATGGCCGCGCCCGTGCTGTCGGAGCTGCGCGCCTTCGTCGACGAGCAGGGCCGACGCCTGACGCTGGCCTCGGGGCGCATGATCGAGGAGCGCCGCACCCGCCTCCGCGCCGCCGCTCGCGGCCTGCCGTCCCGGCCCGAAGACCTGCTCGCCCTGCCCGGCCAGCGGCTCGATCTGGCCACATCGCGCCTCGGTGCCAGTTTGCAGCGCAATGTCTCGGTACACGAACGGGCGCTGGCGGGGGCCGGCGCGCGACTGTCTTCGGCGGCACTGCTGCGCAGCCTCGCTGCCCGCCGCGAGCGTGTGGACGAGTTGCACGCGCGCCTTACCTCGGGCCTGACCCGCACCCTGCCGCGCGAAAGCGAGCGCCTGTCGCGCCTGTCGCGCCTGCTGCTCAGCCTCAACCCCGACTCGCCGCTGCAGCGAGGCTTTGCGCGCGTCCACAGGAGCGATGGCGCCCTGGTCCATGGTGCGGGCGATCTGTCGGACGGGGACGCGGTGCGCCTCGTCTTCGCCGATGGTCAGCACGAGGCCCTGATCGGTTCGGGCACGAAGGGCGAAAAGGCCGCCGCCGACAAACCCGCTGCCGCACGCAAGGCACCGCGCGCCGCAGCGCCCTCATCACGCCAGGGTGATCTGTTCTAGGCTCCGGCCCCCTTGGAAAAGGGCCTGCCGCGCCCTTAAGCTGCCCCCATGAAAGATACTGCCTCAGGCCCCGGCCAGCTTGCCTCGCTCCATTATGGTGACGGGGAATATGTGGTGCTCAAGCCCGGCCACCACGTCCTGTGCGCCGTCACCGGCAGGCCCATAGCCCTGAACGCCCTGCGCTACTGGTCGAAAGACCGGCAGGAAGCCTATCTCGGCCCTCAGGAAGCGCTCTCGCGCATGGGACCGTCATCGCCATGAACCGGCGGGCCCTTTTGCTGTCGGCAGGCGGGCTTGCGCTGGCCCCTTCCGCCCTCGCCCATCGCGCCCTCGCCCATCGCCAGAGTGAAGCCCTGCAACTGTGGGGCCCGCGCGTTCAGGGCGGCGCCATCATCGGGCGGACGCGGCCGCGCGCGACCATCATGGTGGACGGCGAGGCCCTGGCCACGGCCTCGGCGCGCGGCTTCTTCATCGTCGGCCTCGACCGCGATGCGCCAGCCAGCACGACCATCGAGGTGCGTGACGGCGTCAGCACCGTGGCCCGCCAGAGCATCCAGGTGGCCCGTGGAGACTTTGCCGTTCAGCGGGTAGATGGCCTGCCGCCCTCCACCGTCACGCCCACCGATCCGGCCCTGCTGGCGCGCATCCAGCGCGAGGCCGCGGTCAAGGCCGAAGGCTTTGCCAGCCGCACCGACCTCGATCATTTCATCCAAGGGTTCGTGTGGCCGCTGACCAGCTATCGGGTCTCGTCGCGCTTTGGTGCCCAGCGCATTCTCAACGGCACGCCCGCGCGCCCGCACTATGGCATCGACCTGGCAACTCCTGCGGGCACCGAGATCCGCGCTCCTGCCCCCGGCCTCGTCACCCTGGCCGAGCGCGACCTGCATTTCGAAGGCGGCCTGACCCTGATCGATCACGGTCAGGGGCTGATCTCGGCCTACCTGCACCAGTCGCGCCTGCTGGTTTCGCGCGGCGATGTCGTCAGCGCAGGCCAGCCCATCGGGCGCGTGGGCGCTACCGGCCGTGCGACCGGCCCGCACCTGTGCTGGCGCCTGAAGTGGCGCGACCGCAATCTCGACCCCTCTCTGCTGGTGGGGGTGCGTGCGCCCGGTGTCATCGGAATTGATTGAGAAACCTGCATTTTCCGCAGGCCTCCAGTCATGATCTGATAACCATTCGCGGCTCAAAGCTGACGGATATTTTCGGCTCCCGGACCCGGTCCTCTCATGTCATCGGCCTTTCAGGCGTTGCAGATCCTGCTGATTGACGACAATCAGCATATGCGCGCGATCACCTCGACGATCCTGGGCTCGGCCGGGATCCGTCGCATCCGCGAGGTCAATGACGGCTCCGAGGCCTTGCAGGCCCTGCGCGAGCAGCCCATCGACCTGGCCATCGTCGATTTCAACATGTTCCCGCTGGACGGTGTCGAGTTCACCCGCCTCGTGCGCAACTCGCCCGACAGCGCCAATCCCTATCTGCCCATCATCATGATGACCGGCCATTCCGAGCGCACCCGCGTGACCGAGGCACGCGACGCGGGCGTGACCGAGTTCGTGGCAAAGCCCATCACCGCCAAGGCGATCCTGAGCCGCATCCAGGCGGTGATCTTCCACCCGCGCCCGTTCGTGAAGTCGGGCGACTACTTCGGCCCCTGCCGCAGGCGCACCACCGGCTTCGGCTACAAGGGACCGTGGCGCAGGTCCACCGACGAGGCCAATCAGTCCGAGAGCGTGGCGTAGGCCGCATCCGAAAAGCGCTTGTGGCTCCAGAACCACTCCTCGGGGCGCTCGCGAACGCGCGCTTCGACGAAATCGGTGATGTCCTGCACCGCGCGATGGATGGCCTCGCCGCGCTCCAGCGTGCGGTCAAGCGCAATGGGCTCGTGCACCACCACGCGAAAGCGCGCCCCGCCCACCCGCTCGACCGACATGGGCTGGAGCACGGTGCCGAAGCGGTGCGCCAGGCGCGATGGCCCCGGCGCGGCATGAACCGGATGACCGAAGAACGACACCTCCAGGCCCTGACTGAACTTCTGATCGTTCATCAGGGCGACCGACTGGCCGCGCTTCATGCCCTCCAGCAGCTCGCGCGCGCCATCGCCGCCCTTGGGCGCGAAAAGCTGCACGCCATAGCGCGCCCGGCTCTTGCGGATCATGTCGTCGACATAAGGGTTGTTGGCCTGTCGATAGGTGATCTGGCACGGTATGCCCGCATCCAGGATCACCATGGGCATGATCTCCCAGTTGGCCAGATGCCCCGAGACAAACACCACCGGCGTGCCCGAAGTGCGAATGGCCTCCAGCCGCTCGGCATTGACGATCTCGACGCGCCCGCTGGCCGGTGTGAGGCGGTCCATGATGGCGACCTCGGCAAAGGTGCGCCCCGTCTGTGCCCACTGGGCGCGCGAGAGGGCGCGGCGCTCGGTCTCGCCCATGGCGGGGAAGGCCAGCCGCAGGTTCTTCTGCACCGTGCGCTCGGTGCCGATGCGCGGCCCCAGCCAGCCCAGCAGCGCCCCGCCGAGGCGAGAGGCCCACTCCACCGGCAGGGCACGCATCAGGGCGATGTAGCCCGAGAACAGCGCCGCCTCGATCCGCCACTGGATTTCCTGGCCGATGGGACCGGCGGCGCGCGGTGGATTCGCGATTCTCTCGCCCTCGTCGCGCGTCATGGCGGCGCGCTCACCAGGCGATGGTCAGACCGCCGTCGACCACGAGGGTCTGGCCGGTCATGTAGGATGAGGCGGGCGCAGCCAGATAGACCGCAGCCCCCGCGATCTCGTCGGGCTGGCCGATCCGCTTGAGCGGCGCGGGCTCGGTGACCATCTTCAGCAGGGCGGGGTTCTCCCACAGATAGCGGGCAAAGTCGGTCTGCACGAGACCCGGCGCGATGCAGTTCACCCGCACGCCCGACGCACCCCACTCCACCGCCAGATTGCGCACCAGCTGCATGTCCGCGGCCTTTGAGATGTTGTAGGCGCCGATCTGGGCATTGCCGCGCATCCCGCCGATCGAGGAGATCACCGTGATAGTGCCCGAGCCGCGCTCCAGCATGTGCGGCGCGACCATCTGGATCAGCCAGTGGTTCGAGATGACGTTGTTGTGCAGGATCTTCTCGAACTGCTCGTCCGAAATGCCCGCCATCGGCCCCGCGTAAGGGTTGCTGGCGGCGTTGCACACCAGCGCATCGATGCGACCGAAGGCCGACAGGGTCTCGTCGACAAGGCGTTGCAGGTCTTCCTTGGAGGCGATGTTGGCGGGCACGGCGATGGCGCGGCCCTCGCCGAAGCGCCCGTTGATCCCGGCCGCCACCTCATCGCAGGGTCCGGCCTTGCGCGACGAGATCACCACCTTTGCGCCGTGCTCGGCCATGCGCTCGGCAATCGCCTTGCCGATGCCCCGCGACGAGCCCGTGATGATGGCCACCTGGCCGCCGAGATCGAACAGTTCCATGCCATTTGCCCTTGCTGACGGAAGGTTTTGCACACCGCTTAGCGCGCCTTCGGGCACAAGACCATGCGAGGACGGCAAAGTCTTGTTAGAGTGCCTGTGGGTGATTCCCTCCTGCGGGTGGCGATTGTGTCATGCCGCGCCGGGACAGCGCCCGCAACTCCGGGCCGCTCGCGCCCGGCGATCAGGAGCGACGGGCCTTTTTCATGCGCAAGCTCACCCATGCGGTTCTGCTGTTCGCCTATCTGTTTCTGGGCCTCAGCATTGCGGCCCTGACGTTCCGGGCCGGGCTCGGTATCGCCGTGGCCACGACGGCGGTGCTGGCCACCTTCGCGACCTTGCTGGCGCTGCACGTGGGCATGACCGCCCTTTTTGCCGTGGTGCACCTGAAGCGCGAACTGTCGGCCATACGCGAGGCCCATCACCTGCTGGCCGATGCGCTGGAAAGCACCCAGGGCGCGCTCGGCGATCTGGCGACAGCAATGGAGTCCGGCGCCCTGTCGCGCACCGAGGAGCTGAGCAGCGAGGTCAAGATGCTGGAGGGCCTGATCCAGCAGATGAGCGACAGCCTCGATGCGCGCCTGTCCGAAACGCCCGTCCACACCGCGCCTGACAGCTTCGAGGGTCGCCGGGCGCGCCAGAGCCATGCCCTGATCGAGACCGTGCGCGAGGCGCTGATCGAGAACCGCGTGGACCTGTATCTTCAGCCCATCGTCACCCTGCCCCAGCGGCGCACCACCTTCTACGAGAGCTTCACGCGCCTGCGCGACGTCAGCGGGCGCATCATGATGCCCGCCGAGTATCTCTCCATCGCCGAGGGCGAGGGGCTGGTGGGCGCCATCGACAATCTGCTGCTGTTCCGCTGTGCCCAGATCGTGCGGCGGCTGGCGCGCGAGGACCGGCGCATCGGCGTGTTCTGTAACGTCTCGCTCGCCTCGCTGGGCGACGAGAGCTTCTTTCCCCAGTTCCTCGACTTCCTCAGCGAGAACCGCGACCTGAAGGATGCGCTGATCTTCGAGCTGGGCCAGGCCACCTTCGATGCGCGCGGCGCGGTCGAGGCGCGCAACATGGCCAAGCTGGCCGACCTCGGCTTCCGCTTCTCGCTCGACAAGGTGCAGACCCTGGACCTCGATTTTGCTGACCTGCAACGCTCGGACGTGAAGTTCCTCAAGATCGGTGCCGACCTGATGATCGAGCAGCTCATGGATGCCGAGGCGGGCCACGGCCTTTCGCGCCTGAAGGACATCCGCGCCGAGGACTATGTGCCGCTCACCCGCCGCTATGGCCTTGAGGTCATCGCAGAAAAGGTCGAGAGCGAGCGCCAGATCGTCGACATCCTCGATCTCGACGTCAGCCTCGGCCAGGGCCACCTGTTCGGTGAGCCGCGCGCCATCAAGGACGCCGTTCTGGCCGAGACCGATCCGCCCGCAGAGTTCCTGCGCGCCACCTTGCAGGGCACCGAGCGGCGCCGTCGCACCGCCTGAGCCGGGCCTCAGCGCACCAGTGCGAAACCCAGCATCAGGCGCGGACGGCTGTCCGTGACGCTGATGCCCGCGTCCAGCTCGATGTCGCCCCGCCCGGGCCTGTAGCGCAGGGCGATGGCCGGCACGGCGCGCTCCCCTTCCTCGCGCGACCATTCGGCAACGACGCCATAGCGCGGCCCCAGTTCATGGTCGATCCGCACGCCATAGAGGTTGCTCCCCTCGCCGCCGCGCGCGAAGAACCGCCCGGCATTGAGGCTCAGCACCGTGCTCTCGCCCAGCGACACCCCGGCCATGAGCCGCATCTCTGTGCCCTGATAGCCAGAGGCGAACACCGGTGCCGCGCTGACGGCCAGGGCCACCCCCCGCGCGGGCTCGGGCAGCAACAGCTTGGCATAAGGCGAAAGCGCCGCCGCACCGTCGTGGGTGACATCAAGGCCCGCCTCAAGGAACGGGACGGCCCCGGGCGTGCAGGCAAAAGAGGCGCGCGCCTCCCTCTCCCCGTCGCGCCACGCCAGTTCGGTGGTGCAGGCCCCTGCATCGGTGATGGCCGCATCGTCCACGGCATAGGGATTGGCCAGGGCAGCGCCCGGCAGGGCGAGCATCAGCACGCCCAGGATCATGATCTTGCGCATGATCTCTCTCCTTTCAAGCGACCTCAGCCCGCCTCGATCAGGCCGGGCAGGAGGCTGGTGGCCATGGCGAAATAGATCAGCACCCCGGTCGCATCGGCGATGGAGGTGATCAGCGGCGCACTGGCCGTGGCGGGGTCGAGCTTCAGGCGCGTCAGGATGAAGGGCAGGGTCATGCCGATCAGGCTGCCCACGATCACGATGATGACCATGGAGAGCGAGACCACCAGGGCCACGTCCGGCCCTGCGCGCACATAGCCGATGGTCGAGACCGCCAGCGCCATGGTGGCGCCCAGCATGGCGGCGATCATCACCTCGCGGCCCAGCATCGAGGACCAGTCGCGCAGACGCACGTCTCCGGTCGCCAGGGCGCGCACCATCAGGGTCGCCGACTGCGAGCCCGCATTGCCGCCCGAGTCGATCAGCAGCGGCAGGAAGAAGACCAGCGAGATATAGGCGGCGATGGTGTCCTCATAGGCCGCAATGGCCGCACCCGAAAACAGGTTCCCGAACACCAGCACCACCAGCCACGGGATGCGGGCGCGATAGAGCGCCATCACGCCCGCGCGGCGCAGACCGCCCAGCAGGCGCGTCGAGGCCCCGACCTTGTGGAAGTCCTCGGTCGCCTCCTCCTCGGCCACGTCCATGGCGTCGTCCTGGGTGACGATACCCGCCAGCATGTCGCCGCCGTTGATGACCGGCAGCGCGCGCAGGTCATAGCGGGCGATGCGCCGCGCCGCTTCCTCCTGGGGCTCTTCGGCGCGCGCGAAGATCACCTCGGTGGTCATGAACTGCTCCAGCCGCGCATCGGCCGGTGCCAGAATCAGGTCGCGCAGCGAGACCACACCGATCAGGCGGCGCGCGGCGTCGATCACATAGGCATCATAGATGGTCTCGCGGTCGGGCGCGGCGCGGCGCAGCGCATCGATGGCCTCGGCCGCCGTCATCTGTGCGGACAAGGTGGCATAGTCGGAGGTCATGACCGCGCCGACCGTGCCCTCGGCATAGGCGGCCAGCTTGCGGATGTCCTCGCGCTCCGCCTGCGCCAGCGCCGGCAGCAGGCGCTCGCGCCGATCCTCGGGCAGCAGGTTGTAGAGGTCCGCACGCTCGTCGTGGGACATGGCTCCGACAATGCCGATCAGGGCGTTGCGGTCCAGGGACTCGGCCACCGCCGCCTGGCACTCCAGCGGCAGATAGCCGAAGGCATCGGCCTGGTCCTGGCGCGGCAGAAGGGACAGCCAGCGCGCGGCATCGCTCGCAGGCAGCTCCGCGAGAAGCTGGCCCAGGTCCGCAGGGTGGAACTCCGCCAGCTCCGCACGCAGCGCATCGGCGGGCAGGTCATTGAGGCGGGCGATCACCGGCTCGAGATCGCGGGTATGAAGGTCGTGGGTGTGCGTCATCGCAGTCTCCATCGGCGCAGGGGCCGGCGGACGCGATCAGGCGAACATCACCGGCCGTTCAGATTGGGGGCGATCGAGTTGTGGCCGCGCGCAGCAAGGCATGCGGCCATGCGACTAGGTCCGTCGTCCATGTCAGCCTCCTTGCAAGATGGCGATGAGGGGCCAGAGGCCCGCTTCCGGGGGGCGGCACTTAGCCCATGCCCCCTGTCAGGGCAACCCCGCGAGCACGACTTTCGTTTCCCCGCCAGCCCTGGCGCAAGCAAAAAGGGCGGGCCCATCGCTGGACCCGCCCTTCCTGTTCACTCTGAGCTTATGGACTTCCTCAGAAGTCCATATCACCCATGCCACCGCCCGGCATGGCCGGAGCGGGCGAGGCCTTCTTGGGCGCATCGGCCACGGCCGCTTCGGTGGTGATCAGGATGCCCGCGACCGAAGCCGCGTCCTGAAGGGCGGTGCGCACCACCTTGGCCGGGTCGATCACGCCCATCTTGACCAGATCGCCGTATTCCTCGGTCTGGGCGTTGAAGCCGAAGTTGGCTTCCTTGGCTTCCAGCACCTTGCCGACCACGATCGAGCCTTCGACCCCGGCGTTTTCCGAGATCTGACGGATCGGGGCCTGAAGGGCGCGGCGGATGATGGCGATGCCCGCGTTCTGGTCGGCGTTGTCGCCGGTCAGGCCGTCGAGCGCTTTGGAGCCCTTGAGCAGCGCGATGCCGCCGCCCGGGACGATGCCTTCTTCCACAGCAGCGCGGGTGGCGTTCAGGGCATCGTCAACGCGGTCCTTCTTCTCCTTGACCTCGACCTCGGTCGAGCCGCCGACGCGGATGACCGCGACGCCGCCCGCCAGCTTGGCCAGACGCTCCTGCAGCTTTTCGCGGTCGTAGTCCGAGGTGGTGTCCTCGATCTGGCGCTTGATCTGCGAGATGCGGCCCTCGATGGCGTCCTTCTCACCCGAACCGTCCACGATGGTGGTGTTGTCCTTGGTGATGGTGACCTTCTTGGCGCGGCCCAGCATGTCGAGGCCGACGTTCTCCAGCTTGATGCCGAGGTCTTCCGAGATCACCTGACCGCCGGTCAGGACGGCGATGTCCTCCAGCATGGCCTTGCGGCGATCGCCGAAGCCCGGCGCCTTGACGGCGGCCACGCGCAGGCCGCCGCGCAGCTTGTTGACCACCAGGGTGGCCAGGGCCTCGCCCTCGATGTCTTCGGCGATGATGACCAGTGGGCGACCCGACTGCACCACGGCCTCGAGGATCGGCAGCATGGGCTGCAGCGAGGAGAGCTTCTTCTCGTGGAGCAGGATCAGCGGCTCGTCGAGATCGGCCTCCATCTTGTCGGCATTGGTGATGAAGTAGGGCGACAGGTAGCCGCGGTCGAACTGCATGCCCTCGACCACGTCCAGCTCGGTCTCGGCGGTCTTGGCTTCCTCGACGGTGATGACACCCTCGTTGCCGACCTTTTCCATGGCCTTGGCGATCATGTCGCCGACTTCCGAATCGCCATTGGCCGAGATGGTGCCGACCTGGGCGATTTCGGAGTTGGCCGAGACCTTCTTGGCGTTCGACTTGATCTCGGCGATCACGGCGGTGACGGCCTTGTCGATGCCGCGCTTAAGATCCATCGGGTTCATGCCGGCTGCGACCGACTTCAGGCCTTCCTGAACGATGGCCTGGGCCAGCACCGTCGCGGTGGTGGTGCCGTCACCGGCCTTGTCATTGGTCTTGGACGCCACTTCGCGGATCATCTGGGCGCCCATGTTCTCGAAGGCGTCTTCCAGCTCGATTTCCTTGGCAACCGACACGCCGTCCTTGGTCGAGCGCGGCGCGCCGAAGGACTTCTGGATCACGACATTGCGGCCCTTGGGACCGAGGGTGACCTTGACCGCATTGGCCAGGACATTGACGCCGCGCAGCATCTTGTCGCGCGCGTCGGTGTTGAAGTGAACGATCTTGGCAGCCATCAGGCAGCTCCTCTTGAATGGGTTTGGGTGGCTGGATACCGGCGCGGGGCAACTGGCCCGCAGGCACCGGCATCGGTCATCGGATCAGCGATCAGGACAGGGTACCCAGGATGTCGCTTTCCTTCATGATGATCAGGTCTTCGCCGTCGATCTTGACCTCGGTGCCGGACCACTTTCCGAACAGGATGCGGTCGCCGGCCTTGACGTCGAGGGGCACGGGCTTGCCGTTGTCGTCACGCGCGCCGGGGCCGACGGCGATGACTTCGCCTTCCTGGGGCTTTTCCTTGGCGGTATCGGGGATGATGATGCCCCCCTTGGTCTTGGCTTCTTCTTCGACGCGCTTCACCAGCACGCGGTCGCCGAGAGGACGGAACGCCATCTGATTTTTCTCCGTTGGGTCAGGGTTTGCCCCTCGCCCGCGACGCTACGGCCCCGTCATGGACGGTCGCTGTTAGCAGTCACAAGGCGAGAGTGCCAATGCCCCGGCAGGTATTCACCAGGGCCCATGGCGTCAAGGCCGCCGTCCAGAAAAATCAGCTCTGCGGAGCCTGTGTGAGCCGTGCGATCAGGGACAGGGTGGAGGGATCATGGCCAGCGGCATCCTGCGGGCGCTCCAGCGCCGCCTCGAGGGTGCGCGCCAGCACCTTGCCCAGCTCCACGCCCCACTGATCGAAGCTGTTGACGCCCCAGATCACACCCAGCACGAACACCTTGTGCTCGAAAAGCGCGATCAGTTCACCCAGACGCTCGGGCGTCAGTGCATCGAGCACGATGGTGGTGGCGGGACGGTCGCCTGCAAAGGCCATCTGGGGCGCGAGGGCGTCGATCTCGGCGGGGCTGCGGCCCTCGGCCTCGAGGCGCTGGCGCACCTCGGCCTCGCTGCGCCCCAGCATCAGGGCCTCGCCCTGGGCAATGGCATTGGCGTTCAGCGGACGGCGATCACCGGTCTGCTCCACGCTTTCGCGCACGGCGATGATGTCGACGGGGACGACGCTGGTGCCCTGATGCAGCATCTGAAAGAAGGCGTGCTGGCCATTGGTGCCGGGCTCGCCGAACACCACGGGCGCGGTGTGGTGATCCAGCCGCTGGCCCATCCTGCCGACACTCTTGCCGTTCGATTCCATCTCGAGCTGCTGCAGATAGGCTGGCAGGCGGCGCAGGCGGTGGGCGTAAGGCGCCACCGAGCGGGCATGGCGGCCCAGCGCGTTGACGTTCCACACCTCGGCCAGGGCCATCAGCACGGGCGCAGAAGCGCCGAGCGGAGCGGACAGGAAATGCGCGTCCATGGCGCGTGCGCCGTCCAGCAGGCGCGAGAACGTCGGCCAGCCCAGCGCGATGGCACACGAGAGCCCCACGCCCGACCACAGCGAGAAGCGCCCGCCCACCCAGTCGGCAAAGCCGATGACCTCGCCGCAACCGAAAGCACGCGCGCGCTCGGGCGCGGCACTGACGCCGATCAGATGGGAACGGGCCTCGGATTCGCCTAGCGCCGCCGCCAGCCACCGGCGTGCGCGCTCGGCATTGAACAGGGTCTCGCGCGTGGTGAAGGTCTTGGAGACCACCACCACCAGGGTGCTGGCCGGATCGAGCCCGCTCAAGGCCTCGTCCAGCTCGTCCGGGTCGATGTTGGCCACGAAGCGCAGATCCATGCCGGGCGCGCGTGGCCGCAGCGCCTCCCACACCAGCCGCGGGCCAAGATCGGAGCCGCCGATGCCGATGTGCACGATGGCCCGGAATGCAGCCCCGCCCGCCCCGCGCCGCTCGCCCGCGCCGATGGCTTCGGCCAAGGCCTGCATGGCCCTTCGCTGGGCGCGCACCTCGTCCATGACCGGCTTGCCGAGGGCGCTAAAGTCGGCGTCATCCTCGGCGCGCAGAGCCGGATGCAGGACCGCGCGCTGCTCCGATGCGTTGACAGCCTCGCCCGCGAACATCCGCGCGCGCCAGCCCGGCACGTCAGCGGCTTCGGCCAGCTTCAGCAGGCGATCAAGCTGATCGAGGCTGAAGGCCTGTTTGGACAGGTCGATGAACAGGCCCGCTGCCTCGAGCGTCAGGCGGGCCATCCGATCGGGCTCATCGGCGAAATGCGCGCTGATGGTGCGCGCCCGGTCCCCTTGCAAAAGCGCCGTGCCCAGCGCATCGCCCGACGCCTCGCCGATGGCGTGTGCCGTGCGGCCCTGATCCTTGTCGTGCCCTGAAACCATGGGCCGAGACTTTTCACATCCGCCGCGAATGACAAAGAGCAAATATCAGGCACCCGTGCCCCGAAAGGGCTCGTTTACCCTGGGGGCGGTAGGCTGAAGCCCGAGCCGAGGAGTCCCCCGATATGCTGTGCGCCGCCCTGATCGCCTCAAGCCTGATGCTGAGCGTGCCCGAAGCCCAGGATATGTCGGCGCACATGCCCGCCCCTGCCGCGGTAATCGCCCAGGAGCCCCTCTATGCCGAGATCGTCGCGCGCGCGCAGTCGCTGGAGCGCACTGTGGCCCAGTGGCTTGCGGCGGGAGAGGGAGTGGACGCGGGCTTTTCCGAGAGTCAGCGCTTTGCCGATCTTCGTGCCGAGGCGGGCGCTCTGGCCGAGCTGAACATGCGCGGGCATCACGATCTGGCCGCGCGCAGTGTGGACGGCGACCTGAAGTGCATCCTGCGTGGGCTGGCCGAGGACATCCCCGTGCGCCTGTCGGACTACGCCGCCGCCACGTCCGCGCCCGAGCGCCAGAGCGCGCTGGGCGAGCTGCGTCACCTGTTCGAGGACAACGCCGCCGTGGTGCTGTCCCCGCCCCAGCCCGCTACAGCCGAAAGCGACTGATCCCGCCCGACTGATCCCACCCGTCCGGCGCAGGCCGTCAGGACGGGATCAGCACGACACGGTCAGCAGGCCTCGCCAGTCACGACCAAGCTGTCACGACTCGCGGCCCCAAGCCTCGTCAGTCGACGCCGGGATACTTGATCGAGCAGCCGTAGGGCTGGGCATAGGGCACGGCCACGGCGCGGCCCGCCGCATGGTCGGCCAGGGCGGCGCGCACATAGTTGGTCGCCCCTTCGATGTCTGCCGGATCGTTGGTCGGGCGGTCGTCGATGGCTCCGGCGTAGATGATGCGGCCCTGCTCGTCGATCACGCGCATGTCCGGCGTTGTGCGCGCGTCATAGGCCTGACCCGTCACGCCCGTCGGGTCGAGCAGCAGGTGATTGGCCCCGGCATTGTTGCGCGAGGACCACTGGCGGGCCTCGTCACCCTCGACATAGCCCTGGGCGCCGGGGCGCGACGAGATCAGGGTCAGCCAGACCACGCCATTGCTCGTCGCCTCGCGTTGCAGGGCCTGCATGGCCCCGGCGTTGTAGAACTTCTGCACATAGGGACAGCCCTCGTTGGTCCATTCCAGAACCACCACGCGGCCGCGGAACTCCTCCAGCGTGCGGCGCTGGCCCTCGCTGTCGACCAGATCGAAGGCCGGAGCCAGTTGCAGCCCCTCGGCCGAGGCCGAGCCGTCATCGGCTACCTGCTGGGCACCGCCCGCTTCACCGCCCTGCCCGCAGGCCGCCAGCACCAGGCACGAGGCCGCGAGAGTCACCATCAGTCGCATCTTCATCGGTCTTTCCTCCTTGAGTAATGGTAGTCAGGACGCATCGCCCGCGCGGGACAGGGCCCGCACGACAATGCCGGTGGTCAGGATCTGAGGCAGGATTTCGGGCTGGTCGGCTCCGGGACGATACAGAAGATAAAGCGGCACGCCCGAGCGCCCGTGGGCGGCCAGCTCGGCGGCAATCTGCGCATCCTGCAAGGTCCAGTCGCCCACCAGATAAAGCGTGTTTGTCGAGGCCAGGGCCGCACGGGTGCGCTCGTTCGCCAGCGCCGTGCGCTCGTTGATCTTGCAGGTCACGCACCAGTCGGCCGTGAAGTTCACCAGCACCGGACGCCCCTCATCGAGCGCCGCCTGCACGGCCTGCGGCGACCAGGGCTGCGCGCCAAGGACCACCTCATCGACGCTGCCCGCCGCCGTTTGCGAGGGCGATGGTGCCATGCGCGACGTAACCACCGAAAGGCCGAGGGCCAGGGCCAGCATCACGCCAGCGGCAATACGCCAACCCAGGGCGCGGTCCTGCTTGCGCTGGGCCTGACCGAACAGCCACGCGGACAGGGCCAGCACGAGAGCGGAAAGGAAGAACAGCGCCAGCGCCTCCGAGCCGCTCTGGCGAGAGAGCACCCAGGCCAGCCAGGCCGCCGCGCCATACATCGGAAACGCCAGCAGGCCACGAAGCTGCTCCATCCACGGGCCGGGCCTCGGGAACAGCGACAGAAGGCGCGGCGAGAAGGCGATCAGCACATAGGGCAGGGCCAGGCCGACGCCGAGCGCCGCAAACACCATAAGCGCCATGATCCACGGCATCAGCATGGCCGTGCCCATGGCTACGCCCATGAAGGGCGCGGTGCACGGTGCCGCCACCAGCACCGCCAGCACACCCGTCAGGAATGCGCCTGCGCGGCCGTTCAGATACGACGCCCGCCCCCCGGCGGCTTGCAGACCGGCACCGATCTCGAACACACCCGACAGGTTCAGCGCCACCGCCAGCATGAGCAGGCCCAGCGCGGCGATCACGCCGGGCGACTGAAGCTGAAAGCCCCAGCCGATCGCCTCGCCCGCCGCCCGCAGCCCCAGCAGCGCCCCCGCCAGCACCAGGAACGAGACGACCACGCCCAGCAGGAACATCAGGCCGTCGATGCGCGCCTCGCGCGGCACGCTGGCGCTGGAGGCAAGGCTGGCCGCCTTCATGGACAGCACCGGGAACACGCAGGGCATCAGATTGAGGATCAGACCGCCGAGGAACGCCAGTCCCACCGCCTGAAGAAAACCGGCCAGCGACATCGCAGCCGCACTGCCTGCGCCGCCCTCATCGGCACTGCGCAAGGCGCCGCCGCCCGCGGTTCCGGCCAGGGGCTCGCCCGGTACGGCGGTGATCTCCCATGCCCCTGCGGCTGTGGCGAGCACGCCCTGCACCGGCTCCGTCAGGCCCGAGGCGCGGATCAGCCCGCCCGGCGTGAGCGTGAGCGTCAGGCCGTTCTCGCCTGCCTCGCCCTGCTGCACGGCGGCATGGTCGATGACCCCGCCGAGATAGGGAAAGAAGTAAGCGCCCTGTATGGCCTCGCGCGAGGCCAGCTCCGGGCCGCTGACGCTCAGCAGAACCGTCTCGCCGCTGCGCGACACCGTCGCCGAAAGCTCCGAAGAGCGCGGGGCCTCGGCCATCACCCTAGCGATGGCGTCGGCATGGGGCGCGTTCATGGCGGCCTCGCCCGGAGCCAGAGGCAGTTCGAGGCTCATCTCAAAGCTGTCCGGCACGCACATCTCGTCGCTGCAGACCATGAAGTGAACCGTGGCCTCGAGGCTCACCGTGCCGCTGGCCCCGGCGGGCACTTCGAGCGGCACCGGCAGATAGACCACGTCCGAATAGCCGTAATTCATCAGCGTCTGGATGCGCTGGCGCTCGGGCAGGGGCCAGATGATGTCGCCCGCTTCCCAGCCCTCGGGCAGGCGCCACTCGATGCGCGTCGCACCGCCTGAATCGCCCGGATTGCGCCAATAGGTGTGCCAGCCGGGCTCGATGTCCTGGCGCACGGCCAGCACGAGGGTCGAGCCGGGCGTGGCCGCGCGCGTCATGGGCACCAGCCGCGCGCTGATGCGCTCCGAGCTGACCTCGGGCCCTTCCACCGCACCGCCCTGCTGCGCGCTCGCGACCGCACCCCAGAGGCTCGGCATCAAGGCGAGCATCAGGGCCAGCACCATGATCAGCAGGGGCGCAGGCGTGCCCTGCGACCAGAGCGGGAACCGGTCAGGATTCATGTATCGGGAGCGAAACAGGGGCGGACCTCCTGAGGCGTCATGCGTCCGGCCATCGCCAGTGTGAAACAGGCCGGTATCTGGCTAGGCCGTCTGAATGCGGGGCTCGGGTGCAGACCCGCTCTGCCCACACCCTAAAGCCCGACAGCGCAGGATCAAGCCAAATGACACCGATCCTGTGCCAGATTCAGACCTCAACGCCGGGCCGCATTGATGAACACCTCGGTGCGGCGGCGCAGCGGCGCGAGCCCTCCGCCCTCGGTGCGCGCGCCCTCGTCGCCCATGGCCTCGACCTCGAAGCCCGGCAACGGCCAGCCCTCCTCACGCATGGCCGCAACTACCGCTTCGGCGCGCTGTTCGGACAGACGCTGGTTGGCGGCGGACGAGCCGGTGGCCGACGCAAGGCCCGTGACATGGACCCGTTCGATGCGGCAGTCCCGCATCTGCTCTGCCGTCAGCGCGATCAGCTCGCGCGCGGGAGCCGTCAGGCGCGCCTGACCCTCGACGAAATAGATTTCAAAGCGGTGCTCGCGGCACGGGCTCATGTCCGCGACCAGATCGTTGCGATCCCTGAAGACACTGCGCGCCTGCTCGCAGCCAGACACGCCGATCATGGCCAGCGCCGCACCGGCGATCGCGATGATGCGCGCGCTCTTTCCCCTTACCATTGCCCACTCCCCTCCAGTCCCCGGGGAAAATCCCCATGAAAAGGGCGGCCCGCACACGTCGAGCCGCCCGATCCGTTCAATCAGCCGAACTGATCAGCCGGGCCGATCAGTAGCGACGGCGACCGTCTTCCCAGTAGCACTCGTTCTGACGGTTGTCGTAGCAGTAGTAGTAACGGCCCGCACGGCTGTCCCAGTAACGCTGCTGGTTGGCGCGGTCCTGCTCGGAGCCGCGCACGGCACCGGCAGCGGCACCAACCGCAGCACCGATGGCAGCACCGCGGCCGGCATTGCCGTCACCGACGTTGTTGCCGATCGCGGCACCGGCGACGCCACCGATCAGGGCACCTGCGGCGGCGTTGCGCTCAATGTTGCCGGTCTGCGTGCAGGCTGCGGCCAGCAGGCCAGCACCGGCGAGGGCGACGATAGACTTGTACATCGTGATTTCCTTCATCCCTGTTGACCCCCCTGAACACTCGAGGTTTCGACACTTGCGAGAACGCGCCCGAAGGGACCGGCCCGATGGGGCCTGCTCCCACAAGTTCGCTCACAGGGCGAGAACGCTGGATCAGGACGGCGGTTCCCGGCCTATTGCTTGTCGAACGGGCAAGGTTAACGCTAAGCTCGTGGCGGAAAGTCGGCGATAAAGAGGGGGCCCAGCCGGAATGAGCCGGGGTCAGGGCCTTGTCGTCCGGCCTTTTTCCGCGTTCGTATCTGGGGGTTGAACACACGATGCGCTTTCCTGAACCGGTCCGCATGGCGGACGACACCGGCCCTGTCTGGGCCCGCACCCGCCGCCGCAGCGGCGGCAATCCGATCATCGGCCTGCTGGTGACCGTGCTGGCCCTGTTCGGCGCGCTGACCGCCGTGCTGTCCATCAAGGAGCAGTCCGTCGCCGAGGGCGGAGCGATCATCGACGGCTGGATCTCCACGGCATGGAACACGGTTCGCGGCGTGGCCGGTGAAACCGATGCCGCGGCGGGCGAGGTCGGCGAGGCCATCGGCGATGCCGCCAGCCAGGTCGGCGATGCGGCCCGCGAGGGTGCCGAGCGCGTTTCGGACGCCGCCTCGAACTGAGGCGACGTCATGCTTGAACGGACCGCCTGCGGCGCAACGCGGCAAGCGGAACCGTGGGGCGGGCCGGACGTTGCGGCGGGATGAACACGCCCGCCGCCGTCCTGGCCTCACTGATGACATCCATCGGCAACGATCACGCACAAGGCAATAATGCCGCTCGGCCGCCCGAGTCCTCGCAAGAGCGTTCGCCTGACGGAGCCTCTGGCGATGGCGCGCGCCACGAAGGCGATGGCGGTGGCGGTGGCGAGGCGGCACCGGCGACATCCGTGCTCAAGACGGCCTGCGTGCCGCTGACCAGGGTTCATGCCCTGGTTAATCCGCTGTCGGGCGGCGTCGACGCGCGCGCCACCGAGCAGATGCGCGAGGCGCTCAGCGAATATGCCTTTGAGTCCGAGGTGTTCGAGCTGGGCGAGAACGGCTTTGCCGAAACGATCGAGCAGGCCTTTGCCGGTGGCCCCGACCTGGTCATCGTCCTGGCCGGAGACGGCACTGCGCGCGCGATCGCGGCCAAGGCCGGGGCGGACGGCCCGCTGGTGGCACCCCTGCCCGGCGGGACCATGAACATGCTGCCCAAGGCGCTTTATCACACAGCCGACTGGAAGCTGGCGCTCGAGCGGCTGCTGAGCGAAGGGCAGGTGCGTCCCGTCTCGGGCGGCACGCTGGACGGTCATCCGTTTTATTGCGCGGCCATCATCGGCTCTCCCGCCCTGTGGGCACCGGCGCGCGAGGCCCTGCGCGGCTGGCGGATCAAGCGCGCCTGGCTCTATGGTCTGAGGGCCTTCAAGCGGGCCTTTTCGGGGCGCATCCGCTTTCGCCTCGATGGCGGGCGCACCGAGCGCGCCGAGGCGCTGGTGCTGATCAGCCCGCTGATCTCACGCGCCATGGAGACGCCCACGGGCCTGGAGGCAGCGATCATGAACCTCAACGACGCGGCCGACGCCTTCCGCCTCGCTGCGCGCGCGCTGTTCGACGACTGGCGCGCCGACCCCATGGTTCGCACCCGCCCCTCGCGCCGCATCGACATTGCCGCGCGCTCGCGCATTCCGGCGATACTCGACGGCGAGTCCGTCGCGCTCGAAGCCTTCGCCGAGGCCCGATTCCTGCCTGTGGCCTTCCGCACCCTTGCGCCACCTCCCGAACAGGGCGATGGCGTCTGAGGATGGGGCGCATTCTCCAGTTCTCGGACGTGCATTTCGGGGTCGAACACCCCAGGGCCGTGCAAGCTGCCCTCGATTTCGCCCTCGCCGATCCTCCCGATCTGGTGCTGATCACCGGCGATGTGACCCAGCAGGGTTATCGGCGCGAGTTCGCTGCGGCTGCCGAGTGGATCAGGGCCATGCCCGAGCCGGTCTTCGTCACGGTCGGCAATCACGATGTGCCCTACTGGAATCCGCTCGCGCGCGTCTTCTGGCCCTGGAAGCGCTTCGAGCGCTATGTCGGCCATCCCGCCCACGACCACCAGTTCATCAGCGACAAGGTCTGGGTTCGCGGCGTGACCACGGCCCGGGGCTGGCAGGCGCGGCTCAACTGGTCGAAGGGCTCCATCGATCTCGACCAGACGCGCCGCGCGGCTGACGCGCTCCGGGCGGCGCCCCGAGGGGTGCTGCGCGTGCTGGCCTGTCATCACCCGCTGATCGAAATGCTCGGCACGCCCATGACCGGCGCTGTCCGTCGGGGCGAGGAGGCCGCGCACATCTTCGCCGAGGCGGGGGTCGACCTGATCACCACGGGCCATGTGCACGTGCCCTTCGCCCTGCCCATCGAGATGGGCGACCGATCCAGCTATGCGATCGGATGCGGTACCTTGTCGGTGCGTGAGCGCGGCGCGGCGCCCGGCTTCAACTGCATCAGCTGGACCAATGACGAGATCTGCGTCACCGCCCAGGCGTGGGACGGCGAGGGCTTCAGCCCGGAGCGCACCTGGAACCTGATCCGACGCCAGCCCCACGACGTCACGGGCGGCTGAAACGGCTGCGCTGCCGCGCCTTGCTGCAAGATCAACCGCAAGCAAAAAGGCCGCCGGGCGAACCCTGCGGCCTTCAATGCACAAGAGTTGAACTCTGATGCTACAGTCGTCGTCCCCGGATTCCGCCGAAGACCAGCGAGATCACGAACAGGATGATGAAGATAACAAAAAGAATCCAGGCGATGTTTGCGGAAGCGCCCGCAATACCGCTAAAGCCCAGCACACCGGCGATCAGCGCGACGACCAGGAAGATCAGTGCCCAACGCAACATAGCGTAGTCCCTTCACTAGCATTTCTAAGGTGTGACCCCGGTATCGAAGTCGGAAAATAAACGCTCTCTGACCTTCCGCGTTCCCGTGACCACTCAATTCGCCGACACAAACATGACGCTTTTTTCTTTTCTCGCCGACGGGCATTCCCCGAGGTGTCGGCCATGCAGAAACGGGAGCGCACCGCTCAGGCGCGCTCCCGTCAAATCCTGTTGCCGGGCACTTGCCCCCGGCGCTGGACAGCGAGCGGTCCGGTCAGCGTCGGACGTGGCTCTTTTCCGTGAAGGCGGCCGCGACCATGGTGGCCAAGGCCGGATTGCGCAGGAAGATCCAGCCCCCGGCCAGGGCGGCAACCGTGCCCAGAACGGGACGCTGGCGGAACAGCTCGAAGGCGCGCTGTCCCATGCCCACAGGCTCGTCGTCGTGGGCATCGCTGCCACCGCTGTCGCGGCCCATCATATAGGCCCCGAGCCCGGCAGCCGCCGCGAACAGCAACGCCGTCACCGCAGCGGCACCCGCCGGTATCAGAACCAGCGCCAGCGCCGCATAGATGGCAAAACCGAGCGCGACGACGGCGACGAGCACACAGCCCGCCACCGCCGCAGCCATAACGACCTTACGGATCAGGCTTTTGCCAATCATCAGTGACGACGGCCGGCCAGCAGCAGGCCGAGGATGACGCCGACGCCCATGGCGATGGCGGTCGACTGCAGGGGCTTCTCCTGCACGCGCTCGGTCACATAGCGCTGAGCCTCATCGAAACGCTCGGAAGCGTCGTCGAAATACTCGCGACCGCGGATGCGCGCCTGCTCGTAATAGGCCTCGGCCTTGGCGCGGGCCTTGGAGGCTTCCTCGCGCACGCGGTTCTCGGCCTGCACGGCCAGATCCTTCAGGCGATCCGCCTCTTCGCGCGCACCGACCTTGAGGTCTTCCTTCAGGGTCTTGAGGTCGTTCTTGATGTCTTCGCGTGCCTTGGTCGTGGCCATGATGCGCTCTCCAGCTAAGCTTGTGATGTGAGATAGGGCGGTCGCGCTTCAAACGCCAGACCCCCCAGGGTTGTTCCCGGCAATCGAGCGCGAGGGCCATCTTGCAATCCTTGGCCATTCGGGGTTTGCGCCAAGGCACGCATCATGCTCGATAGGCGCACCTTGCCCACCATCCCATCCCTGCCCATGGGCGGCCATAATGAGTGCAACCGTCTTCGATCCGGCCCCGCCGGTCCTGCTTCCGGTGATCGGCGAGCGCGCCGCCTTTCCGGTGCGGCGCATCTATTGCGTCGGGCGCAACTATGCGGCCCATGCGCGCGAGATGGGCGCAGACCCCGAGCGCGAGCCGCCGTTCTTCTTCACCAAGCCGCGCGACTCCGCACTCGGCATAAGCGGGCACGTCCATCTGCCCTATCCGGGCGCGACAGATGATCTGCATCACGAGGTGGAGCTGGTCGTGGCGCTGTCGGGCGGTGGGCGCGACATCCCGCCGGACGAGGCCGGGGCACTGATCTATGGCTATGGCGTGGGCGTCGATCTGACGCGGCGCGATCTTCAGGCGGCGGCCAAGGCAGCGGGCAGGCCCTGGGACACGGCCAAGGGCTTCGATCACTCCGCGCCCATGGGAGCGATCTCGCGCGAGGCCCCTGCGCCCGATGCACCCATCACCCTGTCGGTCAACGGATCGCAGCGCCAGGGCGGCCGACTGTCCGACATGATCTGGTCCATCCCCGAGGTCATCGCGGAAGCCTCGAGGCTGTGGACCCTGGCGCCGGGCGATCTGATCTTTACCGGCACGCCCGAGGGCGTCGGCCCTATCGTGCGCGGCGAGCGCGTCGAGGCGCATATCGAGGGCCTGCCCTCCCTCGCCTTCACCCTGGAATGAGGGATCAGACATGAGCGACCATCCCATGATCCTGCATGGCTACTGGCGGTCGGGCACATCGTACCGCACGCGCATCGCCCTGAACCTCAAGGGGCTCTCCTATGAGCAGCGCGCCATAGACCTGCGCCGCGGCGATCAGGCCGGCGAGGCCTACCGCGCCCTCAATGTCCAGGGGCTGGTGCCCGCGCTGGAGGTGCAGGGGCAGGTCATCACCCAGTCGCCTGCCATCATCGAGTGGCTGGAGGAGCGCTATCCCGACCCGCCCCTGTTGCCGCACGATCCGCTGGAGCGCGCCCGTGTCAGGGCGCTGGCCGCCATCATCGGGTGCGACATTCACCCCCTGAACAATCTTCGCGTGCTGACCGCCCTGAAGGGGCAGTTCGGTGCTGATCAGGCGGCGCTCGATGCGTGGGCCGCACGCTGGATCCGCCCCGGCTTCGAGGCGCTGAACGCCCACGTCAGCGCGCGCGGCGCGCGATTCGCCCATGGCGATCAGCCCGGACTGATCGACTGCTATCTTGTTCCACAGATTTATTCGGCCCGGCGTTTCAACGTGGACCTCTCGCCCTACACCGCCCTGCTGCGGGTCGAGGAAAACGCCAGCGCGCACAAGGCCTTCATTGATGCGCACCCTGACAATCAGCCCGACGCGGACTGAGCCGTCTTAACCCCTGATAAGGGTCTTGCTCAGCGTCCCTTAAGCATTGCGCTCCATGCTGGTCCCCAACGATCCGGGCGAGCGAAAGCATCGGATCAGGCGAGGACGTGATGGGCAATGCGCTGAGAAAACCGGGCAGGAGCGTGCATGACGCGCCGCCGCGCGCGCGCTCGCACAGGCCCGCCTTCCTGCCCGAGAGCCGGGGCGCTTGGCTGAAGGGTGCGCGCGGGCACCAGCTTCTCGATCTGGACAATGACGACGGTCAGGTGCTGCTCGGCTGGAACGATGCGGGCATCAGCCGCGCGATCAGCGAAGCCGATGGCGACACCTCGGCGCTGATGGGCCAGCTGGCCTCCCAGCTCAGCGCGCGGGTGATCGGCGCCGAGGCCGTGGCCTTTGCACCCTCGCTCTCCGACGCCCTGGCCAGCACGCTGATGGCTGCCAAGGCGCTGACCGGGCGCGACGGGGCCTTTCTGTGCGACGAGGCCACCGCCCTGTCGGGCGACGTCGAGACACTGGAGCAGGCGGTCAGCCGCCATGCCGACCAGCTCGCCGCCCTTGTCATTCGTCCGCTGGATGTGCCGCGCCGCTTTCTCATGCGCGCGCGCCTTGTGACCGAGCGCATCGGCGCGGTGCTGATCTTCGACGAGAGCCGCTCCATGCTGCGCGTGCACGACGCGGGCGTGGCGGGGCTCTACGGTGTCGGCGCGGATGTGACGGTGCTCGGACCCGCTCTGGCCAACGGCCGCGCCATTGGCGCCATCTGTGGCCATTACGAGATCATGCGCGCGGTCCACAGCGACCTCAGTGCCCTCTCACCCGCCGCCCTGCGCGAGGCCTTGATCGCGGGCCTTCACGTGCTGAGCCGCTTCGACACCCTCGATGGCCCGCGCGCCCTGGCGGTGGTGGGAGCCGAGATCGAGGTCGAGTGCGCGCGCGCCCTGCGCCGCCACGGTGCCGATGGCCTGTTCGAGCTGTGCGGCGATCCGGCCTGGAGCGTGGTTCGTGCGCGCGATGACGGACAGCTTGGCGGCAGGATTCGCGATGAACTAAGCGCAGGTCTCGAAGCGGCAGGCGTGATGAGCCTCGGCTCGCACGTGCCCTCGCTCGCCATCGACGAGAGCCACGTCGCTCACATGGTGGCGGCCTATGACGCCGTCCTCCCCGCACTCGTGGCCCGGCACGGCGCATGAGCTTCAACCCGCCCAGTCCCGGTCTGCCGCGATCGAGCGCGCCTTTTGCACAGGGCCGGCTCGTGCTCGCCGCCAGTCCCGTGGCCGAGCCGCGTGCCGCCGCCAGCGACCCGGCCCGCGCCGGGCGCATCGCCATCGACCAGACCCGCGCCCTGCTAACCACAGCGGCGGACGGCGGCATCCGCCACATCGAGGCGCGCCCCGGCGATGTCGAGCGCGTGCTGGGTCAGAGCTGGCCCTTCCCGAGCCCGTTCGGCGTCAGCGTGCGCACCCTTCCCGCCAGCGAGGGCATCGCCCGCGTCGAGGCGCGCGCGCGCCAGTCGCTGGAGCGCATGGGCCTGCCGCGCGGCGACACCCTGATCGTCGGTCAGGCCACGGACCTGCTGGGTGCCGAGGGCGGCGCACTGTGGGCGCGGCTGGAGGGGCTGAAGGCTGCGGGCCTTTACCGGCGCATCGGGTTTCGCGCCCGCATGAGCGACGGACCGCTTCTTCTGGCCCGGCGCTTCAGTCCCGACGTGGTCCAGGTGCCCGCCAGCCTGCTCGACCAGCGGGTCATCCGCACGGGCCTGGTCGAATCGCTGGCCACCCTCGGTATCGAGGTTCAGCTCTGCTCGCTGTTTCATGGCGGCGCCATCTTCGCGCCGTCAGAGCGGCTGCTGGTGCGTCCCACCGAGGCGGACATGGCCATGTCGCGCCTGCGTCGCCGACTGGCCGAGGCGCGTCTTGATCCCATGCAGGCCACCCTTGCCTTCGCGCTCAGTCAGCCCGGCGTGGCGAAGGTGGTGGTGGGTGCGGCCTCTGCGGCCGAGCTTCGCGCCCTGATGGCGGCGGCCTGCGCCAGTGCGCCGGACCTCGACTGGTCCGTCTTTGCCGCCGAGGACATGACCGGCGACAGCGACGACGCCATCGTCAGCGCCGCCTGAGCCCCGCCAGGAAGACTCAGCCCTGGGCCACGAACACATAGGCACCATAGGCGACCAGCAGAATCAGCCCCCAGGAACGCCCCGCGCCCCTGTTCAGCAGCAGCAGGCACGCCAGCAACAGCGTGGCCGCGATCATCACCGGCAGGTCGAGCACCAGAAAGCGGCTGGCCACGGGAATGGGTGCGACCATGGCCGTCACCCCCAGAATACCCAGCACATTGAAGATGTTCGAGCCGACGATGTTGCCGATGGCGATGGCGGACTGACGCCTCAGGGCTGCGATCATCGAGGTCGCCAGCTCGGGCAGTGAGGTGCCTATGGCCACGATGGTCAGGCCGATGAAGGCCTCAGACACCCCGAAATCGCGCGCCACCGCCACGGCGCCACTCACCAGGGCGCGGGCGCCCAGCATCAGGGCGGCAAGGCCCAGCACGACCCACAGCCCCGAAAGCCACAGACTGCGGGCCCTGCCCTGCGCCTCGTCGCCCGCGCCATCGCCGGGCCTGAGGTATGACCAGACCAGATAGGCCACCAGCAGGGCCACCAGAGCCGCACCCGCAGCGCGGCCCAGCTGTCCGCCCAGAAATAGCGGCACCAGAATCAGGGCGGCCAGCAGCATCACACCGACGTCGCGTGCCATCCGCATCTGGCCCAGCCGGATAGGCCAGACCAGGGCCGCAAGACCGACGATCAGCAGGATGTTGCCGATGTTCGAGCCAAGGATGTTGCCGATGGCGATGTCGGGCGAGCCTCTAAGGGCCGCGTCCAGCGAGACCAGCAGCTCGGGCGTCGAGGTGCCAAAGCCCACCACGGTCAGGCCGATCAGCAGGCTGGGCAGGCGCAGTCGCCCCGCCACACCCACCGCTCCGCGCACCAGGGCTTCGCCCCCGGCAAACAGCCCGATCAGTCCGCCCGCGATCAGCAGCCAGCTCGGAAACAGCGCGTCCAATGCGCACTCCATTGTCAGAGATGGCGTTCCGCCCCCGCGCAGACCTCTGCCCGTTCGCCGCCAGCGCGCCAGTGATCACAGGATCGTGAGGCAAAATAACGGCAGGCGCGAGCCCCCTCAGGCGTCCTCGACGATCACCTCAGGCCAGCGGGCACGGGCGCTGTCCACCGCCTTCTGCCAGCCGCGCGCACGCGGGCGCGTCGGGTTGGGCCGCAGGCGCATGGCAAAGACATCCTGAAGGCCGAATGGCGCGGTCACGCTGATCCCATCGTTCGGCCCTAGGCGCACGCCCACCGCAAAGGCCGGAGCGACAAAGCGCGACAGCGCCTCGCCCGTGCTGGACAGCGGGGCATAGGGCTCACCGAAGTGATCCTCGAACCACAGGTGCACGCGGGCCTGGTTCCTGACTTCCACGGCAGATTTCAGCGGCTCGTCGAAGGCGCTGGCCACGCGGCGGATCACGCGATCCTCAGCGTCCCAGCCGATGTCGGAAGCGTCGAAATAGCCCACGTCATAGTCGCGGATGCCGTAGCCGGGCGCTCGCCCGCTCACGCCATTCCAGACGCACTGATAGACCGCACCGGAGAACACGCACCAGTCGGGCAGATCCAGCACGTGCAAGGTCCGCAGCACCTGCATCAGGGCAGCATCGCCTCGAACCAGCTCGACCAGCCGGGCCTGAAGCGCCGCCTCAGTCATCGAGGGGCCAGCCATGATGCAGCGGCCCGTGCCCGTGCCCCAGTCCCGGCGCGCGACGGATGGCCTCGGCCACATAGGCCCAGCCCTGCGCCACCGCCTGCTCCAGCATAAGCCCCCTGGCCAGACCCGCCGCGCAGGCACTGGCGAGCGTGCAGCCCGTGCCGTGGGTGTGGCGCGTGTCGATGCGCTCGCTCTCGAACAGACTCTCTCCCGCCGGGGTCACGAGCAGGTCCACGACCCGCTCATGGGCGATGTGCCCCCCCTTCATCAGCACCGCCTGTGCCCCCATGGCCAGCAGGCGCTCGCCCGCGCGGCGCTGGCCGTCCAGATCGCGCACTTCCATGCCTGTCAGGGCCTCGGCCTCGGGCGCATTCGGCGTGAGCAGGCGCGCGCGCGGCACCATGAGCCCCCTTACGGCCTCTTGCGCGGTGTCATCGAGCAGGCTGGCCCCGCCCTTGGCCATCATGACCGGATCGATGACCGCGCCCACGCCCGCCTCGTCGATCAGGCCCGCGACGGCCTCGACCACCTCGGGCGTGCCCAGCATACCGGTCTTGATGACATCCGCGCCGATGTCATCGAGCACGGCGCGGGCCTGGGCCTCGATCAGGTCCACGGGCAAAGGGTACACGCGCGAGACGCCCAGCGTGTTCTGCACAGTGATCGCGGTGAGGGCCGTCGCGCCATAGGCCCCGAGCATGGTCACGGTCTTGAGATCGGCCTGTATCCCCGCCCCGCCGCCCGAATCGGATCCGGCGATGATGAGAACGCGCGCTGGCTGTCTGGGCGGTATCATCCCGACTGCATGGCGAGCGACGCGAGAGAAGGCAAGCGGTGCGTGCCGCTTTGGCAGCGCACAGGACTTGATGGAGGGATTGGAGGCCTGACCTCCGACTCGAACGGAGGCTTTGCGGACTTGCACATCCGCTGCGTAGCCCCTCCGCCATCAGGCCTCAGCAAGGGGTGTGCGCACCTTAGCGCGGTGCCTTTAACGGCGGGTTTTCAGGCGAGATTAATGGGCGGAAACCAGCTTCAGCCCGACAATGCCCGCCACGATCAGAACGATCGAGACGATGCGGATCGCGCCTGCAGGCTCGCCATAGAGCACCATGCCCACCACCGCCGCACCCACGGCACCGATGCCCGTCCAGACCGCATAGGCCGTGCCGATGGGCAGGCGCTGCACCGCCACCCACAGGAAGTAGAAGCTCAGCACCATCACCATGGCGACGACCAGGCTCACCACCGGGCGGTTGAAGCCTATGAACCTGAAGCCCGAGGCCCAGGCGATCTCGAGAACGCCTGCGATGATGAGGGCCAGCCAGGGATGGATCGGAGGGATGGGCATAGCCCGCTCTTGAACCATCAGGGTTTGGCGGGCAAGAGCACTCATATTGCCATAGGCGAATATAGCTGATAAAGAATATTCATGCACAACACCCTCGCCGCCCTGTCAGAGCCGAACCGGCTGGCCATTCTCGGCCTTCTGGGCGAGGGCGAGCGGGCCGCAGGCGATCTGGTCAGCGCCCTGCCCATCAGCCAGCCCGCCGTATCCAAGCACCTCGCCGTGCTGCGCGCGGCCGGTCTGGTGAGTGTGCGCAAGGACGCCCAGCGTCGCCTCTATCGCCTCAACCCCCAGCCCCTGGCCGAGCTTGATGCCTGGCTCGCGCCCTACCGCCGGTTCTGGTCCGGGCGGCTCGATGCGCTGGAGGCCCACCTCGACCGTCAGGAGTCCCAATGACCACCAGCACTCTTCCGGCTGAGGCCGGTCATCTTGTCCGCATCGAGGGCGGATGGGAGCTTCGCTTCGAGCGTCGCCTGCGCCACGACATCGAGCGCGTGTGGGCCGCCCTGACCACGCCCGAGGGCCTTGCCTGCTGGCTGGCCGAGGCGAAGCTTGAGCTGGAGCCCGGCGGCGAGATGTCCCTCAACTTCCGCCAACCCGACCACGAGTTCATGCCCGACACGCCCGAGCGCCGCCGACAGAGCAACACCGTGCTCGAGGTCGTGCCCCCGCGCCTGTTCCGCCACACCTTCGGCTCGAACCCGGACTCCGTGGTGACCTGGCGCCTGACGCCCGATGGCGATGGCACGCACCTGTCCCTGACCCATGTGATCCCGGAAAGCTGGCGCGATGCGCGTCGGAACGTGCTCAGCGGCTGGCACTATCACATGGAAGGCCTTGACGACGCCGCCCTTGGCCGCCGCAGGCTGTGGGTCTGGGACGAATGGTTCGCGCTGCGCGATGCCTATGGCGCAACACTGGAGGACTGATGATGGCAGACTGGCTCGATCAGATGGTGGGGGTCTGGACCTATGACGGGCGCATGGTGCCCGATGATCCTGCCCAGGCGCGCACGGGCACCGAGCACGTCACGCGACGGGGCGCATGGCTGGTGATCGAGGGCGAGGACTACCGCTTCCAGTTCTCCATGGACCCCGAGACGGGCAAGCTTGCGGGCGACTTCGTGCACTGGGAGCATCCGTTTCTGTGGACATACGAGGGCGAGGTCGAGGCTGACGGGCGGCTGCACCTCTACAGCCGCGGCCCGGACATGGAAGGCAAGGGCGGGGAGCGCGAATACGACGACATCTTCGAGATCGTCTCGCCCGATATCCGCCTCTCCCAGGCCCGCGTGAAGGACGAGAACGGGCAATGGCGCGACTTCAGCCGCACGACCTACACCCGCGTGAAGTGAGCCCCGCATGAGCCCCACTGCCCGCCCCTTCCTCATGTTTCAGGGCCGCTGCGCCGAGGCGCTGGCCTTTTATGAAGCGAGCGTGCCCGACACGCGCATCCTTGCGCTGGAGCGCAAGCCTGACGGCACTGTGGCCATGGCGCGGCTGTCGGTGGCGGGGCTCGAGGTCATGGCCAATGACTCCCCGCCCGTGCATGACTTCACCTTCACGCCTTCCCTGTCGATCTTTCTCGAAGTCGATGAGAGCGAGGCGGTCGATGCCCTCGCCGGGGCCCTGGGTGAGGGCGGTAAGGTGATGATGCCGCCGGGCGACTACGGCTTTGCGCCGCGCTTCGCCTGGGTCCAGGACCGCTTCGACGTGTCCTGGCAGATCATCGCGCGCTGACAGCCGCCCCATCGAGGGCCGCCTGCACGCTCAGTGCTTGCACCGTCTCGCGCACGTCATGCACGCGCACCATGGCCGCGCCCTGCGCCGCTGCCGCCAGGGCCAGGGCCAGCGAGCCGCCGAGGCGCGCATCCGGCGCAGGCGCGGGCGCGTCCAGATCGGCGATCATGCGCTTGCGGCTGGCCCCGAACAGGACGGGATAGCCGGCCGCGCACAGCTCTGACAGGCGCGCCGTCAGGGCCAGATTGTGCGCCGTCGTCTTGCCAAAGCCGATGCCCGGATCGAGCCAGATATCAGAGCGCACCACGCCCGCCGCCTCGGCCGCCCGTGCGCGCGCCAGCAGCGTCGTCCGCACCTCTGCCACCACATCGCCATAGGCGGGCGCATCCTGCATGGTGGGCGGCGCGCCCTTCATGTGCATGAGAAACACCGGCACCTTGAGCGCGGCAGCTACTTCGAGGCTGTCATGCGAATGGCTCAGCGCGCTCACATCGTTCCAGCCCGATGCGCCCGCCTCCACCGCTGCGCGCGCCACGCGGGGCTTCATGGTGTCGATGCTGACGGGGCCTGACCAGTGGCGGCGGATGGCAGTGATGACCGGCAGCACGCGGGCAAGCTCGTCGTCCTCGCTGACGGGCGCGGCACCGGGGCGCGTGCTCTCGCCGCCCACGTCGAGCCAGTCGGCCCCTGCCTCGACCAGAGCCAGCCCATGGCGCAACGCCGCGTCCGCATCCGCGTGCTGCCCGCCGTCCGAGAAGCTGTCCGGCGTGACATTGACGATGCCCATAACGAGCGGGCGCACGGTGCTCACGCTCAGTGCACCGTGCGCGGTGCCTCGGGCTCGGTGGGCTCGGGCGTCACGGGCACCGACACCGAGGGACCGGTATCCGGCAGGTCGTTCTCGTCGCGCTGGGGCATGACACCCTTTTCAAGAAGGTCGCGGATTTCCTCGCCCGACAGCGTCTCGTGCTCCAGCAGGGCCTTGGCCAGCTGATGCAGGTCTTCCATGCGCTCGGTCAGGATGCGGCGCGCCTCGGTGTGACCCTGTTCGACCAGCCGCTTGATCTCGGCATCGATCAGACGCGCGGTCTCGTCCGAAATGTTCTGCTGGCGCGCAACCGAGTGACCGAGGAACACTTCTTCCTGGTTCTCGCCATAGGCCACGACGCCGAGCTGATCGGAAAAGCCCCATCGCGTCACCATGGCCCGCGCCAGCCGCGTGGCCTGCTCGATGTCGGAGGCAGCACCGGAGGTGATGTTCTCCTTGCCGAAGATCAGCTCCTCGGCCACGCGCCCGCCCATCAGGATGGTGAGGCGCGAGAGCATCTGCTGCTGCTTCATGGAATAGCGGTCGCCCTCGGGAAGCTGCATCACCATGCCCAGCGCACGCCCGCGCGGCACGATGGTCGCCTTGTGCACCGGGTCGGACTGGGGAACCGACATGGCCACGATGGCATGGCCGCCCTCGTGATAGGCGGTCAGTCGCTTCTCCTCCTCGTTCATGGCCATGGAGCGACGCTCGGCACCCATCATCACCTTGTCCTTGGCGTCCTCGAAGTCGCGCTGGGTGACCATCTTGCGGTTCTTGCGCGCTGCCATCAGGGCCGCCTCGTTGACCAGATTGGCCAGGTCCGCACCGGAAAATCCGGGCGTGCCGCGTGCGATGGTGCGGATCGAGACGTCAGGCCCGGCGGGCACGTCCTTCATGTGCACGCGCAGGATCTTCTCGCGGCCCGAGACATCGGGGTTGGGCACCACCACCTGGCGGTCGAAGCGACCGGGGCGCAGCAGGGCGGGGTCCAGAACATCGGGGCGGTTGGTGGCAGCGATCAGGATGATGCCCTCGTTGGCCTCGAAGCCGTCCATCTCGACCAGAAGCTGGTTGAGGGTCTGCTCGCGCTCGTCGTTGCCGCCGCCAAGGCCAGCGCCGCGATGGCGGCCCACGGCGTCGATCTCGTCGATGAAGATGATGCAGGGCGCGTTCTTCTTGGCCTGCTCGAACATGTCGCGCACGCGGCTGGCACCGACGCCGACGAACATCTCCACGAAGTCCGAACCCGAGATCGAGAAGAAGGGCACGCCCGCCTCGCCCGCCACCGCGCGCGCCAGCAGGGTCTTGCCGGTGCCCGGAGGGCCGACCAGCAGGGCGCCCTTGGGGATCTTGCCGCCCAGGCGCTGGAACTTGGCGGGGTCCTTCAGGAACTCGACGACCTCGGACAGCTCCTCCTTGGCCTCGTCGACACCGGCCACGTCATCGAAGGTCTTGCGGCCCTTGTGCTCGGTCAGCAGCTTGGCCTTGGACTTGCCAAAGCCCATGGCCCCGCGCGCGCCGCCCTGCATCCGGTTCATGAACCAGATCCAGATGGCGATCAGCAGCACGAACGGCAGAAGGCCGATCAGGATCGAAACCAGCAGGGGCGTGCGTGCCGACTCCACCTCGATGTTCACACCCGCCTCGCGGGCGCGCTCCTCCAGATAGGTGGACGGTGTGGGCGTGGTGGCGCGCACCACTTCCTCGTCCGTGGTGGTGGCCGTGGCCACGTCGGCCTTAAGGTGAAGGCGCTCGACCTGCCCGGCCTCGATGCGCTCGAGAAGCTGCGAATAGGTGATCTCGGCCGGGCGTGCGCCGGCCTTGGCCGCGTTCTGCCCCGCCCCGCCCATGGAGGCACCGAACATCTGATAGAGCGCCAGAGCCGAAAGAATGATCAGGCCCCAGACCGCCAGATTACGCAGGTTCATTGTCGTCCTCGATGACACCGCCCTTGGCTGTGGTGCTGTCGCACCTGCTTCGGGCCCACGATGCAAGCTCACTAGATAGGCACTTCGTCAGCAAACCGCCATCACCTGCGACATACGACGCGCGCGCCAGGTCGTCTTCGCTGGCGACGGCGCCGGAGCGCACCCCTGCCGCCAGGGTGAGCCGCAATGGCACAAGGGGCTGAACGCTTGCCCGGTGCCATGCAAGAACCGGTGCCTCCGCGAGCCCGATCGCCACCGGCAGGGCGGCCCTGATCGAGGGCGCATAGGCCTGCAGCGCCCCGCGGTCTTCAGGTAAAAGCGCCCTCAAATGCCCGCCCGCGCGCGCCACGGTGATGGGCCGGTCATGGGCGGTGATCTCGAACACCCCCTCGAACAGCCCTGTCTCACCCGCCGCCAGCGCCAGATGCGCGCCCGGCCCGCGCCCACGCTCGCGCGTCAGCAGCCAGCCCGCGCGCCAGGGCTCCACCCTCGCGCCCGCCAGCGTGCCCCCCTCGCCCTGCCTCATGCGTGCAAGGAGCGCGGCCAGCCGCCTGCCGCGCGGCAGTCGATCATGTCCGGCCACGGCCACCAGCGCATGGGCGAGACTCTCTGCGCCGGGAAGCTCGCAGAACCAGGCCGCGCCCAGACTCATCAGTGCAGGCAGCACGAGGGAAGCGCCCGGCGCATCAGGCAAAGGCGGCGCGCCCTCGCCCGCACCCAGATCGGCCCGCGCTCGGACCCTGGCAAAGCGCGCATCCTCGTTGGCCGGATCATCGATCCAGTCCGCCCCGCGCGCGGTCAGCCAGTGCCTCAGGTCCGCGCGCGACACATCAAGCAGGGGGCGCACGAGCAAAAGCCCCCGGCCCTCGGGCCAGACCGGCGCAGGTGCAACGGGCCGCAGGCGCCCTCGCATCTCGGCGCGGGCGATCATCAGCGCGCTTTCGCGCACGTCATCGCAGGTGTGACCGGTCAGAACGATGCGGGCTCCGGCCTCTCGCGCCGCCTCACAGATCAGCCGCAGGCGGCCATCGCGCGCGCGCGCCTGAAGGCCGCTGGCCCACCCGCCTACAGCGGGCGCAAACGAGGCGCACTTCAGGCCCTGCCAGAGAACGCCGAGCGAGCGTGCGCGCGCCTCGCACCAGGCCATCCACGCGCCCGAGCGCGGGTTCAGTCCGTGATCGACGCTGAGAGCCAGTATCTCGCGCCCGTTGGCTGCCGCCCAGCCCCGCGTGAGCATGAGCAGGGCCAGAGAGTCGCCGCCGCCCGAAAACGCCACCGCCACAGGGCCCCGCGCCCTGGTCGAAAGACGCCGCGAAAGCTCGGCATGAACAGCCGCCTCGATCCACTCAGGCGTCAGAGAGCCTTTGGTGCAGACCCCATGATGGTGAGCCGCCTGTCCGCCGGGTTCACGCACATTGGGCGCGGGTGCGAAGCTGGGTGGCACGGGTGCGCACCGCCTGGGGAGCGCCTTCGTTGTAGCGCGTGCGGAACTCGTTGAGGGCCTGACAGGCCTGGGGCGTGCGCCCGTCCGCGTGCAGGGCCGTGGCCAGCTTCACGGTCGCATCCGCCGCCCAGGGCGTGCGCGGCCAGCCCGAAAGCGAGGCGGCATAGGCCTGGACCGCACCGCTGTTGTCCTCGGCCAGCAGGCGCGTCTCGCCGAGGCGGTAGTTGGCCTCCCGCGTCTGTTCGGCATCGGGCCATGTGACCACGAACACCTCGAAGGCGCGGCGCGCGGCGGCAAAATCGCCCTGGTTCATGAAGCGCATCGCCTCGGCATAATCGCCAGCCGCGCTGCCGGTGGGCGAGTTGGCCGCCACGGGGGTATTGGCCTCGATGATGGCCGAGGCGCGCGTCTCGAGCGTGTTGAGCCGCTCGGTGGTGGCATCGAGGCGGCGGCGCAGCTGGGTGTTGGAGCGCTCGGCCTCGTCGAGGGCGAAGCTCATGCGCTCCATGTCCTGATTGACGCGCTGGAAGCTGGCCTCGATGTCCTCAAGCCTGCGTTGCAGCACGTCCACGCGGCCCTGAAGCGCCACCACCTCGGGATCGGGCTCGATGATGACCGGGGCACCTGCGGCGTTGCGCTGGGTCAGGGCGCGCTCAAGGCGGCGCACATTGCGGTCCAGCTGGTCGAGGCGGCGCTTGTCCCACTCGATCGCCTGCTGGGGCTGGGCCTGGGCGATCACGACCGTGCCGATGAAGCCTGCGCCCAGAACCGAGACCATCAGCCCGGCGATGAGCGTGCGCAGCGGTGCAGATCGGCCCGTGGTGCGGCCACCTGCGGATGAAGGAGCCTCATGAGGCGTCTTGATCGGGGTCATCAGTGTTCAACCACTCTGATCGGCCCGGCGGTCCGGGCAGGGAAAAACAGGGAGCCTAGTCTAGTGCGCGCCGCGCGCCCTTCCAAGGCGCGTGCCTTGCCACGCTCTCAGCGGTTTGCGGCATTGCGAGGGCAGTGCTGTGCGGCGGAGCGGCGCAAAAAGGGGGCCGGATCGCTCCAGCCCCCTTTCCATTCACCGGCATGAGCCGACGCACAGGTCACAACGCTTACTGTAGCTGGTTACTGGGCGCCCGAGATGATCACGGTGCCGGCGTTGCGGTTCTGGGCCCACGCCGCCTCGTTCGAGCCCTGAGCGATCGGACGCTCCTTGCCGTACGAGATGGTGTCGATGCGGTTGGCGGGCACGCCGCGCTCGACCAGATAGGCGCGGACCGCTTCGGCACGGCGCGCGGCCAGGGCGAAGTTGTACTCACGCGTGCCGCGCTCGTCGGCATTGCCCTCGATGCGCACGCGCACCGAGGGGTAGCGCAGCAGCCACTGGGCCTGGGCGTCCAGACGCGGGCGGGCGTCGGAGCGCACGGCATAGCTGTCGAAGTCGAAGAACACGCGGTCGCCGACGTTCTGATTGAAATCGGCCACCGAGCCGGGCGTCACGGCACCGATCGGGCCTTGCTGCACGGGAGGCGGCGGCGGCGGCGTGGTGCCACCGGGCTGGGTCGCGGGCGGCGGGGTGGTCGCGGGCGGGGTCTGGGCGGGCTGGCGGGCGCAAGCCGCCATGGCCGCAACGGCCAGACCAACGACGGACAGGCGAACGAGTGTCTTAAGGCTTGTCATTGGGGGTCATCTCCTCTGGCTTGGCACGGGACACGGCCCGCTCCAGCTTGGCCATACGTCTAGCGCGACCGCTTCTGGCCGCCAACGCCCGATAACGCACAGTTGACCGGGCGGCTCCCTGTGGCCGTCCGATTTGCGCGCAAGGCCCTGACTATTGCGCCGCGCCAAGCGGACAGCTGTCCGGGCCGTCACCAAACCCGAGGTTGGACGGCGGCGGATCGAGCAGCGGCGACCACGCCGGATCGGTCGCGGCACCCCCATAGGACAGCGCCGAGGTGACGCGGCCTGTCACGTCCACCATCCAGAGGCGCGAGCTGCCCTGCTGGCGCGAGAAGACGAGATAGCGACCGTTGGGTGCCCAGGACGGGCCTTCCTCGAAATAGGACGAGGAGACAATGCGCTCGCCCGTGCCGTCAGGAGCCATGACGCCGATGTGGAAGCGCCCGCCCTGCTGCTTGGTGAAGGCGATCAGGTCGCCGCGCGGGCTCCATGCGGGCGTGTGATAGTTGCCGCTCCCGCGCGAGATCGGGCGCTGGTTCGAGCCGTCCGCGTTCATGATGTAGAGCCGCGGGCGCCCCCCCCGGTCCGAGTTGAACACGATCTGGCGGCCATCGGGCGAGAAGCTGGGCGAGGTGTCGATGCCCGGATCGGTGGTCAGGCGCTGCAGGTTCCGGCTCTGCAGGTTCATGACATAGATGTCGGTGTTGCCGCCGCGCTCGATGGAAAAGGCCACGCGCGTGCCATCGGGCGAGAACTGGGGCGCGAACACATTGCCCTGGAACTGGCCCAGGCTCTCGCGCCGCCCGGTGGCGATGTTGAGCATATAGATGCGCGTATAGTCCCGCCCCAGCGCCATATAGACCAGCTCGTCGCTGTTGGCCGAGAAGCGCGGCGTGATGATGATCTCGTCGGTGCGGGTCAGATAAACGGGGTTGAAGCCGTCCTGATCCATGATCGCAAGCTGGGTCGAGCGGTTGGGGCCGGAGCCGCTTTCGGCCACATAGGCGATGCGCGTGTCGAAATAGCCCGGCTCGCCCGTCATGCGCTGATAGACGACGTCCGACACCTTGTGCGCCACGCGCCGCCAGTTCTCGGGCGTGGTCACGAAGCGGTAGCCGACCAGCTGGCAGCGGCGATAGGGATCATAGAGGCGAAAAGCCACGGCCACGCGGCCGTCCGGCTGGGGCTGGGCCTCGCCATAGAGCACCGCCTCGGCCCCGATGCGCGTCCAGGCATCGAAGGTGGGCTGGTTGGCCACCCGCAGCTCGCGCTCGATGAAGGCATTGGGATCGATGGGCGAGAAGTAGCCCGAGCGCTGCAGGTTGTTCGAGATGACCCCTGTGATCTCACCGCCGTTCGGCCCGATGAAGGGCGCAATGGCGATGCGCGTCGGGCGCAGCACGCCCTGGGTCACGTCCACATCACCGCCCGAAGGCTGGCTCTGGGCCAGGGCCGGGTGGCTGAGGCCCGCGGCCATCACGAGGGCGAGGGCGGTTCCGGCAAGGGTGTTTCCAAGGCGCATCAGGGTCTCCCGCACGGTTCTGAGAGGGCTGAGATAGGCATAACGTATCGGTCACAGCGGACCAAACAGGGGCAGGGGCGCGAACTCACCGCCCGCACGCCTGTTCGGCCAGGAAACGGAAGGTGATGGTCTGGCCGACGAAGCCATCGGGCACCCGGAACGGATCGGCGGCACGCACCGCGCGCAGGGCCGCCTCGGCAGCGGTCCGCCATGCGGGATCGGAGCGGGTCTCCACCAGGGTCGGGCCAGAGGTCACGCGGCCCTGGGACGAGATGGTGATGCGCACCCGGAACACCATGTCCGACAGGTTCGGCGCCTCGCAGGTCGAGCCGAGGTTCCAGTGCTCGTAGATCTGGCCGACCAGCACCGCGATCTGGGGACCGGTGGCCACGGGCGCGCTGCCCTGACCGCTGGGGCCGGTGGTGTTGGGCGTGCGGGTCTGGCCGGGCCGGGACAGGGCGTCCAGATCAAGGCCCGGATCGGGCTGGCGCTGCGGCGGATTCTGGGCCGGGTTTTGGCGCGGCGGCGTCTGTGTAGGCGGCGTGTTCTGGCGCGGCGGGGCCTTTTCAGGCGGGCGCTGCTGGGCGGGCTGTGGTGCGGGCTGGGGCGGTGTCGGCGCAGGCGGCGTCGGCGCAGGCGGCGTCGGCACGGGCGGCGTGGGTTCGGGAGGAGCGGGCTCGGGCTCGCCGAAGGTCTGTTCGTCCAGCGCCTCGGCCTCGGCCTCGGGCTCGGAGCGCGGCGCAGCCTCCTGGATCACGTCGGACACGATGGTCACGGGCACTGCCCCCACGATCAGGTTCGAGTCCCCGCGCGGCCACGAGATGAAGGCCGCCCCCACCACGGCGAGGTGCACGATGACCGATCCTGCCAGTGAGGACCTGCGCATGGGCTCAGCGCGCCTCCTGCGGGGCCGCCAGCGGCACGGCCTCGCGCACGGCAGGCGCAGCAGACGCCTCGGCCGCGCCTTGACCAGCGCCCTGACCCGCGCCCTGACCAGTAGCCTGGGGGGCCGCCGTGTCGGTCACGAGATTGAGCCGCGTGAAGCCCGACGATGACAGGCGCGCCATGACTTGGGCCACTGCCTCATAGGGCGCGCGCCCGTCTGCCCGCACGAAGATCGGCCGCTCGGAAAGATTGCGCGAGGCATCGGCAATGGCACCCACACGCGGGGCGAGCTGATCGAGAGTTGCCGGGTCTTCCTCGACGAAGATGGCGCCGCTGCGGTCGACGGTCACGCTGATGGGCGTCTGCACGTCCTCGACCGCGCCCGCATCGGTCTTGGGCAGCTCGACAGGAACGCCCACGGTCAGCAGTGGCGCCGAGATCATGAAGATGATCAGCAGCACCAGCATCACGTCGACCAGCGGCGTGACGTTGATTTCCGACAGAGGCCTCTTTCTGGCCCGGCGCCTGCCGCGCCCGCCCCCGCCGCTGCCCGAGCCCGCACCCATGCCCATGTCAGGCGCTCCGGCCGAGGCGGCGCGCCACGGCGGCCTGAAGTTCGTCGGCAAAGCTCTCCAGCCGGCCGGTGAACTTGCCCGCATCGATCGAGAACTTGTTGTAGGCCATGTAAGCGGGAATGGCTGCGGCCAGACCCAGCGCCGTCGCAAACAGGGCCTCGGCAATGGCCGGGGCCACGGTCGCCAGATTGGTGTTGCCCGCCGAGGCGATGGCGCCAAACGCGTTCATGATGCCCCACACCGTGCCGAACAGACCGATGAAGGGCGAGGATGTGGCCACCACCGAAAGCACGCCCAGCCCCTCTTCCGCCTGCTGGCTCTCGCGCGCGATCAGGCTGTCGAGGCTGCGCTCGATGCGCGACATCAGCAGCTGCCCCTGGGTTTCGCTGAGCGCCCCGCCCTGACGCGCCTCTCGCCAGTCGGTCAGGGCCAGTTGCAGCATGCGCGGAAGGGGATGGGCGGGATCGGGACCGGCCTGGGCGGCGATTTCCTCAAGCGGGCGACCCGAGGACACGGCGTTCTCGAAGGCGCTTGCCTGGCGGTTGAGCCCTGCAAACTTGAACGCCTTGTCCAGAATGACGGCCCACGACCACAGCGAGGCGATGACGAGGCCGATCATGACCGACTTCACCACCCAGTCCGCACTCATGAAAAGCTCGACGACGTTCAGCATGTGAACCGTGCCGGGTTCGCCCATATTCAACCCATCCCTCGACTGATCCCGGTGCGGGATCGTTGTTTCCTTCGGCGCGATGACCGTATCGTGCGGCCTGCAAGTTTCATGTCAGCAGCCACAACCGGAGCCTGCGCTGCGGGCCTGTGCGCGAACACGGCCGAGCCTGTGCGTGATCCTAATGTCAGCGTAGCCGTGACGATTGTGTGGCGTGTGTTGCCACTCTCTTTCCAGTGACGAAAACGTGAAGAGTCAGGGCTGTGCCGATGGCTCTTCGCCAAAGCGCACCTCACCGTCATCGGTGGGTGTGCCGCCGTCCGGCAGGGCGACGTGAACCAGCTGCCAGCGATAGATTCCCTTGCGCGCGAACGTAAAGATCGTCTCGGACCCGCCCTCGTCCCTCACGGCCATGCGCGCGCGGTCGATGCCCCAGTAGCGCGGGCGCGGCAGCGGCTGGATGCGGCTCTCGGCCACTGGCATGGAAGCGCCGGGGCGCGAGCGCTCGGAGGCATAGCGGCCCTCGCCAAGCGTGAGGGCAGCGATGGCCTGGGGCGTCAGATAGGCGTTTACGTCCGGCTGGGGCGTGCGGCTGTTCTCGAACGACTGGCGGATGGCGCCGATGGGGTCTTCGAGCAGGCCCGGCGCAGGGCGCATGGCCTCGGGCCGGTCAGAAAGCTGCGGGCGCAGGGACTGGCGCACGGCGGGAAAGTCTACAAGCTCGGCGACCGCCGCCACGTCCTGCGACAGCGCCGCCGAGCGCAGGCCGTAATAGGCACCATAAGGCGCGGCGACGAACGCCAGCGCGCCCAGCACAACGATCCAGACGATCAGTTTGGACAAAGCACCCATGCAAAGACCCTTTCACCCCCGCACCCATATCAGGTCTTAACGATAAAACCGGCGTCAGGATGCACGTCCGGGCGCAGCCCGCAATGGACTGCGCCCGGCAGGAGACTCCGGCAAGCAGGGCTGGTGCGCGGCGCGCCTCAGCCCTTCATGGCGGCGTTGAGGTTCTCGGCCACCTTGTCGAGGAAGCCCTCGGTGGTCAGCCAGCCCTGCTGATCGCCGACCAGCAGCGCCAGATCCTTGGTCATGAAGCCGCTCTCGACGGTATCGATGACGACCTTCTCCAGCGTCTCGGCGAAATCGATCAGGGGCTGGTTGCCGTCCAGCTTGCCCCGGTGCTTGAAGCCGCGCGTCCAGGCAAAGATCGAGGCGATGGAGTTGGTCGAGGTGGCCTCGCCCTTCTGGTGCTGGCGATAGTGGCGCGTGACGGTGCCGTGGGCAGCCTCGGCCTCCAGCGTGCGCCCGTCAGGCGTCATCAGCACCGAGGTCATGAGGCCCAGAGAGCCGAAGCCCTGGGCCACGGTGTCGGACTGCACGTCGCCGTCATAGTTCTTGCACGCCCAGACGAAACCGCCGGACCACTTGAGCGCCGAGGCCACCATGTCGTCGATCAGGCGATGCTCGTAGGTCAGGTCGCGCTTGTCGAAATCGGCCTTGAACTCGGCGTCGAAAATCTCCTGGAAGATGTCCTTGAAGCGACCGTCATAGGCTTTCAGGATGGTGTTCTTGGTCGACAGATAGACCGGATAGCCCCGGTCCAGCCCGTAGGCGAAGCTGGCGCGGGCGAAATCGCGGATCGAGTCGTCCAGATTGTACATGCCCATGGCGATGCCCGCCGACGGGGCCTTGAACACCTCGTGCTCGATCACCTGGCCGTCCTCGCCCACGAACTTGATCGTGAGCGTGCCCTTGCCGGGGAACAGGAAGTCCGTGGCGCGGTACTGATCGCCAAAGGCGTGACGGCCGATGATGATGGGCTGGGTCCAGCCGGGCACCAGACGCGGCACATTGCGGCAGATGATCGGCTCGCGGAACACCACACCGCCAAGGATGTTGCGGATCGTGCCGTTGGGCGACTTCCACATCTTCTTGAGGCCGAACTCGGCCACGCGGGCCTCGTCAGGGGTGATGGTGGCGCACTTCACGCCCACGCCGTGACGCTTGATCGCCTCGGCCGCATCGATCGTCACCTGATCGTCGGTGGCGTCGCGGTTCTCCATGCCCAGATCGTAATAGTCCAGCTCCAGGTCCAGATACGGAAAGACCAGCTTGTCCTTGATCATCTGCCAGATGATCCGGGTCATCTCGTCGCCGTCGATATCGACGATGGGGTTGTCGACCTTGATCTTGGCCATGGGCGCTTGCCTCTCGAACTGTCTGAGCTAGGGGGTCGGCGCGGGTATAGCGGCGCACGCCCGCCATGCAAGCCCCCGCCGGACGGGAGACCGCCGCGCCCGCGCGCGATTGCACCACCGGCGCGGCCCTGTTAGCCCTAGGATCGCCAACAGCGCAGGAGGCGTCCCATGCCCGGCTCCAGGCCCTCTTCCCACACTGATCGCGCACGCGCAGGCAGCCTGCTGCACAGCTTCAAGAGCACGTCCGTGCCCGAGCTGTTCTGGAACGCCCTCACCTTTGACCGGCTGCTGACCGGGCCGGTCATTCATCTGATCTACTGGGCGGGGCTGGCGCTGATCGTGCTGGCGGGCTTCAGCATCACGGGCACGGCGGTGGGGCTGGCCCTGCGCGAGCCGGGCATCATGGCGTGGCTTCTGACCATACCGACCGTGGTGATCGGTTTTCTGGTGCTGGCCATAGTCGCACTGGTGTGGCGCTCGTTCTGCGAGTTCTACGTCGCCATCTTCCGCATCAGCGACGACCTGAGGATCATGCGGCGCCTGATCGAGCGCGACCACGAGACGGGCGCGGCGCGCACGCCTCAGTCAAGCGCGCGCGCCACCCGGCCCGGCGAAGACCCAGACCTTCTGTCCAAGATCTGACCTCCTGTCCAAGATCTGAAGGCCTCAGCCGCCCTGGGCGGCCACCCACTCGCCCATCACGCGCTCCAGCACCGCCAGCGGAATGCCTCCCGCCGCCAGGCCCGTGTCGTGGAAGCCGCGGATGTCGAAGCGGCTGCCCAGCGCGGTGCGTGCCTCGGTGCGCAGGCGGTCCCAGACCGTGTGACCGATCTTGTAGCTGCACGCCTGGCCGGGCCACACGCAGTAGCGCTCGACCTCGGTGGTGACGGTGCTTTCCTGATCGCCCAGGGTGTCGACCATGTAGCGGATGGCCTGCTCGCGGCTCCAGCGGCCGTAGTGCAGGCCCGAATCGACCACCAGGCGCACGGCGCGGAACAGGAAGGACTGCATATAGCCGATCTGGCCCCACGGATCGCTCTCATAGACCCCCATCTCATCGGCAAGCTGCTCGGCATAGAGCGCCCAGCCTTCCGAATAGGCCGAGAAGCCCATCACCTTGAGCAGCATCGGGGAGTCGTCGTTCTCGATCTGCAGGGCGAGCTGATGGTGATGGCCCGGCGAGGCCTCGTGATAGGTCAGGGTCGGCAGGGTCCAGCGCGGCCACTCGGCGGTGTTGCGCAGGTTGATGTAATAGGCACCGGGGCGCGAGCCATCCAGAGCCGGGATCTGGTAATAACCGCCCGGCGCACCCGCCTCGATCGCCTCGGGCACGCGGCGCACCTCGACCGGCGAGCGCGGGATGCGCCCGAAATAGTCCGGCAGGCGCTGTTGCATGTCGGCCATCTGCGCGTTCAGGTCCGCCAGCAGCTGCTCGCGGCCTGCACCGGTGTTGGGATAGAGGAAGCGCTCATCGGCCATCATGGCGGCCAGACGCTCGCCCACCGTGCCGGTGGTCATGCCCTGGGCGCGCAGCAGGGTGTCGGTCCGCGCCGATATCTCCGCCACCTGCTCCAGACCGATCTGGTGGATCTCCGCGCCCGACAGGGTCGTGGTGGTGTAGGAGCGGATGCCATAGTCGTAGTAGGCCTCACCGTCCGGCAGGCGCCAGCAGCCCGCATCGTGGCTGGCACCGGGGCGGATCGCCTCGAAGGCCGCGATCTGGCGCTCCAGGGCCGGATAGACGCCCTCCGACACGATGCGCTCGGCGCGCGCGCCCCAGTCACCGCCGATGCCCTGCTCGCCCGTGCGGCGCACGATGGATTCCACCATGGTCGACTGCGCCGCCGCCACCTCGGTGATGTTGCGGATCAGGCCGGTGGTCCGCTCGATGATGAAATCCGGCGGCGTCGCGCCGCGCGCAAAATCGGCCCTCATGCGCTCGGTCTCGTGATCGAGTTCCTGCGGGAACTGGGACAGGCGCGACAGATAGGCCTCGGCATCCTCGGCACTGGCGATGCTGTGCTGACTGTCGAGGAAGTCGGGAATGGCGTTGTAGCTGCCGGTCAGCTGGCTCACCAGATAGGGCGCGGGATAGCCGCTGCTGCCATAGTCGAAGCCATAGCCGATCACGCTGGTCTCGCCGGCAAAGCGCACGGTGTCGTAATAGACGCTGTCACGCGCATCGAGGGCGCTGCGGTCAATGCGCGAAAGCGCTTCCATGTGTCCAAGGAACCGGCTTCTCGACCGGGCCACATAGGCCGCCGAGCGATCATCCAGCCTGGCCTTCATGGCCGCATTCGGCCCGGTATCGAGACCCAGCGCGGTCAGGGTCTCGGGCGAGGACAGCACTTCCTCGTTGAAGATGCGGTCCAGCAGTGCGTGCAGGCTCTCGGAGGCGCTCTGGGCGCGGGCGATTGCGGTGCCCGACGCGGCCATGCCTGCGCTGACAGCCATACCCGCCAGAAGTTTGCGCCGATCGATCATGGATGCCTCCCTCAAGATGTCAGGGGCAAGCGGTATCACCCGCCAGCGCCGACGCCTAGGTGTGGGGCATTAAACCTCGGTAAGGCTGGGGTCCGCCGCCGGTGCCTGATCCTGATGCAGTTCCTGCTTCACCCGCTCGGCCAGCAGCTTGATGTTCAAAGGCTTGGGCAGGAACGAGATGTTGGCGTCGTCCTGAAGCAGATCCGAGAAATAGCTCTCCGCATATCCCGAAATGAACATCACCGGCACATCGCCGAGGAAGGGGCGCGCCTTTCTCAGCAGCGCCGGTCCGTCCAGCCCCGGCATGATGACGTCCGAGATCATCATGTCGATCTCGCCGGCATGAACCTCGGCCAGTTCCAGCGCGTGCAGGCCGTCGTCCGCCGTGATGACCTCATAGCCCCGCTGGCGCAGCAGGCGCGCGGTGATGTCTCGCACCGCAGGCTCGTCCTCCACCAGCAGGATGCGTCCCGCTCCCGACAGGTCGCGCGGCGCGCGGCGCACCGGCGGTGCGCTCGCGGTCCCGGCAGCCACCTTGGACTCCTCGGGCCGGGCGGGGGCGGCCTCGGGCAGCAGGATGCGGAACACGGCCCCGCTCTGCCCGTCGCTGCGATTGCTCACGCTGATGTGGCCGCCTGCCTGCTGCACGATGCCATAGACGGTGGCCAGGCCCATGCCGGTGCCCTTGTTGACCGCCTTGGTGGTGAAGAAGGGCTCGAAGATCTTGTCCAGCAGCTCGGGCGCGATGCCCGGCCCGTTGTCGGCCACCTCGATCATGCCGATGGACGACGGCTCGCTGCCCGGCCAGCCCAGCTGGCGGGCATCGTCCAGGCCAAGGCGCGCAGTACGGATGGTCAGCACGCCCTGCCCTGTCGGAACAAAGCCCTGCATGGCGTCGCGCGCATTGACCGCCAGGTTCATCACCGCCGTCTCGAGCTGGCCCCTGTCCGCCAGAATGACGGGCAGGTCGCGCCCGTGCTCGGTCTCGAGGCGCACGTCCTCGCGCATCAGGCGGCGCAGCAGCACCTGGAACTCCGAGATCAGCTCGCCCAGATCGAGACGTTCGCGCCGCACGGTCTGCTTGCGCGAAAAGGCCAGCATCTTGCCGATCAGGTCCGCCGCGCGCGTCGTGGTCGAGCGGATCTCGCGCAAGGAGTCATAGGACGGATCGCCGACCGGGTGGCGCTGGAACAGGAGGTCGAGGTGCCCCTCGATCACCGACAGGAGATTGTTGAAGTCATGGGCGACGCCGCCCGCAAGCTGGCCCACCGCCTGCATCTTCTGGGACTGGAACAGCTCAAGCTCCAGGCTCTTCTGGGCCGACACGTCGAACAGCCATATGCGCCGCGCCTCGCCCTCGGGCGCGATGTAGAGATGCAAGGTGCGGTCCTTGAAGGCGCGGGGCACCAGCTCGATCGGCCCGGTCGAGCCGTCCTTGAGCCGCTCGCGCGCATCGCGCACGCTCTCGTCCTTGAACAGGGCGCCGAACGGCGCATCGCCCGAGGGCGCCGGTCCCGTCAGCTCGGACAGGGCCGCGTTGGCATCAAGCGGGCGCACCGCAAAGATGTCCTCGCCCTCGATCAGTGCCGAGCCGAAGGGCGCGCCGCTGACGCGCACCGCCGCATCCGTGCCGGTCAGGGTCGCAGGCGAAGGAGCGCTTCCCGACAGGGGCTGGGGGGCCTCGGCCTCCAGCAGGGCATCGGGCGCGGCGCGCACCAGATACCGGCCACAGTCCGTGCGCGCGATCATGACCTCGACATCGCGCCCAGACAGCTTCAGCAGGGCACGGCCCTGCCCGCCCCGCCTCGCCTCGGCAAAGGCCGCCATCAGTCCGGGCGACTGGACCGCGCGCGGCAGGGCTTCGGAGCCGCCGCTCTCCACCCACGCCCCGTTGTGTGACAGCACGCCGCCGCCGGAGGTGACCAGGGCCGCAGGCTCGCCAAGCGCGCTGATGAGATCGATGCTCTGTGCAGGCCTTGCAGGCGCCTGCTCGGCGCGCGCGAACGCGAACAGTCCCACAAGGGCCACAGCCGATATGGCGATGATCAGGATCAGGCCCGGCGCGCTCCACGGATCGGCACGGAACGCGGGATAACCGGCCGCCGCAAAGGCGATCACGAAGAACACCGCCGCCGTCACCAGCCAGGGATCGAGGCCCGCAAGCGCACGCGAGGCCTTCGACCCACGCAAGACTCCGGGCTTGCGTCCCGGCCTAACCGCGGGGCCACCGTGCGAGGGCCGGATCTGTGCGGCCAGCTGCGGGTCTGCTGTCATCTCTCGCCGTCCGGGGCTGTCGCAAGCCGCCGCCATCGAATCATCGTGACCATCATAGCGCCCTTTCGCCATTTGCCGTCATCGGCCCGCGCCGCCGCCCCGTCGGGCCTTCTGGCCCAGAACGAAGCCGATCACGCGTGCGGCAGCAGCGAAGTGCGCCTCGGGGATGGTCTGGTCCACATCGACGGCGGCGTGCAGGGCGCGCGCCAGAGGCACGTCCTCGACAATGGGCACACCATGCTCGCGGGCCACCTCGCGTATCTTGAGGGCGAGGGTGTCGACACCCTTGGCCACGCAGACCGGCGCCGCATCCTTGCCCGGCTCGTAGCGCAGGGCGACCGAATAGTGGGTGGGGTTGGTCACCACCACCGTGGCGGTGGGCACACTGGCCATCATGCGCCGGCGCGATCGCTCGATGCGGATCTGCTTCAGTCGCGCCTTGACGTGAGGATCGCCCTCGGACTGCTTGTAGTCATCCTTCAGCTCCTCGCGGGTCATGCGCATTCGTATGGCAAAGCGGTGCTTCTGCCACAGCCAGTCCGCCCCCGCCGCAATGCCCAGAAACGCCAGCATGGACGCCATGATCGCCAGCGCCAGATCGCGCACGAAGGGCAGTATGGCCGCCGGGCTCATGCTGGCCAGGGCCTCAAGCTCACGCGTGTGGGGCCGCAGCACCACCCAGGCGATCACCACCGTGGCGACCAGCTTGGCCAGGGTCTTGGCAAACTGCATCAGGCCATCCGGGCCATAGATGCGCTTGAAGCCCTTCAGGGGCGAGATCTTCTCCAGCTTGGGCTTCAGCTTCTCGCCCGAGATGATCAGTCCGCCCGACTGCATCAGATTGCCGCCCGCCCCGCCCAGAATGGTGGCCAGCGCCATGGCACCCAGCAGCGGGGCGATCACCATGACCGCATGGCGCAGAATCTCAGCGCCCGAGCCCGAATGCAGCACGCCGCCCATGGCATGGGGGCTGGCGATGAAAGGCACCAGCCCCTCGGCCATCATGGGTGCGAACCATGTCCCGCCCACCATCAGCACCAGCGTTGCCCCCGTAAGCGAAAGGGCGCTGGGCAGGTCCGGGGTGCGCGCCACATCGCCTTTTTTCCGCGCTTCCTCGAGTTTCCGCGGGGTGGCTTCTTCTGTCTTGGAAGACTGTTCCTTCTCCTCAGCCACCGGCACCTCCCGTAAAGGTCTGCAGGAAGCTCTGATAGCGGTCGATGAACATCATCCCGATCACCCCCAGAGACAGGGCGAACACGCTGAGGCCCAGCAGCACGTTCAGCGGGGCAGCGGCGAAATAGATCTGGAACGAGGGCATGACCCGCCCGATCAGCCCCGAGGCCAGATTGAAGATCAGCGAAAACACCATCAGGGGCGCGGCCAGCTGCACGCCCAGAAGAAAGCTCTGGCCGAGGGTGCGCACCGCCAGGGTGCTGAAGTCGCCCATCATCAGCGGCGCGCTCAGCGTGATGACCTCATAGCTGCCCGCAATCCCTGCGATGAAAAGGTGATGGGTGCCCGTGGCGAACACCAGGGTCACGGCCATCAGGGTCAGGAAGGCTGACAGTGTGGTGCCCGGCTGGGCCTGCATGGGATTGGCGGTCTGGGCAAAGCCCAGCGCGGTCTGAAGCGAGGCGATCTCGCCTGCGATGCCCATGGCCGCGATCATCATGCGCATCAGCGCGCCGATCATCAGCCCCGTGATCAGCTCGCGCAGCACCCAGCCCGCCATGGCGCCCACGCTTGCGGGCAGCGACGGCAGCGCAGGGGCGATCACCGGCGTCAGGGCCAGGGTGACCAGCAGGGCCAGGGCCAGGCGGATGCGCGGGGGCACATAGGCCTCGCCGATGCCCGGAATGAGCATCACCACCGCCCCGATGCGCGCAAAGATCAGGCTGGCGGCCCAGACCTGCTCGGCCGTGGCGTGGGGCTCCACGCGCTACATCCCGGCGATGCGGCCCGCGATCTGGCGCATGAACGCGCCCAGAAGCGTGCCCATCAGCGGCAGGAAGATCATCAGCGAGACGAAGATCGCCAGAATCTTGGGCGCATAGATCAAGGTCGCCTCCTGAATCTGGGTCAGGGCCTGAAACAGCCCGATGGTGACGCCCACCAGCAGCCCCACGATCAGCACCGGCGCGGCGAGCTGAATGGTCAGCCACAGCGCATCGCGTCCCACATCCAGAACCTCGGCGCCGTTCATGATCCTTAACTCCCGCATCCCGCGCCGGGCGCGCGGGCACCCGGCAGAAACTGCCGCCCAAGCTGAACGCTCATGGTTAACGCCGCGCTAATGACCTGTGCCGCCCCGCGGTCAGATCGGCATGCGCATGATTTCCTGATAGGCCTGGATCACCTGATCGCGCACGGCCATGACCGTCTCCAGAGAGGCTTCGGCGGAGGCGACGGCTGTGACCACGTCCACCAGCTCGGCACGCCCCTCGACATTGGCGATCATCTGTGTCTCGGCGTGGCGCGAGGCGCTGACCGCATCACCCATCACACCTTGCAGAAGCTGGGCAAAGCCGCTGGCTCCGGCAGGCGCGCTGGCGCCACTTTCGGTGATGCCCGCGCTGTTCTGGATGGCGGCATAGGCGCGGGTGGCAAGGACGGGGTTCATCGGTCAGGGCCTCAGCGCTTGAGCAGGTCGAGGGTGCGCGATTCCATGGTGCGCGCGGTCTCTATGACGTTGAGATTGGCCTCATAGGCGCGCTGCGCCTCGCGCATGTCCATGCTCTCGACCAGGGTGTCCACATTGGGCCGCAGCACGAAGCCCTCCTCGTTCGCAGCCGGATGGCCGGGCTCGTATTCGAGGCGGAAGTCGCGCTGATCCGGCTGCACCCGTGCCAGCGCCACGCCCGAGGCGCCGTCGATGCTGCGGGTCTGGAACACCGGCACCTGGCGTCGATAGGGCTCGCCCCCGGCCACCGGCGCGGTCGAGTTGGCATTGGCGATGTTCTCGGCGATCACCCTCATGCGTGACTGCTGGGCGCGCAGGGCCGAGGCGGCCACGGCCATGGTCTGGTTACGCGGTGCGACGGGATCACTCATGGGTCATGTCCCTCAAGGCCTAGCCCCGTCCCGGCGGACGGGCCGCCATGCGCAGCATGGACAGGGATTTCTGATAGAAGCTGATGGCCGCGTCATAGGCCATGCGGCTCTCGGCCATGCGCAGCATCTGCTCCTCGACCACCACGGAGTTGCCATCCAGAGTGGTCTCGGAGTCGGGCGCGCTCACCGTGCCATAGGCCGCCGTGCGCGGCGCGGCCGGCGCGATATGTCCGGCCTGGGTGCGCGCCACCTGTACGCCGCCCTGAGCACCACCTTGCGCACTCCCTTGCCCGCCGCCCAGCATCCGCTGAAAGCGTGAGGGCTCGGCCAGATCGCGCGCCACATAGCCGGGCGTGTCGGCATTGGCCACGTTCTCCGCGATCACCCTCTGGCGCGCGTTCAGCCAGCCGAGCCGGTCACGGATCACCGAGAAGATGGGCAGGGAATCGATGCTCATGGGCAGAAAATGCCGCCCCTATGGTTAAGCAAAGGTATCTGGCAACGCCCCGTTAACCCTGTTCGTCAAGGGTTGGCACCGAAAGCCGCCCTGAGTCGTGCTCCAGAGCAATCGGGCACCAGAGCGCGAATGCGGGGCGGCCACCTTCGGGGCCTGAATGGACATTCTCGATTATCTGCGCGCCATCCTCGGCCTCGCGATCACCCTGGGACTGATCGGCCTGGCCGCCTTCGTGCTGCGCCGCTATGCCCCGCAGTTTCTGGAGCGGATGCAGACCAGCCGGGGCGAGCGCAGGCTCAGCGTCGTCGAGACCCTGGTGCTGGATCCGGCGCGCCGTCTGGTGCTGGTCAGGATCGATGACGAGGAGCGCCTGCTGCTGCTGGGCGAGGGGCGCGAGCTGATCGAGCCGCGCCAGCGCAGCCTCGCCGTCCAGCCCGCCGCGCCCGGCAATTCCGCGTCCAGGCCTGAGCCAACCGCACGGCCCGGTGCCCGCGATCCCGACCAGGACATCTTCTCGTGAGGGCGCTGTTCCGCATCCCCAGCCGGGCCGACCTTTGGCGCGCCGCGCGCCTGTCGCTGATCGTCACCCTGCTCAGCTGGGCCTTCCCGCTGGCGGCCTTTGCCCAGGATGTGGCGGCGGGCGGCTCGGCCATCAACATCGACCTTGGCACCGGGGCGGGCCTGACCGAGCGGGTCGTGCAGCTCGTCGGCCTGCTGACCGTGCTGTCGCTGGCGCCCAGCATCGTGATCATGACCACCAGCTTCGTGCGCATCATCGTGGTGCTCAGCCTGCTGAGAACCGCGCTGGGCCTGCAACAGAGCCCGCCCAATGCGGTGCTGGTCTCGCTGGCCCTGTTCCTCTCGGCGGTCATCATGGCCCCGACCTGGCAGGAGGCCTATGACGCGGGCATCCGGCCCCTGATGGATCAGGAAATGGAGCTGCCCCAGGCCTTCGATGCCGCCACCGACCCGGTCCGGGTGTTCATGCTGTCACAGGTAGGCGAGGGCGAGCTTGAGCTGTTCACCCGTCTGTCGGGCGTCGAGGCGACGGGCGATGTGCGCGATCTGCCCCTGCGGGTGGTCACCCCCGCCTTCATGATCTCGGAGCTGAAGCGCGCCTTCGAGATCGGCTTTCTGCTGTTCGTGCCGTTCCTGGTCATCGATCTTGTGGTCGCCAGCGTGCTGATGAGCATGGGCATGATGATGCTGCCGCCGGTCATCATCAGCCTGCCGTTCAAGCTGATCTTCTTCGTGCTGGTGGACGGCTGGCGCCTTGTGGCCGGATCGCTGGTCGAGAGCTTCCAGCGCGGAACGGGAACAGGCTAGCGCCTGTAAAGGTCAGCGCTCACGCAGCCGAGGGCTGGGCCAGATGCCGGGGCGCAAGCGATGCCGGATCGGCGAACTTCAGCAGGGCCTGAACGCTGGGTCCGAGGCTCTGGCGGGTGGGATTGCCCTCGGACAGGGCAGCACCGAGCATCTCGATGGCCGCGCCCATGTCGGGGCGTGAGGCCACGGTGCCGCGCAGCGCATCGACCTGGCTGCGCAGGGCCCGCACCGCCTGCATGGGATCGGTGTCGAAGCGCTCATGGGCCGAGGCAATGATGCGCATGGCCTGATCGATGGTGGCCGCGCTGGCATCGGCAGGAGTCGTGGCCGTCTCGCTCTGGCGCTTGCGCGGGCCCTTGTAGTCGGCCGAGTTGAAACGCCGCCGGTCCGGGCCGACATAGCCCAGCGCCTCGACCCAGTTGCGCGACTTCAGGCTGACCACCTCGACACGCTTGATGATGTCGCCGCTGGTGAAGGGCTTACGCACGAACTCGTGCACGCCGGCATCGCGCGCGCCCTTGATCGAGGTGGCGGTGGCATCGGCGGTGATCATGATGACCGGCACCATGCGGCAGCTAAGGTTCGATCGTCTCAGCCGCCGGGTGAAGCTTTCCCCGTCCAGCCCCTCGCCCGCGCGCTCGACGAAGATGATCTGCGGGTCCATGTCCCGCGCCGCGATCAGGGCGGCCTGTTCGGTGGTCTCGAACGCCACCTGCCGGGTGCCGATGGACTTCATGAGATCGGCCACCAGACGCGCCGAAGCCAAGTTGGGATCAACGACAAGCACGCGACGGATACGCTCGGCGACACGGCCCGAGGTCTTGGGATCGAGACTGAACACTGTACGACCTGCTCCACTGGTGACAGATCGTTCTAACCGCCTGTGGTAAAGATCGGCTTGACGCGCCGGGGTTCTGCGCGTGCCCGTCAGGCCTGGAAGGGGTCGTGCATCAGGATGGTGTCGTCGCGCTCGGGGCTGGTGGACAGCAGGGCGACCGGCGCCCCGATCAGCTCCTCGATGCGCCGCACATATTTGATGGCAGCCGCGGGCAGGTCCATCCAGGAGCGTGCGCCCTGGGTGCTCTGCGACCAGCCCTCCAGCGTCTCATAGACCGGCTCGACCGCGCCCTGGGCCTTGAGGCCCGCAGGCAGATGGTCAAGCGTCTGATCGCCGATGCGATAACCCGTGCACACCTTCAGGCTCTCGAAGCCGTCCAGCACGTCGAGCTTAGTCAGGGCAATGCCGTGAATGCCGTTGATGGCGACCGACTGGTGCACCAGGGTGGCATCGAACCAGCCGCAGCGCCGCGCCCGCCCCGTGACCGTGCCGAACTCGCGCCCGCGCTCGCCCAGCCGCTGGCCGATGGCGTCGGACAGTTCGGTCGGAAAGGGCCCCTCGCCCACGCGCGTGGTGTAGGCCTTGACGATGCCCAGCACATAGCCGATCGCCCGCGGGCCGAGCCCCGAGCCCGCTGCCGCCTGCCCCGCCACCGTGTTCGACGAGGTGACGAAGGGGTAGGTGCCGTGGTCGATGTCCAGCAAGGCACCCTGCGCGCCCTCGAACAGGATGCGGCGCCCTGCACGAAAGGCGGTGTCCAGCTCGCGCCACACGGGCCGGGCGAACTTCAGTATGTCGGGAGCCAGAGCCAGCAGGTCCGCGATCAGGGCGTCCGGGTCCACCTCGGGCAGGCCGAGGCCCCGGCGCAGCGCGCCATGGTGCGCCAGCAGGCGCTCGACCTTGGGCGCGAGGCTTTCGGGATCATGCAGGTCCGCCACGCGAATGGCGCGCCTGCCGACCTTGTCCTCATAGGCCGGACCAATGCCCCGGCCCGTGGTGCCGATCCTGCCTGAGCCCGCCTGCGCCTCGCGCGCCGCGTCCAGATCCTGATGCAGAGGCAAGATCAGGCAGGCATTGTCCGCCAGCACCAGCACGTCGGGGGTGATGGAGAGGCCCTGCGCCTCGATGCGCGCGATCTCGGCGAGCAGGGCGCGCGGATCGACGACCACGCCGTTGCCGATCACCGACAGCTTGCCCTGCACGACGCCGGACGGCAGCAGGCTGAGCTTGTAGACCTTTTCGCCCACCACCAGGGTGTGGCCCGCATTGTGCCCGCCCTGGAATCGCACGACCACATCGGCCCGGTTCGACAGCCAGTCGACGATCTTGCCCTTGCCTTCGTCGCCCCACTGGGCCCCGATCACCGCGACATTGGCCACGCCTTGCACTCCTGCCTAGAGTCTGCCGAGGCCCCGCCTATAGCGGCGCACCGCCATCAAGGCGAGGGGCGAGCGCGCGCCGTGCCCGATTTCAGCGCGCGCGCTTCAGGTCGGGCGCCAGGGCCTCGTCGCACAGCAGGGCGATGGCCTCGTCCAGAGACACGATGCTCTGGTCCTGACTGCCCAGACGGCGCAGGGCCACCTTGCCTTCCTCGGCCTCCTTGCGACCGACCACGGCGATCACGGGAACCTTGCCGACCGAGTGCTCGCGCACCTTGTAGCCGACCTTCTCGTTGCGCAGGTCCGTCTCGACGCGCAGGCCCGCCGCACGCATCTTCGCCGCAACGGCCTCGGCATAGGGGTCCGCATCCGAGGTGATGGTCGCCACCACCACCTGCACCGGTGCCAGCCACAGCGGGAAGGCCCCGGCATAGTTCTCGATCATGATGCCGATGAAACGCTCGAAACTGCCCAGAATGGCCCGGTGCAGCATCACGGGACGGTGCTTGCCGCCATCCTCGCCGATGTAGGTCGCGTCCAGCCGCTCGGGCAGAACATAGTCGAGCTGGATGGTGCCACAGGTCCACTCGCGCCCGATGGCATCCTTGACGATGAAATCGAGCTTGGGCGCATAGAAGGCACCGTCGCCCTCGGTGACCACCGGCTCGGTGCCTGCCGCGCGCGCCGCCTCGGCCATCAGTGCCTCGGCCTTGTCCCAGAACGCATCCGAGCCCGCCCGCACCTCAGGCCGGGTGCCGAGGCTGATGTAGGCGGTTTCCATGCCGAGGTCCGCGTGGACGCTGCGCGCCAGTTCGATGAAGGCGGCCGTCTCCTCGACGATCTGGTCCTCGCGGCAGAAGATGTGGGCATCGTCCTGGGTGAAGCCGCGCACCCGCATCAGCCCGTGCAGCGAGCCCGACGGCTCATAGCGGTGGCAGGCCCCGAACTCGGCCATGCGCAGCGGCAGCTCGCGATAGGAGCGCTGGCCGATGCCGAAGATCTGGACGTGGCCGGGACAGTTCATCGGCTTGAGCGAGAGCGTCTCGCCCTCCACCGTCTCGCACACGAACATGTTGGGCCGGTACTTTTCCCAGTGACCCGAGGCCTCCCAGAACTTGCGATCAAGCACCTGGGGCGTCTTGACCTCGACATAGCCCGCAGCCTCCAGCCGGCGGCGCATATAGGCCTCGATCACCTGCCACAGCACCCAGCCCCTCGGGTGCCAGAACACCATGCCCCGGCCTTCTTCCTGCATGTGGAACAGGTTCATCTGTCGGCCGATGCGGCGGTGATCGCGCTTTTCGGCCTCCTCGAGGCGCTGAAGATAGGCGTCCAGATCCTCGCGCGTGGCCCAGGCGGTGCCATAGATTCGCTGAAGCTGGGCATTGCGGTGATCGCCGCGCCAGTAGGCCCCGGCCAGCTTGGTCAGCTTGAACGCCTTGCCCACGAACTTCAATGAGGGGAAGTGCGGCCCCCGGCACAGGTCCAGCCACTCGCCCTGGCGATAGATGGTGATGGTCTCGTCTTCGGGCAGGTCACGGATCAGCTCGGCCTTGTAGGTCTCGCCCCGGGCCTCGAAATAGGCGATGGCCGCGTCCCGCTCCCACACCTCGCGCTCCAGTTTCGCGTCGCGGTCGATGATCTCGGCCATCTTCTTCTCGATGGCGGCGAAGTCGTCGGTGGAGAAGGGCTCGTCACGCGCAAAGTCGTAGTAGAAGCCATCCTCGATGGCCGGGCCGATCGTGACCTGGGTGCCGGGGAACAGGCTCTGCACCGCTTCGGCCAGAACGTGCGCGCAGTCGTGGCGGATGGTGGCCAGGGCCTCGGGATCATCGCGCATCAGCAGGCGGAAGCGCCCGCCCTTCTCGAGCGCGCGATCCAGGTCCCGCTGCTCGCCCTCCAGCTCGACCAGTGCCGCCTTCTTGGCCAGAGACGGCGAGATCGAGGCCGCCACTTCGCGCCCCGTGGTGCCTTCGGGATACTCGCGTCGGGCGCCATCGGGAAAAATCAGCTCGATCATGGTCAGGTCTCGGAAGGGTCAACAGGGTCCGGCGGCACCGGGTCAAAGCCCGATCCCCCGAAGGGATTACAGCGGCACAAACGCTTCAGCGCCAGCCAGCCGCCGCGCGCAGGCCCGTGACGGATCAGGGCCTCGGCCGCATAGTCCGAGCAGGTCGGCAGGAAGCGGCACTGCTGACCGATCAGGGGCGACAGCGTCACCTTGTAGGCCCGGTGGGCAAGGCGGACGCTGCGTTCATACGTCGACATGACGGTGCACAGCACACAGGAGTGAAGAAGCGAAGCCGCTTATGGCCCCAAGGTGCCCGCCATATCAAGCGGGCCGCGCGCGGGCGCTCAGGACGGCATCGCCCCGTCGCCGCGCCGGAGCGCCTGCCTCACCGCCTCGGCGGTCGCCTCGATGGCCACGAGGGTCGAGGCATGGCGCGCGGGATAATCAGCAACCTGAGAGAGCAGGCGCAGGGCCTCGAAGCGCCCCTGCGGGCCTGCTCCGCCGCGCTTCAGCATGGCGAGCATCTGTTCGCGCAGGGCCTCGATCTCGTCAGCCGATGCGCCCACGACCGCCTGCCCCAGCAGCGACGCCGCCGCCTGACCCAGCGCACAGGCCTTCACGTCCTGGGCAAAGTCCGCGATGCGCCCCGACCCGTCCAGCCGCACATCGACGATGGCCCGAGAGCCGCACAGCCGCGCCACCTTCTCGCCCGTACCGTGGGGCGCATCGAGGCGGCCCGAATGGGGCAGGTTCGCCGCCAGCCTGAGCACGGCATCGCTGTAGAGCGCGTCGATCATGACCGAGGCATATAGGGCCTGCGCCCGGCTCTAGCGAGCGGTCCCCAGAACGCGCGCGCTCAAAGCCGTGTTCTTGGCCTCCAGCGATGCGCGCAGGCGGCCCTTGTTCTTCTTGAGGAAGCCCTCGCCCAGCATGCCCGAGAATATCTGGCCGCTGGAGACGATGCTGCTGCGCGGCGCCAGGGGCTCGATCTCGAAATAGCGCACCACCGAGAACTGCCAGCCGCGCTTCTCGGTCAGGATGAGCTGTTCGTTGGGCACCCAGTCCAGCACGCGCGCCTGCACCATGCGCTCGGGCAGGCCCTCGATGGCCTCGCGCAAGGTCAGGGGCTGTCCGATGCCGATTCTGCCCTCGGCTTGCTTGTAGAGCGGGTTCCACTCGGGCCAGCGTTCCATGTCGGCGAAGACCTCCCAGATGTCCTCGGCGGACAGGGGAATCCCGATGCGGTGTTCGACGCGAAAATCCATGGGCTCTGGCTAGCTCATCGGCGGAGCCAAAAAAAGGCCCCCCGCCTTCAAGGCCCCTTACCGTCAGCCCCCCCATCATCAGGGGCCAGCACGCGAGGCGGGCGGCAGGCTGGCCGGAGGCAGGCTGGTCGAGGGCGGATCGCCGCCGTGGCGGCTCAGGCTCGCGCGCGTGAAGGCCAGCCACAGGGCCACCAGCAGCACCAGCACATTGGCGATGAAGGGCGCGTGCTCGGCCAGCTCATACAGCCCCACGCCCAGCACGGGCGGTGCCAGGAAGGACAGTCCCGCCAGCATCATCATCAGACCGGCGATGGCGCCCTGCTCGCTCGGTCCCACCGCGATGGACGAGCCTGCCGTGAAGCCCGGCCTCGCAAAGCCGAAGCCCAGCGACACCAGGGCATAGCTGACCACCACACCGAAATATCCCGGCGCGACCAGGCTCAGCGCATTGCCTGCCAGCGCCAGTGCCACCCCCCACTTCATCAGCTCCGGCGGCTGCATCCGCAGCAGCGGTATCAGGCCCCACTGCGCCATAAGGGTCGCCGCTGCGCCCGCCAGCATGGCGATGCCGATGAAGGACTGGGCCTCGCGCGCGGGCAGGCCCAGTTCGTCGATGACGTGAAAGCCCAGCACCGACATATTGGCCGCCTGCACCGAGGTGACCAGCAGGCCGAACAGCAGGAAATCGCGCACCCGCGCATCGCGCCACAGGTGGCGGCCCTGCCGTGCACCCTCGGTGGGCTTTCGCTCGACCTCGCCCGAAGGCAGATGGCGCCAAACGGCCCACAGCACGATCAGCCCCAGGGCGGCAAAGGCATACATCGGCCCTGCCAGACCGATCAGCGGCAGCACGAAGAAGGGGGCCAGCGCCGGTCCCAGCACCGTGCCCAGCCCCTGACCCGAAGCCAGCAGGCTCAGGGCCCGCGTTCTCTGGGCACGGCTGGTGCGGTCGGCCACATAGGCCTGGGCCGCGATGGGCGAGGCCGAGCCGAACACGCCATAGAGCGAGCGCGCCGCCGCCATGGCCACGAACGCCACCAGCACCGGCAGCCAGCCCTCAAGCCCCGCCGTGACCGCGAGACCGAAACAGAGCATGGAGGCGGTGAAGCCGCCCAGCCCCACCATGATGATGCGCTTGCGCCCTACCGTGTCAGACAGGCGCGCCCACACCGGCGAGGTCAGGGTCCAGATCAGGGCCGAGATGGCAAAGGCGCCCGCCACCAGCGTATCGGGCAGGCCGAACTCGCGACCGATGGCCGGCAGCACGGATTGCAGGGCCATGCTGCCGGCCCCGGCTACCAGGCTGACGAGAAACAGCAGGCCGAACGGCAGGGCGCGAAGGTTCATGCCTGCTGACTAGACCGTTACGCCCCGGCTGAGAAGCGTCCCCGCAGGCCTCAGGCCAGGGCCAGAAAGATCAGGGCGAGCACGCTGATGTCGAGGGTGCGGGCGGCAACTTGCAGCAGAAGCGACATGACGGGGCCTGAGCAAAGCGAAACGAGATGCCCTCAGCCCTGCAAGGATTGCGCCAGAGTGTCCCCCAGGGTGGGGCGCTCAGATCTCGGTCTTCTTGACCACCCCCGCACGCGGCCTGCGATCGCGTGTGCCGGCATACTCGGTGCCAAGATAGCTGCGCCGCGCCGCATCCAGCACGGGCTCGCCGCCCTTCAGGCCGCGCTTCTGCCCGTCCTGTCCCATGACCTGGGCCGAAAATGCTGTCGCCCCCTCAGGCGCAGGCTGCGCCCTCTTGCTGGCATGAGGTGACGGGGCGACCGTATCGGCCCTGGGCTCATCTTCCCCGCTGAGCATGAGGGCACGGTGCTCCGCGCGCCGGTCGCGCTGGCGGCGCTCGTCGGCCCGGCGCTGTTCCGCGCGCCGCTCGCTGACGCCCGATGCAGGCGAAGGGGGCTTGACCGGCCCGCTCATCCCTCCCCCGTTTTCCCCGCCTTGCCTGACTGGCCTTGGGCGATTTGATCGAGACGCGCCTGCATCTCGGCCATCTGGCGGCGCATCTCGTCGAGGGCGGCATAGGATGCGGAGTCGGATGCAGGGTCGGTGCGGGCTGGGGCCGTATCCTTGCGGGCTCCCGCGTCTGCGGACGGTGTGCCCGGATAGGCGAAGGGGCTGAACATCTTCATGGCCCGCTCGAACATGGCCACGTTCTGGCGCACCTGCTCGTCAAAGAAGCCTGCGCCCGGTGCCGCACCGAAGGCGCGCGAGAACTGGGCGCGGAACTGTTCCTGCTGGCGCGCGAAACTGTCGAGAGACATCTCCAGATAGCTGGGCAGCACCGCCTGCATCTGGTCGCCGTAAAAGCCGATGAGCTGGCGCAGGAACTGCACGGGCAGCAGGGACTGGCCCCGGCTTTCCTCCTCGAAGATGATCTGGGTCAGCACCTGACGGGTCAGATCCTCGCCCGTCTTGGCATCGAAGACCACGAAGTGCACACCTTCGCGCACCATGGCGGCCAGGTCTTCCAGCGTCACATAGGCCGACGAGGCGGTGTTGTAGAGGCGCCGGTTCGCATATTTCTTGATGACGATGGCATCGTCCTGCGAGGCCCCCGCCCTGGCGCCCGCATCGTCCTTCTTGGATCGTCCGTCCCGGCTGGTGTCTGCCACGCAAGTCCCCTCGCTCAAGGGCCCCTCGGCGGGGGCGCTGCATTATTCCGCACACGCACCAGAGACGCCAGCGCTAATGACCTGCACCCCTCAGCCCATGGCCGGGGCCAGCACCACACCGACCAGAACCGCTGCCCAGTGCGTGCCCGCGCCCGCGACGACGAAGCCGTGCCAGATCGCGCGGCGAAAGCGGATCTTCTGGTTGATGAAAACGAACACCCCCGCCGTATAGATCAGCCCGCCAGCGACCAGAAGCCACAGCGCCACCGGATGCACCGTCTCGATCAGCGGGCGGATCGCCAGCACCACAAGCCAGCCGAACACCACATAGACCGCGCTCCAGAACATATCGTTGATGCGCGGGGCGAAGAGCTTGGCCAGCACCCCAGCGAGTGCGATGCCCCAGATCAGGGCCGTGAAGCCCACGGCCCATGCGCCCTCGAACCTCTGGGTCGTGAAAGGGGTGTACGAGCCCGCGATCATCACGAAGATCGCCGCCTCGTCGAGGCGCCGCAGCAGGGGGCGAACCGTGCACGGATGGGTCAGGTTGTAGATTGTAGAACAGGTCAGCATGGCGATCAGGCACAGGGCATAGATGGCCGTCGCCACCATCACGCTCATGCCGCCGTAAACCACGGCCAGCCCCGCCAGCACCACGGCACCCAGCGCTGCCAGCGCCAGACCGATGACATGGACCCACAGGTCCGCCTCACGCTCGGCGCGCGTCTCGTAGTGCTCGGCCATGTCGAGAGCATCGGGGGTCAGCATGTGGCGGCCAAGCCGTCGCAGCGCGTTCATCATCACCTTTCATCCCCATAGGCACGTGTGGTCAAACAATGGTCTGATCGAGGCCCGGTTGATCCGGGTCTTACGAGAAGCCTCTCATAAAAAGATGTCGCGAGACTGAATCGCCAGAGGAGCCAACTCGTTCCCTTTGCCCAGAGGTGACGGGAGCCTCGCGATGGGGCAAAAGCGCCACAGTCGGCTGTGCGCGGCTGCGAAAACGGCTCGCGGCCGGAACCGTAGCGCGCTTAGATCAGTCGCTCCCCGAGACCCGCCGCCGCCAGCGGCGACCCAGACATCAAGCTGAGGACGAAAGCTCCCCCCATGTCCGAAACCGCCCAAGACATCGTCATCGTCTCTGCCACGCGCACTCCCATCGGCTCTTTTCTGGGGGGCCTCTCCAGCCTTCCGGCTCATGAACTTGGCGCGCGCGTCATTGCCGAGGCCCTGAGGCGCGCCGGTGTCGATCCGGGCGAGGTGGACGAGGTGATCCTGGGTCAGGTGCTGCAGGCGGGCGCCGGTCAGGGCCCTGCGCGACAGGCGGCGATCAAGGCCGGGCTGGGCCATCACACCCCGGCATGGAGCCTCAACCAGCTGTGCGGCTCGGGCCTGCGCGCGGTGGCGCTCGGTATGCAGCAGATCGCCCAGGGCGACGCGAAGGTGGTCGTCGCCGGCGGTCAGGAGAGCATGAGCCAGGCCCCCCACTGCGCACCCCTGCGCCAGGGCCAGAAAATGGGCGACCTCGCCCTTGTCGACACCATGATCCGCGACGGGCTGTGGGATGCCTTCCACGGCTACCACATGGGTCAGACCGCCGAGAACATCGCCGAGCGCTGGTCGATCTCGCGCGAGGATCAGGACCGCTTTGCCGCCACTTCCCAGAACCGCGCCGAAGCCGCCCGTCGCGAGGGCCGCTTTGCCGACGAGATCACGCCCGTGACCATCAGCGGGCGCAAGGGCGATACCGTGGTCGACAGGGACGAATACATCCGCGAGGGCGTCAGCGCCGAATCCCTGGCAGGCCTGCGCCCGGCCTTCACGCGCGAGGGCAGCGTGACGGCGGCCAACGCCTCGGGCCTGAACGACGGGGCCGCTGCCCTGGTTCTGATGGGCGCCGACGAGGCATCACGCCGGGGCCTTGAGCCGCTGGCGCGCATCGCGTCCTGGTCCCACGCCGGGGTCGATCCGGCCATCATGGGCACCGGCCCCATCCCCGCCAGCCGCCGCGCGCTGGAAAAGGCGGGCTGGAGCGTCGCCGACCTCGACCTGATCGAGAGCAACGAGGCCTTTGCCGCACAGGCGCTGTGCGTGGTGCGCGAGCTTGGGCTCGATCCCGACAAGGTGAATGTGAACGGCGGCGCCATCGCCCTTGGCCACCCCATCGGGGCCTCGGGTGCACGCATCCTCGTCACCCTGCTTCATGAGATGAAGCGGCGCGGCGCGGCGCGCGGTCTTGCCACGCTGTGCGTTGGCGGGGGCATGGGCGTGGCGATGTGCGTCGAGCGCGGCTGAGCACAGGGCGACATTCGCCTCTTGGCCTGACCGGCGCGCCTGACTAGGGTTATCCACAAGGCACGATCGCGTCGCTTCGCATGGCGCGGCATCACAGGAAACAACGGGAGGTTACATGAGCCGGGTTGCACTGGTCACGGGCGGAACACGCGGTATCGGACGCGCCATCGTCGAGCGCCTAAAGGCCGACGGCCACAAGGTCGCGGCGGGCTATTCGGGCAACGAGGACGCCGCACGCGCCACCGCCGAGGAACTGGGCGTGATGGTGGTCAAGGGCAACGTCGGCTCTTACGAGGACTGCGAGCGCGCCGTGCAGGCGGTCGAGGCCGAGCTTGGCCCCGTCGATGTGCTGGTCAACAACGCCGGCATCACCCGCGACGGCTTCTTTCACAAGATGACGCCCGAGCAGTGGTCCGACGTGATCCGCGTGAACATGGACTCGGTGTTCAACATGACCCGTCATGTGATCGGCGGCATGCGCGAGCGCAACTTCGGGCGCATCATCAACATCAGTTCGATCAACGGCCAGAAGGGCCAGATCGGCCAGACCAACTATTCCGCAGCCAAGGCCGGCATGATCGGCTTTACCAAGGCACTGGCGCTGGAGAACGCGCGCAAGGGCGTGACGGTCAACTGCATCGCGCCGGGCTATATCGACACCGAAATGGTCGGCGCCATGGACCAGAAGGTTCTCGATGCCATCATCGCCCAGATTCCCGTGGGCCGCCTCGGGCGCGGCGAGGAGATCGCCGACATGGTCTCGTGGCTGGCGGGCGAGCGTGCCGGATATGTCACAGGCTGTACGCTTTCACTGAACGGCGGTCAGTATCTGGTCGGCTAGGGGGCGGGCGACGGCCCTTGGCCCAAAATCCGCCCGGGTGGGGAGTCAACGCTAGGGCCATGATGGTTCGTTCATGGGTCAGGTCGGCTGCAAGGCCGCTGGTGATCGCGATGGCGCTTGGCGCCGCTGCGATGCTTGCGCCCACGCCCAGCCTCGCCCAGCGCGGTGCCAATGCCCAGGCCGAGGACAGCCGCTCGCTGCGTGAGCGCTTCGCCTCCCAGAGCCTGCCCCAGACCGCCCGCTATCAGGCCAGCAACGGCACCTCCTTCGTGCTCGACCGCTCGGGCTCGCGCCCGCTTATGCGCTTCGACAACTCCAGCGAGGTCTGGTCGCTGCGCCCGGTGCCCGCGCCTGCCGGTGACGTTCTCTATCGCAATGATGCGGGCGATCTGGTGCTGCGCGTCACGCGCAACGGCGGGCTGACCCTGTTCACGCCCCAGTCGCCGGGGGGGATTCCCGTCTCGGTGGCCGGCTCGGCCGACCGGCTGTCGCCGCCGCCCATGTCGGTGATGCAGCTGACCAGCTTTCTCATGGCCCAGAGCCATGCCCTGCTGCGCGCGCTGGGACGTCCCGTTCTGATCGACGCGCCCGAGATCACGCCGGGCAACGAGGCCGTCTATGCCGACGCTGCGGCTACCGCCGTCGAGGCGGTCCAGCGCATGACCCGCTCGCGCAACCTGCGCCCCGAGGCGATGCGCCTGCGCCAGATCATCATCCGCGAGGGCAGCCGCCCGGACGTGAGCTTCAATGGCGCGGTGCTGCTGATCACCGTGGTGCCCTCGCGCGGGGTCGAGGGGCGGCCCTCATCGGCGCGGATCGTGCGCGCCTTCTCCATGCGGCCCTGAATGCGGCCCTGAGCGGCTCAGCCGAAGCTGTCCTTGGCCGCCCGCAGCGCCGCAAAGGCCTCGGCGCTGTCAGCTCTCAGGAAGGGATTGAACCGGCGCTCCACGGCCAGGGTGGTCGGCACCGTGGGCTGATCACTCGCGCGCAGCGCGTTGATGGCATCGGCATGGGCCTTCATCTCCGGGCGCTCATCCACGCTCAGGGCGAAGCGGGCATTGGACAGGGTGTATTCGTGCGCGCAGTAGATGCGCGTCTCGCCGGGCCAGGCGTCCGTCAGGCGCAGGCTCTCGAACATCTGGGCCGCCGTGCCCTCGAACAGACGCCCGCAGCCAAGCGCGAACAGCGTATCGCCCACGAAGGCGAGCGGCTCGTCCATGCAGCGATAGACGATGTGGCCCAGCGTATGGCCCGGCGTGGCCAGCACCTGAAAGCGCACCTCTCCGACCCGCACCTCATCGCCATGGGCGAGCGCGCGGTCCAGAGGCGCGGCGCGCCGGACTTCCTCGGGGCCAAGGATCTCGCAGCCGAACAGCGCATGAAGAGCGCCGTTTCCGCCGGTGTGATCGCCGTGCCAGTGGGTGTTGAGGATCAGGTCGAGCCGCCCCCAGCCCGTCTGGTCAAGCGCCGCGATCACGGCCTCGGCCTCGGGCGCGTCGATGCTGGCCACCACACCGGTCCCGGGGCAGCGCACAAGAAAGCCGTAGTTGTCGATGAGGCAGGGGAACTGGAGGATCTCGAGGGCCATGGGCCTTCGTATAGAGCGCGCCTTGCCGATGGCCTATAGTGTCGCCGTCATGCGCCGCTCGATCGACGATCTTCGCCGCTTCTATGCCGAGCCCGCCGGAGCACTGGTCCGCCGTCTCGTGGCCCGGCGCCTGCGCGATGCCTGGGGCGATGCGCCTGCATGCGACGTGCTGGGCATCGGCTATGCGACCCCCTGGCTCGACAGCTTTCCCGCCGCGCGGCGCGCCCTGGCGGCCATGCCCGAGGGTCAGGGCGCGGAGGTCTGGCCGCTGGATGCACGCAGCCGCACCGCCCTGGTGAGCGAGTTCGCCCTGCCGTTCGCCACCGGCAGCTTTGATCGCGTGCTGCTGATCCATGCCCTTGAGGAAAGCGACAATCCGCAGGCAGCCCTGATCGAGGCGGCAAGGGTGCTGCGGCCCAGCGGGCGGCTGATCGTGGCCGTGGCTGCGCGTGGCGGTTTCTGGACCCGCTCGGAGGCCACGCCGTTCGGCCACGGACGACCTTTCACGCGCGGTCAAGTCGAGCAACTGGTGCGCGGGGCCGACCTGACCCCACTGGCATGGTCCCAGACCCTCTATGTGCCGCCCTGGCGCGCCTTCATTGCCATGGCCGACAGCTTCGAGAGCTTTGGCTCGGTCCTGCTGCCCGGCGCGGCGGGTCTGATCCTGCTGGAGGCGGGGCGGCAGGTGCCTGCCCTGACCCTGCCCGGTCATCGCGCCCGCGCGCGACCGGCGCTGGCCCCCGGCACCCTGCTGCCCCAGCCCGCCAGCGGGCGAATGCCACGCTTGTCACGGGTCGGAAAAGCCCCCTAAGAGGGCGCATGGACCGCCTCATCATCATGCGCCATGCCAAGGCCGAGCGCGCCAGCGCCTCGGGCCGCGACTTCGACCGCGCCTTGAGCCCGCGCGGACTGGCACAGGCGCTGGCCATGGGCGAGGCGCTGGCAGAGCGCAGGCTGCGGCCTGATCGTGTGCTGGTCTCGTCGGCCGCACGCACGCGCGGCACCTGGCAGGCCATGACCCCGCTGTTTCCCGACGCCGTCGCCAGCGAGGACGAGGCCCTCTACAATGCACCCGCCTCGCGCTGGCGTGCCCGCATCGAGGCGGCAATGGCCCAGCCGGGCACCTTGCTGGTGATCGGCCACAACCCCGGAATTCACGAACTGGCGCTCGAACTTCTGGAAGAAGGCGCAGGCCCCGCTTCTGCCGGCGCGCGCCTGTCCGAGGGCTTTCCCACGGCGGCGCTGTGCGTCTTTGGTGTCGATGCCGCCGAGCGTTTCACCTTCGAGGGCCACTTCACGCCCCGCAGTCTGGGCATCGAGCCTTGAGCGCTGTTCACGATCTGGGGCTGGAGCTGCTGCGCGCGCTCGATCCCGAACAGGCCCATACCCTGGCGCTGAAGGCGGTGCAGATAGGCCTTGGCCCGCGTGCGCCCGCGCCTGCGCCTGCGCTGCGCACCACGCTTGCCGGGCTGTCGCTGCCCTCGCCCATAGGTCTGGCCGCAGGGTTCGACAAGGATGCCGTCGCCATCGACGGGCTGCTGTCCCTGGGCTTCGGCTTCATCGAGTGCGGCTCGGTCACGCCGCGCCCCCAGAGCGGCAACCCGCGACCGCGCCTGTTCCGCCTCAGCGAGGATCGCGCGGTCATCAACCGCATGGGCTTCAACAACGAGGGACTGGAGCCCTTCGCGCGGCGGCTCGAGGCACACCTTGCGCGCGGCCGCGTGAGCGGTGTGGTCGGTGCCAATCTGGGCGCCAACAAGGACAGCGAGGACCGAACCGTCGACTATGTGACGGGGCTTCAGCGCCTATGGGGTCTGGCGGACTATTTCACCATCAACATCTCTTCGCCCAACACGCCCGGCCTGCGTGCCCTTCAGGGCGATCAGGAGCTGGCGCGCCTGCTGGACGCCCTGGCCGAGGCCCGCGCGCGCCTGTCGCCTGCGGTCCGCGCACCCCTGTTCCTGAAGATCGCGCCCGATCTCGATGCCGAGGCCATAGGTGCCATTGTCGCCAGTGTGATCGCCCACGGCCTCGATGGCATGGTGGTCTCGAACACCACGCTGGAGCGGCCCGAGACACTGCGCTCGCCCCATGCGCCCCAGTCGGGGGGCCTGTCGGGTGCGCCGCTGAAAGACAGGGCCCTCAAGGCGCTGAGCCATGCCGCAGCCGCTGCGGACGGTCGCCTCGCCCTGATCGCGGCTGGGGGCATAGAGACGGCAGGCGATGTCGAGGCCCGCCTTCAGGCCGGTGCCCATGCGGTGCAGATCTACAGCGCGCTGGTGTTCGAGGGTCCGGGCCTGATCGCCCGGCTCAACCGCGATCTGGCCCGCGCCGCCGAAGCCGGAAGCCCCCGCACGCGTTGACGCCGCGTTAGGCCCTTGTGTGCCACTGTGGGAGCCTGAGGGAGCGCCATCAGGCCGCCAAGAAGCCCGTCTCGCCTCCTCATCAGTGATGGTCCGGGGAAACGGTTATGCCCTCAAGACAGATGCGTGAACACGACACCACCCTGGCCACCGCCGTGCGCCAGCGCAGACGCTCGCTCGTGCTGCGCTCGGGCATGGGCTGCATCACGGCCCTGGTGTTCACGCCGGTGATCGGCTGGGAAGTCGTGGCGCTCTGGGCCTGCGCCTATTTCGCCATACAGGTCATCGAGGCAGTCTATTTCGCGCCCATCACCTCGGGGCGCCGCGAGGGCTTTGGCAGCCTGAGGACGGCCGGGGGCCTGCTGGTGCTCGGCATCAACTCGGTGATCTTTTCCTCGCTGTCGGCGGCGCTGTGGCTGTCGGGCGGCGAGTTCGGCGGCGTGGCTGCCGCCATACTGGTATCGGCGGCCTCGATCTATGCGGTGATGAACTCGCCGCGCTCCAAGGCCGTGCTGGCCGCGACGCTGGCGCCCCATGTGCTCTACATGGCCATGACGCCGGTCTTCATGGCCGCAGCGGGCGCGCCGCGCATCTTCATCGTCGCCGTCACCCTCAGCCTGATCGTCTATGTCGGCTACTGCATCAGCCTGTGGCACATGGTCGAGAAGGCCTGGCTGGCCGAGAGCGCCGCGCGCCGCGAGGCCGAGGCCCGCCAGCGCGAGGCCGAGGCCCTGATGAACAGCCGCAGCGCCATGCTCGCGGCCGTCGGCCATGACCTGCGCACGCCCATCGGGGCCATTCTCACCGGCGCCCACGAGCTTGAGCGCACCGCCACCGACAGCTCGGCGCGCGCCCACGCCGCCCTCATCACCCAAGCCGGCATCATGATGCGGGCACTGCTGGACGACCTGCTCGACCACGCCAAGCTGGAGGCGGGCGGCATGAGGGTCGAGCCCTCGGACCTGCCCCTGCGCGCCCTGCTGGCCCGGAGCCTGCAACTGTGGCAGCGCGAGGCCCGCGCCAAGGGCCTGCGCTTTCGCATCGAGGGCGCGGCGAGCGTTCCTTCCCATGTGCGCGCCGACGGCATGCGCCTTCAGCAGGTCATGAACAACATTCTCTCCAACGCCCTGAAGTTCACCACCGACGGCTTCGTCTGCGTGCGCTTCAGCGCCTGGGTGAACGAGAACGGCCAGCACGCCCTCACCATCGAGATCAGCGACAGCGGGCCGGGCATGGACCGCGAGCAGCTCGCGCGCCTGTTCACCCCCTTCGACCAGACCGCCGAGGGTGTCAGCCGCAAGTTCGGCGGATCGGGCCTCGGCCTCAGCATCAGCCGCGATCTGGTGCGCCTGATGGGCGGCACCCTGACCGTGCGCAGCGAGAAGGGCCTTGGCGCCGCCTTCACCATCGCCCTCAACCTCGATCCGGTCGATGCCGGCTCCACGCCCGCGCTCGCCAATGCCACCCTGGAGACCCGCGAGGCCATCCGCACCCTGCTGGTCGCGCCTCCCGCCCTGGTGACGCCCGCCCGGATCGCGCCCGCACCCGCGCCCGCGCCCGCGCCTGCGGCGGCCGAACCTGCGGTCGCTGAAGCTGCCGAGCCCCGGACTGTTTCAGCCGCCCCCTCGCAGGCTCCCGCCGAGCCCGAGGCGCAGCAGGCCGCGCAAGGCGAGGATGCGGGCCGCGCGCTCAGCGTGCTGATCGTCGACGATCACGAGATCAATCGCCGCGCCATACAGCTGATCCTGATGCCGCTGGGCGTGAATGTCGCCACCGCCGCCGACGGCATGGCCGCGCTGGAGGCCGCCGGAGCGGAGCCGTTCGATCTGGTGTTCATGGATGTGCGCATGCCCGAGCTGGACGGTCGCGAGACCACGCGCCGCCTTCGCGCGCACGCCGGACCCAACCAGTTCACGCCGGTGATCGCCGTCACCGCCGATACTTCCGAAGACGACGTGGCCGCCTGCATGGACGCAGGGATGAACTATTTCGTCTCCAAGCCGCTGACGCCCGCTGCCCTGCTGGGTGCGGTCAACCATGTGCTCAGCGCGGCGGCAGAGGCGGGCGACGCGGGCGAAGGGGCCAGCGCCGCCGCCTGACGGATCAGAGCTGGGTCAGCAGGTGCTCGGCGGACGAGACCTTGAACTCGCCGCCTTCCTCGACGTTGAGCGTCTTCACCACGCCGTCCTCGACGATCATGGAATAGCGCTGCGAGCGCTCGCCCATGCCGAACTTGCTGGCGTCCAGCTCGAGGCCGAGCTTGCGGGTGAACTCGCCATTGCCGTCGGCCAGCATCAGGATCTCGCCGCCGTCAACGCCCTGGCTCTCGCCCCAGGCCTGCATGACGAAGGCGTCGTTGACCGACAGGCAGGCGATCTGGTCGATGCCGCGGGCCTTCAGCTCGTCCTTCTTGTCCTTGAAGCCGGGCAGGTGACGGGCCGAGCAGGTCGGCGTGAAGGCACCGGGCACCGCGAACAGGGCGACGGTCTTGCCCTTGAACAGCTCGCTGGTCGAAACCGCCTGGGGACCGTCCTTGGACGGGGTGGTCAGGGTGCACTCGGGCAGGCGATCGCCGGGCTGGATGGTCATGACAGTCTCTTTCATGGGAGGAGGATCACGCTGGCCGACAGATAGGCCGCGCAGGTGACTGCGCCAACCCCCAAACCTTGCCTTCCGTTCCCATCATCGCTTTGATGCCCTCATGGATCATGAGCCCTCCATCACTCCGAGGCCGAGGCTGGAGCCCGAGCACAGCCTCGCCGGGCGCATTCTCGTGGCCATGCCCGGTATCGACGACGAGCGCTTCGAGCACGCGGTGATACTGGTGTGTGCCCACACCGACGAGCACGCCCTGGGCGTGCGCCTCGACCAGCCTGCGCGCGGCGTGACGCTGGCGCGGGTCATGGAGCGGCTCGGCATCGAGATGGACCTGCCCAATGCCGATGCTCCCGTGCTCTCGGGCGGACCTGTTGAGCGCGAGCGTGGCTTCGTGATCCACTCCGATGACTGGCGCATAGAGGAGGCCACCTTGCCGATCAGGCCGGGGCTGGGTCTGACCACCACGCGCGAGGCCCTGCTGGCGCTGAGCGGTATCAGCGAGGGGCCGCGCCGGGCCTTTCTGGCGCTGGGGTATGCGGGCTGGGATGCGGGCCAACTCGAGGGCGAGCTGCTCGAGAACGTCTGGCTGACGCTTGATGCGGACGAGGCGCTGATCTTCGATGACGACTATGCGGGCAAGTGGTCGCGGGCGCTCGCCCTGCTGGGCATCAATGCCGCCAATCTCAGCAGCCTGTCAGGCCATGCCTGACCCAGGCCCGATCTTGCAGGCCACGCCCGGTCTCAGCCCGACCTCGCCTTGATCGGCGCCATGCCGTCCGACAGCGATTCATTGAGATAGACCTCGGCCTCCTGGGCGGGCAGGGCCGGCGCGTAGCCAAAGCCCTGACCATAGTGGCAGCCAGCGCCCAGCAGCTTGCGCGCCAGCGCGGCGTTCTCCACCCCCTCGGCCACCACCTCAAGGGACAGGTCGCGGCCCAGCGCCACCACCGAGCGCACGATCTTGGACGAGCCCTCGTCCTCGCCCATGGTCAGCACGAAGTACCGGTCGATCTTGAGCGTGTCGAAGGGCAGCCGCGCCAGATAGGACAGCGATGAAAAGCCGGTACCGAAGTCGTCAAGCGCCAGCGACGCGCCCGCCTCACGCAGTGCCTGCAAGGTCAGGGCGGCGCGGTTGGGATCGCGCATGATATCGCTTTCGGTCACTTCCAGCTTGAGCGCACCGGGCGGCAGGCGCGTCTCGGAACGGATGCGCGCCACGTCCTCGATCAGCCCCTCGCGCTCCAGTTCGATGGTCGAGAGATTGACGCTGACGAACAGCTTGCCCGCGCGCGGATGGCGCGCCAGCCACTCGGCGAGCTGCCGGGCCGATCCCTGCATCATCAGCAGGCCGATGTCGTTCATCAGGCCCATCTCGGCGGCCAGGGTCAGGAACTCGTCCGGCGGCACCAGTCCGCGCTTGGGATGGCGCCAGCGCACCAGGGCCTCGAAGCCCGCCACCGCGCCGGTGTCGAGGTTGACGATGGGCTGATAGAAGGGCTCGACCTCGCCGCGCACCAGCGCGTTGCGAAGATCGCTCTCCAGCGCCAGACGCGAGAGCGAGTCGCTCTCCAGCGCACGCCCGTAGGCCGCCAGTCCGCTGCGCCCGCCGCCCTTGGCCGACTCGACCGCCAGTTCCGCACGGCGCAGCAGTTCGGCGGAATCCGCCGCATCGGGTCCGCCCTCGGCGCGCACCGCCCCGATCGAGACGGTCGGATAGATGTCGAAGCCCGCCACGCGCAGGGGCTGTTCCAGCGCCTCGCGCACGCGATCCGCCACGCGGGCACCGCCATTGATGCGCGCCAGCACCGCGAACTCGTCCTCGCCCACGCGCGCGGGCAGGGAATCCGAAGGGAAGGCCGCCGCCAGGCGCGAGCCCAGCGCCGAAAGCACCAGATCGGCTCTCTCGTGGCCCAGGGCCTCGTTGAGACGGCGCAGACGGTCCACGTCGGCCACCACCATCTCGTACTCGCCCGGCTCGATCAGGGCATCGCGCGCACGCGCCAGGAAGGTACGCCGGTCCAGCAGGCCGGTCAGGGCATCGGTATCGGTGCCGGTGAACTTCGATTCCAGCGCCACGATGCCGGCTGCACGCAGACCGTCCTCCAGCCACACGCCGCGCCACAGGCAGGTCTCCGAGCCGCGCATACGCAGACGAAGGGCAACCTCCGAGCCTTCCACGCGCGGCTTCAGCAGCTCGTCGGCCAGGGTGCGGTCCTGAGGCATGGCGAGGGCGGCAAAGGCGGCACCGGTGCAGTCAGGGGCCAGCGGGCCAAGGCCAAGCGCCCTGCTGGCTCCCGAAATGGACAGACGGTCCTCACGCGGGCACCACGACCACAGCGCCACGTCGGCGGCGGCCAGAGCCTCGATTGTCAGGGTGGTGTCCCAGACCAGACTTCTCGATCGGTCGTTCAAAGCGCTTCTGCCCCCCGCATCACCCGGCCCGCCGTCCAGAAAAGGAGGCAGGTGGCGATATGTCATTGTCAGCCGACTGGATCGTCGGCCAGCAATCCGAACAGGAGATGATCTCTCCAGACCCCGTTAATTTTCAAATAAGCGCGGGCCGTTCCTTCCAGCCGGAAGCCCGATTTTTCCAGAACCCGGCGCGATCGTATGTTGTCGGGCACGCAGGCCGCCTCGATGCGGTGCAGGCCCAGGGCCTCGAAGCCGTGGCGCGTGATCGCCCTCACCCCGCGCGTACCATAGCCCTGACCCGAAAACCGCTCGCCGATCCAGTAGCCCAGAGTGCCCGCCTCGCTGACGCCCCGGCGGATGTTCGACAGGGTCATGGCCCCGACCAGATCGCCGCTGTGCTCGCAGAACAGGAACAGCGGCAGGGCATTGCCCAGCTCGCTCTCGCGCTCATAGATGCCGAGGCGCCGCTTGAAGGCCGCGCGGGTCAGGTCGCCCTCGGGCCAGGTCGGCTCGAAGGGCTGCAGATAGTCTCTCGATGCCTCGCGCAAAGCCGCCCATGCCCCGTGGTCGGACAGGCGCGGCGGCCGCAGGTAAACCCCCTCGCCGCGCACCAGCGGCACCTCGGGCTCGTTCATCCAGTCCATCAGGGCCATGGCCCATCATGGCCCAAAGCGCGCGCTTATGCCACGAGCGCCTTCATGAAGGCTTCGGCGCCTGCCCCGGCACGCGCCGGACCCAGCGCCGCCACCGCCGCGCGCCGCTGTCCCAGCATGTCGCGCGCCAGGGCCATGACGGCGGGCGCATCCACGGCATCAAGGGCCATCCCCAACGCATCGAGGCTTTCGGGTGCGCCCATCATCAGGGTCTGGACCCCGGCCCGCTCGGCGCGCGCAGCCGGGCTCTCGGCGGCCATGAAGGCCTGGGCGCGCACCTGGGCGCGGGCGCGGGCCACCTCGTCCGCCATCGGGCCGTCGTCGGCAAGACGCTTCAGCTCATCGGCCACCACCGTGCCGAGCTGGGCCGCATCGGCACCCGAGGTGGCCGCATAGATGCCCAGCACGCCCGTGTCCTCATAGCCCTGATGGAAGGCGTCGATGGCATAGGCCAGACCGCGCCTCTCGCGCACCTCCTGAAACAGGCGGGACGCCATGCCCCCGCCCAGAATCTCGCTCAGCACCTTCAGCGCGTGCCAGCGCGGATCGCCGAGGCCCGGCGCGGGCAGCTCGAAAACCAGATTGGCCTGTTCGATGCGGCGCACGTCCGTCGCCACACCCCCCTCGAAGCGCGCGGGCACCAGCGCCGGATCGGGCTGGCCCTCGGGCGCGTGCCCGAAACGCGCCTCGGCCAGAGCCAGCAGGTCGTCCTCGTCCACCGCACCGGAGACCGACAGCACCATGTGGGCGGGCGCATAAAGGGTGCCGCGCCATGTGTTCAGATCGTCGCGCCCGGCGGTGCCTATGCTGGCCGTGGTGCCGAGGATGGAGCGGCCCAGCGACTGGCCCTCGTAGGCGCGGGCCTGTGCCATCTCGAACACATGATCGTCGGGCGTGTCGAAGGCCTCGGCGATCTCCTGGGCGATCACGCCCTTCTCTCGCACCAGCTCGCGCTCATCGAGGGTGGGGGCGAACACGAGGTCGGACAGAAGTTCGAGCGCCAGCGGCAGCTGGCCTTCCAGCACGCGGGCCTGATAGCTGGTGTATTCATAGCCGGTGTAGGCGTTCAGGCTGCCGCCGCCCGCCTCGATGGCCTCGACCAGGGCGCGCGCGTCGCGCGGGCCTGCACCCTTGAACACCATGTGCTCCAGCAGGTGCGACCAGCCCGAGCACGTCTCGTCCTCCCAGCGCGCGCCGCCGCGGATCACAAGGCTGATGGCCAGGGTCCGCAGACCGGCCATGGGGTCGGCGATCACGCGCACGCCGCTGTTCAGGACATGATGGCTCATGGGCGCAGACTCATTTGCGCAGGCTCTGGCGGACCTTGAGCCCCACGACGAAGATCAGGGCCAGCGCCAGGCCGAACCAGGTCAGGGCATAGCCGAGATGATTGTTCGAGAACGCCGCAGGCGGAATGGCCGGGCGCAGGGCCTCGACCTCGGGATTGACGGGGCTCTCGGCCAGTATGACCAGATCGCTCACCACCGGCCCCTGCACGCCCAGTGCCTGCGCCATCGCTGCATGGTCGCGGCCGTAGAAGCGCAGGCCGCGCGGCGCAGGCGTCAGGGCATGGGGGGCGTCAATCTGGCGGATGATGCCTGTGAACTCGCTCGTGAACCCGGTCATGGCCTCGCTGGCCCGCACCTGCGGCCGCGGCCCGTCGTCGCCGGGCACGAAACCCCGGTCGATCAGCCACACGCCCTGCACGCCCTCGGGTCGGCAGACGGATATCAGGCGCACCCCGGCCTCGCTCTCATGGATGGACTGAAGCTCCACGTAAGGTGCGCCCGCCAGCCCCGGACAGCGCACGATGACGCGGCGAAAGCCGGGCCGCTCGCCTGACGCCAGCAGGGCAGCCAGAGGCACGGGCGGCGCCTGTTCGGCGCGCTCCGCGTCCTCGATCAGGGCGGACTTCCATTCCAGCCGCTGAACCTGCCAGAGCCCCAGCCAGAGCAGGGCGGCAATCAGCGGCAGGCTGATGAGCACCAGCAGCCAGGGAAAGCGGCCCCGCCCAAAGCGCTGCGCGGGCTCAGAACTCGTCATTGCGCACCTCGGACGCGCGGTTGACGATCTGAAGCGCCACCATCAGGCCCTTGAGCGGCTGCATCATCGCCAGCGAAAGCCCCGCGACCATGGGCAGCCAGACGATCAGGTGCACCCAGATCGGCGGCGAGAAGCGCATCTCGACGAACAGCGCCGAGAAGCCGACCACGAACCCGGCGATCAGGATGATGAAGGCGGCAGGCCCGTCGCCGGTGTTTTCCCCGCCGTGATCGAAGCCGCAGGCGGTGCAGCGCGGCGCGATCTTGAGAAAGCCCGAGAACAGCCGCCCGCGCCCGCAGACGGGACAGCGCCCCCTCAGCCCGGCAAGGGCGGCGGCCCTGCGATCGAGGGGCCGCGCACCGGGTGTCGACGGGCCGGAGGGCGCTTCGCTCACCTTATCCGAACGTCACATAGACGAAGGCGAACAGGAACAGCCACACCACGTCCACGAAGTGCCAGTACCAGGCCGCCGCCTCGAAGCCGAAGTGCTTCTGGGGCGTGAAGTGACCGCGCAGCAGGCGGATCAGGCAGACGGTCAGGAACAGCGTGCCCACCAGAACGTGGAAGCCGTGGAAGCCCGTGGCCATGAAGAAGATCGAACCATACAGGCCCGAGTTCATCGCCTCGTCGTTGAAGAACAGGTTGTCGTGCAGGATGTGGTAGTACTCATAGGCCTGAACGCCCGTGAACAGCACACCCAGCGCGATGGTCAGGGCCAGGCCCAGCTTGGCCTCGCCGCGCTTGCCGACCTGAAGCGCATGGTGCGCCCACGTCACCGTGGTGCCCGACAGAAGCAGGATCACCGTATTGAGCAGCGGCAAGTGCCAGGCCGAAAGCGTCTCGACGCCCTGGGGCGGCCAGGTGGACCATGCTGCGGCCGTCTCGGTCCAGTTGCCGAACTCGGGGATGAGCGTGCGCGATTCATTCCACAGCGCCATCTCGAAGAAGATCCAGAAGAAGGCGGCGAAGAACATCACCTCGGAGGCGATGAACAGCACCATGCCATAGCGCAGGCCCAGCGAGACCACCGGCGTGTGATCGCCCTTGCGGCTTTCCTTCACCACGTCTGCCCACCAGCCGAACATGGAATAGAGCACGGCGGCAAAGCCCACGATGAACACCATGGGGCCGGACAGGCCGAACATGCCCTTCATCCAGATCACCGCGCCTACCATCATGATGGTGGTGGCAATCGATGCCACCAGCGGCCAGGGGCTCGGGTCGACGAGGTGATAGTCGTGCTTGGGAGCGGCGTGGGCGTCGGCCATGAAATCTCTCGGTTCGGTCGCGCTGAACAGCAAAGCGCGGGAAGTGAGCGGTTGCGGTTGCTATAGCCTCGCCTAGCCCTGTCCGCCAAGCCCCGGACGTGCATCCATCTGTGCACGCTGATCGAAGCGGTCGGTGGGATAGAAGGTGTAGGAAAGCGTTATGTTGGTGATGCCCTGCCCCTCACGGTCGGTGGCCATCTCGGGGGCCACGAAATACTGGACCGGAAAGCTCATGCTCTCGCCGGGCTGGAGGGTCTGGTCCTCGAAGCAGAAGCACTGCAGCTTCTGGAAATAGGGTCCGGCGTGGTTGGGCACCACATTGTAGGCCGCCGTGCCCGACAGGGGCCGGTCAGAGGTGTTTGTCACACGGAAATAGGCGATGCCCGTCTCGCCGATGTGCACGCTCTGGCGGCGCACCTCGGGGGTGAACTCCCACTCAAGGCCGCGCACATTGGTATCGAAGCTGATGGTGACGGTGCGCTCCAGAACCTCGCCCGGCGCCTCGTCGGCGCGGCTGACCGTGCCGCCGAAACCGGTCACCTGACAGAACAGCTGATACAGCGGCACGGCAGCAAAGGCCGCGCCGGTCATGCCGGCCACCACCACGACACAGATCAGGGCTGTACGCGCGTTCTTGTCCATCGTCTCCGTAACCTCGCCCCTCGGACGCGGGGCGTGCAGGGATCAACCGGCGGCGTTCGCGGCGATGTTGGCGCTGAGACGCAGCACCGTCACGGCGAACACGATCACAATAAAGGCCACCAGCGCCAGAGCCAAAGCGACGTTTCGCCGCTTGCGGGCCTTTAGCTCCTCGGGGGTCAGCTGCATGTCGGGCATCCTTGCACAAGGGGCATGTTCTCCACCAAGAGGGCGGCGAACAGCACGAACAGATAGGCGATGGAATAGGCGAACAGGTTGCGTGCGGGCTTGGACTGGGCGCGCACGTCATAAAGCGCGGCCTCGCGGCCCACGGCATCGGGCTTGTCGGCACTGGCCTCTCCCGGCGGGGCATCACCGGCACGCGAGCGCCACAGGCGATAGGCCAGCAGCAGGAACAGCGCCCCGCCCCCGATGGACGCGGCCAGATAGATCGCCCCGCCCATGCCCAGCAGACCCGGCAGCACCGCCACCGGCACCAGAACGAGGCTGTAGAGCAGGATCTGCAGCCGGGTCGCGCGCGCGCCCCTGGCCACCGGCATCATGGGAATGCCCGCCTTGGCATAGTCTCCGGCCGAATAGAGCGCCAGCGCCCACGAGTGCGGCGGGGTCCACAGGAAGATGATGAGGAACAGCAGCCACGCCTGCCATGGCGCACTGCCCGTGGCCGCCGCCCAGCCGATCACGGGCGGAAAGGCCCCGGCGGCACCGCCGATGACGATGTTCTGGGGCGTGCGCCGCTTCAGCACCAGGGTATAGAGCCCCGCATAATAGACGATGGTCAGGGCCAGCAGACCCGCCGCCAGCCAGTTCACCGCCAGACCCAGCAGGGTCACCGAAGCCACCGACAGGATGACGCCATAGCTCATGGCATCGCCCCGTGCGATGCGCCCTGCCGCCACGGGCCGTCCGCGCGTGCGGCGCATCAGGGCGTCGGTCTCGGCCTCCAGCGCCATGTTGAGCGCGCCCGCAGCCCCTGCGCCAAGGCCGATGCACAAGATCGCCACCACGGCCAGCCCGAACGGAAGACTGCCCGGCGCCACCACGAGACCCACCACCGCGGTGAAGATCACCAGCGACATGACCCGCGGCTTGAGCAGCTGGAAATAGTCTTCCGGCTGGGCGGTCGAGACGGGGATGTCGGCGCGCGGCGTCGCCATGGGCCGGGGCCTCCTCGGGGTATGCCCCGCCGCGGCGGGGAAGACAGGGCCTAGGCCCTCAAGCAAGAAGGCCCAGACGCACCATGGCACCTGAGCCCCCTCGGTTCCGGCGGCACAGGCCGCCGCGCACGGGCGCGGCAGCCTGTCAGCGCATCAGTGCTTCTCGTCGGCCTTGATGACCGGCAGCTCGTTGAACTGGTGGAACGGCGGCGGCGAGGACAGGGTCCACTCCAGCGTCGTTGCCCCCTCGCCCCACGGATTGGCCTCGGCCTTGCGGCGGCGCACGGCGGCCTCGATCAGCAGGATGAAGAACACGGCCATGCCCACCAGGGTGATGGCATAGCCCCAGCTCGAGACCTGGTTCCAGAGGGTATAGGCCTCGGGATAGTCCACATAGCGGCGCGGCATGCCCTGCAGGCCGAGGAAGTGCTGGGGGAAGAAGATCACGTTCACGCCGATGAAGGTGATCCAGAAGTGCGCCTGGCCCAGCATCTCGTTGTACTTCACGCCCCACATCTTCTCGAACCAGTAGTAGAAGCCCGCGAAGATGGCGAACACGGCACCGAGGCTCAGCACATAGTGGAAGTGCGCCACGACATAGTAGGTGTCGTGCAGGCTGTAATCGATGCCGGCGTTGGACAGCACCACGCCGGTCACGCCGCCGAGAGTGAACAGGAAGATGAAGCCGATGGCCCACATCATGGGCGTCTTGAAGCTCAGCGAGCCGCCCCACATGGTCGCGATCCAGCTGAATATCTTCACCCCTGTCGGCACGGCGATGATCATGGTCGCGGCCACGAAATAGGCGCGCAGATTGATGCTCATGCCCACGGTGTACATGTGGTGCGCCCACACCACGAAGCCGATGAAGCCGATGGCGACCATCGCATAGGCCATGGCCAGATAGCCGAACACGGGCTTCTTCGAGAAGGTCGAGACGATGTGGCTGATGATGCCGAAGCCCGGCAGGATCAGGATGTACACCTCGGGGTGGCCGAAGAACCAGAACAGGTGCTGGAACATCACCGGATCACCGCCACCGGCGGGATCGAAGAAGCTGGTGCCGAAGTTGCGGTCGGTCAGCAGCATGGTGATGGCGCCCGCCAGGACCGGCAGGGACAGCAGCAGCAGGAAGGCGGTGATCAGCACCGACCACACGAACAGCGGCATGCGGTGCAGCGTCATGCCCGGCGCGCGCATGTTGAAGATGGTGGTGATGAAATTGATGGCACCGAGGATCGAGCTGGCCCCCGCGACGTGCAGCGAGAAGATCGCCAGATCCATCGCCGGTCCCGTATGGCCCATGGTCGATAGCGGGGGATAGATGGTCCAGCCGCCGCCGAAGCCCCGCCCCGGCCCGCCGTCCACGAACATGGACATGACCAGCAGCACCCACGCCGACACCAGCAGCCAGAACGAGATGTTGTTCATGCGCGGGAAGGCCATGTCCGGCGCACCGATCATGATCGGCACGAACCAGTTGCCAAAGCCGCCGATCATGGCGGGCATGACCATGAAGAAGATCATGATCAGGGCGTGGGCCGTCACCGTCACGTTGTAGCCGTGCTTGGACGCCTCGACGAGGCCGAGCTGCTCGACCAGACCGCCCGGCACGAACACCTGCATGCCCGGCTCGGCCAGCTCCCAGCGGATCAGGCCCGAGAGCGCGCCGCCGACCACCCCCGCCATGATGGCGAAGATGATGTAGAGGGTGCCGATGTCCTTGTGGTTGGTCGAAAACAGCCAGCGGACAAAGAAGCCGGGCTTGTGATCGTGCCCGTCGTCGTGAGTGTGTGCGGATGCGGTGGCCATGGGTGTCTCTGTCTAGCCTCTCGCCGGAAACCTAGCGGGCGACGGCGGGCTGAACCGCCGCCTGAGAAGGGGTGGAAGTGGTGAGCGAGGCGGGCGTCACGCTCGCCTCGCCAGAAGTCTCGCCAGAAGCCGGAGCCGCAGCCGGAGCCGCCGGTGCGGCGGGCGCCTCGGCCTCGGCCACCTGCATGGAGCCGCCGCGCGAGGCCACCCAGGCCTCGAACTCGGCCTGGGTCACCACATTGATCTGCAACGGCATGAAGGCGTGATCGACGCCGCACAGCTCCGAGCACTGGCCGTAGAAGACGCCGGTGCGGTCGGCGCGGAACCAGGTCTCGTTGAGGCGGCCGGGAATGGCATCGACCTTGAGGCCGAAGGCCGGCAGGGCGACGGCGTGAATCACGTCCGAGGCCGTCACCAGCAGACGCACGGTCTGGCCCACCGGCACCACCATCGGCTCGTCGGCCGCGAGGCGATAGAGCTGGGGCGTCGTCTGGTCCTCGGGCAGCATATTCGAGATGTATTCCGGCACGCCCAGATCGGGATATTCGTAGGACCAGTTCCACTGGTTGCCCGTCACCTTCACCGTGATGTCCGGCTCGGGCATGTCGTGATAGGTGAACAGAAGGCGGAACGAGAACACCGCGATGAAGATCAGGATCGCCACGGGCACCAGGGTCCAGATCACCTCGATGGTGGTGTTGTGGCTCCACTTGGCGGGCACCGGATTGCGGCGACGGTTGTAACGGAACACCACCCAGAGCAGCAGGCCCAGCACCAGCAGCGAGATGCCCGTGATGATCGGCATCAGGATGACGTTGTGGAAGAAGTGCGCGTGCTCCTTGAGCGGCGAGGCGGCCGGTTGAAGGCCGATGGCCCCCGGCGTCGGCTGGCCCATCAGCGGCGCGGAGGCTGCTGCGGGCAGCGCCATCACGGCCATTGTCAGCACAGCGCCGACAAAGGCCCAGGCGGCCCCGATTCGTGCGCGCATCCCCATACCAGAAACCCTCATGGTCATGTTTCATCCTTACCGCAGGGCGGGCTCCTCGTGCGATGAGGCGCTGCCAGCGTCCACGGGCCGAAGCTCCGCGAAGCGGGGCATACGGCGTCATGCCGGGTCAATATCGGCTTGCCTCGCGCTTGCCAAGCGATTGAAAGGTCGCAGCCCCGCCCTTTTTGTGTGCGTTTGTGGCCGCACACGCCCCTGCGCCATGCCCGCCCCCGCTGCGGGACGATCTGTCGATGCGCTGTGGCCCCGGCACTTTGAGGGCTCTGCCTCATTGCCTATGTAGGGGCGACACCTGCTCGATCCGCCTTCCTGCCGGAGCCCTCATGCCCCCTTCCAGTGCCCCAGTCTCGCCCCCAATCTCGCCCCCAGTCTCGCCCCCTGCTCCCGCCTCGCTGCTCGAAGCCCACGAGCTTGAGCGCGCCTCCGTCGATGCGATCTTGCAGGACGCGCTGCGCGGCGCGGACGATGGCGAGCTTTTTCTGGAGCGCACCGAGAGCGAGGCCCTGGTCTTCGACGACGGGCGGCTGAAATCGGCTTCTTACGATGTGTCCGAAGGATTTGGCCTGCGGGTCGTCGCGGGCGAGACCGCGGGCTATGCCCATGCCAACGAGATCAGCCTCGAGGCCTTCGCGCGCGCGGGCGAGGCGGCGGCCCTGGCGCGGCGCGGCCATGTCGGCACTGCCGCCGATGCGCCTCCCGCCACCAACCGCAAGCTCTATGGCGAGGATGACCCGCTCGCCTCGCCCGCCTTCTCTGACAAGATCGCCCTGTTGCAGGACATCGATGCCTATGCCCGGGCACGCGATCCGCGCGTGGTGCAGGTGTCGGCCTCGCTCGCAGGAGAGCGCCGCGCCATCGAGATCGTGCGCCAGGACGGGCGGACCTTCCGTGATGTGCGCCCGCTGGTGCGCCTGTCCGTCGCCGTCACCGTCGAGCAGGATGGCCGGCGCGAGAGTGCGGGCGCAGGCGCGGGCGGGCGCTCGGGCTTCGAGGCCTGGATCACGCCCGAGCGCTGGCAGGCCCAGACGGACGAGGCGCTGCGTCAGGCCCTGATCAATCTCGAGGCCATCGACTGTCCCGCAGGCGAAATGGATGTGGTGCTCGGTCCCGGCTGGCCCGGCGTGCTTCTGCACGAGGCGGTCGGCCACGGCTTCGAGGGCGATTTCCACCGCAAGGGCAGCTCGGTGTTCAACGGCATGATGGGCAAGCGCGTCGCAGCGCCGGGCGTGACCGTGGTGGACGATGGCTCCATCGAGGGGCGGCGCGGCTCGCTCTCCATCGACGACGAGGGCACGCCCACCTCGCGCACCGTGCTGATCGAGGACGGCATCATGGTCGGGCTGATGCATGACCGCATGAGCGCGCGCCTGATGGGCGAGCGCGCCACCGGCAACGGACGGCGCCAGTCCTATGCCCACATCCCCATGCCGCGCATGACCAACACCTTCATGGAAGGCGGCAGCGACAGCCTTGCCGACATGATCGCCTCGACGCGGCGCGGGCTCTATGCGGTGAACTTCGGCGGCGGCCAGGTCGACATCACCAGCGGCAAGTTCGTGTTCCAGTGCACCGAGGCCTATCTGATCGAGGACGGCCGCATCACCGCGCCCGTGCGCGGCGCAACCCTGATCGGTGACGGCGCCACGGCCCTGACCCGCATCGAGATGATCGGCAACGATTTCGCCTTCGATCCGGGCATTGGCGTCTGCGGCAAGGCCGGACAGGGCGTGCCCGTCGGCATCGGCCAGCCCAGCGTGAAGATTCGCGGCCTGACCGTGGGCGGCACGGCGGTCTGATCCCGCCTGCCGCTTCCACTTCACTGTAAGTAATCGCTGCTCACATGACTTCATGACAGGAATGTCATGAAGCGCTTTTCATATATAAATCCGATTTAATCCAGATGTCTGCTTTGTAACTGGAAGCATAGGCGTCCCGGCGGCATCCCTGCGCTCAGTTCAGGAGACGCCCAATGAAAAACAACAACCGCCGCCGCACCTTTCTCGCGCTCAGCGCATCCGCCCTTGCCCTCGCCATGGCCCTGCCCGCCGCAGCCCAGAACGCAGCACAGGATGCCGCCCCGCCGGCTCCGTCCACCGCGGCCAGCGAAGCCGTGCTGTCCTTCGGCCCCGAGTTCTTCGCCGACTATCGCCCCAGCACCGCCCAGGACATGGTGATGCGCATTCCCGGCTTCTCGCCCACCGACGGCAGCAATGTCCGCGGTTTCGAGGGCGCGGTCGGCAATGTTCTGATCGGTGGCGCGCGCCCGGCGTCCAAGAACGAGGGCGCCCTGTCGATCCTGGCGCGCACGCCTGCCAACCAGGTCGAGCGCATCGACCTGATCCGGGGCGGGGCACCGGGCATCGACATGCAGGGCCACCCCGTGGTGGTCAATGTGATCCTGCGTGGCGGCGTATCGCGCGAGCAGGCGCTTCAGATCGGCGTGATCCCCTGGGAGCATGGCCGCGTCATGTGGAACGGGCGCTATGACTTCACGGTGCGCGACGGCGAGCGGCAGTACGGCTTTCAGGTGGCCCGCACCCTCAGCATGAGCGATTCCATCGGCTATGGCACCTTGGTGCGGCGCGCGCCGGACGGCACGATACTGCGCGAGGATCGCGTCGAGGAAGATGTGTGGGGCGACGGCTGGCAGCTGCGCGGCAACTGGGCCGGTCCGGCTCTGGGCGGGCGCGTGGACATCAGCGGATCGGCGTGGGACGGCAACTTCACCAACGAGGAGATCATCTCCGGCGCGCTGGGCGAGCGCGTGTTCGAGAGCCGCGACGACAGCCGCAGCTACAACGCCGCCATGCGCTACGAGCGCACCTTGCGCGAGGGCGTGCGCTTCGAGGGCCGCCTGATGGCCCAGCGCGGAGAGTTCGAGGGAATCAACTCGGGCCGCGTGCCCGGCACCGAGCAGCTGTTCCTCTATGATGGCACCAGCGGCGAGACCATCGCCCAGGGCTCGCTGCGCTTCGAGCGCTCGCCCACACTGTCCTATCAGTTCGGCGGCGAGATCGGCCAGACGTTCCGCGAGACCGACCAGGCCTTCACGATCAACGGCGTGCCCGTGCCCCTGCCCTCGGCCAGCGTGCGCGTCGAGGAAGTGCGCGCAGAGGTGTTCGGGCGCACCACCTGGCGGCCCACCAGCCAGCTCAGCGTCGAGGCGGGCCTGCGCCTCGAGAACTCCACCATCAGCCAGAGCGGCGATGCCACCAGCGAGCGCGACTTCTTCTATGCCAAGCCGCGCCTGCAACTGACCTGGACGCCCGCGCCGGGCAACCAGCTGCGCTTTCGCGTCGAGCGCGAGCTGGGCCAGCTCAACTTCAGCGACTTCGCCGCCTCGGTGGCGCTCAGCAACGACGATGTGTTCGGCGGCAACATCGACCTGGTGCCCCAGAAGCGCTGGATCTACGAGGGCGTGTGGGAGCGCCGCTTCTGGGACGAGGGCGCCTTCACCCTCACCCTGCGCCACGACCGGATCAGCGATGTGATCGACCGCATCCCCCTGCCCGGCGGTCTCAGCGCGCGCGGCAACATCGGCGATGGCACCCACACGCGCCTCAATGCCAACCTGACCCTGCCGCTGGAGCGCCTCGGCATCGACGGCGCACGCCTTCAGCTGAACACCAGCTTCCAGAACTCCAGCGTGACGGACCCGACCACGGGCGAGAGCCGCCGCATCTCGGGGGTCCAGCACTTCCGCCACAGCGTCTCCTTCACCCAGGAGCTGCCGCGCTGGAACACGAACTGGGGGGTGGAGTACCTGCCGCCCTTCGGCGAGACCATCTTCGATCCCGACCAGACCACCCGCGTCGAGATCAACAACTATCTGGTGCTGTTCGCCGAGTACAAGCCGCGCCCGGACCTGTCGCTGCGCGCCCAGGTCAACATCTGGAACGACTTCGTCATCGAGCGCGAAGTCTATGCCGATCGCGTCACGCGGGCCGTGGCCTTCGTCGAGCGGCGCGAGGTCGACCCCCACACCCACTTCCAGCTTCGCCTGCGCAAGACGTTCTGATCCCTCACCTGCACGTTTTGCCCAAGCGAAAGGGGCGGTGCCTTGCGGCGCCGCCCCTCCTGCATTTCGGGTCTGGAAAGAGCGCCTAGTGGACGCCCGCCATGCCTTTTTTCAGGATCGGCGAGATCAGCAGCAGCAGCACGCCGACACCCACGCCGACCCAGCCGATGGAGCTGAAGATGTCGGCATAGGTCTGCAAGGCCAGCTCGCGGTTGGTCACGATGCCCGCCACGGTCTCGGTCGCCGTGGCCTGGGCGATCCAGCCGGCCACGATGTGCGCCACCGCGCTGGACAGGAACCACACGCCCATCATCAGGCCCACCACGCGGTCCACCGACAGCTTGGTGATCATCGACAGGCCCACGGGCGACAGGCACAGCTCGCCGATGGTGTGCAGCAGATAGGTCAGGAACAGGAACAGCAGCGGCACGCGGAAATCCACGCTGGACTGCGTGAGCGCCGCCCAGGCCAGCAGCAGGAAGCCCGCGCCCACGAACACCAGACCGAACGAGAACTTCACCGGCGTGGAGGGCTCCATGCGCCGCCTGGCCAGCCAGACCCACAGGGCCGCCATGACCGGGCCCAGCACGACGATGATCGCGGGGTTGAAGAACTGGGTCTGGGCCGCATTCAGCCACGAGGGCATGGCCGTGGACTGGTCCGCGAACAGGGTCAGCGAAGAGCCGGCCTGCTCGAACAGCGCCCAGAACAGCACCGAGAAGAAGGTCAGCACCTGGGCCACCAGCATGCGGGTGCGCTCGGCACCGCGCAGGCGGATCAGGGTGTAGCCCACCACCAGCGCAAAGATGACCCCTGCGATGGTAGGCAAGGTGGTGGAGATCAGCTCGTGGCGCTGGATCATCAGCCAGACCGGCAGCACGGCAATCAGGCCGCCGATCCAGAAGATCGCCTCGAACGGCAGGCCCAGGATGCCCTTGCGGCGCAGCAGCTCGGGCCTGGGCGGGCCGCCGCGTCCCTCCAGCCAGCTCTGGCCGAGGATGAAGGTCAGCAGGCCGAACAGCATCCCTATGCCCGCCAGGCCGAAGCCGTAGGCCCAGCCGTACTGAATACCCAGCCAGGCACACAGGATGGTCGCCAGCAGGGCGCCAAGGTTGATGCCGACATAGAAGATGGTGAAGCCCGCATCGCGGCGCGGATCACCCTCGTCATAGAGCGCGCCCACCACCGTGGAGATATTGGCCTTCAGAAAGCCCACGCCGACGATGATCAGCGAAAGGGCCAGAAACAGGATCGGCTCGGCGCGCAGGTCGCGCACGGTGCGAATCTCGTACTCGCCCGGAGCGACGGCAGCCGGGAACCCGGCAGCAGGCGGAGTGGCAGCCACGGCAGGCTCACCGGCCTCAAGCGCATCGGGGCCGGGCGTGGCAACCCCGGCCTGGGGCGCGGGGGCCGCACCCGTCTCGGCCTCGAGCACGCCGATGGCGCCGACGTCAGAGGCGATGGCGGCGGAAGGCTCCGCGCCCACCGTCGAGATGCCCTCGGGCGTGATGCGGATCTCGACCCGCTCCTCGCCATTGACGGCAAAGATGCGCCGGTCGGTGTCGCGTCCCTCGACCTCGAGCGCGTATTCCGTGCCGCCGACAGTGACGAAGTCACGCCCGCCGCGGCCCTCGAAAGCCATGGTGAAGTGGCCCAGCACCAGCAGGACGGCACCGATGATCACGGCCTTGCGCGATCCCAGATACTTGTCGGCCAGCAGCCCGCCGATCACCGGCATCAGATAGACGAGGGCGGCATAGGCGGCATAGATGCCCTGCGCCTCGGCCGGGCCGAACAGGAAGTGCTGGGTCAGATAGAGCACCAGCAGCGCTCTCATGCCGTAGTAGGAAAAGCGCTCCCACATCTCGGCGAGGAACAGGATCACCAGCCCGCGCGGGTGTCCCAGGAATGTCTTGCGAGGCGCAAGCGCGCCCCCCCCTTCGCTCAAACTCACGCTCGCGACTCCTGATTGGATTAGGCGCGCACCGTGCGCGCAATCGGGCGCATATCGAGCACGGTCTTCAAATCGTCACAAGCGGTTTTCACGCAGCGTAAACCATGGCGCGAGCGCGCACGGCCCGTCACGCCGCGGCCCGATCGCCTTGAGCGGTACTCAGTCGGCGTTGCCGCGCACGTAGGGCTCGACCTCGCCGCTCAGCTTGATCGTGAGCGGCTTGCCCCGCCGGTCGACCCGGTTGCCCACCGCCAGCCGCACCCAGCCTTCCGAGACGCAGTATTCCTCGACATTGGTGCGGTCCTCGCCGCGAAAGCGCACCCCGATGCCGCGCTCGAGCACCTCGGCATGATGGTGGGGGCTGTCAGGATCGACGCTGAGTCGGTCGGGAAGAGGGCTGTCGTTCATGGTGTTCTCGCTCATGAGGCCCGTTTATGCGTGCCCCACGGCCCGTGCAAGCGCCCTCAGCGCCCGCCGGTCTCGCCGCCAAGCTGCACGGCAGCACTTCTCAGCCAGTCGGCCTTGATGATCTCTACCGACAGCACCAGGGCCATGCCCAGAATCGCGAACCACTGCACCCATGAGGCTTCCACCCCGAGCACACCGCCCAGCCACGGCGAGAGGACCAGAACCATGGCCAGGGTGACATAGCCTGCGTTGGATGCGCTCCACAGCGCCTGCAGGCGATAGGACTTCGGCCCCACGATCTCGGCCACCAGCCAAGCAGTCGAGACCAGCAGCGCACCCAGCAGCCACGCGCCCGCGACCACCGGATCGCGCACCATGACACCGGCGACGATGAACATGACCCAGCTGGCGATGGCAAAGGTCATGCCGATGCGGAAGAACCGGTCGCTGCGATCACCGCCTTTCAGCGGGTCTTCAAAGAAGGCCATGTCGTCGATCCAGAACTTCACGCGCATGGTGACGATCAGGAAGGCGAGCGCATAGCTGACCAGCGACGCCTCGCTGCTGCCCGAGAAAAGACCCGTCAGGGGCGCGCCCATGGTCAGGGCCGACATGCCGTCGTTCAGGCGGCTGAGGCGACGATCCGGCGTGTGAGCCCGGCGCGCGGCCCTGCCGTCAAGGCGGCGGTCAACGCGGCGGGCCGGGCGCATGGGCAAGGGATCAGTTCACCGACTGACGCGGCGCGGCGGGGCTGCGGGACTGACCCTGTTCCGGGGCCGGTTCAGGAGCCGGGGCTTGTGCTGCGGGCGAGCGGGTGGGTGCCGCCGCGCTGCCATTGTCAGGCGCCTGGGCCGTGCGCTGGGTCGCGGGCTGGGCTGCGGGCTGGGCTGCGGGCTGGGCTGGGGCCCGGTTCGCCGCCTGGCGTGGCGCAGGGGTCTGGCGAGGCGCAGGCGGCTGGGCGGCGGGCGTTGCCTCGGCATTGGTGCGCGCAGGTGCGGGGGCCTCGGCACCGCCCGTGCCCGCCACAGCCGCCCGTGCGGCCAGTTGCTGGGACTCATAGCGACGCGCCAGCTTCTCGGTCAGCTCGCGGGCCGCGGCCGGTTCCATCTGGGCCAGAATGGCGGCGAGCGCACGCGGGCGCATGGCTGCCGCCACGGGCAGGCGCACGTCGTCGTTGAGCGTGCTCATCACGCGCGCCGCCTCGCGCGGGCGCATGGCCGAATAGACCTGCACCAGCCGGTCGACCTCCTGCTGCTCGCGCTCGTCGGCCTGCCCCAGCAGGGCCGTGACCTCGGCGCGGATGGCGTTCAGTTCGGCGATGCGTGCATCCAGCCGCTGCTCGGCGGCCACCATCAGCGGCAGGGTGGTGGCAAAGTCGGCATCGCGCGCATCCAGCGCCTCGCGCCGCGCCGACAGGCTCTGGATGATGCGCAGCTCGGCGGGCGAGATGCCGGCCTGCTCGGCCAGCTGCTCGGGGCTGAGCGCACAGACGGCGGGCGCACTCGCTGTGGCGCTTCCGCTGGCCGCAGCCTCGGCTCCGGCCTCTGCGGTCGTCTCGGCCAGAGCACGCGCGCCCTGGAACAGATCCGGCCCGGCGCCCACGGCGCGCACGGCAATCACCCCGCCTATGGCGATGGCGATCAGGGGCAGAAGGCGCGGAAACTTGCTCATGGGGCGTCGGACTCGTTCAGGCGCGCGCGCGGCGCGGCGTCAGGGCATCGTCGTCCAGTCTGGCGCGGGCACGGTTCAGATTGTCTTGCGCGGACTGGTTAGCGGCCAGGGCCTGAAGCACCCGCGCCGCCAGGGCCGAGGCCCGCGCCTCGGACACGCCGTCCGCGCTGCGCTCGGCAGAGGGCTCCGGCTCGGGGCTCACCACGCGCAGGGGCGCACGCTCGGCTGCGGGCCTTGGCGGGGCGCTGGCCGGGGCGCGGGCCGGGGGCATTTCCGGGCGCTCGACAGTGCGCGGCGCGCGGGCCAGAAGGCCTTCCAGCTCACCTTTGAGGGTGCGTGCCGCCACGATGCGATCGTGCAGCAGGTCCGTCTCCTCGCCCGCCGCCTTGAGCGCGCGCAAGGCAGCCTCGGCGCGCGCGGCGGCCTGGTTCAGCTCGCCCACCGCCTCGGCAAAGCGCTGCTGGCCCTCGCGCAGGGCCTTCAGCCGCCCGCTCAGCCGCACACCGAACGCCAGCGCCGAGACCAGCAGGATCATCAGCACGCCATCGAGAATGAGCCCGGTAAAGTCCATCAGCCGCCTCCTGCGAGCTTGCGTGCCACCGCCTCGGTGACGGGTTTGTCCACCTGCACGGCGATATGCTGTCCGCGTCGCCCCATGCGTCCCTGGGTCAGCGGCACGGTTCCGCACCTCAGGCTGACGGGGGTATCGGGCGTGGCATTGAGCATGATGGTGTCGCCCACCTTCAGCTCCAGCACCTCGGACAGCGGCACCTGATGCTCGTCCAGCACGGCCCTGACCTCGAGCTGGGTGGTCCACAGCTCGGTCGCCAGGTGGCTTTCCCAGATGTTGTCGCGCCCGAACTTCTCGCCCATGAACTGCTGCAGCAGCATCTTGCGGATCGGCTCGAGCGTGGCGTAGGGCAGCAGCAGCTCGATGCGCCCGCCCCGGTCCTCCATGTCCACGCGCAGCTTGACCAGAATGGCGGCATTGGCCGGGCGCGCGATGGCGGCAAAGCGCGGATTGGTCTCCAGCCGGTCCAGATTGAAATGCACCGGCGTCAGCGGCTCGAAGGCGGCCTGGGCGTCGGCCAGCACCACCTCGATCATGCGCTGGACCAGCACGCGCTCGATGGTGGTATAGGGGCGCCCCTCGATGCGCAGGGCCGCCGTGCCCCGGCGCCCGCCCAGCAGCACGTCGACGATGGAATAGATCAGGTTGGAATCGACCGTCAGCAGGCCGTAGTTGTCCAGCTCCTCGGCACGGAACACGGCCAGGATCGCGGGCAGCGGGATCGAGTTCAGATAGTCGCCGAAGCGGATCGAGCTGATGTTGTCGAGGCTGACCTCGACATTGTCCGAGGTGAAGTTGCGCAGGCTGGTCGTCATCAGCCGGACCAGCCTGTCAAAGACGATCTCGAGCATGGGAAGGCGCTCATAGGACACCAGCGCCGAATTGATGATCGCCCGGATGCCGCTGCGCTCGGTGCCCTCGTCGTCGCCCAGATCGAAGCCCAGCAGGCTGTCGATCTCGTCCTGATTGAGCACGCGCTCGGACAGGCCCGAGGGGCTCTCCAGCCCCAGATCCTCGCCCAGACCCGCCGCGTCGAGCGTCTCGCTCATTGCACCAGCATCTCCTCGATCAGTACCGCGTCGATGTGGCCGGGGGCCGCGATCAGATTGACCCGGCGCAGGATTTCCTGACGCAGCTGATGGCTGCCGGCCGAGCCGTGCAGGTCTTCGGGGCGCAGCTCGCGCAGGAAGCCCTGGAACATGTCCTGAAGGCGCGGATATTCCGCTTGCAGCGTGCTGGCCAGATGCGGGTCACTCATCTCCAGCGTCAGGCGCAGCTTGAGGAAGGTGGGGCGTCCGTCGGCGGTCTGAATGTTCACGATCAGGTCGGGCAGGGTGTAGAAGGTCACGCCGTCCGGTCCGCCGCGAATCTGGCCCGCCCCCTCGCCGGTCGCGGCGCCATGCCCGCCCTTGGCCGCCGGGGCCTTGGCAGCAGGTGCCTTGGCCGCTGGCGCAGGCGCGCCCTCGCCGTGGGCCTCGGCACTGGCGGGCTTGGGCTTGAGGAACAGGAACCACGCACCCGCGCCGCCGCCGCCCAGCAGCACCAGCGCCGCGGCTGCCGCGATCAGCATGACCGGCGGTTTCTTCTTGGCCGGTGCGCCCTCGGCGCCCTCTTCCGCAGCCGGAGCCTCGGCCTCGCCAGAGGCCTCCGTCTTCTTCTTGCCGAACTTCAGCATCGCATCGCCCGCAAAGACCCGAACGGGAGGGTCCATCCCGCAGGGCAGCTTTGGGCCGGTTTGGTTAACGAGACGTTCAGAACCGGCAGATTTTGCCGGGCACCGGTCAGGCGAAAGGGGCGCAAAGCCTTGTCAGAGCGGCGTTAACCCTGCTGGCCCGCCCCTTGCTAGGGGTGAGGCAAAGGAGTGCGCCTGTGCAAAACGCTGCCTATGTCGGCCTGTCCAGCCAGATGACGCTGCGGCGCGAGCTGGACATCGTGGCCAACAACATCGCCAATGCCGACACCAACGGCTTCAAGCTCGAACAGCTGATCGTCGGCACCGAGCCGGGGGCGCGTGCGCGCAACCACGGTGTGCGCGGCCCGGTCAATTTCGTGCTGGATTCGGGCGTCGGACGCGATTTTGGCCAAGGGCCGCTGAGCCAGACCGGACGTGACCTCGACTTCGCGCTCGAGGGCGAGGGCATCTTCTTCCGCATCGAGGACGCAGGCGCAGAGGCCTATACCCGCGACGGGGCCTTCACCATGGACGCAGAGGGCCGCCTGACCACGCGCGGAGGTCTTTCGGTGCTGGACGACGGCGGCAACGCCATCGTGCTCGACCCCCAGGCAGGCGCCATGCAGGTGGCCAATGACGGCACCATCAGCCAGAACGGCGAGGTCGTGGGGCGCATCGGGGTGGTGCGTTTCGACCAGCTCGGCGTGCTCGCCAAGAGCGGGGACGGCCTCTATCGCAATACCTCGAACCTCCAGCCCGAGGACGCGCCCGACGCGCGCGTGCACCAGGGGATGCTGGAGCGATCCAACGTCAACACCCTCGTCGAAATCACCAATCTGATCGAGATCAGCCGGGCCTATGAGCGGGTCACGCGCATGATCGAGCAGGCCAACGACCTGTCCCGCCGCGCCGTCGAGCGGCTGGGCCGGAACTCATAGGAGCCCTGAAGCCCCATGCGTGCCCTCAGAACCGCCGCCACCGGCATGTCAGCCCAGCAGCTGAACGTCGAGGTCATCTCGAACAACATCGCCAACATGAATACCGTTGGCTTCAAGCGTCAGCGCGCCGAGTTCCAGGACCTGCTCTATCAGAACGTCGAGCGCATGGGTGCCCAGTCCTCGTCGACCGGCACGGTGGTGCCCACGGGCATCCAGGTCGGCGCGGGCGTGCGCGCAGGGGCCGTCTATCGCATCACCGAGCAGGGCTCGCCCACCGCCACGGGCAACCGCTTCGATCTGGCCATCGACGGACGCGGCTATTTCCAGGTGGCCCTGCCCTCGGGCGAGACGGCCTTTACCCGCGCAGGCAACTTCGCCGTGGATGCCGAAGGTCGCCTCGTCACCGATGACGGCTTCGTCGTCCAGCCCGAGATCAACATTCCCAACGATGCGCGCGACGTGATCATCTCGCGCACCGGTCAGGTCCAGATCCTCACCGATGGCGATCCCCAGCCCCAGGTGGTCGGCGAGCTGCAGCTGGCCACCTTCTTCAACGAGGCGGGGCTGGAAGCCATCGGCGACAACCTGCTGCTCGAGACCGCCGCGTCCGGCCCCGCCAATGTCGCCGCTCCCGGCGAGCCCGGCTTCGGCCAGCTCCTGCAAGGCTACACCGAGGCCTCCAACGTCGATGCGGTCAGCGAGATCACGGCCCTGATCGTGGCCCAGCGCGCCTATGAGATGAACTCCAAGGTCATCTCCACCGCCGACGACATGCTCGCCGTCGCCAGCCAGGTGAAGTCATGATGATGCGCGCCCTCATCGCTCTTGCCGCGATCACGGCCCTTGTCACCAGCCCCGCCATAGCCGGCGACGTGGTGCTGCGCGATGTGCCTACGGACGACGACGGGCGCATCACGCTCGGCGAGCTGTTCGAGGGCGCAGGCGCGGCGTCATCGGTCGTTGTTGGCACACGCGCTGGCCCGACAGCCGTTCTCGATGCCGTTCAGGTTCAGCGCACGGCCCGCGCCCACGGCCTGAACTGGAGCAATCCCACGGGCCTGCGCCGCATCGTGGTGCGCGAAGGCGCTCCCGCTCCGTCACACTCCGCTTCGTCCTCCCCCTCTCATGGCGCGCGCGCGGGCACGTCCGGCAGTGTCGAGGTGCTGGCCTATGCGCGCAACATCAACACCGGCGAGACCATCGGGCCACAGGACATCATCTGGACCACGGTTCAGGCCCATCAGGCCGGAGCCTCGCCCGACACCGACCAGATCATCGGCCTGGCCGCGAGAAGGCCCCTGCGTGCCGGTGCCGCCGTCAGTGTCCGTGACCTGAGCGCGCCCCAGGTGATCACCCGCGGAGAGATCGTGCAGGTCACCTTCGATCACGGGGGCGTGCGCCTGACCGCCTCGGGCCGCGCCCAGCGCAATGCGGCGCTTGGCGAGCCTGTCCAGCTGATCAACACCCAGTCGGGCCGCATCATCGACGCCGTGGCCTCGGGGCCCGGTCAGGCCGTCACCGGCCCCGCCGCCCAGCGCCTGCGCGCCGCCTCTCCCGCCGAACTTGCCGCTTACCGTTAGGAACCTTTCGTCATGCGTCATCTTGCCCTTCCGCTGATCGTGATCTCCGGCCTCTCGCTGATGGCCTGCTCCCACGCCGTCGAGGCCGTGCGCGGGCCCGAGCTGGCCCCGGTCGGCTATCCCGCCGCCCTGGTCCCCCAGAGCCAGCAGATCCTGCCCGAGCCCATGCCGCGCTCGGCCTCGGCCAACTCGCTGTGGCGCACGGGCGAGCGGTCTTTCTTCGGCGATCCGCGCGCGCGCCGCGTCGGCGACATCCTGACCGTGCGCATCGAGATCGACGACCGCGCCAGCGTGCAGAACTCGACCCAGCGCTCGCGCTCCAGCGAGACCAATGCGGGGGTGAACAACTTCTTTGGTCTGGAGAACAGCCTCGGGCGCCTGTTCCCCGGCGGCTTCGATCCGAACGCCATGGTCGGCATGGGCTCCGACTCCACCCAGCAGGGCTCGGGCTCCATCGCGCGCGCCGAGCGGGTCAGCCTGACCATCGCCGCCGTCGTCACCGCCGTGCTGCCCAACGGCAATCTGGTCATCCAGGGCCGACAGGAGGTTCGCACCAACCGCGAGCTGCGCGAGCTGACCGTGGCAGGCATCGTGCGACCCGAGGACATTTCGTCGGCCAACACCATCAATCACACCCAGATCGCCGAGGCGCGCATCTCCTATGGCGGGCGCGGCGATGTCACCCGCGTGCAGGCGCCGCCTGCTGCCCAGTCTCTGGTGGAGCGCTTCAATCCCTTCTGAGCCAAGGGCTCCAGAATGCTGAACGGCAGCGCTTCGCCTGTGTCAGCAACCGTTCACAAGGCGTGTGGCCAAGCTTCGCTCGACATCGGGGGAAGCTTGGCCGTGAACCGTTAACGCCCTTCCCGCGTTTGACTGACCAGACGTGAGTGAAGGTTATGCTGAAAGTACTCGTTCCCGCCGTTGGTCTTCTTGGTCTGCTGGCCTTTGCGGCCCAGCCGTCTGCACCCGAGATCGAGGTGCAGGAAAACCCCCTGCCCATGGGCTGGCACCTTCACTATGAGGGTGACATGGCAAAACTTGCCTATGGCGTCGCCAACTCTGACCAGCTGGCCCTGATGATGACCTGCGAGCCCGGCGCGCGCGAAGTTGTGGTTTACGGCGATGTGCACCCCGAAGGTGCGCGCCTGACCCGCGTCAGCGATGCCATGGCCGAGCCCGATCCCCTGTCCATGGGCGTGGCCTATGAGGTGGCCATGCGCGTCAGCGACCCGGTGCTGCGCCGCCTTGCCAGTGAAGGTCGCCTGCCCGTCGAGAGCCAGACCGGCGTGCGCCAGATCAGTGCCACGGACAGCGAGAAGTCGCTGGTGTCCAGCTTCATCCGCCATTGCGAGGGCGGACGGGCCTGAGCGGCCCTATGCGTCGCGTCGGGGCCCTGCCAGCATGCCGTCGCCTGCGTGGCCACGGCCAGATGCGCCCCCAGATGCGCCCCCCGCGACATCCGCCCCAAAGCTGTTATAATCAGCGGTCTGAAAGCGCCGTCATGGTGACGAAAGGGCCCCGATCATGAGACCCCGCACCAGCCTCCGCGTCAGACCGGCCATTGCCGCACTCTCCTTCGCCCTAACGCTTTCAGGCCTTGCCCACACGGCATCGGCCCAGAGCGGGCGCGCCTGGGTGTGGTCGGTCTATGAGGACGACACCGCCGTCACCCTGGCCCACGAGGTTCCCGACACGGATCGCCTTCGCGTCGCCATCCAGTGCGAGCGCGGAACGGGCCTGGCGCGCATCACCCACTATGGCGCACTGGGTGCCGGTGCCATGGGTCGCCTTTCCTCGGGCAGTGCCACGCACCAGAGCGAGGCCGAGACGCGCGGGCGGCGCAACCTGCGGGTCAGCATGAGCGTTCGTGTCGATAACGCCGTCTTTTCGAACTTTGCCGGGACCGGCCGCATGACCATGACCCTCGGCGGCGAGAGCGCCGAGTTCAGCGTCCCCCAGGCACAGCGCGATCAGATCGGCCGCTTCGTCAGCCTCTGCCTCGGATGATCCATGCGCGCACTTTTCGTTATCCTGACAGCCTCGGGCCTGCTGGGCGCCTGCGCGGCGGTTGATGCCCTGCCCGAGCCTGCCGGTCCCGCCTCAGCGGTGGCCGCAAGCTATGTGCCGCGCCCGGGCTATGACTGGTTCCTGCACGCGGACTCAGGCGCCATGACGCTGGTCTATGGCCTGCGCGATAGCGACGATGTCGGCCTTTCGCTGGACTGCGAGGCGGGCAGCGCGCGCATCGAGGCCTCGCGCTTCACGCCTGCGAACAGTGCCTCCAGCCTCCTGCTGGAATCAGGGGGCGTCAGCGCCCGTGTCGCCGCCAGCACCAGCCGCACCGATCTGGATGATGCCACGGTGGTGATGGGCACGTTCAACGCCCGCGAGGCCGTGTTCGACACCTTTGCCGAGCTGGGCTGGATCAGGGCCGAATCCGACCGCGACCTGCCCAGTCCCGCCCTGATCGCCCATCCCGAGAGCAAGGCCAATATCGCGCGTTTCATCCGGGCCTGCCGCGACGGCTGAGCCAGCGCGCCTGTGGCTGTCGAGGCTAGGCCTTCTGGCGCGAGCGTGATTTCTCGATACCGAGTGCGCGCAGCGCGGTCTCGGCAATATGCACGGCATTGAGCGCGGCGGCATCGTACATGGCCTTGGGGCTGTCGTGCTCCTGGAACACGTCGGGCAGGTGCATGGTGCGCACTTTCAGCCCCGCATCCAGCGCCCCCTCGCGCGCCAGCAGTTCAAGCACGAAGGCGCCAAAGCCGCCCATGGCGCCTTCCTCGACCGTGACCAGTGCCTCGTGCTCGCGCGCCAGCCTCAGGATCAGGTCGCGATCGAGCGGCTTGGCGAAGCGCGCGTCGGCCACGCTCGCCGAGACGCCGCGCATGGCCAGCAGGTCTGAAGCCTCCAGCGCCTCTTGCAGGCGCGTGCCGAGGCTGAGAATGGCCACGCCCGTGCCCTCGCGCACGATCCGGCCCCGGCCGATCTCGAGCGGATCTGCCAGATCGGGTATCTCCACGCCCACGCCGTCGCCGCGCGGATAGCGGAAGGCGGAGGGGCGGTCGTCGATCTCCAGACTGGTGGCGATCATGGCGGCCAGCTCGGCCTCATCCGACGCCGCCATCAGCACCATGCCGGGCAGGGCACCCAGATAGCCCACGTCAAAGCTGCCCGCGTGGGTGGGACCATCGGCACCGACCAGGCCCGCCCGGTCGATGGCAAAGCGCACCGGCAGGGACTGGATGGCCACGTCGTGCACCACCTGGTCATAGCCGCGCTGAAGGAAGGTGGAATAGATGGCACAGACCGGCTTCATGCCATCTGCGGCGAGGCCGGCAGCAAAGGTCACCGCGTGCTGCTCGGCGATGCCGACATCGAAGGTGCGCTCGGGAAACGCCTGTCCGAACAGGTCGAGCCCGGTCCCAGACGGCATGGCCGCCGTGATCGCCACGATGGACGGATCGCGCTCGGCACGCTTGATCAGCTCGGAGGCGAAGACCTTGGTATAGCTGGGCGCGTTGGAGGGCGTTTTTGCCTGCTTGCCCGACACCACATCGAAGCGCACCACGCCGTGATACTTGTCGGCCGAGTTTTCGGCAGGCGCATAGCCCTTGCCCTTCTGGGTCACGACATGGACCAGAACCGGGCGGTCGTTGATGGCGGCAGCATTGCGCAGCACGGGCACCAGGGCATCGAGGTCGTGCCCGTCGATGGGGCCGACATAGTAGAAGCCCAGTTCCTCGAAGAAGGTACCGCCGGTGACCATGCCGCGGGCATATTCCTCGGCCTTCTTGGCCGCATCGCGGAACGGGCGCGGCAGGTGCCCGGCCACCTGCTTGCCGAAGCGGCGCAGGTTCCGGTAGGCACCCCCCGAAACCAGCTTGGCCAGATAGGCGCTCATGCCGCCCACCGGTGGGGCGATGGACATGTCGTTGTCGTTGAGGATGACCACCAGCTGGCGCGTGGTTTCGGCGGCGTTGTTCATGGCCTCATAGGCCATGCCAGCGGACATGGAGCCGTCACCGATCACGGCCACGACCTTGTTGTCCGCGCCCTTCTGGTCGCGCGCCGCCGCAAAGCCCAGCGCCGCCGAGATCGAGGTCGAGGCATGGGCCGCGCCAAAGGGGTCGTATTCGCTCTCGGCGCGGCGCGTAAAGCCGGACAGGCCGCCGCCCTGGCGCAGGGTGCGGATGCGATCACGCCGCCCGGTCAGCACCTTGTGCGGATAGCACTGGTGGCCGACATCCCAGATCAGCACGTCCTTGGGCGTCTCGAACACATGGTGCAGGGCCACGGTCAGCTCGACCACGCCAAGGCCCGCACCCAGATGCCCGCCGGTAACCGAGACCGCGTCGATCACCTCGGCCCTGACCTCGTCGGCCAGCTGCTTCAGCTCGGCGATGCCGAGCGCGCGGGTGTCGGAAGGATGGCTGACCTTGTCGAGCAGGGGCGTGTTGGACATGAAAACGTCTCTAGACCCATATCGCGCGCGAGGCGAGCGCCCTTGTTGCCGCAAGCAGGCCCTAGCGGTCCCGGCCCAGCACGAAGTCGATGCTGGCGCGCAGGGGATCGGCCGCCTTGCCAAAGGCCTCCAGATGCGCGCCTGCCTGATCGGCCAGGTGCGCCACGCGCGCGCGCGCCGCCTCGACGCCCAGCAAGGTCACGAAATTGGCCTTGCCCCGTGCCGCGTCCTTGCCGCCCGCCGCCTTGCCCAGCAGGTCGGCATCGCCCTCATGATCGAGCACATCGTCGATGATCTGGTAGGCCAGACCCAGATCCTGGGCGAACATCAGCAGGCTCTGGCGCTGGGCGTCGGGGGCGCGGGCGATGATCAGGGGGATCTCGAAGGCATAGGCGATCAGGGCGCCGGTCTTGAGACGCTGCATCCGCGCCACCGCGCCGATGTCGTCGCGCACACCCAGAATGTCGATCATCTGGCCGCCCGCCATGCCGCGCGCGCCCGCCGCATGGGCCAGCCTGCCTATCAGCTCTGCGCGCACCTCGGCATCGTCGTGGGTGTCGGGATCGGCAAGAATCTCGAAGGCCGCCGCCTGCAGTGCATCGCCCGCCAGAACCGCCGTCGCCTCGTCATAGGCCCTGTGGACCGTGGGACGCCCGCGGCGCATGTCGTCATCGTCCATGCACGGCAGGTCGTCATGGATCAGGCTGTAGGCGTGAATGCACTCCAGCGCGCAGGCCGCCCTGAGCACCGGCCTCTCCTCGATCTCGAACAGCCGCGCCGCCTCGAGCGCGAAATAGGGGCGCAGCCGCTTGCCCGGCCCCAAGGCCGCATAGCGCATGGCTTCGGTCAGGCGGGCATCGGGACCATCGGCGCGCGGCAGCAACTCGTCGAGCGCGACCGTGACCAGATCGGCCACCTCCGCCACGCGCCGCGCGATCATGGAGACCACCTCGCCCATCAGAATAGCCTGCCGCCGTCGGGCACGTCCCGGTCAACGCCGACCAGCACCACCTTGCCGCTTGCGTCGGGAAAGCCGAGCGTCAGCACCTCGGACATCATCGGCCCGATCTGGCGCGGCGGAAAGTTCACCACCGCCGCCACCTTGCGCCCGTGCAGCTGCTCTAAGGTGTAGTGCTCGGTGATCTGGGCCGAGGAGCGGCGCTGGCCGATGGCCGGACCGAAATCGATCAGCAGGCGATAGGCGGGCTTGCGCGCCTCGGGAAAGGGCTCGGCCTTCACGATCGTGCCGACGCGGATGTCCACCTTGAGGAAATCGTCGAAGCTGATGGTCGCGCAGGTCGCAGCCTGATCGGCCATGTCGCGCTCCGCCCCGCTCATCCGTCGAACCGGGCGGGTTCGGCACCTTCTGCGGCCCCGGATGCACCGACAACGATCTTCTCAACGCGAAGCTGGGCCTCTTTCAGGCGTTTTTCGCAATGGGCCTTCAGCGCCGAGCCGCGCTCGTAGAGGCGCAGGGAGTCCTCGAGCGGCGCGCGCCCGGACTCCAGCTTGCCCACGATGTCCTCCAGCTCGGCCAGGGCGGCTTCAAAGCTCAGGTCGTCGGCAACGGGGGCGCTCGTCTCGGTCATGAAGGCTGAATAGCCGCCCCGCGCGCGCAGGCCAACCCGTCACTTCAGCTCGAAGCGCCGCGCCGACCAGTATTTGAAGCCCTGGTCCTTGACCAGCTTCCAGCCACGTCGCTTCAGCACCGTGCCGATCATGTGGTTGAAATAGCCGTGGGCGAACAGGAGCACCTCGCCGCCGCCGCGCGCATGGGCCACCAGATGATCGGCAGCGGCCTCGGCCCTGGCTTCCGCCTCGCGGCGGCTCTCCTCGCCCTGGTGGTGGTCGAAGGCCCACCAGCTGAAGCGCGCGATCGCGCCCCACAGACGCGGTGAGGTGCGAAACCAGTCGGGCAGCCTGGGCGGCGGCAGAGGGGCCTCGACGAAAAGGGGCATGACTTCAAAGCTGCGCTTGCCTGCCACCGCGCGGGCGGTCTCGATGGCGCGCGGGCGGCTGGATGCGAAGATCGCGCCTGCGCCCTCGCCGGTCCTGACCAGACAGGCGGGCGGAATCTGTCCCTCCAGCAGCCCGCCGACCTCGTAGCGCTGCCACCACGCCCGGTACTCCTCGGAGGTCAGGCGGCACTGGCGCGACAGGGCCGGCTCTCCGTGGCGCGTGAGTATTATGGCACCAAAGGGCGCTGCGGGCGCCCGGTCTGTGGACGCACCGGCCGTCTCGCCAGCCACCTCACCCGCACGCGCAGCGCGCCCGCGCGCCTGGTCCTGGCCCGCTGCCGTCATATCCAGATGCGCCGGTTCGGGCACAGTGGCCGCCCCCCTCGTGTCCGCGCTCATCCCTCACCCAGAGCTTGCACATGGGCCAGGGCGGAGCGCCCCAGACCTTCGAGGTCGTAGCCGCCCTCCAGCGTCGAGACAACCTTGCCGTTGCATCGCGCCCGCGCCACATCGCAGATCGCGCGCGTCGCCCAGGCGAAATCCTCGGCCTCCAGCGACTGATGCGCCAGCGGATCGCGCCGGTGCGCATCGAAGCCCGCCGAGATCAGGATCAGGTCCGGTGCGAAGGCGTCCAGCCGCGTCATCAGGCCGGTCTCGAAGGCCTGGCGCCAGTGATCGCGCGCCGCGTGGGGGGGCACCGCCACATTGACGATGTTGCCCACGCCCGTCTCGGACGGATCGCCCGTGCCCGGATAGAGCGGCATCTGGTGAATGGAGCCCAGAAAAAGCGCAGCATCGTTCTCGAAGGCGGCCTGGGTGCCATTGCCGTGGTGCACATCAAAATCGATCACCGCCACGCGCTCCGCGCCCGCGCCCAGGGCAGCGCGCGCGGCCACGGCGACGCTCGAGAACAGGCAGAAGCCCATGGCCCGCTCCGGCTCGGCGTGGTGGCCGGGCGGGCGCACGGCACAGAAGGCCCGATCGCCCCGGCCCGCCAGCGCATCGCGCACGGCCTCGGTCACGGCTCCTGCGGCCAGACGCGCCGCGCGCACGCTGCCTTGCGAGAGCACCGTATCGGCATCGAGCGCCAGCGAGCCCTCGCTGGGCGATGCGTCCAGTAGGCGCCGCACATAGGCGTCTGGGTGAACCGCACACAGGTCGGCCTCGCTGGCCTCACGCGCGTCCAGCCATTCGAGATCGAGCGCGCTGGCCTGCAAGGCCGAGACGACCGCGCGCAGGCGCTCGGGCCGCTCCGGGTGGCCCTCGCCGGGGCGGTGGCCGACCATGTCGGGATGGGTGATGACGCGCACGCTCATGCAGGCACTCTAGCCCCTGGCCCGGCACGAGAGTAGAGGCCATGACCATGAGACATATCCGCCCCGCACGCATGGACGACGCCGCCGCCCTCTCGCGGCTGGGGCGGCGCACCTTCATCGAGACCTTCGTCGAGGGTTTTGCCATCCCCTATCCCGAGGCGGACCTTCTGCCCTTTCTCGATGCGACCTTCGGCGAGGACGCGATCCGTGAGCAGCTCGCCGTGCCGCACCAGCAGTGGTGGGTGGCCGAGCACGACGGTCAGGTCGCCGCCTTCGCCCAGGCCGGTCCGAACAGCCTGCCCCACCCCGAGGCCCGCCCTGACCACATGGAACTGAAGCGGCTCTATGTGGCGCGCGATCATCAGGGCAGCGGCCATGGCCGTGCCCTTCTGGAGACGGCCCTGGCGTGGATGGAGCCGCGCAGCGCGGGGCCGCTGTGGATCGGGGTGTGGAGCGGCAACCTCAGGGCCCAGCGTCTTTACGGCCACTATGGCTTCGAGAAAGCGGGGGATTATCAGTATGCTGTCGGGCGCTGGCTGGACGACGAGTTCATTTTGCGCAGACTATGAATATGACTGGGGGTCATCGACCGGCCCCATTCATGGCCACAAGTTGAGGCCGACCCATACGGCATCATGCCCGGAGTATAAGTCCATGCTGCGCACCTCCCTCGCCCCGGCTCTCGGCGCCTGCGCCCTGATGCTCGCGCTTCCCGCCCTTGGCCAGGAGGCCCAGCCCGCAGGCACAGAGCCTGTCAGCGCCGAACAGGTCGCCGCCGCACGCGCCCACGCCGATGCCATGATCGCATCCGCCGGTGCCGGACAGTGGTTCGAGAACATCACGGGCGCCGATGGGGTGCCCCTGGTGCGCCACAGGCCAAGTGGCATGACCTGCCGCTTCATCGGCGGCCCGAGCGACCGCATCCACATTCTCAGCGAGCCCGATGACGATCTGGCTGCCGGTGACGACGTGGCGTGTAACACCCAGGTTCTGGACATCTCGATCACCACCTATGCCACCCGCCTGGCGGATCAGTACACGGCCGAGGAGATCATGCAGGACTCCATGGCCGCCATCGCCGAGCGCTGGCCCACGGGCACCATGATCGAAACTGATCTGGTCGGCATCACGCTCGAGGGCTATGCCGCACCCTTTGCGGGCGGTTACCGCATTCCCGCGCCCGACGGCGGCACCTATATGACGCTGGTCTATGTCCAGCACGACGGGCCGTGGAGCTTCAAGCTGCGCGCCACCGGCCCGGACGAAGAGGACACCAATGTGCTCTCGGCCATGGTGCTGGCCATGGGCCTGCCCGAGAAATAACCTCTCCCCCCATGCTGCTGCCCTTCTTCCACGCCCTGCGCGATGTGCGCGTGCCCGTTTCGACGAAGGAATGGCTGCATCTGATGGAAGCCATAGAGCGCGGTGTCGCCGATACCCGCGTCGATGATTTCTATCACCTGTCGCGCGCCGTGCTGGTCAAGGACGAGCGACACTTCGACCGCTTCGACCGCGCCTTCGCCCATGCCTTTCGCGGGCTTGAGAGCATCGATCCCACCGAAGGTCTGGACGGCCTCGATGCCCTGCCCGAGGACTGGCTGCGCGCGCTCGCCGATCGCTATTTCACCGACGAGGAAAAGGCGGCCGTCGAGGCCATGGGCGGGCTGGAGGCCCTGATCGAGGCGCTCAAGGAGCGTCTGCGCGAGCAGCACGGGCGCCATCAGGGCGGCAGCAAGTGGATCGGCACCGGCGGCACCAGCCCCTTTGGCCACGGCGGCTACAATCCCGAGGGTATCCGCATCGGCGGCCCCTCGCGCCACGGGCGGGCGGTCAAGGTCTGGGAGAAGCGCGAATATCGCAATCTCGACGACAGCGTCGAGCTGGGCACGCGCAACATCAAGGTGGCCCTGAGGCGCCTGCGCCGCTTCGTGCGCGAGGGCGCCCCGGACGAGCTGGACATCGACGCCACCATAGACGGCACCGCGCGGCAGGGCTGGCTGGACGTGCGCATGAGACCGGAGCGGCGCAATACCATCAAGGTGCTGCTGTTTCTCGATGTCGGCGGCTCCATGGATGCCCACATCCGCCTGTGCGAGGAGCTGTTCTCGGCGGCGCGCGCCGAGTTCCGGCACCTGGAGTTCCACTACTTCCACAACTGCCTCTACGAGGGGGTCTGGAAGGACAACCGCCGCCGCCACGCCGAAAAGACACCCACCTTCGACCTGCTCAACCGCTATGGACCGGACTGGCGTGCGGTGTTCGTGGGCGATGCGACCATGAGCCCCTACGAGATCGCTACCCCCGGCGGCTCGGTCGAGCACTGGAACGAGGAGGCCGGCAGCGTGTGGATGCGCCGGGCCATGGAGGCGTGGCCAAGGTCCGTCTGGCTCAATCCGGTGCCCGAGAAATACTGGGGCTACACCCAGTCGGTGGCCATGATGCGCGATCTGGTCGAGCAGCGGATGTTCCCGCTGACCTTGCAGGGTCTGGATCAGGCCATGCGAGCCCTGATGCGCTGACACCGGAAGCGCATCAGCCAAGCAAAAAGGCGCCGGACAGCAGCCCGGCGCCTCTTGGTCTGTCGGTCTGAAAGACCTTAGTTCTTGAAGGCGTCCTTGACGTCGCCGACGGTCTTCTGAACCTTGCCTTCGAGCTGATCGGCCTTGCCTTCGGCCTGCAGCTTCTCGTTGCCGGTCATCTTGCCGATGCCTTCCTTGATGTTGCCACCGGTTTCCTTGGCAGCGCCTTTGAACTGGTCCTTGTCGGCCATGTGGGTCTCTCCTGTTGAGTGCGGGGCACCCCAGCGGTGCCTTCACAAAAGAAACTCACGGGAGCCAAGCCTTGTTCCTCAATGGTTACGCTTGCCCGGCCCGCCTCAGCCACAGCATCACGCCGAGGGCATGAGCCTCGTGACGCACCGACACAAGAGCCTGCTGCGGCGTCATGAAGACGAGCGCGTGATCGTCCTCGATCTTTGCCTCGGGGCGTTCGGCCTCCAGGGTGCCGGTCCACAGGGCGCAGGCATTGAACACCGGCTCGCCGTCCGATTTGCGGAAATACTGCCCGGCCTCGCCAAGGCGCACGCCCGGCGTGATCTGAAGCCCGGTTTCCTCGAGAAACTCGCGTGCCAGAGCCTCACCCTCGCTCTCGCCCGCGTCCAGCGCACCGCCGGGCAGGTCGAAGTAGCTGGCCGGGCCGCGCTCGACCCGCACCAGGGCGATCAGCCCATCGCGCTCGACGATGCCGAAGGCACAGGAACGCTCGCGATAGGCGACTCCGCCTTCCCTGATCCCGAAGGTGATGCGCACCGTCAGTCCGTGCCGATCAGCGAGTCGAACGGATCGACGCCGCCCTCGACCACATCGCGCACACTGACCGCAGGCCAGCCCACCCGTGCCTCGGCGCTGGCGTGCCATGCTGCCACGATCAGGTCGCGCAGCTCGGAGGCTCCGGCGGCGAGACGCACGGTGGCAAAGCGGATGCCGCGCGCATCGCCCTCGGCAAAGCCGCCGTCACGCTCCAGCCGGTAGAAGGGGATCACTTCGGCCAGACCCTCGCCCAGGTAGCTGGCGGTGCGCGCACGGATGTCGCATCCGCAGGGGCGCACAGGCCCCATGGCCTGTTCGATGGTCTCCAGCCTCACATTGCGCGCCACATAGGCGCCCTCGAACATACCGTGGGTCTGGCGCGACTGGGTAAAGCCCTCGGGGTTCGGATAGTCGCCCCAGCCGTTGTAGTGCACGCTGAGGTGCAGCGGCTGGCTGGCATCGCCGACATAGTGCGACCAGACCCCGAGATTGCGGATCAGCAGGCGCTCGCGGCGGTTGCGGTCCTCGGTGAGCCAGGCGCGCCGCGCCGGATCGCTCTCGCGCGCCTCGGCCGCCACCAGCACGCGCCAGTAGGCAAAGTCGCGCACCAGCTGCTGCCAGCCGTCGATGAGCGCATAGGGCAGCCAGCCGGCCTGATCGACGCTGATGCCAGCGTCATTCAGCATCCGCTCGTACTCCGAGCGCAGTTCGGGCAGCTGCGAGATATGCGGCCCCTGCGCCGTCAGCACATGGCCATCGTCGGTGAAGTCCACGAAGTGCGCCGTGTCCCGCTCGCGCGCATGGGTGCGGCCCCCGCCCTTCCAGCGGTCCGGTTCGCGCGACAGCTCGCCCACCTCGGCTGCAACCTCGGTGGTGCGCAGGAAGGCGGGCAGGTCTTCGGGCAGGGCGCGCATGGCCGCAATCGCCACCATGCGGTGACCCGATGCGCCCCACGCCTCGACGGGGCGGGGCGTGGCCCCCAGCATCAGGCTGACGCCAAGCACGGCGGCAAGCGCGGTGCGCGTCACGACGGCGCGTGTGGGCATGACGGCGCGTGTAGGCGGGGCTTTGCGCATGATCCTCAAGACCTCGATCCGGTGTGGCTGTGCCCCCCTGCCCTAGCCCAGCCCTGCGCCCTGCGCCAGCGCCGCCAAGATTTTGCCCAAAGCACGGATCATACCGCCGCCGTCAGTTCCCGCCGCCCGGCCCTGCCGGGGCCTCATGTCCCGCACTTCATGTCCCGCAGCTGAAGCAAAACGCGGGGCCACAGCCCACGGACCCGAATGACCCCCCGCCTTGCCTCGAAGCGCCTGCATCTGGCCCTGGCCCAGCTTGGTCTGGCGGTGCTGATCGCGCCGCTCGCCCTGCCCTCGCTCAGCCCCCTGATCGTGGATCTGCGCGAGGAAAGCGTGGCTCTGGCCAGCGCGCCGGACTGGCGGCTGTCGGCGCGGCTCTATCATGCGGGCGGAGGCGGTGCGACGGGGCGCGATTCGCTTGGCTGCTGGCCTGTCGCCTATCGCACGGTGGCCATCGACCCGCGCGTGGTGCCCCGGCGCACCGTGCTGTTCATCCACGAGACGGTCGGCCTGCCCCTGCCTGATGGCAGCGTGCATGACGGCTACTGGTATGCGTCCGATACCGGCGGGGCGATCCGCGGCAACAAGATCGATCTGTACACCGGCCACGGGCGCGCCTCGATGCAGCCGGTCTCGCACCTGAACATCGCCACGCTCAGCGTGACCGAGATGGGCCGTTTCGAGGACTGTCCGCCGCCGCGCGACTGAACATCCTTGCCGGGTCAGGCCGCCATCCGGCCCCAGACCGCCTTGTCGGCAGAGACGGCATCCAGCCTGCCCCTGGCGGCGCGCTGGGCAAGCTGGCGCATGACAGGCGCGGGCAGGACCGCGAAATAGGGCTCGACCAGCTCAGGCGCGCAGTCGGCCTCCGGTGCCGAGAACATGGCCGCGTTGATGCCCGGCTGGCGGTCGGCGATCAGCCAGGCCAGCCTGCGGGCGCGCTCGGGATCGCTCCGGTGCATCAGAGGATCTTCCGCAAACAGCTCACAGCCCAGCTCGACCACATAGTCAAAGCCCAGCCGCTCGAAGCGCCGCGCATCCGCCGGGGACATCGGCCCCGTCTCATCCAGATCGAGCACGGCATCATTGAGTAGAAACAGCACGGGACACCCACCATCACAGCCGGACGTCATGGCGCGTCCGTTGATGGCACTATGGCCCGGCACCACTTGCGGTCAGGTTCACGAACGCGGTTAAGGATTTGCGACCGGCTCGTCGAGGAAGCTGCGCCCCTGCCGGTCCTCGACCTCGACCACCCACAGGTCCGGGTCATGGCGAAGCTGGCGCTCGACATAGGCGTCAAGCTGGGCCTCGGTGTCCGCGTTGACCGGCTCGATCCATAACGGCTCGCCGTCATTGCCCTGGGCGCGCACATAGAGCCGGGCGCTGCGCTCCAGCGTGTTGTAGGTCTTGAGGATCACCGCCCCCGCGCGCCCATCGCCCCGGCGTGCAACCACGGCCGAGGCCCCGGCCATTTCGGCACGCCGTATCAGTCCCGCGACCCAGACGTGGGTGTCTATCAGCAAAGGCTTAACCCTGAACGCAAACGCGATCGCAAAGGATCGTCGCCATACTCTAGTGCATGAACGCGCGCCTTGTAGCCCCCATGATCCTGACCGCCCTGGCCGCCCTGCTCGCGGGTGGCCCAGCCGTGGCATCGGGCGGAGAGATGGGCACACGCTATGTTGAGCGCGAGCTGGTGCTGGAGCTGGACCGGCGCTGCCGCCTGTTCGATGCGTCCGTGCGTGCCAGTCTTGATGTTGCCGCCCGTCAGGCGCGCAACGCGGCCCTGCGCGAGGGCACCCCGGCGCGCGATCTTGACCGCGCCGCCCATGACGCGCGGGTGCGCGCCCAGTCACACGCCTGCCAAAATCCCGAAACCGCGCTGATCGCAGGCAGGGTCGAGCAGGCCTTTTCCGGCTGGAGGCGCATGGCACGCATGAGCTTTCCGGGCACCCGGCAGGGCTGGTCCGCCGACCGCTATGGCCTCGCGCCAGAGCGCGCCCTGTTCGCCCTGCATCAGGACACCCGCTTCAACAGCGCCAGCGCGCGCTTTGGCCAGCGCGCCGGTCAGGTGGGCGCCCATGTACGCTTTGCCGGTCGCTCGCGGCCCGTCTCGGCGCGCATCGTCATGCGCGATCCGCGCATCAGCCCTCAGCCGTGGCTGGCAATGGCCTCGCTCTCGCCCCTGCCGCCCGCCGCCCAGCGCCGCGTGATCTGGTCGGTGGGTCAGAACCCTCTGGGCGTGAGCGCACAGGAGGCCGCCCAGGCCCAGTTCTGGGCCTTTCCGGCCACGGCCCTCGATGCCCTAGAACGCCTCGATCCGCGCGAGGGCTTCACCCTGGAGTTCGTGTTCCGCGACGACAGCGTGCTGCGCTTCCCGCTGGAAGTGGGCGATCTGTCGGCCGCGCGCGCCTTTCTGACGCTGGGCCCGTACTGATCCTCAGCCGAAGCGCCCTTCGGCCCAGCGCGCCGCGAAATAGCCCGCCGTGGCCGAGGTCGCCGTCAGGCTCATGCCCCACAGGATGTCGATGACCGTCAGCTTGGTCGACCACACGCGCAGCGTCGCCTCGTTGGTCAGGTCGTAGGTGGCGTAGCACACGATGCCCAGCAGGCCGCCCAGGATCAGCGCGCGCGTCCACGATCCTTCGCGCAGGGCCGGAGCCACGGCAAAGATCATGATGCCGAACAGATAGATCACATAGAAGGCCACGGCGGCCTTGAAGTTCGGCTGATCGGCCAGAAGCTCGCCGATCAGGGGGCGATAGAGGCGCGAGGCCATGGTGCTGAGCCACACCGCGTCGATGGCCGCAAAGGCAAGCGCAGCGCCGAAATAGCCCGCTACATATTTGATCATCTGTCGGAACTCCCCTGTCAGTCGTTTGGTGTCAGGCCGGCTTGAGGCGATAGTGGCTGACCGCCCATGTCTCGCCGCGGTTGTCTCCGAACAGGCCCGCCGTGGCCATGAAGAAACGCCGCCAGCGCCGCGCCCACAGGCGCGCGTCATCGCCGTAGACCTCGCGCATCATCTGCATGATCTCGGCCTCGTTGGCGTCGAAATTGGCCAGCCAGTCGTTGGCGGTGCGCTGATAGTGCCGGCCGTTCCAGCGCCAGCTCTGCTCCAGGTGGAAAAGATCGGGAAACTGCTGGATCAGGTTGTGGCTGGGCATGACGCCGCCGGTGAAGAAATGCTGGGCGATGAAATCGCCCTGATCGCTCAGCTCGAAGCGGTAGGGCGAGGTGGCATGGGTGAAGATGTGGATGAACAGGCGCCCGTCCGGCTCCAGCCAGCCGTGAATCCGGCTCAGCAGGGCGCGCCAGTTGGCCATGTGCTCGAACATCTCCACCGACACCACGCGGTCGAACCGCCCAGTGGCCTGAAAATCGTTCATGTCGCAGGTGATGACCTTCACATTGCCAAGGCCCATGCGCTCGGCCCGCGCCTCGATGAAGCGCCGCTGGCCATGGCTGTTGGACACTGCCGTGATCTTGGCATTGGGATAGGTTTCCGCCATCCACAGCGTCAGCGAGCCCCAGCCGCAGCCCAGCTCCAGAATGCTCTGGCCGTCCTTCAGGTCGGCGTGCTCGCACGTCTCGTGCAGGGCCGCCTCCTCGGCCTGGGGCAGGGTGCGCACCCCGTCCGAGTAGAGCGCCGAGGAATATTTCAGCCGCGGCCCCAGAACCCGCTCGAAGAAGGCGGGCGGCAACTCGTAATGCTGCTCGTTGGCGGCATCGGTGTGCTCTGCGATGGGACGCTCGGCCATCTCGAGCGCGAAACGGGCCTCGTCAGCGCCCTGCTCGGCCTCCAGCCGGCGCCGCGCTCCCGCGACCAGAGATGCGATGGCCGAGCGGGTGACGAAGTCGGGCGCGGGCGCGTCCTGAAGCGAGCGGATGGCATTGCGGACCAGGGACATGGGCGTGAAGCGGGCTCCTGACAGACGAGGCACCGCACCCGGGGCGGCGCAAGGGGGACGTCGGACCGGCTCCGGCAGAGGGCACCGCATCCTTCGGCCGGATGCAGGCGTTACGGGGCACGGCTCGGCGGGTAAGCGGTACGCGGCACTTCTGGCGGACCCGCCGTCTTGGCTGCGAGGACCGACAGCCTCAACGCGCGAGCGGGTGAATCGTTGGCGCGGAAAGGCGATTTTTCCTTGCCCGCAGCCCAGATACGCGGCACGGCGGGGCCGGGATGAGGGACGGGGGTGCCGATGAGGCATTTTTCAGCGGGTAAAGTCGGCGCGACAGGGCACGCGACAGGGCACCCGACAGTGCATGGATCTCGTCCGGGGCCTCATCCGGCGACGGATCCGGCGCGTAGTTCCGTGTGGCCGATGTCAGGGCGGCCGCACAGCCGGAGCCATTCATGAGTCCCCATCTTCTGATCGACAATACGGTGCAGGCCAGGGCCACGGGCGCAGCCCAGGTCCAGCGGCGACAGCGCATCGCCGTTGTGGGCAGTGGCATCAGCGGGCTGTCCTCGGCCTGGCTGCTCTCGCAGGCTCACGACGTGGTGCTGTTCGAGCAGGATGCACGACTGGGCGGTCACTCACACACCATAGACGCCCGCGACGATCAGCATGGCACCACCGCCGTGGACACCGGCTTCATCGTGTTCAACGAGCCGAACTATCCCAACCTCACCGCCCTGTTCGCGCACCTGGGCGTCGAGACGATCCCGGCGCGGATGTCCTTTGGGGTCTCGCTGGACGAGGGCGCGCTCGAATACGCCAGCCACGGCCTGAAAGCCCTGTTCGCCCAGCGGCGCAATCTGGTGAACCCGCGCTTCTGGCGCATGATCAGCGACCTGCTGCGTTTTCAGAAGACCGCCCCGCGCGACCTGCCCGAGCTGGAGCGCTCGCTGATCAGCCTCGACGACTATCTGAAATGGCGCGGCTATGGCCCGCTGTTCCGTGACGGGCACCTGCTGCCCCAGGCGGCGGCGATCTGGTCGTCATCCATGAAGCAGATGGGCGACTATCCGGCCGCCTCCTTCATCCGCTTCTACATGAACCACAACCTGCTCAGCATCGACGTGCGGCCCAACTGGCGCACGGTGAAGGGCGGCAGCCGCGAATATGTCACCCGCCTTCGCGCCGCCATGAGCGCCGATGTGCACGAGAGCACGCCCGTCAGAGCCATCGCCCGGCGCGACGATGGCGTCAGCCTCACCCTCGGTGATGGCCGGGTGATGGATTTCGATGCCGTGGTGCTGGCCTGCCACTCCGATCAGGCCCTGCGCCTGCTCGATCAGCCCACCGCCGACGAGCAGCGCCTGCTGGGTGCCATCGCCTATCAGAAGAACCGCGTGGTGCTGCACCGGGACACCCGGCTGATGCCCCGGCGCCGCTCGGCCTGGGCGGCATGGAATCACATCGGCCAGCTTTCCGATGCGGGCGAGGGCGGCGTCACCTACTGGATGAACAAGCTGCAGAGCCTTGATGGCCCGCCCCTCTTCGTGACGCTGAACCCGACCCGCGAGCCGGACCCGGCCCTCGTCATCGAGGAGAACGAGTTCGAGCACCCGGTGTTCGACGTGCGCGCCGTCTCGGCCCAGAAGGGGCTGTGGTCGCTTCAGGGGGTGCGCAACACCTGGTTCTGCGGTGCCTGGTTCGGGGCGGGCTTTCACGAGGATGGGCTTCAGGCCGGACTGGCGGTTGCCGAACAGCTGGGCGGCGTGCGTCGCCCCTGGAGCGTGCGCAACGAGAGCGGGCGCATCATCCTGCCTACCCCTCTGGTCGAGGCTGCATGATCGAACCGGGCGAAGGCGCGCTCTATGCGGGTGTCGTGACCCATCAGCGCCACCGCCCCTTCCGGCACGGGCTGAAATATCGCGTCTTCATGCTGCTGGTGGATGTCGAGCGCATCGACTCCCTGACCCGGCGCCTTCGCCTGCTCGGCAGCGGACGCTTTGGCCTGATGTCGCTGCGGGCGGCCGATCACGGCGATGGCTCGGACACGCCGCTGCGCCAGCAGATCGAGGCATTGATGCAGGGCGCAGGCGTGCACCTCGACGGCGGGCCGGTGCGGCTCCTGACCATGCCGCGCGTGCTGGGCTACGGCTTCAATCCGCTCAGCGTCTATTACGGCCATGGCCCCGACGGGCGTTTGCGCGCCATCGTCTATGAGGTCAGCAACACCTTCGGCGAGCGGCACAGCTATGTCATCGCCACGCCCGACGCCGACAGTGCGCGCGATCACAGCGCCGAGAAGATCTTTCACGTCTCGCCCTTCATGCCGCTGGGCCATGCTTACGACTTTCGCCTGCTCCAGCCGGGCGAGCACCTGTCGATCAGCATCAATGTGCGCGATGGCGAGGCCCTGGTTCTGAACGCCGCCTTCACCGCCACGCGCCGCCCGCTGTCTGATGCGTCCCTGCTGCGCGCCTTTCTCGGCCATCCCCTGCTGACGCTGAAGGTCATCGCCGCGATCCACTGGGAGGCACTGCGCATCGTGCTCAAGGGCGGGCGCTATCACCGCAGGCCGCCCCTGCCCGCCCGGCCCTTCAGCCATGGCCACGGCAAGACCCGCCCCGCATCCTGAAAACCGCTCTGGCCCCGCCCCAAAGCCACTCTTGAACCACTCTTGCGGTTTTCCAGACGCCCAACTTGGTCTAGTAAGCCGGGCAGGCTCCGATATATTCACCAGAACATGAAAAGCGGGAGGTGGCCCATGCGCGACAAGATTTTCCCCGATGCGGCTGCGGCCCTGGAGGGGCTGACCTTCGATGGCATGACCGTCATGGCGGGCGGTTTTGGCCTGTGCGGCATTCCCGAGAACCTGATCGCCGCCCTGCGTGATTCCGGTGCCAAGGGCCTGACGGTCATCTCCAACAACGCGGGCGTTGACGGCTTTGGCCTCGGCCAGCTGCTCGAGACCCGCCAGATCGCCAAGATGATCAGCTCCTATGTGGGCGAGAACAAGGAGTTCGAGCGCCAGTATCTGTCCGGCGAGCTGGAGCTGGAGTTCAATCCCCAGGGCACCCTGGCCGAGCGCATCCGCGCGGGCGGGGCGGGCATTCCGGCCTTCTTCACCGCCACGGGCGTGGGCACTCTGGTGGCCGAGGGCAAGGAGGTGCGCAGCTTTGGCGGGCGCGACTATGTGATGGAAACGGGCCTCGTGGCCGATCTGGCCATCGTCAAGGCCTGGAAGGCCGACGAGGCGGGCAACCTCGTGTTCCGCAGGACGGCGCGCAACTTCAATCCCATGATGGCCACCGCCGGGCGCACCTGTGTCGTCGAGGTCGAGGAAATCGTGCCGGTCGGATCGCTCGATCCCGATCACATCCACACGCCGGGCATCTATGTCGATCGCCTGATCAAGGGCACGTTCGAAAAACGCATCGAACAGCGCACCGTGCGTCAGCGCGCGAGCGCCTGACCGGGCACTGGGCGTGAGGGTTGGGGTTTGGGGTGTGGGGTGTGGGGTGTGACGAATGGCAATGCCGCTGAGGTCGTATCGAGACTTGACGGTCTGGCAAGACGGCATTGGTCTGGTGAAAGCGTGCTACGTCATCACGCGATCTTTCCCGAAGGATGAGCTGTTCGGTTTGACATCCCAGATCAGGCGTTCAGCGGTCTCCATCCCTGCCAACATTGCTGAAGGATATGGGCGCGGAACACGCAAAGATTATGTGAGACACCTGATGATCGCCCAAGGATCGCTCAAGGAATTGGAAACGCACCTGATTATCGCATCGGAAGTCGACCTCGCGCCTGGCGGTGAAATCGAGCCGGCGCTGAGGCGATGTGACCCGCTGGGCCGAGGCCTCGGAGCCTTGATCCGATCACTGCGCACAAAAGACGACTGACCCTCCCCACACCCCACACCCCACACCCCACACCCCACACCCGGATCAAACCCATGCCTCGCACCCGTGAACAACTCGCCGAACGTGCCGCCAGGGAACTTCAGGACGGCTTCTATGTGAACCTGGGCATCGGCATACCGACGCTGGTGGCCAACTACATCCCCGAGGGCATGACCGTGACGCTGCAAAGCGAGAACGGCATGCTGGGCATGGGCCCGTTCCCCTTCGAGGACGAGGTCGATGCCGACCTGATCAATGCGGGCAAGCAGACCATCACCGCCCTGCCCGAGACCGCCTATTTCAGCTCGGCCGACAGCTTCGCCATGATCCGCGGCGGGCACATCGACCTGTCGATCCTGGGTGCCATGGAAGTGGCCGAGAACGGCGACATCGCCAACTGGATGATCCCCGGCAAGCTGGTCAAGGGCATGGGCGGGGCCATGGACCTGGTGGCGGGCGTCAAGCGCGTGGTGGTGGTCATGGATCACGCCAACAAGCATGGCCAGTCCAAGGTGCTCAAGCGCTGCACCCTGCCGCTGACCGGCACGGGCGTGGTCAGCCGCATCATCACCGACCTGTGCGTGTTCGACGTGCTGCCCGACGGCGCGGGGCTGCACCTGATCGAGCTGGCCGAGGGCGTCAGCCTCGATGACGTGGCGGACCGGACCGAGGCGTCCTATTCGGTTTCCGAAAATCTGAAAGCACTGGCATAGTGGCATTAACCATTATGCCGGGCATGGGGCGCGCTTGAGCCTTCACTCCCGCCCGGTTCGTACCGATGGAGGGGAGACATGACGACCGAGGCCACCCGAGCGGCCCAGCCCGACAGCGCTGGCGCAAATCCCGGAGGCGTCGATCAGGCGCGTGCGGCCGCCATCCGCAATGCCACCGACTTCACCGATGCCGCCGCCGTGGCCAGCTTTGGCGAGGCATTGATTACGCGCGCAGGCGAGCTGCTCGACCAGCTCAAGACCGCCACCAGCCCGGCCCTGATCGCGCCATGCCGCGAGGAGCTGGAAGCGTGCCGCAGCGCGCTGGAGCCGCTGGACGCCCGCCGCCTGACCCCGCGCACCGGTCTGGGCGGACTGTTCGACAGCCGGGGCAAGCGCCTCAAGGCCCTGCGCCAGTCCTTCGAGGCGGGTGCTTCGCGCCTGTCGGCCTCGCTCGGCAGCCTCGACGAGACTGTCGCACGGCTGCACGGCCATGCGGGCGAGCTTGACACCCTTCATGCGGCGCTGCGTGATCTGGTCACGGAGTTCGACACCCATCTGGCTGCGGGGCGCACGGCCCTCGCCCAGATGCCGCTGGCCCAGCCCGCCGATACCGATGCCAGCGAGGCAGTGAGCGATACGGGAAGCGAGGCCGCGCCCGATCTGCGCGCCGCCCTGTCGGCACGGCTCGACCAGCTGGCGCGCCTGCGCCGGTGCGTGCTGTCGCATCTGGCCCTGACGCGCGTGATCCAGAACGCCGATGTTCACTCGGCCCAGGGCCTTGCCAGCGTGCGTCCGGCCGTGGAGCGCTTCTCGGGCCTGTGGCGCGAGGGGCTCGGCCTCGACAGGCGCCGCCCGCGCCGTGTGCGCCCCGAGCCCGCCCCGCTCAGCGACGCGCGCGAGGCCCTGATCGCGGCTCTGGGTGCCATCGAGCGTCGCCTCGGCTCGGCGCGCGAGCGGCTCGAGGATGCGGCGCGGCGCTCGGATGCGGCCCGCTCCTAGCCTGCCTTTCGCCCGTCCAGCCAGCGCACCGCATCGGCATCGCGTGCCGACAGGTCGGGATAGTCGGGATCAGAGCCCACGTCCGGCACCCGCCGCCACGAGCGCGCGCATTTGGGATGATCGGCCGGCCTCACCTCGACCGTGATGGCACCATCGCCGATCACCAGCGCGGCACCCGAGGTGCGGAAAACCTCGGCCGGATCAACCGGGTCCACCTTGCTGCCGTCGGCCAGCACGCCCTCGAAAAGCCGGGCCTCGGTCATCGGCAGGGTGACGCGCGGCCAGGCGTCGAGCGCCCCGCCGATCACCTTGTCGCGCCGCGCTGCCTCCAGCGCCTCGTTGACCGCCTCGATCACATCCTGGATGCCGGACCAGCGCCCGGCCTCGACATCGTTGCGCCACTCGGCGGGCGTGTCGGGGATTACGCGCAGGCAGTTCGAGGGCGCATCGGCAAAGCGCGTGCTCCACGCCTCTTCCATGGTGAAGGGCACCAGCGGGGCCAGCCAGGCGGTCAGGCGCTCGAACACCGCATCCATTACCGTGCGGCACGCGCGGCGGCGCAGGGCATCGGGGCGGTCGCAATAGAGGCTGTCCTTGCGGATGTCGAAATAGAGCGCCGAGAGGTCGTGGGTGCAGAAGCTCATGATCGGACGGATCACGCCCTGAAAGTCATAGCGCCCATAGGCGGCGCGCACCTGACCATCCAGCTCCCACAGCCGGTGCAGGATGTAGCGCTCCAGCGGCGGCATCTGGTCGGCATCCACCCGCTCGGCCTCGTCAAAGCCCTTCAGCGCGCCCAGCAGGTAGCGCAGGGTGTTCCTCAGCTTGCGATAGGCGTCGATGGTGGTCTGCAGGATCTGCTTGCCGATGCGCTGATCCTCGGAGGTGTCGGTCAGGGCCACCCAAAGCCGCAGGATGTCAGCGCCCGATTCCTTGATGATCGTCTGGGGCTCGATGGTGTTGCCCCTGGACTTGGACATCTTCTCGCCGTTCTCGTCCAGGGTGAAGCCATGGGTCAGCACCGCCTGATAGGGCGCGCGCCCGCGCGTGGCGCAGGCCTGCAGCAGCGATGACTGGAACCAGCCGCGGTGCTGGTCCGAACCCTCCAGATAAAGATCGGCCGGCCAGTGCGAGTCCGCGCGCCCCTCAAGCGTGAAGGCGTGGGTGCAGCCGGAATCGAACCACACATCGAGGATGTCCTCGATCTTCTCGTAGCGCTCGACATCGTGACCGGCGCCGAGGAAATCACTGGCCGGGCGGGTGAACCAGGCATCGGCCCCTTCGGCCTCGATGGCCTCGAGGATGCGTGCGTCCACGGCCTCGTCATTGAGCGGGGTGCCGGTGTGGCGATCCACGAACATGGCCAGCGGCGTGCCCCAGGCGCGCTGGCGGCTGATCAGCCAGTCGGGGCGCGTCTCGACCATGGCGCGGATGCGGTTGCGCCCCTGTTCGGGATGGAAGGTGGTCGCATCGATGGCCGCCAGCGCCGTCTCGCGCAGGGTTTTCTCGCCGTCCATGCGGACGAACCCCAGAGCTTTGGAGTTTAGTGGTTCGTCCATGCGCACAAACCACTGGGGGGTATTGCGGAAGATCACCGGGGCCTTGGAGCGCCACGAATGCGGATAGGTGTGCTCCAGCCGCCCACGCGCCAGCAGGTTGCCCGCCTCGATCAGCTTTTCGGTGACGGCCTTGTTGGCATCGCCGAAGCGCCCTGCCTTCTTGCCCTCGGTCTCGATGACCTTCAGGCCCGCGAACAGGGGAACGTGATCGAAATAGGCGCCGTCCGCATCGACCGTCTCGGGGATCTCGTGATGACCGTGGGCGCGCCAGACCTCATAGTCCTCGGCCCCGTGGCCGGGGGCGGTGTGCACAAAGCCCGTGCCCGCATCGTCCGTGACGTGATCGCCCGCCAGCAGCGGCACCGAGAAGCCGTAGCCCGGATCAAGCTCGGCCAGCGGATGGGCGCACTCCAGCCCTGACGGATCGATGCCGTCTATGCGCACAAAGCGCGCCACCTTCGCCTCTTTCAGCACGGCTTCGGCCAGGGCGTCGGCCAGGATCAGCCGCTCGCCGGGACGCGCCCAGGGCGAGAACTCCAGCCCTTCCTCAAGGGTCTCGACCTCATAGAGGCCGTATTCGATGTCCGGCCCATAGGCGATGGCGCGGTTGGCCGGGATGGTCCAGGGCGTGGTGGTCCAGATCACCACGCTCGGCGTCGCGTTGCGGAACGCCAGCAGGTCGTCGGGGTGATGATCGCCCGCGCCGCGCACCGGGAATTTCACCCACACCGTCGGCGAGACGAGGGTGTGATATTCCACCTCGGCGTCGGCCAGGGCCGTGCGCTCGACGGGGCTCCACATCACCGGCTTGGAGCCGCGATAGAGCTGGCCGGTGTTCTTGAAGCGGTGGAACTCGCGCACGATGGCCGCCTCGGTGGCGAAATCCATGGTGGCATAGCGCCCGGCCCAGTCGCCCAGCACGCCGAGGCGGCGGAACTCCTCGCTCTGGGCCTCGATCCAGCCGCCGGCATAGTCGCGGCAGGCGGCGCGGAAGGCGGCCTTGCTCACCTCGTCCTTGCGCTTGCCCTGCTTGCGGAACTGCTCCTCGATCTTCCATTCGATGGGCAGGCCGTGGCAGTCCCAGCCCGGCACATAGTCCACGTCCCTGCCCAGCAGGAACTGCGAGCGGACCACGAAGTCCTTGAGCGTCTTGTTCAGGGCGTGGCCGATGTGGATGGCGCCGTTGGCATAGGGCGGGCCGTCATGCAGCACGAACAGCTCCGCGCCCTGGCCCTGGCGCGCCCGGCGCAGGTCGCCATACAGATCGCCCCAGCGCTCGAGGATCGCGGGCTCTTTCTGGGGAAGCCCGCCGCGCATGGGAAAGTCGGTCTCGGGCAGGAACACCGTGTCGCGATAGTCGCGCCCGGACGGGGTGGAGGTTGCGTCGGCCATGGTCTGTCTCGGCTCTCGTAGGCTCGGTTGCGCACCAGCGCAGGTGAAGGTCAGGGGCAGGGCGTGATCGACATCCCGGCGAGCGCGGGGCCGCAGCGGGCCCTCGATCGCTACGCCGGGCGGCTAATGCGCGCCGCCCCGTCGCCGGCCCGGCTTCTGGGGCAGCGTGTGGCGATGACAATCGTGCCGGTGCGAACCTTCATGGCTGATGCTCTAGCAGAGGCCCGTGCGGCTGCACAGGTTCACGAGGCGCTCTTTTCCGCCGCCAGCACGGCACGGGCCGCCTCGGCATCGCGGGCGATCTGGGCCTTGAGCGCCTCGAGCCCGTCCAGCATGGCCTCGTCACGCAGGTGCGCGATCAGGGCCGTCTCGATCACCCGGCCATAGAGATCGCCCGAAAAGCCGAACAGCCAGACTTCCAGCATGGGCTCGCGGGTCTCGAACATGGGCCGCAGGCCAAGGTTCGCCACGCCATCGAAGACGCGCCCGTCGGCCAGGGTGCTGCGCGTGGCATAGACGCCGTAGCGCGGCCGCACATAGTCGCCCAGCGCGACATTGGCCGTGGGCACCCCGATGGTGCGCCCGCGCGCATCGCCGTGGATCACCTCGCCGCGAATGGCGAAGGGCCGCGTCAGGATCGCGCGCGCTGCGTCCATGTCGCCGCTCATCAGCGCGTCTCGAACCGCGCTGGACGACAGCTTGCCCCCGCCCGCCCCCGTGACCGGCGCGCGGATCGACACCGAAAAGCCCAGCGCCTCGCCATAGGCCCGCAGCGACTCTGGCGAGCCCGTTCGCCCGCGGCCAAAGGTGATGTCGAAGCCCGCCGCCACATGGCGTGCGCCCAGCCCCTCACCCAGCACGCGGCGGGCGAACGCCTCGTCGGACATCTCCGCCATCTCGCGGTCAAAGGGCAGTCGATAGAGCCGCTCCACCCCCAGCGCCGCCAGCGCCCGAACCATCTGGTCGTGATCCATCAGGCGGAATGGCTCCGCATCGGGCTGGAAATAGCGGCGCGGGTGCGGCTCGAAGCTGATGACGGCCGGGGCCACGCCGAGACTGCGTGCGGCGGCGAGGGCATCTTGGATGACCTGCTGGTGGCCCAGATGCACCCCGTCGAAATTGCCCAGCGCCACGGCCGCGCCGCGCTGGTCCGTGGGCAGAGCCTTCCAGCCCTCGACAACCTGCATCAGCCGGGCTTCCTGCGCCGGGGCACCCGCACCAGCGCCTCGCCGTCCATGACGACCTCGCCGCCCACCAGGCACTCGGTGCGAAGCGTGACGCGCGCGCTGGCCTCGTCGATGGCGATCACCTCGACGCGCGCCACCACCACGTCGCCGATGCGCACCGGCTTGTGAAAGCTGAGGGTCTGGGACAGATAGATCGCGCCCGCGCCGGGCAGCTTCGTGCCCACCACCGCTGAGCCGAACGAGGCCGACAAAAGGCCGTGGGCGATGCGTCCGCGATAGGGCGTGCGCCGCGCGAAATCCTCGTCGGTATGCACCGGATTGAAGTCGTCCGACGCCTCGGCGAAGCGCTGGATGCGCGCCTCGGTCACGGTGATTTCAATCTCCGCGCTCATGCCGACGGACAGCTCCGGCAGGATGTAGCCGTCTTCGCGGTGGGTCATGTTGCTCATCAACGCTACCAGACAAGATCAAGGGTGGAATAGCGCGCGCGCGTGCCCGCCTCCACCAGAAGGGACTGCGCCCCGGCGACATCGAGCCCGCCGTTCGCGCTCATGGCGGCCTTGCCGTGGATGCCCTTGGCCACGAAAAGGCAGTCGATTCCTTGCGCCTCGGCCCCCATCACATCGGTGACGAGGCCATCGCCTATGGCCAGCACCCGCTCTCGCGCCACCGGCCTTCCCAGCAGCGCCTGCGCGCGCTCGAAGCTCAGGCGATAGATGGGCTCATGGGGCTTTCCGGCCATGATGACCTTGCCGCCGAGACTCTCGTAGAGATCCGCCAGGGCACCTGCACAATAGATGATGGTATCGCCGCGCTGCACGATCCGGTCAGGGTTGGCGCACACCATGGGCAGATCGCGCGCCGCCGCAATGCCGAGGCTCTCTCGATAGGTCTCGGGCGTGTCGCGGGCGTCATCATAAAGGCCCGTGCAACTGATGAAGTCCGCCTGCTCCGGCCCGTCCACCAGCGTCAGGGCCATGCCCTCGTAGAGGGTGCGGTCACGCGCGGGGCCAAGCGCCCAGGCCCGGCCCGGCGCGCGCCGCGCCAGCTCGTCCAGCGTGGCATCGCCCGAGGTCACGAACCCCTGCCAGCTCTCGCGGGGCACCTTGAGGTGATCGAGCTGGGCGACCACGTCGCTGCTGGGGCGCGGCGAGTTCGACACCAGCACCACAGGACCGCGTGCCTCGGCAAAGCGCGCCAGCGCCGCGCACGCCTCGGGCCAGCTTTCGCGCCCGTTGTGGATCACGCCCCACACATCGCAGAACACGACATCGTAGTCGGCAGCGATCTCGGAAAGGCGGGCGACGGGCTGGGTCGGGCTCATGGCCCCTGCCCCTAAGGGTTTCGCTGCCCCTTGAAAACCCCACAGCGCGCGTACGAGGCTGATCTGGCGTCTGGAACGGCATTGGCTTAACGGGGTTTAGTTGTGCAGGCGCACAAGCGTGCGCCCGCGCCGGGGGCTCCATTGGAAATCATATCGCTGCAGATGATCGCGGGCCTGATCGAGGCCAACAGCGCACTGATCGGCCTGTTCGTACTCATCGGCCTGTTCGCGGCCTTCATATCCGAGCGTTTCCCCCCCACGGTGGTGGCGGTGGCGGGGGTGGCCGTCATGCTCGCGCTGGGGCTGCTGCCGGTGCAGACGGCGGTGGCAACACTGGGCAATTCGGCGCCCATCACCATTGCGGCCATGTTCATCCTGTCGGGCGCGCTGGTGCGCACGGGCACCATCGAGGCCATCATCGGCGTGCTGACCAAACGTGCCCAGTCCCGCCCCCGCCAGACCACCACAGAAGTCCTGGGCGGTGCGCTGGTGGCCCCGGCCTTCATGAACAACACGCCCGTGGTCATCATCCTGATCCCGGTCATCCGCAGGCTGGCGCGCACCATGGAGGTGGCCTCCACGCGCCTGCTGATCCCGCTGTCCTATGTCACCATCCTGTCGGGTACACTGACCCTGATCGGCACCTCGACCAATCTGCTGGTGGACGGTGTCGCGCGCGATCTGGGACAGCCCGCCTTCGGCATCTTCGAGATCACCGGCGTGGGCCTCGTCACGGCCATCACGGGCGTGATCGTGCTGGCCCTGCTGGGGCCATGGCTGCTGCCCAACCGGCCCGACAGCGCGCTGGAGGACAACGAGAGCCATGCCTTTCTCACCGACCTGCTGGTCAAGGAGGGCTCCGAGGTGGTGGGCGAGCGCGTCGGCGACATCCCCGAGCTGCGCCATGCGGGCGTCAAGGTGGTGGGTATCCGCCGCGAGGGGCAGATGCTGCGCCGAGAGCTCGACGACGAGGTGCTCGAGCCCGGCGACCGGCTGGTGATCTCGGCGGCCCCGCACGAGCTGGTGGCTCTGGCCAACGGTCATGACTTCGTGGTCGGCATCAACGGTCTTGGCGCGCTCAATCTGGCCGACGACGAGGACCGCGACAGCATCGAGCTGATCGAGGCCACCATCGCGCCGACCCATCCGGCCATCGGTCGGCGTCTGGCCGAGATTCCCATGCTCTCGCGGCTCAAGCTGCGCATTCTGGGCATTAGCCGCGCGCGCCACCTGCCCGGCCCCGACCTGCCCAATGCCCGCATCCGCGCCGCTGACAGCCTGCTGATCGCCGCCGCGCCCGAGGCCATCGGCGACCTGCGTGACAACCGCAACCTGATCGGCGTGGGCCAGTCCCAGGCCCGCTCGTTCCGCCGCACCAAGGCACCCGTCGCCATCGCGGCGCTGGCAGGCGTGGTCGGGCTGGCCGCCTTCAACGTCATGCCCATCGCCGGTCTGGCCATCATCGGCGTGGCCATCATCCTGCTGTTCCGCTGCGTCGATGCGGAGGAGGCCTGGGCCGCCATCGACGGCGAGGTTCTGGTGCTGATCTTTGCCATGCTGGCCATCGGTGCGGGCCTTCAGAACGCAGGCACCATCAATGCCATCGTCGGCTTTGCCACGCCCTGGCTGATGGTCCTGCCGCCATTCGCGGTGCTGGTGGCGCTCTATGCCCTGACGTCCATCCTGACCGAGCTGGTCACGAACAATGGCGTTGCCGTCATCATGACCCCCATCGCCATCGGCCTTGCCGAGGCACTTGGTGTGGATGCAAGACCGTTTCTGGTGGCCGTGATGTTTGCCGCCTCGGCCAGCTTCGCCACGCCCATCGGCTATCAGACCAACACCCTGGTCTATGCGGCCGGGGACTACCGCTTCACGGACTTCCTCAAGATCGGCGTGCCCATGGCGGTGATCGTGGGCATCACCACCTGCATGGCCATCTACTGGCTGTTCTGACGGCTCAGAGACCGGCTTCGAAGCGCAGGCGCTCGACCAGCGGTGCGGTCAGGTGCCCGTCGGCGGTGATGCCGCGCGCCTGCTGATAGGCACGCAGCGCCCGGCGCGTGCCTGCCCCGATCACCCCGTCGATGCCGCCGGGATCAAAGCCCAGCGCCTGCAAGGCACGCTGGGCATCGAAGCGCTGGTCGCGCGACAGGGGCGCCTCGTCAGGCCAGCTGCGCGTCAGGGCGGGTCTTCCGGCCATGCCATCCGCCAGCAGGCCGATGGCCAGCGCATAGGCGACCGAATTGTTGTAGCGGCGGATCACATAGTGATTGGGCAGGGCGAGGAATGCCGGACCGTTCGCACCTTGCGGCAGCAGTATGCTCGCCTGCTCGCCCGCCTCGGCGGCATTCAGCACCACGCCATTGGTGAGAGTGATCCCGCGCGCGGCCCAGACCTGCCAGGGCTGGCGGTCGGTCTCGGCCAGGGCATAGTCGAAGCCTTCGGGCAGGCGCACCTCATAGGCCCAGCCCTGCCCGCGCTTCCAGCCCGCCTGCGCCAGCAGGTTCGCTGCCGAGGCCAGGGCATCGGGGGCCGAGCCCCAGATGTCCACGCGCCCGTCGCCATCGCCGTCGACGGCAAGGCGCAGATAGTTGTCGGGCATGAACTGGCTCTGGCCCATGGCCCCGGCCCACGAGCCGCGCAGGCGCTCGCGGCTGGCCCGGCCCGAGATCACGATGTCCAGCGCGTCTTTTAGCTGGCTCTCGGCCCAGTCTCGCCTGCGCCCGTCGTGGGCCAGCGTCGCCAGCGAGCGGATCACGTCCATGTCGCCCTGAATGCGGCCAAAGGCGCTTTCCTGCGCCCAGATACCCACCAGGATCTCTCGCGGCACGCCATAGCGCTGCTCGATGGCGGCCAGCTGTGTGACCTCGCTCATGCGCTGGCGCCCGATGGACAGGCGGTCCGCCGTCACCGCGCCGGTGACATAGGCCCCCACGGGGCGCGAGAACTCGGGCTGGTTGCGATCGCGGCTGATGACCGTGGGATCGGGGGTCAGTCCGGCCAGCTCGCGCTCATAGGCCGCGCGGTTGGCCCCGCCGTGGCGCGACAGGAACCCTTCCTTCCAGGCCTCGAAGCTGGCGTATTCGCCCGTGCTGGCTGCGGGCGGCGGGGTCTGGACCTCGGCGCGCTGAACAGGTTCCGCAGGCGCGGGCGCAGCCTCCTGCGGCGCCTCGATCATCGGGGCGCAGGCGGCGGTCAAGGCGATCAGAACCAGGCGCAGGGACATGGGAGCCAATTACCCTTCAACTCGTCTCGAAATGGTTGAGCGGACCATGCACGTTCATGCAGGCCCCATACCATTGCCCCCCATGGTATTAGCGCATTGCCTCCTCTCATTCGGGCGCAATCGTGGCAAGAGGCTTCACAACCTCGTAGGGTGCGCGGGCTCGCGGGCTGAGCGGGCTCGGCCAGGCAGGGCGGGGCAGCGGTTGACAGCAAGGCCCTGCTGCCCTTATACGCACGCCTCCCGCCGCAAGCGCCGAGCCCATGCCCGTGCCTGCGGCGCTGTTTTTTCCGCTCGGGGCGTTCGCGTCCCGCACTGAGCCCCAAGGATTACGGCCATGAAGGTCCGCAGCTCGCTCAAGTCCCTCAAGACCCGTCACCGGGACTGCAAGATCGTGCGCCGCAAGGGCCGCGTCTATGTGATCAACAAGACCGACCCGCGCTTCAAGGCCAAGCAGGGCTGATCCCTGCCGCGCGCGCCGCGCGCCGCCAGCGAAACGATGACGGAACAGGGCCACGGGCATCGCGCCGGTGGCCTTTTTCCTGTGCCGCGTTCCTGTTTGCGTCATCCCAAGGGACCATCGCATAGGACCAGCGCATGGAGCCACGCATCTGTGAGCGATTCGGAGCGCGTGCTTGAGCCGCAGGCCCCCGCCCGCTAACCGTGTTGTAAACCGATCACCCCAGCCCTTGCGGAGCCTGCCTTGGCCGACGATGCCTCCTTCCAGAACCCCGATGTCCTGACCGCCACGGCCCAGGGCCGCCTGCGCTCCATCATCGAGCGCATCGAGCGCCTCGAAGAGGACAAGGCCGCCATCATGGGCGACATCAAGGAGGTCTTCGCCGAGGCCAAGGGCGAGGGCTATGACGTCAAGGTGCTGCGCAAGGTCGTGCGCCTTCGCAAGCAGGACAAGGCCAAGCGGCAGGAAGAGGAAGCCATCCTCGATCTTTACCTGTCGGCTCTGGGCGAGGTCTGAGGTCCGGCCCGGCGGTGCGGCGCTCCAAGGCCCCGCCCAATCCCTATCAGGCCGCGCGCGAGGCGGCGCGCCGCTCGGCCCTTCGCGCGCTGAAGAAGGCCCGCCGCGTGGCTGCCGCAAAGGGCGTGGACCTTTCCGAGTGGGAGGACGAGTTCCTCGGCTCGGTAGAATCGCGCATCACCGAGCATGGCCGCGCCTTTGCCGACCCCGAGAAGGGCGCGCCGGGCCAGCCGCTTTCCGCCCTGCAAAAGGTCAAGCTGAAGGAAATCTCGGCCAAGGCCACGGGCGCGGAGCGGGAACGCCGCAGCCCGCGCCGCCGCGATCGCTGAGCGTGCCCCTTAGACGGCGGCGAAAAATCGTCTAGTAACGCCTCATTCCTCCCCGGCCCTGCCCTGTGGCCTCGCTCTTTTTCGGACCGTCCATGTCGCTGACCCGTCACGCCCTGTTCGCCTATCTTCTCGGCCTGGCCGTGATCGTGCTCGATCAGATCACCAAGGCCTGGGTGCTCTATGGCCTGTCCCTGCGCGAGGTGGGGCGCATCGAGGTGCTGCCCTTCTTCAACCTGACCTATGTTCTGAACACGGGCGTCAGCTTCGGCCTGCTGGCGGGCGGAGAGCTGGCGCGCTGGGGGCTGTCGGCCTTTTCGATCCTGGTCGCCGTCGCCCTGGCCGTATGGGTGCGCCGGGCTGACCGTCCGCTGTTCGCCGTTGCCGTGGGTCTGGTGATGGGCGGCGCCATCGGCAATGTCATCGACCGCATCCGCTTTGGCGGCGTGGTGGATTTTCTCGACTTCTCGGCCCTGATGTTCCCGTGGGTGTTCAATGTGGCCGATGCCGCCATCTCGGTGGGCGTGGCGGTGCTCCTGCTGGACAGCGTGCTGGCCGAGCGGCGCGAGCGCGCAGCCATTGGCCTTGCCCGCGAAAAGTCGTAATGCTCCCTAAAGTGGCCTATCATGCCCTGTCCGGGATGGCGCATTCTTGCGCCTGAGCATCCCGCTTCTGGTTTTGTTGGAGACCGACTGTCCATGCGTGCATCCCATGCGTCCCTCGCGGTACTGGCCGCTGCTGCCGTCGCCGTCACCGGCTGCAACTCCGTGCGCAACAGCATGGGCGTTCAGCGCGTCACGCCCGACGAGTTCCGCACCGTGTCGGCTCCGCCCCTGACCGTGCCGCCCGAGTACAACCTGCGCCCGCCCCTGCCCGGTCAGCCCCGTCCGCAGGAACTCGCCCCCGAGAGCGCCGCGCGCAACATCCTGCTGGGCAGCCGTCAGAGCGTCGATCGCTCCGCCGCCGAGCAGGTTCTGGTGGCGCGCGCCGGTGCCGACCGCGCCGACCCGCTGGCTGCCTATGTGATCGACGACGAGTTCGGCGACCTGGCGCACAAGGAGCCCTCCTTCGCCGACCGCCTGATGTTCTGGCGCCGTGACGATGCGACCAGCCAGGCCCCCACCACCGTGGTTCGCGGCGGCGAGGCGGTGACCATCGACGCTTCCACCGAATATGAGCGCCTGCAGGCCCTCACGGGGGGTCAGGGCATCGTGATCCAGCGCCGCCAGAACCGGGGCATCAAGCTGCCCGGCCTCTGATCGGCCTTTCTGTCTTCAAGACCGACACCCTCACGACCAGGAAAGCGGGGCTGCCCTCACCGGCGGCCCCGTGTTCTTTTGTGCGAAACGTGCTTCTGCGCGGGTGCCCGGCATCCAGCCGCAGCCTTAAAGCCCCCCGCTGGCATCCAGCTCGGCCACCTCGTCGGCACCGGACCACAGGGTGCGGGTCATGACGCCGCCCACGATCCTTACCGTGCGCGCCCTTTGAGCGTCCTTGGCATCACCGTCAGAGCCCTAAAAGGAAAACCCCCCGCCGTTGTCCGGCGAGGGGTTCATGGTGGTGCGCGGAGGAGCTGAGAGATTTCTCTCTGTCTACAGCCGTCGGCCATGTATGCGATTTTCCCATTTTCCCGGTTGTCGCCGAATTCTTAGGGATATCATACGTGCCTGCGCGACCACGGGGACGATAGAGCCTTGTTTTTTCAGCATCCTACGACGGAACTCACGGTGTCATCCCGGACGCCAAGAACAGGGAATTCATGATGCAGAACAGGGAATCTGGCGCACGGAAAATGCCCGCAACGCGGTGCGGAGCGTCGCTAGCGTTGTCAGGTTAACTCGGTGGCCCGCACGGGGGGCGCTCAGGCGGCCGCCGTCGCCTCCGTCCAGGCGTCAGTCGCCGCACTCCGGAAGGTCCGGAGGGTATCTCGGCTGATCAGGTGACGCTGGGTGTAGAAGGTGTTGTAGACGGCTGCGTGGGTGGTGAGGAAACGCTGGGCTGAGCTCCGGGACTTGAAGAGCGGCATCTTCCGCTCCCGTCTTCGGATCGGCAGGTGGGAGTTCTCCGCCCTGTTGTTCTCTCGAAGCCGGCCGGGTCGGTGGATGCCGTCCAGGCCCAGCTCCCGCAGTGCTGAGCGATACGACGCCAGCCCGTCTGTAACGATCGCCGTGGGTTCGACCGGCTGATTGCGCAGGAGGCGCTTCAGCAGCGTCAGGGCCGCGTCATGATCCCGGCGCTTCTGCACCACGACATCCAGAACTTCACCCTCGTCGTCGACGGCGCGCCACAGGTACATGCGCATGCCCCCAATGGTGCAGACCACCTCGTCCAGATGCCAGTGCGCGAGGGCACCGGCCGCCTGCGTTTCAGGTTCCTGGAGATCTGCGGACCGAACTTGATCGTCCAGCACCTGATGGTCTCGTAGCTGACCTCGACACCCCGCTGGGCGAGCATTTCCTCTACATCGCGGAAGCTCAGAGTGAAGCGGAAATAGAGCCATACCACATGGCGGATGATGTCAGCCGGAAACCGGTGACGCTTGAACGATATCGGTCGCAACCCATGCCTCCCGTGCCCCAGCCGATCCAGCCGAAGTGGAGACTTGTTAGCGTTAGACTGACAGCACCGTCACGCCACCTAGCTATCCTGCCCTACGTACACTTGGAGGAAGCAAAGCCACGCTGGATTAAGCTGACACTCGATGGACTTAGATCACTACCCAATAGGAGGCAAAAATTTTAACGTCTCAGGATCAGGAAAAACGCATAGCGGGGAAAAGTCTACTTTCCAAATATCAACCTCTGCGGGCTTCCCACTACAATCACAGAAAAGTGATATAAGAAGCTCTGTGCCATCACTGTCTTTGCTCATCGCCTCGACTGCGAGTTTTTTCAAGCCTGGGCACGCGCCTCGAAGTGCGAAGCTGCCCATGCCTCCATCATTCATCGTTACGACTTCGACATCACGAAATTTTACGCGCTCCTCGCAGTCCATGATATCTACGAGCAAACAGTTGAGAAGGCGCCACTCCGCTTCAGACATTCTCCGGAAATTCATGGCACTGTGATCCTCCCGACATTTATACTTCCATTTGGAAGCCTGTAAGCCGAATACGTAACCTGCCGTCCACCCACAGTAATCTGAATACGCGGATTGGTCCCGGGCGGGAAAGCGGAAGGGCCCCTTCGTGCGATATCTGCACGCACTGCGCGTTGAACTTGGTCGAAATTCATACCCGCCTCTTCGACGTGGCGTCGCCCGATCCGCCCGATCCGCCCGGATCCTATTTCAGGGTAAACTAGGCGGCGCTACGAACCAAATCTTGAGATCCAGTCAGCCGCAGCACGTTTTTTCATACTCTCGACAAAGACATTGCTGCGTCCTTCACATTCATCGATCAGCCTCTGCTCAATGTGCTCTGGATCCCACACGGCGGCAGCCTCATACCCGAACAGCTCATCAACTTGAAGGGTGCGAACCTTGCCCGTTTGGTGCTGATACAATGTGAGCTTTTTGCTTAGTGCGTCTTGTTTGAAGAACCACGGGTTCTGCATATTCGGAGGGGGCTCAATCGTTCCAACGACGTTCCAACGCGCTGAGGCGAAGGCATCACTATGCACCCAGACACAAAACCGGAAAGTTTGGCCTTCAAACGTCTCGACGGTCTGCCGTTGCCCATAGCACCCCGGATAAAATCCGACTAACGGATCGGTCAAGCGCTGCGCATAAGCGAATCTGCCATCGATTAGCTCGATTTCTATAATGTCGTTTTCAGTTCTGGAAGATTTCAACATATTCAATTCTCAGGTGGATTAGTTGAGTTGGTCTAGTCTGGAAATTCTCTTTCGGCGTCTCGTCTGTAGCGAGGACCGTTCGGATTTCGAGGCCCTACAGCATTGATCCGATTCGCTGAGGTACCTCCAACCGACTGAGCCCCTCCATTAGCCTCGACGAGTTGTTGCTCCCGACCCCTTATAGCACCTGCGCTTCCTGACCTGTCTAGTTGGGGCGGTTCAAAGCCTTCTTCGGTTAGCCTTCTATGATCAGCAGACCGTCCGCGAGCCGCAACCGCCTGTTCAGGGGATCCTCTCCCGCTTGTCCGGCCACTATAGACTTGGCCTGTTTGTGGGTTAGTCCTCGTGTAGGTTGCGTGACTCCTAGTAGCTTCTCGACGTGCCGCTCGAGGTGTGCGCGCCGTCGCACGCTGCACCGCAGCGACTCCGTCAGCCATTTCATTTCTCCGAACAGGGGATGCGAGATTAAAGGCCGCCCCTGCTCTATCAGCCATCGACGAGTCTGGTGAAACGAGTGTCGCAACATCGCCTGCGATGCTGGCCGCTTCCTCACGGATAGCCCGGCCGACATTACCTCTATTGCGCACGCTCCGGCGAACGAGGTTGACGCCCGTCCGCAACAACCGCGTCTCGCCCGTCGGGTCGGTGTAGTTCACCGGATCGTTTGCGACGTAGAGGGTGAGGTTCGGATCGTCCTTTGTGCCGATGGGATCGGTGGAGAGGAACTGGCCCAGCCTGGGGTGATAGTAGCGGGCGCGGTATTGATAGAGCCCGGTTTCGGCATCGAACTGGCGGCCGGTATAGCCGAACACGCCGCCCCCCGCTCCAAGTCCGGGGGGCACCTGGCCGGGAGTGGCGAACTCTCCATAGGGTGAATAGCTGGCCGTGGCCGTCGCATGGCCCGCAGCATTGGTGATGGCGATCACACTGCCCTGATGGTCGGTGTGGAACCAGCTGACCGCGCCAGCCGATGACACCTGCGCCACCCGCCTTTGAGCGTCCTGGGCATCGCCGTCAGGGCCCTAAAAGGAAAACCCCCCGCCGTTGTCCGGCGAGGGGTTCATGGTGGAGCTAAGCGGAGTCGAACCGCTGACCTCTTGAATGCCATTCAAGCGCTCTACCAACTGAGCTATAGCCCCAGGCATCAGACCGCCCCACTTTGCGATAGACGCGATTGCGGAAAGCGGCTGTGCTGGTCGCGGCGGGGCTGGCACCCTGTCGCGAGGCGGCGGAAACTAGGCCAGCGGGAAGTTCCGATCAAGCCCGTTTCCGCACCTTTTTTATCGATCGTCCTCGTCGTCCGCGCTGACGTCGATTTCGTCGTCGAAGCTGTCGTCGTCATCGTCCTCGATGAAGGGCACCGAGTCGTCGTCATCGTCAGAAAGATCGACGTCATCGTCGTCGTCCGATGCCTCGCCCATGCCGACGCCGCCCTTGACCGCGACATCATCCTCGGCGTCCTCGTCATCGATGACGATGGCTTCGGCTTCCTGATCGATTTCGGGCGTGGCGCCGTCGTCCTCGTCCTCGTCGTCAGCGTCGGCCTTGCCCTTGACCTGGTCCTCGCTGTCGTCCTCGGGCAGTTCGGCGATGATTTCGCGGCTGCGCCCGCGACGGGTGCGCACCACCTCTTCGGGGTCGAACTCCGTCTCGCATTTGGGGCAGCGCGCGGGGCGGCGGCCCAGATCGTAGAATTTGGCCTGGCAGTTCGGGCAGATCTGCTTGGCGCCAAGCTCGGGTTTGGCCAAGGCGGAACCCTCTTTCTCTAGCGGGAATGGCGTATCGGGCGCGTCCCTTGCCACCAAGGGGGCGCGCTGTCAAAAGCGTTTTTCAACGGAAGCCCTGCCCATGTTGCCGCCGGACCTCAAGTCCCCCGCCTCCCTCAGCCTGACCGCCCATCGCGCGCCTGCCCCCCTGAAGGGGCGGGTGCGGGCGCCATCGGACAAGTCCATATCCCACCGGGCGCTGATCCTGGCGGGGCTGGCGGACGGCGAGAGCCTTATCCACGACCTGCTGGAAGGCGACGATGTGCTGGCCACGGCGCGCGCCGTTGCCGCCCTCGGCGCCGAGGTCGAACGCATCGCAGAGGGGCAGTGGTGGGTGCGCGGACAGGGCCGCTTTTCCACCCCCCGGGGCGTGATCGACTGCGGCAATGCGGGCACGGGCGTGCGCCTTCTCATGGGGGCCATTGCCGGACAGGGCATCGCCGCGCGCCTCGATGGCGACGCCAGCTTGCGCTCGCGGCCCATGAAGCGGGTGCTGGACCCGCTGGAGCGCATGGGTGCCATGGTGCGCTGGCACGGGCAGGCCGATCGCCTGCCGCTTACCCTCACAGGGGCCGCCCTCAGCCCCATCAGCCACACCCAGACCATCGCCTCGGCCCAGGTCAAGTCCGCCATCCTGCTGGCAGGCCTTGGCGCGACAGGCACCACCGAGGTGATCGAGCCCGTGCCGACCCGCGATCACCTGGAGCGGATGCTGCCCGCCTTCGGCGTGCCCGTCGAGATTGCCACCAGCGCCGCGGGCACGCGGATCGGCATCCATGGCCCCTGCACGCTCAGCCCCGCCGAGATCCATGTGCCCTCGGACCCCTCCTCGGCGGCATTCCTGCTGGCGGCGGCCCTGATCGTGCCGGGCTCGGAGGTGACGCTGGAGGGGGTGATGCTGAACCGCTTGCGCACGGGGCTGCTGACCACCTGGGCCGAGATGGGCGCGGACATCGAGATCACCAACCGGCGCGTCTCTGGCGGCGAGGAGGTGGGCGACATCACCGCCCGTCACGGCCCGCTGGCCGGTGTCATCGTGCCGCCACAGCGCGCGCCCTCCATGATCGACGAATACCCCGTGCTCGCCGTTACCGCCGCCTTTGCCACAGGCCGGACAGTCATGCGCGGCATCGGCGAGATGCGCGTGAAGGAAAGCGACCGCATCGCCCTGATGGCGCGGGGTCTGGCGGCGTGCGGTGTCGATGTCACCGAAGAGCCGGAGGGGCTGATCGTCACCGGAGGGCCGGTGCGCGGCGGTGCCACCATAGACACCGCCCACGACCACCGCATCGCCATGAGCCATCTGGTTCTGGGGCTGGGTGCCGAGGCCCCCGTCACGGTGCGCGACGCCGAGATGATCACCACCAGCTTTCCGGGCTTCGGGCAACTGATGGCCCGCACAGGCGCGCCCATTTTCCGGCCGGGGGATGCGGGCCAGCACCGTTAGGCGCACAGGCGGCGCATCTGCGGCTTTGCGCTGGCGCGTCTCATCCCATAAGGACAGGGCCTGATGACGCTCATTATCGCTGTTGACGGCCCGGCGGCCTCCGGCAAGGGCACGATCGCTGCCCGCCTCGCCGCCCATTACGCCCTGCCCCATCTCGATACGGGGCTGCTCTATCGCGCCGTGGGACTGGCCTTGCTGGATCAGGGCATCGACCTCGACGACGCCGCAGCGGCCGAAGCCGTGGCGCGCAGCCTGGATCTGTCCGCCCTGTCCGACACCCACCGCCTGACCGACCGGGGCGCGGGCGAGGCCGCCAGCCGCGTGGCCGCGCATCCGGGCGTGCGCGCCGCCCTGCTCGATCTTCAGCGCCGCTTTGCCGCGCGACCCGGTGGCGCGGTGCTGGACGGGCGCGACATCGGCACGGTGATTGCGCCTGCGGCCACCGCCAAGCTGTTCGTCACCGCCAGCACCGAGGCCCGCGCGCGCAGGCGCTGGCTGCAACTGCTGGCGCGCGGCGAGACCATCGCCTTCGAGGACATGCTGGCCGACATCGAGCGACGCGATGCGCGCGACGCGGGCCGGGGCACCGCCCCCATGGTCGCCGCAGCCGATGCGGTCTTGCTGGACACGACCGAAATGGATATAGAGGCCGCCTTCGATGCGGCCCGCCGCATCGTCGAGGCGGCGCGCGCCGGGGCCTAGGCTCCCAGCCAATCCAACGCGCCAGATCCTCGCACGGCCGCGGGCGTTTCGGATCAGCTTACAGGGCGCAGGCCGGTTTTCCGGTCAGGTCTTGCGACCGCTCGCGCTCCGATCCCGCACCGGACCGACTGAACCTCAACCTCCAGCCAGATGTGCTGCGCCGCGCCCGGCCATGCCCCGCAAAGGGGCTGTCCCGGCCATGAAAGCGCCGCCGGAACCCTTATCCCTCATGACCGATACCCAGCTTCTCAACCCCACCCGCGATGATTTCGCCGCCCTGCTCGACGAGCAGCTCTCGGGCCGCGATTTCGGCGAAGGCCAGGTCGTCCACGGCCGCGTCGTCTCCGTCGAAAAGGACTTCGTGATCGTCGATGTCGGCCTCAAGACCGAAGGCCGCGTGCCGCTCAAGGAGTTCGGCCAGGGCGAGGGCGCAAGCCTGCCCAAGGCCGGCGAGACCGTCGAGGTCTATCTGGAGCGCGTCGAGAACGCGATGGGCGAGGCGGTCATCAGCCGCGAGAAGGCCCGCCGCGAGGAAGCCTGGACGCGCCTCGAGGGCGTGTTCGAAAAGGGCGAGCCGGTCATGGGTGCCATCGTCGGGCGCGTGAAGGGCGGCTTCACCGTCGATCTGGGCGGCGCCTCGGCCTTCCTGCCTGGCTCGCAGGTCGACATCCGCCCCGTGCGCGACATCGCGCCCCTGATGGGCAAGGAACAGCCGTTCTCGATCCTCAAGATGGACCGCCCGCGCGGCAACATCGTCGTCTCGCGCCGCGCCATCCTCGAGGAAGCGCGCGCCGAACAGCGCACCGAACTGGTCGGCCAGCTGCAGGAAGGCGAAGTGCGCGAAGGCGTGGTCAAGAACATCACCGACTACGGTGCGTTCGTGGATCTGGGCGGCATCGACGGCCTGCTGCACGTCACCGACATGAGCTGGAAGCGCGTCAGCCACCCCTCGCAGGTGCTGGCCGTGGGCGACACCGTCAAGGTGCAGGTCATCAAGATCAACCCCGAGACCCAGCGCATCTCGCTGGGCATGAAGCAGCTCCAGTCCGATCCGTGGGAAGGCGTCGAGGCCAAGTATCCCTCGGGCGCCAAGATGAGCGGCCGCGTCACCAACATCACCGACTACGGCGCCTTCGTGGAGCTGGAAGCGGGCGTCGAGGGCCTGGTTCACGTCTCGGAAATGTCCTGGACCAAGAAGAACGTTCACCCCGGCAAGATCGTCTCGACCTCGCAGGAAGTCGAAGTGGTGGTGCTGGACGTCGATTCGACCAAGCGCCGCATCTCGCTGGGCCTCAAGCAGGCCCAGGCCAATCCGTGGGAGGCCTTCCTGGAGGCGCATCCCATCGGCTCCGAAGTCGAGGGCGAGGTCAAGAACGCCACCGAATTCGGCCTGTTCATCGGTCTGGACAACGAGATCGACGGCATGGTCCACCTGTCGGACATCGACTGGAACACGCCGGGCGAGGAAGCCATCCAGCGCTACAGCAAGGGTGAGATGGTCAAGGCCCGCGTGCTGGACGTGGACATCGACAAGGAGCGCGTCAGCCTCGGCATCAAGCAGCTGGGCGGCGATCCGATGGAAGGCGACACCTTCCGCAAGGGTCAGACCGTGACCGTCACCGTCACGGCCATCGAGTCGGGCGGCATCGAGGTGCGCTTCGGCGACGAGAACGCCCCGGCCACCGCCTTCATCCGCAAGTCGGACCTGTCGCGCGACCGCGCCGAGCAGCGCCCCGAGCGCTTTGCCGTTGGCGACCGCGTCGATGCCCTGATCACCGCCATCGACAAGGCCAGCCGCCGCATCTCGGTGTCGATCAAGGCCCTGGAGATGGCCGAGGAGAAGGAAGCGGTCGAGCAGTTCGGCTCTCAGGACTCGGGCGCTTCGCTCGGTGACATCCTGGGCGCGGCCCTGCGCGAAAAGCAGGGCTCCAAGGACTGATAGCCCGCCGCGGGTTCCTGGAACCCCTGCACGATCCGGCCCCGGAGCGCCCCGCGCTCCGGGGCTTTTTCGTCCGCCACCGCAAGATCTTGCACGGCCCTCGCCTTGCCACGCAGTGGCGCCGGGCGCAGGCAGGCGACATAATCGCCATCGAGGCCCATGGGCTGCCAGACGCCCTGCCAGCGCGCCTCCTCGCCGGGGGCGAACCTGACATGACAGTGGCCCCAGCCGCCTTCCACCCTTGCCTCATCGGCCATGGGGCCGAGCGCATCCAGCACCTCGGGACTGACGACCGGCAGCCTCAGCTTGGCCGCGCCAAGCGCCCGCCCGATGCGCTTCAGCGCCCTGATCAGGGCGGAGTGGCCGCGCACCGCCGCACCGGACAGGGCCACCAGATCCAGCACCTCCAGCACGGGGGCGGACAGGGCGTCGTCCTTGCCCACCTGCGCGAAGGCCGCCGCGCTCAGCTCACCATCCTCGACAAAGCCCAGCAGCACGGGCACGGTGGTCTGGTCGGGATCGCTCATGCGCCAGCGCATCATGGCGGGGCTGCGGTCCAGCATCAGGCGCCCCGATCCTTGCAGGCCATCCCAGAACCTCTGCCAGGCGGCACTTTCGCACGAGACGAACACCACCCCCGGCTCCATGCGCGCATGAATGGGGCGATGCAGGCGCGGACCCAGCAACCGCTCACCGAGCGCATGGGCCAGCCTCGGTGCCTGCCGGGCGATGGCGCGATAGCCCCTCGCCTGGGCGCAGGCGAGCGGATCGAGGCACCATGACAGCTTCAGCGCATGGGTCTGAGGCGGGTGAGGCACCATGCCAAAGCGGCCATAGATTGGACTGGAGCGGGCATTGGCATTGAGCGTGTGGTGCGCGAACACACCCTTCACATCGAGGAAGGTCTCGATCAGCGCCTTCGAGCGGCCCTTCATGACGGGCGGCACGATCAGCGAGTGGCCGGTGGCAGCAAAGAGGCGCGCGCCCTGATGGACATAGGTCTCGACCATAAGCCCCAGGCAGGCGCGCACCTGATCCTCGCGCGTGATCACCCAGCCCAAAGGATCGCCCCGCTCCTGTCGCACCGGGTGCCGCATCAGCCAGCACCAGCTGGCGCGCGAACGCTCGGGCCACCAGACCCGCCTGCGCAGGGCGTTGAGCGCCTCGCGGTCAAAGGGTGTGCATTCACGCAAGGCCATGAGCCCCTCCTGAAGCAGGCCGCAGGCAAGGCGCGCGCCTGCCCTTTAACTCTATCTGGGATTGCATGATGCGCAACTAAGCACAATCTATGGGTGATTAAATCCGCGCGGGCAGCGCAGGCGTTAAGCACGAATGGCGATGAAATTGCGTGACTCAGGGGTTTTTCCCCCGGCGCGCGAGGGCTAAGGTCGGCGCGCTTTTGTTGGGACCATATTTGAGGGGCAGATGATCAAGTCGGAACTGATCGAGCGTCTTGCTGACGAGAACCCGCACCTGACCCATGCCGAGGTCGAGCGGGTGGTGGGCGTTATCCTGGGCTCCATGACCAATGCCCTCTCCAATGGCGGGCGTGTCGAGCTGCGCGGCTTCGGTGCCTTTTCGGTGCGCGCGCGCCCCGCACGCATGGGCCGCAATCCGCGCACCGGCGAGGCCGTTGAGGTGCCCGCCAAGGCCGTGCCCTTCTTCAAGAGCGGCAAGGAACTGCGCCAGCGCCTGAACGCCGACTGAGCCAGCCCGGAGACACGCCCATGGGCCTTCTGACCGAGTTCAAGGAGTTCGCCGCCCGCGGCAATGTCGTCGATCTGGCGGTGGGCGTGATCATCGGCGCCTCGTTCGGGCGCATCGTCACCAGCCTGGTCGATCAGGTCATCATGCCGCCCATCGGGCTGCTGCTCGGCCGCGTGGACTTTGCCCAGCTCGAATGGGTTCTGGTGCCCGAGAACCCGGCCACCGAGGAAATCGAGAAGGTCGCCATCCAGTACGGCGCCTTCATCAACACGATCATCCAGTTCCTGATCGTGGCCTTCGTGGTGTTCATGATGGTGCGCTACATCAACCGCCTGCGCCGCCAGCAGGCCGCCGATCCCGCGCCCGCAACGCCCCCGGCACCCACGCCGACCGAGGCCCTGCTGACCGAGATCCGCGACGCCCTGCGCGAAACGCCGCCCCGCAAGGGCTGACTGCCGCGCCAAACCAGCCTTGCCTGCCAAACCAGCCTTGAAGGTGGTGCCCCGGGTCGGACTCGAACCAACACGTCCTCACGGACAGCAGATTTTGAGTCTGCCGCGTCTACCATTTCGCCACCGGGGCCCGGCACGGGCCGGCAGCCCGGTGCGAGGGCGCGCAATCTAGCCGATTTTTTCCGCAGGTCGAGACGCGCCTCGCGCGAAATCGCACCGCCGCGGACCAGGGCGCGTCAGGACCGGCGCGCCGCCTATTCGACCCGCCAGCGCACGGGGAACCGAACCAGCGTCTCCTCGGCAAGGCCCGTGGTGCGATAGTCACCGGCCAGGGCCGCCGAAGCGTCTCCGAAGCCGTAGCCCTCGGGGCTCTCGCGCAGCCAGATGCACTGGCGCAGCGCACCTGTGCGCGTGGTCACGCACTCCACCTCGCCCTCGCCGCTGATGCGTCTGTCGAAGGCGCGGGCGGGGAAGGCGGCGGCGATGCGGTGGCCCTCGGGCGTGCGTGAAAAGCGCGGCTGCTCCACCGCCGCAGCGCTGTCAGCCACCCGGGCGCTGCCACAGCCCGAGACCACCTGGTTCAGCACTGGCGCACGCTCGGGCGCGTCCAGCTCATAGCGCAGCACGCCGCCGTGCTCGATCGCCACAGTGAGCGTGCGCGCCCCGGCCAGCTGGCGGGCAAGGCGCACGGGCTGGCGGGCAAAGATCGTCTGGCCGGACCTGGAAATCAGCCAGCGCTGGGCCTCGGCGGGACCACCATCAAGGCTGACCTGCACCGGCACATGGGTGGCCTCGATGGGCGCCACAAGCGTCAGGATCACGTCGAGCTGGCCACCTTCGCAGCGCACCAGCAGGGTCACGCCCGACTCATAGCGCGCCGAGGCCACGCTGCCCCGGTTGTCCAGCTGCCACGAGGGAACCGCGTCCTGAGCTGTCGCAGTCCCGGCCGAAACCAGTACCGCCCCCGCTGCGAACACACCCGCTGCGGCTCCCACTGCCCCGTCATGCCACCTTCTCATGCCGTCCTCCCGTGTCTGCAACACTGACGGCTTCAGACTAAACACGATCGCGCGCGGGCGGCAAATGCGGCGGACCTTAAGCCGTTCACGCCACCGTCTGTTCAATCGCGCCGAAGATGGAGCGGCCGCGCTCGTCCAGCATCTCGATGCGCACCTGATCGCCGGCCTTGAGGAACGGCGTCTCGGGCTTGCCCTTGAGGATGGTCTCGACCATGCGCACCTCGGCAATGCAGCTGTAGCCGAGACCGCCGTCGCTGACGGGGCGCCCCGGTCCGCCATCCGCATCGCGGTTCGAGACCGTGCCCGAGCCGATGATAGAGCCTGCGCCGAGGCTGCGGGTCTTGGCCAGGTGCGCGATCAGGGTGCCGAAACAGAAGGTCATGTCCACGCCTGCATCGGCGCGGCCGAACGGCTGGCCGTTGATGCTCACCAGCAGCGGCCCGTGCAGCTTGCCGTCACGAAAGTTCTCGCCGAGGCTTTCAGGCGTGACCAGCACCGGCGACAGGGCTGATGCGGGCTTGGACTGCACGAAGCCGAAACCCTTGGCCAGCTCTGCGGGGATCAGGTTGCGCAAGCTGACATCGTTGACCAGACCGACCAGCTTGATGTGCGACAGGGCCTCCTCGCGGCTGACACCCTGGGGCACATCATCGGTGACGACCACGATCTCGCCCTCGCAGTCACAGCCCCACGCCTCGTCAGCCAGCGGGATCGGATCGCGCGGGGCCAGCATGGTGTCAGAGCCGCCCTGATACATGAGCGGGTCGGTCCAGAAGCTCTCGGGCATCTCGGCGCCGCGCGCCTTTCGCACCAGCTCGACGTGGTTCACATAGGCCGAGCCGTCGGCCCACTGATAGGCCCGCGGCAGGGGCGCATCGGCCTCGCGCTCGTGAAAGCGGCCCTTGGGAACAGCGTCGTGCTCCAGGCTTTCGGCCAGGGCGGCCAGACGCGGCGCGCACCGCTCCCAGTCGTCCAGCGCGGCCTGCAAGGTCGGCGCGATCAGGAAGGCATCGGTGTACCAGTGAAGGTCGTTGGACACGACCACGAGGCGGCCGTCACGGCCATGCTTGAGCGAGGCGAGTTTCATGCCCCAGACTTAGCGCCATCCGCCCCCGGTGGGAAAGCCCGGTGTTCAGGTCGACGGGTCTTAGTTCTGAAAGCGTCGCAGGCTCGGCAGGCTCTGCCACTCGGGCACCGCACGAATGATATCGCCCGCCATCCTCTCGAGCGGCTGCCAGAGCGGGGCTTGCGCATCACCGCCGTTTGCCAGCAGCGCAAAGCACCAGCCGTCATGGGTCGTGCCCATGACGCTGGAGGCCCCCGGCAGAATGCCATTGTGCCACCAGTTGCCGAAGTGGCTGTTCACGATCCAGCCCCGGCCATAATCCGAGCCGTTCATGAAGGCTGTTCCCATGTAGCGGGCCGAGGAGGCGGAGATCAGGTCCGGCACGCCTGCGAACCCGTCGATCCTCAGCATCAGATTGACCAGTTCACGCGCGGTGCCCACCCAGCCCCCGCAGGAATCGAGGCGGCGCGGCGAGATGGAATAGGGCAGGGCCTGCGTGCGCGAGAAGTACCGGCTCTCGCCCTGTCCGGGGATCGGTTCACCGATGTACATCCCCCCTGCCCCCGCCCGTGCCAGCAGGTTGTCGCGCACCCAGGTCTCGTAGCTCTCGCCTGTAACCTGTTCGATGATCCGCCCCAGAATGGCATAGCCCATGTTGGAATAGGCCTGACGCACGCCGGGCATGGTGCTGAGCGGCACATTCGCAAGGGTCCAGCTGATCGCATCGTTCGAAGTCCCTTCTGCCAGGAAGAACAGCGGATCAGGCCCCTGATTGCTCCATCCACCCGCGGTGTGGCCCAGCAGGTGCGAGACCCTGATCTGGCGCACCGGGCCCGACGTTGGCCCGAAGTGATCGCCAAGCAGGCTGCCCGGCCCGAAGACCCGATCCTCGAGCCCCAGCCACTGACGCTCGACCAGCATCATTATGGCGGTGGCGGTGATGACCTTGGACAGGCTGCCGATGCGAAGGCGATGGCTGGTGGTGAGTAGGCGGCCCGCTTCGTCGGCCCGGCCAAAGGCACCCTCGAACAGCACCTGCCCTCCGCGCGATATCGCCACGGAGAAGCCCGGCGCGGCGCGAGTGCTCAGGAAATGACGGGCGAGAGCGTTGATGCGGCTGAGGCCCAGGGCGGAAACCTGTGCGGCCGCCGGGCGCGCGCTCATGGTGCCCACCAGACCGGCTGCAGCCCCGGCGATCAGGCTGCGACGGCTGAGACTGGAGAGCTTCGGGTCCATCGCCTCAGGCCTTGCGCGGCGGATGGGTCAGCAGGGCCTTCTGGGCGGCGCGCAGGTCATCGAGACGGGCGGCACGCTCGCTCCAGTAGTCCCGGAACGCGAGGGCCGCCGCGCGGGCGGTGGCGATGTCCACGCTGTCCTTGCCCCTGTCATCACTGTCGCCGCGGCCCTTCTCGCCATGACCACGCTCGCCATGACCCGCCTCGTCACGCGGCTCGCCCGAGATGAAGGTCTGGTGCACCACCGCATGGGCGCCGATGGTGTTGGTAACGCCCGTGCTGGCGGGCGCATGGCTGTCGATGCGCGGGCGCGGCGGCGGCTCGTAAGCGGCCTCGGGATGCAGCCCCGCCTTCAGCCGCCCATGGAAATGGGCCAGATCCCCGCCCAGCCGGATCACCGGGCCAAGCGTTCGCTCCAGCACCTGCACCAGATCGCCACAGCGCGCGATCACTTCGGGCCGGCGCGCACCGGCAGCCTTGTCGGCGGCCCTGGCAATGGCGTCATAGATGTCTTCGCACACATGGGCGCGGCTGTGTCCCAGCTCACGCCCGCGCCACCAGCTTCCGCTGCAGAAGGCCACGACGACCAGCGCCAGCACCAGCAGGCCCGCCAGCGCCAGAAGCGTCGGGTCGAGCACCGGCGCCGCATTCTCGACCGGAAACTCCAGTGGATACATGACGGCCTCCCCCGGCCCATGAGGCGATCTGCCCTGCCCCACAGTGCCGTCAGCGCCCGCGCGCCGCAACGCCAAAAGTTAACGCGCCCTCACAGCCAGCGGCGTACCTTCTGCCGGTAGTCATCGAAGGCGGCCCCGAAGCGCGCGGCCAGATACCGCTCCTCGCGCACGATCACGAAGCGCTCGACCACGATCAGGCAGGGGATCAGGCCCGCCAGCGCCGCGATGGAATCGAGGCCCGTCGCAATGCCCGCATAGGTGAGGGCAAAGCCCACATAGATCGGGTTGCGCGAGAAGCTGTAAGGCCCGTCCGTCACCAGCGCGGTGGACGGCTTCCATGGCACCACATTGGTGCGCGCGCGGCGAAAGCGCCCGGCGGCCCAGGCCTCCAGCCCGAGGCCCACGACGATCAGGACGATGGCCAGAGGGTTGCGAAGCCCTGCCTCCAGACCCGCAAGCTGCCCCAGCGTCGGCAGGCCCAGCCAGCGCCCCGCCATCCAGCCCGCGATCAGGAAGGCGGCAAAGATCAGCGGCGGCGGCGCGATGACGCCGGGTATGTCGCCCTCACCGCCATCACCCTGGCTGGCGCGGTTCATCCTGCCCCCTCATGGCCAGAGCGCTCAGCGCGGCGTCTTCCAGCTGTCGACATAGGCGTGGTTCTCGACGCTGCCTGCGTCCTCGCCCACGTCGAGCGGATCGCGCGTGTCGATCATCACCGCGTATTCGTCGGTCATCTCCTTGTCCTGCACCAGCATCTTCTTGAGCGCCTTGGGGTGCGGGCCGTGGGTGAAGCCGGACGGGTGGAAGGTCATCATGCCGGCCTCGATGTTGTCGCGGCTGAAGAAGTCGCCGGCGTGATAGAACAGCACCTCGTCATAATCGTCGTTGTTGTGGAAGAACGGGATCTTGATCGCGCCCGGATCGGTCTCGAAGGGCCGGGGCGCAAAGGTGCAGACCACGAAGCGGTCGGCCAGGAAGGTGGTGTGAGCCGATGGCGGCAGGTGATAGCGCGCGCTCATCACCGGGCGGATGTCGCGCACGTTGAGGCGCACGGGCGCCAGCTCGCCGTGCCAGCCCACCGCATCGAGCGGATTGTAGTCGAAGGTCACGCTGGAGACCTGACCGCGCTTCTTGATGCGCACCACATGGTCGCCCGGCTCGTCCTGATGGGCCTTGAAGGCCTCGTTGATGCGCGGATGTTCCAGAATGGCCGGATCGAAGATGGCGTGGGGGCCGAGCAGGCCCCGGTCAGGCAGGGTGTAGTGGCCGTTGGTGGCCTCGATCATCAGCACCTGGGCCTGATCGCGCGGCATTAGGCGCCACATGGTGCCGCGCGGCAGATAGACGTAGTCGCCCGCCTCGAAGCGCATCTGGCCATAGTCGCAGAACAGATCGCCCTCGCCCCGGTGAATGAACAGCAGCTGGTCGCCATCGGCGTTGCGCGCCAGATCGGGCATGGCACCGGACAGCTTCCAGAAGCGCACCTCGACCGAGCGGTTGTGCAGCACCACCGGCGCGGACCAAGGCGAGGCTTGCGCTTCGTCGAGGCCGTTCAGGTCGAAGGCGCGAGGGCGCAGCGGCCCCTCGAAGCTCTGCCAGCTCGTCGGCGGCTTGCGGTGATAGAGGAACGCTGCCGGGCCGAAGAAGCCCTCCTTGGACACCTCGCGCTCGAAGGTGCCTTCGGGCAGATCGGCGTGGGCCTGGCGCGAATGCACGCCCTCGGCGCCGCGAACGGGAATCCAGTGCTTCTTGCTCATCACTCGCTCTCCTCGTCGGCATAGATAGCGATCTCGGCCGCCCGGTTCCATGCGACGCGCGCACGATACATCCCCGAGGTGTTCATGGCGAAGGCGCTGAGGCCATCAGAGCCCATCACGATCACGCCGCCGTCACCGCCCAGCGCGCCCACCTCGTCGATCTCGGCCTGACCGGCCATGCGCGCGCCCAAGCCAGCACCCATGCGCGCGCAAATGTCCCGCGCCACGGTGGCGCGGATGAAATATTCGCCCGAGCCCGTCGCCGAGACCGCGCAGCCATCGGCGTTTGAGGCATAGGTGCCCGCGCCGATCACCGGCACATCGCCCACCCGCCCCCAGCGCTTGGCCGTCATGCCCCCGGTCGATGTCGCGGCCGCCAGCCTGCCCTGCTGATCGAGCGCCACGGCGCCGACAGTGCCAAAGCGGTTCTCGTCGAGGCCCTGGCCCCGGATCGGGCCGAGGTCGGCACCTTCCGGCAGGGGAGCGCCCTGGGGACGCGGCGGGATTGCATCGCCGCGCGCACGCAAGGTGGCCTCCAGCCCGCGCCAGCGCCGCTCGGTGAAGAAGAAGGCCGGCTCGACCTGCTCCAGCCCGACTTCCGCGGCAAAGGCGTCTGCGCCCTCGCCGATCAGCATGACGTGGGGCGAGACCTCCATGACCGCGCGGGCAAGCCGCACCGGGTGGCGCGTGCGCGTGACCCCGGCTACGGCCCCGGCCTGAAGGCTCTCGCCGTCCATGATCGCCGCATCCAGCTCGTTGACGCCGGCCGCCGTGAACACCGCGCCGCGCCCGGCATTGAACAGGGGATCGTCCTCCAGCACCTGAACGGCGATGGTGACGGCATCGAGCGCACTGCCTCCGCCTGCGAGCACTTCCTCACCTGCCGCGAGCGCACGCGCGAGCGCCTCGCGATAGGCGCCGTCCTGTTCGGGCGTCAGGCTGTTGCGCTCGATCACGCCTGCACCGCCGTGAATGGCCAGCGACCAGCGCGGCCCCTCCTGGGCGCTGACAGCGCCCGCGCTCAGAAATGCCGTCGCCGCAAGGGCGCACGCCCCGGCCCAAAACCTTGTCGCATCCGTCATGGCCCTGTCACCTCCCCGTGCTGACCTTGGGGCATGTCCCAGCCCGAAACCCTGATCCTGATGTATCTTCAGAAGATGTCTGCGGACATGGAGCGCCTCAATGCCGAGGTGCGAAGGCTGTCATCGCGCCTCGATGCCATGGAGCCCTCGGCCCTGCACCAGCCGCCCTCCGCCGCGCCACGCCCGTCGCAAGGCACTCAGCACCGGGCGTGAGGCGGGCGGCAGCCGGAGCCCTCGCCCCGGCAGCCGCACTGTCGTCAGGCATCGACCTTGATGACGCCGCGCTTGATCTGGTCCAGCTCGATGGAGTCGAACAGGGCCTGGAAATTGCCCTCGCCGAACGCCTGGTTGCCCTTGCGCTGGATGATCTCGAAGAAGATCGGGCCGAAGGTGTCCTGGGTGAAGATCTGCAGCAGCATCCCGTCGCGCTCGTTGCCGTCGATCAGGATGCGGTTCTTCTTCATGCGCTCCAGATCTTCGCCGTGGCCGGGCACGCGCTTGTCGACCAGCTCGTAGTAGGTCTCCATGGTGTCCTGGAAGGGGATGCCGCGCCGCTTCATCTCCTCGACCGTCTCGAAGATGTTCTCGGTCGTCAGGGCGATGTGCTGGATGCCCTCGCCGTTGTAGCGGCGGATGAACTCCTCGATCTGGGAGTTCTCGTCCTGGCTCTCGTTGAGCGGGATGCGGATGGCGCGGTCGGGCGCGATCATGGCCTGACTGAACAGGCCGGTCGCCTTGCCCTTGATGTCGAAATACTTCTGTTCCTGGAAGTTGAAGATCTGACCGTAGAAGCCCGACCATGTGCGCATCTGGCCGCGGCGCACATTGTGGGTCAGGTGATCGAGCACCTCGAGCCCCACGCTGTTCCTGGCCGAGGCCTCGCGCCAGCCCTCGACCTCGCTCCAGTCGCCATAAAGCGAGCCCTTGTCGCCATAGCGATCGACCAGATAGAGCAGCGAGCCGCCGATCCCTTCGAGGATGTAGTCATAGCCCTCGCCCAGCGCGCCGCCGCTCACGCCCTCGGCAGCCTTTGCCCCGCGCGACACGGCGCCTTCAAAGGCTTCCTTCGCATCGTCGACCCGAAAGGCCATGCCACTGGCCGACGGGCCGTGCAGCTTGCCGAACTCGGCCGCGTGGCCCGAGGGGCGCGTGTGGACCAGAAAGCTGATATCGCCCTGCACGAGTCGCACCACACCGTTGGACGGATGCTCGTGGCTCTTGACAAAGCCCATCAGCTCCAGCCGCTCGATCATGGCCCGAGGCTCCGGCCCGGTGAACTCGACGAACTCGAAGCCGTCGAGACCCAGCGGGTTCTCGATGTCGATGGACGTCATCTCCTGGGCGCTGTCGCTCATCGTGTGCTCGCTCATGATCGTTCCTCCGGCAGGTGGGTGGGCGCGCTCGGGCGCACGGTGCTGCGCGGAACCTAGTGGCTGCGGCCCCGGAATCCAAGCTTGGGTGCAGCGGCACCGGCCTTGGCACGACCTTGGAGGGGGCGCTTAGGGCGAGACAGGCGAGGCCTGCTTTGCTAGAGGGCACATCCGCAAGGGCGCCCTGATCGCCACTCACTCTCCCGGGAGACCGCGTGCGCGCATGATCCGCAGGCTCTATCACTGGACCATGCGCCTTGCGGCCAGCCGCCATGCCACCAAGGCCATGGCCGCGGTCTCGTTCGCGGAAAGCTCATTCTTTCCGGTGCCCCCCGATGTGGTGCTGGCCCCCATGGTGCTGGCGCGGCCCGACCGCGCCTATTTCTATGCCGCCGTGTGCACGCTGGCGTCCGTGCTGGGCGGGATGCTGGGATATGTGATCGGCTATTTCCTAGAACCGGTGGGCATCTGGATGCTGGGACAGATGGGCAAGGCCGAGATCTTTGCCCGCAGTCAGGACGTGTTCAACCGTTACGGGGTCTGGGCCGTGGTGATCGGCGGCTTCACGCCCCTGCCCTACAAGGTGGTGACCATTGCCTCAGGCATATTCGCCTTCAGCTTTCCGCTGTTCATCGCCCTGTCGGTGGTGACGCGCGGGGCGCGCTATTTCATGATCGCCTATGTGGTGCGCACCTTCGGCCCGGCCATGCTGCCCGTGATCGAACGCCGCCTGCTGACCTTCACGGTACTGGGAATCATGCTGCTGGTGGGCGGTTTCCTGCTGCTGCGTCTGCTCTAGCGCGGCCCCTTCCCTCAGCCATCGCAAGGCCGTAATAGGCCTGTCATGACCTTGAAGCCGCCCATGGCCGTTCTGCGCTTTGTCGTCCGCTGGTGGACCGCCTTTGCCACCCTGGCGGCGCTGGCCATGCTGGGCGCGGCCCATGCGTTTGAGCGTTACGGCGACCTTGCCCCATGCCCCCTGTGCCTGCGCCAGCGCGAGGTCTACTGGGCGGCGCTGGCCATCGCCCTGCCCGCCACGCTGTGGGCCCTGTTCAGCCGTGCCAGCCGGGGCACACCGCGCATCAGCGCCTTTCTGCTGCTGGTGGTGTTCGTCGCCAGCGCGATCACGGCAGGCTTTCACATGGGCGGCGAATACGGCTGGTGGTCGCTGCCAGCCTCGTGCGCCGGGATCACCGGAGGCATCGACCTCGATGGCCTGCGCGCCCTTGCCACCGGCACGGCGAGAGAAAGCCGCATCGTCGCGTGCGATGCGGTCACCTGGACCTTTGCGGGCCTGTCCATGGCCGGGTGGAACACGCTGATCTCTGTCACTCTCGCCGTGCTTAGCTTCATGGCCGCCAAGCGTCCGCGCGATGCGCGCGCGCCCAAGGTCATCAGGACCGTAAGCTGATCGGCCGCACCCGCCGGGGCTTTTGCCCGCGCAAGCCAGAGCCTATTGTGCCGAAGGGCCCGAGCTGACGGGCGCCCGGATCGAGAGGGCCTTCATGAGCCGCGACATCCCCCTGCCCCGCCCCGGACGCGGCGCGACCCGCGCGCGCATGGCCGAGATGCTGCGCGTCGATCACGCCGGAGAGACCGCCGCGGTCGAGATCTACAAGGCCCAGTCCCGCGTCTTTTCCCGCAGCCCGCAACATCAGGACTTCGCCGCCGACCTCTCGCGTATGCAGGCCGAGGAGGCCGTGCACCTCGCCGCCTTCGACGATCTGCTGAACAGCCATCGCGTGCGCCCGACCCTGATGCTGCCGCTGTGGCGGGTCATGGCCTATGGCCTCGGCGTGGGCACCGCCCTGATGGGCGAGAAGGCGGCGCACGCCTGCACCGAGGCGGTCGAGAGCGTGATCGGCGCGCACTACGACGATCAGGCCCGTGAGGTGGACGCCAGCGCCATCGGCGATCAGGCGCCGGACCTTGCCGACCGGTTCCGCCAGTTCCGCGACGAGGAACTGGCCCACCACGATGACGCCATCGCGCGTGGTGCGCGCGAGGCACCGGCCTATCCGCTGCTGACCGCCGTGATCCGCGCGGGCTGTCGCGCCGCCATCCGCATCAGCGAAAAGGTCTAGGCCCCTAAAGGGCTATGCGGCCCGCATTGAAAAACCCCGGCGGAGCGCTCCACCGGGGTTCTCGGGTCTCATGACAGGGCAGGTCTCATACCAGGGCAGTGTGAGCCGTCACTTCGGCGCCAGGATCATGATCATCTGGCGCCCCTCCATGCGGGGCTCGTATTCGACCTTGGCCTGCTCCTCGAAGTCGGCCTTGACCTGCTGCATCAGCTTCATGCCCAGCTCGGGGTGCGCCATCTCGCGGCCCCGGAAGCGCAGGGTCACCTTCACCTTGTCGCCGGCCTCGAAGAAGCGGGTCATGGCGCGCGCCTTCACCTCATAGTCATGGGTGTCGATGTTGGGGCGCAGCTTGATTTCCTTGATCTCGACGACCTTCTGACGCTTGCGCGCCTCGGCTTTCTTCTTCTGCTCCTGAAAGCGGAACTTGCCGTAGTCGAGGATCTTGCACACCGGCGGATCGGCGGTGGGGACGATTTCAACCAGATCGAGCCCGGCCTCCTCGGCGGCTTCCAGAGCGGCGGAGGTCGGCATGATGCCTTGCTTCTCCCCGTTCTGGTCGATGAGCAGGACGCGCGGCACGCGGATATCTTGGTTCATGCGCGGTCCGTCTTTCACGGGCGGCGCTTGCATGGGACGGCGAATAGGTTTCGTCTCCTGGACTGTTGAAACGTCTGGTCGGCTGATCGCGTCAGCCGATGGATAGCGGAACGGGCTTCGGCCCGCGCCGGTTGCACCTGCCGCCCTTGCTCACGCCCTCATGCCAGAGGGCAGATCGGATGCGGATGCACGGCACAGGACCGCTCACCGGCAGGTTCCCCCACCCGTGGGCGCTGCGAATATGACCGCCCCGCCCCCTTCGATCAAGTCAGGGTGCAAAATGGCCGTGCCGCTCACAGCTCATATTTCGCCTTCATGGCCAGCACCGCGTCCCTGACCTGATCGACGCTCAAGGATTCGATGGGCGCGAAATCGCCGTGCTGGTTGGACGCCAGCGTCTCGGTGCGCGGGCCGCGCGGGCCATAGAGCCACCATTCGGTCGGGCCGAACAGCCCCAGCGTCGGCCGGCCCAGCGCCGCCGAGGTGTGCATCAGCCCGGAATCGTTGCCCACGAACATGCGCGCGCGCGACAGGGCGGCGGCAGCGGCCAGAATGTCGCCCCGGCCCACGAAGTCGATGCCCTCGCCGCCCGCCGCCCTCAGGGCATCGGCCGCCGCCGCCTCGTCGCCTGGCCCGCCCACGATCAGATAGCGCCAGCCCTGCATCTGCGGCTCGCCCTTCAGCGCCTCGATCAGCGCGCCCCAGCGATCGGACGGCCAGCTCTTGCCCGGTTGCAGGGCGATGGGCGCGATGGCCAGCATGGGCACGTCATCGTGGCCCAGCACCGCGGCGGCATCGGCATGGGCGCGCGCGTCCAGCCAGATGGCGGGCTCGACGGGCGCATCGGCGCGCATCAGACGCGTGACCAGCTCGACCTTGGGCGTACCCTTCTCGAGCGCGCGCGAATAGACCCGCCGCTCGCGCGCCCTCAGCAGGAAGGCGAGGGCCGAGCCACGAATGTCGATCACCATGTCCCAGCGGCGCGCGCGCACCTTGCACCACAGCTCCAGCCAGTGGCCGCCGCGAGGCTTCTTGTCGAGAATGATGATCTCCTCGACGCCCGGCGCCGAACGGAAGAAGGGTGCAGGGGGCCTGCCACAGGCCACGGTGATGCGCGCGCCGGGCTTCTGGCGGTTGATCTCGGCGATGATGCCGGACGAGATCACGCAGTCGCCAATGCGGTTCGAGGTCACGAACAGGACTTCGGGCGGCGTATGCGAGCGGTCGGATGAGGCTTCGGTCATGGCGGTCTTGCGTGGCAGCGTTTCGGGCAGCGTTTCGGGCAGCGTTTCGGGCAGCGTTTAGGGCAGCGGACTTGAGCATCGGGGGCTTGGGCCCTGGCCCTGTCGTCGGCTAACAGGAAGCGTCCGCCGCGCCAAGCATTCCGATCGGGGAGCTTCCATGACCACCCAGCATCTCGCCCGCCCCGATGGTCACACCATCGCCTTTCGCCGCATCGAGGGCGAAGACCCCACCATCGTCTGGATCGGCGGCTATCGCTCGGACATGAACGGCACCAAGGCGCGCCACCTGGAGGCGCTGGCGCGCGAGCGGGGCTGGAGCTATCTGGCCTTCGACCATTTTGCCCACGGCGCCTCTTCGGGTGATTTCGCCGAGGCCACCATCGGGCGCTGGCGCGAGGATGCCCTTGCCGTGATCGACGAGGCGAGCGCCGGGCCGCTGGTGCTGGTCGGATCGAGCATGGGCGGATGGATCAGCCTGCTCGCCGCCCTTGCGCGGCCCGAGCGCCTGCATGGCCTGGTCCTGATCGCGCCCGCGCCCGACTTCGCCCACGACCTGATGTGGCCCTCGCTCACCGACGAGACGCGCCAGGCCATCATGCGCGACGGGGCCGTGCCGGTATCAGACCCCGACGGTCTGGGCGACTATGTGCTGACACGGCGTTTTTTCGACGAGGCCCGCAACTGGACCTTGCTGGACCGCCCTCTGCCTCTGACCTGCCGCGTGCACATCCTGCACGGGCGAGAGGACGAGAGCGTGCCTCTGGCCCATGCCGAGCGCCTGCGCGATCTGATCGAGGCGCCTGCGCTGGGCTTCACCCTGATCGAGGATGGCGATCACCGGCTGTCGCGCGATCAGGATCTGTCCCGGCTGGCCGCCATTGTCGGTGAAATGCGGTCCTGAACGAGAAAACCCCCGGCGCGGGCCAGGGGTCTCATGCAGGCGTCTGCCGGATAGTGCCGGATGCCGCTTCGGGATCAGCCCTGGGTGCGGCGGATGCCGTCGACCGGCACGCGCTCGCCGTTGCGGGCGGCGGCGATCATGGCGTCGATGCGGGCCTTTTCGGCGCGGAAGGCGTTGAGGTCACGGCCCGAAAGCACCGTGCCCTGAGGCACGCGCGCACCGCGCGGATTGACGCGCTGGCCATGGCGCCACAGCTCATAGTGCAGGTGCGGACCGGTGGAGGCCCCCGTCGAGCCGACATAGGCGATCACCTGACCCTGACTGACCCGCTGTCCGGGGCGCAGGCCACGGGCATAGCGCGACAGGTGCGCATAGCCGGTCTCCCAGCCGTCGGAATGGCGGATACGCACCCAGTTGCCATAGCCGCCCCAGCGCCGCGCCTCGACCACCACGCCGTCGGCAGCGGCCAGCACGGGTGTGCCGGTGGGGGCGGCGAAATCGATGCCCTGGTGCATGCGCTGATAGCCCGAGATCGGGTGGCGACGCATGCCGAAGCTGGAGCTGATGCGCGCGCCGTCGATCGGCGTGGCCAGCAGGAAGCCGCGGATGTTCTTGCCCTCGGCGTCGAAGTATTTGTACTCGCTCGCGCCCTGGGGACGGAAGCGATAGAAGACCTGGCCCTTGACCTCGGCGTAAAGCAGCTCGCCCGTCTCGACGGTGCGTCCGCTCTCGGTCACGCTGCGCTCGAACACGAGGGTGAAGCTGTCACCGGCGCGGATGTCGCGGGCAAAGTCGAGGCGATGAGCGAAAAGCTGGGTCGCGGCGCTGACGATGCGAGAGTTGGCACCGAGGCGCTGGGCGGACTGGGACAGCGAGCCGTGAATCTCGCCGGTGGCCACGTGAACTTCCTGGGTGATCAGTTCCTCGAGGGCGCGCACGTGCAGGGCACCGTCGAAGCTGCGCGACACCGTCAGCTGGGTCGCGGGGCTGGTGCGCATGGTCAGGCCGATCAGGCGGCCTTCGGAGACGCGATCACCGCGCGGACGCGCCACGGCGGTCTCGAAGCGCAGCCCGGCGCGGATGTTGACCACGTCATAGGCATCGGACAGCACGCGCACGACCTCGCGCGCATCGTCCTCGGCGACACCGGCGCGGCGCACGGCCTGCTCGAAGGTCTCGCCGGAGCGGACCTGAACGGGAATGGCCTCGGGGCTGCCCATGCCTTCGGGTGCGCCCGCCGCCGTGAAGGCGCGCGCTTCCAGCGCGGCGACCTGCTCGGGCGTGAGGGGTGCAATGGGTTCTGCGGTGACGGGCTGAACGATCTTGCCGGCCAGGGTTGCGACCACGATCGCGGCGGCAACGGTGAAGAGGTGGGGCGCAAAGCGCGTAGGCTGGCGGCGTGGATCGAACTGAGCCATCGGTCCCGTCATCTGCTGCGACGCCCTGCGCGGCGCCTGATTTCACTGGCACTAAAAGAAGCCGTCAGGCCTATAGCCCGAGTTCCCAAGCTTGGGAAGCATGGCCTTCACAGGCAGTTAACTTCAAGCATTTTTACGCGTTGCGGCGTTATGCCAAGCGACTCAACCCCGTGTCCAGCACCCGACGCGCGAAGGGTCTGTGCCATTTCGACCCTCGCGGGAAGATGTCCTGCAAGGCGCTGGCCGGAACGGGGAGGCCTGCGCCTCGGCCAACGGGCGGCGAGCCTGTGCGGGCCGGTGCGGGCGCTGATCTGCTGGTGGCTCCGGGGCGCGGACACCTTTGTGCGCAAAGTGCTTGAGCCCTCTGTGGCCCGCAGCCACTCTTCATCGTGACACGCAACCGCAGCGGCCTTTGCGCTTTCAGTGCTGAGGGCCTATCAGCCTTCATCGGGGCTTCAGTCTTCTGGTGTCATTGACCCTGCCCAGTGATCACGCCGGACAAACGCGATTGTGAACGACACGCCCGAGCCCCAGCTTCCCGATCTTCCCCCCGAGCCTCCTCCCGGGGGCAGGCCCGAAGGCGAAAGCCGGGCAGCCGAGAGCCCTGCGCGGCTCCGGGCGCGCGGATCGCGCCTGCGCCGGGTGATGCGGCGTGCCCTGATCGTGCTGCTGGTGGTTCTGCTGCTGCTGACACTGGCACCTCTGGTGCTCTACACCCTGCGTCGCGAGGCGGCCCATCAGGTGCTCAGCGACTGGTTCGAGCGCCGGGGCATCCCCGCCGTGATCGAGGTGCGCTCCATCGAGCTGGACGGCTTTGTCGGCAGCATCGTCATAGGCGATCCCGAAGATCCCGACTTCGCCTCCGAGGAAATGGTGGTGCGCTACAGCGTCAATGCGCCCTGGTCGCGCGGCGGGCTGGGCCTGACGCCCACCGACATCCGCATCCTGCGCCCCACCTTGCGCGTGCGCTATGAGGACGGCCGCCTCGGCTTCGGGGCGCTCGATCCGCTGATCGAGACGTTCAGCCAGCGCGAGCCGCGCCCCGACGTGCCCGCCCCGCGCGTCAGCGTCGAGGAGGGGCGGCTCAATCTGGTCACACGCGGCGGGGTGCTGCCCGCGCGCCTCGACCTTGTGGCCGATCAGGGCCGCCTGCTGCGCCTGTCGGCCAGCACCGGGGGCGGTCCGCTGAGCGGCCCGGATTTCGAGGCCGAGGTGGGGGCCTCCAGCCTGACCCTCGTCACACGGGGCAACCGCACCGACGTCGCCCTTCGCGCCAGCGCGCCCCGCTTCAGCCGCGGCGAGGAAGGCGGCGGGGCGGGCGGTGCGCTCTCGCTGGCCGGTGCCCGCCTGGAGCTGAGCGCGGACCTGGCCTATCCCGACACCCTGCGCCGCCAGCTCGACGGTCCGGCCCGCCTGTCGCTCAGCTTCGCCGCCGACAGCTTCGGCGCAGGCGAAAATACGGCGCGTGATCTGACGTTCAGCCTCGATTTCGACGGCATGGGCGCAGGCTGGCTCGACAACTGGCGCCTGTCTGGCGACAGCGCCATGCGCATGAGCGCCTCAGTGCTCGGCGCCCCTTCGCTGAATGCCAGGGGCCTCGACGTCAGCCTCGGCTCGGCGCCTGCAGAACTGGCGTCCGGGCGCGAGGGCCTGCGCTGGCGTTTTGACGGTCCTGCCCGCGTGCGTACGGCGCAGCTTCGCACAGCGGGCCTCAACCTGTCAGGACTGGAGCTTGCGGGCAGCGATGTGGTGGCCGGCGGGCGCGGCGGCGCACTCGAGATTACCGGCCCCTTGCGCCTCAATGCCCGCAGCGCGAGCAGCGGCCCTCTGACCCTCAACGGTGTGAGCGGCTCGGTGATCTCGGATGTGCGCATCTCGCAGGCCAGTCTGATCGACCTGCGCCTCGGTCTTTCCTCTCGCGGCGGCGCGCTCGACCTGCTGGGCACGCCGCGCGCAGGCGACAACGGCGACCTGATCGCCCTGAAGCGTGCGCTGGGCGACTTTGCCCTGAGCGCGCCCAATATTCGTGTGGCCACCGGCACCTCGGGCACCGAGGTGGTGCTGGGCGCGCCCCTGACCCTGACGCCTCGCACCGGCGGCCAGATCCGCATCAGCGCGGCTCCCGCCCAGCCCCTGTGGCGCGCGACGCCCGACTTTGGCTCGGGCGGCAGCTTCGAGATGATCTCGACCCGCGCAGGTGGCGGCCTGCCCGATGCGTCGGTTCAGGTGCGCAACCTTCGCCTGCCCGCAGGGGGTTTCATCGCCGACGTGAGCGGGCGTGCCGGCCTAGACTACGACTTTGCGCGAGGCATCGACCTGACATTCAGCGGCCAGCTCGCCAATGCTGGCGGGCAGACGCGCTTTGCGGCGCGCGAGTGCGTCAGTGTCTCGACCCGCGCGCTGGTGTTCGGGGACAATACCGTCAGCGATCTGTCCGGTGCCCTGTGCCCCGTCTCGGCCCCGCTGCTGACCATCAGCGGCGGCAACTGGCGTCTTGTCTCCGAGGCGCGCGGTGTCTCGGCCCATGTGGACTTTCTCGATATCGCCATCAGCGAGGCCGCAGGGCCGCTCACCTTCGCCAATACGCCCGCCGGGCTTGAGGCCGAGGTGGATGTGCGCGCGGCAGCCCTGAGCGACACCGCCGAGATGCCCCGTTTCAATCCGCTGGCCAGCGACGGGCGCATCACGCTCGCGCGTGACCGCTGGCGCGGCGATCTGGCCCTGCGTGCGGACGGCCGGCACCTGGGCCAGATGAGCCTCGATCACGATCAGGGCACCGGCGCAGGCGGCGTCGCCTTCGACATGACCGGCCTGTCGTTCACCCAGGACGGGCTGCAGCCCTCGCGCCTGACGCCCATAGGGGCCAACCTCGTGACCGGAAACGCCGAGGGCCGCGCCCACTTCGCAGGCCGCTTCGACTGGACCCGCGACGACAGCGCGAGTACCGGGCGCGCCGTGATCGAGCGTCTCGATTTCGACAGTCCCGCCGGGCGCGTCGAGGGCCTGTCGGGCACGCTGGACTTCGCCTCGCTGGTGCCCCTGACCACCGCCCCGGTCCAGCGCCTCAGGGCCGAGCGCGTCGCGGCCGTCACGGCGCTGGAGGATATCGAGGCCACCTTCTCGCTCGGCCCGACAGGTCTGGTGATCGATGCCGCCACCTTGCGCGCGGCGGGCGGGCGCGTGCGCATCGAGCCCATGACCCTGCCGCTCACCCCCTCCATTGCCTTTGATGGCGTGCTGGTGCTGGAGGACGTCGATCTGGGCCAGATCATCGTGGACGCGGGGTTCGGCAACACGGTGCGCGTAGAGGCCCGCGTCTCGGGGCGCCTGCCGTTCGTGTCGGATGCGGACGGGCGCGTGCGCATCATTGATGGTCAGCTGGCCGCCACGGGGCCGGGCCGACTTTCCATCCGTCGCGGGGGCCTGACCGACGTGTCTGCAGACGGTGGCAGTGCCGAAGCGCCCGACGTGGTGCAGGATCTGGCCTATCAGGCGCTGGAGCACATGGCGTTCGACATCCTTTCCGCGGATGTGCGCACCTTGCCCGGCGGGCGGCTCGGCCTGGTGTTCCGTCTGCGCGGACGCCACGACCCGCCCGAGCATCAGGAAATCCGCCTGACGCCCGCGCAGCTTCTCAATCAGGATTTCCTGTCGGGGCCGCTTCCACTGCCTTCGGGCACCGAGGTCAATCTGACGCTGGATGTCTCGCTCAATCTCGACGAGCTGATCGAGCAGCTTCGCGAGGAGATGGCCCGTCAGGAAGGCCCCTAGGGCGGCAGCACCAGCGGGCTTGCGCCATTCAGAACCCGTTCATGGGCACGCGCGTTAGATGCTTGGTGACAGGTCTGGTGTGCGATACAGGGCCTTGTCAGCGTGAGTGTTTCCCTATCCGTGCCTGCCGGAGCCCGTGACGTCGATGACCAGACGCGACCTAGCCATCCTCGCCAGCGCCACCGCCATCACCGTGGGCGCGGCGGCCTGCACGCCGACCGTGCGCCTGCAGGTCGAACCCATTCACATCTACGCCAAGCTCGATCTGGACGTGCGCGTGCGTCTGGATGAGGAGCTGAGGCGCTTCTACGAGCAGAACCCGGACCTGTTCTGAGGCTGACCCCTTTTCGAGGCACATGACCATGACCTTCCGCACCCTTCTCACCGCCGTGGCCAGCGCGATGCTGATCGCCGGCGTCGGCGTCGCGGGCCACGCCTACGCCCAGTCCCAGGCCGAGCGCAGCCTGTTCCAGAGCGCGCGCACCCAGGGTATCGTGGGCGAGTTGCATACCGGCTTTGCCGCCATCCGCAACGAATCCGCCGCCACCGCCGACATCCGCGCTGCCGTTCAGGCGGTCAATGACGCCCGCCGTCAGGGCTATGCGGCCAGCGCGCGCGAGGCTGGCACCTCGGTCGATGTGGCGGGCGCCGCCATGTTCGAGAGCCGCATCCTGCCGGGCCTGCCGTCCGGCGCCTGGTATCGCACGGCCTCGGGACAGTGGGTGCAGAAGCCCTGATCCCGCCATTCCGGTGATGAACCGATCAGCCCCAGCCGCACGTGCCGGGGCTTTTTTTACTGACTCTGGTCGCCGCGCTGGCGGCGGACAAGCCGGGCCGTGAGCGCCTCGGCGTGCTTCATGGTCATGGCGATGGCGGCCTTCGAGCCCGCCTTGGGTCCGACACTGTCGGCCACGGTGGCGCCGCGCTCGCCAAGGGCGCATGGCTCGCCGATGGTGGTGTCGCACGCGGTCTGGTGCTCCAGCGCCGCATTCAGCGCCGCGCCCAGAAGCACGAGCTGCGCGCTGATCCACGCCCACACCATGAAGCCCATCAGCGCACCCAGCGAGCCGTAGGAGCGGCTGAAATCGGCGAAGGTGGACAGATACCACGAGAACAGGCTCGACAGTGCCAGAGAGCCCAGCGCCGCAAAGGCCGCGCCCGGCACCAGCCAGCGCCACCTGGCCCGCGCCCGGCACGGCCCCCAGCGGTAAAGCGCCATCAGGGCCACCAGATACACGCCCAGCAGCGCCAGCCAGCGCAGGCCCGCGATCATGGCGAACTCCTCGGTGAGGCCCAGTGTACGCAGGACCACGGGCACCGCCACCACCAGACCTGTCACTACCAGCAGGAACGCCAGCGCCGAGAGCGTAAAGGCGAATCCGAGCAGGTTGAACGCGATCGGCCCGCGCCGCTCGGCCTCGTGATAGGTGATGTTCAGCCCGTAAAAGAGCCCCTTGACCGCCAGATTGGCCGTCCACAGCGACACCAGCAGAGAGCCCGCCAGCGTCAACCCGAGGGTGGGCCGGTCGGCGCTGGCCAGCCGCCTCATCTCGTCGCCGATGAACCCGGCCACCTCGGCGGGCAGGACGCTGGTGACATAGGTCAGATGCTCCCACGCACTGACCGGATTGGCGAACAGGCCATACAGCGTCACGAAGGCGGCAAGCGTGGGAAACAGCGACAGCACCGCAAAGAAAGCCACGGTTCCGGCCACGAAGTTGGTGCGATCGCCGAGATAGCTCGCGCCCGTGCGCCAGAGCACATCGTGCCATCCCGCCGCCGGGATCTGCCAGGGCCACTGGGCATTGCGCCCGCGCCCCGGCTCGCGCGCCTCGAAGTCGGCGGGGGTGTCGGGCACGTCGGGGTTCAGCACGGCGTCGAGCCGGCGTCGGCTGTCCAGGCCATGGGCGATGGCTGCACCCGCAGCCAGCCCGGCACCCAGCGCCGCCAGAGACCGGAAGGGAATGCGCACTTTCCCGAGACTGTTAGCTGACGTGGCGCTGCGCCCTGGCGCGAGCACGTGTCCAAAACCTTTTTCCAGCTTGTACCCCAGCGCCCTCAGGCGCGACTTCACGGCGTCGATATGGAACGTCATGCGGTCCTAACGAGAGGGCCGTCGCTCACGTTCCCGCGCCCACGCCACTCTTGCCTAATGGCCCGCAAGCGCGCAGATGCCCCCTCATGAGCAGCCAGACGTCCAACCCTGATGCCGGACCGGCACATGGCCCCGCCACCCTGGTCAGCGCCTGGAAGAGCGCCCAGTCGCGCCTGAAGGCCGCCGGAATCGACAGCCCGGCCATCGACGCACGCCTGCTGCTCGAGGCGGCAACCGGCGCCACGCGGCTGGAGATTCTCACCGATCCGTACCGCGTGCTGGACGAGGAGCCCTTGGCGCGCCTCGAGGACTATCTCACCCGTCGCGAGCGGCGCGAGCCCGTCTCGCGCATCCTCGGACGCAAGGCCTTCTGGAAGGTCATGCTGTCGGTCACGCCCGATGTGCTGAGCCCGCGCGCCGACACCGAAACGGTAGTCGAGACGGCGCTTTCCGCCTTTCCCGAAGCCATGGGCTTTTCCATGCTGGACATGGGCACGGGCTCGGGCGCCATCTTGCTCGCCATCCTTGCCGAGCGCCCTGCCGCCCGCGGTCTTGGCACCGACATCAGCGAGGAAGCGCTGGCCGTGGCGCGCGACAATGCCGCCTCGCTGGGCCTTGAGGCGCGGGCCGCCTTCCTGCGCACACCGTGGGCGAGCGGGCTGGCCGATGCCTGCTTCGATCTGGTGGTCTCCAACCCGCCCTACATCCCCACGCCTGACATCGCCGGCCTGGAGCCCGAGGTGCGCGAGCACGACCCGCACCTTGCGCTCGATGGGGGCGAAGACGGCCTTGAGGCCTATCGCGCCCTTGCCCCCGAGATCGCCCGCGTGCTCAAGCCCGGCGCGCCCTTCGTGCTCGAAATCGGCTTTGATCAGGCCGCAGCCGTTACCGCCATCATGGACGAGGCCGGTTTCGAGCAGCTTCGCACGGTGCGCGACCTTGGCGACCGCGACCGCGTGGTGACGGGTCTGAAGCCGACGGGCCTTGGCTGAGCCTGCACGTCCATTGCGCTGCAGCAAGCCTTTTTGCGGGCCTCGCGGTGCAAAAAGTCTTGGAAAGGCGTGCGTGACGCGCTAAGTCTTGGGCGTCTTCCAACAAATCGCAGCATTTGGACGGTTCGCCGCCCCAGGTTCCTGCGAGCGCCTGCACGTCTGGCCATCGGGCGCAGGGGCATGAGGCGGAAGCGCATTTTCAAACAATCGGGCTCGTCACCACCTATCGCCTGAGCCTCCTATCAGGCCCGCGCCGCGCCCCACAGAACAGCTATGGCCACGACCGCCGGATGTCCGCTTTCTGGGCGCACACCGCTGGCGGCCTCCCGATCACAGAGTTCCTGCACAACGGTCTTAGAGTGCGATGAGAGATTTCAAGGGCATGAAGCGCCAGCGCGGGCGCAACCGCAAGCCGGGCGGCAACCAGGGCAACACGACCAATCCGAACCGGTCGTGGGACTCGCAGGGCCCCGAGGGCATCAAGGTCCGCGGCAACGCCCAGACGGTCTATGAGCGCTACCAGCAGCTTGCCCGCGATGCCTTTTCGTCGGGCGACCGGGTGCTGGCCGAGAACTATCTGCAGCACGCCGAGCACTATTTCCGCGTTCTGCGCGCCCTTCAGCCCAACCGGCCCGTGTCCGACATCGCCGCGCGCGAGACCTTCAACCAGGGCTTTGACATCGACTTCGAGGACGAGAGCGGCGCCCAGGCCGCTGCCTTTGCCGCCGCCGAGGCCCAGAGGCAGGCCCAGGGCCAGAACCAGGGCCAGAACCAGAATCAGGGCCAGAATCAACATCAGGGCTTCGGCAGCGAGAGCACTGATGGCGAGAACGGCGAGGGTGCCCGCCAGGACGGCGAGGGCCGCGAAGGCAGCCGCCGCGAGAGCCGCCGCGAGCGCTGGGAGCGTCGCCGCGACGAGCGCCGCCCGCGTCATGACCGCGACGATCGCGATGAGCGCGAGAGCGGCCAGCGCAGCCCCATCGAGGTCATCGACCCGGAAGCCGCCAACCGCAGCGAGACTCGAGGCCCGACGGCCGCCGACACCGACGCCCCCTCCGCGGACGCCGCATCCCTGCCCGGCTTTCTGACCCGCCCCTCGCGTGCCGCTGCGCGCAAGCCCGCTGCCGAGGCACCGGGCGAGACCGGTGGTGATGCCGGCGATGGCGACGAGGCCCCAAAGGCCCGCCGGCGCAGCCCACGCAAGAAGGCCGAGACGAGCGTGGGCGAGGACGCCTGACCCTCAGGGTTGCTGTTTATTATAACGCAACCTTCGCGTGTGTAATCTCGCAGCATTGATCGGCTGCGAGGGCTTTTGACATGTCTCACGTTCTGGACCTGGAAGGACCAGGCCCGCAAGCGCCGCGCGATCACGCATGGCTGGGTCCGGCGTTCGCCTCGCGACTGTCGCTCATCGAAGGTTTTGCCGAGCTTCTGCGCCACCCAGGCCCGGGCGAGAGCCTGTCGGCGCGCCAGAGCCTCGCCCTGTCGCACATCCTCACCACCGCGCGCGACCTGTCTCGCCTGATCGGGGCGGCGGACGATCTGGCCGACCCGCCGCTGAGCCTGCCCACCGACATCGGCCTTCTGTCCTCACGGCTGCTGGAGGAATATGGCGACGAGGCGAGAGGGCGCGCGGTGCGCTGGCTCATGGCCCCGGCCCCGCGCGGGCTGGTCTGCATGACCGACCCGGGCCGCCTGTCGCGCCTGCTGTCCGGCCTGCTCGGCCATCTGGCGCGCAACGTGCCTGCGGGCGGGCGAGTCAGCGCCAGCGTGGCGTCGCGGGCCGGTCACGCGTGCCTGACCCTCGAGATCGAGGGCTGCACCCTTGGTCAGGCCCGCCTCGAGCGGCTGGCCGGTGACGAGCCGCCCATGGACCCCATGGCCCTCGCCCTGTTCGTGGCCATGCGCCTTGCCCGCAGGCTCGGCCTCGAGCTGTGCCACGAACGAGTCCATGCCCTGCGGGCCGGCGAGATCCTGCGTGTCAGCCTTTCAGTGCCGCTGGCACCGGGCGCCGCACTCGCGCCCGCATCAAGCGCGCCGGCGGCTGCACGGCCGGACGCTGTTCCCGTCGTGCTCTATGCCGACGACAGCGCGGCGGGTATCGCCCTTGTCCGCCATGTGCTCTCGACCCTGCCGCCGGTGTGCCTGCACGTGGCGCGCTCGGCCCGCGAGGCGCTGTCGCTGGCCGAGGGGCTGGAGCCCGATCTGGTCATCGCCAGCACCGACCTGCCCGATGCACCTGCGCGCCAGCTCAAGACCGACCTGCGTGCCCACCCCCTGACGCGGCACCTGTCGCTGATCCTGCTGGGGCGCGCGCCGGGCATCGGCGAGCCTGCGGGGCCGGGACGCGGCTTTACCCTGCACCTGTCTCGCCCTCTGGATGTGACCACATTGCGCGCCAGCATCGAGACGGGCCTGCGGCGGGGCGTGCGTGCGCGCGCCGACCATCCCTGACTCTGCCTCGGGGCTGCACAGTGTTGACCGTCACGAGGGCTTGCGAGCAAATGCCTCCTTCGCCCCCAGTCAGAGGTCGCCCATGCTTCGTTCCCTTGCCTGCCTGAGCCTGTCCGTGGCCCTGATCGGCGGCTGTGCCAGCGTGCCGCCTCCGCCTGCGCCCCCGCCGCTTCCCGGCGCGCCCGGTGGCGGAGGGCCGATCCAGCAGGACTGGCGCACCATCATCACCTCCTACGACCGCGACCGGCTCAACCGGCTCGATGCGGCCTGGTCGCTGGCCCTGGCTCAGGCGCGCCGCCAGGAGGGATCGGGCGATCTTCGCAGTCTCGGACGCCTGATCGATCCCGACGCGGCCCAGGCGAGTGTCACCCCGCCGCCGGGGGAGTACCGCTGCCGCACCATCAAGCTGGGCTCCCAGTCGGGCGAGAGCGGGCTTGGCTATGTGGTCTATGGCTGGTTCCAGTGCCGCATCGAACAGACCCCCGGCGGTCTCAAGCTGTCCAAGCTGACCGGCTCCCAGCGTCAGTTCGGCCTGTTCTTTTCCGAAAGCCCCAGGCGCATGGTGTTCCTCGGCTCGCTCGCAATAGGCAACGAGCCTCCGGCCACCTCCTACGGCCTCAATGCCGAGCGCGACATCGTTGGCGTGCTGGAGCGAGTGGAGCCGAACCGCTGGCGCCTCGTCATGCCCTGGCCGCAGTATGAATCGAACCTCGACATCCTGGAGCTGGTGCCCGCCAGCTAGGGCGTCCCCGGTTCGGCAATGCGACAGTCCGTTGCGCCCGCCCCTCTCGCCCCCCTCTCGCCCCCCCGTCCCGGGGGTGCCACAGTGCGCAGCGCAGATGTAGTGACAGGGCAATGAACGCTTGGCCCTGAGCGCTTTTGGGCCTTTACTCTGATCGCTTCCGGGGGAGAACCACATGAGCATCCGCACCACCGCACTGACCCTTGCCGCGACGGCCACTGTCGCGCTCGGCACCGCCTTGGCCGCCGCAGGGGCCGCCGCAGGAGCAGCCACGGCCCAGTCCAGCAGCATGGGCCCGATCTGGGCCGTCAACTTCGGCGACAACTCCGCCCGCTTCGTCGACGAGCGCAGCTTGTCGATCAATGGCGATGTGCGCTCGATCATGGAGATGGGCACCTTCAAGAACGGCCACAATTTCGCCGGCACCACCATCCACGCCTATGTGACCACCACCCAGGTCAACTGCCGCACGCGCCAGACGCGCCTGCTCAATGTCGTGGGCTACAACCGCGCCTTCGAGGTGGTCGTGCCCTACAACACCGCCTCTTCGGACTGGGACACGGTCAGCCCCAACACCGCCGGGGCCGACATGGTCAACTTCATCTGCTCCGAACGCAGCCGCTGGGACGCCGAGCTGAACCTGCCCGCCTGTGCGCCCGACTTCCGTTCGGTGGCGACCTTCTACTTCCAGTACATGACCCAGTAGGCGAGCCCTGCAAGCGGCCCTCATGCCCGAGCCGCGGGCGTGAGGGGCTCCTGCGCGCACGGCCAGATGCGATCCTGTCGCAAGACGCTGAAATGCGGCAGGATTGTGCCCGTTCAGATGACGGCGATTTAACTGGGGCGCACAGGCTCCCCCTGCTATCGGCGGTGCGAAGCGGACCATCAGGGTCCGCAGGGGCACCACGAACATGATCCGTCTCAAGACCGTCCTTCTCGCCGGCACCGCCACCGCGCTCGTCGCCGCTGCGCCCGCCATGGCCGCCGCCATGGATCACGAGGGCGCAAGCCAGCATACAGGTGCCCAGCCCACAAGCACCCAGACGCCTGCCCAGCCCACGCCCCGGCAGCCTGCCGCCGCCGACGCAGAGCAGCCGTCGAGCGCCGAGGAATCATCGCCCGAGGACGGCGACGAGCCCGATCAGGACGAGCACGATCAGGACGGGCCCGCCGAGCCCACGGCGGTCGAAGGTCTGGTGATCGTCGCGCCCAACAGCGAGATCCGCACCTCGATCGACTCGGTCAGCTACAGCCTCGCCAATGACCTTCAGGCGACCACCGGCAGCCTGGCCGATGCCCTGCGCAACATCCCCTCGGTCGATGTGGACCCTCAGGGGAATGTCTCGCTTCGCGGCGATTCCAACGTCACGATCCTGGTCGACGGTCGCCCGTCCGGCATCCTTTCCGGCCCCGGCCGCGCCCAGGCCCTGCTGCAGCTGCCCGCCAGCCAGTATGCGCGCATCGAGGTCATGACCAATCCGTCCGCCGCCTACAGCCCCGAGGGCTCGGGCGGGGTCATCAATCTGATCACCCGTCCCACCGCGCCGCGCGCGGGCGTGCAGACCACCGGCTCGGCGCGCTTCAATGTCGGCACCGACGGCCGCTGGAACGCCGGCATCAGCGGCTCGTGGCAGAAGGATCGCGTGACGCTTTCGGGCGATCTCAGCTATCGCGCCGATCCCAACTCGGTCGGATTCATCCGCGAGCGCGAGCAGTTCGATCCGGTCACCGGCGATCTGGTCTCGATCACCACCACCGACCAGAGCGTCGAGATCGACAACAGCGGGGCCTTTGGCCGCTTCACCGCCGAATACCGCATCACCCCGCGCACCTCCCTGACCGGAGAGCTGCGCGCCGTCGCCTTCGAGGGCGAGGGCGATGTCATTGGCCTGTTCGAGACGCGCAATCCGGCGGGCACCGTGACCGGCGCCTTCCGCCGCGACGGCCAGACCGCATTCGATTTCACCAACTTCGGCGCCACGGCGCGTGTGGTGCACCGCTTTGACGATGCGGGCCACGAGTGGTCGAACGAGCTGCGCTTTGACAGCAATGCCAATGAAAGCGGCGGCGTCGCGCTCAGCCGATTCCTGACCCCGGCAGCGCCCGACCTTTTCGAGCGCACCAGCCAGAGCATCGAGCAGGAGACCCTCGGCTTCACCAGCGCCTATGTGCGACCCACCGAGGACGGCGGGCGCCTGCGCGCAGGCTATGAGCTGAACCAGCAGCGCCCGACCCAGGACGTGCTGTTCGAGCGCGGCCCCTCGGTCAGCGGCCTCGCGCCCGTGCCGGGCCTGAGCAACCGCTTCGAGGCGCGCCAGAGCGTGCACGCCCTCTATGCCACCTTCGAGCGCCCCCTGAGCGAGCGCCTCGCCGCCCAGGTGGGTCTGCGCCTCGAGCAGGCCGACATCCGCATCGAGGACATCACCGGCGGCCTGAGCGCCAGCCAGGACTATTTCCGCGCCTATCCCAGCGCCCACGTCCAGTATCAGCTCAGCGACACCCAGACCCTGCGCGCCAGCTACTCGCGCCGCATCCAGCGCCCCCAGCCCGGCCAGCTCAACCCCTTCGTCGCCTATCAGGATCCCCAGAACCTGCGCTCGGGCAACCCGGACCTGGAGCCCCAGGAAACCGACTCCTTCGAGCTGATGTGGCAGATGCGCCAGGGCCAGACCTTCTATCAGTCCACCCTCTATCACCGCTCGACCAGCGGCGCGTTCACGGACGTGGCCGTCGATATCGGCGGGGGCGTGCTGCTGACGCGCCCGGAGAACCTGGGCGGGCGCCGCGACACCGGGCTGGAGCTGACCGCCAGCGGCCGCATCAGCCCCACCCTGCGCTACAACGCCAGCGTCAACCTGTTCTATCAGGAGATCGACGCAGGCGGCATCGCGGGCGGCAGCGACCGCTCGGGCACCCTGGCCAGCGGCCGCGCCAGCCTCAACTGGCAGCCCGATGATCGCAATTTCGTCCAGGTGACCGGCTTCTGGCAGGGCGAGAGCCTGCTGGCCCAGGGCACGCGCGAGGCGGGCGGCATGCTCAACATCGGCTATCGCCGCCGCCTGAACGAGCAGTGGTCGCTGAACGTGACCGGGCGCGACGTGCTCAACACCTTCAACAACGTCACGGTGTTCGAGACCCCGCTGTTCCGCGAGCGCTTCGAGCAGAAGGTGTCCTTGCGCGCCTTCTACATCGGCCTGACCTACAGCTTCGGCTCCAGCCCGCGCCGCCAGCCCGAGCAGTTCGACTTCTCGACCGCGCCCACCGGGGGCTGACGGCGAGCGGCCCTTGCAGGGCCCGGCCCGCTCACCCACCTGTTCCATGACCCGCGCAGGTGCGTCGCCCACATCGGGGGCGCGCGTGCGTTTCATCCGCCTCATGCAGGGGAAGACATGGACCTTGACCTCTACTCCGACCGCGCCCGTCAGGCCGTGCAGTCGGCCCAGACCCTGGCGCTGGCGCGCCGCCACCAGCAATTCGCGCCCGAGCACCTGCTAAAAACCCTGCTGGAGAGCCGCGACGCCCTGGCCCGCTCGCTGATCGAGAGCGCGGGCGGTCGCCCGGCGGCTGTGGATGCGGCGGTGGAAGGCGCGCTGTCAAGGCTGCCGCGCGTCGAGGGCGGCTCGGGCCAGCTCTATCTCAAGCCCGAGATGGCGCGCACATTCGCCGCCGCCGAAGCCGCCGCCAAGGAAGCGGGCGATGCCTTCGTCACCTCAGAGCGCCTGCTGTCGGCCCTGGCGCGCGAGGGCGGAGAGGCCGCGCGCATCCTCAAGGACAATGGCGTCACGCCCGAGCGTCTCGACGAGGCCGCCACGGCCCTGCGCAAGGGCCGCCCGGCCGACAGCGCCTCGGCCGAGGACGCCTATGACGCGCTCAAGCGCTATGCCCGCGACCTGACCGAAGCGGCGCGCGACGGCAAGGTCGATCCGGTGATCGGGCGCGACGAGGAAATCCGGCGCACCATCCAGGTGCTCTCGCGCCGCACCAAGAACAATCCGGTTCTGATCGGAGAGCCCGGCGTGGGCAAGACCGCCATCGTCGAGGGGCTGGCGCTGCGCATCGTCAATGGCGACGTGCCCGAGAGCCTGCGCGACAAGCGCGTGCTGGCCCTCGACATGGGCGCGCTGATCGCAGGGGCCAAGTATCGCGGCGAGTTCGAGGAACGCCTCAAGGCCGTGCTGGGCGAGGTCAGCGCCGCCGAAGGCCAGATCGTGCTGTTCATCGACGAGATGCACACCCTGGTCGGAGCCGGCAAGACCGATGGCGCCATGGACGCCTCCAACCTGCTCAAGCCGGCGCTTGCGCGCGGCGAGCTGCACTGCGTGGGTGCCACCACCCTCGACGAATACCGCAAGCACGTCGAGAAGGACGCCGCCCTGGCGCGGCGCTTCCAGCCCGTGTTCGTGGACGAGCCCTCGGTCGAGGACACGGTGTCGATCCTGCGCGGGCTGAAGGAGAAGTACGAGGTTCACCACGGCGTGCGCATCTCGGACTCGGCCATTGTGGCGGCGGCGAGCCTGTCGAACCGCTACATCACCGACCGCTTCCTGCCCGACAAGGCCATCGACCTGATCGACGAGGCCGCCTCGCGCGTGCGCATGAACGTGGACTCCAAGCCCGAGGCCCTGGACGAGATCGACCGCCGCCTCGTCCAGCTCAAGATCGAGCGCGAGGCCCTGCGCAAGGAGACCGACGCCGGGTCGCGCGCGCGCCTCGATCGGCTGGAAGGCGAGATCGGCGAGCTGGAACAGCAGTCCGCGGCCCTGACCGCACGCTGGCGCTCGGAAAAGGACAAGGTCGGCGAGAGCGCGCGCCTGCGCGAGACGCTGGAGCGCCTGCGACTTGAACTGACCCACGCCCAGCGGGCGGGCGATCTGGCCCGCGCCTCCGAGATCGCCTACGGCCAGATTCCGGCACTCGAGCGCCAGCTTGCCGAGGCCGAGGCCACCGCCGCGCAAGGGGCCGCGCCCCTCACGCCCGAGGTGGTGGACGCCGAACAGATCGCCGCCGTGGTCAGCCGCTGGACCGGCGTGCCCGTGGACAAGATGCTGGAAGCCGAGCGCGAGAAGCTGCTGGCCATGGAAGATGCGCTGCGCGCGCGCGTGGTCGGTCAGGATGCGGCGCTGGAAGCGGTCTCCGATGCGGTGCGACGTGCCCGCGCGGGCCTGAACGATCCGAACCGCCCGCTGGGCTCGTTCCTGTTCCTCGGTCCCACCGGCGTGGGCAAGACCGAGCTGACCCGCGCGCTCGCCGCCTTCCTGTTCGATGACGAGGCCGCCGTCACGCGCATCGACATGAGCGAGTATATGGAAAAGCACGCCGTCAGCCGCCTGATCGGCGCGCCGCCGGGCTATGTCGGCTATGACGAGGGCGGGGCGCTGACCGAAGCCGTGCGCAGGCGGCCCTATCAGGTCGTGCTGTTCGACGAAGTGGAAAAGGCCCACCCGGACGTGTTCAACGTGCTGCTTCAGGTGCTCGACGACGGCCGCCTGACCGACAGCCAGGGCCGCACTGTCGACTTCAAGAACACCCTGATCATCATGACCTCGAACCTGGGCTCTGACGCCCTGGCCGCCCAGCCCGAGGGCGAGGACGTCGAGGCGGTGCGCCCCATCGTCATGGAGGCGGTGCGCGCACACTTCCGGCCCGAGTTCCTCAACCGCATCGACGAGATCATCCTGTTCCGCCGCCTCGGCCGCGAGCAGATGGGCGCCATCGTGCGCATCCAGCTTGCGCGTCTGGAGGCCCTGCTGGCCGACCGGCGCATGGCGCTCAGCCTCGATGACGCGGCGCTGGCGTGGCTGGCCGAGCGGGGTTTCGACCCGGCCTATGGCGCGCGCCCGCTCAAGCGTGTGATCCAGAAGGAGCTGACCGACCCCATCGCGCGCAAGCTGCTGGCGGGCGAGCTGGAGGACGGCAGCGTGATCGCCGTGTCAGCGGGCAGCGACGGGCTGGAGATCGGCAAGGCGGCCTTGCACTAGGCACGCTGCCTCTGGGCGCACGCGGCCTCAGGGGGCACGTCTCAGGCGCTGATGTCGTCCCAGCGCAGCGGCTCGCCGCGCCTGAGCGCCCGCACCGCCGTGCGGCCCAGCACCGCGTCCAGATGCTTGGGCGCGAGGCCATAGCCGGGGCGGATCGAGCGCACGTTCTGGCTCGTGATCGGCTCGCCCTCATTGATGTCGGCCACCACGAACAGCGAGCGGCGGAAGACGACATTGCCCTGCTCGCTGGACTTGCGCCCGTAATCGACGCGGCCCAGCGCCTCCCAGGCGGTGCGGGTGCCCTCGCACAGTTCCCGAAGGCCCTCGGGCTCCAGCGAGAAGCTGTCGTCAGGCCCGCCGCCGCTGCGGTCCAGCGTAAAGTGCTTTTCAAAGATGCTGGCCCCCAGCGCCACGGCGGTGATGGCCGTGGTGTTGTCGAGCGTATGGTCGGACAGACCCACCGTCAGGCCAAAGCGCGCGCGCATGTCGGCAATGGTGCGCAGGTTGTAGTCGCGCGCGGGAGCCGGATAGCCACTGACGCAGTGCAGTATGGCCAGCTGTTCGCACCCGCCCTCGCGCGCCGCCGCAATCGCCTCGCCGATCTCGTCGGCATCGGCCATGCCCGTCGAGATGATCATGGGCTTTCGGGTGCCGGCCGCATAGCGGATCAACGGCAGGTCCACGGCCTCGAACGAGGCGATCTTGTAGGCCGGCGCGCCCAGGTCCTCCAGCAGGTCCACCGCCGTGGTGTCAAAAGGCGACGAGAACAGTGTGATGCCCTGCGCACGCGCCTCCTCGAACAGGGCGCCGTGCCATTCCCAGGGCGTGAAGGCCTCGCCGTAAAGATCATAGAGCGTGCGCCCGTCCCACAGACCGCCCTTGATCTGGAACCAGTCGTTGTCGCAGTCGATGGTCAGGGTGTCGGGCCGATAGGTCTGGATCTTGACCGCCGCGGCCCCGCACTCTTTCGCCAGGCCGATCATGCGCAGGGCGGTGTCGCGGTCCCCGTTGTGGTTGGCCGAGACCTCGGCGATGACATAGGGCGGATGCTCCGGCCCGATGGGGCGTCCATCAATGGCGAACTCAGTCATCGGTCTCGGCGCTCTCGATGCGAAGGGTGAAACGTCGCCCGTGCAGGGTGAAGAAGGCGGGATAGCGTTCGGGATCGGCCACGCGGATCTGGTCGAACAGTTCGGCCAGCGGGCGCTGGGGGTCAAGCGCGCTGTCGGCGGGCGTGCGCCTTGGCCACCACGGCGGCGCGGCCCCCTCGCCGGGCACGTAAGGGGGCTGGGGCACCGGCCGCTCGCCCGCCTCCATCATCTCCAGCGCGCGGCTCATCAGGGCCAGCTCGGCCTCGAACAGGGCCGCATTGATCTCATGGTGCAGGGCATGGCGCGGCACATCGAAGGTGGTCTTGGCCCAGATGTCGCCGGTGTCGACCGGATCGGCGGCGCTGATCATCGACAGGGTGACCTGTTCGGCCCCGCCCAGGATCGCCCAGATATGCGGGCTCCAGCCGCGCCCGGCGGGCAGGTCGCTGGCGTGCAGCACCAGCACCTCGCCGTACTTCCCTCGCACCGCCTCGCCGATCAGCTGGCTGCACGAGATCAGAAACAGCACGTCTCCGCCGCTTAGGCTGGAGCGGTCATGGTGGAGGGCGATCACATGGCCCGCGCGGCCCGTCTCGTCCATCCAGCGGCGCAGCCATGGCACGACCGGGTGATCGGGCGCGGTGCACAGAATGTCGATCTTCATGCCCGCCCCCCTTGCCTGGTGTCGTGGCCTGGTGTCGTGGCCTGCTGCCGTGCCCTGCCCGACAGCCCGTCAGGTGGCCCTCCCCGCCCCCGCCGTCAAGCCTGCAGCCTCAGAGGACGCAGCGATGCGCTGCGTGGTGGGGGCGCACGGCGAGGTTCTGCCGGGGCGCAAGGGAAGGGTGACACGGCGGCAGGCAGACCGACCGCGCGCGGGGTGCTGGCCCCGGGCCGCTAGGGGAACCACGCCCTTCCTCCGTGCGAGGCCCCGCCCCGTGGCGCGCGCGACACCAACGCCGTGCCCGCCGTTCTGGGGCAGGGTAAATAGCGGGGGCCTAACCAGGTGCCTCAGCGAGCTTTTCGTCAAGCGCACGAAGGTGCCCAAGCAGATTTCGAACGTGAGAATCGATCCCCTCGCTAATAAGCCACCACGTCTGCTCAACACGGCCCGGTTCAGAGATTTCGTGCAATCGCTCACCCAACCTGAGTCCGGCGCGTATTGAATCAATTGGGTAATCGGACGCCTCGTACCAAAAATTGCGGCCTTTCAAGTGTGCCTCGAGGTCATCGAGTCTATTGTGTAGCATCCGCATGGCCATTTCTCGGCGGCTGTCGTCTGGTCCGCAACGGAGCTTTTCGAGGGTATACGTCAGGCCATTCTCGAAGGCCACAGAAAGCGGTTGAGTGCTCTCGGCCTGCCGGAATGCAGCTTCTCGTTCGTCCATTGTACGCTCGGCCTCCAACAGCGATTCCGTAAGTCCGCAGCAATTGTCTGCGAATAGCTGAGCGAAAGAGACATCAACAACGTCCATGCCGTCATCGTAGTAGATCACAGCCTTGAAGCCGCTCGATGGGTTGATGTCGTGAAGGTTGATGATAGCAGATGAGGGGCGTTTGCCCGGCCCCATTTTCTCGGCTCGAGCGGGATGGCCTGCAATACGGTTTCGCAACTCTCGAACTTTTTGGATCTTTGGATCGGCAAGCGGTTCTCCTGATAGATCTAGCGCCTTCCATATGAGAGCTACAGCATCCTGTTGGATATAGAGAGCTTGGAGATAGCCATAGCAGGCTAGAATCGCATGCTGCCTATCTGCCGGAATTCCCCGTTCCACATTCGACAAGGCGAACTCGGTGTCGAGAAGGGCGTCAGTCGCCCCGAAGAATAATCTCCGTTTGGCTCTGTCCCATCGCTTCATATCAAAGGCGAAATAATCACCCGCCTTTCGGTGCAGGCGCTCCCGCACCTCGGCGAAAACCAACATCTCTTTCTGATCTGTATTCAGCGAACGGTTCCCATCAGCTGCTTCGATAAGCCGTGGATGAAGCCGATTTCCTCGGCACCGCTAGGCCAGCGAAAAAGACAAAAGTAGTCATCTCGAAAGAAGGGGTTGAGCCCTGATGATTTGCAAGTGAAAATGCCATGGCCAAGCAGCACGCAGGGGGCACAATGCGTTCAGTAGCCAAGTTCAAATTAGTGCACCCTAATGCACAGCCCAAGCTTTTCGACGAAGTAGCGGCGATGCTGCAAACATGGTTTGCTGGCAAATTCGAACGCGATGACGAGGGCGGGTATCGATTTCGTAGGGACGGGCGACCGGCCATCGCTGCAATCGCCCAGGAGGATGTGGAAGGTAGCCGACTCTTGAGAGTTCGTGTCACAGAAGACATCATTGGGGGCAAACTAACCACCCAGGCTGCATTGCTATCGTCCGACAACGAAGTGCGGTTCACCGCCGACTTGGGAGTAGTTGCAACGGGAGTGTCAAGACCCACCGTCGCGTTACGCGCACCCCGCTTTGTTCACGACGTAATCGGAACGGGGACCGCATGGCATGTGGAGAACGGGAGAGACAGAGTTTTCTCGAGCCCGTTCCCTGTCGGTACGAGCAACGTAAAACTGTTCAAAGACTTGATTCTTTCGGAGGATCGCGCTCTCCCTGTGATTGCGATCTCAAAGATTGACGATCACGTAGAATTCCCAGACCTAGCTGGTAATCTTGCAAGACGCATTTCGGCATTAGCTCACGTCTGCGTCCTTGACCAAGCCGCTAGCTGGGACTTGACGGACAGCCTCGGTGAGCAATGGTCATGTTATAATGGGGCGGTCCGAATTTACTGGCCAGGCGGTGTTGGGCGAGGGCTTCCGTTCAGGCACACTCTTTGGCGAGCGGATCGGGTTCTCGCCCGGTACGACACACTGGATGACGCGCAGAAATGGCTCGACAACACCATTACGCGCCGCGTCATCGAGGCATCTAGCTACGTGTCTGATGATCAGGCGTTCGTTGAACTTGAAGAACGACGCGCTGCATCAAGGATAGAATTTGCGCTCAAGAAGGCCATAGATGATGCCGACTATCAGCAACTCGCAGATGTCTACGCCGAGGAAAACGATGCCCTCCGAGCGCGCAATAAAGAACTGAAGGCCCAAATCGAGAACGCGGAGGCCGAGCTCATCGGTCTTCGCGCTGCCTACTACCGAGGTGACCTTGGGGCAGACGCGGCTGAAATCGAAGAAACTGAAGCTCCACCAGCCACCGTCAGTGAGGCTGTGGGCCGCGCGACCCAGGCATTCGCCTCAGACTTAGAATTTGCGGACACAATAAAGGATTCGGTCGCAACTCTTTCCGCCACCGCTGGTCCGCCGGGTAAAATAATGGATTATTTGCAAGCGCTGAACGAGCTTTCGATCGCACTTGAAGAAGGCAAAGGCAACATCGGAAAAACAATCCCGATTTGGCTTCGAGGTAAAGGCATCGAATGTAGCGGCGAGTCAGAGACCGTGAAGAACAGCCGTTCCGAGAAAGCTGCAAGAACGTTTCGGATCAACGGAATTGACGTTCATTGCGAACTCCATTTGAAGCCATCTGACGGCACTCATCCCGACAAATGCGCGCGAATTTATTTCGCTATCAGCCAATCAAGGCCGCGTGTGAAGATCGGATATGTGGGGCGGCACTTCTGACGTCGAGCCTGCGCCGCCCGCCCAGCCCCTCAAACCTTCACCTCGATCTCTCCGCCGCTGGCGCGGAATTTGGCTGCCATTTCGGCCATGCCCGCTTCCGCCTCCAGGCTCTGGCCCGCGTCGTTCTGAGCTTTCGCGGCGTCGCGGATGTCCTGGCTGATCTTCATCGAGCAGAATTTCGGGCCGCACATGGAACAGAAGTGGGCGGTCTTGTGGGCCTCTTTGGGCAGGGTCTCATCATGGAAGCTGCGCGCCGTCTCGGGATCGAGGCCAAGGTTGAACTGATCCTCCCAGCGGAACTCGAAGCGCGCGCGTGACAGGGCATCGTCGCGCAGGCGCGCCGCCGGATGGCCCTTGGCCAGGTCGGCGGCATGGGCGGCGAGTTTATAGGTGATCACCCCGGTCTTCACATCGTCGCGGTCGGGAAGCCCCAGGTGCTCCTTGGGCGTGACGTAGCAGAGCATGGCCGTGCCGAACCAGCCGATCATGGCCGCCCCGATGGCGCTGGTGATGTGGTCATAGCCCGGCGCGATGTCGGTGGTCAGCGGCCCCAGCGTGTAGAACGGCGCCTCGCCGCAATGTTTGAGCTGTTCATCCATATTGGCCTTGATCTTGTGCATGGGCACATGGCCGGGGCCCTCGATCATGACCTGACAGCCGTGCTCCCACGCCACCTTGGTCAGCTGCCCTAAGGTGCGCAGCTCGGCGAACTGGGCCTCGTCATTGGCATCGGCGATGGAGCCGGGGCGCAGGCCGTCGCCAAGCGAGAAGGTCACGTCATAGGCGCGCATGATCTCGCAGATCTCGGCGAAGTTCTCGTAGAGGAAGCTCTCGCGGTGGTGGGCCAGGCACCACTTGGCCATGATCGAGCCGCCGCGCGACACGATGCCGGTGACGCGTTTCGCGGTCATGGGCACGAAGGGCAGGCGCACGCCCGCATGGATGGTGAAATAGTCCACGCCCTGCTCGGCCTGTTCGATCAGGGTGTCGCGGAACACCTCCCACGACAGGTCTTCGGCCACGCCGCCGACCTTCTCCAGCGCCTGATAGATGGGCACGGTGCCGATGGGCACGGGCGCATTGCGGATGATCCAGTCGCGGATGTTGTGGATGTTGCGCCCGGTGCTGAGGTCCATGACCGTGTCGGCACCCCAGCGGGTGGCCCAGACCATCTTGTCCACCTCGTCGGCGACATGGCTGAGCACCGCCGAGTTGCCGATGTTGGCGTTGATCTTGACCAGGAAATTGCGCCCGATGATGGCGGGCTCCAGCTCGGGGTGGTTGATGTTGGCGGGAATGACAGCGCGGCCGCGCGCCACCTCGTCGCGCACGAACTCCGGCGTCACGAAGTCGGGGATGGCGGCGCCGAAATCCTCGCCGTCGCGGATTATCGCGCCGCGGGCGCTCGCCACTTGAGCGCGCAGGAGATTTTCGCGGATGGCGACATATTCCATCTCCTCGGTGATGATCCCGGCGCGGGCATACTCCATCTGGGTGGCGGGGCGGCCCTGGCGGGCGCGCCAGATGGTGCGGGCGCTGTCGTCAAAGGCAGGGGCCAGATGCGCGCCGCTGGCACCGCCGTTGTCCTCGGGCCTGACCTGGCGGGGCTGCTCTACCCGCTCCACGTCGCCCCGCCGGGCCAGCCAGGCCTCGCGGTGGCGGGCAAGGCCGCGCGCGATGTCGATGTCGGGCGCATCGTCGGTGTAGGGGCCGGAGGGGTCATAGACCACCACGGGCGGCTCTTCGGCGCTGGGGTGCAGGTCGATCTGGCGGTGGGGCACACGGATGTGCGGGAACAGGGTGCCCGCCTCGTAGATCTTGCGACCGCCCATGCGCGGGCCCACCGTGACATCGCCGGTCTGGGGGGCGCGCGAAGGGTTTTTCTTTATGGGTCCTACCGCTCGCGACGCGGTCGCTCGCTGCTTGAGGACGTCAGAGGTATCGGGCGCTACCGTCTCGCGCGCGTCCTCATCCTGCGCGGCTTCGGGTGTGAGCGCGTCGGGGGTGATGTTGATGTTCATGGCGCGGCCTCTTTTCTCGCAAGAGGGTGCGCCGACGATCAGAAAAGGCGGGGCGGTATCCGGGTGTCGCGTTGCGCCGGGCCGCCCGTTCCCGTCCCTTCGCCGGCATGACCCGGATCAGGTTCGACCGGTCAGGGGATAGGCCCCAATCTCAGCGACCCTCAGTCGCCCCCGGGAGAACGCGCCAAGCCTAGGCCCATCGGCGCCGCGCCACAAGACGCCAGAGCCCGCCCGTGGCCAAAGCTCTGCACGTTATGGGTTTGGACACAACCTTGCGGCACATTCGGCCCATTCGTTCATCAGTGGAAAGTTGCGTGCCATGGCCTCCTCGCTCGAACGTGTCGTCTATGAGAGCCGTGCCACCGACAGCACCGGCTCGCTGCTCAATCTGGCGACCATCCTTGCCCAGTCCCAGCGCAACAACGCCCGCGACGGCCTGACCGGTGCCCTGGCTGCCCACCGCGAGCACTTCGTGCAGGTGCTGGAGGGCCGCGCCGATCAGCTGGCCCTGGCGCTGAAACGCATTTCGGCCGACCCGCGCCACGGCGACATCCGCATCCTTGAACAGGGCCCGATAAACGCGCGCAGCTTCGAGGGCTGGAGCATGGCCGCCGCGCGCATCAGTCCCGAACTGGCGCCCCGGCTGGAGCAGATCCTTGCGGCGCGCGGAACGGGAAGTGGGCCCGAAATCGTCAGCCTGCTGCGCTCGGTCAGCCTCAGCGCCAGCGCCTGAAAAATGGGCCTCGCCAGGCACCAATGCCGTAACGCAGGCGATTTCGGATCGTTCGTGATGTGTCGAAGGCGGGAAGTGGTGCCTGGGGCCGGAATCGAACCAGCGACACGCGGATTTTCAATCCGCTGCTCTACCAACTGAGCTACCCAGGCGTCCGGCCGGCAAGGGCCTGATCGCGCCGCAATCAGATGCGGCAGGCACGGCAGGAGCGCGTCTATAGGCGAGGCATCGCGCGCTGTCCAGCATCTTGGCCAGCCCTTTGGCCAGCCCCTTGATCACGCTTGATGCCGCTCACTGCCCCTCGTCATCGGCGCGGGGGCGCGCGGGCGCATCCTCGCCCTCCTCTGCGGGCGCCCCGGCGATGGCATACCGGCCCGAGAACCAGCGCCCCAGGTCCACATCCGCACAGCGCCGCGAGCAGAACGGGCGATAGCGCGCATCGGGGGCATGACGTCGGCACACGGGGCAGGAAGGGGCAGGGCTCATGGGGTCTCGACATGATGGGCGCAGGCAGCAAGGCTGCTGTCAGGCACCAGATGGGCGCGCGGTCCCAGCAATGCCACCGGCGTGGCCAGAAGATCGGCGATCCCTGCCCCCGCCCTCAGGGTGATGCGCGCCGCGCGCGTGTCCGACAGCAGGGCAAGGTTCAACTGACGCAGGGCGTTCAGCGCACGGGTCTCGGCTGTGGGTGCCAGCCGTTCCTCGATCGGGGTCTCGCTCCATGGCAGGGACACCATCAGCACGCCAAAGCGGTTGACCGGCCCGATCACGACCTCGGGTGAGGCAAAGGCGTTGCGTGCCGCGCGCGCAATCGCCTCGCCATCAAGGCCTGTGCCCGCAAGGTCGATGGCCACCAGCCCGCCCCAGCCCTTGAGCGCGATCAGGCGCGCCGCCTCGGCAATGGCGCGCAGATTGGCCCCCTGACGCGACAGGCGTGAGCCGGGGGCAAGATCCACATCCACCGCGACCAGCGCGCGGGTGCGCTCGACCGACATATCAAGCCCGCCCGGCGCGTGGTGGTCGGCCAGTGCTTCTTCTTCCGCGGCGAGGGAGGCGCGCACCGCATCAAGCCCGGTGACCGGAGAAAGACCGGCGGGCAGGTCGGGCTCGAGCACGCGCAGGCGCTGCACGAGGTCGGGCGCAGGCGCGATCAGGCGAGGCGGCCCCTCGGCCGGACCCAGCACGCGCACAACCGGCCCCTTGCCGCTGCGCGCCGCTGCCGTGACCTGAAGCTTCAGCGCCTGCCCCTCCACCACCCTTGCCCCGCCGCGCAGGGGCAGGAAGGCGTCGGCCTCGCCGGTGCCTATGCGCACGAAGGCGCCCTTCAGCGAAGGCACGAGCTGCTCGACACGGCCGACGACGCGCGCACCGGGCTGGCGCGCCGGATCGTCGCTGTCGCGGGACACCAGCAGCCGGTGCGGGCGCTCGCCGCGCATCAGCACGAGGCGCCGCTCGCCCGGCATTTCATCCAGATAGAGCGTCGGCGCGTCCGCCATGGTCAGAGCCTGAACCCCGCGCCGACCAGCAGGTTGCGCGTCTCATAGAGCGGCAGGCCCATCACGCCCGAAAAGCTGCCCTGAAGGCGCACGATCAAGGCCTCGGCCCGGCCCTGTATGCCATAGCCCCCGGCCTTGCCCCGCCACTCGCCGGTGGCGACGTAAGCATCGATCTCGGGCGCACAGAGCGGCTTGAACATCACGCGGGTGGAGACAGTGCGGTGGCGAAGGCCCGTGCCGGGCACAGCCAGGGCCACGGCGGTGATCACGCGGTGATTGCGGCCGGACAGGAGCGCCAGGCACGCGCGCGCCTCGTCCTCGGTCTCGGCCTTGGGCAGGATGCGCCGTCCCACCGCGACGATGGTGTCGGCACCCAGCACGATGTGATCGGGATACAGGGCCGCCGCAGCGGCGGCCTTGGCGCAGGCCAGGCGCAGCGCCGCATCGTCGGGACGCTCGGCCCGGCGGGTGCTCTCGTCGATGTCGGTGGAGACGATCCTGTCCGGCTCCAGCCCGAGGCGGCCCAGCAGTTCCAGGCGGCGCGGGCTGGCCGAGGCCAGCAGCAGGGGCGCAGGCACGCGCGCGCCCTTACTTGAAGCGGTAGGTGATGCGACCCTTGGTCAGGTCATAGGGGGTCATCTCGACCAGCACCTTGTCGCCCGCGAGCACGCGGATGCGGTTCTTGCGCATCTTGCCCGCCGTGTGGGCGATGATCTCGTGATCGTTCTCGAGCTTTACGCGGAACGTGGCGTTGGGCAGCAACTCGCTGACCACGCCGGGAAACTCAAGCAGTTCTTCCTTCGCCATGCGGCCTCTCTCGCCCGGGTCGTCCAAGGTGTGTGACGCTGCGCTTCGCCGGGCGACGAAACCAGCCATGAGATGCGCCCGGCCACAGCCAAGCCTCACGGTTTCGGGCGCGCTTAATGCACCAAAAGCCGCTTTGCGTCGAGGTTTAACGCACGCGCGGGCCCCGGCGTGCCCGCTCAGCCGCGCAGGGACAGCGAATAGATCAGGGTGAACAGCCTGCGCGCGGTCTCGTGATCCATCCCGATCTTGCCTGACAGGCGCTCGCGCAGCACGATGGCCCCTTCGTTGTGCAGGCCCCTGCGGCCCATGTCCACGGCCTCGATGCGCGCGGGCGAGGAGCCGCGCACGGCCTCGTGGTAGCTTTCGCAGATCAGGTGATAGTCGCGCAGCGTGGCGCGCAGCGGTGTCAGCGACACCATGTGCGAGCGCCGCCACTGTCCGCCGGTGATGTCGAGCACCAGCCGGTTGTCCTCGAACGAGAGGCGCAGGCGATAGGGGCCGCCATCCGCACCCACGGGCGCAAAGCGGTTCTGCTCGATCAGGTCGAAGATGGCCACGCGGCGCTCGTGCTCGACCTCGGCGCTGGCGGCACTGAGCGAGGCGGGATCAAGCTCGATGGCTTCAAGGCGCTCGCTGGCAGGCAGGCTGTCGCTGGCAGGCAGGCTGTCCTTGGGGTCGTGCTCTTCGTCACTCATGCGTCCTGCCCGGCGTCTTCATGAGCCGGAGCCACCCGCGCGGCCCACGGCTGGGACAGGTCGGCCAGCACCGCATCAAGGCACTCGACATCGGCGCACAGGTCGCCGCCCCCTGCGAACATGAACAGCACCCGCCCGCCCGGCGCCTCGCCCGGCAGGAACTCGATGGCCAGCAGCTCCAGAGGGCGCTCGGGCGCGCGCGGCAGGCGGCGGCTTCTGACGGCCTCGACATCGCCGAGCTGAAGTGCGGCCAGCACGCGCGTGCCCCCGCATTCCCAGCAGAAGCGGCTCAAGGTGACGGTGAGGCGGCGCGCGGCACGCTCCCAGCGGATGTCAGCCGCCTTGAGCACCGCATCCTGAAGCGCGGCGGAAATGACGGTCAGGTCGTCCTCGTCCTGGGCCAGCAGGCGCAGGGGCGGCAGGCGCACGGCCTTGCCCTGCCCGCAGGCAGCAGACTCGCCCTCGGCATCAAGGCCGATGTCAGGGCTATGACGCTCAGTGTCCATCATCCTCCCCGCTGCTCTCCGGGCCGGTGAGACGGCGAATGTCCGCCCCGCAGCCCGAGAGCTTGGCCTCAAGCCGCTCGAAGCCGCGATCCAGATGATAGACGCGCCCGATGGTGGTTTCACCCTCTGCCACCAGCCCCGCGATCACCAGGCTGACCGAGGCGCGAAGATCCGTGGCCATCACCTCGGCCCCGCGCAGGGCCTCCACGCCCCGCACCCTCGCCTCGCCGCCGTGCACCGCGATGTCGGCCCCGAGGCGCGCCAGCTCGGGCGCGTGCATGAAGCGGTTCTCGAAGATGTGCTCGCGGATCACACTCTCGCCGTCGGCCACGGTCATCAGGGCCATGAACTGGGCCTGCAGGTCGGTGGCAAAGCCCGGAAACACCTCGGTGTCCACATCGACAGGACGCAGGCGCGCCTCGCCGCGACGCACGCGAAGGGTGTCCGCGCCCTCGTCCACCTCGACGCCCGCCTCGCGCATCTTGCCGATCAGCGCATCATTGAGGCCCGCGCGCGTGCCCGTCAGCGTCACCTCGCCCCCCGCCATGGCCGCCGCAAGGGCATAGGTGCCCGTCTCGATGCGGTCGGGGATCACGGCCCACTCGGTGCCGCGCAGCGAGGTGACACCCTCGATGACCAGGGTGTCGGTGTCGATGCCCGACACCCGCGCGCCCATGGCATTGAGGCAGTGCGCCAGATCGCCGATCTCGGGCTCGCGGGCTGCATTGCGAAGCACCGTGGTGCCGCTGGCAAGCGTGGCGGCCAGCAGGGCGTGCTCGGTGGCCCCCACCGACACGAACGGAAAGCTCACATCCGCGCCCTTCAGCCCGTCGCGCGCACGGGCCAGCACATAGCCTTCCTCAAGGGCGATCTGCACGCCCATGGCCTCGAGCGCCATCAGGTGCAGATCCACGGGACGCGCGCCGATGGTGCAGCCGCCGGGCAGACTGACCTTGGCCTCGCCGCGCCGCGCCAGCAGCGGGCCGAGCACATTGAAGGTGGCGCGCATCTTGCGCACCCGGTCATAGGGCGCGAACGTCGAGGTGATCTCGCGCGCGTGCAGGCGCATGACATCGCTGCCATTGCCGATCTCGACGCCGAGGCTCTCCAGCAGCGCCGCCAGAAAGCGGGTGTCGGACAGCTTGGGCATATTGGTCAGGGTCAGCGGCTGGTCGCTGAGCAGGGCGGCGGCCATCAGCTTGATGGCAGAGTTCTTGGCCCCGCTGATGGGCAGGTCTCCGAAAAGGCGGTTTCCGCCCCGGATGGCGATGCGATCCATGATAGCCTTGAGTGAATAAGCGTGGTCCCGGAGCCGGCAGGCGCACCGCACGTCGCCAGCACGGGTCTGACGGGCACGCTGTCGGGCCCACTATCTAGCCGAGGCGGGCAGGCGCGGCAAAGCCCGCTGCGCGCGATGGCGCACTTTATTCCGTGTCCGGCCCCGGCTGCGGCGGGCCGGACGCCCGTGTCGCGCCCTGCTTGCGACGGCGCAGGTTGGCGCGCAGTTGCCGGGCAAGACGCTCGGCGCGCGCCTGGCTGTGCTTCTGGGCGGGCGTGGGGCCTGCTGCGGGGGATGCCGGGGGCCGGTCAGGATCGTCGGGCGCGCTCATGATCCCTGCAAAGCCCCTTGGCCGCGACAGGTCAAGCGCGCCATGGCGCAGCGAGCCGACGCGCGGGCGGCGCGCGCGATTAGGGCTTCCCATGCCCGCCGGGTTTGGCTATAGGCCCGGTTCCTCAGATCGGGCCGCCGTAGCTCAGTGGTAGAGCGCATCCTTGGTAAGGCTGAGGTCGGCAGTTCAATCCTGCCCGGCGGCACCATCTGACTGATTGATTTCGCTATGTTTTTGTAGCAGGCCTCCAAAGCGTTAGCTGAACTCGGAACCACCGTGGAACCACGAGGTCAGAAGCCGTCAATCTATCACGCGACCCTCGGCGGTCATCTGCCCCCTCGCAAAAAAGCGTATCTCGCGGGGTGGTGCCATCCGGTTCGTGAGCCGCCGTTGGCGGCGCGCCTGGCAAGGCAGTGCGCCACCCAGCAGCGAGTGGCCGAACTCCATCTTTCACATGATCGCGTGGCGGCGCTCGCAATGCCTAGCTCCACAAGTTGCGGAGCGCGAAGACCGACGGCGAGGCCCGTCGTTCTGGTCAGCTGCTGGGGCGTTTCGGCCTCGGTAGACGACCGCATTTGGCGCAGCAGGCGAAAAAGCTGGAGGGCTTGTCGAGCTCTAGCCGCCACGTGCTAGGTTGCGGCCCTAGGGGGAGCGCATGAACCACCAAAGCCTGTCCGCCTTCATCTGGTCGGTCGCCGACCTGCTCAGGGGCGATTACAAGCAGTCCGACTACGGCAAGGTGATCTTGCCGTTCACGGTGCTGCGGCGGCTGGATTGCGTCCTCGCGCCGACCAAGGTGGCCGTGCTGGCGGAGCATCAAAAACGGTCGAGCGAGGGGCTGAACCCCGAACCCTTCCTGCTGCGGGCGGCGGGCCTGAGCTTCTACAACACGTCCAGGCTCGACATGGAGAAGCTGGTCGGTGACGCCGACCACATCGCCCAGAACCTCTACGCCTACGTCCAGGGCTTCTCCCCGGCCGTACGGGACATCTTCGAGCGCTTCGAGTTCGTCACTCAGGTCGACCGACTGGCCAAGGCGGGGTTGCTCTATCAGGTCACCGAGAAGTTCGCCGGTATCGACCTTCACCCCTCGTCGGTCGACAACCACCAGATGGGCCTCGCCTTCGAGGAGTTGATCCGGCGCTTCGCCGAGCTGTCTAACGAGACTGCCGGAGAGCATTTCACGCCCCGGGAGGTCATCAAGCTGATGGTCTCGCTCCTGTTCGTCGAGGACGACGACCTGTTGTCCAAGCCCAGCGTCGTGCGGACCATCTACGATCCGACGGCGGGCACCGGCGGGATGCTCTCGGTCGCCGAAGACTACCTGGCGGACCTGAACCCTATGGCGCGGCTGACCATGTTCGGCCAGGAACTGAACCCGGAGTCCTACGCCATCTGCAAGGCGGACATGCTGATCCGGGGCAAGGACGTGAACAACATCGCCTTCGGCAACACACTGTCCGACGACGGCCACCCGACCCAGAAGTTCGACTACATGTTGTCCAACCCACCCTTCGGGGTGGAGTGGAAGAAGGTGGAGAAGGTCGTCCGCCAGGAGCACGAGCAGCAGGGCTTCAACGGCCGCTTCGGTCCGGGCCTGCCTCGGGTGTCCGACGGGTCCCTGCTGTTCCTGATGCACCTGCTGTCCAAGATGCGTCCGACCAGGGAGGGGGGCTGCCGGTTCGGCATCGTTCTGAATGGCTCGCCCCTGTTCACCGGCGGCGCGGGCTCGGGCGAGAGCGAGATCAGGCGCTATCTGCTGGAGAGCGACCTGGTGGAGGCCATCGTCGCCCTGCCGACGGACATGTTCTACAATACCGGCATCGCGACCTACGTCTGGATCGTCTCGAATCGGAAGCCCGACCATCGCAAGGGCAAGGTCCAGCTGATCGACGCCAGCCGCTTCTGGCAGAAGATGCGCAAGTCGCTAGGTTCCAAGCGCCGTGAGATGTCAGAGGACAACATAGCTACCATTACCCGGCTGTTCGGCGGGTTCCAGCGCGCACAGATAGCGACGATGCTGGATGCCGACGGCACAGTTGTCGGGCACATGGTGGTAACCGAGGGCGAGACGCTGCCTGTCCCGCCAGTGGGCGGCAAGGTCAAACTGGCCCCACTGTCGCTGATCTTCGACAACGCCGACTTCGGCTATCGGACCATCACTGTCGAGCGGCCCCTGCTGGACGACCAGGGGCGGCCGGTGCTGGGCCAGAAGGGCAAGGCCAAGGGCAAGCCGGTCGCCGACAGCGCGCTCCGCGACACCGAGAACGTGCCGCTGTCAGAGGGCGTGGAGGCCTATTTTGAGCGCGAGGTGAAGCCGCACGCTCCCGACGCATGGATCGATGATAGCAAGACCAAGCTCGGCTACGAAATCCCCTTCAACCGCCACTTCTACGTCTTCGAGCCGCCGCGCGACTTGGGGGAGATCGACGCGGACCTGCGGGAGGTTACGGACCGGATCAAGGCTATGATTGAGGAGCTGGCGGCGTGAGCTTCTCTCGCTACGGCAGCTACCAGGATAGCGGAGTGGACTGGCTAGGCGAGGTGCCGAGCCATTGGCTTGTGCGCCGCCTGAAGCACGTTGCGGACGCGTTCCCGAGCAACATCGACAAGAAATCGTATGACGACGAGACGCCAGTTCGGCTCTGCAACTACACGGACGTCTACTACGCCGACGTGATCGTGGATGACCCCAACTTCATGTCGGCGACGGCCACGGCCGAACAGATCGAAAAGTTCACGCTCCGGGCTGGCGACACGATCATCACCAAGGACTCGGAGACGGCGGACGACATCGCCTCGGCAGCCTACGTGCCTGCCGACCTGCCCGGGGTGGTTTGCGGCTACCACCTGTCGATGATCCGGCCGCGACCGGGAGTGTCTGGTGCCTTTATCAAACGCTATTTCGACTCCGCCTTCACCAAGGCGTCTGTTGCCGTCCGCGCGAACGGCCTGACCCGCGTCGGACTGGGGCAGTACGCGGTCGACAATCTCGACATACCGCTGCCGCCCTATGCCGAGCAGCTCGCCATCGCCGCCTTCCTCGACCGGGAGACGGCCAAGATCGACGCACTGGTGGAGGCGCAGCGGCAGCTGATCGAGCTGCTGAAGGAGAAGCGCCAGGCCGTCATCTCCCACGCCGTCACCAAGGGGCTCGACCCCACCGTCCCCATGAAGGACTCCGGCGTTGAGTGGCTCGGCGAGGTGCCGGCACATTGGGACACGCTACCTTTGCGGGCTATAGCAAATGGCCCGGCCTGCATTTTCATCGACGGTGACTGGATCGAGAGCAAGGACCTCTCGGACGCGGGGGTCCGTTACATAACCACGGGAAATGTCGGTGAGGGGATCTATAAGGAACAGGGTGCTGGCTTCATCAGCGAGGAGACCTTCGATGCACTAAACTGCACAGAGGTTCTCCCCGGTGACGTTCTAATCGCACGGCTCAACCAGCCAATCGGGCGTGCCTGTATCGTTCCTGACCTCAGTGCTCGGATTGTCACATCGGTCGACAACGTGGTCGTGCGGCCGCGATCCGACGTGGTGCGTCGCTACCTCGTCCATCTCCTGACAGCAAAATCATTCTTCGCCCACATGGACACACTTGCTCGCGGCACCACGATGCAGCGCGTGAGCCGCACGATCCTGGGCAATGTCCGGATTTGCCTTCCTCCCCCTGAAGAGCAACGGGAGATCGCTGACCGGATAGATCGAGAGGTGTCGGATCTCGATCAGCTAGCTCAGGCAGCGGAGGCGGCTGTCGCACTTCTGAACGAGCGCCGCGCCGCCCTGATCTCTGCCGCCGCTACCGGAAAGATCGACGTCCGCGGGCAGGTTCGTGAGGCAGCGACTTGGGATTGCGCAACTGCGCGCCGCCTTGTTGGGGCGGCGGTCCTCGAACTCGTTGCGGATACCCCGGCGTCCAGCCGTATGACCTCTGCCAAGCGAATATATCTGGCCGAGACCCACGCAGGGGTAGGGGAACTTAGTAGCCAGCCGCAGCGCATGGCCGCCGGGCCTTACGATGGCGAACTCATGCGTGAGGTCGAGGCCGAGTTGGCGCGGGTGGGCCACATCGCCACCAGCCAGCCGGGCGGTCCGAACAGCCAGGTTCACTACCGTTTAACCGGAAAGCGAGGCGCGCTGCGTGCCGAACTGGACGCTCTGCTGGGCGAGCGCCGCGCCGTCTTCGACAAGATGCTGGCCGATCTGGGAACGCTGGAGAATAAGGGGATAGAGGCGGTGGCAACCCTCTATGCCGTCTGGAACGACATGCTGATTGATGGGCTGTCGCCGACGAGCGACGCCATCATCAACGGGGTCCTGAACGATTGGCATCCCGAAAAGCGCGACAAGTTCAGCAAGGCGGCCCTGCGCAACTACCTCGGCTGGATGAATCGCCACGGCCTGACGCCGTCCGGCCAAGGGCCGCGTACCAAAGCGGGCGCACTCCTATAGCGACGCAGGGTTGTGGCGATCCACGGCTACCCCTTAGGATGCCGAGAGTATCTGTGCCATCCCGAGCATCCCGGGGAGTAAAAGCAGGGGCATCCAACGCTTCGTCGCTTAAGAAGACGTGGCGCTCGAAGCCCTTCGAAAGGCCGATCCGCAGCATGCGCTGGTCGAAGTGGACCTGGGACCAGCGCAACGCCGCGATCTCGTTCCGGCGACATCCCATCAGAAGCAGCAGGCGAATGATAATGAGCCCCCACCGGTTCTCCGATGAGGTCGCCAGCACCGCCTCGAGGCGGTAGATTTCTGCCAAGGAAAGGAAGCGATCCATCCGCCGATCCGGGGTAGAGACAACCCCCGCGCAGGGGTTCTTCTCGATATTGCCGTGATCGACCGCATACCGTAGCACCGAACTCAGCGTGCGCAAGGCGCGGTTGCGGCTCCTTCCCCGCCCCGCGCGACGGGCTTGCCCCGCAGCTTGGTCTTGGATGTCTTTTTCGTACGGACCTGGGCGATCAGGTCTCGCATCCGCTCGATGTCCCGCCGCGGGAGGTCGGGAAGCCGGATCGAGCCGAGGACCGGTTTAACGTGGTTCTCAAGGCGACCCTTGTCGTTCGCCCAGTCGCAGTCCTTGCGGATGTGCCCACGGCGGTTGCGCTTGCCGGCTCCTTCGAGCCGCTCGTCGATCAGTTGGCCGACGGTCTGGGCGGCCCTCCGGGCTTCCCGCTGCGCACCGGGATCTTCGCCTAGCCGGGCTTGGACGAGATGGACCCGTGCTACTTTCCTCGCCTCTTCGGGCGTGATCGTTTCGATGCGACCGAGGTTCAGACGGCGCTGCTGAGCCCGACGACCACCTGAGATCCTCACGCGAACGTAGTAGGAGCGCACGCCCTTGGAGGTCACACGGACCCCGAAGTTGGGCAGATCGTCATCGACGTAGAGGGTATCTCCAGAGGCCGGAATAGGTAGCTGCTGAACGCTGGCGCGGGTAAGCTTGGTCAAGGCAACAGGTCTCCAAATGTGCGGCCGCAGGCGGCCCAAACTCGGAACCATTGCGGAACCACCATAGTCGCAAACGCTCGGATGCCAACGGGAGCGCTTGGACGTTACCTACTGGATATTAGAAGGTTTTTCGGTCGTTCGGATGTGGTTGGGCGCCTACGGATTTGCCTCTGATGACCTTGGTAAGGCTGAGGTCGGCAGTTCAATCCTGCCCGGCGGCAGCATCTGGAACTTCTCCCGACATCTCGCGCCCTCTCAGCCCGCGTGGGCCAGATCGCGCCCCTCAGCCCGTGCTGGCCAGCTCCCGCGCCAAGGTCAGCGGCGCATCCTGCCCGGCGGGCGTGCACGCCGCGTGCAGGGTCCGGGCCAGGGCCTCGGGATTGATGGGCTTGGTCAGATAGCCGTGCACGCCCACACCGGCCCAGGCATCGCGGTGGGTGTCCATGGCATTGGCGGTCAGCACCACGATGGGCGTGCGCGCATTGACCGATGAACCCGCGCGGATGGCCCTGGCGGCGGACAGCCCGTCCATGACCGGCATCTGCATGTCGAGCACCAGCACGTCAAAGGCACTTTCGGCGGCGGCACGCACGGCCTCCTCGCCATTTTCCACCAGGGTCAGATCGGCCCCGAACGGCTCGAGCAGCAGGCGGATGATGCGCCGGTTGACCTCATGATCCTCGGCCACCAGCACGCGCCGCCCTTTCAGCGACAGGGCGGCGGGATCGGCGGTGGTCTCGACGTCGGCGCCCGCCCCGCTCACCTCGACCGGAAGCTCAAGCGTGAAGCGCGAACCCTGACCGGGCGTGCTGTCGACACTGAGCGATCCGCCCATCAGCTCGGCCAGGCGGCGGCTGATGGCCAGGCCGAGGCCAGTGCCGCCATATCGGCGCGTGGTGCCCGCCTCGGCCTGCTCGAACGAGGCGAAGATGCGCTCCAGCCGCTCGGGCGCGATGCCGCAGCCGGTATCGCTGACCGCCGCGATCAGGCGCGTGCGCGAGGCGTCGAGACGCACATCGAGGCGCACCTCGCCCTCGTCGGTGAACTTGACCGCATTGGACATCAGATTGAACAGGATCTGCTGCAGGCGCAGCGGGTCGGTGATGATGGCCTCGGGCAGGCTGTCATCCAGCACCAGCTTCAGGCGCAGACCCTTGGCATGAGCCCTCGGCTCCCACAGGCGCACCACGGCGCCGAGACGCGGTTGAAGCGCCATGCGCGCGCGCTCGAACGTCATCTTGCCCGCCTCGATCTTGGAGAAGTCGAGCACATCGTTCAGCAGGCCCACCAGCACGTCGCCCGCATCGATCAGCATGGAGACGTGCTCGCGCTGCTCGGTGCTGAGGCGCGTGCGCCGCAGCAGGTTGGCCGCCGAGACCACCGCGTTCATAGGCGTGCGGATCTCGTGGCTGATGACCGCAAGAAAGTCCGACTTGGCGGCGCTGGCCCGCTCGGCGCGCTCGCGCTCGCGCACGGCCTCGACGCGCGCATCCTCCAGCGCATCGGTGGTGGCCTTGGAGTGGCGCACGGCAATGGCCAGGTGCATCAGATAGAGCAGCCCGCCGATGAACACGACCACCGCCCCCGCCGCGCCGTGGCTAAGCCCGTACCACAGCGGCAGACCCAGAAAATAGATCGCATGGGGCGTCACGGCCGCGATCAGCATCTCGCGCACCGGATGCATGTGCAGGCTGACGTGCAGAAGGCCCCCCGCCACCTGGACGATGGCGAACATCCGCCCGATCTCGCCCCCTGCGGTCCACAGATAGACGGCAATACCCGAATAGATCAGGGTGTTGAGCGCCGTCGCCGCGATCATGGCCATGCGATAGCCGCGCGAGGGCATCTGGTCGGGATGCTGGTCCATGTGCCGGAACACCAGCCGGTCCAGCCCCTGACCGGCCACCACCGCGCCGAACCAGCCCAGCACGATCAGGGAAGGGGCCAGAAAGAGGGTGGTGACACCGATGAACGCGGCCAGGGCGATGCGCGACAACACGCCCTGAGCCCGCCCCTGCGCCAGAAGGGCGTAATCACGCGCCGTGCCAGCCAGACTGCCCATGCCCTGTCCCTCCCCTTGTCCGTTGCGACCTCGCGCGATCATGCAACGTTCGCGCACAGGCTAGATTGTGTTTCCAAAGGTTTGGATAATGCTGACGCCGCGACGCCCGCACCGCGCCCGCCGGAACCGGCGGCGGTTACGGGCGTTGGCCTAGAAGCGTGCTGCGCCAACCATCCGGGGGTCATTTCATGAGACAGAACAGCATCATCAGGGCCTGTGTGCCCGCAGCCCTAGCCATGGCGGGCACGCTCGCGCTGTCGGCGTGCGGCGAGAGCTATGAGCGCAACGAGCCCGTGCCTCCGCCAGAGCCCGTGCCCGAACAGATGCCGCCCGCTGCGGAAGATGTGGCACCGCCCGCCGCCGACACGGTGCCCGATACGCCGCCCATCGATCCGTCCATGCTGCCGCCCGATCAGCGCTCGTCCGAGCAGAGCGTCCAGCCCGAGAGCGAGACCCTGTTCTACTGACTGGCCGCGCGCGCAGGACTCGTCATTTTTTTACCCCTCGGGCGTGGTGATGGGATGCGACGAGGGGGCTCCTTCTTCCGGGCCGCAGATACGGCAGCACGGGTGTTCGCTTAGAGAGTGGTGCAGAGCCGTTGGTATCGGATCGCGAGACAGTCACAGCGCAGGACCGGTCCGTGACGCGGGCGGCGAGGAGCGTTCTGGCCAGGGTGCTGTGCGTGGGCGCGGTGTCGTGCTGGGTGCTGGCGGTGCCGCAGGCGGCCCTGGCCGACGAACCGCGCGCCGAGGTGCGCGGCGATCTGGACGGCGACCTGCGCGAGCGGGTGGTGCGCGCGGTCGGCGAGGTGCGATCCAGCCCCGAGAACCGCTTTCAGGCACGGCGCAATGCCCGTCAGGCCGCCGAGAACGCCGAGGCCGTGCTGCGCTCGGAGGGCTACTACCAGTCGGTGATCGAGGCCGACGTAGAAGGTGACGACCAGCCGCGCGCCATCATCGTCGTCACCCCCGGCCCGCGCTTCACCCTGAGCCGCCCCGAAATCCAGTGGCTGGAGGGCGAGCCCGCATCCGAAATCGCCCGGCAGGCCGGCGAAGCCATCGCCCTGGAGCCCGGAGAGCCGGGCCGCGCCGCCGATGTGATCGCGGCGGAGGGGCGCATCATTGCCCTGCTGACCCGATCGGGCCATGCCGATGCTCGGGCCGAGGACCGGCGCGTCGTCGTCGATCACGCCGAGACCAGCGTGGAGCCCACCTATCGCATCGCGGCGGGGCCGCTGGTTCGCCTCGACGGCATCCGCCTGGTGACGCGCGGGCCCACGCGCGCCGACTGGGTCGCCGGGCTCGCGCCGTGGGAGGAAGGGCAGGTCTATGATCCCGAGGCCGTGGCCGAGCTTGAGCGCCGCCTGCTGGAGACCGGCGTCTATGACACGGTCGGCGTGGCCCTCGCCCGCCCCGAGCAGACCACCCCCGAAGGCCTGCGCCCGGTCATCATCACCCTGCGCGACCGCCCCGCCAGAATCCTGGAGGCGGGTGTCACCCTGTCCACCGCCGAGGGCGCGGGCATCGACGGCACCTGGACCTGGTACAACCGCTTCGGCCGCGCCGACACCCTGCGCTTTGCCGCCCGCGCCGCCCAGATCGACAGCCGCCTGGGCGTGACGCTGTCCATTCCGCACTGGACCCGGCCGGGGCGCACCCTGTCGCTGGGCACCGCCATCGTGTTCGAGAACACCGATGCCTATGACCGCCTGGCACTCAACGTCGCCGCCGACGTCAACCAGCGCATCGGGCGCACCTCCTATGCGGCGGTGGGCGTCAGCCTTGACGGCGGGCGCTACAACGAGCGGCGTTTCGTCGACGATCTGAACCCTCTGGTCGATCTGACGCGCGATCTGGCCATCGTGACCGGGCGCGCCACCGCCTATATGGACCGGGCCAACGACCTGCTCGATCCGACCACGGGCTATCGCGCCCTGGTCTCGGTGCAGCCCACCTATGTGACCGGCGACGTGAACGCGACCTTCGTGCGCACCGAGGTCACCCTGTCTGCCTATTACCCCGTGCAGGCCAGCCCCCGCACGATTCTGGCCGGGCGCCTGAAGGTGGGCTCGATCCTCGGCGCCGACGAGCTGGACGTGCCGGGCGACCGCCTGTTCTTCTCGGGCGGTGGCGGATCGGTGCGCGGCTATGACTTTCAGGGCGTCGGCCCGCGCCTGATCGACAACACCCCGCGCGGCGGGCTGTCGGTGGTGGAAACCTCGATCGAGGTGCGCCGCGACTTCGGGCGCAACTTCGGTGGCGTTGTTTTCCTCGATGGCGGCTCGGTGCGGCCCAGCTCGACGCCCGGTGTCGATGACATGCGCTGGGGCGCGGGCGCGGGCGTGCGCTATCGCCTGCCGTTCGGGCCGGTGCGCGCGGACATCGCCGTGCCGATCGACCGGCGCGAGGGCGATCCCAACTTCCAGATCTACATCAGCGTAGGCCAGGCGTTTTGACCGATCCGAACACGCCAGAGCCCGAGGATGAAGCCCTCACCCTGCCCGCCCGGAAGTCTGCGGGCGAGCCCGAGCCCGTGCGCTATGCCCGCACGCGGCGCGCGCTGAAGATTGCGGCCATCTGTCTGGCGGGCCTCGCGGTGCTGATGGCGGCCCTGGCGGTGGGCGGGCGCTTCTATCTGCTGTCGCCCGCCGGGCGCGATCTGGTGCTGACGTTCGTTCAGGGCCGCGAGATCGGACGCTATGGCGCGATCAACGTCGAGGGCGTCAAGGGCGATCTGTGGAGCGACTTCACCATCGAGCGCCTCACCGTCACCGACATCGAGGGCGTGTGGATCGAGGCCACCAATGCGCGCGTGAAGTGGAACTACTGGGCCCTGATCGCGCGGCGTTTCGATGCGCGCGAGATCAGCGCCGAGCGCATCCGCTTCCTGCGCAGGCCCGAGCTGGGGCCGGAGCCCGAACTGCCGCCGGGGCGTATGCCGCTGGACGTTCGCATCCGCAGCTTTGCTACCGAGGTCGAGCTGATGGAGGACTTCTCGCAGGACTACGGCCGGTGGCGGCTGGAGGGCGAGGCCCAACTGCTGCGCGCGGGCAGCCAGAACCTGCGGCTCAGCGCCGATTCCCTCTCGCGGCCCGGCGATTTCCTGCGCGCCGAGGTGCGCATGGGCGAGGGCGAGCCCCTGTTCGTGCGGGCGCGGGCCGAGGAAGCCAGCGGCGGGCCGCTGGCCGGGGCGCTGGGCTATTCGCCGCGCGATCCCTTCCTGCTCAATGTCGCCATCGACGAGCAGCAGGTGCGCGCACGCCTGCGCACCGGCGATTTCATGCCGCTGTTCGTGGAAGGCGAGTTCTCGGAGCAGGGCGGCACCCTGACCGGCCTGATGGACTTTTCCGGCTCGGACCTGCTGGAGCCGTTCGCCGAGCGCATCGGCCAGCGCGCGCGCTTCGGCTTTGCCGCCGTGCCCGATGCCAGCCGCGAGGGCGTCTATGGCGTGGCCTGGACCCTGCTGGCCGACAACATCACCTCGCGGGCGCAAGGCCTTGTGGTCGGCGAGACGCGCGAGAGCGTCAACGGCCTGCGCATCAATGTCTCCACCCCCTCGCTGACCCGCCTGGCCGGAACCGACATCGCGGGCGAGAGCGGATGGCGCGGCACCTGGACCGGCACGCCCGAGCGCTGGCAGCTTCGCGGCGAGGTCTCGCTGAGCGGTGCGGCGCTGGCGGGCTATCGCCTCGGCGCGCTGCAAGGCCCGCTGAACCTCGAATGGACAGAGGCCGACGCGACCGTCACCGCCGATCTTCAGGGGCGTGCAGGCTCGGGCGCGGGCGTGGTCGGCACCTTGCTGGGTGCGGCCCCACGTCTTCAGGCCGACATCCGGCGCATGGGCGATGGCCGCCTGCTGATGCGCCGCCTTGATGTGCGCGGGCGCAGCCTGATCCTGACCGGCAACGGCGCGCGCGCACTGAACGGTGGTCTCAACTTCCGCGCCGATGCACAGATCAGCGATGCCTCCATCCTGCGCGACGGGGCCACGGGCGCGCTTCGTGCCGATGTCCGCGCCAGCCAGAACCGCCCCGGCCAGCCCTGGCAGTTCGGCCTCGATGCGCGCGCCAGCCGCCTGAACACGGGCATGGAGCTGCTCGATCACCTGCTGGGCGACAGCCCGCGCCTGCAAGGCAACGGGCGGCTGGAGCGCGGCGAAATCGCCATCGAGCGCGCCTCGCTGAGCGGCCAGAACGCCACCTTGAACACGCGCGGCATCCTCGAACCGTCAGGGCCGGTGCGTCTGCTCATGGACTGGACCGGCACCGGCCCCTTCGGCATCGGCCCCGTCGAGATCGTCGGCGACATGAGCGGCGACGGCGCCATCACCGGCACGCTCGATCAGCCGCGCCTCGATTTCCGCGCGGGCTTCTCGGAGGTCGATGTGGGCGCACTCACCCTGACCGACACCCAAGCCATCGTCAGCTTCCGGCGCGGGGCGGACGAGTCGGACGGGCGCGTGGCCATCCAGAGCGCCAGCAACTATGGCCCCGCCTCGGCCAGCGCCAACATCTTCATCCGCGGCGAGGGCGTGCGCCTCGAGGCGCTGGAGCTGGACGCCGGGGGCGTGCGGGCGCGCGGTGCCGTGGCGCTGAACGGCGCTACGCCCTCCAGCGCCGATCTGGTGTTCAGCGCCCGCCCCGGTGCCTTTCTGCAGTCGGGCGCGGCCGAGGGCACCATCCGCCTGACCGAAGGCGCAGGCAGCGATACCGCCTTGCTCGATGTCAGCGGGCGCAACGTGCGCTTCACCGGCTCGACCTATCTGATCCGCACCTTCGATCTCGCGGGGCGCGGCACGCTGGAGCGCCTGCCCTTCACCCTGCGCGCCGACGTGGGCGGCGACACGCCCGTAGCCTTCGATGGGCGGGGTCTGTTCTCGCGCGCGGGCGAGCGCACCTCGGTGGCGCTGGAGGGCGGCGGGCGCGTGCGCGAGGTGGCATTCACTACCCGCAGGGCGGCCACCCTCACGCTTCAGGGCGAGCGCCGCGAGGTGAGCGTGGACCTTGGCATCGGCAACGGCACGCTCAGCGGATCGCTCAATCAGGATGCGCGCAGCGCCACGCTCACGGCCAGCCTGCAACAGGTGGACCTCGGCTCCATCGCCGCCGATCTGGCCGGCCAGATTACCGGCGAGGTCAATCTTTCGGGCACCGGAGAGAGCCTGGGCGGCACCGCCACCCTCGCCATCCAGAACGCCCGCTCGCGCGGCAGTGGCAGCGGGCCGTCCATCAATGCCAATGTCGGCGCCGAGATCGCGGGCAGCCGCATGAGCGTGCGCGCCATCGCCCGCGACAGCGAGGGCGCCACCTCCCAGGTCAATCTGGTTCTGCCGGTGGTGGCCTCGGCCGCGCCCCTGCGTCTGGCGATGGTGAACAACCAGCCCATCAGCGGCAATGCCACATTGAGTGGCCAGATCCAGCCGATCTGGGATCTGTTCTTCGGCGACGAGCGCACCTTGTCGGGCGTGATCGATGCCCAGACCACCATCGCAGGCACCTTGCAGCAGCCGAGCCTGAACGGACAGCTCAGCCTCAGCCGCGGTCGCCTGCGCGATGCGGGCGCGGGCCTGACGCTCTCTAACCTTGAGTTCGCCACCCGCTTCGATGGCTCCAGCGCGGTGATCGAACGCTTCAGCGCCAATGACGGCGGGCGCGGCACCGTCACCGGCACCGGCAGGCTGAACCTGCAACAGGGCTCGACTTCGACCCTCACCCTCACCTTCCAGCGCTTCGAGCTGATCGACAACGACCTGATAGAGGCCACGGCGACAGGTCCGATCACCGTCACGCGTGCGGCCGATGGCAACATCGCTCTGGCCGGTCGCCTGCGCATCGACGAGGCCGAGATCGCGCCCAATCCGCCCACGCCCAGCGGGGTGGTGCGCATGGACGTGATCGAGATCAACCGCCCCGGCGGCGACATCGACACGCGCGAGGAGCGCTCACGCGGTCCGGTCATCAATCTCGACATCGCCCTGGACGCCAGCGACGGCCGCGTGTTCGTGCGCGGACGCGGCCTCGACGTGGAGATGGCGGTGGAGGCGCGCGTGGGTGGCACCTTGTCCCAGCCAACGCTCACGGGCACGGCCAATGTCGTGCGCGGCGACTACGAGTTCGCGGGCAAGCGCTTCGTGTTCGATCCGCGCGGCTCGGTCAGCCTGTCCACGCGGCCCGACCGCATCCGCCTCAACCTGACCGCCACGCGCGAAGACCCGGCCCTGACCGCCACCGTGCGTGTGACCGGCACCGCCGCCCAGCCCGAGATCACCCTGACCTCGGTGCCCGCCCTGCCCCAGGACGAGATCCTCTCTCAGGTGCTGTTCGGACGCTCCGCCTCCCAGCTCTCGGCCATCGAGGCCGCACAGCTCGCGTCCAGTACCGCCTCGCTGACCGGCGGCGGCGGCTTTGACGTGCTCGGGAACCTGCGCGAGTTCGCCGGTCTGGACCGCCTGTCGTTCGGAGGCGAGGCCTCGGCCATCACCATCGCGGGCGGCAAGTATCTGACCGACGACATCTATCTCGAGATCATCGGTGGCGGGCGCGATGGTGCGGCCATCCAGATCGAGTGGCAGCCGCGCCAGAACGTCGCCGTCGTCTCGCGCGTCAGCGGCGATGGCAATGCGGCCCTGTCGGTGCGCTGGCGCCAGCAGACCCGCCAGCCCGGCACGGAGGCGCGCGGCGGCAGGCGCGGCTGGCGTGGCCTGCGCGATCAGCTCCGCACGGACTGAGGCCCGGGCGGCCACAGGGAAATTCCATCGGGTGCTTCCAAGCCGCCCCGCGAGGCTCTAGGGTCCGCCCGCATGCGGATCACGCCAGACGATACGGCCATGCTCGATGCCATCGCGGCTGAGGGCGCGAACCTGATCGGACGCGCCGAGGACTGGTGCGCCATCAACTCGGGCAGCTTCAACGCCACCGGCCTTGCCCTGCAACGCGAGGCGCTGGAGCAGTGCGCGCGATCCATCGCCTGCACCATCGAACAGATCCCCCTGCCTCCCACCGAGATCGTGGGCGATGACGGCCGGGTTGAGATGCGGCCCAACGAGCCCGCCCTCCAGCTCAGCGTGCGGCCCGAGGCGCCCGTTCAGGTGGTCCTGACCGGCCACTATGACACCGTCTATCCGCCATCGAGCCCGTTCCAGAGCGTGATCGTGCGCGAGGACGGCACCCTGAACGGGCCGGGCATCGCCGACATGAAGGGCGGGCTGTCGGTCATGCTGGGGGCACTGGAGGCCTTCGAGCATCACCCCCTGGCCCATCGCATCGGCTGGACCGCCCTGATCTCGCCCGACGAGGAAGTGGGCTCGCACGGCTCGGCACCGGTGCTGGCAAGGCTGGGCGCGCGCGGCCATGTCGGCCTCACCTATGAGCCAGCCCTGGCCGATGGCTCCCTGGCCGGGGCGCGCAAGGGCTCGGGCAATTTTCACATCGTGGTCAAGGGGCGCTCGGCCCACGCGGGGCGCGCCTTCTCCGAGGGCCGCAATGCGGTGGCGGGCGCGGCACTGATCGCCGGTCAGCTTCATGCCATCAACGGCACCTTGCCCGATGTCAGCGTCAATGTGGCCCGTATCGACGGCGGCGCGGCGCTGAACGTGGTCGCGGACGTGGCCATCGTGCGCTTCAATGTGCGCGTGCCCGACGAGGATGCCGCCGCCGCCATGCAGCAGGCCATCGCCCGCATCCTGCGCGAGGCGCCCTTCGAGGGCCTGAGCTGCCATCTGCATGGCGGCTTCACCCGCCCGCCCAAGCCCATGGATGCGGCCCAGAGCGCCCTGTTCGAGCAGGTGCGGCGCGCGGGCGACCTGCTGGGCCAGCCCATCGCCTGGAAGGCGTCCGGCGGGGTGTGCGAGGGCAACAACCTCTATGCGGCGGGATTGGCCAATGTGGATACGCTGGGCGTGCGCGGGGGTGACATCCACTCCGAGGGCGAATACGCCATCGCTGAAAGCTTCGCCGAGCGCGCCCAGCTCTCGGCGCTGCTGCTCGCCAAGATTGCCGAGGGCACCATCGACGCCCTCGCCCTGAAGCGCCTGCGCCACGAGGCCGTGGCCCAAGGCGCGCCCTGAACCGCACGACTGTTCTCGTAAAGGCCTGAGGTCTGAATGCTCACCGTCCGCCCTGCGGGGCCTGCCGATCTCGATTCCCTGCTGGAGCTGGCCATACTGTCGGGGCCGGGCTTCACCAGCCTGCCCGAAGACCCCGACGTGCTGACCGAGCGGCTCGAGATCAGCCGCGACAGCTTTGCGGGCACCCTGCCGCAACAGGAGCGCTGGTACACCCTCATGCTCGAGGACACCGCCACGGGCGACGTGGACGGCGTGGGCAGCGTCAAGGCGGCGGTCGGTCTCAAGCGGCCGTTCTTCTCGTTCCGCATCGTCAATCACACCCAGTCCTCGCCCTCGCTGGGCATCCGGCTCGACCACCAGACGCTGGTGCTGGTCAACGAGTGCACGGGCTGGTCCGAGGTCGGCTCGCTGTTTCTCAAGGCGGACCGGCGCAAGGGCGGGGCGGGCAGGCTGCTGTCCCAGTCGCGCTATATGCTGATCGGGGCCGCGCCCGAACTGTTCGCCGACATGGTGCTTGCCGAGCTGCGCGGGGTGTTCACGCCTGATGGTGCCTGTCCGTTCTGGGATCATGTGGCGCACCGCTTCTTTCCCATGGACTTTGACGCCGCAGACCGCATGACCGGCTCGACCGACAAGCAGTTCATCGTCGACCTGGCCCCGCGCCATCCCATCTATGTCGGCCTGCTGCCCGAGCCTGCGCGCGCTGTGATCGGCAAGGTGCACCCGCAAGGCGTGCCCGCCATGGCGCTGCTGGAATCCGAGGGCTTCCGCCCCAACGGCCTGGTGGACATCTTCGATGCAGGCCCGACCGTGAGTTGCCAGCGTGACAACATCCGCACGGTGCGCGATGCGCGCGTGCTCAGCGTCATCATCAGCGACGAGGTCGATGCGGAACTGGTCAGCCTGATCTCGACCACCGACATCGCCCGCTTCCGTGCCGTGCGGACCCTGGCGGGTATCGAGGGCGATCAGGTGCGGCTGTCTAGGGAAGCGGCAGAAACGCTGAAGGTGCGGGCCGGAGACACAGTGCGGGTGAAAAGCTGATGAGCCATTTTATCAACGCAAGCTGGGGCCAGGGCACGGGCGAGGCCTTCACCTCGGTGGACCCGGCCACGGGCGATGTGGTCTGGAGCGGCCACGAAGCCGGCGTCGAGGACGTCAGGCGCGCCTATGAGGCGGCGCGGGCCGCCTTCCCGGCCTGGGCGGGGCTGGAGCGCGAGGACCGCGTCGGCTACCTCAGGCGCTATCAGGGGGTGCTGAAAGAGCGCGCCCCCGCCTATGCCGAGGCCATATCTCGCGAAACCGGCAAGGCCCTGTGGGAGACCACCGCCGAGCTGGCGGCCATGGCGGGCAAGGTCGACATCTCGATCCGCGCCATGGACGAGCGCGCGGGCGAGCGCGAGAGCGCGACGGGTTTCGGGCGCGCGGTGCTGCGCCACCGGCCCCACGGCGTCGCCGCCGTGCTCGGCCCCTACAACTTTCCCGGCCACCTGCCCAATGGCCACATCGTTCCGGCCCTGCTGGCGGGCAATACGGTGGTGTTCAAGCCCTCGGAGCTGACGCCGTGGACGGGTCAGCTCATGATGGCCGCGCTGGAGGCCGCCGAGCTTCCGGCGGGCGTGGTCAATCTGGTGCAGGGCGGACGCGACGTCGGTGCAGCCCTGCTGGACCAGCCCATCGATGCGCTGATGTTCACCGGATCGGGCGCGGCGGGCAGCCACTTCCGGCGCAGGTTCGCCGACAACCCCCACGTCATCATGGCGCTGGAGCTGGGCGGCAACAATCCGCTCATCGCCTGGGATGTCGCAGACCCCGCAGCAGCAGCGGCCATCATCGCCCAGTCGGCCTTCATCACCACCGGCCAGCGCTGTTCGTGCGCGCGCCGCCTGATCGTGCCCGATGGGCGCGCGGGCGATGCGATCATCGAGGCCCTGCATGCCCTCACCGATCGCCTGATCTATGCGCCATGGGACAGCGATCCCGAGCCCTTCGGCGGCCCGCTGATCTCGGCCAGCGCCGCCGAGCAGGCCACCCATGCCGTGCGCAATCTTGTCACCCGGGGGGCGCGGCCCATCCGGGCGCTGGAGCGCGTCAGCGGACGCTCGGATGCCTTCCTCGCCCCGGCCATTCTCGACATGAGCGAGGCGCGAGACGTGCCCGACGAGGAAATCTTCGCACCCGTGCTCCAGGTCTATCGCGCCAGCGATTTTACCCGCGCCATCGGCCTGGCCAACAACACCCGCTATGGCCTGTCGGCAGGCCTGATCAGCGATGATGCCGCCCACTGGGACTTCTTCCGCCATCGCATCCGCGCGGGCGTCGTCAACTTCAACCGGCCCACCACGGGCGCGGCAGGCGACATGCCGTTCGGGGGCCTTGGTGCCAGCGGCAATCACCGGCCCAGCGCCTATTATGCCGCCGACTACTGCGCCTATCCGGTCGCCAGTTTCGAGGCCGGGACGCTCAGCGACCTTACCGGCGAGATCAGGGGGCTCGGCCCCGCATGAGCGCCATCGAAGCCAATGCCGACGGCCTGATCGGGCCGACCCACAGCTATGCCGGGCTCTCTCCGGGCAATCTGGCCTCCAGCCTCAATGCCGGTCAGGCCTCCAGCCCCCGCGATGCGGTGCTGCAGGGGCTGGACAAGATGCTGGAGATGCATCGCGCAGGGCTGGTCCAGCTGGTGCTGCCCCCGCAGGAGCGCCCCGACATCGCCTTTCTGCGCTCGCTGGGCTTTGCAGGCACCGACGCAGAGGTGCTGCAAGGCGCGTGGCGGGCCGCACCTGCGCTGGCATCTGCGGCCTGCTCGGCCAGTGCCATGTGGGCCGCCAATGCCGCCACCGTGACCCCCGGCGTCGACAGTCACGATGGCCGGGTTCACTTCACGCCCGCCAATCTGGTCTCGAACCTGCACCGCGCGCTGGAGCCCGGACAGACGCGCCGCGCGCTCAACGCCCTGTTCCCTGACGAGGCGCGCTTTGCGGTGCACGAGGCCCTTCCTGCCACGGCCCATCTGGCCGACGAGGGCGCCGCCAATCACGTTCGCCTGTGTGCCGATCACGGCGAGGCGGGCGTCAATCTGTTCGTCTATGGCCGCGACGCCTTCGAGACCTGGCAGGGCCGCCACCCCGCCCGCCAGACCCGCGAGGCCAGCGAGGCGGTGGTGCGCCGCCACGGCGCTTCGCGCAGCCTGCTGCTGAGGCAGGGCCGCGCCGCCATCGACGAGGGCAGCTTTCACAACGATGTGGTGTGCGTGGGCGCGCGCACCTGCCTGCTGCACCACGAAAGCGCCTTCGAGGATACGCCCGGCGTCCATGCGGCCATCACGCGCGCGGCGCAGGGCCTGTTCGAGCCGCAGTTCGTCCAGATCAGCGCCGCCGACCTGCCGCTGGCCGATGCCATCGAGAGCTATCTGTTCAACTCCATGCTGGTGCAGCTTCCCGGACGTGATCGCCTGACGCTGATCTGCCCGGTCGAGACCCGCGACAACGCGCGCGCCCACGCCGTCGCCGAGGCGATTGCGGCCTCGAACGGCCCCATCGGCGATGTGCGCTATGTCGATGTGCGCCAGTCGATGCGCAACGGCGGCGGGCCGGCCTGCCTGCGCCTGCGCGTGGTGCTGAGCGAAGACGAGCTGGGCGCCAGCAATCCGGCCATGCGGCTGGACGAGACGCTGCACGCGCGCCTCAGCGTCTGGGCCGCGCGCTGGTATCGCGACCGTCTGCTGCCCGCAGATCTGGCCGATCCCCAGCTGATCGAGGAGGCACGCGGCGCGCTCGACGAGCTGACCGCCATTCTCGAGCTGGGCCCCGGCTTCTATCCCTTCCAGCGGGCGGGATCGTGATGGATGGGCGCGTGATGGATGGGCCGCTGAAAGGCATCCGGGTTCTGGACCTCTCGCGGGTGCTGGCCGGTCCGTGGGCGACCCAGACCCTGGCGGACCTCGGCGCGGATGTGATCAAGATCGAGCGGCCCGGTGTGGGCGACGACACCCGCCAGTGGGGACCGCCCTTCGTCACGCGCAAGGACGGCACGCGCGGCGACGCGGCCTATTTCATGTGCGCCAACCGGGGCAAGCGTTCGGTGACCGTGGATATCGCCCATGATCGCGGTGCGGCCCTGATCCGCCAGCTTGCCGGCAGGGCCGACGTGCTGGTCGAGAACTTCCGCGTCGGCGGCCTGAAGCGCTACGGCCTCGACCATGAAAGCCTGTGCGCGCTCAATCCCCGGCTGGTCTATTGCTCGATCACCGGTTTTGGCCAGGACGGACCGGAGGCGAAGCGGGCGGGCTATGATTACATGATCCAGGCCATGGGCGGGCTGATGAGCATTACCGGCCAGCCGGACGGCCAGCCCGGGGCCGAGCCCATGAAGGTGGGCGTGGCCGTCGCCGACCTGTTCACCGGCACCAATGCCGCCAATGCCATTCTGGCTGCCCTGTTTCATGCCCAGCGCACCGGAGAGGGCCAGCACATCGACATGGCCCTGTTCGACAGTCAGGCGGCCATGCTCGCCAATCAGGCCAGCAACTGGTTCGTCAGCGGCCAGCCACCGAAGCGGCTGGGCAATGCCCATCCCAATCTCTCGCCCTATCAGCCCTTTGCCTGTCAGGACGGTGCCGTGGTGATCGCGGTCGGCAACGACGCCCAGTTCCGCGCCCTGTGCCGCGCCCTGGGGCAGGACGATCTGGCGGACGATCCGCGCTATCTGACCAATGCCGCGCGCGTCGGGAACCGCGACAGCCTGACCACGGTGCTGGCCGCCACCACGGCCTCCATGAACATGAGCGCGCTGATGCAGGTGCTGGAGGTGGCCGGAGTGCCCTGCGGCCCGGTCAACCGCGTCGATCAGGTGTTCGACGAGCCTCAGGCCCGCGCCCGCGGCCTCGTGATCGAGACCCCTCGCGACGATCTGGCAGGGCCGGTGCGCACCGTGGCCTCGCCGCTGCGCCTGTCGCGCGCGGGGCAGAACAGCGCCCCCCTGCCCCCGCCCGCACTGGGCGCTCACACCGACGAGGTTCTGGCGCAGTGGCTTCACATGGGCAGTGACGAGATCGCCGCCCTGCGCGATGAGGGCGTGCTCTAGCTTCGCGCGATCACCCATGAGGTGATGACCAGAACCACGCCGAGCGCGATCAGGGCGAGGCCGAGCCCCTGCAACAGGCCACGCCTGCGCTTGAAGGCCAGCGCGCCCATGGCCGCCTCGCCCCCGACCAGCAGGCCCACAGCCATGGCCGCCATGCCCGGTCGGCCCGCCGGGCGCTCGATGTCATCGCCGTCCTGAAGGGCGTGTGCTCCCGCCCTGACCTCGCTCAGCAGCGCCATGGCCTCATCGGCCTGGGAGGCAGGCACCAGCACCCGCGCCCAGCCCAGCGCCTGCTGCATCAGGGGATCGATCTTGGCATGGCCCGAGCTGCCCAGTTCGGCATTCACGCCATGGGCACGCAGGAAGCCGAGCGCGAGGTCGGCCTCATAGACATCGGCAAAGCGGGCGATCTCGACCAGCGACATGGGACCAGCCTAGCGGGCGCCGGTCGCCCGGCCAAGTTACAGATCGAGCAGCAGGCGCGCGGGGTCTTCCATGTGTTCCTTGATGCGCACGAGGAAGGTCACGGCCTCCTTGCCGTCCACGAGGCGATGATCATAGCTGAGCGCCAGATACATCATCGGCCGGATCACCACCTGACCATCGATGGCCACCGGGCGCTCCTTGATGGCGTGCATGCCCAGAATGCCGGTCTGGGGCATGTTGAGGATCGGCGTCGACATCAGCGAGCCATAGACCCCGCCGTTGGTGATGGTGAAAGTGCCGCCCTGAAGCTGGTCAAGTGACAAGGTGCCATCGCGCGCGGCGCGGCCCAGATCGCCGATGCCCTTCTCGATGCCCGCGAGCGAAAGCTGATCGGCATCGCGCAGAACCGGCACGACCAGACCGCGATCGGTGCCGACCGCGACGCCGATGTCATAGTGGTTCTTGAAGATGATGTCGGTGCCGTCGATCTCGGCATTGACCGCCGGAATCTCCTTCAGGGCCGCGACCGTGGCGCGCACGAAGAAGCCCATGAAACCGAGCTTGACGCCGTGGCGCTTCTCGAAGGCGTCCTTGTAGCTGGCGCGCAGGGCCATGATGGCGCTGAGATCGACCTCGTTGAAGGTGGTCAGCTGGGCGGCGGTGTTCTGGGATTCCTTCAGGCGGCGCGCGACCGTCTGGCGCAGGCGTGTCATGCGCACCCGCTCCTCGCGCGGGCCCAGTTCGCGCGGCGCAGACTGGGGAGCAGACGGGGCAGCAGGCGCGCTGGCGCGGGCGGGGCTTTGGGCTGGCTGGCTCTGGGACGCGGGGCGCGAGGCGGCGGCCAGGGCATCGCCCTTGAGAATGCGCCCGTCCTTGCCCGATCCCTCGATGCTGGCCGGGTCCAGATTGTTCTCGCTGACGATGCGCTGGACCGCAGGCGACAGCGGCCTGTCCCCATCGGCATCCTGAGTGCGGGCCGGAGAGCTGGCCTGCGCCGCAGAGGCCGGAGCGGCACTGGCACCCGGCGCGATGCGTGCGATCACCTGTCCGGGCGTGACGGTGGCCCCGGCTTCGGCGGTGATTTCGGCCAGCACGCCGTCGGCGGGCGAAGCGACCTCGACGGCCACCTTGTCGGTCTCGATCTCGACCAGAACCTCGTCCTTGGCCACGGCATCGCCCGCCTTCTTGGACCAGGTGCCCATGCTTCCCTCGGCCACGCTCTCGCCCATGACCGGGGTTTTCACATCGATCAGCGCCGCGCCCGTGTCAGCATTGGCGTCAGCCTTGGCGTCGTCCTTGGCCTCGGCTTTAGCGGGCTCCGACTTGGCAGGCTCGGTCTTTGCAGGCTCGGTCTTGGCAGGCTGGGGTGAAGCAGCCGCGCCGCCGTCTCCGATGCGGCCCAGCACCTGACCGGGCGTCACCGTGTCGCCCTCGCCCGCCGCGATCTCGCTCAGCACGCCGTCGCGCGGGGCCGCGACCTCCAGCGAGACCTTGTCGGTTTCCAGTTCCACCAGAACCTCGTCCTTGGCCACGGTATCGCCCACGGCCTTGGTCCAGCGCGCCACGCTGGCCTCGCTGACGGATTCGCCAAGGGTAGGGGTGAGAATATCGGCCATTTTATCGTGCTTCCGGTTGTCGTGAGCGTGGGTCGGAGGTTCGTTCGGCAGTGCGCGGGCCAGGGCTGGCCCACAGGTGTTATCAGGCAAAGGCCTCGTCGAGGAAGGCTTCCAGCTCGCGCAGGTGCCGGCTCATCAGGCCCGCAGCCGTCGAGGCCGAGGCGGGACGGCCCACATAGCGCGCGCGCTTCGACTTCACGTCCAGCTTGTCCAGCGTCAGCTCCAGCCACGGATCCACGAAGGTCCAGCCACCCATGTTCTTGGGCTCTTCCTGGCACCAGACCAGATCGGCGCCGGGGAAGCGGGCCAGTTCGGTCGACAGCGACTTGATCGGCCACGGATAGAACTGTTCGAGGCGCAGCAGATAGACATCATCGCGCCCGCGCCTGGCGCGCGCGTCGAGCAGATCGTAATAGACCTTGCCCGAGCACAGGATCACGCGGCTGATCTCGGCATCGGGGCGCAGGGCGATCTCGGCCACCTCGGGGCGATGCTGGGCATCGTCGTGCAGCACACGGTGGAAGGAAGAGCCCTCGGCCATGTCGGCCAGCGTAGAGACCGCCTTCTTGTGACGCAGCAGGCTCTTGGGCGTCATCAGCACCAGGGGCTTGCGGAACGGGCGCGTCATCTGGCGGCGCAGGATGTGGAAATAGTTGGCCGGCGTGGTGCAGTTGGCCACCTGCATATTGTCCTCGGCGCAGGCCTGCAGGAAGCGCTCGAGCCGGGCCGAGGAGTGTTCGGGGCCCTGCCCCTCATAGCCATGGGGCAGCAGCATGGTCAGGCCGCTCATGCGCAGCCACTTGCGCTCGCCCGAGCTGATGAACTGGTCGATCACGACCTGGGCACCGTTGACGAAATCGCCGAACTGCGCCTCCCACAGCACCAGGGTGTTGGGGTCCGCCAGGCTGTAGCCGTATTCAAAGCCCAGCACCGCTTCTTCGGACAGCGCCGAGTCGATCACCTCGAAGGGGGCCTGGCCCTCGCGCAGGGCGTTGAGGGGTACATAGCGCTCCTCGGTCACCTGATCGATGATGCCCGAGTGGCGCTGGCTGAACGTGCCGCGCACGCTGTCCTGACCGGACAGGCGCACCGGAAAGCCCTCGTCGAGCAGGCTCGCGAACGCCAGGCTCTCGGCGGTGGCCCAGTCGATGTCGCGCCCGCTCTCGATCATCTCGCGGCGTCCGTCCATGACGCGCTTCAAGGTGCGGTGGATGTTGATGGTCTCGGGGATGGTGGTCAGCTTGCGGCCCAGTTCGCGCAGGCGCGCCTCGGGCACCGCCGTGGCCCCGCGGTTCTCGCCGTCGACACTGCCCAGCCCCTGCCACTTGCCATCCAGCCAGTCGGCCTTGTTGGCCTTGTAGCTCTTGCCCGCCTCGAACTGCGCATCGAGGAAGGTCTCGAAGTCCCTGATCCAGGCCTCGACCTCCTCGCTCGTGACCACGCCCTCGGCGATCAGCCGCTCGGAGTAAAGCTCGCGCGTGGTCGGCTGGGCCTTGATGCGGGCGTACATGATCGGCTGGGTGAAAGTGGGATCGTCACCCTCGTTATGGCCGAAGCGGCGATAGCAGAACATGTCCACCACCACGTCCTTGCCAAAGCGCTGGCGGAACTCGATGGCGACCTTGGTGGCGAAGGTGACGGCCTCGGGATCATCGCCGTTTACGTGGAAGATGGGTGCCTGCACCATCATGGCCACGTCCGACGGATAGGGCGAGGAGCGCGAGTTGCGCGGGCTGGTGGTAAAGCCGATCTGGTTGTTGACCACGAAGTGCAGCGTGCCGCCGGTGCGATAGCCCTTCAGCCCCATCAGGGCGAAGCACTCGGCCACCACGCCCTGACCGGCAAAGGCCGCATCGCCGTGGATCAGCAGGGGCAGGACCTGGCTGCGGTCCATGCCATCGCCGCCGTTCTCGCGGATGTCGAAGGCCTGCTTGGCGCGCGCCTTGCCCAGCACCACCGGATTGACGATCTCGAGGTGGCTGGGATTGGCGGTCAGGGACAGGTGCACCTTGTGCCCGTCGAAGGTGCGGTCCGAAGACGCGCCCATGTGATACTTCACGTCGCCCGAGCCCTCGATGTCGGACGGCAGGGACGAACCGCCCTGAAACTCGTGGAAGATCACCTCATAGGGCTTGCCCATGACGGCCGCGAGCACGTTCAGGCGGCCGCGGTGCGCCATGCCCAGCACGATCTCGTCCACGCCCAGCGCGCCGCCGCGCTTGATGACCTGTTCCAGTGCCGGGACCATGGCCTCGCCGCCATCCAGCCCGAAGCGCTTGGTGCCCGGAAAGCGGCGGTGCAGGAAGCGCTCGAAGCTCTCGGCCTCGATCAGCTTCTTGAGGATGGCGATCTTGCCCTCGCGGGTGAAGGTGATCTCCTTGTCGCGCCCCTCGATGCGCTCCTGGATCCACGCCTTCTCCTCGGGCTCGGCGATGTGCATGTACTGCACCCCGAGGCTGCCGCAGTAGGTGCGGCGCAGGATGGCGAGAATCTCGCGCAAGCTGGCCGTCTCGAGGCCCAGCAGGCCGTCGATGAAGATCGGCCGGTCGAGGTCAGCGCTGGTGAAGCCCCAGTGCTCGATGGTCAGTTCGGGGTTCTGGTGGGGCGGCTCGATGCCCAGAGGGTCGAGGTTGGCCTGAAGGTGGCCCCGGATGCGATAGGCGCGGATCAGCATCAGGGCGCGCACCGAATCGCGCGCCGCCTCGCGCACGTCCGTGGCATTGGCGGGGCGGGCGGCGATCTGTGCCGCCGCCTTGGCCTCGGCGGCCTTCGCGGTGCCTTGCGAGGGCGTCTCGGGCCAGTAGCCGTCGAGCGCGCTCAGCTGTTCGGTTCGGGCGATCTGCGCAGGCCGACCCCAGCTTCCTGCCCCCGCCACCTGTCGCACATGGGCCGCGTCATCGCGCAGCGAGTCGAAAAAGGCCCGCCAGCCCGCGCCGACCGAGGCCGGGTCGCTGGCCCAGCGTTCGTGCAGGTCCTCGATGAAGCCCGCATTGGTGCCGTAAAGAAAGGCGGTTTCGGCAAATACCTGGTTCAGCCGGCCCGAGTCGTCAGCCATGATCTATCGTCATTCCCTGATCACCCGCGCACAGCGTGCACGCGCGTGAGCGCCTTCATATAGGCGCAGTTTTTTGACGGGTCATGACCGAAACGAGGCGAGGACGGGGGATTTTTCGCTCCCCCGCCCCTTTTGTTGTCACGGCTAGAGGCTGACGTTGTTGCTGATGGGCATATTGGGCATGCTGAGCGCGATCGAGCGCTCCACGCTGTCGCCCTGAAGCAGGCAAGGCCCGGGCCGGTCAGCCCCCCGCCATTAACCCTTGAGCACGTCCATCAAGGTGGCGCCGAGGCGCGCAGGGCTGGGCGAGACGCGGATGCCCGCCGCCTCCATGGCCGCGATCTTGCTCTCCGCATCGCCCTTGCCGCCCGAGACGACCGCGCCGGCGTGGCCCATGGTGCGGCCCTTGGGCGCGGTGCGACCGGCGATGAAGCCCGCCATGGGCTTGCGGCGGCCCTTCTTGGCCTCGTCGATCAGGAACTGGGCGGCGTCTTCCTCGGCGCTGCCGCCGATCTCGCCGATCATGATGATCGACTGGGTCGCCTCGTCGGCAAGGAACATCTCGAGCACGTCGATAAACTCGGTGCCCTTGACCGGATCGCCGCCGATGCCGACCGCCGTGGTCTGGCCGAGACCCTCGTTGGTGGTCTGGAACACGGCCTCATAGGTCAGGGTGCCCGAGCGCGAGACGATGCCCACATTGCCCTTCTTGAAGATCGAGCCCGGCATGATGCCGATCTTGCATTCCTCGGGGGTCAGCACGCCGGGGCAGTTCGGGCCGAGCAGGCGCGAGTTCGAGCGATCCAGCCGTGCCTTGACGCGCACCATATCCAGCACCGGGATGCCTTCGGTGATGCAGACGATGAAGGGCACTTCGGCCTCGATGGCCTCGATGATGGCATCGGCGGCCCCTGCGGGCGGCACATAGATGACGCTGGCGTCGGCGCCTGTGGCGTCCCTTGCCTCGGCCACGCTGGCAAAGATCGGCAGGCTCTCGCCCTCCGAGCCGTGCCACACCTCGCCGCCCTTGGCCGGATGCACGCCGCCGACCATCTGGGTGCCGTAGTAGCGCAGCGCCTGCTCGGTGTGGAAGGTGCCGGTCTTGCCGGTCAGGCCCTGGACGATGACCTTGGTGTTCTTGTTGACGAGAATGGACATGGGCGTGCTTTCAGGCAGTGGGAAGGAAAGGGTTTTCGACCCGGATCGAGCCATAGGTCTGGCCGTGGCCGAGGTCTTCGGAATAGATGATACTTGCGCCCAGGCGCTCTGCGGCGGCGATGATCGCGCCGTCCCAGTAGGAAATGCGATAGCGCCCTGCATAGTCGATGCCCGCTCGCACGACCTTGTAATCGACCGGCTGAAAAGGCTTTTTCGACAGGGCGGACACCCAGTCTTTCGCGACTTCCGCACTCAAGGGGCGCTCGCCCTTGCGCTGAGCATTGACGTAGAACTCTGCCAGCACCTGCGCCGAGGTGCCGAAGCGCAGCGTCAGAAGCTCGACGGCGCGCTCGTGCTTTGCCGGCTCGTCGACCGAGCCCAGAGCGGCGTAGATAAGGACATTGGTGTCGAGGAAAACTTCAGCGCCCGCGATCAAAACGAGGCTCGCCGCTGTAAGTTTCGTCTCGTGAGGGGCGCCAGTCTCCCAGGCGGCCCTCGCTCGTGCGGGCCAGCTTGAGCAAGGCCTCGGTTGCTTCGTCGTGCTCGGTTTCTTCCTCGACGATCCGGGTGAGGAACTGGCGTACCATCTCATTGACGCTGGTGCGCTTCATGGCCGCCAGCACGCGAACCTTGTCGAGCAGGGCGTCGTCAATGGCGAGGGTGAGATTGCGCGTCATGGGCAAAATATACACGGGTTATGTGTAGCACACAATCCGTGCCAGCTCGCGCCGGGCTAGAGCGGGCGGTAAAGTTCGATCATCACCAGCCCCGAAGCAGGGTATGGTGACCAGCCCATGAAGCCATCCCTGCCCTGCCACCGTCGCCCGGTGCCTCCAGGGGGAATGCTCATTGGGCCAACCGCACTCGAAGCGGTTCAGGGGTTGGCGCGCCGCTCCAGACTCACCACGAGGGACGAGCGATAGAGCATATAGACGAGAGATGGCTGCTCGCCTTCAGGGTCGCTCCACATATGCATCTCAAGTACGTCGTCCGGGGTTTCCGCGTCGGCCGGCACCAGACCCATCGCCTCGGCGAGGCGTGCGCCATCCCCTCGCCAATCCTCAGCGGGCACGGGCAGCATGACGGCACAGTAGGTGGCGACATCTTCGCCAGCGCGCCCGGTCATGCCTACAGACAGCCCGCCGCCACGGAACATCGAGTCCCACTCGCTGTGGTCGATATCGTCGACACTTCTGACAACACGTATGAGCCTCTCCATGCCCTGCTCTTGCGCCACACGCACAAACGCGGCCTCGCGCATCTCGGTGGCCAGGCAGAACTGCTGAAGCCGGTCCACAACGCCAGGCCCGGTCGACTGGCCGGCCATGGCCGCGGTCATGACAAGTGCCAAAAACATCAGCCCACCGCCTTCACAATCTTCTGGGCGGCGTCATCGAGGTCGTCCGCCGCCGTGATGGCCAGGCCCGACTCGTTGAGGATCTTCTTGCCCAGCTCGACATTGGTGCCCTCCAGGCGCACCACCAGCGGCACCTTCAAGCCCACTTCCTTCACCGCCGCGACCACGCCCTCGGCGATGACGTCACAGCGCATGATGCCGCCGAAGATGTTGACGAGGATGCCCTCGACGCGCGGATCGGCGGTGATGATCTTGAAGGCCGCCGCGACCTTCTCCTTGGAGGCGCCGCCGCCCACGTCACAGAAGTTGGCGGGCTCCTTGCCGTACAGCTTGATGATGTCCATGGTCGCCATGGCCAGGCCCGCGCCATTGACCATGCAGCCGATGTTGCCGTCGAGCGCCACATAGGCGAGATCCCACTTGGAGGCCTCGATTTCCTTGGCGTCCTCCTCGGTCTCGTCGCGCAGCTCGCGGATGTCGTCGTGACGGAACAGGGCGTTGCCGTCGAAGCTGACCTTGGCGTCGAGCACGCGCAGGTGCCCGTCCTTCATCACGATCAGCGGATTGATCTCGAGCAGGGCCATGTCCTTTTCGACAAAGGCCTTGTAGAGCGCCGGGAACAGGCCCCTGGCATCCTCGGCCGCATCGCCGTCCAGCTCCAGCGCCGCCGAGATGCGCGCCACGTCGTCGGCCGTCACGCCCGCTTCGGGGTCGATGGCGATGGTGTGAATCTTCTCGGGCGTGTCGTGGGCGACGGCCTCGATGTCCATGCCCCCTTCGGTCGAGACCACGAAGGCCACGCGCCCGACCGCGCGATCAACCAGCAGCGAGCAATACAGCTCGCGCGCGATGTCGGCCCCGTCCTCGATGTAGAGGCGGTTGACCTGCTTGCCCGCATCGCCGGTCTGGGCGGTCACCAGGGTGTTGCCCAGCATTTCGCGCGCGTGGGCGACCACTTCCTCAATCGAGAAGGCGAGGCGCACGCCGCCCTTGGCGCCCTCGCCCAGTTCCCTGAACCGGCCCTTGCCGCGCCCGCCGGCATGAATCTGCGACTTCACGACATAGAGCGGTCCGGGAAGCTGGCGCGCGGCAGCTTCGGCCTCATCGACCGAAGTGATGGGAACGCCTGCGGCAACGGGAGCGCCATAGCCCTTGAGGACCTGCTTGGCCTGGTATTCGTGAATGTTCATGGATCATCCGGGAAGGAGACGACGGGTCTAGGGCGCGCTTATAGGCGGGCGGGGTTTGCAGGCGCAACCTTACTGGCCGCCTAAATCGGGCCGCAGGGGCCAGCCGGCGCCGCCGGGTGCCCGGAAAAAAGGCCCCGGGGTCGCCCCCGAGGCCCTTGCCGGTCGTGATGCCGGGATCAGTCGCGGCGACGGCGGCCGCGGTTGCGATCGCCACCGCCACCTTCGCCGCGCGGACGCCCGCCGGTGTCCTCGGTCAGAGGCGGCTCGCCGCGCTCGGCGCGCTCGGCGTTGATCTTGTCGGTGATGTCCTCACCGGTTTCCTGATCGACCACTTTCATCGACAGCTTGGTCTTGCCGCGGTCATCGAGGCCGAGGAACTTGACCTTGACCTCCTGGCCTTCGGTCAGGACGTCCGCCGGGTTGGACACGCGCTCCAGCGAGATCTGGCTGACGTGCACCAGGCCGTCCTTGGCACCGAAGAAGTTCACGAAGGCACCGAAGTCCACCAGCTTGACCACCTTGCCGGTGTAGATCTTGCCCGGCTCGGCCTCGGCGGCGATGGAGTTGATCCACTCCTTGGCCGCGTCGATCTTGGACTGCTCGTTGGCGGCGACCTTGATGGTGCCGTCGTCGGCGATGTCGATCTTGGCACCGGTCTTCTCGACGATCTCGCGGATCACCTTGCCGCCCGAGCCGATCACTTCGCGGATCTTGTCCACGGGGATCTTCACCACGTCGATCTTGGGCGCGAACTCGCCCAGCTCGGTGCGCGGGGCCTCCATGGCCTTGTTCATTTCCTCGAGGATGTGCAGGCGTCCGGCATTGGCCTGGGCCAGAGCCTTGGTCATGATCTCCTCGGTGATGCCGGGCACCTTGATGTCCATCTGAAGGCTGGTGATGCCCTCGCTGGTGCCGGCGACCTTGAAGTCCATGTCGCCGAGGTGATCCTCGTCACCCAGGATGTCCGACAGGATGGCAAACTCGCCCGAGGGCTCCAGGATCAGGCCCATGGCAATGCCCGACACCGGACGCGCGATCGGCACGCCCGCATCCATCAGCGCCAGCGAGGAGCCGCACACCGTGGCCATGGACGACGAGCCGTTCGACTCGGTGATCTCCGACACCAGGCGCAGGGTGTAGGGGAAGTCCTCCTTCGAGGGCAGCACGGGGCGCAGGGCGCGCCATGCCAGCTTGCCGTGGCCGATCTCGCGACGGCCGGGGCTGCCCATGCGGCCCGCTTCACCGACCGAATAGGGCGGGAAATTGTAATGCAGCAGGAAGGACTCCTTGTAGGTGCCCTGCAAGGAGTCGATGTACTGCTCGTCCTCGCCGGTGCCGAGCGTGGCCACGACCAGCGCCTGGGTCTCGCCGCGCGTGAACAGGGCCGAGCCGTGGGTGCGCGGCAGCACGCCCACTTCCGAAACGATGGCGCGGACCTTGTCGAGGGCGCGGCCGTCGACGCGGTGCGCGTTCTCGATGATGTCGCGGCGCAGCACCTCGGCCTCGCACTCCTTGAAGGCGGTGCCGAAGGTCTGGGCATCGAAGCCCTCGGGTTTGGCCTCGGAGGCCAGCAGGGCTTCCTGGGCCTTCTTCTTGGCGGCACCCACGGCATCGCGGCGGTCGTGCTTGCCGGTCAGGGCGTAGGCGGCCTTGATATCATCGCCCACGATGGCCTTGATGGCCTTGACCGCGTCCGAGACATCCTCGGCCTCGAACTCGAAGGGTTCCTTGGCGGCGTGCTCGGCCAGCTCGATGATGGCGTCGATGACCGGCTGCATTCCGCGGTGCGCGAACATGAGCGCGCCCAGCATCTTCTCCTCGGACAGCTCCTTGGCCTCGGACTCCACCATCATCAGGGCGTCGCCGGTGCCCGCGACAACCAGATCGAGGTCAGAGTTCTCCATCTGCTCGATGGTGGGGTTCAGAACGTATTCGCCGTCGATGACGCCCACGCGCGCGCCGCCGATGGGGCCCATGAAGGGCGCGCCCGAGATGGTCAGGGCCGCCGAGGCACCGACCATGGCCACGATGTCGGGATCGTTCTCCATGTCGTGCTGGAGCACGGTGAGCACGACCTGGACCTCGTTCTTGAAGCCCTTGACGAACAGCGGGCGGATCGGGCGGTCGATGAGGCGGGAAACCAGCGTCTCCTTCTCCGAGGGACGGCCTTCACGCTTGAAGTAGCCGCCCGGAATCTTGCCGGCCGCGAAGGTCTTTTCCTGATAGTTGACCGTCAGGGGAAAGAAGTCCTGGCCGGGCTTGGGCTGGCGGGCATAGACCACCGTGGCCAGAACCACCGTCTCGCCATAGGTGACCAGCACGGCGCCATCGGCCTGACGGGCCACACGACCCGTTTCGAGCGTGAGGGTGCGACCGCCCCACTCGATGGACTTGCGCTTGATATCGAACATGATGTCTCTCTTCTCATTCCCGGCGGGCGTATTCCCGGCGGGGCGGACAGCGGGGCAGGCACGAGGGCCGTCCTTCGGGTCCAGTGGCGGGCCATCGATGCACGCGGTGCGCGCAAGGCCCGGAAATATGAGGACCGGATAGAGCCCTCGCGTATGCGCCGCAGGCCGGTGGCCCGGCGGCTGAGTGATCTTGAGACGTGGGGGAGATCACGCGGCCCCCGTGAACAATGCGTATGCGAAAAAGGCGCGCGATGCCCGCGCGCCTCTTCCCGATACCGCCTTAGCGGCGCAGACCCAGCTTTTCGATGAGCGCCTGATAGCGGCTCTCTTCGACCTTCTTCAGGTGGTCCAGAAGGCGACGACGCTGCGAGACCAGCTTGAGCAGGCCACGACGGCTGTGGTTGTCCTTCTTGTGGGTCTTGAAGTGCTCGGTGAGGTTGGCGATGCGTTCCGAAAGGATCGCGACCTGCACCTCGGCCGAACCGGTGTCGCCCTCCGAGCGGGCGTTGTCAGCAATGACTTCAGCCTTGCGCTGAGCAGTGATCGACATCGTGAATCTCCCGAAAATGGAGTGGATGAAACGCTGGACCCGGCGGGTTTCGCGGCCCGGAACGCCTGACCGGAGCCTGCCTCGCCCGCCAGGATGTGCGCCGCGCTTCACCAGCGATGCCGGCGTCACAGGTGCACACGGAAGGGGGGAAAGCCGTCCGGCCCGACGCGGGGAGAAGACCTGACCGCTGGCGCTTACCGGGATGTCGTCCAGTACCGTCAGCAGCGAAATCCGCCGCCCCTGAAAGCTCAGGCAGGCGCCTTATGACGCAAAGCCGTGACAAAAGAAAGCCCGCTCCGGCTTGCGGCCCCCCGCGCCGCTTCGCGCAGGGCTCAGGGCTGGAACACGCGGGTCGGCTGGAAGCGCCCGGCGCGCACCTCCCCTATGGCCACGGCCTCATCGCCCGTCATGGCCAGGCACTGGCGGTCCTCGCCGAGCTGCGCGCGCAGCCCCTCCATGCGCGAGGGGGTGACCAACAGGCTGCGGCCAAGGCGCAGGTCCGCCGCATCGGCCTCGCTGATGACCAGCTCGGGCAGGCTCTCGCACGCCGCATGAAGCGGCAGAAGCGCGCCCTCCAGCTCGCCCGCCTGCTCAAGCTGTGACAGCGCCTCGAAGCCGATGGCGTCTTCCAGCGTGAACGGGCCGACCTGTTCGCGGCGCAGCTGCGTCACGTGGCCAAGCGTGCCCAGCGCATGGGCCAGATCGCGTGCGAGCGAGCGCACATAGACCCCTTTGCCCGAGCGGATGCGGATCTCGGCCTGATGCTCGTTTGCGCCCACCACCTCGGCCTCGTGGATGACCACCTCGCGCGGCTCCAGCATCACCGTCTCGCCCGCGCGGGCCAGATCATAGGCGCGCGCGCCATCGACGCGGATGGCCGAATAGGCGGGCGGAGTCTGGGAGATGGTTCCGAGGAAGCCCGCCAGGGCGCGCTGCACGGCCTGGGGGGCGGGGCGCACATCGCTGTGCGCGCACGGCTCGCCCTCGCCATCGAGCGTGGTCGTCTCGACGCCCCAGCGCACGGTGAAACGATAGACCTTCTGGGCGTCCATCAGCCAGGGCACGGTCTTGGTCGCCTCGCCCAGCGCGACGGGCAGTATGCCGCTGGCCAGGGGATCGAGGGTGCCGGCGTGGCCGGCCTTCTGGGCCTGAAAGAGGTGGCGAACCTTCGAGACCGCCGGGGTCGAGCCCATGGCCAGGGGCTTGTCCAGCACCACCCAGCCGTGGACGCGCTGGCCTTTCTTGCGACGCGACACGGCTCAGTCCCCGTCCTCGTCCCGGTCCGCCTCGATGTCGGCGCGCACGCGCGGATCGGCGAACAGGCGCTCCATGTGGCTGGCGGCGTCAAAGCTCTCGTCGTGCAGGAAGCGCAGGTCCGGCGTGAACTTCATGTCGATGTGCCGCCCGAGCTGACCGCGAAGGAAGCGCGCATGAGCGTTGAGGGCGCGGATGATCTCATTGACGTGCCCGGCGGCGGGCGCACTGTCGATACCGGCGCCCAGCGGCTCGACGAAACAGGTGGCGTGGCGCAGGTCGGGGCTCATGCGCACCTCGGTGACGGTGAGCGATATGCCGCGCAGGGCCTCGTCGTGGATTTCCTCCTCGCGCAGCACCTCGACCAGAGCATGACGGATCAGCTCACCGGCGCGAAGCTGGCGCTGGCTGGGGCCTTCGGAGGCACTGCGGTGATGACCGGGGCGGGAGCGGTTGCGGCTCATGACGTCTCTTTTCTCGGCGCTCTGGTTTCTCGGCGCTCTGGCGGCACGGCGATCCGCACGGCGCGCACGGGCGCTCAGCGCGAGGGCGGGTTGCCCAGGGGCTCGGCAGCGGGCGGGGGCAGGTCGCTGGGCACAGACCACTCGCCGCGATAGGTGTAGCTCATGGTGCGGCACAGGCGCATCTCGCCCGCCTCGGTGCGCCCGACGGCGTGCAGGCGGATGTCGCTGCGCGCACGCACCCGTCCGATCACCAGCCAGGTCTCGAGCGTGCCGGGGCACAGCGCCCGGCCGAGCGCGCGGCCATCGCCCGCCTCGGCGATGCGATAGACATTGGTTTCACCCGCTCCGGCAGGCAGTGCCCGCAGGGGCGCGGTGGTGGACACGCGCTCCAGTTCCGCCGAGCCCCGCGCCTCGGTCGAATAGAAGCGCTGCACCTGTGACGCACCGAACAGGCCGCGGCGCACCTCCAGCGTGATGCCGCGCGTCATGCGCTGCGCCTCGTCATTGGCCGGGTCGTAGGAATAGAAGCGCGTCGCCTGCTGGGCGAGCGCCGGGGTCGCCACCATCAGGGCCGCAACCGCCACCATGGCCCCCCGGCCGATATTCCTGCGCATCATCACAGCGTCCGCTTGATCTCCTCGACCGAGAAGCACTCGATCAGGTCGCCCTTCTTGATGTCCTGGAAGCCCTGGAAGGTCATGCCGCACTCCTGACCGGAGGGCACTTCGTTGACCTCGTCCTTGAAGCGCTTGAGCGTCTGAAGCACGCCCAGTTCCAGCACCACCACGTCGTCGCGCACGATCCGCACGCGCGCGCCCTTGCGCACCACGCCCTCCGAGACGCGACAGCCCGCGACCTTGCCGACCTTGGAGATGTCGAAAACCTCCAGCACCTCGGCATTGCCGAGGAAGGTCTCGCGCTGGACCGGTGCCAGCAGGCCCGAGAGCACGCCTTTGATGTCGTCGATCAGGTCGTAGATGATCGCATAGTAGCGGATCTCGACGCCCTCGCGCTCGGCCAGGTCGCGCGCCTGCCTGGAGGCACGCACGTTGAAGCCCAGGATCGGCGAGCCCGCAGACTTGGCCAGCTGCACATCGCTTTCGGTGATGCCGCCGACGCCCGAGTGGATGATGCGCGCACGCACCTCGTCGGTGCCCATCTTGTCGAGGGCGCCCACGATGGCCTCGGCCGAACCCTGCACATCGGCCTTGATGACCACCGGCAGCTCCGAGACCTTCTTGTCCTGAAGCTTGGACATCATGTCCGACAGCGACACGGCCATGGCCGGGGCGGCCAGCTTCTCGCGGCGCTTGCGCTCGCGGTATTCGGTCAGCTCGCGGGCGCGGGCCTCGTTCTCGACGACGGCGAAGGGCTCGCCCGGATCGGGCGCGCCGTCGAGGCCGAGAATCTCCACCGGCACGGTCGGCCCAGCCTCGGTGAGCTGCTCGCCGCGCTCGTTCAGCAGGGCGCGCACCCGGCCCCAGCGAGAGCCCGCCACCACGATGTCGCCGCGCTTGAGCGTGCCGCGGTTGACCAGAACGGTGGCGACCGGGCCGCGTCCCTTGTCCAGCTTGGCCTCGATCACCACGCCGTCGGCGTTGCGCTCGGGGTTGGCGCGCAGGTCCATCATCTCGGCTTGCAGCAGCACGCCCTCGATCAGGTTGTCGAGGCCCTCGCGCTTGAGCGCCGAGACCGGCACCGCCTGGGTGTCACCGCCCAGGCTCTCGACCACGATCTCGTGTTGAAGCAGGTCGTTGATGACGCGCGTGGGATCGGCCTCGGGCTTGTCCATCTTGTTGATGGCCACGATGATCGGTGCCCCGGCGGCCTTGGCGTGATTGATGGCCTCGATGGTCTGGGGCATGACGCCGTCGTCGGCCGCCACCACCAGGATAACGATGTCGGTGACATTGGCACCGCGCGCACGCATGGCCGAGAAGGCCGCGTGGCCGGGCGTGTCGAGGAAGGTCACGCGCTGACCGCTCTCGAGGCGCACCTGATAGGCCCCGATGTGCTGGGTGATGCCTCCGGCCTCGCCCGCAGCCACGTCCGTCGAGCGCAGCGCATCGAGCAGCGAGGTCTTGCCGTGGTCGACGTGGCCCATGACCGTCACCACGGGCGGGCGCGGCAGGGTGTCGGCGGGATCGTCGTCGTCACTGATGAAGCCCGTCTCGACGTCCGACTCGGACACGCGGCGCACGGTGTGACCGAACTCGGTGGCAACCAGCTCTGCGGTGTCGGAATCGATGATGTCGTTGATCTTCATCATCATGCCCTGACGCATCAAGAACTTGATGACGTCGACGCCGCGCACGGCCATGCGCGCGGCCAGCTCCTGCACGGTGATGACGTCAGGGATCACCACGTCGCGCGCCACGCGCGGGGTATCGGCGGCACCGCCCTTGCGCTTTTCCTTCTCACGTTCGCGCGCACGGCGCACCGAGGCGAGCGAGCGCATCCGCTCGGCGGTGTCACCGTCACCGGCCAGAGCCTGGATGGTCAGGCGTCCTTCGCGGCGGCGCGGCTCTCCGCGAGAGCGCGAGACGGCCTTGCCCGGTCCGGCATCGGAGAAACGCTTGTCGCCCCGGTCGTCGTCACGGCGCGGATCCTTGGCGGTGACACCGGCGCGGGCCGGACGGGCCACCTCGGGCGTCGCGGGCGGCGCGGCGGCGGCCTCACGCGGGCCACGCGGCGCACCGGGGCGCGCAGGCGCCGGGCGCGGGTTCAGCGCCGAATAGCGCACCGTGCCCGCAGGCTTGGCCGCTCCGCCCGCACCACCGGAAGCGGGCGAACGCTCGCCCGAGCCGCTGCGCGCCATGGCCGCCTCGCGGGCGCTGCGGCCGCCAAAGGCGGGACGCTCTGGACGCTCGGTATCGCGGCGCGGCGCACGCTGGCCAAAGTTGACCGCAGGTGCGCGGGAAGCAGGCTTGGGCTCTGGCCTCGCCTCCGGTCTTGCCTCCGGCGCAGGCTCGGCAGCTGGCGCTGCGGCGGTCGGCGAGGCAGCCTCCGGCGCAGGCTTTTGCGGAGCCTCGGACGTGGCAGTGCCCTGCGCCTTCGCGCTTTCAGCCGCGGCCTGGGCGGCCTGCTGCTCGGCCTTGCGCTGGGCCTCGGCAGCGCGGCGCGCTTCCTCGTTGCGGCGGGCTTCCTCGTCGCGGCGCTGTTTCTCGGCCTGGGCCAGAGCGATCGCGCGGCGACGCGCCTCCATTTCCTCGGCGGACAGGCCACCGGCACCGCTGTCATCGACAGGGGCGGGCGCGGGCTGGCGCGGTTCGGACTGGGCAGGACGGGCCTTGGCGACATCGAAGCCCTGCTGGCGCTGGACCGGCGAGGCACCACCGGCGCGGCGCTTGGTCTCGACCACCACCGTCTTGGTGCGACCATGGCTGAAGCTCTGACGGACGGTGCCCGTGGAAATCGAACCGGCCTGGCGCGGTTTCAGGCTCAGCGGCGCGCGCGGGCCCGATGCCCCCGAGCCGCCGGTCGCGGCACCAGATGCGCCCTCGCCCGTGCCCTGGGGGCCTTCGCCAGTCTTGGTCTTGTCGTCGTTCGCGTCGCTCATCCGGTCGCTTTACCTGCGGCAGACGCATCTGCCGCCTTTCGTTATAAAACACAAAAACAGGCCAAAGACCCCGAAACCCTTTCAGGTCCCGGCGCCCCGCCCGTCGAAGGCTGTCTCCTGCCTGCGCCCCGCCGATGACCCGCTTACCGGCCAGTCCACGGGGTGTAGGTTGCGAAATCCCGACAGGCGCCCGACCTCATCGGTGAAGCGCCGCGCACGGTGTCCCGCAAGCAGGACGGTGTGTATCGCATTTTCGAGGCCCAAGGCCAAACTCAAATCTTCGCCGCTGAAAGCCCCGCATACCGGCGGCGGCTTTTCGAGGCCGTTCGCCGCCCTCAGCAGCTTGTCACGGCCGTCGGCCGATCCGTCAGAGGCCTCGACGATATAGGCCGCCCGGCCCGCGCGGATCGCCGCCAGGCACTTCTCGAAGCCCGATATAAGCACGCCCTCGCGCCGCGCCAGCCCCAGCTGGTCGAGCACGCGCCGCGCCAGCAGCCGCTCCACCAGATCGGGCAGGTCGGCAGCGGGCTTGAGCGGCAGGCGTGCGGCGCGGGCAAAGAGGTTGCGGCGGACCGCCTGTTCGAGCGCGTCGCGCTGCACCGCGACCCACAGGCCGCGTCCGGGCAGACGCGCGGCCAGGTCCGGCACCACCGCACCATCAGGTCCGGCCACGAAGCGGATCAGGCGCGCCTCGTCCATGACCTCGCCCGAGACAAGGTCGCGACGCTCGCGCGAGGACGCCCTGGAGGGCGCAGAGGCGTTCGGGGCAGGCGCGCGCGGATCGTCCCCCGCCGCGTGGCGGGGGCCATCCTTCTCAGCCGGTGTGGGTCCGTGCTGCCTCACGCGTGCCGACCCCGCTCATCACGCGTCGCGGGACTGTTCGAGGGCCTCGCCGAAGGCCGCCGCTTCATCGCCCTCGAGCGCGCCCGGCTCGAAGCCCTCGTCACCGGCCTCGAACCCGGCGTCGGCCTCGGCTTCCAGAGCGGAAGCGGGCAGTTCGGACGCATCGATCCAGCCCGCTGCCACACGGGCCTGAAGGATCAGCAGCTCGGCGTCGGCCTGGCTGAGCGCGAAGCTCTCCAGCACGCCGGGCACGCGCACGCGCTCGCCGCCGCGCTGCTCGAAGCCGCCGCGGATCTCGTCGGTGGCCAGGTCAGCGAGGTCTTCGATGGTCTTGATGCCCCCCTCGCCAAGGGCCACGGCCATGGCCAGGCTGACGCCCGGCACCTCGAGCACGCCGTCCTCGACGCCAAGGCTGCGGCGCTTCTCGTCAAGCTCGCCGGCCTGACGGTCCAGGAACTCGCGCGCACGGGCCTGAAGCTCGGCGGCGGTCTCGTCGTCAAAGCCCTCGATGGAGCCGATCTCGTGCTCCTCGACAAAGGCCACGTCCTCGACCGTGGCAAAGCCCTCGGTCACCAGAAGCTGGGCGATCACCTCGTCGACATCGAGCGCTTCCTGGAACAGGGCGGTGCGCTCGGCGAACTCGCGCTGGCGGCGCTCGGAGTCCTGGCTCTCGGTGATGATGTCGATCTGCCAGCCGGTCAGCTGGCTGGCCAGGCGCACGTTCTGGCCACGGCGGCCGATGGCGAGGCTGAGCTGTTCGTCGGGCACCACGACCTCGACGCGGCCTTCCTCCTCGTCGAGCACGACCTTGGAGACCTCGGCGGGTGCCAGGGCGTTCACGATGAAGGTGGGCTCGTCCGGGCTCCACTGGATGATGTCGATCTTCTCGCCCTGCAACTCGGCCACCACGGCCTGCACGCGCGAGCCGCGCATGCCCACGCACGCGCCCACGGGATCGATGGAGGAATCGTTGGACAGCACCGCCATCTTGGCGCGCGAGCCCGCATCGCGGGCGGCGGCGCGGATCTCGATCACGCCGTCATAGACCTCGGGCACCTCCTGGGCGAACAGCTTGGCCATGAAGCCCGGATGGGCACGGCTGAGCAGCACCTGCGGGCCCTTGGATTCGGGGCGAACGTCAAAGATGTAGGCGCGCAGGCGGTCGCCGATGTTGAAGGCCTCGCGCGGGATGGACTGGTCGCGGCGCATGATGCCCTCGCCCCGGCCCAGATCGATGATGGTGTTGCCGTATTCCACGCGCTTGACCGTACCGTTGACGATCTCGCCCACGCGGTCCTTGAACTCCTCGTACTGGCGCGCACGCTCGGCCTCGCGGACCTTCTGCATGACCACCTGGCGGGCCATCTGGGTCTGGACGCGGCCAAAGTCGAAGGGCGGCAGATCCTCGACATACTCCTTGCCGACCTCGGCTTCGGGGTCCGTGCGCAGGGCGTCCCTGAGGCGCACCAGGGCCGCATCGTTGAAGCTCTCCAGCTCGTCCTCGGGCTGCCAGTCGTCGGCGACCACGGTGACGTGGCGCGTCAGGGACAGCTCGCCGGTCTTGTGGTCGATGCGCGCACGGATGTCGTGATCGACGCCGTAGCGGGACTTGGCGCCCTTCTGGATCGCCTCCTCGATGGCCTCGATGACGATCTCACGATCGATGGCCTTCTCGCGGGCGACCGCGTCGGCGATCTGGAGAAGCTCAAGACGGTTGGCGCTGATGCCTGTAACGCTCATTCGGCGTTGTCCTCTGGTTTGGCAGTTGTCGCATGAGCCCGGGCCTCGCGGCCGCGCTCGAACAGGGCGTCGGTCATCACCAGCTTGGCGTCGGTGAGCCACGCAAACGGAATGAGGGCGGTGTCCTCCTCGCCCTCCAGATCGACACAGACGTGATCGCCCTCGATCCCGGCCAGGGTGCCGCGGAACCGGCGGCGGCCCTCGATCAGGCGGTCGCTCTCAAGGCGCGCCTCCAGGCCCTCGAAAGCCTCGAAGTCGGACAGGCGCGTCAGGGGCCGATCGATGCCGGGCGAGGAGACCTCGAGCAGATATTCGCCCGAGATGGGATCGGCCGCGTCGAACACCTCGGAAATGGCGCGCGACAGCCGCGCACAGGCCTCGACATCGATGTCGTGCTCGCCCTTGCGCTCGGCCATGACCTGCAGGCGCCGACGCGCATCGCCGCCCATCAGCCGCACGCGCACGACCGCAAGACCCAGGGCATCGGCCACGGGGTCGATCAGCTCAAGCAGGCGGCGGTCTTCGGCAGTCTTGGCGCGCAAGGATCAGGCTCAGGCAACGGGACCGGACGGGTCCGGCGGTGGAACACGGGCAGGGGCAAAAACGGGCAGGGGCAAAAACGGCAGAAACAAAAAAGCGGCGGGCCTGTCGACCGCCGCTCCGCTCTGGAAGCGTCGTCCGACGCCCCGTCGATAACGATGTGGAGCGGCTTCTAGCGCATCCTGATGCGACTGTCACCCCGCTTGTGGCGGGCGAGAAATGGCAGCTCTGCTGTGGCACCTGTGCCATTGTCGCCGGAGCAGATTGGCTATATCGCGGCTTCTGATGCGCATCTTCTGGATCAAGACCGACGGGCCGGGGCGCCTTGGCATCACGCCACGGCCCGATGGCGGCGATGACCTCGAGACCGAGATCATCGACTGGCGCGACGACGGCGTGGACGTGGTCGTCAGCATGCTCGAGACCGCCGAGGCCGAGGCCCTGGGACTGGCGCGCGAGGCCGAGCTGTGCGCCAGGCACGGGATCATCTTCGCCAATGTGCCCGTGCGCGATCACGACATTCCCGTCGATCTGCCCCATTACCGCGAGGTCGCCCAGGCGCTGGCGTCGCGCATGGCCGCAGGCGAGAAGATCGTCATTCACTGCCGCGCGGCGCTGGGGCGCGCGCCGTCCCTGGCCGCCTGCGTGCTGATCGAGCGCGGCATGAGCGCGGGCCGCGCCCTCGAGATCGTGGGCAAGGCGCGCAAGCATCGCGTGCCCGAAACCGACGCCCAGACCGCATTCGTCTGGGCCTATGGCTCGGGCCAGCTTTTCGACGCCGCGCTGAGCGCCTGAGCGACGCCCCTCAAGCAAGCACCATCAGGGCCAGACCCTCAAGGGAGGGGCCGGCTCAGTCCTGCTGCTCCCAGTCCCGCGCAAGCGTGCGCGCGGCCAGCAGGAACAGTATGCCCGCCACCACATAGAGCGAGGCACCCACCATGATCGAATAGCGCAGCGCCTCCTCGCCGAAGGTGGGCGTCAGCAGGGTCGAGATCTCGCCCAGCACATAGATGCCCCCGCCGATGCCCAGCAGGTTGTTGATCAGCAGGAAGATGGCCGAGGCCATGGCGCGCATGTCGGGCGGCGCCAGATGCTGGAAGGCCGAGAGCGTCGGCCCCAGCCAGCTCAGGCCAAGGGCGGTCGGGATCAGGAACAGCAGCACCGCCAGCATGGGCGAGGGCGCCAGCACGCCCGCCACATACATGGGAAAGGCGAACAGGAAGGCGATGGCGGGCACGATGGCATAGGCGCTCTTGCGGGCCTTGCCCAGCCAGTCGGCCAGCACGCCGCCGAGCAGGATGCCGAGGCACCCGCCGATGAACAGCACCGCACCGAACAGCCAGCCGGTGTCGATGATGCCGAGCCCGAAGCTGCGGGCAAAGAAGCTGGGCAGCCAGAAGAACACGCCATAGCCCATCATCGACGAGCACGACGCCCCAAAGGTCAGCAGCCAGAAGGACGGCTTCTTCGACAGGAGCTTCAGCACCGTACCGATGCCCGGCTTGGCAGCAGCCTGTTCGATGGCACCCGCAGCCAGCCCCTCGCCCTGCTGGGGCGGATGCTTGATCTCGGGCGCTGCGGCCGCCTTGCGGTCCAGCCCGCCGCGCCACGGCTCCTTGACGGTAAGCCAGAAGACCGGCGCCACCAGAACGCCTGCCAGACCAACGATGATGAAGGCCGAGCGCCAGTCGAGACTGTCACCCAGCGCGCCGCCCGCAATCTGGGCACCGGCCACCACGCCGAAGGCCGAGCCGATGGGAATGCCCAGCGAGTAGATCGCGAGGGCCCGCGCCCGCGAGCGCGGCGGGAAATAGTCGGCGATCAGCGAATAGGAAGGGGCGACCCCGCCCGCCTCGCCCACGCCCACGCCCACGCGGGCCAGGAACAGCTGCCAGAAGTTCTGGGCCAGGCCGCACACGGCGGTGAACGCGCTCCAGAACGTCAGGGATATGGCGATGATGCGCACGCGGTTCGTGCGGTCGGCCAGCCAGGCGATGGGCACGCCCAGCGTCGAATAGAGAAAGGCAAAGGCAATGCCACCCAGCAGGCCCAGCTGGCGGTCCGACAGGCCCAGCTCCTCGCGTATCGGAATGGCGAGAATGGAGATGATCTGGCGATCAAGGAAATTGAACGCATAGACCACGAACAGCATCAGCAGCACCCAGTAGCGATAGTTCGGGCGCGTTGCCGGATTGACGGCCTGAGTGATGCTCATGGTGATGACCCCTCGCGGATGATGCCCCTGCACGCTAGCGGCAGAAGGGCGCTGTGGGAAAGCGTTTTCGCACAAACAAATACGGCGGCGCCCAGGAGGTAAGGCGCCGCCGCAAGTTCACGCTTCAGGAGCTTAGAACCGGACCCTCAGGGCCACGGTGTAGGTGCGCGGCGGGCCGTAGAAGGCGCTGACCGAATCGCCGAACGCTGCGCCGGGGAAGTTGTAGCCGCCGATGCGATAGGCCTCGTCCGTCAGGTTCCGGCCATAGAAGGCGATCTGGTAGCGCTCGGACGGCGCAGTCCACACCGCCGACAGATCGACCAGCGTATAGGCATCCTGATCGAGGATCGGATTCGGGAACTCGAACTGCGAATAGGCACCGCGGTACGAGATGGACGGGGTGATCGCCAGCAGGCCGTTGGCCACCAGACCCGTCCAGGTCAGACCCAGATAGCCGCTCCACTCCGGCGCGTTCTGGAACACCACCAGATCCGAGATGTCCTCGAAGGTGCCGGTGCCCAGGTTGAAGCGGATGAACTCGTCGAACTCGGCGCGCAGCCAGCCCACCGAGAAGTTGGCGGTGAGACTGCTGCTGATGAACAGCGAGCCTTCGAACTCGGCCCCGTAGATGGTCGAGTTGCCGACGTTGTCGACGAAGCTGGCGATGGTCGCGCCCGAGGGCACCTGGGTGGTGACCTGCTGGTCGGTATAGTCCGAATAGAAGAAGGCCGAGGCGAAGGTCAGGCGGCGATCGAACGCCGTGCCCTTCAGGCCGATTTCGTAGGTGTCCACGGTCTCGGGATCATAGCCGTTGACGGTCTGGGGCGTGGCGGTGGCATCGCCGCGCATGTCGAAGCCGCCCGACTTGAAGCCCTGGCTGTAGGAAATGTAGCCGGTCAGCTGATCGGTCAGGTCATAGGACAGCGAGACGCGCGGGGTGAACTGCTCGAACTCGCGCTGGTTGGTGTAGTTGGTGTTGGTCAGCAGCGGGGTCGCGGGCGCGCCACCGGTCAGCGGGCTGCGCGCGGTGCCCAGATAGGTGGCGCGGAACACGGTGCCGGTCTTGTTGTCGTTGGTGTAGCGCGCACCGAGCGAGGCCCGCAGGCGATCGGTGATGTTCCAGCTGACATCGGTATAGAACGAATAGCTGCGGGTCTGCACATCGCCGCCGGTGCCGATGTTCAGGCCAAGGTTGCCGATGATGGTGTCGAAGGCGCCCTCGGCACTGCCGTCCAGATAGAAGAAGCCCGCCACGCCCGAGATCACGCCCGTGTCGAACAGGGCCTGGAACTCCTGGGTGAACTGGGTGTCGGCATAGTAGGCGGGGATGTCGAGCACGGGCGAGGGCGTGCCGTCGAAGTCGATCACGGTGTCCGTGCGACCCTCGCGCCAGGCGGTGATCGAGCGGAAGGTCAGGGTGTCGTCCACGACCCACTGGCCGGTGAAGGACAGGCCTTCGGTGCGCACCGAGTTGGCGTCGCCTGCGCCCGCGCGTGTGTCATAGCGGCCCGGCAGCACGTCCGCACCGGCAAAGCCGCCGTTCAGCTCGCGGTGGCCGTGACGGGCGTTGGACTCATCGTCCACCCGGTCGTAGGCGAGGCGGAAGAACAGGTTGGCGCTGGGCTCGAACTCGACGCTGAAGCGCCCGGCGACCACGTCGCGGTTATAGTGCTCGGCACCGGTGGTGAGGTTCTCGCCGAAGCCGTCGCGGTTGTAGGTGGCAAAGCCCGCGCCCACGCGCAGGCCCTCGGCCAGCGGCAGCGAGCCGACCGCGATCAGGTCGCGCTGGTTGTAGGAGCCCACCTGACCGGTGAGGCTCAGCTCGGGCGTGTCGGACAGGCGGCGGGTCACATATTTGATCGCGCCGCCGATGGTGTTGCGGCCATACAGCGTGCCCTGCGGCCCGCGCAGCACCTCGATGCGCTCGATGTCGAAGATGTCGAGCACGGCCCCTTGCGGGCGCGCCACATAGACGTCGTCGATATAGAGGCCCACGCCCGGCTCGAAGCCCCACAGCGGGTCCTGCTGGCCCACGCCGCGAATGAAGCTGATCAGGGTCGAGTTGGAGCCGCGCGCGACCTGGACGGTGGCGTTGGGGGTCTGCTGCTGCAGGGCGGTGATGTCGGCGGCACCGGTCTGTTCCAGACGCTCGGCACCGAGCGCCGAGACGGCCACGGGCACTTCGCGCAGCGTCTCCTCGCGGCGGCGGGCGGTGATGACGATCTCGTCGACCGTGGTGGCCTGCGGACCGGACTGCGGCGCGTCCTGCGCCGCGGCGCCAAACGACATTGCGCCCCAGGCCACAGTGGCCATGAGGGCAGGCTTGATGATGCGGTTCATGATGTTCTCCCGACCTGACTGCGTTTCCCGCGCCGAATTGTTTATTCAGCGATCAATGATTTTGCCGGAAGGTGAACGCCTTTCACCCAGCTGTCAAACAAAAGGCAGGGACGTGTCGGACCTCTGGCGAAAGTTCGGCATAACACTGTTGCGCGTTTGCATCTGTCACCGCCGCTGTTTCAGCTCCACGATCACGGCGGGGTCATATCGACGTGACGGAAAAATGCTCTAGGCTCGCGCCATGAGCGCCCCCACCGCCAGCAAGACCCCTCTGCCCGCACAGGGCACCCCTGCCCCGGCTCCCGCCCGCAAGGCTGCGGCCCGGCGCGGGCGTCCGCCCAAGGACCACAAGGGCGTCGAGACGCGCGAGGCCATTCTGGATGCAGCCGAAGACCTGTTCTCGAAGCACGGGTTCTACGGCGTCACCATCCGCGAGGTCGCCCGCGAGGCCGGGGTCGATACGGCCCTGGTCCACTATTATTTCGGCGCCAAGCGCGACCTGTTCGACGCCGTGTTCCTGCGCCGCGCCGAAATCTGGAACAACGAGCGCGTCGAGGCGGTCAACCGCTATGCGCGCGATCACAAGGGCTCCATGACGCTGGAGGGCCTGCTCGACGCCTTCCTGCGCCCGCCCTTCCAGTGGTCGCTCAAGGGCGGGCCGGGCTGGAAGCACTATGCCGCCCTGGTCGCCCAGACCAATGCCAATCCCACCTTCGGCGGCGAGATCATGGCCCGCTATTTCGACCCGGCCATCCACCGTCTGATCGAACTGATCCGCGAGATCCTGCCCGAGGCGCGGGACGAGGATCTCTACTGGGGCTGGCACAATCTGTCGGGCGCCCTGACGCTGACCCTGGGCGAGACCGGGCGCATCGACCGGTTGTCTGCGGGGCTGTGCCGCTCGGGCGATCTGGACGCGGCGTGCGACTACATGGTCCGCTTCGCCGCCGCAGGCTTTCGCGCCGCGTGCCGGCGCGACGGCGAGACCGACCCCGCGGAAACCTGACCCGTGAGCACAGGCGACATGGAGCCGCAAACTGTAGGGACGCGCTGGTCCCTGCCCGCCTTTCTTCGCCCCGAGCTGCTGCGCGGGCTGGCCTGGGCCCTGGCGGTCGGGTTCTTCCTGGCCATATCCGGTGCGTTCAATACGGCGAACACCAGCCTCGGGCAGCGCATCGTCTACTGGACGCTGATGATGATCCTCGGCGGGCTGTGGGGCCATGCATCCAGCGCCGCCATCTGCCGCGTGATCGACCTGCGCCGCCATCCGCTCACGGGGGCGATCGTGCAGGTGCTGGTGATCTCCGGCCCGCTGTCGGTGATCATCTGGTTTGCCTCGGGGCTGTTCTTCCGGGGGCGTCCCTATCCGCTGGAGTATCTGGGCGGCTTCATCGTGCCGGTGCTGGCCATCACCGCCCTGCTGACGGGCATCAACCTGCTGCGCGAGATGAGACAGCCCGCCGCCCGGCCCGAGCCCGCCCAACCCGACTCCAGTCTGCCCGAGCCCACCTTGCCCGAGCCCACCTTGCCCGAGCCCACCTTGCCCGAGCTTGGCCAACCCTCCCCGCCCGCCGACGGCCCCGCCGCGCTGATGGACCGCCTGCCCCATCGCCTGCGTGCGGCGCGGCTTCTGGCGATCGAGGCCGAGGACCATTACCTGCGCCTGCACACCGACCAGGGCTCGGACCTCGTTCTGATGCGCCTGTCAGATGCGGTGCGTGCGCTGGCCACGGTGGACGGTGCCCAGACCCATCGCAGCTGGTGGGTCGCGCGCGACGCCATCGTCTCGGTCGAGCGGGACGATGGCCGCGCCACCCTGACCTTGATCAGCGGGCTGAAGGTGCCGGTCAGCCGCACCCATGCGAAGGCCCTGCGAGATCGCGGCTTTCTCTAGCTGGCGTACCAGTTGCCGTGGAAGGCAGCCGGCAGGGCGATGTCGGCGCGCCAGGACACCACCGGTCCGTCCTCCAGCCGCGCCATGTCCAGAACGTGCAGCTCGCTGACGCCCTCGTGAAGGTTGATCGACGGGCCGATCAGCCAGGCATCGTCCTCGCGCACCGCACCGGGCTTTCGCACCACTACCATCTCGTCGACCACGTGAGCCTCGCCAAGGTCGAAGCGCCGCGAGATGCCGCTGTGCCAGTCCATGACGCCCACGCCCGAGGCCAGGGGCCGGTCCGACCGCTCGCCCGTGACATGGACGCTGAAGCGGCGCGAGAGGCCCGCCACATCGGCACCGGCGCGCGGAAACTCGGCGGTGATACCGGTGCGCTCCAGTCTGCCCGGCCCCTCAGGCGGGAGGGTGGCAAGAGCAAGGGTGGCGGGCTGGCCGCCCACCTCGATGCCGTTGAGAATCTCGCGCCCGCCGCTCTGCGCAAAGGCCATGTCGGCATAGGCACAGACATCGAAACGGATGGTGCCGCCCTGATCTTCCCACGCATCGCCCAGATGAAAGAAGCCGAAGCCCGGCAGCTCGGCGATGCGGCGGCGGCTGAGATCGTCCTTGTCCACGATCAGCACCAGGGTGCTCTCACCCTCCAGCCAGCGATAGCCGTCGGCCACCGTGCGCGCGCCCGGTGCCGCGACCCAGGGCTGGAGAACGATCACCAGATGGCGGGCCGTGGCGGTGAAGTCATGGACATAGGCCCCGCGCGGCAGTGCAATCACCTCGGCGGCCAGCAGGCTGCCATCGGGGGCCAGCTTCCAGACCATGGCCTGATGGATCGCCATGCCGAGATTCCAGATCGTGCCGTCGGGTTCCACGCGCGGATGGGCGAGGAACGGCATATGGCGCAAGTCATCGCGAAGGGTGACAAAGCCCTCGGTGGCCAGACTGTCGGCATCCATGGCCATGGGCGAGCCCGCCTCCCACAGCGCCCAGACCTGATCGCCCACGCGGATGACCGAGGTGTTGGCGGCATTGGCATCGTCGGGGTTCATGATCTCGGCACGCGGATCGGCAGGGGTGCCAAAGCCCGGCATGACCATGGCATCGAGCCGCGTCTCCTGTCGGCGCTTGGGCGTGTCGGCAAAGCGCGCCGACAGGCGGGCCTGCCCATCACCGATGTGCCAGCGGCGCACCATGCCATCGCCGTCGAACCAGTGCGCCGCGCGTCCGCCGGGGCGGCGGAACTTGGCCGGGCCATTGCGATAGAGCGTGCCCGACAGCCCGTCCGGTACGCGGCCGTGGATGAGCGTAAGGGAGCGCTCGCTCACGTCGCTCTCGACATCCATGGTGGCCAGCGCCCACTGGCTTGCATGATCGAGGGCGGCTCTGGCCCACAGGGTCTCGGGTGTCATCAGGCTGATGGCTCCGGCTGAAAGCAGCATCTGGCGGCGGTTGACGGTCATGGCGCGGTCCTTCCCCTCGTGGCCGTTCAGCGCAGGTCGATGCTCTGGGCGGCGTCGCCTTCGAGCGCGAAGCTGGCGCGGTCCCAGCGGGCCGGGCCCATGTTGCCGCGCGCATTGTTCGAGAAGGCGAAGGGTTCGGCGGGAATGCCGAAGGGGTTGCGGTCGAGCTGGCCGTTGGCATTCACATCGTGAAAGGCCTTCATGCCGTAACGCCCCGCAGGCAGGTGATCGAAGGTCACGCTGGTCTGGCCGCGGCTGACATCGACCATCGCATGGCGCGAGGCCTGATCGGCGTTGTAGGCGGCCTCGCTGTCGAAAAGGGCCACCATGATCTGACCGGTGCGCGCGGAGGTCTCGAAGGTGAAGGTCAGGCTGTGGCCGTCGGCCGAGGCGGCAGCGCTCTCGACCTGCGTACCGCAGCGCGCCTCGTGGGCGATGCTGGCGGGGCTGGCGCAAAGCACGGCGGCAAGGGCACCGGACACGACAAGGGCGTTACGCAGGATCAGGTTCTTTCGCATGGGGCTCTCCATCTGCTGAAGGGCGTCAGGACCGGGATGTCCGTCCGCCGTCGAGAGCCAGAATGAACACGCCGCGCGCCGTCGCCAGCGGCTTTGCGTGAGCTGACGGGCCCGCTTCGTGAGGCGGGCGGCATCGACCGCTCACGAAGCGTGAACGGCGGGCCTTTCGCCAGCGGCGGGCGGCACGCGCGGGCGTGACTAGCGGGCGTCGGCCTCGATGGCCTCGATGTCGTCGTCGGAAAGGCCGAAGTGATGGCCGATCTCGTGGATCAGCACATGGGCGATCAGGTCCGCCAGGGTGACGTCGCCGCGCTCGGCCCATTCATCGAGGATAGGCCTGCGATAGAGGAACACCTGGGACGCCATGGGCATGGGATCGATCACCGAGCGGTTGCGCAGATCGACCCCCGAATAGAGCCCGGTCAGCTCGAAGGGGTTTTCCATGCCCAGTTCCTCGAGCACATCGTCCTCGGCAAAATCGAGCACGCGGATCTCCACGTCGCCGCTGAGGCTGCGAAAGGCGTGGGGCAGCGACTGCCAGGCCTGGGCCGCGATCTCGGCGAACAGGTCCAGCGAAGGCGCGGTGGCATCGGCAAAGGGCGCGCGGTGCGAGGATGTCATGGCCTTCATATCAGCGGGCTGCGTCCCCGCCGCAAGGCCGGGTATGGACCTTCGCGCGCAGCTAATCCATGATCGGACCCATCAAGGTCACACCCTCTCAGGCGATACTCCAGAGATGAGCGACAGCTTTGCGCACGGCACCGTCCACCGGGCGGGCGAGGATATGCAGGCCGCCCTGCGCGCCGACCCGAGGCTGCTGGCGCTCTGGCAGGGCCTGACGCCGCTGGGGCGCAACGAGTTCATCTGCTGGGTGGAGGACGCCAAGCAGCCCGCCACGCGCCAGCGCCGCATCGAGCGGACCTGCGAGGAACTGCGCGAGGGCAAGCGCCGCCCCTGCTGCTGGGCAGGCTGCATCCACCGCACCGACAAGGCACCGGGGCGATGGCAACAGGCGGTGCTGATCGAGAAGCAGGGGCGGCGATAGCGCTAAGGCCGCTGGCCTGAATGTGCGGGCCTCTGTGCAGTAGCCTCTGTGCAGGAGCATCCGTGCAGAGGCATCCGTGCAGGGGCGTGAGCGGATGCACAGGTGCACGATTCTGACTTTGCGCTATGCTGACCCGATTCGGGACGATCCGGGCGAGCGGGCATGGCGGAAGCCGAAATCGCCTTCGTGGCAGCGGCCGGAGCCGCAGGGCTGGCCTTGTCGGTCAGTGCATGGGCGTGGCGGTTTCGCGCGCGGATGCTGGCCCGTGCCCACGAGGCGGAAATGCGCGCCGAGCACATGGGCCAGGCGCTCGCCGACCACCGCGATGCGGCCCTCACCTTCGCCCAGGATGTCATCATCATCGAGGACGGGCGCTTTCGCCTGATCGGCGAGGGGCGGCTGGTGCAGGCGCTGGGCCTCGACCCGGACACCATGCGCGAGGGCGAAATCGAGACCCTGCACGAGATGATCGCGCGCGTCATCGATGCCGGGGCGCTGGAGGCCCTGATCGCCCAGGGCCGCGGCTTTGCCCTGACGCTCGATGCTCCCGGCGAGGGTGCGGAGGCCGTGCGTATCGAAGGGCGCGCCAGCGGGGCGCTGAGCCTGATCCGTCTTTATCCTGCCCCTGCCCTCGAGGCGGGCGGGGCGGGCCTGAGCCCCGATGCGGTCGCCACGCCTGTGTGGTGCCTCGATGCCGGCGGCCGGCTCGTCTATGCCAATGCCTCATGGCTGCAGCTCGTGGGCGCGCAGAGCGTGGCTGATGCCAATGCCCGCGCCCTCAACTTTGATCGCAGCGCGGCGGGCATGGCGCGCGAGGCTTCGCGCACGGGCCTGCGCCAGGAAAGTTTCCGCTGGACCAGCGCCGACGGGCGCCGCAGGGCATGGCGGCTGGTGGCCGAGCCGCTGGGCGACGGTCAGGTCATGATCACCGCCCTTGAGGCCACCGAGGCCGAGGAAACGCGCGACACCCTGCGCCAGCACGTGGCCGCCCACGACGAGACGCTCAACCACCTGGCCGATGCCGTGGCCATCTTCGGCCCGTCGCGCAAGCTCGCCTTCTACAACACCGCCTTCCAGAACCTGTTCGCCCTTGACGCCGCATGGCTGGACGAGCGCCCGACCCACGGCGAACTGCTCGATCGCCTGCGCCAGCGCCGCCTGCTGCCCGAAACCGCCAACTACAGCGCCTGGAAACAGAAGGAGCTGGACTTCTACGAAGCCACAGAGGCCTCGCCGGACGACAGCTGGGCCATGCCTGACGGTCGCACCTTGCGCGTGGTGCGCCAGCCCCACCCGCTGGGCGGGCTGCTGCTTCTGTTTTCGGACATCACCGGCGAGATCGAGCTTCGCACCCTCTACAACGCCCAGATCCAGCTTCAGACCGCCACGCTCGACAAGCTCTCCGACGCCGTGGCCGTGTTCGGCACCGACGGGCGCCTGCGCTTTCACAACGAGGCCTTCGAGGCCTTCTGGGGACTGCGTCCCGAGGCGGTCAACGAGAACCGAGACTTCGACTCGCTCGCCGAAGCCGCCCGCGCGCGCCTGCCCGATGCGGGCCTGTGGATGGAGCTGAAGGCACGCATCGCCGACCCCGATCCCGAAAGCCGCGTGCCCATCGCAGGGGAGTCGCGGCTCAGCGACGGGCGCGTGGCCGCCTGGCTGACCCGGCCCCTGCCGGACGGGGCCACCCTGGTCGCCTTCTCGGATGTCACCGCGCGGCGCGAGCTGGAACAGGCCTTGGCCCAGCGCGAGGCGGCGCTGGAGGAATCGCGGGCGCTCAAGCGCGAGTTCGTGGGCAATGTCTCCTATGAACTGCGCACTCCGCTCACCACCATACTGGGCTATGCCGAGCTGCTGGAGCTTAGCGGCGACCGGCTGGACGAGCGCTCGCGCCAGCACGCCGGGGCCATCCGCGTGGCCGCCACCCATCTGGCGCGCTCCATCGACGATGTGCTGGACATGGCCCAGATCGACGCCGACGAGATGGCGCTGTCACTCGGCGATGTGAACCTTGCCGCCCTGCTCGAGGACTGCGCCTATCGCGCCCGTCCGCGCATTGAGGGCCGGGGGGCCAGCCTGCGGCTCGAACTGGCCCCCTCCGCGCGGCTGATCCGCGGTGATGCCCGGCGCATCGCCCAGGCGGTGGATCACCTGATCGACAATGCCATCCGCGCCGTCGGCGAGGGCGGCGAGGTGGCCCTCGGCCTCGATTTCGGGCCGTCCGAGGCGCGCATCCATGTCTCTGACACGGGCCGGGGCATCGCCTATCACCTGCAGGCCAGCGTGTTCGACCGGTTCGTCAAGCGCGAGCGCGGCGGGCCGGGCCTGTCGCTCGCCCTGGTCAAGGCCCTGACCGAGCTGCATGGCGGCTGGGCCTCGGTGGAGAGCGAGCCGGGCAAGGGCGCGACCTTCACCCTGCACCTGCCCGATGCCGCCCACATCGATGCCGCCGCGCCCGAGCTTGCGCTGGAGGGCCCGGACCTTCTATCGGAGAGGCGCTCGGTCTGAACCGGGCATCAGCCCCTCAAGGAGCGTCCATGCGCCCCCTCAAGACCGCACTGATCTACGACTTCGACGGCACGCTCGCGCGCGGCAACATGCAGGAAGTCAGCTTCATCCCCTCGGTGGGCATGGGCACCCCCGACTTCTGGGCCGAGGCAGCACGGGCCACCGAGGCGGCCGATGGCGACGGCATACTGATGTACATGCAGATGATGCTGAAGCTGGCGCGCGACAACGGCGTGCCCGTGACCCGTCAGGCGCTTCAGGCTCACGGCCGCGAGGTGGCCCTGTTCGAGGGGCTGAAGGACATGTCGTGGTTCGAGCGCATGAATGCGTTCGGCAGGCGCTTCGGCCTCGAGATCGAGCATTACATCATCTCGGCGGGGCTGGAGGAGATGATCGAGGGCTGTCCCATCCGCCCCGCCTTCCGGCACGTCTTCGCCTCCAAATTCGCCTATGACGAAAAGGACGAAGCGGTCTGGCCCGCCGTGGGCATCAACTACACCACCAAGACCCAGTACCTGTTCCGCATCAACAAGGGCGTGCACAATCACTGGGAGCACGAGCGCATCAATCACTTCATACCCGACGAGGAGCGCCCGGTGCCGTTTTCGCGCATGATCTTCATCGGCGACGGCGACACGGATGTGCCCACCATGAAGATGATGCACACCAAGGGCGGCTTCTCCATCGCCGTCTATGACCCGCGCAGCAATCAGGGCGATCACAACAAGATTCACCGCCTGATCTCCGAGGACCGGGTGAACTTCGTCGCCGCCGCGGACTATCGCGAGGGCTCGGCGCTGGACCTGATCGTGCGCGGGCTGATCGGCCGCATCGCCATCAACGAGAACCGGATGCCCGCCGACTGAAACGGCGCCCTTTCGCTAGAGGGTGTTCAGCGGCATCTTGAGATAGCGTCGGCCATCGGCGTCTTCCGGCGGCAGGGCGCCGGCGCGGATATTGATCTGCAGCGAAGGCATTATCAGCTGGGGCGCCTTCAGTGTTGCATCGCGCGCCTCTCGCATCTGCACGAACGCCTCCTCGGTGACGCCGCCGCCGACATGGATGTTGCTGCGGCGCTGCTCGCCCACCGTGGTCTCGAAGCGATAGTCGCTGCGCCCCTCGGGCAGATAGTCGTGGCCGACGAACATCCGGGTGTTTTCGGGCAGGGCCAGCAGGCGCTGGATGGAGCGATAGAGCGTGCTGGCGCTGCCGCCGGGAAAATCGGCCCGTGCGGTGCCGTAATCGGGCATGAACAGCGTATCGCCCACGAACAGGGCATCGCCGATCAGATAGCTGACGCAAGCCGGGGTGTGGCCGGGAGTGTGCAGCACCTCCACGCTCAGGGTGCCCAGGGTGAAGCGCTCGCCGTCCTGATATAGACGATCGAACACCGCGCCGTCCTCGCCCACGTCATGGGCACCGAACAGCGGCGCAAAGGTCGACTGCACGCGGGTGATGTGCGCGCCGATGCCGACGGGCACCCCGGCCATGCGGCGCAGGTGCTCGGCCGCGCTCAGGTGGTCGGCATGGGCATGGGTTTCCAGAACCAGATCAAGCTCCAGACCGGCCTCCTTCATGGCGGTCAGCACCGCATCGATGGAGCGCGTCGAGGTGCGCGCACTGGCCGCCTCGAAGTCCAGCACCGGATCGATGATCGCCGCCTTCGCCGTGGCCGGGTCGCTGACCAGATAGGTGATGGTGTGGGTCGCCGGATCGAAGAAGCCGCGCACGTCGGGGCCATTGTCGGAGCGCGACAGATGAGTGCCTGCGGGGATTTTCTGGGACATGGGATCTCCTCTCTCGTTCTCGGTTATATATTAGCTATTGCTTATTTAGCAAGTCTGAATATATTGGCCTCATGATCGACCTCGACACCATCGGACTGCAACGTTTCCAGGCCAGCGCCGGTGAGGCCGCTGACCTGATGCGCGCGCTCTCCAACGAGAAACGGCTGATGATCCTGTGCCAGCTGGGCGAGCGCGAGCTGGCCGTCAGCCAGCTTCTGCCTCTGGTGGGCCTGTCGCAGTCGGCCCTGTCCCAGCATCTGGCGCGCCTGCGCGAAGAAGGTCTGGTGGGCACGCGGCGCGAGGGCACGGCCATCTTCTATCGCATCACCGACCCTGCGGTGCTCAAGGTCATCGCCGTACTGGCCGAGATCTTCTGCCCGCCCCCGCCAGGCACTCAATCTCAAGAAAGGACTGAAGCATGAGCACGCTCACCCCCGTCAAACCCGCCGAGGCCGCAGCCCGCCTCAAGGCCGGAACCGCCGTTCTGGTCGACATCCGCGAGCGTGACGAGCACGCCCGCGAACACATCGAAGGGGCGATCAGCCTGCCCCTGTCCGCCTTTGCTCCGCCGAGGGCGCGCCCGGGCCAGCAGGTGATCTACACCTGCCGCACCGGCAACCGCACCGAGATGAACTGCGTGAGGCTCGCCGAAAGCGTCGAGGGCGAGGCCTTCGTTGTCGAGGGGGGTCTGGAGGGCTGGAAGGCGGCGGGCCTGCCCACCCGCAAGGACCGCTCCCAGCCCATCGAGCTGATGCGCCAGGTGCAGATGACCGCAGGCGGCATGATCCTGATCGGTGCTGCGCTCGGCCTGTTCGTCCACCCCGGCTTCTGGGGCCTGTCGGCCTTCGTCGGTGCAGGGCTGTTCGTCGCGGGTGCCACCGGCTTCTGCGGCATGGCGCGCCTGCTGGCCGTCATGCCATGGAACCGCGCGGCCCGGGCCTGAAATCCTCCCTTCCTGACAGGCTGCCCGCATGGTCACCGACCTTGTTCCCCTTATGCTGGCCGTGCTTTCGGGCGGCATCGTCGCCTTTCTCCTGACCCTGTTCGGCGGCGGCGGCTCGGTGCTGGCGGTGCCCCTGCTGCTCTATGTGGTGGGCGTCAGCGAGCCGCACATGGCCATAGGCGTCTCGGCAGCGGGCGTGGCGCTCAATGCGCTCACAGCCCTGGCAGGTCATGCGCGGGCGGGCCGCGTGCGCTGGCCCTGTGCCAGCGTGTTCGCCGCCACAGGCGCGCTCGGGGCATGGGCGGGTTCGTCCCTGGCCAAGATGATCGACGGCCAGCAGCTTCTGCTCGCTTTTGCCGTGGCCATGGCGGCGGTGGGCCTGACCATGCTGCGCCCGCGCCCCGTCGTGATTAGGCCCGAGCCGGTCCTCAGCCTTGCCATGACGCCCCGCCTCTCTCTGACCGGCGCAGGCGTGGGCTCGGCGGCCGGCTTCTTCGGCATCGGCGGGGGCTTTCTGATCGTGCCCGGCCTCATGAGCGCCACGGGCATGAGCCTGTCCGCCGCCCAGGCCGCCTCACTGCTCAGCGTCGCCGCGTTCGGAGCCACCACGGCGGGCAACTATGCGCTGTCAGGCTGGGTTGATCCGCTGCTTGTCGGCGCCATGACCCTGGGCGGGGTGGCCGGAACCGTCGCAGGCCTGCCCTTGGCGCGCAGGCTGGGCCAGAATGTCGTGCTGGGGCGCAGGCTCTTTGCCGGGCTGATCCTGATCGTGGCGGTCTATGTCGCGGTGCGCGCCATCATGGCCCTTTAGACCCGAGGCGAGGACTTGCGCCAGACCGGCCCGCCCGCGCGGCGGTGCTCGTCGAGCTGGACCGTCACGTCGGCATCGACATGGCCGTCCAGCATCTGGCGCGTCACCCGCTCGAAATACTGGATGAAGCCCGCGAGCCTGTCGCGCTCGTGAGCGGGCAGGGCTTCGGGTGCCACGCCCAGCAGGTCCGCCTCCTGCTGACAGCGCCAGCGGTGAACCACCTCGAAGCCTGGCGCGCGCAGGAACAGCGTGCCGCCCAGCCGCTGCGCGAACCGCGCATAGGGCCCGTCCAGCTGCCCGTTGACGAGGCTGCGCCAGCGCCCGTCCCGATCAAACTGCTGCTCAAGGGCGTTGATGGGCATGGCCAGATCGTGCTCGGGCACAGCCAGCGCGGCCAGGCACCAGGCGTCGATGAGCACCGCGCGCGGGCGGCCCCGATACTCGCGCCAGCAGCTGAGCGGCCAGCGGTCGTCGCCGCGCTTGTCGAAGTCGGGGATCAGCGTCGTATCGTCAGGACCGGCGCGCGCCAGGCTGTCGATGAGCTGCTCCATCAGGCCCAGGTCATGGGTACCGGGTGGCCCGCGCATCAGCAGCAGCGGATGGGCCTCGCGCGCCATAGCTTCGCGCTCCAGGCGCGTGAGATAGACATCGTCGATAGAGACCTGCACCGCGCCGAAAGCCTCGGCCGCCGCGCGCGCCAGAGTGGTCTTTCCCGAGCCCTGCGCGCCAACGATGGCGATGACGGGCAAGATGCCGGGCGCTGCGGCTTCCGCTCGCTCGATCAGCTCGCCCACCAGGGCGATCAAGGCACCGGAAGGACCGCCCGCCGGGCTCAATGCTGGCTTTCGGGCAGGCGCACCACCAGGCCATCGAGCGCGTCGGAAACCCTGATCTGGCATGACAGGCGCGAGTTGGGCTGCACCCCTTCGGCGAAGTCGAGCATGGACTCTTCCATGGGCGAGGCGCTGCCGGTCTCGCCGATCCAGGCCTCGTCCACATAGACATGGCAGGTGGCGCAGGCGCACGCGCCGCCGCAGTCGGCATCGATGCCCGGCACATTGTTGCGGATCGCCCCTTCCATCACGGAAAGGCCGTTCCTGACCTCGACGACGTGCTCGCGTCCGTCGTGCTCGACATAGGTGATCTTGGCCATTGAGCCCTCAAATAGCGAAGCGATAGGGCGACTCAAGAACCATCAGCCCTCAGGTGGCGAAGCGGTAGGGCGACTCAAGAACCATCAGCCCTCAAATAGCGAAGCGATAGGGCGACTTGAGGATCAACAGCCCTCAAATAGCGAAGCGGTAGGGCAACTTGAAGTCAGGTGGCGCGATGCTTGCGGCTGGGTGAGACCATCATCTTCTTGGTCTCGGCGATGGCCTTGGCGGGGTTCAGGCCCTTGGGGCACACCTGGGCGCAGTTCATGATGGTGTGGCAGCGATAGAGCTTGAACGGGTCTTCCAGATCGTCGAGCCGCGCATCGGTGGCGTCGTCGCGGCTGTCGGCCAGCCAGCGATAGGCCTGAAGCAGGGCTGCCGGGCCCAGATATTCCTTCTGGTTCCACCAGTAGCTCGGACACGAGGTCGAGCAGCAGGCGCACAGGATGCATTCATAGAGGCCGTCCAGCTTCTCGCGGTCCTCGGGGCTCTGCAGCCGCTCGGTCTCGGGATCGGGCTCGTCGGACTGAAGATAGGGCTGGATCGAGTCGTACTGGGCGTAGAACAGCGTCAGGTCGGTGACGAGATCCTTGACCACCGGCTGATGCGGCAGGGGGGCGACGGAAATGGTGCTGCCCGAGCACTCGTCCCAGCCCTTGGTGCAGGCAAGCGTGTTGCGCCCGTCGATGTTCATCGAGCACGAGCCGCAGATGCCCTCGCGGCACGAGCGCCTGAAAGCGAGCGAGGGGTCGATCTCGTTCTTGATGTGGATCAGGGCGTCCAGCAGCATCGGGCCGTGGTCGTCGCTCGAGACCTCGTATTCGTCCCAGCGCGGGCTGTCGTCCACCTCGGGATCATAGCGATAGATCCGGTAGGTCTTGACGTTCTGGGCTCCGGCGGGGGCCTTGTGGACCTTGCCCTTGGCAGGCTTGGAGCCCTTGGGAAGCGTAAGCTGCACCATCAGCGATTGTCCTGAAAGCTGGGCATTTCGACCATGATCAGTAGGTTCTCTTGCGCGGCGGTATCGGATCGACGTCCTGGCTGAGCGTGTAGTCGTGCACGGGGCGGTAATCGATCTTCGCCTCGCCCCGGCTCTCGTCGAGCCAGGCGAGGGTGTGCTTCATCCAGTGGGTGTCGTCGCGCTCGGGATAGTCCTCGCGGGCGTGGGCGCCGCGGCTTTCCGTACGGTTGAGCGCCCCTTCGATGGTCACGATGGCCTGACCGATCAGATTGTCATATTCCAGCGTCTCGACCAGATCGGTGTTCCAGATCATGCCCCGGTCGGTGGTGCGGATGTCGGCACCGCGCGCATGGATCTCGCGGATGCGGCGCACGCCGTTCTGAAGGGTCTCGCCGGTGCGGAACACGGCGGCGTCCTCCTGCATGGCCTTCTGCATGTCGAGGCGCAGGCGCGCGGTCGGGGTCGAGCCATTGGCGTGGCGGAAGCGGTCGAGGCGCGCCAGATGGCTCTCGGTCATGGCGACCGAGACGTCCGGCACCGCACCGCGCTCCACCGTCTCGCCTGCCCTCAGGCCCGCCGCACGGCCGAACACCACCAGGTCGATCAGCGAGTTGGAACCGAGGCGATTGGCACCGTGCACGCTGACGCAGGCGGCCTCGCCCACGGCCATCAGGCCCGGCACCACGGCATTGGCGTCGTCGCCCACCTTGGTCAGCACCTCGCCGTGGTAGTTCGTGGGGATGCCGCCCATGTTGTAGTGCACGGTCGGGATCACGGGGATGGGCTCGCGGGTCACGTCCACGCCCGCAAAGATGCGCGCGCTCTCCGAGATGCCGGGCAGGCGCTGGTGGATCACCTTGGGATCGAGGTGATCGAGGTGCAGGAAGATGTGGTCCTTGTTCGGGCCCACGCCGCGACCCTCGCGGATCTCGATGGTCATGGAGCGGCTGACCATGTCGCGCGGCGCCAGGTCCTTCACGGTGGGCGCATAGCGCTCCATGAAGCGCTCGCCCTCGGAGTTGGTCAGATAGCCACCCTCCCCGCGCACGCCCTCGGTGATCAGGCAGCCTGCGCCATAGATGCCCGTGGGGTGGAACTGGACGAACTCCATGTCCTGAAGCGGCAGGCCCGCGCGCAGCACCATGGCATTGCCATCGCCCGTGCAGGTGTGCGCCGAGGTGGCCGAGAAATAGGCCCGGCCATAGCCGCCGGTAGCCAGGATCACCTGCTTGGCGCGGAAGCGGTGCAAGGTGCCGTCGTCCAGCTTCCAGGCGGTGATGCCCTTGCACACGCCCTCGTCCATGATCAGGTCGAGGGCGAAATACTCGATGAAGAACTCGACCTCGCGTCGCACCGACTGGCCATAGAGGGTGTGCAGGATCGCATGGCCGGTGCGGTCGGCGGCGGCACAGGTGCGCTGCACGGGTGCCTCGCCGAAGTTGCGCGTCATCCCGCCGAAGGCCCGCTGATAGATCTTGCCTTCCTCGGTGCGCGAGAAGGGCACGCCCCAGTGCTCCAGCTCATAGACGGCCTTGGGCGCGTTGCGGCACAGATACTCGATGGCGTCCTGATCGCCCAGCCAGTCCGAGCCCTTCACGGTATCGAACATGTGCCAGCGCCAGTCGTCCTCGCCCATGTTGCCCAGCGCCGCCGAGATGCCGCCCTGAGCCGCCACCGTGTGCGAGCGGGTCGGGAACACCTTGGTCACGCAGGCGGTCTTGAGCCCCGCCTGGGCGCAGCCGAGCGCGGCGCGCAGGCCCGAGCCTCCGGCTCCCACCACCACCACGTCATAGGCATGATCGACAAAGGAATAGGCTGCCATCTCGCGATTACGCTCCCGGGGTGGCCGGGCCTGCGCCCGTGGCCAGCATGAATGTGCAGATCAGGGCCGCCGCGCCGAGCGCGAGGCAGAAGGCGAGGCTGAGGCGGATGCAGGCCTTGCGCGCCGCGCCTTGCAGATAGTCCTCGATGATCACCACCATGCCCATGTGCATATGCCACAGGCTGATGATCAGGGCCGCCAGCAGCACGCCCGCATTGAGCGGCGAGGACAGCCACGCTACCACCGCATCGAACGGCTGGCCCGCCACCGAGTAGGCGGCCCACAGCGCCCAGGCGGTAAAGACCACCAGAACCAGCGAGGAGACCCGCTCCCTCAGCCATTCGGCGGCACCATGGCCCTCGGCCTGTTTCACCAGAGACGCCCTGTTGCTCACAGCGACACCCTCCCCTCGGCGATCAGCACGGCAAAGAAGGCCACGGCCAGGGCGAGCCCCGCGAGGATCGAGACGGTACTCAGCAGCGAGGCGGTCCGTGGCTCCAGCCCCCGGCCCGTGTCCCAGATCAGGTGCCGGATGCCCGACATCAGGTGATAGCTGAGCGCCAGGGTCAGCAGGAACCACACGATCAGGCCGAAGACCGAGCCCGACACGGCCGCGAACACGCCATAGGCTTCCGGTCCCGCCGCCAGGCACGCCAGCCAGACCACCACCAGCACCAGCCCGCCATAGAGGGCCGCGCCGCTCATCCGGTGCAGGATCGAGGCCAGCATGGTGACATGCCAACGCCATATCTGCAGGTGGGGGGAAAGCGGCCTGTGGGCCGGTCGGCTATCGGGCCTGGGGCCGGAATGAGACATGCGAACCGTTCTCAAGTCTTTGCAAATCAAGCGTGTCCGCCACGCGGGACTGGCATAGGGAGCAAGGCACCCCAAAGTCAACGCACCTGCACCATATTGCATACGAACCCGGCGCGGGGGCGGATGATCCACCCGCCTGCGACGTGCTGGCGCAGGAGCTGTGGCTTACGCGCTGAAATGATCTGACGCCGATGTGAGCGGGCCAAGCCTTGCCTAGGCACGCGCTTCGCCCTTAGCCTGACCTCAACAATAACACGACACCACATCGACGACACCGCATCCGGGCGATCGGGACACAGGGTCCGACGCCCCATCGAGACGAGCCGACCATATGCTTGGGCTGTTTCTGGCCATGGGGGTGCTTGCGCCCCTCGATGACCCAACGTCCTCTGGCGCGCCTGCGCCCGAGACCGAAGCGCTGGCGGCTCCCCATCCCAGCAGCGCCCTGCCCTATGCCGCGCCGCGTGTACGCCCCCACGAGCCGCCCTCCAACTTCGGCAGGCCCGCCCCGGTCCAGCCCGAGGGCGATCTCGACGCCGAGCCGGTGCGCATCGTGGTCGAGCCGGGCCTGTCGGTGGACGCCTACCGCGGACAGCTCGAGCGCCCGCTGGCCGAGGCCGACCGGCGCTATCACGAGGCCGTGCGCGATGCCGAGGCGCGCTATGATGCCACCATGGGCCCGCTCGACGGCCACTGGCAGCTCGCCGATCTCAATGGTCAGCCCCTGCTGGAACTGCTCATCACCGACGATGGCGCCAGCTTGCTGGAAGGCGCGTTTCGCGAGCTGAACCCCAATCACCCGCACCAGCGCATCGGCCATATCGAGACCTCGCGCCTGGCCAATGGCCGCCTCAGCCTGACCCTGCGCGGCGACGGGAGACAGCGCGTGCTCGAGCTGTGGCAGGAGGGCGGGTTCTGGCGCGGCGCCTATTCCGAGGCGCCCGGTGCCGAGCCCATCGGTGTGAACATGACCCTGCGCCGCGCCCGCTGAAGCGCGCGCAAGCCACCCCTCTCAGACCTCGAGCCCGAGGGCCGCGACAAGGGCGCGCGACAGCGCCTGATGGGCCTCGCCCGTGCGCCGCTGCCGGCCGGGGCGGCCCCAGACCGGATCGGGCCAGAAGGGATCGTCCCGCCAGCGCGCCACCACGTGCACATGAAGCTGGGCGGTGACATTGCCGATGCTGGCGATGTTGATCTTGTCCACGGGCCGTCCGTCGGCCGCAAAGGCACCGCGCAGCGCCTCGCCTGCGGCTACCGCCTCGTCCAGCAGCAGGGCACGCTCGCGCCCGGACAGGTCCGCCACCTCGACCAGCCCGGCGCGTCGCGGAATGAGGATCAGCCAGCCGAAGCGCGCATCGTCCTGAAGACGAACCTCGCACAGGGGCAGATCGCCGAGCCGCACCGAGCCGGACTCGAAGGCCGGATCGCGCCGAAACGGGCTCACTTCGCCGCGGAAGCCGCCTCGGCGGCAGCGCCCATGCAGAAGGCATTGAGCTTGTTGCCATCCGGGTCGCGGAAATAGGCCGCATAAAAGCCCGTGCCGCGCGGGCCGGGCTTGCCCTCGCAGGTGGCTCCGTTCTCGATGGCGCAGGCATAGATCTCGTCGACATGGGCCGGATCGCGCGCGCCCAGCGCCACCATCACGCCGTTGCCGACACTGGCGGGCTTGCCGTCGAAGGGCGCGGTCAGGCCGATGCCCGCGCCGCCGCCCGGCTCGCCCCAGGCGATGGCGCCGGGCCACTCCATCATGCGCCGCGTGCCCATCCTGGCCGCAATGGCGTCATAGAATCTGGCCGCGCGCTCCAGATCGTTGGTGCCCAGGGTCACATAGCCGATCATGGTGTCTCTCCGCCTGTCCTTGCCGGACCATCTCATTGCGGCGGCCCCTGCACAAGCCGCCGCGATCACGCCCCGCCCTTGCAGGAACAGGCCGCCGGGTCTAGACCCCGCGCCAGCGACATTCCTCCCTTCGCGGCGCGACCCCTCGTGCCGCTTCGAGCTGACCTTACGGAGACTTGCCCATGGCTCGCGCCAAGATCGCCCTCATCGGTGCCGGTATGATCGGCGGAACCCTGGCCCACATCGCCGCGCGCGAGGAACTGGGCGATGTGGTCCTGTTCGACATCGCCGAGGGCACGCCCCAGGGCAAGGCGCTGGACATCGCCGAGGCCACCTCGGTGTTCGGTTCGGACGTGGCGCTGAAAGGCGCAAACGACTATGCCGAGATCGCGGGTGCGGACGTGTGCATCGTCACCGCCGGTGTGCCGCGCAAGCCGGGCATGAGCCGCGACGACCTGCTGGGCATCAACCTCAAGGTCATGAAGGCCGTGGGCGAGGGCATCAAGGCCCATGCGCCCGACAGCTTCGTGATCTGCATCACCAATCCGCTCGATGCCATGGTCTGGGCGCTGCAGAAGTTCTCGGGCCTGCCCCACAACCGCGTGGTCGGCATGGCCGGGGTGCTGGACTCGGCGCGCTTCGCATATTTCCTGGCTGAAAAGACCGGCATCTCGATCAAGGACATCCACGCCTGGACCCTGGGCGGGCACGGCGATGACATGGTGCCCATGGTGCGCCACTCCACCGTGGGCGGCCTGCCCCTGCCCGACGCGGTGCGCCACGGTTTCCTCAGCCAAGGCGATCTGGACGCCATCGTCGAGCGCACCCGCAAGGGCGGCGGCGAGATCGTCGCCCTGCTCAAGACCGGCTCGGCCTATTACGCCCCGGCCGAAAGCGCCATCGCCATGGCCATGTCCTATCTCAAGGACCAGAAGCGCGTCCTGCCTTCGGCAGCGTGGCTGTCGGGCGAATATGGCCTGTCGGACCTCTATGTCGGCGTTCCGGCCCTGATCGGCGCGGGCGGCGTCGAGCGCGTCATCGAGTTCGACACCAATGACGAGGAAAAGGCCATGCTGGAAACCTCGGTCAACTCGGTGAAGGGCCTGATCGAGGCGTGCAAGGGCATCGATTCGTCCCTCGCGTGAGGCACGGCGAAACGGACAGCAAAAAAAGGGCGGAGCCGCGCGGCTCCGCCCTTTTTCGTGCAGGCCCGGCGTGGGGCAACTGTGGCCGCTACTGCGCATCCTCCAGCACATAGTAGCCCGCCTGAAGGCCGATCAGCGGCACGATGGCCCGCCACAGCTCCAGGTTCTCGGAAAGCTGGGCCCAGGTGTAGCCCGCCGGGAGATAGAGATCATACTCGCCGATCAGCTCGGGCGAAGGGTTCATCTCGGCGCGGGCGGTGACGAAGCGGCGGCTGCGGTTCCAGTCGGCGGCAAGCGCCTCGGTCACGGCCGGGTTCTGGAAGCTGATGTGAAACTGCACGGCGCGACAGCGGCTCTGTTCGCAGTTGTAGAAAAACATCCCCCAGGTCACGTCGCCATCGACCACGCGGATCGCCGGGGTATCGCCTTCCTGGGCAAACTCGGGGGCCAGACCCGGCTGGGCCGACAGCCAGCTCACCGCCTCACGCGGGCTGATCCCGCCGGGATCGATGGCACCGCTCTGGGCCGCGGCACCTGTCCCGAACATCAGGGCCAGTGCGGCACCGGCCGCCAGGGTTGTCGTGATACGCATGGGCAGGGCTTTCCGTTTCGATGATGCACGCCACTGGTGAGGCGGGCCAAGGCTGGCACGCCTGAGGGGGCGCTTCAAGCGGTCATGCTGGCCTCGACTTCGGGCAGCAAAAAGGCCCGGGCGTCACCACCCGGGCCTCTCTGGCGTGATCGCGGAGGCGATCAGAAGCGGTAGGCGAGCCCGAAGCGCAGGGCGTCGCGGCGGAAGTCCACATCGGCCTGGGCCGTGGTGCCATCCGAATAGGTCCAGTCGTAGCTCTGGGAATCGAAGTCGAGGCGCAGATACTCGGCGCGCGCGCTCAGGCGGTCGCTGAAGGCCCACTCGACGCCCGCGCCATAGGTCCAGCCCGTATGACGCTGCTTGTCGCGGCTGTTCAGCTCGGCAAAGCTGGCGTTGACGTAGTTGCGGTCGAACGTGACCTCGCTCATGGCGCCGCCTGCGGTGCCATAGACCAGCACATTGCCCATGGCCACGCCCGCGCGGGCACGAAGCGTCGCGGTATATTCGACATCGGTGCGAAGACGCGTGGTGAACTGGTTGGTGCCGGCTGCCGGGCGGTCGGCGATGGTGCGGCTGCCACCGGCGTCCGAATAGGCCACATCGCCTTCCACGCCGAACACGAAGCTGCCGGCCTGGAAGTTGTAGCCCGCCATCAGGCCAAGCTCAGTGCCATTGACCGAGAAGCTGGGCTGGGAGTTGGCCGCCGTACCACCGAACGGACCCCAGAAGGCGCTGCCCGCAGCGGTCTGGAGCGGGGCATCGGTCAGATCGAAGTCACCCTGGGTCTGGTTGAGCGTGACGCCGACATAACCGCCCGAGAACGGCTGGTCCTAGGCGACAGCGGCGGAAGCGGCCAGCGCGAGCGCGGAGGCCACTGAGAAAGCAATGATCCTGGAACGCATGGAGACAATCCTGAGCAGTTGAAAAGGCAGTGCCCCCACCTCGCGAGATACGAAATCCCGCGCCCTCGGTATGCAGACCGCACAACCCGGCCCCGTGTTCCGCGCGCTGCCGCTATTGTCACCGTTCCTGTTGCAGCCACGCCACAGCGCTCATCTCGCGCAGGCGCGAGACGGTGCGCTCGAACTCGAACGCGCCTTCCCCTTGTGGGTAGAGGGCTTGCGGCTCGGCCTCGGCCAGCACGACGATGCGCACCTTCGCCTCATAGAGTGCGTCGATCAGGGTGACGAGACGGCGGGCCTCGAAGCGCCGCTCTGGCCCCAGCACCGGCACGGCCTCGATGAACAGGGTGTGGAAGCGCGCGGCAATGGCCAGATAGTCCTGCGGACCCAGAGCCCTGGCGCACAGCTCATCGAAGGTGGCGCGCGCCATGGCCCCCACGGTGCGCTCCAGCACCAGTTCGCGGCCCTTGAGCGTCAGGCGCGTGGGCTCCTCGGGCTCTGCGCCGCGCAGGTCTTCCCACAGGTGCTCGAACGCCATCTTGCGCCCTGTGTCGAGGCCCGAATACCAGACCCGCGAGCTGGCCATGCGCTGTGCGCGCCAGTCCCTTGCCCCGGCCACCTCCACGACATCGCACTGCGCCTCGATGCGCGCGATGAAAGGCAGGAAAAGCTGGCGGTTGATGCCGTTGGCATAGAGCTGGTCGGGCCTGCGGTTCGATGTGGCGGCCAGCACCACCTTGCGTGCAAAAAGGGCCTCGAACAGGCGGCCCAGGATCATGGCATCGGCGATGTCCGTCACCTGCAGCTCGTCAAAGCACAGGAGCCGCACCTGACGCGCCAGACGATCCGCGATCGGCCCGACCGGATCGCTGCCGCGCACCGTGCCGAAGCGCGCCAGCTTCTGCGCGCCCGTGCCCTCGCGCCACAGCCGCACATCCTCGTGTACCTGCGCCATGAAGGCATGAAAGTGCGCACGCAGGCGGCGCTTCTCGGCGCTGTGGGCGTAGAACAGGTCCATCAGCATGGACTTGCCGCGCCCCGGCGGCCCCCACAGATAGACCCCCTGCACGGACCTCCTGCGCCCCGTCAGGGTGCGGCGGCCAAGATCATGCTCCAGTCGCTCCAGCGCCTCGATCGCCTGCTGCTGCGCCTCATCGGCCTGCAAGGCTCCGTCACGCAGGCGATCGAGATAGGCTTGGCGCAGGGCTGAAGTCATCAGATGAACACACAGAAGGGCAAAAGCGATTGCTTTGCGGGCCGTTCGTTCTAAATGGCGGACTGAGGCAGGCAAGGCCTGCTCATCGCACCAACCTCCCCGCGCCCGCCCGGAACCACCCCGTCAGGAGCCACCCATGGGTTATCGCGTCGCCGTCGTAGGCGCCACAGGCAATGTCGGTCGCGAAATGCTGACCTTGCTGGACGAGCTTCAGTTCCCCCTCGAGGAGGTCTTCGCCGTCGCCTCGCGCAAGTCCAGGGGGCTTGAGGTGGCCTTTGGCGAGCGCACCTTGAAGTGTCACGACATCGAGCAGTTCGACTTCTCGAAGTGCGACATCGTGCTGATGAGCGCGGGCGGCGACGTCAGCCGCGCCTGGTCCGAGAAGATCGGGGCCATGGGTGTCATGGTCATCGACAACTCCTCGGCGTTCCGCATGGACCCGGACGTGCCCCTGATCGTGCCCGAGGTGAACCCCGAGGCGGTCCATGGCGCGCGCAAGAAGCACATCATCGCCAATCCCAACTGCTCGACCCTGCAGCTGGTCGTGGCGCTGAAGCCCCTTCACGATGCCGCGCACATCCGCCGGGCAGTGGTCTCGACCTATCAGTCGGTGTCGGGCGCGGGCAAGGAAGCCATGGACGAGCTGTGGGACCAGACCAAGGCGCTCTACGGCCTCGGCGATGCCACGCCCAGGACGTTCGCCAAGCAGATCGCCTTCAACGTCCTGCCCTTCATCGGCTCCCTGCGCGAGGACGGCTACACCGACGAAGAAGCCAAGATGTGGAACGAGACCCACAAGATCCTCGATCCCTCGATCCGCCTCACCGTCACCTGCGTGCGGGTGCCCGTGTTCGTGGGCCACAGCGAGAGCGTGACTCTGGAGTTCGAAACCCCGCTCGATGCCGACAGCGCGCGCGACGTCCTGCGCGAGGCACCCGGCGTGGTGGTGGTCGATAATCCGGCCGAGCACGGCTATGTCACCCCCATCGAGGCGGTGGGCGAGTTCGGCGTCTATGTCTCGCGCATCCGCGAGGACACCACGGTCGAGAACGGCCTGTCGCTGTGGGTCGTGTCCGACAACCTGCGCAAGGGCGCGGCCCTCAACGCGGTCCAGATTGCCCAGCTGCTCGACGAGCAGGGCGTCATCACGCCCAAATCCGGCTATCGTTCGATCACGGTGGGCGGCTGACGGCCTTGAACGCTTCCGGCGGCTCCGCGCCCGACTTCCGCAACGCCCTGATCGCAGGCGTGGGCTGCTATGTGGTGTGGGGGCTCTCGCCGCTGATCTATCAGCCCATGGGCCGGGCGGGCGCGGATGCCTTCGAGATCATGGGCCACCGCGCCATCTGGTCGGTGCTGTGGGCGGGGCTTCTGGTGCTGCTGGCGCGCCAGTCAGGCGATGTGAAGCGGGTGCTGCGCTCGCCGCGCACCCTTGCGCTGCTGCTGGTCTCCACCAGCCTGATCGCGGTGAACTGGGCCGTGTTCGTCTGGGCGGTCAACAACGGCCATACGCTGGAAACCAGCCTCGGCTATTATCTCAACCCGCTGCTCAACATGGCGGCAGGCGCGTGGATTTTCCGCGAGCGCATCAGCGGGCTGGGCCTGGCCGCCATCGCCCTGGCCGTCGTCGGCGTGGCGCTTCAGGCCGTGGCAGTGGGCGGCCTGCCATGGGTGTCGCTGACGCTGGGGCTGACCTTTGCGGCCTATGGCGTGATCCGCAAGCGCATCGACGCCGACGCCCAGACTGGCCTGTTCATCGAGTGCGCCCTCATCACCCTGCCGGGCATTGCCTACATACTGTGGCTGGAGAGTCAGGGGCTGGGCCATTTCACCGACAGCACGGGCACGGCGCTGCTGCTGATGCTGGCGGGGCCTGTCACGGTGGTGCCGCTGATGCTGTTCTCGTGGGCAGCGCGACGGATGCCCCTGTCGACCATGGGCTTTCTGCAATTTCTCGCCCCCACCATCAGCTTCGTGATCGGCGTGGCCCAGGGCGAGCCCTTCGGCTGGCTGCGCGCCCTGTCGTTCGGCTTCATCTGGGCGGGGGCCATGGTGTTCGTGCTGGCGGCGCTGCAAAGAAGCCGGGCCGCACGCGCTCAGAGACTGGCGTAGAGCGCCTCGACCAGCGCACGCGCGCGCGGATCGCCGATCAGGTGATGGGACTGGGCGCTCATGACATAGGCCCCCGAAATCCCTGCGGCCGGATCGGCGAAGGCGCAGCTGCCGCCCCAGCCGCAGTGGCCGAGCGTACCGGGATCAGGGCCGAAGATGCCGAGCCCCTCGTTGCGCATCAGGCCCGCCGCCCACGACAGGGTGAAGGGCAGCACCCGGTCCGGCCCGGATATGCGCTCGGCGCTCATGACCGCGAGGGTGCCGGCGGACAGCACGCGCTCGCCCTCCAGCATCCCGCCCGAGGCCACCACGCCCATCAGACGCGCCAGAGAGTCTGCGCGCGCGTGCATGTTGGCGGAAGGAATCTCGATCTGTCGCCACTCGGCCGAGCCGCGCCCGGCAGGCGCCGAGCCCTTGTCGAGAAAGGCGGCCTGACGCACCGCATCGATGGAGCCCAGATCAGGCGCACGCGAGGGCTTTCGCATCTGGGCCACGCGCCCGTGCTGGGCGGCAGGCAGGCCCCACCACAGGTCAAGATCGAAGGGCTCGGCCAGATCTTCGCGCAGGGCCGTGCCCATGGAGCGCCCGTCGAGGCGGCGGAACACCTCGCCACAGATGTAGCCCACCATGATCGGGCTGTAGCCCGAGGCCGAGCGCGGGGGAAACAAGGGCGCCTGCGCGGCCACGGCATCGAGCACCTGCTCGCGCTCGAACCAGATTTCGGGCGGGCGTGGCGGGGCAAAGCCCACCATGCCCGCCTGATGGCTCAGAACATCACCGAGGGTGATGTCGGCCTTTCCGGCCTCGCCGAATGCGGGCCAGACCTCGGCCAGCGGGGTATCGAAGCCGATCAGGCCCTGATCCACCAGCCGCGCCATCATCAGGGCCATGACCGCCTTGCCGGTCGAGAACACCGGGGTCAGGGTCTCCGGCCCGAACGGCTGCTCGCCTGCGGCATCGGCATGGCCGCCCCACAGATCGATGACGAGGCAGCCCCCGATCTGCACGCTGAAGCGCGCGCCGCGCTCGCTGACGGTGCCGGGCGCATCGAGAAAGTTGCGCGCAAAGGCCTCGCGCACGGCCTCGAACTGCGGCGGGCACGGGCCGTGGATGTCGGGCGCGCTCATCGGACGGGCCGGGCGGACGGCATCAATAACGGTAGTGATCGGGCTTGAAGGGGCCTTCGGGCGTGACGCCGATATAGGCCGCCTGATCAGCCGACAGCTTGGTCAGCTTGGCACCCAGCTTTTCGAGGTGAAGCATGGCGACCTTCTCGTCGAGATGCTTGGGCAGGGTATAGACCCGGTTCTCATAGGCCGCCGCATTGGTCCACAGCTCGATCTGGGCCAGCGTCTGGTTGGTGAAGGACGCGCTCATGACAAAGCTCGGGTGGCCCGTGGCATTGCCCAGATTCACCAGCCGCCCCTCGGACAGCAGGATGATCTTCTTGCCGTCGGGAAACTCGACATGGTGGACCTGATCCTTGATCTTGTCCCACTTGAAGTTCTTGAGCCCGGCCACCTGAATCTCGGAATCGAAGTGGCCGATGTTGCACACGATGGCGTTGTTCTTCATCGCCCGCATGTGATCGACGGTGAGCACGTCCTTGTTGCCCGTGGCGGTGACGAAGATATCGGCGTAAGGGGCCGCGTCCTCGACGTGGACGACCTCATAGCCCTCCATGGCCGCCTGCAGGGCGCAGATCGGGTCCACCTCGGTGACCAGCACGCGCGCGCCGCCGTTCCTGAGGCTGGCGGCCGAGCCCTTGCCCACGTCGCCATAGCCCATGACCAGCGCGACCTTGCCCGCCAGCATCACGTCGGTCCCGCGGCGGATGGCATCCACCAGGCTCTCGCGACAGCCATAGAGATTGTCGAACTTCGACTTGGTGACGCTGTCGTTCACATTGATGGCCGGGAAGGGCAGCTCGCCGCGCTCGGCCATCTGATAGAGGCGGTGCACGCCCGTGGTGGTTTCCTCCGACACCCCCTGAATGGCGTCGCGGATGGCGGAGTAGAAGCCCGGCTTCTCGGCCAGATAGCGCTTCATGACCGCGAACAGGGCTTCCTCCTCCTCGTTGGCGGGATTGTCGAGCACCGTGGCGTCCTGTTCGGCCTTGGGGCCAAGCACGCACAGCAAGGTGGCATCGCCGCCGTCATCGAGGATCAGGTTGGGATAGCCGCCATCGGCCCACTCGAAGATCTTGTGCGCATACTCCCAGTACTCGTGCAGCGTCTCGCCCTTCAGCGCGAACACCGGCGTGCCCGCATCGGCGATGGCGGCGGCGGCGTGGTCCTGGGTCGAGAAGATGTTGCACGATGCCCAGCGCACCTCGGCACCCAGCGCCTCCAGCGTCTGGATCAGCACCGCCGTCTGGATGGTCATGTGCAGCGAGCCGGCGATGCGCGCGCCCTTGAGCGGTTTCTTCGAGCCGTATTCCGCGCGCAGGGCCATCAGGCCGGGCATCTCGGTCTCGGCGATGGCGATTTCCTTGCGCCCGAAATCGGCCAGACCGATGTCGCGGATGATGTAGTCGCTCATGAACGGGCGCTCCTTGGGGGAAATGGGGTGCCGACCCTATAGACGCAGCCACCGCCGCGCACAACCTGACATAAGGATATCCTTATATGGCCGCTCCTGCCGGGCCCTGGCGCACGTCCCTTATGGCTTGCGGGGCCGGGGGCCGCCGCCTAATGCTGCGCCCATGGCCGATGATCTGACCCCCGCCCGCCCGTCCGCGAAAGTCTCCGTGAGCGCATCTGCACACACGCCGGAGCGGCTCGCCATTCCGCGCCACGACTGGACGCGCGCAGAGGTCGAGGCCCTGTTCGCCATGCCCTTCATGGAGCTGGTGTTCCTGGCCGCCAGCGTGCACCGCCAGCACTTCGATCCCAGCGCGGTCCAGAAAAGCCAGCTTCTGTCGGTCAAGACCGGAGGCTGCGCCGAGAACTGCGGCTATTGCAGCCAGTCGGCCCACTTCGATACCGGCCTCAAGGCCGAGAAGCTGATGGACACCTCCAGCGTGCTCGCCGAAGCCATGGCCGCCAGGGCCGGCGGTGCGGACCGCTTCTGCATGGGCGCGGCCTGGCGCGAGCTGAAGGATCGTGACCTGCCAAAGCTGGCGGCCATGATCTCGGGCGTGAAGGCGCTGGGGCTTCAGACCTGCGCCACGCTCGGCATGCTGACGCCCGAGCAGGCGCGCGCACTGAAGGAGGCCGGGCTCGACTATTACAATCACAACCTCGACACCTCGCCCGAGTACTACGCCTCCGTGGTGACCACCCGCACCTATGACGAGCGCCTCGATACGCTCAAGGCCGTGCGCGAGGCGGGCATGAGCACCTGCTGCGGGGGCATCGTGGGCATGGGCGAGAGCCGGGCGGACCGCGCGGGCCTGCTGCATGCGCTCGCCACCTTGCCCGAGCATCCCGACAGCCTGCCGGTCAACGCCCTGGTGCCCGTGGCGGGCACGCCGCTGGGCGATCAGGTGCGCGCAGAGGGCCAGATCGATCCCATCGAGTTCGTGCGCACCATCGCGGTGGCGCGGCTGGTGTGCCCGCGTTCCATCGTGCGCCTGTCCGCCGGGCGCGAGGGCATGAGCGAGCCGGTGCAGGCGCTGTGCTTCCTGGCCGGAGCCAACTCGATCTTCGTCGGCTCGCGGCTTCTGACCACGCCCAATCCCGAGCAGGACGCGGATGCGGTCCTGTTCGCCAGACTGGACCTGCAACCCATGATGCACGAGGGGCTGCACGAGAGGCCGCACGGGGGCGCCTGAGCCCATAAACCCTCGCTTAAAACCATGGGCGCACCATGGCGCTCATGAGCGATCCTTCCGCCCCCTCGCGCCGCACGGCCCTGCTGGTGCCGCTGATTGCCGCTCTGGGTGCCAGCGCCGCCACCACGGCCGGCGCAGGCCCGTCGGGCAGCGGCAGCGCCTCGGCCAACAGCTATGTGCGCATGCCCACGCTCACCGCCACGGTGATGAGGCGCGACGGGCGCCGGGGAGTCATGACGGTCGAGGCCGGTCTCGATGTGCCCGATGGCGCGCTTCGCACCCTGACCGAGCAGTCCCTGCCGCGCCTGCGGGCCGCCTACACCCCTCTGATCTCGCGCATGGCCGAGGGCCTGCTGCCTGCCGAGCCGCCCGATCTGGAGCGGCTGGTGCGCGATCTGCAACAGGCGACCGATGCCCTGCTGGGCCAGCGCGGCGCGCGCATCCTGCTGGGCACGGTGATGGTCAACTGAAGGCCGCACCGGATCGGGCCGACGCCGGCTACTGCGCGGTCATGCCCCCGTCGATCCTGATCTCGGCCCCGGTGATGAAGCGGCTCTCGTCCGAGGCCAGATAGACCACGCACCAGGCCACGTCGTCCGGCTCGCCGATGCGCTTCAGCGGGATGCCGCGCGTCAGGCGCTCGTGCGCCTTGGCCTCGTCGCCTCCGGCCATGGCCACGAAGGGATCGAGGATCGGCGTCTTAATGAACACCGGGTGCACCGAGTTGCAGCGCACGCCTTTTCCCGCCTTGGCGCACTCCAGCGCAATGGTCTTGGTGTAAAGCCACACCGCCGCCTTCGAGGCATTGTAGGCGCCCATGCCCGGCGCAGCCGCCAGCCCCGCGATGGACGAGATGTTCACGATCGACGCCTCGCCCGCCGCGGCCAGATGGGCCATGGCGTGCTTGCAGCCCAGCACCACCGAGTCCACGTTCACCGCCTGCACCCTGTGCCAGTCCTCCATGGACTGCGCCTCGACGAAGGTGAGCTCGCCGCCGATTCCGGCATTGTTGACCAGCACCGACAACCCGCCCAGATCGGCGACGGCCGCGGCGATCACCTTCTGCCAGTCGTCCTCGCGCGTCACATCGTGGCCATAGGCAAAGGCCGACCCGTCAAAGCGCGCATTGATCTCTGCGGCCAGCTCGGCAGCGCCCGCCTCGTTGATGTCGGTCAGGGCCAGCGTCGCGCCCTGCTCGGCCATGCGATGGGCCATGGCCCGGCCCAGGCCCCCCGCCGCCCCGGTGATCAGGGCCTTCTTGCCCGCCAGTCGCGCGCCTCGGCTCTGCTGCGTCATGTCCGTGTCCATCCTGTCTGCTGTGCGGGCCTTACCACGCGGTCCAGCCGCCATCGACGCAAAGCACCGCGCCGGTGATGTAGGACGCCTCGGGCGAGCACAGGAACACCACCGGCCCGGCGATCTCCCCGCCCTCGCCGATGCGCCCCAGCGGCACGCGGGCGCGCAGGCGCTCGACCATGTCGGGTGCGCTCTGCTGGGTGGCCGGCGAAGGAAAGGCGCCGGGCGCAATGGCATTGCAGCGTATTCCTTCGGGGCCAAGCTGGCAGGCCCCATAGCGCGTCAGCTGCACCAGCGCCGCCTTGGCCGCGCCATAGAAGGGCGGGTTGCTGGCCTCGGGCGCGTCATAGCTGCGAAGGTCCGGGCTCACCAGGCCATACATGGAGCTGACATTGAGGATGGCCGCGTCCCCCAGCTCGGCGCGGCCCCGGCGCAGGGCGGGCAGCAGGACGCGCATCAGGCGCTGGGCGGCCACCACGGCGATGTCATAGGCGTCGGCATAGTCCTGATCGCTGGCCGTCTCAAGCGTGCCGCCGCGCCCCGCCGCCGCATTGTTGATGAGGATGTGCAGGGCCTCGCCGCGCGCCTCCAGCTCGCCTGCGAAAGCCTCAACGGCGCGCGCGTCGCGCACGTCGAAGACGGCGGGGGAGGCCTTTCCGCCCTCGGCCTCGATCTCGGCCACCAGAGCCTGCGCGGCATCGAGGCGGCGCGCATTGACCCGCACATGAGCCCCCTCGCGCGCCAGGGCGCGGCTCATGAAGGTGCCCAGATAGCCCGTGGCCCCCGTTATCAGGGCTGTGCGCCCGGCCAGCCTGCCCGCATTGCTCGTGCTCAAGGCCGCATCCTCCGCTTCATCGGTTCCGGTTCACTCAAGGCTTGTGCGCCAGCGCGCGGGATCGAGGCTCGCAGGATCGAGCACCGGGCGCTGTGCCATCAGTTCGGCGTGCCACGACGCACGCTGGGCCGGGCGGGCGAAAAGCGCAAGATTGGCCTCAAGCTGGGCCATGTCGTCCATGCCCACCACCACCCCGTCGACCCAGGGCTGCGCGCGTGCCACGTCGAGGCAGAAGGCCGCCACGTCCGGCGCACCCGACAGCGCCCGCCCCTGCTCCAGCCAGGCCAGCACCGGGGCAGGATCGGCCACATGGGCGCGCGCCCACAAGGCCCGGTCACGCGAGGTCAGCAGCCCTTGCAGCAGAGCACTTCGCACATGGACGATCACGCCCCGCTCAAGGCGCGCCGCCTCCAGATCGGGCAGCACGCGCTCCCAGCGGTGATCGAGCACGTTCCAGGGCATCTGGATGTGGGTCACGTCGGCGAACCCAAGCGCCATCGCCAGTTCCTGCGGCGACTGCACCGAGACCCCCAGTGCTCCGATGCGCCCCTCGTCGCGCCATTCGACCAGACACCGCCAGATCGCACCGTCATGGCTGGTGAGATGGGCGCAGCGGTGCAGCAGCACCGCGTCCAGCCGCTCCTGCCCCATGCTCTCCTGACTCAGCGCCCCGGCCGAGCGCATCAGGCTGTCACGGGCGGCGGCGGCGGCCTGATCGGCACCGGCATCCGCGGCCAGTTCGGACAGGGGCGAGAGCTTGGTCACGACGCGCACGCGCTGCGCCGTCGCCCCGCTCAGGAAGCGGCCCACCACCGCCTCGCTGCGGCCATAGGCGCGGGCGGTATCGAGCCACGCCACCCCTGCGCTCACCGCCCGCTCCAGCATGGCCACCGCCGCGTCCTCGCCGGGCGAGGATGCGCGGGCGATGCCATAGGCCATGCCCATCTGGGCCGTGCCCACGACGAGCTGCCTGACCCCGCCGGTCATTGAGCCGGGCACGCAGCGCGAAAGGTGCCTTGCCCATTCGAGCCAGCCCAGCGTTTTCAGATCCGCGCCGTCCGGCACGCTGGCGTGCATGAGCGCGAAGTCTTCGGGGGTGTCGATGGTGGCGCGCACATCCTCCATGCCCAGCCCCGCGTATCGGTCGAACACCTGCACGCCGAACCGCTCGCGCACCCACGGCGTGACGTGCTCGCGCTCATGTGCCGTGCTGGCGGCGGCATGGGCAGCGCGCAAATGCCCGGCCCGCGTCACCTCCACCGAACAGCCATAGGGCAGCCCGGAGCCATCTGCAGTCGTGGTCAGATATTGCGACTGGCGCGCGTCCAGCTCGGCCACCACCTCGGCGATCAAGGCCCCGTCGGGCAGCACGTTGTCGGCGGTGAGTCGCACCACGGGCGCGGCATCGGGCGCATCGCCCAGCGCAAGGATGAAGCGACCCAGAACGTCATCGAGCGGGCCTCGCACGACCGGCAGACCGTGAGCGTGCGCCGTCTCGGCCAGCGCATCATCCGAAGCCTCCAGCGAGGTCGCGAGCACGACCCTTGCACCACGACTGGCGGCACGCCGCGCCGCCAGCACCGCCAGCGGCAAGCCGTGAAAGTCCATCAGCACCTTGCCGGGCAGGCGGCGGGAACTGGTGCGGGCCTGAAGGATCACGAGCGGCGCGGTCATGCACTCACAATGATACCGAAACGTCGGCGTTGGAACGCATGGAGCCTCTTATGGGGTTGCGGGGGCCGGGTCGTCAAAGTGGATGGTCGAGACGATGCGCCCCGGGCGGTCCAGGCGCACCTCCAGCACCGGAACCTCGCTGCGCTTCTGATAATAGCGCGACTCCGGCGCACTGGTCAGGCGAAGCTCTGCCTCGCCCGGCGCGCACTCGATCTCGATCTGCATGGTCTCGCCGATCAGGCGCTTTCCCTCCAGCCGCCACGGACCGGGCGCGAGGCGCCAGCGCAGGCACGCCTGCTCGAAGCGCCCGCCGATGGTGTCGGTGCAGACCAGAAGCCCGCGGCTCATGACCAGATGGCGATGGTGGCGCGCGCCCTTGTGGTCGGTATAGCCCGCCGCGGCACTCAAGCCCCCCTCGCCCGTTTCGCCGACCGTCTGGACGTCTCGCGCCTTCAGCCATGCCCCATAGAGAAAGCGGCTGAGCTGGGGCATCTGGCTGCGGCCATCGAAGGTGATGGTGTTGTGCGCGGGCGTGCTGCCGAACCAGCTGGCGTCCTCGGTGTTGTGGGTGCCCTGGCTGTTGTAGGTCCAGGTGCCCGAATCGCGCAGCACATTGCGCCCGCCAACCATCAGGTCGAGGTGCAGGGCGTCGGCCTGACTGGGGCGAAAGCGGAAGCGCGGATAGCGCATCACCGCCACCGCCGCGCCCGCCTTCATCAGGTGATAGCCGCCGTCATCGAAGCTGCGCCCCGACAGCGCCAGGCCCTCGCCCGGCTCGCTCAGGGGCTCCTGCCGCGCGGCCACGCCCAGCCAGGCCAGCAAGTCATCCCACGGGCCGGGCCCATAGGCGCGCGCACCGCAGAACAGGGCCGCGGCCAGCTGCACCGAGGCGCGATGATCGCGATAGTCGCCTTCGATCAGGGGCATCAGGCGCGCGCCGTCATTGGCCCCGGTGTTGGGCGCATCGCCGCTTTCGGCACTGGTCATGGCGTGCAGCCAGCGCGTCGCCGCGCACAGGCGCGCATTCAGGGTGTCGCTGAAGGGCTGAAGATCGCGCCGTCGCCGCCAGCTTTCGGCCAGGGCATAGCTGTCGAGCATCACCCGGTGATAGTTCATGGAATACTGGCTGAAGCTGCCGTCGCCTGCGATCAGGGTGCGCGCACGCTCCTCCAGCCAGCGCCGGCCTGTGTCCATCCAGCCGTTCGCACGCGCGTCGTGACCGATCAGGAAGCTGCCGCCCATGAACAGGGCCGCTGCCTCCGAGGTGCCGTGGTTGTTCTGCTGGCCGATGGCATAGGAGATGGTGGGAGCGATGCGCGCCAGATGATTGGCGATCTGGGTGCGCAGGGCGGGCGTGGGCACATGGTCCTGGCGCAGCACCATGGCCGCCAGCACCAGATGCATGACCCGCACCGAGGCCTCCTGCCCGCATTTCCAGTTAGGGCCCAGATAGGGCGGATTGCGCGCGCTCCAGTCCGACAGCCAGGCGTTCAGCCGCTCCAGCGAAGCCTCGTCGCCGTGGGCCGCGCGCGTGGCCAGGGCCACCAGCCAGTCGAGGCGCGACAGCTCCCACACGCCCTTGATGTCTCCGGCGGCGAAGTCGTCGATCTGCCACCACGGCAGGTCGGCATGATCGTGCATGGCGCTGCCGAACGGATTGGCGAACCAGTCCGGGGCCTCGCAGTCATGGGCTATGGCGTGATGGCCGAAGTACCACAGCGCATCGTCCCAGCGCCGGTTCGGCCCGGGCAGCGGCATCGGCGGTTCGGCGGCCGCAGGGCCGAAGTGCGCCCCGGAAACCGGCTCGCCCTTCGCCTTCAGCACCGGATGCAGGCCGCTCCTGAGGCCCGCGCGGTAAAGGCCCACCCGCGCCAGATTGTGCGGGCCAAGACGCATGAGGGTTGTCAGCTTGAGGATCAGGCTCATGCCCGCGCTGAACTCCCCATGGTCATGCCGGTGCCCCCGCGATCGGTGATCGTGCCCTGCGCTAGCAGATCGGGCCGCTCAAATCACACCCTTTGAGGCCACAGCCTGCAAAAAGCCCCCCGAATGGCCCCCAAAAGGCCCCTCAATGCAAAAAGGCCGCCCCGGGCGGAGCGGCCTTCGCAGCCTGTGCGGACGCGGATGCGCCGGGTCTCAGCGACGGCCCTTGCTCGGCATCACCACGCCTTCGCGCTGGGCACGCTTGCGGGCCAGCTTGCGGGCGCGGCGCACGGCTTCCGCCTTCTGGCGGGCGCGCTTTTCCGAGGGCTTTTCATAGTGCACGTGCCGCTTCATTTCGCGGAACGAGCCTTCGCGCTGCATCTTCTTCTTCAGGGCCTTCAGCGCCTGATCGACGTTGTTGTCGCGGACAAAAATCTGAACCAGGGGTCTCTCTCCTATGATCGCCCGCCGCGTCCTGGCCTTGCTGCACAAGGCGGGGAAGACGGGCGAACAAGAAATTCAGCGCCCGGAAGCGTGCGGCCTCCGTTCGGAAGGCGTGCGGATACACGAAGCCATGGCCTCTGTCCAGATACGCGCGCACGCGATTTCCCCCGGAATCTCCCCTTGTCCCGCCGGGGCCGGGGGCAGGGAAGCCGCGCTTCGGCATCGCTGTCGCACCCCCTCGAAAGCGCCCGCGTTTGCGCCTAGGATGCGCCCATGTCCGCCCAGACCGATACCCCCGGCCCCGACTGGGTCGATGCGCGCGAGCAGGCCCTGCTCGATCAGGCCATCGAAATGGCGCCGGCCATCGGCTGGAACGCGCGCCTTGTCGCGCGGGCCGGAGCGGCCATCGGCCTGACACGCGGCGATCTGGAGCTGCTGGTGCCCGGCGGGGCGCGAGATCTGGCCGCGCTTCTGTCGCGCCGTCACGATGCCATGGCCATGGAGGCCTTGAAGGCCACACCCGCCGACACCCTCAAGATCCGCCAGCGCATCAGGGCCGGCGTCTGCGCGCGCATGGAGGCGGGTGCGGCCCACATCGAGGCCACGCGCCGCTGTGCCGGTTTTCTCTCCCTGCCGGGCCAGCACGCGCTTGGCCTGCGTCTGGCGTGGGAGAGCGCCGATCTGATCTGGCGCTGGGCGGGCGACCGCGCCACCGACGAGAACCACTACTCCAAGCGCTCCATACTGTCGGGCATTCTGATCCCGGCCCTCACCTTGCGCTGGTTCGACGGGCGCGAGGCCGCCGAGGCCTTTGTGGATGCGCGTATCGAGAATGTCATGGCGTTCGAGAAGTGGAAGGCGGGGCGCGACTTCGATGCGCCGGTGCGCCGTCTTACCAATGCGCTGGCCGCCCTGCGCTTCGGGTCCGGCAAGGCTCAGCCGGAAGCCTGATCCAGCGCCGCGCGCGCCGCGTCCAGTTCCTCGGCCATCACCTGCCTCAGCACCTCGGGCTGGAGAATGCGGACCTGCCGCCCCCAGGTGAACAGGTGCCAGGCCAGCTCCTTCATGCCGCTGGCCGAAAAGCGCACGATGACCGAGCCGTCGGGCCGGTCCTCCAGCGTCTGGGTCGGATGCCAGCGCCAGCCGCGCGCCTCGGCCGCGCCCTCGGGCAGGACGTGCAGGGCCACATCGTGCACCTCGTCCTGATAGATGCCGAACGAGCGGTTGGCGAAGGCGTTGAGATCAAAATCCTCCGGCGGCTGGGCTGGCGTGTCCCCGCACTCGACCTTGCTCATGCGGTCCAGGCGGAAGGTCTGGATGCGGCCGCTGTCGGGATTGGCAGCCACCAGATAGTTGGCGCGCCCGAACATCAGGCCACAGGGAATCAGCTCGCGCCCGCGCGCCTCGGCACCGGGCCGCGCATAGACGAAACGCAAGGTCACGCCCGAGAGGATGGCGCTGCGGATGGTCGCCAGCATGGCCTCGTCGGCACTGGGACGCGGTCCGGCCTGCACGGCGATGGTCTCGGCCCGCACCAAGGCCTCCAGATCGGGCGCCAGGCGGTTCAGCGCGCTTGATCGCATGGCCGACTTGATCTTGCGCTCCAGCGCCTCCAGGGCCGCCGCGCGCTGGGGCTCTCCGGCGCGGCGCAGGGCCGTGGCCGCCTTGGACAGCTCGATCATCTCGACAGCGGTGGGGGTCTGCTCGAAGCCCGACAGCCCGCCGCGGATGCGCCAGCGCTTGGTGGGCGGATCGCGCACTTCTTCCAGCGTGGGAAACAGGCGGTCGACCGCATCGCGCATCCGCTCGGCGGTGCGCCTGCCCACCCCCATGGCCTCGGCCATCTCGTCGAGCGTCAGGCCCTCGGCGCTGCTGGCCAGATGCCGCGCCAGTTCGATGACCTGTCCTGCCTTGTCATGGCGCATGAGGGGGTCTCGCGGTATGCGACCGTTTCTGACGCAATGGTGTCATAGGTTCGCATCATCGGCAAGCGCCCGGCTTGCCAGCAAGGAATGATCCGAACGGAGCCCGACATGGCCAGCGCCTTTTCCCCCCACCAGAGCATCGCCCGCAGCCGCTATCTGATCGTGCCGTGCGAGGCGGCGGGCTGCGAGGATCTGGCGGTCATCTGGGACCGGCTGGAGGAACAGGTCGTGGACGTGATAGACGCCAGCAGCCGTCGCTATGACGAGGAGGACGCGCTGTGGGACGAGTTCCACGCCCCGCGCCCCGGCCCTGATCACTGGTCGCCGGGCCGCCTCGCCCAGGCGGCGTGAGGCCTGCACCGGAAAACAGCAACCTCGCCGAGGCCCCTAAAGCCCCTTTACGATGCCCTCGACCATCTTCTTGGCGTCCGCGAACAGCATCATGGTGTTGTCGCGGAAGAACAGCTCGTTCTCCACGCCCGCATAGCCCGAGCCCATGGAGCGCTTGACGAACAGCACCGTGCCGGCCTTTTCCACGTCCAGCACCGGCATGCCATAGATGGGCGACTGCGGGTCGGTCTTGGCCGAGGGGTTGGTCACGTCATTGGCCCCGATCACGAAGGCCACGTCACAGCTCGAGAACTCGGCGTTGATGTCCTCCAGCTCGAACACCTCGTCATAGGGCACATTGGCCTCGGCCAGCAGCACGTTCATGTGCCCCGGCATCCGCCCGGCCACGGGGTGAATGGCGTATTTCACCTCGACGCCCTCCTTCTTAAGGGTGTCGGCCATCTCGCGCAGGGCGTGCTGGGCCTGGGCGACCGCCATGCCATAGCCGGGCACGATGATGACCTTGGAGGCGTTCTTCAGGATGAAGGCGGCATCTTCGGCCGAGCCCTGCTTGACGGGGCGCGTCTCTGCGGTGCCCCCGCCTGCGGCCACCTCGCCGCCAAAGCCGCCGAGGATGACGCTGATGAAGCTGCGGTTCATGCCCTTGCACATGATGTAGCTGAGGATCGCGCCCGAGCTGCCCACCAGGGCGCCGGTGATGATCAGGGCGATGTTCTCCAGAGTGAAGCCCAGCGCCGCCGCCGCCCAGCCCGAATAGCTGTTCAGCATGGACACCACCACGGGCATGTCCGCCCCGCCGATGGGAATGATCAGGGTCGCGCCCAGCACCAGCGCCAGGATGAACACGCCCCAGAAGGCCCAGGTCGCCGTGCCTTCCGATCCGATCATCACCCCGATCATCAGCACGATGCCAAGGGCGATGGCGATGTTGATGGCGTGGCGCGCGGGCAGCAGGATGGGCGCGCCCGACATGCGCCCGTCCAGCTTGGCAAACGCGATCACCGATCCGGTGAAGGTAATGGCACCGATGGCCACACCCAGCGCCAGCTCGACGATGGAGAGGGTCTTGATGCCCCCCAGCCCGTTGCCGATGCCGAACGCTTCAGGCGCATAGACCGCTCCGATGGCCACGCAGCACGCCGCCAGACCCACCAGCGAGTGAAAGGCGGCCACCAGCTGGGGCATGGACTCCATGCGCACCCGCCCCGCGATCAGCGCGCCGATGCCGCCGCCCACCACGACCCCGCCGCCGATCAGGCCGAGCGTCACCGGATCGAGCACGCCCGATGCGCCCAGGGTCGCCAGGGTGACGGCCACGGCCAGGGCCATGCCGATCATGCCCATCAGATTGCCCCGGCGGCTGGTCTCGGGGCTCGACAGGCCTCTCAGCGAGAGGATGAACAGCACGCCCGAGGCCAGATAGGCCAGCGCCGCGATCGAGGCATTCATGCTTCACTCCCCCTCATTCGGATCGGCGCGGCCGCAGCGGCGCCGGACTTGACAACGGCCCGTCAGAACAGATTCACGCGCGCGGGCTCGGTGGTGCTGTTGGTGCCCGCCGCATGGGGCTGGCCGTCGCGCACGATGGCCAGACCGATAGGACCACTGCCGCCGGTCTTGGTCAGGGCACAGCGCGCATCGTTGGACGGCAGGCGCCCGCCCTGACCGCCCTGCCCGCTGAGCTGAAAGGTGTTGTAGGTCGCCCCGCGCACGGTCACGGGCCGGAAGCGGCAGTCCAGCGACCAGCTTGCGCCCTGAGGCGCAGCCACATGGAAGAACATCCCCTCATAGGCCCGCGCCGAGATCTCGCGGCTGGCCTGCCCCGTCGCAGGCAGGGCGGAGGCAGCCAGGGCCGTAGCGGCAAGGGCAACAGGGACGAGACGGCGATACAGATGGGAAACGGCGGCTTTGTCGGTCATGGATTTAAGCGTGTCTGGGATTTCAGCGTGTCTGGGATTTCAGCGTGTCTGGGTTGGATCGGAAGGCGGCCTGCCCGCACTGGTGCGCGACAGGCGGAACAGGGCGGCGGCGATGAAGATGGGGCCAAGCACCACCAGCACCCAGTCGAACACGTTCATGCTGCGGTCCTGCAAGGTGATGCGCAGCAAGATGGCCCCGAACACCAGCACCATGCCCGCGTCCTGAAAACGCATGCGCCCAATGGGGTTCTTCTCGCCGAACCAGGCCCACAGCCACAGGCCCACGCCCAGACCGGTGGCGATCCAGGAAACGGGCTCGGCAAGGGCGGCAATCGAGGTCAAACGCGAAGCTCATGAGGGTTGAAAGGCGGCAGGGCCGGTGCGGGCGGGCGGGATCGGATCATGCCTTGGGTTTGCGGCGATACATGGCCAGCATCCGCCGCGTCACCAGAAAGCCCCCGAAGATGTTGACGCTGGCCATGGTCACGGCGGCCACGCCGGCGGCCTTGGCGATCCAGGCGTTCGGCCCTTCGGCCGCACCCGCTGCCGCTGCCGCCGCGATCAGGCCGCCCACGATGATGACCGAGGAAATGGCGTTGGTGACGCTCATCAGCGGCGTGTGCAGCGCCGGTGTCACCGACCAGACGACGTAGTAGCCGACAAAGATGGCCAGCACGAAGATGGCCAGGCGAAAGATCGTGGGATCGACGGCTTCCATTTCAGTGAACCCTCATCACTACCTGATCGAAATCAGACGCGCGTCAATGCAGACGATGTCGCCCAAGTGCCATGCCGAAATCGGCTCAAAGCAATCCGCTTCGATCTCGACCATATCGCCCGCATAAGGACGGTCAGTTTCATCGTCGGCCCAACTCACCTGAATCCAGCGCCCTTCGACCTGAAAAATCTCACCGGTTTCTGGGGACGAGCCCTCTACACAAAACGGGCGCAGCGTCCGAAGAAATCCGCTGCGAATGTAAGTTCCGTTAGGATGAGAAGACTCAACAAAGCGGTACTCCCCTGAGATCAGGTCGCCCGGCCCAAGACAGTTCAACGTTTCTTTTGGTCCCATCGCAAAAAATGCATGGGCGATCATCCAGAGAACCATCACTTGAGCCCCTCGTGCACGATCTGCCCGCCGTGGGTGATCAGGCTGGCCCCGATGATCTCGTCCTCGCGATCAAGCTGCACTGCCCCATCGCGCACCAGCAGGCCCGCCAGCGCCGCCAGATTGCGCGCATAGAGCGCCGAGGCGTCCGCCGCGATCCGGCCCGGCAGGTTGGAAAAGCCCGCGATCATCACCCCGCCGGGCGTGGTCACGACCTGATCGGGGCGCGAGCCCTCCACATTGCCGCCGCTCTCGACCGCCAGATCAATCAGCACGGCGCCGGGCTTCATGGTGCCGATGTGGGCGGCGCTGACCAGTCGCGGCGCGGGGCGGCCGGGGATCAGCGCCGTGGTGATGACCACGTCCTGCTTGGTGATGTGGCTGGCGGTCAGCTCGGCCTGCCTGGCCTGATATTCCGCCGACATGGGCCTGGCATAGCCCGCCGCCGTCTCTGCGGCCCTGAACTCCTCGTCCTCGACCGCGATGAACTTGGCCCCGAGGCTCTCGACCTGCTCCTTGGCGGCCGGGCGCACGTCCGTGGCCGTGACCACCGCGCCCAGACGCCTCGCCGTGGCGATGGCCTGAAGCCCCGCCACGCCTGCGCCCATGACGAACACCTTGGCCGCCGCCACCGTGCCCGCCGCCGTCATCATCATGGGAAAGCCCCGGCCATAAAGGTGCGCGGCCTCGATCACGGCGCGATATCCGGCCAGATTGGCCTGGGAGGACAGCGCATCCATCGCCTGCGCGCGGGTGATGCGCGGCACGAACTCCATGGCGATGGCGCTGAGCCCTGCACTGGCGAGGGACTTCAGCGTGTCCTTCTCGCGCCAGGCATCGAGCAGGCCGATGACCACGGTGCCAGGCTTCAGCGCGCTGATCTCCTGCGCCGCCGGCCCGCGCACCTTGAGCAGTATGTCCGCAGGGCCGAGCGCGCGCGCGGTATCGGCAGCGATCTCGGCACCGGCGGCCTCATAGTCCGCATCGGGAATGGAGGACGACAGCCCCGCCCCGGTCTCGACCAGCACCCGCGCGCCCAGACCTTTCAAAATCTTGACCGAGGCCGGCGTTGCCGCCACGCGGGTCTCGCCGTCGCGGCGCTCACGGCTTACGGCGATCACGACAGACACGCGCATCCTCCCTCAGGGCCTTGAGCGAGGACGTTAGGATGTTTCGCAAAGAGTCGTCAAAGGCTCTGATGACACCGGTGGACAACAAGAGTGCGCGACACGCCTCGCAGCCGGTCACAACGCAGCTGTCCGAGGCGGTGCCTCAGTGCGCGGCAGGCTTCTCGCGCAGGAAGAAGATCCCCAGCGCCAGCGCCACCACCGATACCACCAGCGCCGTCAGGAAGCTGCCCTGCGGCATGAACCACAGCACGAGGAACAGCACGCCCACCGCGACCGCCAGCGAGCCCCACTTGGTCATGAGCATGAACAGCGACCAGGTCGAGGACTGCTCGCCGATCTCCATGCTGCCGCGCTCATAGTCGTTGGGGGTTCCGCCAGCCATGGGCCGATCTCCGTTCATCCGGTGCAATTGCGCGCGGACTATAGCGATCCGCGCGCGCCGCTCAAGTCACCGCTGATCTGTGCTCACGTCCTCACTGTCGCAGGGCTCAGCCACCCACCTGCGCCTCGAAGGCGTCCACCAGCCGCTCCAGCCGCTTCAGCCCCGTGGCCCAGAAGGACGGCTCGCGCGGGTCAAGGCCGAAGGGCGCCAGCGCCTCGACATAGCCCTTCGCCCCGCCCGCGCCCAGCAGATCGCGATACAGCGGTGCAAAGCCCTCGGGATCGGCCGCACGCCGCTCCATCAGGCTGGCCACCAGCAGGTCGCCGAACGCATAGGCATAAACATAGAAAGGCGTGTGCACGAAATGGGGCACATAGGCCCAGTAAACCTCGTAGCCGGGGTTCAGCCGCACGGCCGGGCCAAGGCTCTCGCCCATCACCTCGCACCAGATGCGCCCCAGGGCGTCCGCGCTCACCTCACCTTCGGCCCGCTGCGCGTGCACGCGCGCCTCGAAGCTGTGAAAGGCGATCTGGCGCACCACGGTGTTGAGGCCGTCCTCGATGCGCGAGGCCAGCAGGCCCCGCTGTTCGGCAGCGGGCGCGTGCTCCAGCAGGTGCTCGAACGTCAGGCCCTCGGCAAAGATCGAGGCCGTCTCGGCCAGGGTGAGCGGCGTCTGGGACAGCAAGGTGCCCTGGCTGCGCGCCAGTTCCTGATGCACGCCGTGGCCCAGCTCGTGCGCCAGGGTCAGCACGTCGCGCCGCTCGCCCATCCAGTTCATGAAGATATAGGGATGGCTGCTGGCCACCACGGGGTGCGCAAAGGCCCCGGCCTGCTTGCCGGGTCTGGGCGCGGCATCGATCCAGCCGTTCTCGAAGAAGCTGCGCGCGATGGCCTCGAAGGGCTGGCCGAGGCGCGCGAAGCTGTGCAGCACGATCTCGCGGCCCTCGTCCCAGTCATAGCTGCGCGGGGCCTTGGCCGTCAGAGGCGCGTTGCGGTCCCAGTGATCGAGCTGGCTGCGGCCCATGGCGCGCGCCTTGAGCCGGTAATAGCGGTGCGAGATCGCCGGGGCGGACGCGCGCACGGCCTCGACCATGGCCTCGACCGCTTCGGGATCGACCCGGTTGTCCAGATGGCGCGAGGCGGCCGGATCGGAAAAGCCGCGCCAGCGATCCTCCAGCGCCTTTTCCTGAATGACCGTGTTCAGACACAGCGCCAGCACGGGTGCCTTGTCCGCCAGCACCTTCGACAGATGTCCCGCACTGGCCTTGCGCACCGAGCTGCGCAGATCGCTCAGGTCGTTCAGCGCCTCGCTGAGCGAGCGGCCTTCGGGGCCGACCTTGAGGGCGGCGAGCGTCTCGTCGAACAGTCGCGGCCACTGGGCGGCAATGGCGCTGCGCTCGGCAAGGAAGCGCTCCATCTCGTCCGACAGCTCGTGAGCGCGGCGAGCGCGCACCTGATCGAGCCAGGGCCGCCAGCGCAAGAGCGGTGCGTGAGCCCGCGCCGCCGCCTCCAGCGCCCCGTCGCTGAGGCGGTTGATCTCTGGCCCCAGCCAGACCGTCAGGGCCGCCATCTGGCCGATGCGTGCGCGCACATCGGCCTCGAAGGCGACGCGGCGCCCATCCAGCCGGTTCGCAGCCGCCATCAGTCCCGCATAGGCCGCCACGCGCCCCAGCGCGTCGGTCAGGGCCTCATAGTCCCCGATCAGGGCATCGAGCGTCTCGCCAAGCCTTGCCGGCTCGCCCGCCAGTGGCACCAGGGTGCCCGCCCTGGCCGAAAAGGCCTGCGCCTGCTCGCCCGCGCGGGCCAGATCCGCCTCGATGCGCGGATCGTCCAGTGAGGCATAAAGCTCGGAAAGATCCCACTGCGGCAGGGCGGCTTTGGTGCGAAAGGGTGCGTTCATGGTCTCAAGGTGTGGGGTCGGATGGCGCGCGGCGCAAGTTGCGCATCTGATCGGTGCACCCCTTAAACCCGATCTTCACGCCCTTGCGGCTAGGTTTGTGCCGAAACGAGCCTGCCCGCACCCGGTCCCTGCCCGGCGGCGAGGCCGGCCAGATGGTGATGGAGACCGGCTTTCATGGCCAGAAACGTGCTGGTGGTCGACGACGACCCCACGATCCACCGACTGGTGCAGTCCGTGCTCGAGCGCGAGGGCTTCGGCGTCATCCATGCCGAAAACGGCCAGAGCGCGCTCGACCAGCTTTCGGGCGGTGCGGCCATCGACGTGGTGCTGCTCGATCTCAACATGCCCGGCCTGTCGGGCATGGAAACCCTTGGCCAGATGCGCGCGCGCGGCCTGCGCACGCCCGTGATCGTGCTGACGGCGACCGGCGGCATCGACACCGTGGTGCGGGCCATGCAGGCCGGGGCACGCGACTTCTTCATCAAGCCCGCCAGCGCCGAGCGCATTCTGGTCTCGATCCGCAACGCCCTCGAGATGGGCGATCTGGCCGGCGAGGTCGACCGCCTGAAAAAGCACGTCTCGGGGCGCACCAGCTTCGATGATCTGGTCGGCGCATCGCCCGCCATGATGCAGCTCAAGGCCTTGGGCACGCGCGCGGCGGGATCGAACATTCCGGTGCTGATCACGGGCGAGAGCGGCGTGGGCAAGGAAGTCATCGCGCGCGCCCTGCATGGCGCATCGGACCGGCGCGGCAAGCCGTTCGTGGCCGTCAACTGCGGCGCCCTGCCCGCCAATCTGGTGGAATCGATCCTGTTCGGCCACGAGAAGGGCAGCTTTACCGGCGCCACCGACAAGCACCCCGGCAAGTTCCGCGAGGCGGACGGGGGCACCTTGTTCCTCGACGAGGTGGGCGAGCTGCCCCTTGAGATGCAGGTCAAGCTGCTGCGCGTGCTTCAGGAAGGCGAGATCGACCCCGTGGGTGCGCGCCGCAGCGTGAAGATCGACGTGCGCATCGTGTCGGCCACCAACCGCGATCTGGCGCTGGGGGTGAAGGACGGCAGCTTCCGCGAGGATCTGTTCTATCGCCTCAACGTCTTTCCGCTGGAGGCCCCGCCCCTTCGAGAGCGGCGCGAGGACATTCCGGCCCTGGTCCAGCACTTCATCAGCCGCTTCAACGTCGAGGAAGGCAAGCGCGTCGCCGGAGCGGCCCCGGAGACCATGGAGATGCTGGTGGCCCACGACTGGCCGGGCAATGTGCGCCAGCTGGAGAACGCCATCTATCGCGCCATCGTGCTCAGCGACGGGCCCTATCTGCAACTGCACGACTTCCCGGCCATATCGGGCGTGGCCATGCCGGTGCCGGCAGAGGCCCTGCCCGCGCCCGCATCGGCACCGGCCATCGAGATGCCCGCCGCTCCGGTCCAGATTCTCGACGCGCGCGGGCACCTGCGCACCCTTGAGGACATCGAGCGCGACCTGATCCAGCACGCCATCGAGGTCTATGCCGGGCACATGTCCGAGATCGCCCGCAGGCTCGGCATCGGCCGCTCGACGCTCTATCGCAAGGTGCGCGAGCAGGGCCTTGAGGGATCGCTGCGCGAAGCGGGCTAAAAGCCGCCGACACCACGCACTGTAACCAGACGGCCCGGACCCGCCTCCGGGCCGTTTTCGCATGGCTGTAAAAAGATAAGGGGCCGCCAAAAGAAAGGGCGTCGGCTGCGACACCGACGCCTCAAGGTGCGTGCCCGAGATCAGGGATCAGCCACGCGGGAGAAAGGGTTCAGCGCGCGATGCGCAGCGAGGAGATGTCGCGGCCGATGGCGCGGAAGGCCTCGCGCAGGCTGGTGCCACCTTCGGGCATATAGACGTTGCCCGGCGAAGAGGCGCAGTCGCGCATCAGCTCGCCCACCTCCGGCATATCGAGCACATTGAAGCCCACGGTGTAGAGGATGATGCCGTCCTGCTTCATGGCGTTGCAAAGGGCTCTCGCCTGGGTGAAGGCCCCGCCGTTGGTGGCATTGCAGTTGATCTGGTTCGCCAGAGCACCGCTGCCGGTGGTCGAGCTGCGCGAGACCACGCCGTTGCAATAGGCGGTGTTGAACTCCCCGTCGGTCATCAGGATGACCACCTTCATGGTCTCCAGCGGATCGTGCGGGGCGGGACGCCCCTCGCCCGAGAATATCGTGCCGAACACCGGCGAGACGGTGTACCAGCCCCACGCCAGACCGATCTGACCGGCGGTCGAGCCGCCCGCCTGAAGGCTGGTGACCAGATTGCGAAGCTGGGTGCGGTTGCTGGTCAGCGGCATGAGCTGCTGGGTGGGACATGGGTTGGGCGAAGTCGGATAGTTGGCGCTGACCAGAGCCGTGGACGGATGGCTGTCGCGATAGGCATGGGTACCCGTGCGCTCGGCCACGCACGAGCTGATCTGCAGGGTCATGGGATTGCCCGTGCCCGTGGTGAAGGCGAAATACTGACAGCCATAGGACGCGCACCACGCCTGACCGCCCGAGCTGTAAAGCGCGCCATTGCCCGGATCGGAGCCTTCGAGCACGAAGGTGTTGGCCGCCCGCTCGCGCACGGTGAAGGTCTGGTTGTTGATCGCCGGCATCCCCGCCAGGGCGGTGATGTGCACCGGGCTGCCGTTCTGGAAGCCGTGGCTGTTCGAGGTGACGGTGACCGCGCAGTCGCTGCGCAGGCACTGGCGGATGGTGCCGCCCGAGGAATAATTGCTGAACGACGAGCTGCTCAGGCCCTGAATCTGGAAGGTGTTGTTGGTGCGGTTGGTCACCACGCCATAGCGGCCGTTGATCTGGGTCATGCCGCTGACGCCGCTGATGTGCACGACGTTGCCGTTCTGGAAGCCGTGACCGTTCGATGTGATGGTCACGGTCGAGGCGCGGGTGATGGCGCTGATGTTGCGCGCATTGCCGGTGTGCCAGACGGCATTGGTGATGCCGCGCGCGGGCGGGGGCGTGCCGCGGGCCGTGTTGGCGAGGTTTCCGACATTGACGCCCATGGAATAGGGCACCACGGACATGCGCGAATAATAGGGCGTCTGCACGTCCTGCACGACCAGGTCCACCAGCTCGCTGGCGGCGTTGCGCAGGTCGATGATGGGCTGGCCCGCCATGGAACCGGTGATGTCGAGCACCAGCGCCACCTCGAGGTTCTTGGACGAGCGGATGACCTCGGAGTTCACGCCCACATTGATGAGATCGCCGAGGAACATGTTGGACACCAGCGTGTCCACGCGCGCCTTGCTCGACGCCACGACCACGCCGTCGTCGAGCAGGCGGAACTGGGTCTGGCCCTCCAGCAGGCTTGCGCCCTGAAAGGCCTGCATGTTGGCGCGCAAGGTGGCCATGCCGATGCGCGCGATCTCGTCATCGGTGGTCGCGCCCGAGCGCGCCGCCGCCAGGGTGGCGGCATCGAGCGCATCCTGAAGGTTCATGCGCACCGTTGTGGCACGGTGGATGTCCACGCCCGCCACGGCCATCAGGGTCAGGGGCGGCAGGGCAATGGCGAACATCATGGCCACGCCGCCGTCCCGCGACAGGCGGAAGGCACCGGCAAACCGGCGCAAGCCTGCGGCCACGGCCTCCAGACGCTCAATGATCCTCATGCTTCATCCCCAGCGCAAATCGTCCGGGCGGGCGCACGGCCCACCTCTGCGTGAGGAAGCGTGGCAGATCGCGGTAAATGATCTGCCAGCGCGCGCGGTTAATGCGGAAATAAAGCGCTCAGCGGCGGATGCAGGCGCTCATTCCCTGCTCGCGCACCGTGGCCATGGCGCCCTGAATCTGGGCGGCGCGGCGCCTGACATAAGGCCCCGGCGATGCGGCCTGATAGCGGCGCGGGCTGGGCAGGATCGCCGCCAGCCTTGCGGCCTCGCTGGCGCTCAAGTCGCTCGCCGACTTGCCGAACCAGTGGCGCGCGGCCGCCTCGGCGCCATAGACGCCCGGCCCCCATTCAGCGACGTTCAGATAGACTTCCATGACGCGCCCCTTGGTCCAGACCGCCTCGATCAGGCCTGTGTAGCCCGCCTCCAGCCCCTTGCGCAGCCAGCCGCGCCCCGGCCACAGATAGACGTTCTTGGCCGTCTGCTGGCTCAGGGTGGAGGCCCCGCGCAGCCTGCGCCCGCGCGCATTGGCGGCCATGGCCTGCTCGATGGCCTCGAAGTCGAAGCCCATGTGCGCACAGAAGTTGGCGTCCTCGGCGGCGATCACCGCCTCGATCAGCCGCGGAGAGATCTCGCGCAGCGGGCGCCAGCGATAGTCCAGGCCCTCGCCCTCCAAGCTTCTCTGCACCATCAGCAAGGTCACCGGCACCGGAAAGACGCCGTGCGCCAGCACCCCGCCCACGGGCAGCATCATCAGCACGGCGGCTGCGATCAGGGCCGCGCGCAGCCGCCTGCGCGAGGCCGGTCCTGACGCGGGGGTGTCCATGGCTCAGTCCTGCCCGATGTCTTCGATCATGGCCACACCGTCCTCGCGCCCCACGGCGACCTCGCAGCCGTCCGCGCGCATGGCCAGGGCCGTGACGCCCGCATCCATCTCGTCGCTGACAAAGGCCATCTTGCCCGCCAGCGGCTCGGACCACCACACCAGACCGTTCGACAGGCCCGCCACGATGCGCCCGTGATCGGTGGCGCTGTCCACCAGGGCGACCAGCGCACCGGACTGCTCGCCGATCTCGTGGCCGATCTCGCTGGCCTCGCGGCCCATCGGCCCGTTCTTGCCGTCCAGCGGCCAGATCACCACCCCGCGCGCGCCCGAGGTGGCCAGCCGGCGGCCCCGCTCCATATAGCTCATGGTACGCGTGCGCCCCGGATAGCCGCCCATGCGCATCTCGCGCCCATCCTGCAATCGCCAGCCGTGAAGCTGCTGGTCGTGCATGGCGGTGAAGACGAAGCGATCATCGGGCGAGACGCTGATGCTGCGGTGCGCGCCCGCATGAACGAGACGCTTCGGCGTCTGGCTCTCGATGCGCGCGAACCAGATGCTGACCCCTCCGCTGGCAGCGGTGAACAGCCTGCGCCCGGACGCATCGAAGGCCAGGGCCAGCACGGGCCGCTCGTGGTCCAGAATGCGCCGGAAATGCGGATCGCGCGCATCGAGCACGCTCACCTTGCGCCCGCTCGCCACCGCGATCAGCCCCGAGGTACCGGCGGCGATCTGATCGAACCATGCCCCGCTCTGGCTCAGCAGGCTGTGCGCCCCGTCGCGGCGCGACCAGATCACCTCGCCGTCATCCCCGCCCGTGACGATGCCCTCGCCCGACGGGTGTGCACAGGCGCACAGCACCGCGCCGCCGTGGGCCAGAACCCGCTCGCCGCTGTCGAACACCACCTCGCCCGAGCCCAGCGCGAAGATCGCACCCTTGCTGTCGTAGATCGCCTCGACCACCGGGGAATGGAAATGATGACGCCTCATGCGACGCAGGCCGCAAAGCCGTCGCGCAGCATGGCCTCGTCGAGGTTGCGCCCGATGAAGACCGCGCGGCTGTAGCGCGGCTCGCCGTCACGCCACGGGCGCTGAAGGTCGCCCTCCAGGATCATGTGCACGGCCTGAAACACCAGCCTGCGCTCTTCGCCCGCCACGTCGATGATGCCCTTGGCGCGCAGGATGTCCGCCCCGTGCTCGGCCAGCAGCGCATCGAGCCAGCGCGTCAGGCGCGTGCCGTCCAGCGGGCGATCCGATTGCACCGATACGCCCGCGATGTCATCGCCGTGGTCGTGGCCGCGCGGACCCGTCCCATGGCCATGCTCATGCCCGTGCTCATGATGCCCGTGCCCGTGCTCGTGCTCACAGAGCGCGTCGTGCACATGGCCCGCATGACCGTGGGGCGGATTGGCCAGCCGGTCGCCGCTCTCGCCCATGCGCGTCAGATCAAAGCCCCCGCGCCCCAGCACCTGATCCAGAGGCACCTGCGCGCGCTCGGCGCGGATCAGCGGCGCCAGCGGGTTGAGGCCACGCAGGCGCGCCTCCACCGCCTCAAGCTCGGCCTCGCTGACCAGATCGGTCTTGTTGACCACCAGCAGATCGCCAAAGGCCACCTGGGCGCGGGCCTGTTCGGAATCATCCAGCCGCGCCATGACATGACGCGCATCGACCAGGGTGGTCACGCCATCGAGGCGTGTCTTGGCGCGCACCTCCTCGTCCACCAGAAAGGTCTGGGCGACGGGGCCGGGATCGGCCAGGCCCGTGGTCTCGACGATGATGCCGTCAAAGGCGCGCTCGCCGAGCTTCTGCCTGCGCATCAGGCCACCCACCACCCGGATCAGGTCGCCGCGCACCGTGCAGCAGACACAGCCGTTGTTCATCTCGAACAGGTCCTCGTCCGCGCCGACGACCAGGTCGTTGTCGATGCCGATCTCGCCGAATTCGTTGACGATCACCGCATAGCGCATGCCGTGATCGCCGGTGAGGATGCGATTGAGCAAGGTCGTCTTGCCTGCGCCCAGATAGCCGGTCAGCACGGTGACGGGGATGCGGGTGTCGGAGGAGGTCATGGGTGTCTCGGCGGGCCGTGAGGGGTCGGGCTGGCTAGATGGTCCCGATCGGCGGCAAGAGCAAGGCGAAGCCCTCAGCAGTTGTGGCCTTCAGCAGTCCTGGGCGCAGTCGTGTGCGCCCGGCGCCCCGTCCGGCTCGATCTGGATGGTGACGTGGTGGATGCCAAAGCCCGACTGCGCCACCGATCGAAGCCGTGCCAGCAGGTCCGCGCCCTGATCGGCCTCCGGGTTGTCGGGATGCGTTCGGATGTGCACGCTCATGGCGTTGCGTGTCGTGGACAGCGCCCAGACGTGCAGGTCGTGCACTTCGCTGACGCCCCGCTCGGCCTTCAGCGCAGCGCGCAGCCGGACCACGTCCACCCCCGCAGGCACTCCGTCCAGCGCCAGATTGAACGAGTCCCTGAGCAGCCCCCACGTGCCCGCAAGAATGATCGCCACGATCACCAGCGCCACCGCCGGGTCGATGAAGCGCCAGTCCGTCACCAGCATCAGCGCGCCCACCACCACCACGCCCAGCGAGACGGCCGCGTCGGCCAGCATGTGCAGATAGGCACCGCGCGCATTCAGGTCCGCATGGCGGCCTTTGAGGAACAGCAGCGCCGTTCCCAGATTGATGAAGAAGCCGATGCCGGCGACCACCATGATGGTGACGGAGGCGGGCTGGACCGGCTCCATCAGCCTGTGCACGGCCTCCGAGGCGATCAGGCCGCAGGCGAACACCAGCAGCACGCCGTTGGCCAGGGCCGCCAGAATGGTCGCCTTGCCAAAGCCGTAGGTGCGGGTCGTGCTCGACGACAGGCGCGCCATCCAGGCCGCGCCACCCGCCAGCGCTAGGCCCATCACATCGGCCAGATTGTGCCCCGCATCGGCCAGCAGCGCCGCCGATCCGGTCAGGAAGCCGAAGGTGAACTCGATCGCCACAAAGGCCAGATTGACGATCAGCGCGAGGCCGTAGCGCCAGCCCTCGACCTCGCCCGCACCATGATGGTGATGCCCGTGGTGTCCATGACCATGCCCATGACCGTGTCCATGATGGTGGGAGTGCGCGTGCATCACGGATGATGAAGCAGCACAAATGCCGCCAGCGCAATCAGGGCCACGCCCAGCACCAGGGCTTCGTGGCGAGCCAGCCGCTCCAGCCTCAGCGCCGACACCCCGCCCAGTGCCAGGGCCGTGAAAGCCACCATGCCCGCCAGCGTGCCCAGCCACAGGGCCACAGTAAGCAGCACGATGGCCTGCGCCCCGGCGGCCCCGGCCTGAAGATAGAGCGGCAGCAGCACCTCGCCCGGCGACAGCACCATCATGCCGATCAGCCCGGCCATGGCGGCCAGATCCGAAACGCGCCGTGGCCCCGGCCTGTCTCCTGCGCCCGCGTCTGCCTCGACCCGCCTCTTGCGGCGCGCGCCAAGGCCCCGCCACAGATAGACCAGCCCGAAACCGGCCAGCAGGGCGGCGGTCAGCATCGGCAGCAGACCATCAATCAGGTGATCGAGCGCCACGCCGATCAGGGCGATCAGGCTGCCGATCAGTGCTGTGGAGGCGATATGGGCCGTGGCGGCCACGGCGGTGACGCCCAGAATGCGCGCCGCGCTCCAGCCCTGCCCGCGCCCGACCAGCACGAAGGGCAGCCAGTGCGTCGGCAGGCCCGCGTGCAGCAGCGCAGCCGCAAATGCGCCTGCGAGGCCTCCGCCCATCAACAGTGTCGAGGCCTCGATGCCCGCCATGGCGAGCCCTTAGCGGGCGCGCCCGCCCGCGTCGATCAGATTGTGTGCCCCGCACCGCGCAAATGGCTCAGCGCAAGCGCACACGAGCAGGCAAGCATGGGCAGGCACGCATGGGCAGGCATGGATAGGCCACGGCGTGCCGCACGGGATGTCATGGAGATAATCGGGGAAGAAAATGGCGCGCCCGAAAGGATTCGAACCTCTGACCCCCAGATTCGTAGTCTGGTGCTCTATCCAGCTGAGCTACGGGCGCGCACGCGGTCTTGATCCGCGAAGGGCCGGACACCTAGCCCCGGACGCGCCGCGATGCAAGCCCAGTTTTTCGCACCCTGCCCCCTTTTCGTGACCGCAGGGCGGGTGCCCCTTTGCGCCGGGGCCTGTGACACCCTAATGGCTGGGAGCCTCACGCCGCCACACGAGCCCGCGCCGCCATGCCCGACCCCAAGCCCAAGCCCAAGCCCACCCCCCTGACACTCGCTGCCCTCGCCCGCGCTGCCAGAGCCGTCAGGAGCGCCGCGATCGCGCCCCGGGTCTCGTGGCCGGTCTCGTGGCCGGTCATGCCCCTGGCCGCTGCCGTGGTTGCGGGTCTGGCCATCGCCGCGTGCCAGCCACGGCCCGCGCAGGACATCGCCATTGCCCAGCCCGACATTGTTCAGCCCGGCGCCGCAGTGCCTGCCAGGCAGGACCGGCGCGCCGGTCCCTTCGTGTCTGCCGCCAATCCGCTGGCGGCCGAGGCGGGCATGGCGGTGCTGCGCCGGGGCGGCTCGGCGGTGGATGCGGCGGTGGCCATCCAGGCGGTGCTGGGCCTGGTGGAGCCGCAAAGCTCGGGCCTCGGCGGCGGAGCCTTTCTGCTGCATTATGATGCGCGCACGCGGCTGGTGCGGGCCTATGACGGGCGAGAGAGCGCGCCTGCGGCCACCCGCCCCGACATCTTCATCGAGAACGGCCAGCCGCTGGGCTTTCGCGAGGCGGTGCTCAGCGGGCGCTCCACGGGCGTGCCCGGTGCCGTGGCCATGCTGGCACGCGCCCATGACGATCACGGCACCCTTGAGTGGGCCAGCCTGTTCGGGGATGCAGAGCGTCTGGCCACGGAAGGATTCATCGTCAGCCCGCGCCTTGCCGGGATGATCAACGGACAGGCTCCCCAGGCCGGAACAGACGATGCGCGCGCCTATTTCTCGCGGGCCGACGGCGCGCGCCTTCAGGCCGGAGACCTGCTGCGCAACGAAGCCTATGCCCACAGCCTGCGCCTGATCGCCCGCCATGGGGCGGACGGCCTGCTGCGTGGACCGCTGGCCGAAGCGATCGTGGCCAGTGCCGCACGCGCGCCGCGCCCCGGCGCCCTCACCATGGCCGATCTGGCCGCCTATGAGCCGCGCGTGGGCGAGGCGGTGTGCCGCCCCTGGAGGGTCTATGTGGTGTGCGTGCCGCCGCCGCCTTCCAGCGGCGTGGCCCTGCTGCAGCTGCTGCTGATGGCCGAGCAGGTCGAGGCACTGCGCGATGGCCCCGACTCCGATATGGCGTGGATCGCGTTCGGGCGTTTGCAGCGCCTGATGTATGCCGACCGTGACGCCTTCGTGGGCGATCCGGCCTTTGTGCGCGTGCCGGTCACGGGCCTTCTGTCGCGCGACTATGTGCGGGAACGCAGCCTCCTGTGGCGCGACGCCGCCCTGCCCGAAGCGGGCGATCCGCCCCCCGATCATCACAGCGAGGCCCATGCCAGCCGGGGCCGCGACACCACCGTGGAGGCGCGCGGCACCTCGCATTTCGTCGTGGTCGATGCGGCGGGCAATGCGGTCAGCATGACCACCACGGTCGAGAGCATCTTCGGCTCGGGCCGCATGGCGGGCGGGTTCTTCCTGAACAACCAGCTCACCGATTTCGCCTTCACGCCCACGGATGCGCAAGGCCGCCCGCTGGCCAATGCGCCTGCGCCGGGCAAACGTCCGCGATCGTCCATGAGCCCCGTGATCGTGCTGGATGCCGAGGGCCGTCTCGTGGGCCTGATGGGCTCGCCCGGCGGCAATGCCATACTCGCCTACAACGCCAAGGCCCTGATCGGCACCTTGATGTGGGGGCTGTCCATGCAGGAGGCCATCGACCTGCCCAATCTGGTGGTGCGCGGCGCCAGCGTCGGTGCGGACACCGGCCAGTTTCCCCCTGCACGGCGGGCGGCACTGGCGCAGGCGGGCATGGCGCTGCGGGACAACACGGCCGAGAACTCGGGGCTGCACGGGGGGCTCTGGCGCGACGGTCGCTGGGACGGCGGGGCCGACCGCAGGCGCGAGGGCGTGGCGCTCTATCGCTGATCGGAGCCGGGCTGCGGCGCCTTCGGTGCGGGGCTCTCGGGAAGACTGGTCGGAAGACTGGCCGGAAGACTGGGGGGAATGCTGGGCAGGCGCAGCTCGAAGATGGTGCCCAGCGGGCCGGTATCGACCAGGCTCAGCTCGCCGCCATGATTGCTGGCCAGCTCCGAGGAAATGGCCAGCCCCAGCCCCGTGCCTCCGCGCCGCGTGCTGGAAAAGGGCTGGAACAGGCGCTCGCGCAGGCGCTCGGGCACGCCCGGCCCGTCATCGGCCACCCGGATCAGATCCTGACCATTGATGCAGGTCGCCTCCAGCCGGATGATGCCGCGCCCCTCGCGCGCCTCGTCGGCCTCGATGGCCTCGCGGGCGTTGCGCATCAGGTTGACCAGCATGCGGTGCAGCTGTTCGGGATCGGCATGGACGCGATAGCGCGGCGCGATCTTGCGGATCAGGCGCACGCCCCCCTCCATCAGCCCGGCGTCCTCTGCGGCGGCCGTGACCGCGTGGTTGAGGCTGAGCTTGCGCTTGGCCGGTTCCGGCTCTGCCGCCTTGCCGTATTCGAGCACGTTGCGCGCCAGCGACAGCGCCCGGTCCAGCGCGCGCTCCAGACGCGGCAGGGCCCGCATCACCTCGGGATCGCCCGACATGGCGAGGCGCTCTGACGCCATCTGGGCCGAGGTCAGCATGTTGCGCAGGTCGTGATTGATCTTGGCCACCGCCTCGCCCAGCGCCGCCAGACGCGCGCGCGAGCGCAGGGCGCGGCGCACCTCGGCCTGCATGCGCGACAGCTCGCGCTCGACCTGGCCGATTTCGTCCTCGCGCAGCCTGACGGCATCGTCCTCGCCCGCATGGGGCTCTGCCTCGGGATCGGCGCGGAAGCGGGCGATGGACTGGGTGAGGCGGCGCACCGGGCGCAGCACCATGATGCTGAGGGCGAAATAGAGCAGGCCACCGGCCCCCAGCGCGATCAGGGCCGAGATCAGCAGCATCCGGGTCAGATGCGCGCCCAGATCCTCGCGTAGCGGCGCGGCCGGCACCAGAATCTCGATGTAGTCGCCAGAGCGATAGGTCGGGCTGGCCTTGACGCGCAAGACCCGGCCCTCGGGGCCCAGCAGGGTGCGCCACGGGTCGATCATCCGCGAGGCCAGGCCCGTGGTCTGAAAGTCGATCAGGTCCGGCGCCTGAGCCATGGCGGGCGCGCGCAGCAGCAGGCGCCGCACCCCCTCCTCGCCGACCACCACCGCCGAAACCCCGCCGATCTCCAGCAGCTGCTGGGCGGTGTCTTCCTCGACGAGGTTGTAGGGCAGGGCCTCGACGCCGACCGAGGCCATCTCGGCTGCGCGGATGCGATCCAGAAGCCAGCGCTCATGAAAGGCTGTGGCCGACTGCACCAGCGTGATCGCCGCCACGGCCACGGCAAAGGCGCTGGTCAGCGCCAGAAGCCGGATCGAGAGGCTCGAGCGCAGCACGCTGGTGCCCACCCGGCTGGCGCCCAGCGCGCCCGCCAGCCGCGTCATGACGCGCACCTCGCCCTCGCGCCCGCCCGCGGGGCGGGCCCTTGTCCGGGCCGAAAGGGATGGGGGCGCAGAGGACATGAAAAGCCGTGAAGTCTCGGGTTCAGGATTGCTGGAAAGCGCTTTGGCTCATGCTGTTGTCATGCCAACTGACAGATCCGCCTCAAGGTCGCACCCATCCTAGCAGTTAAGCCGGAGAGCTGCACGGCTCATGCCACCCCAATCCGGCCACCCCAATCCGGCCACCCCAATCCGGCCACCCCAATCCGGCCCGGCCCTGACCGCACCGGCTTCGTCAGCGAAAACGATACTGTCAATTTCATTGGCATTCAGCGAGGCTGAGAGGCGCAGAGGCGTTGACAGGCGCGCGTGTTCCGTCCTATACGCCCGCCTTCCGCTGCGGCGAGGCCCCAGGTGGCCCCGGTCGCGCGGTTTTCTGCCTACTGCCACCTTGTTCACTCTTACCCGGAGCCAGTCTCGTGAAGCGGACCTATCAGCCGTCCCGACTTGTGCGCAAGCGCCGTCACGGCTTCCGCGCGCGCATGGCCACCAAGAACGGTCAGAAGATCGTCGCCCGTCGCCGCGCCAAGGGCCGCAAGCGCCTGACCGCCTGATCACCCGGCCGGAGCCTCGCGCTTCAGCCCCGCGATCACGGCCGGTTCTCTCTCAGGTCTTTTCCATGAGCGAGCCAGACCCCGGCAAGTCAGATACCGGCCCCTGCAAGACCTCGAAAGCCCCGCAAGGGGCTTTTGTCGTATCCGAAAGCCCTCCCACCCCCGTGATCCATCGCCTGACGCGGCGCGCCGACTTCCTGCTGGCCGCAGGCGCGGCGAGCCAACCGCGCGGGGCCGTGGTGGTCCAGATGCGCGCGCGCGGCGACGACAGCGCGGTGATCCGCGTGGGCTTTACGGCATCGAAAAGGGTTGGCGGGGCGGTGCTTCGCAACCGGGCCAAGCGCCGCCTGCGCGAAGCGGTGCGCGCGCTTGTGCCCGTTCACGGCGTGCCCGGCAGCGACTATGTGTTCATCGCCCGGCCCGGAACACCGGCGCGCCCGTGGGAACGCTTGCTTGACGATGTGAAAAGCGCGCTGATAAGGCTCGCCGCCAAGTCTTCTTCCGCCGCAAGCGCGCCGGAGCCCGACACGCATTCATGAGCACGATCCGGCGCCCGCCCGAAAGGCGCGCACCCCGGAACGCCGACAGGAACCTTCCATGAAGTCTGACAACGCGCGCAACACGATCCTTTTCGTCGTGTGCACCGTCGCGATCCTGATCCTGTATCAGATTTTCGTGCTCGACCCGGTCACGCGCCAGCGCGAGGCGGCCCAGCCTGCGGCCAGCGAACGCACCGAGGGCCAGATCGGCGTCAGCGAGGCCGAGGCCGCCCTGGATGCCCCCGCCACCGTCGGACGCCCGGACAGCGCCATCTATGTCGACCGGCGCGAGGCGCTCTCGACCGGCTCGCGCGTCCAGATCGAGACCGAGGCCCTGCAAGGCTCGCTGTCGCTCACCGGCGCGCGCTTCGACGACCTGTTCCTGCGCCGCTACAACGAGACCCTCGATTCCGAACAGCCCGTCGAACTGTTCCGCCCGCGCGGGGCCGAGTTCTCATACTTTGCCCAGTTCGGCTGGCTGGGTCAGAACATCCCCGGCCTGCCCGACGACAGCACCGAGTGGCGACTGACCGAGGGCGACACCCTGGCCGTGGGCCGCCCCATCACCCTTACCTATGACAACGGAGCGGGCCTGCGCTTCACCCGGCGCATCGAGATCGACGAGAACTATATGTTCACCGTCACCGACACCGTCGCCAACCTGGGCACCCAGCCGGTGACGCTGGCCCCCTTCGGCACCGTGCGCCGCCAGGGCCTGCCCGAGGGGCTGGGCAACTGGTTCATCCTGCACGAAGGGGCCATCGGCGTGTTCGGCGAGAACGGCCGCTTCGTCTCGCAGCAGTCCAAGTACGGCGACTGGGCCAAGAACCGCCCCGAGCGCCGCCGCTCGGACGGGGGCTGGATCGGCATCACCGACAAATACTGGCTGGCCGCCCTGATCCCCAACCAGCAGCGCAATGTCGAGATGGAGTTCCGTGTCACCCAGGTCGGCGGCACCGAGGTCTATCAGACCAACATGCTGGGCCAGGCGCGCATCATCAATCCGGGCCGCCAGATCAGCGAGACCCAGCACCTGTTCGCCGGGGCCAAGCGCGCCGAGATCCTGCGCGGCTACGAAAGCACCCTGAACGTGCCCAACTTCGACCAGGCCATCGACTGGGGGATGTTCTGGTTCCTGACCCGCCCGATCTTCCTGATCGTGGAGTGGTTCTACGGGCTGGTGGGCAATTTCGGCGTGGCCATCCTGCTGCTGACCGTGGTGGTCAAGCTGATCCTGTTCCCGCTGGCCAACAAGGCCTACGAGAGCCTCTCCAAGATGCGCAACCTCGCGCCCAAGATGGAGGAGATCAAGAAGAAGCACGGCAGCGATCCCCAGAAGCAGCAGCAGGAGCTGATGGCGCTCTATCAGCGCGAGAAGATCAATCCGCTGGCGGGCTGTCTGCCGATCCTGGTGCAGATTCCGGTCTTCTATGCCCTCTACAAGGTGCTGTTCGTCACCATCGAGATGCGCCACGCGCCCTTCTTCGGCTGGATCCGCGACCTGTCCGCGCGCGACCCGACCACGGTGTGGAACGTGTTCGGCCTGCTGCCCTTCGATCCGGCCCTGCTGCCGGGCTTCATCGGCAGCATGTTCAACGGGCCGCTGCACATCGGCATCCTGCCGATCTTCTATGGTCTGACCATGTGGCTGCAGCAGGCCATGAATCCGCCGCCGCCCGATCCGGTCCAGCGCCAGATCTTCGCCTTCCTGCCGTTCGTGTTCACCTTCATCATGGCGCCGTTCGCGGCGGGCCTGCTGATCTACTGGGCATGGAACAACGTGCTCTCGATCCTGCAGCAGTATGTGATCATGCGCCGCTTCAAGGCCGAGAACCCCATCGACACCTTCCTCGCCCGCTTCAGGAAGGCGTGAGGGTGAGCGAAGCGGCGCCAAGCCTGTTCACGGACGAGGCGCTGGAGAGCGCGCGGGTGCTGTTCGCGCGCCCGGCCACCTTCGTCATGGGCTGCGCCAAGATCGAGCAGCTGCCCGCGCCCGACCTGCCCGAGATCGCCTTTGCCGGGCGCTCGAACGTGGGCAAGTCCAGCCTGATCAACGCGCTGGTGGGCATGAACAAGCTGGCGCGCGCCTCCAACGAGCCGGGGCGCACGCGCGAGGTGAACTTCTTCGATCTGGACGGGCGGCTGCGTCTGGTCGACCTGCCCGGCTATGGCTGGGCCAAGGCGTCCAAGGGCGAGGTGAAGCGCTTTCAGAACCTGGGGCGCGACTACCTGCGCGGGCGCGTCACCTTGAAGCGGGTCTATCTGCTGATCGACAGCCGCCATGGCCTGAAAAAGGTCGACGAGGAGGCGCTTGAGGCCCTCGACGTGGCTGCCGTCAGCTATCAGATCGTCCTGACCAAGGCCGACAAGATCAAGCCACCCGCGCGCGAAAAGGTGCGCGAGGAGACCCTCAGGGCCATCTCCCGGCGACCGGCCGCCTTTCCGCGCGTGGCCGTCACCTCGTCCGAAAAGGGCATCGGCATGGCCGAGCTGCGCGCCGAGGCGGCTCTGGCGTGCGGCCTGCTTGATCCCGAGGACGCCCTGCGCAAGGCGGTCGACCCCGCCGCCGGCTGAGGCCTGCGCTCATCTTTGCCGTGACAGCGTCACATGATCGCGCTATCGCGCCGCCATCATGGAAGAAAGCCTTCGTCAATCCGAGGAGCGCGGCTGGGCCACGGCACGGACCCTGGCCGAGGCCCTGCCCTACATCCAGCGCTATGACCGCCAGACGGTGGTGGTCAAGTACGGCGGTCACGCCATGGGCGAGAGTTCGGTCGCGCGCCAGTTCGCCGCCGACATCGTGCTGCTCAAGCTGCTGGGCGTTCACCCGGTGGTGGTGCACGGCGGCGGGCCGCAGATCTCTGCCATGCTGGACCGGGCGGGCGTGAAGTCGAACTTCGTCGACGGCCTGCGCGTCACCGACCAGAACACCATGGAAATCGCCGAGATGGTGCTGTCGGGCGCCGTCAACAAGGAGATCGCCCACTGGATCACCATGGCCGGTCAACAGGCCGACGTGCGCGGCATCGGCCTGTCGGGCAAGGACGCGGGGCTGCTCACGGTGGCCCGCACCACCCGCACCCGCCGCGATCCCGACAGCATGATCGAGCAGCAGGTGGACCTTGGCTTCGTGGGCGAGCCGACGCGCGTGGACGCCAAGCTGATCGAGCGCCTGATCAGCTCGGATGCCGACTGGGTGCCCGTGATCGCGCCCATCGGCGTGTCCGAGGCGGGCGAGACCTACAACGTCAATGCCGACACCGTGGCCGGGGCCGTGGCCGGCGCGCTGCGGGCCAAGCGCATGCTGCTGCTGACCGATGTGCCCGGCGTGCTCGATGCCGACGGCCAGCTCATCCGCCAGATGAGCGTGGCCGATGCGCGCGCCCTGATCGCCGACAAGGTCGCTACCGGCGGCATGATCCCCAAGCTTGAGACCGCCATCAATGCCGTCGAGGCGGGCGTCGAGGCCGTGGTCATTCTGGACGGGCGCCGTCCCCATGCCATGCTGGTCGAGCTGTTCACCGAGCATGGTGCCGGAACCATGGTGAAGGCGTGAGCCCACCATCGCTGAGCGAGGTTCGCCACTGGCTGTTCGACCTCGACAACACCCTCTACCCGCGCGAGACCGAGTTCATGGGTCTGATCGAGGCGCGCATCAGCGACTATGTGCGCCATGTGACGGGCCTGCCCGCCGACGAGGCGCGGGCCTTGCAGCGCAAATACCTTCTCGAGCACGGCACCACCCTTGCGGGCCTGATGATCGAGCACCGGATCGACCCCGCCCATTTCCTTGATGTCGTCCACGATGTCTCGCTCGACATCCTCGAGCCCGACGCCTCGCTCAAGGCGGCGCTGGCGCGGCTGCCGGGGCGGCGTCTGGTGTTCACCAACGGCTCCGCGCGCCATGCCGAGCGCGTGCTGGAGCGGCTGGAGCTGGCCGACCTGTTCGAGGACGTGTTCCACATCGAGGCCGCCGAACTGCGCCCCAAGCCCGACCCGTGGACCTTCGACACCATGGCCCGCCGCCACGGCGTCGAGGCGCGCCGCGCCGCCTTCTTCGAGGACACGGAAAAGAACCTCGCCCCTGCCGCCGACATGGGCATGGCCACGGTGCTGGTCGGACCGCACGGGCTTTCATCGACCGCGCCTTTCGTGCATCACCGCACCGAACACCTGGCGCCCTTCCTGCATCCGCTGGCCGATGCGGGTCAGCCGGGCGCGCCAGCCTCTCCTCCAGCCCCAGGGACCGACCGCACGTCATGACCGCCGATCTTGCCGCCACCAAGGCCGACATCGAAGCTGCCTGGGCCGAGCGCGCCTCGCTCAACCCCCAGAGCAAGGGCCCGGCCCGCCGCGCGGTCGAGGAGGCCATCGGCCTGCTGGACGAGGGCCGCTTCCGCGTCGCCGAGCGTCAGGGCGACGGCACCTGGATCACCCACGAGTGGCTGAAGAAAGCCGTACTGCTCTCGTTCCGGCTCGAGCCCAACACCATCATGCACAATGGCCGTCACGAACCGCTCGGCGTGGGGCCGTGGTGGGACAAGGTGCCCAACAAGTTCGCAGGCTGGAAGGCCAGCCACTTCGAGGACGCGGGCTTTCGCGCCGTGCCCGGTGCCCTCGTGCGCCGCGGCGCGCACATCGGGCGCAATGTGGTGCTGATGCCCAGCTTCGTGAACATCGGCGCCTTCGTGGACGAGGGCTCCATGGTCGATGCATGGGCCACGGTCGGCTCCTGTGCCCAGATCGGGCGCAATGTTCACATCTCGGGCGGTGCGGGCATCGGCGGGGTGCTGGAGCCCTTGCAGGCCACCCCGACCATCATCGAGGACAACTGCTTCATCGGCGCGCGCGCCGAGGTGGCCGAGGGCGTGATCGTGCGCGAAGGTGCGGTGCTGGCCATGGGCGTCTATCTGTCCGCCTCGACCAGGATCGTGGACCGCGCCACCGGCGAGATCACGCGCGGCGAGGTTCCGCCCTATGCCGTGGTGGTGCCCGGCGCCCTGCCCGACCCCGCTGGCGGGCCGTCGCTCTATTGCGCGGTCATCGTCAAGCGCGTCGATGCCCGGACCCGCGCCAAGACCGGCGTGAACGAGCTTCTGCGCGACTAGGGCGGCACGCGAGCAGCGCCCGCCCGCAGGTCAGAGCCTGTCGGCCCGCCGCAGGGCCGGGAACATGCGCGCCCACGCCCCCGTGGCCACCAGCGCGCCGCAGCCTCCGAACACCGCCGCACCCACAGGGCCGAGCAGGCGCACCATCACGCCCGAATAGGCTTCGCCCAGCTCGTTGCTGGCCCCGATGAACAGCATGGAGACCGAGCTGACGCGCCCCCTCATGTGATCGGGCGTGGAGAGCTGGATCAGGGTATGGCGGATATTGACGCTGATCATGTCTGCCGCCCCGCCGATCAGCAGCACCAGTCCCGACAGCCACACGATCTGCGACAGCCCGAATATCAGGGTGCAGACACCGAAAACGGCCACGGCGCTGAACATCCACAGTCCCCCGCGCCTGCGAATGGGAAAGCGCGACAGGTAAAGCGCCATCATCAGGGCTCCCACCCCGAAGGACGCGCGCAGAAAGCCGAAGCCTTCCGGGCCGACGTCGAGGATGTCGCGCGCAAAGATCGGCGTCAGCAGCGCCACGCCCGCCAGCAGCACCACCACCAGATCCAGCGAGATGGCCCCCAGCACGATCTTGGTGCGCCACACATAGGCGAGGCCCTCGCGCACCGCGGCCATGCGCGACAGGGCCGTGGCCACCCGCGGCGGCCTGCCCGAGGTGCGGATCAGCAGGAAGGATGCCAGCGCCAGCATGAACAGGCCCGCCGCCACCGCATAGGCCAGTGGCAGGGCGATGCCCACGATCACCCCGCCCAGTGCCGGTCCGGCGATGGCCCCGGCCTGAAAGGCGATGGACTGGGCGGCGATGGCCGCGGGCAGGGCGCGGCGGCCCACCACCATGGGCAGGAAGGCCTGGCTGGCCGGCGCGAGAAAGGCCCGGCAAGCCCCGAACAGCGCCGCCACGGCCAGCAGGCCCCACAGGGGCGGATCGCCGTGCAGGGCCATGGCCAGAAAGGCGGCCGCGCACAGCCCCTCGACAAGGATGGATACGGCCACGGTGCGCTTGCGGTCGCGCCGGTCGGCCATCTCGCCCGCAGGCAGGGTCAGGGCCAGCAGGGGCACGAACTGCACCAGGCCCACCAGTCCCAGATAAAGGCTCGCCTGCTCGATGGGATGGTCCTGGCGCGCGATCTCATAGACCTGCCACAGGAGGGCCGAGGACTGGGTCTGGATGCCCAGCACCGCCGCCAGACGCCCCAGCCAAAGCAGGCGGAAGTCGCGGATGCGCCACGGACTTTCCGGCCCAAGGCTTTCCTCGGGCCGGGGCAGGCGGCCCGGTTCGGGATTTTCGGGGGCGTCTAGGCTCACGTGCGCCGCTGATACTTCGGATAGGGCGTACCGTCGCGGTGGAAATAGCGATCCGCCCCCTTTGGCAGGACCATGTCGATGTCAGGATAGTCGCAGGCGTCGCCGCCCGGTGTGCGGGTTCCGACCTCAAGCAGGACGGCCACGTCGCCAGAGCGGTTCTCGATCTTGTGGCCGTTGGCCACGCCAGCTTTGAAACCCGCGCAGTCGCCCGCGTTCAGAATGGTCTCGCCGTCTTCCTCGACCAGCACCACCTGCCCCTCGATCACCCACACGAACTCGTCCTCGCCTTCGTGCCAGTGGCGCTGGCTGGACCAGTCGCCCGGCGACAGTTGCAGCAGGTTGACTCCGAACTGGCTCAGACCGGCCGCATCGCCAAGGCGCCAGCGCCTGCGGCCCAGACAGGGCCCGGCGTGCTCGTCGGGATAGCTGGTCCCGTGGCCGGTCGGGGCGGTTTCAGGATCAATCTTCGGCATGACGGCCTTCTCGCGGGCGGCGGCCCGTCATAAAGCTGGGCCATGAACGCATCTGTCGATCCCGTGCGCCTGACGCAAGACCTGATCCGCATTCCCTCCATCACCCCCGCCGACGAGGGGGCCATGGATCTGGTGCAGGCCCAGCTGGAGCGGCTGGGCTTTGCCTGCCGCCGCATGGCCTTCGAGGGCATAGAGAACCTCTATGCCCGGCGCGGCAGCGAGGGGCCGAACCTGTGCTTTGCGGGTCATACGGACGTGGTGCCCCCAGGCCCGCTCGATGCATGGCGCCATCCGCCCTTTGCCGCCGAGATCGAGGACGGTGTGCTGTATGGGCGCGGCGCGGCCGACATGAAGGGCTGCATCGCCGCCTGGATCGCGGCGCTGGACGATGTGCTGGCCGAAGGCGCGGTGCGCGGGTCGCTGTCGCTGCTGATCACCGGCGACGAGGAGGGGCGCGCCATTCATGGCACCCGGGCGGTCGTCGAGGTGTTGCGGGACGAAGGCGAGGTCATCGACGCCTGCGTGGTGGGCGAGCCGTCCTCGGTGCTGGCGCTGGGCGACACCATCAAGATCGGGCGGCGCGGCTCGCTCAACGCCTGGATCACCGTCGAGGGCCGTCAGGGCCATGTCGCCTATCCCGAGCGCGGCGCCAATCCCATCCCCGTGCTGCTCGACCTGCTGGAGGTGCTGCGCGCCCATCGCCTCGATGACGGCTTTCCCGAGTTTCCGCCCTCCAATCTGGAGATCACCACGCTGGACGTGGGCAATCCCGCCACCAATGTCATTCCAGAAAAGGCGACGGCGCGGCTGAACATCCGCTTTAACCCCAACCACTCGGGCGAGAGCCTGACGCGCTGGCTGCGCGAGAGCGCCGACCACATCGCCGGGCTGCGCGCCCTTCCCGTCCGTGTCGAGACCCTGTGGTCGGGCGATGCCTTCCTGACCGAGCCCGGCCCCTTCGTCACCCTGGTGCAGGATACGGTCGAGGCCGTGACCGGCACGCGCCCGGTCGCCTCGACCTCGGGGGGCACGTCCGATGCGCGCTTCATCCGTGCCCTGTGCCCGGTGGTGGAGCTGGGTCTGGTGGGCCAGACCATCCATCAGATCGACGAGCGCGTGCACGTAGATGAAATCGCGGCCCTGCGCGATGTCTATGCCGCGCTGATCCGGCGCTTCTTCGAGCAGCCGCTCTAGACGGCCCTCTCTGGGCGGCCTCTCTAGGCAGCCATGCCCGAGCCCAGCCCGGCGCTCGCCATCAGGGTGCGGATCGGGCCGAGCGCATCGGGCGTCTCTGCGAGGGCAGCGCGGGTGCCGGGCTGGCGCAGCAGCTTCAGCGCCTCGGCCCTGGCCCGCTCGCTGGCGGGGCCAAGCGGCGCGCTCTCGCCCGTGGCCATGCGCAGCAGGGCCGTCACCTTCTGAAGCACGGGCGCGCCGGTGCGGGCAAGGCCACTGATCAGGCGTGCATCGGCCTCGACAAGGCAGCCCAGCCGCCCGAGCGCCTCGGTGATCTCGTCGTTTTCCTTCTCGGGCAGGCCTGCGAGGCGCACCCCGCGCTGCACGCTCGCCAGCCAGTGCAGCCGCGCGCCTGCGGGCCGGTTCCATTCGCGCACGGCCTTCTCCAGCCGCAGCGAGCAGACCGTGGCCGACAGCCAGCGCCCGGCGGCGCGCTTGTTGGCCAGCCCGGTGACGTTCTCGCACAGCTTCAGCAGGGCCTCGGCCTCCTCCGGCGCGCTGAGGCCCTGACCGATGTAGGCACCCACGAAATCCGCCGTCACCAGCGCCTTGGAGCGCTCGACAAAGGCGTTCTGCACATCGTCAAGCGACAGCAGCCGCCCCGCCGAAGCGGTCAGGGCCATGGCCAGGGCGCGCAGGATCTCGATCTCTCCGACCGCATCGCGCCGGCGCAGGCGCCTGGGGCTCATCAGTTCGCGCAGCACCCGGCGCGCCATGGCATTGGACAAGAGCGGATAGAAGCCGGACGAAAGCTGATCCGCCAGCCGCGCCGTCGGCCCCTCGATGGGCGGGATCAGCTCGCCGAGGCGCGCATCGCTGGCGATCAGGGCCTCGACCTCGCGCGGGGCGGCCATGCGCGCCATGACCGCCAGGGTCTCGCCCAGATCGAGCGAGGGGCCGATGATCTCGGCCATGGCCGCGCCCGAGCCCACCATCTCGATCAGCACCTGCTCTATGGCCACCAGGCACAGGGCACGCGGCTGTCCGTCCTTGGGTGCCGCATCGGCCAGGTCCACCAGCCGGGTCAGCCGGTCACGCCAGTTGCGCGCGGGCGCCAGATACCGCGCCACCGTCCCGCCCATCAGGAACGCGCGCTCGGGATCCTCGGCCAGCCGCACCGCCACGCGGGCAATGGTCTCGGTGCCCAGATCGGCAAAGCGACCCTTCTTGCCCGTGCGGATCACCCGCTCCATGGCGCCATCGCCCAGCCGCTGATAGTGGCGCACCAGCTCGTGCACCGGCTGGCCGGTATCCTGGGCCTCGGGCACGGCGATCTTCTGGATGGCGTGCTGATACTCGACGCCCGAGGCTTCCAGCTTCTCGACCAGATCGGGCCGATGCATCAGCTCAAAGGCCGTCACGCCGTGACGTCCCAGCCAGTCCTCGAGAACACGGGCGATCAGCTCGCGGGCATGGGGCGTATAGAGATCGGCAGGCGCGTTGCAGTTGGACTGATGGCCCTCGTTCCTGACCGAGCGCGGCTTGGGCGGCTCGGGCGCACCGCGTTGCAGCACGGTGACGCTCTGGAACTCCATGGTGTCGATGTCGAGGGTTTCCTTGGTCACGCGCACCGCAACCGCGCGCTTGTCCGCCAGCATCTCCTCGGCGACCTCGAAGGCCTGAGCGCGCACCTCCGTCGCCTGCAGAAGCGCCCAGGGCGACTGCACGGTCTTGCGCGTATAGACCTCGAAGTGAACCGGACCCGCCATCACGCGATACTCGCCCTCTGAAGCCATGATCCCCCGGTGCGGAGCCTGTTCGCCCTCATTGCCGGTGGTGAGCGGGCACCATGACACACAGGGCTTAAGCACGGGTTAGGGCATGCACCCACCCAGCGTTGCAGCACGACAAGCCTTGCCGTAGTCTCGCCGCGAATACCGCCTAGCTGGTCGTGATGGCCCGCGACGCGGTCTGCCCGCCCCGCCCGCCGCGCAGCGGGCGAAAGCGAACATTTGGCGGGGGCGTGCGTTTAAGGGCCACGGCGCAATCGCGCGCCCGCTCCTACATCCCGTGCGGACCATCTCGGCCCGTGCGGACCATTTCGGCCCGTGCGGACCATTTAGGATTGAGGTGAAACTCCATGGCCAAGATCACCCTGGTGGACGACGACGAGAACATCGTCGCCTCGGTCTCGGTGGCACTCGAGAGCCACGGCCACACCGTGAAGGCCTATCATGACGGCGCGGCGGGCCTTGCCGCACTGGAGAGCGATCCGCCCGATCTGGCCATTCTCGACGTGAAGATGCCGCGCATGGACGGCATGGAGGTGCTGCGTCGCCTGCGCCAGAACTCCAGCCTGCCGGTCATCATCCTGACCTCCAAGGACGACGAGATCGACGAGGTGCTCGGCTTCAACCTCGGGGCCGACGACTACATGCACAAGCCCTTCAGCCAGCGCCTGCTGCTGGAGCGCGTCAAGGCCGTTCTGCGCCGTGCGGGCACCGAGACGGGCGATGCGGCCGGCGATGCCGAGGCCGCCAACACCCGCGCCATCCGCCGGGGCAAGCTGTCCATGGACCCGGCGCGCCACGAGTGCACCTGGGACGGCAAGCCCGTGAAGCTGACCGTGACCGAGTTCCTGCTCTTGCAGGCGCTGGCCCAGCGCCCCGGCTTCGTGAAAAGCCGCGACAGCCTGATGGACGCCGCCTATGACGATCAGGTCTATGTGGACGACCGCACCATCGACAGCCACGTCAAGCGGATGCGCAAGAAGTTCCGGGTGGTCGATCCCGAGTTCGACGCGATAGAAACCCTTTATGGCGTCGGATACCGTTACCGGGAAAGCTGAGGGCCCGACCCTCCCGTCAAGGCGCCGCCTGAGGGCCCGCCACACGCTCTCGCGCTGGCGCTTTCCCGGCTCGCGGCTCGGCGGGCTGATCCTTTTCCTGAACCTGCTCAGCCTGATGATCCTGTTCGTTGGCGCCCTGGCGCTGAACGAGTGGCGGCGCGGGCTGGTGGATGCGCGCCTCGATTCGCTGGAGGCCCAGGCCGAGCTTCTGTCCAATCTGCTGGGCGAGACACAGGTGACGCGCGGCGAGCCCTTCCCCGCCTTTGATGCGCTGGGTGCCGCCCTGCTGCTGCGCGACAACTTCGTGCCCCAGGGTCAGCGCGCGCGCCTGTTCGACATCGACGGCCTTCTGGTGGCCGACAGCTACAACGTCACCGAGATCATTGCCGGAGAGCCCCTGCCCCCGGCCCGGCCATCGGGCTCGGCCGAGCGCAGCCGCATCAACCCCGAACAGGAACAGGCGCGGCTTGAGCGCGCGCGCATCGCGCTGGGCAACGAGGTCGACGCGGCGCTGGATGGCGAGACCCAGCGGGGCCTGCGCCTGTCCGAGAGCGGCGATCAGGTGGTGTCGGTCTCCATCCCCATCCGCCATGTGCAGAGCGTGCTGGGGGTCCTGACGCTCGAGGCAGGCGACGTGGAGGAGATTCTCTCGGCCCAGCGGCGCGCCCTGACGCCCTTTGCCATCGTCGCCTTCGGCGTCAGCCTGCTGACCTCGTTCCTGCTGCATCTGTTCATCGCCCGACCCGTTCTGCGCCTGGCGTCCGCGGCCGATCAGGTGCGCCTGGAGCGCGCGCGCGCCATCTCGCTTCCCGATCTGGAGCGGCGTGAGGACGAGATCGGCGATCTGGCCCGCTCGCTCGAGACCATGACCGCCACCTTGTCCAACCGCATGGATGCCATCGAGCGCTTCGCCGCCGATGTGGCCCACGAGATCAAGAACCCCCTCACCTCGATCCGCTCGGCCATCGAGACGCTGGAGCTGGTGAAGGACGACAGCGCCAAGGCGCGCATGATCGCGGTGCTGCAACAGGACGTGCGCCGCCTCGACCGCCTGATAACCGACATCTCCAATGCCTCGCGCCTCGATGCGGAACTGTCGCGCGATGCGCCCCGGCCCATCGACCTGACGCGCCTGCTGGGCGACATCATCGCCACCTATGATCCCGCCGTGGGTGCCGAGAACGTGAGCGTGAGCCTCACCGCCCCGGACGAGCCGGTCGAGGTGGTCAGCCGCGAAGGCCCGCTGGGTCAGGTGTTCCGCAACCTGATCGACAACGCCCGCTCGTTCAGCCCGCCGGGCGGCGAGGTGCGAGTCTGCCTCGACGAGGGCGACGACCCGCTCAGGCCTATCCGCATCATCATCGAGGATGACGGCCCCGGCATTCCGCCCGAGAACCTCGAAACCGTCTTCGAGCGTTTCTACACCTCGCGCCCGCGCGGCACGGCCTTTGGCAACAACTCCGGCCTTGGCCTGTCCATCGCCCGCCAGATCGTCACCTCGAATGACGGCCTGATCCACGCCGAGAACCGCATGAGCGCGGACGGAACGGTGGCGGGTGCGCGTTTCGTGGTCGAACTGCCCCATGCGCGGGTCTGACACCCTGCACGCCAGCCTGGTCGCGCGCCATCGCCCCTTCGGCTGGCAGGGCGTGCTGATCTTCGGGCCGAGCGGTTCGGGCAAGAGCGATCTGGCCCTCAGGATGTGCGCGCGCGGCTTTCGTCTGGTCGCGGACGACCGCGTCTGCGTCTGGCCGAGCAGCGGGCGGCTCTATGGGGCGGCCCCTGAGCGCCTGAAGGGCCTGATCGAGGTGCGCCATGTGGGCATCATCGCCTGCACCGGCCTCGATCTGGCCCGCATCGCCCTTGCGGTCACGGACTGCGGCGAGACGCTGCCTGAGCGCCTGCCCGAACCCGGAGTCCGCACCCTTGAGGGCGTGAGCGTGCCCGCACTCGACCTGCGCCTGCGCGAGCCCGCCACGCCCGAGCGCCTGATCGCCGCCCTCGATCACCTGCGTGCTGGCCCGGTGTGACGCGAAGGCGTCTTCCCTGAACGCCCGTCTCGTCCTATGGCTTGAGCCTGAGGTGCCCCCGCAGGGGCGTGGATGAAGTCCGCCGAAAGCATGAGTGAGCGCGTCATCGGTCTTGTCATCGTCACCCACGGCGGGCTGGCGCGCGAGTTTCTCGCCGCCATGGAGCACGTCGTCGGGCCACAGCGCAACGTGGCCGCCGTCTGCATCGAGGCGGACGACGACATGGAGCGGCGGCGCCGCGACATCCTCACGGCGGCCTCGGCCGTCGACGAGGGCGCGGGCGTGATCCTGCTGACCGACATGTTCGGTGGCACCCCGTCCAATCTGGCCATCTCGACCATGGAGGAGACGCGCGCCGAGGTGCTGTGCGGCATCAACCTGCCCATGCTCATCAAGCTGGCCGGGATTCGCGGGCGCGAGCCCTTCGAGGCCTGCGTGGCCCAGGCGGTCGAGGCGGGGCGCAAATACATCGCGGCGGCCTCGTGGCTGCTCAAGCCCGACCGCGCCGCGGGCTGAGCGGTGGCGGCCCTCTCGCGCGTGATCGAGATCTGCAACAGCCGCGGGCTGCACGCGCGCGCCTCGGCCAAGTTCGTCAAGCTGGCGTCGGGCTTCGAGGCCGACATCCGCGTCAGCCGCGAGGGCAGCACCGTGGACGCGCGCTCGATCATGGGCCTGCTGATGCTGGGCGCTGGCATCGGCTCCACCATCGAGATCAGCGCCGAGGGGCCCGATGCCGAGGCCGCGCTGGACGCCCTTGCCGATCTGGTCGGCTGCCGCTTCGAGGAAGAGCACTGAGCGGACCCGTGCCTCGGCCATTGACGCCATCAGGCCTGCGCGCCAGCGTGGGGCAATGAGCACCGCCTACGACCCCGCCCGCGAGGCCAACAGCGCCGGTATCGCCCTGCAACAGGGCCGTTTCGATGAGGCCGCCGCCGGATTCGCGCGCGTCTGCGCCCATCCCGGAGCCGATGCACGCGCCTTCTTCGGCCTGGCCTATGCCCGGCGCGGGCTCGACGACTGGCCCGGCGCGCTTGCGGCCATCGACGAGGTGCTGCGCCGCGAGCCGCGCAACATTCCCGCCCTGATCTTTCGCGGCGACGGCTTCGTGGCCCTTGGCGACCTGCGTGCAGGGGCCAGCTTCTATCAGAGCGCGCTCAAGCTGGCGGACGGAGCGAGCAACCTGCCCGCAGCCCTGATCGCGGACCTGCGCCGCGTGGAGCAGGCGTGCCTCGACATCAGCGCGCGCTTCGCCGCCCATCTGAACGAGGGTCTGGCCGCGCGCGGCGTCACCCCCGGCCAGACCTCGGCGCGCTTCGCCCATGCGCTGGGCACCTTGCTGGGCGAGACGCGCGCCTATCGCCAGCAGCCGCGCTATTTCTACTATCCGGGCCTTGCCGACATCGGTTTCTATCCGCGCGAGACCCTGCCCTGTCTCGATGCCATCGAGGCGGCCTTTCCGGCCATCCGCGAGGAGCTGTCCGCCCTGATGCGCGCCGAGGCGGCGTTCGCCCCCTACGTCGAGACGCGCGCCGATCGCCCCAACACCGGTCAGGCAGGCATGGCGGGCAACGATGACTGGAGCGCGCTTTATCTGGTCCGCGACGGCCACGAGATCGAGCAGACCGCGCGCACCTGCCCGGCCACCATGGCTGCACTCGAAGAGATGCCGCTCACCCGCATCGAGGACCGAACGCCCTCGGTGCTGTTCTCAAGGCTGAAGGGCGGTGCGCGCATCCCGCCGCACACGGGCCTGATGAACACGCGCCTGATCTGTCACCTGCCCCTGATCGTGCCCGAGGGCTGCGCCTTTCGCGTCGGTCACGAGACGCGGCCGTGGCGCGAGGGCGTGGCCTGGGGCTTTGACGACACCATCGAGCACGAGGCGTGGAACGACAGCACTCATGATCGCGTGATCCTGATCTTCGATGTCTGGAAGCCAGAGATCGGCCAGCAGGAGCGCGCCGAGCTGACCGCCCTGTTCGAGACCATCAACGACTTCGGTGGTGGCGCGCGGCCCTGGGATGCATGAGGCCCCCGAGGCCCGTCAGCTCCCGTCGGCGATCAGGGCATCGAACAGCGCGCGCGCCTCGGGACTCGACCAGTCCGCCTCGCCGGCCTTCCACGCCACGATGCGCCCCTGGCGATCCAGCACATAGGTCTGGGGCATGAGCTGCCCGCCCGGCAGTTCGAAGGGCAGGCGGAAGGTCGGATCGGAATAGAACTCCAGCGGCTCGTTCACGTCGAGAAAGCTGCGCGCATTGCTGATGGCGTCCTCGCCCGTGTCGACATTGATCGCCACCACCTTCAGCACCGCCGGGTCGTAGTGGCGTTGCAGGGCGGCCAGTGTGGGCATCTCGATGCGGCACGGCGCGCACCACATGGCCCACAGGTTCACCACCGTGATCTGGCCCTGAAAGGCGCTGAAATCGACGGGCTCTCCCGCGCGGTCCTGAAAGGTGTAGGCGATGATGGGCTCAGGCTCGGCAGGGGTGTTCAGGCTGGCGATCGAGCCAGTGGCATAGCGTGACAGCGCGCTTTGCCCGGCTGTGGCCTCAACTTGCTGTTGGAAAGGGCCCAGCCTCATGGCGTATAGGACGCCCAGCGTCGTGACGGCGAGCAGCCCCGCGGCCACCAGCAACACCACCAGCCAGCCCAGCGGCGAGCGCGCCTTTGGCTCGTCCGTCTGCGGCCCGCCACCCGAACCTGAGGTCTCTGCCATGGCCCCGCCTCCCATATCGCCGCCGGAAACGCCCGGACAGCCCACCGGACAGAGCCTATGGGGTGGACGCTTCTCAGCCAAGCCCGCAGATGTCATGCAGGCGATCAATGTGTCCATCGGCACCGACCAGCGCCTGTGGCGTCAGGACATCGAGGGCTCGCGCGCCCACTGCGAGATGCTGGCGGCCAGCGGCATCATCGGGCGCGAGGACGCGGACGCCATCTTGTCGGGGCTGGACCAGATCGAGGCCGAGATCAGCGAGGGGCGCTTTCCCTTCCGCGAGGCCTTCGAGGACATCCACATGAACATCGAGGCGCGTCTGGCCGAGCTGATCGGCGAGGCGGCCGGGCGGCTGCACACCGCGCGCTCGCGCAACGATCAGGTCGCCACCGACTTTCGCCTGTGGGTGCGCGAGCAGGCCGATCAGGTCATGGCCCTTATCACCGAGGTGCAGCGCGCCCTGCTCGATCAGGCCGAGCGCCATGCCGAGGTCATCATGCCCGGCTTCACCCACCTGCAACCGGCCCAGCCCGTCACCTTCGGCCATCACCTGATGGCCTATGTCGAGATGCTGGCGCGCGACCGGGGGCGCTTTCAGGATGCGCGCGCGCGTCTGAACGAATGTCCGCTGGGCGCTGCCGCCCTGGCCGGATCGCCCTTTCCCATCGACCGGCACCGCACGGCAGCCGTCCTCGGCTTCGAGCGGCCCATGCGCAACTCCCTCGATGCCGTTTCGGCGCGCGACTTCGCCCTTGAGGTGCTGGCGGCAGCCTCGATCCTCGGCGGTCACCTCTCGCGCCTGTCTGAAGAGATCGTGGTGTGGATGACGCCCCAGTTCGGCTTCGTGCGCCTGCCCGATGACCTGACCACCGGCTCGTCGATCATGCCCCAGAAGCGCAATCCCGATGCCGCCGAGCTGGTGCGCGCCAAGACCGGGCGGCTGACGGGCGCTTTCGTGGCGCTGTCCACGGTCATGAAGGGCCTGCCGCTGGCCTATTCCAAGGACATGCAGGAGGACAAGCCGCCGGTGTTCGAGGCCATGGATGCCCTGATGCTGGCGCTCAATGCGACCCTGGCCATGGTGCGCGCCCTGCGCCCGGACGAAGGCCGTATGCTGGCGGCGGCGGGATCGGGCTATTCGACCGCCACCGATCTGGCCGACTGGCTGGTGCGCGAGCTGAACCTGCCCTTCCGCCAGGCCCACCACATCACCGGGCGCGCGGTCATGATGGCGGAGACGGCGGGCGTCGGGCTGGACGATCTGTCGCTGGACCAGCTCCAGAGCCTTGAACCGCGCATCCATTCGGGCATCTATGAGGTTCTGTCCGTGAAGGCCTCGGTCAACAGCCGCCAGTCCCATGGCGGTACGGCCCCCGATCAGGTGCGTGCGCGCATCCGCCAATGGAAGGAAATGCTGTGAGACCAGAGATCAGCCCAGAGATTCGCCCCACTCGCCTTGCCACGCTGGCGCTCGCCGCCCTGATGATGGCCGCTGTCGCCGCGTGCGGCCGCTATGCCGATCTGGAGCCCCCGCGCGAGACCGAGCGGGCCCAGCGCTCGTCCACCGGCCCCGATGTCGTCGAGCCCGGCACGGTCAACCAGCCGCCGCGCCAGCTTCCCATCGACGGGGGGCCGAGCAATCCTCGCGGCGGTGCCGGCAACCGTCCCGACCGCTGACCTGATCGCGGGGCCTCGTGGACCACTTCGGCTATGTGCACGGCCATCTTCATTGCGAGGATGTGCCCCTTGACCTGATCGCCCGTGAGGTCGGCACGCCGGTCTATGTCTATTCCACCGCCACCTTGCGCCACCACGCCAGGGTGCTGAAGGACGCCTTCGCCGCCCACTGGCGCGGGGCGCCGCCCCTGATCGCCTTTGCCGTCAAGGCCAACTCCAACCTCGCCGTGCTGCGCGTGCTGGCGCGCGAGGGCCTCGGGGCGGACACCGTCTCAGGCGGAGAGATCCGCCGGGCGCTGAAAGCGGGCATGGCGCCGGGCACCATCGTCTTTTCAGGCGTCGGCAAGAGCAACGAGGAGCTGGACCTCGCTCTGGCGCAGGGCGTGTACCAGATCAATGTCGAGTCCGCGCCCGAGATGGAGCGCCTGTCCGCGCGCGCGCGCGCCATGGGGCGCACCTGCGAGATTGCCGTGCGCGTCAATCCCCAGGTCGGCGCGGGCGCTCACGCCAAGATCACCACCGGCGGGCGCGACGACAAGTTCGGGGTGCCACCCGAGGAAGCCCTCGCGCTCTATGCCCGCGCCCATGCCGATCCATCGCTCAACCCCGTAGGCCTCGCGTGCCACATCGGCAGCCAGATCCGTGATCTTGCCCCCCTGCGTGCCGCTTTCGAGAGCCTGCGCGCGCTCACCTCGCAGCTGCGGGCCGATGGCCACAGCGTCAGCCGCCTCGATCTGGGCGGCGGGCTGGGCGTGCCCTATTTTGATCAGCCGCCCCCGCCCGGCCCCGAGGCCTATGCCGCCATGGTCGCCGAGACGCTGGACGGCCTCGATGTCTCGCTGGTGCTTGAGCCCGGACGCATGATCGCGGCCAATGCCGGGGTGCTGGTCTCGCGGGTCATTCAGGTGACCGAGCGGCCGTGGGGCACGCGCATTCTGGTTCTGGACGCGGCCATGAACGATCTGATGCGCCCGGCGCTCTATGATGCGTGGCACGACCTTCGCCCCCTGCGCCAGAGCGCTCCTTCAGCGGAAATGACGCCCTTTGATGTGGTCGGGCCGGTGTGCGAGAGCGGCGACACCTTTGCGCGCGCCCGGCCTCTGGCGCCACTCTCAGCAGGAGAGGCCGTCGCCTTCATGAGCGCAGGTGCCTATGGCGCTGTCATGAGCCACAGCTACAACTCGCGCCTGCTCGTGCCCGAGGTGCTGGTGGATGGCGGACGCTTTGCCGTCGTGCGCCCGCGCCCCGACTATGAGGCGATGCTGTCGCTTGATGCCATCCCCGACTGGCTGGGTGCCTGAGAGCGCTCAGCGTGCCCCAGCTTCAGGCACCAGCGCCTCCAGCGCCGCGGACAGCACCGGATCGCGGCGGGCCGCGCGGTCCTCTGGCGTGATCTCCACCACCCGGTCGGGGATGACGCCGCGCCCTTCCAGCCGCGTGCCATCGGCCAGGCGCAGGTCCGCGCGGCTCAAGGTAAGGCGGCCGCCATCGGGCAGGCGGGTGTCCTGCGAGGCCAGCACCGCGCCGGGGGTCTGCACCCCGATCACCAGCGCCCGGTCCATCATCTGCATGGCGGCGGGCACCAGCTCCGAGGCGCTGCGGCTGTTCTGGTCCACCAGCACCACCAGCGGGTTGGTCAGGGCAGCGCGCACCGGGCCACAGCCCTCCACCAGTGTCATCGGCTGGGGCCGCCCGCGCCGGTGATAGCGGGTCAGCCAGACCTCGCCTGCGGGCACGAAACACGAGATCAGATTCTGCGCCTCGTTCAGCCTGCCGCCCGCATTGCCGCGAAAATCGAGGATCAGCGGCGTGCCCGGCGGCAGAGCGCTCACCGTGGCCCCGACCCATGCCCCCAGTCCCGGCTCGAAGCCGTCGATCCGCAGGCGCATGACCTCGGGCGAGGCCCATACCGCCTCGAACACCGGGCGCGGCGCCATCACGCGCGGCGTCACGGTGCGCGCGAACACCTCTCCGGCCTCGTCGCGCAGGGCGAGGCTCACGGGCACATTGTCGCTCAGCGGCGTGGCCGGCTCGAAGGGGGCTCCGTCGGCGCTGATGATATACCAGCCCGCCTGCAACCGGGCGTCCCACGCCGGAGAGTCCTCGCGCACCTCGTCGATGCGATAGACGCCGTTCTCGCGCCTCAGGCTGACACCGATCACCGCACGGGTCTGGCGCGAGCGGGCCTCGGCCAGCAGGCGGGTGGGCGGCGAGACGCTGGCATGGTCGTCGCGCAACAGGGCCATCATCTGATCCAGCACCGCATAAAGCTCGGCATCGCTGCGCGCCGCCATGGCCTGCGGGCGGAAGCGCGCGCGCGCGCCGCGCCAGTCCGCCCCGTTGAAAGCGGTGTCGTAGTATTCGCGGTTGACCGTGTTCCAGACCGCGTCGAACACCCTCTGGTTCATGCGCGCCCGCTCGCGCGGCGGGGCGGGCGGATGAAGCGAGACGCTCTCGACCTCGATGGCCGGGTTCGTCATCGCGCCCTGTGCCAGGGCAGGCAGCGCCGCGCCTGCGCCCAGCACCCCCGCGAGGAGTGCCAGCAGCATCGCGCGCGTGCGGATCAGCAACCGTTTCGCCTGCGTCATGTCCCCATGGCTAGGTCAGGATTTCGGCACGCTCAAGGCCGCGCTTCCCCTGCTCCTGTCACATTTGCTCGCACGCTGTGACGGGCGGCGGACCGCACAAGGCCCCGCAAAGGGTTGAAACTTTGCCGCCCAGGTTTCACAAGCGCGTCAACGAAACCCATCGCCTCAGGAGACAAGCCCATGACCGTCCGCGTCGCCATCAACGGCTTTGGCCGCATCGGCCGTCTGGTTCTGCGTTCCATCGTCGAGCATGGCCGCCGCGACATCGAGGTCGTGGCCATCAACGATCTCGGCCCCGTGGCCACCAACGCCCACCTGCTGCGCTATGACAGCGTGCACGGCCGCTTCCCCGGCACGGTCGAGGCGGGCGAGGACTGGATCGACGTGGGCCTCGGCAGGATCCGCGTCACGAGCGAGCGCGATCCGGCCAAACTGCCCCATGGCGACCTGGGGGTGGACATCGCGTTCGAGTGCACCGGCATCTTCACCGCAAAGGACAAGGCCAGCGCCCACCTCGATGCCGGTGCCCGGCGCGTGCTGGTCTCGGCCCCGGCCGACAATGCCGACAAGACCATCGTGTACGGCGTCAATCACGACACCCTCACCTCTGACGACATGGTGGTCTCCAATGCGTCGTGCACCACCAACTGCCTCGCGCCCATCGCCAAGGTGCTGCACGATCTGGTCGGCATCGAGCGCGGCTACATGACCACCATCCACGCCTATACGGGCGATCAGCCGACCCTCGACACCATGCACAAGGATCTCTACCGCGCGCGCGGTGCGGCCCTGTCCATGATCCCGACCTCGACGGGCGCGGCCAAGGCCGTGGGCCTCGTCCTGCCCGAGCTGAAGGGCAAGCTGGACGGCTCGTCGATCCGCGTGCCCACGCCCAATGTCTCGGTGGTCGACCTCAAGGTCGTGACCGGGCGCGACACCTCGGTCGAGGAGATCAATGCCGCCCTGAAAGCCGCCGCCGACGGCCCCATGAAGGGCGTTCTGGCGACCACCACCGATCCGGTCGTGTCCATGGACATGAACCACATCGCGGCCAGCTCTACCGCTGCCCTGCCCCAGACCCAGGTGATCGAGGGCAAGCTGGCGCGCGTGCTGTCGTGGTATGACAACGAATGGGGCTTTGCCACGCGCATGAGCGACACGGCCATCGCCATGGCAAAGCTCATCTGACGCGGAGCAGGGGCGGGTCTTGCGCCCGTCCCTACACCCGCTCACCGCGCAGCAGCCGCGGCAGATCGCCCAGCGCGCCGCCCGCCTGCATCATGAAGGCGCGTCGCAGGGCCGGAACCCTGTTCACCGCGCTCATGCCCACTCCACGCGCCACGCGCAGCAGCGGGTTGTCGTTGGAGAACAGGCGCACGAAGCCATCGAAGCTGGCCGCGAGCACCACCGAGTCGAACCGGCGCCAGCGCGCATAACGCTCCAGCACCGCGGCGCTGCCGATGTCCTCGCCCAGGCGCTTCGCTTCGGCCAGCACCTCGACCAGCGAGGCCACGTCGCGCAGGCCGATGTTGAGCCCCTGTCCCGCCACCGGGTGAACCGCCTGGGCCGCATCGCCCACCAGCGCCGTGCGCGCACCCGTCCTGTGCTCGGCATAGCTCAGCGACAAAGGATAGGAAAAGCGCGGGCCCTGAAGGCTGACCGGCCCCAGAAACTCGCCGAAGCGCCGGTTCAGATGCGCCATGAAGCCATCCTCGCCCGTGGCCATCAGACTCTGCGCCCGGCGTGCGGATTCGGTCCAGACCAGGCTGGCGCGCTGGCCGGTCAGGGGCAGGATGGCGAAAGGACCGTCGGGCAGGAAATATTCGTGGGCGATGTCGTCATGGGGCCGCGACAGCCCCACGGTGGCCACCACCCCCGCCTGGCCGTAGGTCCAGCCGATGGTGCGTATGCCCGCACAGTCCCGCACCTTCGAGGCGCGGCCCTCGGCGCCTGCGATGACGCGCGCGCGCAACTGGCGCCCATCCTCGGCAATGACGCTGGCGTGGGCATCATGGACAGTGACATCGGCCACCTTCACCGGAGCCACCACCTTGATCCCGCGCTCGATCAGGGCGCGGTTGAGGGCGGCGCGCAGGATGCGGTTCTCGACCAGATAACCCAGCGGCTCGCCATCGGCCTGCGCGTCGATCTCGTCGGCCTCGAAGCGCAGGAAGCTGCTCATGGCCGCACCGCGCGCCGCGCCGGGCCTGCGCCCGTCGGTCACCAGAATGCGGCGCATGGGGCTGGCGTGCGGCTCCAGCGCCTCACCGAGACCCAGCGCCCTGAGCATGCGAAAGCTGGTGAAGGCCAGGGCCGTGGCGCGGCCGTCGAAGGCCGCATCGACCTGCGGGTCCGGCACGCGCGCCTCCAGCACGCACACATCAAGGCCCGCTTCCTGCGCCGCCAGGGCGAGCGTGGCACCGGTCAGGCCGCCCCCTGCGATGATCAGGTCGAAGACGGGTTCGCTGTTCTGGCTCATGGCTGCTGTTATGGGCGCAAGCGCGCCTGTGCGTCCACACCCCGCAGCCCCCGAACCTTACCCTGAACCTGCGGCTGATCGCTGCGGGCGACAGGTCAGTAAATGAGCCCTTAACCACACACCCGGCAAATAGGGCGCATCACTGTCCCGGAGGCCGTCATGTCCGCTGCCATGGCCATCAGCCAGCGCACCTTCGAGGGCGTTCGCATCCTGTGGAACATGCCGCTGGTGGCGCGCTTTCGCGGCTGCGTCGTCGCCATCGCGGGCGTGATGGGACTGGCGGCCCTGCTGTCGTGGAATCCGCTGGATCCCAGCTGGAATGCCGCCAGCGCCGATGCGGCGACCAACTGGCTGGGCGGCTCCGGCGCCGTGGCCGCAGACCTGTTCATGCAGTCGCTGGGGCTGGCGGCCTGGCCCGCCCTGCTGCTGGTGAGTGCATTCGGCATCGCGGCGGCCATCGACCATGGCCAGCCCCGCTGGCTCAGGCTCGGGCGCTGGCGCGGCTGGACCGCGCTGGGGGGCATTCTGGCCCTGTCGGGGGCGCTGTCGTCTCTGGCCGACCCTGCCGCCTGGCCGCTGTCGGCAGGCCTCGGCGGCCTGTGGGGCGACGGGCTGCACGCGCTCATCGCCGGACTGATCGGTTTTGCGCGCATCCCCGGCGCGGGCATCATTGCGGGCCTGCTGCTGGCGGCGGGCGCCCTGGCGGGCCTCGCTCATGCGCTGGGACTGAAGGGCGATGACGTGCGCGCGCTGCGCCACATCGGCAGGGCCTCGGCCCGCAGCCGCCCCGCCGCGCCCGTGCGCAAGGGCAGCCGCGTGCGCGTGCGCCAGGCGCGCGTAACCGAGCCTGCCTCCCCCGCAGCTCCCCGTGCCCAGGGCGCGCCCTCGCTCATGCCGGAGCCCACCAGAGACCTTGCGCGAGAGCCCTCGCCTGCGCCGGACAGCGAGCCGCGCGTGCGCGAGAGCCGCGCCGCCAAGCCCTCGCGCCGGGCCGAGACCGAAGGTCAGGGCGTGTTCGAGTTCGCCCGCGAGGACCGCGGCGGCTTTTCCCTGCCTGCGCTGGGCATCCTCGCCCGGCCAAAAGGGCGCTCCGCCAGCGTGGACGAGCAGGCCCTGAAACAGAACGCGCGCATGCTCGAGAGCGTGCTGGCCGAGTTCGGCGTGCGCGGGGTCATCGACCAGATCCGCCCCGGCCCGGTCGTGACCCTCTACGAGCTGGCCCCCGCCCCCGGCGTCAAGCATGCCCGCGTGGTGGCGCTCAGCGACGACATCGCCCGCTCCATGAGCGCGCGTGCGTGCCGTGTCTCGGTGGTTCAGGGACGCAACGCCATCGGCATCGAGCTGCCCAACGCGCGCCGCGAGACCGTCTACCTGCGCGACCTGCTGGCCTCGTCCGAATATGACAAGCCCGCGCACCTGCTGCCGCTGGCGCTGGGCGAGACCATCGGCGGCGAGCCCTATGTGGCGGACCTGGCGCGCATGCCGCACCTTTTGATCGCGGGCACCACCGGCTCGGGCAAGTCGGTGGGGGTCAATGCCATGATCCTGTCGATCCTCTATCGCCTGACCCCGGCCGAGTGCCGCTTCATCATGATCGACCCCAAGATGCTGGAGCTGTCGGTCTATGACGGCATCCCGCACCTGCTCAGCCCCGTCGTGACCGATCCCAAGAAGGCCGTGGTCGCGCTGAAGTGGACCGTGCGCGAGATGGAGGACCGCTACCGGCGCATGTCGAAGCTGGGCGTGCGCAACATCGCCTCCTACAACCAGAGGGCCCGCGAGGCGCTGGAGAAGGGCGAGCACTTCGAGCGCACCGTCCAGACCGGCTTCGACGATCAGGGCCGCCCGGTCTATGAATCCGAGAAGATCCGGCCCGAGCCCATGCCCTATCTGGTCGTGGTCATGGACGAGATGGCCGACCTGATGCTGGTGGCGGGCAAGGACGTGGAAGGCGCGGTCCAGCGCCTGGCCCAGATGGCCCGCGCGGCGGGCATCCACCTGATCATGGCCACCCAGCGCCCCTCGGTCGATGTCATCACCGGCACCATCAAGGCCAACTTCCCCACGCGCATCAGCTTCCAGGTCACCTCCAAGATCGACTCGCGCACCATCCTGGGCGAGCAGGGCGGCGAGCAGCTTCTGGGCCAGGGCGACATGCTCTACATGGCCGGCGGCGGGCGCATCACGCGCCTGCACGGCCCGTTCGTCTCCGATGCCGAGGTCGAGGCCGTGGCCCAGCACCTGCGCCTTCAGGGCGCGCCGGACTATCTGGACGAAGTCACCTCGGGCGACGACGAGGACGGCGGCAGCGACCCGTTCGGCGGCGGCGGAGAGGGCGGCTCGGGCGATGATCTCTATGACCGCGCCGTCGCCATCGTCACGCGCGATCGCAAGGCCTCGACCAGCTATATCCAGCGCCGCCTCCAGATCGGCTACAACCGTGCGGCCTCGCTCATGGAACGCATGGAAAACGAGGGCGTTGTCAGCCCGGCCAACCATGCCGGAAAGCGTGACGTGCTCGCCGGGCCACCCCCTGCGGCCTGAGGCCCGTTTCGCCTCTCGCCCCGCACCTGAACCGAAGCTAAACGTTTCGGACCGCCGGGCTTCATCGCGGCGCCGGATTATGGTCCGGCGGACGTCATCACCGTGCCATGCCGGCGCGTCATGACGGCCTGAAAGACAACTGTTCCCACAGGAAGGGACCGAACATGACCGTTTCACGCCGCGCCTTTGCCCTCAGCGCCTTTGCCCTCAGTGCCTCGGGTCTCGTCGGGGCTTCTGCCCTGCCGGCCATGGCCCAAAGCGGATCGGGCCTGTCGGCGGCCGACCGCGCCCTCGTCGATCAGGCCGTCGGCTATTTCCAGTCCATGAACGCCGCCCAGGGCGACTTCATCGAGACCGGCCCCGGCGGACAGCAGTTCCGCGGCCGCTTCTGGCTACAGCGCCCCGGCCGGATGCGTTTTGAGTACACCCAACCCCAGGGCCTGCTGGTGGTGGCCGACGGCTCGAACCTCAACCGCTATGATCCGCGCCTGAACGTGTTTCGTCAGGCGCCCCTGTCGGCCACGCCGCTGTCGGCCTTCCTGGCGCGCGACGTGCGCCTCGATCAGACCGTGCGGGTCGAGCGCGTGACGCGCATGGCCAATGGCGGCTTCTCCATGGTGGCCCGCTCGGCGCGCAATCCCAACGAGGGCTCGGTCACACTGGTGTTCTCAGGCTCGCCCCTGCGCCTGCTGGAGTGGACCGTCACCGACGCCCAGGGCCAGCGCACCCGCACCCAGCTCAACAACCTCCAGCCCGCGCGCAATCTGAACGCCAGCCTGTTCGTGCTGCGCGATCCGACCCGCCGTCCGGGCCGCTGAGGGCCTGGCCGCCAGCCTTCCGGCTCTCCAGCGTGGCTGTAGCGCGCGCGACACAGCCAATATGTCCGCCGCTGCGATGTTGACTTTTCGCGCCCGCTGTGTTTTTTGGGTTACATGGATGGCGGCGGCTATCCATCCGTGCCGGATCACTCATCCCCTCCCGGCGACGGCGTGAGAGACGAAGCCTTGTGACGCCCGGCGCGCCCCCCGCACCGGGCGTCTTTTTGCCTGCAAGGTTGCCTGGCTGACTGCAAGGTTTCATGACCCGGCGCGCCTTCACCCTTTCGCTGATCTGGACCCTTTCGCTGATCTGGCCTGTTCGTAGAGCCGGTCATGCGCTAGGCCACCGCCATGCCCCTCAAGATCGTGACCTGGAACGTCAACTCTGTGCGCCTGCGCGCCGATCAGGTGGCCCGCTTCGTGGCCGAGCAGCAGCCGGACGTGCTGTGCCTGCAGGAGATCAAGTGCCAGCCTGACCAGTTCCCCGGCGCCGCGTTCGCCGAAATGGGCCTGCCGCACATCCGCATCTCCGGCCAGAAGGGCTGGCACGGCGTGGCCATCGCCTCGCGCCTGCCGCTGTCGGATGCGCCCGACATGGCCGCCTGTCGCGAGGGCCATGCGCGCTGTGTCTCGGCCATGGTGGCGGGCGTGGAGGTGCAGAATTTCTACATTCCTGCGGGCGGCGACATCCCCGACCGCGCCCTGAACCCCAAGTTCGATCACAAGCTCGATTTCGTCGAGCGCCTGACGCGCGGATTTCAGCAGCGCGATCCGCGCCGGCCGCTTGTGGTCGCGGGCGATCTCAATATCGCGCCGGGCGAGAACGACGTGTGGAACCACCGCTACATGTCGAAGATCGTCAGCCACACGCCCCAGGAGATCGAGGCGCTGGACGCCATGGCGCGCTCGCTGGGCTTCATCGACGCCATCCGTGCCGACACCCCGCCCGAACAGAAGCTCTTTTCCTGGTGGAGCTATCGCGCGGCAGACTTTCGCGCCTCCAACCGGGGCCTGCGACTCGATCACCTGTGGATCAGCCCCGGCCTGGAGAGCGCCCGCGTCAGGGGCTCAGGCCGGGTCCATGACGATGTGCGTGGCTGGGAGCGCCCGTCCGATCACGCGCCGGTCAGCATGATGCTGAACCTCTAGGGCGGCACCTGCGGCAACCTCGCCTTAAGCATTAATTGCCATGGTGAACGCCGTTTTCAGCCTGCCCGGGAAGTGCGCCGCACCATGTTCCAGATCATTGGCATCATCTTCCTGTTCGCCATGGTGTTCGGTGGCTACACCATCGCCGGCGGCAAGATGTACGTCATCCTCAAGTCGCTGCCCTACGAGATGATGATGATCGGCGGCGCGGCCATCGCGGCCCTGCTGATCGCCAACTCGACCTCGACCCTCAAGGGCGTGGGCGGCGGCCTGGCCAAGGTGTTCGCCGGGCCCAAGTGGAAGAAGAAGGACTATCGCGACCTGCTCAGCCTGCTGTTCCAGCTGGCCAAGACCATGAAGTCCAAGGGCGTCATCGCGCTGGAAAGCCACATAGAAAAGCCCGCCGAGAGCCCCATCTTCCAGAAGTATCCCAAGATCCTCAAGGATCACTTCGCCACCGACTTCATCTGCGACACCCTGCGCATGATGACCATGAACCTCGAAGACCCGCACCAGATCGAGGACGTCATGGAAAAGCAGCTCGAAAAGCACCATCACGAGGCGCTGGCCCCCGCCAATGCGCTGCAGACCACCGCCGACGCCCTGCCTGCGCTCGGCATCGTGGCCGCCGTGCTGGGGGTCATCAAGACCATGGGCTCGATCACCGAGCCGCCCGAGATTCTGGGCGGCATGATCGGCGGGGCGCTGGTGGGCACCTTCCTCGGCGTGTTCCTCGCCTATGGTCTGGTCGGCCCGCTGGCCGCGAGACTGAAAGACCTGATCGAGGGCGATGCGGCCTTCTACAAGATCATCCAGTCGGTTCTGGTGGCGCACCTGCACGGCAATGCGGCCCAGATTTCCGTCGAGATCGGGCGCGGAGACGTGCCCTCCAGCGTCCAGCCCTCGTTTGCCGAGCTGGAGGAAGTGCTGAACGAGGCGACCGCAGCCGCCTGACCCCCCGATTCGCCGCTGGCCGGATCATCGTTGCTGCCCGTGTTCACAATTCTCGTGAGCGTGCAGCGCAGCACGCCCGCCAAAGCCTTGCGCGTCATCGGTTCCGCTGTTCACGGCTTTGTGAGAATACCGCTTGAGGTCCGCTCACAAACGCGTTATCACGGCGCTGCGGGGATTCATGACCCCGTGTGATTTCCTTCTGAAGGACTTGGGAAAATGACCATCCGTCAACTGCTCGTGGCCGCCGCCGGCGTCGCCGCTCTCTCCGTCGCCGCCTGCCAGCAGCCGGCCACCGAAGCTCCGGCCGAAGAAGCCGAAGCCGCTGCCGAAACCGCTCAGGACGCCGCTGACACCGCTGCCGAAGCCGCGACCGAAGCTGCTGAAGCCGCTGGCGAAGCGCAAGCCGCTGCCACCGAAGCCGCCACGACCGAAGCGGCCCCGGCTCAACCGGCTCAATAAGTTTCTCGCTCTCCTCTCAGAGAGCGTCAGACGTGAAAAGGGGTCGCTCCGGCGGCCCCTTTTTTCGTGCGCCCACTTTGCGGTGCCCCCGTCCGGGTGCCGCACCCGTTGCGCGGCGCGTGCTTTTGGTCCCATGAGGACGCCATGAGCCCCGGCGATCCGACCGACCCCACCGACCCGCGGGATGCGCCCCACGGCGTGCCCGCGCGCGCCGATCTGGAGTGGGGCGAGGACGGCGCGCCGCGCTCGCGCCGCTATGGCGATGTCTATTTCTCGGTGCAGGACGGCCTGGCCGAAAGCCGGGCGGTGTTCCTCGGCGGCCTCGATTTTCCCGCCCTCGCGAGCGATCGGCCCTGCACGGTGATCGGCGAGCTGGGCCTTGGCACGGGCCTGAACGTCTGTGCCCTGATCCGGGCCTTCAGACAGGCGCGCGGGCCGGGCCAGCGTCTGCACGTCTTCAGCATCGAGGCCCATCCCATGAGCCGCGACGAGGCCCGCCGCGCCCTCGCCCACTGGCCCGACATCGCCGAGGAGGCAGAGGCCATGCTGGAGCGCTGGCCGCTCGCGCGCCCCGGCTTTCATCGCATCGGCCTGCCGCAATGGGGCACCACGGTGGACGTGGCCATCGGCGATGTCGGCTGGGCGCTGGAACAATGGCAAGGTGGCGCTGACGGCTGGATGCTCGACGGCTTCTCGCCCGCGCGAAACCCCGCCATGTGGAGCGAATCGACCTTGCGGGCCGTCACGCAGCGCTCGCGGCCGGGCGCGCGCCTGGCCACCTTCACCGTTGCCGGACAGGTGCGCCGCGACCTCGCCGCCCTGGGCTGGCAGGTAGAGAAGAAGCCCGGCTTCGGGCGCAAGCGCGAGCGGCTGGAGGCGCGCCTGACCGGCCCTGTCCCCGGCACCAGCGCCCCGTCCTCCATCGTCGCCCCCGCCTCCATCGCCATCATCGGCGCAGGGATCGCAGGGGCCTGCCTGGCCCATGGCGCACGCGCGCGCGGCATCGAGGTGCATCTGATCGAAGACGACACGCCTGCGGGCTCGGGCTTTCGCGCCGCCCTCGTCACGCCGCGTTTCGATCTCGGCCATCCCGACATCGCCGCCCTGCACCAAAGCGCACTGGCCTTCGCCCGCGACCTCTATGCCGCGATACCCGGCGCGATCACCGCCGAGGGCGTGCTGCGCCTGTTTGGCCGGGGCTTCGACGAGACGCGTGCGCAGCGCTTGCTCTGCGCCTGGAACACGCCGTCCGAGCCCCCGTCCCTTGCCCTGCTCGATGCTGCCGAGACCGGTGCCCGGCTGGGGCGCGAAGGCGAGGCCGCCGCCTCGGGCGGGGCCATGCTGATCGGCGCGGCGCTCGCCATCGATGCGCCCGCCGTGATCAAAGGCCTGAAAGACGCCATACCCGTGACGGGCGCGCGCGCGGCGTCCATCAGCTGCGAAGATGACAGCGCGATCCTGCGGGACGAAGACGGCGGTGTGATCGCCCAAGCCGATCATGTGATCATCGCAGCGGGAGCCTCGAGCGCGAGGCTTGGCGCACTGCGCGCCATCCGGCCTGTGCGCGGTCAGGCCGAGTGGGTGGGCGGGATCGATGCGCCGGCCTTCAGCTACGGCGGCTATGTCGCGCCGGGGGCGGATGGCGTGCTGTTCGGTGCCACCCATGACCGGGACGAGTGGACCTGCGAGCCGCGCGAACACGACCGGATGCGTAATCTTGCATCCCTCGCCGGCGTGGCCCCGGAACTGGCCGGGCGGATGCTGGCCCAGCCGCTGTCATCGCGCGCAGCCGTGCGCGCCACCACGCCCGACCATCTGCCCCTGTGCGGACCAATGGGCGATCAGGTTTCGGTGCTGACCGGGCTGGGCTCGCGCGGCTTCACCCTGGCGCCGCTGCTGGCCGAGCATCTGATAGCGACCCTCTGCGGCGAGCCCTCGCCCCTGCCGGTGGATCAGGCAGACCTGCTGCGACCTGATCGCTTCTGACGGCAAAGGGGCACGATCACATATTGCCACTGAACGCGCCTGCACGCTGGCGCCCACGGCAAAGGTGGGGTAGCGTCGGTATCTGACAGGGCTGGGTGGACTAGAGTTGTGAACTCATTTTGTATCAGGATCCCGCAATGTCTCTTCTCTCTCGCAATCTGACCCTTCTGGCCGCCTTCGCGGGCGCCGCCACGCTTGGTGCCTGCGCGGCCCAGTGGAGCCCCGAACAGCAGGAGGCGTTCGCCCGCGGCGACTGCTTCTTCGTGGAGACCGTCAGCGGCTTTGCCCCCGGCCCCAACGACCAGACCGTCTATCTGCGTGCGGGCGTAAACGACGTCTATGAGCTGCGCACCACCGGCGTGTGCCGCGACGTCAACTGGACCAACCAGATCGGCATCCGCACGCGCACCGGCGCCAGCAGCATCTGCACCGGCTTCGATGCCGAGCTGCTGATCCCGTCCTTCGGCGGTCAGCCGGACCGCTGCCCGGTCATCGCCCAGCGCCGCCTCAGCGCCGAGGAAGTCGCGGCCCTGCCCGCGCGCTCGCGCCCCTGATCGCGCCCCTGAGGCACCCCTGATCGCTAACGCCTGAAGGCGGGGAGGCCCTTGCGCGCCCTCCCCGCTGCCCGGCTCACGCGCTCAGAACCTCAGGCGCAGGCCCGCGTGCACGCTGCGCCCCGGCGTGCCATAGCCCGCCACCTGCCGGTAGTCGGCATCGAACAGGTTCTCGGCCCGCGCGGTAAGGCTGAGCGTCTCGCCCAGCGGCCAGCTTGCACGCAGGTCGACAAGGGTATGGCTGGCGAGGCGCACCGTATTGGCGGCATCGTCAAAGCTGGCACCGACAAAGCGCACCCCAAGGCCCACATCCCCGCCGCTGGCAAACAGGTGCTCGATCTCCAGCGCCGCCTGATGCTGCGGCCTGCGCGCCAGCAGATTGCCGCGGTTGGCGCTGGCGGGCGTGTCGTTGCGCGCGCGCGTCCAGTCATAGGACAGGCGCAGCGACCAGCCGTCGTCCAGCCCGATCCGCCCGGCCAGCTCCAGTCCCTCGGCGCGGGCGCGCTGCACATTGTCATAGACCCCAAAGGCCCCGATGGGGCAGATCGGCCCGGCGGCGGGACAGAACACGAAGTCGATCAGATTGTCCGTGCGCCTCTGCCACAGCACCGCATCGAGCCGCACCCGGCCGGACCATGCGCTGTGACTGATGCCGGCCTCGAGGCTGGTGGCCTCCTCGGGCTGAAGGACCGGATTGCCGAAATCGCTGTAGAGCTGGAACAGGCTGGGTGTCTTGAAGCCCTCGCCATAGCTGGCCCGGATCACGGTGCCGGGCGTCAGGGCATAGCTGAGCCCACCCTGAACGAGCGTCTGTCCGCCAAAGGTCTCGTGCTCGTCGCGGCGCACGCCCAGCGTCAGATAGAGCCCCTCGGCCAGCGGCCCGTTGATCAGGCCATAGGCACTGTCCAGCCGCACCGCGTTGCGCGCAGGCACGGGACTGGGATCGAAGGCTGACGGGCTCGCCGTCACCGCCCGGCCTTCGTCGCGCTCCAGGCCGAACACGCCGCGCCAGTCGCCGCCCAGATCGGCCACGCCCTGATACTCGAAGCGCCGCGAGGTGCCGCGCGACTCGAAGGTTCTGTCGGTCACCGCCTGATCGGGATCGAAGCTGATGCGCTCGGTGCGCGCGTGGCTGATGGCGAGGCGATGGCTGACCGGGCCGGTGTTCATGCGAACGGCCCCGTAGAGCCCCCGCTCGTCCTGCTCGGCATATTCGCGCGTGTCATCGAACACGAAGGCGGGCGCGGGAAAGCCGTCATAGGCGGTGCGCGCGCTGTGGCCGATGGCGCGCAGGTCCACGATGAGGGCCTCGCTCACCTCATAGCTGAGCCCGGCGCCATAGCTGGTCTGGCGGAACGGGTCGCGCTCCACGCCCTGATCGAAGGCCGACACCGAATCGCTCTGGTAGTGGCCGAGCCCCAAGCGCCAGCTCAGCGCGCCGGTGCGCCCGGCCAGCCGTGCACGCCCGGCATGGGTGCTGTAAGAGCCCGTCTCCAGATCAAGGCTGCCCTCAAAGGCTGTGCGCGGCTCGCGGCTCTCGATATGGACGACGCCGCCGATGGCGTGGCTGCCCCACAGCGTCGAGTGCGGCCCGCGCAGCACCTCGATGCGGCCCGCATCGGCCAGCAGCAGATGGCCGAAGTTGTAGCCTGCTCCGACCGAGGACGGATCGTTCAGGCGGATGCCGTCCACCACCACCAGGGTCTGATCGCTTTCGGCACCGCGCAGGCGCAGGGCCGCCACCTGACCGGGGCCGCCATTGCGCGTGACCTGAACGCCGCTCTCGAAGCTCAGCACATCGGTCAGGACCGGGCTCTGGCGCCGCTCCAGCGTCTCGCTCTCGATCACGCTGACGCTCGAGGCGATGCGCGCGGCGGGCCGGGGCGACCGGGTGGCCGTGACCACCACCTCATCGACCACGCTGACGGGCCGTTCCTCGGCGGACGCGGCGCTCACATCGGCATGGGGTATCAACGCGGCCAGGGCGGCCACGCAGCAGGACTGTTTCAAAGACACGTCTCGGGTCTCCTCGCTCATGACGACGAGGCCCCGCACGCAATGCGCGCGCGGCACCTCAGGACTTGTCGTCACGCGGGGCAAGGCCCGTTCGCTCGGCACACCCCGTCCGGGGCGAAGGACGACCGCATCGGGCAGGTCTCCTGGCTTGCGGCTCGAACGCCCGATCCGCCTTCCCGGACCGCAGGGGTCCAGTGGCATGATGGATCAAGGCTCGCCGCCTACAGTTGCGGGGGCAGCCCGGGACTTGGACCCGAGTTCCCTATTCATCCCCTTGCGGGGAACCTGATGCGCCCGCCATGGCTAGGGCTGGGCGCAGGTTTAGTCAATCAGGGGGCTCAGCCGCGCGGCGGGCCGGGAATGATCCGGTTGGTCGAGGCGACATATTCCGCATAGTCCGGGCGGGTATCGTGCATGCGCTTTTCCAGAATGCCCGCCCCCGACCACTTGACCAGGGTGAAGGTGACGAACAGCACGCCGGGCAGCGCCAGCCAGCCCAGCGAGCCGCTCTCGGCGGCGATCAGGAAGATGCCCCACCACACCAGCGCCTCGCCGAAATAGTTGGGGTGGCGCGAATATCGCCACAGGCCATAGCGCATGGTCCTGCCGCGATTGTCCGGGTCGGCCCGAAAGCGCGACATCTGCCAGTCGGCGATGGTCTCGTAGCCAAGCCCGAACAGGGCGATGGCGGCACCGGCCCAGGCCATCAGGCCCAGCTGCGCGGGCGTGGGCGATAGCTGGCCCAGTTGCAGCGACAGCGAGGCCAGCCACAGGATCGGCGCCTGAAGCAGGAACACATAGACCAGCGCCGCGCGCCCATAGCCCCAGCCGTGGCGCTCGCGCGCCCGCTCGACCAGTCCCTCATAGCGCTTGTCCACCCCGTGCACGGCCCAGCGCATCAGCATGTAGCCGCCAAGGCGCACGCCCCACAGCCCGACAAGCACCAGCAGCAGATACTGGCGGCTCTGCGCGCCCATATCCGCCTGCAAGAAGGTCGCTATGGCCACCGCGATGTGCCCGAAGGCCCACATGGCATCGATCAGGGTCGGGTCTTTCAGGGGCAGGGTCACGGCCCAGGCCAGCACCATCAGCACCAGCAGCACGATCATGTTGATCGCGAGGATCTGCACGACATCAATCACGCTGTAGGGCTCGATCACGGCGTTTCGTCTCCGAAGGGTTCACGGCAACGCCCCTGCGCGGCCTGCGTTGTCTGATAACGTCATTACGCGCGTCGGGTGCCCCGATATGCACCCGCCTGCCCGCCAAGTTTGGACAATCAACGCTTTTGGCCTAATCGCATCAGCACATTCACGCCCGAGGAGATGCCGCAGATGTTCCCCCTGTCCGACCGACCCCGTGCCCGCACCAGCGCCTCCGCCGTGGCCATCAGCGCCGCCCTTGCCGCGCTCACCCTTTCGGCCTGTGCGGCCATGCCTGCCACCGACAGCCGCCCTGCGCCGGGCACCGCCCAGATCCGCCTGCCCGAGAATGTCCAGTATGTACGCGACGTGCACTCCTATGCGCGCCCCGAGCAGGCGCGCGTGCACCACGTCGATCTTGATCTGGCCGCCGACTTCACCCGCCAGACCTTCAGCGGCCGCGCCACCCTCGACTACACCGCCGAGCCGGGCGTGGGCGAGATCGTGCTGGATGCGCGCAACCTCGACATCCGCTCCATCACCAGCGGCGGGCGCGACCTGCAATGGTCGCTGGGCAGCGATGATCCCATCATGGGCCAGCCCCTGACGATCCGCATCGATGCGCCGCGCGGCCAGATCGTCATCGACTATGCGACGCGCGCCGATGCCGCCGCCCTGCAATGGCTGACCCCCGAGCAGACCGCGGGCGGGCGCCTGCCCTTCATGTTCAGCCAGGGCCAGGCGATCCTGACGCGCACCTGGGTGCCGACCCAGGACAGCCCCGGCATCCGCCAGAGCTACAGCGCCCGCATCACCGCCCCTGCCGACCTGCGGGTGGTGATGAGCGCCGAGATGCTGACCCCCGAGGGCGAGCCTGCCGGCGGCGGAAACCGCACCTATCGCTTCCGCCTCGACAATCCGGTCCCGCCCTATCTGATCGCCATTGCCATCGGTGATCTCGAGTTTGCGCCGCTGGGCGCGCGCACCGGCGTCTATACCGAGCCCGCCCTGCTTCAGCGCGCCGCCGCCGAGTTCGAGGATGTCGAGGCCATGGTGGTCGCCGCCGAGGCGCTCTACGGCCCCTATCTGTGGGGCCGCTACGACCTGCTGGTCCTGCCCCCGTCCTTCCCGTTCGGCGGCATGGAGAACCCGCGCCTGACCTTTGCCACGCCCACCATCATCGCCGGTGACAAGTCGCTGGTCTCGCTGGTGGCGCACGAGCTGGCGCACTCGTGGTCGGGCAACCTCGTGACCAATGCCACCTGGGCGGACTTCTGGCTCAACGAGGGTTTCACGGTCTATTTCGAGAACCGGATCATGGAGGCCATCTATGGCGAGGAGCGCGCCCAGATGCTCCAGGCGCTCGGCTGGCGCGACCTTCAGGCGGCGCTGAGATCCCTGCCGACCGAGGATCAGCGCCTGCACCTCGACAATCTGGAAGGGCGCGACCCCGACGACGGCCTGACCGCCATCGCCTATCAGAAGGGCGCCTTCTTCCTGCGCACCATCGAGCGCATCGTCGGGCGCGAGCGCTTCGACGGCTGGCTGCGCGGCTATTTCGAGCGCAACGCCTACCGGCCCATGACCACGGCCATGTTCCTCGATGACATCCGCACCCATCTGGTGCGCGGCGATGCGGCGCTGGAAGCGCGCCTGATGATGGACGAATGGGTCTATCGCCCCGGCGTGCCCGCCAATTTCGAGGCCCCGCGCTCGGCGGCCTTCGATCGCGTCGATACCCAGGTCAACGCCTTCGTCTCGGGCACGCCGGCTGGCCAGCTTGTCGTGGACGGCTGGGTCACCCAGCAGTGGCAGCGCTTCCTGTCCGAGCTGCCCGCGCGCATGACACCGGCCCAGCTTGCCGATCTCGATGCCGCCTTCGGCCTCAGCGCGGCGGGCAACTCCGAGGTGCTGTTCGCCTGGCTGATGATCGCGGTGCGCCACCAGTACGAGCCCGCCGTGCCCGCGCTGGAGGGTTTCCTGACCGGCATGGGCCGCCGCAAGTTCACCCAGCCGCTCTATGTGGCGCTGATGGCCGAGGGCGACTGGGGCCAGAGCCTGGCGCGGCGCATCTATGCCGAGGCCCGCCCCGGCTATCATCCCATCACCACAGGCTCGGCCGATCCGGTGGTGCTGGGCAACTAGGACGGCATTTGCACCTCGCCCTTCGCGCGCGCGCCCGCTAATACGGCGCGCGAGGGGCCTCTGGCTGTGGCCCGTTTCACCGTCGGAGGCCCCTATGGCGATCAACACTCCCCTAGCCCGTAGCGGGCTCTGCACCCTGGGCGCGATGCTGCTGCTCGCGCCCTCGACCGCGCTCTCCCAGTCGCCTGCTCTGGCCCATTCGCCCGCCACCGCCGAGCTGATCATCTCGGGCGGCCCCATCCATACGGCTGATCCCGAGCGCCCCGCCGCCGAGGCCGTGGCCATCGCCGAGGGCCGCATCGTGCGTGTGGGCACCATCGCCGAGGTCGAGGCCCACGCCAGCGCCGCCACCCGCCGCATCGACCTGAACGGGGCGGCGCTCTATCCGGGCTTCACCGACGGCCATGCCCACCTGCGCGGCATTGGCGAGCGCGAGATGACGCTGAACCTCGAAGGGGCGGCCTCCATCACCGAGGCCATGCAGCGCCTCGCCGACTGGGCGCTTGAGCACCCTGACGGCGTCATCGTGGGGCGCGGCTGGATCGAGACCCACTGGCCCGAGGGCCGATTCCTTGAGCGCGGCGATCTCGATGCGGCGGCACCGGGACGCGTCGTGGTGCTGATCCGCGCCGACGGCCATGCCCTTGTCGCCTCCAGCGCGGCTCTGCGGGCGGCGGGCGTGGACGGGCAGACCCCCATCCCCTTCGGCGGCGACATTCTCAAGGACAGCGCGGGCGAGCCCACGGGCCTGCTGGTCGATACCGCCATGGCGCTGGTGTCGGGCCTACGCCCGCAGGAAAGCGAGGCGGCGCGCATGGAGGCCTATCGCGCGGGCTTTTCGATCTATTCGCGCATGGGCTGGACCGGCATTCACAACATGAGCGTGCCCTGGGAGGACGTGCCCCTGATCGAGGCCATGGCCGAGCGCGGCGAGGCGTCCTTGCGGGTCTACAACAGCATCGATCCGGGCGGCGCACAGCCCCTGATGATTCACGGACCGCGCTCGGCGGGCGACAACCGGGTCATCACCCGCGCCATCAAGGTCTATGCCGACGGGGCGCTGGGCTCGCGCGGGGCCGCCCTGTTCGAGCCCTATGCCGATGCGCCCGAGACCTCGGGCCTGATGCTGATGACCCCCGAGCAGGCCATGGGCCTTTACCGCGCCGCCCTGCGCTCGGGCATCCAGATCACCACCCATGCCATCGGCGACCGGGGCAATGCCAGCGTGCTGGACTGGTATGGCGAGGTGTTCGACACCACGCCGCGCGATCAGTGGGCCTCGGCCGATCCGCGCTGGCGCATCGAGCACGCCCAGGTGCTGCGCCCCGCCGACTTCGCGCGCTTTGCCGCCATTCCCGTGATCGCCTCCATGCAGCCCAGCCACGCCATCGGCGACCTGCACTTCGCACCGGCGCGCCTGGGCGACCAGCGCCTTGACGGTGCCTATGCCTGGGCCAGCCTGGCGGCAGCGGGCGTGCGGCTGGCGGGCGGCTCGGACGCCCCGGTCGAGCGCGGCGATCCGCTGATCGAGTTCTATGCCGCCGTGGCGCGGCGCGACCTGGCGGGTCATCAGGGCGAGGACTGGCGCGGCCACGAGGCCCTGTCGCGCGATCAGGCGCTGGCGCTGTTCACCACCGGCCCGGCCTATGCCTCGTTCCGCGAGGGCGAGCTGGGCATGATCCGCGAGGGCTACATCGCGGACCTCAGCGTGTTCGACATCGACCTGATGAGCGTGCCTGAGGCCGCCATTCCCGAGGGGCGCGCCCTTCTCACCCTCATCGACGGCGAGGTCGTCTATGCCGCCGACGACAGCCCGGTCACTCTGGATCACCGCTGAGGGGGCATCCCGGTCCGGCTTGCCAGGCCGCCTGCCGCAACGATTGAGGCCCGTCCGCAGTTGGCCTGCGGGCGGGCCTTTTGCGTCATGGAGCGGGTGATTTCGGCCATTCTTCTCTTGACGTTTACGTCAACGTAGCGTTCTTGTCGGGCACGCCACAAATCCTGCCAGGTAAAGGAGACCCCATGCCTGAAGCCTATATCTTCGACGCCGTTCGCACCCCGCGCGGCAAGGGCAAGAAGGACGGCACCCTTCACGAGATCACCGCCCTTTCCCTGGCCACCCAGGTGCTTGAGGCCCTGCGCGATCGCAACGATCTGGACACCTCGCAGGTGGACGACGTGATCCTGGGCTGCGTTGCCCCGGTGGGCGAGCAGGGTGCCGACATCGCGCGCACCGCAGTGCTGAACGCCCAGTGGTCCCAGCTGACCGCTGGCGTGCAGATCAACCGCTTCTGTGCCTCGGGCCTCGAGGCGGTCAACATGGCGGCGGCCAAGGTCATGTCGGGCGAGGCGCGCATGGCCGTCGGCGGCGGGGTCGAGTCCATGAGCCGCGTGCCCATGGGCTCTGACGGCGGGGCCTGGCCCATCGATCCGAACATCGCCATCCCGGCCTATTTCGTGCCTCAGGGCGTGTCGGCGGACATGATCGCGTCAAAGTACGGCTTCTCGCGCGATGACGTGGACGCCTATTCGGTCGAGAGCCACAAGCGCGCGCACCGCTCGTGGGAGGAAGGGCGCTTCAGCAAGTCCGTCGTCCCGGTCAAGGATCAGCTTGGCCTGACCCTGCTCGATCGCGACGAGACCATCCGCCCGGCCACCGACATGCAGACTCTGGGCGGGCTCAACCCCTCGTTCCAGATGATGGGCGAGATGGCCTTCGATGCCGTCATCAACCAGCGCTACCCGGAAGTCGAGCGCGTCAACCATGTGCATACCCCCGGCAATTCGTCCGGCATCGTCGATGGCTCGGCGGGTGTTCTGGTCGGCACCCTTGAGGCCGGTCAGGCGCTGGGCCTCAAGCCGCGCGCCAGGATTCGCGGCATGGCTTCCATCGGCTCGGAGCCGTCCATCATGCTGACCGGGCCCGAGCCCGTCACGCGCAAGCTGCTCTCGCGCCTGGGCATGGAGGTCGGCGACATCGACCTTTATGAACTCAACGAGGCCTTCGCCGCCGTGGTGCTGCGCTATATGCAGGCCCTCGACATCCCCCACGACCGGATCAACGTCTGCGGCGGCGCCATCGCCATGGGCCACCCGCTGGGGGCCACCGGGGCCATGATTCTGGGCACGGTGCTGGACGAGCTGGAGCGCACCGACAAGAGCACGGCTCTGGCCACCTTGTGCATCGGCGGCGGCATGGGCACCGCCACCGTCATCGAACGCGTCTGATCGAAGGAGAAGCACTGATGGAAAACTTCCGTATCGAGATCGACGCCGACGGCATTGCGCTCATCACCTTCGACGTGCCGAACCGCTCCATGAACACCCTCACTGCGGGCGTCATGAAGGAGATTCCCGAGTGGGCCGAGCGCATCCGCACCGATGACGCCATCAAGGGCGCGGTCCTCACCTCGGGCAAGGCGTCCGGCTTCTGCGCGGGCGCGGACCTCGGCGACATGGCCGCAGGCATGCTGGGCGGCTCGGACCTCAAGGCGGCTTATGACGCGGGCTGGCGGCTGAACGGCGCGCTGCGCCAGCTTGAGACCTGCGGCAAGCCGGTCGCCGCGGCCATCAACGGCCTGGCGCTGGGCGGCGGGCTGGAACTCACCCTGGCCTGTCACTACCGCGTGGTCGGCGACAATCCGAAGATCCAGCTCGGCCTGCCCGAGATCAAGGTGGGCCTGTTCCCCGGCGGCGGCGGCACCCAGCGCCTGCCGCGCCTGATCGGCGTCCAGAACGCCCTGATGCAGATTTCCGAGGGCAAGAGCTGGCGGCCCAAGGACGCGCTGGCCGCCGGTGTGATCCACGAGGTCGTCGAGCCCGGCAAGGAAGTCGAGGCCGCCAAGGCCTGGGTACGCTCCAAGTCCGGCACCAAGGTCGCCCAGCCGTGGGACGAGAAGGGCTTCAAGCTGCCCGGCGGCGGTCCCTACCATCCGGCGGGCTCGCAGGTGTTCATCATGGGCAACGCCATGCTGCGCAAGCAGTCCTGGGGCAACTATCCGGCCGTCACCAACATGATGAAGGCGGTCTATGAGGGCGTGCAGCTTCCCATGGACGCGGCCCTGCGGGTCGAGACGCGCTATTTCATCAAGACCCTGATGACGCCCCAGGCCCAGGGCATGATCCGCTCTCTGTTCCTCTCCAAGCAGGAGCTGGACAAGGGCGCGGTGCGCCCCGCCGATGTGCCGAGGTCCGACCCGAAAAAGGTCGCCGTGCTTGGCGCAGGCATGATGGGCGCGGGCATCGCCTATGTTCAGGCCATGGCCGGCATCGAGACGGTGCTGATCGACGTCAGCCAGGAAGGCGCGGACAAGGGCAAGGCCTATGCCGAGTCCATCCTCGACAAGCGCGTGCAGCGCGGCCAGATGACGCGCGAAAAGGCCGACGCCACCCTCGCCCTGATCACCGCCACCACCGACTATGACCTGATCAAGGGTTCGGACCTGGTGATCGAGGCGGTGTTCGAGAACCGCGAGCTGAAGGCCGAGGTCACAAAACGCGCCGAGGCCCAGCTTGAGCCCGGAGCCGTGTTCGGCTCCAACACCTCGACCCTGCCGATCACCGGTCTGGCCGAGGCCAGCGAGCGGCCCGAGGACTTCATCGGCATCCACTTCTTCTCGCCCGTCGACAAGATGATGCTGGTCGAGATCATCATGGGCGAAAAGACCGGCCAGAGCGCACTGGCCAAGGCCCTCGACTATGTGATGAAGATCAGGAAGACGCCGATCGTGGTCAACGACAGCCGCGGCTTCTATACGTCGCGCTGCTTCGCCACCTATGTGGCCGAAGGGCTGGCCATGCTGGAAGAGGGCTATGCCCCCGCCCTGATCGACAACATCGGGCGCGCCACAGGCATGCCGCGCGGCCCGCTGGAGATGCACGACGACGTGGCGCTCGACCTCAGCGTCAAGATCACCAGACAGACCCGCGCCGATCTGGGCGATGCCTTCACGCCCCAGCCGGGCATGGAGATCGTCGAGAAGATGGTCGAGGAACTGGGCCGCTTCGGGCGCAAGAACGCCAAGGGCTTCTACGACTATCCCGAGGGCGGCAGGAAGTCGCTCTGGCCCGGCCTCGCAGACCTCGCGCCCGTGCGTATCAGCGAGTCCACGCCCGAGATGGTCGAGGACCAGAAGCGCCGCCTGCTCTATCGTCAGGCCGTCGAGGTGGCGCGCTGCTGGGAAGAAGGGGTGATCGACGATCCGCGCGAGGCGGACGTGGGCGCCATCCTCGCCTGGGGCTTTGCGCCCTGGACCGGAGGGCCGCTGACCCTGATCGACCAGACGGGGCTCAAGGCCTTTGTCGAACAGGCCGACGTCTATGCCGAACGCTATGGCGAGCGCTTCCGCGTGCCCCAGCTTCTGCGCGACATGGCAGACAAGGGCGAGACCTTCTACGGCCGCTTCTCGGGCCGCAAGGCGGCCTGACAGCGCGGCGATGCACAGCAAAAAGGCCGGGAGGGATCGCCCCTTCCGGCCTTTTTCGTGTCTTGAGGCGACGGGCCTGACGGCGGCAGGTCAGCCCGAGGTGCTGACGCCGTTCTCGGCCAGCCACTCGATGATCTTGCCCTTCTGCATGGCGCCCGCGCGCACGGCCACCATGTCGCCGTCGCGGAACACCATCAGGGTCGGCACGCCGCGCACGCCCAGCTTGGAAGGCGTCATGGGGCTGTCCTCGATGTCCACCTTGGCCACGATCAGCTCGCCCGCCATCTCGTCGGCGATCTGTTCCAGCGCCGGGCCGATCTGCTTGCACGGCGCGCACCACTCGGCCCAGAAGTCCACCAGCACCGGCTTGGACGCGCGCAGCACCTCCGCCTCGAAGCTGTCGTCGGTCACTTTCACTGTCGGCATGTCTGATCCTCGTCTGGAGCCGTGCTCTGTCGCCCCAGACTTGGGGCGTAGGGGCGGTCAGGTCAAGTCGCCCGTCAGCCCTCGCCGCTCTCGCGCCCGATCTGGCGCCCAGTCTGGCGCCCGATCTGGCGCCCAGTCTGGCGCAGGCGCTCCAGCGCTGCGTCCCGCGTGGACGCCTTGATCTCGATCAGGCGCGGGCCGTCGGTGAACAGAAGCGCCGTCGCGATCTGCCTGCGGGGAAAAAGCTCGGCCAGCACCGCGCCATAGACGGCCATCTGGGTGATGGCGGCCTGATCGACGCCGACTTCGCTGTCGGGGGCGGGGCGCTGGGTCTTGAAGTCCACCGCCAGCACCCTGTCCGGCGTGATCACCAGCCGGTCGATGCGCGCCGAAACCAGCATCGGCTCTGGCAGGGCCCCGCTGCGGCCCACCAGCGGCACCTCCGCGCGCGAGCCCGGCCCGAAGACATGGGCAAAGCGGGCATCCTCCATCACCTGCAGCGCCGCTGCGAGCATTTCCGCGCGCGCCGCCTCGCTCACGCCCGGCTCGCGTGCCAGCATCCGCTCGCCCAGCCGCTGACGCTCACGGGCCGGCACATCGGCCAGACGCTCCAGCAGCCGGTGGATCAGTATGCCACGCCGAAAGCGGTCAAGGCCCATGGTGCGCGCCATGGGCGAGGGCACGGGCAGGTCGTCGTCATTCCCATCGAGGCGCGAGGGCGCACTGTAGCTGCGCGCCTGCTCCGCCCTTGCGGGCATCTCCAGCCAGCGCGGCAGGGCCGCAGGCTCAACGCGCTCCTTCGCGCGCGCGGCGACGGGCTCCGGCTCGGCCCCGATGCGCCGGATCGCGATGCCGCTGGCCGAGGTGGCCTCGCGCGCGCCGGCCGCCGCCGCCTGCACCGCGCCCCACCATCCGCGCGTCCCGTCATCCCTCACGCTGGCACGCGCAGCCAGGATCAGCCGGTCGCGCGCGCGGGTCAGCCCCACATAGAGAAGGCGCAGGCTCTCCTGTTCGGCACGCAGCGTGTCGCGTGCCCTCGCCGCATCCACCCGCTCACATCGCCCCTCGTCACCGCCCAGCTTCCAGAGCGCATGGCCGTTCGCGTCGAACAGCAGCTTCCTGCCCGAGCGGCCCGTCGCCAGCATGTCGGGCAGGATCACGATGGGCGCTTCCAGTCCCTTGGAAGCATGGGCGGTCATGACCCGCACGCGGCCGTGGCTCTCCTCCATCTCGCGCTTCAGCTCAGGTTCGATGCGCGACAGCTCGGCCAGGGTGCGCTCCAGATCGGTGACGGCGCGGTTCTCGCGCGCGCGCACCAGATCGAGAAAGGCGTTCAGCGCGTCCTCGGCCTCGATGCCGATGCGCGTCACGAACCGCTGGCGCCAGGTCAGGCCGCAGGCGTCGCGGCGCGAAAGCAGGCGGGCGTAAAGCTCGAAGGCGGGGCAGCGCCGGGCCTCGCCCTGAAACCATGTGATCAGCTCGCGCGCCTCGCCCAGCGCCGCGACATCCTCGGGGCCGAGGCCGTGGGCACCGGGCTCCAGCGCCGCCATGCGCGCCCACAGGCTCATGTTGCCGCGATCAAAGGCGAGCCGGAACAGGGAGTCCTCGCTGACATCGCACAAGGGCGAGCGCAGCACGCCCGCCAGGGTCAGGTCGTCCGTTGGCGACAGGGCCGCGCGGCCCAGCGCGATCAGGTCGAGATAGCAGGGGTGTGCCGCCAGCTTGAGCCGGTCGCTTCCGGCCACGGGCACGCCTTCGCGCTTCATCTCGCGCAGCAGGGTCTCGAACATGGCCCCGCGCTTGGAGACCAGCACCATCACATCGCCGTAAGTGGCCGCCCTTGCCTCGCCGCTCTCGCGGTCGAACACCCGCTCGCCGCGCGTCACCATGGCCCTGATTTCGCAGGCCAGCTTGCGCGCCAGGGTGCGCACCGCACTGTCGCGGGCATGGACCGGATCGGGCACGGCCCAGGCATCGCGCACCTCCGGGGCCTGTTCGCGCTCCAGCGGCCAGATGTCGATGGTGCCCGCATCCACGCGCCGCGCCTGATGGGTCGGTGCGTTCCTGAACTCCATATCCCCGCCCGGCACCAAGCCCGGTGACAGGGCGAGCGCGCGCTCGGGCTCGCCGAACACCCGGTCGACAAGGGCGAGAATTTCGGGCGTGGAGCGCCACGAGCTGAGCAGGCTCACCACCTTGAACGCGCGCCCGCTGCCCTCGACCGTCTTCTGATAGTGCTGCGCCTCCTGCAACAGGCGTTCGGGCGCGGCACCCTGGAACGAGAAGATCGACTGCTTTTCGTCGCCCACCACGAACAGGGTACGCCGGTCATCCTCGCGCACGCCTTCGCCCGCGAAGAACTCTCCGCTCAGGGCACGGATGATGTCCCACTGCGCCGGAGAGGTATCCTGCGCCTCGTCCACGAGAATATGCTCGATACCGCCGTCGAGCTTGTAGAGCACCCAGGCCGCCCCCCCGTGCCGGGTCAGAAGATCGCGGGCTCGGGCGATCTGGTCACCGAAATCGATCAGGCCGCGCGCATCCTTCAGTTCACGGAATATCGCCAGATAGGCCTGGGCCAGCACCAGCACGTCGCGCGTCACCGCCGCCGTCCTGATCCGCCCCATCCGCTCGCGCGCACCTGCAAACCGCTCGGTCTCGGAGCCCAGATAATCGAGCGCGTAGGGCAGGCTCGTGGCGGCGTCCTTGGTGATCAGCCTGTTGCGGGCCTCTCTCTTCTGGGTGAAGAACACCGACAGGGCCGCTTCCAGCGCCGCAGCGGGCTCATCGGGCAGGTGCGCGAGCACATCCAGCATCCGCTGTCCCTGCTGCCTGTCGGTGCTTTTCTCGCAAGCATGCAGGGCCTCTGCCAGCGCCTGCCAGCGCCCGGCGTCAAAGGCTTCGGGCGCAAAGACAGCTCCGAGGCACGCCTCCTCGCTCAGGGTGTCGATCTCGAAATCGGCCATGAGCTGGGCCTCGATCCCGCCCGATCCGGCGGCGGCCTCCAGCTGGGCGTGCAGAGCATCGCGGGCCGCTTCGATCTCGCCGAACAGGGCCTCCAGCCCCGGCTGTCCCAGCCGCACGGACAGCCGCTCGAAAGCCTCGGCAAGGGCGCGATGCCCGCCGCTGCGCCCCAGCTCCAGCACCAGATCGCGCGCCTCGGCACGCAGGGCCGCGGCTTCCGCCTCGTCGATGGCCGTGAACGAGGGCGAGACACCCGCCTCCAGCGGAAAGCGGCGCAGGAGCTGTTCGCAGAAGGCATGAATGGTCTGGATCTTCAGTCCGCCGGGCGTCTCCAGGGCGCGGGCGAAAAGCTGGCGGGCACGGCGCAGGTGGCGCGCTTCCAGACTCGCGGGCTCGCACCCCTCGAGGGCGGCGAGGGCGGTGCGCAGATCATCGTTGCTGGCCACGGCCCAGGCCCCGAGGCGCTCGAACAGGCGCTGCTGCATCTCGGACGCCGCCGCCTTGGTGAAGGTCAGGCACAGCACGGCACCGGGTGCCGCCCCCGCCAGCAGCAGACGGCCCACCCGGTCGACCAGGGTGCGCGTCTTCCCCGAGCCCGCATTGGCCGTGACGAAGGCGTTGAGCGCCGGATCGGCGGCCATGGCCTGCATGCGCAGCGCGTCGCTCATGACTGGCCCCCGCTCTCGTCATCGCCCTCGGCGTCCTCGCCCTGGGTGGACCACTCGTGAAAGCGCGCCAAGTGATCGTAGTCCGAGCCGTGCCGGTTCGGACGCACCCGCGACAGATAGCCCACGCTCTCGTCCGCAAAGGCCTCCACCCGCGCGATCAGGCCCGCCAGCGCATCATGGATCACCTCGCGAAAGGGCGGCTCGTCCTCACCGCGCGCAGGCCGGATCGCAGGCACGATGCGCGCGGGCGGCGCGCGGCCGGTGACCTGCACATATTCGAGCGCGTGCACCGCAGCCTCACCGATGGAGCCAAAGCCCCCGCGCTCGGCCACCACGGCGCTCAGCGGCAGCTGCGGAGCCCAGCCCTCGCGAACCTGGCGCGCATCGGGCGGCGTGCCGGTCTTGTAGTCGATGATGGCGAGGCCAGCGTCCGACAGTTCCATGCGGTCGCTCTTGGCCGTGAGGGTGAACGCGCCCGCACGTGTGCTGATGCGCGTCTCGCCCTTTTCCTCCAGCACGATGCGCCTGGCCACAGCGCGCCGCTGCATCTCGAAGTCCACAATCCAGTTCCCCAGACGGGAAGCGAACACGCTCTCGGCGTGAAGGGCGCTCTCGTCCAGCCCGTGCTCGCGCAGGGCATCCAGATAGAGCGCCGCGAAACGCTCGCGCCCCTGCGCGCTGTCCGCCTCGCTCCACGCGCGCGCAAACGCCTCCATGGCCTGGTGGATGGCCGTGCCGCGCAGGCGCACATCGGCCACTTCGTCGGGCAGCGGGCGTGCAAACAGCTTCAGTATGTGCCGCGCATAGGCCGAATAGGGATCGCGCAGCCACTCCTCCACGCGCGTCACCGACAGCCTCATGGGCCGGGCAGGGACCGGCGGCTTCGGACAGGGGCGCTCGGCGGGCAGCAGCGAGGACGGCACGGTGCGCGCGGGCGCATCGAGGGCGGCGGCCATGGCCTGCAGACCGTCAGGCGTGCTCAGCTTCTCGCCTGCGCCGCGGATCAGGGTCTGCAGCCGCCACAGCCAGCGCGAGCGCACCGAGGGCTTGTCCGCAGCCCGGCGCGTGTGCAGCAGCACCACCTCGCGCGCATGGGCCGACTGGGCAAAGTCGTGGGCCGACAGGCCGATGCGCCGCTCGGGGCTGGGCAGGCCGATGGCCGCGCGCATGGGCCGCGAGAGGAAGGGATCGACGGGGGCGGCGGGGGGCCACACCCCCTCCTCCAGACCGCTCAGGATCATGCGGTCGGCGCGATAGAGCCGCGCCTCGATGCTGCCCAGAATTCGCAGGCGCGGATGAACCGGCCCGCCGGTGCGCACCACCTCCTCGATCAGAAGCTGGCGCATCAGCCTTTGCAGGCAGTGGCGCGACAGGGGCGCCAGGCGCGCGCCCTCACCCATCAGTTCGCTCAGCAGCCGCGCCGCCGCCTCGCCCGAGGCCCCTCGAAAGGCCCCGTCACCGCTGCTCTCGGCCTCTGCGCCGGAAAGGCGTGCCAGCGCCTCGATGCTGGCGGCCACGGCCCGTGCCCCGTCTGCCAGGGGGATCGCATCCGCGCCGCGCAGGGCCAGCACCGGGGCCAGGGCCTCGCACAGGGCGTCCCAGACAGCCAGAGCGTCCGCGCGCACCTCCGCCCTTCGCGCTTCCTCGCCCTCATGGGCTGCCACTGCCATGATCCGTGCACGGACAACATCGGGCGAGGCGGGCCGGGGACCGGTCAGGGCAAGACGCTCCAGCGCCTCCACACCGCGTGCGCGCGTCTCGTCTTCGAGGCCCAGTCGCGTGGCCGGGGCGCGCAGCACCGCCAGCACCGTGGCTGCGGAAAAGCGCTCGCAGGCCAGGGCGACAAGCTGGTCGATCAGGGCACCGATGGCGCTCATGGCCAGGGGCGTGCCCGCCGAGCTGTCGGCTTGCAGGCCCCAGCGCGACAGGCGCGCCTGCACCCGGCGCGCGAACACCGGATCGGGGGCCACCAGGGCACAGGTCAGGCCGTCCTGCTCCACCGCCTCGCGCATCAAGGTGGCGGCCAGCAACGCGGCGTGTTCCTCGTGCTCGCCCTCGACCAGCTTCAGTCCCTCAAGGCCCCGCTCCAGCACGCGCTCGCCCTTCATCCGCTGGATGGCCTCGTACCAGTCGTGGGTAGCTTCGGGCGGCTTGAGGCTTTCAGAGATCAGGGCCCGGCGGCTGGAGCGTGCGTCCAGCGCCCCGTCGGAGCCCGGCCAGGCGCGGACCTGCTCGCGCAGCATTTCGTGGCGCTCCAGCAGGCGCTTCATGGCATATTGCGGATGGGCGGGCTCCAGCGCCTGCCACGCGCTCTCGTCGAGGCTCAGATCAAGACCCGGCAGCACAACCGCCCCGCGATCAAACCCCGCGACCGTGCCCAGCACCCTTGCGGCCGCAGGCACGGTGCCGGTGGAGCCTGCCGCGATGACCGGATGGGCGGGCGGCATCTCCTGCCACTGGCGGGCCAGGGCATTGAGCAGGCGCACACGCCGCGCGCTCACGTCCATCAGGCCCAGCGCGTCCAGCCGCTCGCTCCACGCCTGCGCCACCGCCGCGAGAAAACCGGCCGCGCCGCGCCAGTGCTCGGCCAGATGCGCCGCCATGTCCGTCCCGGCAAGATCGTGCAGCCGATCAAGCCCGGCGACTTCCTCGATCTGGCAGGAATCGAGCAGGCGGCCCACGGCATCGGCCATGTCGAGCTGCTGGCTGACCGACAGTTCTCCGCGCCCCAGCCGGTGCTGCTCGCGCGCCACCAGACCCGCCAGCTCGAAGCGCCGCGCCAGCGCGCCGATGGCCGGGGGCAGGTCGTCCCCGATGCCGCCGGGCGCGAACGGCGGCTCGTCGCCCTCCAGATCGCCGAGCGCACGCACCATGGGCAGCAGGCGCGGGCGATCGGTGGCGCGGCGCGCAAAGGCATCGGTCATCAGGCGCGCGGCGCGGCGATTGGGCAGCAGGATCAGCGCCTCGCCCAGCGCCTCGGGGCCGGAAGCGTCGGTCCACTCCAGCAGGCCTGCGGCCAGATCGTCGAGAAAGCTGCGCTCGCTGGCAATGGAGAACCAGCGCGGCGCAGGCCTGGCGAACGGGTCGAAGCGGCTCACGCGCCTTTCGCCCCATGCCCGCCCGTCCCGCACTCAGCCAGCCGCTGCTCGGCCTCGTCGCGTGCCTGCGGATCGCCGACGTGCATCCAGATGCCGTCCATCAGCACGCCGTGCAGCCGCCCGCGCGCCGCCGCCTCTCGCCACAGGGGCGTCAGCGAGAAGCGTGCCTCGGCCACGCCTTCGGTGATGTCGGGCCGGGTAATGTGCACGCCCATATAGGCATGGGGCGCACGCGCGGATTCGCCGCGAAAGCGCAGCCTTCCATCATCCTCCAGAAAGAAGTCGCCCGCCCCGGGAAAGCCGATGGCGCCCTCGCGCGGGGCCAGCAGCAGGCATGCGTCCATGGCCTCGGGCCGCCATGCCGCCTTCAGCGCGGTCAGCGCATCGCCCCGGTCGATCCAGACGCTGTCTATATTGGCCACGAACACCGGTGCCTCGCCCAGCAGATCGCGCGCCTTCTTGAGCCCGCCGCCGGTCTCCAGCAGGGCCTCGCGCTCGTCCGAGATCACGATCTCGATGTCGCGGCGCGCGCCAAGATGCGCTTCCAGCCGGTCCGCGAACCAGTGCACATTGACCACCGCCCGCCGCACCCCCGCCGCGATCAGCCGGTCCAGCACATGATCGATCAGGGCCCTGCCGCCCACCTCGACCAGCGCCTTGGGCCGGTCATCGGTCAGGGGCCTCATGCGCGTGCCCAGCCCCGCCGCCAGCACCATGGCCGTATCGATCCCGCCGCTCATCGCAGTGCCCCCTGTGGCCCCAGACCGCGCACCTCAAGCCAGGCGCGCAGCGGCTCCAGTTCGGGCGCGGCCAGATTGCGGTCCAGATGGCCCCACATCCGGCCCATGAAACCGGCATAGCGGGTCTTGCCGTCGCGCACGACCAGCCGGGCGAAGATGCCAAGGATCCTCAGGGCATTGAGTGTCGCCAGCGCGCGATAGGCCCGCCGGAACGCCGCCTCGTCCACCTGCGGGCGCAGCGACAGATAATGGGCGATCATGCGCTCCTGAAGCTGCGGGTCCACATCGCGGCGCGCATCCTGCAACAGGCTGTGCAGGTCCCAGCTTGGGTGACCGGCCACCGCGTCCTGAAAGTCGATCAGCCCGGTGCGCGCCAGGCCCTCGCGCCCGGCCAGCCACAGAAGGTTCTCGGCGTGATAGTCCCGGTGCACCAGCACCCGCCCACCGCCCTCGCCCTCGCCCTCGCCCTCGCGCACCAGCGGCGCGGTCACCTCATCCCAGCCATCGGGCCAGCCGTCGGGCCAGCCGTCCGGGATGATGCCTGCGCCGCGATACTGCGGCCACCACTGCACGAACAGGTCCGCCCCCGCCTTCAGCGCCAGCCCATCGTATTCAAGCACCGGCCACGGTGTCGCCCCGGCGAGCAGCTGTTGCGGCGGCGCCGTCTCGTGCAGGTGGGCCAGCACCTCGACCGCCGCGCGATAGAGGCTCTCCTCGTTGGCGCCCCCTTCCAGCGCGCGCGCATAGAGCCCGTCGCCGAAGTCTTCGATCAGCGCGAGGCCCGCGCCCGCATCGAACGCGATCACCTCGGGCGCGGACAGCCCCAGCGCGCGCAGGTGATCGGCCACCGCAACAAAGGCCGCGACCGAACCGCCCGACAGCCGTGCCGTGGCGTTCCAGCCCGCCGCCAGCCGCTCGGCCTCGCTGAAGTGCGGCTGACAGATCACCGCTTCCGCGCCGGGCGGCTGGTCCATCAGCATCAGCCTGCGCGCCCCCGCCAGAGAATCTGCCAGAGAGTCTGCCAGAGAACCCGGCAAGGTCAGGCGCACGTAGCGGCGCGTGGAGGCATCGCCGGGCAGGGCCTCGCGCGCGGCATCGGCCACGCCTGCCGCATCCAGAAATGCCTCGATGATTTCGCCTCGCGTCCCGCTCATGTCACCTCGTCCAGCCCTGCCGAAAGGAAGGCATCCCCGAGACCTGCGCGCACGCGCCCATGGCCTTCGAGCCTCGCCTCGCGCCCCTCGCCCGCATGGGACAGGTGCACCTCGATGCGATCGGGCGGCAGGTCGCCGTCCAGCCGCTCGGGCCATTCGATGATAACCGCCCCGTCCTCCAGCGCCTCATGCAGCCCCAGTTCGTCAACTTCGGACGCATCGCCCAGCCGGTAGAGATCGAAATGGGCCAGCGCCAGCGCGCCTTCATAGGTCTGCACCAGGGTGAAGGTCGGCGAGGGCACGTCCTCGTCGGGCCGCGTCAGGGCGCGGATCAGGGCGCGCGCCAGGGTCGACTTGCCCGCCCCCAGCTCGCCAAACAGGCACAGGGCCACGCCCCTGTCCATCAGGGGCGCCAGCGCCCGGCCCAGAGCGATGGTCTCCCCCTCGCCCGAAAGACGCACGCGCACAGGGCTCATGAACAGACCGCCCTCATGAACAGACCGCATCAGGCTGGCCGGGCAGGACGCGCTCCACATAGGCCTTGAGCGCATAGGTCGCGCGCGCCGCATCCGGGTCGAGGCGGCTGGCCTCCACCGGCGGGCCGACCGTCAGGCGGAAGCGCTGGCCGCGCTTGTTGAGCAGCTCGTGAAACAGCGTCACGTCGCGCAGTTCCTCCGAAACCCTGTCGAACAGGTGGAACAGCCTGGAATAGGGCCCCGAGACATGGATCGGCACGATGGGGGCCTTGTACTTGCGCGCCAGTGTCACGGCGGTGGCGGCCCACGGCGGATCGGTCAGCTGGCCATCGCCCGCCACCCGTGCCAGCCGCCCGGCGGGAAACAGCACCACGGCCCGCTCGTCCTCGAAGGCGCGGCGCGCGGCATCGAGCGTGGCGCGGGTCTTTTCGCGCGTGCGCTTGGCCTCGACCCACTCGACCGGGATCACGGTTTCCGACAGGCGCGGACAGACGCGCAGGGCATCGGCATTGGCAAAGAAGATGGCATCACCGCGCACCCGGCGCAGGGCGTCGAACACCGCCAGGCCATCGGCGATGCCCGTGGGATGGTTGCACACCACCACACAGCGCCCCGTGGCGGGCACGCGATCGAGCAGAAGGGCCATGACCTCGAGCTGCAGCAGCTCCGAGCAGTAGAGCAGCGCCGCCTCGCCCGACAGGGGCGCGATGGCATCGGCCATGCGCCGCGCCTTGCCATAGTCGAGCATGGCATAGAGCGCCGGGCGGATCAGCGGCCACAGGGGATTGCGCGTCAGGCGCGGCGCGCGCTCGGCGATGAGCACGTCCACGATGTGACGACGCCCCCCGGAGCCGGCACCGGCATCAGCGCCGGAGGCCGGGTCTGCCCGCTCGCGGATGTCATCGAGGATCACCATCACCCTGCCAGCTTTCGACGGCGGCAGGGCCTTTGGCAAGTGCCCGGCGGGCACCGCTTGCAGGGCTCCACGACTTTTGCACGACCACGGTGCGTGACCGGCGCGCACGCCCTGTGCTAACCGTCTGGCTTCAAGGTCAGAAAATGCCCGGGAGACGCCCATGACTGTCCGCTCAGAGCCCCTCGACGTTGCCGCCCGCCAGCCGTCGCCCGCACGCAGGAAGCCCGCAGGACCGGTGATTCGCGCCGTCCTCGCCGCTGTCGTGGCCGCAGGCCTCGGCTTCGGCGCCATGGGCACGGCGGCCGAGGCGCGCCCTTTCACCTATGAAGACCTGATCGGCCTCAACCGCGTCTCCGACCCGCAGGTCTCGCCTGACGGGCGCCATGTGGCCTATGCGGTGCGCGCCACCGATCTGGCCAACAATCGCGGTGTGGTCAGCATCTGGCTGGCAGACCTGAGCGGCAGTGCCGAGCCGCGCCGCCTGGCCATCTCGGACGGCGGGGCCAGCCATGCCCGCTGGAGTTCTGACGGGCACCTCTATTTCATCTCCTCGCGCTCGGGCCGCGCCCAGGTGTGGCGCAGCAGCGCCGCGGGCACCGATCCGGTCCAGGTCACCGACCTGCCCATCGGCGTCCAGACCTTCCGCATCAGCCCCGATGGCCGCCGTATCGCGGTCGGCCTCGCCGTGTTCCCCGACTGCTACACCCTCGCCTGCACGACTGAGCGCGATGCCGCCGAGGCCGCGCGCCCGACCTCGGGCCAGGTCTATGACCAGCTGTTCGTGCGCCACTGGGACGTTTGGAAGGACGGCAAGCGCAATCACGTCTTCGTCCAGAGCATCGGTGCGGACGGCCGCGCCACCGGCGAGCCCCAGTGGGCCACGCGCGGCTTCGACGGCGATGTGCCCTCGCGGCCCTTCGGCGGCGAGGAGGACTTCATCTTCACGCCCGACAGCCAGGGCATCGTGTTCTCGGGCCGCGAGGCCGGGCGCACCGAGCCGTGGTCGACCAATTTCGACCTGTTCCTCCAGCCGCTGTCAGGTGGCGAGCGCCAGAACCTGACCGCCGACAATCCGGCCCGCGACGCCGGTCCCGCCTTCTCGCCCGATGGCCGCTATCTGGCCTATCGCGCCATGAGCCGTCCGGGCTTCGAGTCCGACCGCTATCGCATCATGGTGCGCGACATGCGAACCGGCGCGGTGCGCGAGGTCGCTGCCGACTGGGACCGCTCGGCGGGCACGCTGCGCTGGTCGCGCGACGGTCGCCAGCTTTTCGTCACGGCCCAGGATGTGGGCCAGACGCGCCTGTTCTCCATCGATGTGCGCAATGGCCAGGTGGTGCCGATCACCGGCCCCGGTCAGGTCAGCGGCTTTGACCTGACGCCCTCAGGCTTCGTCTTTGCCCACGATCAGCTCGACCGGCCTGCGGACCTGTTCGTCAAGACCTATCGCGGCCGCGAAATGCCGCGCCAGATCACCAGCCACAACGCCGCCGAACTGGCGGGCGTCACCTTCGGCGAGTACGAGCAGTTCACCTTCAGCGGCTGGAACGGCGGCACGGTCCACGGCTATGTCGTGCGTCCCGCCGACTATGTGGAGGGACAGCGCTATCCCGTCGCCTTCCTGATCCATGGCGGGCCGCAGGGCTCGTTCGGCAACTTCTTCCACTATCGCTGGAACGCCCAGACCTATGCCGGGCGCGGCTATGCGGTGGTGATGATCGATTTCCACGGCTCCACCGGCTATGGTCAGGCCTTCACCGACGCCATCTCGGGCCACTGGGCGGATCGTCCGCTGGAAGACCTGCAACGCGGCTGGGCCCACGCGCTTTCCACCTATGACTTCCTCGACGGGGATCGCGCCTGCGCTCTGGGCGCGTCCTACGGCGGCTACATGATCAACTGGATCGCGGGCAACTGGGGCGAGCCGTGGCGCTGCCTCGTCAATCACGATGGCGTCTTCGACACGCGCTTCATGGGCTATTCCACCGAGGAGCTGTGGTTCACCGAGTGGGAGTTCGGCGGCACGCCCTGGGAGAACCCCGAGGGCTATGAGCGCTTCAACCCGGTCAATCACGTCGGCAACTGGAACACGCCCATGCTGGTGATCCAGGGCGGGCTCGACTTCCGCGTGCCCACCGACCAGTCCATCGGCGCCTTCACGGCTCTGCAACGCCGGGGCATCGAGAGCCGCTTCCTCTACTTCCCCGACGAGAACCACTGGGTGCTGCGCCCGCAGAACTCGCTGCAGTGGCACGGCGAGGTGATGGGCTGGCTGGATCGCTACCTGCAACAGCCCTGAACCTGCCGAGACGGCGGTTTTTCCGGTGTGCGCGGGCGCGCGCACTGGAACCGCCGCCATGCCCACGCTAAACCGCCAGCAGCGCGCGCGGCGCGCTCAACGACACACCCACCGGAAACAACAGGGCAGGGCTCATGCGCGACATTCAGCACTTCATCAATGGCAGCGCGTTCACCGGCGCCTCGGGCCGCTTCGGTGACGTGTTCAACCCCAACACCGGCGAGGTGCAGGCGCGCGTGCAGCTGGCCAGCGAGGCCGAGGTCGCCCGCGCGATCGCGGCGGCACAGGGCGCCTTCGAGGGCTGGTCCTCGACCAATCCCCAGCGGCGCGCGCGCGTGCTGTTCGAGTTCAAGCGTCTGGTCGAGGCCAATATGGACTCTCTGGCCGAGCTTCTGTCTTCCGAGCACGGCAAGGTGATCGCGGACTCGAAAGGCGACATCCAGCGCGGCCTTGAGGTGATCGAGTTCGCCTGCGGCATCCCCCACGCGCTCAAGGGCGAATACACCTGGGGCGCAGGCCCCGGCATCGACGTCTATTCCATGCGCCAGCCGCTGGGCGTGGTGGCGGGCATCACGCCCTTCAACTTCCCGGCCATGATCCCGATGTGGATGTTCGGCGTGGCGATCGCGGTGGGCAACACCTTCGTGCTCAAGCCCTCCGAGCGTGACCCCTCTGTGCCGGTGCGTCTGGCCGAGCTGATGATGGAGGCGGGCGCGCCTGCAGGCGTGCTCAATGTGATCCACGGCGACAAGGTGGCGGTGGACGCGATCCTGACCCACCCCGATGTCCATGCGATCAGCTTCGTCGGCTCGTCCGACATCGCCCACTATGTCTATCACACCGGCGCGGCCCACGGAAAACGCGTGCAGGCCATGGGCGGGGCCAAGAACCACGGCATCGTCCTGCCCGATGCGGACATGGATCAGGTGGTGCGCGACCTGACCGGCGCGGCCTTCGGCTCGGCGGGCGAGCGCTGCATGGCCCTGCCCGTGGTGGTGCCCGTGGGCGAAAAGACCGCCGACACCCTGCGCGAGCGCCTCGTGGCCGAAATCCCTAGCCTCAAGGTCGGCATCTCCACCGACGCGGATGCCCACTACGGCCCCGTCGTCACCGCCCAGCACCGCGCGCGCGTCACCGGCTGGATCGACAAGGGCGTCGAGGAGGGGGCCGAGCTGGTCATCGACGGGCGCGACTTCTCGCTGCAGGGCTATGAGAACGGCTATTTCATCGGCCCCAGCCTGTTCGATCACGTCCGCCCCGAGATGGCCTCCTACAGGGAAGAGATCTTCGGCCCCGTGCTGCAGATCGTGCGCGCCACAAGCTTCGAGGAGGCGCTTTCCCTGCCCTCGCGCCACCAGTACGGCAACGGCGTGGCCATCTTCACCCAGAACGGGCGCGCCGCGCGCGACTTTGCCGCCCGCGTCCAGGTGGGCATGGTCGGCATCAATGTGCCCATCCCCGTGCCGGTCGCCTATCACACCTTCGGGGGCTGGAAGCGCTCGGCCTTCGGCGACATCAACCAGCACGGCATGGAAGGCGTGCGCTTCTGGACCAGGACCAAGACGGTCACGGCCCGCTGGCCCGACTCCGAGCTTGAGCACACCGACAGCTCCTTCGTGATCCCGACCATGCGCTGACGCTGCGCGCGGCGGCGGAATTCGCGCCAGATGCGTGCCCCCTTCGCAAGGCGCAAACAGGCGCTATGGTAAGCGAAAGGTTCACAGTGCGGAGTGCCGCCGCGTCATGCGTCGATTTTTCATCTGGAGCGCGCTCGCGCTGCTGATCGGTGTGCTCGTCGCCGGCGGGGGCTACTGGGCCTACTGGCATTTCCACGCGCGTTTCCAGCCCGTGACCATCACGCGCAATCAGGCCGAGATCCAGCGCCTGCTCGACGAGGCCTCATGGCTGAGCGCGGGCGGGGGCGGCGAGCCGCTCTACATGATCACCTATCGCGACAGCGCCTCGGGCCAGCGCTTTGAGCTGGAGGAGTTTCCCAAGCTGCGCGCCGCCGGGGTCGAGCCGCGCGTGATCGTGTTTGCCCGGCGTGACCGCGAGGGTCTGGCCCAGTCCACCGCCGCCGAGCGCGCCACCGTGGCCGAGCTGTGGATCTCGCGCGACTGGGCACTCTATCAGCGCTGGACGGCCACGCCCGCGCGCAACTGGACCGCCACGGGCATCCCTTCCGCCGACAACACCATCGCGCGCGCCGCCGTGGTGGACGCCAGCCGCGACTTCGTGACCCGGCTCGAGCAGCTGCTGCGCGGGGCGGGCGTGCCCACGGGCTATCCGCTGGTGATCTGGCGCGACCGCGAGGGCTTTCTGAAGGCCTGCGCCTGCACCGATGCGCGCTCGTGGGTGTTCATCCGCGACGATCTCGATGCGCCCGACCGCGTGCGCGAGGCCGGCGTCGAGGGCGGCAGCGCGCCCCTGCCTGCGCCCGAGTTCGATCTGCCTCCCGGTCAGGGCGAGGCCCCGGCCCGCACCCTGCCCGAACAGCGCTTCGAGGACGGCGCCCTGCCCGAGGTCACGCCCGGCGAGAGCAGCGCGCGGCCCGCGCCTCCGGCAACGCCTGCGCCCAGCGCCCCGCGCACGCCGCGCACCGCGCCCCAGCCGCGCCAGGACGATGAGACGGTGTTCTTCTAGAACGCCACCCTAGCGGATGATGCGCGCGCACGCCTCTATCAGGCGCGCCACATCGTCCTCGTCCTGATAGAGGCCAAAGCCGAAGCGGATCACGTCATCACGCACATCGGTGATGACATTGGCGTCCATCAGGGCGGCCTTCCAGCCCTGGGCATCGGCATGGCGGAACGCCAGAAAGCGCGCGCGCACGCTGCCTTGCCCTGCATCCAGAGGATTGATCAGTTCGGCCCGGTCCAGCGCCCCGGCCCGCCCCTCGCGCACCGCGCTCTGAAACTGGCCCATCAGGGTGTGGGCGTGGGCACTGATGCGGGCGGTATCCAGCCCCTGCTCGTCCAGCATCCGTCGCACCGCATTGAAGCGATAGAGCCCCGTGGCATCAAAGGTCGCCCCCCAGAAGCGCCCGCCATCGGCAAGGTGCCCGACGCCGCCGGGCGGTCCCTGAAGGTTTCCGAACTCGGCGAACCAGCCCGTCACCTCGGGGCACGGGCCAAAGCCTGCGGGCGCATGCAGAAAGGCCGCGCCCTCGCCAGCCATGGCGTATTTGTATCCGCCCGACATATAGAACACGCGATCCGCCACGCCCGACAGATCGGTCGGGCTGGCCATGAAGCCGTGATAGCCGTCGATCACGACCATAGGGCCTTCGGGCTGTGACAGCGCCGCCAGCGCCTCCAGCCCGTCCAGCACCAGCCCTGAGCGGAAGAACACCTGGCTGACCAGCACCACGTCAAACGCGCCCGATGACGCGCGCTCCACCAGACGCTCGCCGAGGCTGGCCACGGGGGCGACCGGCACGCGCTCCAGCACGATGTGCCCCGTCTCGGCCCAGCGCTCGGCCTGACGGCGGAACGAGTGGAACTCGCCGTCCGTGCTCAGCACCCGGATCGGGCGGCGCTCCACCGACGAGAAGATGCGCACCAGAAAATCGTGGGTGTTGGGCGCGAACACCAGGCCCGAGGTATCAGGCAGGTTCAGCTCGCGCGCGATGTGGCCCTGCGCCTCGGGGATCACATCGGCAAAGATCACGTCCCATTTGCGATCGGCAAAGTGGGCGGCCTCGGCCCAGGCCTGAACATGGCCCTCGAAGCTGGCATCGGGCCACAGGTGATGGCTGTGGGCCGCAAAATGCAGGCGCTGCGGGTCGGACGCCAGAGCGCGCGAGAACAGGGACTTGTAGCTCATCTCGCGCGCCCCCTCATCTACATCAGTGCGCCGTGACAGTGCTTGAACTTGCGTCCCGATCCGCACGGGCAGGGCGCATTGCGCGAGGTGCGCTCCCAGCCCGGTGGCAGCATGGAGTGCGGGATGCGCGCGCGCTCCTCGCCCGACAGGCCCCCTTCGGGGTTCTGGGCGGCGGGATTGGTCATCTCGTTCTCACCCGTCAGCGGGTTGAGGTGGATTTCCTGAATCTCGCCCATTGGCGGGGGCGGCGGCTCGAAGCGGAACTCGACCGTCATCAGCCAGCGCGTGACGTGCTGGCGCAGGTTGACCAGCAGGTTCTCGAACAGGGCGAAGGCCTCGGTCTTGTACTCGTTGAGCGGGTCGCGCTGTCCATAGCCGCGCAGGCCGATCACCCCGCGCAGGTGATCGAGATGCATCAGGTGCTCGCGCCATTGCAGGTCGAGCGTCTGGAGCATGAACTGCTTTTCGATCGAGCGGTTCTGTTCCGGGCCGAGGATCTCGCGGCGCTCCAGCGCACGCATCTCGGCGGCGGCCTGAAGGCGCTCCTCGACCTCCTCGTTCGACACGCCTTCCTCATTGGCCCAGTCGCGCACCGGCACATCGAGGCCGAGCACGGTGCGCACCCGCTCCTCCAGCCCGTCGATGTCCCACTGCTCGTGATAGGCCTTGGGCGGCATGTGCCGCTCGACCATGTCCGAGATGGTGTCGCGGCGGAACTCGTCCACCAGTTCAGTCAGGCTTTCGGAATCGAGGAACTCCTGGCGCTGCTCGAACACCGCCTTGCGCTGCTCGTTCACGACGTCGTCGTATTTGAGCAGGTTCTTGCGGATCTCGTAGTTGCGCTGCTCGACGCGCTTCTGCGAGGTCTCGATGGCGCCGTTCAGCCAGCGGTGGGTGATGGCCTCGCCGTCCTTGACGCCGAAGGTGCGCATGATCGTCTCGAGGCGCTCGCCGGCAAAGATGCGCAGCAGGTCGTCCTCGCACGACAGATAGAATTTCGAGCGGCCCGGATCGCCCTGGCGGCCGGTGCGTCCGCGCAGCTGGTTGTCGATGCGGCGGCTCTCGTGGCGCTCGGTGCCCAGCACGAACAGGCCGCCGGCGGCCAGCGCCTCTTCCTTCTTCTCGTTGATCTCGGCTTGCAGGCGCTCGGTCTCGGCCGCCTCGCTGTCCGGGGTGATCTCGATGCCCATGCCGCGCTGTTCCTGGCGCCAGCGGTCCAGCCGCATCTCCAGATTGCCGCCCAGCTGGATGTCGGTGCCCCTGCCGGCCATGTTGGTGGCGATGGTCACGGCGCCGGGCAGGCCCGCATCGGCGACGATGAAGGCTTCCTGCTCGTGGTGGCGCGCATTGAGCACATTGTGCGGCACGCCCCTGCCCGAGCGCGGCTCGATGCTGAAGGCGTCCTCGCCCAGCTTCTCGAACAGCTTGTTGGCCACGGAATCGGTCTCGACCTCAAGGCGCGTCCACACGCTCTTGAAGCGCCGCTCGCCCAGCAGGTCGCGGGCCTGGTCGGCGAACTCGGGCTTGAGGCGCAGCACCTCGACGTTCCACTCGTAGGCCCCCAGCAGGGTCGAGAGCTGTTCGGACTTCTCGATCGAGACCGTGCCCACCAGAATGGGCTGGCCCGCGACGTGCCGGTCGGCAATCAGGCGCACGATGGCGGCGCTCTTCTCGGCACTGGTGCGATAGATCTCGTCGTCGTCGTCGATGCGCTGGATGGGCCGGTTGGTGGGCACCTCGAGCACGTCCATCTTGTAGATGTCCATGAACTCCTGCGCCTCGGTTGCGGCCGTGCCGGTCATGCCCGACAGCTTGTCGTAGAGGCGGAAGTAGTTCTGGATCGTCACCGAGGCGAGGGTCTGGTTCTCGGGCTGGATGTCCGCGCCTTCCTTGGCCTCGATGGCCTGGTGCAGACCTTCCGACAGGCGCCGGCCCTGCATCATGCGGCCGGTGAACTCGTCGATCAGGATCACCTCGCCGCCCTTGACGATGTAGTCCTTGTCGCGCGTGTAGAGGGTGTTGGCGCGCAGGGCCTGATTGACGTGGTGAACAAGGCTGATGTTCACCGGGTCATAGAGGCCGGTGGAATCGGGGGCCAGATGCCCGGCCTCGGCAAGGATGTCCTCGATCTTCTCCGAGCCCTTTTCGGTCAGCAGCGCCTGGCGGTGCTTCTCGTCGAGGTCGAAGGTCTCGGGGTCCTTGACCAGTTCCTTCACCAGCAGGTCGATGGTGCGATAGAACTCCGAGCGGTCCTCGGTGGGACCGGAGATGATCAGGGGCGTGCGCGCCTCGTCGATCAGGATCGAGTCAACCTCGTCGACGATGGCGAAGTGGTGGCCGCGCTGGGCCATCTCCATGCGGTTGTAGACCAGATTGTCACGCAGATAGTCGAAGCCGAACTCGTTGTTGGTGCCATAGGTGATGTCTGCGCCGTATGCCGCCTGGCGCTGGCCCTGGCTCAGCCCGTGCACGATCACACCGACCTCGAGGCCCAGGAAGCGATAGACACGGCCCATCCACTCGGCATCGCGACGCGCCAGATAGTCGTTGACCGTGACCACGTGCACGCCCTTGCCGGTCAGGGCATTGAGATAGACCGGCGCGGTCGCCACCAGCGTCTTGCCCTCGCCGGTGCGCATCTCGGCGATGCCGCCCTTGTGCAGGATCATGCCCCCGACCAGCTGCACGTCGTAGTGGCGCTGGCCCAGGGTGCGCTTGGCCGCCTCGCGCACCGTGGCGAAGGCTTCGTTCAGTATGCCGTCCAGCTTCTCGCCGCCTTCCAGACGATCCTTGAACGTCTGGGTCATCATGCGCAGCTCGTCGTCCGACAGGGCCGCGAACCGGGGCTCGAGCGCGTTGATCTTCTGGACCCGCGCCATGAAGTCCTTGACCTGGCGGTCGTTGGAGGAGCCGAACAGTTTCTTGGCAAAGCCGAGCATGAGGTTTCCGAGGAGCAATAGGTGAGAGTGACGGGCAGTGGGCGTTACGGTCGGGGGAGCGGGCGGCGCACTGTACTGTGAGGTGGGACGTTGTGGTGAGGTCGGACGTTTCGGGTCTGGCGAGTTGGGTGTGGCGAGTCGGGTGTGGCGAGTTGGGTCTGAAGACTTGGGTTCTGGCGTGACCGGTTCAGGCGTGTTTCAGGTCTGGCTCTTGGTGTCCTGACGCCGGAAGGGCCGGGGCGCTGCGGCCCTGACAGACCCTGCAAAACCCCTCGACTTGGGCGCGCGCGAGACTTAAGCATCGCACGGGTGCCTGTCAACGAAAGCCCGTGTTCTCATGGCTTTGTCGCAGGCGCTTCCGGTGCCCTATCGCCCTCTGCCGCACAGGATCAGGATCGCTTCCATGACCGCCTTCGCCCCCCCGCTTGCGCCCAAGGTTCCGCCCCGACCGCTGCAAGAGGCGATGGGCGCGCGTTCGCTCGTGGTGATGCTGGTGCTGGCACTGGCGCTGCTGCTGGCGGCGTGCGGCAGGGGCGATGGCTCCGACAGCCCGCCCGAGCCGGGCGACCGCGCCGTGGCACGGGTGCAGGATCAGGTGATCTGGGCGTCTGACGTCAAGCGCGAGGCGGTGGCCCAGGGCCTGATCGGCGAGGGCGAGCCGCTCGACATCACCTCCGACCTGTTCCGCCGCGTGCTAGATGAGGTCATCGACCAGAAGCTGCTGGCGCGCGAGGCCGAGCGACGCGGCCTGCACGAAAGCCCGCTGGCGCGCCGCCGCCTTCAGGCCACGCGCGAGCGCATACTGGGCGACATGCTGGTCGAGACGGTGGTGGATGGCACCATCTCCGAACAGGCGGTGCGCACCCTCTACGAGGAACAGCTTCGTCTGGCGCGCGAGTCCGAGGAAATCCGCGCGCGCCTGATCCTGACCGCCACGCGCGAGCAGGCCGACGCCATCATCAGCCTGCTCAATGCCGGGGCCAGCTTCGAGGCCCTGGCCATGGAGCGCTCCATCGACGAGGCCACCCGCTTTCAGGGCGGCGATCTGGGCTATTTCACCACCGACGTGATGCCTGAGGCCTATGCCCGCGCCATCGGCTCGGCGCGCGCGGGCGATACGGTCGGCCCGTTCGAGACTGAGGGCGGCTTTGGCATACTGCGCATCGAGGACCGCCGCCGCGAGACCCCGCCCACACTTGAGCAGGCCCGGCCCCAGATCGTGCGCTATCTGACCTATGACGGTGTGCGCCAGCTTCTGGAGCAGCTTCGCGGCCGCGCGCGCGTCAGCATCATGCTGGAGGGCGATCCCCTCGCCGTGCCCGGTGCCCCGCGCGAGCCCGCCTCGGCACCGCGCGCCGCGCCTGCGCCGGCAACGACGCCCTCACAGCCCTCCGCGAACGGGGCCGGTTCATGAGCCGCAAGTCCTCGCCCAATCCCTTCGAGCAGACCCTGGAAAAGGCGCTGGAGCCCATCGCCTCGGTGGTCAAGCGCACGGCGGGCGTGGCTGCGAAGCCCGCACCCGAGGCACCGGGCAAGCCGGGGCTCGCCGTCTCGCCTCTCGCCGTGCCCCTGCCCGAGATCGGCGTGATCGGAGGGGTCGAGATCGCCACGGCGCGCGCCGGTTTCTATGCCCATGACCGCCACGACCTGGTGGTGATGCGCTTTCGCAAGGGCACGTCCTGCGCGGGCGTGTTCACCCGCCATCAGGTCGGCTCCGCGCCCGTGGACTGGTGCCGCCGCCACCTGACCGATGGCCATGGCGAGGCGCGCGCGCTGGTCGTCAATGCGGGCTGTGCCAATGCCTTTACAGGACGGCTCGGCGCGGATGCCGCACGGCGCACCGCCGCCGAGATCGCCAAGCGCTTCGGCTGTCGCCAGCGCGATGTCATGCTCGCCTCCACCGGCGTCATCGGCGTGGTGCTGGACGAAAAGAAGATCATCGCCCGCCTGCCCGCGATCGAACAGGGCCTCAGCCCCGAGGGCTGGCCGGACGCGGCGCGCGCCATCATGACCACCGACACCTTCCCCAAGGCCGCCGTGGCCGAGTGCCGCATCGACGGAGTCAGGGTTCGGGTGGCGGGCGTGGCCAAGGGCTCGGGCATGATCGCGCCCGACATGGCCACCATGCTGGCCTTCATCGTGACCGATGCGGACATCGCGCCGGGCGTGCTGCACACCCTGCTGTCGCTGCACGTTCGCACCACCTTCAACTCGGTGACGGTGGACGGAGACACCTCGACCAATGACACCGCCCTGCTGTTTGCCACCGGTGCGTCCGGCGCACCGCGCATCGCGCGCGTGGGCGACCGCAGGCTCAAGGATTTCGCCCGCGCGCTCGACGAGGTGATGCTCAAGCTGGCGCACATGCTGGTGCGTGACGGCGAGGGCGCGCGCAAGTTCGTGCGCGTTACCGTCGATGGCGCCCGCTCGCCGGCCTCGGCGCGCAGGCTGGCCAAGGCCATCGCCGAGAGCCCGCTGGTCAAGACCGCGCTTGCGGGCGAGGACGCCAACTGGGGCCGCATCGTCATGGCCGTGGGCAAGACCGACGAGCCCATCGACCGCGAGCGCATCGGTGTCAGCTTCGGCCCCCACGCCCTGGCCCGCGACGGCGCGCCCGTGGCCGGGATCGATGTGGCGGCGCTGGACGACTACATGAAGCGCGACGAGATCGAGATCGGGGTGTTCGTTGGCGAGGGCCGGGCCTCGGCCACGGTGTGGACCTGCGATCTGACCAAGGGCTACATCGAGATCAACGGGGACTATCGCAGCTAGTCGCAAGCTATGCCGTTTGCGGCCAAGGGCGCTTTTCCCGGTGCGCAAGTGGCTCTACGGTGTCCCGACGATCCTTCCGACTACCGCCCAGTTTCCGCAGGCCCGGACCCTCTCCTCTTGCCCAGCACGCGCCGCCGATTTCTGAACCAGAGCCTTGCGGCGCTCACTCTGGCGCTGGGCGCGGGGGCGTGCGGCCGCCGTCAGGACAGCGTGGATGCGGAAGGCCGCGTGCGCCTGCGCGTGGCCCTGCCGTCGCGCCCCGATGTTCGCCACGCCGCTCTCTATGAGGCCATGGCCGATGGCCGCTATGGCACGGCGGGCCTCAATGTGCAGATCCTGATCGGAGAAAGCGCGGCGGACGTGCGCCGCAGGCTCGCCGCCGGTCAGGCCGAGGTCGGCATACTGCCGGGCGATTTCGACCTGTTCGACATGATCGCCGAACAGGCGCCCGTGCGCGCCCATGCCGCCCTGTTCCGGCGCTCGTCCATGGGCTTTGCCGCACGCCGCAACACGCGCCTGCGAAGCCCCTCGGACCTCAGCGGCTTTCGCGTGCTCACCGACCAGAGCGAGGACAGCCCGGCGGGGCGCTGGCTGGTCTCGGTGCTGGAGGGCGTCGAGAACGTCGCGCTGGAGACCGGCGCCCGGCCCGAAATGCTGATGCCCGACGAGGCCTCCGCCCCGCCTGCCGAGCCCGCCTCAGGCCCCGCCTCTGGCCCCGCCCCTGGCCCCGCCGCAGACCGGTCCCCGGAGCCCCCCGCCGACGCCTTGCTGGAGGATGCGGGCCGCGAGCGCCCGGTGATCTGGTTCGGCGACCTGATCAGCAGCTTCACCATCGTCGAGGAGGCCTTTGGCGAGGGCGTGGTGCGGCGCACGGCGGCGGCGGACGGCTACAACATCCACGAGAACCTGATCGTCTGTCCCGAGGCATTCTCGCGCGACAATCCCGAGGTGCTGGCGCTGTTTCTGGAGACCACCCTCGGTGCCTGGCGCGAATATCTGGAGCGCGCGCCCGAGGCTGCCCATGCGCTTCTCATCGAGGCCAATCCCGATCTGACCGGCGAGAGTCTGGTGCCGGTCCGCCACCTCATCAACCGCTTCGAGCTGGCCCGTGCGGGCGCCGAGGATCCCGGCCCCATCACCCCCGCACGCCTTGGTGCCAGCCACGCGCTGGCGGTATCGCTGCAGCTCTCGGACGAGGGGCTGGACTGGTCGCGGGGCCTGGCCGAGAGACCCGTCGACAGCGAGATGTTCTAGGCGTTCCCACCTTTATCGCCATCCGCCTGACCGGCCCCGACGCCGGGCGGGGCGATCTCGTAGCGGCGCGCGCAGTATTCGCACGTCACATGGATCAGGCCATCGTCCTCGATCATGCCCGACAGGTCTTCTGGCGCGAAGGTGCGCAGCATCCCCTCGACCCGCTCGGGCGAGCAGCGACACTGCGCCTTCAGCATCAGCGGCTCGTGCAGGCGCACGCCGTCCTCGTGGAACAGGCGATAGAGCAGCCGGTCGGCCGAAAGCTGCGGATCGATCAGTTCGTCGTCGCCCAGCGTGGCGAACAGCGCCTCGGCCCGCTCCCACACCTCGCGCGTGTCGCCGCGGCTGTCGTCGGCGGCGATCATCTGGATCATGGCCCCGCCCGCGCGCCAGCGGCGGCGCTGGTCGTCCTCGACCTCGCCCACGGCCAGGCGCACACGCGTGGGCACCTGTTCGGACTGGGCGAAATACTGTTCGGCAGAGCTGGCCAGGGTGTCGCCCTCGATGGCCGTCACGCCCTGATGGCGCTCCATGTCCGGGCCCTGGTCCAGGGTCATGACGAACACCCCCCTGCCCAGCAGGGCACCCGCGCCGGGCCGGGGCGTGGCCTGCATCAGCGCCGCCACCGCCTCGGCATCGTGGCGGCAATAGCCGCGCAAGGTGCCCGTGGTGTCATAGTCGGCCACCACGAACGAGACCGGCCCGTCGCCCTGGGCCTGAACGATCAGGCGCCCGCGAAACTTCAGGCTCGAGCCCACCAGCGCCGCCAGCGCGCAGGCCTCGCCCAGCAGCCGGGCCACCGGTGCGGGATAGTCGTGGGCGGACAGGATTTCGTCGATGCCGTCGCCCAGGCGCACGATGCGACCGCGCACGGGCTCTCCCTCGATCTGGAAGGCGCTGACAAAGTCGTCGAGGGGGCGGGGCTCAAGAGACAAGGGACCGGTCCGGGCAATGGGAAACAGCCGCACGAGATAGGGCCTTGCGGGCCGTTGCGCCAGATCATGCGCCCTGATGCCTGCTGCGGCCGGAGTGCGGGGCTGGGTGCGCGGCAGGGTGCGGGACCGGGCGCATAGGTGCGACAGCCCCCGGAACCGCAGGCGCGCGCGGCCCGTTTGCTTGGAGGACTGTTTGCCGGGCAGGCCGGGCCTTGCACCGCAACGCTGCGCACGCCATCAAGGCCGGGGCCACAACAGCCACGCTTGAACGGCCTCATCATCGAGTGCCGCCAAGGCACCGGGAAGGACAAGCCATGACCCAGACCCTCATCCCCGATGCCGCGCCCGCCCGTGACGGCGATCCCTGGTCGCTGGACGGCGAAGGGTCCGCCCTGCGCCCGCGCCGCGCACAGCGCCTGCCGCGCCAGAAGCCGCTGGGCGAGCAGAGCATCGTCATCACGGGTGCGACCTCAGGCATCGGCCTTGCTACCGCACGGCGGGCCGCGCGCGCAGGCGCTCGGGTGTTCCTGATCGCCCGCAGCGAGGAAGCCCTGCGCAATCTGTGCGACAGCCTGCAGGCCGAGGGCTGCCGCGCGGCCTATGCCGTGGCCGACGTGTCCGAGCGCGCCCTGCTCGAAGCGGCCGCCGAGCGCTGCGTGCGCCTGTTCGGGGGCATCGACACCTGGATCAACAATGCCGGCGTGACCATCTACGGCCCCATCCGCGACACCACCCTGGAAGACCAGCGCCGCCTGTTCGAGACCAACTACTGGGGCACGGTCAACGGCTCGCTCGTGGCCGTCGAGCGCATGCGCGAGCAGCCGGGCGGGGGCACGCTCATCAATGTCGGCTCGATCCTGTCGGATGCCGCCATCCCCGTTCAGGGTGTCTATTCGGCCTCCAAGCACGCGGTGAAGGGCTTTACCAACGCGCTGCGCATGGAGCTGATCCGCGAGCGCGCGCCGGTGCGCGTGTCACTCATCAAGCCTGCGGCGGTCGATACGCCCTACAAGGACCATGCGCGCAACCTGACCGGCGATCCCATGCGCAATCCGCCGCCGGTCTATTCGGTCAATGTGGTGGCCGAGGCCATACTGCACTGTGCCGACCATCCGGTGCGCGAGATCACCGTGGGCGGAGGCGGGCGCCTGCTGGCCTCGTTCCACGCCCTTGCGCCGGGCATTGCCGAGCCCCTGATGGCGCGCCTCGTCCCGGCCCTGCACCGCGACCGGCGCAACAGCCAGCGCATCACCGACGACGGCCTGTTCGATCCCACCGAGGACGACCTGTTCGAAAGCTCGGACTATGGCCATGTGCGCCAGGTCAGCTGGCTGGCGCAGGCGCGGATGCATCCCGGCATCACGGCAGGCACGCTGGTGGGGGCGGGCGTGGCGCTGGCGCTGGCGCTCATCATCATGCTCAGCCAGCGCTCCGGGCCGACGCGGCTGGAGCGGATCGGTCGGCGCATGGACCCGCGCCGCTGGCACCTGCCCCCCGTCCGCCTGCCCGCCTTCAGCCTGCCTGACATCGACCTGTCCGGCATGGATCTGAAAGCGCGCGGCCAGCGCCTGCGCCGTCATCTGCCCGATCTGGGGGCCGTGCCCGGCCTGTCCGGCGGGCGCTCGGGCGCGCGCCGCTGGCTGGAGCGCACCCGCGAGGCCATGCCGGTGGAGCAGATGCGCGATCAGGCCCGCAAGGCCGGACGCTTTGCCCGCGATCACGCCAGCGAGGGCGCGACCCTGGTGGCGCTGGCCTCCCTGCTGGGCGTTCTCGCCGTCGCCGCCAGCCAGAAACTGCCCGATCCCGACATGGGCCGCCCGCACCGCCGCAAGGGGCTGTCGCGCTTTTCCTAGGGCGTTTGGCTATTGCTGCAACTGCGAAGGCGCGCCAAGCTGCCCTTCGTGAGCGACATCCATCTGATCCTCGATTTCGATTCGACCCTCGTTGGTGTCGAGACCCTCGACCTGCTTGCCGAGGTGGCCCTGCACGGGCGCAAGGATGCCGAGGCCGTGCGCCGCGAGGTGGCGCGCATCACCGATGCGGCCATGGAAGGTCGCCTCGATTTCGGCGAGGCCCTGCGCGCGCGCCTCGATCTGATCCGGCCTGGCCGCGCGCATCTGGACGAAGTGGCGGCCCTGCTGCCTGCGCGCCTGACCCCTTCGGTGGCGCGCAATCTCGATGCCCTGCGCCGCCTGGCCGGGCAGATCCACATCGTCTCGGGCGGTTTTGATGAGGCGATCTGGCCCGTCGCCGATCACCTGGGCATTGCGCGCGAGCGGGTGCTGGCCAATCGCCTGATCTTCGATGACGCGGGCCTCTATGCGGGGCTCGACGACACGCGGCCTCTCTCGCGCGAGGGGGGCAAGGTCGAGGCCATCGCGGGCCTGGCCCTGCCCGGCACCCTTGTGATGATCGGCGACGGGCACAGCGACTGGCAGGTGCGCGAGGCGGGCGTGGCCGCACGCTTTCATGCCTTCACCGAGGTGGTGCGCCGCGAGCGCGTGGTCGCGCGTGCCGATCACGAGGCGCGCACGCTCGACGAGGTGCTGCACCGCGAGGGCCTGCTGGGGCGCTGGTCCTATCCGCGCAGCCGCATCCGCGTGCTGCTGCTCGAAGGCGTGCACCCCCTCGCCGTCCGGCGCCTCACCGACGAGGGCTACAGCGTCGAGGTGAGGGACGGCGCTCTGGACGAGGCGGCCCTGATCGAGGCGGTGCGCGGGGTTCACGTGCTGGGCGTGCGCTCCAAGTCGGAGGTTAGCGCCCGCGTGATCGAGGCGGCCGACCGCCTGCTGGCCGTGGGGGCCTTCTGCATCGGGGTCAACCAGATCGATCTGGAGGCCTGCCGCCGCCGGGGCATCGCCGTGTTCAACGCCCCCCATTCCAACACCCGCTCGGTGGTCGAGCTGGCCATCGGTCACATCATCGCCCTGTCGCGCGGCGTGATCGACCACGACCGGCGCATGAAATCCGGCCTGTGGCAGAAAAGCGCCAGCGGGGCGCACGAGGTGCGCGGCAAGACCCTGGGTATCGTCGGTTATGGCGCCATCGGCACCCAGCTCTCGGTGCTGGCCGAGACCCTGGGCATGAGCGTCGTGTTCCACGATCTGGTCGAGCGCCTCGCGCTCGGCAATGCATGGCGCGCACGCACGCTGGACGAGGTGTTGCGCGTCTCCGATGTCGTCAGCCTGCACGTCGATGGCCGCGCCTCGAACGCCCACCTGATCGGCGCGCGCGAGATCACCGCCATGAAGCGCGGCGCCGCCCTCATCAATCTGTCGCGCGGCCATGTGCTTGATCTGGATGCGGCCGCCGAGGCCCTGCGCTCGGGCCAGCTCTCGGGCCTTGCCCTTGATGTCTATCCCCATGAGCCCGCCGCCAACGGACCGGGCTTCGAGTGCCCGCTTGCGGGCCTTGCCAATGTCATACTGACCCCGCACATCGGCGGCTCGACCGAGGAAGCCCAGGCCGCCATCGCCGACTTTGCCGCCGAGCGCCTGCTGGCCTATCTGGGGCGCGGCGACACCACCTTCTGCGTGAACCTGCCCAATGTTCAGCTGGCCGAGGTCTCGGGCGCGCACCGCATCCTGCACATCCACGAGAACCGCCCCGGCGTGCTGGCCGACCTGAACCGCGCGCTCAGCGAGGCGGGCCTGAACATCCTCGGACAGCATCTCAAGACCCTCGATGACGTCGGCTATGTCATCACCGATGTCGATGCCGATTACGACCCGGCCCACATGCGCCGCCTGAAGGACAATCCGGCCACCTTGCGCTTTCGCCTGCTCTACTGAGCACCCGGCTTTCCCCTACGGCATCTTGCGAGACCCGTGCTCTGCGGGCAAAGCTGTCCGTGAACGCCGCAATCGAGACGGCGCAGGGAGGTTTTATTCATGCGTAAGCTCAACACCGTCGCGGCCGCCGCCATGATGGCCGCTGCCGCTCTGGCCGCATCCGCAGGCAGCGCCGATGCCCAGACCTATGGCCGCCTCGTGGTCTTTGGCGACAGCCTCAGCGACAACGGCAATCTGTTCAATGCGACCGGGGGCCTGCAGCCGCCCTCGCCGCCCTTCTTCCAGGGCCGCTTTTCCAGCGGGCCGGTCTGGGCCGAGCTGCTGGGCTTCAATCTCGCCCAGGTCGGCGGGCCGGTGACGGGCAGCATCGGCTATGCCTATGGTGGCGCGCGCACCGATCTGTCGGCCTTCCCGCCGGGGATGCGCGCCCAGCTCGCCGCCTATCTGGGCGCGGGCGGCACCTTCGCCCAGAGCGATCTGGTCGCCGTCTGGGGCGGGGCCAACAACATCTTCCAGGGCCTGCCCGTCGCCGGGGCCGATCCCAATCCGCCCGCCGTCATCAACAATGTCGCCCTGAGCGCCGCCACCGACATCAGCACGCTCGTCACCCAGGTTGCCGGTGCGGGCGCGGGCACGGTGCTGGTCGCCAACCTGCCGCGCCTGTCGGCCACGCCCCAGTTCCGCAACACGCCCGCCGCGCCTCTGGCGGACCTGGCCGTGGGCACCTTCAACAGCGCGCTCTATCAGGGCCTGCTCGGCGTGGCCGGGGCCAGCCCCAACACCAACATCATCCTGATGGACGTGAACAAGGCCGGCGAGGCGGTGGTGGCCAATCCGCTGCGCTTCGGTTTCACCAACATCACCGATCCCTGCTTCAACGGCATGACGGTGTGCTCGAACCCCAACAGCTATTTCTATTTCGACGGGGTGCACCCGACCGCCACGGGCCATCAGTTCCTGGCGTCACTCGCCAATGACTATCTCTATTACCGTGACCGCGGTGCCGCCTCGGGCGTGCAGGGCGAGACGGGCCTGCGCCGCCGCTGGGACAGCCTCGATGCGGCTTCCGGCTCGCTGTCGGCGCGCGAGTGGCGCACGGGCAATGCCGTGACCGCCGAGGCCCGCATCGAGACCGGCTCGTGGGACGCGCGCGGCGTGGTCGGCGAGACCGAGATCGAGGGCTATGACGTGCGCTTCGGCTTCGAGGGCGGCATGGGCGATCAGGTCCGCGTCGGCGTGACCGGCTCGATTGCCGTGGCCGATGTCGTGGTCGGGCCGACCCGCTTCGACGCCGAGACCGTGGGCATCGACCTGTGGGCGGGCTGGCGCTCGGGCAATGTGTTCGTCACCGGCGCCGCCGGGGCCAGCCACGACAGCTATGACAACATCCAGCGCGCCACCGGCATCGGTCCCATCGTGCACACCGCCGACACCTCGGGCACGTCCTATGGCTGGCGCGTGCAGGCGGGTATGTGGTTCGACGCGGGCGGGCTGGCGTTCTCGCCGCGCGCCACGCTCGGCTGGGCGCGCACCTCGGTGGACGGCTACATCGAACAGGGCGCCGCCGCCCAGCACCGCGTGTTCGACCGCGACATCTCGGCGGCCTTCGCCGAGGTCACCCTGCGCGCCGAGGGCGACCTGTTCGCGGGCACGCGCTTCTTTGCCGAAGGCGGCTATCGCGACGTGATCAACTACAATGCCGATGATGTTCTGGTCGGCATCGCCAACAATCCGGCCCGCCCGCTGGCCATCGACATCGGCGATCCGTGGGGCGGTCAGGGGGTGCTGAATCTCGGCGTCGAGACCGATCTGGGCTCAGGCCTGCTGCTCTCGGCGGGCTATCGCGGGCGCGTCGGCGGGGGTGCCGACAGCCACCAGGGCGGCCTCGCCCTGCGTCTGGAGTTCTAGAACACCCTTTTCTTTCAGTTGCTTGTGAAAAGCCCGCCTTGGTTCCGCCGGGGCGGGCTTTTTCTTATTCCTGCCCCACTCTCGCCCCATCGCCCTGTCAGAAACCCGCGTTCTGAACGCCGCCTAGCCCCCATCGCCAAGGGCCAGCCCAGCCATCAGGCCAGGCTGTCGCCGGTGCCCGGTCGTGATCCCCAGTCGTGATCCATGACCGCCGCCAGCGCCCTTGCGCCCAGACATACTGACGAGCCTTTGCGTTTTCTGCCCTATCATCTGATCCGTTTCAGCCAGCTTGCCGCCGTCCTCGTCACGGCGGGCCTGGCCATGGCTGCCGCTCCCCAGGCCATTCACGCGGCGGCCGATCCTGCGGGTCATGCGGCGGACATGCCCATCACCCCGCCCAATCTCGCCGTGGCCGAGCCCGCGGGCGATCCGGTGCAGATTCTCGCCTTCATCAAGCCGGTGGCCTATTACCCGATCAACTCGCACTTCGGGCACCGCCACCTGAAAGGCGAGGCGCGCGCGCGTATGCATCAGGGCATCGACATCGCCGCGCCCATCGGCACGGTGGTGATGGCCTCGGCCTCGGGCGTGGTCACCGCGACGGGCTATGACGGCGGCTATGGCAACTATGTCGAGATCCTGCACCCCAACGGGCTGCGCACCTTCTACGCCCACCTGTCGCGCATCGAGGTGCGGCGTGGCCATCAGGTCAGCTCGGGCGATACCATCGGGCGCGTGGGCAACACCGGCTATTCGACCGGCCCGCACCTGCATTTCGAGGTGCGGCGCGGCGCCACCAAGCTGAACCCGGCGCGCTACATCGGCCGCGAGTTCGCCATCCGCGCGCCCCTGCCCGAGGCCGAGCGCGGCTAGGCCACGCCTCTGTCACCTAGGGAGCGGCATCGCCCGCGATCAGGGCACGGTTTCCCGGCCCGGAAAGCGCGCCGGTCAGCCATCCTGCCCCCGCCATCAGCAGCGGCGCCAGCACCATGAACCACAGCGGGTGGGGCATCTGGACCAGCACGCCCACGGCCCCCACGATCATGACCCCGGCCACGACCCAGGCGGGCCAGCTTCCCTCTCGCACGAAGCGCACCGCCACCAGCGCACCTGCCATCACTCCGACCACATAGCCCAGCAGCAAGATCACGAGCGCGCCCGCTGGCGCCTGCATGGCCATGGCGTGATCGTCCCCGCCCCACTGCGGCGGCGGCGGAAAGACGTAGTTGGCCACCAGCTCCCACGCCATCATCACCACAAAGGCGGCGATGACGCCCAGAATGCAGCCTGTGATGCGGCGCAATTCCATGCTTGCCCTCCCCTCCGACACGCTGCCGGGTCCGGTCAGGCCGCAATCTCCGCCCGCAGCGGTGCCGCGTCAACCACGCCTGTCTTTCACGAACTTCACTGGCAGCGCGCAGGCGCACACGCTAGTCAGGAAGCCTGACCGGGTTCCGGCCCTCTGACCCGCACTGGCAAGGTTTGATGACAGACACACCCGCCCTCAGCCTCATGAACCTCACCAAGCGTTTCGGCACCGTGCCGGCCGTCAGTGATCTTTCCTTCGATGTGCCGCGCGGCTCGATCTGCGGCTTTCTGGGGCCGAACGGGGCGGGCAAGACCACCAGCATCCGCATGATCCTGGGCCTGACCGAGCCAAGCTCGGGACGCATCTCGGTGCTGGGCGCGCCGGATGCGCGCCGCGTGCGCAGGCGCATCGGCTTTCTTCCCGAGGAGCGCGGGCTCTACAAGAAAATGACCCCGGTCGATGCCATCGCCTTCTTCGCCAGCCTGAAGGGCATACCCTCGGGCGAGGGCCGCCGCCGTGCGCGTGCCCTGCTCGAAGCCCAGGGCCTCGGCCATGCCGCCAACCGCAAGATGAAGGCCCTGTCCAAGGGCATGGCCCAGAAGGTCCAGCTTCTGTCCGCCATCGCCCACGAGCCCGAGTTCGTCATCCTCGACGAGCCCTTCTCGGGTCTCGATCCGGTCAACCAGCAGGGCCTTGAGGCCACCATCCGCGAGATCGCCGCGCGCGGGGCCACGGTGCTGTTCTCCACCCATGTCATGCAGCACGCCGAGCGTCTGTGCGACAAGGTCGTGCTGCTGGCCCACGGTCGCAAGGCGTTCGAGGGCACTGTGGCCGAGGCGCGCGCCACCGCCCCGCGCCATCTCGATCTGGTCGGCGCGCTAAGCGAGGCCGATGTGGCGGCCCTGCCGGGCGTGGCCTCGGTCAGCACCATCCCCTCGCCCGCGGGCGAGCCCCATGCCCACTTCCGCGCCGCCCTCGCCCCCGGTGCCACCGGTCAGGAGGCCCTGCGCCAGGCCTTTTCCGGCGGGCTCGACATCCAGCGCTTCTCGCTGCTCGAGCCCAGTCTGCACGACGCCTTCATCGGCCTGACGGGCATTTCGCCCGATGCCGACACCGCCGCCCGCCCGGAGAGCGCCGCATGATCCGCACCCTGCTCATCGCCCGCCGCGAGTTCATGGCCTATGTGCGCACCTTCGGCTTCTGGCTGTCGCTGCTGGCCCTGCCCTTCTTTGCCCTGCTGGGCAGCCAGCTTCCCGGCTTCATGCAGCGCGCCGAGCCGGTGCGCACCATCGCCATCATCGAAACCGACCGGGCCGAGGGCCTGCGCGAGGCCGTGACCGTCGCCATCACCCGCGAGCAGGCGCGCCGCGCCCGTGCCGCAGCCGGCAGCGGCGGGCTGATCGAGGCGCGCCCCCTGGTCAATCTGGTCGAGGCACCCGCCGATCTGGCCGCCAGCCCCGATCTGGCCCGCGACACGCGCCCGTGGCTGGACGGCGACCAGCGCCTGCCCGGCAATGTCGAGCTGGAAGCCGTGGTGGTGCTCGACCGCACCGACAGCGGCCAGCCCACCGCCACCGTCTGGTCCGCCTCGGCCTCCGACCGCTCGGTCGAGCAGGCCATGCGCACCCTGCTCACCGACGTCCACCGCCGCCAGACCTTGCAGGGCGCGGGCGTGTCCGAGGCCCTCATCGCCGACGTGGACGGCTTCAGGCCCGAGATCGAGGTGTTCTCGCCGCGCTCGGCCTCCGGTGCCGAGGTGTCGCTGCGCGACCGCCTGCCGGGCATTCTCGGCTTTGTCATCGGTATGCTGCTGTGGTCCTCGGTCCTGACCGGATCGAGCATGCTGCTCAACTCGGTGATGGAGGAAAAAGCCAACCGCGTGCTTGAAGTGCTGCTGTCTTCGGCCTCGGCCACCGAGATTCTGGCCGGCAAGGTGCTGGGCGTGGCCGCCCTGACACTGACGGTTCTGGGCGTGTGGGGCGGGCTGGGCATCGCGGTCGCATCCGTCGGCGCGCCCGAGATCGCCAGCGAGGTTCTGGCCGTGCTGGGCCAGCAGGGTCTGGTGGTCTATCTGCTCATCTATCTGGTCGGCGGCTATCTGATGTATGCGGCCATGTTCACGGCCATCGGCGCCTTCTGCGAGACGCCGCGCGATGCCCAGACCCTGATGGGTCCGATGATGCTGCTGCTGTTCGTGCCCGTGTTCGTCATGCAGCTGGCCATCCGCAATCCCGATGCCGCCCTGATCAAGACCCTGTCTTGGGTGCCCTTCTTCACCCCCTTCCTGATGAGCGCGCGCGCGCCCTCCCAGCCGCCCCTGCCCGAGATCATCGGCACCATCGCGGTGATGCTGGTCAGCACGGCCCTGGTCCTGTGGCTGGCGGGCAAGGCGTTCCGGGCGGGCGCACTGTCCACCTTCCGCCTGGAGTGGAAAAGCCTGCTGGCTCTGGTACAGGGGCGTCGATGAACGACAGCCCGCGCCGCAACCGCCCGCTGACGGCCGCAGGCCTCGTGCTGCGCCATCTGGTGCGCGAGGGCCGCCGGGGTGTCGATCACGCCTCGGTCTCGGCCCACGTCTATGGCGAGGGTGCCCTGTCGGGGCGCTACATGGTCATGACCATCATCTCGGCCGGCATCGCCGTGCTGGGCCTGATGCTGTCCTCGCCCGCCGTGGTCATCGGGGCGATGCTGGTCTCGCCCCTGATGGGGCCGATCATCGCGCTCGGCTTTTCGCTGGCCCTGCTGGACTGGGACGAGATGAAGCGCGCCATCAAGGCGCTGGCCATCGGGCTGGGCGCGGCGCTGCTGGTGGCCTTCATCCTGACCCTGCTCTCGCCGCTCAAGGAGCCGACCAGCGAGATCCTGGCGCGCACGCGGCCCAATTTCTTCGACCTGCTGGTGGCGGTCTTTTCGGGGGTGGCGGGCGGCTATGCCGTGATCCGCGCGCGCGGCGAGACCATCATCGGCGTGGCCATCGCCACGGCCCTGATGCCGCCCATCGCCACCGTGGGCTTTGGTCTGGCCACGGGCAGCCTGATCATAGCGGGCGGGGCCTTCTTCCTGTTCATGACCAACCTGCTGGCCATCGCCTTTGCCGCGACCCTGACGGCCAGCTTCTACGGCTTTCGCCCCCACTACCGCGAGCGCCCGCGCCCCTGGCGTGCGCTGGGCGTCATCAGCGTCTTTCTGGTGCTGTCGGTGCCGCTGATCTTCTCGCTGGCCTCCATCGGGCTGGAGAGCCGCGCGGCAGGCGAGACGCGCCGCACGCTCGATGCCCTGTTCGCGGATGCCGGGGGCCAGCTCAACTCGCTCGACGTACGCGCCGATGGCCGGGCGCTCAGCGTTCGCGCCCTCATCAGCACGCGCCAGGTCATTCCCGATGCCGAGGCCAGCCTGGCCGAGCGCCTGGGCCGCCTCACCTCCGACAGCGTCGAGGTGCGCCTCGATCAGCTCGTGGTCTCCGACCCCGGCGCGGTGCGCGCCGCCCAGATCGCCCAGAGCCTGCTGCGCCAGCGCCTTGTCGATGCGGTGCCCTTCGCCACCGAGTTCGTCACCTTCAGCCCCGATGACCGTCTCGCCGTGGTGCGCCTGCGCGCCGATGCAGGCCTCGATCTGGCCGCCAGCCGGGCGCTGGAGCGGGCGCTTGCCGAGCGCTTTCCCGACCTCACCGTGCGCCTGATCCCGCCGCTGCGCCCGCCCGGCACCCTTGCGCTGTCCGACGCCGCCACCTTGTCCGACACCCTGTGGGCGCTCCAGCGCTGGCAGGCGCGTATCGCCCTGCGCCACTGTCCCTCGGGCAGCGAGGGCGAGCTGTCGGACGAGGCCCTGCGCGAGCGCATCGGTCAGGCAGGCATCGTGATCAGCGCGACCGAGGCCCCGCCCTGCCCCTCGGCCGGCGTAGCGGTGCTGGCTCTGGACTAACGCCCCGCGTGCAAAAAGCAATGTTCAGGGTTGATTTCGACTCCGAAAACATTGTTCGTTGTCGGCTCAACGGGGGGCCTGAGGGATGTCTTACAAGTGCGGAAAGCGGAGCAAATGCCGCCCTCGGCCGGATTGGCTCGATCCCCATCAGTGGCAAGCTTTCCTCCGTCGTGACGAACGCAAATTTGATCAGGGCGCCGTTGGGAAAAAACCGAGCTGCCTGATCCTATGCCACCCCATAAAAAAGAGAATCAATCGGCAGGAGCTCCGAAACATTTGCAAGTCCGGCAACATTAGAAGCATGACATGGAAACAGTTTACTTCCATCTGCGCTTGGGGCGGTATTATTAATGGAAACTATCACTCAGCAATGCAACAATGGGCGAATTGGAGTCAATTCAGGAGAACGTTAAGGCGTAGCAATAGCCTGGAGGATATCTATAATAGCTTCATCAATGAAAGAAATATAGAATCCATCAAAGGAATACGCGCCGCCTATGCTACCAAGATAATAACATTTATGCGGCCAGATCTCAATCCATACATCATGGATCAGTGGACATCAAAGGCAATAAATGTTTTGTCCCGCAAAAATCGTCGTATAAATTTTAAGTACATCGGAAAGTACCTGTCCGACAATAATACCGCAGGTGATTACGTCTTGTTTTGCGAAAGAATGAAACAATTAACCTGTCTTTATCATCGTCAGAAATGCCTCCGCAAACACCAAAGCGAAGCCGAGCGTGCTGACTGTTTTGAAAGTAGACTGTTTGGTCGCGGGGGCAGTAATCGTTCACGTTGGCGGCAATACGTTATACGGAACAGCCAAACCTAGCGACCCGCTAGCGGCCCGAAGGCCTCTGCCACCGCCTCATAGACCGCGCGTTTCCACGGAATGATCAGGGCGGGCGTCGCCGCCAGCGCCTCCCAGCGGAAGGTCTCGAACTCGCGCGGGGGCACGGCATCGAGGTCGAAGTCCGCGTCGTTTCCCAGCCAGCGGAAGGCGAACCACTTCTGCTTCTGGCCGATCCAGCCCCGGCCCGCCTGATCGGGGCGATCGGCGATGTCGGGCGGAAAGTCATAGGCCAGCCAGTCGTCGATGGCGCCCAGCGGCTCAATCAGCGGCGCGCGTGCGCCGGTCTCCTCGTAAAGTTCGCGCACGGCGGCCTCGATGGGGCTCTCGCCCTCGTCCATGCCCCCTTGCGGAAACTGCCAGCACCACGGCTCGGGCGCGCCCGCGCGCCGTCCCAGCCAGACCTGACCCTGATCGTTGAACAGCACACAGCCCACATTGGGCCGATAGCGCGTCAGGTCCCTCATGCGCTGGTGCGGCCGGGCCTGCGTGCCAGGGCAGAGGCCGGGGCCAGCTGGATGCCGCGCCCCTGCAGCCCCTCGATCCAGCGCGCGGCCGCCTCGACCGTCACCGGATAGGAAAAGCCCGTGCCCAGCGCCTCGCCGCTCTCGCGCGCCGCAGCCTCCAGCGCACCCAGCTGGGCGAGGATGGCCTCGGGGCTCTGCACCTCGTCGATGATGCGCGTGGCGCTGGCGCGCGAGAAGGCGCCGGTGCGCCTGCGCGCCGTGCCGTCGTCGATGAAGGCGAGGCCGCGCTGGCGCAGGATGCCCATGAAGCTGTTCATGCCCTGATCCGAGGTGACGAAGGCGTCGCCCAGATAGTTGATCACGCCGAAATAGCCGCTGGCCCGGCCCATCAGCCATTCCATGCGCCGCTGGATGTCCTCGCCCGAGGCCTGGGCCAGCAGGGTATAGGGGCCGGGATCATTGTCGGGATAGCCCTGGGGCTCCATCGGAATCTCGATCAGCACCTCGTGGCCGTTGGCGCGCGCCAGATCGATCCAGGCCTGAAGGCCGTCGGCATAGGGCACGAACGACAGCGTCACTTCTGGCGGCAGGCGCTCGATGGCGGCGCGGGTGGTGGCCGCATTCAGGCCCAGCCCGCCCACCACCAGGGCCACGCGCGGCTGGCCATTGGGCGTGAAGGGCCGTGCATAGGCCTGGGCCGGGGCGCGCCCGTCGCTGGAGATCACCGGCAGCGGCCCGCTCGGTCCCGGCTGGGACAGGCCGCTGATGGGCGCGGGCGTCAGTGGCTCGGCGCGATGGCGCACCGTGCCCGACACCGCCGCATAGCCCCCTTCGGGCAGGGTGATCAGGGCCTCGCCCCCTGCACCAAGGGCATCGGGGTCATAGTCGCCGCTCATCAGGTCCGAATAGAGCCCGTAGGTATCAAAGCCGAAGGCCTCGGCTCCGGTGGGTGCGCTCGCGGCCTCGGGGCTCTGGCGTTGCAGGCCGACGCGCGCGCTCGGTGCGCCGGCAAAGGGGTCGCCCAGCACGGCGATGAAGGTGGCCGCCGAGCCGATCAGCACCAGCGAAGCCAGCGCTGCTGCCACGGGCGGGCGCGAGATCTGGCGCATCAGGCGCGCGGCCATGGTCCTGAACCCGCGCTCGGGCGGGGGCAGACCGGCAGTGGCAGCGAGGGTGGACTGGCGCTTGGCGAACATGGACCGCAAAGATCGGCTGGTGGCAGGCAGAAGAACTCCAGCCGATCCTTGAAGCCAGTCGGTTAAGAAAGCCTAACGCGCCATTAGGGCTGTTCGCCCGCATTGGCCGCGACCGTCAGGCTCTCGGCGGTGCGCTCGGGCACCGGGGTCAGGCGCGCCAGATTGCCGCCCACCTCCAGCAGGTCGAGCGCGCGGCGCAGCTGGAAGTCCTCGTCCGCCGGGAAGTCGTCGGCGGGCACCTCGCGCGGCACGTGCGGGCCGCGCCGCTCCTGTCCGATGGCGGAATCGAGCGCCGTCGAGAAGGCGGCCTCGCTGTAGATGAAGGTCGAGCGCGAGACGAGGCGCGCCTCGGCCACCGAGCGGGCCACCTCCAGGTCGGGCTCGATGCCGATCTTCTGGATCGAGCGGCCCGACGGGGTGAAATAGCGCGCCGTGGTGATCGACAGGGCACCGTCGCGGCCTCCGCTCAGCGGCAGCACGGTCTGGACAGAGCCCTTGCCGAAGCTGGTCAGGCCCACCACGGTGGCGCGCTGGTGGTCCTGAAGGGCACCGGCCACGATCTCGGAAGCCGAGGCCGAGCCATAGTTGATGAGCACCACCAGCGGCGCGCCGTTGATCATGTCGCCGCGCGTGGCCGAATAGCGCTCGATCTGCGAGGCCGAGCGCCCGCGCTGACTGACGATCTCGCCGCGATCGAGGAAGGCGTCGGTCACGGCGATGGCCGCGCTCAGCAGCCCGCCGCCGTTGTTGCGAAGATCGAGCACATAGCCGCGCAGGTTCGGGTTCTCGCGGCGCAGGCGTGCCAGCGTCTCGTTCAGCTCGCGCCCGGTGTTCTCGTTGAAGGTGGCGATGCGGATATAACCGAAGTTGCCCTCGACATTGCCGCGCACCGACAGCACCCGGATCACCTCGCGCGTCAGCACCACCTCGCGCGGCTCCTCGCCCTCGCGCAGGAAGGTCACGCGCACCTCGGTGCCCGCCGCCCCGCGCAGGCGCTCGGAGACCTCCGAGACCGACAGGCCCGCCGCGCTCTGGCCCTCGATGGCCGAGATGATGTCGCCCGCCTGCACGCCCGCGCGCGCAGCCGGAGCCTCGTCCATGGGCGAGACCACGCGCACCAGACCGTTCTCGCTGGTGATCTCGAGGCCCACGCCCGAGTACTGGCCCTCGGTGCGCTCACGCAGGTCCGAGAAGTCGTCCGGGCTCATGTAGGAAGAATGGGGATCCAGCGCGCCCATCATGCCCTTGAGCGCCGCCTCGATCAGCTTGCGGTTGTCGACCTCGACCACATAGGCGCGCTCGACCAGCGACAGCACGTCCCCGAACAGCTCCAGCATGCGGAAGGTCTCGGAGCGCGCCGTCTGGCTGGCGACAGCGGCGGCACTTCCGCCGAGGGCCAGGACCGCGGCACCGATCAGGAGCAGTTTGCGCATATTGGGAACTTTCATGGCGCTGGAGAGGGTGAAGGCTGGCTATGCCCTCATAGAAGGTTGAACAAAAGACCAAAACAAGGCCGCTCGCCCGTGCAGATACGCATAAAATCAGCGTTCCGCGCGCGCCTCAAGCCATCGTGATGGATCGACCGTGGCGTCCTCGCGCCGCAGCTCCAGATAAAGCTCCCCGCCCTCGCCCGCCATGACGCCCAGACGCTCGCCCTCGCGCACGCTCTGGCCGGCGCGCACCTCGCTGGCGGCAAGGCCGGTCAGCACGATGCGCCAACCCGCCCCGAGGCGCACGATCACCACTTCGCCCCAGCCCCGCAGCGGTCCGGCATGGTCGATGATGCCGTCCGCAGGTGCCGTCACCTCCGCTGCCGCCCCGGTGCGCCAGCGCCAGCCCGAACCCGTGCCGCCATAGCGCGCGATCACCTCGCCGCGCACCGGCGCGCTCAGGTGCCTGCGCCCGCCGGGCAGGGCATGGCGCGAGACCCGCTCCGCCTCGCCCTGGCGCAGGGCGGGCACGGCCATGTTGCGGGCGCGAAGCTGTCCGGCCAGGGCCTCGGCCTGGCGCTCCACGCGCGTGATCTCGGCCTCCAGCACCGCCTCCAGCGCCGCCGTCTCGGAGATCAGCGCCTCGAGGCGGCCGCGCCGGTCCAGCCGGGTGCTCTCGGAAAGGAAGAGCTGCTCGGAGTTCAGGGCCACATGGCGGCGGGTGCGCAGCAGGGCCTGATGGCGCTCGCTCAGCACGCCGTGGCGCTCCATCAGCTCGGGCACCATGGCCTGCATCAGGGCCACGGCGCGCGCGGTATCCAGCGTGGTCTGCGAGGGCGCCACCAGCACGGGCACGGGGTCCAGGGTAAGCTGTTGCAGGCTGGAGAGCACCCGCATCAGGCGCCCGCGCTCGCGGCTGAGCGCCACCATCAGCTCGGCTTCCTCGGCGCTCAGCCGGGCCAGCCGCGCGCGCTGTTCGGCCAGCACGGCGTCGCCCGCACCGTCCCCGGAGCCGAGGCGGGCCAGTTCCTCGCGAAGCTTCTCCAGCTCGCCGGCCGCCTCGCGCGCATCGTGGCGAAGGCTCGCGGCGCGCGCCCGCTCGTCCAGATAGCGGGCCTGAAGCGTGTCCGTCCCGGTGCGCTGACCGGCGGCCGCCCCGGCCAGGGACGCCATGAGGAGCGATGCGATCAGGGTCAGGGCGCGCCTGCCGACGGCAGTCCTCATCGGCTCAATCCCTGTGATAGGGGCTGCCCGCCAGGATCGAGACGGCCCGGTAGAGCTGCTCGGCCAGCATGGCGCGCGCCAGGGCGTGGGGCCAGGTCTTGCGGCCCAGAGACAGGCTTGCACTGGCGCGGGCCAGCACCTCGGGCGGGTGGCCGTCAGCCCCGCCGATGGCGAACACCACCTTGCGCTCGCCCTGATCGCGAAGGGCGGCCAGCATGGCCGCCAGCGCGCGCGAGGGCTCGTCTCGGCCGTGCTCGTCACAGGCGATCAGATGGGCCCCCTCGGCCGCCTTGAGGATCAGCGCGCCTTCCGCCTCGCGCCCGGGTTTTCGCGGATCGAGATCGAGCAGTTCCACCGGACCCAGCGCCAGCGGTCGCCCGGCCAGGGTGGCGCGGTGGGCATAGTCGTCGGCGAGCTGGGCTTCAGGCCCGCGCCCGGCCCTGCCGATGGCGGCGATCACCAGACGCACGGGCCGCCCCTCAGGTCAGCTGGCCGAGGCGGTGCGGTGGGCGGAATCCACCGCCCAGATCTTTTCGAGATTGTAGAAGGCGCGCACCTCGGGGCGGAACAGGTGCAGGATCACGTCGCCCGCATCGATCAGCACCCAGTCGCAGTGCGGCAGGCCCTCGACGCGCGCCTTGCCCAGACCCGCATCTTTCAGAGCGCGCAGGATGTGATCGGCCAGCGCGCCCACGTGTCGGTGGGAGCGGCCCGAGGCCACGATCATGGTGTCGGCCATGGGGCTCTTTCCGGTCAGGTCGATGACGACGATGTCCTCGGCCTTGTCGTCCTCGAGGCGGGCGGTGATCAGCCGCTCGAGGGTCTTGGCGTCGGGCGCGGCTGCAACAGGCGCAGCGGCGGAAGGGTTCACGGGTTGCGCGGACGGCGCAGCGGGAGCGGACAGCGGATTACTCCAGACGATGGCAGACAGGCCTTCAGCCTATCACGACTTGGGTGCGCCGTCACGCGCACGCAGGGCCGTGCTCGAGGCCGGGTTCAGCGGGGCGCGCAGGTAAACCCAGGCCGGTGTCGAACTTGTGGCCAGAGTGGCGGCACGGCTGGAAGGCACGCGGGCGCGGGCGAAAACCCTGGCGGCGGGCGACAGGCGAGCGTCGATCAGCGATCCGGGCCGCGCCACCACCGCCACGGGCATCAGCCGCATGATGTCGCGCCAGCCGCGCCAGCGGTGAAAGCCCGCCAGATTGTCCGAGCCCATGATCCAGACGAAGTGCACGCCCCGGTGCCGGGCCTTCAGCGCCATGAGCGTGTCGATGGTAAAGCGCGTGCCAAGGCGGCTCTCCACGTCCGAGACCTGCATGGAAGGCCCGCGCGCCAGGCGCGCCGCATCCTTCATGCGCGCCTCAAGGCTCGGCGCCTTGTCGCTTTTCAGCGGATTCTGGGGCGAGACCAGCCAGACCACCCGGTCGAGCTGCAGGCGCACCCGCGCGGTCTCGGCCACGTGCAGGTGCCCCTCGTGGGCCGGATTGAACGAGCCGCCGAACAGACCGACCCGCTGGCCTGCGCTCAGGTTCAGACCATCGCGGAGGCAGACGCGCCCCAGTCTGGGCACGCGCGTGCTGGGACCGGCTTGATAGAGGGGCACGCGAGGCTCCGGGCGGGACTTATGCTCACGCCTGCCCTAACACGGCGCGCCGACGCTGTCGCCTGCCGCTTTCGGGGCGGGCTTTCGGGGCGCTGTCAGGGCGCTGTCAGGGCGCGCGCCTTACGGGCTCCAGCCTTCGGGCGAGGGCGGCGCCGCGTCCTCGTCATGGTCCCCCACGCTCTCGCCGCGCGCGCGGCGCACCTCCTTGTAGGCGGCGCGCAGCAGGGCCGTGACCCCCTCGCCCGACACGCCCGAGACCATGTGCACCCGCTTGCCCGACGCCGTCTCCAGCGCCTCGCGCCGCGCGGTGCGCTCGGCATCGTCAAGCGCGTCGATCTTGTTGAGCGCGATCAGCTCGACCTTTTCGCCCAGGCCCTCGCCATAGGCCTCCAGCTCGGTGCGGATGGTGCGCCAGGAGGCCACCACGTCCTCGGCGGTGCCGTCGATCAGATGGATCAGGCTTGCGGTGCGCTCCACATGGCCGAGAAAGCGCGTGCCCAGCCCCGCACCCTCGCTGGCGCCCTCGATCAGGCCGGGAATGTCGGCGATCACGAAGCGCTCGCCCGCCGACAGGTCGACCACGCCCAGATTGGGCGCAAGGGTGGTGAAGGGATAGTCGGCGATCTTGGGCCTTGCTGCGCTGACAGCGGCCAGGAATGTGGACTTGCCTGCATTGGGCAGGCCCGCCAGCCCGACATCGGCGATCAGTTTCAGCCGCAGCCAGATCCAGCGCTCCTCGCCCTCCTGGCCGGGATTGGCATGGCGCGGTGCCTGATTGACCGGGCCCTTGAAATGCAGATTGCCCCAGCCGCCGTTGCCCCCCTTGAGAAGCCGCAGCCGCTTGCCCGCCACATCCATGTCGGCGATCAGGGTTTCCTTGTCCTCGTCCAGCACCTGGGTGCCCACGGGCACTTTCAGCACCACGTCCTCGCCCTTGGCCCCGTGCATCTGGCGGCCCTGGCCGTGGTGGCCGGTCTGGGCCTTGAAGTGCTGCTGATAGCGATAGTCGATCAGGGTGTTCAGCCCCTCGACCGCCTCGATCCAGACATCGCCACCGCGCCCGCCATCGCCCCCGTCGGGGCCGCCGTACTCGATGTATTTCTCGCGCCGGAACGACACGGCCCCGCCGCCGCCGTTGCCCGAGCGGATGTAGATCTTGGCCTGGTCGAGAAACTTCATGGCTGGGCTTATGACAAAGGCTGACGAAAAGCGCGAGCCCGGCGTTGCCGCCGGGCTGCACCGTTGAGGCTCATGGCCGGATCAGGCAGATCGGGCCGCCCTTTCAGGCCAGCCAGATCATGGAGCGGCTCTCCACCGAGGCGCCGCGCGCCAGCGAGTGCTGCATCTGCCGCGCACCCGTATAGAGAAAGCCCGCCTTGGTCAGAACGCGGCCCGAGGCGGGATTGTCCACGAAGTGACCCGCCGTGACCGCACGCCGCTTCCAGTGCCTGCGCACGAACGCCAGCGCCGCCTCGCACGCTTCGGTGGCCAGCCCCCGGCCCCAGAACGGCCTGCCGATCCAGTAGCCCAGCTCCGGCACCTCGCCGCCCGACAGCGACAGCACGCCGACCGCGCCGTGATCCTCGTGCTCGATCACGAAGGTGGCCTCGCGGCGCGGGTCCGAGGCGGCCACATCGTCGATGAAGGCCATGGCCTTCTGCCTGTCGAACGGATGGGGCATCCGGCAGGTCATGCGGGCGATCTGCGCATCGTTGCCCAGGGCGGACAGACGCGGCGCGTCGCTCACTTCGGGAGCCCTCAGGATCAGCCTCCGGCTCTCGATGACGGGACTGGTTTCGATCACGCACATGACACTCACCCTCGCTGTCGGCCGATGCCCGGGCCGACGTTCAGGGCGGGGAACAAGAAAGGGGAGCCCGGCGATCCGGACTCCCCGCAGAAAATTTCTTTTCCCTGTCCGGATCGCTGCTTTTGGGCGCGCGATCCGGGGAGTTGGCAGCTACCCTCGCGCTATTCGGCGGCTTTCGGTGCCGGCATGACCGACACGTAACAGCGGCCGCCACGCTTGGTGGTAAAGCCCACCGAGCCGTTCTCGAGCGCAAACAGGGTGTGATCGCGGCCGATGCCGACGTTGTCACCCGGATGGAACTTGGTGCCGCGCTGGCGCACGATGATGTTGCCGGCCAGCACGCGCTCGCCGCCGAACTTCTTCACGCCAAGGCGCTTGGATTCTGAATCGCGGCCGTTACGCGAAGAGCCGCCGGATTTCTTGTGAGCCATGGGTGCGCTCCGTCTTTCCTAGTGCGCCATCGCTCGGCTCGCGGAGCCTCGCTGCTTGAGCGCGTGTCTCAATAATAGTGTCCGGGCGACGAGAGCGCCACCCGGGCGGATCATTCCTTGTCGGCCTTGGGGTCGGCCTTGGGATCGGCCTTCTTGGGCGCAGCCTTCTTGGGTGCAGCCTTCTTTTCGGTGGCCGCTTCGGCCTTGGCCTCGGCCTTCTTGGGCGCAGCCTTCTTGGCAGCGGGCTTTTCGGCAGCGGGCTTCTCGCTGGCAGGAGCCTCCTGCGCCTTCACTTCGGCCTTGGCTTCAGCCTTCTTGGGCGCAGCTTTTTTCGGCGCAGCCTTGGTCCCGGCGGCTTCCTCGACGCGAGGGGCCAGACCGCGCGCACGCGCGTTCATTTCGGCCTTGGTCATCAGGCTGACCTCGCCGTCCCACTTGGCGCTCTCGTCCGCACCCTCGATGCCGGTGATGCGCAGCACGCTCTCCATCTGGCGATGACCCTTGGTGCGGCGATAGCCCTGGCGGCGGATCTTCTTGAAGATCTTGACCTTCTCGCCCTTGCGGGTTTCGATCAGGGTCGCAGCGACGCTGGCGCCGTCCACCACGGGAGCGCCGACACTGACGCCCTTGTCACCGCCCAGCATGAGGACTTCACCGAACGACACGTCCGCGCCGGGTTCACCGTCCAGCTTTTCGACGACGATAACGTCACCCGGTTGGACCCGGTATTGTTTGCCGCCGGTCTTGATCACCGCGTACATGGAAAGCCTCAGCGTCTAAGCAAAAAAGTTTGCGCCCGCGAGCGGACCCGCGGGCGAAGGACGGCGATCTATACGGAAGCGGGGGCCTGAGTCAACGGCAATCCTTGGCTTCAGGCAAGAGCCAGGCCTCAGCGCGACGCGAGCTGTGCGCGCAGGCTCTCCATCTCGCCGCGCAGGGCGCGCAGCTCCTCGATCACCCGCGCCGTTTCGTCCGCAGAGGCCTGCCGCAGGCCCTCGCGCTCGACCGCTGCGCGGCGCAGTTCGGCCTCGACCTCCTCGTGCTCGGCCTTGATCAGCGCGTCGTGCTCCTCCTGCATGGCGCTGACCACCACGCCGATGAACAGGTTCAGCATGGTGAAAGCGGTCGCCAGAATGAACGGCACGAAGAAGGCCCAGGCGTAAGGATAGACCTCCATCACCGGGCGCACGATGCCCATGGACCAGCTCTCCAGCGTCATGATCTGGAACAGCGAATAGGCCGAGGCCCCGAGGCTGCCGAACCACTGCGGGAACTGCTCGCCGAACAGCATGGTCGCCATGACCGACGCCACATAGAAGATCAGCCCCAGCAGCATGACGATGGCGCCCATGCCCGGCATGGCCGAGATCAGGGCCGATACCACCTTCCTCAGCGACGGTGCCACGGTGATCAGCCTCAGCACCCGCAAGACCCTCAGCGCGCGCAGCACCGAGAAGGCACCCGTGGCGGGGATCAGCGCCACGCCCACCACCACGAAGTCGAACACGCTCCACGGATCGCGGAAGAACCTGAGCCGGTGCACATAGAGCCGCGCGGCGATCTCGGCCACGAAGATGGCCAGCATCACCTTGTCGGCACCCATCAGCAGCGGGCCGACGCTGGCCATGACCCTCTCGCTGGTCTCCAGGCCCAGCACGATGGCGTTGAGCACGATCACCAGGGTGATAAACGTCTCGGTGCGGCGCGATCCGGTCAGGCGGGCCAGGCGCGCGCGCAGGCCCGCAGCGGCGTGCTGGCGGTTCCCGTCGAACAGGTCGGGCGGCGTGTCTTTCGTCATGGCGTCGGGCTCGGGGTCTGCGGGAGGGCCGCTCGGGCCCGCCCCTCGATGATGCAGGCCCTATGTGCGGGCTCGGCCCGTCAGAATCCAGCCCCCCAATCCAGTCCCCAAAACCTGTCCCCAAAACCTGTCCTTCGCCGGGCGCGTCCATGCTATCTGCGCGGTCATGACGCCCCCTGCCGAGACCCCGCCCGAAACACTGTCCGAAACACAGTCCGGCCCCGCGGCCGCCGCCGAGCCCACACTGCCGCTCGTCCTGGTCGTGGCCTGCGCCCTGATCGATGCGGACGGGCGCGTGCTGATCGCCCGGCGCCCCGAGGGCAAGGCCATGGCGGGGCTGTGGGAGTTTCCCGGCGGCAAGCTGGAGCCGGGCGAGCGGCCCGAGGATGCCCTGGTGCGCGAGCTGCACGAGGAGCTGGGCATAAGCGTCACCCGCGCCTGCCTCGCGCCGTTCGTGTTCACCAGTCACGGTTACGATTCCTTTCATCTGTTGATGCCACTTTATCTGTGCCGACGCTGGGAAGGTGTCATCACCAACCGGCACCATGCGGCGCTGAAGTGGGTCAGGCCGTCTGACCTGCGCAACTACGAGATGCCCCCTGCGGACATCCCCCTGATCGCCTGGCTGCGGGATCTGCTCTGACCTCGCCGAGGTGTGCTCGCCGGGGCCGGGTCCACAGGCGACGAGAGAGAGGGCCCCGTGCAGCAAGCCCCCGTGCAACAAGCGCCCCTGCAACAAGGCCCCGTGCGCCGCGACCCCCTGCCCTGTTCTGCCGCCCGCCTGCACCATCGCGCCGCGCGACTGGTCCGACGCTTCGCGCGCGACCGCTCGGGCGCGACGGCGATCGAATACGGCCTGATCATCTCGCTGATCTTTCTGGTCATCGTGGGCGCGGTCACCGCGTTTGGCAATCACGCCACCGATGTGTTCAACACCGCCGCGGAAGCCATCGCCTCGGCCATGAGCGGCTAGGCGCGCAACTCTCGCGCCCGACTGCTCGCGCCTGTAATGCGTGCGGCCACGCCCGTGAGCGGGCACCGGCCCTTGGAAAATCACTTCTGAAATCAGCCGCCTGACACTGCGGGTCGGCAATCTTCGCGCACCAGGGCGGGCGCGGGCCACGCTTGGGGTGCCCCTTCGGCATGGGAGAGCGCGCAAGGCCTTCGCAGCTTGTGTGCCGGGGGCGGCGCGAGAGGTGCGGGGCACTTTCTGGCCCCTGTCGAAAGCAGGGGTGTCCGCTCTGGCGTCAAGGCCGCCGGAGCGCCCGCCGGCAGCGAAAGCGCAAGTTCGTGAAGAGCGAGCCGCGCCTGGCCACCGCAAAACCTCCCGCGGTCAGATCAAGGGCGCGCGCCGAAACGGTCCCTCGCCTCAACATCCGGGCGCGTGCACCGGTCCGGCCGGACTCTCCCGCCTTCACCCCGCTGGCCAGCGCCCGCGGGGCCGCACGCGCAGCGCAACCTGCACAAACACCGGGAAAGAGCCGCTTATGAGCCGCCGACAGTCCTTTGCCCGTCTCGATCAGGATCGCTGGGCGCTGCGCGTTCGCCAGCACTGGCTGGAATGCGGCGGGGGCCTGCGCGAGCCCCTGCCCGATGCAGGCGAGTATCGCGCGGCCGCCAGGGCGCTGATCGCCACCGGCATCCGCCCGCCGCCGGGCGTCGATCCGCTCCAGCCGCCCCAGGCCGAGGTCATGGCGGAGATCGGGGACTATGACGACGAGGTGCGCCAGCGCGAGGTGCTGATGGCGCGTATCCACCACATCATCGCGCGTATGCAGGCCCGCCACGACCGGCTCGGCCCGGACGCCGATGCGGGCCTCACCGATGCGGACCTGCGCGCCATCTACTGGCACGAGGCAGCAGACGGGGACGACGAGCCGCCCCCTCGGCCCTGACTTAAAGCCGCGCCCTTGCCGCCGCGACCACGGCCTCGGCCGTGATGCCGAAGTGGGCGAACAGGTCCTCGAACGGCGCGCTGGCCCCGAAGCCGTCCATGCCGACAAACGCGCCATCCTCGCCGATGAAGCGCTCCCAGCCCATGCCCACGGCCGCCTCGATGGCGATGCGCACCGTGCCCCGGCCGATCACCTGCGCCTGATAGTCCGGGCTCTGGGCGGCAAACAGCTCGAAGCTCGGCACCGAGATCACCCGCGTCCCTATGCCCTCGGCCTCAAGGCGCTCGCGGGCGGCCATGGCGATGGCCACCTCTGTGCCCGAGGCGAACAGCGTGACCTTCGCCTCATCGCTGGCCGCGCGCAGCTCATAGGCGCCCAGACGGCACAGGTTCTCGCCCGCCCCGTTCCCGGCCTGCTCGCGCACCGCCGGTGTCTTCTGGCGCGACAGGGCCAGCACCGAGGGCGTGCCTTTGGCTTCCAGCGCGATCTGCCAGCACTCCAGCGTCTCGACCAGATCGGCGGGGCGCAACACATTGAGGTTCGGAATGGCGCGCAGGCTGGCCAGATGCTCGACCGGCTGGTGCGTCGGCCCGTCCTCGCCAAGCCCGATGGAATCGTGGGTCAGCACATGGATCACCCGCACGCCCATCAGGGCCGCCAGACGGATCGCCGGGCGCGAATAGTCTGCAAACACCAGAAAGGTGCCGCCATAGGGAATGATGCCCCCGTGCAGCGCCATGCCGTTCATGGCCGCCGCCATGGCGTGCTCGCGCACCCCATAGTTCACATAGCGACCATGATAGTCCGGCGCGTCGAAAATGGCCGTGCCCTTGACGAAGGTGTTGTTCGATCCGGTCAGGTCCGCCGAGCCGCCGACCAGCTCGGGCACGGCCCCGAACAGGGCCTCCAGCGCCTGTCCCGACGAGACGCGCGTGGCCTGCGCCGGACCGGCTTCGAGCGCGCTGGCGCGCGCGGCCTCCAGCCCGGCAAAGGCTTCCTTCGGCACGGTGCCGCCCATGGCCTGCTCGAAGTCCGCGCGCAGGGCGCTGTCCTTCAGGCGCGCCTCCCACGCCTTGCGGTGTTTCGCGCCGCGCCGCCCGACCGCCTTCCAGGCCCGCGCCAGATCCTCGGGCACATCGAAGGGCGCATGGGTCCAGCCCATGGCCTCGCGCGTGGCCGCGATCTCGGCCTCGCCCAGCGCCGCGCCATGGGTCTTGTGGCTGCCCGCCATGCTGGCTGCGCCCTTGCCGATCACGGTGCGACAGGCGATCAGGCTGGGCCGCGTCTGGCGCATGGCCCACTTCATCGCCGAGAGAATCTGGCGCTGGTCATGACCGTCGATGGCCCTGACCGCCCAGCCCGCCGCCTTGAAGCGCGCCAGCTGGTCGCCGCTCTCCGACAGGCTGACCGCACCGTCGATGGTGATCTCGTTGTCGTCCCAGAGCACGCACAGCCGGTCCAGCTTCAGGCGCCCGGCCAGGCTGATGGCCTCGTGGCTGATGCCCTCCATCAGGCAGCCGTCGCCCGCGATGACCCAGGTTCGGTGATCGACCAGATCGCTGCCGAAGCGTGCCGCAAGATGGCGCTCGGCCATGGCCATGCCCACCGCCGTCGCCAGCCCCTGCCCCAGCGGTCCCGTGGTGGTCTCGACCCCGTCCAGATGGCCGTATTCGGGATGCCCCGCCGTGGGCGAGCCGAGCTGGCGAAAGCGCGACAGCGCCTCGCGCGTCGCCTGGCGATAGCCGGTCAGATGCAGCAGCGAATAGAGCAGCATCGAGCCGTGCCCTGCCGACAGCACGAAGCGGTCCCGATCGGGCCAGTCGGGGCGCGAGGCATCGAACTTCAGCACCTTGGAGAACAGCACCGTGGCCACGTCAGCCATGCCCATGGGCATGCCCGGATGGCCGCTGTTGGCCTTCTGCACCGCATCCATGGACAGCACCCGGATCACGTCGGCCATGCGCGAGAGGGAAGGCCGGGCGGGTGTTGCGACGGAATCAGGCACGGGCGAGCCTCATCAAATGGGGGCCGGAAGGGACGAGAATGCGGATGCGCCGCTTTACCCCGAGGCGACTTCGGGTTCTATACGTATTTGAGACTGTCCCGGACCAAATCCGCCCCGGCACGCCCCTGCCGGGTGCCGCTAGCCTCGAGCCTCGCTGGTTTCATGACCGACGCCGCCCCAGCCCCGAGCCTGAACGCTGCCGCCGAGCGGCTGTCGCGCGCCATCGGAACCCTGGAAAAGAAGGCTGCCGCACTGAAGGCCCGGGCCGAGCGGGCCGCCGAGGACGACCTGTTCGCTCCGCTGCGCGCCGACGATGCCAGCGCCGCGCGCATCAGCGAGCTGGAAGCGGCCGGGCGCGAGGCGTCCCTGGCCCTGTCGCGTGCCTCCGACACCCTGCGCGCCCTGATCGCGGCGGAGGGCGGCTGATGGCCACCGTCACGGTTCAGGTCAACGGCAGGCCCTATGCGGTCGGCTGCGCGGACGGACAGGAAGAGCGCGTGCGCGCCCTGGCCCGGATGTTCGACCAGCAGGTCGCCGCCGTGGCCCGCGATGTCGGACAGGTCGGCGACATCCGCCTGTTCCTGATGGCCGCCCTGATCCTCGCCGACGAGCTGCACGAGGCGCGCCACGGCGGTCAGGGTGAGGCCCCCGCACCGGGCACCGATTTCGAGCGCCGCGCGGCCTTGGCCATCGAGGATGCCGCCGTGCGCATCGAGCGGCTCGCAGCGCGGCTCTGATCAGTCGGGCCAGGTCGCCCGGTCCGCCGCCAGCACCTCGCCCGCCAGATAGAGCGAGCCTGCAATCACCACCCGCCCGGCGCCCGCTTCGGCGGTGCGGCGCACCGCCTCCAGCCAGTGCCCGGCGACGTGAGCCTCGATGCCCAGCGCCCGGGCCTTTGCGGCCAGAGCCTCCGGTGCGCTCGCCGCGCCTGCGTCGAACGGCGTGAAGAAAATCGGACAGGCCAGCGTGGCCAGAGGCTCCAGATAGCCTGCCGCATCCTTGGTGTTCAGAAGCCCGACCACCAGAGCCAGCGGGCGCTCGGGCATGGCTTGCAGCGTCGCCGCCAGCGCCCGGGCCGCGTGCGGATTGTGCCCGCCGTCAAGCCAGACCTCGGGCGCGAGCCCGGCCGCGGGGCCTGCGCGAAGGCGCTGCATCCGCGCTGGCCAGCGCACCTGCTCCAGCCCTGCGGCGATGGCCTCGTCGTCAAGGCCCAGCTGCACCGCTGCCTGTATGGCCACGGCGGCATTGCCGGTCTGATGGGCACCTGCCAGCGCGGGCAGCGGCAGGTCGAGCAGCCGGTCCTCGCCCTGAAAGACGAGACGCCCGCCCTCCAGGCGCGCATGAAAATCCTCGTGCTCGATCCGCAGCGCGCTTCCGGCCCTCGCGGCGGCGCGGGCGATCACGTCCCTGGCCTCATCGCGCTGGTGAGCACAGATCACCGGCACGCGAGGGCGGATGATCCCGGCCTTTTCGGCGGCGATACCGGCGATGTCGTGGCCAAGATATTCAGCGTGGTCGAGATCGACCGGCGTGATGAGGCTCACGGCCACCTCGCCCAGCACATTGGTGGCATCGAGCCGCCCGCCCAGCCCCACCTCGATCAGGCTCAGGTCTGCAGGGCGCTCGCTCATGGCCAGAAAGGCCATGGCCGTCGTCGCCTCGAACACGGTCGCGCCGATGCCCGCGCGGCTGATGGCGGCCTCGACCCGCGAAAGGTGCCGCTCGATCTCGGCATCCTCGATCAGACGGCCGCCCAGCCGGATGCGCTCGTTGAACCGCACCAGATGCGGCGATGTATAGGCGTTGACGCTCCAGCCCTGCGCCTCGGCCATGGCCCGCAGCATGGCCAGGGTCGAGCCCTTGCCGTTGGTGCCCGCTATGTGAACCGAGCGCCCCAGCGGGTCCTGCGGATGGCCCAGCGCCGCGCACAGGGCGCGCATGCGCTCCAGCGACAGGTCGATCTTCTGTGGAAGCCGGGCCAGCAGGCGCTGCGAGATCGGGTCCATCAACGCCCCTTGGTGCGCAGCCGCTCAGGCCGCGCGTTCACGCCCGTCCATCAGCATGGCCATCAGCGCCGCCAGCACCTCGGGCAGATCGGCGCGCGCGACCACCTTGTCGACCATGCCCTTCTCGACCAGATACTCCGAGCGCTGGAAGCCCGGCGGCAGCTTTTCGCGGATGGTCTGTTCGATCACGCGCGGCCCGGCAAAGCCGATCAGGGCGCCCGGCTCGGCCAGATGCACATCGCCAAGCATGGCATAGCTCGCCGTCACCCCGCCCGTGGTCGGATCGGTGAGCACGACCAGATAGGGCAGCTTCGCCGCCTTCAGTTCCTGAATGGCGAGGGTCGTGCGCGCCATCTGCATCAGCGACAGCGCGCCTTCCTGCATGCGCGCGCCGCCTGCCGCCGTGAAGCAGACCAGCGGGCACCCCCGCTCGATCGCCGCGCGGGCCGCCGCGATGAAGCCCTCGCCCGCCGCCATGCCCAGCGAGCCGCCCATGAAGGTGAAATCCTGCACCAGCACCACACAGGGCACCTCGCGAACCGTGCCATATCCGATGCTCATGGCATCGCGCGAGCCCGTCGCCCGGCGCGCTGCGGCCAGACGCTCGCGATAGGGCCGCCCGTCCGAGAACTTCAGCGGGTCTTCGGGCACTTCGGGCGTCTCGATGCTCTCGAACTCGCCGTCATCGAAGGTGAACTTCAGGCGCGTGGTCGCATTGATGCGCATGTGCCGGCCCGAGGGCGTCACCCACAGGGCGCTCTCCAGATCGGGGCGATAGATCATCTCGCCGGTGTCGGGATCCTTGACCCACAGATTCTCGGGCGTGTCGCGCCGCCCCACGATCTTGCGCACGCCCGGCGCGATGCGGGCGAACCAGCCGCCGCGTTTTTCGGGCTGGGCCTTCGGAGCGGGCTTCTTGTCGTCTTGCCTGTCGATCATGGCGTTTCCCTAGAAGGATTTTTGCGCAAGCGCGAGCCCTCAGGCAGCACGCACCGCAGCGCCCAGTGCGCGCACCGCATCCACTACGGCCGGTTTCACCGCGTGCTGATCGGCGATGGCGCGGGCCACTTCGTCCACCAGGGCAGAGCCCACCACCACCGCATCAGCAATGCGGGCCACGCCAGCGGCCTGCTCGGGCGTGCGCACGCCAAAGCCCACCGCCACCGGCAGGCCGGAGGCGTCACGCACCTGCTGCACCGCTGCGGCAATGGCGGCGGGATCGGCGCTCTTCACGCCGGTCACACCGGCCACGGAAACATAATAGACAAAGCCGGACGTGCCCTTGACCACCACCCTCAGACGCCCCGCATCGGAGGTCGGCGTGGCCAGCCGGATCAGGCTGATGCCCTCGGCTTCAAGCGCCGCGTGCAGGGCACCGGCCTCCTCGGGCGGACAGTCCACCACGATCAGCCCGTCGATGCCGCTTTGGGCCGCGCGCGCGGCAAAGGCCTCATAGCCCATGCTCTCGACCGGATTGAGATAGCCCATCAGCACCAGCGGCGTCTCGTCATCGCCCTTGCGAAAGCCTGCGGCCAGCTCCAGCGTGCGCGACAGGCTCATGCCTGCGCGCAGGGCCCGCTCGGCGGCGCGCTGGATGCTCGGCCCCTCGGCCATGGGATCGGAGAAGGCAAAGCCCAGCTCGATGATGTCCGCACCCGCGCCGGGCAGGGCGTCCAGTATCGCCGCACTGGTCTCGAAGTCGGGATCGCCGCCCATGACATAGGCAATGAAGCCCGCGCGGCCCTCGGCCTTCAGGGCGGCAAAGCGTCTGTCCAGCCGGCTCACAGCATTACTCCCAGATGCCCGGCCACGGCAAAGATGTCCTTGTCGCCGCGCCCGCACAGATTCATCACGACGTCCGCACCGGGACCGAGATCACGGGCGATCTCGCCCACGCGCGCCAGGGCATGGCTGGGCTCCAGCGCCGGAATGATGCCCTCCAGCCGCGCGCACAGCTGGAACGCCTGCAATGCCTCGTCGTCGGTGGCCGACAGATATTGCGCCCGCCCGCTGTCGTGCAGCCATGCGTGCTCGGGCCCGATGCCCGGATAGTCGAGGCCCGCCGAGATGGAGTGCCCCTCGAGGATCTGGCCGTTGTCGTCCTGAAGCAGATAGGTGCGGTTGCCGTGCAGCACGCCGGGGCGGCCGCCCTTCAGGCTGGCCGCGTGATCGGGGCCGTCCAGTCCGCGCCCGGCGGCCTCGACCCCGTACAGCGCCACGCCCTCGTCATCGATGAACGGATGAAACAGGCCGATGGCATTGGACCCGCCCCCGATGGCCGCGACCAGAGCATCGGGCAGCTTGCCGCGCGCGGCCTGCATCTGCTCGCGCGTCTCGTGTCCGATCACGGCCTGAAAGTCGCGCACCATCTCGGGGTACGGATGAGGCCCCGCCGCCGTGCCGATGATGTAATAGGTGTCCGCCACATTGCTCACCCAGTCGCGCATGGCCTCGTTCATGGCGTCCTTGAGCGTGGCGCGGCCGTTGGTCACGGGCACGACCTCGGCACCGAGCAGCTTCATGCGAAAGACGTTGGGCTGCTGCCGCTCGACATCGGTGGCGCCCATATAGACCGTGCACGGCAGGCCGAAGCGCGCGCACACCGTCGCCGTGGCCACGCCATGCTGGCCGGCCCCGGTCTCGGCGATGATGCGGGTCTTGCCCATGCGCCGGGCCAGCAGGATCTGGCCCATGCAGTTGTTGATCTTGTGCGCGCCGGTGTGATTCAGCTCGTCGCGCTTGAACCAGATGTTGGCAGCCCCGCCGTGCAGGTCGGCAAAGTGCTGCGTCAGCCGCTCGGCGAAATAGAGCGGGCTCGGGCGCCCGACATAATGGGTCAGAAAGTGCGACAGCTCCTGCTGAAAGGCCGGATCGGCGCGCGCGGCGCTGTAGGCCTGCCCCAGTTCCAGCACCAGCGGCATGAGCGTCTCGGGCACGAAGCGGCCACCGAAGGGGCCAAAGCGCCCCTCGTCGTCGGGCCAGGCGTATCGGTTGCTCTTGGGTGCACTCACGAAGGATCGCCGTCCGTTCTCTGAGGCCCAGTCCCCTGCGGGTCTGCGGCCCGGGCTGCGCCGATGAAGGCGCGGATCAGGTCGGCGTCCTTAACACCGGGGGCGCTTTCAACGCCAGAGGACACATCGACCATGCGCGCGCCCGATGCCGCCACGGCCGCAGCCACATTGGCCGCATCGAGCCCTCCGGCAAGGAACCACGGCACGGAGAAGCTGCGCCCTGCCATCATGGTCCAGTCGAAGCTGACCCCCATGCCGCCGGGCAGGCTCGAGCCTTCGGGCGTGCGCGCATCGAACAGAAGATAGTCGGCCACGCCCTCGAAATCGTGTGCGCCCTCGATGTCCGCGCGTGTCGAGACCGGCACACACTTGATCACTCCGGCCCCGGTCAGGCGGCGCACGGCCTCGGCGCGCCCGGGACTCTCCTGGCCATGAAGCTGGATGAACTGCGGGGCATATTCGGTCATGATGGCGTCCAGCAGGGCGTCGCTGGCATCGACCGTCACGGCCACCACGGGCACCGGACGCCGGGTGATCATGCCCGCCTCCTCCAGCAGGGCCGCCGCGCGCATGGGTGCTACGTGCCGGTGACTGCGCGGATAGGCCACGACACCGATGAAATCGACACCGGCCTCGGCCGCCGCCGTGAGCAGCTCTGGTCTGGTCAGCCCGCAGATCTTGACCTTCACGGCCCGCAACCCTCCTGGCGGCAACAGTGCTCGCCCGCGCGCTGACAGGTGGCGCTGAAGCCCTCCGCGATCAAGGACTTTCAGCGGCAAACAGGGAGTCGATCTCGGCGCGTGTCATGGCGCGCCAGCGGCCCGGTGCCAGATCATCGGGCAGGGCAAAGCCGCCCATGGCCTCGCGGTGCAGGGCCTCGACGTGATTGCCCAGCGCCGCGAACATCCGTCGCACCATGTGATAGCGCCCCTCATGCACATGGATGCGGGCCTCGCGCTCGCCCAGCACCTCGAGCCTCGCAGGCAGCAGCGGCTTGTCATCGCCCTCCAGCATCATGGCGCCAGAGGCCAGTGCCGCGCTTTCGTGTCCCTCAAGCGGGCGCGCCAGACGGGCGCGATAGACCTTCACCACATGATGCTTCGGGCTGATGAGCCGGTGCAGCAGCGCGCCATCATCGGTCAGCAGCAACAGGCCCGAGGTGTCCTTGTCGAGCCGCCCCACCGTCGAGAGCGCCGGATCGCGGCGCAGGTAACGCAGCGGCAGCAGATCATAGACCAGCCGCCCGTCCTCCTTGCGCGAGCAGGTCACGCCGCAGGGCTTGTTCATCACGATGACCAGGCCGGGCAGGGGATCGAGCCGCTGGCCCATCACGCTGAGCCGCGCGGGCAGATCGGGATCGAGCGCGATGCGCCCGCGCGCATCCCACACGGGCGATCCGTCCAGGGTCACCTCTCCGGCGCGGGCCAGCGCCGCCACCTCGGCGCGCGTGCCATAGCCGAGGTTGGACAAAAGCTTGTCGAGGCGCACCGTGCCGCTCACTTCACCGCCTCGATCACCTTGTAGCCCGCGCCTTCTTCCAGGGTCGACACGCGCGAGAAATGCGCGCTTAAGGTGCGCTCATAGGGCAGATGACGGTTGGCCACGATCAGGGCGCGCCCGCCCCGCCGCAGCATCAGGGCCGCCTTCTCCAGAAACATCTGGCCCAGCCCGTGGCTCTGTTCGCCCGCAGCGTGAAAGGGCGGATTGGAGATCACGAAATCGAGGTCCGCTTCGGGCAGGGCTCGCACATCGGCCCACTCGATCAGCGCGCGCGCATCCTTGATGTTGGCGCGGGCACAGGCGATGGCGCGCCGGTCAATGTCGATCAGCCGCAGCGCGGCGATCTGCGGCGATCTCAGCGCCTCGATCGCCAGATGGCCGATGCCGCAGCCAAGGTCCGCGCCCCGCCCCGCCAAGGCGTCCTGCCCGCCCGGCCCGGCCAGATGCCGCGCCAGCATCAGCGATCCCGGATCGATCCGGTCCCAGCTGAACACGCCCGGCTGGCTGATCAGGCCGAGGACCGGCACGCGCTGCGGACCGGTGCGGGCGATGGTCCCGGCAAGGCCCTGAACCTCGGCGGGGCGCACAGCGATCATGCGCCGGTGATGGGCGCGTGCCTCGCTCTCGCCGCCGACGCCGAAGCCCGCCAGTTCCTTGGCCAGCCGCGCGCCGCCGCGCGCCTTGGGTGCCATGACATCGAGCACCCCTCCCGGCTTCAGCACGCGCAAGGCATGGGCCAGCACATGAAGCCGCTCCAGCGCGCCGGGCGGGGCCAGCACGCTCACGCGCTCAAGCGTGGCGTCGGCGTGATCCTCGAAGGCATCCGAGCCGGGCACCAGCGGCGAGACCTGCCGGCCCGGCGCGAACGGGCCGAGCGCGGGAGGAAGCTGACCGTAGACGAGATGGGCGCTCAGACGTCCACCTCGGCATCAAGCGCGTTCTCCTGGATGAACTCGCGGCGCGGCTCGACCACATCGCCCATCAGCTTGGAGAACAGGTCGTCGGCATCGTCGGCGTGATCGACCTGCACGCGCAGCAGCATGCGTGCATTGGCATCCAGAGTGGTCTCCCACAGCTGATCGGGATTCATCTCGCCCAGACCCTTGTAGCGCTGCACGCTCAGGCCCTTGCGACCGGCATCGAGCACATGGCCGGTCAGGTCCAGCGGCCCGCGCACCTGCCCGCTGCGCTCCTTGCGGCGGAAGGTTGCGGTGTGATCGAACACGCCTTCCATCTCGGCCAGGCGCGCGTGCAGGCGGCGCGCATCGAGCGACTGGATCAGGCTGTCTTCCAGCACGATGGTCTCGCTGACGCTGCGGCGCACGCGGGTGAAGGCCACGCCCCCCGTGGCGCTGGGCGCTGCCGCCCACGGCCCGTCGCCCTCCTCGCCATAGCGATCCATCAGGGATGCGGCGCGCGCACCGGCCTCAGCGATGTCGGCATCGGGCGCGAACAGGCCCGCCAGGGCCGCCTGCTCGATGGCGAAGGCAGGGGCGCGAAGGGCGAGGCGCTCGATCAGGGCGCGCGCGTTCATGCCGGTGCGCACCAGAGCCTCCAGATCGCGGCCCGTGCGCCGCTCGCCCTGATGGGTGTCCAGCTCGGCCCCGTCGACGCCCTCTTCGATGAGAAAGGCGTTCATCTCGGCATCGTCCTTGAGATAGCGCGACTGGCGCCCCTTGGAGACCTTATAGAGCGGCGGCTGGGCGATATAGAGATAGCCGCGCTCGATCAGCTCGGGCATCTGGCGATAGAAGAAGGTCAGCAGCAGGGTGCGGATGTGCGCCCCGTCCACATCGGCGTCGGTCATGATGACGATCTTGTGGTAGCGCAGCTTCTCGATGTTGAACTCGTCGCGCCCGATGCCTGCGCCCAGCGCCGTGATCAGGGTGCCGATCTGGTCGGACGACAGCATCTTGTCGAAGCGCGCGCGCTCGACGTTCAGCACCTTGCCCCGCAGCGGCAGCACGGCCTGGTTCTCGCGGTTGCGCCCCTGCTTGGCAGAGCCGCCGGCCGAGTCCCCCTCGACGATGAACAGCTCGGCCTTGGCCGGATCGCGCTCCTGACAGTCGGCCAGCTTGCCCGGCAGGGAGGTGATGTCGAGCGCGGACTTGCGCCTTGTCAGCTCGCGCGCCTTGCGGGCCGCCTCGCGCGCTGCGGCCGCCTCGATGATCTTGCCGACGATCAGCTTGGCCTCGGCGGGATGCTCCTCGAACCACTGCGAGAGCCCCTCGGCGCACAGGCCCTCGACGGCGGGGCGCACCTCGGACGAGACCAGCTTGTCCTTGGTCTGGGAGCTGAATTTGGGATCGGGCACCTTGACCGACAGCACGCAGGTCAGGCCCTCGCGCGCGTCCTCGCCCGAGACCGAGACCTTCTCCTTCTTGGCCGCCCCGGCCTGTTCGATATAGCTGCCCATCACCCGCGTCAGCGCTGCCCGGAAAGCGCTGAGGTGCGTGCCCCCGTCGCGCTGGGGGATGTTGTTGGTGAAACACAGCATGGTCTCGTGGTAGCTGTCGTTCCACCACAGGGCGAGGTCCACCTCGACATTGTCGCGCCGCCCCCGGATCACGATCACGTCCTTCAGCAGCGGGTGCTTGGACTTGTCGAGATGGCGCACGAAGGCCTCGACCCCGCCGTCATAGTGCATGACCTCCTCATAGGGTTCGGCCCCGCGCAGGTCGGCAAAGCGGATCGTCACGCCCGAGTTCAGGAACGCCAGCTCGCGCAGGCGATGCTCCAGGGTGCGCCGGTCGAACTCGATGCTGGAAAAGGTCGAGGCCGAGGGCATGAAGGTCACCTTCGTGCCCGTGGCGAAGTCCTCGCTGCCCCGTCGCATCACCTTGGGCGCCGTGCCCGTGATGGCCAGAGGCGTGACCGCGTCGCCGCGCTCGAAGCGCATCTCGTGGGTCATGCCGCCGCGATGGATGGTCAGCACCAGCCAGTCCGACAGGGCGTTCACCACCGAGACGCCCACGCCGTGCAGCCCGCCCGAGACCTTGTAGCTGTTCTGGTCGAACTTTCCGCCCGCGTGCAGCTGGGTCATGATGACCTCGGCCGCCGAGACGCCCTCGCCCTCGTGGATGTCGGTCGGAATGCCGCGGCCGTTGTCGGTGACGGTGGCCGAGCCGTCGGCGTTCAGGATCACCTCGACCAGGTCGGCGTGCCCGGCCAGGGCCTCGTCGATGGCGTTGTCCACCACCTCATAGACCATGTGATGCAGGCCCGAGCCGTCATCGGTGTCGCCGATGTACATGCCCGGCCGCTTGCGCACCGCGTCGAGGCCCTTGAGCACCTTGATGGAATCGGCGCCGTATTCGGCCGGGCCGGTCGCGTTGTCTTCGGTCATGCGTGTGTCTGACATTCGGCGCAGGTCATGGCCCTACGGACTTAAGGGGCGATCAGCGCGCCCGGCTCGACCCGGACAAAGGCGGCGCGGCCCTTCAGGCTCGAGAACAGCGTATCGTCGGTGCCGGTCAGAAAGGCCTGAAGGCCGAGCGCGACGATTTCCTCGAACAGGGCGGCGCGCCTGTGACCATCGAGATGGGCGGGCGCTTCGTCCAGCAACACTACAGGTTTTGCCCCTGATTTGGCCAGCCAATTGGAGGGGTTTTCTGCGCCCGGCACGCCCCGCGACAGCCGGGCGGCCTGCGCCAGAATGAGGTTCAGCATCAAGGCCTTCTGCTCGCCGGTCGAGCCTTCTGCGGCGTCGCGGCGCTTGGCGCGATGGACGGCCCGCAAATCCGCACGGTGCGGACCGAAAAGCGAGCGCCCCGATGCACGGTCGCGCCCGCGCGAAGCCTTCAGGCCCGCCGCGAGCCGGCCTGCGATCTCGCCGGCGTCTTGCAGGCCCGCGCTCTCGGTCTCGAACGCGCCATCGAGGCGCAGGTCCGCCTGGGGAAACGGGCGATCGGAGCGCGCGTCGATCTCGCCTTGCAGGGCCGCCAGGGCCGCGCGCCGCAGCAGGGCCGCCCGCGCCCCGCTCACGGCCATCTGGGCCTCGATGGCATCCAGCCACAGGGGATCGGGCATCTCGTCCGCGCCCAGCACGCGGATGCGCTCGCGCAGGGCCTTTTCATAGGCGCTCACATGGGCGGCGTGCTCGGGGCTGGAAGCGAACACCAGCCGGTCGAGGAACCTCAGCCTCGCCGCGCGCGCGTCAGAGAACAGCCGGTCGTGCTCGGGCGTGGCCCAGACCGGGCGCAGATGCTCAAGCAGCTGCCCCGGCGTGGCGCTCTGTCCGTCGATACGCACGATGCGCCGCGACGGCCCGCTGGCTCCGGTGCCGAGACGCAACAGCCCGTCGCCCGTCTCGACCAGGGCCGAGACCGCCCAGCTGCGCCCCTCCGCCTCACCGGCATGGCGGCGGCCCAGTTCGGCAAAGGCAGCGGCGCGCAGGCCGCGGCCGGGGCTCAGCAGGCTGACGGCCTCCAGCAAGTTCGTCTTGCCCGCGCCATTGGCTCCGTACAGCACCACGGGACCGGCCCCCGGATCGAGGCCGGCGCGCTCGTAGGAGCGGAAATCGGTCAGGGTCAGAGAGGTGATCACGCCCGGCGAACATCGCACATCTGTGGCCCCGGCGCCCCGCTCAAGGGGCCGGACGGCGCACGGGCGTGCCCTGGGTCGAGAACTCCGCCACTGCGCCCTGCGCCGCCGTGCAGCGCACGTGAAGGCCGGCCCGCCCGCCGCCGTTTGGCGCACGCGCGCAATGACCGTCCTGGGCCACGACCTGAACCTCGCTGCCCTCGCGCTCGATACGCAGGCTGTCGATGACCAGATAGCTGACCGCATCGAGATTGGCGGTGCGACCGCCGCCGATGAAGACCATGCGCACACCCTGCGCCTCGAAACCCACCTCGGTGGTCCCGTCCGCGTGGGTGGTGATGTCCATGACCGGCCGGCACGTCGCGGTCAGGTCATCGCCCTGCACCCGCATGGTCAGGCACTGGCCGTCGATCATCATGACATCGGCCATCATGGCATCGGCGGCAGGGGCATCCCCGCCCCTCGCCGCGTCCTGCCCGGACAGGACAGCGAGAGCCCCGGACACAAGGCCTGCCAGAATCAGCGCGGGGGCGAGCAGCGCCACGGCTATACCCGCAGCGGCATCAGCACGTACTGCACACCGGGATCGGCCGGATCGAGCACCAGGGTCGGGCTGGCCGGATCGGCGAACAGGAAAGCGGCCGTATCGCCCGATATCTGCCCGGCCACATCGAGGATGTAGCGCGCATTGAAGCCGATCTCGAAGGGCTCATCGGAATAGCCGATCTCGACCTCCTCGACGCCCTGGCCAGCTTCCATGTTGCGCACCGTCAGGGTCACGCGGTCGGTGTCGAAGGCCAGCTTCACCGAGCGCGACTTCTCGGCCGAGATGGTCGAGACGCGGTCCACCGCCTGGGCAAAGACACTGTTGTCGATGTCGGCGCGCCGCTCGTTGTTGCGGGGAATGACGCGCACATAGTCGGGGAAGGCGCCGTCGATCACCTTGGAGGTCAGGGAGGCCTGGGCGAACTCGAAGCGCACCTTCTGGGCCGAGACCTGCACCTCGACGGGGCCGGAGCCGTCGTCGAGCAGGCGGCGCACCTGATCGACGGTCTTGCGCGGCACGATCACGCCCGGCCCGCCCGCAGCGCCCTCGGGCGCGGGCGTCTCGGCGAGGGCAAGGCGATGGCCGTCGGTGGCCACGGCCCGCAGCAGCATCTGACCGGCCTCCGAGACCGTGTGCAGATAAAGCCCGTTCAGATAATAGCGCGTCTCCTCGGTGGAGATGGCAAAGCGCGTCTTGTCGATCAGGCGCGCCAGATCCTCCTTGAGCAGGGTGAAGCGCACCCCCGCGCTCTCGTTGGACATGACCGGGAAATCGCCTGCGGGCAGGACCGGCAGGTTGAAGCGCGAGCGGCCCGCCTGAACGATCAGGCGCGGATCATCGCCCGAATAGCTGAGCGAGACCTCCGAGCCCTCGGGCAGCTTGCGCGCGATCTCGTACAGCGTATGGGCCGGCGCGGTGATCTGGCCTTCCACATCGACCTGGGCCTCGGCCTCGTCGACCATTTCCATGTCGAGATCGGTCGCCGCCAGCGACAGCCGGTCGCGCCCCGCGCTCAGCAGCACATTGGACAGGATCGGGATGGTGTTGCGCCGCTCGACGACGCTCTGGACGTGGCCAAGGGCCTTGAGAAGCGCCGCGCGCTCGATGGTCAGCTTCATGTCACTCGTCCGCCAGGGCGGGGCCGCCCGCTTGAGGGAATCACCCGGACCCCAATGAAATGACTTGAGACACTAGAGCGTGAATGCGCCACAGGGAAGCGCCTGGCCCGCGCGCCGGACGGGCCGCTTTCAACTTCGCGGGGGATATCCTTCGGCTGCGCGCGCCTGCGGGCGTCAGCGCCCAGCCCGCCCAGCCCGCCCGGCCCGCCCAAGGCGAGAGATCAGGGGCGCAGCTTGCGCGTCAGGGCCTCCAGATCGCGCGCGATCTGCTCGTCCTTGGCGGCCAGCTCCTCGATGCGGCGCACCCCGTGCAGCACGGTGGTGTGGTCGCGCCCGCCAAAGCGCCGCCCGATGTCCGGGTAGCTGCGCGAGGTGTAGTTCTTGCACAGATACATGGCGATCTGGCGCGGGCGGGCCACCGAGCGCGTGCGCCGCCCCGACAGAAGATCCGCCTGCTTGAGGCCGAAGTGATCGGCGGTCAGCTTCTGGATCTCGTCCACCGTGATGCGCCGCTCCGGTCCGCCGCGCATGGCCGAGCCGATCACGGCGCGCGCCTCTTCGACGCCAAGCTGGGAGAGGCGCTTTCCGGCCACGGCGGCCAGGGTGTTGATGGCGCCCTCAAGCTCGCGGATCGAACCCTGGGTGCTGTCGACCAGATGGGCCACGACCTCGGGGCGGGCCTCGCCCTCGACCAGGCCGATGGCAGCCAGGCTGGCCAGCTTGCGCGCCACCACCTTCAGCTTCAGCTCGCGGTCGGCAGGCTCGACCGGGCAGGTCAGGCCGGCAGCCAGGTGCGAGCGCAGGCGCGGCTCGATGTCGGTCAGGGCGGCGGGCGGACGGTCGGCGGCCAGCACGATGCGGCGCCCGTCCTCCATCAGGGCGGTCAGGGTCGAGAGCAGCTCCTCCTGAGTGCTGGCCTTGTTGGCCAGGAACTGCACATCGTCGATCAGAAGGATATCGGCAGTGCGAAGCTGGTCCTTGAAGGCCGCCGTGGTGCGGTCGCGCACCGCGTTCACGAAGGCCGACACGAAGCGCTCGGCGCTCAGGTAAACCACCTTGGCCTCGGGGCGCAGGCGCTGGGCCTCCCAGGCGATGGCGTTGAGCATGTGGGTCTTGCCGTGGCCATAGGGACCGCAGAAGAAGATCGGGTTGAAGTGCCCGTCGGCCCAGCTCGCCGTCTGGCGCGCGATGGCGATGGCAAAGGCGTTGCCCTTGCCCTCCACCAGGGTGTCGAAGGTCAGGCGCTCCTGAAGGCCCGCGGCACGCACAGCGCGGGGGCCATCGGTGACGGGCGCGACCGTGGCGCGGCGCGGCTCGGACGGCTCCAGCCCGCGCGTGGCGGCGGTCTGGGGATGCTCGCTGCGGCTGAGCGGCGTCACCTGCGGCGGGGTCGAGACGAACTCGGCGCGGCAGCGCACCTCCAGCATCCGCGACTGGCCATCCAGCCCGGCCCACAGGTCGTTCAGGCGGCGCAGCGCATTCTTGCGGATCCAGTCGCGCGCATAGGCCGTAGGCGTCACGATGAACAGGCGGCCGTGGGCATCCACGCGCACCGCGGACGGCGCCAGATAGGACGAGAAGGGGCCTTCGCCCAGCTCGGCACGCACCATGCGCGTCACCTCGGTCCAGATCCGGTCCGGGTCCGTCATCATCGCCACTTCAGCCACCTTGTTCATCACCGCAAACCCGCCGTCTTCTTGTTTTGTCGCTCTTGATCGGCATCGGATGCAGCTCTCGGCCCGGGTCGTGCTCGCGGCGCGCCCGCCTGTGCGGGCCACGCCTCGAAGGGGGTTGTGCGATGAGGAAGCCTTCCGGCCCCGAGTCCGGCCCCGAGCCTTCTGGCCCGCACCGGTCCCGCCCCTTCACGCCCGGCGATACGCTCGCCTCGAAACGCCCCCGACCCTGATAACCTTAATGCGCACCGCCCTGGCGCCCCTCGGAAAGGTTGGTCCCTTCTCCCGGCCACCGGCAGCGGCATCTCGGCCAAGCCGTGATACTGTCACCGTCCTCCAGCCCGTCTGCGTGAGGCGCATTTTCCTGTGCCGCGGGACTGACACCCCGCAGCGCGCTTCGCTTCACCAGACAGACTCCTCCCGCCAACGCGGAAATGGCTTCCGCGCCGTCTTCATCCGTATTGGGATGGAAGTGCGTTCGGACCTCGAAACTAGCGCGACGGGAGGCACCGTCAACGCTGATTCGTTTCGCCTGATGCGGATATTTTCGTTGACTCCCATAAGGCCTTCGCGTGGCACGGGAAACCGGTGTTCGGCATCAGCCGGGGCGACAGAAAATCGCGCGCGCATTTATCCGCGCACGGCAAAACGACGAGACAGGTGATCCTGCCTCGTCGTTGAAATGCTTCAGTTTTCGTGTGTCAGCCCTGTGACAGGGCCGTCCGCATCAGCCCTCAGGCTGCGGCCAGCTTGCGCAGCTGGGCGGCCAGACGCGACACCTTGCGCGAGCCGGTATTCTTGTGAACCACGCCCTTGGACACCGCGCGCATCAGCTCGGACTGCGCCTCGCCGAAAGCGGCCGTGGCGGCCTTCACGTCGCCCGAGGCGACCGCTTCCTGGAAGCGGCGCAGATAGGTGCGCACGCGCGTGCGGCGCGCCTTGTTCACCTGGGTGCGGGCCTCGATCTTGCGGATCGCTTTCTTGGCGCCGGGGTTGTTGGCCATGTGTCGTCAAACCTCAAACGGTATGGCCCCGCGCGGTCCGCTGACGGCGGGGGCGTTCAAATCTCAAGAGCGCGCGGCTATAGCGGAAAGGCAATGGCGGGTCAACGCGAGTCTGCGTCCGCCTCTGTCCCCGCCCCTAGCGATCAGGCGAACGCATCCGCGCGAACAGGGCCTGATGGCGCGCCAGTATGGCCTCCGTCACCGCCGGGTCGGGCGCAAGATCCCAGTTGTTGCGCTCGAAGCTGCCGCCCAGCAGGATGCCGTCGCGGCGCGGGAACATATAGGTCGTGCCCGGCCCCAGCACATTATAGGTCACTTCGGGCTGGGGCAGCAGGAACACGAGCTGGCCCTTGGCCGGGATGAGCGCCTCGTCCCCGAACAGGGCCCGCGCGCCAAGGCCGGTGCAGTTGAAGATGCGCGCCTCGGGCAGGGCCAGGACATCGGCACGGTCCCGCAGCTCGGCCACCTGTATGCGCCCGCCCGCGTGCAGGAAGTCCGCCAGCAGGGCGTCCAGATAGATCGACGGCTCGATCATCATGGTGGTGTAGCGCTTGACGTGGGCGTGGCCGAAGGGGTGCTCCCCCGGCGCCAGCGTCTCGACCTCGGGGGCCAGTCCCTCCAGCGGCCCGCCCCGGCGTATGGGATCATCGGGCGAGATGGGATCGTCCGAGACGATATAGTTGCGCGTCCACCGCACGCCGTAGCGAGAGCCGACCATCAGCTGAAAGCGGTGATAGGACAGGCGGGCAGCCTCGGCGAACTGGGCCAGGAACTCTGCCGAGGCCTCGGCGCGACTATAGACCGAGGTAGGCCACCACTGGGCACCGGCCACGTTCGAGGTGGTATCGGGAGGCAGGTCGCGGGCATAGATAGTCACGCGCGCGCCGCGCTGCTGCAACAGCCGCGCGCACGACAGGCCCATGACCCCGGCCCCCAGCACGGCATAGTCGCGCACGGCGCTGTCGAAGCCCTCCCTCACCGCCAGGGCGGACGATCCCCACGACAGGGTGATGCCCCCGCCGCCATGGCCATAGTTGTGCGTGATGGACTTGTCGCCGAAGCTCTCGGTGCGGACCACGAAGCCCGCGGGACGATAGGGGCGCAGGCCCGCAATGGTGCGGATCACCCGCTCGCGCTGCACGATGACGGGCGCGAGCCGCAGCGGGCCTTCGCGCTGCAACGGTGCCGACAGCGGCCCCCCGGCAGGCGAGGTCGTCGCGCATCCGCCCAGCGCTGCCGCGCCCAGCAGCGCCGCGCGGCGCGAGACAAGCGTGCCCATGGCCCCGCCCCGTCCCATGGCCCCGGCTCGTCCCAAGACCTAGCGCCCCTTGAAGTCGGGTTTGCGCTTGTCGACGAAGGCGCTCATGCCTTCCTTCTGGTCCTCGAAGGCGAACAGCGAGTGGAACAGGCGGCGCTCGAAGCGCACCCCCTCGGCAAGTCCGACCTCAAGGGCCACATTGACCATCTCCTTGTTGGCCATGACCGCCAGAGGCGACTGGGCGGCGATCTTGGCGGCGATCTGGCGCGCCTCGTCCAGCAGGGCCTCGGGTGCCAGCACGCGGCTGACCAGACCGGCGCGCTCGGCCTCGGCCGCATCCATCATCCGCCCGGTCAGGATCATGTCCATGGCCCTGGACTTGCCCACCAGCCGCGTCAGGCGCTGGGAGCCGCCGATGCCCGGCGCCACGCCCAGGTTGATCTCGGGCTGGCCGAACCTGGCGGTCTCGGACGCGATGATGAAGTCGCACAGCATGGCCAGCTCGCAGCCCCCACCCAGGGCATAGCCCGACACCGCCGCGATGATCGGCTTGCGAAAGCGCACGATGCGGTCATGGCCCTTGGCGAAGAAGTTTCCGGTGAACATCTGGGCGTAGGAGCGATCGGACATCTCCTTGATGTCGGCCCCGGCGGCAAACGCCTTTTCCGAACCGGTCAGGATCAGGCAGCGCACCTGATCATCGCCCTCGACCGCATCGAGAAAATCCACCAGTTCGTCGAACACCTGGCTGTTCAGGGCATTGAGCGCCTTGGGCCGGTTCAGGGTGACGAGGGCATAGCCATCTTCGTGCCGCTCGATCAGCAGGGTCTCATAGGTCTCGGCCATGACGGGCTCCTCGAAGGCTCTCATCCGCGAATGTGACAGATCCCCGCCTCTAGCGCGGCGCCCCCGCGCCGTCCACAGCCGCAGCCCCGGCCTGATCGCTGGGCGCTTACCATTCGGCAGCGTCCGCCCTAGATTGAACGTATGCCCATCCGCCGCCTCTCGCCCGAGATCGTCAACCGCATCGCCGCGGGCGAGGTGGTGGAGCGCCCCGCCAGCGCCATGAAGGAGCTGGTCGAGAACGCCATCGATGCGGGCGCGCGCCACATCGGCGTCCAGATCGAGGGCGGCGGGCTCGCGCGGCTGGTCATCACCGACGACGGCCATGGCATGAGCCCGGACGAGCTGGCCCTGGCGGTGGAGCGCCACGCCACCTCCAAGCTGGAACCGGACGACGCGGGCGATGTCGATCTTCTGCGCATCCACACCCTCGGCTTTCGCGGCGAGGCCCTGCCTTCGATCGGCTCGGTCTCGCGCCTGACCCTTTCATCGCGCCGCACGGGCGCGGGCGAGGCCTGGGCCCTGTCGGTCGAGGCCGGTCGCGTCGCAGACGTGCGCCCGGCGGCCTTTTCCGGCCCTCACGGCACGCGCGTCGAGGTGCGCGACCTGTTCCATGCCACGCCTGCAAGGCTCAAGTTCATGAAGTCCGAGCGCGCCGAGACCATGGCCATCACCGAGGAGCTGCGCCGTCACGCCATGGCGCACGAGGGTGTGGGCTTCACCCTGGAGGCAGACGGCCGGCGTATCTTCTCCCTGCCCGCCCAGCCGCCGGGACCGGAAGGGCGGCTCGCGCGCCTCGGCCAGATTCTGGGACCGGACTTTCGCGCCAATGCCTTGCTGATCGATCATGAGCGCGATGGCGTGCGGCTGTCGGGCTATGCGGGCCTGCCCACCTTTTCGCGCGGCAACGGGGCGCACCAGTTCCTGTTCGTGAACGGCCGGCCGGTGCGCGACCGCCTGCTGCAGGGCGCCCTGCGCGGGGCGTACAGCGACTATCTGGCCCGCGACCGCCACCCTGTCGCGGTCCTGTTCATCGACATCGACCCGCTCGGCGTCGATGTGAACGTGCATCCGGCCAAGACCGAGGTGCGCTTTCGCGATCCGGCCCTGGTGCGCGGACTAATCGTGGGCGGCCTGCGCCACAGCCTGGAAGGCGCCGCCCACCGCGCCTCGACCACCGTGGCGAGCGAGGCCCTGTCCCGCTTTCGCCCCGGCTCCGAACCCCTGCCTGGCGCTGCGGCGGGCCACAGCGGATGGAACGGCTGGCGCGAGGCAGAACCGGCCCTGTCCGGTACGCCGCTGCATGGCGCGCGCGATGCCGGGCCGCAGGCGGCTGCGGCCCTCGCCCCTCACCTGCCCGGCCTGTCAGAGCCCAGCGTGCGTGCCGCCGTGGCCGATGCGGCGAGCGAAGCGGGGGGCGACTATCCGCTGGGCAGCGCGCGCGCCCAGCTGCACGGCACCTATATCGTGGCCCAGACCAAGGCTGGCATGGTGCTGGTCGATCAGCACGCGGCCCATGAGCGCCTCGTCTATGAGCGCATGAAGGTCCAGATGCGCGAGGGCGGCATCCGCCGTCAGGGCCTGCTCTCGCCCGTGGTGGTCGATCTTTCCGAGAGCGAGGCCGAGCGCGTCAGCGCGCGTGCGGCCGAGCTTGAGGCGCTGGGGCTGGTGGTGGAGCGCTTTGGCCCGTCCTCGGTGCTGGTGCGCGAGACGCCCGCCCTGCTCGGCACCGTGGATGCCGAGGCCCTGGTGCGCGATCTGGCCGACGATCTGGCCGAGAGCGACAGCCCCCTCAGCCTCGAGGAGCGCCTTTCCCATGTCTGCTCGACCATGGCCTGCCACGGCAGCGTGCGCGCCGGTCGCCAGCTGAACCTGGCCGAGATGAACGCCCTGCTGCGCGAGATGGAGGCCACGCCCCACTCGGGTCAGTGCAACCACGGGCGGCCCACCTATGTCGAGCTGAAGCGCGAGGATCTGGAGCGCCTGTTCGGCCGCCGCTAGAGCGCAAACGCCTCCACGGCACCCGTCACCAGACCGGCACCAACGCTGGCCGCGCCCGCCACGGCCAGGATCACGCCATCCACGGTGCCTGCCGCCAGCCCGTGACGGGGCGTCATCATGTCGGGGCCGGGCTCCCAGCGATCGCTGGCGGGATCATAGATGAAGGTCTCGGCGAACACCCCGCCCGTGCGGTTTGGCCCGAACCATTCGCCGCCGAACACCACCAGACGCCCGTCCAGCACGCCGCAGGCGAGGCCGCCACCGACCTGCTGGCCTGATCGCGCCGAAAACGGAATGGGCGCCAGGGTCTCCCAGCGCTCTGACGCCGGGTCATAGCGGTCGAGCCGCCCCGTACCGCCGCCGCTGACCGTGCGCCCGCCAGCCAGATAGAGCTGCCCGTCGATCTGCGCCCCGCAGGCGCTGTTGCGGGCCATGGGGCACGGCGCGCCCTCGCGCCAGCGCCCCTCACGCGCATCGAAGACAAGATGGGTATCGACATCGGCATGATCATTCCACTGGCCGTTGCCGCCATCGGCGCGCCGCCCGCTGACCAGATGGATGTGCTCGCCCAGCCGCACCCCCACCGTCTCGGCCAGGGCCTGGGGCATGGGGCCGGAGGGCGCCTCCAGCCAGCCGCGCGCCTCGTCAAGGATCAGGTGCGTGGCCGTGCTGGTCCAGTCGCCGCGCGCGCTGCGCTCAAAGCCGCCGAACAGGTGCACCCGCCCCTGCCCATCGCTGACCAGCATCGGATGGTGCAGGGCCACGGGCAGGCGCGGGCCCTCGCGCCACAGGTCGGCTGCGGGGTCATAGATGCCCGTGCGGTCCTCGATCTCGAAGCCGCGGGGCCCGGCGCGCAGGCCCCCGGCGGTATAGAGCAGCCCTCGGGCCACGGTGGCATAGATCTCCTGCACCGCCCACGGCAGGGGGCTGCGTGCGGACCACTCCGGTTCGACCTCGCCGCCGATGTGCTCTGCAAGGCCCCGGCCGCTGGCGAGGGCGGGCGCTGCGCCCACGACTGTGGCGAAGCCCGCCAGCAGGCCGCCGACGACAGATCGCCGCCGGGGCATCGGTGCTCGCTCGGTCATGGTCGCATCTCCTCGTGATCAGGGCGCGCTGTCGTCCCCGGTGCGGCTCATGAAGCTGACGCGCGCCGCGCCCCAGCTTCGCACATCGAGAGGCTCGAAGCCGGGCACCTCGGTGAGCGGATCATCGCGCCCCTCCTCCAGAACCACAAGGGCACCGGGCTTCAGCCACAGGCCGTCACGAAGGGCCACCAGCGCAGGCGCGCCGAGGCTGCGGCCATAGGGCGGGTCGAGAAAGGCCAGATCGAAGGCATCACCGATGGGGCCGGGCCGGGGGCCGAGGTCCGTGGCGCTGCGACGGTGCACGCGCGCCCGCCCGAACAGGCCCAGAGCCTCGGCATTGTCGCGGATCGCGCCGCGTGCCTGCTCGTCGGTCTCGACGAACAGGGCCTGGCCTGCGCCGCGCGACAGGGCCTCGAAGCCCAGTGCGCCCGAGCCCGCGAACAGGTCGATCACCCGCGCGCCCTCGATCTGCGTTCCGAAGCTTGCGTGCGCGATCACATTGAAGATGGCCTCGCGGGCCCGATCCGATGTCGGGCGCGTGTCACGCCCGCCCGGCGCGATCAGGGCGCGCCCGCGAAACTCTCCGCCGACGATCCTCATGAAGCCCTAGCCCTTGCGGCCCGGCGGGCGGGGACCAGAACGGGGGCCAGAAGGGCGGGGGCCTGAGCGGGGCCCAGAGCGGGGCCCAGAACGGGACGATGAGCCCGCAGGGCGTGCACCAGAGGGCTTGCCCGCATAGGACTTGCCACCGGGTTTTCCTTCCGGCTTGCCAGATGGCCTGTCCGATGTTCTCCCGCCCCCGCGACCGGCCGGTTTGCCATCGGAGGGGCGCGCCTCCCGGGACTTGCGCTCCTGAGCGTCCGGGGTCCGGCGCGCGCCCCCGCCGGGGCCTTCGCTGCGAGGCCCGGAACGCGGGCCACCTGAGCGGGGGCCAGAACGTGGGCCATCGCTGCGAGGCCCGGAACGGGGGCCAGAACGCGGCCCATCTGAGCGGGGACCAGAACGCGGGCCAGAGCGGGGACCGGAACGCTCGCCATCCGCATCCGCTCTGGGGCCATAGGTGCGCGCGGGCCTGTCTCCATCCGTGCGCCCGGAACCGCGATCAGAACTGCGGTCAGAACCGCGATCTGAACTGCGGCCAGAACCGTATGCGGAGCCATCGCGGCGCGGCCCGCGCGAGGGCGGTGCAGAACGGCCAGAGGGGCGACCGGAGGGGCGACCGGAGGGGCGATCCGACGGCCGCGGCGCCGCCTCGGCCGCCTCGACGGCGGCGGCGGCCCTGCGCACGCGCGATGGCTTGCGCGACGGATCGCTGAGGGCCTTGAGCGCGGGGTTCGCCGCCTCTTTCGTCCCGCGACGGCCCGGCTCAGGCGCGGGCGTGGCCACGGCCGAGCCCTGGGGCAGGTTCTCGGGGCGGATGTATTCGCCCAGCATCTCGCGGATCACGCGCGGGCCGACCTCCTCGACGTCGCCGCGCGCCAGCGTCCCCAGCTGCAGCGGGCCATAGGACAGGCGGATCAGGCGGTTGACCTTGAGGCCCAGCGCCTCGAGCACCTTGCGCACCTCGCGGTTCTTGCCCTCGGACAGGCTGACGCTGATCCAGACATTGGCCTTGCCCTCGTCGGCCTTGTCGAGCCGCGCCTCGATGGGGCCATAGCGCACGCCCTCGACCGTGATGCCGTCCTTCAGCCGGTCGAGCGCGTCCTGGCTGGTGCGACCGCGTGCCCGGGCCCGATAGTGGCGCATCAGCCCGCTCTGGGGCAGTTCCAGCGCGCGGGCCAGCTCGCCATCGTTGGTGAGCAGCAGAAGGCCCTCGGAGTTGAGATCGAGCCGCCCGACCGAGATCACCCGCGGCAGGCCCGGCGGCAGGGCATCGAAGACCGTGGGACGGCCCAGAGGATCCTTGTGCGTGGTCATCAGGCCGACCGGCTTGTGATAGCGCCACACCCGCGTGGCCTCGACCCGCCCGGCAGGCTTGCCGTCGACGGTGAGCACGTCGTCGCGTCCGACCAGGGTGGCGGGCGTGTCGATGATGCGTCCATTGACCGCGACCTTGCCCAGACCGATCAGGCGCTCGACCTCGCGGCGAGACGCGATGCCTGCGCGCGCCAGAGCCTTGGCGATACGCTCCTGACGCACCGGCTCGGCGGGCTTGTCGGCCTTGCGGGTGCCGGAAGCGGGCTTTGCGGAAGGCTTCCGGCCTGATTTTTCTTGACGCGGGCGCTTGGGCGCGGGTCTGTCGGAGTTATGGCGATCCATGATGAGCGGTTCATGCGCATGGCTGTGGCCCAAGCGCAAGCGGCGGCCGATGCGGGCGAGGTTCCCATCGGTGCCGTGATCGTCGACGAGGCGCGCCTCGAGGTCATCGCCGAGGGCCGCAACGGACCCATCGGCAGCCACGATCCCACCGCCCACGCCGAGATCGTGGCCCTGCGCGCCGCCGCCCTGGCGCGCGGCAACTACCGCCTTCACGACCTGACGCTCTATGTCACGCTCGAGCCGTGCGCCATGTGCGCAGGCGCCATCAGCCATGCGCGCATCCGCCGCCTCGTGTTCGGGGCCGGCGATCCCAAGGGCGGGGCGGTCATCAGCGGTCCGCGCTTCTTCGAACAGCCCACCTGCCACTGGCGGCCCGAGGTCGAGCACGGGCTGATGGCCGACGCCTGCGGACATATGCTGCGCGACTTCTTCCGCGCCCGGCGCAGCTAGCCGCTAGAGGAACGCACACTCACGCGCGGCGTTAAGCCCCGGTCACAGCGTAAGGAAACGTCCCTTGCCCCGCTTCAAGACCAGCCCTGCGCCCGCCACCTTCGCCATGGCCTGCGCCCTGACAGCCCTGGGTGCCTGCGGGCAGGAGCCGGACGGCCCCACCGATGCCGAAGCCGTTCAGGCCCGCGCCGTCGAGGCCCGCACCACGCGCCAGCGCACCGGGGCCGAGGTGCAGGACCGCGCGCTCAACCGCGTGATCCGTGCGGTCTATGTGTGCGTCAACGGCGAGCGCCTGACCGTGGATTTCGACAATCCGCGCCGCATGGCGACGGTGCGCACCTCCAACGGCCTTGCCTATGACCTGCGCGAGGAGCGCTCCACCTCGGGCCTGTGGTATCGCAGCTCCAGCCAGGAGCTTCGCGGCGAGGGCGTTGTGGCCGAATGGAGCACAGACGGGCGCGAGCGCACCACCTGCCGGGCGGTCGATTAGGCCCGAGACTCAGGCCCGCGCGCCCTCGCTGACGAGAAACGCCTTCAGGGCCGCCTGATCGATCTGCCTGCGGATCACCGCGCGGCCCGGCCCTTCCAGCAGGATCAGGGTCAGGTGACCGGACGCATTCTTCTTGTCGGCCTGCATCAGCGCCAGCAGGTCGTCGGCACCGAAATCCTGACCCGCATCGGACAGGCGTGCGGGCAGGGCACAGACCCTGAGCAGGGCTTCAAGACGCGCAGGCAACTCGTCGTCGCACAGGCCCTGCGCCGCCGAGAAGCGCGCGGCCATGGCACAGCCCAGCGCCACCGCCTCGCCGTGGTTGAGCATGCCGCCCTCCAGCGCCAGACTCTCCAGTGCCAGGCTCTCCAGCGCGTGCCCGAAGGTATGCCCAAGGTTCAGCAGGGCGCGCACCGAGCCCTCGCGGGCATCCTGCGAGACGATCTGCGCCTTGAGCCGTACCGAGCGGGCGACCGCCTCGGCCAGCACGTCACCATCGCCCTCGATGCCGCGCGCGCCCACGCTCTCGATGAAGTCCAGATGCTCGCCGCCCTCGATCAGGCCGTGCTTGATGACCTCGGCCCAGCCCGCCCGGCGCTCGCGCGGCGGCAGGCTTTGCAGCAGGTCCACGTCCGCCAGCACCAGCGCAGGCTGGTGAAAGGCGCCGACCATGTTCTTCAGCCCGCCAAGATCGATGGCCGTCTTGCCGCCGACCGACGAATCCACCTGGGCCAGCAGGGTGCTCGGCACCTGGACAAAGGCGATCCCGCGCATGTAGAGCGCCGCCGCCAGCCCCGCCAGATCGCCGACGACCCCACCGCCCAGCGCAATCACCGTGTCGTGCCGGTCCAGCCCGGCCCCGGCCATCTCGCCCAGCACGCGCTCGAGCTGACCGAAGGACTTTGAGCCCTCGCCCGGCGGCACGCTGACGATATGCGCCGCGATGCCCCCCTCACCCAGCGCCCCGGCCAGGTGCCCGCCATGCAGGGCCCTGACCGTGTCGTCGGTGATGATGAGGGTGCGCCCTGCCCCCAGCAGGGGCCCGAGCCATGGCCCGGGCTCGCGCGCGAGCCCCGTGCCGATGACGACATCATAGGGCGCAAAGCCTGCGCCCTCGACGCGGATGGAGGCGTGAACCTGGCTCATGGGCGTGTTGGCCTGTTCTTCTCGGGCCTGTCCTTATCGGTCCTGTCGTTCAGGTGGGCGAGCACGGCCTCGATGATGGCCTCGACCGCCTCCTGATGGGTGCCTTGGCCGGTCTCGACCGTCACATGGGCCTGCTCATAGATGGGATAGCGCGCCTGCGCCATCTGGCGCAGCGTCTCCAGAGGATCGCGCCCGCGCAGCAGGGGGCGGGTGTCGCGGCGCGCCACGCGCCCGCTGACCACCTCCAGATCGGCCTTCAGCCAGACCATGATGGTGCGCTCCCGCAGCAGGGCCAGGGTCTCGGGATTGAGCACCGCCCCGCCGCCCGTGGCCAGCACATGGGGCGGGCCCTCCACCAGCCGCCGGATCACCCGCGCCTCGCCCGCGCGGAACTCGGCCTCGCCATAGGCCGCGAAGATGTCGGCGACCGACAGGCCCGCCGCCGCCTCGATCTCGCTGTCGGCATCGAAGAACGGCAGGCCGATCCTGCGCGCGAGACGACGGCCCACGGTTGACTTTCCCACCCCCATCAATCCGATAAGGGCTATGGTATGAGCGGCGAGCAGAGGGTCTGTTCGCACGCTTGGCGATGCACGGGTGCCCGCACGGGTGCCGGTGCCCCTGTTTTTGGCACGGCTCATGGAGCCAACTGGGATTGAAAAAGGGCTAGGGCGCGCATGTTCGATCAGGTGTTTACACGAAACCGGGCCCGCTCTGCCACAGCCGCGATCACGGTTCGGCGAAACCTGGGACGGCTGGCGCTGGCGGCGGCCCTCGCCTGTGGCCCTGCCATGGCTCAGGAGAGTCCCCCTGCCGAGGAAACCAGTGACCTGCCCACGGTGGCGCGCACGCCCATCGAGAGCGGGGCCATCGGCGCGCTGGACCTGTGGTCGGCACCGGGCCGCGCCACGGCCCTGCCTGCCGATCTGTGGCAGGGCACCTCGGCGCGGCAGGCGCGGGCCATGCTGGCACGCATCGGCACCCGCCCCCTCTCGCCCGCCATGCACCGTCTGGCCGCCGACCTGCTGGCAACGGGCGCGCGCGCACCTGACGGCGGCGGCAACGACGAGAGCCTCGCGGCCGAGCGCATCGCGGCCCTGATCCGTCTGGGCGAGAGCGAGGCGGCCCTGTCACTGCTGGCGCGCACGCCGGGCGTCGAGGCCAGCGAGACCCTGAGCCGGGCGCGGGCCGAGGCGTGGCTGTGGCAGGGCGACACCGAACGTGCCTGCCAGAGCGCGCGCGCGCTCACCCGTGACCGCGAGGCCCCCTTCCAGCTTCGCCTGCGCGCCTTCTGTCATGCCATTGCGGGCGAGACCATGCAGGCCGAGGTGACCTACGGGCTGTGGCAGGCCAGCGGCGAGAGCGATGCGAACTATGTGCGCCTGATGGGTCAGGTGCTCGCAGGCACCACCGAGGGGCGCGGGGCGGGTGCCGCCGACAGCGCCCTCAACCATGCCCTGTCGCGCCATCTGGGGCTGGAGGTGCCGTCCGACCTGCCCGAAGGCCACCCCCTGCGCGCCCGTGCCGCCGCCATTGCCGCCGTGCCGCGCCCGCCCCTTCCTGCGCCTGCGCCTGCGCCCGCGCCCGCCAGCGGTGCCGCCGCCCCCAGCCCCGATGACCTGCCCACACCGCTTGACGACAATGCGCGCCGCGACGAACAGCACCGCCAGTGGGCAGCGGCCATCGAGACGGCGCTGGAGGCAGCCTCGGGCGACACCGACCTTCTGCGCCGCACCGCGCGCGCCAACCGTCAGGGGATGGGCGAGCTGATCTCGCGCGGCACGCCCTTTCAGCAGCCGCTGCGCATCGTCACGGCTCTGGTACTGGCCGGAGAACCCGCCGCCGCCCAGGCCCTGCTGGCCACCACTCTGGAGGGCTCGCCCTTCGATCTGGCCATGGCCGACGCCCTCGTGACGGCCAGCGGCGTGGGCTCCATCGCCGCCTCGCTCGACCGTCTGATCGAGCGCGGCGAGGCAGGCGATCCGGCTGCGCGCCCGCGTGCGCGTCAGGCGGCCCTGCTGCTGTTTGCGCTCGGGGCCGAGGCCACGCCCGATGCGCGCGCACGCCTGCTCGGCTTCGAGTTCCCTGCGCCGCGTGCGGGGGCAGGGCAACTGCTGGGGCTGAGCCGCGCCGCCGGTGAAGATCGCGCGGGCGAGGCGGCCCTGATCGCCCTCGATCTGGCGCTGGAGGGGCCGCCGGGCATCTCCGAGCGTGCCCTCATCGTGCGGACCCTGGCCGAAGCGGGACTGACCGATCACGCCCGCGACGTGGCCATCGAGGGACTGATCGCCATCCAGCGGGGCGCCGCGCGCCCATGATCCGCGAGGATGGCGCGCGTATCGAGGCCTTCATCGAGATGATGGCGGTCGAGCGTGACGCCTCTGCCCACACCCTGCGCGCCTATGGCCGCGACCTCGAGGCCGCCGCGCGCGCGCTCGCGCCCCATGGCGGGCTGACCGGTGCCGACGAGGCGGCCCTGTCGCAGTGGTTCGAATCCCTGGCGCGCGAGGGGCTGTCGCCTGCCACCCAGTCGCGCAAGCGCGCCAGCATCCGCCAGTTCTACCGCTTTGCCCTGGCCGAAGGCTGGGTGCGCAGCGATCCGTCGCGAAAGCTCGATGCCCCCCGGGCCGGACGCCCGCTGCCGCGCGTGCTCTCGCCCGAGGAGGTCGAGGCTCTGATCGCCGCCAGTGACGCCCTCGGTGCGTCCGGGGGCGCATCAAAAGGCGAGCGCGCGGGGCTTCGGCTGCGGTGCCTGATCGAGATCGCCTTTGCCTCGGGCCTGCGCGTCTCCGAGCTTTTGTCGCTGAAACTGGATGCCGTGGCGCGCGATCCGGCCTTCGTGATCGTGCGCGGCAAGGGCGGGCGCGAGCGCCTCGCACCGCTGGGGGACAGCGCCCGCGCCGCCATCCGCGCCTGGCTGGCCGTGCGGGCCGAGGGGCTGAAAGCGCCCTCGCCGTGGCTGTTTCCCTCCACGAGGCCCCAGCGGGCCCTGAGCGCGCGGCGCTTCTCGCAGCTTCTGGACGCCGCCGCCGTGCGCGCAGGCATCGATCCGGCCCGCGTCAGCCCCCATGTGCTGCGCCATGCCTTTGCCACCGCCCTGTTGAACGGAGGCGCGGACCTGCGCGTGGTGCAGACCCTGCTCGGCCATGCCGACATCGCCACCACCCAGATCTATACCCACGTCGCCACCAGCCAGCTCGAGGCCCTGGTGCAGAGCCGCCACCCCCTCGCGCGCACGCGCCGCGCGTCCAAGCCTGACACCTGAGCCCTGCTGAGGGGGGAACGCCATGCTTGTGCGCCCGCACAAGACGCCCTAGTTTCCGCCGCCGTTGTAAAAGCCACCGGATGAGTTGATGGCATCGCCGCTGCGTCACTATCTCGATTTTGAAAAGCCCATTGCCGACCTCGAGGCCAAGATCGAGGAGCTGAAGGCGCTCGCCGAGACCGCGGGGCCTTTCGAGGCCGAGATCGCCGCCCTCAAGGACCGGGCCGAGGATCTGCGCCGCCAGACCTATGCGCGCCTCGATCCGTGGAAGAAGACCCAGGTGGCCCGCCATCCCGCCCGCCCGCACTTCGTGGACTATGTGGCCAGCCTGATCTCGGACTTCGTCGAGCTGCGCGGCGACCGCCAGTTCGGCGACGATCAGGCGATTCTGGGCGGTCTGGGACGCTTTCGCGGCCGCGCCGTGGTGGTCATGGGCCACGAGAAGGGTTTCGATACCGCCACGCGCCTGACCCACAATTTCGGCATGGCCCGGCCAGAAGGCTATCGCAAGGCGGTGCGCCTGATGGACCTGGCCGAGCGCTTCAACCTGCCGGTCCTGACCTTCGTGGACACCGCCGGTGCCTATCCCGGCCTCGGCGCCGAGGAGCGCGGTCAGGCCGAGGCCATCGCGCGCTCGACCGAAAAGGGCCTGACGCTGGGCGTGCCCATGATCGCCACCATCACCGGTGAGGGCGGATCGGGCGGCGCCATTGCCCTGGCTGCGGCCAACCGTGTGCTGATGCTGGAGCACTCCATCTATTCGGTGATCTCGCCCGAGGGGGCCGCCTCGATCCTGTGGCGCGATGGCGCGCGGGCCAGGGATGCGGCCGCCGCCATGAAGATCACCGGGCGCGACCTGATCGAGCTGCGCATCGTCGACCGCCTGATCGAGGAACCGGTGGGCGGCGCCCATGCCGATCCCGCCGCCGCCATGGCTGCGGTGGGCGATGTCCTCGAAGAGGAACTGCGCGCGCTGGAGGGCCTCGATGCCGACGCCCTGCGTGCACAGCGCGCCGAGAGGTTCTACGCCATCGGGCGGATGCAGCCCTAGCCTTCGCCCTGACGGGTCTGACGGGCCCAGAGCTGGGCGTATTCGCCCCCCTGCGCCAGCAGGTCCGCATGGGTGCCGCGCTCCATGACGCGCCCGGCCTTCAGCACGATGATCTGGTCCGCGCCCGCGATGGTCGAGAGCCTGTGCGCCACGATCAGGGTCGTGCGCCCGGCCATGGCGCGCTTCAGGGTCTGTTGAATGGCGGCCTCGGTGCGGCTGTCCAGCGCGCTGGTGGCCTCGTCGAGGATCAGCAGGCGCGGCCCGGCCAGCAGGGCGCGCGCGATGCCCACCCGCTGGCGCTCGCCGCCCGACAGCTTGAGCCCGCGCTCGCCCACGCGCGTGTCCAGACCCTCGGGAAGCTGGGCGATGAAGTCACCCAGTTCGGCGGCCCTGGCGGCCTCGAGAATCGCGGCCTCGTCGGCATCGGGGCGGCCAAAGCCGATGTTGACGCGCAGGCTGTCGTTGAACAGGGCCACGTCCTGGGGCACCAGCGCCACGCGTGCGCGGATCGAGCCCTGCGCCACGTCCCGCAGGTCCGTGCCGTCAATCAGAACCCGCCCCTGCTGGGGATCGATCAGGCGCAGGGCCAGCTTGACGATGGTGGACTTGCCCGCCCCCGAGGCCCCGACGATGGCCGTGGTCGTGCCGGGCTCCGCGCGAAAGTCGATGCCCTCCAGCCCGCTGGCACGCGCGCTGTGCCGATAGCCGACGGCCTCGAAACAAAGCTCGGCCCCGCGCGGGTCGGGCGAGGGCGCCAGCGGGGCGGCACCGGGGCGGTCCGCCACCTCCGGGCTCTGACGCTGAAGGGCCAGCATGGCCTCCATGTCCACGAAGGACTGGCGGATCTCGCGATAGGCGAACCCCAGGATGTTGAGCGGCGCATAGAGCGAGATCAGGATCAGCACTGTGGCCGTGACATCGCCCGGCCCCATGCGCCCGGCCATGGCCTCCATCCCTGCCAGCAGGGCCATGGCCGCCAGCCCCGCATTCATGATCAGGGACTGGAAGATGTTGAGCAGTGCCAGCGAGGTGTTGGCCCGCCGCGCCGCCATGCCATAGTCGGCCAGGGCGCGGTCATAGCCCTCGACCGCGCGCGCCTCGGCCCCGAAGGCCTTGACGGTCTCGTAGTTGAGCAGGGCGTCCACCGCCCGGCCCGCGGCCTCGGAGTCGGCGGCGACCATGGCCCTGCGGTGCTCGATACGCCAGTCCGACACCGCAAAGGTGATCGCGGCATAGATGATGATGGTCACCACCGCGATGGCCGCATAGCGCCAGTCATAGACCGTCGCCAGCACGGCGGCCGCGAACAGCAGTTCCAGCGCCGTGGGCACCAGATTGAAGGCGAGGATGCGCAGCAGGAAGTCCGTCGCCCGCGAGCCGCGCTCCACGGTGCGCGACAGGGCGCCTGATCGCTTGGTCTGGTGAAAGTCCAGCGACAGGGACAGGGCGTGGGCAAAGGTTTCGGTCGCCGCCCGGCGCTGGGCGGCCTGGGACACGGCGGTGAAAAGGGCATCGCGCACCTGGGGCGCGGCCGTCGAGGCGAAGCGGATCAGGGCCCAGCCCACGGCGAAGGCGGCAAAGCCCAGCGCCCAGCCTGCGGCCTCGGACTGTTCTGCGGCGATGCGGTTGACCGCCGCGCCAAGGGCCAGCGGGGCCAGCACGCCCAGCGCCTTGCCCAGCACCGTCAGGATCAGCGCCGCCGTCAGGCGGGATTTCAGCTGGGGCGCGTCCGAGCGCAGCACCAGGCGCACCAGATCACGCAGCGCCGGCAAGGTGCGCGGCATCGCCCCCGTGGTTTTCAGATGGTCGGCCTCGGCGGCGCGGGTTTCCATGCCGCCGCGCCCCCGGCCTGAGCGTTCCCCGCGTGCAGCCATGGCGCCTATCTAGGCACGCGAGGCTCCGCGCGCCAGCACGCGGGCTGTAGCGCCTTCAGCCGTGCACCCGCGCCAGCGCCGCGATGTCGGCCACCAGGGCATCCACCGCCTCGGGCGTGGTGGCCCACGAGCACACGAAGCGCACCGAGCCGTCATCGAAGCGATAGCAGGCCCAGCCCCGCGCGCTCAGGGCCGCCTGGGCCTCGGCAGGCATACGCACGAACACCGCATTGGCCTCGGGCGGGTGAGCCAGCGCATAGGGTGTGCTCGAGGCGATACCCTCGCCAAGGCGCGCAGCCATGGCATTGGCGTGCACGCCGTGACGCACCCAGGCACCGCTCTCCAGCAGGCCCAGCAGCGGCGCGGCCAGAAAGCGCGACTTGGACGCCATCTGACCGGCCTGTTTCAGGCGGTTGTCGATGCGCCGGGCCAGCGAGCGGTCGAACATCACCAGCGCCTCGGTGCACAGGGCTCCGGCCTTGGCCCCGCCCAGCACCAGCACGTCCACGCCAAGGCGCGCGATGGCGGTGGGATCAAAGCCCGAGGCCACCGCATTGGCCAGGCGCGCGCCGTCCATGTGCACGCCAAGGCCGCGCGTGCGCGCAGGCGCGATCAGGGCCGACAGCTCCTCCTCGTCATAGACCGCGCCATATTCGGTGGCCTGCGTCACCGACAGGGCAGCGGGCGGCTGGCGATGGCCGACCTCGGGCTCCGCCAGGGCCGCCTCCAGCGCCGCAGGGTCGATCTTGCCCGAAAAGCCCGGCAGGCCGATCAGGCCCACGCCCTGACCGAAAAAGCCCGGCGCGCCGGTCTCGTCGGTGCAGACGTGCGCCGCATGGTGCGCGATCACCGCCTCGTGGGGCCAGGCCAGCATCGAGCAGGCGATGGCATTGGCCGCCGTGCCCGAAAAGACGAAGCGCACCTCGGCGTCCGCATCGAGCAGGGCCCGCACGGCATCGGCCGCGCGCGCGGTGATCTCGTCACCGCCATAGGCGCGCATCAGCCCTGCATTGGCGTCGTTGAGAGCCTGAAGCGCCTCGGGCGCCATGCCCGCCACATTGTCGGATGCGAAATCGTAGCGCACGGCTCAGCCTTCCTCTTTCGCCGCGCCGCCGGGCTGATCGCCCTTGCCGCCCGCGCGCCTCGAGGCCTTGTGCGCCGGCATGGCATCGGGTGCGTCCGGCTCGGGCGGAGCAAGGGCCGCCTGTCCCACATTGCCGCCGAAATATTCCACCGCCTGAGGGAAGGGAATCTCGATCCCGGCGTCGTCCAGCGCCTCCTTGACGCCCTGGAACAGGTCCGCGCGCGTTTGCCACCAGTCCGGCGCCTTGACCCAGGCGTGCAGGGTGATCTGGACCGCGCTGTCGAGCAGGCCGGTCACGCCGGTCCACGGCACGGGATCGCCCAGCACCTTGTCGTGGGAGGCGGCAACACCGGCGATGACGCCGCGCGCCTCGTTCAGGTCCGCCGAGTAGCTGACGGTGAAATCCATCTCGATGCGGCGGGTCTTCTGGCCCGAGATGTTCTGGATCACATCGCCCAGCACCTTGGCATTGGGCACCACGATCTTGACGTTGTTGGCGTTGGAGAGCTGGGTGGTGAACAGGTCGAGCTTCTGCACCACGCCCGCGATGCCGCCGACCTCGATCACATCGCCCACGCGATAGGGCCGCAGCATCAGCAGCAGAACGCCCGCCGCCACGTTCGACAGCGCGCCCTGCAATGCCAGGCCGATGGCCAGGGACGCCGCGCCCAGAATGGCGATGATCGAGGTCGTCTCGACACCCAGCCTGCGCAGTATGGCAATGCCGCCGATGACGATGATGGCGATGCGCACCACCTGAACGAGGAAGCCCTGCACGGTGCTGTCCTCGCGCGTGGCCTTGATCCGCCCCAGCGCGCGGCGCGTCGCGGCCGCCGCCCAGCGCGAGATGAAGATCGTCGCCAGCAGGATCAGCGATGCGATGGCAAGATTGACCGACAGATCCGTCAGCATCTGGGTCAGACGCATCAGGAGGGCGGCATCGAGGCTGATGGTCTGCTGGCCGAGCGCGAGCACCTCGGCGACCGGATCGACGGCGGCGGCTGACACGGACTGGGCTTCGGGGGCAGTGCTCATGGATGCGGTTTAGCGGACCTGTCCCATCTGTGAACCCCCCGATTGCACGCGGTCCCGACTAGAGTGCGACCAGACCTGCACCCACCGCCAGGGCCAGCAGCACCAGCACCGGCACGCGCCCGCTCATCAGGCCCGCCAGGGTAGCGCCCGCGATCAGCCAGGCCCCGACAGAGCCCCCCAGTGCGGGCATCAGCGTGCCCACGATCACCGCGATCACCAGCCCCACGGCGGCTGCGCTGCCCGCCCTCACCGCCCGCGCCAGCCTCGGCGCGGCCATGGCGTGATCGAGAAAGGGCGCGGCGGCGGACATCAGCAGCGCTCCGGGCAGGAACACCGCCCCCAGGGCCAGCAGTCCGCCAAGGACGCCTCCCGGCCCGACCTGCGACAGGGCACCGACATAGGCCGCAAAGGCGAACAGGGGACCGGGCAGGGCCTGGGCCGCGCCATAGCCGGCCAGAAAGGTGTCGCGATCGATGAAACCGCGCGCCACCACCTCGCCCTCCAGCAGGGGCAGCAGCACGTGCCCGCCGCCGATCACCAGGGCCCCGGCGCGATAAAAGGCGTCGAGCATCTGCAAGGTGGGATCACCGGTGAGCCGCGCGCCCAGCGGCAGCATGACCAGAAGCGAGAGAAACAGGCCAAGGCAGAACGCGGCGGCCCGGCGCGAGCCGCGCGCCACGGCAGGCCCCGGGGCTGGGTCAGCTGCGGGCTCTGGCTGCGGGGCGGCATCAGGGCCAGCGCCGCGCAGGAAGCCGAGCGCTGCCGCCACCAGCACGATCCCGGCCGCATAGCCCATGCCGCCCGGCATCAGCGCCGCGCCGCTCGAAGCGAGGACGATGACCAGCTCCAGCCGTCCCCTGACACTGGCGCGCGCCATGGTGATGGCGGCATGGATCACCACGCCCAGCGCCGCCGCCTTCAGGGCCATCACCCAGGGCTGGTCGGTCAGCGCGCCGACGCGCTCGACCCCCAGTGCAAGCGCCAGCATGATCAGGGCCGAGGGCCAGGTGAAGGCGACAAAGGCCGCGAGCGCCCCGAGATTACCGCCCGCACGGGCCGCGCCCAGCGCCTGGACCACCTGACTGGAGCTTGGTCCCGGCAACAGGTTCGACAGGGCGATCAGGGCGGCAAAGCGCGCCTCGCTGACCCAGCGCCTGCGTCGCACCAGCGCCTCGTGAAAATAGCCGATATGGGCAATCGGCCCCCCGAACGAGGTCAGGCCGAGGCGCGTGAACACCATCAGCACCTCGAACAGGCGCACGCGCCGCAAGCCGGAAGCGCCGGTCTCTGAGCAGGGCTGGTCGGGATCGCGCGCATCGGCCATGGTAATGCCTAGCGCATGAACAGCCCCGCACGAAAGCGCCCCGGAAGCGGACTTCCGGGGCGCCGTGGCGGTGAGAGACGCTTTCTTCCTGGAGAGCGTTCTTTATGGGCGGGTCTTAGTAGAACAGACCCACGATGATGCTGGCGATCACGCCGGTGGCGATGGCGGTCAGCAGCACGTCATTGCCGTGGCGGACGTAGTGATAGCCGCGCGGCGGGGGACGCAGGCCGTACTGGCGGTGATCGACCACATAGTAGCTGGTGCGATACTGCGCGGGCAGGCGCTGGCCGTACTGCCACTGGCGAACCGCGTGACCGCGCGGCGCACGATAGGCCGGAGCGCGATAGCGGCGCGGCGCCTGGCTTCTCCAGTTCGCAGGCGGGCGGGCGCGATGGGCCTGCGGGCGCGCGTTGCGGTTACGGTCATAGCGATAGTCGTGACGCGGCTGCTCATAGCGATAATTGCGCGACTGGGCGTCAGAGGCCGAGGCATAGCTCACGGTGCTGACGGCCATAATGGCTGCAAAGGCCGGGGCGAGGGCTTTTTCATAACGGTACTCCTTCAACAATAAGGAGCACCCTAGAGCGCCGGGCCTGAGCCTGCCCTGAGACGCGCGTTCAGGTCGGGTTCAGGCTTTTGCCACAATCTCGCCCTGATCGGCCCGGTGCCCCGCTCAGGCCGCCTCTCAGGCCGCCTCTCAGGCAGCCTGGGCCGCTGTCGCCGGACTCGCGCGCACCGCCTCACGCCCGCCGCGCACGCGCTGGATGATCTGGGCGAACAGCTTGAAGTCGATGGGCTTGTTCAGATAGGCGTCCGCGCCCGCTTCCAGCCCCGCCTCGTGATCCTCGCTGCGCGCCGAGGCCGACAGCACGACGATGGGCGTGTCGCGGTTCATGTTGACGCCCTCGCGCAGGGCGCGCGTGGCGCTCAGGCCGTCCATGACCGGCATGTTCACGTCCATGACGATCAGGTCGAAGCGGCGCGTGGCGGCCAGCTCAAGCGCGATCTGGCCATGCTCGGCCGAGGTGGACTCATGGCCCGACGCCGTCAGCCATGCCTCGATGATCATGCGGTTGACCGGATGGTCCTCGACCACCAGCACCGACAGGGTCTCGGCATCCTCGGCATCGGCGGTCACCGGCTCGGCGGCGGCATGGCCTGCCCACTCGACCACCTCCGCCTCGACCACGAAGGCGAAGGTCGAGCCCTTGCCCGGCTCGGTCTCAAGCTCGATGTCCCCGCCCATGATCCGCGCCAGCCTGCGCGAGATGGTCAGGCCCAGCCCCGTGCCGCCGAACCGGCGCGTCGAGGTGGCGTCGAGCTGGGTGAAGGGCTCGAACAGGCGCTGGCGGTCCTCGTCGGCGATGCCCGGTCCCTGATCGGTCACGGCAAAGCGGAAGCGCACCCGATCCTCGCCGATGCGCGTGGCCTCGACGCCGTAGTGCACCTTGCCCGCCTCGGTGAACTTCACCGCGTTGGACAGAAGGTTGTGCAGCACCTGACACACCCGCAGCGGATCGCAGCGCACGGTAGCGGGCACCTCGCCGGTCATCTCGTGGGTGAAATCGAGGCCCTTGGACTGGGCCTGGGCCATGAAGGGGCCGATGACGCGCTGGTGCAGCTCCTGCACATCCACGTCCACGGTCTCGAAACTCATTTTGCCTGCCTCGATCTTGGTCATGTCGAGGATGTCGTTGAGCAGGCTGAGCAGATTGTCGCCCGAGTTGCGGATGATCGACAGATATTCGCGCTGGGTGTTGTCGAGGCGCGTGGCGCTCATCAGCTGGGCGGCACCCAGCACGCCGTTCATGGGTGTGCGCAGCTCGTGGCTGATGACACCGAGGAAGTTCGACTTGGCCTCGCTGGCGGCATTGGCCGTGTCGCGCGCGGATTCCAGTTCCTCGATCAGGTGCGCCTGATGGGCCTGGAAGGCGCGGATGCGCTCTTCCTTCATCAAGGTCATGATGACCAGCACGAACAGGCCCGCCGCCGTGAACGGCACCAGCGACAGGAAGGCCACGAAATCGGGCGTGCCCCACAGGCTGACCGCGATCATCAGCGCCACCAGGCTGTAGGGCGAGGAGATCACCACCGCCTGACGCGGCGTGTTGCGAAGCTGGGTGAACACCAGCACATAGCCCGCGCCCAGAAGCCCGATGGCCAGCTCGCGCCCGAAGCTCGCGTCCGAAAACCACGCCATGGCCGGTGCGATGGCCCAGGCACAGGTCGTTATGGTCGCCACCACCAGGAAGAACAGGCCGAAACCCTTGCGCTCGGCCACGCCGGGCCGGCTGGCAACGCGCTTTTCGACAAAGCCGCGCGCCGCGCCCGCAGCCAGCGTCAGGGCGAACCATCCCGCGGCAAGGCCCACATCCACCGCTGCCGCCAGCGCCAGCGCCCAGCTGGCGATGATCACATAGCGAAGATACTGGGTCTGAAGGATGGCCGCGAGCGACTGGGCCGCCTCGTTGGCACGGGCCGTGCGCGACGCGCCGCCCTGTTCACCCGTCACCCCGGCCGTCACGGCACCCTGCGCGCCCGAAGGCGTGACAGGGGCGCGGGCCACGTCATCCTGCGTCTCTTGCGGCTCGGACAAACGCGCCTCCGATCTTCCCTTTTCATCCCCGGAGGAACGCTAAGGCCAAGGTTCTAAGACGAGGTGAACGGACATTTTTCTGGCACAGCGGACGCCCCGGCAGGGCCGCTCAGCGCCGCTCGCGCCACTCCTGCGGGGTCAGGGCCGTGATCGAGAGCGCGTGAACCGGCCCGGACATCTCGTCCTTCAGCAGGGCCAGCACGGCGCGCTGGCGGGCCAGGCGGCCCAGTCCCTCGAAGGCGGCCGAGACGATGGTCAGGCTGAAGTGGCTCTCGCCGCCGGGGCGCGCGTCGATCCCGCCCTCGTGGTGGTGACCGGCGTGACGCCAGCTGTCATCGACCAGTTCCATGTGCTCGGGCGCCAGCGCGCCGGTCACTTTTTGCTGAATCTGCGAGGCAACCGGGCCAACAGACATGGGCTCTCCTTGATACCGGCCAAATCGCGCATACTCTTGGAAGCATGAGCGCCTCGTTTCAATACCGGCCCCGGTTCATCGACATCCGGGTCAAGCCGCCCCGCCCCGGCGAGGAGCAGGAAGAGGACGTGCTGCGCCTCAAGCCCGGCGAAGTGCCGTGCGAGTGGCCCGACTGCTCGCGCGCGGCCACGGCGCGGGCACCCAAGGACCGCAAGCAGATCAACAGCTTCTACAACTTCTGCCAGGCCCACGCCGCCCAGTACAACAAGAGCTGGAACTTCTATGCGGGCATGAGCGAGGGCGAGATCCGCACCCTCCAGGCCGAAGAGGCCATGACCGGCGGGCGTCCGACCTGGCAGATGAAGGCCGGGCGCTTCTCGCGCGAGGCCGCCGCCTTTGCCGCCAGGTTTCCCGGAGGCCAGAGCCAGGGAACGGGAAGCTGGCAGGATGCTTTCGGCCTGTTCGGGCGCGAGGGTGCCGCGCCGGGCCCTCACGCCGCCGAGGCACGCCCGGTGGGCCGCATCGAGCGTCAGGCCCTGCTGGATCTCGATCTGGAACCGGGCGCCAGCACCGAGGCGATCAAGGCGCGCTATCTTGAACTGGTGAAGCGCTGCCACCCCGACACCAACGGCGGCGATCGCGGGGCCGAGGCGCGCCTGCAACGGGTCATCCGGGCCTACAAGATCCTGAGGAAAAGCGGGCACGCCTGAGCGTCAGCGCGTCTGGAAAGAGCGCGAGAGGCTGACGCAAAGCCGACGCGGCGCTCACAAAAGCGTGAACCGGATCGGCCGGCAGGCGTTTCCCCCGCTCTCAGGACCTTTCAGGAGACACGTCCCATGATGAAATATGCCGTTATCGCCGTTGGCGCCCTGGCCCTGGCCGCGTGCAACAACACCGACTCGGAAGCCGAGCGTCAGGCCCAGTCCATCGAGGAACAGGCCGAGCTGCAGGCCAGCGAGCTTGAGCGCGACGCCGAGCGCCTCGAAGAGCGCGCCGATGCCGCCACCACCGACAGTGCCACGCAGTCTGCCGAGCGCAGCGCCGAGAACCTGCAGGAGCAGGCCGATCAGGTCCGCGATCAGGCCGAGCGTGAAGCCGACGCCGTGCGTGAGGCCGGTCGTCAGTAAGGCGAAGCCTTCGCCTGCGCCGCCCTTGCGGTGTGAGAAGCTCTCCGGTGGCGACGCCGGAGAGCTTTTCTTTTGGCTCGCAGCGCGCTGCGGCACAAATGCCGCGCCCACTGGACCGTGAGGCCAAGGTTTCATAAGTGAGCCCCATGACCTCTGCGCTTGATGCCACGCCCGATCCGCTGCTCACCCTCGAACCGCACCGCAAGGTGAGCGTGCGCGAGCTGTTCGGCATCGATTCCGACATGAGCGTGCCCGTGTTCGACCAGCGCGACAGCCATGTGCCGGACATCGACGAGGCCTATCGCTTCGACCCCCAGACCACCCTGGCCATCTGCGCGGGCTTTGCCTTCGACCGGCGCGTCATGGTCCAGGGCTATCACGGCACGGGCAAGTCGACCCATATCGAACAGGTGGCCGCGCGGCTCAACTGGCCCATGGTGCGGGTCAATCTGGACGCCCACGTCAGCCGCATCGACCTGGTGGGCAAGGACGCCATCGTCCTGAAGGACGGCAAGCAGGTCACCGAGTTCCGCGAGGGCATACTGCCCTGGTCGATCCAGCGGCCCGTGGCCCTGGTGTTCGACGAATATGATGCAGGCCGCCCGGACGTGATGTTCGTCATCCAGCGCGTACTGGAGGCCCAGGGCCGCCTGACCCTGCTGGACCAGAACCGCGTGATCCGCCCCAACCGCTGGTTCCGCCTGTTCGCCACCACCAACACCATCGGGCTGGGCGATACCTCTGGTCTCTACCACGGCACCCAGCAGATCAATCAGGGCCAGATGGACCGCTGGTCCATGGTCACCACGCTCAACTATCTGGCCGCCGACGTCGAGGCCCAGATCGTGCTGTCCAAGGTGCCCGACTGGGACAATGCCGAGGGCCGCCGCACCATCGCCGCCATGGTCAGCGTGGCCGACATGACGCGCAACGCCTTCATGAACAGCGACATCTCGACCGTCATGAGCCCGCGCACGGTCATCAACTGGGCGCAGAACACCATCATCATGGGCGGAGATCACGGCCTCGCCTTCCGCCTGACCTTCCTCAACAAGTGTGACGAGCTGGAGCGGCCCACCATTGCCGAGTTCTATCAGCGCGCTTTCGGCGAGGATCTGCCCGAGGCCGCGATACGCGTGAAGGTAGGCGCGTGAAGATGAGCAAGGGCTGAGCCGGGTCCGCCCGGCCTTCTGCCCCTTCGCGCCCTTTTCTTGCGAGCCCCGTCCTTATTAGCCTCTGGCGCTGTCGACCCGCGAGCCGCCCGCCGCCGGAGCGATGTCGAGCAGCTCGATGCGGAACACCAGAATGGCGTGAGGCGGAATGTCCGGCGGCGCGCCGCGCGCGCCATAGCCGAGCGACGGCGGCACATAGAGCAGCCACTCGTCGCCGACCTTCATGCGCTGCAACGCCTCGGTCCAGCCGGGCACGACCTGTTCGGGCGTGGTGACATAGGGCGTACCGCGCACGTAGGAGCTGTCGAACACCGTGCCGTCGATCAGGCTGCCCTCATAGTTCACGCGCACCAGATCGTTGGAATCGGGGCTGGGCGCATCGGCGGCGCCTTCGCGCAGCACGCGGTATTGCAGGCCCGAATCGAGGGTGACGATCTCGGCGCGCCGCCCGTTGTTCTCCATCCAGTAGCTGGCCGCCCGCTCGCGCTCGCTCAGGTCCATGCCGTCGCCGGCCCCGCAGGCCGCAAGGGCCACGCAGGCGAGCGCCGCCGCCGCCATGGCGAGATGTCTAGCCCATACGCAAAACATAGCCCTTGTCCTTCAACGCCTGAGCGATCTCGTCCGCATGACAGTGGTCACGGGTCTCGACCATGATGTCGAACTCGGCGCCCTTGGCCGGCACGTCGAGCGCCAGACGGTTGTGCACCACGTCGATGATGTTGCCGCCTGCCCCGCCGATGACCGCGCTCATCAGGGCCAGCATGCCGGGCCTGTCATCGCCGACAATGCGATAGACCACAAGGCGCCGCTCGCGCACCAGCTCGCGATTGAGCACCACGGCCAGCATTCGCGCGTCGATGTTGCCGCCGCACAGCACCAGGCCGACGCGCTTTCCGGCAAAGCGTGCGGGATCACGCAGCAGGGCCGCCAGCCCGCCCGCGCCCGCGCCCTCGGCCACGGTCTTCTCGTGGGTGGCATAGAAGGCGACCGCGCGCTCGAAATCGGCCTCCTCGCACACGATCACATCGTCCACCAGCGGGTCGGCGATGGCGAAGGGGATCTCGCCCACGGCCTTGATGGCGATGCCCTCGGCGATGGTCTGGCCGCCGCAGCGCGCCTGCTCGCCGCGCCTGCGCGCGGTGAAAGAGGGATACATGGCCGCCTCGACGCCGATCACCTCGATGTCCGGGCGCAGGGCCTTGGCCGCCACCGCACAGCCCGCGATCAGCCCGCCGCCGCCGATGGGAATCAGCAGGCCATCAAGCCCGGGCGCATCCTCCAGCAGCTCCAGCGCGCACACGCCTTGGCCGGTCACGATGCCGAGGTCATCGAAGGCGGACACGAACACATAGCCATGCTCGCGCGCCAGCGCATGGGCGTGCTCGGTCGAGCCCGAGAAGTCGTCGCCCTCGATCACCACGCTGGCCCCGTGGGCGCGGGTGCCGTCGATCTTCACGAAGGGCGTGCCGTGGGGCATGACGATGGTCACGGGCACGCCCAGCCGGTTGCCGTGATAGGCCAGCGCCTGGGCGTGGTTGCCCGCAGACGCCGCGACCACGCCGCGCGCGCGCTCGTCCTGCGAGAGCTGCAACAGCCGGTTCAGCGCGCCGCGCTCCTTGAACGAGCCGGTGAAGTGCAGATTGTCGAACTTCACATAAACCTCGGCTCCCGTCAGCAGCGACAGGCGGCGCGAGTGGCGCGTGGGCGTGTGATCGACCTGTCCGCGGATGCGCTCGCGTGCGGCCAGAATGTCATCGAGGGTGAGGGTCATGCCCTCTTCAAGCCGGTGGCTTACGCCGCGTCAATCGCCCTTTTCGCGCCTCAGGGCACGCGGCCAAGGAACTCGAAGATGGCCGCGCGCGCCTCGGGCTCATCCAGCATGGGCGCATGACCGATGCCCGGCACCTCGACCAGCTCCATGTCGCGTGCGCGCTTCTTCATGCGCGCGGCGATGGCGGGCGAGAGCAGGTCCGAGGTCTGGCCGCGCACCACCAGCAGCGGGCGCCTGCGCGCCATGCGCGTGAACCACGGCCAGAGGTTGGGCACCAGCGCCTTGCCGCCCGCCGCACGGATCGGTGCCGAGATGTCGGGGTCGTAGTCCAGCCGGGGCACGCCTGCCTCGTCCTCGGTGAAGATGCGCCGCGCGAACGCCTGCCACTGCGCGTCCTCATAGTGGGGGAAGGCGACCGCGTTGACGCTGCGCGCATAGGCCACCGCATCGGCCCAGCTGTTGATCTCGACCGCCTTGCCCGTATAGGCCGCAATGCGCGCCAGCCCCTCGGGCGCCACCTCGGGGCCGACATCGTTCATGATCACCGCCGCTATGGCCTTCAGCCGCAGCGCGGAGAGAGCCATAGTGATCAGCCCGCCCATGGAGGTGCCAAGGAACACCGCCCGCGCGATGCCCGCCTGATCCATCAGGGCCAGAATGTCTTTCGCATAAGTATCGGGCCGATAGGTCATGGGATCGGGCGCGCGCTCCGAGCGGCCGCGCCCGCGCACGTCCACCGCCAGCACCCGCCTGCCGCTGCGGGCGATCAGCGGCGCGATCACCTCGAAGTCCGCCGCATTGCGCGTCAGTCCGTGAATGCAGATCACCGGCAGGCGCGCCACGCCCGCGCCGCCCGCATAGTCGCGCGCATGAAGCCTCAGCCCGTCGGGTGCGCGCCACCAGCGATCCTGATAGGCGCTCTCGTCGCTGGCGGGGGCCGTGGCGTCCGGCGTGACTTCGGGCATGGGACGGGTCCGTGAAAACGAAAAAGCAGGATGCGCCCTAAATCATCGCACGGCGAAATAAATGCAACGGGTCAGCCGCCCGCCACCAGCTCCGTCAGTGGCCCAGCAGCTCGCTGACAAAGGCGTCCAGATCACCGCCCTCGAACAGGAAGCCCGGTATGCCGGCACGCCGGGCCGCCTCCATGTCGGTGTCGCGGTCCCCGATCAGAAAGCTGCGCGACAGGTCGATGCCGTGCTCGTCTGCCGCGCGCAGGATCATGCCGGGGTTGGGCTTCCGCTCGGGGTGATCCTCGTGAAACCACTTCGGATCGCGCGCGCTCGGGTGATAGGGACAGGCATAGACCGCAGCGATCATGGCACCCCTGGCCGCCAGCTTTCGCACCACCAGATCGTTGAAGGCGTTCATGGTGGCCTCGTCGAACAGGCCCCTGGCCACGCCCGACTGGTTGGTCACCACCACCGCCATGTAGCCCGCACGGTTCAGCCGCGCCACGGCCCGCTCGGCACCGTGGACGAACTTCAGCTGCTCGGGCCGGTGCGGATAGCCGACATCCTCGATCAGCACCCCGTCACGGTCGAGGAACACCGCCGCGACGCTCACTGGCCCGCCTTTCCGATCTCGTCCCACATCATGACCAGATGATAGAGGCTGGACGCCGGAACGAAACCGTCGCGGCACGATCCGTCCTCGTAAAAATGGTCGCACCACAGGCCGGGCACGTCCGTATCGAGATGACTGTCCATCAGGGCGGCAAGCGTGCGCTCGGCCCGATCGCCCTGCCCGCGCACCAGATGGGCCTTGACCGCCTCGCACTGGCCCCACAGCCTGCGCCCCCGGTCCGTGACCTTGCAGGCCGGATTGATGGCGTCGAGCACGCGGCCCTGATCGTCGCACCCGTGCCGCAGCGCGCTGTCATAGAGCCGTTCGGCAATGGCCCCGTCCACATCGAGGCCTGCGGCCCTTGCCTGATGCAGCAGCCACACCCACTCGAAGTGATGGCCCGGCTCGATGATGTCGCCTTCGGGCGGCGGGCGCGGGCGCCAGTCGTCCTCGAAGAACTCGCGCAGCACGCCATGCCCGGCATCGAACAGGCGGGTGTTCATCAGGGCGATCACCCGAGCGGCCAGGCTGCGCCAGTGCTCTGGCGCGTCCGGGCCCTCGGCGCTCGCGGCCATCAGGGCCAGATAGGCCTCCAGCAGGTGCATATGCGGGTTCTGTCGCCGGGGCAGGGCTGGGGGCAGGCTCTCGTGCCAGCCCCCCGACGCGCTCGCCATGGCCTGATCCAGATAGCTCTGGGTCTGATGGGCCAGTGCCATCGCATCGGCCCGGCCCAGCACGCGCGCGCCGTGGCCCAGTGCGAACAGGACAAAGGCATGGTCATAAAGGTCGGGCCCAGCGCCCGCAGGCCGCCCTTGCGCATCGGTCGAGAACAGCCAGCGCCCGGCGCCCGCGTGGTGGCGCGCGATCATCTGGTCGAGACAGGCGCTGGCCAGGTCGCGCGCCTCGGGGTGCGCCTGCCGCGCGGCGGCGGTGCAGGCGACGAAAAGCTGGCGCGCCTGCACGCGGGTGCGCCGGTTCGCGCGAACATCGGGTACGCCGTCAAAGCCCAGCCGCTCGTGAAAGCGCCCCCTGAAGGGTCCCTCGCGCTCGATCCCGGCCCCCAGCCACAGGGGCAGGGCGGTGCGCCGCATCCAGTGATCGAAACGCAGGAAGACGCTCACCAGTGCTCCTGCTCTGACCAGAGCCCGGCTGCGCGCAGCTCCTGCGCCCGCGCGCGCGGCATGACCAGAACCCCCTGATCGGTGCTGATCACCACCATGTCCGTCAGGCCGATGGCCGTGACCGGAGGCCCGTCGCCCAGCACCACGCAGCCCGTGGACTCGCGCGCCGTCGCCCGCCCCGTGACCCAGTTTCCGGTGCCATCGCGCGCCGCGTGCCGCCACAGTCCGTTCCAGCAGCCCACGTCCCGCCACAAAGGATCGCAGCGCGCCACCAGCAGATCGTCCGAGCGCTCCATCACCGCCGTGTCGATGGAGACCGGCGCGCTCACCTGTGCGGGAGGAATCAGCACGGCGTCATCCCCGGCCCTCTCGCGCCGCGACCACAGCCGTGCGGCCTGATCGAGGATGTCGGGGGCATGGCGTGCAAGCGCGCGCGTGAACGCCCCGGCCTGCCCCAGGAACAGCCCCATGTTCCATGCCCAGCCGCCCTCGGCGATCATCTCCAGCGCCCGCGCCGCCGCCGGTTTCTCGACAAAGGCCTCGACGCGGGCGACGCCCGGCCCGGCCACAGCTCCGGCGCGCACATGGCCATAGGCGCTGCTGGCGTGATCGGGCGGACAGGCGAACAGACAGATGCGCGCCTCGTCCAGCAGGGGCGCGGCCGCCTCGATGGCACGCATCAGCACCTCGGGCGCCTCGATCAGATGATCGGCGGGCGTGATCAGCAGCGCATCGTGCGGGCGTGCCAGCGCGGCCACTGCGCAGGCCAGAGCCGTGCCCCCCGGCCCGCCCTCCATGATCAGGCCACTGATCGTGCGATCGCCGACCTGCTCGCGCACCACACCCTCATGCTCGCGGGCACAGAGGATCAGGGGCGGCTCGAAACGCTGCGGATCGCCGAAGCGCTCCAGCGTCGCCTGAAACAGGCTGGCCTGGGCACCGAAATGATGAAAGGGCTTGGGCCGGTCCATGCGTGACACGGGCCACAGGCGCTCGCCCCTGCCGCCGCAGAGGATCACCGGAACGATCCGCATCCTCGACCCCTCCGTCCCCGCACACCACCAGTCGCCATCATTAAGGAGGGTGCGCGTAATGGGCAAGCCGGGCGTTACCCTGCCACAGTCGGCAACCGCTTGTGATCGCCGTGGCAACGGCAAGGCTTGGCGAGCGGCCCTCGCGCTTGATAAAGGGCCGACAGCCATTCACTGCGCGCGCTGCCTGCGCGACGGGCCGGCAGCGCCCCGGCATCGCGCTTAAAGGTATCGCGCTCAAAGGTACCGGGCTCACGGGCTTCTACCGCCAGCGCCCGGAGCCTGCGCGCCGTCACCCGCACCCACCCCAGAGCCTCCATGACCCAGCCCGCACCGATCGCCTTCATCGACCTTCAGGCCCAGCGCCGTCACCTCGGCGAGCGCATCGACCGCGCGGTGATGGATGCCGTCAACTCCGGCCAGTGGGTCATGGGCCCTCAGGTCGCCGCCTTCGAGAAGGCGCTGGCCGCCTATTCGGACGTGCCCCATGCGCTGGGCTGTGCCAATGGCACCGATGCGCTGGTGCTGCCGCTGATCGCCTGGGCGGTGCGCACGGGCGATGCGGTGTTCTGCCCCTCCTTCACCTTTGCCGCCACCGCCGAGGTGGTGCCGTGGCTGGGCGCCGAGCCGGTGTTCGTGGACATCGATCCGGTCACCTACAACATGGACCCCGCCAGCCTGGAGGCGACCATCGAGGCGACGGTGCGCGAGGGGCGCCTGAAGCCGCGCGTGGTGATCGCCGTCGATCTGTTCGGCCAGCCCGCCGACTATCCTGCCATCCGCGAGATCTGCGATCGCCACGGCCTGCTGCTGATCGCCGATTCCGCCCAGGGCTTCGGCTGCACCCTGAACGGCCGGCACCCTGCCGCCTTCGCCGATGTGACCACCACCAGCTTCTTCCCCGCCAAGCCGCTGGGCTGCTATGGCGATGGCGGGGCGGTGCTGACGCGCGATGCGGGGCTCGCCGAGGTGATCGATTCTCTGCGCGTGCACGGCAAGGCGGTGGCGTCTGACCTTGCGGGGCGCAGCTTCGATCACGATCCCAAATATCTGAGCATGCGCATTGGCATGAACTCGCGCCTCGATTCCATCCAGGCCGCGATCCTCAGCGAGAAGCTGGCCATCTTCCCCGAGGAGATCGCCGCGCGAAACCGCATCGCGGCGCGCTACAGCGAGGGCCTGCGCGCCCATGTCGCCGCCGTGCCCGGCGTGATCGCGGGCGGCATCTCGACCTGGGCCCAGTACACCATCGAGCACGAGGACCGCGACGCGCTCGCCGCGCACCTCAAGGCCGAGGCCATTCCCACGGCGGTCTATTATCCCGTGCCCATGCACCGCCAGCCCGCCTATCAGCGCTTTGGCGCGCACGCACACCTGCCGGTAACGGACGCGGCGGCCGCGCGGGTCATCAGCCTGCCCATGCATCCCTATCTGGCCGAGGCCGATCAGGACCGCATCATCGACGCCATCGCCCGTTTCGGAGGCCGCGCATGAGCCAGACAGCTCCCCTGAAGGCCGGTGTCGCCGGTGCCGGTGTCATGGGCCGCAACCACGCGCGCGTGCTGTCCGAGATGCGCGATGTCGAGCTGACGCACATCTTCGATCCCGATGCCGTGGTCGGACGCGGCGTGGCCGATGTCTATGGCGCGCAGGCCGTCAGCGATCTGGACGCCTTCATTGGTGCCGGTCTGGACTGTGCGGTGATCGCCACGCCCAACCGCACCCATGCTGACCTCGGCGTGCGGCTGCTGGAGAGCGGCGTGCACCTGCTGGTGGAAAAGCCCATCGCGGCGGACCTGGAGGGCGCGCGCAGGCTCATCGATGCGGCCCGCGCCCATGACCGGGTGCTGATGGTCGGCCATGTGGAGCGCTTCAACCCCGCCGTCGAGACCGTGCGCCGCGCCATTGCCGATGACGACATCATCTCGATCCAGATCACCCGCGTCGGCCCGTTCCCGCCGCGCATGGGCGAGGTCGGCGTGGTCATCGACCTGGCCGTGCACGACATCGACATCATCCGCCACCTGACCGGCTCCGAGATCACCGAGGTCCAGCCCCAGCTCGCGCGCACGCGGGCCGAGCGCGAGGACACGGCCCTGCTGCAATTCCGCACCGAGGCGGGGGTGATCGCCCACATCACCACCAACTGGGTCACGCCCTACAAGACCCGCACCCTTCAGGTGGCCACGCGCCAGAAGTTCGTGGTCGCGGACCTGATCACGCGCCAGGTGACCGAGTATTTCGGCTATGCGGCCGACGGCTCCTATTCGACGCGCACGCTCAACAGCTGGCCCGCCGAGCCCCTGCGCCTCGAGCTTGAGGCCTTTGCCGAATCCATCCGCACCGGCAAGGCCCCGCCCGTCACCGGCGAGGACGGCCTGAAGAACCTCGAGGTGGCCCTGCGCTGCCTGGGCGGACAGCCCGCCTGACGGCTCTGCTAAGCGCCCGCGCGCGTGCCCGCCAAATAGCGGCGCGCTTAGTAGCCCGTTAACCCGCGCCCGGCATGGTCGTTAACGGTCGGGAGCCGTGCGTCCGCACGCGCGCTCGCCCGATTCGGCAACCGAGAGCGGCGCAAGCATGAAACCTGCCAAGATCATCGTGATCGCCATCGCCGCCGTCTGCGCGATCGGTCTGGCCTTCGTGGTGCGCATGATGGGCTCGGGCTCACCCGCCAGCCCCGCGTCCGCCACGGCCCCCGCCGAGGTTCGGCCCATGGCGCGTGTCCTGGTGGCGCGCACCGATCTGGCGCCGGGCAGCCGCATCACCGACCGCGACCTGGAGTGGCGCGACTGGCCGGTGGACGGGCTCAACCCCACCTTCATCACCGACGGCACCGTGCCACTTCCCGGCAGCGAAAGCGCCGAAGCGCCCGCCGCAACCGCAGAGGCCGGCGTCGAGGGCGGCGTCGAGGGTCAGGCCCGCACCGCCATCCAGCGCGGCACCGAACGCCTGACCGGCGGCGGCGTGCGCGGCAACTATATCGGCGCGGTCGTGCGCGAGGCCTTCGTGGCCGGAGAGCCCATCGTCGAGCGCAAGATCGTGCGCGCGGGCGACAGCGGCTTTCTGGCCGCCTATCTGGAGCCGGGCATGAGAGCCATGGCCATCCGCGTCAATGTCGAGACGGCCGCCGGCGGCTTCATCCTGCCGGGTGACCGGGTGGACGTGATCCTCAGCCGCGAGACCAATCTGGGCAACATCGGGCTGGAGGGCGCAGGCCAGCGCAGCCGCTTCACCTCCGCCACCGTGCTTCAGAACGTCAAGGTGCTGGCCATCGACCAGACCACGCGCACCGAGGATAACGCCCAGAGCGTCATCGGCGCCACCGCCACCCTGGAGCTGAGTCCGCGCGATGCCGAGGCCCTGGCGCTGGCCCGCTCGGAGGGCGAGCTGTCGCTGGTGCTGCGCTCCTATGCCGATACCGCCGGGCCGTCGGGCCGCGTGTCTGCTCCCAGGGCCGAGGCCCGCGCCGTGCGCGTCTATCGCAACGGCGAAACCGATGTGGTGGTCGTGCCATGAGCCGTATTCGCGCCCTTCGCTCCTGTGCCCTGGTCGGAGGCCTTCTGGCCGCCCTTGCGCTCGCGCCGCTCACCGCCGGGCCTGCCGAGGCCCAGTCCAGCGTGCGCCTGTCGACCGGTGCGTCGGGCCAGAGCATCACCCTGCCGCGCGGGCGCTCCTCGACCATTGATCTGCCTGCCGATGCGCGCGACGTCATCATCTCGAACCCCACCGTGGCCGAGGCGATCCTGCACACGCCGCGCCGCATCACCCTGGTGGGCCTTGCGCCCGGCGAGGCCGATGCGGTGTTTCTCGATGCGGCCGGACGCACCATCCTGTCGCTGAACGTGCGCGTGGACGCGGGCACGGCGGCGCTGAGCGACACCCTTCGCCGCGTCATGCCCGGATCGAACATCCAGGCCGAGGCCGTCAACGAGAGCATCATCCTCACCGGCCATGCCCTGAACAATGCCGAGGCCGATCGCGCCGTGTCGCTGGCACGCCAGTTCGTCTCCTCGCCCGAGCGTGTGCTGAACCTCATCACCGTGGCCGGCTCCGATCAGGTCACGGTGCGCGTGCGCGTCGTCGAGGTGCAGCGCACCGTCATCAAGCAGCTCGGCTTCGACATCGACGCCCTGGTCCAGAACGCCGCCGACGGCTTTTCCTTCTCGCTCGGCTCCACCTTCGGCGTGAACGCCGGTCAGGTGGGCGGGGCCAACATCGGCTACACCAACCCCGGCTCGACCAACCTCACCACCAATCTGCGCGCCTTCGAGCGGGTGGGGCTGGTGCGGATGCTGGCCGAGCCCAATCTCACCTCGGTGCACGGCGAGAGCGCCAGCTTCCTGGCGGGCGGAGAGTTCCCCGTTCCGGTGGGCCGCGACCGCGAAGGCAACATCCTGGTCGAGTTCAAGCCCTACGGCGTCTCGCTCGCCTTCCGCCCCATGGTGATGAGCGAAGGGCGCATCTCGCTGCAGATCTCGGTCGAGGTCTCCGAGCTGAGCACCCAGGGCGCCCTGACGCTGGGCGCGGGCACGCCCAATGCCCTGACCCTGCCCGGCCTGACCGTGCGGCGCACCCAGAACACCGTCGAGATGCCTTCGGGCGGCGCCATGATGATCGCGGGCCTGTTGCAGGAGAGCACGCGCCAGAACATCGACTCCCTGCCCGGCATCACCAACCTGCCCGTGCTCGGCACCCTGTTCCGCTCGCGCGATTTCCTCTCGGGCGAGACCGAGCTGGTCGTGATCGTCGAGCCCTACATCGTCTCGCCCACCGCGCCGGGCCGCCTTCAGACCCCCGCCGACGGGCTGCGCATCGCCTCCGACAGCCAGACCCTCCTGTTCGGACGGCTCAACGAGGCTTACGGCGCACCGCGCACCGCGCCGGGCGCGCCCGCGCCCGCCTGGCACGGCCCCGTGGGCTATGTGATCGAATGAGGAACCGCTTGATGCGCGCACCCGTGGCCACCCTCGCTGTTCTCGGTGCCCTCGTGACGGGGGCGCTTGGCGCTTGCACCACGCCTTCCAGCGGCGGCGGCGTGCCCCCGCTCAATCCGGTCTCGCGCTTCGTGCTCCAGGTCGAGCCGGGCCTCGATCGCATCGCCCTGGCCGTTCACGATCAGGGGCTGTCCGCCAACCAGCGCCATGCCCTCGACCAGCTCGTGTCGCGCTTTGCCGCCCACGGCGCGCCCTATCTGGTGGTCGAGACCCCCGCCGGGGCCGATCCGTCCGCCTCGCGCATGGCCTGGGAGGTGCAGAGCTATCTCATCAGCACCGGCGTGCCCGCCGAGCGCGTGCGCGTGGCCGGCTATCACGCTCCCGATCCGCGCGCGCCCGTTCTGGCCAGCTTCGAGGTGCTGCGCGCTCATGTGCCCGACTGCTCGCAGCAGTGGACCAATCTTACCGCCACGCGCGACAACGGCGGCTACGCGGCGTTCGGCTGTGCGGTCAGCGCCAATCTGGCCGCCCAGATCACCAATCCGCGCGACATCATCGAGCCGCGCGCCATGACCGCACCTGACGGCGGGCGGCGCACGGTGGTCATCGACCGCTATCGCACCGGCGAGGTGACATCGGCCCAGCGCGAGCCGGGCGTGGGCGATCAGGTGGCTCAGGCGGTCCAGTGATGACGGTGGCATTGAGGGAGAAGGCGGCATGAGCAGACCTCCGGGCGCAGCCGCTAACCATATTCTGGACGACTTCGACGACGACGCCCTCGGCTTCGACGCCCTGGACGAATTTGCTCCGCTCGATGCCAGTGGCTCGGCCCTGTCCTCCCGCCATGGTGCGCCCGCGCCCTTCGGCCAGGGCGCCCCTGCACCCCATGCGCACGCACAGCCCGACGCGCGCGCGCCCGGCCAGCCCCTGCGCTTCACCGCCCCGCCCGATGCCGCCGCCGCACACCGGGCGCAGGGCGCCGCGGGTCTCGATCCCGAGCTGGACGGCGATCCCTACAGCCACATTCCCGCCGATCCCCTTGAGGACCATGCGCCCATCGCTCCGGCCGGGGCTCCCGCAGCCTCTGGCGGCCTGCACGCCTCGGGGGCTGCGACCCTGAACGTGCCCGCCCACCCTGAGCCCGCGCACAGTCCTCCCGCCTACAGCCCGCCAGCCCACACTGCGCCCGCGCACAACCCGCCCGCCTTCAATCCCGTCGGCGAGCTGGTGGCCAGCGCCAGCCAGCGCCTTGCCGACGTTTCGGTGCCGCGCATCACCATCCACATCTTCGCCGAGCGTCAGGACACCCTGGCAGCGGCCGACCGCGCCGGTCAGGACCGCCGGCTCTCGCGCGCCACCACCCAGATCCGCGTCGGCGGCATCGAGGGCGCCATCGAGACCTATGCCAGCGAGCCCACCCCGCCGCTGATCATCGTCGAATGCCTCGCCCCGCCCATGGAGCTGCTGGCCCAGGTCGACCGTCTCGCCGAGGTCTGCGACATGGGCACCAAGGTGGTGGTGATCGCAGGCGTCAACGACATCATGCTCTATCGCGAGCTGATGCGCCGGGGCGTGTCCGAATACATGGTCGCGCCGGTCCAGCCGCTGCAGCTGATCGAGGCCATCGGCGGGCTGTTCTCGGACCCCAGCCGCCCCTTCACGGGCCGCTCCATCGCCTTTGTCGGCGCGCGCGGCGGCTCGGGTTCCTCGGCGGTGGCGCACAACACCGCCTATGCCCTGTCCGAGAAGATCGGCGCCAACACCGTCATCGTCGATTACGACCTGCCCTTCGGCACCGCCGGGCTCGACTTCAACCAGGATCCCATCCACGGCGTCGCCGACGCGCTGGGCCAGCCCGACCGTCTGGATGCGACCTTGCTCGACCGCATGATGGTCCGGTGCAGTGAGCGCCTCAGCCTGTTTGCCGCGCCAGCCTCGCTCGATGGCGACTGGGATGTCTCGCCCGACGCCTTCGAGGAAGTCACCAGCCGCATCCGCACCACCGCGCCCTTCGTGGTGCTGGACCTGCCGCACCTGTGGTCGGGCTGGATGCGCCGCACGCTGATCTCGGCCGACGAGGTGGTCGTGGTCGCCACGCCCGACCTGGCCGCCCTGCGCAATGCCAAGAACATGGTCGATCTGGTGCGCCAGTCGCGCCCCAACGATGCGCCCCCGCGCCTGGTGCTCAATCAGGTCGGCATGCCCGGCCGCCCCGAGATTCCGGCCAGGGACTTCGGCGCGGCGCTCGGCATCCATCCGGCCATGATCATTCCCTTCGACGCCAAGCTGTTCGGACAGGCGGCCAACAACGGCCAGATGGTGCTGGAGGCCAATGCCAAGTCCAAGGCCGCCGAGGCCTTTGTCACCCTCGCCCAGATCGTCTCGAACCGCGAGCTGCCCCAGCTCGGCGGCCCCGCCGCGCCGCGTGCCAAGGGCTCCCTGTTCGGCAAGCTGTTCAGCCGCAAGAAGGGATAGGCCGCCTCCGTGTTCGGCAAGCGCACCACGCCGGGGACCGCCCCGCTCCAGCCGACGCCCGCCCCGGCAGCCAGAGCGGCCGCTCGCCCTGCACCGCCGTTTGGCGCGGATGCGCCCGAGCCGGTGAGCGCCGACGCCTTCGCCTCTGCCACAGTCAGGACCGAGACAGGAGCCGAGCCGCACGGCGACGCCAGAGCAGGTGCCAGAGCGGGTGCCGGAGCGGGAGCCAGCGCCCTTTCAGGTCGCATGGATGCCCTGGCCGAAAAGTCCGAAAGACGCCCCGGTCACGAGCCGCGCCCGGCCACCTCCGGCCCTTCCGGTCCCGGCCCGCGCGTCACGCCGGGACTGGAACAGCTCAAGAAGGCCCAGACGGTCGCCAAGATCGTCAGTGAACAGAGCGACTACTACCACGCCACCAAGACGACCATCTTCAACGCCCTGATGAACACCATCGACCTGGCCCAGCTGGCCCAGCTCGATGCCAAGGCCGCGTCCGAGGAAATCCGCGACATCGTCGCCGAGCTGGTGGCGATCAAGAACGTCTCCATGTCGGTGGCCGAGCAGGAGCATCTGGTTCAGGACATCGTCAACGATGTGCTGGGCTATGGCCCGCTGGAGCCGCTGCTGGCGCGCGACGACATCGCCGACATCATGGTCAACGGTGCCGGGCGCGTGTTCATCGAGGTGGGCGGCAAGGTCCAGCTGACCAATGTGCGCTTCCGCGACAACGCCCAGCTGATGAACATCTGCCAGCGCATCGTCAGTCAGGTCGGACGGCGCGTGGACGAAAGCTCGCCCATCTGCGACGCGCGCCTGCCCGACGGCTCGCGCGTCAACGTCATCGCCCCGCCGCTGGCGCTGGATGGTGCGACCCTGACGATCCGCAAGTTCAAGAAAGACAAGCTCACCATGCGCAACCTGGTGGAGTTCGCCTCCATCAGCCCCGAGGGCGCGCGCGTGCTGGGCGTGATCGGCGCGTGCCGGTGCAATGTGCTGATCTCGGGCGGCACGGGGTCGGGCAAGACGACGCTGCTCAACACCCTGACGGCCTTCATCGACCCGACCGAGCGCGTCATCACCTGCGAGGACGCCGCCGAGCTTCAGCTGCAGCAGCCCCACGTGGTGCGCCTCGAGACCCGCCCGCCCAATCTGGAAGGCCAGGGCCAGATCACCATGCGCGATCTGGTCAAGAACTGCCTGCGCATGCGGCCCGAGCGCATCATCGTCGGCGAGGTGCGCGGGCCCGAGGCCTTCGACCTGCTCCAGGCCATGAATACCGGCCACGACGGCTCCATGGGCACCTTGCACGCCAACAGCCCGCGCGAGGCGATCAGCCGCCTCGAATCCATGATCACCATGGGCGGCTATGGCCTGCCCTCCAAGACCATCCGCGAGATGATCGTGGGCTCCATCGACGTGATCATCCAGGCCGCGCGCCTGCGCGACGGCTCGCGGCGCATCACCCACATCACCGAGGTCGTGGGGCTGGAAGGCGACGTCATCGTCACCCAGGACCTGTTCGTCTACGAGATCACCGGCGAGGACGAGCACGGCCGCGTCATCGGTCGGCACCGCTCGACCGGCATCGCCCGCCCGCGCTTCTGGGACCGCGCCCGCTACTACGGGCTGGAGCGCGAGCTGGCCGAAGCCCTGGACGCGGCGGAATAGCCATGCTGGAGCTGCTCGCCGCCCTGCTCGGTTTCATCACCATCGCCAGCCTCGGTTGGGTGTTCGTGGGCGGGGACAGCTCGTCCGAGCGGGCGCTGAAGCGCGCCGAAACCTTCACCGGCCCGCGCGCCGCCGCCCGGGCCAAGGCCACGCGCGCTGCCGCCAACACGCCCGAGGCGCGGCGCCGGGCCATCGTCAGTCAACTGAAGGAAGTCGAGCGCAAGGAGCGCCGCGCCCGCGTCACCATATCGGCGCGCATCCGTCAGGCGGGCCTGGCGATGAGCGTGCGCACCTTCTGGATCATCAGCGCCTCTGCGGGCCTGATGGCCGGTGCGCTGGCCATGCTGCTGGGCCTCTCGCCGCTGCTGGCCGCAGGTCTGGGCCTGATCTTCGGCCTTGGCCTGCCGCGCTGGGTGCTGGGCTTTCTGGGCAAGCGGCGCATGAAGAAGTTCTCGCTGGAGTTTCCCAACGCCGTCGACGTGATCGTGCGCGGCATCAAGTCGGGCCTGCCCGTGCACGACTGCTTCAAGATCATCGCCCGCGAGAGTCCCGCCCCGCTCGGCCCAGAGTTCCAGCGCCTGGTCGAGGGCCTGAGTGTCGGCATGACGCTGGGCCAGGGCCTCGACCGCATGTTCGAGCGCATGCCCACGCCAGAGCTGCGCTTCTTTGCCATCGTCATCGCCATCCAGCAGAAGACCGGCGGCAATCTGGCCGAGGCGCTCGCCAACCTGTCCACGGTGCTGCGGGCGCGGCGCATGATGGGCGAGAAGATCAAGGCCCTGTCCTCCGAGGCCACGGCGTCGGCGGCCATCATCGGCTCCCTGCCCCCGGCGGTGATGATGCTCGTGATGATCACCACCCCGGCCTACATGCTGCTGATGTTCACCGACATGCGCGGTCAGGTGATGATGATGGGCTCTGCGATCTGGATGGCCATGGGCATCTTTGTCATGAAGAAGATGATCTCGTTCAAGTTCTGATGGGCAGGCCACGATGAGATCACACACCACAGGACAGGGGAGGCGCTGATGGACTGGATGCGCTTTCTCACCAATCCGCAGAACCTGCTGGCCATCGCCGTGGCCGTGTTCACCTTTGCCACGGTCATGACCCTGCTGGGCACCCTGACCCAGGGCGCGAGCCTGGAGCGGCGCATGAAGGCCGTCTCGGTCCGGCGTGAAGAGCTGAAGCGCCGGTCGCGTCAGGCCATCGCCCAGTCCGGCTCCTCGCTGCGCCAGAGCGACGAGGGCTTCAAGAAGCGCGTGGTCGAGCGCCTTCAGCTCAGCCGCTATCTCGAAGATCCCAAGGTGGCCGACAAGATGGCCATGGCCGGTTTCCGGGGCCAGCAGCCCCTGACCGCCTTCTATTTCTTCCGCTTTGCCGCCCCGTTCGTCATGATGGCCTTTGCGGCCTTCTATGTGTTCGTGCTCAACGATTTCGGCCTGCCGCTGATGTCGCGCGTCGCCATAGTGTTCGGCGCCTTCATGGCCGGCTTCTACGCGCCGAACCTCTATCTGGAGAACCGCATCCAGAAGCGGCGCCAGTCCATCGTGCAGGCCTTTCCCGATGCGCTGGACCTGCTGCTGATCTGCGTGGAATCGGGCATGTCCATCGATGCGGCCATCCAGAAGGTCAGCCAGGAGATCGGCGGCCAGTCCATCGAGCTGGCTGAAGAACTGTCCCTGCTGTCGGCCGAGCTGTCCTATCTGCCCGAGCGGCGCAGCGCCTATGAGGGTCTGGCCAAACGCACCAACCATCCGGGCGTCAAATCGGTGGCCACGGCCATGATCCAGGCCGAACAGTACGGCACGCCGCTGGGCAATGCGCTGCGCACCATGGCCAAGGAGAACCGCGACCTGCGCCTCTCTGCCGCAGAGAAGAAGGCTGCCGCCCTGCCCGCCAAGCTGACCGTGCCGATGATCGTGTTCTTTCTGCCGGTGCTGTTCGTGGTCATCCTCGGCCCGGCGATCATCAAGATCCAGGACATCAACAACTAGGCCGGCAACAGGGGCGATCAGGCGCACGACCGGACGAGCGCCGCGCGTCAATCCTCCCTGAAATCCGCAGCTTCTGTGCGCTGGATGGCAATCTTCGCGCATCGCTTCTGGCGCGGGCCACGCTTGGGGTGCCCCTTCGGCATGGGAGAGCGCGCAAGGCCTTCGCAGCTTGTGTGCCTGAGGCGGCGCGAGAGGTGCGGGGCACTTTCTGGCCCCTGTCGAAAGCAGGGGTGTCCGCTCTGGCGTCAAGGCCGCCGGAGCGCCCGCCGGCAGCGAAAGCGCAAGTTCGTGAAGAGCGAGCCGCGCCTGGCCACCGCAAAACCTCCCGCGGTCAGATCAAGGGCGCGCGCCGAAACGGTCCCTCGCCTCAACATCCGGGCGCGTGCACCGGTCCGGCCGGACTCTCCCGCCCCCCCGCTGGTCCAGCGCCCGCGGGGCCGCACCCGCAGGCGCATCAGAAACGGCGCGGTCAGGAACCGGCCACGGACTCCCAGGTGCGCACCCCGGCGTTCATCCGCGCGCGGATCCACTGCAGGTTCTGTTCGGCCTGTTCGGGCGGCAGATCACGGCGCAGCAGGGCTTCCGCCTCGCCGATCTTGCCCTGAAGGCCGAGCACCAGCGCCAGATTGAGCCGGACCTGAAGGGTGTGGCCGGGCTGGGCGACGGCGCGGCGCAGGATCGTCTCGGCCTCCGTCGCCTGGCCCTGGGCGGCCATGGCCATGGCCACATTGCTGAGCACGGCGGGATTGTCGGGCGACAGCACCAGCGCCTGGGTCCAGGCGGCGCGGGCATCGTCATTGCGGCGCACCTGATCATAGGCGACGCCCAGATAAGACCAGACGCGCCAGTCGCGCGGGTCGAGATCGCGGGCCCGCTCCAGCGGTGCGATGGCATAGAAGCCCTGGCCGCGCGCGATGTGCAGGCGGCCCAGCTCCATCAGGGCACCGCCGTGGTCGGGCTCATACACGCGAAAGGCCTCGATGGTCTCGACCCCGGCATCGTGCTGGCCGAGCTGGCGCAGCGACGAGGCCAGACCCAGCACCGCCTCGGCATCGCGCGGATTGATCTCCACCTCGCGCCGCCACATGACCGAGCGGGTCAGGGGCTCAAGACGCGCCCAAGTGGCCCGCTCGGCGGCCGAAGAAGCGGCGGGCAAGGCTTGCGTCTGGGCCGGGGCCTGCCCTGCCCCCCCGGCGGCCGCCTGGGCTGCGGTGCGGTTGGCATCGCGGTTGCCGAACGGCCAGGCCGTCGCCTCGCCCGCTGCGCTCACGCCTGCGATGCAGGCCAGCACCAGCGGGGTGATGAGAGCGCGACTGTTCAGACGACGGCGGGCCATGGGCGATCCTCGCTAGCCATTTCTGCCCGAGCCTTGCGTGATTTGCGTCAATCCTTGGTTAATCAGGGTAAATGGCCAAAGCCGTGCCCGCTGCGCTATGAAAGCCTTCATGAACACCTCGCCTCACGCCCCGATCCCTGAACTGGTCTCTGCCCTGGCCGACGATTTCGACACCGGCCTTGTCGACGCCGATCATATGGCCCGCGCCGATCAGGCCGTCCCCCTTCACCCGGTCAGGCCGGACGATCTGGACGGCCTCGATGCGCGCACCCGCGATCTGGCCCGCACGCGCGGATTTTCAGCCCGGCCCGGCGAGATTCTCGAAGTCTGCGGCGAAGACGGCCTGCCTGCCCGCGTTCTGTTCGGCCTGCCCGCCGATGGCGCCGCTGGCGGTCCGCTCGCCTCCGCCCGCAGCCTCAGCACTCGCCTCAGCCCCGGCACCTATCGGCTGGAAGGCGCGACGCGCGATCAGGCCGGGGCAATCGCGCTTGGCTTTGCGCTGGGCCACTACCGCTTCGATGCCTTCCGCCGCACCCGTCCTGAGAGCAGCCCGCGCGCCGCCCTGCTGATCGAGGACGCGGCGCTTCTTTCCGAAACGCGCACCATCGCCCGCGCCTGTGCCATCGCCCGCCAGATGGTCGATGCCCCGCCCAATCACATGGGCCCCGCCGAGATCGAGGCCGCCGCACGCGCCATTGCCGGGCAGCACGGTGCGGACATTTCAGTCGTCACCGGCGATGCACTGCTGGAGCAGAACTACCCGGCGGTCCATGCCGTGGGCCGTGCCGCCACACCGGCGCGCGCGCCGCGCATCATCGAGATGCACTGGAACGCGAACGCCTCTGACCTTCCCCTGCTGGCGCTGGTCGGAAAGGGCGTGGTGTTCGATTCCGGCGGTCTCGACATCAAGCCCGCCGCCGGGATGCGCAACATGAAAAAGGACATGGGCGGCGCGGCCCATGCCCTGGCGCTGGCCTGGCTGGTCATGACCCTGCGCCTGAAGGTGCGCCTCGTCGTTCTGGTGCCTGCGGTCGAGAACGCCATCTCGGGCGAGAGCTTCCGCCCCGGCGACATCATCGGAACGCGCAAGGGCCTCAGTGTCGAGATCGGCAACACCGATGCCGAAGGGCGCGTGATCCTGTCCGATGCGCTGGCGCGCGCCGACGAGCTTTCGCCGGACCTGACGCTGGACTTCGCCACCCTGACCGGCGCGGCGCGCATCGCGCTGGGGCCGGAACTGGTGCCGCTCTACAGCGATGACGAGGCGCTGGCGCAAGGTCTGATCGAGGCCGGGCGAGAGGTCGCCGATCCCCTGTGGCGCATGCCCCTGTGGCCCGGCTATCGCAGCGCCATCGAGCCGGACATCGCCGACCTGCGCAACGACTCCGCCGACTGGGCCCAGGCGGGCTCGGTCATGGCCGCCCTTTTCCTGCAACGCTTTGCGCCAGAGCGCGGCTGGGCGCACATGGACATCTTCGCCTGGAACCCGCGTGCGCGTCCCGGCCATCCCGCAGGCGCCGAGGCCCAGGGCCTGCGCGCCTGCGCGCTCATGCTGATGCAGCGTTTCGGCCAGTATTAACCGGGCCTTTGCCCCCCTCGGCTATGAACGGAGCGTGAGCCTGGACGATCTGATCCCGCCCCTGCCCCTGACGAGGGGCGACCGCGCCCCGCTTCGCTTCGAGGGCCTCATTGCGGGCGTCCGCTTCGTGCCCACCCGGCACCACCGCATCACGCGGCCGGGCCTCGCGCTGCACGACGAGAGCGGCCCGGTCGACGAGATGGCCGCCCATGAGCTGTTCGAGGTTCTGGAGACGGACGGCGCGCGCGCTTTCGGCCAGAACCTGCGCACCGGCCTGATCGGCTGGTGCGAGGCTTCGGGGCTGGCTCCCTTTGATGGCAACTGGAGCGAACCCCTGCCCGAGCTTCTGCGCCCCGTCCCTGCGGCCCTCGACGTGGCGCGCGCGTGCCTCGGCCGGCCCTTTGTGCGCGGCGGGCGCGGACAGGCGGGCTTCGATGCCGCCGGCCTGATCCGCCATGTCGCCTTTGCGCGGGCCCGCAGCGCCATCGGCCCGCTGGCGCACATGACCGCGCACACGGGCGATGTGGTGAGCGAAGCGCCCCGCCCCGGCGATCTGGTGTTCTTCGACGATCACGCAGGCGTGCTGGACGACGCGGGCGCGCTCATTCATCCGTGCGAGATGCACGGCGCGGTGCTGGCAGAGCCTCTGGCCCGGATATGCGAACGGCGCGGACCCGTCAGGATCACGCGCCGTCTCTAGCTCTGCCCGGATCGGGTCTTTACTGCGTCGGCTGGGCCGGTGCCGTGGCCTGTTCTGGTGCGGTCTCGGCGATGCCTTCGCTGGCGGTCTGGTCGACGTCGGAGCCGGGCGCCACGGCCGGATCGGGCTCGGCCTCGCCCTCGGGCTGCGGCTGGCGGGCCGGATCGGGTGCGGGGATCGGATAGCCGCCCGAGCCCTGCTGGCGCAGATAGGCGATCAGATTGACGCGCTCTTCGGTGTTGCGGATGCCCGCAAACGACATGCGCGTGCCGCGGATGTGACGGTTCGGCGCGGTGATGAACAGGTCCAGCTCGTCATAGGTCCAGACCGGGGCGCTGCCCGCGTGCTCGCGAAGCGCCGGTGAATAGTCGAAGCCGGCGTTGTTGCCGACCCCGCCGCCGACGATGCCATACAGGTTCGGACCGATGCCGTCCGCCCCGCCCGCATTTATCGTGTGACAGGCGACGCAGCGCGCATAGGCGCGCTCACCGGCGGCCAGATCGGCGATCGGCAGCACCGTACCCCAGTCCGGCGGCAGCTCGACGCTGGCGCCCGCGCCCGCTTCTTCCTCGGGCACATCGATGAAGTAGCCCATCTTCTCGGGCTTGCTGGTGTGAAAAACGAGGCCCGAGACCTCATTGACCACCAGAATGGTGAAGACGGTGGCCAGACCGGCACCGAAAATCTTGTTCCACTTCAGATCGCCGCTCATAAATCCGGATCTCTAATGGGTGCCCGGCCGGGCCGGGAAGGTTGCTTGGCTGTGGCTGTCATACACGCTGGCGCGACCTTCGCAACCGTGACGAAGGGTGTCCCGGCGTCGCAGCCTTGCGAAGGGCACCCATCCATGACCACAAGTGCCCGGCCAGGCACACCCGCAACCTTGCCCACATCCCTGCACCCGCCCCGTGAAAGCCATGTCTTCAGAGCCGATCGTCCTCATCCCCGCCCGCATGGCTGCCACGCGCCTGCCGGGCAAGCCGCTGGCCGACATCGAGGGCGTGCCCATGATCGTGCGGGCCGTCGCCATGGCCGCGAAGAGCGGCTATCGGGTCTGTGTCGCCGCCGGAGACGCCGAGATCGTCGAGGCCGTGCGCGAAGCCGGCTTTGAGGCCTGCCTGACCGACCCGGCCCTGCCGTCGGGCTCGGACCGTATTCTGGCGGCCCTGCACCAGATCGACCCGGGCGCGCGCCATGACACCGTCATCAATCTTCAAGGCGACATGCCCTTTGCCCCGCCATCTGTGACGCTCGCCTGCGCCGCGGTGCTGGCCGATGACAGCGGCTGCGACATTGCCACCCTGATCGCTCCGCCCGCGGGCGATGACGACCGCAACAACCCGGACGTGGTCAAGGCCATCATGGCCATGGAGCCGGGCTCCGGGCGAGGGCGCGCGCTCTATTTCACCCGCGCGGCGCCTTACCATGAAGTGCCCGTGTGGCGGCACATCGGCATCTATGGCTATCGGCGCGCGGCGCTCGAGGCCTTCTGCGCCGCGCCGCCCTCCGCGCTTGAGCGGGCCGAGCGGCTGGAACAGCTGCGCGCGCTGGAGATGGGCCTCGTCATCAAGGCCGCCGTGATCGAGGCCGCGCCGCTATCCGTCGACAATCCCGCCGATCTCGAAGCCGCCCGCGCCGAGGCCCGCAACAGGGTCTGATCTGTCGCTCGCCCCTGAACCACAAACCTGCCCCAACTGTGTTATAGGAGCGCGCGCCTCACCTTTCGCGCCGCCACGGAAAGTCCGCCCTTGAGCCTCAGCCTCGATATCGCCCACGCCTCTCGCCCGGTGCCCGCACCGGCCCCCGTGAACCTGACCGGTCTCACGCGCGAGGGCCTGCGCCAGACGCTGATCGACCATGACATCTGCCCGCCCGAAAAGGCGCGAATGCGGGCCAGCCAGGTCTGGCGCTGGATCCACCATTACGGCGTCACCGACTTTGGCCTGATGAGCGATGTGGCCAAGGACACCCGCGCGAAGCTGGCCGAGGCCTTCACCCTCGCGCGGCCCGAGATCGTTGAGCGGCAGGTCTCCAGGGACGGCACGCGCAAATGGCTGATCCGCACCGCGCCGGGCATCGAGATCGAGACGGTGTTCATCCCCGACGTGGCCCGCTCGGGCGCGCTGTGCGTGTCCAGCCAGGTCGGCTGCACCCTGAACTGCACCTTCTGTCACACCGGCACCCAGAAGCTGGTGCGCAATCTGACGGCCGCCGAGATCGTGGCCCAGGTCCAGGTCGCGCGCGACGATCTGGGCGAATGGCCCAGCCCCAAGGAAGACCGGCGCCTGTCGAACATCGTCTTCATGGGCATGGGCGAGCCGCTCTACAATCTCGACAATGTGGCCGACGCCATCGACATCATTGCCGACGGCGAGGGCATCGCCATCTCGCGCCGCCGCATCACGGTCTCGACCTCGGGCGTGGTGCCGATGATCCCCGAGCTGGGCGAGCGCACGGGCACCATGCTGGCCATCAGCCTGCACGCCACCCGCGACGAACTGCGCGACGTGCTGGTGCCCCTGAACCGCAAGTATCCGCTCGATCAGCTCATGGCCGCCATCCGCGCCTATCCGGGCCTCGGCAATGCGCGGCGCGTCACCTTCGAATACGTCATGCTCAAGGGCGTCAACGACAGTCTGGACGAGGCCAAGGCCCTCGTGAAGCTGATCGGCGGCATACCGGCCAAGATCAATCTGATCCCGTTCAACCCCTGGCCCGGCACCGACTATCAGTGCTCGGACTGGAAGACCATCGAGGCCTTTGCCGCCGTGCTCAACCGTGCCGGATACGCCAGTCCGATCCGCACCCCGCGCGGCCGCGACATCCTGGCAGCCTGCGGACAGCTCAAGTCCGAGAGCGAGAAGGTCCGCGCCAGCGCCCTTCGCAAGGCCGCGCAGGCCCCGGCTGTCTCGCCTGAGGCCAGTTCCCCTGAAATGTGAGCGCCCTTGCGGCTTGACGGGGCTTTAATGCAAACAGGCTAGAGCCGACCTGCCCTCGCCCTTCACGCCCCGAACCCACAAGGTCTCATGGACCCAGCCACCCTCGTTCCCGACCTGTCGAGCCCGGAAATCCAGGCCTTTGCGACGGGCTTTCCCCTGACCTTGCTGCACGCAGGGATCACCATCCTGCTTCTGGCCGTCGGCGCGACGCTCTATGCGCTGCTGACGCCCTGGAAGGAGATCGCGCTGATCCGCGAGGGCAACGCCGCCGCCGCCGTGGCCTTTGCAGGCGTTCTGCTGGGTCTGGCCATTCCGCTGGCCGTCTCTCTGGCCGTATCCACCTCGGTGCGAGACATCGCCATCTGGGGCGTGGCGACCATCGTCTTGCAGCTTCTGGCCTTTCGCGTCGTCGATGTGTTGCTGACCGGCCTGCCCCAGCGCATCCAGGACGGCGAGGTGCCCGCAGCGGTGCTGCTGGTCGGTGCCAAGCTGTCCACCGCGCTCATTCTCGCCGCCGCCCTGACCGGCTGAGGGAACGGCAAGCACCATGCGCCTGCCGGACTGGCTGATCTATCTGATCGTCATCGCCGCCATTCTCGGGGCGTCCCTGGCCCGGCGCGAGAATGCCGAGGCACCCCCCGCTCCGCCCCAGCCCGAGGGCGTCGAAGGCGCCCTGCTCGGCCCCATCACGCCCTTTGATCCCACCGTGGTGGTCGAAGCGCCGCCCGCACCCTTCCAGCCCTCCATGGGCACGGCCTTCTCGATTTCCGCCGATGGCCGCTGGCTGACCGCGCGCCACGTGGTCGAGGGCTGTCGCCAGACCGCGCTGGTGGTTGGCTCGAACCGCGCCGTGGCGGCGGATGTGCGCCTAGCGCCCGGTGCCGACATCGCCCTGCTGATCACAGAGGGCGGCCCCATGGCCATGCCGGTCGTGATCGACGAGCCGCTGCGCGAGGGCCAGAGGGCCTTTCACCCCGGCTTTCCTCAAGGCCGCCCCGGAGAGGTTACCTCGCGCCTGCTGGGCCGCGAGACCCTGCGCATCATGGGGCGCGGCGCGCGCGACGAGCCTGTGCTGGCATGGGCGGAAGTGGGCCGCACCAGTGGCCTCGGCGGCACCCTGGCGGGGCTGTCGGGCGCGCCTGCGGTGGATCGTCAGGGCCGCGTCATCGGCGTGACCGTCGCCGAAGCCCCCCGGCGCGGTCGCATCTACACTACAGCGCCCGAGACCCTGACACCGATCCTGCGCGGGGCGACCCGGCGCGGCGAGCGCGCGACCGGAGAGCCTGTCACCATCGAGAACTATGGCCGGGTCGCCGACAGCCTGCGCCGCGACCTGCGCGTGGCCCAGGTCGTGTGCCTGTCGAACTGAGGCGCGAGAGCCTCAGCGCGGACGCCCGAAGGTCTCGATCCATTCGCGGTAATGGCGCTCGATCTCTGCCTGATCCGCAGTGCGGATAAAGGATCCAAGCTGGGAATACAGCTGGCGCGCGAGACTGTCTCCGGCTTCGGCAGAGAGCCGCGCATAGGCGATGCCCCGCTCGATCTCGGCATCGCCGCCCTGGCCCAGCAGGTACATGACCGCCAGGCCGCGCATGGCATGGGCCGAGCTTCGCTCGGGGCGCACCGCGGCGCGCCGGTACCATTCGCGCGCAGCGGCCTCGTCCACCGGGCCGCCCTCGCCATTGACCAGCATCACGGCCATGGAAATCTCGCCCTGGATGTCGCCGCCCTCGGCCGAGCGCCGCACATAGTCACGCGCCAGAACGGCATTGGCCTGAACGCCCTCGCCCTCCAGCAGGGCCATGCCCACGCGCCACTGTGCCAGATGCGAGCCCGCATCGGCGAGGCGCTTGTGAAGCTGATAACCCTGAACGGGATCGCGCTCGTTGATGTACCAGGCGGCCTCGAGGCCCGCCTCCTCATCGCTCTGTGCCAGCCGCCATGCCGCCTCGACCTCGGCGGCCGTGACAGGGCCTTCGCCGCTCTGGGCCATGGCCGCAGAGCCAGCCCCCAAGGCCGCGGCGAGGGCCACGGCCAAAGCCATCGCCGCACCCGCCGCAGGCAGACGCCCGATCCGCACCGATAAACGCTTCATGGCACACTCCGCCCGACACAACCGCCGGAAGAGAGCATCACTCACGCAGGCGGGCGCTGTCCAGATCAAGATCGCTCAGCGCAATCACCTCGAGATCGGGATAGAGGCGACGCAGTTCGTCGATGAACTGGCTGGCATCGCCCACGATCACCAGGCTTGCACCGGATGCAGGCAGGCGGCGCATGGCGGCATCGCGGATCTGCGCGGGCGTGACCGCATTGACCGAGGCGCCATAGGTCGCGATCTCGGACATGGGCCGGTCGTTGAGCGCATAGGTCGAGACCACCGCACCCAGCCCGTTCACCGTCTCCAGCGAGCGGCTCATGGAGCCGATCAGGGTCGCCCGGCGCGGCGCCAGCTCGTCCTCGGTCGGAAGCGAGGTCGACAGGCGCTCGATCTCGGCCAGCATCAAGCCCGCAACCTCGGCTGCGGCATCGTTGCGGGTCTGGGTCGAGGCCATCAGGGTGCCGCCCTGGCGATAGACGCTGAGCGAGGAGCGCGCGCCATAGGACAGCCCGCGGTTGATGCGGATCTCCTGATTGAGGCGGGCCGAGAAGCCGCCGCCCATCAGGGCATTGCCCAGGAGCAGCGGGTAATAGTCCGCATCGTCGCGCGTCACGCCGCGCATGGCGACGACGACAGCGGCCTGACCGGCACCGGGCTGGTCGATGACGATGACGCGCGGTGCCACGGGCGCGCCCGCCGCATAGCTGACAGTGGCAGGGGCACCGGGTGCGTCGCGCCAGTCGCCGAACAGACGTTCGGCCAGCGCAAAGGCCTGCTCGGGCTCGATGTCGCCCGAGAACACCAGAGTGGCGCGCGAGGGCTGCACATGGGCACTGTGAAAACCGGCCACATCATCGCGGGTGATGCGCGTGACGGAGTTAATGGTGCCGTTGCCCGGACGGCCATAGGGCGCATCGCCAAACACCGCGCGCGCGGCGGCCAGCGAGGCGACGTTGCCCGGCTGGGTGAGCGAGACACGCAGGCCGTCGAGCACCTGGGCGCGCTGACGCTCCAGCTCGGCCTCGGCAAAGCTGGCGTTGCGCACCACCTCGGCCATCAGGCCCGCGGCGCGGTCGAACACGCTGGCTGGCGCACTGGCAAAGACATTGACGAAATCGGCACCCGAGCCTGCGCCCAGCGAGGCCCCGAGCTGCTCGACCGAGGCGGCGATCTCGGGCGCGCTCATGGTGTCGGTGCCCTGGGTCAGCAGGCTCGCCATCAGGCCGGCGGTGCCCTCACGGCCCTCGGGATCATCGCGCGTGCCTGCCGAGAAGCTGAGGCGCGCAGACACCAGCGGCACATTGCGCGTCGGTGCCACCAGAACCCTCATGCCGTTGGCGAGGCGGCGCTCGCTGATCGAGGGCGTCAGCGCTTCGGGCGCGGGACCGGGCTGGGGCAGAGGCGTGCGCTCGCCCTCGGGCAGCAGGGTCACCAGCGGGCCTTCGGGGGCCAGATCGGCGACGGTGATGGGCGCGGGCACGTTCACGGGCTGGACCGAGACGGGGTTGCCTTCCGACGCGGCCAGATAGCGGATGGTGATGGTGCGGTCGGCGCGCAGATACTGGCGGGCCACGCGCTGCACATCGGCCACGGTGACCGCCTGAATGGCGGCCGGGTCGAGATCGGCGGTGCGCGCCTCGCCCGTCATGATCAGGGCGGTGCCCAGAGCCATGGCGCGCTGCTCCACGGTCTCGCGCTGGCGCAGCAGGGCGGCGATCAGTTCGTTCTTGGCCTCGTCGAGTTCCGCGGCGGTGACCGGCTGGGTCGAGAAGCGCTCGACCTCGGAGGCGATGGCGGCGATGCCTTCCTCGGGCGTGCGGCCCCCGGCCATGATCGCATAGGCCGACAGATAGCCCGCCTGCTGGTTGAAGGTGGCCGAGGAACTGGTCGCTGCGGCCAGCTGGGTGTCATAGACCAGCGAGCGATAGAGTCGCGAGGACTCGCCCGTCGACAGAATGCCGTCCAGCACCTCGAGCGCAGCACGGTCCGGGTGGCCATAGGGCACGGTCGGCCAGGCCAGCACCACGGCGGGCAGCGGCACGTTGGGCGCATGGAAGGTCGCCTCGCGCGGCCCGGTCACGGGCTCCTCGACGTTGTGGGTCGGGATCGGGCGGTCGGGGCGCTCGATGAGCGCGAAATAATGGTCGATCCAGCGATCAAGCTGGGCCTGACCGAAATTGCCCGCCACGATCAGAATGGCGTTGTCGGGCCGATAATAGGTCTCGTGAAAGCGGCGCACGTCCTCCAACGTCGAGGCCTCCAGATCCTCGATGGAGCCGATGCCCGCGCGGCGGTAGGGATGCTCGGTGAACACGGTCTGGGGCACGAACAGGCCGAACAGGCGGCCATAGGGACTGGCGAGGATGCGCTGGCGATATTCTTCCTTCACAACGTCGCGCTCGGTGACGAAGGCTTCCTCGTCCACGACCAGCGAGCCCATGCGCTCGGCCTCGGCGAACAGCATCCGCTCCAGATGGTTGGCGGGCACGGACTCGAAATAGGCGGTCATGTCAGACGCGGTGAAGGCGTTGTTCGAGCCGCCCACGTCCTCGGTCAGCCGATCGAAGGTTTCGGGCGGCAGGTTGCGCGTGGACTTGAACATCAGGTGCTCGAACAGGTGCGCAAAGCCCGAGCGTCCCTGCGGATCGTCCTTCGAGCCGACCCGGTACCAGACCTGGACCGAGACATTGGAGGTCGAGGTGTCGCGCAGGGTGTAGACCTCGAGCCCGTTGGCCAGCTCGCGGCGCTGGAAGCCCAGCGGCGGCACGACCACGCCCGAGCCTTGCGCGCTTGCAACAGAAGCACTGCCAGAAGCGAGCGCCGCCGTGGTCAGGGGGGCCATGGGCGAGAAGGCGACCGCCATGGCTGCCGTGGCGCAGACCAGACGCTTCAGCCAGGGCGCACCCGATGCAAGCCCCCCCGAATGCTCACGGCGCCCTGCGCGGTTTTCAGCTCGATTGATCATGGTCATGCCCCCGGGTGTGTGTCGGCTGGCCCTTTGGCCGCATTTCGCCCCCAGCCTAGCAGGGCGAAAGCCCGCTTGGCACCTTACCGAGCTGTAATGCGGGCCCGGGCTGTAATGCGGGACCGGGCTGCAATGGGCCCAGACCCTGACGGGCGCTAGAGAATATAGCGGCTGAGATCAGCGTCGCGGGCCAGATCGCCCACCCGGCTGCGCACCGCCTCGGCATCGATGGTGATGGTCTGGCCCGCATGGTCCGTGGCGCGGAACGAGAGCTCCTCCAGTACCTTCTCGATCACGGTCTGGAGCCTGCGCGCACCGATGTTCTCGACGCTGGCATTGACCGCCACGGCAGCGTCGGCCATGGCCTCGACGGCATCCTCGGTGAACACCAGATCGACCCCCTCGGTGGCCAGCAGCGCCTGATTCTGGCTGACCAGATTGGCCTCGGGCTCGGTCAGGATGCGGTGGAAGTCCTCGCGGGTCAGGGCCTTCAGTTCCACGCGAATGGGCAGGCGGCCCTGAAGTTCGGGCAAAAGGTCGGAGGGCTTGGCCACGTGAAAGGCGCCTGAGGCGATGAACAGCACATGGTCGGTGCGGGCGGGGCCATACTTTGTCGAGACCGTGGTGCCCTCGATCAGGGGCAGCAGATCGCGCTGAACGCCCTCGCGGCTGACATCGGCGCCCGAGCGTTCGGACTTGGCGGCCACCTTGTCGATCTCGTCCAGAAAGACGATGCCTTCGCTCTCGGCCAGTGCGACGGCCTCGTGGGTGATGGCCTCGTCATCGAGCAGCTTGTCGCTTTCCTCGGCGATCAGGGGCGTCAGCGCCTCGCGCACCTTGAGGCGCACCGCCTTGGTGCGCCCGCCCATGGCCTTGCCCAGAATATCGGAGAGATTGAGCACGCCCATGCCCGCGCCGCCGGGCATATCGAGCCCCTGCAAGGGACTGGAGGTGTCGGCGAGCTTCAGCTCGACCTCGCGGTCGTCCAGCTCGCCCGCACGCAGTTTCCTGCGGAAGCTCTCGCGGGTGGTCGGCTGGGCGCCTTCGCCCACCAGGGCGTCGAGCAGGCGCTCCTCGGCGGCACCTTCGGCGCGGGCGCGCACACCGGCGCGGCGGCGCTCGCGCACCATGACCAGCGAGGCCTCGACCAGATCGCGCATGATCTGATCGACGTCGCGGCCCACATAGCCGACCTCGGTGAACTTGGTCGCCTCCACCTTGATGAAGGGCGCACCCGCCAGCTTTGCCAGCCGCCGGGCGATCTCGGTCTTGCCGACGCCCGTAGGCCCGATCATCAGGATGTTCTTGGGCGTGATCTCGTCGCGCAGGGCACTTTCCACGCGCTTGCGCCGCCAGCGGTTGCGCAGGGCGAGCGCAACGGCGCGCTTGGCATCGGTCTGGCCAACGATGTGGCGATCAAGCTCGGAGACGATTTCGCGGGGGGACAGCTCGGTCATGGCTGACCAGATAGGGCGTGTGCGCCAAAGCGCAAAGACATGGCCCCGCCATGAGCCCGCCGGGGCCCGGAATGCGGCTCTAGATACGGATGTCGAGCAGGCTGCCCGGCCGCATGGCGCGCGAGGGCGCAGGATCGCCGGCGGGCGCGGCAGCGGCGGGCGCTTCAGGCGCTTTCCTTGCGGTAGCGGGTGCCTGCATGGAACTTGTGGGCGGCGCTCCCGAAACGGCGGCAAAGAACGCCTTCTGCCCGGCCAGCGACGGGGCCGCCGGGGCAGCCGCGCGCGGGGCGAACAGGTCGGCATCCATCATGCGGGGCGGGATCGCGGTCATGATCGCAGGATTAACGGAGCCTGTGCAAAAAGGGTTAACGCGCCCGCGCGATCACCGCGCGCAGCTCGTCGAGATCGCGCTCGTCGGCGATGGGCCCGCCGTGCTTGGCCACGAAGCGGCCGTCAGGTGAGACCACATAGGTTTCGGGCACGCCCGTGATGCCCAGCTCCACCCCTGCGCCGCCCTCGGGGTCGGACAGGACATGGACATAAGGGTTACCCAACTCGTCCAGAAAGGCACGCGTGTCCTCGGGCTGATCGCGCCAGGCGACGCCGATGACACGCACCCCCTCGGCCTGCAGGGCCATCAGGTGCTCGTGCTCGATGCGGCAGGGCGCACACCAGGAGGCGAATACATTGATGACACTGACCTCGCCCGTGACCAGCGCCGCCAGGTCGGGCTGGGGCGCGCCGTCAAGATCGGGCAAGCTGAGGGCGGGCACGCTCTGGCCGATCAGGGCGTCGGGCACCACGCGGTTCTCGCGCCACAGCGCCCACCCGGCCATCAGCATGATCACAAGAGCCAGGGCGGCCAGAGGCATGACGGCCAGCCAGCGGTTCATGATGCCTCACTGGCCCCGCCCTCGCGCTCCAGCCGCTCAAGCTCGCGGCGAACGGCGCGCGCGCGAAGGGCGCTGCGGGCACTGAGCACGATCAGCGCCAGGGCACTGATGGCCCACGCAGGCCAGACGTAAAGCCCGTAGGCGCCCATGTCGAGATCGAGCATGCTCAGGCCTCCTGTCCCATGCGGGCGCGAAGGGTGCCCAGGCGCCGGCGGCGCACCTCGGTGCGGATGTCCGTCAGCCAGAGGGCGAAGAACAGCAGGGTGTAGGCCGCACCCATGACCAGAAGCGGGGTCAGGTGCTCGGCCGTCATGGACGGCCCGCCCGACCTCAGCACCGAGGGCGGCTGGTGCAGGGTGTTCCACCACTCCACCGAAAAGCGCACGATCACCAGATTGAGCAAGCCCACCATGCCCAGCACGGCCGAGGCACGCATGGCTTTCTGCTCGTCGTCGATGGCGGTGCGCAGGGCCATGTAGCCGAGATAGAACAGGAACAGCACCACCACCGAGGTCAGCCGCGCATCCCACACCCACCATGTGCCCCACATGGGCTTGCCCCACAGCGAGCCGGTGATCAGGGCCAGAGCCGTGAAGACCGCTCCGGGCAGGGCGGCGGCGCGCGCGGCCGCATCGGCGAGGGCATGGCGGAACACCAGCGCGAAGAAGGACGACACGCCCAGCAGGCCATAGGCCATCAGCCCCAGCCAGGCCGCCGGAACGTGCACGAACATGATGCGCACCGTGTCGAGCTGCTGATAGTCTTCGGGCGCGGTAAAGCTCAGCCACACGCCCCACCCCAGCATCAGCGCCGCCAGCGCCCAGAACACGGGCACGAGCGGGCCGGTGAAACGCATGAACCGCTGGGGGTTGGCGAGGCCGAAAACCATGGTCAGCGCATAGCGGTGCGCGCTGGCGGCGGCAAGCGTCCGCATGACGCATCCTTAACTGGCGCCATCGTGTCGGTGCGGGCACGCTGGGGCTCTGTTCGCGCCCGGCGCCGTCCCCTGCCCATCAGAGAAACCGAGACCATGACCGTGACCTCGCCCCTTGCCCTCGCCGCCGTGGGTGCCATAGCCCTGATGACCGCCGCCATGGCCCGCGAGCCCGAGGTGCAGGCCCCCGCCCGCTGGGGAGAGGCGCTAAGCGAGGATGCGCGCGCCTTTCACGACATCATCCTCGAGAATCATGCCGGGCCGGTCGATGAGGAGAACCCCGGGTTTCTCCCGCTGCTGGGCGCGGGCCTCGATCTGGCCCTGTCGCGGGCACCGCAGGCCGACAGCTATGAGCACTGGTACTTTGCCCTGAGAGAATACGCCGCATCCTTCGACGACGGGCACCTCGGCCTCGCGGACTGGGCCCCGATGGGACACAGCTGGCGTGCGCGCTGGCCGGGCTTTCTGACGGGCCTGCGCAGTGGTGACGAGGGCGCGGAACAGCACGAGGTGGTCTTCAGCAACGGCGAGGGCCTGCCGCCGGTCGGCGCGGTGCTCGTCTCGTGCGACGGCATCGGTGCGCTGGACCTCGCCGCCGATCGCGTGGGCCGCACGGCGGGGCGCTGGAATCTTCGCTCGCGCCGCAACGCCCTGGCCCACTGGCTGTTCGTCGAACAGGGCAACCCCTATGTGCATCAGCCGCGCGCGTGCCTGTTCGATCATGGCGGCGTGCGCCAGCAGTACCGGATCGTCTGGGATCATCTGGATGACGAGACCCAGCGGGCCGCCTTTGCCGCCGCGCGCGCGCCGCGCCACTTTGCCCCCGTCGAGATGCGGGACATCGACGGCGGCATCTGGATCAGCATGGGCAGCTTCGAGAGCGACCCATCCTCGGAAGTCGGCCAGCGTCTGACGGCGCTGGTCAGCGAGGTCGAGGCGCGAACCGAAGACGTGCGTCGCGCCGCCCTGGTGGTGCTCGACCTGCGCGGCAACAATGGCGGCTCCTCGCTATGGCCCAGCCAGATTGCCAGGGCGCTGTGGGGAGAGGAACGTGTCGCGATGCTCGGGCCCCGCTCGCAGGGCGTGGACTGGCGCGCCTCGCGCGGCAATCTGGAGATGATCGAATCCTATCGCGACGAGGTGTTCGCCGATCAGCCGGAAGCCCGGGCCTGGGCCAGCCAGATCGCAGCGGGCATGGCCGAGGCTCTGGCGGCGGGCCGCCCCCTGTGGCGTCAGGGCGAGCGCGAGGCGCGCCCGGACGGGACACCTGCCCCTTCGCCGGTGCGCGGGCAGGTCTTCGTGCTCACCGATTCCGGCTGTGCCTCGGCGTGCCTCGATGCTGTCGATATTTTCACCGCCATGGGCGCGGTGGTCGTTGGCCAGGAGACCTCTGCCGACAGCCTCTACATGGACACCCGCGACATTGCCCTGCCCAGCGGGCGTGCCGCCGCCTTCGTGCCGATGAAGGTGTTTCGCGGACGGGCGCGCGGCAACAACGAGACCGTCCGCCCGGCCCACGAGTGGACAGGCGACATGGGCGACACGGCCGCGCTGGAGGCATGGCTGAGAGGGCTGTCCGGCCAGTGAGCCGGCCAGTGAGCCGGCCAGTGAGCCGGCCAGTGAGCTGGCCAGGCTGGCTCTGGCCAACTCTGTCTAGCTCTGGGCGTTGCGGATCGCTGCTGCCCCGCCCACAGCGCCGACAACGGCGGCGAACAGGCCATAGGCCCCCAGCAGGGCCAGCGCCGGGCCGAAGTCCGCGCCCGCCGCGGCCTGGTCCAGCGCGCCCGCCCCGAATATCACCGGCGGGATGAACAGGGGCAGCACCACCACGGCGATCAGCAGCCCACCCTGGCGCGAGCCGAGCGCCAGCGCCGCGCCGAGCGCCCCGGTGAAGGCAAAGCCGATCCCGGCCATCAGGGCCGACAGCACCACCAGAGCGGACAGGGCGACCGGGGCCCCCAGCGCAATCGCCACCACGGGCGCGATCACGGCCAGAGGCACGCCCGTGGCCACCCACTGGGCCAGGGCCTTGATGACGAACACGGCCTCGAGCGGCAGCGGACCGAGAGCGATGAGGTCCAGCGCGCCATCCTCGTGATCGCGCTCGAACAGGCGCTCAAGCGAGAGCAGGCTGGCGAGGGCGAGGGCAATCCAGGTCACGCCCCCCGCCACGGGGCGCAGCACCGCCGGATCGGGACCGGCGGACAGGGGCACGATCGCGCCCATGGCCAGAAAGAAGCCGCAGGCGAGCAGGGCACCGCCCCCGCCGCCCCATGCCAGGGACAGCTCGCGCATAAACAGAACCCTCGCCGGTGATGATCGCCTCATGAGGACACCTGTGAAAGGTCGAGGCTGCGCGCGGGCAGGTCCAGCGGATCGTGCACGGCCGCGATGATCATGCCGCCTTCGGACAGGTGCCGGGCCATGAGCGCGCGGGCCACATCACGCCAGCGCGCATCGAGGGGCGCCAGCGGTTCGTCGAGCAGCCACAGGCAGCGCGGCGCACTGACGAGGCGCGCCAGCGACACCCGCCGCCTCTGGCCCGCCGAGAGCCTGCGGGTCTCGAGCCCCAGCACGGGGCCCAGCCCCAGCGCGTCCGCGGCCGCCCCGATCCCGCCGCCTTCCCCCAGCCACTCGGCCTGAAAACGCAGCTCGTCGCGGGCTGTGCGCGCGCCCTTCAGCCCTTCATGATGACCCAGCAGATGCAGATGCCGCCTGGCCGTCTCGGGCTCCAGCGCCGCCCCGTCTGTACCCCGATAGCCGATCGCGCCCGCGTCGGGGCGGATGAAGCCTGCAATGGCGCGCAGGAGCGTGGTCTTGCCCGCCCCGTTGGCACCGGAAAGAGCGAGCGCCTCGCCCGCCCCCAGCGTCAGTGACAGATCGCGCAGCAGCACCCGCCCGCCGCGCGACAGGGTCAGGGCATCGAGGGTGACCGAGCTCAGCATTTGCGAGCCGTTATCAATGTTGCTTCGCCCTGTGCTGGTCTCTCGACGCGGTGCCGGGCCGGGTTTATGTAGCAGCCAGCCGCAGCAGGCCTTCTGCGCGCGCACCCGGACCCTGTGCGTCCGGGCCGCGACCGCGCAAAGGTGCAACCGGATTTTCGGGCGGCCTTGACCAAGAAGGACTTCTCCATGCCGTCAGTCGACAGCCTTTCCACCCGCCGGGATCTCTCCGTCGGGCGCAAGAAATATGCCTATTACAGCCTTGCCGCCGCAGAGGAAGCCGGTCTGACCGGGATTTCGCGCCTGCCGCGCTCCATGAGGGTTCTGCTCGAGAACCTGCTGCGCAACGAAGACGGGGTTTCGGTCACCGAAGCCGACCTGCGTGCCGTGGCCGCCTGGATCGAGAACCGCGGCGCGGTCGAGCACGAGATCGCCTTCCGCCCCGCGCGGGTGCTGATGCAGGATTTCACCGGCGTGCCTGCGGTCGTGGACCTGGCCGCCATGCGCGACGCCATGACGGCGCTGGGCGGCGATCCGGCCCGGATCAATCCGCTCAACCCCGTCGATCTGGTCATCGATCACTCGGTCATGGTGGACCATTTCGGTCAGGCGAGCAGCTTCAAGGCCAATGTGGAGCGTGAATACGAGCGCAACATGGAGCGCTATCGCTTCCTGCGCTGGGGCTCGACCGCCTTCAACAACTTCCGCGTGGTGCCGCCGGGCACGGGCATCTGCCACCAGGTCAACCTCGAACATCTCGCCCAGACGGTCTGGACCGCCGAGGAAGGCAAGAAGACCGTCGCCTATCCCGACACCGTGGTGGGCACCGATTCCCACACCACCATGATCAACGGCCTGGCCGTGCTGGGCTGGGGCGTGGGCGGCATCGAGGCCGAGGCGGCCATGCTGGGCCAGCCGATCCCGATGCTGATCCCCGAGGTCATCGGCTTCCGCCTCGACGGGCGCCTGCCCGAAGGCTCGACGGCAACCGATCTGGTGCTGACCGTCACCCAGATGCTGCGCAAGAAGGGCGTGGTCGGCAAGTTCGTGGAGTTCTACGGCCCGGGTCTTTCGCACCTCAGCCTCGAGGATCAGGCCACCATCGCCAACATGGCCCCCGAGTATGGAGCAACCTGCGGCTTCTTCCCGGTCAGCCAGGCCACCATCGACTATCTGGCCGCCACGGGCCGTGACAAGGCGCGCGTGGCGCTGGTCAAGGCCTATGCCGAGGCGCAGGGCCTGTGGATCGACGAGGGCAGCGAAGACCCCGTCTTCACCGACACCCTCAGCCTCGATCTGGGCGAGGTCCAGCCCTCGCTGGCCGGTCCCAAGCGTCCGCAGGACCGCGTGCTGCTGGTCGAGGCGAAAAACGCCTTCGAGGCCGCCCTGCCGGAAGTGTTCTCGCGCCAGGGCAACGAGGCGCGCCAGAGCGTCGAGGGCGAGAGCTTCGACCTGGGCGACGGCGACGTGGTGATTGCGGCCATCACCTCATGCACCAACACCTCGAACCCCAGCGTGCTGATCGCCGCCGGACTGGTGGCCCGCAAGGCGCGCGCGCTGGGCCTGAAGTCGCGCCCGTGGGTCAAGACCTCGCTGGCGCCGGGCTCGCAGGTGGTGACCGACTATCTGGAGGCCTCGGGCCTTCAGGACGATCTGGATGCGCTGGGCTTCAATCTGGTGGGCTATGGCTGCACCACCTGCATCGGCAACTCCGGCCCGCTGCCCGAGGCCATCTCGGCCACCATCAACGCCCACGATCTGGTCGCGGTGAGCGTGCTGTCGGGCAACCGCAACTTCGAGGGCCGGGTGAACCCGGACGTGCGCGCCAACTATCTGGCGTCGCCGCCGCTGGTGGTCGCCTATGCCCTGGCCGGCTCCATGCGCATCGACCTCTCTAGCGAACCCATCGGTCAGGGTGCGGACGGCAGTGACGTGTTCCTCAAGGACATCTGGCCGACGTCCGAGGAGATCGCCAGCATCCAGCGCGCCTGCGTCACCGACGCCCTGTTCGCCAAGCGCTACAAGGACGTGTTCAAGGGCGACAGGCAGTGGCAGGGCATCGAGATCACCGGCGGTCAGACCTATGGCTGGGATGACAGCTCGACCTATGTGCGCAACCCGCCCTATTTCGAGGGCATGGGCATGGAGCCCGCGCCGGTATCCGACATCATCGAAGCGCGCATCCTCGGTGTGTTCGGCGATTCCATCACCACCGACCACATCAGCCCGGCAGGCTCGATCAAGGCCGCCTCGCCCGCAGGCCGCTATCTGACCGAACACGGCGTGCCGGTGTCGGAGTTCAACTCCTATGGCGCGCGCCGCGGCAACCACGAAGTGATGATGCGCGGCACCTTCGCCAACATCCGCATCCGCAACAAGATCACCCCTGAGATCGAGGGCGGCGTCACGCGCCACTTCCCCTCGGGCGACGAGATGGCGATCTATGACGCGGCCATGCGCTATCAGGCCGAGGGACGTCCGCTGGTGGTCTTTGCGGGCAAGGAATACGGCACGGGCTCGTCGCGCGACTGGGCGGCCAAGGGCACGCGCCTGCTGGGCGTGCGCGCGGTCATCGCCGAGAGCTTCGAGCGCATCCACCGCTCCAATCTGGTCGGCATGGGCGTAGTGCCGCTGCAGTTCAAGCAGGACGGCTGGCACAAGCTGGGCCTGACCGGCGAGGAGATCGTCACCATCCGCGGCCTGGCGGACGTCAACATCGGCAAGCTGAAGCCGCGCCAGGATCTGTGGGTCGAGCTGTTCCGCCCGTCCGACGGGCGCATGGCCCGCTTCCCGGTGCGCTGCCGCATCGACACGGCGACCGAGCTGGAATACTTCCGGGCCGGGGGCGTCATGCCGTTCGTGCTGCGCAATCTGGCGCGAAGCTGAGCGCTCCGCCATCGCTGAACCTCATGAAGGCCGGGGCAAACGCTCCGGCCTTTATCTTTGGGCGCCTCACCCCTCGCGCAGGGCTTCGGCCAGCAGGCGGGCCTCGGCCGCGCGGCTGGAGCCCTGACGCCATGCCACAACGATCTCGCGGCTGGGCTGATCGGGGCCGATGGCACGCACCACCACCCCGGCCCTGTCCGTCAGGCCGGCGCGCACCGCCATGCGGGGCAGGAAGCTGACGCCGAGCCCTGCGCCGACCATCTGCACCAGCGTGTGGATCGAGCTGGCGGCAAAGACGTCCTCACCGCGCGGCGTGTCGATCTCGACCGCCGCCAAAGCCTGATCGCGCAGGCAGTGGCCGTCTTCGAGCAAGATCAGGTCCTCGGCCGAAAGACTGTCGGGGCGCACTTCTCCGAGATCGGCCAGGGCGTGCCCCTCGGGCGCGATGGCCAGAATGTCGTCGTGGGCGATATGGGCATGATCCAGACCGGCGGTGTCATGAGGCAGGGCGATCACCACCGCATCAAGATGGCCCGAGCGCAGGGCCGCGATCAGGCGCGAGGTCTGGTCCTCGCGCAGCAGCAGCTTGAGGCGCGGATAGCGCGGTTTCAGAGCAGGCAGGCGCTCGGGCAACAGAAAGGGGGCCACCGTCGGGATCACGCCCAGACGAAAGCGGCCCGAGAGCGGCTTTCCGGCATTACGCGCCGCCTCGACCAGATCCTCGGTGCGCGCCAGAACGTCCGAGGCCCGGCGCACCGCCTCCTCGCCCACCGAGGTGAGCAGCACCGCGCCGCGCGCGCGCTCGACCACCGGCGCGCCCAGCACCCGCTCAAGCTCCTGAATGCCCGCCGATAGCGCAGGCTGGCTGACATGGGCCGCTTCGGCCGCGCGCGAGAAGGAGCCGTGCTCGGCGAGCAGGGTCAGATATCTGAGCTGGCGCAGGGTCGGGAGCATGGCCCAGATAAACAGTCCTGATGGTTTTCGTAAAGATGATCGATCAGGGTTATGGCCCCGGCTTTCCCCGAGACCCGCCCCGGCCCGGCCCCTGCCCCTGCCCGGGATGCGGGCCGGTTGCCATGTGCAGCGCCGCGCGAGAAGATCGGCGTCTCGTCCTCTGACAGCCGGGTTCACTGATGTCCCCTGATCCGAAAACGGCCGCCCTCATCGCCATGATACCGGCCTATGCCGCGGACATTGCCCGCAATCTGGAGGTGCTGGCCGCAGAGGAGGTGCTGAACGCACAGCGCAAGTGGGGCACTTTTCTGGCCTGTGCCCACGCGATGGGCACGCCGGACCTGGTGCGGGCCATCGAGGATGTAGCCAGCGCACACCTCAGCCTCGAGGCCGCGGACGGCGCGAGGGCGGCGGCGGCGATCATGGGAATGAACAATATCTACTATCGCGCCCTGCACATCATGCGCAGTGCCGAATACCAAACCCTGCCCGCCCGGCTGCGCATGGCGGTCATCGCCAATCCCGGCGTGGAAAAGGCCGATTTCGAGCTGTGGTCATTCGCCGTGTCGGCGATCAATGGCTGCGGGGCGTGTCTCGATGCGCACGAGGGCGAGCTGAAGAAACACGCCGTGCCTGCAGTGGAAATCCAGTGCGCCCTTCGTATTGCCGCCGTCGTGCATGCGGCGGGCCGTGTGCTGGCCAGCGAGGCGGCCCGGGGCGCTAGCTCGCCTCGCTGACGGCCCTGATGCGCTCGATATTGCCGGAAAGCACCTGATTGACCGGCACCGACCAGGCCTCTAACCCGCCCTCGGCATGGCCGCCCACCCGATAGCGCCAGCGCAGCACCGTCGCCTCGTCCTGAGCGATCAGATCAAGGCTCAGGGCACCGGCCACACCCTGTCCCTGCAGGGGGCCAAGCGCGCCGCTGAGGCGCAGGCTCCTCTCCGGGCTCAGATAGACCACCTCCATGTGCCGCGCGAAGGCGCCGTTCTCGCCCGTCTCGCACCAGCAGCCGCCGGGCGCCAGATCAAGGCTCAGGCCCGAGGCATCGCCGAACCATGTGTGGGCATCGGGCCACCACAGTGAAGGCGCACTCAGCACGGCCCAGACGCGCGCATGCGGTGCCTCGATCCTGACCTCGCCCCCGATGACGAAGCCATGGGCCGAAGCCTCGATCACCTCGGCGCTCGCGGGCGCGGATGAGGGTGGGGCCGCAAGCAGGGCTGCGACGGAAAGGGTCAGTATCCAGAGTGATTTCACGACGGCCTCTCTCGTGCTTCAGCTGGCCTCGAAGCTGAGCGGCGCGCCCCAGAACTGGGTGACGCGATCGCCCTGCGGCCCCGGCGCTCCGGTGGTCAGGAACCGGCGAAGGCCGCTGCTGCCGAGATCATATTCGGTGTGGCGCGCAAAGTAGCGCTCCAGCGCGTCGGCCACGGCGGTCGGCTGGTCGATCACCCGCGTGCCTTCGGGCAGGGCGCGGGCAAAGATGTCGGCGATGATCGCATAGTGGGTACAGCCGAGGATGGCCTGATCGGGATGGCGGCCGATGCGTCGGCGCAGCGCATCGACGTGGTCGCGCACCACCACCTCCAGCTCCTCGGTCGGCGCGCCCAGCTCGATCAGGCCCGCCAGGCCGGGGCAGGCTTCGGAGAACACCGCCAGATCCTGGCGGCGCTTGTCGATCTCGATCTCATAGACCCGGCTCATGGCGGTGGCCGCCGTGCAGAACACGCCTACCACGTCGACCGCCTCGATCTTCTCGCCATGCCGGTCGGCCTCATAGTCCCACGGCTGGCCGGTGACGGATTCGATGGTCGGCACGATCAGGCCCAGCACATTGACCGGACGCCCGATCTTCTCGCGATAGCCGGGCAGCCAGGTCTGCTGCAGGCGGCGCAGCGCGATGGAGGCGGCGGTATTGCACGCCAGCACGACCACCGAGGCGCCCTCGTCGAACAGGCGCTCGCAGCCTGCGCGGGTGAGATCGACGATCTCCTCGCCCAGCCGTCCGCCGTAAGGTGCCTTGGCCTGATCGGCCAGATAGATCAGGTCGGCGCTTTCAAAACGCCTGACCAGTTCGCGGTGAACGGTCAGGCCGCCCACGCCGGAGTCGAATACGCCCAGAGCCATGCAGGCGCTTTAGCGATCCTGAAGCGGCGCGGCAAAGGTTAAACGCCGTTCAGGTGACTTGAAGCCAACTTGTGGCTAGGTTGGCGGCCAACCGCGCGGACCGTGCCCGGCCGGACTGCCCCGCTTGCAACCGGCCGCGCCTTTTACCGTTAAGCCTGCGCGCCACAAAAAGGGACGGACATGGACAGACGACAGCTTCTCCTCGCCGGATCGGGCCTGTTTCTGGTGGGCGGATGCGCCACCTCGGCGGCCATGGGCACCTTGCCCGCCAGCATGGCGGCAGACATGGCCGTGGTGAACGCGCTCTTGCCGAACACCACGCCTCAGGCCGAGCTGCTGCAGGAGTGGAGCGGACCCTTTGGCGGCGTCCCCCCGTGGGATCGCGTCACGGCGCCGAAGCTGCGCGAGGCGATCGTCGAGGGCATCGCGCTGCGCCGTGCCGAAGCCGAGGCCATTGCGAACAATCCCGATGCGCCGACCTTCGCCAACACCCTGGTGGCCATGGAGAAAATGGGCGACCCGCTGGGCCGCGCCCTGGCCCTGTTCGGCGTGATGATCAGCAACATCGGCTCTGACGACTATCAGGCCCTGAACCGCGAAGTGGCCCCGCTGCTGTCGGCCGCCGGTGACGAGATCACCTTCAACACCGCCCTGTTCGAGCGCGTGCGCGCGGTCAATGCCAATCCCGCAGGGCTGTCTGCCGAACAGCGCCGTCTGACCGAGCGCCGCTACGAGGCCTTCGTGCGCTCGGGCGCTGCCCTTGACGAGGCCGGCAAGCAGCGGCTGGGCGAGATCAACACCCAGCTCGCCTCCTCCTTCGCCGAGTTCTCGCAGAAGGTCGTGGCCGACGAGAACACCTGGACGCTCATCACCGACGAGGCGCGCCTGGCGGGCCTGCCCGAGTCCAACAAGGCCGCCGCCCGCGATGCGGCGCGCGCGCGCAACCTTCAGGGCTGGGCCATCATCAACACGCGCTCCAGCGTCGATCCCTTCCTGACCTTTGCCGACGACCGGGCCCTGCGCGAGCAGGTCTGGCGCAAATTCGTCAGCCGCGGTGACAACGGCGATGCCAACGACACCAAGCAGACCATCGCCACCATCGTGCGCCTGCGCGCCGAGCGTGCGCGCCTGCTGGGCTATCCGTCCCATGCCCACTGGCGCATGCAGGACACCATGGCCGGAACGCCGGACCGCGCCATGGAACTGATGATGCGCGTCTGGCCTGCGGCGCGCGCGCGCGTGGACGAGGAAGTGCGCGACATGGTCGCCCAGGCCGCTTCCGAGGGCCAGACCATCACCATCGAGCCGTGGGACTATCTCTACTGGGCCGAGAAGGTGCGCAAGGCGCGCTATGACCTCGACCAGAGCGAGCTGCGCCCCTATTTCGAGCTGAACGCCATGAAGCGCGGCATGTTCTACATGGCCGAGCGCCTCTATGGCATGACCTTCCATCCGCTGGCGGCGGGCACCGTGCCGGTGTTCCACCCGGACGTGGAAGTGTTCGAGGTGCGCGACAACGGACGGCACATCGGCCTGTTCTACTCGGACGACTTCGCCCGCGCGGGCAAGCGTTCGGGCGCGTGGATGACCACCTATCGCAGTCATACCACCTATGACGGCCCCAGCAACGTTCTGGCCTCCAACAACAACAACTTCATCAAGGCCCCCGAGGGCCAGCCGCTGCTGATCTCGCTGGACGACACCGAGACCCTGTTCCACGAGTTCGGCCACGCCATCCACTATCTGGTGTCGGAGGTGAACTATCCCAGCTTCGGCACCACGCCGCGCGACTTCGTGGAATATCCGTCCCAGGTCCATGAGCGCTGGGTGCTGACGCGGCCCATCCTCGACCAGTTCGCCCGCCACACCGAGACCGGCCAGCCCATGCCCCAGTCGCTGGTGGACCGGATCGAGGCGTCGGCCGCCTTCAACCAGGGCTATCACACCGTCTCGTATCTCTCGAGCGCCCTGGTGGACATGGACATGCACACCCGCGCCACGCCGCCCACCGACATCGCCGCCTTCGAGCGCGAGTCGCTGGCGCGCATCAACATGCCGCGCGAGATCGTGATGAGGCACCGCCTGCCCCAGTTCAATCACCTGTTCTCCAGCGACGCCTATTCGGCGGGCTACTATTCCTATCTGTGGTCCGAGGTGATGGACGCGGATACCTGGGCGGCCTTCGAGGAGGCGGGCGATCCGTTCGATCCCGCCCTCGCGCGCCGCTTCCGCCAGATCATCCTGGCACCGGGCAACACCACCGACCGCTCGGAAGCCTATCGCCAGTTCCGCGGTCGCGACCCGGACGTGACGGCCCTGCTGCGCGCGCGCGGCTTCCCGACCTCATAGGGTCGTCCACCCCCATGAAGATCAGCCCGGACGGAAACGTCCGGGCTTTTTCATGCCCCGTCCGGCGACTCGCGCGGCTCAAGCGCGGCATCGACTTTCGGCGGCAGGACGAACAGCGACAGACAGCGCGCGAGTTTTTCCCGGTCTCCGCTGACCCTTATCGCGCCCGCGCGCTCCATCTGCCCGAGAGCATGGCCGCCATAGATCACCGCCGCCACAGCCTCTGGCTCGCCCTCGATCACCGCATCTTCCAGGGCAAGGTCCGCGCTGGCGCGAAGATCGCGCTGAACGCGCACATCATGCTCGCGGATGCGCACCAGATAGACCTCGCCCCGGATGACGAAGGCGAAGCGGCCCACGAAGCCCTCGGCGCGCGCGCAGTCGATCATGGTACGCATGGACATGAACAGCGAGACGGCACTGAGCGGCAGGCTCGGGTCATGATGGGGCGAGCGCGCGGCCCAGCGTCCCATGGTCTGGAAGATCGGCTCCATCTCGTAGCCCCAGGGCGTCAGCTCATAGACCCGCGCCTTCACCGGTGGCGGCAGGATGCGCCGCACCACTATGCCCGTGGCCTCGAGACCCTCCAGCCGCTGGGTGAGCACATTGGCGCTGATGCCCGGCAGGGCCCCGCGCAGGTCGCTGAAGCGGCGCGGCCCCAGCATCAGTTCGCGCACGACCAGCATGGCCCAGCGCTCGCCGATCAGGTCGAGGGCATGGGCCGTGGCGCAGGCATCCTCATAGCGGCGGCGTGAGGATTCACGATCAGGAGTTATCTTTTCTAACTTCATCGTTGCCATAGATAACGATATTCGCTATCAACCGCAATGTCGGGACCGCATTCCTGCACAGGTCCGCACAGGCCGGAGACGATGCCATGAGCTATATGGATGGATATGTGGCGGCTGTCAGCGACAGCAATCGCGACACCTACGTCGAGTTCGCAACCCGCATGGCGGCAATCTTCAAGGAGCACGGTGCCGTGCGCGTGGTCGAGTGCTGGGGCGACGACGTGCCCGAGGGCAAGCTCACCGACTTCAGGCGGGCGGTGAAGGCCGAGACGGGCGAGAGCATCGTGTTCTCCTGGATCGAGTGGCCCTCCAGGGCGGCGCGGGATGCGGGCTGGAAAGCCTGCATGGAGGACGCGCGCATGCAGGACAGCGACATGCCCTTTGATGGCAAGCGCATGATTTACGGCGGCTTTGCCACGGTGGTGGACGTCTGAACGGGCCTCTGCCGACTGCAGCGGTGCGCCCTCAGGCTGCAGGGTCAAGTTTTTCCGTATCAGGCTATTGCGAACCATTCGCAAGCGTGCGACGAGGGGCGTCCTGAACGCCACGCCCCTCGGAGGCCCCATGATCCCCTTCCGCTCCCAGCGTCGCCGCCTCGGCGCGGCCCTCACAGCCATCGTGCTGGCACCCGCCCTTGCCCTGTCGGCCTGTGGTCAGGGCGGCAGTGATGACGCGAGCACCGAGGGCGCGGGCCATGTGAACCTCTATACGGCGCGCCATTACGATTCCGACCTGCGCCTCTATGAGCGCTTCACCGAGCTGACCGGCATCGAGGTGCGCCGCACCGAGGGCAACGCCGCCCAGCTGATCGAGCGCATGCGCAGCGAGGGTGCCTCGGGCCAGGCCGACGTGTTCGTCGCCTCGGATGCGGGCTCGCTGTGGCGCGCCCAGGATGCGGGCCTGCTGCAACCGGCCAACTCGGAGACGCTGAACGGCCTGATCCCCGAGAACCTGCGTGCCGACGACGGCTCGTGGTTCGGCTTCACGCGGCGTGCGCGGGTGGTGGCCTACAACCCCGAGCGCGTGCGCCCAGAAGAGATCGCCAGCTATGAGCAGCTCGCCGGGCCGCGCTTCCGCGGCCGCCTGTGCGTGCGCGCCGCCGACAATCCCTACAACCTCTCGCTGGTTGGCGCCCTGATCGAGGTCTGGGGCGAGGCGCGCGCGCGCGAATGGGCCCGGGGCATCGCCGCCAACATGGCGCGCCAGCCCGAAGGCGGCGATCGCGACCAGATCCGTGCCGTGGCCGCCGGTGTCTGCGATGTCGCCATCACCAACACCTATTATTACATCCGCTTCGCCACCGGTGAGGACGCGGGCGACCGGGCCATCACCGAGCGCGTGCGCCTCGGCTTTCCCAGCCTCGACGGTCAGGGCAGCCTGGTGAACATTTCCGGCGGCGGCCTTGCGGCCAATGCGCCCAACCGCGCCAATGCCATCCGCCTGCTGGAGTTTCTCGCCAGCGAGGAGGCTCAGGCCATGGTCGCCGAAGCCAATGGTGAATATCCCGCCTCGCCGTCCGTGCCGGTGCCCGAGCGCGCGCGCCCCTGGGCCGGTTTCACCGCCCATCCGATCAGGGTGTCGCGCTATGGCCCCCATCAGGAGCAGGCCCTGCGCATCATGAGCGAAGCCGGTTGGCGCTGAGCCTTTCCACCGAAGATCAGCCCAGAGCGGGCAGGGCGCTCCCGAGACGATCGGGGGCGCCTTCGCCTTTGGGGGTTCTGGCCATCATCGCGGCCGCACTGGCGCTGCTGCCGCTGGCAGGACTGGTGGTGACGGCCATGCAGCCGGGCGCGGTCGACCTGCCCTGGCCGGACGTGCGCCGCTATGCGCTGGGCTCGGTTCTGCTCGCCGCACTCGTGGGTGCGGGCGTGGCCGTGCTCGGCACTGCAGCGGCCTGGCTTGTGGTCATGCACGACTTTCCCGGCAAGCGCGTTTTCGCCTGGGCGCTGGTCCTGCCGCTGGCCGCGCCGGGCTTTGCCATCGCCTATGCCTATGCGGACCTGTTCGACGTGGCCGGACCATTCCGGTTCTGGCTGCGCGATGTGGCGGGCTTCGACATCGCCATCCGCATGCGCTCGCTGTGGGGGGCGGCCTTCGTGCTGACCATGGCCTTTTACCCTTACGTCTATATCGCCATGCGCGCCGCCTTCCTGAACCAGTCGGTCAGCGCGCTGGAAGCGGCGCGCTCGCTCGGCTGCACGCCCGTTCAGGCCTTTGCGCGCGCCGCCCTGCCGCTGGCGCGTCCGGCTCTCGCCGCAGGTGTCGCCCTAGCGGTCATGGAGACCCTGGCCGACTATGGCGCGGTGCAGTTTCTCAGTTTCGACACCCTGACCACCGGCGTGGTGCGCGCATGGTCGGTGATGGGATCGACCCCTTCGGCGGCCCGCCTCGCCCTGCCGCTGCTGGCGCTGGCGGCGGTGCTGATGTGGCTGGAGCGCTGGGGCCGACGCGCCCGCAGCTATGCCGCTGCGGACGCGCGCTGGCGCCCCCTGCCCGTCACCCCCCTTCGCGGCGTGCGCGGCGCACTGGCGAGCGGCTATTGCGCCAGCCTTCTGATCGCGGGGCTGGGCCTGCCTGTGCTGTGGCTCGTGATCGTGGGCCTGCGGGTCAGCCCCGAGATCGGGCGCATCGTGACGTCGGCATCGAACGCGCTGGTGCTGGGACTGTCGGGCGCGCTGCTGACCGTCGTCCTGGCCACGGCCCTTGCCCTTGGCGCGCGCAAGCTGCCTCTGACCGCACGCATCGCCAGCCTCGGCTATGCCACGCCCGGATCGGCCATGGCCATCGGCCTGCTGGTGCCCGCCGCCTTCGTCTGGCAGAACCTGCCCGGTGCCCTCAGTGCCACAGGTTTCGCCATCATCGTGCTCATCTATGCCTATGCCGCCCGCCTCATGGCCGCCGCCCTCGAGCCGGTGGACGCAGGGCTGATGCGCATCACGCCATCCATGGTCATGGCCGCGCGCTCCCTGGGGCGCAGCGAGGGCGGCGCGGCCCTGTCGGTGCAGGTGCCGATCGTCTCGGGCAGCCTGCTGTCGGCCATGCTTGTGGTGTTCATCGACATCCTCAAAGAGCTTCCCGCCACCTTGATCCTGCGCCCGTTCAACTTCGATACCCCGGCCGTGCTGGCCTACAACTATGCCCGCGACGAGCGGCTGGCCCAGGCGGCCTGGCCTTCGCTTCTGATCATCCTGGTCGCCCTGCCCGCCGTCATCTGGCTGAGCCGCCGCATCAACGCCTCGCGTCCGGGCGCGGGCGAGACGGGAGCGCGCGCATGATTGCGGTCAGGGGCGTCTCGAAACGCTTTGGCTCCCGCGAGGCCGTCATCGCGGCCGACCTGACGCTGCAAGGCGCCTCTATCACCTGCCTGCTCGGCCCCTCGGGCTGTGGCAAGAGCACCCTGCTGCGCATGATCGCAGGTCTGGAGCGCGTGGACAGCGGCGAGATCGCCCTGACCGGCCCTGACGGTGCCGTCCAGCCCCTGTCGGGTGGGCGCCTGCACGTCCCGCCCGAGCGCAGGCCCATCGGTCTGGTGTTTCAGGAATATGCGCTGTTCCCCCACCTCACCGTGATCGAGAACGTGACCTTCGGCCTCAGGCATCTGCCCCGCAATGAGCGAGCCTCCCGGGCTCTGGCCCTGCTGGAGCGGGTGCGCATGGCCGACCGGGCGCGCAGCTACCCCCAGACGCTTTCGGGCGGCGAGCAGCAGCGGGTGGCCCTGGCGCGCGCCCTGGCCAGAGAGCCGCGCGCGGTGCTGCTGGACGAGCCGTTCTCGGGCCTCGACGGTGCCTTGCGAAGCGAGGTGCGTGCCACCACGCTCGCGGCCCTGCGCGCCTCGGGCAGCGCCGCCCTGATCGTGACCCACGACGCCGAAGAGGCCATGTTGAGCGCCGATCACCTCGCCCTGATGCACGAGGGCCGCATCCTTCAGACCGGAAGCCCCGCAGAATGCTATGGCGCACCCGCCAGCGTGGAGGCGGCGCGGCTGCTGGGCGAGATCAACATCGTGCCCGCCCGCGTGCACGGGGCCGTGGCCGAGAGCGTGCTGGGCCGCCACGAGGCGCCCGCCATGGCCGACGGGCCTGCGCGCATCGGCGTGCGCCCCGAGGCGATCCTTGCAGGCGAAGGCGGTATCCAAGCCACCGTGACCGCCGTGGGCTTTGCCGGGGGCTTCTACAGGCTGAGCGTGGTGGCGGGCGGAGAGACTCTTATCCTGCGCCGCGCCCTCAGTCCCGGGGCAGAACATCCGCCGTCACCGGGCGACAGCATCGGCATCACGGTTGCGCCTGCCGCGGTGCACCTTTTCGAGGCCTGAGGGCGGCTTCAGTCCTGATCCTCGTCCCGGCCCGGATCGCGATGGTCGATGACCCGGTCGTCATACCCACGACGCGCCGAGTGAAACGCCAGCCCCATCAGCACCAGAGCCATCAGCAAGGTGCCGATGATGCCGATGGCCAGGGCAATCCAGCCGTGCACGCTCATGGTGCCCCCGCCCAGCCCTGCCCACAGCAGGCGGATGCCCAGCACCACGCCGCCTGCCACCGCAGCGGCCAGCATCAGCGACAGGAAAAGGCGCAGCAGGGACTTGCGGCTGATCTTCATGATCGCAAGGTGAGGGCTCTCGCCTTCTGGATCAAGCGCCTGTCGCGCCGGATCGCGCCCTTGCCGCGGGCGCACGCACACGGCATGGCTGAGGCTGCACACGTGTGCACGCAGCGCGGGGCAGGGAGGCAGGATGATGCAGGCGACAGCGCGGCCCGGAGCCGTGGCCATGATCGTGCTGGCGCTCTCGGCCTGTGTGATCGGGCTGGCTCCCGTTCTGGTGCGCCTCGCCGATGTCGGTCCGGCAGCGGCGGGGTTCTGGCGCTTCGCCCTCGCCCTGCCGTTGCTGCTGGTGCTGACCTGGCGGCGCGCGCCCGAGGACGGTCAGGCCGGGCCGGGCCTGCCGGGGCGATGGATGGTGGTGGCCGGACTGTTCTTCGTCGCGGACCTCGCCTTCTGGCACTATTCGATCCGCATGACCTCGGTGGTCAATGCCACGGTGCTGTGCAACCTGACCCCCGTGGTCGTGACCCTGTTCGCGTGGGTGATGTTCCGTGAGCGCCCCGGCGCGAGCTTCATGGCGGCCCTGGCCCTGGCCATACTGGGCGCCTGCATGATGGCGTTCGGCGCACAGGGTGCGGGCGAGCCGGGCCAGCTGGCGGGCGACCTGCTCGCCCTGTCGGTGGCGCTCTGGTACGGCGGCTACTTCCTTGCGGTTAAGGCCGCGCGCAGGCACGCCGGTGCCATGCGGGTGATGTTCTGGGCCACGGCCATCGGGGCACCGCCCCTGCTGCTGATCGGCGCGCTGCTGGGCGAGGCCCTGATCCCCCTGACGCTTGCGGGCTGGCTGGTGGCCGCAGGCCTTGGCCTGATGCACGTGGTGGGACAGGGCGGGGTGGCCTGGGCGCTGGGCAGGCTTCCGGCGGCAGCGGTATCCATGGTCGTGCTGGTTCAGCCCGTGGTGGCGGCGGCCCTGTCATGGTGGCTGTTCGCAGAGGCCATGACGGTGCTGCAAGGCGCCGGCGCGGTGCTGGTGCTCGCCGCCGTGGTCATGGCCCAGCGCGCGCCGGTGCGAAGGCTGGCCGGCGAAGGCCCCGCCTGACAGGAGGCTCACGAAACCGGGCAGACGCACAAAAGACCATGAAAAAGGGCGCGAACCGCGTCCGCGCCCCTGATCATCAGAATCTGTGTGCCTGCCTCAGAGCAGCTTGAGATCCACTGCGGCGGTCTTGCCGCGCTGCTCTTCCAGCTCGAAGGACACGCGGGCGCCCTCGTCGAGGCCCTGCAGCCCCGCACGCTGAACGGCGGTGATGTGAACGAACACATCCTTGCCGCCGCCCTCAGGCTGAATGAAGCCGAAACCCTTGGTGGTGTTGAACCACTTGACCGTACCTGTAGCCATGTTTGCGCACTCCTTGGACGCGCCGTTTCCAGGCAGCTCAGGACCAGGCCCGAACCGACAGCCCAACCGGGACACAGCTCGTTCTTAGAAGGAGCGACCACGCAAGGGACTGCCCCTGCGCCTTACCTCGGACTGCAACGCTTATGTTCCCCAAGGCCGCAGCGCGGTCAACAGCAAAAGACCAAGAACAGCGCTATGCCAAAGCGGCACATTGCCTAACGACACAGGCCGGTTCCGCTGCCATCAAAGTGGAAGTGGTCTGCGTGGGCCTCGTTATACTCGGGGCCAAGCACAGTCGGAAATATTCGGCAGGCCCCGTCGCGCAGGCGACGCAGGAAGCGGCTGCCCTCCTCGCCCGCACGCCCCTGGCCTTCCCAGTCGCCCGACAGCGAAATGCGCCGCCCGTCGCTCAGGGTGATCGAGGCGATGTCGATGGCATTGGCCCGCGCGTGCTCGGAAGGACGGTTCTCGGGGCCGGAGAGGCCATAGATACGGCGGCAGGAATAGGTGCCATAGCTCTCGACGGAAGCGACCTGCGCGCCCAGCATCTCGCTCGCCAGAGGCTGAAGCACCTGGCGGTCCCAGATGACGTAGCGCACCGCAAGGGGGCACTGCATGATCTGGCCCGCAGGCCGGATCGGCGTGACACCGCCCGTGATGCGGACGGCCCCGCGCACCACACAGAACTGGCCGTCGTCGATGTCCTCGGCGCGCACCACCTCCACACCCGCATCGCGCAGGGTCTGCATGCAGGCCTCGGTCTGGGCACGGATTTCCTCGGCATGGGCCGTGCGCGACAGCTCGAAGTCCGAGACCTTGGAGGCGGTCGCCGCACCGACCGGCTGGTTCAGGTCCAGCGGCTTCCACGGCAGGTGCTGGGGCGGCGCGAAATGATCGAGCAGCGCCAGAGCGGCGAGCCCGAGCAGGGCCACCTCCCACAGCAGATTCCAGAAATCGGCGAAGTCACGTCCCATGGGCCGGATCAGTCATTCCTAGCATCGCAGACGGCCTTGAATCACAGGGGCCTTGCGTGGAACAGGGCCACTGTGCCCCACCTCATGCCTCATTCCCTATGCCATCGAAGCATGGTGAGAGCATGACGGGCAGCCATTCAGCGCACAAATGCACCGGAGGTTCAGCCCTGAGCCTCAAATCAGGCTGCAAAGGTCTGGATCAGGCTTTGCCCGAGGCCCTGACAGGCCGCCGCTCCCGGCCCGCCCGCATTGGCGCACACCGCCACCGCCAGACCGCTTCGGGGCGAAAGGGCCGCAAAGGTGTGCCACAGGGTGTTCGAGCCCTCATGGGCCAGGGCCGCGCCTTCCGCCCAGCGCCGCTCGCGCAACCATAGCCAGCCCAGAGCATAGTCACGCTCCTCGCCAGCATAGGACGTCATCAGCCGCGTTCGCGAGGCGGCGCTGATGTGTGTCTGGCCCTCGTCGGCGAAGATCGCCAGCACCTTGGCATAGTCGGCAAGGCTCATGTGAGCCGTCCCCGCAGGGCCTAGCGCGCGCGGATTGTCGGAACCCGGATGATCGGCTTCGACCGGGGCCAGAGTCTCGCCCACGGCGCGGTGGCCGAGCGGAGACGCCTCGCCTGACGGAGCACCGAAACCGCCCGTCGTGATGCCAAGCGGAGCGAACAGCTCATCCGCCATCAGCGCCTCCCACGGCATGCCCGTGATCTGCTCAAGCGCCGCACCGGCCACCAGGTAGTTGGCATTTCCATAGGCGAACGCGCCGGGTTCTGCCGCAGGGGGCGCGCCCAGCGCCGCGCGGGCAAAGGCAGCGCGCTGCTCGGGCAGAGACCGCTCGTCCTGTCGCGCGCTCATCAGCCACGAAACGTCGATCAGGCCGCGATCCATCAGCCCTGCCCGATGATGCAGCAGGTCGGTAATCAAAACCCCGCGCCAGGCATCGTTCACATCGGGCCAGACATCGCCCAGCGCAGCATCCCAGGAAAGCACGCCCCGGTCCACCAGCCGCGCCATGACCAGCGCGGTCATGGCCTTGGTATTGGAGCCCAGGTGCCAGGAGGCATCCCGCGCCACGGGCGTGTCATCGGTGACGGACCGCTGCCCGGCCACACCAAGATAGAGGATCCGCGCGCCGCGAAGCACCACCGCCCCCATGGCCGGAACGCCGTGGCGGACGCGGCTGGCGTCCAGCGCCGCGTCCAGGGCTGCGCGCCCTGCCGCGTGGTCGTCAAGGTCTTCATCCTGCGCCATGGCACGCATGGGCGCGCTGGCCAGCAGGGCACCGGCCGCAAGGCAGATGCGGCGGCGGGTGGGGCTGTGATGCTTGTTCATGGCCCCACCATAGCGGCCTCAGAAGCGAAGGCGAAGACCGCCCATGATCATGCGCGGCGCACCGGGCCGGGCACCGGCGGGAGAGAAGGCCACGTTGTAGACCTCGTCGGTGACATTCTGGGCGCTGGCGAACAGGGCCACCTGATCGCTCACGCGCACCTCGCCGGACAGATCGAGCAGGGTACGCGCGTCAATGCGTTGATCAACCGGAACGCTGCCCGAGCCCGCCCGCGCGCGCGCCTCGCTGACGTGGTTGATGCTGGCATCCAGCCGCCAGCCGTCCGCGCGCAGACCGGCATTGAAGGTCAGCTGGTGCTCGGGCGTATAGGGCAGGGTATCGCCCGCCATCACCGTGCCCCACGGCCCGTAGCTGGAGACAAAGCTCGTGCGGAACTCGGCGTCGGTATAGGTATAGACCAGCGAGAGCGGCGCGCTGAGCCCCGGCGTCAGGGCGATGTCGTATCCGGCCATCGCCTCGATGCCGCGCACGCGCACGGCGCCGCCGTCGAACTGGTCGCCGATGGCGCAGCCACCGCCCGTGGACGCCGTGCAGGTACCCACCAGATTGTCATAGTCCGTATAAAAACCGATCAACTCGGCATTGAACGGTCCGTCCTGCCAGCGCAGGCCCGCCTCGTAGTTCCATGAGGTCTCGGGCGAGGCGGTGGAGCCGGGCGCGGGATTGGAGAAGCCCTTGTGCACCCCGCCTACCAGTCGCAGGCGCGCGCCCAGGTCGTAGGTGAGGCCGAGGCCGGGAATCCAGACATCGACGCTGTTCTCGTCCACCCCGATGGGCACGGCACGGCTTGCATCGCCCAGAGCATAGCGGGTCTGGGTCAGGTCAATGGTCTCGTAGCGCACGCCCGGCGTGAGCGTCAGGGCACCCAGGCGGATCTCGTCGCGCACGAAGAAGGCCCAGGCCTCGGCCGAGACCACGCGGTTCTCCTGGCTGCCCGGCGCACCCGCACTGGTCAGACGCATGATACCATCGGCCATCTGATAGATGTCGTCCTGCTGGAAGCGATCCTCGGAGTCGCGGTGCCAGCGCACCGAGGCGGTCAGGGTATGGCTGGCAGGACCGGTATCGAAGCGGGCAGTGAGTGCGCTCTGAACGCCCTCGGCCAGATAGGCGCGGTTGTTGTTGCGAACCCTCAGGGCGTTGGCGGGGCTGGTAAAGCCGGGCGCACCGATGAGATAGCTCATCTGGGTCGCATTGGTGCCGGGGTTCGCCAGCACGGCGCTGATGCCCACCCAGCCGGTGTTGGCAGTGTTGCGAACATCGTTGAGCTTGTACCAGGCCCGCGCCGTCTCGTTGCGATAGGCGATGGTGGTCAGCTCGAGCGCGGCGTTCAGCTCGATGCGGTGGGTGAGCTGCCAGGTCTCGTGGCCCACATCCATCCGGTCAATCTGGCTGCCCCGATAGCGGCGGTAGGGCGAGGCCGAGAAATCGGCGAGGGTCAGCCCCAGATAGGTCTCGTCAGAGCGCTCGTCATAGGTCTGGTACTTCAGCTCCAGGCTCTGGGGGAAACGCGCGTCCGGCCCCGTACGCAGGCCCAGCTTGAGCACCAGATCATCGATGCGGAAGCCCGTGTCGCCGCCCGAGTCCAGCACCTTGAAACCGTCCGAGCGCTCATCCAGCCATTCGATCTGGGCACCGATCTGCCAGCCCCCGAGCGACAGTTCGGAGGGGGAAAACCAGCCGCCCATGACGCCATAGCCGCGAAAGCCGCCATAGCTTCCGGCCATCAGGTCGAAGCGGCCTGACAGGTTCTCGGCCAGCGGCGTCGAGAACAGTTGCACCGTACCGCCGGTGGTCAGGGGTCCGTACTGGATGGCACCCGGACCCTTGACGACCTCGACGCCTGAAATGCGGGCCAGTCTGGGGAAATAGTAGCTTGCGGGAGCGGCATAGGGCGCAGGCGCCATCAGCACGCCATCCTCCATGATCGCCACGCGCGAGGACCGGTCCGTGCCAGAACCGCGAATGCCGATGTTGGGGCGCAGGCCAAAGCCGTCCTCTTCCTGCAGGTAGACGCCCGGCACCTGGCGCAGCACGCGGTTCACATCGCTGTAGGCATGAATCTCGAGCTGTTCGGCATCGAGATAGACCGCCGATCCCCCCGCCAGGCGCGCCGCCTCGCGCGAGCCGGTCACGATCACGGGCTCGAGCCGCGTGACGTCGCTGACATCGGCAGCCGCCTCCGCGACCACATCCGCCGCCTCGCTGGCCATGGCCGGCGACAGACTGGCCAGGGCGGCCGTGGCGATGGCAGTGCCCAGCATCAGGCGGCGGCGGAGCGGGAAAAATGACATGGACGACCTTGCAGAGCGGCGTTGGGGTAAAAGTGGTGTTCGGGCGAAAGTGGCGTTCGGCTGAACCGGAAAGGCGCGCGAAGGATTGATAATCATTCGCACCGTTCTCGGCGGGCCCTCCTATCACAGGCGGCGGCTTGTGCAAGTGCGATTTAGTCGCAAGAGGGCCGGACAGGGTTTTTGTGCATCCATCAACGCGCCTCCGCGTTAGGAAAAGGGCGATGCCCCACGATGCAGGCGTGAGGCCTGCATTCGCGCGCCTGTCGGGCGGGCGTGATTTATTCTGTGTTCTGATTTTATGCGTCTGCGGGCCACGCTTCCGGCCCCGTTGTCATTTGAGGTGATTGTATGTGTGGCCTGAGCGGCGAGTTGCGTCTGGACGACAACCCGGCCGATGTCGCGGCGGTAGAGCGGATGACGCGGGCGCTGGCCCCGCGCGGGCCGGATGGATCGGGCATAGTGGCAAGAGGCCCCATCGCGCTCGGTCACAGGCGTCTCAAGATCATCGACCTGTCCGAAAAGGCCCAGCAGCCCATGGTCGATGCCACGCTCGGCCTGACCATTGTTTTCAACGGCTGCATCTACAACTACCCGGAGCTGCGCGCGGAGCTGGAGGCCAAGGGCTACCGGTTCGCATCCAGCGGCGACACCGAGGTGATCCTCAAGGCGTGGCACGCCTGGGGCGAGGCCTGCGTCGAACGCTTCCTGGGAATGTTCGCCTTCGTGATCCACGAGCGCGACAGCGGACGCACGGTGATCGCGCGTGACCGCCTCGGCATCAAGCCGCTCTACATCAGCGAGAGCCCGAAGCGCCTGCGCTTTGCCTCGACCCTGCCGGCCCTGCTGGCAGGCGGCGACATCGATACCGGCATCGATAAGGTCGGGCTGAACCACTACATGAGCTTTCACGCCGTGGTGCCTGCGCCGCACACCATCCTGAAGGGGGTGCGCAAGTTTCCCCCCGCCACCATGCGTGTGATCGAGGCCGACGGGCGCTCTCGCGAACACACTTACTGGCGGCCCCTGCTCCAGCGCTTCGACGAGGACGCCCGCTTGAGCTTCGAGGACTGGCGCGATCGGGTGCTCGAAGCCCTGCGCCTTGCCGTGCGCAGACGCATGGTCGCCGACGTGCCCGTGGGGGTGCTGCTGTCGGGTGGCGTGGATTCCAGCGTGGTCGTGGGCCTGCTGGCGGAAATGGGTCAGCACGACCTGATGACCTTCTCGGTCGGCTTTGACGAGGCGCACGGGGAAAAGGGCGACGAGTTCGTCTATTCGGACCTGATCGCCGAGCGCTTTGCTACGCGCCATCACAAGATCTTCGTGCCCCACGACAGGCTGCTGCAAGCCCTGCCCGGCACCATCCACGCCATGTCGGAACCGATGGTCTCCTACGACAATGTGGGCTTTTACCTGCTCAGCCAGGAGGTGTCGAAACACATCAAGGTGGTGCAGTCCGGCCAGGGCGCCGACGAGATCTTCGCGGGCTATCACTGGTATCCGCCCATGAGCGAAGCCGCCGACCCGGTCGAGACCTATGCGCGCCACTTCATGGACCGCAGCTTTGCGACCCTCGGCCGCCAGCTCAGCCCTGAATGGATGATCGATGCCGATGCCAGCACGGCCCTGATCGCCGAGCATTTCTCACGCCCCGGTGCCGAGACCGGCGTGGACAAGGCCCTGCGCCTCGACACCCAGGTCATGCTGACCGACGATCCGGTCAAGCGCGTGGACAACATGACCATGGCCTGGGGGCTGGAGGCACGGGTGCCCTTCCTCGATCACGAGCTGGTGGAACTGGCCGGGCGCATCCCGCCCGAGCACAAGCTGGCCCACGGCGGCAAGGGTGTTCTGAAAGAGGCCGCGCGCCTCGTCGTGCCGCCCGAGGTGATCGACCGCAAGAAGGGCTACTTCCCCGTTCCGGCCCTGAAGTATCTGGACGGTCCTTACCTCGAGATGGCGCGCGATGCGCTGGGTGCGGCGGCGGCGCGCGAGCGGGGCCTGTTCCGCCAGGAGTATCTCGATCAGCTGTTTGCCGATCCCGCCTCGCACATCACGCCCCTGCAAGGCTCGGAGCTGTGGCAGGTGGCGCTGCTGGAAATGTGGCTGCAGTCCCATGGCCTCTGAGATCACCCGCCGGGGCCGGGCCGCAGGCGCGCACCGCCTCAAGCGCCTGCGCCACGAAGGACTGAAGCCCTTTGTGCTTGATCGTCCGCCTACGGATTATCGTCCCAACGCCGTGCTGGACTGCGGGTGGGGACGCCTGCTGTTCGCCCAGACCTTCGAGACGGCCGAGCCCCTCATCGACGCCCTGCGCGCCGAGGGCCCGGACCGGCGCGACATCGCCTTCTATGTGCGCAACCCCCACGTCCTGCTGGCGGGCGCGCCCCAGGAGGTGTTCCTCGATCCCTCGCATACCTACCGGCTTGACCTGGCCACCTATCGCCCGTCGCGGCGTGTCCCGCGCGGCTTCAGCATCCGGCGCCTGATCTCCGAGGCCGATGCCGAGGCCGTCAACCGCATCTATGGCGCACGCCACATGGTGCCGGTGGAACCGGCCTTCCTGCTGGCCCATCGCGACGACCGCGCCCTGACCTATCTGGTGGCCGAGGATGCGATCAGCGGCGAGGTGATCGGCACGGTCACCGGGGTCAATCACGCCAGGGCCTTTGGCGACCCCGAATGCGGCTCCTCGCTGTGGTGCCTGGCCGTGGACCCGCAGGCGACCCATCCGGGCGTGGGCGAGGCGCTGGTGCGGCGCCTGGCCGAGCACTTCCAGGCCCGGCAGATGGCCTTCATGGATCTGTCCGTCCTGCACGACAACACCCAAGCCATCGCGCTTTATGAAAAGCTGGGCTTTCGGCGCGTCGCCTTCTTCGGGGTCAAGCGCAAGAACCCCATCAACGAGCCCCTGTTCACCGGGCCGGACGAAACGGAAGCGCTCAATCCCTATGCGCGGATCATCGTCAACGAGGCGCGTCGGCGCGGCATTCATGCCGAGATCATCGATGCGCCCTCGGGCCTTTTGCGCCTTAGCCACGGCGGCCGCTCGATCCGCTGCCGCGAGAGCCTGAGCGAGCTGACATCCGCAGTCAGCCTGAGCATCTGCGACGACAAGCGCCTGACGCGGCGCATCGTCGAGGGTGCGGGCGTGCGGGTGCCGCGCAGCTTCGCGCCCGACGATCATCCAGCCTTGCGCGCGGCTCTCGATCAGGGCGGAGCGCTGGTGGTCAAGCCCGCACGCGGCGAGCAGGGTCAGGGCGTCGCCGTGGGCCTGCGCACTCTCGAGGCTGTCGATGCCGCCATCGCCCGCGCACGCGAGGTCAGCGAGGCGGTGCTGATCGAGGAGCAGGTCGAGGGCGAGGACCTGCGCCTCGTCGTGATCGACTTTCAGGTGGTGGCCGCCGCCCTTCGGCGACCGGCGCGGGTTGTCGGCGATGGCCACAGTGACCTGCGGGCCCTGATCACCCACCAGAGCCGGCGGCGCATGGCAGCCACTGGTGGGGAGTCTTCCATACCGCTCGATGGCGAGACCGTGCGCACGCTTTCCGAACAAGGCCTTGATCTGGATAGTGTCCCACAAGCGGGACGAGAGATTCAGGTGCGGCGTACCGCCAATCTTCACACCGGCGGGACAATCCATGATGTGACCGCCAGCGTCCACCCGGCCCTGATCGAGGCGGCCATCCGCGCCGCGCGTGCCATCGACATCTCGGTCACGGGCATCGACCTGATGGTCCGGGCCGTTGACCAGCCGGACTATGCCTTCATCGAGGCCAACGAGCGCCCCGGTCTGGCCAATCATGAGCCCCAGCCTACGGCCGAGCGTTTCATCGACCTCCTGTTTCCGCTGTCGGCCCCACGGCCCATGCGCCCGGCCTCCATACGCCCAGCCTCAATGCACCCGGCCTCCATGCACCCCGCCCCTGCGCGCACTTCCGGGGCGGGCGAGACCAAGACCCGAGACCCGCAATCTTCATGACCGAGCCCCTGCCCCCCATTGATCAGAGTTTCCTGAGCGAGGCCCTGGCCGAACTGCTCTCCATCGCCAGTCCGACCGGATACACCGACGAGGCGGTCTGGAGCCTGTGCCGCACGCTCGATGCCATGAGTGTGCCGTACGAGATGACCCGGCGCGGCGCCATCCGCGCGCTCATCAGGGGCCGGACCCATGCAGGGGCGCGCGCCATCGTCTCGCACGTCGACACCCTGGGCGCCCAGGTCAAGCGCATCAAGGAAAACGGGCGCCTCGAGATCGTGCCCATCGGCCACTGGTCGTCGCGCTTTGCCGAGGGCGCGCGCTGCACCATCTTCACCGAGCATGGCGGCTGGCGCGGCTCGATCCTGCCGCTCAAGGCCTCGGGCCACACCTTCAACGAGGAGGTCGACACCCAGCCGGTCAGCTGGCAGCAGGTCGAGGTGCGTATCGACGCCCCCGTGTTCAGCCGCGATGACGTGCTGGCGCTCGACATCGATGTGGGCGACATCATCGCCATCGACCCACAGCCGGAATTTCTCGACAACGGCTTCATCGTCTCGCGCCATCTGGACGACAAGGCCGGGGTGGCCACCATGCTGGCGGCCATGAAGGCCCTGTCCGGCCACACCCCGCCGGTCGACACCTACTGGCTGTTCACCATTGCCGAAGAAGTGGGCGTGGGCGCATCCAGCATTCTGGTGCCCGATGTGGCCGCCATGGTGACGGTTGACAACGGCACCACCGCACCGGGACAGAACTCGTCGGAGTTCGGCGTCACCATCGCCATGGCCGACCAGACCGGACCGTTCGACTGGCACCTGACGCGCAAGCTGGTGCGCCTGGCGCGCGAACACGGCATCGCCTTCCAGAAGGATGTGTTCCGCTACTATCGGTCGGACTCGGCCTCGGCGCTGGAGGCGGGTGCCGACATCCGCACCGCACTCGTCACCTTCGGGGTGGACGCCAGCCACGGCTATGAGCGCATCCACATCAACGCCCTGACCTCGCTGTCACAGCTTCTGTGCGCCTATGCGCTCAGCCCGGTGGAGATCAGCCGCGATGCCAAGCCCATGTCGGGATCGCGCGGGTTCACCCATCAGGATCTCAGCCTGCACGACGAATAGGCGTGTAGGCGTGCGCCGCCCTCGCCGCAGCCTTCAGTCGCTGTCCATCTTGAGCGCGGCGATGAAGGCCTCCTGCGGGATCTCGACACGCCCGAACTGGCGCATCTTCTTCTTGCCTTCCTTCTGCTTCTCCAGAAGCTTCTTCTTGCGCGTGATGTCGCCGCCGTAGCACTTGGCCGTGACGTCCTTGCGCAGGGCGCGCACCGTCTCGCGGGCGATGACCTTGCCGCCGATGGCCGCCTGGATCGGAATCTGGAACAGATGGGGCGGGATCAGCTCCTTCATCTTCTCGACCATGGCGCGCCCGCGCGTCTCGGCGCGCTGGCGGTGCACCAGCATGGACAGGGCATCCACCGGCTCGGCATTGACGAGGATGTTCATGCGCACCAGATCGCCGGTCCGGTAGTCCTCCATCTGGTAGTCGAAGCTGGCATAGCCCTTGGAGATGGACTTCAGCCGGTCGTAGAAATCGAACACCACCTCGTTGAGCGGCAGGTCATAGACCGCCATGGCCCGCGCACCCACATAGGACAGCTCGCGCTGCACGCCGCGCCGGTCCTGGCACAGCTTGATGATCCCGCCCAGATATTCGTCCGGCGTGAAGATGGTGGCCTTGATCCACGGCTCGGCGATGGAGGCGATCTTGACCGGATCGGGCATGTCCGCGGGGTTGTGCAGCTCGACTTCCGAGCCATCGGTCAGGGTAATGCGATAGACCACAGAGGGTGCCGTCGCGATCAGGTCGAGGTTGAACTCGCGGCTCAGGCGCTCCTGGATGATCTCGAGGTGCAGCAGCCCCAGAAAACCGCAACGGAAGCCAAAGCCCAGGGCGGCGCTCGATTCCATCTCGTAGGTGAAGCTGGCATCGTTCAGGCGCAGGCGGGCGATGGCGGCGCGCAGGTCTTCGAAATCGGCGGCATCGACGGGGAACAGGCCGCAGAACACCACCGACTGCACTTCCTTGAAACCCTTGAGCGGCGTGGCGGTAGGGCGCTTCTCGTCGGTGATGGTGTCGCCCACGGCGGCATGGGCCACTTCCTTGATCTGGGCGGTGATGAAGCCGACCTCGCCGGGGCCGAGACGCTCCACCGGGGTATTCTTGGGCAGGAACACGCCCACGCGGTCGACCAAGTGGGTCGAACCGTTCTGCATGAAGGTGATGCGCTGGCCCGCGCGCAGGTACCCGTCGAACACCCGCACCAGCAGGATGACGCCGAGATAGGGGTCGTACCAGGCATCCACCAGCATGGCCTTGAGCGGCGCATCGGGATCACCCTTGGGCGCGGGCAGGCGCGTGACGATGGCCTCGAGCACGTCCTCGATGCCAAGGCCCGACTTGGCGCTGCAGAGCACGGCCTCGGAGGCGTCGATGCCGATCACGTCCTCGATCTGGGCGCGCACGCGCTCGGGCTCGGCGGCAGGCAGGTCCACCTTGTTGAGGACCGGCACGATCTCGTGATTGTTGTCGATGGCCTGATAGACGTTGGCGAGCGTCTGGGCCTCGACGCCCTGACTGGCATCGACCACCAGGATCGAGCCCTCGCAGGCGGCCAGTGAGCGCGAGACCTCATAGGCAAAGTCGACGTGGCCGGGCGTGTCCATCAGGTTGAGCACATAGGTCTGCCCGTCGCGCGCCTTGTACTCGAGGCGCACCGTCTGGGCCTTGATGGTGATGCCGCGCTCCTTCTCGATCTCCATGTTGTCGAGCACCTGCTCGGTCATCTCGCGCGCGCTAAGGCCGCCTGTCGCCTGGATCAGACGATCGGACAGGGTCGACTTGCCGTGGTCGATGTGCGCCACGATCGAGAAATTGCGGATGCGGGAAAGGGGCGTGGATGCGGAAGATGCGCTCATGGCCGGGGCGGTAGCACGGCGCCGGTTGAGCGCCAAGCCGGAGCGGCGTCGCACGGCTGCGTTCGCCAATGCAGCCTTTGGGCGACAGTGAACACGGCGTCACAATCAATTCTCATTAAATGGCGGTAATGGAAGGGCCGCGAGTGTTGCGCAGATCACAAGCTCGCCTATTTTATGCGGCGCGCGCCGTGCCTCCCCCGGGTGCGCATCTGTTCCAGCGTCAGCGTGCCCAAGGCCTGGCTTGATCGCTGCAGGCTTCATCTTTCTCATCTCAGGGCGAGGCGAAGACCAGGTAACTGGCAAGACAGGGGTTCGACGTGACCGCGCTCACGCAGACCGGACAACGCATCAGACCGAGTAAGTCCTTTTTGGCCACCTTGATGGTGGCCCTCACCGCCGCCTTCGTCCTCGCCGCCTGCCATGGCGATGAGGAGGCACGCGCCGAGCCGAGGTCCACCCAGAGCGTCAGTGTGGTGACCGTCGCCAGCCGCGAGGTGGCACGCACCGTGACCGCATCGGGCACCATCGCCGCCTGGGAGGACGTGCCGGTGGGCGCAGAGACCGGCGGGCTGGTCGCCACAGGCGTCTATGCCGACGAGGGCACCTATGTGCGACAGGGACAGGTGCTGGTCACGCTCAATGACGCCTTGCTGCGCGCCCAGCTCGCCCAGCAGGATGCCGCCCTGGCCTCTGCCGAGGCCACTCTGGCCCAGGCCGATGCGGCACTGGGGCGGGCGCAGGAGCTGCGCGAGCGCGGCTTTCTGGCCCAGGCCGGTCTCGACAACGCCCTGGCCGCCCAGCGCACCGCCGCGGCACAGGTCGCCGCCAGCCGCGCCGCGCGCTCGGAGACGGCCACCCGCCTGAAACAGACCCGCATCCGCGCGCCGGTCTCGGGACTGATCGTGTCGCGCGCGGTCACCCGCGGCCAGATCGTCCAACCGGGCACCGAGCTGTTTCGCATGGTTCGTGACGGGCGCCTGGAACTGAACGCCCAGGTGCCCGAGACGGAACTGGCCATGATCCGCACCGGCCAGAGCGCTCAGGTCACCGGCGAAGGCGGCGTGGGTACCAGCGGCAATGTGCGCATCGTCACGCCTGCAGTGGACGGCCAGACCCGCCTGGGCATTGCACGCATCGCCCTGGGCCCGACAACCCTGCGCCCCGGCATGTTCGCACGCGCCACCATCGATGTGGGCAGCCAGCAGTCGCTGATGGTGCCCCAGGACGCCATCGTGTTCCGTGAGGGTCGCGCCGGGGTCTATGTGCTTCAGGCTGACTCCACCGTGCGCTTCCAGCCCGTCAGCACGGGCCTGCGCGATGGCAGCGATGTGGTGATCAGCGCCGGTCTTTCGGGCGGCGAGCGTGTCGTGGTGCGCGGCGCAGGCTTCCTTGGCGACGGCGACAGGGTGAGCGTGAGCGCCCCGCGCCCCGTCCCGGCCCAAGCCCCGGCCCAGGCTCCGGCCCAGGCTCCGGCCGCGAAGGGCACCCGATGAACCTCAATCAGCTCTCGTCCTGGTCGATCAGGAACCCCATACCGATCGTCCTGCTGTTCATCGTGCTGACGATCGGCGGGATCATCGGCTACCTGAACCTTCGCACCAACAACTTCCCCGACGTCGACCTGCCGGTCGTCTCGGTCACCGTCGTCCAGCCGGGCGCCGCGCCGACCGAGCTGGAGACCCAGGTGGCCCGCGTGGTCGAGGACTCCGTGGCGGGTCTGGGCCGGGTGCGCAACATCTCGTCCACCATCAGCGACGGGGCCTCGACCACCGCCATCGAGTTCGAGCTGGGCGTGGATCTGGAAAAGGCCACCAACGATGTTCGCAACGCCGTCTCGGGCATCCGCCAGGACCTGCCCGCGGACGTGCAGGAGCCGATCATCCAGCGCATCGAGTTCACCGGCATCCCCATCGCCAACTATGTGGTGCGCGCACCGGGCATGAGCCCCGAGGAGCTGAGCTGGTTCGTCGACAACGAGGTGGCCAAGCGGCTGCTGTCGGTGCGCGGCGTCAGCCAGGTGCAGCGTGACGGCGGGGTCAACCGCGAGATCCGCATCAAGCTCGACCCTGACCGGCTCGAAGCGCTCGGCGTCACGGCCGGGGCCGTCTCCCAGACCCTGAGGGCCACCAACATCAACCTGCCCGGCGGGCGGGGCACCATCGGCGGAGGCGAGCAGGCCATCCGCACCCTCGGCTCTGTCAGCTCGCTGGAAGAGCTGCGCGAGACCCGCATTGCCCTGGCGGACGGGCGCACGGTGCGCCTCGGCGATCTGGGCACCGTGGTGGACGAGTGGTCCGAGCCGCGCGGGCGCGCGCGCTACAACGGTCAGGAAGTGGTCGGCTTCGGCGTGGTCCGCTCCATCGGCTCCAGCGAGGTGGACGTGGCCGAGGCCGTGGATGCCGCGGTGCGCGCCCTCGATGCCGAGCGTGACGACGTCACCATGGAGCTGGTCACCACCACGACCACCGATGTGATCAACAACTTCCATGCCTCGGTCGAGGCGCTGGTGCTCGGTGCCCTGCTGGCGATCGGGGTGGTGTTCCTGTTCCTGCGCGAATGGAGGGCCACCTTCATCGCTGCCGTGGCCCTGCCCATGTCGATGATCCCGACCTTCTGGGTGCTGGACCTGACCGGCCAGTCGCTCAATGTCGTGACCCTGCTGGCCCTGTCCATGACCGTGGGCATTCTGGTCGACGATGCCATCGTGGAGATCGAGAACATCGTCAGGCACATCCGCGAGGGCAAGGCACCCTATCCGGCGGCCATGGAAGCGGCCGACGAGATCGGCCTGGCGGTCGTGGCCACCACCGCGACGCTGCTGGCGGTATTCGCACCCACGGGTTTCATGCCCGGCGTGGTGGGGCAGTTCTTCAAGAGCTTTGCCATCGCAACCTGCGTGTCCGTGGCCTTCTCGCTTCTGGTCGCGCGAACCCTGACGCCCCTGATGGGCGCCTATATGCTCAAGCGCGAGCAGGGCAAGGAGCACGACGAGCCCTTCTGGATGCCGCGCTATCAGAAGATGCTGAACTGGTCGCTGGACCATCGCCGCATCACCCTGGGCGCGGGCGTGCTGTTCTTCATCTTCTCGATCTTTCTGGCCACGCGCCTGCCTGCCGACTTCATTCCGGTGGAGGACATCTCGCGCTCGACCGTCGCCATCGAACTGCCGCCCGGCGCAACGCTGGAGCAGACCGACGCTGTGGTCAGCGACGTGACGCAGATCCTGCTGGAGCGACCCGAAGTGCGCTCCATCTACAGCTCGGTCGGCTCGGCCACCTTCAGCTTCGGGCCCGGCGGCGGCGGCTCGGCCGGCGAGGTCCGGCGCGCCAACCTGACCGTCAATCTGGTGCCCAAGATGCGCCGCAGGCTGTCACAGAGCGCGTTTGAGGCCGAGATCGGACCGGAGCTTCGCGCCGTTCCCGGTGCGCGGGTGCAGTTCGGTCAGGAAGGTGGCGGATCGGGTCGCATGACCATCGCCCTGGTCAGCGATGATCCCGTTGCCCTGGCCGAGGGCGCAGCAAACGTCGAGCGCGAGATGCGCGGCCTGAACGGCATCTCGAACGTGGTCTCCAGCGCCGCCCTCGTGCGCCCCGAGATCCTCATCACGCCCCGGCCCGATGTGGCAGCCCTGCTTGGCGTGTCCGCCGCCGACATCAGCCAGGTCGCCCGCATCGCCACCCTGGGCGACGCCGAGCAGCTGCTGCCCAAGTTCAACCTGCCGGACCGCCAGATACCCGTGCGCGTCATGCTGGAGGAGGACGCACGCTCGCGCCTCGATGTGATCGAGAACCTGCGCGTGCCCACCTCCACGGGCCAGGCCGTGCCACTGTCCACGGTGGCCGAGATCAGCTTCGGCGCCGGTCCCAATGTGATCGAGCGCTACAACCGCCGCCGCGTGGCCAACCTCTCGGCCGAGCTGTCGGGGCTGACGCTGGGACAGGCCTCGGAGGCGGTGCGCGCACTGCCCAGTATGCAGAACCTGCCCGAGGGTGTTCTGGAGGCTCCTTCCGGCGAGCTGGAGAGCCTGCAGGAGCTGGGCCAGGGCTTCATGTTCGCCATCCTGACCGGCATCTTGCTGATGTATGTGGTGCTGGTCCTGCTGTTCCGAAGCTTCTTCCACCCAATAACCATTCTGGCGGCCCTGCCCGTCTCGTTCGGCGGCGCTTTCCTGCTTCTGATGCTGACGGGGCGCTCCTTGTCCATGCCGGCGCTGATCGGCATCATCATGCTGACGGGCATTGCGGCCAAGAACTCCATCCTGCTGGTGGACTACGCCATTCAGGCGATGGAGCGGGGCATGAACAAGCGCGACGCCATGGTCGATGCCGCAAGAAAGCGCGCGCGCCCGATCCTCATGACCACCATGGCCATGGGCTTTGGCATGCTGCCCATCGCCCTGGCCTTTGGTGAGGGCACCGAGTTCCGCTCGCCCATGGCCATTGCCGTGATTGGCGGGCTGATCACCTCGACGGCGCTGTCGCTGCTGTTCGTTCCGGTGGTGTTCAGCCTGATCGACGGAGTCAAGACACGTCTGGAGCGTCTGCTGGGCGCGCGCTTCGCCTCTCAGCACGATATCGGCCAGCACGACCTGGAGCCGCCGACCACCGGCCATCCCAAGCCCGTCGGAGAGCCCTGAACCCGCCTCGGGGCGCTGCCGGAATGATCAAGCCGGAGCGATCATGGCCGAACATGACCACGGCCGGGCGAAGATGCGGAAATGACGAAGCCGGGAGCCCTCAGCCCTCGGCGTCGTCGGCCATGGTTCGGATCAGCTCGAGGATCTTGCGCCGCTGCGAGGGCTTGAGGCGCGGGAACAGCTCGGACAGCTCGACGCCCTCGCTGGTCATGAGAAAGTCGTGGCTGAACGTTGCAGCGCCCTCCTCGGCAAAGCCATGGCTCTGCTGCCGGCCCGTCAGGCCCGAAAAGAAGAATCCGACCTCGACGTCGAGCGCGCGCGCGATCTCCCACAGCTTGGAGGCGGAGATGCGGTTGGTGCCGCGCTCGTACTTCTGCACCTGCTGGAAGGTGAGCCCCAGCTCGTCGGCGAGTTTCTGCTGACTGACGCGCAGAATCTTGCGCTGGGCTCTTACGCGCGAGCCCACGTGGGCGTCGACGGGATGGATGGACCGGTCCGCAGCTTCGTCCATGGTTAGGTCTCCCTGGATCTGTTTTTCGTTGCCACTGCTCTGAACACGGTCTCGTGAACCGCCTCGTTCAGATGCGCCCATAGACGCCCCGTGTCATCCGAAATCAACGAAATGTGCGTTTCCGACGAAAAATGGGCAGCATCACGAGAAGCAGAACCAGCAAGGGCCAGGAGCCTGTCCTGGAAAACAAAGTGGGTTCAAGGGCTTGGGGAACGCGCGCATCGATGACCCCGCTTTCGCCCGGATTCATGCGCTGACCTGCCGGAATGCGACCATAGGGATCGATGATGGCCGAGACACCCGTGGGCGTTGCGCGCACCATGGCCAGTCCCTGCTCGATGGCGCGATAGGCGGCGAGATTCAGGTGCTGCCTCGGACCCGTGCTGCGGCCGAACCAGGCGTCATTCGACACATTGACGATGAAATCGGGCCGCCCGCCCGTCGGCAGGGCGGGATAGAGCCCCTCATAGCAGATGAGCGGCTGGATGCTGACCCCGCCCGGCAGGGTGAGAGGCTGCGGCCTCGGGCCCGGCGTGAAGTCCGCAGGCATGTGGGTGAGACTGCGCAGGCCCGTGCGGGTCATCAGTGTGCCCAGCGGCAGAAACTCGCCAAAGGGCACGAGGCGATGCTTGTCATAGACGCCTGCGATCTGCATGCCGCGATCCGAACCCAGACCCTGCAGGGCATAGAGGCTGTTGTAATAGGTGATCTGCGGCTCGCCGCCTGCGCCCGGCTTGATGTCTGCACGACTGAGCCCTGCCAGCAGGATCTGGCCCTCGGCCAGCGAGCGCGCGATGGCCTCGCCCGAGCCGTCGGCGAACACGTCATTGGCGACGCGCGGCAACGCCCCTTCCGGCCAGACGATGATGTCCGGCGTGATCGCTCCGGGCCGGGCATTGAGGTTCACATAGCGCTGGACGATGGCGCGATAGTTCTCCTCATCCCATTTGGCTTCCTGCTGCACGTCCGCCTGGACGATGCGCACGGTGGTGTCGGCGAGCGCCACACTGGCGGCATCGAGACGAAGGGTGCCCAGGAGCCACACGCTGACCATGAGCACGGCTCCCGCCACGGCCACGCCCAGCCGCCGCTTGATCCCGACTGCACTGCTGCGCCGGTCGAACAGGGGCACAAGGGTGCAAATCGCCAGCAGCGTCACGAAGCTCAGCCCATAGACACCGACATGGGCCGCGAACTGTGAGACCGCGCTGCCCGCAGGCCAGCTCGCCCCCAGCGGATTCCAGGGAAAGCCGGTCAGCACCGTGCCCCGCAGCCACTCGAAGATCACGAACCAGGCGGCAAAGGTCAGCGGGCGAAAAAGGCCAATGCGCCCGAAGCGGTGATAGAGCCCGAGCGCCCCGGCCCAGAACAGCGCCAGCACCGCAGGCAGAAGGGAAGCCGCGAACGGCGCCATCCAGGCATGGGCATCGGGATTGACCAGAAAGGCCTCGGCCACCCACCAGGCACTGATCAGGAAATAGGCGAAACCCGCCAGCCAGCCCACGAGAGCCGCGCCGCGCACGCTTGGCATCCGCTCGGCCAGGGCCATCATCACCGCATAGCCCAGAAGCCCCGGCAGCAGGCCGAACGGCTGGTGGGCAAGTGCTGCGGCAGCGCCCGCCCCAAGCGCCAGCACGATCATCACCATGGCGCTGGCACGCCCCCTCCGCGCGCGCGCGGCCACCGGCGCGGGATCGGAGGCGCGGGGGCTGGCGGTATCAGGGTTGGCAGATTCGGGGGCGGGCTCAGGGGTCATGGCGATACAGCATAGGGGTCAGAGACCCCCATCCCTGCAAGGATCGTGCGCTCCAGCGCCTCCATGGCCTCGGCCTCGTCATCAGTCTCGTGATCGTGGCCAAGCAGGTGCAAGGTGCCGTGCACGACCAGATGGGCGAGATGGGCCTCCAGGCTCTTGCCCTGTTCCAAGGCCTCGCGCTCGCACGTCCCCAGGCCCAGTGCGATGTCACCCAGGTGAGGCGCCGCGCTTTCATGGGCGGGAAACGAGAGCACATTGGTGGGCCGGTCGCGCCCGCGCAGATCGCGATTGAGTACGCGCATGGCCTCGTCGGAGGTCAGGAGCACCGCAACCTCCCCGCTGACCCCGCCCAGCGCGGCGCGCACCCAAGTCTCGATCCTAGCGGGCGCATCGGCAAGGCGCCGGGACCAGCCCTCATCCTCGATGACGACCTCGACGCCTGCCGCGGACTGAGGCGTCATGGCCGCTCGCCGCGCGCGCCGCGACTGGCCTCCGCATCGCGGTCATAGGCGCGCACGATGCGCTCGACCAGCGCATGGCGCACCACGTCGCCCGCCTCGAAACGCGAGACGCCGACGCCCTCGACCCCCTCCAGCAGACGCACGGCGTGCTCGAGGCCGCTGTCGCGACCATTGACCAGATCGACCTGGCTGGGATCGCCCGTCACCGCCATGCGCGCGCCCTCGCCAAGGCGCGTCAGCACCATCTTCATCTGAAGGCGCGTGGTGTTCTGGGCCTCGTCGACGATGACGAAGGCATGGCTGAGCGTGCGCCCGCGCATGAAGGCCAGCGGCACGACCTCAACCTCGCCCCGGTCGCGCCGCCGCGTCAGCTCGGCCGCGCCGAGAATCTCGTCCAGCGCCTGCCAGATGGGCGCCAGATAGGGATCCACCTTCTCGTTCAGATCGCCGGGCAGAAATCCGAGACGCTCACCGGCCTCGACCGCCGGACGCGTGACCACCAGACGGTCGACCTCGCCCGCGCGCAGCAGGCTGGCACCATAAGCCGCAGCGATGAAGGTCTTGCCCGTCCCCGCCGGTCCTACGCCGAAGGTGAGCTCGCACCCTTTCAGGGCCTCGAGATAGCGCGCCTGGGCGGCGGTCTTGGGGGCGATGGGACCGCGGCGGCCCACGGGCAGGACCGAAGACGGGCGCGTGGAGGGCGCTCCATCGCGGGCGCGGGCGCGCACATGCCCGAGTGCCGGGCCTAGCAGGGCGCGCACGTCCGCCTCGGTGATGCTGACACCTTGTTCGGCCCGCTCGCTGAGGGCCTCGATCACGCGGCGCGCGCCGATGCGATCCTTGGGCGAGCCGGTGATGCTGACCCCGCCGCCGGGCGTTTCGATCAGCACCTTCATGGCGTCTTCGATCAGGGCCGTGTGCCGGTCGGACGGACCGGTGACAGCGGCAAGCGCGGCTTCGGAAAGGGCGATGTATTCACTGGCTCTGGCCACTCTAGCCCCCGTGCTCCAGCCGCTGGCCGCGCAGGCTGTTCAGGCTGGAGCCCTCGATCCTGACATCGACGATCCGGCCGATCAGGCCCGCATCGCCTTCGCACACCACGCCCTGAAGATAGGGAGAGCGCCCCACAAGCTGGCCCTCGTGTCGGCCGGGCTTTTCCAGCAGTACCGGCAGGGTGCGCCCGATCTGATCGGCATTGAAGGCCTTCTGCTGCTCGGCAAGCAGGGCCTGAAGCCGGTGCAGACGCTCGCGCGCCACTTCCGGCTCGATCTGGCGCCCCATGGTGGCCGCTGGCGTGCCGGGGCGCGGCGAATAGATGAACGAGAAGGCCGATGCGTAACGCACCTCACGCACCAGGGCGAGGGTCTGCTCGAACTCATCCTCGGTCTCGCCGGGGAAACCGACGATGAAGTCGCCCGAGATGGCGATATCGGGACGCGCGCGGCGGATGCGGGCGATCAGATCGATGTAGCTGCGCGCACCATGCTTGCGGTTCATGGCGCGCAGCACCCGATCCGAACCCGACTGAACGGGCAGGTGCAGATAGGGCATCAGGACCGGATTGGAGCCATGGGCCTCGATCAGGTCTTCGCTCATGTCGTTGGGATGGGAGGTGGTGTAGCGGATGCGCGCCACCCCCTCGATCTGCGACAGCCCCTCGATCAGCCGCGCGAGGCTGGACGGCGCGCCGTCATGGCCGACGCCGTTATAGGCATTGACGTTCTGGCCCAGCAGGGTGACCTCGCGCACGCCCCGCCCGGCCAGAGCACGCACCTCGGCCTCGATGTCGGCCACGGGCCGCGACCACTCGGCACCGCGCGTATAGGGCACCACGCAGAAGCTGCAGAACTTGTCACAGCCCTCCTGGACCGTGACGAAGGCCGCGACACCGTCGACGGCACGGACGCTGGGCAGGGCATCGAACTTGGCGTCGGGAGCGAAATCGGCACTGAGCCGCTCGCCGGTGCGGCGGCTCTGGCGCACGATCAGCTCGGGCAGCTGATGATAGGCCTGAGGCCCGACCACGATGTCCACCGCAGGCTGGCGGCGCATGATCTCCTCGCCCTCGGCCTGGGCCACGCAGCCGGCCACAACGATGGTCATGCGCGGGTGCCCCATGGCGAGGCGCTCCTCGCGCAGGGCCTTGAGCCTGCCCAGCTCCGAATAGACCTTCTCGGCCGCCTTCTCGCGGATGTGGCAGGTGTTGAGCACGACGAAGTCGGCGTCTTCGGGGGTCTCGGCCATGCCATAGCCCAGCGGGCGCAGGATGTCGGCCATGCGCTCGCTGTCATAGACGTTCATCTGACAGCCGTAGGTCTTGATGAAAAGCCGCCGCCCGGCGCGGGCCGGGGCTGGCTTCAACGCGGTGCTCATGGCGCGCTTATGCGGTCAGAAGCCGGCTTTCGCAAGGCACGCTAGGCCTTGGCCACCTGCGTGCCGGCGCTCTCGGCCTTTTCATCCAGAGGCACGGCATAAAGCTCGAGCTTGTGCCCGATCAGGCGATAGCCGAGGCGCCGGGCAATGGCCTCCTTCATGGCCTCGATCTCGGCATCGTAGAACTCGACCACCTCGCCCGAGCGCGTGTCGATCAGATGGTCGTGGTGCTCGTCGCCCAGTTCCTCATAGCGCGAGCGACCGTCACCGAAGTCGTGACGCTCGACCACCCCCGCCTCTTCGAACAGGCGCACCGTGCGATAGACGGTGGCGATGGAGATATGCGGATCGATGGCGGAAGCCCGGCGGTAAAGCTCCTCGACATCCGGGTGATCCTCGGCATCGGAGAGCACGCGCGCGATCACGCGGCGCTGTTCGGTCATGCGCATGCCGCGCTCGACACAAAGGCGTTCGATCCTGTCCATGGACCCAGAATAGGCGCAGCCAAATGGCTAGGGAAGGGCGTCCGAAATCTTGAGAGCCATTATCAGTGCATCGGCCGCCGGGGCGCCCGTCCTCGGGTAGTAGCCGCGCCTCAGCCCGGTGGGCGAAAAGCCCATCACGCCATAAAGAGCGATGGCCGGCTGATTGTCGTGGGCGACCTCCAGATGAAGCCGGGCCGCGCCCGCGCGCGCCAGGGCACTGACCAGCTGCTGCATGAGCGTACGGCCCTGTCCCTGACCGCGCCAGAGCGGATCAACAACCAGGCTCAGCAGCTCGGCCTCGTCACCGGTAAGGCGCGCCAGGGCAAAGCCGGTGGCGGAGCCCACGCACACCATGTCGGCGTCAGCCAGATAGCGAGCGAAATCTTCTGCACTCCAGCCACGCTCAAAGCCGGTGGCATGCAGCCGGGCCATGGTCACGGGATCAAGCTGTGTCTTATCCATGGGACAAGCCAAGGCCGGGGCTTGTTGGCGGCTTGGCATCTGCACCGCGCAGATAAAGCGGCGCTGCGTCTGACAAGGCCTGCGGATCATTGACCAGCCGGGCGAGCGCTTCTTGTCCCGGCGCGGGGACATCACGCACCCGGCACAGGATGTCTCGCTGTCGTGACGAAAGCGACGCCTCGATCAGAGACGCTCCGGTGCCCACGATGAAAAGACGCAGGGCGTGATCGGGGATCAGGTTCCGGGCCACCTCCTCGGGCGGGCAGACAACAGGCGCATGGATCGCCCTGCCCCCGTTCAGAGCCTGGGCATAGACCTGACCGCGCCGCGCATCGATGGCAGCAACCACCCAGTCGCCAGACCCCTCTGCTGCCGCCTTTCCCGCCTCCAGGGCCAGAGCATGAAGGGTGCTGAAACCCCGACACGGCACCCCCAGGGCCAACGCCAGACCTTCGGCAAAAGCCAGCCCCACGCGCAGGCCCGTAAACGAGCCGGGTCCGCACGATGCGGCGATCTGGTCGACCGTCTGGTTCGAGAGCACGCGCGCGGCCATGGGGGCCAGCGCCTCCTGATGACCGCGCGCCATCGGCTCCGAAAGCCCCGCGAGCACGCGCCCGGCCTCGCTGACGACCACGGTGCAGGCGCCAAGCGCCGTGTCGACGATCAGGGTTCGCAAGGCCTAGAGGCTCTGCTCGACGCGCTGCACCTCTGGCACATAGTGGCGCATCATGTTCTCGACACCGGCCTTCAGGGTCGCGCCCGACGACGGACAGCCCGCACAGGCCCCGCGCATTCGCAGCCACAAGGTGCCGCTCTCGGCATCGAAATGCTCGAACAGGATGTCGCCGCCGTCCTGGGCCACGGCAGGGCGAATGCGCGTATCGAGCAGGGTCTTGATCTCGCTGACGATCTCGGCGACCTGACCCTCGTAGACGGGCTCGGCGGGCGTTTCTTGCGCGTCGTGAACGGTCGCAAGACCGCCGGTGAAGTGATCCATGATCGCGGCCAGCAGGGCGGGCTTCAGCTGGGGCCAGCTCGGGCCGGAAGGCTCGCGCGTCACCGAGACGAAATCGCTGCCCAGATAGACCCCGCGCACGCCCTCCAGCGAGAACAGCGCCTCGGCCAGGGGTGAGGCGCGCTCTGCTTCCTCCATGGACAGGAACTCGCGTCCGCCCTCGGCCAGCACGGTGCGTCCGGGCAGGAATTTGAGCACATCGGGATTGGGCGTGGGTTCGGTCTGGATGAACATGGGCTCCAGATGCGCCCTTGATGCCGCCATGACAAGCCCCGGCCGGGTGGGCGCGGCCCGCCGCGTCGCGCCTTCACGATCAGGCGAGGTCTTCGATTTCGTCGTCGGTGAGATCACCGGGCACCACCGTGACGGGCAGGCGTCTGGCCGCCCCGCCAAAGCCCTCGCGCGCAATGGAAGAGACCAGCGGCCCCGGACCACGCCCGCCCACGGCGGCGGCGAGCACCAGAATCTTGATCTCCGGTTCGGCCTCCAGCGCCTTTCGGATGGCGGCGCGCGTCTCGCCCTCCTCGACCAGAAGCACCGGCACGCTGCCCGAGCGCTCCTTTGCCATGTCCGCATAGCGTTGCAGAAGGCGCTGGGCCTCGTCGCGCAGCTCGCGCTCGATCTCCTCGCGCACCCCCGCCCAGTGCTCGAAGGCCGATTTCGGGATCACCCGGAGAAGCGCGACATGGCCGCCCGTGGAGCGCGCCCGGCGGGCCGCATAGCGCAGCGCGGCCTCGAACTCGGGACTGTCATCGACGATGACAAGGAACTTGCGGCCCATGAGCGATCCCTCCGCGGACTCTATTCGCCGGCCAGAGCCAGCTCGCGCAGCGCCACATTGGCCACGGTCAGCTTGGCGAAGCTCCAGCCCTGACCGGAGCGGTCGATGTCGTCGATGGCGCGGCGAACCCGCTCGACCGAGCGCAGGCGCGGCTCGATCCAGGCGCAGACCGCCTTGTGGGCCGTCTTGTCATTGGTGACGCTGTCACCGGCCTCGCTGGCAATTGCGCGGGTCAGCAGCACCTGTTCCTGCATCATGTCCTCGACCATGCGCCGCACGGCCAGCCGCTCATAGTGGTCCTGCGAGGCCACGGACGCGGCCGCCGCCTTGAGCCGGTCGAACTCCAGCTCGGCACCCACATGATGATAGAGGCGCGCCACGGAAGGCACGGCCATGCCTGTCTCTTCCGCCAGATCGCCGATGTCGGGCGTCGAGGTCAGGGAGCGCAACAGGGCGATCCGGGCCGCCAGGGCCTCCGGCGCACCCAGCTCGATGAAACGGGCCTGGCGCTGCTCGAAGCTGTCGCGCTCGATGTGGGACAGCAGCGAGGCCCCCTTGTCCGTCAGGGCGTCGGCAGCCGGGCGATAGCTGTCGACAAGCGCGCCGACGCTGGGATTGTCGTGCCGCGAGGCCCGCCGCGCCAGCCACAGCGTCTGGCGGCGCAGCACGGTCGAGACCTCGTTGTACAGCGCTGTCTGGGCCTCGGCCGGGATCTTGCCGTCTTGAGCCGAAATGTCGTCCCAGGCCTCGTTGAGCCGGAACACGCGCCTGGCCGCCTCGAAGGCCAGAACCATGGCGGTGGTGTCACACTCGGCACTGACCCGCAGGCGCTCGGGGAAGGTGGCGCCTGTGCGGTTGATGATGGTGTTGGCCAGCACCGTGGCAATGATCTCGCGGCGCAGGCGATGCTCGCGCATCTGGTCCTCGAAGCGGGACAGGGGCGCGGGGAAATAGCTCTTCAGGGTTGACCAGAAGGCCTCGTCCTCGGGCGCGCGCGAAGCCACGATGTCGTCGAACAGCTCGATCTTGGCATAGGCCGTGATGACCGAAAGCTCGGGTCGGCTGAGCCCGAGGCCCGCCGCCGCCATCTCCTGAACCCGCGCCAGGCCGGGCAGGCCCTCGACCCCGCGATCCAGCTTGCCCTGCCGCTCCAGCGCATCCATGAAGCGGGCATGGGCGTCCAGGTCCGCAGCCGCCCGCGCTTCCTGCAAGCTGATGGCGAGGGTCTGGTCGTAGTTGTGCGCCAGCACCTTCTCGGCGACCTCGTCGGTCATGGAGGCCAGCAGCTTGTTGCGCGCCTTGCGATCCAGCTTTCCGTCGCTCTCGGCACTGCCGGTCAGGATCTTGATATTGACCTCGTGGTCCGACGAATCCACGCCCGCAGAATTGTCGATGGCGTCGGTGTTGATGCGCCCGCCGTGGCGCGCAAAGGCAATGCGGCCGGCCTGGGTCAGACCCAGATTGGCGCCCTCGCCCACCACCTTGCAGCGCAGCTCCTCGGCATCGACGCGCACCGCATCATTGGCCTTGTCGCCGACCTGAAGGTTACTCTCGCGCGCCTCCTTCACATAGGTGCCGATGCCGCCCAGATAGAGAAGTTCGGCCGGCGCGCGCAAAATGGCGCGGATCAGGGCTGGCGGGTCGAGCTTCTCGTCCTCGATGCCCAGCGCCTCGCGCATCTCGGGCGAGATGGTGATGGCCTTCTGGCTGCGCGAGAATACCCCGCCCCCCTTGGAGATCAGGGACTTGTCATAGTCCTGCCAGCTGGAGCGCGGCAGGTCGAACATCCGCTTGCGCTCCTTCCAGCTTCGCGCCGCGTCCGGGTCGGGATCGACGAAGATGTCGCGGTGATCGAAGGCCGCTACCAGTCGGATGTGCTTCGAGAGCAGCATGCCGTTGCCGAACACGTCGCCCGACATGTCGCCCACGCCGACAACGGTGAAGTCCTCGCTCTGGATGTCCTTGCCCATCTCGCGGAAGTGGCGCTTGACCGCCTCCCACGCGCCGCGGGCGGTGATGCCCATGACCTTGTGATCGTAGCCCGCCGATCCGCCGGACGCGAAGGCATCGCCCAGCCAGAAGCCGTAGGCCTCGGACACCGCATTGGCGATGTCCGAGAAGGTCGCCGTGCCCTTGTCGGCCGCCACGACCAGATAGGGATCGTCATCCTCCCAGGCGATCACGCCTTGCGGGCGGACCACCTCGCCCGAGGCATCGAGATTGTCGGTGATGTCGAGAAGGCCCGACAGGAAGGTACGATAGGCGCGGATACCCTCCTCGCGTATGGCCTCGGGCGCACCGCCGCGCGGCAGGGCCTTGGCATAGAAACCGCCCTTGGAGCCCACGGGCACGATCACCGCATTCTTGACCTGCTGGGCCTTGACGAGCCCGAGCACCTCGGTGCGGAAGTCCTCGCGACGGTCAGACCAGCGCAGGCCCCCGCGCGCCACGGGGCCGAAGCGCAGGTGAACGCCCTCGACGTGGGGTGCCCACACAAAAATCTCGCGATAGGGCTTGGGCAGGGGCAGGTCCTCGATCTCGCGCGAGGCGATCTTGATCGAGATGTGCGGGTGCCGGCGCCCCTCGGCGTCCTTCTGGAAATAATTGGTGCGCTTGATCGCCAGGACGAGCTGATAGAGGCGGCGCAGCACCCGGTCGTGATCGAGGCTGGAGACCTCCTGCAGCCCTTTCTCTATGCTCTCGCAAAGGCGCGCCACCTCGCCCTCGCGCCGTGCCGTGTCCTCTCCGTGATCGGGGTCGAACTTGGCATAGAACAGGGCGAGCAGGTCGCGGGCAACGTCGGCGTGCTCCTGCAGGGCTTCCTGCTGGACGCCCTGGCTGGGATCGAGCCCGGTCTGCTGACGATAGCGCGCCAGGGTGCGCACCAGGGCCGCATCGCGCCAACCCACGCCCAGCTCCAGCACAAGCCGGTTGAAGCCGTCGCTCTCGGTATGGCCGCGCCATACGGCCTTGAACGCATCCTGAAAGGCGTGGCGCACGTCATCGAAGCTGAGCGATTCGCCACGCGGGTCCTCCAGCAGGAACTCCTGGATGTGCACGGGCGTGTCGCCGGGTGGCTTCAGGGTGTGGCCGAACTCCTCGAGCGTGGTCAGGCCCATGTCTGCAAGGATGGGCAGCACATCCGAGAGCGGTGCGGCCCCGCCGCGGCGATAGAGCTTGAAGCGAAAGCGCAGGGCGCTGTCGTCGTCATTGCGGAAGGCGCGCACGGCCACGGCCCCGTCGGCACCGTCGCTGGCGAGCGGATCGACCTCGTTCAGATCCCTGACGGCCTCGGCGGCGCTGTAGCGGTCGCGGTATCCGGCGGGAAACGTCTCGGCCCACTTGCTCGACAGGGCGCTGATGCCCGCCTCGGCCACGCCCGCCCGGCGCGCGGCGGTCTCGAAGCGCTCGACCCAGGTGCGGCTGATGTCCACGACCTGCTGTTCAAGCTCTACCGGATCGGGGTCGAGATGATCGCCGGGATTGACGCCGATAATGTAGTGGATGCGCACCAGCGGCGCATCGCCCAGCTGGGGATACCAGGCGGACAGCCGCCCCCCGTAGGCCCTGGCCAGATGGCGCCCGATGCGCTCGCGCACCCCGGCATCGAACTTTTCACGCGGGATGAAGACGAGGGCGGAGATGAAGCGGTCGAAGGGATCCTTGCGCGCGAACATCTTCACCCGGGGGCGGTCGAACAGGTGCAGTATGCCCAGCGCCGTGGACAGGAGCTGTTCCTCGTCCATCTGGAAAAGCTCGTCGCGCGGATAGTTCTCGAGAATATTCTTCAGGCGCTTGTAGCTGTGGCTGCCGGGCGACTTCCCGGCTCGGGCCAGAGCCTGGGCCACCTTTCGTCTCACCAGAGGGACATCGGCGGCCGGACGATCATAGGCCTCAGCCGTGAACAGCCCCACAAAGCGTGTCTCTCCGATGGGACTTCCGTCCTCGCCGTAGGACTTGACCCCCACATAATCCATATAGGCGCGCCGGTGCACGCGCGAGCGCAGATTGGCCTTGGCCACGGTCACCGGCTCGGAGTGGCCGATCTGGCGCTTCATCTGGGTGGTCATGACCGCCGGCTCGTTGGTACGGCGCAGCACGGCGCGCTCGGGATCGCGCAGGACACCTAGACCCTCGCCCGCCAGCACCAGCGGCGCATTGGCCTCGTAACCCCCGCCCTTCTTGCGCGGATATTCGTAGCGCCGCATGCCCAGAAAGACGAACTGATCGGCATTCAGCCACTGCAGGAACGCGAGGTTCTCGTGCAGCACTTCGGGCTCCACGCCGGGCGCGCGCGACTGAAGTTCGGCGATGGTGGCATCCATGGCCCGCGTCATGGCGGGGAAATCGGCCACGGCCGCGTGCACGTCTTCGAGGGCCGAGGCCAGGGCATCGGAGATGGAGCTGCGCCGGTCCTCGGGCAGGGAATCGACCACCACCATGATCATGGAGACGCGCGCACCGTCCTCTTGGGTAACGACGGGGTGGAACATGGCGCGCACATAGACGCCCGCATCGGCCAGCTCGCCCATCACGCTGTCGACGAGGAAAGGCGCATCCTTCTGGACGATCTCGATGGCGTCGTAATCGAGCGAGGCCCCCTCGCCCGACTTCAGTTCGCGCACCCGGATACGGGGCTTGCGCGGCGCCTTGGCCTCCTTGCCGTAGATCCAGAAGGCTCCCAGCGCCTGGGCGAAATCGACCGGGCTCAGCTCGGGCGTCTCGTCGTCCTCATAGTCCTCGACGGCCTGGGCGAGGAAATCGCGCTGGATGTCGTCCAGCCTGCGCCCCCTGGCCCCGTGCACGGCGGCAGAAAAGGTCTTTTCGATTTCGGAGAGTTTCACGCCCTGCTGGTCGTGCTTCATGCCCTGGTATCCGTCCCGATCATTGGCCCAGGAAGCCTTGGCGCACGGCCGGTTCATGGGCGGCTGCCCGGATCACAGGATGATCCGGCCTGTCCTCGTCTAGCGCGCTTTGTTCGGGAGCGGGAGGGGCCTCATACGAAAACCGCCGGGCACCCGACTGGCGGGGGTCCGGCGGCTCGTCGGGGTCCGCTGGGGGGAGGGAGGGGTGGCGGACCCGCAATCTCCGGCCAGTTTGGGAGGGGGGGATGGCCGAAGCTGTTGCCTATCTAGTCACTCCCCGCGGCCCCGCAAGCCAATCGCACGGCTGGGGCAGGCCGTGCGGCGTTGCGCCGCGATTTCATGGCGCGATTGCGGCGACAACGGATCGCTTCTGCCGCAATGCTTAAGCGCGCCTTGCCCTTCGCGCGCCTCAGGGCTCGGGCGGCGTGCGCGGTTTGGCATAGGGCTCACCATCGCCCGACATGAGAACGGCAATCCAGCGCGAGCCGCGGAACTCGGCCAGGATCGCCATGGCCATGACCGCCAGCGGCGTTGAAAGGAACATGCCGATCACGCCCCACAGCTTGCCCCAGAACGCCAGCGCCAGCAGCACGGTCACCGGATCGAGGTTCTGGTTGTCGCCCTGCATGCGCGGCTGGACATAGTTGCCGACCGGCTGGATCACGGCCTGAAGACCGATCAGCAGCACCAGCGCCTGCCAGTAGGTATCAAACTGGACCAGGGCAAACAGGGGCGGCGCAAGGCCTGCCACTACCCCGCCGATCAGGGGGATGAAACCGACCACGAACAGCACGAAGGTCAGGAACAGCGCATTGTCGAGCCCGACGATCAGCATCAGGCCATAAGCCACGGCACAGATCATCAGACCGGTGACGGCCTGCACCCACAGATAGCCCTGTACGCCCGCGCGCACCCGGTCGAAGATTTCCGCAGCCTCGTGGCGACGCGCGCGATCGGGAAACATGGAGACCAGCTTCTTGCGAAAGCCCAGTTGCGATGCCAGCAGAAAGCCGAGGTAAACCAGCACCAGAAAGGCGCCCGTGGCCACATCCTGCACCTGCAACGCCAGGCGCGTGGCATGGCTGCGCACATCAAGATCGCCGATCAGCTCCTGCAAGGTGGGCGCGACCTGAAGGCCGATCATGCGCGCCACATCGGCGATGATCACATCGAGTCGGCTGACCGCGTCGGCGGCGTCGGCGATGAAGCCCACCGCCCCTTCGACGATGATCCAGACCGAGCCGGCAAAGCCGAGCAGCACCAGAAGGATGGCCAGGGCGCCCGAGGCCCTTTCGGACAGGCGTGTGCGCCCGGAGATGCCCCTCGCCAGGCCATCGATCATGATCAGCAGAAAGATCGCCAGGGCGAGCGGCGTGAGAATGTCGCGCAGCCAGTAGAGTGCCGCACCTGCCGCCACCACGGCCAGTATGACCAGACAGGTTCGCACGACCCTCGGATGGGTGCCGGGCTCGGACAGGGGCAGGTGTTCGGCCATGTTTGCCCTCTCGCGCCTCAACCGCGCGTCAGTCGGCGGCAGATTTCGTCAAGCTGGTCCAGTGTGCCATAGCCGATCACCACCTCGCCGCGCCCGTCTCGGTCACGCACTTCGACCTTGAGCCCGAGCGCATTGGAAAGATCGGTCTCCAGCGCGATGGTGTCGGGGGCCTTGGCGGGCCGGACGGCCTTGGGGCGAGGCTGCTCGCCGCCCTCGCGCGCCAGCTTCTCGGCATCGCGCACGCTCAGGCCCTCGCGCACGATACGCTCGGCCAGCGCCTCCGCCCTGTCACTGGTGACGAGGGTGCGCGCGTGCCCGGCGCTGAGCTGGCCGCTCTCGACCAGAGCCAGCACGGGCTCGGGCAGGGAGAGAAGCCGCACCAGATTGGCGATGTGGCTGCGGCTCTTGCCCACCGCTTTGGCCAACTGCTCCTGGGTGCGCGAGAAGCGCTCGATCAGCATCTGGTAGGCGCGCGCTTCCTCGACCGGATTGAGATCCTCGCGCTGCACGTTCTCGATGATGGCAACCTCGAGCACGGCAAGGTCTTCGAGCGAACGCTCGACCACCGGGACACTGACGAGGCCCGCGCGCCGCGCCGCGCGCCAGCGCCGCTCACCGGCAATGATCTGCCAGCGCTCGCCATGGGCGCGAACCAGAATGGGCTGGAGCACGCCGTGCTCGGCAATGCTCTGGGCCAGAGAGGCGATTTCGTCCTCGGCAAAATGACGCCGGGGTTGGTCGGGGTTGGGCTCCAGCTGATCGAGGGGCAGCTCGCGCACGCCCCGGCTCTCGCCCCGACCCTGACTTTTGCCGGTGATCTGATCGACCGGCACCTCGGTCTCGGCGGCCTCGCTGAGCAAGGCCGACAGCCCGCGCCCCAAACCTCTCTGCCTGTCCGACATCACGCTCAGCCTTTTCCCGTTATCGTATCGTGCCGACTGTTCACCCGCATCAGGCCGCCAGGGCCGCGCGGCGCCTGCGCTCGGCGGCCACCACCTCGCGCGCCAGCTTCAGATAGGCCTGACTGCCCGCGCACTTCAGATCATAGATCAGCGCAGGCTTGCCGTGGCTCGGGGCCTCGGAGACACGCACATTGCGGGGGATCACCGCCTCATAGACCTTGTCGCCGAAGTGCGCGCGCACATCCGCCGCCACCTGGGCCGAGAGCGAGTTGCGCCGATCGTACATGGTCAGGACCACGCCCTGGATCTCGAGGCGCGGATTGAGGCTGGAGCGCACCAGCTCGACGGTGCGCATCAACTGCGTCAGGCCCTCCAGCGCAAAGAACTCGCACTGCAGGGGCACCAGCACTGCATCGGCGGCGGCCATGGCGTTGACGGTCAACAGATTGAGCGAGGGCGGGCAGTCGATCAGCACATAGTCATACCCGGTCACACCTGACGACGCGCCCGCATCCTCGGCATTGCGGGCCAGAGCATCGCGCAGACGGTAGGACCGGCGCTCGGCGCTGGACAGTTCGATCTCGACGCCGGACATATCCGGGTCGGCAGGCAGGATGTGCAGCCCCGGCACCGCCGTGGGCACGACCGCCTCGCTCACGGGGCGCTGATCGACCACCACGTCATAGATGGTCACGCGGCGCGCCTCGCGCGGCACGCCCAGCCCGGTGGAGGCGTTGCCCTGGGGGTCGAGATCGACAATCAGCACCTTCTCGCCCACAGCAGCCAGGGCGGTGCCGAGATTGATGGCCGTTGTGGTCTTGCCCACCCCGCCCTTCTGGTTGGCGACGGCCAGAACCCGCGCAGGCCCGCCCGCGTGATTGTCTCGTATATGGGACTTATCGGACACGGCGCGCACTCCGAAGCAACACGATCTGACCGCGGCCGTCGCTGAGCGAGGGCCGGACCTCATCATCCAGATGCCAGCCTTTGCGGGCATCGCGCAATTCCTCATCGAGGCGCGCACCCTTGAGAAAAACCGCTTTTGCACCCTTTTGCATCCACGGGTGTGCATAAGTCAGCAGGCGCGACAGCGGGGCACAGGCGCGCGCGGTGATCACATCGACCTTCTCGCTCGCCGCCTCGGCCCTGGCGCACACCACGCGGGCAGGCAGGGCGAGGTTCTGCACCACACCCTCCAGAAAGCGGCAGCGCTTGGCAAGGCTGTCCACCAGAAGGATCTCGGAGCCGGGCTCTCCCTTCATGAAGATCGCCAGCACAACGCCCGGCAGGCCTGCGCCCGTGCCGAGATCTGCGATGCGGCGCGCGCCGTCCAGCATGGCCAGCAGCTGCCAGCTGTCCAGGACGTGCCGACGCCAGTAGTCGTTCATGGACTCCGGCCCGACCAGGTTCATCACCGCATTGCCCTCGAGCAGGGCCTGACGATAGGCCTCCAGATCGGCCATCTGGGCATCGCTGGCCCCGGACATGGACTGAAACGCGCCTGCGCTCAAACGGGGAAGGGCCTCGCCTGGCTGTTCCGGCTGCGTGCCCGGCACCTCAGGCGACATGAGGCAGACGTTTCACGTGTGACAGGAGCGCCGTCAGGGCACCGGGCGTAACGCCCTCGATACGCGAGGCCTGACCCAGCGTCAGCGGGCGCACCAGAGAGAGCTTCTCGCGCACCTCGTTGGAAAGCCCGCCGATGGCGCCGTAGTCGAGATCGGCAGGCAGGCGCAGGGCCTCGTCGCGGCGCAGGGCCTCGGCATCCGCCTGCTGTCGGCCAAGATAGCCCGCATAGGTCGCGTCGATCTCGACCTGCTCGCGCACATCCGTGGCAAAGGAGAGGATTTCGGGCGCAGCGGCGGCCAGGTCGTCGAGACTCACCCCCGGATAGGCCAGAAGCTGGGACAGGCTGCGGCGCTGACCATCGGCGTTGACGCTGATGCCGATGCGGCGGGCCTCGTTGGGCGTGAGACGCACCTCGGTCATGATGCGGCGCGCGTGTCCGAGACGCTCGTGCTTGTCGGCCCAGGCGTAGGCGCGCGCACGGCCCACCAGGCCATGGTTAATTCCGAGCTGCGTCAAGCGTTGATCGGCATTGTCGGCGCGCAGACTCAGGCGGTACTCCGCACGGCTGGTGAACATGCGGTAGGGCTCGGTCACACCATGGGTGACCAGATCGTCGATCATGACGCCGATATAGGCCTGATCGCGACGCAGGATCAGGGGATCGAGGCCTGCCACCGCGCGCGCGGCATTGACGCCTGCCATGAGGCCCTGAGCCGCCGCTTCCTCATAGCCGGTGGTGCCATTGATCTGGCCGGCCAGATAAAGCCCCGGCAGGGCCTTGAGCGCCAGACTGGGCAAAAGCTCGCGCGGGTCGACGTAGTCGTACTCGATGGCATAGCCGTAGCGGCGCACCTCGACCCGCTCCAGCCCGGCCATGGTGCGCAGGAAGGCCAGCTGGCTATCGGGTGCCAGAGAGGTCGAGATCCCGTTGGGATAGACCGTGTCGTCGTCCAGCCCCTCGGGCTCGAGAAACACCTGATGGGACGCCTTGTCGGCAAAGCGCACCACCTTGTCCTCGATGGAGGGGCAATAGCGCGGGCCTCGCCCGGAGAGATGCCCGCCATAGACCGCGGACTGACCCAGATTCTGCTCGATGATCGCGTGAGTGCGCTCATTGGTCCAGGTGATGGCGCAGTCCACCTGGGGCGTAGTGATCGCCTCGGTCAGGAAGGAGAAAGGAGAGGGCGCAGCGTCGCCCGGCTGCTTCTCCAGCGCGTCCCAGTTGATGGTGCGACCATCGAGGCGCGTGGGCGTGCCGGTCTTGAGGCGGCCCATGCGAAGGCCCAGTGCGTAAAGCCGGTCCGAGAGACCCAGGGCGGGCTGCTCGCCGTGCCGGCCAGCCGGGGTGCGCACCTCGCCCTGATGGATCACGCCCTTGAGGAAGGTTCCCGTGGTCAGCACCACAGCGCGCGCGCGATACACCTCGCCGCTCTCGGTGCGAACGCCCGCCACGCAAGCGTCCTCAATGATCAGATCATCGACCGCACCTGCCGCAAGCTCGAGATTCTCCACGTCTGTCAAAGCCGCCTGCATGGCCTCGCGATAAAGACGCCGGTCGATCTGGGCGCGCGGCCCGCGCACAGCAGGGCCTTTGGAGCGATTGAGCAGGCGGAACTGGATTCCGGCCGCGTCCGCAAGACGCCCCATGAGGCCGTCCAGCGCATCGATCTCGCGTACCAGATGCCCCTTGCCCAGCCCCCCGATGGCCGGATTGCAGGACATCTCGCCGATGGTGTCGAGGCGGTGGGTCAGCAGCAGCGTCCGGGCACCCGCGCGCGCAGACGCCGCCGCTGCCTCGCAGCCCGCGTGCCCTCCGCCCACGACAATGACATCCCAGCTCTGTGACACGCGACCGGTCCCGAACCTTCCAGACAAAGACGCCCCCGTCTCCGGGGGCGGTTGAGCCTATAGCATTGCGTGGGCTCCAGGTCGAGATTGGGGCCGTCCCGGCCCGCTGATGAACGGAGAACGCGCACGCCCTGTTTCACGTGAAACAGCCGCTATTTTCCGATGCAGAAGGTGGAGAACACCTCACCCAGCACATCCTCGACGCCGAGGCTGCCCGTGACCCGTGCCAGAGCGCGGCCCGCCAGCCGGACGCTTTCGCCGGCCAGCTCGGGATGGTCCATCTGCGCCAGCGCATCACCCAAATGAGCATGGGCCTCGCCCAGACTGACGCGGTGACGGGCCCGGGTGATGGCAGGAAACTCGCTGGCCGAAAGATCAGCCCTGACGCGCTCCTCAAGATGCTCGCGCAGGGCATCTATACCCTCGCCCGTGGCTCCGCTTACCCAGAGACCTTTGCCGCTGCGTATAGGTGTGTCCAACAGATCGGCGCGGGTCAGCACGATGATATCGCCCTCGCGAAACAGAGCCCGCGCCTCCTCGTCTTCGACCTCACGCGGATCACGGACCCACAGTCGCAAGGCTGCATCCTGCGCCCAGCGGCGCGCGCGCGAAACGCCCTCGGCCTCGATGACATCGGCGGTCTCGCGCAGCCCGGCCGTATCGGCGAAAGTTACCTTGTAACCCGCAAGATCGACGCTGGCTTCTATGATGTCGCGCGTGGTGCCAGCCAGTGGCGTCACGATGGCGGCATCGCGCCCTACAAGCGCGTTGAACAGGGTGCTCTTGCCAGCATTGGGTGCGCCGATCAGGGCGATGCGGTAGCCATCGCGGATGCGCTCGCCCGCACGGCCGTCATCAAGGGCGGCGGCAAGGCTGGCACGTAACGCCTCGATCTCGGCGCGGGTCTGGCGGCTGACGTGATCGGGCACATCTTCGTCGGGAAAATCGATCTCGGCCTCGAACAGGGCGAGAATGCGCAGGAGCGACTGACGCCACAGCCCGTGACGCTCGCTGAGGCGCCCGCCGAGCTGTTCCAGCGCCTGAAGTCTCTGGGCCTCGGATTCGGCATCGATCAGATCGGCTATGCCCTCGGCCTGGGCCAGATCGAGCCTGCCGTTCTCAAAGGCGCGCCGCGTGAACTCGCCGGGCTCTGCGGGACGCAGGCCCAGGGCGGACAGGGCCTGCGTCAGGGCCTCGACCACTGCGCTGCCCCCGTGGATGGACAGCTCGGCCACGTCCTCGCCCGTGAAACTGGCGGGGCCTTCAAAGCGCACGCAGAGCGCCTGATCGATCACCTCGCCACCTTGTGTGCGCAAGGTCCGAAGTCCTGCCTTGCGAACCTCGAGAGACCCGGCCCCAAGCGCATTCAGAACCTCCGCACAGCGCGGCCCGCTGATCCGCATGAGCGCCAGGGCGGACCGGCCCGGCGGGGTGGCCAGGGCAAAGATGGTGTCGTTCAAGGGCGCGCCTTCGGATCGAGGGAAGCACTGGCCGCGCTTTCCATCAGCTTGCGCATCTGCTCCTGGGCCTGCATGCCAAAGCTGGTCCACTGGCGCACGAGGTCGTCGGGATTGAGCAGATTGAGATTCTCGCTCATCCGCCGCTGCATCTCGGCAACCAGATGGGCATTGAGCGGTTCGACATCGGGCAGACCCAGAAAAGCGCGGGCTTCGGCGGGTTCACAGTCAATCTCGATCTTGATCTTCACAAGAGGCTCCCTTTGATGCCTCCCTACTAACAGGAGGCCGTGCCATGACCAATGACCGCTGGACCATCGAGACGCCCGACGGCAGCTTTCACGCCCACATCGCCAGGCCCGAGGGCGAGGGCCCATGGCCGGTGGTGATCGCCATTCAGGAGATCTTCGGCATCAACGATGTGATGCGCGAGGTCTGCGCGACTCTGGCCGGCCATGGCTTTCTTGCCGTCGCACCGGACCTGTTCTGGCGTCTCGAGCCCGGCATAGAGCTGACCGACAGGACCAAGGCCGAGTGGGACAAGGCGCTGGGCTACATGAACCGGTTCGATGTGGACAAGGGTGTCGATGACATCGCCGCCACCATCCGCCATGCCCGAAGCCATGGCAGCAGCACCGGCAAGGTGGGCGCGGTCGGCTATTGCCTCGGGGGCAAGCTGGCGTTTCTGACCGCCACGCGCACCGATGCGGACGGCGCGGTCGGCTATTACGGCGTCGGGCTGGAGGCGCTGGTCGGAGAGGCCGACAAGCTGACCAAGCCGCTGATGCTGCACATTGCCGGTCAGGACAGCTTTTCTTCCGATGACGCCAGAGCCGTCGTGATCGGCGCATTCAAGGATCACCCTCTGGTCACCCTTCATGTCTATGAAGAGCGCGATCACGCCTTTGCACGCCCCGGCGGAGAGCATTTCCATGCGGCCGATGCGGCGCAGGCCGACCAGCGCACTGTGGACTTCCTGAAATCGGCTCTGGCCTAGGCTGAAAATCCCGCCAAAGAAAAGGCCCTGTTTCACGTGAAACAGGGCCTCTGTGCCTTCCAAGGCTCAGCTGGCACCGATCAGGTGTTCATGGACTGGAAGAAGTCGCCGTTGTTCTTGGACTGGCGCAGCTTGTCGAGCAGGAACTCGATGGCGTCCTGCGGCCCCATGGGGTTGAGGATACGGCGCAGCACATAGGTCTTGGTCAGCTGATCCTTAGGCGTGATCAACTCTTCCTTGCGCGTGCCCGACTTCAGCACGTCGATGGCCGGGAAGATGCGCTTGTCGGCCACCTTGCGGTCCAGCACGATCTCCGAGTTACCGGTGCCCTTGAACTCTTCGAAGATCACCTCGTCCATGCGCGAGCCCGTGTCGATCAGGGCCGTGGCGATGATGGTCAGCGATCCGCCCTCCTCCACATTGCGCGCCGCACCGAAGAAGCGCTTGGGCCGTTGCAGGGCGTTGGCATCCACACCACCGGTCAGCACCTTGCCCGACGAAGGCACGGTGGCGTTGTAGGCGCGGCCAAGACGCGTGACGGAATCGAGCAGGATCACCACGTCACGCTTGTGCTCGACCAGGCGCTTGGCCTTTTCGATCACCATCTCGGCCACGGCGACGTGACGGGTCGAGGGCTCGTCGAAGGTCGAGGCCACCACCTCGCCCTTTACGGTGCGCTGCATGTCCGTGACCTCTTCGGGGCGCTCGTCGATCAGCAGCACGATCAGGAAGCACTCGGGGTGGTTCTGCTCGATGGACTTGGCGATGTTCTGGAGCATGACCGTCTTGCCGACGCGCGGCGGGGCCACGATCAGGCAGCGCTGTCCCTTGCCCAGGGGGGCCACGATGTCGATGACCCGGCCCGAGCGATCCTTCAAGGTCGGATCATCGATTTCCATGACCAGGCGCTGATCGGGATAGAGCGGCGTCAGGTTGTCGAAATTGACCTTGTGCTTGACCGTCTCGGGGTCTTCGAAATTGATCGTGTCGACTTTCAGCAGGGCGAAATAGCGCTCCCCCTCGCGCGGGCCGCGCACCGTGCCATGGACGGTATCGCCCGTGCGAAGCCCGAAGCGGCGGATCTGCGAGGGCGAGACATAGATGTCATCGGGGCCGGACAGATAGTTGGCATCGGGGCTGCGCAGGAAGCCGAAACCGTCCTGCAACACCTCCAGCACGCCCGAAGCGGAAATCTCGACGTCCTCGTCGGCCAGGGTCTTGAGAATGGCAAACATCAGATCCTGCTTGCGCAGGCTGGACGCATTCTCGATCTCGAGGGACTCGGCAAAGGCGACCAGATCGGTCGGCGACTTGTCCTTCAGCTCCTGAAGCGAAATGCGCCCGTTGGGAACCACCGGCTCGCCATCGTCGTCCTCGCCGTCCAGCGCCTCGATGTCAGGCTCGTCAGTCCCTTGAGTGTCGGACGCATCGAAACCGGCCTCGTCCCGGGCAGCATCATCGGCCAGGTCGCGCTCGTCTTCGGGGGGCAGGTCGGTCATGGATCAGCTCGCACAGCAGAAGGCCCGGGCGACGGGCGCGCCGGGCTCAAGGCTCAGTCATGTGGGCGCCGCAGGGGCGCAATGGGGATTCCGGGTCCGCCAGCCCATGTCATCGAAACATCATCAAGGCAGGCGGTCGGATGAAGGAAGGGAGGACACGCCAGATTGCCTGCGCGCCCTGTCTGCTCCAGACCACACGGGGCGCCCTCGCGTCAAGAGAGAGGGCCGTCAGAACGACCATTCTACGGTGGCCGACAGCACGATCACTATGGCCAGCAGGAAAGGTAACTCATTGGAAATACGCCAGAACTTCTCTGATCTAGTGTTTCTTCCTTCGGCAAAGCGCCTTTGGGATGCCGCAAGATATCCGTGCCAGCCGCTCAGCAGCACCACGCCCAGCAGCTTTGCGTGCATCCACCCTTCCATCAGCATCTGCGGCGCTTCCAGACCGCCGGTACGCACCCAGATCAGGGCAAGACCGAAGGCCCAGCTCGCCACCATGGCTGGGGTCATGATGATGCGCAGAAGCCGCGCTTCCATCACCTGAAAGGTCTGGTCCATCTGCGATCCACGCTCGGCGCGCGTGTGATAGGCATAAAGTCTCGGCAGATAGAGCAGCCCCGCCATCCAGGCGATCACCGCCAGGATGTGCAGCCCGCGCAGCCAGTCATAGGCACTCATGCGCGTTCGGCCTGCTGACACGGGCACGCGGCCCAGCGGCCCGCACAACCCGGACCATAGGGCGCAGGTCGATCATCCTCGCGCGCCAGCGCCGCGATCACGGCATCGGCAAGCGCTTCGATGAAGGCCGACTGCACGCCAAGCGCCGGCACGCGGATATAGGGCGCGAGGTTCAGCTCATGGGCCAGCTCGGCATATTCCATGTCCAGCTCGACCAGGGTCTCGACGTGCTCGGAGACGAACGCGATGGGAGAGATGACCACACCAACGCCATCCCTGGCTGCCTGCTTCAGCGCCTCGGGCGTCGAAGGGCCAAGCCATTTCAGCGGGCCGACCCGGCTCTGATAACAGACCGACCAGTCCGAAAGGCCAAGGCGCGACGCCACGGCGCTGGCCGTTGCCACGATCTGTTTCTGATAGGGATCGCCAGCCTTGACGCGGTTCTCAGGGATACCGTGGGCCGAGAACAGCACCCGCAGCGGTGCATCTCCTGCCTCGGCAATCGCTTGGCTGATCAGGGCCGCGTGCGCCTCGATCAGACCGGGCGCGACAGGATAGCAGCAGATCGTCCGGCTCTCGCCCCCGCCCCGGTAAAGCTCCCGCCAGGCCTTGAGCGATGAAGCGCTGGTGGTGGTCGAAAACTGCGGATAGAGCGGCAGCAACACCACCTGATCGGGATCAAAGGCCTCGACGGCGCGTGCAGTTTCATCGGTAAGCGGGTGCCAGTAGCGCATCGAGATGAACACCTCGACCGCATCACCAGCGAGGCTCGCGCTCAGACTGGCCTTGAGCGCTTCGGCCTGCTTGCGCGTTTCCGGCAACAGGGGTGAGCCCCCGCCCATCAGCGCATAGTTGCCTTTGGCCTCCTCCTCCCGCCGCGAGGAGATCAGCCTCGCCAGCGGCGTGCGCAGAAATCCCGGCAGGCCGATGATGGCGGGGTCATTGAACAGGTTGAACAGGAACGGGCGCACCGTCTCCTGGCGGTCAGGGCCGCCGAGATTGAAAAGCACAACCGCCACCCGCCGCGCCATCAGGCCGCTCCGATCCGCTTCAGCACCTGCTCGACGTGGGCAATCGGCGTATCGGGCAGGATGCCGTGACCCAGATTGAACACCCACGGGCCCTCACCCCAAGCGGCCATCAGCTCGTCAACGCGCCGGTCCAGCAGCGGGCCGCCTGCACGCAGCAGCAGGGGGTCGAGCGCGCCCTGAATGGGCTTGATCTTTTGCACGCGCCGTCCGACCTCGAGCGGACAGGCGGTATCGAGCGCCACGGCCGTCACCGCCACATCTCGCCCATAGCGCTCGGCCAGAGCCGCCGAGCCCCTCGGAAAACCGATCAGGGGCAGATCGACACCCAGTTCTCTCAGGCGCGTCACCAGCTTCTGGTGGGGCTTCATCACCAGCCGCTCGAACAGGTCATCGGGCAGGCCCTCGGCCCAGCTCTCGAAGATCTTGAGCGCATCGGCACCGGAACGCGCCTGCATGGCCAGATAATGAGCACTGGCCTCGACAAGGGTGTCGAGCAGGGCATCGACCCGCTCGGGCTCGCTGTAGGCCAGGGCGCGCACCGAGGCGCGCTCGCCCTTGGCTCCCTGCCCATCGAGCATGTAGGTGGCCACTGTCCACGGCGCCCCGCAAAAGCCGATCAGAGCCTTGTCTGGTCCGAGGGCCGAGCGCACGCGCGACAGGGTCTCTCCCACCTGGGACAGGGCCTCACCGGCACCGGCCGCCAGATCATTCATGCGTGACAGCTCGGGCAGGGCACCCAGCCGCGGCCCCTCGCCCTTCTCGAACCAGACGTCCTGGCCGAGCGCACGCGGGATCAGCAATATGTCGGCGAACACGATCGAGGCATCAAAGCCAAGGCGGCGCATGGGCTGGAGCGTGGCCTCGGCGGCCATCTCGGGATTGAGGCAGAAGGCCACGAAGTCAGGCGCCTGCGACCTCAGTTCGCGATACTCTGGCAGGTAGCGACCCGCCTGACGCATGAACCATACGGGAGGGCGAGCGGTGGCTTCCCCATCCAGGGCACGAAGGAACAGCGGTTTTGACATGACCTATGGCTTAAGGGCGCTTACGGAGCCGCTCAATCCCTATTCTGAATAATGAAATATATCGGGTGGAAGCAGAGATAGGGCCGTTTGTTGTGGGGAAAAGAGGCGCTTTTGTCGCGGCCCGAGAGACCAAGGCAGCGCTTTATCCCACAGGCTGTCCGCCCAGTTATCCAGGGAGGCGGGCCGGGCTGTGAGTCGGGGTATGACTGCAAGAATCATCAAGCCATACCGGTCCCTGGCCCGGGAGCGGGCCGTTGGCCGTTCAGAATATTTAACGAAGGATTAAGACTGTTCACAGCGCTCGCAGGACCCATGCCCCATGCACACGGGCAAAACCGGGAGAAAAGGCGGCGATCTGTCTTCAGGGTGTCGGCCACGGACGGGACAAATAGGGACTGCCCGCGCGCATCATCCCCGACTAAGATCAGACTCCCACAGGCCTGTGAGTGGCGGACGGACAGTTGAGCGAGAGCGACAGACCGGCAAATCCGGGCGCGCCGGGGCAAGCAGATCAGGCCCCTGCCCAGGCCGTGCCGGAAGCACCACGCGCCCGAAGGCTGGCGACCTATTTCCATGTGCATCTGGTCTCGGATTCCACGGGCGAGACGCTCAATGCTATGGCCAAGGCGGTCACGGCCCGCTTCGAGGGCGTGATCCCGATCGAGCACATCCACGCCCTGGTGCGCAGCGACCGCCAGCTGGCCAAGGTGCTCGAGAAGATCGAGGCATCACCGGGCGTGGTGCTGCACACCATCGTGGACAAGGCCCTGCGCGAAGCCCTTGAAGAGGGATGCCGCAAGCTCGGCCAGCCGCACATCGGGGCGCTGGACCCTCTCGTGGCGGCCCTCTCACGGCATCTGGGCGCGGCCCTGTCCACGCGGGTGGGTGCCCAGCACGCGCTCGACAGCGACTATTTCAACCGGATGGGCGCGCTCGATTTCGCCATTGCCCATGACGACGGCAATGGCCGCGATGGTCTTGAGGATGCCGACGTCGTGCTGGTTGGCGTGAGCCGGACTTCCAAGACGCCGACCTGCATCTATCTGGCCCATCGCGGGGTGCGCTCGGCCAATGTGCCGCTGGTGCCCGGCCAGAGCCCGCCCGAGTATCTGTCTACGCTGAAGCGCCCGCTGGTCGTGGGCCTTACCGTCGCCCCCGATCGTCTGGTCCAGATCAGGAAAAACCGCCTGACCGGCCTCGGCGAGGTCTTTGCGACACCCTATGTGGACCTGGATGCGGTGCGCGATGAAACCGTGCGGGCACGGCGCGTGTTCGAAAGGCTTGGGTGGCCCACCATCGACGTCACGCGCCGCTCGGTGGAGGAAACCGCCGCCGCCGTGATCAATCTGCTGGGCGATCATCGCAGCGGTCGCCGCAGCGTCAGTGCGACCTAGCTGCCCTTGCCCGGAGCACTCATCATGAACCTCACCCCCCCGCGTCTTGTCCTGGCTTCCGAGAGCCTGGCCAGGCGCGCCATCCTGGACCAGGCCGCCGTGCCTTTCTCGGCCCAGAAGTCCGATCTGGCCGAGGAACCCATCAAACAGGCGGGCCTTGCGCGCGACCGGCGCCCGGCCGACATCGCCATGGATCTTGCCGAGGCCAAGGCCCTCAAGATTTCCCGGCTCGACCCCGAGGCGCTGGTGATCGGTGCCGATCAGACCCTGGAGTTCGAGACCCGGCTGATGGACAAGGCCACGTCGCTGGCCGAGGTGCGCCGACGCCTGCACGAGATGCAGGGCCGCTGGCATACCCTGCACTCGGCTCTGGCCATGGCCCGCGAGGGCCGGATCGTCTGGCGCTACAAGGATCAGGCGCGCCTTCTGATGCGCTCGCTCAGCAACGATTTCATCGACGCCTACATCGGGCGCGAGGGCGAGGCCCTGCTCTCGATCGTGGGCAGCTACCGGCTCGAGGGATTGGGGGCGCAGCTTTTCGACCGTGTCGAGGGCGACTATTTCACCATTCTCGGCCTGCCGCTGTGGCCCCTGCTCGAGCAGCTTCGCGCCGAGGGCGTGATCCTGAGATGATCCTGTCGGCCAGTGACGGGGCACTGGAGGAAAAGCTCGCGCGCGTAACGGGGCCGCTGGCCGCCGTGATCGGCTGTCCCATCGCGCACAGCCTCAGCCCCGCCATCCACGGATACTGGCTGAAGAATGCGGGGATCGACGGCGCCTATCTGGCCATCGAGGTCGAGGACGAGGCGGGGCTTGAACGGATCATGGACCTGATCCGGGCCGGTATCCTGATCGGGGTCAATGTCACTGCTCCACTGAAAGAACAAGCCTTTGCCCGCGCCGATGCTGTCAGCGACAGCGCGCGCGCTGCAGGCGCGGCCAATCTGCTCCTTGCCCGTCAGGGCCGCCTCGAGGTCGACTGCCTCGATGGAGAGGGCATCATGGCGGCCATCGCGCAGCAGGCCCCCGATCAGGGCGCGCTCGATCCCTGCCTGATACTGGGTGCGGGCGGTGCAGCGCGGGCGGCGGCGGCGGCGCTGGTTGAGCGCGGCGTCGCAGACATCCGCATCGCATCCCGTACCCTTGAGAGAAGCCGGACGCTGGCGGCAGCCTTCGGGGCGCAGGCATATGGCTGGGACGAACTGGAGCGCGCGACCTGCGGTGTGCGGCTGCTCATCGATGCCACCGGGGCTGAGACCCGGCCACCGCTGGAGAGCCTTGCCAAGGGCGCGGTGGTGCTGGACATGCGCTATCGCCCGCTCCAGACGGCGCTTCTGGCGCACGCAAAGGCCATGGGCCTGCGTCCGGTCGATGGTCTCGCCATGCTGATCGGTCAGGCAAGACCCAGCTTTTGCAGGCTTTTCGGGCGCGAGCCCCTGGGTGATCCGCGCCCTGTCGCCCTTGCTGCCATGGAGCGACAGCCTTGATCCGCATCGGCCTGACAGGGTCCATCGGCATGGGCAAGAGCACCACGGCCGCCATGTTTCGTGAGATGGGCATCGCGGTATGGTGTGCCGACGAGGCCGTGCACCGGTTCTATGATCAAGGCGGCGCAGGTGTGGCGATTATCGGGGCGCTTCATGGCGAGGCGGTTCGTGACGGCAGGGTGGATCGCGCGCGCCTGTCTCAATGGCTTGGCGAGGCACCGGAGCGTTTCGCCCTGCTCGAAGCGGCCATCCACCCTCTGGTCGAGGCGGACCGTCAGGCCTTTCTGGACCGGGCAGAGGCGCAAGGTGCCGACATGGTGGTGCTCGACATCCCGCTGCTGCTGGAAAAGGGGCTGGAAGTCATGGTTGACCGCGTCGTGGTGGTCAGCGCCCCCGAACACATCCAGCGCGAGCGCGTCCTTGCTAGGCCCGGCATGAGCGCGGAGCGCCTCGACCTGATCCTGTCGCGCCAGATGCCCGATGACCAGAAGCGTGCGAAGGCAGACTTTGTCATCGAGACGCACAGGGGCATGGATCACGCCCGCCGCCAGGTGCGCGCGATTGTGGAGAGCCTGCGCTCCTGAGGCCCGCCCCCCTTTTTTCGTCGCACGAAACAGGCCAGAATCGCCGCCATGGCCCGCGAGATCGTTCTAGATACCGAAACCACCGGTTTTGACCCGAGACAGGGCCATCGCCTCGTCGAGGTGGGCTGCATCGAGATCGAAGACCTGCTGCCGACCGGGCGCACCTTTCACCACATCATCAATCCCGAACGCCACATCGATGACGAGGTGATCCGGGTGCACGGCATCACCAATGAGAAGGCCGCGAACGCGCCGCGCTTCGAGGAGGTCTGCGATGCCCTGCTCGATTTCATCGGCGATGCCCCGGTGATCGCGCACAATGCCAGGTTCGACCGCGCCTTCATCAATTTCCAGCTCGAGATGTGCTCCCGGCCGGTGGTGCAGGACGAGCGCTGGATCGACACCCTGGCCCTGGCCCAGAAGCGCTTTCCCGGCATGGCCAACTCCCTTGATGCCCTGTGCAAGCGCTTTCGTATCTCGCTGGCCGAGCGCACCTTGCACGGCGCGCTGATCGATGCGCGCCTGCTGGCGTCCGTCTATCTGGAGCTGAAGGGCGGCAAGGAGCGCAGGCTCGAGCTGTCATCTTCGGAGGCTCAGGGCGAGAGCGAGACCGGCGTGGTGGCTCCTGAGGCTTACGGCGCACGGCCAAGGCCTCTGGTCACGGGCTCAACCGAGGCCGAGCGTGAGCGCCACGCCGCGTTTCTGGCCGAAGCCCTGAAGGATCAGAGCCTGTGGGCGCAGCTGGTTCCCGAACTGGGGCGCAAGTCGTGAACGAAGGGGCCTGACCGGGCAGGCCCTTCTCGCACTCAGGCCTGGCCGACCGGCGGATCGCCCGCCCCGCCCGTGGCCGTCATGCGCGCCTGGTAAATGGAGGCAAAGTCGATGGGCTCCATCTGGAACGGCGGATAGAAGCCGCCGTCGGCCGTGGCATTGGCGATGATGTGGCGCGCGTAGGGGTAGAGGTAGCGCGGGCACTCGATCAGAAGCACCGGGCCCATTTCCTGCTCGCTCACGTTCACCAGCTGGAACAGCCCGCAATAGACCAGCTCGATCTGGAAGACCGGCTGATCTTCCTGGGTGGCCTTGATCGAGAGCTTGAGGTCGACCTCATAGAGGCCGTCGGCGCGGCCCTGGGCATTCATCTCGACGCCGAGGTCCACCTGGGGCTTGCCTTGCAGGCGCAGGCTCTCGGGCGCGCGCGGGTTCTCGAAGCTGAAATCCTTGATGTACTGGGCAAGGATGCCAAAGCCCGGACCCTGGGGCGGGCCCTGCTGGGGCGCGGGAGCGTTGTTGGTTTCGGCGGACGTGTCGGTGTCGGTCATGAGCTGATGCAAACTGATGTTCAGGGTGGGGCGCCCCCTCCCCGCACTCCCATGCCTGGGCCAGTGCTCGGGTCCGCCGGATGGGCGCTGCTATCACGACCGTTCATGTCAGGCAACGCCGCGCGCTATGGACGCCCCAGAGGCACCGCCCTATATCGAACGGGACAAGGCCGCGCACCGGCGCCAACCCCTAGCCGTCCAGAGGCGATGACCCTGCCGTTTCCCTTCGAGATCGTGATCTTTGCCGTCATTGCGGCAGTGGTGCTGTTCCAGCTTTACAATGTGCTCGGCAAGAAGGTCGGCCGTCAGCCAGAACAGGACGCCAAGCCCATGCCTCACCCCCTGCCCGGCGGGGGTCAGCAGCGCTCGGAACAGCCCACCGCCCCGCTCTCGGCCCAGGATCGCCAGACCCACGCGGCGGCAGCCGAGCTGAAGGGGCGCGATCCTTCGTTCGATCCGGTCCGCTTTCTGGAAGGGGCGCGTCAGGCCTATGAGGCCATCGTGCGCGCCTTTGCGGCGGGCGATGTCGAGACCCTGCGTCCGCTTCTGGCACCCAAGGTGCTGCAGAGCTTCGAGCAGGCCATCAACGCGCGCGCACCCGACCATCGCGAGAGCGTCGAGTTCGTCGAGCCGCCCCGGCTGGACCTGGAGCGCGCCTATGCCGAGAACGATCAGGCCATGGCCGCCGTGCGCTTTCTGGCCGAGATCCGCACCACCCTGGAGCACACCGCGCCCGAGCCCACAGTAAGCGAGAAGCGCACCGCCGAAATCTGGACCTTCCAGCGGGCCATCGGGGCTTCCGATCCCAACTGGCGACTGGTGGGCGTGCGCCCGGCCACGGCCTGAGGCAAGGGATGACGCCTTGCCGGTCATGAGAACCTCCGGCCTTCTGCTGCTCGCCATGCTTGCGGGGCTCGGTGCCTGTGCGCCGCGCGTGGCCGATGTGCCTTCCCTGCCCGGCCCGCCACCCCAGACCGAACCCCGGATCGAGCCTGCACCCCCGGTGCCCGGGGCAGGGCCGCAAAGTCTCCCGCGGTGGGGTCAGGAAAACCATCTCGATGCGCTCATGGCCTATGCGCGAAGCTGCGGACTGGTGCGCGAGCCGGCCTATGTGCGCGTCTGCGATGAGGCGCGCGCTCTGTCGCGCAGCGCTGACACGAGCCCGAGCGTGGCCCGCGCCTTCTTCGAGCAGCGCTTCACCCTGGAGCCCGTGGACGGGCAGGGCCTGCTTACGGGGTATTTCGCGCCCGAGTATCTCGCCTCGCCGGTGCGCACCGACACATTCGACATGCCGCTTCTGGCTGCGCCCGCGGCGCGATCGCCCCTGCCCGAGCGCAGCGTCATCGAGGCCGAGGCGCTTCAGGGCCGCAGTCCCTGGCAGCCTCTGGCCTGGCTGCGGGCCGAAGACCTGTTCTTCCTTCAGATTCAGGGCTCGGGCTATCTGACCCTGCCCGACGGGCGGCGGCTGCGCGCAGGCTATGCCGCTGACAATGGCCACCCCTTTTCGGGCATTGCCCGCGTGATGGTCCAACAGGGCATCCTCGCCGATCACCAGACCTCGGCGGACAACATCCGTCGGTGGCTGTCGGACAATCGTGGCGAGCGTGCACGCGCGATCATGGCCACCAACGCCCGCTACATCTTCTTCTCTCTGGCGGAGGACGACGGGGGCCACCCGGCCGGTGCCGCCGGTGTGCCCCTGCCCCCCCGGCGCGCCATCGCCGTCGATCCGGCCCAATGGCGCTATGGCGAGCTGATGTGGGTCGAGGCCGATGGCGCGACACTGGCCGGGGCCATGAACAGTTATCACGGCCTTGCCACTGCTCTGGATACCGGCAGTGCCATCCGGGGAAGGGTGCGGGCCGACCTCTATCTGGGACGTGGAGATGAGGCCGGACGCGAAGCGGGCACGATCCGTCATCCCTTGCGCTTCTATCGTCTGGTGCCCAGACCCTGAACGAAAACGGGTCCACGCGCGCCTTGAGCCCGCATTAACGCCTGATCGGCATACTCGTCCCGAACAGCTTCGGGTGGGTGAGTGATGGCGCGTGAGGATGTTGCGGACAAGGCGGGCGGGGAGATGCGCGGGCGCGAGGACGATGCCCAGACCCAGTTCCTGCGCCTGATGAGTCATGAGTTCCGCACGCCGCTGAACGGTGTGATCGGTATGCTGGGGCTCTTGTCGCGCACACGGCTCGACGGTGCCCAGAAAGCCTATGTGGATGCGGCGCGCAGCTCTGCCGATCATCTTCTCGGGCTGGTCAACGACCTGCTGGACTATGCGCGCATGGAGGCCGGCCACATCGACCTGGAGGCCCAGCCGCTTGACCTCGAGGCCCTGATCCAGGGTGCCACCGAACTGCTCAGCCCCCGCGCCCATGACAAGGGCATAGAGATCGTCTGGTCCTGCGACCAGCGCCTGCCGCGCGTGCTCGCCGACGAGGGCCGCCTGCGCCAGGTGCTCTACAACCTTGCGGGCAATGCGGTGAAGTTCACCGACAAGGGCGGCGTGCATATCCGCGCCCAGGCGCGTGACGCAGGCCCCGACGCCATGGTGCTCAAGGTGATGGTCGATGACACCGGCCCCGGTGTGCCGCGAAGTGCCCGTGCGCGCATCTTCGAGGAGTTCGGCCACGTCGATCCCGGCGACGCCACGGCCCACGGCGGCGCGGGGCTGGGCCTAGCGGTGGCAAGGCGTCTGGTCGAGGCCATGGGCGGCGAGATCGGGGTCACCGACCGCCCCCGCGCCAGAGCTGATGCCCAGCCGCGCGGAGCCCGCTTCTGGTTCGAGGTGCCTCTGGCGCGCGACGCAAGTGAAGTGCCCGCCACACCTGAGCCTGCCCGGCCCCTGCACGGGGTCACGCTCGGTGTGGCCTGCTCCAACCCTTTCCTCGTCACGGCCATCGAGGCCATGGCGCACGGCGAGGGCGCGCGCATCGGCGAAAAGGCCGACGTCGCCCTGATCGACCACGAGACGCGGCGCGAGGGCGAGGCCCTGGCCAGACCGGCGGACTGTCCCTCCATCATCCTGCTGCGTCCGCTCGATCGCGACCTGATCGGCCGCTATCGCGCGCTCGGCTTTCGCGGCTATCTGATCAAGCCGCTGCGCCGGGCTTCGCTGAGCGGACGCGTGCTGGCGGCGCTGGGGCGCGGAAGTGAACCCCGGACCACGGCGCGCGATGGCGAGGATGATCGCGTCGCCCCCGCCCGGCCCGCAGGCGTCCGGGTGCTGCTGGCCGAGGATAATCCCGTCGGTGCCCTGCTGGCCCGCACGCTGCTGGCGCGCGAGGGCTGCACCGTCGAGACGGCGGCCACGGGCCATGAGGTGCTTCAGGCCATGAGCCGAGCCCGCTATGACATCGTGCTGATGGACGTGCGCATGCCCGGCATGGACGGGCTGGAGGCCACACGCCAGCTGCGCGCGCGTGGCGATGCGACGCCGGTAATTGCCCTGACCGCCAATGCCTTTGTCGAGGATCGTCAGGCATGTCTCGTCGCGGGCATGAACGAACATTTGACCAAGCCTCTGTCGCCTGAGGCCCTGCGCAGCGTCATCGCTCGCTTTACGAACCGGGAGCTTGGGGTAAAGCTGGCGTCCTGATGCCTTCTGCGGGATCTTCCGCAGGCGGCGCATCCGACAGCAGGACGGCCCCATGACCGATCAGAACGCCGCGAGTGATGGCGGCAAGGACGAAACGCGCGCCAGCACGCTCGATTTCCTGAAAAGCCTGATCGACCGGCGCGTGGGCGCCATGTTCCTGCTGGGGATCGGCGCGGGCCTGCCGTTCTTCCTGATCTTCGATACCCTGTCCGTCTGGCTGCGACAGGAAGGACTGTCGCTGCAGGCCATCACCGCCTTTGCCCTGGCGACGCTGTCCTATGCGCTGAAATTCGTCTGGGCCCCCATCGTTGATCGCGTGAAACTGCCTGTGCTGGGCGACCTTCTGGGGCAGAGGCGCTCCTGGATCCTGCTCATGCAGATCCTCATCGCGGTGGGGCTGTGGCTGATCTCGGGCTCCGACCCGTCATCCATGCTGGGCTATGTGGCCTTCCTTGCCGTGGTGGTCGGCATTGCCGGAGCCACCCAGGACATCGCCATCGACGCCTGGCGCATCGAGGCGGTCGAAAAGAAGGACTACGGCGTCATGGCCGGGGCCTATCAGTGGGGCTATCGCGGCGCCATGATCGTGGCCGGTGCCGTGCCCCTGTTCCTGGCCGAGGCCTATAACTGGAACGTCTCCTATGCGGTGATGGCCGCCTTCATGCTGGTGGCAATGGCCGCGACCCTGTTCGCGCCGCGCGGCGGCGAGGTGCGGGTGCGCTTCGTCGATGTCAGCGATCTGCCCGAGCATCGTGTCTATGAGACGCTGGAGTGGAGCGGACGCCTGCTGATCATTGCGCTCGGTGCGCTGCTGGCGGGCTCGGGTCTGGCGGCCAATGCCACCTTGCTGGCGGCCCTGCTCGATCTGGCCGGCATGAGCAGCGAGCAGGCCGAGGCGTTCCGCACCGCCTGGGAGGCGCGGCCCAACGGCATCTTCCTGCAGTTCCCGGGTGTCGTCGCAGGGCTGGGGCTGATCGCGCTGGCGTGCATTCCGCTTCCCGGCATAGAGACGCGACCGGGGCTTTACCTGCGCCGTGCCTATGGACAGCCGCTGGGTGACTTCTTCGAGCGCTTCGGCCTCAAGCTCGGCATGCTGATCCTGGCGCTGATCTGCCTCTATCGCCTGTCCGACTTCGTGCTGAACCTGATGGGGCCGTTCTATGTCGATCTGGGCTTCACGCTTGGCCAGATCGCCGAGGTGCGCAAGATCTACGGCGTCGTGGCGTCTCTGGCCGGCATCGCGGCGGGCGCGTGGATGGTGACGCGCTTTGGCGTGCTGCGCAGCATGCTGATCGGCGTGTTTGCCAGCCCGCTGTCCAATCTGGTGTTCATCTGGGTGGCCATGGCCGGGCCGGACATGGCCGTGCTCTATGCTGCCATCACCATCGACAACTTTGCCACCGGCATCGCGGGCACGGCCCTGATCGTCTACATGTCCAGCCTGACCAGCGCAGGCTTCACCGCGACGCAGTATGCGCTGTTCTCGTCCCTCTATGCGATTCTCGGCAAGATCGTCGCGTCCCAGTCAGGGCGCATCGTCGAGGAATCCGCGCGCGCTTCCGACGCCGGGGGCTTCAACACCTTCATGCGCCAGTGGTTCACCGCCCTGCCCGAGCAGTCCTATGCTGCAGGGGCGCAGACCGCCGGGGTCACGCCCGCCGCGCTGGGCGCGGGCTATGTGACCTTCTTCATCTATTCGGTGGTGATCGGTGTCTTTGCGGTGGTGCTGGCCTTCACCGTGGCGCGCCGTCAGGGCGAGATCGAAGCGCGTGCGCGTGCCGCGGACACCGGCACACCCGCAACGGGCTGAGGACCGTCTCTCGCCCCCGGCAATGAAGGGACCGCGCAGACGCTCAGCGAGATTGGGCCGCGCGATCGGGCCGCGCGATCAGGCCTCCTCGTCGAGGCCTTCCTCATAGGCGGCAAAGCTGGCCGCGGTGATGATGTGGCTGACGGATGCGCCCAGCGGCACGATCTGCACCGACTTCTCCAGCCCCACCAGCAGCGGCCCGATCAGGGTCGCCGAGCCCAGCACGCGCGCAAGCTGGGTGGATATGGCGGCCGAGTGCACGGCGGGCATGACCAGAACATTGGCATCGCGGGTCAGACGCATGAAGGGATAGGCACTGCGCGCATCGGCATCTAGGGCCAGCTCCGGCGGCATCTCGCCCTCGTATTCGAAATCGACGCCGCGCTGGTCGAGGATGCGGATCGCCTCGCGCACCTTTTCTCCCCGGTCGCCGGGCGGATTTCCGAACACCGAATAGCTGAGGAAGGCCACGCGCGGCGTGCGCCCGAGCTGGCGCACGGTCCGGGCCGCCTGAACCGCGATGTCGGCCAGTTCCTCGGCGCTGGGCAGCTCGTGGATGGAGGTGTCGGCCACGAACAAGGTGCGCCCCTTGGCCATCAGCACCGACAGGCCGATCAGGGTGCCCTTGACGTCGATGACCCTCAGAACCTCGCGCAGGGCCATGTTGAAGTTGCGCGTCACCCCCGTGACCATGGCGTCGGCATCGCCGTGGGCCAGCATGGCGGCACCGAAATAGTTGCGGTCCTGATTGATCATGCGCTGCACGTCGCGGCGCAGATAGCCGCGCCGCCACAGGCGCTCGTAGAGGGCGTCGGTATAGACGCTGTTGCGATCCGAGACGCGGGCGTTGACGATCTCTATGCCCAGCTCGTCGAAGCGAAGGCCCGCCTCGGCGGCGTTCTGACGGATCAGGTCCTCGCGGCCCACCAGTATGGGCGTGCCCAGCTCCTGCTGCTTGAAGGCCCAGGCGGCGCGGATGACCGAGGTCTCCTCGCCTTCCGCGAACACGACCCGGCGGTTGGGCGCTGCGCGCACGGCCGAGGAAATCTTCTGCATCAGGGCAGCGGAAGGATCGAGCCGCTGGCGCAGCTCGGCGCGATAGGCGTCCATGTCCTCGATGGGCCTGCGCGCCACGCCCGTGTCCATGGCGGCCTGAGCCACGAAGGGCGGCACATACCAGATCAGGCGCGGGTCGAACGGCGTGGGAATGATGTAGTCGCGCCCGAACTTCAGCTTGCGCCCGCGATAGGCGGCGGCGACCTCATCGGGCACGTCCTCGCGCGCCAGCTGGGCCAGAGCCCTGGCGCAGGCGATCTTCATCTCGTGATTGACCCGTCGCGCCCGCACATCCAGCGCGCCGCGGAAGATGTAGGGAAAGCCCAGCACATTGTTGACCTGGTTCGCATAGTCCGAGCGGCCCGTGGCGATGATGGCATCGGGGCGCACGGCGGCCACTTCCTCTGGCGTGATCTCCGGGTCGGGATTGGCCATGGCGAAGATGATCGGATTGGGCGCCATGGTGGCCACCATATCGGCGGTGATCGCACCCTTGGCCGCCAGACCAATGACCACGTCCGCGCCGACCATCGCCTCCTTGAGGGTGCGGTGTTCGGTGACGGTGGCGTGGGCCGCCTTCCACTGGTCCATGCCGCTCTCGCGCCCGACATAGACCACGCCGTCGCGGTCGATGATGGTGGTGTTCTCCTGGCGCACGCCCATGGCCTTCATCAGGCCGATGGTTGACAGCCCCGCCGCTCCGGCCCCGACCAGAACCACCCGGATGTCGGCAAGGCTCTTTCCGGCGATCTCGACCGCATTGATCAGGCCGGCCGAGGCGATGATGGCCGTGCCGTGCTGGTCGTCGTGAAAGACAGGAATGTCCAGCTTGTCCTGAAGCTCGGATTCGATGACGAAACACTCGGGGCTCTTGATGTCCTCCAGATTGATGCCGCCCCAGGTCGCGCCGATATTCTTGACCACGGTGATGAACTCGTCCGGGTCGAGGGTCTCGACCTCCACGTCGATGGAATCGACATCGGCAAAGCGCTTGAACAGCACCGACTTGCCTTCCATCACCGGCTTGGAGGCCATGGCGCCGAGGTTGCCCAGGCCAAGGATGGCGGTGCCGTTCGAGATCACGGCGACGGTGTTGCCCTTGGAGGTGTACTCATAGGCCAGGTCGGGGTCGCGGGCGATCTCGCGCACGGGCACGGCAACGCCCGGCGAATAGGCGAGGCTGAGATCGCGCTGGGTCGCCATGGGCTTGGAGGGCGCGACCGACAGCTTTCCGGGCCGGGGCAGGCGGTGGAAATCGAGGGCTTCCTGCTCGGTGAAGGTCTGCTTGTCGGTCAGTTCGGGCATGGGAAGGTTCGGCGGCTCCGGTGCGGGGTTTCGCGCTGACCCTAGCGGCCACCCCCGGTGGCTACAACCGCTGTTGCGCGCCGCACGCGCTCACAGACGCCCCGAGCCCTCCAATGCGACCGGGCCGGTCATGCGCACATGGTCGTCCTCGCCCCACACGATCTGAAGCGTGCCGCCGTCGAGCACAACCTGCGCCATGCGATCGCTCAGGCCCCGGCGCGCGCTGGCCACCAGGGCGGCGCAGGCACCAGTGCCGCAGGCCCGCGTCAGTCCGGCACCGCGCTCCCACACCCTCAGGCGAATGCGCGCGCGGCTCTCGAGATGGGCAAAGCCGACATTGACCCGCTCGGGGAACAGGGGGTGGTTCTCGATCAGCGAGCCGGTCGCGCGCACGAAGGTGTCATCGAGCCTGTCGGTGAAGAACACCACATGGGGATTGCCCATGGAGACCGCGCCGGGCGTATGCAGCACCGGATCGTCGATCGGCCCGACCTGAAGCTCGATGCCGCGCGTGTCCATTTCCTCGGCCAGCGGAATCTCGCGCCAGTCGAGGCGCGGGCGGCCCATGTCGACCCCGACCATGGGAGTGCCCTCGGCATCCGCATGATCCCGGCAGGCCAGAACCGTCCCGGCCAGGGTCTCGATGGCCACCTGCTCGCGCCCGCTGCCCTGCATCATCAGCCAGCCCGCGCACCGGAGCGCATTGCCGCAGGTCTCCACCACCCCGCCATCGCTGTTCCACACGCGCATGAAGACGGCACCGTCAGAGCGGGCGGGCTCGAGCGCAATAAGCTGGTCGCATCCGCCATGAACCCCATGCCCGCGCGAGCAGATGTGGCGCACCTGATCGGGCGTGGGGGTGAAGGGTGCGCCAAGCGCATCGACGATGACAAAGTCATTGCCGGTGCCGTTCATCTTGACGAAGGCGTGTGTGCCCTTATCCATAGCGGCGCAGATATAGGGCAAAATCGCCCGGGTGGGAGGCCCGCCCCTCACCTTCCGTTGCCGACACCCCCAGCTTCAAAGGGCGATCATGGCGAGAGTACCGGGCGCAGGCGCCGAGGGCGCGAGCGTGCCAGGGCCGAACCCTTCGAGGCCGAGCCGCTTCCGGGAATGGCGTGTCAAGGCGCGTCTGCGCGCGCTTTATCATGGCTCATCGCCCACGGCGGTGCGCTTCCGTTTCGGCGTGCTGGTGATCGATTTTCTCATCATCGCCTTTTTCATTGCCGCGCCTCTGCTGCGCGACGACGGCGGGCTTACCTTCTATGTGCTGGATTATCTGATCGCCGCACTGCTGGCCTTCGACCTGTGGGCGCGGGCGCTGGCGTTCGGCTCCCTGCGCGAATGGATCAAGCGGCCCATCGTGTGGGTGGACCTGTTCGTTCTGGCCACGCTGCTGTTCCCCACCGTTCTGATCAACCTCGGATTCCTGAGGGTGCTGAGGCTGTGGTCGCTGGTGAACAGCGACTTCTTCTGGAAGACGGTCGGGCGGCACTATGACGACACGCGCGTGGAGGACGTAACCAAGGCTCTGGCGGCGCTGGTCACCTTCGTCTTCGTGGTGACGGGCTTTGTCTACACCAGCTTCATGGGCCGCTACGAGGGCATCTCGGGGTATGTGGATGCGCTCTATTTCACCATCACCAGCCTGACGACCACGGGCTACGGCGACATCATCCTTCCCGGCGTCTGGGGCAGGCTGCTGTCGATCGCGGTGATGCTGGGCGGGGTGGGCCTGTTCTTCCGCCTGATCCAGTCCCTGGCCCGGCCCCACAAGGTGCATTTCGCCTGTCCGCGCTGCGGGCTTGAGCGCCACGACCCGGATGCGGTTCACTGCAAGGCCTGCGGCAAGTCCCTGCGCATTCCCAATCGTGGCGATTGATCTTCAGGGGTCTGATGCGGGACCATTTCTGTAACCCGCGCTGTGACTGGCCGCTTGCCCTGCGCGCATGCCCCGCTAAGGTGCGCCCTTCCAAAGACTGCCCATTCAGGCTTTCAGGAGTTTCCATGCTTCGCCGCCTTGCCCTGACCGCGATTGCCAGCCTCGTCGTGCCCATTGCCGGACCCGCCATGACCCAGGACGCCCCGGAAGCCCGTCTTCCCACCCCCGTCGCCGAGCCCGTGCGCGTGGCGGACGAAGACCCCTATCTGTGGCTGGAGGAGATCGAGGGCGAGCGCGCCATGGCCTGGGTCGAGGAGCGCAACCGCCATTCGCTGGGCACCTTGCAGGGCGATCCGCGCTATGAGGGCTTCTATCAGACCGCGCTCGAGATCCTGGAATCGCGCGACCGTATCGCCTCTCCCGGCTTTTCGGGCCTGGGCACGGGACTGGAGCGGCGCGTCGACAATTTCTGGCAGGACGCGACCCATGTGCGCGGCATCTGGCGCACCACCACCCTGGGCAGCTATCTGACCGACGAGCCCGAGTGGGAAACCATCATCGACGTTGACGCCCTGACGGCAGCGGAAGGGGCCAACTGGGTCTGGCAGGGCGCCAGCTGCCTGTTCCCCGAGGGCCGTCACTGCCTGGTGTTCCTTTCGGACGGGGGCAAGGACGCCAACGAGGTGCGCGAGTTCGACCGCGAGACGCTGTCGTTCGTCGAGGGCGGCTTTGCCCTGCCGGAATCCAAGGGCGGCGTGACCTGGATCGACCGCGACACCCTGCTGGTGCACCGCGACTTCGGCGAGGGCAGCCTGACGGACTCGGGCTATGCGCGCACCATCCGCCTGCTGCGCCGCGGCGAGGACATCGCCAGCGCCCCCGAGGTCTTCGCGGGCGAGCAGAGCGATGTGTCCGTCAGTGCCTTCACCCTGCGCGCACCCGACGGGCGCATCCGTGCGGTGATGATCTCGCGCGCCACCAGCTTCTATGAGGCGCAGTATTTCGTGCTGAGCGACGAAGGCGTGCGCCAGATCGATCTGCCCGCCCGGGTCAACATCCGCGGCCTGATCGGCGATCGCTTCATCTATACCACCAATCAGGACTGGACCACGCGCTCGGGCCAGAGCTTCACCACGGGCGACCTGATCTACACCGACCTTGATACCCTGCTGAACAGCCCCGAGGCGGCGGACCACCAGCTCATCATCCGCCCCGGCGAGCGTGAGGCGGTCCAGAGCGTGACCACCACCCGCAACACCCTGGTGGTGGCCCTCTACGAGAACGTGCGCGGCAGCATTTATGTCTATCGCCCCGAGGGTGCGGGCTGGTCGCGGGAGCGCATGGACCTGCCCGAGAATGTCACCGTGGGTCTGGGCACCTCGTCCTCGCAGGACGACCAGCTGTTCGTGTCGGTGACCGGTTATCTCAATCCGTCGAGCCTGTGGCTGGCCGATGCCGCCACCGGCGCGGTCGAACAGGCCAAGAGCCTGCCGCCCAAGTTCGATACCGAGGGCCTGACCGTCACCCAGTTCGAGGCGCGCTCCGAAGACGGGACGATGATTCCCTACTTCGTTGTCCACCGCGAGGATGTGGCGCTGGATGGCTCCAATCCGACCCTGCTCTATGGTTATGGCGGGTTCCAGAGCTCGCTGCTGCCGGGCTATTCGCCCACCGTGGGTCGGCTGTGGCTCGAGCGGGGAGGAATCTATGTGATCGCCAACACCCGCGGCGGCGGCGAGTTCGGCCCGCGCTGGCACCAGGCGGCCCTGAGAGAGAACCGCCAGCGCGCCCACGAGGACTTTCAGGCCGTGGCCTCGGACCTGATCGCGCGCGAGATCACCTCGCCTTCGCGCCTTGGCGTGATGGGCGGCAGCCAGGGCGGCCTGTTCATGGGTGCGATCCTGACCCAGCGCCCCGACCTGATCAATGCTGCGGTGATCCAGGTGCCCCTGTTCGACATGCTGCGCTATCACCTGCTGCTGGCCGGTGCTTCGTGGATGGCCGAGTACGGCAACCCCGACATCCCCGAGGAGCGCGCGTGGATCGCGGCCTATTCGCCCTATCAGAACCTGCGCGCCGGCGAGCCCTACCCCGAGGTGTTCATCCATACCTCGACCAAGGATGACCGGGTGCATCCGGGCCATGCCCGCAAGGCCGCAGCCCGCCTCGAGGAGCTGGGCTATCCGGTGCTGTTCTACGAGAACACCGATGGCGGCCACGCGGCGGGGGCGAACCTGCGCGAGACCGCGCGGCGCATCGCGCTGGAATACACCTATCTCACCCGCCGTCTGATGGATTGAGGGCCAAGTCCCCTTGTTTCGTGGAGTTCGTGTCATGAAGCCCCTGCGCCATGCCCTGATGGGCGCCGCCCTGCTGCCTTTCGTGCTGTCGGCCTGCGCCACCGGCCCGAGCGGCCCGTCCATGCCCTTCTTTCCGGCCTCGCTGACGCCCGAGGCCGTAGCAGCGGCCGACGAGTTCCTGTGGCTCGAGGAGGTTCAGGGCGCACGCGCACTGGAGTGGGTGCAGGCGCGCAATCGCGATGCCCAGTCACGTCTCGATGCCGACCCGCGCTTTGAGCCGTTCCGCCAGCAGGCCTTCGCCATCCTCTCGGCGCAGGACCGCATCCCCATGCCGCGCTTTCAGGGCGGACAGGTCACCAACTTCTGGCAGGACGAGCGCAATCCCAAGGGGCTGTGGCGGCGCACCTCGCTGGACGGCTATCGCTCGGATCGCACGCCCTGGGAGATGATCCTCGATCTGGACGCCCTGGCCCGCGAGGAGGGGCGCGACTGGGTCTGGAAAGGCGCCACCTGCCTGCCGCCCGACGAGAGCCTGTGCCTGATCTCTCTGTCGGACGGCGGGCGCGACGCGGTCGAGGTGCGCGAGTTCGACACCCGCGTGGGCCGCTTCGTGCCGGGCGGTTTCCGTCTGCCCGAGGGCAAGCACCGTTTTACCTGGGCCGACGACAACACCTTGCTGGTGGCGACCGATTTCGGTGCCGTCGGCGGTCAGGCCAGCCTGACGGAGTCGGGCTATCCCTACATCGTGCGCGCGCTGACACGCGGTCAGACGCTGGAGCAGGCGCGCGAGGTCTATCGCGGCGACATCCGCGACGGCGGCTACGGCGTCTCGCCATATGTCCTGCGTGATCCGCAGGGCGTGGCGCGCCTCGTGCTGGTCAACCGCCCCCTCGACACCTTCCGGCGCGAGACCTGGGTGATCCAGAACGGACAGGCCAGCCACCGACTCGCCCTGCCCGAGCGCTCCACCGTGCGGGCCCTGGCCTTTGATCAGGTGGTGTTCACCATCGAGGAGCCCTTCGCGGGTTATGGAGCGGGCGCGCTTCTTTCCTGGCCCATAGATGTGGTGCTCGCCGGTGGCCAGATGCCCGCTCCCGAGCTGATCACGCAGCCGGGCCCGCGTCAGTCCATCGAATCCGTGGCCGTCACCCGCTCGGGCCTGGCGATCAACTTCAACGAGGAAGTGGTCGGCCAGCTGGCGCTTCATGGCTATGGCGCAGGCGGCTGGAGCCAGATCCGCCGCTTCGAGCTGCCCGCCAACAGCGCCGTGTCCATCGTCGACACATCGTCCTCGCGCGATCAGTTCTTCGTCTCGGTCCAGGGCCTGCTGACTCCTCAGACCCTGCTTCTGGCCAATGCCGCCACGGGCGAGAGCGCGGCGGTGCGCACCACGCCCGAGCGCTTCGATGGCTCCACCCATGTGGTCGAACAGTTCCAGGCCCGTTCGCGCGATGGCACCCTGATCCCCTATTTCCTGGTGCGCCCGCGCAATGCGCCCATGGACGGCAGCACGCCGACCATCCTGTTCGGCTATGGCGGCTTCCAGATCTCCTTCCCGCCGACCTACATCCCGCAGATGGGCAGGCTGTGGCTGGAACAGGGCGGGGCCTATGTGATCGCCAACATCCGCGGCGGGGGCGAGTTCGGGCCCCAGTGGCACCAGGATGCCCTGCGCGAGCGCCGCCAGAACAGCTTTGACGACTTTGCCGCCGTGGCGCGCGACCTGATCGACCGGGGCCTGACCAGCCCGAGGCGTCTTGGCATCTATGGCCGCTCCAACGGCGGAGTGCTGACCTCGGTTTCCGTGACCCAGAACCCCGACCTGTTCAATGCGGTGGTGATCGAGAGCCCGCTGGTGGACATGATGCGCTATCACGAGCTGCCTGCGGGTGCCTCGTGGATCGGCGAGTACGGTGATCCGCGCATTCCCGGCGATGCCGCCTTCATCTCGCGCTATTCGGCCTATCAGCGCCTCAGCCCCGATGTGCAGTATCCGCGCATCTATCTGACCACCAACACCCTCGATGACCGCGTTCACCCCGCCCATGCGCGCAAGTTTGCGGCGCGGCTGGAGGCCATGGGGCAGGACGTTCTGTATTTCGAGGACACGGCGGGCGGTCACTCCTATGACGCCGATCCAGCGGCCAATGCCCGGCGCTGGGCGCGGCACTACGTCTATCTCAGCCAGCAGCTGGTGGACTGACCCGCTCTCCGGGCGCGAGGCTGAAAAACCGGCGTTCTGGCGGGCTCACGCGAAGTTGAGTCCGTCCCGGCCCGGTGCGGGGTTAAAAGCCTTCCATGACCAGAAGGGCACATCCGTTGACTAGGACCGGCATGGGAGGCACCGCCGCCCTTGGCGTGCTTGCGCTCGCCCTGATGGGCCTCGCCCAGCCCGGTGCCCGCCCGGCGGCCCAGGGCGAGACGGCGGACCTTGTGGTGGTCGAGCTGTTCACCGCCCAGGGCTGTTCGGAGTGTCCGGGTGCCAATGTGCTGGTCGAGGGGCTGTCGGGCGCGCCGAACGTGCTGGCCCTTACCTATGCGGTGGATTACTGGGACTATCTGGGCTGGGCGGACACCTTCGCGCGGCCCGAGTTCACTGATCGCCAGCGCGCCTATCAGTCCCTGATGCGCCTGAGAGACGTCTACACCCCCCAGATCGTTGTCGACGGTCACCGCCAGGTGTCGGGTGCCCGCCCGCCCGAGGTCCGAAGCGCCGTCGCCGAGGAAGCCGAGCGCCGCGAGCGGGTGCCTGCCGTGCGCTTCAACGGCACCCGCGTGGCCATCGGTCAGGCCCCGGTGGCGTCCGAGGGGGCGGATGTCTGGCTGGTGCGCTATGCGCCGGGCTCGCGCGTGGTCGAGGTGCGTGAGGGCGACAACCGCGGCGTGGCGGTGCGCCACGTCAATGTGGTGCGCGAGATCGTCTCACTGGGCCAGTGGCGCGGGCGTGCGGCCAGCTTTGACCTGCCCGAACTGGCCGACCAGAGCCTCGAGGAAGTCGTGCTGGTCCAGTCGCGCAGCGATGGCCGCATTCTGGCGGCCTCGCGCCGCGCCGAGGGCAGCTAGGCCCCGCTTCTGTCAGGCCCCGCTCCTGTTACGCTCCGGCCCTGACGGCAAAGGACATGGCCGCCTGCGCCAGCGGCCTGACCCGCTCGGCCATGGACAGGGCATGGGCACTGGCCGCCGTGCCGTCGCGCACGCGACCGGCGATACCCTGACAGATGGCCGCCAGACGAAACAGGTTATAGGCCATCAGCCAGTCGAGATTGTCCGGCCGGGCGCCCGTGGCCTTGGCATAGTGTTCCACCGCCTCTTCGATGGAGGGAATGCCCAGCGCTGCAAGATCGAGCCCGCCGATGCCGTTGCGCTCGCTGGCCGGTATGGCCCAGGCAATCAGGAAATAGGAAAAGTCGGCCATGGGATCGCCCAGGGTGGACAGCTCCCAGTCCAGCACCGCCTTCACCTGCGGCCCGTCATGGCTCAGCACCAGATTGTCTAGGCGAAAGTCGCCATGGACGATGCGCGCCGGGCGCTCGGGCGGCAGGCCCCCGGGCAGCCAGGCCATGAGGCGGTCCATCTCGCTGATGGTCTCGGTCTCGGACGCCTGATACTGTCGCGTCCAGCGCGTGACCTGACGGGCGAAATAATTGCCCTCGCGGCCGAAGTCGGCCAGACCCAGCGCCTCGGGATCAAGCCGGTGAAGATGGGCCAGGGTGTCGATCTGCGACAGATAGATGGCGCGCCTCTGCTCCGGGCTCTGGTCGGGCAGGGACAGGTTCCACAAGATGCGCCCCTCGACCTTTTCCATGACATAGAACATGGAGCCGATGACGCTATCGTCAGTACACAGACCATATGGTCTCGGCACGGGAAAACCGGCTGACCACAGCGCCGAGATAACCCGGTATTCACGGTCCACCGCATGGGCCGAGGGCAGTAGCGGGCCGGGGGGCTTTCGCCGCAGCACATAGGTGCCCGAGGCGGCCGTGACCTCGAAGGTGGGATTGGACTGCCCGCCCTTGAACTGGCGCAGCCTCAGCGGCCCCTCGAAGCCCTCGACGTTCTGTTCGAGCCAGCGGGTCAGGCGCGCCTCGTCAGGGGCGTGGCGCGGGTCCACCTCGCGCGTGCCGGTGAAGCGATCGTCTGCGCTCATGAAGCCTCCTCGTCGATACCGGCGGCGATGATTGCCGAGCGCACCGCGCGGCGCCAGCCCTGTTTCAGGCGTGCCCGCTCCCCATCAGTCATGCGAGGCTCGAACACGACGCTTTCGTCCTCGGGCGTGTGCAACAGGCTGTCGCCGAGCCCGGCCCCCAGCGCCGCCAGCTTGGCCGCGCCCAGGGCCGTGGCCTCCTGAAAGGCCGGTCGCTCGACACTGAGGCCACAGATGTCGGCCAGGTGCTGCATGGCAAAGCCGTTGGCCGTAACCCCGCCATCGACGCGAAGGCGCGACAGGGCCGGTGCGCCGTCGCGTATCAGCGCCTCGATCAGGTCGGCGGTCTGATAGGCCATGGCCTCCAGCCCCGCCCGCACCAGATGGGCAGGGCTGGTGTCGCGGCTCATGCCGGTGACGCATGCGCGCGCCTGTGGCTGCCACCACGGCGCTCCCAGGCCCGTGAAGCCGGGCACCAGATAGACGCCCCCGTTGTCACCAAGCGACTGGGCGAGCGCCTCGGTCTCGCGCGACTGGCCGATCAGGCCGAGGCCATCGCGCAGCCACTGGATGGTGGAACCGGCCGAGAAGATCGAGCCCTCCAGCGCATAGGCCCGCTCGCCCGCCTCATAGGCAAGGGTCGACAAAAGCCGGCTGCCCGATGCGAGCGGCGATGCGCCCACGTGGGCGACCAGAAAGGCGCCGGTGCCATAGGTGACCTTGGCCTCGCCCGCCTGCAGGGCGTTGTGGCCGATCAGGGCGGCGTGCTGATCGCCCGCGCATCCGGTGACGGGCAGGGCGCGACCGAACAGATCAGGGCGGGTCTCGCCGAACACGCCTGCGCAGGGAAGGATCTGCGGCAGGGCCGTCACGGGCACGCGAAAAAGTGAACAAAGATCGGTGTCCCACTCCAGGGTGCGCAGATTCATCAGCGAGGTGCGCGCCGCGTTGGTAGCATCGGTCACGAAGCGCCGCTTGCCGGTCAGATTGTAGATCAGCCAGCTGTCAATAGTGCCAAGGCACACCTCGCCCGCCTCGGCGCGCGCGCGTGCGCCGGGCACATGGTCGAGCAGCCAGGCGAACTTGGTGGCCGAAAAATAGGGATCGAGCAGCAGGCCCGTGCGCGCGCTCACCTCGGCCTCATGGCCCTCACGGTACAGGCGCTGGCACTCGGGCGTGGTGCGACGGTCCTGCCAGACAATGGCGCGGTGCAGGGGCTCGCCGGTGCTGCGGTCCCACAGCACGGCCGTCTCGCGCTGGTTGGTCAGGCCGAGCGCCTCGATGCGTGCGACCCCTCCGCTCTGGTCCACGGCCTCGCGCGCGGTCTGCAATGCCGCCTTCCAGATTTCCATGGCGTCGTGCTCGACCCAGCCGGATGCCGGAAAGTACTGGGTCAGTTCGATCTGGGACAGGCCTTGCAGGCGGTAGTGGTCATCGAAGATCATGGCCCGGGTCGAGGTGGTGCCCTGATCGAGGGTGAGAATGCGGGCCATGGGCGCTCCTGGGCGATCGGGCGGGTGTCGCATCTCACCTTAACGAACGCGCGGGCTTCAGGTTAAGTGGCAAGATGAGCGAATCGCACCGGGCCCCTACCAGCGCCGGCGTGCTGGACGCCGCGCGACAGCTTGCGGGCGTGGCGGTGCGCACGCCCCTGATCGAGCACCCGGCCCTGAACGCGCGCGTCGGTGGGCGGGTGCTGCTTAAGGCCGAGTGCTTTCAGTGGGCGGGCAGCTTCAAGTTTCGCGGGGCATGGAACCGCATCTCGCGCCTCTCCCCGGAGGAAAAGCGGCGCGGGGTCGTGGCCTATTCCTCGGGCAATCATGCCCAGGGCGTGGCGGCGGCCGCGCGTCTGGCGGGCACCCACGCCCTGATCGTCATGCCCCACGATTGCCCGGCGGTGAAAGTCGCGGGCGTGAGACAGCACGGCGGCGAGGTGCGCTTCTATGACCGCTGGTGCGAGAGCCGCGAGGCCATCGGTGCGCAGATCGCGGCCGAGCGCGGCTGTGTACTCGTCCCGCCTTTCGACGATCCTCATGTGATCGAGGGCCAGGGCACGGTGGGTCTGGAGCTGGTCGATCAGGCCGGCGGGGCGCACATCGACCAGCTTCTGTGCGGTGCCTCGGGCGGCGGACTTCTGGCAGGCATCCATCTGGCGCTGGAGCATCACGGGCTTTCCCCCGAGACCTATGCTGTCGAGCCCGAGGGCTTCGATGATCATGCCCTGTCGCTGCGCCAGGGGACCATCACCGCCCACGCACCCGAGCCCCGGCCTTCGATCTGTGATGCCCTCATGGCGCCGCAGCCGGGCAACCTCACCTTTTCCGTCAATGGCCCCAGACTGACGGACGCAGTCAGCGTCGGCGACCATGAGGTGCGCAATGCGATCCGCTATGCCGCCAGCACGCTGAAGCTGATCGTGGAGCCGGGCGGGGCGGTCTCGCTGGCGGCCCTGCTGTCGGGACGCGTGGATGCCGCCGGGCGCATCACGGCGGTGATCGTGTCGGGCGGCAACATCGACCCGGCACTGCTGGCCGAAATCTTGCGAGAGGAGACCCCCTGATGAGGCCCGAGGCACTGAAAGACAGGCTGGGCGAGGTGGTGGGAACCTCGGACTGGATCCGCATCGACCAGATGCGCATCAACGCCTTCGCGGGCGTGACTGAGGACGAACAGTTCATCCATGTCGATCAGGCGGCGGCGGCGCGCACGCCCTTCGGCGGCACCATCGCCCACGGCTTTCTCACGCTTTCGATGCTGTCACGCATGAGCATGCAGGCGCTCAGGCCCCTCGATGGTGTGGTCATGGGTATCAACTACGGCTTCGACAAGGTCAGGTTCCTGCAGCCGGTGCGCGCAGGCAAGCGCATCCGCGGGCATTTCACATTGCTCTCGATTGAAGAGAAGGGCGCCGGGCGCTGGCTCATCCGCCACGAGGTCAGCGTCGAGATCGAGGGCGAGGACAAGCCCGCCCTGATTGCCGAGTGGCTGGGCATGCAGGTGGTCGCACCCTAGAGGCAGGGGGTGAGGCCGAACACCGGTATGGCCGTCCAGACCGTGGCGACGGCGCTGAGCACGGCGAGGGCGATCGTCAACGCATTGATGAAGTTGATCGTGTCTGTATTGCGCCGCCAGTCGAGCCTCTTTGCCAGAACAAGGACCAGTGCGACATGGGCAAGGAGTCCTGCCGCCAGTATGACCCAAAGCCACACTGAAGGGGCCAGCCCGGTACGCCCGGAAGCGCAGTTGACCGCGTGGCCCGCGTAGAGCAGCACCAGCATGAGCGACCACAGAAGAAATCCCGCGGTCAGGCCGATCAGCCGCCCAAAGGCCTGTCTCGCTCCTGTGACCATCACAGAAGCCCCACCATCAGCGCCGCGATAACCGTGGTCACTAGTGTCCAGCCCTGCCACAGCACCAGGGCGCGTGTCTCGACATTTCTCATGGCCGAGACATAGCCTGCGGACATGCGAAGCCAGGCATACAGCGCGATCAGCGCGCCGATGGCGGCCTGCACGCCCACATAGGCGAGGGTGAAGACCCGCGTGGCGCTCTCGGCATGCTGCGTCGGATCGCCTGCGGCCAGCACCAGCCAGGTCAAGGCTGCCACCGCAAGGGCGTTGAAGGCGATGGCGGCCATGAGCGGGGCGACACCCGCCTTGCCGGCGCTGACGCGGCGCTGCGCGAGGGATGCAGCCCCGAGGCCGAGCGCAGCAACAACGCACACAAGACCGAGCCCGATCCATGGGAGACTGACGAGGGGCGCAGACGCGGCACCTTCGGCCTGGACGACGCGAAGATAGAGATATCCGAATACCAGGCAGGCAAACAGGGTGCCGTTGGCCATCAGGGTGAAGACCATGCCCCACAGGCTGGGCGGATCGCGCGTCGCGGCATGGGGCAGCAGTGCGCGCCCGTCGCCGATGTCGATGGGTAAGGGATCTTTCTTCAGTCCGCCGCGCCAGCTCCAGCAGAAGCCCGCAACCACGACAAGAGCAAGTCCCACAAGTGAGACGATGTAGAACTTCAGCAGGAGCGAGACGAAGAACACGCCGCATGCAAGGGCGGTCAGCAGGGGCCACAGCGACGGGCCGGGCAGGACGATCACGGCATCGGGCCGACCCGTGATCATGGCAACGCTCAGGGTCTCCATGCGCCCGCGCTCAGGCGATGCCAGCAGGCCGCGCCCACCGGCCAGATCGGCGGCAAGGCGCGGATTGTCCTCCAGTGGGTCACGGGAGGTGACGGTTGGCTGGGCGGCGATATTGTAGCTGGGCGGCGGGGTCGACATGGCCCACTCCAGCGTCGTGGCACCCCAAAGGTTGCGGCGCGCGCGCGTACCAAAGCGGGTCTGCTGGATCACATCGACCACGAACAGGGCAAAGCCGATGGTCATGACGAAGCCGCCGATGGAGCTGATCAGGTTCAGCCAGTCCCAGCCAAAGGCGCTGTCGTAGGTGTGCACGCGCCGGGGCATTCCCAGCAGGCCGGTCAGATGCATGGGCAGGAAGGTGAGGTTCAGCCCGCCGAAGATCATCCAGAAGGCGACATGGCTGCGTGCGGGCTCGTGGGCGCGGCCCGTGATGTGGGGCAGCCAGTGATAGGCCGCAGCCAGCATGGGAAACACCAGCGCCCCGATCAGCACATAGTGCAGGTGCGCGACCACGAAGTGGGTATCGTGGGCCTGCCAGTCGAAGGGCACCACCGCCAGCATCACCCCGGTCAGCCCGCCGACCACGAACACGAACAGGAAGCCGTAGATATAGAGCATGGGCAAGGTGAGCCGTGGCCTGCCGTTCAGCAGAGTGGCCAGCCATGCAAACACCTGGACGGCCGTCGGCACCGCCACCAGCGTGCTTGCCGCCGAGAAGAACGCAAGGGACAGGTGTGGTATGCCCGTGGTGAACATGTGGTGCACCCACAGGCCGAAGCTGAGGAAGCCCAGAGCGATCAGGCTGCACACGATCCAGCCGTAGCCGACCAGCCTGGTGCGCGCGAACACCGGGATCAGCGTCGAGACGATCCCGGCACCGGGCAGGAAGATGATGTAGACCTCCGGGTGGCCGAACAGCCAGAACAGGTGCTGCCACAGAAGCGGGTGACCGCCGCGCTCGGGGTCGAAGAAGGCCCAGCCGAATGCGCGTTCGATCTCGAGCAGGATCGAGCCCAGGATCAGCGGCGGAAAGCCGAACAGCATCATCGCGGCCGTGACCCACAGATACCAGACCATGATCGGCATGCGGTTGAGCGCCATGCCGTCGGTTCGCACCTTGAGCACCGTGGCCATGAACTCCACGGCCGCGCACACGGCTGAGACCTCGACGAAGGTCACGCCGATCAGCCAGACGTCCGAATTGATTCCCGGCGTGAAGGTGCTGGACGACAGGGGCGTGTACATGAACCAGCCCGCATCCGGGGCAACGCCGGCCAGCATGGCGATGATCAGGATCGAGCCGCCGAACAGATAGCACCAGTAGCCAAAGGCACTGAGGCGCGGAAAGGCCAGGTCGCGCGCGCCCAGCAGCTTGGGCAGCATATAGAGCGCGATGCCCTCGATCATCGGAATGGCGAACAGGAACATCATCACCGTGCCATGCATGGTGAAGACCTGGGCATAGGCGGGTGCGTCCAGGAACGCGGTGCCCGATCCGGCCAGCTGGGCGCGGATCAGCATCGAGAGCACGCCCCCGATCAGGAAGAACACGAAGGCCGTGACGATGAAGCGCAGGCCGATGACCGAATGGTTCACCGCCGACAGCCGCCCCAGCAGGCCGGGCGGCGTGGCGTAGATGCGCTCGAATGCCCGGTGCCGGGCCAGAGGTGACAGGGGCGCCTCGCTCATGGGGCGGTCTCCAGAGACCCGAGGGCCTCGCGCAGGGCTTCATCTTCGAGCGCGACGGCCTCGAACAGCATGTCGGCATGTCCCGTGCCGCAGAACTCGGCGCAGGCACCCGCAAAGCGCCCGGCCCGGTCGGCCCGCAGCCGGATGACATTGGTCTGGCCGGGTATGGCGTCGATCTTGCCCGCCAGGCGCGGCACCCAGAAGCTGTGGATCACATCCTGCGAGCGGACGATCACGTTCACGGGGCGGCGCGCGGGAATGTAGAGCACGTTCTCGCTGACGCTCCCGTCGCCGTAGCGGAACTGCCACTGCCACTGGCTGGCGGTGGCCTCGACCTCGAAGATGTCCGGCGCGTCATGGGGCAGGGCGCGCTCCCCGATGACCAGCCCGGCGACCAGGGCCGCCAGCAGCACGAAGGCAGGCATGGCCAGCCCGCCGCCGATCAGGAAGGTGCGGGTGCTGACAGGGCTCTGCCTTCGCCTGCCTCTGAGGGCGTGAAGGGCCAGGGCCATGACAAGGGACAGCAGCAGGCAGGCTGTGATCAGCATGGCCCACCACAATCCGGCGATCTCGCTGGCCGTGCGCGAAGCGGGGTCCAGTGTGGAGAGCGGCGCTTCGCACGCGCCAAGCGCTATCAGCATCATGGGTGCGAGGGCCGGGCGCTTCATGAAACGCGCGGGGCCTTGCGGCGTTAGAGGGCCATGAGCAGCCGCTACTCTTCCGCCACGCCGCCCGGTCCATCGCAGGGCACCTTCGCCGATGCCGGTGCGCGCGATCCCCATTTCGAACAGGTGCAGAGCCTGGTGGCAGTGGCCGGGCACCCGATCCACGTCATGCTGGTGACCTTTCCCATCGCCCTGGTGTGCGCCACCCTCGGTGCGGACGGCTTCTACTGGTGGACGGGCGACGACTTCTTTGTGCGCGTCGGGCTGTGGACCAGCGGCTGGGGCTTTGGAATGGGCTGTCTTGCAGCCCTGTCGGGTACGGTCGAGATGCTGCTGGTGCGCGGTATCCGCCGCCGGGTGGCGCCGTGGAGTCACGGGGTCGCGGCCCTGATGCTGCTGTCGGTTCTGGGCACCAACTGGGCATGGCGAATCGTCTGGGGCGAGGGCGGCATCCTGCCGTGGGGCCTGATGCTGTCGTTGCTGGGCCTGATCTTCGTGGGTCTGGCCGGATGGTACGGCGGCAAGCTGGTGTTCGAGCATCAGATCGGTGTGACCCCCATCGACAGCGAGGACTCGCGAGGCTGAAGCAGCCATGAGGGAAACAGGCTTTCGGCCAGGTCCGGCTTGGCCAGCACCGCCCACAGGATTGCGCCCACGACCAGAACCAGAGCGCCGTAGAGAATCATGAGGCGCACGCGCGGCGGCACCTCGGCGCGTGAAGAGAGCCTTGTCAGCACATAGCCATAGTGGATGTGCAACATCACCATCAGGCCCACGAACACCAGCTTGAGCACGAACCACGGCTCGACCACCCGCGCGGCGAACACCAGTGCCGTGCCCGATACCACGGCGATGAACGCGGCGGGCGACGTCAGGGCGGTGTAGGCAAAGCGGGAGGTGCGCCGGATGCGGATGAACTCGTCATCGCTGCCGATGTGACGATGGGCCATCAGCAGGCCGGGCAGGTAGAACAGCCCCGCGACCCACACCACCAGAGAGGCGATGTGCAGGGACTTCAGCAGGGCCAGGGTCACGGTGCCTGCTCCTTCGGGACCGCGTCGAGCCGCTCGCGCAGGCATCTCGCGCCCGTGACGATGGCCGCGACCAGATACGGCAGGGCACCCGGAACCCACATCAGAAGGCCTGCAAGCTGCTGGTCCTCAAGAGGCGTGAGGCCGAAGGCCCCTGTGGTCATCAGGTGCGGTGCGTAGAGCGGCGCTCCGGCAAAGGTCAGCAAGGCACCCAGCAGGCCCATCAGGCTCATGGCGGTGGTGATGGCCAGCACCTCGGCAGGCCCGTGCCAGGGTCTCGGGGCCATGACCAAGCCCCAGAACAGAAGGGCCGAAAGCGCCAGCGAGCCCTGCATCAGCCAGTACAGCGGCACCCATTGCAGGGCTGCGCCATAGGGTTCAGGCGCGTGCCAGAACCAGAACAGGCCGATGTGCAGGGCCGTGGGCACCAGCCACACCAGCGCAGACCGCTCGCCTGTCACCAGAGCCGAGAAACGCGCGCGCCACGCCCAGGCGATCAGGGGTGCGGCCAGGGCCACCATCAGCAGGTGGTGAGCGGCGCGGGCCGAGAACAGCGCCACGCTGAGCGCGCACAAAGGCGAGACGAACGCGATCACCAGCACCAGCCATCCGCCCGCAAAGGCGATATCCTCACCTCGAACGGCGCCTCTGACCCGCAGCATCAGGTGAATGCCCGCAAGCACCAGCAGCCCGAGTATCAGGACGGGATCAAAATTCCAGTGAAGCCACAGGGTGTCGCGCTGTGGTGCGGGTCCGCAATAGGCCCCCAGAGCCCATGCGCCATCGCCTCCGCCTTGCAGCAACCCCCGTGTCATGCCCTCCTAACGCAGCAGAGCCACCCCGGTTCGGCACCGCATCAGAAATAGGCGATCAGGAGGCCCCGCCTTCGCCAGTCTCTCTCTCGCCAGTCTCGGCCGGAGGCACGGCCACGATCCAGCCCTGAGCAATATTGACCGTTGGCACGGCCTCGCGCGTGAAGGGCAGATACCAGCTCTCGCCGCCGCCTGCCGGAGCCACCTCGATCAGATCGGATGCGCCATAGTTCTGCACCGCGCGCACGGTGCCCATGGCCTTGCCGTCCTGCGTGCGAACCGCCAGCCCGATCAGGTCCACGAGATAGAACTCGTCCTCATCCAGCGGCGGCAGGGCCTCGCGGGGCACATGAAGCTTCAGGCCGCGCAGCGCCTCGGCCTGCTCGCGCGTCTGCACCTCTGCTGCCCGGCCGATGAGATCGCCCTTGACCACACGCCCGCCTTCCAGCGTCAGGCGCACCGCCCCGCTCCGGTCACGCAGCGTCTTATAGGTCAGCAGCGCATCGGCCGCTTCGGTATAGGGCTTTAGGCGTATCTCGCCGCGCACGCCGAACGCGCCCATGACATGGCCGACCAGCACCAGACCTGAATCCGCTGGGGCATCTTGCGATGAGGGGGGCTTGGTCATGGATCGACTGGAAAAAAGGCCCCGGAGCGTCGTGCCCCGGGGCCTTCATCATCAGGCCTCGGTCTTTTCCTCGGCGGGAGCGTCTTCGGCGGCGCTTTCGGCGGCCGGAGCCTCTTCGGCAGGAGTCTCCGCGGCGGCCGCTTCTTCGGCGGGCGCTTCTTCGGCGGGGGCGGCAGCGGCCGCCTCGGCTTCAGCCTTGGCTGCAGCTTCGGCCTCGGCGCGGTCGGCCTCACGCTGGGCACGCTCTTCGGCGCGCTCCTGGGCCTTCTTGCCGGGCTGGCCCTTCTGGGGGTTGTTACCGGCCTGCCACTTCACCATCGAGGAGAGGGTCTCGTCCTGGCTCAGGAAGCGGGCGACGCGATCGGTCGGCTGGGCACCCTTGCGCAGCCACTCGGCGATGCTCTCGGCCTTGAGTACCACACGCGGGGTGGGTCCGTCCTTGGGCAGCATGGGGTTGTAGGAACCCACCTTTTCCAGGAACTTGCCGTCGCGGGGCGCGCGGCTGTCGGCCACCACGATGTGATAGTAGGGGCGCTTCTTGGCACCGCCGCGGGACAGTCGGATCTTCAGCATCTAAGGTCTCTTCTTGCTCGTTGATCGGGGTTATTTCTTGCGAGGCAGGCCGGGGAGCCCGCCAGGAAGCCGGGGTGTCTGGCCATCTGCGCCGGGCAGGCCGGGCAGGGAGGCGGGCAGGCCATCGGGCAGGCTTTGGGGCAGCTTGCCCCCGCCCATGGCCTTGAGGCGCGCAAGGTCGGCACCGGCGGGCATGCCCCCGGGCATCTGGCCGCCCATCATCTGGGCCATGCGGGCCAGATTCTTGTTGCCGCCGCGCGACAGGGCCTTGACCGTGTCAGCCATCTGGCGGTGCTGCTTGAGCAGGCGGTTGATCTCGCTGACCTCGACGCCGGCACCGGCCGCGATGCGGCGCTTGCGCGAGGCGTTGAGCAGGTCAGGCTTCTTGCGCTCCTTGCGTGTCATGGAGCTGAGGATCGCTTCCTGACGCGCGATCATGCGGTCGTCGATGTTGGCGTCGGCCATCTGGTTCTTGAGCTTGGCCACCCCGGGCAGCAGCCCCATGATGCCTTGCAGCCCGCCCATGCGGCGCATCTGCTGAAGCTGGGCGGCCAGGTCGTCCAGATCGAACTGCCCCTTGGCCAGCTTGCGCGCCATGGTCTCGGCGCGGGCCTGATCCAGCTCCTCGCTGGCCTTTTCGACCAGGGCCACGATGTCGCCCTGACCCAGGATGCGACCGGCCACCCGGCGCGCATCGAAGACGTCGAGCTGATCGACCTTCTCGCCCGCGCCCAGATACTTGATCGGCAGGCCGGTGACGGCACGCATGGACAGCATGGCCCCGCCGCGTCCGTCGCCGTCGGCGCGCGTGAGAACGAGGCCGGTCAGGGGCAGGCGCTCGTGAAAGGCGGTGGCGGTGCGAACGGCGTCCTGACCGGTCAGGCTGTCGGCGACCAGCAGGGTTTCGACGGGCCGGGCGATGTCGGCGACCTCGGCGGCCTCGGCCATCATGGCCTCGTCGAGGGTGGTGCGACCGGCGGTGTCGAGGATCAGGACGTCAAAGCCCTGAAGCCTGGCCGCCTGCAACGCCCGACGGGTGATTTCGACCGCGCTCTCGCCCTTCACGATGGGCAAGGTGGCCACCTCGATCTGGCGGCCAAGGGTCTCGAGCTGCTCCATGGCCGCAGGTCGGCGCGTGTCGAGCGAGGCCATCATGACCTTGCGCCGGTCGTGGCGCGTCAGGCGCAGGGCCAGCTTGGCCGAAGTGGTCGTCTTGCCCGAGCCCTGCAGGCCCGCCATCATGATCACGGCGGGGGGCGCGGCATTGAGATTGAGCGCGACGGGCTCCTCGCCGCCCAGCATCTCGATCAGCCCGTCGTGGACGATCTTGATGACCTGATCGGCGGGCTTGACCGCGCGGATGACTTCCTCGCCCCGGGCGCGCTCGCGGGCAAGGGCGATGAAGTCCTTGACCACGGGCAGGGCGACGTCGGCCTCGAGCAGGGCGATGCGAACCTCGCGCAGCGCCGCGTCGATGTCCGCCTCGGACAGCGCGCCGCGACCGGAAATCCGGTCGAAAACGCCTGTCAGTCGCTCGTTCAGGGCCTCGAACATTCTTGCCTCATGGGGCGCACAAAGCCTTCAGCCCCTGTGGACGATCACGTCGACAGGGGTCCTCTCCGCCCTCGTTTCCCTGCCCTGCAAGGGGTGTGGGACTGTCGTGGCGGAGGAGGCGCGAAGGTCACTTGCGCCGGAAAGGGCGGCTTATGACGGGGATTTCCCGCAAAATCAAGGGTGGGGCACAGGTGTGGATCAGGCCACGAGGTCGAGGCCCTCGGTTTCGTCGAGCACGATGGCGCGCATGGAGCAGCCGGCAAGGCGCGCCCCGGACAGAAGCGCACCGGTGAAGTCGGCGCTGTCGAGCACGGCCGAACTCAGGTCGGCATCACGCAGATCGCCATAGCGCAGGCGCGCGCTGCCCAGAAGGGCCGGGGACTGTCGGCCCGCGCCGAGCGGTAGCGGCCCGAGCATCACCTTCGCCGCGCTGACCCTTGTCAAATTGGCACCGGTCAGCCTCGCGCCGCGCAGGTCCGCGCCGACCAGCTTCGCGCCGCGCAGGTCCGCGCCTTCCAGATTGGCGCCGGGAAGCAGGGTTCCGCTCAGGTCCACGCCGACAAGGCAGGCGCCGCGCGCCGATACGCCCGGCAGGATGCGGCCTTTCATGCGCTCGAACAGCAGGCGCATATCCTCGCCGTCGAGATTGGCCGGAGTTCCCTCGCGCCCGCCCGTGCGCGCCCAGCGCTCGGCCGCCTCGATGCGCGCCATGAGGGCCTCCGCACGGTCGGCGGCATCGGCATCGAGGCTTCTGAGGCTGCCTGAAAGCTCGGTGCGATCCAGCCGTGCGCTCTCGACATCAACACCCGTCAACACGGCACCGCGCAGGCTGGCCCCTTCGAGGTTGGTGCCCGCGACCATGGCCCCCTCCATCATGGCACCGGTCAGATTGGCGTCCTTGAGGTTGGCTCCGCTGAGAACCGCCCCGCGCATGGAACAGTCGGTGAAGTCGGCCCGGAAGGCCGAGGTGCCGTCAAAGCGCGAGTGATCCAGCGTCGCGCCGGCGAAATTGGTCTGCTCGGCATCGGAGGCGCGGGTCTCGTGGCGAAGCTGGGTCAGGCCCTTCTCGGGATGGGGCACGGCGATGCGCCCTTCGCGAAAATCCGCCTGGGTCAGATCGGCCAGCGCCAGATTTGCCCCGCGCAGGCTGACGCCGCGCAGGTCCGCCCGCCGCAGGCGCGCGCCGCGCATGTCGGCCTTGCGCAGATCGCATCCGAACAGGATCGCGCGCTCCAGCCATGCACGGATCAGGCGCGTACCCTCGAAACTGGAGCCGGTGAAATCGGCATCGTCCAGCAGGCGGCCCGACAGGTCGAGCCCGCCTAGGTCCACGAACTTCAGCACCAGGCGCCGCCCGCCCGGCTTGCCCTCCACATAGCGCGCGTGGGCCGCTGCGATCAGATCGAAGTCGCCTTGCGACAGCTTGCGGCGCGCGCTCAACCCAGAGCCTCCTCGAAGCCGCGCGCGCCCGTGGTGATGGCGGCGGTGGTGTCGGCATGGCGAAGCTGGGCGCCGTGCAGATTGGCCCGGGTGAGATCGGCCAGCACCAGGGTGGCGTGGCGCAGGTCTGCCCCGCTCAGGTCGGCCCCGCGCAGCCCCGCCCGCGTCAGATCGGCAGGAAGAAGGCGGTCATCGGCGATCATCAGCGGCCCGATCTGGGCTTCGCGCAGGTCGGCTCCGGCCAGTCGCGCGCCCTTCAGACGCGCCCCGCGCAGGTCGGCCCCGCGCATCCTGCACGAACGAAGGTCGGCCTCCTCGAGATGCGCGCCCTGAAGCTGCACGCCTTCCATGTCGAGGCCATAGAAGACCGCGCCGCGCGCCGACAGGGCCGTGAGGTTCAGCCCGCGGATGGACTTGAGCACCCTCAGGTCGACTCCATCGAACCTTGAGGGCTTGCCCTCGCGACCGCTGGTCTCGCACCAGTGCGCGTGCTCGCGCAGCATCTCGGCGGCCGGAAGGGTCGAGGCATCGGTGCCCGAGGGCCGGTCGTCGGTGAGCGCGCCGGTCATGTCTGCACCGTCCCGCCGCCACAGCGTTGCGGTGATGCCCACCAGGACGGCGTCCTTGAGGTTGGCTCCCGACAGGTCCGCGCCCGACAGGTCCGCCCCGGCCAGGTCAGCGCCTTCCATATTGGCCTGTTTCAGATTGGCGCGCACGAGGCGGCAGCCCTTCATCATCGCGCCCGAGAAGTCGGCCTGCACGGCGACGATGCCCGTCAGGCGCGAGCGCTCCAGATTGGCTCCCGACAGATTGGCACCGCGCGCATTGCTGGCTACGGCCCCTGCGGGACGGGCGCTGGGCTCGACCACCCTATAGCCGTGGGCGGCGTCGGCGGCGGCGATGGTGCCTTCGCGCAGGTCCGCCTCGAACAGGTCCGCGCCGGTCAGGTCCGCACCGCGAAGGCACGCCCCGCGCAGGTCGGCGCGCCGCAAGCTGGCATCCTTCAGCACGGCGTCCTGAAGGTCGGTGCCGAACAAGGTCGCATTGTCGAGCCGCGAGCCCGTCAGGTCGCACTCGACCAAGCAAGCTGCCGACAGGTCTGCATCGGCCAGATTGCGCCCCCGCAGCGAAAGCCCGCTGAGGTCGGTCCAGGCCAGCATGGCTCTCGCCCCGCCGGGCCGGGCCTGCCACAGGCGATCGTGCCGCGCACAGATGGCGTCCAACTCGCTCTGGTCGAGGCGGCGTCTGGTTCTGGGCTGTTGGGGCCGGGCCGACATGCAGCCACGCTAACGCCCAGCGATTAAGGAAGATTTGCCAATGATCAGAAGGGGTTTGCGTCGATGCGCGGCGCACGCAACCTTCAGGCGAGAAGCCGCTTTTCCCGCAAGGCTTCGGCCAGCGGTCCGGGCAGCACGTGCAGGCGCGTATAGCCCGCTTCGCCCAGCCGCAGCAGTTCGGCTTCGTGATCCGCGCCCAGTGCCGCCGTGTAGCGCCCGTCGTAGCCTGTGCCCTCCGCGCTGACCTCAAGCAGGGGGCGCCCGGTTCTGAGCCGGTGCACGAAGCCCTCGCACAGGCCAAGGGCCTCTTCGGCCAGCAGGCCTGTCTCCACGGTGAGGCCCGCAGCCTCTAGCCGGGCGATGCCTCGCCCCGAGGCAAAGGGCGAGGGGTCAAGGCAGGCGACCACCACGCGCGATATGCCTGCCTCGACCAGATGCGAGGCGCAGGACGTGCGACCCGACGAGCGCGCACCGCAGGGCTCCAGCGTGACAAAGGCGGTGGCACCGCGCGCGGCCTCGCCTGCGGCAGGCACAGCCTGCTCCTCGGCGTGGGGACGGCCCCCGTTGGCCGTGGCGGCCTCGCCGATGATGGCGCCGTCCTTGACGATCACGCAGCCGACCGCAGGGTTCGGCCAGGTGTAGCCCATGCGCGAGCGGGCAAGGGCGATGGCCCGGCGCATGGCCTCGGTATCGCTGACCGGTGCCATCAGGCCGGCTCCGGCAGGGCCTGCGCGCGGGCGCTGTCCAGATAGCGCGCGCTCAAGGGCTTCAGCGCTTCGTCGAGGGTGATGACCAGCGGGTTGCCGGTCGGGATTTCCAGCGCGGTGATGGCGTCATCGGCAATGGCGAACAGATGCTTGGCGATGGCCCTGAGCGAGTTGCCGTGGGCGGCGACCAGCACGACGGCGTCGCCAGACAGCTTCGGTGCGATCTCGGCGCTCCAGAACGGCATGACCCGCTCCAGCGTGGTCTTGAGGCTTTCGGTGGCGGGCACGCTCTTGCCCTGATAGCGCGGGTCGGCCGCGAAATCGTGCTCGCCGCCGGGCTCCAGGGGCGGGGGCGGAATGTCATAGCTGCGCCGCCACACATGCACCTGCTCATCGCCGTGGCGCGCGGCGGTCTCGGCCTTGTCTAGACCCGTGAGTGCGCCGTAGTGCCGCTCGTTGAGCCGCCAGTCCTCGTGCACCGGCACCGCCTGAAATCCCCCTGCGGCAAGGGCGCGGGCGCCTGTCTCCTGTGCGCGGCGCAGAACTGAGGTGAACATGATGTCGGGCTTGAGGCCCGCCTCGCGCAGCAGGGCTCCGGCCTGATCGGCCTGGGCCTCGCCCTCGCGGGTCAGCGGCACGTCGACCCAGCCGGTGAAGCGGTTCTCGAGGTTCCACTGGCTCTGACCGTGTCGCAGAAGGATCAGGGTTGGCATGGCTTGTCCTCGATGGTGTCCGCGCGTGCTGGCTCGCGCCACCCGCTTCGCTTAGGGCGGGCCTGCGCAAAGATCAACCAAGCGCCCCTCAAGCCAGGCATACCGGCACCGCGCGTGTCGCAGAACGCTGTGCGCTTTAACCCTGTGGGTGGGTGACGGCGCTCGCCGCACCCTGCTATAGCCCACCCATGAGCGACAAACTGTTCTTCGGCGCGGCGGCCATTGTGGCGATCCTGATGCTGACCCTCGCCCTGTTCTGGCCCCAGGGAGGGCGCGTGTCCGGCGCAGAGCCTGCGCCCCAGGTTCCGGCGGAGAGCGGCGCGTGAGCGTGCGCGAGACGGGCCGGCGCGTGCTGCGCGACGAGGCGCGCGCGCTCGAGGCCCTGGCGGACGGTCTCGATGAGCGCTTCGAGCGGGCCATAGAGATCATGGCCGGTGCCAGCGGGCGCATCGTCTGCACGGGCGTGGGCAAGTCCGGCCATGTCGGTCGCAAGATCGCCGCCACCCTCGCCTCGACCGGGGCTCCGGCCATGTTCGTCCATGCCACCGAGGCCAGCCACGGCGATCTGGGCATGATTGGCGCGGGCGATGTCGTTCTGGCCCTGTCGCGATCGGGCGAGACGCGCGAGCTATCCGATGTGGTGGCCTACAGCCGCCGCTTCGGCGTGCCGCTCATCAGCATGACGGCCAAGGCCTCGAGCACCTTGGCCCGTCAGTCCGACGTGGTGCTGCTGATCCCCGACGCGCCCGAGGCGGCGTCAGGCGTTGATGCGCCCACCACCTCCACGACCTTGCAGATCGCGCTGGGCGATGCGCTGGCCGTGGCCCTGATCGAGCAGCGCGGCTTTACCGCCAGCGATTTTCGCACCTTTCATCCCGGCGGCAAGCTGGGGGCCATGCTGCGCACGGTGGGCGACCTGATGCATGGCGGGTCCGAGACACCGCTTGTCTCGGTGGACACGCCCATGCCCGAGGCCCTGATCACCATGACCGAGCGCCGCTTCGGCTCGGTCGGGGTGGTGGACAAGGATGGCCTGCTTGCGGGCCTGATCACCGATGGCGACCTGCGCCGCCACATGGAGGGCCTGATGCAGGCCCGGGCCGCCGAGGTCATGACCCCCGATCCCCTGACGGTCACGCCGGACCTGCTCGCCGCCGAGGCCCTTAAGCGCATGAACGACAGGGGCATTACCGTTCTGTTCGTCGTCGAGGACCGCCGTCCCGTCGGCATTCTTCACATCCATGACCTGCTGCGCGCAGGCGTGATCTAGAGCCAGCCCATGACCGCACCGCGCGCCGAAATCGTCCCCAATACGCCCGAGTACGAGACCTTGCCGCTCATCAAGCCCACCGGCTTTCGCGAGTACGATGCGCGCTGGATCCTGGGGCGAGAGCTGAACCTTGTGGGCGTGCAGAAGCTGGGTCTGGGGCTCGGCACCTATTTCCACGAATGCGGCGTCGCGCCGCGCGTCGTCGTGGGGCACGACTACCGGGCCTATTCGCTGTCGGTGAAACAGGCGCTGATCCTCGGGCTGATGGAGGCGGGCTGCGAGGTGATCGATATCGGCCTCGCGCTCTCGCCCATGGCCTATTTCGCCCAGTTCGCCCTCGATGCGCCCTGCGTGGCCATGGTCACGGCCAGCCACAACGAGAACGGCTGGACGGGCGTGAAGATGGGAGCGCAGGCCCCGCTGACCTTCGGCCCCGACGAGATCGGGCGGCTCAAGGCGATCGTGCTGGGCAACGAGGCCGTGGCGCGCGAGGGCGGGCGGCTCACCCGGATCGAGAACCTGAACGATCTATGGCTGGACGAGGTGACGGCGGGTGTGCGTCTCAGCCGCCCCCTGAAGGTGGTCTGCGCGTGCGGCAACGGCACCGCCGGGGCCTTTGTGCCCGAGGCGCTGCGGCGCATGGGCGCCGAGGTGATCGAGATGGACACCACGCCCGATCACGACTTTCCCAACTATAATCCGAACCCGGAAGACCACGCCATGCTGAGCGCCATGGCCGAGCGGGTCAGGGCCGAGGGGGCGGACCTGGCGCTGGGCTTCGACGGTGACGGAGACCGCTGCGGCGTGGTTGATGACACGGGCGAGGAAATCTTTGCCGACAAGATCGGACTGATGCTGGCGCGCGACCTGTCGGCGCTGCATCCGGGTGCACAGTTCGTGGTCGATGTGAAATCCACGGGCCTCTACAAGACCGATCCGGTGCTGAGCGAGAACGGTGCCGCGACCCACTACTGGAAGACAGGCCACTCCTACATCAAGCGCAAGACCGCCGAGCTGGGCGCACTGGCAGGCTTCGAGAAATCGGGCCACTTCTTCTTCAACGCCCCCATCGGGCGCGGCTATGACGATGCGGTGGTGGCGGCGGGTGCCATCCTCGCCATGCTGGACCGCAATCCGGGCCGCTCGCTCTCGCAGCTCAAGACCGCCCTGCCCGAAGCCCATACCTCCCTCACCATGAGCCCGCACTGCGATGACGAGCTGAAATATGCCGTCATCGGAAAGATACAGGACGAATATCGTGCCCTGCTGGCCGAGGGCGGCTCCATCCTCGGGCGGCGCGTGGTCGAGGTCATCGATGTGAACGGCGCGCGCGTGCATCTGGAGGACGGATCGTGGGTGCTGGTGCGCGCCTCGTCCAACAAGCCCGAGCTGGTGGTCGTGGTCGAGAGCATGCGCTCGGCCGATGACATGCGCGCCCTGTTCCGCGACGAGGTCAAGCCGCGCCTCGCCCGTCACCGCGAGGTCGGTGCCTACAATCAGGAAATCTAGCCTGGCCCCGGTCGCAATCATCGGCGGGGGCTACAGCGGCACCATGCTGGCCGTGCGCCTTGCCGAGCGCGGTCTCGCCTCGGTTCTGATCGACCCTTGCGCGCGGCCCGGTCGCGGGGTGGCCTATGGCACGGGCGAGGACTGTCATCTGCTGAATGTGCGCTCGGGACGGATGAGCGCGCGCGCCGGCGATCCCGATCATTTCGTGCGCTGGCTGCAAGTCCATGCGCCCGAACTTGCCGACCCTGATGGCTTTGCGCCGCGGCGCCTGTTCGGCACCTATATCACTCATCAGCTGGCTCTCGCGCCTGAGGGACGGATCACCCATGTGCGCGGTGCGGCGCACGCGATCGGCAAGGGCAGGGTCAGTGTGGGGGATCAACACATTGATGCGGATCATGTGGTGCTGGCCACGGGCAACCCTTCCCCGGACGGCGCGGGCAACAGTGCCCACCCGCGCGTCATTTCCGACCCGTGGGCGCAGGGCGCCCTGAGAGACATTCAGCCTACGGATCAAATCTTTCTACTCGGGTCGGGGCTGACCATGATCGACATGGTTCTGGCCCTGTTGCAGCACGGATGGCGCGGTTCGGCCCTGGCCGTGTCGCGCCGGGGGCTGCTGCCGCGCCCCCATGACAGCGATCAGCCCGAGGTGGCAGCGCGCGCGCCCGCCAAGGGTGCCCTGTCGCAGCGGCTGTCGTCCGCACGGGCGAGGGCAGGGCAGATCGGCTGGGGCGCCATGATGGACGAGCTTCGCCCGTTCAATGCCGATCTGTGGCAGGGCCTCGATTACACGCAGCGCGCTCGCTTCCTGCGCCATCTGCGCCCGTGGTGGGATGTGCACCGCCACCGCATCGCGCCGGCCATTTGGGAGCGCTTTGCGGGGGCCGATGTGCGCGTGGCGGCAGGGCGCCTGGTCTCTGTCACGCATGGTGAAGACGCCGCAGACGGTGCCGGTCTCGCGATCCGCTGGCGTCCGCGCGGCGGGGCCGAAGTCACGCTGTGGCGCGGTCAGTGGATGATTGACTGCACGGGGCCGGGCTTCGATCCGGCCAGATCCACCGACCCTCTGGTGCGCAGCCTGATCGAACAGGGCCTGGCGCGGCCCGCACCGCTGGGTCTGGGCCTCGATGTCACGCCTGCGGGCGCCCTGATCGGCGCAGACGGCAGCGCCTCCGACCGCCTGTGGGCCCTCGGCCCGCCCGCCCGCGCAGCCCTGTGGGAGACCGTGGCCGTGCCCGACATCCGCGAGCGGATCGAGGCGCTTGTCGAGACTCTGGCTGAAACCCCGGTCTCAGCTTCCTGAGCGCACGGCCTCGGCGATATCGCCGACCACGGCGCGCACGAGAGCGGCGTCGTCACCTTCGGCCATGATGCGGATCACCGGCTCGGTGCCCGAGGCGCGCACGACCACCCGCCCGCCGGAGCCCAGGCGGCTTTCGCCCGCCTTGATGGCATCTTTGACGCTGGCCTTCTCAAGAGGCTTGCCGCCGGTGTGCCGCACGTTCTCGAGCAGCTGGGGCACGGGCTCGAACTGGTTGGCCAGCTCGGACAGCGGCCGCTTCTTCTCCACCATCACCGCCAGCACCTGCAAGGCGGCCATCAGCCCGTCGCCGGTGGTGGCATGATCGCGCAGGATGATGTGGCCGGACTGCTCGCCGCCCAGATTGAAGCCGCCCTCCTTCATGCGCTCCATGACATAGCGGTCGCCCACGCCTGCGCGCTCCAGCGTCAGGCCGCGCGAGGTCATCAGGCGCTCCAGGCCCAGATTGGACATGATGGTGGCCACGATGCCGCCGCCCTTGAGCCGGTTCTTCTCGGCCCAGTCCTGGGCGATCAGGGCCATCAGCTGGTCACCGTCGATCACCTGCCCCTTCTCGTCGCAGATGATCACCCGGTCGGCATCGCCGTCCAGCGCAATGCCGATGTCGGCGCGGTGCGTCCTGACCGCCTCGATCATGTGCTTGGGGTGGGTCGAGCCGCAGTCGGCATTGATGTTGAGGCCGTTGGGTGCCACGCCGACCGAGAACACCTCCGCGCCCAGTTCGAACAGGGCGACGGGCGCGACCTTGTAGGCGGCCCCGTTGGCGCAGTCGACCACCACGCGAAGGCCCGACAGGCTCTGGGAGCGGGGGAAGGTGGCCTTGGCGATCTCGATGTAGCGCGCCTGGGAATCGTCGATGCGCTTGACCCGGCCCAGCCGGTCGCCGTCGGGCAGGGCCTCGGTCAGCCCCTTGTCCATGAGGGCCTCGATCTGAAGCTCCAGGGCATCCGACAGTTTGTAGCCGTCCGGTCCGAACAGCTTGATGCCGTTGTCGCCAAAACCGTTGTGCGAGGCCGAGATCATCACGCCCAGATCCGCGCGCATCGAGCGGGTCATCATGGCCACGCCCGGTGTCGGGATCGGCCCCAGCAGACGCACGTCCATGCCCAGAGAGGTGAAGCCGGCCACAAGGGCAGGCTCGATCATGTAGCCGGACAGGCGCGTGTCCTTGCCGATCACCACCAGATGACGGCGGTCATCGTCGGACTGGAAGATGCGCCCGGCGGCAAGCCCTACGCGCAGGGCGACCTCTGCGGTCATCGGATGACGGTTGGCGCGCCCGCGGATGCCGTCGGTGCCGAAATAATGTCTCTTGGCCATGTGCCCTCGCGCTGCCTTCCGTGCCATTGCCTTCTCATGGCGAGCCTGACAAGCCGTTACCCCCCGTAACGCCTTTTTAGGTGCCAAAGGCCCGATCGCTGCTAGATAGCCTCGGCGAGGCTGCGTCCCATGCAGAAAAACGGGTGTTTCCTCGCAGGCGTATCGCGAGGCTTGAGTGCAACGCATTAGAACGCCGCCTCCGGGCACGGCGTCAGGGAGAGTTGAGCTATGTGCGGCATCATCGGGGTGACGGGGCGAGACGATGTAGTGCCGCGGCTGATCGACAGCCTGAAGCGGCTGGAATATCGCGGCTATGACTCTGCGGGTGTTGCGGCCTTGCAGGACGGGCGCATCGCGCGGCGCAGGGCGGCGGGCAAGATCAGGGCGCTGGAGCGTGTTCTGGACACGGATGCCCTGTCGTCCGTGATCGGCATCGGCCACACGCGCTGGGCCACCCACGGCTCTCCCACCGACGAGAACGCCCATCCCCATCGCGCGGGCAAGGTGGCGGTGGTCCACAACGGCATCATCGAGAACTTCGCCGAGCTGAAGCGCGAGCTGGAAGCGGCGGGGCGCACCTTCGAGAGCCAGACCGACACCGAGGTGGTTGCCCATCTGATCGATGCGGAACTGACGCGCGAGAGCGATCCTCTGGCGGCCTTCAAGAGCGTGCTCGATCGCCTGACGGGGGCCTATGCGCTGGGCGTGCTGGTCGAGGGGCACGACGACCTGATCATGGGCGCGCGCCGGGGAAGCCCGCTGGTGGTCGGATGGGGCGAGGGCGAAATGTATCTGGGCTCCGATGCCCTCGCGGTCGGCCCTTTCACCCAGAAGATCACCTATCTTGAGGAAGGCGACTATGTGGCCCTGCGCCGTGATGGCGCTCAGGTTTTCGATGTTTCGGGCAAAAAGGTCGAGCGCGCCGTGGTGCAGGTCTCGGCCTCGGCGGCCATGGTCGAGAAGGGCAACTATCGCCACTTCATGGAAAAGGAAATCCACGAGCAGCCCGACAGCTGTCAGCAGACGCTCGCGGCCTATCTCGACATTGCCGGGCTGAAAACCCGCGCGGTCGGTGACGTGGATTTTGCCACCCTATCGCGCCTTCAGATCATCGCCTGCGGCACGGCCTTCTACGCTGGTCAGATCGGGCGCTATGCCTTCGAGAAGCTGGCGGGCCTGCCGTGCGATGTCGAGATCGCCTCGGAGTTCCGCTATCGCGAGCCGGCCCTTGGCGAGGGCACCATGGCCGTGGCCGTGTCCCAGTCGGGCGAGACCGCCGACACGCTGGCGTGCCTCACCTGGTGCAAGGCGCAGGGGCTAAAGACCGGGGCCGTGGTCAATGTGCATACCTCCAGCATGGCGCGCGAGGCCGATGTTCTGTGGCCGACCTATGCCGGTCCCGAGATCGGGGTGGCGTCCACCAAGGCCTTTACGGCCCAGGTCTCGGCGCTGCTGGCCCTGGCCGTGCGCGCGGGCGTTGCGCGCGGGCGCATCGATCCGTCCGAGGAGGCTCGGCTGGTGCGCACCCTATTCGAGGCACCGCGCCTGATTGCCGAGACCCTGACGCTGGACCCGCTGCTGCGTGATGTCTGCACCGATCTGGCGCGAGCCAGCGATGTGCTGTTCCTGGGGCGCGGTTCCATGTTCCCGCTCGCCATGGAAGGCGCGCTTAAGCTCAAGGAAATCAGCTATATCCATGCCGAGGGCTATGCGGCTGGCGAACTGAAGCACGGGCCCATCGCCCTGGTGGACGAACAGACGCCCATCGTCGCCCTGGCGCCTCATGACGACCTTTTCGAGAAGACCGCCTCCAACCTTCAGGAAGTGGCCGCGCGCGGCGGTCCCGTCATCATGATCACCGGCCGCTCGGCACCCGATCCGCTGGGCGATGCTGCGGTGCGCCTGGAGGTGCCGGACTGTGATCCGCTGATCGCGCCGCTGGTCTATGCCGTGCCCGTGCAGCTTCTGGCCTATTACACCGCGGTCCAGAAGGGCACGGACGTCGATCAGCCCCGCAACCTCGCCAAGTCCGTCACGGTCGAGTGACCCGCCGGTCCGGCGGCGATCAGCGCCCGCAGCGGGGTCATCGCCGGGGTCAGCGCCGGGCTCAACGTTCGGGCGGCGAGGTGTTCAGATAGTCTGCTTCTTCGGGCGGCAGCAGGTCGTCGGGCGTCGGTGCGCCTTCTGCGGGCTGGGCGGGAACGGTCTGGGGCTGGGGCTGGGGCTGGTTCTCGCGATCCTGACGCTCCAGGGCGGCGGCGACCTCGGCTTCGGTCGGTGCGCGCTGCTCCTCCCCCTGATTGCAGGCCACCAGAAGGCCTAAGACAGCGCCGATCGTCAGAATGCGGATCATCGCATTTTTCATGGCTGGCCTCCGGGGCTGGCCGGTGCCGCAGCGCCCTTGAGCGGGGGCAGGTCGGCCGCATCCATTTCCGCAGCCGTGACAGCGTCGATGGGCTGTCCGTCCGGTCCGGTGCCATTGACGGCGGCGGCGCGCTCGGGATCGGGGGCCGGATTGGCGGCATTGCCGCGCGCATCGCCCGCACCCGGACCGCAGGCGGACAGGACCAGGGTGGCAGCGGCGGTCAAGGCCAGAAGCGCTGTTCCGGAAGTGATTTTCGGGCACGGTTGGTCGGTCATGGCCACCTCGTGGTTTCAAAGCGTGTGTGAAAGCCTTATCAGCGTTGTGCCGCGTCTGGCTAGCGGCGAGGCGTGGGCCCTGTCGCTAACATCGGCGTCTGACGCGGCGATGACAGGCCCCGGGATGACGGGTCTGAAGATCACGGCCCTTGACAGGTTTTTGCCCGCAAGGGCCGCAGTGCAGGGATTGACGAGCATGTCGTTTGTGGAAACCCAGGTGCCGCGCAAGGTTCGCAAGGCGGTGCTGCCGGTCGCGGGCCTTGGCACGCGGGTGCTGCCGGGCACCAAGACCACGCCGAAGGAACTGCTCAACGTCGTTGATCGTCCGATCCTGAGCTACATCGTGGAAGAAGCGCGTGAGGCGGGCATCGAGCACATTGTCTTCGTCACCGGGCGGTCCAAGGGTGCGATCGAGGACTATTTCGATCACCAGATCGAACTGGAGGCGCAGCTCGAGGCCAAGGGCAAGACCGACATCCTCGCCCAGATGAACAGCGAGCTGGCGCGGGCGGGCGAGATGAGCTTCACGCGCCAGATGCGCCCGCTGGGTCTCGGCCACGCCATCTGGTGCGCGCGCGATGTGGTGGGCGATGAGCCGTTTGCCGTGCTGCTGCCCGATGTGATCGTCGACGCCCGCCCCGGCGCTCTCAGCCAGCTGATCGAGGTTTACGGGCGCGAGGGGGGCAATGTGATCGGCGTGGAGGCCGTGCCCGAGGCCGAGACCCACAAGTATGGCATCATCGATCCGGCCGGTGAGGCGCAGGGGCGCACCCGGCGCATGAAGGGCATGGTCGAGAAGCCCGCCGCAGGCACGGCGCCTTCCACCCTGGCCATCTCGGGCCGTTATGTGCTGCAGCCGGAAATCTTCTCGATCCTCGAGACCCAGGAGCGCGGCGCGGGCGGCGAGATTCAGCTGACCGATGCCATGGCCCGCCTGATGAAGAGCCAGCCCTTCACCGCCGTGCAGTACGAGGGTGCAACCCACGACTGCGGCGACAAGATCGGCCTGCTGCGCGCCAATGTCGCCCTGGCCCTGAAGCGTGCCGATCTGGGCGTGGCCGCCCGCCGCGCCATCGAGGAGGCGCTGGCCGCGCGCTGACTTATCCACAGGTGCGTGGGGCGGGTATGCTGTGGCGGGGCCGTGCCATAAATCTGCCGCTGGCAGGGCGTTCACGATTGCGTTACTGGCGATTCCAGTAGCTCCAGCAAGAGTGACAACATGCGCGTTCTGATCCTGGGCGGAGACGGCTTCTGCGGCTGGCCCACGGCGCTTCATCTCTCGAACCTCGGTCACGAGGTCGGCATCCTCGACAATCTGTCACGTCGCAACATCGACAACGAGCTGGAAGCGGGCTCCCTCACGCCGATCCGCCCCATGGGCGAGCGCATCCGGGCCTGGCGCGAGGTGTCGGGCCGCGACATCGCCTTCTTCAACATGACACTGGGCGAGGATTTCGAGCGTCTCGTGGCCCTGCTGCGTGATTTTGCGCCCGATGCGGTGGTCCACTTCGCCGAGCAGCGCGCCGCGCCCTATTCGATGAAGTCGGCCCGGCACAAGCTCTACACCGTCGACAACAACCTCAATGCCACCCATCACCTGCTGGCGGCCATGGTCGAGAGCGGGCGTGACATCCACCTGGCGCACCTGGGCACCATGGGGGTCTATGGCTACACCACCGCCGGGCTGAAGATCCCCGAGGGCTATCTGTCGGTGACGGTCGATACCGACTTCGGGCCGACGCGCCAGGACATCCTGTTCCCGCCCAATCCGGGCTCGATCTACCACATGACCAAGACCCAGGACGCCCTGTTCTTCCAGTTCTATGCCAAAAACGACGGCCTGCGGATCACCGACCTGCATCAGGGCATCGTCTGGGGCACACAGACGCGCGAGACGCGCCTCGACGAGCGGCTGATCAACCGGTTCGACTATGACGGGGACTATGGCACGGTCCTGAACCGCTTTCTGATGCAGGCGGCGGTGGGTCATCCGCTGACGGTGCACGGCACGGGCGGTCAGACCCGCGCCTTCATCCACATTCAGGACACGGTGCGCTGCATCGAACTGGCTCTGGCCAGCCCGCCGGAACGGGGCGAGCGCGTGCGCATTCTCAACCAGATGACCGAGAGCCACCGCGTGCGCGATCTGGCGCAGATGATCTCGCGCATGACCGGCGCGGACGTCAACTTCGTGCCCAATCCGCGTCTGGAGGCCGACGAGAACGAACTGGTGGTCGCCAACGACCAGTTTCTCGCCCTGGGCCTTGATCCCATCACGCTGGAGGATGGCCTGATGGACGAGGTGACGGCCATCGCGCGCAAATATGCCGAGAGGGTCAACCCCGAGCGCATTCCCTGTGTCTCGCACTGGAACGCCGAGCGCTCTCAGGCAGCGACGCAGGCCAGGGCGGGCGAAGGGCCGGGCCGCGAGGCGTCCATGGCCGCCGGTCAGGCTGCACGCTAGGCGATGACCGGTGCCGGTCCGCTCCTGGTGTTCGGCTGCGGCTATCTCGGCGAGGTAGCGGCGCGCCGTGCCCTGGCCCGCGGGCAGCCGGTCATGGCCACTTCGCGCCAGGGCGAGCGCAGGCAGGCGCTTCAGAACCTCGGTATCGAGGCGCTTGACCCGGGGGATGAGGCAGCCCTGAAGGGTGCAGCCTCCAGAGCTTCGGCCATACTCGTGACCGCGCCGCCCGATGCAGGCGGCTGTCCCGCAGCCCGCGCGCTGATCCCGGCCCTGTCGCGCACGCACAGTTTTCCCGACTGGATCGGCTATGTCTCGTCCACGGGCGTCTATGGCGATCGCGCCGGTGGCTGGGTGTTCGAGGACGGCGCGCTCAATGCCGCCAGCCTGGAAGGTGCGCGTCGCGTGCGGGCCGAGCGCGAATGGCTGGACGCGGCCCGCGGGCTGGGCCTGACGGTGCAGCTCTTTCGCCTGCCGGGCATCTACGGGCCGGGCCGCTCGGTGCTCGACCGGCTGCGCGCCAACAAGGCCCTGCTGGTGCGAAAACCCGGACAGATCTTCAACCGCATCCATGTGCGCGATGCGGCGCGTGCGCTGGACGCGGCCATGGCCAATCCCCGGCCCTCGCGCGCCTACAATGTGGTCGATGACGAACCGGCAGCAGCGGACAAGGTGATGGAATGGGCCGCGCAACGTCTCGGCCTCGCCCTGCCGCCGGAGGTCTGCTGGACCGACGAGCGCGTGTCCGATGCCATGCGCCGGTTCTATCGCGACTCCAAGCGCGTCTCGAACGCGCGCGCCAAGGCCGAGCTTGGCTGGCGGCCCGACTATCCGAGCTGGCGCGAGGGGCTGGAAGCCATCATCGCCTCAGAGCCCCTCAGCTAGAGTCCGGGGGCGTCGCCATGACCCGGCCGCTTCCCATCGGCCCCCCGCCCCCAGCCCGCAACCCGCATCAACCCGGAAAGGGCCGCGCCCGCGAAAGCCGCGATGGCGGGCTCTTGGCCAGGTGCGCACCGATGAAGGCTGCCGTCTCGACCAGCCCGCCGAGATCATAGCCGGTCTCGATGCCCGCTCGCTCGAACATGAACACCAGATCCTCGGTGGCGATATTGCCGCTGGCGCCCGGCGCAAACGGGCAGCCGCCAAAGCCGCCGCACGAGGCATCCAGAACCCGCGCTCCGGCCTCGTAGCCGGCGAAGGCATTGGCCAGACCGGTGCCGCGCGTGTCATGGAAATGCAGGCGCAGGCGCGCATTGCTCAGGCGCGGCAGGCTCTGCTCGCAAAGGCGCCGCACCCGCCACGGATCGCCCGCACCAATGGTGTCGGCCAGGGCGACCTCGCCATAGCCGAGCGCGGCGATGTCGGCCACCAGCGACAGCACGCCCGCCTCATCCACCTCGCCTTCGAAGGGGCAGCCGAACACGCACGATACGGTGACCGAAGCCTGCGAGGCCCGAAAATCCGGGCGCGCCGCAAAGCGCTCCAGCATCTGGCGCTGGGCCGCCAGCCCAAGCCCCTGATTTCTCACACCGAAGCTCTCGGTGGCCGAGACCGAGATGTTGACCTCGTCGACACCGGCGGCCAGCGCGCGCTCCAGCCCCTTTTCGTTCAGCACCAGCCCGATGCGGGTGCGCGACGGATCGGGGCTGAGGGCGGCCAGGACCTCTTCGGCGGCGGCCATCTGGGGCACCAGGCGCGGGTGCACGAACGAGACCGCTTCCAGCCTGCGCGCACCGCATGCCTCCAGCCGCCGGATGAACTCGGCGCGCACTTCCGGCTCCAGAGCCAGAGCCTCGTTCTGAAGCCCGTCGCGCGGGCCGACCTCGACGATTTCAAGGGCTGGAGAGGCCATCAGCGAGCATCCTCGCGCCCTGTGGCGGGCTCAGGAAGGCTTGCGGAGGCGGGCCGATAGAGGCGAAGGCTGACCTCGTCGCCGTTGGAATAGTTGCGCCCCTCGACGCTGTCGCCGACCGCGACGGCATCCAGTCCCGCGAGCGCCGCGCGGAAGGCGTCCTCCTCGCGCGCCTCCACGATCGCCGGACGACCCAGCCGGATCGCGCGCGCCGCGCCTGCACCATCCGTCAGTTCGGTGCGGGTGCCGGTCAGGAAGACGAAGCTCGGCTCGTGGTATCCGGCGATGGCGACGGGGCCGGGCAGGAAGCCCGCGCGCGGGTGCAGCCGGGTGGTCTCCAGCGCCTGCTCCAGACGGGGCGACACCCACAGGGGCTTGAGCTGACGGATCACGCCGGACAGGGCCGCATGGGACAGCACGCCGAACACCAGCGCCGTGACCACGGCGGTTACGGCCATGCGGTTGAGCAGAAGATAGCCGCTGGCCGCCGCGCCCACGAGCGCGAGCCCGATGGTGAAGCTGGCCCAGGTCTGGGCAGTGGAGGTGCCGAACTCGCTCAGGCCATAAAGGGTGATGGCCGTGACCAGCAGGGCTGCAAGGGCGGACAGGCCCACGCCGGTGCGCATGCTCCACTTTCCGATGGGCTGGGTCAGGGCGGCAGCGGCCAGCCACGCGATCGCGCCGAAGGTCGGCAGGGTGTAGTGCCACAGCTTGGTGGGCGCCAGCTCGAACATCAGCCAGCTCGGCACCAGCCAGCACAAGGCAAAGCGGATAGCCGGCTCGGCGCGTCGGGTGATCCCGGCCATCACGGCGGCGGGCACCATCAGGGTCATGGGAAACAGCAGCAGCGGTGCCAGCAGCAGATACTGACCCGGAGGCCCCCAGTGGCCTTCGTGTCCGCCCACGATCTTGGGGGCCAGATCGCCCATGATGGCCTCGCGCCAGAAGGCCCCGTCGGTAGCCACACTGACCGCGACGGCCCAGGGTGCCAGAATGACCGCAAGGATCACCAGCCCCCAGCCGGGCTTCAGCTCGCCCAGCCAGCGCCACTGCCGGTCCCACAGGCAAAGCGCCAGCACTGTCAGGGCCACGACAAGCGCGCCGATCGGGCCCTTGACGAGGATGGAGACCGCCAGCGCGATCCAGAACACGAACTTAAGATGGCCCGCCACCGCCTCGCCTCTTGCCCGCGCCACATAGAGCCGCGCGAGCGCCGCCAGCGCCAGAGTGACAGTCCCGGCCAGCATGGCGTCGGTCTTGGCGATGCCCGCTTCGGTGGACAGCAGGAATGTGGTGCCCAGCATGGCACCGGCCAGAAAGCCCGCCCGCGCACCGAACAGGGCGGCCCCGCCCCAGGCACAGGCAAAGGCGGCCAGCATGGCTCCCAGCAGCGAGGGGATGCGGAAGGCCCATATGTCGCGCGCTTCGGGCGATGACAGAAGCTGCACACTGGCGGCCTGCATCCAGTAGATGCCTACGGGCTTCTTGTGGCGCGCCTCGTCCTGAAAGCGGATGTCCACATAGTCACCCGTCTCGATCATCTGGGTGGTGGCCTGGGCGAAGCGCGATTCATCGCGGTCCAGCGGATGCAGCAGCATCAGCGAGGGCAGTCCGGCAAGCATGGCGATCAGCGCCGCCAGAACGGGACCGCGCCAGCCCATGATCCAAGGATCGAGATTGGGTCTTTTCATGCGCCCACTCATAGGACGCTTGCGACGGGGAGAAAAGCGCGCAGGAACTCCCGCTTTCGCTCGGGAGCGGCTATAGGCGCATGGCCCCCGATGGTCGCGAAGGCGATTGCGGGGGCGATGCCGTCCTCAAGTCCGCGCCGGATCGCCATGCCCGCCATAGCTCGCCCCTCCGCCTCGCCCTTCACGCCCGATGTTGCCGTGGTGGTTCCCGTTCATGACGAGGCCGGCAACGCCGCCGCGCTGGCGCGCGAGATCGCTGCCGCCTTTTCGGGTCGCAGTTTCGAGGTGATCTTCGTCGATGACGCCAGCCGCGATTCCACGCGCAGCGAACTGCTCGCGGCCCGCGAGGACGTGCCCCAGCTTCGCGTGCTCAGCCATACCCGCAATGCCGGTCAGAGCCGCGCGGTCCAGACCGGAATCCTGGCGGCGCGCGCGCCTGTGGTGGTGACACTGGACGGCGACGGCCAGAACCCCCCGTTCGAGGCCCCGAAGCTGGTCGATGCGCTGATCGAGGCGGGGCCGCGCGTGGCGCTGGTGGGCGGCGAGCGCGTCGACAGGCAGGACACGGCCTCCAAGCGCAGCGCCTCGCGCCTGGCCAACGGCATTCGCAAGTGGCTTCTCAAGGACAGCGCCAACGATACCGGCTGCGGGCTGAAAGCCATGCGCCGTGACGTGTTCCTGCGCCTGCCCTACTTCGATCACATGCACCGCTACCTGCCCGCTCTGGTGATCCGGGAGGGCTACCAGTGCCGGTTCCTGCCCGTCAGTCACCGGGCGAGGGGCGAGGGCCGCTCGAAATACACCAACCTCGGCAGGCTCTGGGCGGCCCTGTCGGACCTGATCGGCATCATGTGGCTGCGCTCGCGCGGGCGCCTGACCGGCCAGATCGAGGAGCACTAGGCTCGGAAAACGGCGTTCTCCTGCGGGGCGAACCCGGCTAGGCTCGGGAACCGAACAGCGCTATTAAGCCTAATGATCCCATGGGAGGACGTCCGATGCTGATTGCGCTGCCCCTGCTGCTCATCCCGGTGGTGATCTACAATCTGATCGTTCTGTTCGGCATGACGGGCGGCACGGCGGCGGTCAGCCCCGACGCCACCTTGCGCGAGCCGATGTTCTCCATCCCCATGGCCTCGGGGGCGAACTGGGAAGTGGGCGTGGGCGATGCCCTGCTTTTGTTTGCGCTGGTGCTTTTGTTCTTCGAGCTGCTCAAGTCGACGTCCAGCCAGCGCGTCGCCATCGTCAATCACGCCCTGTCGCTGATCCTGTTCGTGGTCTGCCTGGTGGAGTTCCTGCTGATCCGGGGCTTTGCCACCTCGACCTTCTTCCTGATCACCACCATGGTGCTGCTCGACGTGCTGGCGGGCTTCATCGTGACGATCATTTCGGCGCGCAAGGATTTCCAGATCGGCATTCCCGGCAGCACCTGACGGCGGCTCCCGGTGGCTTCGGGTCCGGCCTGGAGCCGCGAGACGGGCGCGCCCTGATCGGCATGGGCCTTGCGGGGGCGCACGCCATACTCTAGGGAACGCGCCCGATGTCCGCCTCGCGCGCAGGGGCGCGGACCACCGGTCCCCTCCTGATGCTGCGCGCACCCGGCACCGCACCCTCGTCGCCCCCAAGGCCGCCCCGCGCGCCGAACCCACCGGTTGTTCCCATGAAAATCAACGCCAACACCATCAAGCCCGGCATGATCCTGCAACACGACAAGGGCCTGTGGGTCGTGGTCAAGACCGCGCACGTCAAGCCCGGCAAGGGCGGGGCCTTTGCCCAGGTCGAGATGAAGAACATCGAGACGGGCACCAAGCTGAACGAGCGCTTCCGCTCGGACGACACGGTGGAGCGCGTGACGCTGGAGCAGCGCGACTTCTCCTATCTCTATGAGAGCGGTGATGCGCTGGTGTTCATGGACCAGGCCACCTACGAGCAGATCGAGTTGCAGAAGGACTGGGTGGGCGATGAGCGCATCCCCTACCTTCAGGACGGCATGCAGGTGGTGATCGAGTTTCACGAGGAGCGTGCCATCGGCCTGTCCCTGCCCGAGCAGGTGGTGCTGGAGGTGGCCGAGACCGAGCCCACGGTAAAGGGCCAGACCGCCTCGTCGTCCTACAAGCCCGCCACCGCTTCGAACGGCCTTCGCATCATGATCCCGCCCTATATGAGCGCGGGCGAGCGCATCGTCGTGGACACGGCCACGGGCGAATACGTCCGGCGCGCGGACTGACCGGCGATGGCCCTGGCATCCTCCCTCGTTCAGGTCATCATCGATGCCGTGCGCAAGACGGCGCGTCCGATGGTGCGCGATTTTGGCGAGGTCAGCCAGTTGCAGGTCTCGCGCAAGGGTCCGTCCGACTTCGTGACCGCTGCCGATCTCAAGGCCGAGCAGACCCTGTTCGAGCTGCTGACCAAGGCTCGGCCCGGCTATGGCTTTCTGGGCGAGGAGCGCGGTCTGGTCGAGGGCACGGACAAGACCCACACCTGGATCGTCGATCCGATCGACGGCACCACCAACTTCATGCACGCCATGCCCCACTTCGCCATCACGGTGGGTCTTGAACGCGCCGCGCCAGACGGCAGCCGCGAGATCGTGGCGGGCGTCACCTACAACCCGATCCAGAACGAGCTGTTCTGGGCCGAAAAGGGCAAGGGCTGCTATCTCAACGACACGCGCATCCGCGTGGCGGCGCGCCGCGATCTGGGCGACGCCCTGATCAGCACGGGCCTGCCCTTCCAGGGCCGCAGTGGCCATGCCCAGGCCATCCGTGAGATTCACGCGGTCGGGCAGCGGGTGGCGGGCATCCGCCGTCTGGGCTCGGCGGCGCTCGATCTCGCCTGGGTGGCGGCGGGGCGGTACGATGCCTTCTGGGAGCGTGGGCTCAAGCCCTGGGATGTGGCAGCGGGCATTCTGATGATCCGCGAGGCCGGTGGCGTGATCAGCGCCATCGACGAGGGCGGCGATCCCCATGACGGGGCCTCCATCTGTGCAGGCGGTGAGGATATCCAGTCACGACTGCTCGACGTCCTGCGGGGCGTCTGAGCCGAAACTTCGCACGCCCGTAAAGGGCCTGTGACGGCCCTGTCGTGATCTTGCGTCACACCGGCGTTCATGATCCGCATGCTCATGGCTCCCCTGCTGGTGTTCGTGATTGCGCTCGTCTCGGCGCAGGCGGAGACTGGTGCCGTGCCCATGGACCATCAGCCCCTCATCATCGCGCACCGCGGCGCCTCCTTCGAGCGGCCCGAGCATACGCGCGGCGCCTATGAACTGGCCATTGCCCAGGGCGCCGATTTCATCGAGCCCGATCTGGTCATGACGCGCGACGGCGTGCTGGTGGCGCGGCACGAGAACGAGATTTCCCAGACCACCGACGTGGCCTCCCGTCCCGAGTTTGCGGACCGCCATACCAGCCGCGTCATCGATGGCGTCAGCGTGAGCGGCTGGTTTACAGAGGACTTCACCTTGGCCGAGCTGCGCACACTTCGCGCCCGCGAGCGCCTGCCCCAGCTCAGGCCCGGCAATCAGGCCCATGAGGGCGAGGACGGCATTCTTACCTTTGCCGAGGTGATCGCGATCGCGGCGGAGGCCTCTGCCAGGCTCGGGCGCGAGATCGGCATCTATCCCGAGCTGAAGCACCCGGCCTATTTCGCAGCCCGCGGCCTCGACATGGAAACGGCCCTGCTGGCGGACCTCGATGCGGCGGGTCTGAACCGCCAGGGTGCACCGGTGTTCATCCAGTGCTTCGAGGTCGAGCCTCTCATGCGCCTTCGCGCGCGCACACCCCTGCCTCTGGTGCAGCTGCTGGGCACGGGCGCGCCTTACGACCGGCCATACTGGAGCATGGAAGACATACTCTCTCCTGATGGTCTGGCGCGCATCGCGACCTATGCCGACGCCCTGGGTCTCGACAAGGCGCACCTGCTGGGTGACGAGGCTGTGGGCCGTCAGCGCATCGCCTGGGCGCGCGCCCACGGGCTCGGCGTTCATGTCTGGACCTTGCGGCCCGAGAACCATTTCCTGCGCGAGGACATGCGCCGGGGCGACCGGGCACGGCCCGACTATCTGCGCCTTCAGGGCGAGCACGGCAGCGAGGCGCGCCTGCTGGCGGACATGGGCGTGCAGGGTCTGTTCACCGACGCCCCGGCCCTGACGCGCGCGGCGCTGCGCCCCTAGCTGATACCGAACTGAAGCTCGGCCAGCCGCGCATAGAGGCCCCTGCGCGCCATCAGCTCGGCGTGGGTGCCGGATTCGGCCACGCGCCCGTCATCGAGCACCACGATGCGGTCGGCCTTCAGCACCGTGGCCAGCCGGTGCGCGATCACCAGGGTGGTGCGCTCGCCCATGGCCTCGGCCAGTGCGGCCTGCACAAGGCGCTCGTTCTCGGCATCGAGCGCGCTGGTGGCCTCATCGAGCAGCAGCACGGGTGCCGAGCGGATCAGGGCGCGGGCGATGGCGAGGCGCTGTCGCTGACCGCCCGAGAGGGTGCGGCCCCGCTCTCCGAGCGGAGTGTCAAAGCCCTGGGGCAGGGCCTCGATGAAACCGAGTGCCTGGGCCTTGGAGGCTACGGCGCGCGCCTGTTCAAGGCTCAGCCCCTCGTGGCCAAAGGCGATGTTCTCCAGCGCCGAGCCCGAGAACAGGGGGGCCTCCTGCGACACCCAGGCCATGCGCTCTCGCACCGCTGCCGGGTCGGCTTCGCGCAGGTCCACGCCGTCAAGGGTGATCGCCCCGGCCTGAGGGTCGTAAAAGCGCAGCAGCAGGCGGAACACCGTGCTCTTGCCCGCACCCGATGGCCCGACGAGGGCCACGGTCTCGCCGGGACGCACATCCAGATCAAGACCACGCAGCGCTGGCAGGTCGGGCCTGCCCGGATAGCTGAAGGCCACATCGCGCATGACGATATGTCCGCTGGCCGGCTCGGGCAGGGCCCTGGGCGCAGCCGGAGCAGAAATGGCGGGCCTTGCGCGCAGGATCTCGTCCACCCGCGACATGGCGCCGGCGGCCTTCTGGATGTCGCCCCAGCTCTCGCCCAGGGCGCTGACGGCGCCAGCGGCGAACACCGAAAGCAGCACGAACTGCAAAAGCGTGCCCGCGCTCATGGCTCCGGCGATGACATCGCGCGCGCCCAGCCAGAGCACCCAAGTCACTCCGCCGAACATCACCAGAATGATCATGGCGGTCATCAGCGCCCGCGCCCGCATACGCTTGAGCGAGACGTTGAAGGAGGCATCCACGGCCCCGCTGAAGCGGCGGGTGGCGCTTTTCTCGCGGCCGAAGGCCTGCACCGTCTCGAGCGCCTCGATGCTCTCGCCGGCAAAGCCGACCGCATTGGCGAAGCGGTCCTGGGTCTGCTCGGTCAGGGCCCGCACGCGCCGCCCGTAGAAGAACAGCGGAACGATCAGCAGCGGCACCACCAGAAGCACCAGCCCGGTCAGCTTCAGGCTGACGAACAGGAGAAGGATCACCGCCCCGATCAGGGTCAGCACATTGCGCAGGGCATAGGACACCGAGGTGGTCAGCAAGGTGTCGATCAGCTGAAGATCGGTGGTCAGGCGCGAGAGCACCTCGCCGGTTCGGATCGCGTTGAAGAACGACGGATCCAGCCTCAGCACCTGGGCAAACAGCCCCTGGCGCAGGTCCGCGACGATGCGCTCACCGGTCTTGGTCACGTAATAGTAGCGAAACGCCGTGGCCAGACCCAGCGCCAGGGCATTGAGCGCCAGCAGGCCGAACCAGAGATTGACCGCCTCGACCCCGCCGTCAAAGCCGTTGTCCAGCGTCGCGCGCGCGCTCACCGTCAGGCCCAGAGACGTCACGGTGGCCATGATCAGCCAGAAGCCTGCGATAAGCGCGTCGAGCCTGTGGTGGACCAGATAGGGCCACAGCCGCAGCAGCGGCCGCACGTCGCGGGCCCGCGGGCGCTTGCCCCCGGCCTCGTTCATCTGCTCGATGAGGACGGCTCCGGCCGAAGGGCGCCCGCCGTGGCGGTGGTCGTGAGTCGTCGGGTTCGCACTCGATTCGGTCATATGCCTCTTGCCTGACGGGGCCTTCGCGTGTAATGGCACGCCCTCCCGCCGGTGGCCCGGCGGGTTTTCGCGTTTCTGCCCACCCACATATGGGTGCGGCCTCTAGCTGGATCGATGGCGATGAAGAAGGACATTCACCCCGACTATCACTTCATCACGGTGGTGATGACGGACGGGACGACCTATCAGACGCGCTCGACCTACGGCAAGGAAGGCGCGACGCTGAATCTCGACATCGACCCCAAGACCCATCCGGCGTGGACGGGCGGCAACCAGCACCTGCTGGACCGTGGCGGGCGCGTGTCGCGTTTCACCAACAAGTACGGCGGGTTCCTCGGCAAGAAGTAAGCCGATCAATCTCTGCGTGGCCCGAAGGTGCATTCGGGCCACAGTCGGGCGCCGGTCGAAGGACCGGCGCTTTTTGTTTTTCCGGAACGCCGTTAAGGTTTGGGCGGTTGTCTCCGGGATGGATGGGGCTTTCGTGCGAAAGGTGACGGGTAAGAGCATGAGCAAGGGCGGGTTCAGTCGGCGCGACCTTGGCACCGGCGCCGCTGCGCTGGGCGCTGCCGCACTGGCGGGCCGGGCCAGCGCCCAAAGCGGACCTGGCATCAGCGCGGCCGGCCAGCCAGCACCGGGCAGCCGCTCCGAGTTCTACACCAGTTTCAATGATCAGCTCGCGCGCGTACGTGCCGATCTGCAGCCCGACATCCGCCGCTTCTACGAGGCGCAGGACTGGCGCCCGGTCTGGACCAGCGAACAGCGCCGCGCCCTAGGAGAGATTGCCAACCTCGCCCCGCGCCATGGCCTGTCGCCCCAGGACCATTTCGATTTCGTCGGCCTTGCCTCCGACCCCTCGCGCGCCGAGATGCGCACCACCGAGGCCGTGTTCGCCTATGCGCGCGTGCTCTCGGAAGGGCGGGTGCGCCCCGAGAGCGTCGAGAGCCTCTGGGAGATGCAGCGCAACCGTGCGGACATCGCCACGGGTCTTGGCACCGCTCTGGCAGCCAACCGGCTGGTGGACTGGATGGAGTCGCTGGCGCCCACCGATATCGGCTACACCAATCTTTCTGCGGGCTATGTGCGCTATCGCCAGCTGGCCGAGCGCGGCGGCTGGCCGGCCTTCCGTGCCGGTGCCCGCATCGATGTGGGCGGCACCGACAGCCGTATCCCCGCCCTGCGCGCCCGCCTGCTGGCCGAAGGAGACATCACGCGCGAGCAGGACGCCGTGCTGGCAGGCACGGGCACGCTCTATGCGCCGTCTCTGGAGGCGGGCGTGCGCTCGTTCCAGACCCGTCACGGCCTGCTGGCCGACGGCATCATCGGTCAGGCGACCCAGAACGCCCTTACCGCCTCGGCCGAGGATCGCGCCCGCCAGATCGCCCTCAATCTGGAGCGCCGCCGCTGGCTGCGCCGCGAGCTGAGCCCCGAGCGCATCGAGGTGAACACGGCGGCGGCCATCATGGTCTACTGGCGCGACAACCGCCCGGTGCACTCGAACCGCGTCGTGGTCGGCACGCCGCGCAACCAGACCCCCAGCCTGGAAAAGCCCTTCGCCTCGGTGGTCGCCAATCCGCCCTGGTATGTGCCGGCCTCGATCGCGCGCAACGAAATCCTGCCGCGCGGACCGGCCTATCTGGCCTCACAGAACATGTACATCGCGCCGGGCGGCAATGTGGTCCAGCGCGCCGGGCCGAATGCCGCACTGGGTCTGGTGAAGTTCGAGCTGCGCGACAGTCACGCCATCTTCCTGCACGACACCCCGTCCAAGGCCGCTTTCAACAACGCCTACCGCCATCGCAGCCACGGCTGTGTGCGCGTGCAGGATGCGGTGGAGTTCGCGCGCCTGCTGCTCTCGCCCGATCCCGCCCAGCTTGGCACCTTCGATAGCGCCATCGACAGCCGCCGGACCCAGAGGGTCGAGACGGGCCGCGAGATTTCCGTGCGCCTGCTTTACTGGACGGCCTTTGTAGACGGTCAGGGCCGGGTGGCGTTCCGCGAGGATGTCTATTCGCGCGATCAGCGGCTGGCCGAGGCGCTGGGCATCAATCTGTCGCTGCCGCGCGTCATCGATGACGGTCGCGCCGACCCGCGCGACGTCGGACCCTAGGGACAAGCCAGTCCTGGAGAAAGCGCGGCGCCGCTCAGGTCCGACGCGCGAAGATCGCCCTGGTCAGACAGGAAAATACGAGGCGCCCGTCCTCGTCCAGCAGGTCGTGCTGGGCGATGATGATGCCGCGCTCATCGCCGACGGGATCCTTGCCCATTACGGTCATGCGCCCGCGCAGCAGCTCCCCGGCGGGGGGGTGGCGGGCAAAACGCAGGGCGTCGGTGGCCAGCATCTTGATCTGGGCCAGCCCCTGAGCCCGCTCGGTGAACAGGCGCGACCACAGACAGAACATCAGGGCTTCGGGTGCGCCCTTCTCGCCGGGCCAGCCCGGCACGAAGCGGTCGATGAAATCGGTCATGGCGCGCGGCTCGACGGCGCAGGCACCCAGTGCGATCACCTGTCCGACCTCTAGATCCTCGTAGTGCAGCGCCGCAGGGCTGACGGGAAAGGGGGGCTCGTTGTCGCTCATGGTGTCCGCCGCAGATCAAGGGCCGTGACGCAGCGCCCCTCCCGCCGGTCAGGGTTCCTCAGAGACCCTCACGAGAAGCTTGCCGTCGTGATCACCCGTAAACAGGCGATTGAGTGCGGACAAGGCCTGCTCGATGCCCTCGTCAACGTGGACCTTCCACTGAATCTTTCCGTCCGCGACCCAGGGGCCCATCTCGTCGAACATCTCGCGCGCGCGCGGCACATAGTCGAGCACGAGGAAGCCGCGCACGTTCAGGCGCTGGGTGATGATCCGTCCCAGGTTGGGCGAGGGCGGCGGGCGCGTGGCATTATAGGCCGAGATCAGTCCGCACAGGGCCATGGTGCCGTGCACCTTCAGGCGGTTGAAGACGGCGTTCATGATGTCGCCGCCGACGTTCTCGAAGCTGAGATCGATGCCGTCCGGGCACAGACGGTCCAGCGCCTCGCCCACGTCTTCGCCCTTGTAGTCAATGGCGCCGTCAAACCCGAGTTCCTCGGTCAGCCAGCGGCACTTGTCCGGGCCTCCCGCGATGCCGATGACGCGCGCGCCCTTCTGTCTGGCGATCTGACCGGCGATGGAACCCACCGCACCGGCCGCGGCCGTGATCACCAGGGTGTCGCCGGGCTTGGGGCGCAGAATGTCCGTGACGCCGAAATAGGCCGTCATGCCGGTCATGCCCATGACGCTGAGGTTGGCGGTCAGCGGCAGGCCGGGCACCTTGCGCGTGGGACAAAGTCCGCTTTCATGGACCACGGCATATTCGGCCCAGCCGCCCGCGAGCGGCGTGACCAGATCACCCCGGCTGAAGCGGGACGAGCGGCTGTCCTCGACCACACCCAGGGTGAGACCCCGCATCACCTCGCCCAGCGCCACGGGCGGCAGATAGCCCTCGGCATCATTCATCCAGGTGCGGTTGGTAGGGTCGAGCGACAGATAGACCGTGCGCACCAGAACCTCGCCATCGCCAAGCGCAGGAATGGGCACCTCGACCAGTTCGAGATCGCCGTCCTGAACGAGGCCCTTGGGCCGCTGGCGCAGCACCCACTGGCGGTTGGTTCGCGGAAGGTTCGGCTCGGTCATGGCTGGCTCCTGTGCCTGATGCGCGCTCGGGGCGTTTTCTTTGAGAACGCTCATTTGAGATCAGGCGGACCGCACTGGCAAGGGCCGTGGCGATGAGGCCCAAAGAAAAAGGCGGGCTCCGTTAGGAACCCGCCTGAATAGTCGCATCATCGAGAAAAGCGCGGAGGCAGCAGACCGTTTCGGTATGGGAAGCGGTCTCAAGTCGGGGGGGCGTTGCCGCCTCCGCACGCCAATAACGATGCTACGCCGCAGGGGTTCCGATGGTTCGCCAAAAAAGTCGCAAGTGGCCGTGACCAAGCTTCACCGGAACGCAAATCGCCGGGCCTGCGTTGTTCTGGAACGCGGCGGGCCGCTGTCCGCACGGCGATCCGGGCGGCACGCCAGACGGCATCATTCACAGGAAAGCGCCATGACGAACTCCAGCGACGATCGTCCCAGGGACGAGAACGACATCAACTACACCGATCGGGTGGACCCTCATTCCCATGCAGCCGATGCCGTCGAGGCGGGACGGCCAGTAGAGGCCCAGTATGTGCGTCAGGGCCGCAAGGGCGGGCGCATGGTGATGGTGCTGGTGGTCTCGGTGACTCTCGCTGTCATCGTGCTGCTGGGCTATTTCGCCCTGTCGTCTCCGGCGATTGACGAGCAGACCTCGGCCACGCCCGAGCCGGCTGCCGTGGCCACTTTTGCCGAGGACGGCGAGCCGACCGCGCCCGTTCAGGCGGAAGCTCAGGCCATCGAGGAAGCGGGCGAGCCAGCGGCCCTGCGCGAGCAGGACGTCCCTGCGCAGTAAGCGGCGCGGCTGCTGCGCCTCCTGAGGAACTCCGCGTGCAGAAAAACGGCGGCTCCGGTGCGGGGCCGCCGTTCCTGGTTTTCAGGGCTTTCCGGTTTGGCCCCCCGCCTATGCGGGCACCTTCTCGCGGCTGGGGTGGAAGAACAGCGCCTGGCTGATCGCCGCCTTCACCGTTTCGGGCTGGAACGGCTTGGTGATCAGGAAGGTCGGCTCGGGCCTCTCTCCGGTCAGCAGCCGCTCGGGGAAGGCGGTGATGAAGATCACCGGCACCTTGATGCTCTGCAGGATGTCCTTGACCGCATCGATGCCGGACGAGCCGTCGGCAAGCTGGATGTCGGCCAGCACCAGGCCCGGGCGGCGGCGCGAAACGGCGTCCACGGCTTCGTCGTGGGTGGTGGCCACCTCGGTGACATTGTGGCCGAGTTCACGCACCAGAGCCTCGATGTCGGTGGCGATGACCGGCTCGTCCTCGATGATCAGCACGTCGGTGGCCAGCTCGGCGTCGATCTCGCGCTGGGCGTCGCGGATAAGGCCTTCGATCTCGCCCATGTCCGACGACAGGATCTGGGCGGCCTCGGACGGGGTGAAGCCCTCCAGGGCAGTCAGCAGGAACGCCTGGCGCGAGCGCGGCGCAATGCGCATCAGCCTCTGGCTGGGCTCATCGTCGAGGCCGTGGCTGCCCGAGTCCTCAAGGCGCGCGCCCGTGCTCAGCCATATGGCGTGAAAGACCTGATAAAGCGCCACGCGCGGGGAGACCTCGGCATTGAGGGTCTGCTCTCCGGCCGCGAGCGCCTCGAGCGCCACGCGCACATAGTTGTCGCCCGTGGACTGATCGCCCGTGAGCGCGCGCGCGTAACGGCGCACATAGGGAAGGTGCGGTGCCAGCCTGGCAAGTAGGCTCATCTTGATCGTCCCCGACTTGATAACAAGAGCAGTGCCGTAAGCGACGGCGCAGCCGGGCGCTGATCGTGCCCCCTGACGCTCGCCAATTCTTCCAAACGCGCTGTCATGCCGAGGGTTCCGGGCCTGTGGCGGGCCTCGGGCGAAATTTTATCTGCGAAATGGTGATTTTCCGGAACCGTGCAGCCACTGATACCGTTAGGCCAACCAATCGCGCACACCCTCAACGCCTCTCAGCCCGTTCTCCGGGGTCGGCGCGGGTGCTGAGGCGGGCCTATCGAGCGTATCCCAGGGGCGGGCAACCGGATGATGGATCAGGACAGCGGATCAGGGCAGGGGAGTGATCTCCCGCCCCCGGAAGGCAGCGAGGAAGAATTGGACGAAGCCAGACTTCGCCAGCAGGCTATCGGTGTTAAGCTGCGGCACATGTTCGATGCCGTTGTGAACGAGCCTGTGCCAGACGACTTCCTCGACATCCTGCGCCGTGCGGACGCGCGCGGGTCTTCCGGGGGCAACGACGCATGAGCACAGCCACAAGGGCTGACCGATCCCTCGAGGACGACAACGCGTTCAAGACGGAACTGGTCAAGCTGATCCCCCACCTGCGCGCCTTTGCCCGCACACTGACCGGCGATCCCACCGCTGCCGACGATCTGGCGCAGGATGCCATGGTCAAGGCGTGGGATGCGCGCGCCAGCTTCCAGCTGGGCACAAACATGAAGGCCTGGACCTTCATGATCCTTCGCAACCAGTTCTATTCCGACAAGCGCCGCTCGTGGCGGCAGACCCAGCTCGACCAGGAAGCGGCCGAGCGCACCTTGATCGCAGTGGACGATCCCGAGGCCCCCGTGGCTCTGGATGAGCTGCGCCTCGCCCTTGCCGGCCTGCCCGACGAACAGCGTGAGGCGCTGGTGCTGGTGGGTGCCGGTGGCTTTGCCTACGAGGAAGCGGCCGAGATCTGCCGTTGTGCCGTCGGCACGGTTAAGAGCCGCGTCAGCCGGGCGCGCAAGGCGTTGCAGGCGGCCCTGGCGCGCGGAGAATACGGTCGCGACGGCAGGCCTGCTGGCGATGCCATGCGCTCGATCCTCGCCGACGCCGATCGCCTGAGCGGGCGCTAGCACCCGTGTCCAGCCTGAGGCGCAGGCTGTCACGCCGGGGCGTGAGCGGCATCCGCTATCGCCTTGGCGTGGCCATGGCCATTGCCCTGCTGCCCATACTTCTTCTCAGTGCCGTGCAGTCGCGCGCGGCCTTTCAGCGCGATGCCGAGGATCGCCGCAGCGATCTCGTCATGGCCGCAGAGCGCAGCGCCACCACGGCGCGCGCGCGCATCGACAGCGCCGTGATCCTGCTGGAGACACTGCGTCCCGAATCGCTGGGCCTCTACTGCGTGCCCCGGCTTCAGGCGCTGGTCGAGCGGCTCGAGGGCTATGAGGCACTCTATCGTTTCAGCGAGACAGGCCGCGTGGCCTGCGCCTCGCGCGGGGCAATGGGTGTGGGCGATGGCGAGACGCAATCTTCGCCGGAGGGCGAGGCCATCTCTCAGCGGGGCGAGGCGTGGTTCTCGCGCCTGATGGCCGGTGAGCGCCTGGTGACCGTGCGCGCGCCCGAGGCCATGGCCCGCGGTCCGGCCCTTCTGGCCGGTGTGCGCGCCGAGCGCCCGCTGGGCACCTTCGACGGGGCGCTGGTGGCAATCATGCCCATCGAGGACTTCAGGCCCGATGTGCGCGATCCCGGCCTTTCGCAGCACACCGAAGTGGCTCTGATCGACCGCTCGGGCAGCGTGCTGATCGCCACGCGCGATGCCGCGTTCGGCGAAGATGTGCAGGGCAGGCTCTCGCGCTGGACCGCCGATCTGACCTCGGGCCGGCGCGACAGCTTCACCGCCCGCGACGGCGAGGGGCGGCGCCGGGTCTATGCGGGTGCGCCGATCTCGGGGGGCGACATCTTCGTGCTGATGGCGGCCCCGGACCCCGGCCTGTGGTCGTGGGCGCGGCTCAATCCGATCGGCGTGTTCATCATGCCGCTGATGGCGTGGCTGGCGGCCCTGCTGGCCGTGCTGATCTTCACCGAGCGCATCGTGATCCGCTGGCTCGACTATCTTGAGCGCATCGCGGCGGTCTATGCCAAGGGCAAGTTCCACATCCGCCCCGTTCAGGCGCGCAATGCGCCGGCGGAAATCCGCGTGCTGGCCGAGACGCTGGACGAAATGGCCGAGACCATCGGGGCTCGCGATGCGGCGCTGAACGAGTCCTTGGCGGAGAAGGACGCGCTGATGCGCGAGATTCACCACCGGGTGAAGAACAATCTTCAGATCATCTCCTCGCTGCTCAGCATGCAGCAGCGGGCCGTCAGCGATGATGGCGCGCGCGCGGCACTGGGCGACACGCGCCAGCGCATCTCGGCGCTCGCGCTGATCTATCGCACATTGTACCAGAGCGCCGACATCCGCCGGGCCGACCTCAAGGCCTTTCTGCCCGATCTGGTGGGACAGATCCTGGCCAATGAGCCTGATCGCAGCATCGTCGTCGACAGCAGTGTCACTGCCGACAGCCTGATCATCGATCCCGACCGGCTTGCGCCTGTGGCCCTGTGGGTGGTGGAGGCCGTCTCAAATGCCCAGAAGCACGCGTTCCGGGGGCGCGGGGGCAAGCTGTGGGTGCGCTTTTCCTGCACCGCTCAGGAGTGCGTTCTCGAAGTCGAGGACGATGGCCCCGGCGCCATGCCCGAGGCCATGGCATCAGGCGTGGGCATGACCCTGATGACGGCTTTCTCGCGCCAGCTGCGCGGGCGGGTGGAGGTGACGCGCGGGGCTGCGGGCGGGGTGCGGGTGTGCCTCACCTTCCCCAAACCTCACATGGCCGAGGCCGACTGATCTGCGGGCGGGAACCGCAGGGCGTCATCGCCGTTCTCTGTGGGCAAGTCAGAACACCGGGTATCAGGGCCTGCAGCCCCGACCCTCCGCCAGACAGGAGCGTGACCATCATGCGTAAGTTCTTCGTTCTTTTCGCGGCTGCCGCGGCCCTCACCACCGCTGCGTGCAACACCGTCGCCGGTATCGGGCGTGACACCCAGGCCGCCGGTCAGGCCGTCGAGGACGCCGCGCGCGACGTTCAGTAAGACCTGCCTTTCAGGACGCCATCGCGGCGTCCTGGCATATCCCTTCGGCACCGCCTCATGCGAGGGCCGGAGGTGTTGAGACCCCGCCGCACGCCCCCCGCGGCGGGGTTTTTCGTGCTTGGGCGACGGCGCCGGGACCACAGCGTCTCTACTCCGGTCGGCGGGCTCTTTTCGCCCCTGTTCGGGCGCGCTAAAGCGATTCTCCGATCTGCCCGGAAGCGCGGCCCGCGAAGCTGGCTTCGGCCGGGGCGATCAGGGGGGAAACATGGGCGACAGGCTTGATCGCAACGCAGAGCGTCAGGGCATGGCTTATGACGGGCCTGCTTCGGAGGCACCTGCAAGGCTCAGGACCGTGGTGGGAGCCTCGGCGGCGGGCAACGCCTTCGAGTGGTACGACTTCTTCATCTTCGGTGCCCTGACCACCATCATCGCGCGGCATTTCTATTCGGAGGTGGGCGAGGCCACCAGCTATATCCTCGCCCTGCTGACGTTCGGTGTCGGCTTCGTCGTGCGGCCGCTGGGCGCACTGGTATTCGGCTGGTTCGGTGATCGCACGGGGCGAAAGCGCACCTTTCTGGTCACCATCACCCTGATGGGCGTTGCCACCGTCGCCATCGGCCTTCTGCCCGACTACAGCCAGGCGGGCATCATCGCGCCGGTCCTGCTGATCACCATGCGCATCCTGCAAGGTTTTGCGCTGGGCGGAGAATATGGCGGCGCGGCCATCTATGTGGCGGAGCACGCACCTGACGAGCGACGCGGCTATCTGACGGGCTGGATCCAGACCACCGCCGCGCTGGGCCTGATCGGCGCGCTGGGCGTCATCATCATCACCCGCCTGATCGTGGGCGCCGAGGCGTTCGGCGAATGGGGCTGGCGCATCCCCTTCCTGCTGTCGGCCTTCCTGCTGGTCATCTCGCTGTGGATCAGGCTGAAGCTTAACGAGAGCCCGGCGTTCAGGCGCATGGAGGCCGAGAGCAGCGAGAAGCGCGCGCCCTACCGCGAGGCCTTCGGCACCTGGCGCAACGGTCGCTTCGTGCTCATCGCCCTGTTCGGCATCATGATCGCCCAGGGCGCGGTCTGGTATGCGGGCTATTTCTACTCGCGCTTCTTCATGGAGCGGGTTCTGAAGGTCGATGCTGCCCTGGTCGATCAGGTCATACTGATCGTGACGGTGATCTCGGCGTTTCTCTATGTCTTTTTCGGCTGGCTGTCAGACAAGGTGGGACGCAAGCCGGTGATGCTGTTCGGCATGATCCTCGCCCTCGTCACCTTCTTCCCCGGCTTCAGGATGCTGACCGAGGCGGCCAACCCGGCGCTGGCACGCGCCCAGATCGAGAGCCCCGTCAGCGTGATTGCCGATCCGGCCACCTGCTCGGTCCAGTTCGATCCGGTGGGCAAGGCGCGCTTCACCTCCTCCTGTGATCTGGCCAAGCGCGCCCTGACCGATGCAGGCATCAGCTACACCAATGTCGAGGCCGTGCCAGGTTCCGTGGCCAGCGTGCGCGTAGGCGCCGTGAGCGTGGCATCCATCGAGGGCAGCAGCCTCTCGGCGGCCGATCTGGCGGTGGCCACCGCAGAAGTGCGCCAGCGCGTGCTCACGGCCCTGGCCACGGCGGGCTATCCCGAGCGCGCCGATCCCGACCGGATCAACCTGCCGCTGGTGATCGCGATCCTGCTGGTGTTCATCGTGGCGGCGACGGCGCTTTATGGCCCCCAGGCGGCCGCCCTCGTCGAGCTGTTTCCCACGCGGGTGCGATACACGGCCATGAGCCTGCCCTATCACGTCGGCACCGGCTGGGTGGGCGGAATGCTGCCTGCGGCCAGCTTTGCTCTGGTGGCCGCATCGGGCGACATCTATTTTGGCCTCTGGTACGCCATCGGTTTCACCGCAGTGGCGGTGGTGGTGGCCCTGCTGTTCCTGCCCGAGACAAGAGGGCGCAATCTCGATGCCATAGGTCAGGACGAACCTGAGCGCGCGCGGACCTGAGCGCGCCCTCGTGCGTTGGGTCTGGCGAGGAGATCATCATCATGAGTGAAGACAGCCGCACGCTCGGTCAGGGCCTGATCCGCGAACACGCCATCATTGCGGGCAAACCCGTGACCTCGGGCTCGGACACCATCGCCGTGGACGATCCGGCGACGGGCGAGATCATCGGCCATGTGCCCAACCTCGGCGCGGACCAGACCGAGACGGCCATCAGCGCGGCCGCGAAGGCCCAGCGCGACTGGGGCCGCGAGAATCCGCACGAGCGCGCTGCCTTCCTGCGCCGATGGGCGGCACTCATCGACGATCACGCCGAGGCCCTGGCGGCCCTGATGTCGCTCGAGAACGGCAAGCCGCTGGAAGAAGCGCGCGGCGAGGTCTCTTATGCCAACGGCTTCATCAAGTGGTCCGCCGGAGAGGCCGAGCGCATCATGGGTGAGAGCCAGCGAAGCCCGCTGGGCCATACGCTCATCACCCTGCGCGAGCCGGTCGGTCCCTGTGCCCTGATCACGCCGTGGAACTTTCCGGCCGCCATGCTGACGCGCAAGCTCGGCCCGGCCTTTGCGGCGGGCTGCACGGCGGTGGTCAAGCCCGCGAGCCAGACGCCCTTTACCGCCATCGCCCTGGTCGAACTGGCGCAGCAGGCAGGCCTACCCGATGGCGTGCTCTCGATCGTCACGGGCGAGGCGGGGCCGATCGGCGCGGCCCTGACCGGCTCGGATCACATCAGAAAGCTGAGCTTCACCGGCTCGACGGGCGTGGGGCGGATGCTGGCAGAGCAGTGCGCGCCCACCCTCAAGCGCGTGTCCATGGAGCTGGGCGGTGCCGCGCCCCTGATCGTGTTCGAGGATGCGGACATCGACGCCAGCGTGGACGAGACCATCAAGGGCAAGTTCCGCAACTCGGGCCAGACCTGCGTCTGTCCCAACCGCGTCTACGTCCACAAGAAGGTGGCCAGGGCCTTCGCCGAGGCGCTGGCCGAGAAGGTGGCCGGTCTCAAGGTCGGCAATGCCTTCACCCGCGGCGTGAAGATCGGCCCGCTGATCGAGGACAAGGCACTGGAGAAGGTCGAGGCCCACATCGCGAAAGTTACCGCCTCGGGCGCGCGCCTTCTGACCGGGGGCAGCCGTCACAAGCTGGGCGGGCGCTTCTTCGAGCCCAGCGTGACCCTTGGCGGCGATGACACCCTGTTCCGCACCGAGGAGACCTTCGGCCCGCTGGTGCCGGTGTTCGCCTTCGAGGACGAGGCCGAGGTGATCGAAAAGGCGAACGACACGCCCTATGGCCTCGCCTCCTATCTGTTCACGCGCGATCTGGACCGGGCCATGCGCGTGGCGCGGGCGCTGGAGAACGGCATCGTGGGCGTGAACACGGGCCTGCTCTCGACGCCGGTGGCCCCCTTTGGCGGGGTCAAGCAGTCCGGTTACGGGCGCGAGGGCTCGACCCACGGCATTGACGAATATCTCGACATCAAGGCCGTGACGCTGAACCTGTCGTGACGCCTATTCGGTGATCGGCGTGGCCGGTGCGGGCGCGGGACGTGCGGCGAACTGGCCCCCGCGGCGATAGCGCCACAGATAGGTCGGTGCCACGGCCTTCAGACCGGTGGGCGTGATGCCGAGCGCTTCGAAGCCTTCGGCCCCCTCGGCGACAACATTGTCGCGCGCCAGCATCTTGACCTGATCCAGCGTCAGGGGCGGGGTGATGCCCACAGAGGCGATCAGATCGCCTTTCCAGCCGATGAACCGCGCCACCGGACCGGGCAGGGGAACGAGCGCGCGGCGGCGACCGGTCTCGCTCATGATCAGTTCGAGAATCTCGCGGAAGCTGTAGGTGGCCGGGCCGCCCAGCTCGAAGGTGCGCCCGGCCAGCGCCCCGTCGCTGACGCAGCGCGCCACCGCTTCGGCCACATCGCCCACGAACACCGGCTGAAAGCGGGTATGGCCACCGTCGATCAGCGGCAGGGCCGGCGCAAAGCCCGCCAGGGTGGCAAAGCGGTTGAGGAACCCGTCCTTGGGACCGAAGATGATCGAGGGGCGGATCACGATGGCGCCCGGCACGATTTCGCGCACGCGCCGCTCGGCCTCGCCCTTGGTTGCGGCATAGGCCGAATCCGAGCCCTCGTCCGCACCGATGGCCGAGATCTGGACCAGCCGGGTGATCCCGGCATCGCGGCACGCCTCGGCGATATTGACGGCTCCGTCCACCTGAAGGGCGCGGAACTTGCGACCGGGGCCCTCGTGCAGGATGCCGACCAGATTGACCACCGCGTCCGATCCGCTCACCAGACGGGCGACATCTTCGCGGTTACGGATGTCGCAGCGCTCGGGCTGGATCTGTCCCACATCGCCCAGAGGGCGCAGGTCAAAGGCCAGATGGGGACGGCGCACGCCCACACGCACGCGATAGCCGAGGCGCGCAAGGGCTCTGACCACCTGGGTTCCGACAAAGCCGGATCCGCCGAAAACCGTTACCTGCCTGATCGAGAGAGGCTGGACGCGAAGGGAAGGAGCGCTCATCTGGGTCTGCTCGCAGCATCAATTTTCGGACGACCGCCGAGGCATCACCGGCAAGCGCCTCGGGGATTTGTTGCGCCGGGCTTAGACCAGAGCGCGCCCGCCCGCAACGCGTCAGAAGTCGCAGCATGGCGGTGATATGCGCAAAGGATGATGCAAGGTGATTGACCAAGGACCTCGCCTCGTCTATGCGTCCGCGCCTTCGATCGCTGTTGGTGATCGGCCCAGGTGGCGGAATTGGTAGACGCGCTGGCTTCAGGTGCCAGTGACTTAACGGTCGTGGAGGTTCGAGTCCTCTCCTGGGCACCATCGCAATGCAGGATCGAGACGCCTGAAACGGCACCGCGCTCACGCCAGAGCCGGTGCCGTTTTCGTATCCGCCCGGCCACGGCGATGACATGGCAGCGCGCAATGATCGCCAAACGGGGCGCGGCGGCTTATAGGCGTTGTGCAGCGGCTGTTTTGCCGACGTTCACCTGAACAGTCTTATGAGAAGCGCGTGACGATCCATCTTCATCAGGGCGACCTGCCCTCCGGCATCGATTTCGGCACCAGCGTGGCGGTGGACAGCGAGACGCTGGGCCTTTCGCTCGGCCGCGACCGCCTGTGCCTCGTGCAGCTCTCGGCCGGGGACGGCGATGCGCACATCGTGCGCTTCGAGCGCGGGAACTACGACGCACCCAATCTCAAGGCCCTGCTGTCGAGCCAGAACGTGCTGAAGATCTTTCACTTCGCCCGCTTCGATGTGGCCATGTTCGAGCGCCATCTCGGCGTCGTGACCCGGCCGGTCTACTGCACCAAGATCGCCTCGCGCCTGTCGCGCACCTACACCGACCGCCACGGGCTCAAGGACGTCTCGCGCGAGCTTCTGGGCATCGAGATTTCCAAGACCCAGCAAAGCTCGGACTGGGGGGCGGACGTGCTGTCGCCCGAACAGCTCGCCTATGCGGCCTCCGACGTGCTGCACCTGCACGCCATCAAGGCCCGGCTGGACCAGATGCTCGAGCGCGAGGGCCGTGACGAGCTGGCGCGGGCCTGTTTCGATTTCCTGCCCACGCGCGCGCGGCTCGATCTGGCCGGCTGGCCCGACATCGACATCTTCGCTCACGCCTGATCGCGCGCCATGAACGAGCCCCTGCCCCCCGATGCGCAACGCGAGGCCCTGGATGCGGCCGACCGGACCCGTGTGGTGCAGGCCGCCGAGCGCTGGAAGTCGCGCTCGCGGCGGGTGCGTTTCATGCGCCGGGCCCTGCCGATCACCATCGCGGTGCTCGCCGGCCTGACTGCCCTGTGGATCGGGGCGCGCTCGGTGATTTCGGGGCTGGAGGCGCGCGCGGTGCGCACCAGCGAGATTCGCCTCTCCAACCCCATGTTCCACGGTCAGGACGGACAGGGCCGCAGCTTCGTCATCGGCGCCGAGCAGGCCGTGCGCAGCCCCCGCGACCAGAGCTTCCGGCTCGACGGCCCCCTGTTCCGCCTCGACCTTTCCGCCGGGCGTGTCACCGAGATCCGTGCGGGCGAGGGCATCTATGACGAGCGCTCGCGCCAGCTCGTCATGCGCGATCAGGTCCGCATCACCGACGGCGGCGCGGGCTTTGACTTCACCACCGACGAAGCGCGCATCGATACCCGCAGCGGGCGCATCACGGGCGAGCAGGGAATCACGGGCCAGGGGCCTGTGGGCACGCTCGAGGCTTCCTCCTACGAGATCACCGACGAGGGGCGGCGGGTCATCTTCCGCGGCTCCGGCGATGATAAAGTGCGCGCCACTCTCAACACGACGCGGCAAAGACGCTAAGAACACCCAATCCCCTTACCGGACCCCTGCCATGACCAGCCTCGCCCGATCCCCGCAAGTGCCGCAGTTTCTGCCCCGGTCCCTGAGCCTTGCCCTTGCCTCGCTCGCAGCGCTTGCCGTGCTCGGTCTCGGCGGGGCCGACGCCCAGATTTCCCAGCGCGGCGGACCCATCATGATCGGTTCGGACGAGCTGGAAGTGATCGAGAGCGAGGGCCTTCAGGTCTGGCGCGGCCGCGCCGAGGCCATTCAGGATGACGTGCGCCTGCGCGCCGATGAACTGCGGGTCTTGCAGGCCCGCACGGGCTCGGGCTTCGGGGATGTCAGCCGCATCGAGGCGATCGGAAATGTCTATTTCGTCTCGGACGATCAGGTGGTGCGCGGCGATCGCGCCGTCTACACCCTCGGCGATGACACCCTGGTCGTCAGCGGGGACGTGATCCTGAATCAGGGCGAGAACGTGCTGACGGGCTCTCGCCTGACCGTGCGGGTCTCCACGGGCCGCAGCACCATGGAGGGGGCCCAGACCCCCGGTGCCGGGCGGCGCGTGCAGGGCGTGTTCTATCCAGGCGGCACCAACCGCTGATGGAGGCGCGCTCCATCAGAACCCGTCGTCCGCCACGGGCGAGCAAGGCTGCGGTCGAGACACCCGGCGCGTCTCAGAACGGTGTGGATGGTGCCCAGCCGGCAGCGGATGCCGATACCTCCGGCCTGTTCGTCGACGGGGTCGGGCGCAGCTTTGGCGAGCGCAAGGTGGTGCGCAATGTGTCCCTGCGGCTGAGGCGCGGCGAGGTCGCGGGCCTTCTCGGCCCCAATGGCGCGGGCAAGACCACCTGTTTCTACATGATCACCGGCCTCATTCCGGCCGACCATGGCACCATCTGGCTCGACGGGCAGGACATCACCGCCCAGCCCATGTACCAGCGCGCGCGCATGGGACTGGGCTATCTGCCTCAGGAGGCCTCGATCTTCCGGGGCATGAACGTCGAGCAGAACGTGCTCTCGGTGGTCGAGCTGCGCGAGCGCGACCCGAAGGCGGCGCGCGAGGAGACGGCGCGCCTGCTAGACGAGCTGAACATCACCCATATCCGCTCTTCTCCCGCCACGGGCCTGTCGGGCGGTGAGCGCAGGCGTGTCGAGATCGCGCGCGCTCTGGCCGGGCGGCCATCCTTCATTCTGCTGGACGAGCCCTTTGCCGGTATCGATCCCCTGGCCATCGCCGACATCCGCGAGGTGATCCGCTATCTGGCCCGGCGCGGCCTTGGCGTGCTGATCACCGACCACAATGTGCGCGAGACCCTCGACATCATCGACCGGGCGGCCATCATTCACGGCGGTGAGGTTCTGTTCGAGGGCACGCCCGGCGAGATCGTCGACAATGCCGAGGTGCGCCGGGTCTATCTGGGCGACATGTACGGCTGATGCCTCCCGCAGAGCGTTCGCGCTCTGTTAACGATCCGCGCGCCAATCTTCCCACGCAAGAAACGGGCCAGCATTGCGGCCCATGAGTGCGCAGGGGCGTGCAGGGGCGTGGCCGTGATCGGACAGAGGCTGGAAATCAGGCAGGGGCAGGGGCTGGTCATCACCCCCCAGCTCCAGCAGGCGATCAAGCTGTTGCAGCTGTCCAACCTCGAGCTGGAAGCCTTTGTGGAGGCCGAGCTTGAGAAGAACCCCATCCTCTCGCGCGACGAGGAGGGAGAAACGCCCTCGAACAGCGCCGAGGAGCGCGATGACTCCGGCGGCGAGCCCGGCACGGACTATGGCGAGGATTCGGGCGGGGGCCTCGACATGGGCTCGGCCAGCGATGCGCGCGAGGCGCTCGATGCCCGCGAGGACGACCTCTATGGCGATGCCGCACCCGGCGAGCGCGGCGCGGACCGCGCCACGGATGCCGCGCCCGAACAGTATGGCCTCGCCGGTGCCGACCGGGCCGGGCGCGGTCCCGGCTGGGATGGTGAGGGCGACGGTCTGGACCGCCTCGGCACGGGTGAGATCAGCCTGCGCGATCATCTGGTCGAGCAGGTCACGCGCGCGGGATTCTCGGCGGTGGACAGCGCCATTGCCCTGGTGCTGATCGACATGGTCGACGAGGGGGGCTACCTGCGCGGCGCGCTGGAGGAGGTGGCCGATCAGCTCGGCTGCGAGCTGGCGCGCGTGGAGCAGGTGCTGAGCCGCTGCCAGGGCTTCGAGCCCACGGGCGTGATGGCGCGCTCGGTCGAGGAGTGCCTGTCACTGCAGCTGCGCGAGCGCGACCGCCTCGATCCGGCCATGGCGGCCCTGGTGGGCAATCTGGCCCTGCTGGCGCGCTCCGACATGGCGGGGCTGATGCGCGTGTGCGGCGTCGACATGGACGATCTGCGCGACATGATCGCCGAGCTGAGAAACCTCACGCCGCGCCCGGGAGCCGCCTTCGGTCACGAGGTGGCCCAGACGGTGGTGCCCGACGTGGTGGTCAGCGCCGACCCGCTGGGCGGCTGGCGCGTCGAGCTGAATGCGGACACCCTGCCGCGCCTGCTGATCGACCGTCGCTATCATGCCAGCGTTCAGGCCGGTGCCCGCTCGGATGCGGAAAAGGTGTTCGTGGCCGAATGCCTCAACCAGGCCAACTGGCTGATCAAGAGCCTGGACCAGCGCGCGCGCACCATCCTCAAGGTCGCCAGCGAGATCGTGCGCCAGCAGGATGCCTTCCTGGCCTTTGGCGTCGAATGCCTGCGCCCGCTCAATCTCAAGACCGTGGCCGACGCCATCGGCATGCACGAGTCCACCGTCAGCCGCGTCACGTCCAACAAGTATGTGCTGACCCCGCGCGGCACCTATGAGCTGAAGTTCTTCTTTACCGCGGCCATCGCCTCGACCAGCGGCGGCGCGACCCATTCAGCCGAGGCGGTGCGCCACCGCATCAAGACCATGATCGATGCCGAGAATGCGGAGGACTCGGTTCTGTCGGACGACCGCATCGTCGAGATTCTGAAAGAGGCCGGCGTGGACATCGCCCGGCGCACGGTGGCCAAGTATCGTGAGGCCCTGCGCATCCCGTCCTCGGTCGAGCGCCGCCGCCGCTTCAAGTCGGCAGGCTGACGCGCGCACCGTCCGCCGACGGCCGCCGCTGCGCTTTCCGAAAAGAACGCCGTTCCGCCTTGACACTTTTGTCCGGGAGGCGCGTTCATAGGGGTATGCAAGTCCAGGTCAGCGGCAAGCATGTCGAGGTCGGCGAAGCGTTAGGCTCGCGGATCGTCGATGAGCTCTCGGATGGGATCGCCAAGTATTTCGAACGTGGCGGCGAGGCCGAGGTTGTGGTCACCCGCGAAGGGCACCTGTTCAAGGTCGATTGCTGGGTTCGTCTGGCCTCCGGGCAGACGCTGGTCAGCCACGGCTTTGGTGGTGACGCCCATTCTGCCTTCACCGAAGCGCTCGACAAGATCGAGAAGCGCGTCAGACGCTACAAGCGCCGTCTGAAAAATCATTCTGCCGGGCCGCGCGGCCTCTCGCCCGAAAAGGAAGAGATCGCGGCGCGCGAAGTGGCGATGATGACCGTGCTGCGCGATCCCGATTCGGTCGGGGACGAAGACTTCGGCGAAGCGGGCGAGCCCGATCAGACCCCGCCGCCAGCCATGGTGATCGCAGAGACCGAGGCCGAGGTGCGCACCCTGACCGTAGGTCAGGCCGTGCTGGAGCTGGACCTTTCCAACTATCCCGTGATCCTGTTCCGAAATGCTGGACACGGCGGGCTGTCGGTGGTCTATCGCCGCCCCGACGGCAACATCGGGTGGATTGACCCAGAGAGAACGCGCCGTTCATCGAATGGGAAGGGATGATTGCCATAATCCCTTCTCAATAGGGCGCTAAGGATCGACTCAACGGTCCAGGCGCGGTCGAGACGTATCGCGTGCTTTGGGGTTAGTCATGGAAATCGGACAACTGCTTTCGCGCGACACGGTCGTGACGCGCGCAGGCGCGGGCGGCAAGCGTCAGGCGCTGCAACAGGTCGCCGAGGCCGCCGCCGGTGCGCTCGGCCTGCCTGCCTCGCGCCTGTTCGAGGCGTTGATGGAGCGCGAGGCCCTCGGCTCGACGGGGCTCGGCTCGGGCGTTGCCGTGCCCCATGCGCGCCTGCCCGAGATCCCGCGCCTGACCGGCGTGTTCCTGCGTCTCGAGACCCCCGTGGCCTTCGAGGCCATCGACGACCGGCCCGTGGACCTGATCTTTGCCCTTTTCGCGCCAGCGGCCGACGGTGCGGCGCACCTGCGCGCCCTTGCGGCGGTCTCGCGCCTCATGCGATCGGCCGAGCTGCGCGAGCGCCTGCGCCATGCACGCGATGTCGATGCCCTTCACGCCCTGTTCCTGAGCGAGCAACAGGCCACCGCCGCCTGAGGGCCACTTCCTCCGCATTGACCTGGAGGCACGCTTCGGCCAAGAGCAGGGCTGAGGTAAGGGTGCGCCCCACAAAGGTGCCCTGGCGGGTATGATGTAATGGTAGCCTGTCAGCTTCCCAAGCTGAACGCGCGGGTTCGATTCCCGCTACCCGCTCCAAGTCACCACAGAGTTCACGCCCACGGGCCGCGGCCCATCAGAGCTTCACAATCACGATTTAAAGCTGGCCGCGACAGGCCCGGCAGGATGCAAGGGTTGGGCGCGCACCATCACGCGCCAGCGGGGGGAACGGTGTAATGATCAGGCAGCATCAGGGGCGGCACCCATCGTGAGCGCATCGAGCAGGGACAGTCTGGAGCATCTGCCGCGCGGCGCCATCGTCTGCGTGCTGGGCACCCGGCCCGAGGCGATCAAGATGGCCCCGGTGATCCTGGCCCTGAAGGCTGCGGGTCTGCCGACCGTGGTCGTCACCACCGCCCAGCACCGCCACCTGCTCGATCAGGTGCTGGAGCTGTTCGCCATCACCCCCGATGTCGATCTCGACCTGATGCTCCCGAACCAGACCCTGGCCGGCCTGACGGTGCGGTGCCTGGCGCGCCTCGACGAGATCTTCGCGCAGATCGCACCGGCCTGTGTGGTCGGGCAGGGCGACACCACCACGGTCTTTTGCGCCGCTCTCGCTGCCTTCTATCGCCAGATCCCCTTTGCCCACGTCGAGGCGGGTCTGCGCAGCGGCAACATTCACAGCCCCTTTCCCGAGGAATGGAACCGCATTGCGGCGGGCAGGCTGGCGGCCCTGCACTTCCCACCGACCGAGGCGGCGCGGCGCACCCTGACAGCCGAGGGCGTGGCCGATGACGACAACATCCTGACCGGCAACACGGTCATCGACGCCCTGCTGATCGCATCCCGGCGCATCGCGCCCTACCGCTTTGAGGGCATGAGGGGCTATGCGCTCGTCACCCTTCACCGGCGCGAGAATTTCGGCGCGCCCGTGCGCGACATCACCCGGGTGGTGCGAGAGCTGGCCCTGAAGCATCCAGACTTCGGCTTTGTCTGGCCGGTGCACCCCAATCCCAATGTCCGCGACCATGTGCATGAGACGCTGGAGGGCCTTGCCAATGTGCGCCTCAGCGCGCCGCTGGACTATGTGGAGTTTCTCTCGGCCCTGTCGGGCTGTGACTTCGCCCTGTCGGATTCGGGTGGGGTGCAGGAGGAAGCACCCTCCCTGAAGAAGCCCGTGCTTGTCCTGCGCACCGAGACCGAGCGGCCCGAGGGCATAGAGGCGGGCGTGGCGCGTCTGGTGGGTATCGACCCCGAGGCGGTGCGCCGGGAGGCCGAGCGCCTGATCACCGATGCGGATGCGCGCGCGCTCATGACCACCGAACGCTCTCCCTATGGCGATGGCCAGGCGTCGGCGCGCATCGTCGAGGCCCTGCGCCGCCGCTATCTCAGCGACCAGACCCCAGCCCACAAGGACGCGCCATGAGCCCCTCCAGCCACAGCGGACACAGCAACGACGAGCGGGGCTTCGACCGGGTGTGCATGGTGGGCCTCGGCTACATCGGACTGCCGACCGCCGCGGTCATGGCGTCGCACGGCGTCAAGGTGCTGGGCGTGGACGTGGACCCCCATGTGGTCGAGACGGTCAATAGGGGCGAGATTCACATCGTCGAACCCCTGCTCGATGCCGTGGTCAGCAAGGCGGTGGCTTCGGGCTGTCTCAAGGCTGCCACTGCGCCCGAGCCGTGCGACGCCTTCATCATTGCCGTGCCCACCCCGATCACCAGCGAGAAGTGCGCCGATCTTCGCTATGTGCTCTCGGCCGCGCGCGCGGTGGCGCCGGTGCTCAAGCGCGGCGATCTGGTGGTGCTGGAATCGACTTCGCCGGTGGGCGCCACCGAAGCCATGATTGCGGTCATGGCCGAGATGCGCCCCGATCTTCGCTTTCCCGGTTCGGGCGAGCACGACATTCACGTCGCCTATTGCCCCGAACGCGTTCTGCCGGGCCGTGTGGTCGAGGAACTGGTCTCGAACGATCGCGCCATCGGCGGCATGACACCGCATTGCACCGCCCGGGCCAAGGCGCTTTACCGCCTGTTCGTCGAGGGCGAACTGATCGGCACCAGCACGCGGGCCGCCGAACTGACCAAGCTGGCGGAAAATGCGTTTCGCGACGTGAACATCGCCTTTGCCAACGAGCTGGCCAATGTCTGCGACATCAAGGGCATCGACGTGTGGGAGGTGATCGCCCTGGCCAATCGCCACCCGCGCGTGAACATTCTCAGGCCCGGCCCCGGCGTGGGCGGGCACTGCATTGCCGTCGATCCCTGGTTCATCGTCGAGGCCGCCCCGCACGACACGCCGCTCATCAAGGCCGCGCGTACGGTCAATGATGCGCGACCGCACCGGGTGCTGGAACAGGTGAGCGAGGCTATTCATGGGCTGGAGCGGCCCGTGGTGGCCTGCCTCGGCCTTGCCTTCAAGCCCGACATCGATGACCTGCGCGAAAGCCCCGCCGTGGAGGTGGCCATGGCCCTTGGCGCGCGCGATGACCTCAGCGTTCTGGCGGTCGAGCCCAACATCACCACCTTGCCCGAAGCCCTGTCCGCCCAGGGCGTGAAGCTGGTCGGACTCGAGGAGGCCATGGGGGCCGATCTGGTGCTGGTGCTGGTTGATCACACGCCCTTCAAGCGCCAGGCGGCGCTGATCGACGGGGCGAAGCGTCTGATCGACACGCGCGGCATCACGCCCTGGCGCGCAGGTGCCCTGCGTTCTTAAGGCTCTGCGAGCGCACGCGCGATGGCTGAAATCTTGGCATCCGTTTCGGCCAGTTCATGCTCGGCCACGCTGTCGGCGACGATGCCCGCCCCTGCGAGCGTGCGATAGCGCCAGCGCCCGCCCTCGCGCGTGAAGGCCAGGGTGCGGATCAGCACACTGGCACTGAGTGCGCCGTCATCCCCCGCCAGAACCAGAGCGCCGCACCATGGCCCACGCGAGCCCTCATGGCGCGCAATGACCCGCATGGCCTGATGCTTGGGCGCGCCGGTGATCGAGCCGGGCGGAAAGGTTGCTTTCATGATCTCGTCCACGCCCATGCCCGATAGCAGCCGCCCCTCGACGGTCGAGATCAGGTGGTGGACATTGGCATAGCTGTGCACCTGATGAAGTTCGGGCACACGGATGCTGCCCGCCTTGCACACCTGCGCCAGATCGTTGCGCATCAGATCGACGATCATCAGGTTTTCGGCCCGGTCCTTGGCGCTGGCGGCCAGCTCTGCGGCGGCAGCGGCATCGGCGGCTGGGTCTGGCTTGCGCGGGCGCGTGCCCTTGATGGGACGTGACCTGATCGTGCGGCTGCTTGCCTCGACTTCGAGAAAGGTCTCGGGCGAGTTCGACACCAGGGCGCGCTCGCCCAGGTCCAGATAGGCCGCGTAAGGGGCCGGGCTCGTCTCCAGCAGCCGCGCAAAAACGTCCAGCGGCCGCACACCGCTGACCAGCGCGCCTGACCATGCCCGCGCGATGTTGGCCTGAAAGATCTCGCCCGCCTCGATGGCCTCCACCACTGCGCGAACGCTCTCCAGATAGTGCGTATCCGGCTGTTCGGGCGTGAAGCGCTCGGCCAGAGCCCCGCGCCGGGGGGGCGCCATCTGGCCAGATGATGTGATCAGGCCGGCGATCTGGTGGGCGCGGCGCTGTGCCTCACCGGCGTCCTGTCCGCAGCCGAGCGCCACGGCGCGGCGCTGATGGTGATCGAACACCAGGGCGCGTGTCAGGCGCAGGTGCACGGGCTGTGGCCAGGCCGGATCGGGCGCATGGTCTGTGTTCCAGGCATAGGGATAGAGCGACAAGGTGCCCGACATCAGATGCGGGCCTGGCGCTGCCGCACCGCCCGCGGGCTCGCTGGCCTGCTCCAGGCCGGTCATGACATAGGACCAGCGCGCATGTGTGCTGCCATCGGAGATCAGGGCGGCGCTCATGGGAGCGCTGCACGCAAGCAGCGCGATCTCGGCGGGATCGCGCCAGGCAAGGGGCAGGACGTGGGTGTGCAAGGGCGCCTTCACGCCATGGTGATTAGAACGTGAGCCGATCGAGCGCCACAGTGCGCGTGTGGATGGAGGTCCAAGTCCTGACATCTGACGCCCGCAGGTCGCCCTGCCGGGCGTCTTTTTTATGCCTTGGGGGCTGGCTCCGGGGCCATAAGACGCGCCTCTATGCGCGCGCGCAGGGCCTGATCGACACCGAGCACGCCCTCGAGATAGTCGTCCACGCTGCCCGAGCGTGCTGCGATCTCTTCAAAGGCCGCGTGCAGATAGTCTGGCTCGACACCCAGGAAGGCCACGACGGCATCATGATCGGGCGTGCGCCCCGTCATGGCGGCGATCTGGCGGGCGATGCCGGGCGCGCGCTCATCGAGGTTCACCGCCGTATTGGTCAGAAGATAGTCTTCCATCAGGTCGTCCCTGTGCGCGCCCAGCAGGTGATGGGTGAGCGCGGCCAGAAGGCCGGTGCGGTCCTTGCCCGCCGCACAGTGGATCACGACGGCGCCCGGTGCCTCGGCCAGGGCACGGAAGTAGCGCGCGAACAGTTCGACGTGGGCGGGACCGAAAGGCATCCTTCGATAGGTGCCGGTCATGAAGGCCCGGCCCGAGGTCGGGGTCAGCACCTCGCTCTTGAGAAATGCGATGTGGGGCGCATCGCCCTCGGCGCCATGGTCCGAGGCGATGACTTCGGCGACACAGCCCGCCCAGCGCCGCGAGGGCTGCTCACGCCGCTCGTTTGCGCGCCTCAGATCGACGATGGTGGATATGTCCAGTCCAGCCAGCTTCTCAAGATCACTGTCGCTCGCACGGGCATGGTGGGCCGAGCGCAGCAGGCGACCTCTGGCTATGGCGGCGGCACCCTTGGTGCGATAGCCGCCGTAGTCCCGGAAGTTGTCGATGCCCTGAAACTCGAAAATGCGCGCTGTCATGGCCCCTTCCTAGCCGATCAGGGCGACAGGTGTGAGAGCCCTAGACGCTGCCCTCGCCGATCACGGCGCGCAAGGTGTCGAGATAGGCGATATAGGCCTCGCGCCCCTGCTCGGTCAGGCGCGCGCGCGTCAGCGGCTTGCGCTCGCGAAAGCTCTTGTCGAGGGTGATGTAGCCCGCTTCCTCCAGCTTGCGCAGATGGATCGAGAGATTGCCGTCGCTGGCTTGCAGGCGGGCTTTCAGCGCGTTGAAGTCGGCTTCATGGACACCCGAGAGATAAGCCATGATGCCAAGGCGCATGCGCCCGTGGATCACCTCGTCGATGTCGCTGATCTGGGCGGCGCTCATGCCGCCTTCGCCTGTGCGCGGTGCTGCTGGCGCATCAGCACCAGTCCGGGCAGGAGCGCGCCGAGCGCGAGCAGCAGGGCGAACACCAGATAGCCCTCGCTCATGCCGGACGTGAGGCCCAGCGCCACCGCGCCGCCGAAGCAGATCAGGGCGACAGCGTTCATCCATGGCCGGGCATTCATGGTGGCGGCAATCGTCCAGGCGGCACCATAGGCCGCAAAGACCAGCGAGGGCATGACGCGCATGGCGCTCCAGTCGCCGCTGCTGAAGCCCATGGCCACCAGCGACAGCCAGACTGCGAAGATCAGGAAGCCGATGGCAGACCACGCCGAGCCGACCGCCGTGTTGCGCAGGCTGTTGTAACCGCTCTGGTGCCTCATGCGCCGCAAGATGAGTGTCAGTGCCACTGCAAAGACGCCGCCCGCCCCGATCCACAGCCACAGCGCCGCCCACGGGCTGAGCGCGATCAGGCCCGCAGCCAGGGCCCACTGGCCTGCACTGGCCGTTCCGAAGATCAGGGCAGCGGCCACCAGCACGGGGCCGAACATGGGCGGCGCATGGCGCCCTTCCTCCGAAATCTGGCGCAGATAGTCGATATCGTCCTTGAGGCTGTGCAGATCGTTCTGGCTCATGTCGTCCCGGCTCATCCCAGGCCCTCCCTGTCTCGCGGGGCATTATGCCCCGAGCTGGCGACATTCATACGCAATGCACTTTGAAATGTAAAGTGCTTCATGCTTGCCATTGCCGGAGCCGCGCGGGAAGCGTGCCCATGCCAGCGCATGAGTCGTGTCGCGGCTGGCCAGAAGCAGGGGCGTCACCGTGGCCATGAGCATGAACCGCATCGCCTATGGCGTGCGTGAGATCTGCAATCCTCTCACCTTCGAGCGGCTGGATCATGTGCTGGCCAGGGCGGGGCTGAGGCCCGGCGCGCGCGCGCTCGACATCGGCACCGGCAACGGCATGGTGGCGGCTCACATCGCCGAGACCTTCGGGCTTGAGATCACGGCGCTGGAGCGCGACCCCGAAATGGCGGCGCTGGCGCGCGAGCGCACCAAAGGCCGCGGTGCGCCGGGCAGCCTCAGCATCGAGACGGTGGAATCGGGCGATTATCTCTCCACGATCGCGCCGGTCCATTTCATCAGCGCTCTTGGCACCACGGGCGCGGCCGGACGTGACGAGCGCGATGCCGAGCGCACCTTCCGCACCCTCGCCCAGGCGCTGGAGCCGGGTGGCTGGCTGTTCTGGGCCGATGTGTTCTGGGCGCGCCCGCCCAGTGATCCGATGCGCCAGATCATCGGCATCACCAACCATTTCGAGAGCCATCAGGGCTGGATCGAGGCTGGACGCGCGGCCGGGCTGGAGCCCTTTTACGCCACGACCAGCCCCCAGCAGGACTGGGACGACCTGATCTGGGACACCTGGCAGGCGACCGAGGCGTGGGTGCGCGCCAATCCCGAGCGGCCCGAGGGCGCCATGCTCCTGATGCGTGCGCGCATGATCCGCGACATGTTCATCATCGAGGGGCGCGAGACCATGGGCTTTGGCCTCTACCTGTTCCGCAAGGCTCCGGCCTGATCGGGGCTTTGGACCCTGACAATCGGCGATCAGCGATCAGCGATCAGCGGAACGGCGGCTCGTCGAAGGCACGCAGCTTGCGCGAGTGCAGGCGATGGCCCTCGCGGCGCAGGATGTCCACCGCCTGAATGCCGATCTGAAGGTGCTCGGAGATGGCCCCCTCATAGAAGCGGTTGGCCTGGCCGGGCAGCTTGATCTCGCCGTGCAGCGGCTTGTCCGACACGCACAGCAGCGTGCCGTACGGCACCCGGAACCGGTAGCCCTGGGCGGCAATGGTGGCTGATTCCATGTCGATGGCCACGGCCCGGCTCTGGTTGAAGCGCAGGGCCGACTTTGAATAGCGCAGCTCCCAGTTGCGGTCGTCCGTCGTCACCACCGTGCCGGTGCGAAGGCGGCGCTTGACCTCCTCGCCGGGCGCGCCGGACACCTGTTTGGAGGCGTCATAGAGCGCGCGCTGCACCTCGGCGATCGAGGGGATGGGGATGTCCGGCGGCAGCACGGCGTCCAGAACGTGATCGTCGCGCAGGTAAGCGTGGGCCAGCACATAGTCGCCGATGGACTGGCTGGGGCGCAGGCCGCCGCAGTGGCCGATCATCAGCCAGGCATGGGGGCGGGTGACGGCCAGATGGTCGCAGATGGTCTTGGCGTTCGATGGCCCCACGCCGATGTTCACCAGGGTGATGCCGTTCCAGCCCTTGGCGGTCAGGTGATAGGCGGGCATCTGGTGTTTGCGCCACGCGGTGTCGCTGATGGCCAGTTCCGGGTCGGGATTGTCGCGCCCGATGACGATGCCGCCCGCGCAGACCAGCTTTTCATAGGGGCTGTCCGGATCGGCCAGCTGGGCACAGGCCCAGCGCACGAACTCGTCGACATAGCGGTGGTAGTTGGTGAACAGGACGAAGGACTGCACATCGTCCACGGGCGTGCCCGTGTAGTGGCGCAGGCGCGCCAGAGAGAAGTCCGTGCGCAGGGCATCGAACTGGGACAGCGGAAAGTCCTCGCCCGGATCGAACATGCCGTCCGAGATCTCGTCGCCGATGTGGGCCAGCTCGGTCGTGGGGAAGTGGCGGGCGATGGCAGCGGTCATGGAGCGGTCGAGCACCACGTCCGAGCCGTCCATCACATAGGGAAAGGGGATTTCCTGCTCGGAGGCGCGCACCGTGAAACTGGCGCCATAGTCCTTTTCGAGCAAGGTGAGCTGTTCAAGAAGATAGGGGCGGTAAAGCTCGGGCCGGGTCACGGTGGTTGAATAGGTGCCGGGCCTGGACAGGCGCGCATAGGACCGCGCATCCAGATTCTCGGGCCGCTCGCCGAACCAGCTCACGCGAAGCTCGGGGTATGCGAACAGGCCGCTCGCCCGTGCCGCAGCATCGGGCCGCTCGCCCGTGTCGATGAAGGTGCGCACCGCCGCGCGCAGGCTGGCGACGGACTGCTGGTAGAGGGTCTCGAGGCGGTCCAGCGCCGCCGATGCATTCAGTTTCTCTGTCATGGCCTCCTGTAGCGAAGGTTCATGACTTTGGCGAGACAGTGCCCCGCGATGGCGCACGCCTTCAGGGCAGCACGCGCACCTCGCGCAGCAACAGGGTGTCATCGTCGATGGCGAACAGCAGGTGCGCCTCGCCCCCGGTGGGACAGCAGTTGGCATCGCTCTCGCGCCAGAGGGAGGTTCGTGCGCTCAGGCCCGGCCAGTCGAACTCGACGCCTTTCCAGATTTCCAGACCCGCGGGCAGATGCTCTGCCGCCCTAGCCTGCCAGCTCCAGATGTCGATGTCGCGCAGGTCATATCCGGGCATGACGGCCCAGAGGTGATCGGCATTGAAGGCTCCGGTGCCGCCGTGACGGCCGGGCACGGCGATATAGGGCTGATTACCGATGCTGAAGGAGACGGGCGGCTCATAGGATGCGGCACCGGCCCCCCAGGCTATGGGGGCCAGCCCCGCATCCCGCTGTGCGAGGACCACGAAGGCCGCGCCTACGCCGTCATGTTCGCTGAAGCCTCCCTGATGCTGGACATGGAGCACCACGCCCGAGGCCAGGGCGATGCGCGTGTTTCGCCACTGGCAATCTTCCAGCCACACGTCGACGCATCCGCTCTCGAGGTCGGCGGTATCGATCCTGAGTGCTCGCAGGCGCACGTCGCGGGCCTCGAAGCGCTCCAGTTCCTCGAGCATGAAGGCGTAAAGATCATCGCGGCCCTCCGGCGGCGTCTCTGCGATGTCCAGCAGCCACGAGCGCCATGTGGCTTCAAGCGCGCGCGGGCTGGGCGTGACCGCCAGAGCCGAGCGATAGGCCTCAAGTAGCGCATCGGGCAGCGCATCGGGGACAGCGTGTGCCGTATCGTGGGGGATTGGCGGGCTTGCCTCCTGAACGGCTGGCTGCGCGACCGCGTGAGGCGAAAGGGCGAGGGCCGAGACCAGCACGGCGGCGACAAGACCCTTGATGGAACCGTTCATGGGTGCCTCCCCTGTGACGGGGCGAAGATCATCCCTGAGGGCTGGCGCGCGCAACCCCCGGAACGAAGGGGGTCAGGTCAGGGTGCGGGCAAGAAAGGCGGTGACATCCGCCAGCACCGGGGCCTTGCGCCGGAACATGGGCGAGAAGGTCGCGATCAGGTCGGCGTGGTTCAAGCCCTCATAGATGCGCTTCTCGCAAGGCGCACCCGCTTCCGTGAGTGCCTGGTGCAGAAGGTGCGTGTCCTCGGCGTGGACGGTCCTGTCTTCGGAACCGTGGCCCAGCCACATGGGCGGTGCATCGGCCCTGGCGAAGGTGATGGGCTGGGTCTGGCTGAGGTCCGGTGCGCGCGAAAAGGCGTTGATGCTGGCGGCCACGTCCAGCGGCAGGAACTCGTAGGGGCCGGCAAGTCCGACGCAGGCCCGGATCGCGCCCGCGTGCCCCACGCCTCGCATATAGCGCTCGTCGAGCGTGATCATGGTGGCCAGATGCGCCCCCGCCGAGTGACCGATCACGCCCAGCTTTCGCGGGTCGCCGCCATGGCGCTCGGCGATCTGCGCGCCATGGGCCGTGGCTGCAGCCGCATCCTCGATGAAGGCGGGAAAATGCACCTCGGGCACCAGCCGATAGTCGGGCACCATCACGACAAAGCCCTGGGCGGCCAGCGCCTGCCCGGCCCAGCCGTAAAGCCCTTTCGATCCCGAATGCCAGCCGCCGCCGTAAAAGAACACCACGGTGGGCAGGGGCGCGTCCGTGGTGTCGGGGGCATAGATGTCGAGGCGCTGGCGGGCATGGGCGCCATAGACGACATCGCGGGCAATGCATGATGCGCCCCTGTCGCGCGGGCCGAGCGCATTCAGCGCGCCCAGCGGCGAGCAGGCTGCGGCCATGGCAGAGAGGGCGCTCGTCAGCACGGTGCGGCGGATCATGACCGGCGCGTTTGGGATGCTGGGGATCGGACAGGGCTCATGGGCAGGAGATACGCGACGGGGCGCAAGCGGATGAGCCTAGATGCCGAGCGCGGCCCGATAATCGGGATGCACCAGATCGTGATACTCGGGGTGACGGGCGATATAGCCCGCGAAGAAGGTGCATACCGGCAGGGCCAGTCCCCCTTCCTTGCGCAGCACCATCATGGCGTGGCGCACGAGCGCGGCACCTAGGCCACGCCCTTCCAGGGCCTCGGGCACCTCGGTATGCGGAAACAGGGTGCCGCTGGCCAGCTTGCGGTATTCCGCATAGGCGATCTCACCATCCTGATGGATCTCGTAGCGGCCAAGCTCGGTGTTGTCGGTGACAGAGATCATGCCGCCACATCGGTATCGCTCACGGGGCTGACGTCAAGCTCTACCAGCACTGAGGCGATGGCCGCGTAGCAGCCGCAGGAGGCTGCTTCCAGCCCCGCGCGGTCCAGAATCGTGACCTTGCCGCGCCCGCGCTCGATCAGGCCCTTGGCCTCCAGCGCGCTGCCGATCTCGCTGACGGTGGCCCTGCGCGCACCCAGCATTCCGGCGATGTCGGACTGCGTCAGATGGAATGTGTCGGCATCGGCACGGTCATGAAGGGTGAGAAGCCAGCGCGCGAAGCGCTCCTCCAGCTTGTGCTGGGCATTGCACGCGGCCGTCTGCTGGACCTGTGCGAACAGGGCCTCGGTATAGCGGGACAGCGCCTCGCGCGCCTCGGCGTGGGCGTCCAGCACCTTGCCGAAGCTGTCCACATCCGCACACAGGGCCATGCCCGGCGTCTGGGCGATGGCCCGGCTGACCGCGCGCCCGTTCATCGGCCCGCAGGTCACGCCCACCAGCCCCTCGCGCCCGATCACGGCGGTCTCGACCATGCGCTCGTCATCGAGCACCGTCATCAGAGACACCACGCCGCGCACCGGGAACCAGACGGTGGTGACCGCCTCGCCGGAGTCGTACAGCCGCTCGCCCTGCTCGAAGCGGGCCTCGCGCAGGTGGGGTTCAAGCTGGCGGCGCGCGCTCTCGCCCAGCGAGGCGAGCCAGAGGTTGATCGTGTCTTCGGGGCGGGGCGGGTGACGTTCGGTGTCCATGATGTCTGCTCGAAGGTTGGGCTCACGTCCGGAGCGCAGACAGAACGCCGTTCGCGAACAAGCGTTGCCACGGGCCGTAACCACGGGCCGAAACATCGTGATTTTCACTGTAGGTGCGGGTGCGTGCCTCTTTCGCCCGCTCGCGCGTTCAGCCATTAGGGCAGCCATCCGGGGTAGCCATCCGGGGCGCTTCATGAACACGGTGCGCGTCCGGCGCGCGCCAGCAGCAAGGGACAGGATCATGGATCGGAAAAGCGTGATCGAGGCGGAAAGGGCTGTCGCGGGGCTGCCCGGCTGGAGCGCGGACGATGGCGATCGCCCGGCGATCACGCGCACCTTCCATTTCAGCGATTTCAGCCATGCCTTCGGCTTCATGGCGCGGGTCGCCCTGCTGGCCGAGAAGCTGGACCATCATCCCGAGTGGTCGAACGTCTATGACCGGGTCGAGGTGCTGCTGACCACCCACGATGCGGGTGGGGTCACGGCGCTGGACGTGCGCATGGCCGAGTTCATGAACGAGGCGGCCCGCCAGCTCGGCGCGCACGACAGGGCGTGATCAATTTGCGCTGATCCTGCCTGGTGGAGCCGAGGGGAATCGAACCCCTGACCTCGTCATTGCGAACGACGCGCTCTACCAACTGAGCTACGGCCCCAGGCAGTCACGGGTGCGCTTTGCGCGCCCCGGTGCAGAAGCGCGCGACATAGGCGTGAGGAGCGCCGGGTGTCAATGCGTTTGTGCCGCCTTGCCGCTGCGCCGGGCGCATCAGGCAAGGCCCGGTGATCCTGCCGATGTCGCAGGGTGTCGATTGGTCTTGGCCTTGGCGCGGGGCGCGCGCTAGAGAGGGGCATCGGCCCGGCGGGTGCTTCCACCTCGGGCCCGGCTACGTCAGGAGACATGATCTTGGGATTTGGTGTCGGCATCGCAGGCTTCATCTGCTTCATCATCAACGGCCTGATCGGGCTGTGGGTGCTGGCGATCATCATTCAGGTGGTCCTGAGCTGGCTGCTGGCCTTTGATGTCATCAATCCGCGCAACCGTCTGGTCAGCCAGGTGCTCTATTTCCTCGAGATGTTCACCGCGCCGGTGATGGCACCTCTGCGCAGGATCATCCCACCGCTGGGGGCCATCGACATCACGCCCCTGATCGCCCTGCTGATCCTGCAAGGCGTGCGGGCCTATCTGCTGCCGCCTGCCTGTGCGGCCCTGGCCGGCCTGCTGACCTTCTAGGCTTCGCTTTCACGGCGGGCCGGGGCGAAAATAGCTTTTCACCGCCGCGCTTCCCCTCCTAGAGTGCGCCTGCAATCACGCGCTCGACATTCGAGGGGGGAACGGGATGGGATCTCGCAAGAGCAGCTTGCAGCGCACCGGTCATGACATCAGCGGGACAGGGCCCATGGCGACCCGCCCGACTCCGCTGCGCAGCGGCGCGCTGGCGCTGGGTCTGGCCTTTGCCCTGGCGTCATGCGCCAGCACGGGCGGGGCACCTGCCGCAGGCTCTGGCAGCCCCTCGGGCGGCCAGCCCGCTCCCGCCTCCGGCAACCGCGCCCTGCCGCCGGGCCTCGATGGCGCTGCCAATCCCGACCCCTATCCCTCGACCTATCAGGCCCTGCCCCGGCGCGACATGGCGATCGTGGGCGGCACGGTCTTCACCGCCACCGGCCAGGTGATCGACAACGGTGTGGTGCTGGTGCGCGACGGGCGAGTCGAGGCGGTCGGCGGGGCCTCGACCCCGGTGCCCCAAGGCTATCAGGTGGTCGATGCGCGCGGGCGCTATGTCACGCCGGGCCTGATCGACGCCCACAGCCACCTCGGTGTCTATCCCTCGCCGGGCGTGCCCGCCCTGTCGGACGGCAACGAGGCGACCAATCCCAACACCGCCCAGGTCTGGGCAGAGCACTCGCTGTGGCCGCAGGATCCCGGCTTCAACACCGCGCGTGCCGGGGGCGTGACCACGCTTCACATCCTGCCGGGCTCGGCCAACCTTTTCGGCGGGCGCGGCGTGACTGTGCGCAATGTGCCGTCCGTGACCATGCAGGGCATGAAGATGCCGGGCGCGCCCTATACCCTCAAGATGGCGTGTGGCGAGAACCCCTCGCGGGTCTATGGCGGGCGCAACCAGTCGCCGGCCACGGGCATGGGCAACATGGCCGGATACCGCCGCGCCTTCATCGAGGCGCGCAACTACATGCGCCGGTGGGACAACTGGCGGCGCACCGGATCTGGCGATCCGCCCGGCCGCGACCTTCAGCTCGAGACCATCGCTGGTGTGCTGTCAGGCGACATTCTTGTTCAGAACCACTGCTACCGGGCTGACGAGATGGCCCTGATGGTCGATCTGTCGCGTGAGTTCGACTTCCGCATCACGGCCTTCCACCATGCCTCCGAGGCCTACAAGGTCGCGGACATGCTGCGCGAGGAGAACATCTGCTCGGCCACCTGGACCGGCTGGTGGGGCTTCAAGATGGAGGCTCTGGACGGCATCGAGGAGAACGTGGCCCTGCTCCATGCATCCGGCGCCTGCGCGGTGGTGCACTCCGATGACGCCACCTTGGTCCAGCGCCTCAATCAGGAAGCGGCCGCGGCCCTGTCGGCGGGACGCCGGGCGGGCCTGGAGATCAGCGAGGCCGATGCCATCGCCTGGGTCACGATCAATGCCGCGCGCATGCTGGGCATTGCTGACCAGACCGGCTCACTGGAGCCGGGCAAGCGCGCTGACGTGGTGATCTGGAGCCACAATCCCTTCTCGATCTATGCGCGTGCCGAGCAGGTCTATGTGGACGGTGCGCTCGCCTATGACCGCAACAACCCCGCCTATCAGCCGCGCTCGGACTTCGAGCTGGGCCAGCCGGGTCAGCCCCGCAACGGAGGCCGCCGATGATACGCTTCATGGCTGATATGAAAAGCTCTGTGCGCGCCGTGCTCGGCCTCGCGGGCGGCGCCCTTGCCGGTCTTGCGCTGATGGCGGCAAGCGCCAGCGCCCAGACCATCGCCATCACCGACGGCCGTATCCTGACCGGCAGCGGCATCATCGAGAACGGCACGGTGATCATCCGCGATGGCCGCATTGCCGCCGTGGGCGCATCGGTGCCCGTTCCCGCAGGGGCCGAGGTGATCAGCGCGGCGGGCCGCGTGGTCGCGCCGGGCTTTGTCGCGGTCGACTCCGGGCTCGGGGGCAATGAGGTCTCGTCCCAGCCCGAGGCCAACGATCTTCGCCAGTCGTCCAACTCCATCAGCGCGGCCTTCGACCTCTCCTGGGGGCTGGATCCGTGGTCCATCACCCTGCCGGTGGCGCGCCTTGGCGGCGTGACCCGCGCCATCGTGGTGCCCAGCCATCCGGGATCGAGCGGCGGGCACGACCACAATCACGACTTTGCGGGACTGGGTGCCAGCGGTCACCACGAGCCGGGCCTGTTCGCCGGTCAGGCCGCCGTGATCCATCTGGCCGAGGGCACCGAGATCATCGTGCAGCCGCGCGTGGCCATGGTCGCGCCATTCGGCAACGCCGGGGCCAATGTGGCGGGCGGCGCACGCGGTGCGCTCTATACCCTGCTGCGCGAGACCTTCGCCGAGGTGCGCCTCTATGCGAGAAACCGCGCCGCCTATGACCGGGGCGATGTGCGTGCCCTGTCGCTGTCGCGCGCCGACCTCGAGGCCCTGGTGCCGGTGGTCGAGGGCCGCATGCCGCTGATCGTCACGGTTCACAAGGCCAATGACATTCTGATGGCCCTGCGCATCGCCCGCGAGGAGAACATCCGCCTGATCCTCGATGGTGCCGAGGAGGGCTGGATGGTGGCTGACCAGATCGCGGCGGCCAATGTGCCGGTGCTGCTCAATGCGCTGGCCAATCTGCCCGGCTCGTTCGAGCGTCGCGCGTCCAGCCTGGAGAACGCCGCGCGTCTTCATGCCGCCGGTGTGCTGATCGCCATCAAGGGCAACGAGGGCTCGGTGCACCGGGCGCGCGAGGCCCGCTACAATGCCGGAAACGCGGTGGCCCACGGTCTTCCCTATGAGGCGGGCATTGCGGCGCTGACGGTCAATCCGGCGCGCATCTTCGGCCAGCAGCAGCGCTTCGGGGCCATTGCGCCGGGGCTGGAGGCCGATGTGGTGATCTGGTCGGGCGATCCGCTCGAGCCGCTATCGCAGCCCGTGGCCATATATATCCGCGGTGTGGCCCAGCCGCTCTACAGCCGGGGTCTGGAGCTGCGCGACCGCTATCGGCCCGGCCAGCAGCCGGGTCTGCCCCCGGCCTATCGCAACTGATCGTGCCCGGGGCGCGCCTGCGCGAAAGCGCCCTGCGCTTTCGGGCCTATACCGCAGGCGGCCCCGGCGGCCAGCACGTCAACAAGGTCGCCACGGCCATCGAGCTGCGCGCCAGCGTCGGAGAGCTGCACCTCGATCCTGACGTGGCCGAGCGTCTGCGAAAGCTCGCCGGTGCGCGCCTCAACCAGCTGGACGAGATCGTGATTGCCGCCAGCCGTTTCCGCTCGCAGGAGCGCAACCGCGAGGACGCCATCGCGCGCCTTGAGGCCCTTGTCGCCCGCGCCATGGAGCGGCCCCGCCCGCGCCGCGCCACCCGTCCGACGCTGGCGTCAAAAGAGCGTCGCCTGAAGCAGAAGTCGGTGCGCTCGAGCGTGAAAAGCGCCCGCGCCCGCCCGCGATCCGAAGACTAGGCCGGGCCTCGCATAACGCCGGTCGGCCATTCATGTGCCATTCATGTGGCAGCCGGACTTATGAAGGCCACTTCGGGGACGGGAGGCCTCTCGATGAATTCTCAAGCTTGCAGGCGCCTGCGCCTCGGCCTTGGCGGCGGCATTGCCGCCATCACCCTGTCGGGCTGTGTCAGCGATCCGGCCTTCCTCGAGGGACTGGCCATGGCCACCGAGGCCATTGCCGCCGAGACCGCAGCCCAGGCTCATGACGCGCGCTGCTATCGCCATCTGAACCGGCATGGCTACTGGGAGACGTTCTGCCCGCTGCCGCCGGGCACCTATGTGCCCTACAAAGACCGTGACCGCTGGCGCGAGCGCCCGCGCGACAGCCACAGCGATCGCGACAGGCGTAACCCGCGCTCGGGCGAGCGCTTCAGCGACCGCCGCCCGCGCTGATCAGCGCTGCCAGCGCAGGCCGATGCGCAAGGTGCGTGGCGGGCCGTAACCGGTAATCCCGTCAAAGGTGCGCGAGGTGGCCACATCGGCATCCAGCGCATTGTCGAGCGCGCCATAAATCTCGATGCCCTGCCTGCTCGTCCATCCGACGCGCACGTCCAGCGTGGTCGCGGCATCGAGGGTGCGGCTGTTCAGATCGTCGTCAAAGCGCGCGCTCTCGTGGCGCAGGGTGAAGGTCGCGCTCATCTGCTCCAGCGGGCGCAGGCGTGCGCTGGCGCTCAAGCTCAATCGCGGTGCCTGGGCGGGGCGCAGACCCGTGAGCTGCGGCGCCGCATCGCCCCCGTCAACTTCCGCATCGGTCAGGGCAAAGCCAAGCGACAGCTCGTTCTCGCCCGCCATGCGCCATCTCATCTCGCCTTCGACGCCCAGTGCCTCGATGCGCCCGGCGTTGCGGCGCTGGCGCAGCACGCCGCCTGCCGGAACGAAGCCCGCTATGGGGAAGGTGCCAGGCCCCTCGGCCAGGGTCACATTGACGATGGCATCGTCCAGCCGGTTGGCGAACACGCCGAGCGTGGCCGAGAAAACACCCCGCGAGAGCCCCGTCCCGATCTCCACACCTATCAGCCGCTCGGGCGAGAGGGCGTCATTGGCCTCGGTGATGTCATTGCCGACGCGAAAGGGACGATAAAGCTCGTTCAGAGTGGGCGGGCGAAACCCGCCATAGGCAGCCGCGTGCAGATGCAGGCCCCGGCCAAGCTCGCGCCGCACGCCTGCGCGCGCGCTGATCACCTGTCCGCGCGCGCCCTCGAAGCGTTCGTCGAGAAAGAAGCTGCTTCCCGCAATATCGCTCTCGCGGCGAAAGCCTGCGCTGCTGGCGAAGGCGTCCGCGCGCACGCCTGCCACCATCAGCCAGCGCCCATCGCTCCACGCGCCGTCCACATAGGCGCCCGCCACATGGCTTCGCCCGCCCGAGACGCGCCTGCGAGTGAAGGCGCCGCCCTGATAGGCATAGTCGGACGAGACTTCCCCGGCGAAACGGCGCACATCGACGCCCGCCTCGGCCTCGATCTCGCCCCCGGCCAGCGACCGGCGCAGCCGCAAGGCCGCATTGCCACCGGTGCCTGTGGCAGGGGAGGCGAACTGGTCGTTGGCAGGCAGGGTGCCCGTGCGTCCGGGCAGCACAGTGACCGAAACATTCTGCAGATCGCTGTCGTGATGCCAAAGCTGCACCCTCCAGCCCAGTGCGCCCTCATGGCTCTCGCGCACCAGGGCGAGGCTGTAGAGCTGGCCGCGGGCACGCGAGCGCGCGCCCTCCAGCCCCGCGCCCCTGCGCTCGTCGTAAGTCCCGATGCGCAGCGAGGCCCGGACCTCGCCGGAAAGCCGCCCATCCAGCCTCACGGCGCCCGAGCGCACGTCCAGGTCCAGCGGCTGGTCGGCATCGCCTCGGCCCTCGCGCCTGACGGCGACATAGCCATCGCTGCGATCAAGAAGGCCGGAGGCGGTCAGGCGCAGCCGGCCTGATGCAGCGCTCCAGGCGCCTCCAAGACGGCCCCCGCCGCGCCCCGCAGCCGATGCGTCGATTGCCCCGCCTCTTTCACGTTCGCTGAGAGCCACGGTGCCTGTCAGAGCGCCTGCTCCGTAGGGGCCGGCGCCTGCGCCCCGGATGATGGCAATGCTCTCCAGCGCCTCTGCGGGCACCTGCGACCAGATCACCCAGCCGCCAAACGGATCGTTCAGCGGCACGCCGTCCAGGGTCACGAGGGCGCGGCCCGCCCCGGACGGCGCGATGGCACGCAGGGAAAGACCCTGTGTGGTCGGGTTGGCTTCTAGGCTGGTGGTGCGGCGAAACAGGGAGGCGGCAGGAATGGCCAGCACCGCCTCATCGACCCTGGCCGCGCGCGAAAGATCGGCCTCTTCAAGGCGCGCCTGCGAAAAGGCATCGGCTGCGCGCGCGGGACTGAGGCGCGCGGCAGTGACGATCACCGCCTCGACGCGCACGGGCGGCGGGCTCGCCTCATCGGCTAGCGCCTCGGCCCGCACGTCCGACGAGGCTTGCGGCGGCACCTGTGGGGGAAGGTCGAAAATTATGACATGCCTCCGCAAGGCACGATGACCGGCCCGTGCCCACAATGGCTCCATCCGCCCGGAGGTTCCACCCAGGCGCGATGCCCTCGCCGACGCTGATCAGCCGCCCGTGACGGGCAGGGGCGGGGCAATATCAGCAAGAGAGCGTGATCCGCTTTCCGTGCGGAACGGTGGTGGACGCGACAGGGATTGAACCTGTGACCCCTACGATGTCAACGTAGTGCTCTACCGCTGAGCTACGCGTCCGTGCCACTTGATCCACCGAGTGCGGGCGGGAGCGGGTCTATAGCCCGTCAGGCGCAGTCTTCGCAAGAGGTGCCGTGCGCCCCGGATTTCGGCAGTAAGCGCTATGCGCCTCAGGCCGCCACCATGCGCTCGACCTCGTTGACCAGATCGCGCAGGTGCACGGGCTTGGACAGAACCTTGGCCTGCGGTGCGGCCTCGGCGGCGGTCAGGGCCACGGCGGCAAAACCCGTGATGAACATGATGCGCAGGCCCGGCTGGCGCGCGGCGGCCACACGGGCGACCTCGATGCCATCGGCGCCCGGCATCACGATGTCGGAAAGCAGCAAGTCCCACGGCCCGTTCTCGAGCGCGTCAATGGCATCATCGCCGTTCTCGCAGGCCACCACCTCGTGCCCGGCGCGCTCGAGCGCACGGCTGAGAAAGCCGCGCAACGAGGCATCGTCTTCGGCCAGCAGGATTCTCGCCATGGTTTCTTGGTCCCAAGTGTTCGCGGCCGAGCCGCGCAAGACGCGCCCGGCTCAATCCGCACACGATAGGCGTGCGCGCGTAAATCAGCGATGAAAATGCGCGCGAGGGATGATGCGATCCCCACCCATTGCGGCGCGAAACTGGTCTGAAGCGGAAAACGGCGTTAGGCCTAGGCGATGATCCCTTACCGCCTTATTGCCGGGGCCGCCGACAGCACTCTGGTCTATGCCTCTCCCCACTCGGGCCGCGATCTGCCCGAGGATGCGGGCGTGCGCCGGACCTTGCGCCCGGCCGCGAGCGGCGCGCCGGGCTTGCGCGAGAGCGAGGACGCGCTTGTCGACGAGCTGATCGTGCCGGCCGCGCGCGAGCACGGGATTGCCGTTCTGCTGGCGATGATTTCGCGCGTCTATGTCGACCTGAATCGCAGCGCCGACGACATTGACCCCCTGCTGATCCGGGGCGCGAGGGTGAGCGAGCCTCTCAATGCGCGCGTGCGTGCGGGCCTCGGCGTCATTCCGCGGCTGAACGGTACGGGAGAGGTGCTTTATCCGGCCATGCTGGACCTTGATGAGTTTCACCGTCGGGTGGAGCGGGTACATCGGCCCTATCACGAGGCGCTGAAGGCCCTGATGGACGCAGCGATGCAGCACAGCGGCCGTGGCCTGCTGATCGACTGGCACTCCATGCCCTCCACCGTGCGCGTGGCAGGCCCGGCAAGGCCCGAACCGGTCGCCGACATCGTTCTGGGCGATCGCTATGGCGGCTCATGCGCGCGCGAGATCACCGAGCACATGGCCGCAGCCTTTCGCGCCGAGGGGCTGAGCGTGGCTCTGAACCGGCCCTATGCGGGGGGCTATACCACCGAGCGCTGGGGTCGGCCCGCAGAGGGCCTTCATGCCTTGCAGGTCGAGCTGAACCGCGCGCTCTATCTCGATGAGGCGCGCCTCAAGCCCGGCCCGGGCTTTGCCGCCGTTCAGGCCATGATCGGGCGGATCACGCAGTCTCTGGTGGATATTTGGGGGCAGGGGCGCGCCGCCAGGCCCTCTGCCCGCGCTGCTGAATAGGGCTTGGCCGTCCCCGTCATCGCGCATCAGGCATAAAAAAACCGCGCCCGAAGGCGCGGTGAAAGTCTGTAGGGAGGAAACGCCCAGGAAGGGCATGAGCACAAAGCTCACCTACGACTTTCGCTGCAACGCACAAATCCGTCAAGTCGTTTTTCGCGCTTGCGATCACAAAGGGTTACGAAAGTGATCGGCGATCACTTGAGGTGTCGCAATCTCATCCTGCTTCAGGTTTTTTGCGCTGCGGCATCGCCCGGCCCTCGAACAGGCGGCGCGCCTCGCGAACGCCGAGGGCCGCAGGCGAGCTTCTCTGGCGCCAGACAAGCAGCGAAAAGCCCAGTACGGCACCGATCAGCAGCCACAGCGGGCCGAACAGCCACGCCCCCGCCGCCAGGGCGAAATAATAGGTGCGCACCCCGCGGCTGAAGGCGGACAGTGCCGGGTTCAGCACCGAAACGCTGGCGGCGGCATAGGCTTGCGCGTCAGGTCCCGATCCGTCATCCGGCATGGCTCCGATCAGGGCGAGGGTGTAGTTCATCTGGCGGATCGACCAGATGAAATCGAGCAGGCCGCGCGCCAGGCACACGGTCACAAGGCCCAGCTTTATTTCCAGCAGCTCCAGGGGCGCTCCGGCGTCTCCGACCATGGCCACGCCCGACAGCGCCTGTTCGCCGCCGAACAACACGCCTGCCACCGCCGCGATCAGCAGCAGGTTGGCCGAGGCAAAGAAGCTGGCCGAATTGATCGAATGGCCCATGAGCTGGCTGTCCACCAGCCTGATCTCGCGCACGCTCATGGCCCGCATCCATGCCGAGCGCACCACCAGCATGTCGTCGTTCAGGCACTCGCCCCGGCGCGCCAGCCATTTCAGCACCGGCTCATAGCCGATCCAGCTCGCGGCAAAGATGCTGACGGCGATCCAGTCGAGAAGGTTCATGGGTGCTTGGGCCTCCGCCCATAGCTGTGCGCGCCCCGGCCCGATTTCGCAAGCAGGCGTCTTCGCACTTGCAGCACCTGCGTGCTTCCCCTCGCGGGCACGAGCCTCTATGCAGGCGCCCTCCCCCCGAAGCGCCAGAGCGCGCCAGCAAAGCGTATGCGTGAAGCAAAGGTCTGCCCATGAAACTCGACGCCATTACCGTCGGCCCCAATCCGCCCTGGGACATCCATGTCGTCATCGAAATCCCGCAAGGCGGCCTGCCGGTGAAATACGAGATGGACAAGGCGTCAGGCGCCCTGTTCGTGGACCGCTTCCTGCACACGGCCATGTACTATCCGGGCAACTACGGCTTTGTGCCCCACACCCTGTCGGATGACGGCGATCCCTGCGATGTCATGGTGATCAACCCGACGCCGGTGGTGCCCGGTTGCGTGATCCGCGCGCGTCCCATCGGAGCGCTGATGATGGAGGACGAGGCGGGCAAGGACGAAAAGATCCTCGCCGTGCCGGTGGACAAGCTCAATCCCTTCTACTCGGACATCGCCTCGTACCGCCAGCTGCCCCAGATCCTGATCGAGCAGATCGAGCACTTCTTCAGCCGCTACAAGGATCTGGAAAAGGGCAAGGTCACCAACATCACGCGCTGGGCCGATGCCGCCGAGGCCGCAGAGCTGGTCCGCCAGGGCATGCTGGCTCACGAGGCCCTCCAGGCGAAGCCCGATCAGGGCTGAGCTGATCGCCGGGGCGTGACGGCGCGCACGCCCCGTCCTATGTGAGAGGCGATGGCAGGTTCCGAGACCCCTCAGGAGCGTTTCAGGCGCGCGCTGGCCCACACGGCCCGGGCGCTGGCGGAGCGTGCCGATCTGGATGTGCGCTTCTCGGGCGACGGCCCGCGCCTCTCGGGCGATGCCATGGTCCTGCCCCTGCCGCCGCGCAATCTTGATGAGGCCGGGCAGGAGGCGCGGGCGGTGCGCGGAGAGGCTGACCGGCTGGCGCTGCGCCTTGCCCATCATGACACGGCGATACACGCCCGCCACCGCCCGGTCGAGCCGCGTGCCGCAGAGGTGTTCGAGGCGCTGGAGCAGACGCGCATCGAATGTGTCGGCTCGGGCGCACTGCGCGGCGTGCGCGACAATCTCGATGAGGCCCTCTCTCGCAGGCTGGAGCGCCAGCGTCTGCCCGATCAACCGCTGTCCACCGCCGAGGCCGTGGGCCTTTTGCTGCGCGAGCGCTTGTGCCACAGCCCCCTCAGTGCGGACCTCACGGCGCGGCTGGCGGGCGTGCGCGAGGCGCTGGAGGCGCGGGTGTCGGGCGCGCTCGATGCCCTGAGCGAGGCGGCGGGCGAACAGGATGGATTTGCGCGGGCCAGCGCGGCGGTTCTGGAGGCGCTCGACCTCGATCCTTCCGATGGCACCACGCCCGATGCCGAGGATGCCGATCCCGGCGAGCCGCCCGAGGATGATGCCGCAGACAGCCCGGACGACAGCGACGAGGACAGCGAAGACGAGAGCGCTCCGCCCTCGGGAGGCGACGAGAGCCCGGCCTCGCCAGGCGATGCGCCCTCCAGCCCTTCGGGTGACGGCAGCGCCGTGGAGCGCGAGGGCGGCGATCCCGACGAGGCGCTGGGCGAGGGCGAGCGGCCCAACCGCAGCGTCGCGGCGGACGACGGGCGCGAGATCGGACAGTATCGGGTCTTCACCACCGCCCATGACGAGATCGTGGATGCCGACGATCTGTGCGATCCCGACGAGCTTTCGCGCCTGCGCCGCCTGCTCGATCAGCAGCTCAGCACCCTGTCGAGCGTGGTCGCGCGCCTCGCCAACCGCCTGCAACGGCGTCTGCTGGCCCAGCAGAACCGCTCATGGATCTTCGATCTGGAGGAAGGGGTGCTGGACACCGCGCGCCTGACCCGCGTGATCACCGATCCGTCCGCGCCCCTGTCGTTCAAGGAAGAAAGCGCCTCGCCCTTCCGCGACACGGTGGTGACCTTGCTGCTCGACAACTCGGGCTCCATGCGCGGGCGCCCGATCATGGTGGCGGCGGTCTGTGCCGACATTCTGGCGCGCACCCTGGAGCGCTGCGGCGTGAGGGTCGAGATTCTCGGCTTCACCACGCGGGCCTGGAAGGGGGGGCTGTCGCGCGAGGCGTGGGTGTCGGCGGGCAAGCCGGCCCAGCCGGGCCGCCTGAACGATCTTCGCCATATCATCTACAAGCGCGCCGATGCGCCCTGGCGCCGGGCCAAGAAGAATCTCGGCCTGATGATGCGCGAAGGCCTGCTGAAGGAAAACATCGACGGCGAGGCGCTTCTGTGGGCTCACGAGCGCCTGCTGGCGCGGCCAGAGGCCCGGCGCATACTGATGGTGATCTCGGACGGTGCGCCGGTGGACGACTCGACCCTGACCAGCAACGCCGCGCTTTATCTCGACAGGCACCTGCGCGCGGTCATAGACCACATCGAGACCCGCTCGGACGTGGAGCTGATGGCGATCGGGATCGGCCATGACGTCACGCGCTGGTATCGCCGCGCCGTCACCCTGATCGACGTCGAGCAGCTGGGCGGCGCCATGATCGAGAACCTGGCCGAGCTGTTCGAGCAGCAGGACACCCGCCCCCGCTCAGGCAGGACCGGGCGGCGCGCCGCCTGAGCGATCAGTTGCGCCGCACGCGCTGCGCCGTCTCCTCGACCGCCTGGCCGGCCGCCTGGGCATCGCGGCCCAGCCCCGCCACGGTGTTGCATCCGCCAAGGCCGATCATGGCCGAGACCGCCAGAAGCATCACGACTTTGCGCATCACGCTTTCCTCCGGGAAATACGGGTCTGGATCATCGGGGTGAAAATAGTTGAGGCAAGGCCCCTCTACAATTGGCCCGCAGGCGCGTTATAGCCCAGCCATGAGCGATACAGCATCCCCGCTTCCCGCCTCGCCCCAGACGTCCGGCACCGCCGCGCGCCGCCTCGTCGAAACCCTCGTCATGAACGGTATCGACCGGGTGTTCTGCGTGCCGGGCGAAAGCTATCTGGCGGTGCTCGATGCCCTGGGCGACCACCGCGATGCCATCAAGGTCATCACCTGTCGCCACGAGGCAGGCGCGGCCAACATGGCCGAGGCCTACGGCAAGCTGACCGGAAAGCCGGGCGTGTGCATGGTCACGCGGGGGCCGGGTGCAACCCAGGCCGCCATCGGCGTGCATACGGCCCATCAGGACTCCACGCCCATGATCCTGTTTGTCGGCCAGATCGCCCTGACCGACCGGGGCCGCGGCGCCTTTCAGGAGGTGGACTATCGCCAGGTGTTCGGCGGTCTGGCCAAGTGGGCCACCGAGATCGAGAGCCCCGAGCGCACCACCGAGATCGTCGAGCGGGCCTTTTCCACCGCCTTGCAGGGGCGCATGGGCCCGGTCGTCGTCGCCTTGCCCGAGGACATTCTGCACTGTGATGGCGGACCGGCGCCGCAAGCTCCTGTCGTGGCTGCGGCCAGCGCCCTGTCTGACGACTTTCTTGCCGAACTGACCCGCTTGCTGAGCGGGGCCGAGCGGCCCCTGCTGGTTCTGGGCGGCTCGGGCTGGACCCAAGCGGCATCGGACGCCATCGGCCAGTGGTGCGAGCGCCACCGCATCCCGCTCACCCTGTCGTTCCGTCGCAAGGACATCCTGTCCAACGATCATCCCTGCTATGGCGGCGATCTGGGACTGGGGTGCAATCCCGAGCTGATGCAGCGCGCGCGCGACAGCGATCTGATCATCGCCATAGGGGCGCGGCTGGGCGAGAATCCCACCCAGGGCTACAGCCTGTTCGAGCGGGCGCAGATCGGCACGCGCCTGGTGCATGTCCATCCCGGCCCCGAGGAGCTGGGCCGCGTGTGGCCCACGCGCCTTTCCGCCTGTGCGGACGTCAGCCTTGCGGCCATGGCCATCTCGCGCATCGATCCCGGTCGCCGCTGGGACGGAGAGGCGAGCGCTGCGCGCGCGACCTATGATTCCTTCAGCACGCCGGTCACGGTGGGCGGTCGGGTCAATATGTCCGAGGTGGTCAAGGCGCTGGGTGAGGCCCTGCCCGCCGATGCCATCGTCACCAATGGCGCGGGCAATTTTGCCGCCTGGCTGCACCGCTTCTATCGCCACCGCGCCTGCCGCACCCAGCTTGCGCCCACATCCGGCGCCATGGGCTATGGCCTGCCCGCCGCCCTTGCGGCCAAAAGCGTGCATCCTGACAAGGTGGTCGTGGCCGTGACCGGCGACGGCGATTTCATGATGAGCGTGTCCGAAATGGCGACGGCGGCCCAGCATGGGCTGAACATCATCACTCTGGTGGTCGACAACGGCGCCTATGGCACCATCCGCATGCATCAGGAGAGCCACTATCCGGGCCGCGTGGTGGCCACCGACCTGCGCAATCCCGATTTCGTGGCCCTGGCGGAAAGCTTCGGGGCCAGAGGATACAGGGTGGAGACCACCGAGGCCTTTGCCCCTGCGCTCAAGGCGGCCATGGACGCGGGCGCGCCCGCCCTGATCCACATTCTGACCGATGCCGAAGACATCGCGCCGGGCCGCACCCTGTCCGGTCTGCGCGAGGCGGCACGCTCGAAGGGCTGAGGCCTAGTAGCGCAGGATCTCCAGCAGGGAGACACGCCGCAGCTGGCTGATGACCTGGGCCGAGGCCTGAATGGCAATCTGCGACAGCTCGAGGTCGGTGATGGCCTTGGCCATGTCCGCATCCGTGCGCTTGGAGACCAGTTCCTCGATCGAGATGCGCTGGTCGTCGTGGGCCTTCATCACCGACTCGACCCGGTTCTGCATCGAGCCGTTTCGCGCCGCCAGATCGGTGACATGGCGATAGGCCACGTCCAGCTCGCCCAGCTTCTGGGTCAGGAAGTCGCGCACGGCATCGGGGATGTGCCCGTCGATGGGGCCGTCGGGGCCGGTGTGAAACTGCTGCAGCTCGCGAAAGATCGTCAGGGCATCAGAGCCCACCTCGTCGGCGAGGAAGCCTGTCTGAAGGCTGGTGCCGGTGTCGATGCGCGAGACAGAGCGAAGCTGATCGTTGATGAACACCGACGCCACATCGGGGGCGGCGGCAAGCTGGCCAAGAGACAGGGCTGTCACCGGGGCCTGTTCGCTGTTGGCGCCTGCGAACAGATAGCGGCCCTGATGCTTGGCGTTCAGTCCGTCCTGCACGATCTGGAACTGGCCCTGAAGATCGAGCATCAGCCCGTCGAGCCTGCCTGCCGCCAGCGCCTCGGCGATGGCGTTGCGCGCACCGATCACGCCATCGGCCACGCGATCAAACGCAAGCGCCTGGGTGGCGAGGCGCGAGGCCACCGCCTGTCCGGTGTCCATGAAGCCCTGAATGCGTGACTGCATGGACTTCAGCGCCGTGAGCGTCTCGGAGGTGCGCCCGAAACCCTCCAGCGAGGTGGCGACCTTCTGGGTCGATACGCGCTTCTGGGCATCCAGTCCGCGCGACTGGGCGCTCATCAGGTCAAGCAGGGCGGACTGATAGTTGCCGAGCGTGGAGACGCGGGTCATGGCCTTACCTCAGCATGCCAAGAAGGGTGTCGTACATGTCGCTGGCCGCCTGGATCAGCCGGGCCGAGGCATTGAATGCCTGCTGATAGACGGTCATCAGCACCAGTTCCTCGTCCAGATTGACGCCCTCGAAGGCGGTCTGGCGTGCGCGCGCCTCGGTGTAGAGGGCCAGCGACGCCTGCTGGCGATCTCTGGCGCTGGCGGCCTTGCCGCCGATCTCTCCGGCCAGCTCCGAAGCATAGCGCGAGATGCTGATCTCGCCGCCGACCGCGCCGCCTGCATTGGCGAAGCGCGAGGCAACCTGTCCGGCATCGGCCAGTGCCAGCGCGCCCCGACCGTCGCCCGAGGAGAGCGCCTGGGCACCGGGAGCCACCGACAGGTTGAGCTGGGCCAGCGCAAGCCGCGAGGGATTGTGGGCGATGTCGGTGCGAATGGAGAAGCCGTCGCCGCGCGAGGCACGCACGCCGCCACCGATGCCGAACAGCTCGGTCAGGGACACGCCCGAGGGCACCTGGGTGGTGGTATCCGCCAGAACGCCGAGGCCGGGCGCGGGCTGGGCGAAGGCGGCAAAGTGCAGGGCACCGTTGGCATCGAGACTGAACTGTCCGAACCGGCCCACACCCTCGGCCTGATCGTTCAGGCGCGCGATCAGATCGGCCATGCTCGCGCCGGGCGGCACGGTGACATTGATGTCGCGCAGCTTGGCGCCGTTCTCGTCCGTGAAGCGGAAGGTGATGCTCTCGCCCGGCGTGAAGCCGTGCGCCGAGGCAAGGCCGAGACCCGTCTCATAGATGGCCGGGCGGTCGGTGCTGATCAGGTCGTTGAGGCCGAAGAAATGCGAGAAGCCCCGTCCGGTCTTGCTGGAGGGGCTGGCCGGGTCATCGGCGATGGCAATGCCGTTGCTGCCCGCGGCGGCGGTGATCGACAGGCGGCCCTGTGAAAAGCTGGCCACGGCCTGACCGCCCAGCTGGGCATTGAGGTCGGCAAGGAAGCTGGCCGGGCTGGAAGGCGCGCCATTGATGCTGAGCGTGCCGCCTGCGAACACGATCTCGGCCTGGGTCACGATCACGCCTGAGGCATTGGTGACGGCGATGGTGGTGGTGCCGGTAAAGCCGGTCAGGGCGCTCTCGAGGCTCTGGCCCACGTTGCGGCCCGTCAGGGCATTGGGGGCGGGCACGGCGCTGTTGGCATTGTGGGCGCGGTTCAGCTCGTCGGCGATGCGCGACATCAGCTCGGACAGGCGCTCCAGCGCCGCCGGGGCCTCGCGGTCGCGAACCTCAAGCAGACCCTTGATCTCGCCACTGTTCAGGTGGTCGGCCAGCGAGCGTTTCACGCCGCGCGGCTCGGTGATCCAGATCTCGTCGAAGCTGCTTTCCGCGTTGATGGCGCCTGCGCGCGCATAATCGAGCGTGGCATGGCCGTCGCCCGCCAGCATCAGGCCAGAGCCCGTGCGGATCGACACGCCGCCGACCGCGCGCACCGACACCCGGATGTCCATGAGCTGCGAGAGCTGTTCGATCAGGGCCGACTGCTTGCTCTCCGCGCCCGAGGCATCCTGCTGAAGGATGGAGGCACGCGAGATCTCGACGTTCAGCGCCTCGATCTGGGCCAGCAGGTTGTTGACCTTCTCGACCGCCGACTTGATGCGCCCGTCCGCATCCTCGCGCACCGCATTGATCTGGCCGGTGATGCGCGCGCACTCGTCGAACAGGGACTGGACGCGGAACAGGGCATCCTGGCGGCGCGGCCCCGAGACGCTGTCCTCGGCCGCAGCGGCGAAGGCCGCGAACATGGCGTCGATCTGGTTGAAGAAGCCGGTCGAGGCACCCGGATCGCCGAACAGGGACTGCACGCGCTCGAACAGTTCATGACGCACCCCGAAGCGCGCCGCATCCGAGCCGGAGTTCAGGCTGGCCGCCTGCAGGAAGCGGTCGGTGGCCAGCTTGATGCGCGTCACCTCCACGCCCATGCCCATGCCCTGACTGGTCAAGGACTGCTGCTCGGCCACCTTGCGCACATAGCCGGGGGTGTTCACGTTGGCGACGTTGTCGGACACGACCCGCAGCTGGGTCTGGGCCGTCATCAGCCCTGAAGTGCCCGTGTTGATGATGGCATTCAGCGACATGTCACCCTCGCCCCCTTTCCAGCGGACACCCGTGATCGCCCGGTGCCCGCGCGCAGTAGTCGAACCAGGCCGGACGGGCGAGGCGCACCCGGCAGGCTTTGCAGCCCCTGCGGCGTTTTTTGCCCACGAAGTCGTCCTGCGATCTTGGCCATAGCTTTGATAATATTGTACTTTCTGTTCAGGGCGCGCCCTGATGCCTCCTGTGTGGCGCAAGGGGCGGGCCAGACGCCGTGCCCGCCGACAGCCAGACCGGTTCTGCGCGCCTGCCCCGGCAAAAAACCGCTCGCTGCCCCGGCAAAATCCGCCGCAGCCGGGCACCACACGCGATGGGTGCGAGATGAAAAGCGTCGCTTTTTCAGTATTTTGAGCAAGTGGCGCGGGCGTTGCTTGGGCTGTGCCGAATGATCGGCTGCCAGAACGCGGTCGGGGCCTGACCCAAAACTCCCCATGGCCGAAGCGCCGGGGAAGCTTCGCAAGTTGACCGCCACCGACATGAGTGTGCCCGCTCCTCTCTCAAGCCCGGTGAAGCCCGCTGTCGGCGGTGCTGCGCCCCTGAGTGCGCGTGCGGTCAGGAATGATGGGGCGGGTGAGACGGCGGGCGAGGGCGATGCCTCGCCGTTTGCGGCCCTGCTTGGGCCTATGACGGGCCAGGAAAACGCCTTGGTGCCCGCCTCGCCTGCACAAGGCTCTGGCCTGTCGGTCATCGCACAGTTTGGCCCGGCACAGGCGCAAGCACAGGCCCCAGCACAGGCCCCAGCACAGGCCCCAGTACAGGCAATGTACGCCGGTGACGGCGCAATCGGCGAGGCGTGGACCGCGCCGGGCGATGACTTGCCGGGGCCTGCCTCGCCCTCTGGCCTCGGGGACAAGAGCGAAGGCCTGTCCGCGCCGCTGTCCGATCTGGCGCGTGCTGCTGCGGGCGCTGAGCCCGGCTCGGCCCAGATGGCGGCAACCCCTAATGTTTCGCCCCGGATCGGCGCGGCGCTGCCGGTGCAAGGCGCCGGTGCTTCTGCCCCCGCTCCGACAGGCCCCGTTCCTTCAGGTGATGAGGGCGCAGCGCCCCTGCCGGCAGAGGGTGCGCCCGGCGCGGGCGAGGATGGGCAGGAGCCCGCGACCCAGATGATTGCCCAGCGCGTCGGCCTGCGCGATGGCTGGAAGCTCTCGGAAGATGGCCGCATCGAGATGCGCCCCGGGACGGCGCGCATGTCCGCCGTTCAGGCTGCGTCCGGTGGCGCAACCGCTGGCGCGATGAATGGCGCGCGTTCAGGTGCAGCCTCCGCCGCAGCACCTGACTCCCAGACCGGTCCGCAGGCCGGCCCGCCTGCACAGGGCGCTCCCGGCTTTGTCGATGCCCTGGCCCAGGCGAGCGCGCGCGCCGCGCCCATGCCCGCCGCATCCGCTGAGGCTGCGCCTGCGGGACAGGGCGCCTTCTCAGCCATGACGAGCGGAGTCGCGAGCGGTGCTGCGGGTGGAGGAGCAGGCAGTGCTGATACGCAAGCCTCCGACAAGTCCGCGCCCGCCCGCGCCACCGCCCTCAATGCCCAGACCCTGGCTCTGGTCTCGGCCCGCTTCATCCAGACCCTTCAGGGGCGCGCCACGCGCTTTGACATGACCTTGACGCCTGAAAGTCTCGGGCGCGTGGACGTGAAGATGAGCGTGGACGGCGACGGGCGCGTGGCGGCCCGCCTCGCCTTCGACAATCCGCTGGCCATGACCGATTTTCGCGGGCGCGCCGACGAGCTGCGCCGCGAGCTTGAGGCGGCCGGCTTCACCTTGTCCGACGAGGGCTTCGAGTTCACCGAGCGCGAGCGCCGCGAGGCACTCCCTCTTTGGGAGCGGCACGACGCACCGGGCCGCGCCCCCAACCCTGAAACCGAGACCGTGACGCCCGCCCGCTGGCTGGCGCTCGGCCCCGCCCGCGAGGGCGTGGATGTGAGGATCTGAGCATGGTCACAGCCGTCGATACCGTCGCCTCCACCCAGAGGGTGAGCACCGGGCGTGCCACCTTGATGACCAACTACGAGACCTTCCTGTCGCTGCTGACCGCCCAGCTTCGCAATCAGGACCCCCTGTCTCCGGTCGATTCCAACCAGTTCACCGCCCAGCTCGTGCAGATGGCCGGGGTGGAGCAGCAGCTTCTGACCAACGATCTGCTCACCGCCCTGCTGAACCAGAACCAGGAAACGAGCCTGGTCAACGCCACCCAGTTCATGGGCCGCGACGTCACGGCGGTGTGGAACACGACCAAGCTCGATGGCGGCCAGGCGAGCTGGTCCTATGAGCTGGGCCGCCAGGCCTCGGGCGCGCGCCTCGAAATCCTCAACGCCCAGGGCAGCGTGGTGTGGAGCGGTCAGGCGCCCAACACCGCCGAGGGCCTGCACGACTTCACCTGGAACGGGCGCGACAATGCCGGCAATCAGCTTCCCGACGGGGGCATCTATACCCTTCGCATCGCCGCAACGGACTCGACGGGCGCGAGCGTTCCCGCCCAGATCCTGATGCGCGGGCGCGTGACGGGCGTCGAGCTGTACCAGGGCCAGCCCTATCTGACGCTGGGCGCCACCACCTTGCCGCTGTCCTCGGTGATCGCCCTCGATGAGGCACGCGCGGCCAATGCGGGCACGGGCGCGGGCACCGGCACCAACAACGACAACGATGACGGGGGAGGCCTGCTGTCGAGCATCGCCGCCCGTCTCAACCCCCTCAACCTGTTCTAACCGCTTCCAAGAAAGAGCCAGGACCATGAGTATCAACAGCGCCATGCTGGCCGGCGTCTCCGGCCTCACCGCCAACTCCGCCTCTCTCGCGGCCATCTCCCAGAACATCGCCAATGTGAACACGGTTGGCTACAAGCGCAGCCAGGCCGACTTCCAGACCGTGATCAACTCCCAGAGCCAGGGCACCGGCTACAGCGCCGGGGGCGTTCTGGCGACCAACCGCCATTTCATCAGTCAGGAAGGCCAGCTCCAGCGCACCAACAATGCCACCGATCTTGGCATTGCCGGTCAGGGCTTCTTCGTCGTCACCGAGCGGCCTGAGAACCTGCAGGTGACCGATGCGCGCCTGTTCACACGCGCGGGCTCCTTCCGCGTGGACAATCTGGGCTACCTGCAGAACACCGCCGGGCTCTACCTTCAGGGCTGGCTGGTCGATGCCGAGGGCAACATCAATGCCGATCCTTCCGACCTGACGCGCCTGCGCTCGATCAATGTCGGCTCGGTCGGCGGCACGGCCGAGCCCACGACGCGCGCCCAGCTCAATGCCAATCTGCGCTCCAGCCAGCCGGTCTCGCCCGAGGCGGCGGATGCGGCCCTGATCCCGCCCGGCCCCAATGCCTATGATCCCGCCACCAATTCCATGGCCATGTGGAACCCCGAGACGGGCGACGGCGTGAAGCCCGACTTCGAGATGACCATTCCGGTCTCGGACTCCAAGGGTGGCCAGCGCACCATCGCCATCGCCTTTCTCAAGAGCGATGTGCCCAACCAGTGGTATGCGGAAATCCGCGCCATTCCCGCCAGCGACGTGGTGACCGGCGCCGGTCTGACCAATGGCCAGATCCGCACGGGTCTGGTGGCCTTTACCCAGGACGGCCGCCTCGATGTGAACGCCATGCAGGCGCTGGGTGCCCAGGCCCTGTTCGATGATCCCGAGACCGCGACCCTGACCTTTGGTGCCTCCAATGCGGCGGCACCGGGTGCAGGCCAGATCAACTGGGCACCGGGCCTCGGCATCGACGATCAGAGCATCTCGCTGAATCTGAACGCCTCGGCAGGCGGCCTGACCCAGTATGACAGCCAGTCGGTGGTGCAGGCGGTGCTGACCAACGGCACGCCGTTCGGCAACCTGACCAATATCGAGATCGACGAGAGCGGCTTCGTCACGGCCATCTTCGACAACGGGGTGACGCGCCGCATCGCCCAGGTGGCTCTGGCGACCTTCCCCTCGACCGACAACCTGCGCCCGACCTCGGGCAACGCCTATCGCGTCAGCCAGGCATCGGGCACCTACAACCTCAAGGCACCGGGCACGGGCGGGGCGGGCTATATCGGCGCATCCCAGCTGGAGGCCTCGACGGTGGACCTGTCGACCGAGTTCACGGGCCTGATCACCACCCAGCGCGCCTATTCGGCCTCGTCCAAGATCATCACCACCGCGGACGAGATGCTCGAAGAGTTGATCCGCATCAAGCGCTGATGAGGGCCCTGGCGGGCTGAAAGCCCGCCAGGGTGTCCCATACTGACCCAAGGCCTTTGGAATCTCTTACCCGCGAAGTTCATGATTAGGTTCGCCTTTACCACAGCGCTTAAGCGGCCCTTAGCGGCGGGTGCCTATGCTTGGCCTCTGGTGATGGTGAAAGAGGCTTAAGCCCATGCTTCAAGAGCACCGCCTTAACAGCAAAGGCGAGAAATATGTGGTCGGTCCGACAGGCGCGCCGCTGACGCTGGCGGACCTGCCGCCGCCGAACACGGACCGCTGGGTGATCCGGCGCAAGGCGGAGGTTGTCGCTGCCGTGCGCGGTGGGCTGATCAGCCTCGAAGATGCGCTGACGCGCTATCGTCTTACCGCCGAGGAGTTCCTCGCGTGGCAGAAGGCGATCGACAAGTGGGGCATGCAGGGCCTGCGCACCACGCGCATCCAGCAGTATCGCGGATAGGACGTCCCAAGCCCGGACACCGCCTGATCGTCTCAGGCCTCGATTTTGCGCGCTTTGAAGACTAAATGGCCTCCATGGCCAAGGTCGATCCCATGATGACAGACACGCTCTGTCCCGTGCCCGACATCGCCGCCTTCGACATGGAGGCGGCGATTTCGCTTGCGCGCGAGGCGGTTGGCCTGCCTGCGGGCGCGCGCGTGGTGGCGGCCATGTCGGGCGGCGTGGACTCCACGGTGGTGGCTGCGCTCCTGCACCGTGCAGGTTATGAGGTCGTCGGCGTCACCTTGCAGCTCTACGATCACGGTCAGGCCCTGAAGAAGAAGGGCGCCTGCTGTGCGGGTCAGGACATCCACGATGCGCGTCTGGCCGCAGAGATCATCGGCATCGCCCACTATGTGCTGGATTATGAAAGCCGCTTTCGCGATGCGGTGATCGACCAGTTCGCCGACTCATACCTGCGTGGCCAGACGCCGGTGCCGTGCATCCGCTGCAACCAGACGGTCAAGTTCCGCGACCTGCTGGACGTGGCGCGCGATCTCGGGGCCGAGGCCATGGCGACGGGGCATTATGTGCGCCGCGCGCAGACGCCGGGCGGGCAGGTACAGATGCGCCGCGCCATCGACCACTCGCGCGATCAGTCCTATTTCCTGTTCGCCACGACCCGCCAGCAGCTCGACTATCTGCGCTTTCCCCTCGCCGACCTGGAGAAGCCGCAGGTGCGCGGCGTGGCCGCTTCGCTGGGCCTCAAGATCGCGGCCAAGCCCGACAGCCAGGACATCTGCTTCGTGCCCTCGGGCGACTATCGCACCTTGATCGACCGCCTGCGCCCGCAGGGCCGCGAGGCCGGCGAGATCGTGCACATGGACGGGCGCGTGCTGGGGCACCATGGCGGCATCACCGACTTCACCATCGGCCAGCGCCGCGGCCTGAACGTGGCTGTGGGCGAGCCCCTGTTCGTGGTGCGCCTCGAGCCCGAGGCCCGCCGCGTGATCGTCGGACCGAGAGACGCCCTGCTGACGCACAGCCTGACGCTGGAAGAAGCCAACTGGCTGGGTGACGAGCCTGACCTCGCAACCGCCGCCATGGCGGGCCTTGGCGTGCTGGCGCGCGTGCGCTCCACCCGTCAGCCCTCGCCTGCACGCCTCGAGATGATCGACGGCGAGGTGCGCGTGGTGTTCGATAGCGGCGAGGAGGGCGTCGCGCCGGGTCAGGCGTGCGTGCTTTACGGGCCGGATGACCCGGACCGGGTGCTGGGCGGCGGCTTCATCCGCTCCACCCGCGCGCTGCTGCCCTAGCGGCGGCGAAAGCGCAGGAAGATCGGGGCCGTGTCGCCCAGCTTCTTTTCCTCATAGCGGGTGGTGACGTGATCGTGGGGCGCCTGGCGCCAGTCGTACGCCTCCTCGGCCATCCATTCCAGCGCCTCGCTGGCGCCGAGAATCTCCAGCGCATGGGCGCCGTAAGCCTTCCAGTCGGTGACGAAGCGCAGCTCCGCGCCCGGCTTCATGCGGCTGACCAGTTCGGCGACGAAATCGGGCTGGATCAGGCGGCGCTTGTGATGGCGCGCCTTGGGCCAGGGATCGGGAAACAGGATCATCACCCGGTCCAGCGAGGAAGGCGGCAGGGCCTTGATCACGTCGCGCGCATCGCCCGCGTGAAGGCGCACATTGGTCAGGCTCGCCTCCTCGATGTGGCGCAGTGCGCTGCCCACCCCGTTCAGGAACGGCTCGCAGCCGATCATCAGGGCCTCGGGATGGCGGGCGGCCTGGGCGCACAGGTGCTCGCCTCCGCCAAAGCCGATCTCAAGCCACACCGCCTGAGCGCCGGGCATGAGCGCGAGCGGGTCTATCGGTCCTTGTGACGGGTCGGGCAGGGCGACCTTGGGCAGCAGGGTGTCGAACAGGGCCGCCTGTCTGGGTTTCAGGGTGCGCGAGCGGATGCGCCCGAACGAGCGCATGGGCCCCCAGGTCGGCACGGCGTCTGGCGCGGGTGGGTCTTTGGGATCATTCATGGGTGCGCGCCCTTAGACCCCCGGGCCCGTCATGGCAATGGCGGGTGCGCCGCTGCCAGCGTCAGGCGAGGCCGCGCAGGCTGTCGACCAGATCGGTCCGCTCCCAGGTGAAGCCGCCGTCATCGTCGGGCGTGCGCCCGAAATGGCCATAGGCTGCGGTGCGCGCATAGATGGGCGCATTGAGCTTCAGGTGCTGACGGATGGCGCGCGGGCTGGCCCCGCCGATCAGTTCGGGCAGGGTCTTTTCCAGCCGGGCGGGGTCGATCTCGCCGGTGCCGTGCAGGTCGACGTGCACGCTCAGGGGATGGGAGACGCCGATGGCATAGGAAAGCTGGATGGTGCAGCGGCGCGCCAGCCCGGCGGCCACAACGTTCTTGGCCAGATAGCGGCTGGCATAGGCGGCCGAGCGGTCCACCTTGGTCGGATCCTTGCCCGAGAAGGCGCCGCCGCCATGGGGCGCGGCCCCGCCATAGGTGTCGACGATGATCTTGCGCCCGGTCAGGCCCGTATCGCCGTCAGGCCCGCCCGTCTCGAAGATGCCGGTGGGATTGATGTGCCACACGGTCCTTTCGTTCACGAGTCCCTCGGGCAGCACCTTCAGGATATAGGGCTTGACGATCTCGGCCACGTCCGCGCTGCTCAGGCCCTTTTTGTGCTGGCTCGACAGGACGATGGAGGTGGCCTCGACGGGGCGCTCGTTCTCGTAGCGCAAGGTGACCTGGCTCTTGGAATCGGGCTCCAGCTCGGGTGCCTCACCGGCGTGGCGGGCCCGCGCCAGTTCACGCAGGATGTTGTGGCTGTGCTGCAAGGTGGCGGGCATCAGCTCTGGCGTTTCGTCCGTGGCATAGCCGAACATGATGCCCTGATCGCCCGCGCCCTCATCCTTGCCCTCGGCGGCATCCACGCCCTTGGCGATGTGCGTGGACTGATCGTGCAGGTGGCACTCATAGTGCGCCTTCTGCCAGTGGAAGCCGTCCTGGGCATAGCCGATGTCGCGCACCGCCTCGCGCACCCGCGCCTCGAGGCCCGAGATGATCTCCTTCGGGCCGCGATACTCGCCCGCAAGAATGATGCGGTTGGTGGTGACCAGCGTCTCGCAGGCCACGCGGGCCTCGGGCTCGACCGCGAGGAAGGCGTCCACCACCTCGTCCGAGATGCGATCCGCAACCTTGTCGGGGTGGCCTTCCGAAACGCTCTCGCTGGTGAACAGATAGCTCTGACGGGTCACACCCACTCTCCATGACGATGGTTCAGGGGCACATATAAAGATATCTTTATATCCCGCAACCACCCAGGCCGAACAGAGATGCCCTACAGAAACGAATAGGGGTCCACGTCGATGGTCAGGCGCACGCTGGCGGGCACTTTCACGGCGGACGTCCACTGGCGCACATAGGCCTGGAGGTCGACATCGCGGTCTGCCCGGACCAGAAAGCGCCGCCGTCTGCGCCCGCGCACCAGCGCCAGAGGCGCTTCGGCCGGGCCGAACACCTGAAGGCGCTCGCCCCTCGGGATGGCGCGTGAGAGCGCGCGCGTCACCTCATCGAGCGCATGCACGTTCTCGGACGACAGGATCAGGGCGCACAGGCGGCCGAAGGGCGGCAGGCGCGCCACCTCGCGCTCGCCCAGCTCGGTCTCGCAGAACCGGTCGCGGTCCGTGGCCGCGAGCGCCTGCATCACGGGATGCTCGGGCGTCCAGGTCTGGATCAGGGCGCGCCCGCGCGCCTCGGCGCGTCCGGCCCGTCCGCTGGCCTGGGTCAGAAGCTGGAAGGTGCGCTCGGCGGCGCGCAGGTCTCCGCCTTTCAGCCCAAGATCCGCATCCACAACCCCCACGAGGGTCAGTCCCGGAAAGTTGTGGCCCTTGGCGGCGGCCTGGGTGGCGACCATCACGTCGATCTCGCCATCGCGCATCCTGTCGATCATCGCGCGCGCACTGGCGGCCCCGGCCACGGTATCGGAGGAGAACACCGCCGTGCGGGCCTCGGGAAACAGGCTCGCCACCTCCTCCTCGATGCGCTCCACCCCCGGTCCGACCGACACGAGGGAGTCGCGCTGGTGGCAGTGGGGGCAGCTCTCGGGCCGGGGCATGGAAAAGCCGGTCAGGTGACAGACCAGCCTGCCGCTGTAGCGATGCTCGACCAGCCAGCTGTCGGTGTCCGGCGCGCTGAGCCGGTGTCCGCAGGCGCGGCACAGGACCACGGGCGCATAGCCGCGCCGGTTGAGAAACAGCATGGCCTGCTGGCCGGCCTCGAGCGTCTCGCGCAGGGCGATCCTGAGCGGGGTCGAGAGCCACTGGCCGGGCTCCGGCGGATGGGCGCGAAGATCGATCAGGCTCACATCGGGCATGACCGCAGGGCCGTGCCGTTCGCGCAGCTTCAGCCAGCCATAGCGACCGCTTCGCGCATTGCTGAGAGTCTCCATCGATGGCGTGGCCGAGGCCAGCACGCAAACCGCGCCCTCGAAGCGCGCGCGTGCCACCGCCAGATCGCGGGCCTGATAGATCAGGCCGTCCTCCTGCTTGTAGGCGCCGTCATGCTCCTCATCGACCACGATCAGGCGCAGGGCGGGAAAGGGCAGGAACAGGGCGGAGCGTGCGCCGACCACGATGCGTGCGCGCCCCTGGGCCACTGCGTCCCACACCTGGCGGCGTCTCTGGGGGGGCATGGCCGAGTGCCACTCTGCGGGCAGGGCGCCGAAGCGCTCGGCAAAGCGCGTCATCACCGCCTGGGTCAAAGCGATCTCGGGCAGCAGGATCAGGGCCTGGGCGTCGGGTTCGCGGGCCAGCAGGCCCGCCAGCACTTCCAGATAGGTCTCGGTCTTGCCCGAGCCGGTCACGCCATCGAGCAGGTGCGCGCTGAACGCATCGGCTATCAGGGCCTGATCGAGCCGCGCCCTGACCGCGTCCTGTCCGGCGCTGAGTGTGGCCGGGGCGAAGTCCGGTCGGGGGGGAGCAAACGGGTCCGGCGCAGCAATGTCGATCAGGGTGCAGGCGCCCTGGCGCACCAGTTCGGCCAGAACGGCGGGCGAAGCCCCGGCCTGCTCAAGCAGATCGCTGCGCGGCACCGGACCGTCGGCACTGTCCAGCACCTCGCGGATGCGTGCGCGCGCAGGCGTCTCGCGCACCTTCTGCCAGTCGCTCGAGACCACCGCGACGCCGGGGCGGGGCGGGGGGTGGAAACTGCCGCGCAGGGCCATCTGGGCCATCAGGCCGGGTGGATTCAGGGTCCAGCGCGCCGACCAAACCAGAAAATCCAGCAGCGGCCCCGGCAGTGGCGGCCCGTCCAGAGGCCCGATCACGTCGCGAAGGCGCATATTGCTGGCAGGGCTGTGGCGCACCGCCTCGACGATGCCGATCACCTCGCGCCGCCCCAGAGGCACGCGCACGCGCTGGCCGCGCTTGAGGGTCATGTCCTGCGGAACCGAATAGTCGAACGCTTCCATGACCGGCAGGGGAACCAGCACCGAGGCAATGCAGATGGTGGGGCAGGTCATGGGCGATGCCTCCCGCGTGCGCCCTCGCACAAACCGCGCCAACTCGCTATGGAAGGCCTCATGAAACTCTTTCTCGACACCGCAGACGTCGCCGTCATCCGCGAACTGGCCGAAACGGGCCTAGTGGACGGCGTGACCACCAATCCATCGCTGATCGCCAAATCCGGTCGCAACATCGCCGAGGTCATCGCCGAGATTTGCGCCTGCGTCGAGGGGCCGGTTTCGGCCGAGGTCACGGCGACCGATCTTGAGGGCATGATCAGCGAGGGGCGCCACCTTGCGGGCATCGCCGGGAATGTGCTGGTCAAGCTGCCCCTGACCTGGGACGGGCTGAAGGCAGCGCGCCGCTTTTCACAGGACGGGATCGGCACCAATGTGACGCTGTGCTTTTCGGCTGCCCAGGCCCTGCTGGCGGCCAAGGCGGGCGCTAGCTTCATCTCGCCTTTCGTGGGACGGCTGGACGATCATGGCGCCGATGGCCTGTCGCTGATCGAGGAGATCCGCGATCTCTATGACCAGCACGGGTTCGAGACCGAGGTTCTGGCCGCATCCTTGCGCACCCCTGCCCATGTGACCGGTGCGGCGCTCGCAGGCGCGGACGCCGCGACCCTGCCGCCCGATATTTTCCGCAGCCTCGTCAAGCACCCCTTAACCGACAGGGGGCTTGATCAATTCCTGAGCGACTGGCGCGCCACGGGACAGACGATTCTCTGAACTTCCGCGCGGTGCCGGTCCTGACCCTGGGCCCCTTTCGAGACGCGCATGGACCGGCAGAGCGAAACGCTGGAAGAGACGAACCGGCTGAACTGGCGCGAGGTCAGGGACTGGCTTCAGGCTCATGCACCGCTTGTGCTGGAGGATCGCGCCCTGCTCGAGGAACTGGGGCTGCGGCCCACAGGGCGCAATGTCGTGGAACTGGGCCGCGCGGCCCTGACGCGCCTCGAGGAGGCCTGCGCCCGCGAGGCGGGAGCGCGCATGGCCATCGAGCAGGTCGCCCGCGCCAACTTTGCCGCCCAGACCCAGACCCATGTGGCCGCTCTCGACCTGATGGAAGCGCGCAGTCACTCCGATCTGGCGCGGCGCCTCGATGCCAGCGCCCAGGCCCGCTTCGGCCTGGTGGGCGCGGTGATCGCGCTGGAAAAGCCCGGCCCGGTGCCGTTCGGCTGGCGCGCGCTGAAATCCGGCGAGGTCGATCGCCTGCTGGGGCCAGATGGCCTCACCTGGCTTGGTCCGGCTTTCGAGGACGCCAACTGGAAGGGCTCGCCCCTGTTCGGTGCCCAGGCCGATCAGGTCAGAAGCGTGGCGCTGGTGCGCATGGCGCCTTGGGTGCCGCACCGGCTGGCGCTGTGCGCCTTCGGCTCGTCCGAGCCCGAGGGTTTCATGGCCACGCAGGGCGGTGAGCTGGTGGCGTTTCTCAGCCGGGTGGTCGAGCGGATGATCGAGCGATGGCCGGTGCTGGACTGAGCCGCGCGAGCGGGGCGGATGAGGGCGTTGCCGCCTTTCTGGATCATCTCGCCCATGAGCGCCGACTTTCTGCGCGCACTCTTGAGGCCTATGGGCACGAGCTGAGGCTCTATGTCGCCCACCTTGGCGAGCACCTCGGCGGGGTTCCCGATCTGGCCGCCATGGGCGCGCTCAAGGCTGCCGATGTCCGCGCCCACCTCAGCCGCAGACGCGAGCGGCGCGGCGCACGCAGCCTGTCCCAGACACTATCCGCCATTCGCAGCTTTCATCGCTGGCTGGACCGCCGCTGCGACATTCCCACGCCCGAGATCGCCCTGGTGCGCGGACCCCGCTCCCGCGAGAGCCTGCCGCGCCCGGTCAGCACCGATCAGGCGCTGGGCCTGATGGAGGAAGCGGCTCTGGTGCGCGAGGCCGAGTGGGAGGGTCTGAGAGACCGGGCGGTGCTGCTGCTGCTCTATGGGTGCGGCCTGCGCGTGTCAGAGGCCCTGTCCCTGACGTGGCGCGAGCGCGAGCCGGGCGCCAGTCTCCGCATCCACGGCAAGGGCGGCAAGGTGCGCATGGTGCCGGTGTTGGACGAGGTGCGCGAGGCGATGGCTGCCTATGGCGCGGCCCAGCCGTTTGATCTCATGCCCGACGATACCCTGTTCAGGGCGCCGCGCGGCGGTCCGCTGTCGGCGCGCCATGTGCAGGCGCTGGTCAAGGCGCTGCGTTCGCGCATGGGGCTGCACGAGCGGACCACGCCGCACGCCCTTCGCCACAGCTTTGCCACGCACCTGCTGGGTGAGGGCGCGGGTCTGCGCGACGTTCAGGAACTGCTGGGCCACGCCTCGCTCTCGACCACCCAGAGGTATCTGGGCGTGGATGCCGAGCATCTGATGAGCGCCTATGACCATGCGCACCCTAGGCGCTGATCTGCGTAAATAATATTTGACTCAATGTTAAAAATATTAGACATCACTTCTGGCGACGCGCTGTCGCCGGGAGGAAGTCTGAATGTCATATCGGGAAAATCAGGCCTGGCTGGCCATTGCCGCCATCGCGCTCACTCTGGTCCCCTACTTTGTCTGGGTGTCGCTGGCACAGCCGGAGACTGAGGGCGCGAGATTGCTGGCGTTGGGCATGGCTCTTGGCGGGGAGGCTCTGCTGCTGGGAGCTACCAGGCTGTGGCTGCGGGCGCGCACCCCATCGCAGGACCGGGTGAGGGACGAGCGTGATCGCGAGATCGAAAGGCGCGCCGTGGGTGCTGCCTATGGCACGCTGATGGCGGGCACGATTGTAGTGGGTGTGGTGCTGCCCTTTGATCGCAGCGGGTGGGATCTGATCAATCCGGCGGTCGCAGCCATAGGACTTGCTCAGGGGGTGCAAGGCGCTGTCGTGATCTGGAACTACCGGTACGGTAGCTGAGGATGGCCCTGAACAACCGCATCCGTGCCCTGCGCTTCGAGCAAGGCGAAATGACCCAGGCCGAGCTGGGCCACCGCATAGGCCTGACACGTCAAACAGTCGCCGCCATAGAGGCGGGACGCTATTCCCCCAGTCTGGAAGCGGCCTTCCGCATCGCCGAGGTCTTCGGGCGCCCGTTAACAGAGGTATTCAGCTGGACCCCGGACTCCGGCTGATCCGACCGCGCAGCAGAGCGGTCACGCCTGCATGGTCCAGCCCTCGACGCCCATGGCCGCCTGACGCACGGCCTCGGAGCGGGTCGGATGGGCGTGACAGGTGCGCGCGATGTCCTCTGACGCCCCGCCAAAAGCCATGGCGAGTGCCGCTTCCGCGATCAGCTCGCCCGCCTGCGGCCCCATGATGTGCACCCCCAGAATACGGTCGGTGGCCGCATCGGCCAGCACCTTCACGAAGCCGTCGGTCTCGTGGTTGATCTTGGCGCGCGAGTTGGCGGCAAAGGGGAACTTGCCCGCCTTGTAGGCCAAGCCTTCGGCCTTGAGCTGATCTTCGGTGCGGCCCACCCACGCCACTTCGGGTGCGGTGTAGACGACGCTGGGCACGAGGCCATAGTCGACGTGTCCGGCCTTGCCCGCGATCAGCTCGATGCAGGCCACGGCATCTTCCTCGGCCTTGTGGGCCAGCATGGGGCCGTGGGTGACGTCGCCGATGGCCCAGATGCCCGGCGCTTCGGTGCGGAAGTGATCCTGGGCGATGAAGCCGCGCGCATCGGTCTTCAGGCCGACCGTCTCCAGCCCGAGGTCCGCCGTGTAGGGGCGTCGCCCGATAGCCACCAGCACCACGTCGCCCGAGATCTCGCTCGCCTCGCCGCCGCTCGCCGGTTCGATGCCGAGGCGCACGCCGTCCTTGCCCGCCTTGGCCGCCGTGACCTTCTGGCCGAGGCGGAAGCTCATGCCCTGCTTTTCCAGGGTCCGCTGGAAGGCCTTGGCCAGGTCCGAGTCCATGCCCGGCGTGATGCGGTCAAGATATTCGATCACCGTCACCTCGGCACCGAGGCGTCGCCACACCGAGCCCAGCTCCAGGCCGATGATGCCTGCGCCGACCACGATCAGATGCTTTGGCACGGCACCCAGTGACAGGGCGCCAGTGGAATCGACCACCTTGCCGTCCTCGAAGGCCACGCCGGGCAGGGGTGTGGGCTCCGAGCCCGTTGCGATCACGACGTTGCGCGCCAGAACCTTCGCGCGCTGGCCATCGGCGGCCTCGATCTCGACGACATTGAGATCACCCTCGCGGCCCTTGAGGCGGCCACGGCCCTGCAGCCACTCGACCTTGTTCTTGCGGAACAGGAACTGGATGCCCTTGGTCAGCTGCTCGACGGAGCTGTCCTTGGAGGCCATCATCTGGGCGAGGTTGAGCTTGGGCTTCACCTCGATGCCGATGGAGGCGAAGTCGTTGCGCGCCGCCTCGTAAAGCTCCGAGGCGTGCAGCAGCGCCTTGGAGGGCATGCAGCCCACGTTCAGGCATGTGCCGCCCAGGGTGGCGCGCATCTCGACGCAGGCGACCTTCATGCCGAGCTGACCTGCGCGGATGGCGGCATTGTATCCGCCCGGTCCCCCGCCGATGATCACGACATCAAAGGTGCTGGGCGTATCGGTCATGGCAGGCTCGTTTGCTGGGCTCTGGCCCGGCGTCGGGCCGATTGGAGATGTGGTGCGCTAACTAGGGGATTTCGACACCCGGTTGGAAGGCCCTGGCGGATATTTCGCGCATCTCGCCGGTGCGCGCGGCGCCAGCCATGCTGAGCGTCAGCCCGCCAGGCACCATGCCAGCACGGCCTTCTGGGCGTGGATGCGGTTCTCGGCCTCGTCCCAGACCAGCGAACGCGGCCCGTCGATCACCGCGTCGGTGACTTCCTCGCCCCGGTGGGCGGGCAGGCAGTGCAGGAAAACGGCGTCCTGGGCGGCACGGTCCATCAGGGCCTCGTCCACGCCGTAGGGCTCCAGCGCCCTCATGCGCGCGTCATAGTCCGCATCGCCCATGCTGACCCAGGTGTCGGTAATCACGGCGTCCGCGCCGTTGACCGCCTCTTCGGGATCGCTGGTCAGGTGCACGGCGCTGCCGCCGCGCGCCAGATCGTGCAGGTCGGGGTGATAGTCGGACGGGCAGGCAATTTTCAGGGTAAAGCCCAGCTTCGGCGCGGCGTGAATGAAGCTGGCACAGACGTTGTTGCCATCGCCGACCCATGCCAGGGTCTTGCCCGTGACCGGTCCGCGATGCTCCTCGATGGTCATCAGGTCCGCCATGATCTGACAGGGATGGCTGCGGTCGGTCAGGCCGTTGATGACAGGCACGCTTGAGGCCTGGGCGAAGCGCTCGACATCCTCGTGTCTGTTGGCGCGGATCATCACGGCATCGACCATGCGCGAGAGCACCCGTGCGGTGTCCTCGACGGGCTCGCCGCGGCCCAGCTGCATGTCGCTGGCATTGGCGATGATGCTGGCCCCGCCCAGCTGGCGTATGGCCGCATCGAACGAGAAGCGCGTGCGCGTCGAGTTCTTCTCGAAGATCATGGCCAGCACGCGGTCCTTCGCGGGCGCATCGGCATCGACGCGGCCCTTCGGCCAGCCGGCACGGGCCTTCTTGCGGGCCAGGGCATCATCGAGGATGGCGCGCAGCGTTTCCCCGTCGTGGCGGTGAATGTCGAGAAAGTGCCGCACCATGGGCTGTGGCTCCTTGCTTACGAGGCCTGACGCGCGCGGACCTGCTCGCAGGTGCGCTCCAGCTTCTCGATCGCCTCGCGGGCCTCGTCCATGGTCAGGGTCAGGGGCGGCAGCAGGCGCACGCAGTTGTCCCCGCCGCCTGCCACCAGCAGATGCTGGTCGCGGGCCATGGCCATGAACTCGCGATTGTTCGGAATGAGCTTGATGCCGATCAGGAAACCCTTGCCGCGCACATCGACGATGATGTCCTCAAAGCGCGCCTTCAGTCCGTGAAGCTGCTGGGTCAGATAGCCCGCCACCTCGTTGACATTGGCCAGCGTTTCGGGCCGCGCGATCTCGTCCAGGGCCGCCAGGCCCACGGCCATGGCCAGGGGGTTGCCCCCGAAGGTCGAGCCGTGCACGCCCACGACCATGCCGCTGGCGGCCTTTTCGGTGGCCAGGCACGCGCCGATGGGAAAGCCGCCGCCCAGCGCCTTGGCCACGGCCATGATGTCGGGGGTCATGCCGGCCCATTCGTGCGCCCACAGCCGGCCCGTACGGCCCATGCCCGACTGCACCTCGTCGAAGATGATCAGCACGCCGTGCTCGTCACACAGATCGCGCAGGCCGCGCAGGCAGACCTCGGGCACCGCGCGCGCACCGCCCTCTCCCTGCACGGGCTCAAGGATGATGGCTGCGGTGTCGGGCCGCGCGATGGCGGCCCTGATCGCCTCATGATCGCCGAAGGTGATCTGCTGATAGGCGGGCAGCTTCGGGCCGAAGCCCTCGACATAGGCGGGATTGCCCGCAGCGTTCATGGCTCCGTAGGTGCGCCCGTGAAAGGCGCCGTCAAAACCGTAGACCGTCACGCGCTCGGGCGCGCCGTTGGCGAAGTGATAGCGCCGCGCGGTCTTGAGCGCCGTCTCGACCGCCTCGGAGCCGGAGTTGGTGAAGAACACCCGGTCCGCAAAGCTCAGTTCGCACAGGCGGTCGGCCAGCGCCTCCTGACCGGGGATGCGGAAGATGTTGGAGGTGTGCCACAGCTTGTCGGCCTGGGCGCGCAGGGCCTCGATCAGGCGCGGATGGGCGTGGCCCAGCGCATTGGTGGCGATCCCGGCCACACAGTCCAGATAGGCCGTGCCGTCGGTGGCGTAGAGGCGGGCACCCTCGCCGCGCTCCACTTCCAGAGGTGCGCGATTATAGACACCCATCAGATGACCGGACACGGCAGGGCTCCTTACCCACAATGCTCCGCAAGGGAGGCGTGAAATGAAAACCGTCCCGTGCCAGAGGACTTGGCCAGAGGACGTAGCCAGAGGACGCGGGACGTGCGCGCACTTCTTCCGCCCGCTGCCCGCGATAGTCAACACCCGCACCGGACTCGCGGCGGGGCTCAGGCGAAGCTCAGTGCGCGAGCGGCAGCTGATCGAGGTGGCGCACGATGGCGCCATAGACCGCGCGCGCCGTGGACAGCGTTTCGGCATCCACCGCGTCCATTGTGTCTTGCGGCGAATGGATCGCATTGAACACGGGGGGCACAAAGCCCGCTCTCAGGCCTGAATCGGTCCCGCCATTGAGCGCCAGCCACAGCTGATGGGCGGCCACGCGCGGCTGAAAGCCCAGCGAGGTGTTGGGCACGCCCGCGGCCGTGAACACGCGGTCGTCGCTGGGCGGATAGGCGGGATAGCCGATGCAGGTCAGCGCCAGCTCGGCACAGGCCATGAGAACGGCGCGCCTGACCTGCGGGAAACTGGCGTGCTCGGAATACATCAGGGTGTCGCCGTAGGCTGCGACATCGGAGTTGAGCACGAAGGCCACATCGGCCACGCCCGCGCTCTCGACATGGTGCCGCGCGCCAAGAAGGCCCAGTTCCTCGTGATCGAAGAAGATCACCCGGATGCGGTGGCGATAGGGATGTGCCAGCGCCCGCGCCTCGATGTCGCTTGCCACATGACTGAGGATCACCGCCGATGCGGCATTGTCGACCACCCCGTCAAAGAACCGGCCCTGACGATCACGGGCCGCATCGTAATGGGCGCTCAGCACGATCACGGGTGCATCGGCGGGCGCGCCCGTGGCCAGGTCCACGATGATGTTGCGTCCCTCGGCCACGCCCGGGCGGGCGGGCTGAAAGGCCTCGGTGCGATAGCTCAGCCCCATCCGGTCCAGGTGGGCGGTCATGGCCTGCTGGCGCGCTTCGTGGGTCGGCTGGACGAAGGTGGCGACCTCGGCGCGCATCGCCTCGTCGCCAAGGGCGCGCAGCGGCATCACCAGGATCAGGGCGGGCAGGATCAGGGCTGCAGCCAGCAGCATGCTGGCAATGGCGGGACGGTGCGCTCTCATGGTGGGCTCTCCAGTGCGGGCCAAGGCTGGCAGGGCGGGAGGCGGGGCGCAAGCCGCCCGCGCGCCGATCAGCTCTTGAGGCGCCAGCCCTTGCGGAACACCCACCATGTCAGGGCGGCCAGCAGCAGGGTGAACAGGGCGCTGACGATCATGCCCGTGGCGATCATGCCCTCCGAGGCACCGATGAAGCCGAAGCGGAAGCCATCGATCAGATAGAACATCGGGTTGAAGTGGCTGGCTGTGGCAAATGGCTCGGGCAGGTTGCCCACCAGATAGAAGGTGCCCGAAAGAAAGGTCATGGGCATGACGATGAAGTTCTGCACTGCGGCGAGGTGATCGAACTTCTCCGACCACAGCCCGGCCAGCACACCGAGCAAGCCCATCATCAGCGAGGCGATGAAGCCGAAATAGGCGATGGCCCAGATCTGCTGGAAGGCCAGATTGGCGAAAGGTGCCACGCACAGGGCGGTGATCAGGCCGACCACCACGCCGCGCGTCGCCGCGCCTGCGCCAAAGCCGATCGCCAGCTCAAGCGGGCTCAGCGGCGGGGTGAGAAAGTCGGTGGCCGTGCCCATGATCTTGGCCTGGATCAGCGAGGACGAGGCGTTGGCAAAGGCGTTGTTCAGTATGGCCATCATGATCAGGCCCGGCGCGACGAACTCCGAGAAGCTCACGCCCTGCACGGTAGGGCGTGCCCCCTGCATCGCCACCACGAACACCATCATGTAGAGCAAGGTCGTGACCACGGGCGCGGCCACGGTCTGCATGCCGACCTTCCAGAAGCGGCGCACCTCGCGCAGATAGAGCGTCCACACGCCCAGCCAGTTCATTCCGCCATAGCGGCGCGGCTCGGGCAATCCGTCGATCTCTATGGCGCTTTCCAGCGTGGGGGGCGGTGTCTTGCTCATGGGAGCCAGATGCGCCTGCCGGGGCCATACCGCAAGGCCCCCTGCGATGACCCGTCCTTCAGTCCTGCGGGCCGCGCGGGACCGAGCCTGTGCGTGCTGCCTGCGCTGCCGCTAACCATATATAGTTTCTGTGGACACCCGAAATCCTACATATTGCGACAATTAAGGACTGCTTTACGATTGGTGGTGGTCGAGGACGCATTTTGCGCGTTCATGAATCAACATCTTGTGCCGCCTGGGTCGGTTGAGGGCGGGGGAGACGGATCGATGAGCTGGACGGACGAACGCGTGGGCACGCTGAAAAAGCTCTGGCTCGAGGGCCAGTCGGCCAGCCAGATCGCCAAGCAGCTGGGCGGAGGCGTCACGCGCAACGCCGTCATCGGCAAGGTCCACCGCCTCGGCCTGTCGGGCCGCGCCGCGCCCTCGCAGCCCGTGCGCGCCGCGCTGCGTCCGCCGCGCGCCCGCACGGTGCAGAGCCCGCCCTCCCAGCCGTCCGCGCCGCGCCGCATCGAGGCCGCCGAGGCGCCCCCGCCGCGCCCGACCCCGCCCTCGCCGCGCGTGGTCGAGCCCGAGCTGCCCGGCACCGCAACCGTGCTGACGCTGGGCGCGCACATGTGCAAGTGGCCCATCGGCGATCCGTCCACCTCCGAGTTCAGTTTCTGCGGGCGCCGCGCCGGTGACGGCATTCCCTACTGCGTGGAGCACGCCAAGGTGGCCTATCAGCCACAGGCCAAGCGCGCGAGCCGCGACAGCGGTGCCGATCTGGCCCGCTCGCTGCGCCGCTACATCTGATTGTCACAATTGCTCCCTAGAGAGCGCGCCATCGTCGCGTCGGCAGGCGGCCCGCAGGGGCCTTCACGCTGGCGAGCGGCGGGGCGGGGCTGCGGTTATCCGGGTTGACGCAGCCCCTACCCGGCTCCTGAACCCCAGGACATCCTCATGAGACGGGCTCAGTTGAGCCTGCTTCTGGCGTCCGGCGTGTGCAGGGAGAATGTCGGGATCACGGCCTCGAACCCCTCGCCGTCCGCACGCACCATCTGATAGCGCCCGCTCATGCTGCCCGAGGGTGTGGGCAGGGGGCATCCCGAGGCATAGATAAAGGTGTCGCCGGGCGCGATCACGGGCTGTTCGCCGACCACGCCGGGCCCGCGCACCTGCTCGACGTGGCCTGTGGCGTCTATGATGATCCAGTGGCGGCTGATCAGCTGGATCGCTTCCTGTCCCCGATTTTCAATTTCGATGCTATAGGCCCAGACCCAGCGCCCCTCGTCGGGTTCGGACTGGCTGTCGAGATAGGTGGGGCGCGCACGCACGATCACGTCGCCGGTGCGGGCCTCATAGACATCCGGACGGCTCATGACCGGAGCTTTCGCAGGCGGGCTGGGGCATTTTCCTCGGCGCGTGTGCGCAGCAGACAAGATTTCCGGACGACCATGACCCTCGACGCCTATCTTCGCTCCCCCCACGGACAATCCCCTGAAGGCGGCCCCGGTTCCGGCATCCTGCCCTGCCAGATGATCGAGGCGCTGGTCGCGGGCGGAGCCATTGCCTCGGACAGCCCGTTCGATGCCGATCAGGTGCAGCCGGCCAGTCTGGATCTGCGCCTGTCGTCTCAGGCCTGGCGGGTGCGCGCCTCGTTCCTGCCCGGTGCGCGCAAGGTCGAGGAGCGCCTGGCGGATGTGGCCATGCACCGGCTCGATCTGACCGGCGGCGAGGTTCTGGAGAAGGGCTGCGTCTATATCGTGCGCCTGCAGGAGCGCCTTAAGCTGCCCGCCGGGCTGAACGCGCGCGCCAATCCCAAGAGTTCCACGGGCCGTGTCGATGTGTTCGTGCGCCTGCTCACCGATCGCGGTGCCACCTTCGATGACGTGGCCGAGGGCTATGAAGGCCCGCTCTATCTCGAGATCGCGCCCCAGACCTTTTCGGTGCTGGTAAGGCCGGGCACGCGGCTCAATCAGCTTCGCCTCAAGGCCGGAGAGCCGCCCCGGCTGGCCACCGTCAGCGTCGGCGTGGACCTCAGCGTCGGCGAGATCGCGGGCTTTCGCGGGCGGCGCCATGCCGGTGTGGTCGATCTCGACAATGTGGACGGGCATGACCCGAGCGACTTCTGGGAGCCGCTGAGCCCGCGCGCGGGCGGCTCGGGGCTGGGCGAGCTGCTGCTGGACCCGGGCGAGTTCTACATCCTGGCCTCCAAGGAGCCTGTCGAGATTCCCGTGCTGCAGGCGGCCGAGATGACGCCCATCGACCCCTCGGTCGGTGAGTTCCGGGTGCATTATGCGGGCTTCTTCGACCCCGGCTTCGGCACCGACGAGGCCCACGGTGCGGGCTCGCGCGCGGTGCTGGAAGTGCGCACCCACGACACGCCGTTCCTGCTCGAGGACGGCCAGACGGTGGCGCGTCTTGTCTATGAGCCGCTGATCGAGCGTCCCAGCCGCCTCTACGGTGAGGGCGGCTCCCACTATCAGCGCCAGGGCCTGAAGCTCTCCAAGCTGTTCCGCCCCTGGCAGGGGTAGGGCGGGCGCGCGCGGCCCGGCGAGGCTTCTCAGGGCCGAATGGACAATGGTCCTTGATCATTTGACAAGGGTGCTTGACAGTCGCGGCCGGATGTGTCAAATGTCCTTTCCATAGTGGAAAGCTCACTTGGCAGGATTCACACCCATGAACGTCTCACCACCCAAACCTTCTTCCGGGCCTGCGTCGAGGCCGAAGCTGGGGCCGATGGCCACCTTTCTTGCCCTTCTGCTCACCTGCCTTGTGCTGGGCGGCGCGGCGGGCGCGGCCTCGGTCCTGCTGCGCCCCGATGGCGGGATCATGAATGCCATCGTGCCCGCCCTCATTCTGGCGCTGGTGTTCGTGGCCGTGTTCTTCATCAGCCTGAAGTGGTGGCGCACGCTCGACGAGGCGGCCCAGGAGGCTCACAAGTGGGCGTGGTGGTGGGGCGGCTCATGGGGCATGGCCGCGGGCTTCATCGTGATCGGCGGGTTCTATCTGCTCGACCGCGACGCCGTTGTCGGCAGCCTGCTTGGCGACAGCTCCACGGCCATCTTCTATCACGGCGCGCTGGCGATCGTGCTGGCCCAGACGCTGGGCTACGCCCTGTGCTGGTCGCTGTGGTGGCTGTCACGGCGGTGATGTCATGAACAACCGTCTCAAGGTCCTGCGGGCCGAGCGCAACTGGAGCCAGGCCGATCTGGCCGAAGCGCTGGGCGTATCGCGCCAGACCGTCAACGCGCTGGAGACCGGACGCTACGATCCGTCCCTGCCTCTGGCCTTTCGCATCGCGCGCACCTTCAGCCTGCGCATCGAAGACATCTTTTCAGAATAGGGAGCCGTCATCATGTCGTCCCAGTCCGTTCAAACGACCAAACCCCGCCCGCCGCTGTGGCGCCGAATCCTGGTGCTGGTGTTGCTGGCGATTGCCGGTGGCATCGTCGGCTATGGCGTCGCAGGCCTGACCCGTGAGATGACCGGGGGCTTCTCCTGGTCGGACCATCTGGCACTCGTGCTGTCGGTCGCCCTGCTGGCCACCGCCGCCATCGTCACTGTCAATTCCATGAACCGCGCGGCACTGGGCCGGATGCTCAACATGGAAGGCGAGGCCACCGGCAGCGAGGTCGCCGATGCGCGCAGGCAGGCTTCCGTAACCGGTCTCGCGGGGGTGATGCTGTTCATCCCCGTGGGCGCGGCCCTGATCGGAGATGAGAGTCCCGCGCTCACCTATGTGATCATCCTCGGCCTGTTCGTGATCCAGAGCGCGCTCAATGCCATGCTCTGGTTCCGGGGCGATGAGCTGGTGCGCCGCCTGATGGTCGAGGCCGGTGCGGTGAGCTTCTGGGGTTTGCAGGGCGTCCTGTTCCTCTATGCCGCCGCCGAACGCCTCGCCCTGGTGCCCGCCATCACCGCGTGGGACGCCGTGACCGTGCTGCTGGCCACCTATCTGATCGTGTCGTGTGTGGTGGCCGCGCGCCGCTGTCGCCTGACCTGAGTTCTCACCCCCGACCAGGACCGACCGCAAAGCTGTGACAAACCTCCGGCATCCTCTTGCCGGACATCTGATGGAGACCACAATGACCTTGACTGAAACTCTCAGGGCGCGCGCCAAGGATGCCGCCCGCGCCGTGACAGGTGTGGCCCTCGGCCTCGCTCTTGCCCTGGCTTTCGTGCCGACCGGAGCGCTGGCCCAGCCGTCCTCCAGCAACGAGCCCGCCCTGTGGGTGGTGCGCGATCACGACAGCACCATCTATCTGTTCGGCACGGTGCACCTGCTGCGGCCCGAGACGCAGTGGCGCACCCCCAGCATCGACGAGGCCATGAGCCGTGCGGACGAACTGTGGTTCGAGATTGCCGACGTCGACAATCCCAATGCGGCCCTGCCCTACATCCAGCGTTACGGTCTCTCGACCACGCCCCTGTCCCGGCGCGTCGGGCCGGAGATGTTCGCGCGCGTCACCGAGGTCACCGATGCGCTCGGCCTGCCTGCCCAGGCCATCGAGGCGATGCAGCCGTGGCTGGTGGGTCTGACCATCAGCTCCATGGGCATCGTCCAGGCGGGATATGACCCGACTTCGGGCGTCGAAATCCGGCTCAAGTCGACCTGGGCCGAGACGGGCCGACCCGTGCGCGAGCTGGAGACGGTGGAGCAGCAGATGCGCTTCTTCGCCGATATGCCCGAGGCCGCCCAGATCGAGTTTCTGGAGTCCGCCATCGAGGGCTACAACGATGGCGCGGCCATGCTCGATGGCCTGGTCGACGCCTGGGCCGTTGGCGATGTGACCGCCATGGAACGCATCATGCTCGACGAGATGCGCGAGCAGTGGGGCGGCACCTATGAGGTGCTGATCGTCGAGCGCAACCGCAACTGGGCCGAACAGATCGAGACCCTGTTGCAAGGCTCTGGCACCGCCTTCATCGCGGTCGGCGCAGGCCATCTGATCGGGCCGGACAGCGTGCAGGTGTTCCTCGAACAGCGCGGCATCGCCTCCGAGCGCGTCAACCCCTGATCCGCCGATCAGCGCTGACGCAAAGGCCCCGGTCTCGCACCGGGGTCTTTTTTTGTGGCTGATGGTCGTGGCGCTCAGATGCCGAAGACGTCGACGCCCACCTCGCCCTCGCGCGTCACCCAGGCGCGCTTCATGCCCTGGCTGTTGAAGGGGTGGGTGATGTTGCCCTCACGGTCCACGCCGATCAGGCCGCCATTGCCGCCCATGGCCTCGATCTCGCCCAGGGCCGCGCGTGCGGCCTCATCCAGCGACTGGCCTGAGGCCACCCGCCAGGACACCTGTGCGCAGGCGGCGGTGCGGATGAAATATTCGCCCTGGCCCGTGCCCGACACCGCCACATGGCCATCAGCCCACGTGCCGGCAGCGGGGATCGGCGTGTCACCCACGCGCCCGGCCATTTTGCCGAACACCCCCGCCGTCGAGGTCGCCGCCGCCAGCCTGCCTGCGGTGTCCAGCGCCACGCAGCCCACCGTGCCATGCGACAGGGTGCCGGGCGGATGATTGTCCTCGCCCGCACCGGCTTTGGTGTACCAGGCCGCCTCGTCGGCGATGGGCTCAAGGCCTTGATCGGCGGCGAACAGGGCCGCGCCCTCTCCCGCCAGCATGACGTGGGGCGTACGCTCCATGACGGCGCGGGCGCACAGGATGGGGTTGCGAAAGCCCTGCAAGGCAGCCACCGCCCCGGCGCGGCGTTCAGGGCCGGTCATGATGCTGGCGTCCAGCTCGAAGGCTCCGGCCAGATTGGGCGAGGCGCCGCACCCGGCGACATAGAGCCCCGAATCCTCCAGCCCCACCACCACTTCGCACACCACATCGAGCGCGCTGGCACCTGCTGCCAGACGATCGCGCGCGCGCGTGGCCACCTCGGCCATGTGGGCGATCTCGGCCTCATAGCTGCGCGAGCGGCGCGCACCGGCGCCGCCATGAAGAACGAGCGCATAGGGACGGCTCATCTTGGACCTTTCTATTGCGTGCTGCGCTCGTTAGCGTCGCAGGCCCTTCTCGACAAGCACAGGAACTGGCCCATGCGCGCGCTCCTCTCCCATTCCCCCGGCGGCCCCGAGACCCTCAGCTACGATGAGGTGGCCGAGCCCAAGGCCGGTCGCGGCGAGGTTCGCATCGTGGTGGAGGCCTGCTCGATCAACTACCCCGACGTGCTGATCATCGAAGACCGCTACCAGTTCCGCCCCGAGCGCCCGTTTGCGCCGGGCGGCGAGGTAACGGGGCGCATCGATCAGGTGGGCGAGGGTGTCACCGGCTACGCGAAGGGCGATCGCGTCATCGCCCTGACAGGATGGGGCGGGCTCGCCGGGAAGGTGGTGGTGGGCCAGGACCGCCTGCTGGCCATTCCCGCCGATCTCGACGGAGTGATGAGCCGCGAGCACGCAGCCGCATTCCTGATGACCTATGGCACCTCCTGGTATGCGCTCAAGGACCGCGGCGCGCTGAAGGCAGGCGAACAGCTTCTGGTGCTAGGCGCGGCCGGGGGTGTGGGCAGTGCGGCGGTGGAACTGGGCAAGGCCATGGGTGCGCGGGTGATCGCCGCCGTCTCGTCGGAGGAAAAGCGCGCGCTGTGCCTTGAGCTGGGAGCCGATGAGGCCGTGATCTATCCGCGCCTCGATGGCGAGCCGGACCGGCAGAGCCTCAAGGCCGTCAGCGAGGCCTTTCGCGCCGCCAGCGGCGGCCGGGGTCCCGATGTGGTCTATGACGCCGTGGGCGGACCGCTGAGCGAGGCGGCTTTGCGTGCGCTGAACTGGGGCGGAAGGCACCTCGTCATCGGTTTCCCCGCAGGCATTCCCGCGCCACCTCTCAATCTGACCTTGCTCAAGTCCACGGCCATTGTCGGCGTGTTCTGGGGCGCGCACGTCGCGCGCGAGCCCGATCTGCACCGCGCGAACATGGCCGATCTGTTCGACCTCTACCGGCGCGGGGCCATCGCACCGCGCGTGACGCAGACCTATCGTCTGGAGCAGGCAGGCGAGGCCATTGCCGCTCTGGCGGCGCGCAGGGCGTCGGGCAAGCTGGTCGTCCTGATGGAGCCATGAGGCATCCGCCGCCGCTTCGCCTTATTTGCCTTGAGCCTCTCAAACGCCTATAGAGCGGGCGTCGAACATCTTGAGCGTAACGCTGACGTCCTTTTCGCACACGCGCTTTAGGTCCAAGGCCGATCTTTCAGACCCGACACCAAATCCCGCGAGACTTTCCTTGCGGGGCACTGCCAGACTGAGAAGGTTCTGAAATGGCAACCGGCAATGTGAAATGGTTTAACAGCACCAAGGGCTACGGCTTCATCGCTCCGAGCGATGGCGGCAAGGATGTGTTCGTGCACATCAGCGCCGTGGAAGCGGCCGGCCTGCGCGGCCTGAACGACGGCCAGGCCGTCTCGTTCGAGCTGGAGCGCGACCGTCGCTCTGGCAAGGAAGCGGCTGTGAACCTGAAGGTCGAAGGCTAGTCTTTCGATCCGGGCTCATACCCCTGAAATGACGGGCGGAGGCTGATCCAGTCTCCGCCCGTTTTCAATTTGGCCGCGTGTGACCTGACGCTGGCCGGATCTGACGCGCCGTGACGCCTAAGGCTCGCTCTCGCCGCGCATGGCGCGCAAGGCATCCTCCGCCGCCTGTTTGTGCGCGGGGCGGATGTTGGCCGAGACCATGGCCAGCACAGCGGCCAGCACGGCCGCATCGTCGGTGAAGCCCAGCCCGGCCATGACATCGGGGATCGCATCGGCAGGCAGGACGAAATAGGCCAGGGCCGCCAGCAGGACGCCGCGCACCGCAGCGGGGGTTTCGGAATCCCTCGCACAATAATAGGCCCACAGGGCCTCGCGCGCGAAAGGCAGGCGCGCGATATGCCTTTGCAGCTTGGGCAGGAAGCGCGTGCGCACCTTCTGTTCGTTCAGATGCACCACCGAGGGCACCAGCGCCCGCTCGGGCTCGGTGGCTTCCCTGATGGCCTCTTCGATGCGCCTCTGTCTTTCCTCGGCCCGCGCCCGCGCGTTCTGATCCGGCTTCTTGGAAAATCCGGCCATCGGCCCTAAACCCTCACGCACACTCTTATTCACCCTGACGTCATCCTACAGGTTCCCGCCATGAAACTCGACTCCTCGATCGCCGCTGTTGTCACCGGAGGAGCTTCCGGCCTTGGCGCGGGCACGGCCCGTGCGCTGGCGCAGCACGGTGTGCGTGTCGCGCTGTTCGACCTCAACGAGGAGGCGGGCGAGGCCCTGGCGGCCGAGATCGGCGGGGTGTTCTGCAAGGTCGATGTCACCTCGGACGAGGAGGTCGAAGCGGCCTTTGCCAAGGCGCGCGCCGCCCACGGTCAGGAGCGCATCTGCGTCAACTGTGCAGGCATCGCCACCGGCCAGAAGACCGTTTCGCGCAAGAAGGACAGCGGCGAGATCCGCGCCCATGACATGGCCGCCTTCGAGCGCACCGTGCGCATCAATCTGTTCGGCACCTTCCGCGTCGCCTCGCGCTCGGCGGCGGGTATGGTCACGCTGGATCCCATGGATGACGGCGAGCGCGGTCTGATCGTCAACACGGCCTCAGTCGCAGCGCAGGACGGCCAGATCGGGCAGGCCGCCTATTCGGCCTCCAAGGGCGGGGTCTATGCCATGACCCTGCCCATGGCGCGCGACCTGATGAACGAGGGTATCCGCGTCAACACCATCTTGCCGGGCATCATGTGGACGCCGATGATGGCGGGTATGGACCAGAAGGTTCAGGACGCGCTGGCCGCCATGATCCCGTTCCCCAAGCGCCTTGGCACGCCCGAGGACTATGCCGCCCTGGTCCGGCATCTGGCCGAGAACGTGTATATCAACGGCGAGTGCATCCGCCTCGATGGCGCGATCCGTCTGGCGCCGCGCTGACGGGACCGAGTGAAGGGGCGCTATTTTTCCGATTTCCCCCTTGCGGACCCGCCCCGCGCTCGGCTATACGCCCCGCTCTCGACTGAGAGCGCGGGCGTAGCTCAGGGGTAGAGCATCACCTTGCCAAGGTGAGGGTCGGGCGTTCGAATCGCCTCGCCCGCTCCAGTCGACAGCCTCCCGACAATCTGTCTGTCAGGCCTCAGCCCCTGCGCGCAGGACCGTTGCCGGATGGCGGTCCCGGATGCGCGCACGCTGCGATACAGGCCCTGGACGACAGCGCGCCTCGCATGGCGACAAATCGCGGCCCGCCTCTTGCAGCGACAAGTGCACTGTGGCCTTTCCGGGCTGTTTTGGCGCATGGTCTTATCCGCGATGGCGGGGGCCGTCTGGATGTTTGAGCGGCGATGTTTCTCGAAGGCGAGTTCAACTGGGCACTGGTGTTTCTGGCCGCAGGTGCGGGCCTTGCCCTGCTGGGGCTGTTCGGCCTGTGGGCGGCGGGACGCTGGGCGCTCGCCTACCGCCGCCTGAGTGCCGATCTGGAACAGGCGCGTCACAAGGCCGAGACCGCCGACCGCCGCCAGATGGAGATTCTCAACGCCATCCCCGTGGCCCTGGTCCAGACCGACATCTCGGGCAAGTTCACCTTTGCCAACCGGGCCGCGCACCAGCTTCTGGGACGCCGCGACGCCGAACTTCTTGGCCTGCGCTTTCATTCGGCCACCTGGGGCATCACCTATCCTGACGGACGCCCGGTGCCCCCTGACCTGCTGCCCAGCGCCCGCGCGCTGCGGGGACAGACGGTCAAGGGCTTCCAGCATCTGATGGCCAATCCGGCCACGCGCCGCAGCATGCTCGTCTCGGTCACGGCCATGCCCATCGTCAGCGAAGGCGGCGAGGTGCTGGGCTCGACCGCCGCCATCGTCGAGACCGAGAGCCTGACCACGCCCGAGGCCCTCGGCGGACTTGCCGGCGATCAGGCCCTGGCCGCCGCCCTGACGCGCAAGGTGTTCGATGCCGCCGCCAGTTTCCTGGCCGTTGTGGGGCCGGGCGGGGTGATCCGCGCCCTCAATCGCACCCTGGCCGCGCCGCTGGGCCTCGATGCCGAAGCGCTCGCAGGCAGTGACTTCGCTGATGCCCTCATCAGCGAGAGCCATCGCACCGAGACCCGTCAGGCCATTGCCGCAGCCTACATGGCCGAGCCGGGCGAGGCGGAGCCGGTCGAGGTTGTGCTCAAGGACGGCACGCGTACCCGCTGGCGCTTTCTCAAGCTGGAGGGCGACGAGGGCGACCTGCTGATGGCGGGCGACCGTGTCGCGGCCGAGGCCGAGGCGGTGGTGATCGACAGCACGCCCGAGCGGGATGCGCCCGCGCCTCCTGCAGGTGCCGAGGCCGAGGTCGTGGCCCTGCGCGAGCGTCTGGCGCACGAGAGCGAGGCGGGGCGTGAGGCCGAGGAGCGCGCACACCATCACGAACAGCTCGGCCGGCTGACCGGCGGACTGGTGCAGGATTTCAATGCCATGCTCGGCGTGCTGACCAGCGCGCTGGAGGTGATGCGCGATCAGGCCGACAACCCCGAGCGCGTGAGAAGGCTCGGCGATGTGGCACTGGAAGCGGGCCGCCGGGGCGAGGCGCTGTCGCGCAGGCTGCTGGCCTTCACCCAGGGTGCCGATCCTCATGAGACGGCTGCGCTGGAACTGTCAGGGTATCTGCAAGGCGAGGCCGCCGCGCTGATGCGCCGGGGCGAGGGGCGCGTAGCCGTGGAGCCGGTCGGCGAGCCGATGAGCGTGCGCGTCGACCCGCTTTCGCTTCGCGCCGCGCTGATTGCGCTGATCGACAATGGGCTTCAAAGCGGGGGCACGGTGAGCCTCAGCCTGACCCGCGAGGCCGGTCGCGCCGTCATCACGGTCGCGGATGATGGCTCGGGCATGGATGCCGAGACCCTGGCGCGGGCGCGAGAGCCCTTCTTCACCACCCGCGAGGGGCAGGCGGGGCTTGGGCTGTCGCAGGTCTCTGGCCTGGCGCGCAGCGTGGGCGGGGATCTGGAGATCGAAAGCGCACCGGGACAGGGCGCCCGCGTGCGTCTCGCCCTGCCGCTGGAGGATGATGCGCAAGGCGGCAGCGCCGACTGATCGCGCCGCCAGCTTTGCAGTGGGCCGGGCTCGTGTTAACCCTTTCCGACCCGGTGCACGCGGCCGGGGGGGATTGCCTTCGGGGCGACTTGAGCCCTGGGCGATGGGAGCGGAGTGAGGCGATGAAGCTGCTGCGGTTCGTGGTCCTGATCGTGCTGCTGGCCTATGCGGGCTGGCTGGCCTGGCCGCTGGTGTCCCCGTTCTTTGAAGGCTCGGGCCTTGAGGAATCGCTCAGCCGCGCGGGCGCCAGCGCGGTGCTCGCGGCCGAGGGCAATGGCGTTCGCATCGCCCTGTGGTCGGCAGCCATCATTCTCTATCTCATCAGTGCCGGGCTTCTGGGCGCGGGAAATCCGCGCGCGGTGGCGGCCTATGCTCTGGGCTTTGCCGCCGACGCGGTGCTGCGTCTGGCGCTGTCTGCGCGGGCTGCGGGCGGTTCTGCCGCTTCGGACGAGCTGGTGCCCTATTCGGTCGAGCGCAGCGCACAGAGCGCCGGAATCGATCCGCAGTGGATGATCCTCGGTGCCCTGATCCTGCTGGGTATTCTGATATTTGCGGTCTCGCGCGCGCGCCGCCGCCGCCGGGTGCCCGGCCAGCTTGCCATCTAGGCTTTGCTGGCCGAAGCGTTGCTGGTCGAAGGCCGGGCTACTGGAAGCGGATGTCGGCCTGAGCGCCCACGTCGGGCCTGCTGTCGGTCAGATTGGCCTTGGCGATCTCGTAGCTGAAGCGGATCGGGCCGGCCTCGCTGATCCAGACCCGCGCATCCTCCAGCTTCATGTGCATCAGGCACACGCGCGGATCGTCCCGGCCCTCGGGATACCAGGCGGCCACGACGGGGTTCCAGAACCGGGCCTTGCGCCCCTCGTCATCGTGGATGTGCAGGCGTCCGGCCATGCAGGCAAAGACCTTCTGGTCCTTGGAAATGAAGCTGAACATGGCGGCCATGCCGCCCTCGCCGGCCTCGCGGGCCAGATCGCTGTCACGATAGGTGAAGAACCACAGGCTGCCCGTAACGCGCTCGCAGAACGCGGTCATGGGCTGGGCGTGCTCGCCCGGCTGGTCCAGCGAGAGCATGCCAAAGCGGCTGTCCTCTATCGCTTTCCACAGCTTGTCTTCGGCGTCCTTGGGGGTGATGTCGTGGCTCATGACGGGTCTCCGCATCTGGCTTGGGTTAAGGCGTGTCCCCCTGCCAACAGCCGGGCGGGCCGCGCTGTTCCCTCTGCCTCGCTCAGCCGACGCCGGGGATGCGGGTGCGCTGGCCGGTGTCGAGCCCGGCCAGATTCAGGAGATGGATCACCAGCATGACCGTCAGCCCCAGCCCCAGCACCATCAGAAGCGAATAGGGCAGCATGCGCGGCCCGCGGATCAGGTCCGGCGGACGTGACTCGCGCCAGGCGCACCACAGGGTGAAGCCGAGCGAGAGGGCCAGCGCGATCAAGGTGTGGGCAAGGCTCATCACCAGCGCAAGTGCGCTTTCCCACAGGCTTTCGCAAGACCGATATTCCTTAGCGAGTCCTTAATCGTTAAGGGCTCGGTAAGCTTTGCGCGCTGATGTCTGGCCGTGAGGTGTGATCCTTCCACAGGAAGTTGAACGAGCCACCAGATGTTGGGGTTAAAGGCGCGTTTACACCCCACAGATGGATGGTTACCGTGAACCCGGTTGGCTGGGAGGCGAATCAATGAGCGCGGCGTCGCCGTGGAGCGTGAAGGGAATCGATCCCAAAGCCCGGGAGGTCGCCAAGGATCTTGCCCGTCGCTCCGGCATGACGCTCGGCGAGTGGCTCAACTCCATGATCATGGAAGGCGACGACGACGAGGGCGTGGTGCCGCTCTCGCGCCGCGCCCATGCGACCGACAGCTTCGAGCGCCGCGGGCGCGCGCGCCGTTTCGACGATGCCTATGGCTCCGGTGAGTCCGGTATCATGGGCGGCGGGCATTACGGTTCTGCGGGCGCCGCTGACGATCTGGCCCGCGTGCTGGCGCGCATCGAGATGATGGCCAGCCGCCTCGAGGCAGCGGAGGCGCGCTCCGCCACCGCGATTTCCGGCATAGACCAGGCGGTCGCGGGGCTGGTGCGCCGCTTCGATGCCGAGGAGCAGACCCGCTCGCAGCAGACCCGCCGCATCGAGGACATCGCCGAAGAGCTGCGTGAGGGCCACAAGCGGCTGCGCAAGCTCGAGCACGAGGCGGGGCCGCGTGTCGCCGAGGCCTTCCAGAAGCTCGAGGGCTCCCTCGGCGGTCTGGCGGGGCGGGTCTATGAGACCGAAGATCGCACGCGCCTTGCGCTGAGCGAGCTGCGCGAGAAGGTCGAGCGGCTGGATCGTGACAGTCTGCGCGGCGGCGGCGCCGAGCTGGTGGCCCAGATGGGCGCGCGCCTCGATGCCGCCCAGGCCCGAACGGCAGAGGCCCTGCGGGTTCTGGAAACGTCTTTTGCCGGGCTCGATCGCCGCCTTGCCCCGCTGGAGCGGGTCGGGGCGGGCGAGGGCGCGGCGCGCGAGGCGGCCCGCTTCGAGAAGCTGGCCGAGGCTCTGGCACGCAGTGTCGAGGACAGCCGCAACGAGATGATGCGCCGTCTCGATGCCGCCGCCGCCGAAAACCGCGTCGACAAGATCGAGCGTGCGGTGGCCCACATCGGCGAGCAGGTTCAGGCCGCCGAAAGGCGCTCTGCCGCCGCCGTCGAGGCCATGGGCAAGGAAGTCATCCGCATCGCCCGGAACCTTGATGCGCGCATGGTCAATGCCGAGACCGACAGCGCACGGCGCGTCGAGGCGCTGGGTCAGGATCTCAGCCGCACCCTCGGCCAGGACGTGAGCCGCGTGGCCCAGGCGCTGGAGCAGCGGCTGGTGCGCGATTCCGACCAGCACGCCGCCGCGCTGGAGAAGCTGGGTACCGAGATCTCGCGTATCTCCGAGCGGCTCTCCGAGCGGATCGCCCAGTCCGAGCGCCGCTCGGCCCAGGCCATCGAGGACATCGGCCAGCGCCTCAACCGGGCCTCCGAAAAGATCGAACAGCGTCACGAGCGCACTTCGGGGGAGCTGGCCGAGCGCCTGCGCCAGAGCGAGGAGCGTACCGCCCGCCTGCTGGCCGAGGCCCGCGAGAGCATCGAGCGCCGCGCGAGCGAGGCGCGTCCGCAGGACGGGTCAGCGCGCGGTCCTGACTGGCGCGCCAGTGCCTTCGGCGACGATGCGTTCGGCGACGATGCGTTCGGCGACGGCAGCTTCGCCGACCAGAGCGTTTCGGCGGCGGCAGCCGATCCCGGCGCGCCCGCGCCCGGATGGCAGGCACCTGGCGTCGCGCCGTTCCCCGACACGCCTGACTTCGCCGACCTTGCGCCCTCGGCCCTGGTCGAGCCGGAAGCCGCTCCGGCGGAGCCCGACGCCACCGCTCCCGACGAAGCGCCGCCCATCCGTCCCGTGTTCGGCACGCGCAGCGAAACGCTTGCCGAGTCCCGGCCCGCTGCCTACCAGGCCTCCGCCATCCTCGATCCGCGCCCCGGGGCAGATGCGTCCGGGCTGTCGGGCGAAGGGCTTGACGATGTGGGCTATGCGGCAGAAACCGATTTCGTCTCGGCGCGGGAGTTGCGCGCCGGATCGACCCGCGATGCCATCCAGGCGGCGCGCGCCGCCATGGGCGCAGGCCCCGAAGACACACGCCCCTCGTCTCGCAAGGCCTCCAGAACCCGCTTGCAGGAACGCCTCGAGCGCCAGTCGCGCAAGGACGGCTCGACCTTCCGCAAGGCCCTGCTCTCGTCGGTGACGGCGGTGGCCCTTGTCAGCGCGGTGTTCGGTTACACCCGCCTGACCTCCGGCGAGGGCCTGTTGCCGGGTGCGGGCATCGGCGCGGGCGAGCGCGAGGATGCGCCTGGCGCACCCCTGGCTGCGGCGGCTGTCGTGACCACGGGGGCTTCTGCCGCGCTCGATGCCGATTTCCAGCGCGGGCGAGAGCTGCTGGAGGGCAATGATCGTGCGGGTCTGGCTCTGGTGCGTGCGGCGGCCGAGCAGGGCCACACCGGCGCCCAGCTCTACATGGCGCGCGTGTACGATCTGGGCGAAGCCGGTGAGAGTGCCGATCCGGCCGAGGCGCGTCTGTGGACCGAGCGCGCCGCGCGCGCCGGTGATGCCGGGGCCATGTACAATCTCGGCGTCTATCTGTTTGATGGCGTGGGAGGCAGCCGCAATCAGGCCGAGGCCGCCCAGTGGTTCCGCCGCTCTGCGGATGCGGGGCTGATCGACGCCCAGTACAATCTGGCCCAGATTCTCGAGAACGGCGCCGAGGGCGTGCGTGCCCAGCCGTCGGAGGCGTACCGCTGGTATCGCATCGCTGCGCGCTCGGGCGACGAGCAGGCAGCCCAGGCCGCACGCAGGCTGGAGCCCTCTCTGTCAGCCGAGATTCGCCGTCGCGCCGAGGAGGCTGCGGACGCTTACGAGGCCGCGCGAGGCACGGCACCGGGCGCCTAGGCGATCTGCACGGCGCGCGCCATGTGTCGCGAGCGCCATGGCCGAGGTCTTTGGCGGTGCTGCGTGTTGAAAGGTGGCGTCGATCTTGCGAGGAAGGCGCAGCCGTCCTTCCCGCGCGCCGCAAGGCCTAGATACGAGCGTCGTCCCTTGGACATCTATCTGCCCATTGCCGAGGTATCGGTGAATGCGCCGCTGATCGTGGCGCTGGGCGCGCTCGTGGGCTTCATATCGGGACTGTTCGGCATCGGCGGCGGCTTTCTGATGGCGCCGGTGCTGGTGTTTCTCGGCGTGCCCGCACCCGTGGCCGTGGCCAGCCAGGCCAACCACGTCGTGGCCTCATCCACCTCCAGCGTGCTGGCCTATACCCGCCAGAGGGGCGTGGATTTCCGCATGGGCCTGCTGATGGCCAGCGGCGGGATCCTCGGGGCCGTGCTGGGGGTGGAGCTGTTCCGCTATCTCCGCCTGATGGGACAGGCCGATCTGGTCATCGCCCTGTCCTATCTGATCTTTCTGGGTGCGGTGGGCGGCATGATGCTGCTCGAGAGCCTCCAGACCATCCTGCGCCGCAAGCGCGGCGAGGCCCCCAGGCGCATCCAGCATCGCCGACCGCTGTGGCTCTATGGACTGCCGCTGCGCATGAAGTTTCCCAAGTCGGGCCTCTACATCAGTGCCATTCCTCCCTTCGGCCTCGGCGTGCTGGCCGGGGTGCTGTCGGCGATCATGGGCGTGGGCGGAGGCTTCATCCTGATCCCGGCCATGCTCTATATCCTGAGGATGCGCGCCTCTGTGGTGGTGGGCACCAGCCTGTTCCAGATCATCATCACCGCCGGAGTGACGACGGTGCTGCAAGCGGGGCGCAACCAGACCGTAGATCTCGTGCTGGCCGGGCTGCTGATGCTGGGCGGGGTGGTCGGTGCCCAGTACGGCGCGCGCGCGGCAGGACGGTTCCGCGCCGATGAGCTGCGTGCCCTGCTCGCCCTGATCGTTCTGCTGGTCGGCCTTCAGATGGGTCTCGAGCTGTTCATCCGCCCTGACGAGATGTTCGCCATCGCGCCGGGAGTGGACCAGTGATGCTGGCCGGAGCCATCGGTGCCCTGCTGGTCATGGCGGTGCCCATTCCCGGCCGCCCGGCCACGCCCGAGGCCCTGCTGCCCATTCCCGGCATCACCCGCCCCGAGACGCCGGACGAGCCGCAGCGGCCCGCTCCTCAGCCGCTGGTCGAGGCGCCCTTCGAGCCCGAGCAGGGCGAGGCGCGCATCGCGGCAGCCCTGACCGAAAGTCTGGTCGAGGTCGACACCGGCTATGCGGGGGCCTCGATCGTGCTCTACGGGGCGGTGTTCAATCCCGGCGATGTGCCCGCCGATGTGGTGGTGGTGGTGCGCGGTCCCGACCGGCCTGTGCGTCTGGTGCGCAAGGTGCGCGTGCTGGGCATGTGGCTGAACTCGCGCCCGGTGCTGTTCGAGGGCGCGCCGGGCTATTACATGACTGCCTCCACCCGGCCGCTGAGCGAGGTGGCCGATTTCGGCACGCTGCGCAGGCTGGCGGTCGGGGTCGATCACCTTCGCATCAATGCCCCCGAGGAGCAGATCAGCGTCACGCGCTATGGCGTGCGCGACGTGGTCATCTCGCGCCTCGAGGAAGACTATCTGGACTGGCGCCGCGCGGTGATCCGCCTGCTTGAGAACGCGGGGCTCTACGACACCCTGCCCAGAGGCGTCACCTTCGTCGACGACGACCTGTTCCGAGCCGAGGTGGTGCTGCCGGTCACCGCGCCGACGGGCATCTACGAAACCGAGGTGTGGCTGTTTCTAGACGGAGAGCCGGTGTCGGTGCGCCGGGGTACGCTCAGCGTCGAAAAGGTCGGCGTCGAGCGCGCGCTCTACGACTTTGCCCATGACCGAGCCTGGTTCTATGGCTTTCTGGCCCTCATTCTGGCCATGCTGACAGGGTGGGGCGTGTCGGCCTGGTTCCGGCGCACCTGATGTTCCTGTTCCGTTTCGCTGTCGTCACCGCTATGTCAAGGCGGTGAGCATGACCGAATCCAGCCACCTACCGGCGCAAGAGCGCGACGGCGCCGGCGTCTCGCTGGAGACGCTGGCGGCCCTTGCCTGCCCGCCCGGTGCCGGTGCCATCGCCGACGGTGCAGGCGCGCGTGCGGTGCCGCGACGCGAGGCCGTGGCCCTGTTCGAGGCCGGACCGCTGCTGCTGGCCCATGCCTCGCTGACGGCGCGCAGGCTCAAGCTGGAGCCGCCGCCGCGCTCGCACCGGCATCTCGATGTGCTTGAACTGTGGGCCTTTGTGCGCCCCGCCCAGTTCTGCGCGCCCTCGCCCTCCGGCCTGGCGCTGGGGCTGGGTCTGGCCGAGCCGCGCACCCCTGCCGATCAGGCCAGCGTGCTGCGCGAGGCCGCGGGCCTGCTGCTGCGCGAACTGGAAGGCCCCGCCCTGGCGCACCGCGAGGAAGCCTATGATCTGGCGCTGAGCCTCTCGCGCATGGGCTGGCCCTGGGGGCCGCTGGTCCTCGAAGCGATGGAGAAGGGCGGCGTGCGCCAGCGCCGCGCGCGCGGCTCCGGCCTTGATGTCTGGAACCGCCTGCCCGAGTGGGAGGATGAGGCCCCGCGCGGCGATCCGGGCAGCCGACCCGTCGACTCCGAGAGCGTGCGCATCCGCCTCGATCACCTGCTTCAGTCTCGCGGCCTCGACGAGGCGCGCCCGAGCCAGTCCGATTACGCCGCCGAGGCCGCCCACGTCTTTGCCCCGCGTGACGAGGAGGGGGGCGTGCGCCTGCTGCTGGCCGAGGCGGGCACCGGCACGGGCAAGACGCTGGGCTATCTGGCACCGGCCAGCGTCTATGCCGAGCGCAATCGCGGCGGGGTCTGGGTCTCGACCTACACCCGGGCCCTGCAACGCCAGATCGCGCGCGAGAGCGCCAGCCTGTGGCCCGAGAAAGGGCGGGTCGTGGTGCGCAAGGGGCGGGAGAACTATCTGTGCCTGCTCAATCTTCAGGAGCGCGTTCAGGCCAGCCAGCTGGGCCAGGGCGACGGCATCGGCATGGCTCTGGTCGCCTGGTGGGCGCTGCACAGTGTGGACGGCGACATGAACGGGGCCGACTTTCCCTCCTGGCTGCCGGGGCTGTTCGCGGTGGGCGCGGGCGCGCAGGCCTCACCTGCCAATCTGGTCGACCGGCGCGGCGAATGCATCCATTCGGCCTGCCTGCACTATCGCCGCTGTTTCATCGAGCGCACCGTGCGCGCGTCGCGGCGCGCCGACATCGTCATTGCCAATCACGCCCTGGTCATGAGTCAGGCCGCGTTCGACCGGGTGCGCGAGCAGGGCGGCCAGCGTGCCGATGTCGAGACCCTGGCCACGACCCGCATCGTCTTTGACGAGGGGCACCATCTGTTCGAGGCCGCCGACAGTGCCTTTTCCGCGCGTCTCTCGGGGCAGGAGACCTGGGAGCTGCGCCGCTGGATACGCGGGCCCGAGACGCGCGGGCGTCGGGGGCGCGGGCTGGAGCAGCGACTGGGCGAGCTGTTCAGCGATGACGAGACGGCCATGAGGGCCATGCAGCAGGCCATCCGCGCGGCTGGCCAGCTTCCCGCCGAGGGCTTCGCCGGGCGTATCGCGCCGCCCGTGGGCGAGGCATCGCCGTCGGGGCCACTCGAGCAGTTCTTCAAGGCTGCACTGGATCAGCTTCGCGCGCGCAGCCCCGATCCGAACGATCTGGAGGGCGGGCTGGAGTGCGCGCTGCACCCGGCTATCGCGCCCCTGACAGACGCTGCGCGTGCCGCAGCCCTCGCCCTGGCCGAGCTGGAAGGGCCGCTCAAGGCGCTGGCACGCCATCTGGAAGACCGGCTCGATGAGGAGGCCGACACGCTGGAGCCCGCCGCACGGGCGCGCATGGAAGGCGCGCTTCGCGGTCTGGAGCGGCGCGCGCGGCTGATGCTTCCGGCATGGCGGAACATGCTCTCGCGCCTGTCGCAGGATGATGAGGTGCCTTCGGAACGCTTCGTGGACTGGCTGTCGGCGGACGCAGGCTTTGGCCGCATCCTCGATGTCGGTCTCAACCGGCACTGGCTGGACCCGACCGAGCCATTGAGCGAGGCCGTGATCGCCCCGGCGCACGGCGTGATGGTTACCAGCGCCACCCTGACCGATCCGATGCAGGCCGAGCCGTTCGATCTGGCACGCCTTCGCAGCGGCGCGGTGCACATTGCCGCGCCCGCGCGCACCGTGCAGGTTCCCAGCCCCTTCGATTATGCCAGCCAGGCGCGGCTGATCGTGGTCAATGATCTGGTGCGCGGCGACGTGCGCCAGAGCGCGGCGGCCATGCGGGCGCTGTTCATGGCGTCGGGCGGCGGGGCCATCGGTCTTTTTACGGCCATCAGGCGGCTGCGGGCTGCCTATGAGCGGCTGGCCCCCGATCTGGCCGAGGCGGGGCTGCCGCTCTATGCCCAGCACGTCGATCCCATCGAGGTCGGATCGCTGATCGACATCTTCCGCATAGAGCCCGATGCCTGCCTGCTGGGCACCGATGCGGTGCGCGACGGGGTGGATGTTCCGGGACGCTCGCTGCGCCTGCTGGTGTTCGACCGGGTGCCCTGGCCCCGCCCCGACCTGCTGCACAAGGCCCGGCGCGAACACTTTGGCGGGCGGGCCTATGACGATGCACTGGCGCGCGCGCGCATCGCTCAGGCCTTCGGGCGTCTGATCCGGCGCAGCGAGGACCGGGGCGTGTTCGTCATGCTGGATGCGGCGGCGCCCACGCGGCTGTTCGCGGGCCTGCCCGAAGGCGTCGAGATCGAGCGGATGGGCCTTGCCGATGCGGTCGAGGCGGTTGGCGCGTTCCTGCAAAGGCCGTAAAGCTGTCGGCATGAGCCGCAAGTCCTCCTTCCCCGGTATCGCCATTCCCTTCCTGCTGCTGGTCGTCGTCGTGGCGGGCTGGAGCGTGTGGTGGTGGCACCTCTCGCGCGAGGTGCGCTCCGAGATCAGCGCCGCCGTCGCGGCCTCGGGCGAGAGCGGCATCGGCGTCTCGCACGGAGCGGTGAGCATCTCCGGCTGGCCGTTTCGCGTGCGCGTCGAGAGCCCCGAGGTGCGGGTGAGAGCCGCATCGGGCCATGCGCTTCATGCGCCGCGCCTCATTGCCGAGGCCATGGCCTACAACCCGGCACACTGGGTGCTTCTGGCGCCCGAAGGCCTGACGCTGACGCGCGCGGACAAGGGCGATGTCACGATAAGTGCCCGGCGTATCCGCGCCAGCGCCACGCACCTTGACCGGCCCATACCCAATCTGGCGCTGGAGCTTGTGGAGCCGGTGTTCACGCCTGCGCAGGGTGCCGAGGTCTTTCCCCTGGCCCGGGCCGCGCGCGTCGAGATCGAGACCCGGCCCGTGCGCAGCGCGGATGCACGCATCCTGCTGGGCGAGGCGGGGCTGCGACTGCGCCTGCTCGACGGCGAGGGCCGCCCCGGTGGACCAGTGGAGAGCTTCGCCCAGAACGACCGCCTCAGCGTTGTGATCGAGACGCGCGTCAGCGGCATCGACCATCTGAGCGGACCGCTCGGTCCCCTGCGCGGCTGGGCGGCGGCAGAGGGCGCCCTGCTCGATCTGGCGGGCGAGATGCGCGCGGGCGAGGCGCGCGCCGAGCTGAGCAGCGAGCGCCTGTCGGTGCGGGACGACGGACGCCTTGAGGGCCGCGTGCGCTTTCAGGCCTCCAATGCCTCACCGGCCCTCAATGGTCTGGCGCGCGCCGAGGGCATAGATGGCGGCGCGGCGACGGGCGCAGCGGCAGCGGCGCGCCTGAACGAGGCCATCGGTGGGGATGTCACCCTGATCGTCGATTTCACGGGCGGGCGCACGCGCCTTGGCCCCCTCAACATTGCCCCGGCACCGGCCCTGTGGCGCAGTGCGGCAGAGGGCGATCCCGGCCCGTGACTCTCACCGATCCCGGTCCCCTGGGCGAGCCGACAGCCGATGAAAAGGCCCTGATGGAGGCACTGTTCGCCTGCGTGCAGTCCTCGCCGTCGCGCGGCGTGGATGCCTCGGCGCTGGCGCTGCGGGCCCTGCTCGCCGACCGGCCTGCGCTCGATCCGGCCTTGATGGCGGCGCTGTGGCGAAGGATCGAGGTGGCCCGCGCGCCTGCCGCCCTGATCGTCTCGGGGCAGGCAGCCCTGCGCCAGCTCGGGGCCAGCGGACACGATCACCCTACCCTGGTCGATGATCCCGATCGCGCCCTTGCCCAGTGCACGGCACTCTCGCGCGCCCTGATCGCGCTGGACGGTCGCGCCTGGTGGTCGCGGCTGCTGGCGCGGCGTGATCTTCGCGTCATCGGCGCCTTTCCCGAGTGCGGTTACCGGCGGCCCGAAGCCCTCATGATCGGCGCTGCCCAGACCGGGCCGACGGGCGAGGACCGCACCTTCTGGGTCACAGAGGCGGACCAGAGCGATGGCGAGATACTCGCGGCGCTCGCCGCTGCCGGGTTGAGCGGACAGCGCATCGACGAGGGCGCCGGGTTGAAGCTGTTTGCCCTTGCAGGCTATGTCGAGGCCCATGATATGCGTCTTCACAGCGCGCCCCTTTACCGAGCCAACCGCCTGTCGGGCGTGATCGGCGCTGCGCCGCGCTTCTGATTTTTCACGATCTTCTTTCTTTTTCAGCCCGAGACCGAACCATGACCGCAGACAAGGCCGCGCCCGCTCCCAAGCCCGGTATTCTCGACATCGCGCCCTATGTGGGCGGCAAGGCGCGCATCGAGGGCGTGGCCGAGCCGATGAAGCTGTCGTCGAACGAGAACGCGCTCGGCGCGGGCGAAAAGGCGCGCGAGGCCTATGCGGGCGCGCTGGATCGCCTGGCGCTTTATCCCGACGGTCGCGCGGTGCGCCTGCGCGAGGCGGTGGCGGAGCACCACGGTCTTGAAGCCGAGCGGCTGATCTTCGGCAACGGCTCGGACGAGGTGTTCGCGCTTCTGAACCAGACCTATCTGCAGGCGGGCGACAACATCGTCACCGGTCAGTACGGCTTTCTGGCCTATCGCATCTCGGCCCTCGCCAATCAGGCCGAGGTGAAACTGGCGCCCGAGCCCGGCTTCAAGGCCGAGGTGGACGCCCTGCTCGAGGCAGTCGATGAGCGCACGCGCATCCTCTATGTCTCGAACCCCTCGAACCCCACGGGCAGCTACAACACCATCGACGAAATCCGCGACCTGCACGCGCGTCTCGATCCCTCGGTGCTGCTGGTGGTGGACGAGGCCTATGCCGAATATGTCACCGCGCCGGGATGGGAGACGGCCCTGCCACTGGCGCGCGAGGCGTCCAATGTGGTTGTCACGCGCACCTTCTCCAAGATTCACGGCCTTGCGGCGCTGCGCGTAGGGTTCGGCTACGCGCCCCTGGCTGTCGCCGAGGCGGTGGACCGTATCCGCCTGCCCTTCAACGTCTCGATACCGGGTCAGGAAGCGGCCATCGCGGCCCTGTCCGACGAAGCCCACATCCGCGCCTCGCGCGAGCTGGTGCAGAGCTGGGTGCCGCGCATGATCCAGGCCATCGGCGGCTTCGGCTTCGAGGTGCTGCCGTCGGCGGGCAATTTCGTGCTGGTGCGCTTTGGCAGCAGTGAGCGCGCGGCAGCGGCCAATGCGCACCTGAACGCGCGGGGGATCATCGTCAGGCCTGTGGGCGGATACGGACTGCACGAGGCGCTGCGCATCACCATCGGCACCGAGGATCAGAACCGGGCCGTGCTCGATGCCCTGAGCGAGTTCGCCGCCCAGGTCTGAGGCCGCAAGCCTTCAGCGGCCCGCGCGGCTCTCGGCGATCAGGCGGTTCGAGGCGTCCTCGATGCGCGCCTGCAAGGTTCGCATGAACTCCGCGCGTGACAGGCCTGCGGGGATGGGCTCGAGGAACTCGAACACCACCGTGCCGGGCAGGCGCCGATAGCCCTTGGCGGGCCAGTGCAGGCCCGAGTTGGTCGCCACCGGCACGCACGGCCCGTCGAGATCGCGATAGAGGGCGGCCACACCGGGCTTGTAGGCCGCCTCGTCGCCGGGGCGTGTGCGCGTGCCTTCGGGGAAGATGACCACCTGGCGCGCATCCTCCGCGATGCGCTGGCGGGTATGGCGCACCATGTCCTTGAGGGCTTTGGCATGGGCGGCGCGATCGACCGGGATCATGCGCGTCTTCCAGGCGAACCAGCCGAAGAAGGGCAGGGGCATCAGCTCCTTCTTCATGACGAAGCAGGGGTCGTGCAGGAAGGTGAAGGGGGCGATCACGTCCAGCATGCCCTGATGCTTGGCGGCGACCAGCGCACCGCCCTCGGGCCTGTGCTCGAGCCCGCGCACCTCGACACGCACCCCCGCAATGTGCCTCAGCCCGAACAGCACCGCGCGTGCCCACAGCTTGATCACGCCCATGGCCGGGCGATGGGGCATGAGAAGGGCGGGCGACAGGCCGATGGCGTAGACCGGCATGGACAGATAGAGCCAGAGGGTGAAAAGCAGCGATCGAATCGTGTTCACGAAGCGGGTGCCCCTGCTGGCTCGCCCTGGCTGCCGTCTTGGCGTCCGCCGCTGAGGGCAAGGACGGTCTCGCGCACCAGCACGACCAGATACTTGTTGTACTCCAGCACCATGCGCCGCAGCCCCGTTTCGCTCTTCCACCAGTCGCGCGCATTGAGAGACGGCGTGGCAACCGCATAGGGGATCAGCTCGACCCCCTCGGCCATGCCGCGAATCTCGAGCAGCGAGCGGGGCATGTGATAGTCGGACGTCACCACGATCAGGCTCTCGAAGCCGCGCTGGCGCGTCCAGTCGGCGATCTCCTGGGCATTGCCCATGGTGTTCTGGGCTGCGAAGCCCAGATCGACACAGCAGTCGAACACCGCATTGGAGCCCGGCAGGATTTCGCGCAGTTCCTCGGGTCGCACCTCGGGATTGACCCCGGAGATCAGCAGGCGCCGTCCCTTGCCGTTTTCCAGCAGGCGCATGCCCGCCACGATGCGTGCATCCGAAGCGCCGGTCAGGGCGACGATGCCATCGGCGCGCGGCGGATCGTCCGGCGGCGTGGCCTGTTGCACCCGCGCGGCGAAGACCAGCAGGCCGATCATCCAGACGGCGATCAGCACAAGTATGGCAATCATGGTCCTCATGCGCCGGGCCTCCTGCCCCCGTCGATAAGCCGGACGGAGACTACGGCCAAGCTGAGCGAGAATAAAGCGACCGCACCGATCAGAACGTGCGTTCCTGCGCCGAATGCCAGGACGGGGGCACTGGTTCCCAGCAACAGGCCGGCCAGCCCGGTCAGGGCGCTGGCGCCGACCGCGCCGATCAGACAGGCCGGTGCGACGATGCGCAGCACCCGCCCCTGCATCCTCGCCACGATCCAGCCGGGCGCGGCCCCGGTGAGTGCGAATATGGCCGCCGATGCGCGCCAGCCGCTCACAGCGCCCCTGACGACCAGAAGCACGGCTGCGACCATAGCGCAGAACAGCAGGGCAGACAGCGCGCCCAGCAGGATCACCAGTCTCAGGGCCGCCGCCTCGGCCTCGCTGCGCCACAGGCCGTGATCCTCGACGGTGGCATCGATCCCGGCGCTGGCCAGAAGCCGCGACAGCCCGCTGGCCGTAGCCGGACTGTCCTGCGAGAGGCGCACGCTGACCAGCGGTGGCAGGGCCACATCGTCAATCTCGACCCCTGCCAGCCAGGGCCGCAGCAGGCGCTCGGCCTCGTCGCGCGTCAGGGCAGCGGCCTCGTCCACGCCCGGAGCACCCGCAAGGGTCTCCGCAGCCCTTACTGCCGCCCGCTCCGGGCTCTCGTCCACCCGGGGCCGGACCAGCACGCTCACCTCGCGCCCCAGCAGGGCGGCGCGCGCGCTGCTCGCATCATGGGCCGCCAGGGTTCCGGCGAGGGCCAGGGCGCTCAGCATCACCATCAGGGCCACCATCGTCATGGACAGCCATCCCGGCCCGCCGGGCAGCAGGGCGGGCGGGAAGTTCAGGATGCGGGCCGCGCCCGCGAATACCGGCTGGCGTTTCAAGATCCGCCTCGCGTGATCCGGCCTTCGGCGAGGTGCAGGCGGGAGGCGGCCATGGTGCCAGGACGCGGCGAGCCTGAAACGGGGGCGGAGAGAAGAACCGTGGTCCCTGCGCGTGACAGGGCCGCGAACAGGCCGAGCAGACGGCTGATGTCGGCATCGCCAAGATCGGCCAGGGCGTTGTGGGCAAGGATCAGCGGGGGAGCAGGCACCAGAGCGCGCGCCAGCTTCACGAGGGCCCGCTCGCGCAGGTCCAGCCCATCCACGGGCCGCTCGGCAAGGGCGTCGATGCCGAGCCAGCGCAGCATCTCGTCCACATCCGCCAGGGGCCGCTTTCTCACGATCTGGGCGAGGGCGATGTTGTCACGCACGCTGGCACCCTCGATCAGGCCGTATGTGTCGAGCACAAGGCCCATGTCGCGGCGCAGCCGGGCAATGGCGAGGGCATCGAGGCCATCGTGCGCCTCGCCCATCACGCTGAGGCTGCCCGACTGTGGCGGATATGCCAGTGCGATCATGTCCACGACCCGAGCCAGTGCCTCCTCGTCGGCTCCGGTAAGGAAGTGGAAAGAGCCGCGCGGCAAGCTGAGATTGACCCGGTCCAGCAGGAGGCGATTCCCCCTGCCCGCAAGGCTGACATGGCGAAGCTGTACCATGGGCGCGAGGCCCGGCGACGCCTCGGTCGTGTGGTCTGGCTCCAGGGTGTCTTCGATGGTGTCGGGGCGGGTCACAGGAATGGGACGCAAGGGTTCGATGATCGGCTTGGCAACAGCTTTCATGCGTCGGGCGCACCGCCCCCGGAGCCTTCGAGGCCCGGACGCGCAAAGCGTGTCGGCATGATACTGACCTGTCCCGAGTGTTCCACCCGCTATTTTGTGCCCGACGAAAGTCTCGGGCCATCGGGTCGGCGCGTGCGCTGCCAGGCCTGCGCCCACACCTGGATGGCCAGTGCGGACGCGCCTATGGAGCTGACCCTCACGCCCGAGGAAGGGGCCAGCGCCTCCGTTCCCCCGCCCATGGAACAGGCCTCGGCGCCCGAGCTGCCGCGCGCCTTCCGCGCTCGCGCCGAGCAGGAGCGCCGCACGCGCCGCCTGGCTGCCCAGGGCGCCATCTGGGGCGGGATCGGCGCGGCCTTTGTCGGCCTGATCGCGGCGGCCTTCATCTATAGGGTTGAGTTGGTTGAGCTTTATCCGCGCGCCGCATCGGCCTATGCGCTTGCAGGCGTGCCGGTGAACCCGGTCGGGCTGGAGTTTCAGGCGCTCAGGGCGCGCGATCATCGCACCTTGCCCGGCCGTGTGGTCATTTCTGGCGCGGTGCGAAACATCCGTGGCCACGAAGCGGTCATTCCCCCCATTCGCGTCAGCCTGCTCGATGCTCGCGGTCGCCGGATCGGCTCGGCTGTGGTGCCCATGGAGCGCCAGCATCTGGCAGGAGGGGCGCTGAAGGGCTTTGCGGTGGTGCTGGACGATCCGGCCTCGCAAGGGGCGGACGTGGACGTGCGTTTCGATTTCCATGCCACGCGCGTCAGCGAGGCCCAGCCCACCTTGCGCCACGCCCGCCATGATCCGGCACCCCTGCCGGAGGCCGAGCCTGTCCCTGCCGCCGAAGCCGGGCCTGACGAAGCTGCCGCGCCCGAGCCGCCCGCCGCCACCAGCCCGGCTCTCAGGCCGACCCGCGGTCTGGCCGATACGGCGCCGGTCGATGCCCGTGTGATCGAGGCCCTCGACAGCCCGCCCGGCTGAGGGTTATCGGAAGCGATGCACAGCGAAGTCCTGCTCGATGAGAACGCCATCAAAGCCTGCATCGAGCGTCTGGCGGACGCGCTTGCTCCTGTCATGGACGATGACTGGATCGTGGTGTGCCTGCTGACCGGCGGCCTGTGGTTCACGGCGGACCTGACGCGGGCCCTGTCGCGGCGCGGATGCAATCCCGGCTTCGAGGCCCTGTGGCTGAGTTCCTATGGCGACGATCACGAAAGCTCCGGCGAGGTGAGCCTGCGCGCACCCCTGCAACGGCCCGTGACCGGCTGTCGCGTGCTAATCCTCGATGACGTGATCGACAGCGGCCTGTCGCTGGCAGGGGCCGTCGAGATCGTCACCGAGGCCGGTGCGTGCGAGGTCAGAACCTGTGTCTTTGCCCGCAAGCCGTGGCCAAGACCCCGCCCGCTGGAGCCCGACCATGTCGGCTGGGAGGCGCCTGCGCGCTATCTGGTGGGCTACGGTCTGGACGATGCGGGGCGGCTGCGCGGCCTGCCCGCCGTTCACGCCCTCGACTGAAGCTGTAATGCCCGGAGCTGTAATGCCCGGTCAGGCGCGCAAAAGTGCGCCGACCTTGCCTGCGGCCGCCACGATGCGGCTGCTCAGCGCCTCGATCTCGGCCTCGGTGAGGGTGGCCTCGCTGGGCTCGATCACCACCTCGAGGGCCAGGGACACCTTGCCCTCGCCGATCCGCTCGCCGCGATAGACATCGAACACCCGCACCTCGCGGATCAAGGCCTTGTCGGCACCCGAGACCGCGCGGATGACATCCTGAGCAGGCACGCTCTCATCAACCACGAAGGCAAAATCGCGGGTCAGGGGCATCAGGGGCGAGAGGGCGGCGCTGCCGCGCGACTTGCCCGTGCGTGCGCGCGGCTCAGGCACGGCATCGAGCACGATCTCGAAGGCCAGCAGGGGCGCCTCGGCATCGAGGCCCCTCAGCACGCCCGGATGAAGCGCACCGAAGTGGGCCATCACGCCCTTGGGCCCCAGTTGCAGGCGCGCCGAGCGCCCCGGATGCCACCATGGCGGATTGCTGCCCTGCACGAGCTGGAGCGAGGCTGTCGGCGCACCGATGGCGTCCATCAGGCCCAGCAGATCGGCCTTGAGCGCGAACAGGGGGTCTTCGTCCTGCCCGGCCCAGTGGCGGGGGGGGCGGGGACTGACGAGGGCGGAAATCACGGTCTTCTGATCTTCCGGCTGGTCGCCGCCGTAAACCGGCCCGATCTCGAACAGGGCGAGGTCCGGGCGGCCCCGGGCGGCATTGCGCTGGGCGGCCCGGATCAGGTTGGGCAGGGGCGTGGGCCGCATACAGTCCAGATCGGGCGAGATCGGATTTTCGAGCACCAGACGCTCGCTGCCGCCGCCGAACGCCCTGGCGGCTTCGCGGCTGGTGAAGGACCATGTGATCGCCTCGCCATAGCCGCGCGAGGCCAGATAGCGGCGCGCGCGCTGTATGCGGCTCTGGCGCTGGCTCAGCACACCGCCTGCGAGGCGCGCAACCTCGGGCAGGGGCGTGGAGGGAAGCTGGTCGTATCCGGCAATGCGCGCCACTTCCTCGACCAGATCGGCAGGGCCTTCCACATCGCGCCGCCAGCTCGGCGGCTGCACGCGGATCAGGGTTCCGGCCGCCGACGTGATCTCAAAGCCCAGGCGCTCCAGAATGGCCACCACCCCCTCGCGGCCCAGCGTCAGGCCGGAGAGGCGCGCCACATGGGCCGGATCGAAGTCAAAGGGCGCGGGCAGGGCGGGGGCCTGACCGGCCACCACCACCTCGGAAGCCTCGCCGCCGCAGATATCGAGGATCAGCCGCGTGGCCAGTTCCAGACCGGGCACAACGGAGGCCGGATCGACCCCGCGCGCAAAGCGGTACTGGGCATCCGAGCTGATGCCGAGCGCGCGGCCTGTGCGCGCGATGGTGAGCGGATCGAACCAGGCGCTTTCGATGAAGACATCGACGGTGGCCTCGGTGCAGCCGGTGCTCTCGCCGCCCATGACGCCGCCAAGGCCGATGGCGCGCGCCCCATTGTCATCGGCGATGACGCACATCTCCTCTGCGGCGCTGTAGGTCCGCTGGTCCAGCGCCTCGATGGCCTCGCCGCGCCCCCTGCGCGCCACGATGACGCTGCCCGTGACCTTGGCCAGATCATAGACGTGCAGCGGCCGTGCGCGGTCGTAGGCGATCAGATTGGTGATATCGACCAGCGCATTGATGGGGCGCAGCCCGATGGAGGCGAGGCGCTGCTGCAGCCACTGGGGCGAAGGCCCGTTCCTGACCCCGCGCACCACGCGCCCGGCAAAGACCGGGCACAGATCGGGCGCCTCGATGCGCACCGACACGGGGCAGGAAAAGCGCCCCTCGACCGGCTCGATTGAGGGCGTGATCACCTGGCCGAGCCCCGTCGCTGCCAGATCGCGCGCGATGCCCTCCACGCCCAGCCAGTCGGGACGGTTGGGCGTGACCTCGAAATCGATGACGGGCTCGGCGGCAAAGACTTCGGCGGCGGGCGTGCCCACGGCCAGACCTGCGTCCAGCTCCATGATGCCGTCATGGCCGCCGGGCTGCTCCAGTTCGCTGGCCGAACACAGCATACCGTTGGAGACCACGCCGCGCACCGGCTTTTCTACCAGGGTCACGCCAAGGCCCGGCACATAGGCCCCAATGGGTGCATAGATGGTGTTGAGGCCCGCGCGCGCATTGGGCGCACCGCACACGATCTCCTTCATGCCGTCGCGCGTCTCGACGAGGCAGACCTGCAGGCGGTCGGCGTCGGGATGGGGGCGCGCCTCGACAATACGCGCCACCGAGAACGGGGCCAGCGCCGCGCCCGGATCGAGCACCTCCTCGACCTCGAGCCCGGCCATGGTCATGGCCTCGGCCACGCCATGGATGTCGGCATCAAGGCGAAGATGGGTCTTGAGCCAGCTCAGGGAGAACTTCACGATGCACCGCCCCCGCCAGCGCCGAGGGCGCGCTCGATCTCGTCCAGCCAGGTCTGCGAGCCGGTGTAGCCCACGGCAAAGAACTGGCAGTTGATGAACCTGCAGTTCTGCACGGGGATCGCCCCGATCACGCTGGCCCCGCGCGGGCTGAGCAGCAGGTTGCGGATGTCGCCGCCCGTATAGCCGAGGTCACAGCCGTCAAAGTTCACCCCGTCCGTGGCCAGCAGCACGGCAGGGCCCTCGATGCGGCAATTGCGGAAGGTGCGCCCCTCGATCACCGATTTTCCCGCCTTGAAGACGTCGTACATCATCAGGGGCAGAAAGATCGCCTGATCCTCGATGGTGCTCGAGGTGGCGAGGTTGGGCATGGACTGCACCGAGTGGCTGGTGGTCATGGCGTCGTTCCGCTCTTGGGTAATGGAATGGGGCTTGTGAGATGGTGCTGACGAGATCAGGAAAGCCCGCTGGCCGGGTTCGGCACGGCGTGGGCGGAAAAGCCATAGTGGGAAAGCCAGCGCACATCGGCCTCGAACATCGGGCGCAGGTCGGGGATGCCGTATTTCAGCATGGCGAGGCGATCGACCCCCATGCCGAACGCAAAACCCTGCCACTGATCGGGATCAAGGCCGCAGTTGCGCAGCACATTGGGATGGACCATGCCGCAGCCCAGGATCTCCATCCAGCTGTCGCCCTCGTTCAGTCGCAGGGTGCCGCCCGAGCGGTCGCACAGTATGTCCATTTCCGCCGATGGCTCGGTGAAGGGGAAATGGTGCGGACGGAATCGCGCGCGCACGGCATCCATCTCGAAAAAGCGCGCGATGAACGTCTCCAGCGTCCACTTCAGATGGCCCATGTGGATGTCGCGGTCGATCACCAGACCCTCGATCTGGTGGAACATGGGCGTGTGGGTGGCATCGGAATCGCAGCGGAAGGTGCGCCCCGGCGCGATGATGCGGATCGGCGGCTCCTGACCTGCGGCGATCCAGCTGGCCGGGGGCTTTTCGTTGCCGACACGCATGGTGCGGACCTGAACGGGACTGGTGTGGGTGCGCAGCACCTTGCGCTCGCCTGTCTGCGGATCGGGCGTCAGAAAGAAGGTGTCGTGCATCTCGCGCGCCGGGTGGCCGGGCGGAAAGTTGAGCGCCGTGAAGTTGTGAAAGTCGTCCTCGATGTCCGGCCCCTCGGCCACGGCAAAGCCCATCTCGGCAAAGATGGCGATCATCTCGTCCATCACCTGCATGGTGGGGTGCACGCTGCCCTGGCGGCGCGGGCGCGGGGGAAGGCTGAGATCGATGCGCTCGCGCGCCAGCTGAGCCTGCAACTGCGCATCCTCCAGTGCGGCGCGGCGACTGGCGATGGCGGCATTGACCCGGTCGCGCAGACCGTTGAGGCGTGGACCCATCACGCGGCGTTCTTCATCGCTCATGGCCCCGAGCCCCTTGAGCAGGCCCGAGATGGTACCCTGCTTGCCGAGGCTGGCCACACGCACGGCCTCCAGATCGGCCACGGTCTCGGCCGAGCCGATGGCGGTGATCAGGTCCAGTTCGATGGTCTCAAGGTCAGCGGACATGGGCTCGGCGCCTCTGAAAGTCGTGTCTCAGGTCGGTGTCTGGCAGGTTCAGGACGGGTCTAGTGGCTTGGGCCGGTGGTGCAAGGGTCTATCAGGCCTGGCGCAGAACAAAGGCCCCCCGGCGCGTGCCGGAGGGCCTTGTTGCAGATCATCGCGGTGATGACGCTCAGGCCAGGGCGGCGCGCACCTTGTCGGCCACGGCCTTGAACCCGGCCTCGTCGGCGGCCATGGCGGCGAGCACCTTGCGGTCGAGCGTGATGCCAGCCTTGTCCAGACCATGAATGAACTGGCTGTAGGTGAAGCCTTCCATGCGGGCAGCGGCGTTGATGCGCTGGATCCACAGGGCGCGGAAGCTGCGCTTCTTGTTGCGGCGGTCGCGGTAGGCGTACTGACCGGCCTTGTCGACGGCGGCCTTGGCGGCGCGGATGGTGTTCTTGCGACGGCCGTAGAAGCCCTTGGCCTGGGCGAGAACCTTCTTGTGCTTGGCGTGGGACGTAACGCCCCTCTTGACGCGAGCCATGATGTTATTCCTTCGGGAGGCCCCTGAGGTTCGCCGCGCGGCGGCTCACTGCTTGAGGGGGCTTGGTTTCAAACTGAGATGGAGAGGATCGTTGCTATGTGCGCTGCGCCGATCAGGCGTAGGGCATGTAGGACTTGATCTTCTTGGCGTCGGCGTCGGCCATCACCTGGGTGCCACGGTTCTGGCGGATATACTTGCCATTGTGGCTGATGAGGCGGTGACGCTTGCCGGCGACCCCGGCCTTGACCTTGCCGGTCGCGGTCAGTTTGAAGCGCTTCTTGGCGCCCGATTTCGTCTTCAGCTTCGGCATTTCTCAGCGGAGCATACGCTCCGTCCTCTTTTGGTGTTGGCGCCGCCCAGGCATGCCTGAATAAGCCCGGCGGCTTTTGTGAGCGCGCGTCATTACGCGAGTGCGGTGCAAAAAGCAACGCGAAAAGCGCTACGCCTGCCCGGCAAGTCGCTGCTGTTCCTTGCGAAAGGCGCGCCCGGCGTTGATGGCCATGACCGCAGCAGGCACGGTCAGCAGGGCGCCGATCAGGAACGGCCAGTCAGGCCCCAGGTGGGAAAACAGCACGCCGGCGGTGATCGGTCCGACGATCCTCGACAGCGAGCCGGTGGCCATGTTCAGCCCCAGCATGGCGCCCTGGCGGTCCGGCTCGACCGAGCGCGAGATCAGGGCCGAGATGTTGGGCATCGCCATGGCCATGCCGAATGCGCCAAAACTCATGACCATGGGCACCATCCACGCAGCCGTGCTCAGCACCTGGGCGACGAGGGATGCGCCGAACAGCAGCATTCCGAACGCCAGCACCCGCGCCTCGCCGAAGCGCCGCGCCAGCCGCCCGGCCAGAAAGCCCTGACTGATGACCGAGACCACCCCCACTACCATGAAGGCCAGGCCCACCTCGCGCGCGCCCCAGTCGTAGCGGGCCTCGGTCCACAGGCCGAAGGCCGCCTCCATGCCCGCAAAGCCCGCCATATAGATCAATGTGACCATCAGCACGCGCGAGATGACGGGGTGGGCACGCGCGCTCGACAGCCCGCTGAGGAAGCCGGGCCGGGTGCTGCCCGCGGCGCTGGGGCGCAGGCTTTCTTTCAGGAATACCGCCACTCCGATCACGGCAGCCAGGGCGAGGGCCGCAGCCACGAACATCGGCAGCTGATAGCCGAGGCGGCCCAGCTCGGGGCGCACCAGCAGGCCGCCCAGCCCCGGCCCGACGATGAAGCCGAGCCCGAACGCCGCCCCGATCAGGCCCATGCGCCCCGCCCGCTTTTCCGGCGGGGTCACGTCGGCCACATAGCCCTGGATGGTCGAGATGTTGCCCGCGCCGAGGCCCGTGAACAGGCGCACGAAGATCGCCAGCCAGATGTTCGGCACGAAGGCGAGCATAAGATAACCGATCGCATTGGCCATGACCGTGACCAGCAGCACCGGCTTGCGCCCGATCCGGTCGGACAGACGCCCCCAGAACGGCTCGGCAAAGAACTGGCCCAGCGAGTAGGCCGCGAACATCAGGGTGATCTGCCAGGCGTCCGCTGTCAGGCTCTGGCCGAAGAAGGGCAGCAGCGGAATGACGAGGCCGAAGCCGACCAGATTGATGAAGGCCACCGCGAACAGCACGGCGAGCGCGCCGATGCCGTCGGCTCTCGGGCGGGGGTCCGGCTCGCGGTGGGAGGCGTCCGGCACGCCCGGAACGGTCTGTAGCTCGCTCATTGCCTGAGGCGATTAGCGCCATAGGCGAGGGGGCGAAAGCGCCAAATGAGCACAGGGGGGGCGGAGCATGTCTTAGGTCTCGGGTGTTTTGGGCTCTGGTCTTTTGGCGGGCGGGGGGGTATGGAGCGCGCGCCTTCCCCTTTTCGCCGCGCTGAAATCGCTGGCCGCAGAGCTGCGCCAACCCTTCGGCCATGACCGCCGCCCGCGCCGGTCACTCCCGTCCGCCTCACCAGGCCCAGATCCATGAACCTTCGTAACATCGCCATCATTGCCCACGTCGACCACGGCAAGACCACCCTCGTCGACCAGCTTCTCGCCCAGTCGGGCGTGTTCCGCGCCAACGAGGCGACCGTCGAGCGCGCCATGGACTCCAACGATCAGGAGCGTGAGCGCGGCATCACCATTCTGGCCAAATGCACCTCGGTGGTGTGGAAGGGCGCAGCGGGCGAGACGCGCATCAACATCATCGACACGCCCGGCCACGCCGACTTCGGTGGTGAGGTGGAGCGCATCCTGGGCATGGTGGACGGCTGCGTGCTGCTGGTCGATGCCGTCGAGGGCGTCATGCCCCAGACCAAGTTCGTGCTGACCAAGGCCCTGCGCATGGGCCTGCGCCCGATCCTGTGCATCAACAAGGCCGACCGCCCCAATGCCGAGCCGGACCGCGTGCACAACGAGACCTTCGACCTGTTCGCGGCGCTGGGTGCCACGGACGAGCAGCTCGACTTCCCGCACATCTATGCCTCGGGCCTGGCGGGCTGGGCCACGCGCGACCTCGACCAGCCCAACGACAATCTGGCACCCCTGTTCGACCTGATCGTCGAGCACGTTCCCGCCCCCGCCCAGATGCAGCGCCGCGACGAGCCGTTCCAGATGCTCAATGTGCTGATCGAGAGCGATCCGTTCCTCGGCCGCCTTCTGACCGGGCGCATCGAGTCGGGCCGGGCCCAGCCGGGCATGGCCATCAAGGCCCTGTCGCGTGACGGCAAGACCATCGAACAGGGCCGCATCACCAAGGTGCTCGCCTTCCGCGGCCTGAAGCGCCAGCCCATCGAGGAGGGTGCGGAGGCCGGCGACATCGTGGCCATCGCGGGCATGAGCAAGGCGACCGTGGCCGACACCCTGTGCGCCCTTGAGGTCAGCGAGGCCCTGCCCTCCCAGCCCATCGACCCGCCGACCATCTCCATGACCGTGGGCGTCAACGACAGCCCGCTCGCCGGTCGCGAGGGCGACAAGGTGCAAAGCCGCGTCATCCGCGACCGACTGCTGCGCGAGGCCGAGGCCAATGTCGCCATCCGCGTGACCGAGACGCCGGGTGCCGATGCCTATGAGGTGGCCGGCAGAGGCGAGCTTCAGCTTGGCGTTCTGATCGAGAACATGCGCCGCGAGGGCTTCGAGGTGTCGATCTCGCGCCCGCGCGTGGTCTATCAGAGCGGCGAGAATGGCGAGCGGCTCGAGCCGATCGAGGACGTGGTAGTGGACGTCGATGATGAATACACCGGCGTGGTGATCGAGAAGCTGTCGGCGCGCAAGGCCGAGCTGGCCGACATGGGCCCCAGCGGCACCGGCAAGACCCGCATCAGTCTCAAGGCCCCCTCGCGCGCCCTGATCGGCTATCAGGGCGAATTCCTGACCGACACGCGCGGCTCGGGCGTGCTCAACCGTGTCTTCTCGCACTACGAGCCCCACAAGGGGGCCATAGAGGGGCGCCTCAAGGGCGTGCTGGTCTCGAACTCGGACGGCGATACGGCGGCCTATGCGCTGTGGAACCTGGAGGAGCGCGGCGTCATGTTCGTGGGCGCGGGCGAAAAGACCTATCAGGGCATGATCATCGGCGAGAACTCGCGCTCGGACGATCTGGACGTGAACCCGATCAAGGGCAAGCAGCTCACCAATGTGCGCGCTTCGGGCAAGGACGAGGCCGTGCGCCTCACGCCGCCGCGCATCATGAGCCTGGAGCAGGCCATTGCCTATATCGAGGAAGACGAGCTGGTCGAGGTGACGCCCAAGTCGATCCGCCTGCGCAAAAAGGTGCTGAACCCCAGCTTCCGCAAGAAGCGCGTGCGCGAGGACTGAGTCTGATGATCTGCGGTTAACGCTGTTAACTTGCAGAAAATTCAAGGCAAAGCTGGAACCCGAGTCGCGGCGGCGGCGTTTCCTGACCTGCCGGAGCGTCTTTTCCGGTGTTTCAGGAGCTTAGAGTTCTCATGCGCAAGTCGTTACTGTTGGCGGGGGTGACAGTCGCCATGATGGCGGCTGTGCCTGCCATGGCCCAGGTGGCCGGGGGCGTAACCGGACGTGTCACGGGCGGCGTGACCGGCGGGATCGAGACCAGCCGCCCTGATCTGGGCGTGCGCGACACGGTTCGTGACACCCGCGATTTCGGCCGCGACACGCTGTCGGGCACGCGTGATGCCGTGCGCGGCACGGATGCGCGAGCAGGTGCCGATGCCGATGCCAGCGCCCGTGTGAGCGTCGAGCGTCGCCGCGTTTCCACACAGGCCGATGTGAACGCTGGAACCAGCGTCTACGCCCGCGACGGCGAGATGCTCGGTCATGTGGTCGGCACCACGCGCAACACCCGCGGTTATGTCCAGAGCGTTCTGGTTCGCACCTCTGATGGCGTGGTGCGCTCCGTGCCTGCGGGCAGCGCCAGCATCGAGGGCGATGCCATGGTGATGGGCTGGACCCGGGCGCGCTTCGAGCGTGCGCCGCAGGAGCGTATGGAGAGTCCGCCGCAGTCGGGCGGCTCTTCCGAGCGCGAACGCCAGGGTGAGATCAGCCCCTACGAATAGGGGCCCGAAAGCGTGGAAAGGGCGGCCTGCATGCGCGGGCCGCCCTTTTGCCTCACGCTACTTCCTGCGGATGAGGCCGAGGATGGCCAGCAGGACCACAGCACCCAAGGTGGCGATCAGAATGCCCGGTATCCAGTTGCCGGCCGCGTCATAGCCCAGCGAGTTGGCGATGAAGCCACCGATCAGCGCGCCGACCACACCGACGATAAGGTTGGTGATCAGGCCATGGTCGCGCTTCATGATCTTTTCGGCCAGCCACCCGGCAATTATGCCGATGACGATCCAGGCAATGATGCCAAATCCGGTCATGATGTTTCCTCCCTCTGCGAGAGGGCCTGCGCGGCCGCGCCAGCCGTGGCCGTTCTTGCAGGCCCGAGAGTTCGCCGCGCCCCCGATTCGCGACGATTCCTCGATGCTACGATTGCGCCGAACCCGCCCTTTCGCAAGCCCGTCACACTCTGCCGCCAGAGTGGCGAGCGTTAACCCTCGAACTCGCCCACAGGGGTGCCGGGTTCCCTGTGGAGGCGAATGCGGCACGGGCCTTGCCGCGTGTCACGCGAGCCGTCCCAGATCGGGACGGTGCCACGCACATGAAGGGACAGGGGCATGGCTACTGAAATCGATCTTCATCTGGGACGCAGGCTGCGCCGCCGCCGCCGCCTGCTCGGCCTTACCCAGCAGCAACTGGCCAATCAGGTCGGCATCCGCTTCCAGCAGGTGCAGAAGTACGAGTGCGGCGCCAACCGCATCTCCGCCGCGCGTCTGTGGCAACTGGCCGAGGCGCTCGAGACCCCCGTCAGCTATTTCTATGACGGCATCGAGGACGCGCTGGAGCGCAAGGAGGCCGCGAGCGACCGCGGAGAGATGTTTTCCAGAAAAGAAACCCTCGACCTGATCCAGGCCTACTACCAGCTCGGCGAGCGTCCGCGCCGCCGCCTTCTCGACCTGGCCAAGTCGCTGCATACCGACGGCGAGGCGGCCTGATCGGGCGTGGTGTGCAGGTGACCTTGCCGGTGGCTTGGGCTAAGCGCTTGCCATGTCCAAGTCCTCCGGTGCCCTCGCTTCCGATCATCTCGACCATCTGGTCCTGACCGCGCGTGCCTGCGCCAGGGCGGCTTCCGAGGTGGCTCTGCCGCTGTTCCGCTCGCCCTTGCTGGCCGAGACCAAGCCCGGTGCCGCCTTCGATCCGGTCACCGAGGCCGACCGCGGGGCCGAGGCCGCCATCAGGAAGGTTCTGGGAGATGTCCTGCCTGATCATGGCGTCGTGGGCGAAGAATATGGTCAGGACCGGCCCGATGCCGAGTTCGTCTGGGTGCTCGATCCCATCGACGGCACGCGCGCCTTCATCTCGGGTCTGCCGCTGTGGACCACGCTGATCGCCCTGTGCCACCAGGGCCGCCCGGTGCTGGGGCTGATCGCCCAGCCGTATCTGGGCGAGGTGTTCGTGGGCACCGAGACGGGCAGCGTCCTGCATCGCGACAACGGTGCCGATCAGGTGCTGAGGGTCCGCCCGTGCGAAACCCTTGGTGCAGCGACCTTGGCGACCACGGACCCGGGGCTGTTCAACGGCGCGGAGCTGGGCGCCTGGCGGCAGGTGGCGCATGCGGCGCGCCTCGCGCGGCTGGGCTGCGATGCCTATGCCTACGCCATGTGCGCCAGCGGTCACATCGATCTGGTGGCGGAGTCGGGCCTCAAGGTCTGGGACTGGATGGCGCTCCAGCCCGTCGTGGAGGGGGCAGGGGGCAGCTTCACCGACTGGCGCGGCGAGCCGCTGCGCCTCGATCCGGCCCGCGATTTTGCCGGTGGTGCGCGTCAGGTGATCGCGTGCGGCCAGCGCGCCGTGCTCGACGAGGCACTTGTGGCCTTTGCGCGCTCAGCCGAGGCGTGAGCGATCAGGCCGCTTCCTCGCGCGGCGCCACATAGTCGGCCATGGCGTCGAACTCGCGCAGGAACAGGGCCCGGCGGTCATCGGTTTCCATGATGACCTCGTGCTCGGCGCCTTCCACCTCGACATAGCGCCCCCGGCCCAGACGCCTGGCGGCCCAGCGCGCGGTCTGCTTCCACACGCGGCTGTCATCGGCACCCTGAACGATGCAGACGGGAATCTTGACGGATTTGAGCGCCTTGGGCTTGAGCGCGCGCTCTCCGGCATCGAGCGCAAAGGCCAGCCATCCCCAGGTGGGACCGCCGATGGCCAGGTGCGGGCAGGCATAGAGCTGCTGGCGCCACAGCTCGTAGCGCACCTCGTCACGCGTCAGGGCGTCGGTCTCGAAGCTGTGCTCGAACGGATCGTCGCTGTTGCCCAGCACGTAGTCCGCCGCGCGCCCATGGCGCAGGTTCCAGCGCACGGCCAGCTTGACCGACCACATCGAGCGCTTGTCGGTGCGGATGCGCAGCATGGGGCTGGACAGAAGGGCCGCCGAGAAGCGTGCCTCGCCTTCTTGCAGCGTCAGCAGGTTGAGCGCCCCGCCCATGGAATGGCCGATCATGATCCAGGGCCGGGGCAGGCGCGCCTCATAGGTTTCCAGCAGGCGCTGATAGTCGTCGAGAAACTCCTCTACGGCGCGCGCATGGCCTTTCAGGCGGTCGGGCAGCAGGCGCGCCGACAGGCCCTGACCGCGCCAGTCGTGGGCCAGAACGCAGAAGCCGCGCGCCAGAAGATTGCCGATCAGCTCGTAATATTTCTCGATCGGCTCGGTGCGTCCGGGACTGAGCACCACCGTGCCGCGCACCACACCGCCCGCAGGCGTCCAAAGGCCGGCTCTCAGGCGCAGGCCACCGGCACCTCGGAACCAGTCCCCCCGGCCAGACGGCGGCGGCATGGCACCGGGCACGCCCATCAGAGGGGCCTGGGCAGCGAAGGCGGCGGCTCGGTTCACTCGGGCTTCCTGAACTTCAAGGTCATGCGGTCGCTCTCGCCGATGGCGTCATAGGCAGAGCGGTCGAACTCGGGATCCGGCGGATCGCCGCGCGGCGCTGTCAGGCTCTGGGGCGGCAGGGTCCAGACGCCGAAGGGGTGGTCCTTGGTGTCGGCCGGATTGGCATTGGCCTCGGAAGCGGCAACGAAGGCGAAACCGGCCTCGGCGGCGAGCTGCTTGACGAAGGCTTCCTGCACATAGCCGTTGGCCGCCACGGGGTCCTGCACGGCACCGGCATCGGCGCGGTGCTGCTCGATTCCCAGAACACCGCCGGGCTTCAGGGCCGCATAGGCATCGGCAAAGGCCTTCTCCGCGATGCCCGCCGCCATCCAGTTGTGCAGATTGCGCATGAACATCACCAGGTCCGCGCTGGCCTCGGGCGCGACCGGCCCGCTGGTGGGGCCGAACTCGCTGATGCGCACATCGCCATAGAGCCTGCGGTTCGACGCAAAGCGGTTTTCGAAGCGGGCCACGATCTGGTTGAGGCTCTGATCGGACTCGGGCGTGTTCTGGAAGGTTGCGGCATAGAGCGTGCCGCCATTGGCCGCGAGATAGGGCGCCAGAATCTCGGTCCACCAGCCAGCGCCCGGCCAGAACTCGATCACGGTCATGCGCGGGGCAAGACCAAAGAAGTTCAGGGTCTCGATGGGGTGGCGATAGACGTCCCTGGCCCTGTCCGCCGCACGCCAGTCACCGGCCACGGCCCATTCCAGCGACCCTTGCGAGGGAGCGTTGGGATCGGCGGGTTCATCGCTGCTGTCGGGCGCAGGGCGGTTGCTGTCACAGGCTGAAACGCCGGCAAGGGCGAGGGCACCGGCACCGGCCAGCAAACCCCGGCGCGACAGCGGGCCTCGCCCGATCAGACTATGGTTCATGGTCTCTCGACCCCTCAGCTTGCCCGCCCGCCCGCTCAGCGCTCTCGCTGTCATCGGTGGCCACGGCCTTAACTCCATCACCCCGCATCGTCAAAGCAGGGCGATCACTCGGGCTTGCGAAATCTCAGGGTCATCCGGTCGCTCTCGCCGATGGCATCGAAGCGCGCCCGCTCGGCCTCGGTCAGGGTGCGCCCGTCCTGGCTGTCACGGCGGACCGGCGGCAGGGTCCAGACCCCGAACGGGTGATCGCGGGTGTCGCGCGCATTGGCGTTCAGCTCCGAGCGTCCGTCCAGCACGAAGCCAGCGCGCTGTCCGGCCTGGATGACATAGCTTTCGGGCACATAGCCGGTGGGCGCGGTATCGGCGACATTGAGCCCCTCCTCGGCGCGGTGCTGCTCGATGGCCAGAATCCCGCCGGGGCGCAGCACGCGATAGAACTCGCTCATGTACTGGTCGGTGCGCCCCTCGGCCCGCGCCCAATTGTGAAACGCCCGCGCCACCAGGATGAAATCGGCGGACCCGTCAGGCAGGTCGAGGCCCGACTGCGGGCCAAAGTTGACCGCGCGTCCCTGCCCATAGCGCGGATCGGCCAGGCGCTGCTCGAGATTGGCGCGGGCCGTGCGGGCGGCATCGCTGGTGGCGGGGTTGGCCAGATCGATCCAGGCCGCGATGTACTGACCCTGGGTTTCAGCCGCGTAAGGCCCCAGAATCTCGGTCCACCAGCCACCGACGCCGGGTTCGATCTCGACGATGGTCATGCCCGGCTGAAGCCCCCAGAAGGTCAGGGCCTCATAGGGACGGCGATGCACGTCGCGCGCCTGGTCTGCCTCACTGCGCCTGTCCGAGGCGATGATGGCGGCCAGCCGGTCTTCCTCGTCGAAGCGCGGCGGCTGGGCCTGGCCGCGCTGGGTGGCGAACACGCCCGCCCCCTGCTGGGCCTGGGCCGCGGCAGGCTGTCCCGCGAAGGCAGCGGCGAGAAGAAGGGTTCCGGCAGCAAGGCAGCTCAACGTGCGCATGGCAGGGGCTCCGCAAGGCAATAGGGAAGCGGCCACCCTAAGCGAAAGGGCCTCGGGTGCAAGGGGACAAGTGGCCTGACGCGCACCCCTTGCAACGCGATCCGGGCCACCTAAATCCCTGGCTGAAGGGCGCCGAATGACGGGCTCTTCGGGGGCGATGCGCCATCTTCGGGCATCCGCTCTCATCGACAACCGAGGGCCGGGCTGACGCGTCCGGCTCCACGCCTTGCTGTGAACAGGAGGACACCATGCGTACCCTTGACCTGACCCCCCTCTATCGCTCTGCCGTCGGCTTTGATCGTCTGGCGAGCATGCTCGAGAGCGCATCCCGTGCAGAGCAGGCGGGCTGGCCCCCCTACAACATCGAGACCACCGGCGAGAACCGCTATCGCGTCGAGATCGCCGTGGCCGGTTTCTCGCCCGATGAGCTGAACATCGAGGTGCGCGAGAACCTGCTTACCGTGACCGGTCGCAAGGCCGCCAATGACAGCGGCGAGCGCCAGTTCCTGCATCGCGGCCTGGCCGAGCGGGACTTCGAGCGGCGCTTCCAGCTGGCGGACTATGTGGTGGTCAAGGAGGCCCGTCTTGAAAACGGCCTTCTGTCCATCGCGCTGGAGCGCGAGCTGCCCGAGGCGCTCAAGCCCCGCCGCATCGACATCGTCAGCGATAAGAAGCTGATCGAGGGCCGCAAGTCCAAGGTGGCCTGATCTGGGCCAACTGATCTGGGGTGACCTGAGCCTCTGAGATCGAGAACCGCGCCCCGGCCCCGATCCCCTGCCGGGGTGCGCCCTCGTAGGCAAACCCTTGAACAGACTGATGATGGGCGCGATTCTGGCGGGTCGCGCCCGTTTTCATGAGTGCATAATCGGGCGCGCACAGTCGCGAGCGCTCACAGGGCCGGTTCGCGAGTGCCGGCCTCAGCGAAAGCCCAGCACATCCTGCATGGTGTAGAGCCCCGGCGGCTGGCTGCGCACCCACAGGGCCGCGGCGACCGCGCCCCTGGCGAACAGCAGGCGATTGCGCGCCGAATGGCTGAGGGTGATCACCTCGTCCTCGGCGGCGAACAGGGCGGTGTGCTCGCCGATGATGCCTCCCGCGCGCAGGGCCGCAAAGCCGATGGTGCCGCGCGCGCGCTCTTCGGTGATGCCTTCTCGTGCAGGCTCGCGCAGCTCAGTGAGGCTGCGACCGCGCCCCCTGGCCGCCGCCTCCCCCAGCATCAGCGCCGTGCCGGACGGGGCATCGGCCTTGCGCCGGTGGTGGGCTTCCAGGATCTCGATGTCCCAGGTCTCGCCGTCCAGCCGCTCGGCCGCCTGCTGGATCAGGCCCACCAGTATGTTGACCCCGAGCGAGAAGTTGCCGCTGCGCACGATGGCGACGTGATCGGCCGCGCGGGCGATGGCTTGGTCCTGCTCGGGCGAGAGGCCCGTAGAGCCGATCACCAGGGCCGGGCCCCGGCGCGCGGCGCAGGCCTCGGCCAGCTCGACCGAGGCGTCAGGGGTGGAAAAGTCGATGATGACATCGCACAGCGACAGGTCGGGGCTCTCGCCGCGATCAAAGCGGGCCGCCACGACCAGATCCTCGCGCTCGTCGAGCACGCTCGATACCGCCCGGCCCATGCGCCCGCGCGCGCCCGAAAGTCCGATGTGAACGGGGGCCTTCACGCCGTGGGCGTTTCCTGACCGATGATCTCGCTCCAGAATCGTCTCGCCTTCTTCACAAAGCCCGTGTTGCGCGGATGCTGGCCTTCTCCGCAGCAGGCTGCAAGCTCCCGCAGCAATTCTTTCTGACGCGCATTGAGATTGGTGGGGGTTTCCACGAACAGCTCGACCACCAGGTCGCCGCGCTGGCGACCGTTCAGGTGCGGCATCCCCTTGCCCTTGATGCGGATGGTGCGGCCGGTCTGAGAGCCTTCGGGCACTTTCACGCTGGCCTTGCACTGGCCGTCGCAGGCCTCGGACACCAGGCAGGGCGCCTCGATCTCGCCGCCCAGGGCCGCTACGGCCATGGGCACGGGCACGGTGACCAGCAGGTCGAGGTTGTCGCGTTCGAACAGCTCGTGCGGCTGCACCGAGACGAAGATGTAGAGATCGCCGCGCGGACCGCCGCCAAGGCCGATGTCGCCCTCGCCCGCCAGGCGGATGCGCGAGCCGTCGTCCACGCCTGCGGGCACCTTGAGTGACAGGCTACGGTGCTTGCGCACGTAGCCCTGGCCAAAGCAGGGCTCGCAGCGATCACGGATCACCTGTCCGCGCCCGCCGCACTGCGGACAGGTGCGCTCGACCGCAAAGAAGCCGTTGGCCTGGCGCACGCGCCCCGCGCCGTGACAGCCCTGGCAGGTGACCGGCGAGGAACCGGGCTTGGCGCCCGAGCCCTGGCAGGTGTCGCAGGCCGAGGTGGTGGGCACCTCGATGGTGACCTCCTCGCCGCGATAGGCCTGCTCCAGCGATATTTCGAGATCATAGCGGATGTCCGAGCCGCGCCGGGGGCCGGAGCGCCCGCGCCCGCCGCCTGCGCGCGCGAACACATCGCCGAACACGTCGCCGAACACTTCGGCAAAGATGTCATTGACGTCGTGAAAGCCCGCACCGCCGCCTGCGGCTGCGCCGTTCACGCCTGCGTGGCCAAAGCGGTCATAGGCCGCGCGTTTGTTGGGATCGGACAGGATCGAATAGGCCTCGCCCACTTCCTTGAAGCGCGCCTCTGCCTCCGCATCGCCGTTGTTGCGATCGGGGTGATACTGCATGGCCAGCTTGCGGTAAGCGACCTTCAGGCCATTGGCGTCAACGCTGCGCTCGACGCCCAGAACTTCATAGAAACAGCGCGCCATGACGCGTCTTTCCAACCTCTCGCCCCAGGGGGATCAGCGCGCTGTGCCTGCGCCCTGGCCCTGAACTCCTGACGTCCGGCCCCCGGTTTTCCGGGTGGCCATGGTCTCGACAACTGATGGCACCGACATAGGTGGTAGCGCCGCAGATGCAATGACCCTTGGCAGGTGAGGGGTATTTCAGCCGTGTTCGGCGCACCGGTGTGGCCCTGACCCCATACCTTCCGCCTGCAACACCTTCTGTCTGCATGCCCCCGCATGGGTCGCGGTAAGAGGCCCGGTCACAAAAAAAGGGCGGACCCGAAGGCCCGCCCTGATTGTCGTGAACGGATCGCAGGATCGCGTCAGGCGCTTTTCTGCTCGTCATCCGAGGGCGTCACGTCCTCGAACTCGGCATCGACCACGCTGTCGTCGGCAGGCGCGGTGTCGGCGGCCTCGGAGGCACCGCCAGCACCGCCCTGGGATTGATACATGGCTTCGCCCAGCTTCATGGAGGCCTGCACCAGAGTCTGGGTTCTGGCCCGGATGTCCTCGGCGTTGTCGCCTTCACGCGCGGTCTTGAGATCGGCCAGGGCCGTCTCGATGGCGGCCTTGTCGTCGGCAGAGACCTTGTCGCCGTGCTCGGCCAGAGCCTTTTCGCTGGAATGGATCAGGCTGTCGGCCGCGTTCTGGGCCTCGACCAGTTCCTTGCGGGCCTTGTCGGCGGCGGCGTTGGCCTCGGCTTCCTTGACCATCTTCTCGATGTCGTCGTCCGACAGGCCGCCGTTGGCCTGGATGCGGATCGACTGTTCCTTGTTGGTCGCCTTGTCCTTGGCCGCCACGTGCACGATGCCGTTGGCGTCGATGTCGAAGGTGACCTCGACCTGGGGTACGCCGCGCGGTGCGGGGGGAATGCCGACCAGATCGAACTGGCCCAGCAGCTTGTTGTCGGCCGCCATGGGCCGCTCGCCCTGGAACACGCGGATGGTCACCGCCGACTGGTTGTCGTCGGCGGTCGAGAAGGTCTGGCTCTTCTTGGTCGGGATGGTGGTGTTGCGCTCGATCAGGGGCGTGAACACCCCGCCCAGCGTCTCAATGCCCAGCGTCAGAGGCGTCACGTCGAGCAGCAGCACGTCCTTGACGTCGCCTTGCAGCACGCCGGCCTGAACGGCGGCACCCAGTGCCACCACCTCGTCGGGGTTGACCCCCTTGTGCGGCTCCTTGCCGAAGAAGGCCTTCACCGCCTCCACGACCTTGGGCATGCGCGTCATGCCGCCCACCAGCACCACCTCGTCGATGTCCGAGGCCTTGAGGCCGGCATCCTTCAGGGCCTTTTCGCACGGCCCGATGGTGCGCTGGACCAGATCCTCGACCAGGGCCTCCAGCTTGGCGCGGCTGAGCTTGATGTTCAGGTGCAGCGGCCCGGAGGCATTCATGGTGATGAAGGGCAGGTTGACCTCGTACTGGGTGGTCGAAGACAGTTCCTTCTTGGCCTTCTCGGCCTCTTCCTTCAGGCGTTGCAGCGCCAGCTTGTCGGCGCGCAGGTCGACGCCCTGCTCCTTCTTGAACTCGTCGGCCAGATAGTCGACCAGGCGCAGGTCGAAGTCCTCGCCGCCAAGGAAGGTGTCGCCGTTGGTGGATTTCACCTCGAACACGCCGTCACCGATCTCGAGGATCGACACATCGAAAGTGCCGCCGCCGAGGTCATAGACCGCGATCTTCTTGCCGTCGTTCTTGTCGAGACCATAGGCCAGCGCCGCTGCCGTGGGCTCGTTGATGATGCGCAGCACCTCAAGGCCCGCGATCTTGCCCGCGTCCTTGGTCGCCTGGCGCTGGGCGTCGTTGAAATAGGCCGGAACGGTGATGACCGCCTTCTCGACCTTTTCGCCCAGGTAAGCCTCGGCGGCTTCCTTCATCTTTTGCAGGGTAAAGGCGGAAATCTGCTGGGGCGAATAGTCCTTGCCGTGGGCGCGCACCCAGGCATCGCCGTTGGGGCCCTTGACGATCTCGTAGGGCACCATGCCCTTGTCCTTGGCCACCACCGGATCATCGAAGCTGCGCCCGATCAGGCGCTTGATGGCAAAGAAGGTGTTCGACGGGTTCGTCACCGCCTGACGCTTGGCAGGCTGGCCGACGAGAATCTGTCCGTCGTCCTGGAGGGCGACCACCGAAGGCGTCGTGCGGTTGCCTTCCGCATTCTCGATCACCTTGGGGTTCTTGCCGTCCATGACGGCCACGCACGAGTTGGTCGTGCCGAGGTCAATGCCGATGATCTTGCTCATGGGCGTTTTCGTTTCACTCCATATTGGCGGGCGGTGCGCAGGCCTCGGTGTGCTTGAGCGCCGTTTCGACCGCCCCCGTGTTGTGCCACCTCGAGGGCAAGGCCTCGCGGCAGCGGGTTTCGACCGGGGGGAATGCGGGCGGGGCCGTGCAGTCCTCAAGGTCCGCTGTCAGGCTCGCATATGGGAAAGACCCTCATCTGTGCAAGGGCATGGACGAGGGCATTTGCGCGGCTTTCCACAGCAGGGCGGCCGTCACGACCGGAGTGCGGCGCGCACGAAATCGGGACTCGACAACCGCGCCGTTTCGAGGACCACTGACGGCCCTTGATCGCTGCGGGAGTTGCCGACCATGACCCATCTGCTCAGGCCCGAGGGCCACACCGGGGACGAGCTCAAGCTGACGCGGCGGATGCTGGGCGGGCTGTTCTTCTCCGGCTATGCGACCGCAGCGCTGGCCCAGTCGGCCCAGCCGGTCACGACCAGCGCCGAGGGCCTGGTGATCGACGAGGTGAGCTATCCCGCCCCCGACGGCTTTGATCTGCCCGCCTATGTGGCGCGCCCCGCCGGCGACGGGCCGCACCCGTGCGTGGTGGTGGTCTCGGAAATCTTTGGCGTGCACGACTACATCAAGGATGTGTGCCGCCGCCTGGCTCGATCGGGCTATGTCGCCGTCGCTCCGGCCTTTTTCGTGCGGGTGGAAGACCCTGCGCCCCTTTCGGACATGGCGCGCATCCGCCAGATCGTCAACGCCGCCAGCCACGAACAGGTCATGGGCGATGTCTCCGCCACGCTGGAATGGCTGTCGGGCCAGCTCTATGCCGATGCCGAACGCCTGGGCATCACGGGCTTCTGCTGGGGCGGGGCCGTCACCTGGATGGCGTGCGCGCGTTTTGCCGCCTTCGACGCGGGCGTCGCCTGGTACGGTCGCCTCGTGCCGCCCGAACAGCCCACGGGCGAGGCGCGTTCCTGGCCTGTGGACGTCGCCGCCGACCTCAAGGCTCCCGTGCTCGGGCTCTATGCCGAGAACGATGCCGGGATTCCGCTGTCCAGCGTCGAACAGATGCGCGAGGCCCTGATCGCGGGCGGGCAGGAGGGCAGCCGGATCGACGTCTATCCCGGCACGCAGCACGGCTTTCACGCCGACTATCGCGCCTCATACGACGAGGCCGCCGCGCGTGAGGGCTGGGCGGCGCTGCTGGCGCACTTCTCCGCGCACCTGTGACGGGCCTGTCGCGGCGCTGGCTGTCTCATTGAGGCGAAAAATGGCCCGCGACTGCTCTTTTTAGGTGAAAAGTGTTCGTGATTGCCGTTTTATGACACCCGGAAGGGTGATCCTTGGTCTGCGTCAGTGGCTTCCTCGAGGCTGGGCGCGAGGGAGTTCGATATGTTGAGCAAGGCGAAACTGGCCGGTCTGCGGCTTGCAGTGGCTCTGTCTGTCATCGCCATGGGCGGCACGCTCGCGGCTTGCGGCGGCGGTGGCGGAGGCGGAGCCGGAGGTGGCGTCGTCACGCCCCCGCCCCCGCCGCCTCCCCCGCCTCCTCCCCCTCCGCCGCCACCGCCCCCTCCGCCACCGCCTCCGCCACCGCCGCCCAATCCGGCCAGCGCCGAGTACATGCGCAACTATGGCCTGGGCCAGATCCGCGCCAGCGCCGCCTTCAACCAGGGCGCGACGGGCGCAGGCATCACCGTGGCCGTGGTCGACACGGGCATCGAGTTTGACCAGGCCGATCTGGTCGGTCGCATCTCGCCCAACTCCACCGACATCATCATCGGGCGCAACCTGCCCAGCGGCAGCACCAGCCGCCATGGCACCTTCGTTTCCGGCGTGATCGCCTCGAACTTCAATGGCTTCGGCACCATCGGCGTCGCCTATCAGTCGACCATCCTGTCGATCCGTGCCGACATCTCGACCTGCTCGGACCCGGACAATGACGTGTGCTTCAGCTCGGGCGACCTGGCTCGTTCGCTGGACTATGCGGTCGCCAACGGCGCGCGGGTGATCAACCTGTCGCTTGGCGGCGGCGGGCCTCAGGGCGCCGCCTTCGAGGCCGCACTGCTGCGCGCGGTCAACGCCGGTGTCGTGATCGTGGCTGCCTCGGGCAACGATTCCGAGGACAATCCCAAATGGCCCGCCCGCTATGCGGTGGATCCGCGCTTCCAGGGCCGGGTGATCGCGGTCGGCTCCAGCAATGCGGCCGAGCAGCTCTCGGGCTTCTCCAACCGGGCGGGCGTGGCCATGTCGGGCACCATCACCGCGCCGGGCTCGGACATCATCACCGCCTGTGACGGCACCTCGTGCTGGCGGGTCAACGGCACCAGCTTTGCCGCGCCGCACGTCTCGGGTGCCCTGGCCCTGCTGCTGCAGGCTTTCCCCAACCTGACCGGTGCCCAGGCCATCGAGATCCTGCTGACCACGGCGCGTGATGCCGGTGCGCCGGGCACCGACATCGAGTTCGGGCGCGGCCTTCTGGACCTCGAGCGCGCCTTCGCCCCTGTGGGCCCGACCTCCAGCCCGATGGGCAACGGACACGCTGTGCGCATCACGCCAGAGCCTGGCGCCTTCATCGGCGCGGCCTTTGGCGATGCCCTGCGCGGTCATGACGGTCTGACCACCATTGCCTATGACAGCTTTGATCGCCTGTTCACCATCGACATGGGCTCCATGTATCCCACCGCCGCGCGGCGCAGCTTCCAGCCCGAGACCGCCGAGCCCACGCGCCATGTGGCCATCGAGATGGCCGGTCCTGCGGGCCTCGCTTTCGCCTTCCGCGCAGGTGCGCCCGATCGCTCTGCGCCCGAGCCCATCGTGCGGCGCATCAGCCCGTTCGATGCGCCCTGGCTGGGCCACGAGGAGCGCGCCGAGATGTCCATGAGCGTCAGCTTCGGTGATCGTCTGGCCTTCGATGCCTGGTCTGGCCGCGGCGGCGCGCGCGCGCCCTTCCGCACCGGCGTGGGTGACGGCTTCGCCGCCCTGGCCCAGGCCGACCGCGCCGTGCGGGCCCAGAGCCTGTTCGGCCGCTTCCTCGTGTCCTCGGAGCTGGGCCTCGGCGATCGCTACTCGCCGTTCCGTCAGCGCGAGGTCGAGGCCTCGACCTATGCACGCACGGGCATCAACTTCATCGGCGACAACTTCACCCTCGGCTTCAATGCCGGCACCCTGAGCGAGCGCCTCGGGCCGCTGGGCACCTATATGCCCTCGACCTCCGACTTCGCCCTGCCGTCAGAGACGCGCTTTGCCGCCGTGGGTGCCAGCTTCAACCTCAGCCCGACGCGCACCTTGTCGCTGGAATACGGCGCGGGTCGCACCGAGATCGAAGGTCGCTTCCTCTCGCTGGGCGAGGCGGCCATGACCTCGAGCTGGCGCATGGGCGTGACCCAGGACTGCGGCGGCCTGCGCCTGCCCGGCGAGTTCGCCTGCCGCAGCATGACGCTGGAGCTGTCCCAGCCCCTGCGGGTCGAGCGCGGCACCTTCGTCGCCGATCTGGCCAATGTGCCGGACGAGTATTTCGATCCGGTCAGCTTCTCGCGCCGCGAGTTCTCGGCCGCCCCGAGCGGACGCCAGATCGATCTGGGCCTGCGCAGCCTGTTCCGCCTGCCGGGCGGGGCCGACCTGCAACTGGACACGGTCTATATCCATCAGGAGAACCACCGTGCCGACGCCCGCCCCGGCTTTGCCGTGATGGGAAGCTGGCGCCGGACCTTCTGACCGGCTCCCTGATCCGCCTGTCTGAGGGCGAAAAAAGAACCCCGTCTCGATCGAGGCGGGGTTCTTTCGTTGTGCGGCGGCGGCCAGAGGGCGAAGGCGCGGTCAGCTCGTCTGGCCGGTATCGCGGGCCACCTTCTGATAGGCCGCGGCGCCCGAGGCCGCCGAGGTGGAGGCCCCGCCCTCGCCGACGATCCCGGTGCCCGAGCCCTTGGCGGCCACGGCCACCATGGCCGGTCTCAGTACCCGGCCGAACAGCGCATAGCCGGGCTGAAGAAGGGCCGTGACCTGACCTGCCTCGTGCTGGTCCGAGACCTGCTCCATCATGGCCTGATGCTGGTTGGGGTCAAAGCGCTCTCCTGCCTCCGGGGCCAGGCGCGACAGGCCGTTGGCCTCGAAGGCGGCCAGCAGGGCCTTTTCGGTCATTTCCAGTCCGGTGACGAGGCCCTGGGTCTGGGCATCAAGGCTGTCGCGTGGCGCAGCGCCCATGGCGCGGGTCAGGTTGTCGGCCACGCCCAGCAGATCCTTGGCGAAGCGCTGGATGGCATAGGCGCGCGCATCATTCGTCTCGCGCTCGGCGCGGCGGCGGATGTTGTCGGCATCGGCAGCGGCGCGCAGCGCGCGGTCCTTCCACTGCGCCAGCTCCTCTAGGAGCGCTTCGACATCCATGCCGTCGTCATCGGCAGGGGCGTCCTCTGCACCCTCGGCCTCGATGACATCGACAGGCTCGTTCTGATCAGGGTCATGCTCGGGGAAATCTTGGGTCACGACTGTTCATCCAGAATGCGACTGAGGGCCCGGGCGGTATAGTCCACCAGCGGGATGATGCGGGCATAGTTCAGGCGCGCCGGTCCGATCACCCCGATCGAGCCCAGCACGCGCTGTCGGCCTGTCATATAGGGCGCGGCGATCACAGCGGAACCCGAAAGCGAGAAAAGCCGGGTCTCGGCGCCGATGAAGATGCGCACACCCTCGCCGGTCTGAACATCGTCCATCAGCTCGATCAGCTGTTCCTTCTGCTCCAGGTCATCGAACAGCGAGCGCACGCGCTCCAGATCGGCCAGGGCCTCGGCGTCATGCAGCAGGTTGGCGCGCCCGCGCACGATCAGGCTGCGCTCACGCCCCTGACCGCCGGACCAAGCGGCCAGTCCATCCTCAACCAGACGCGCGGCTGTGGCATCGAGGGCGCTGCGCGCCGCCTCGATCTCGCCGAGCACCTCGCTGCGTGCCTCGGCGAGGCGGCGACCGCGCAGGCGGGCATTGAGATAGTTGGACGCTTCCTGAAGGCTGCTGCTGGCCACGCCGGGCGGCAGGCGGATCAGGCGGTTCTCGACCGCCCCGTCATCGGCCACCAGAATGGCGAGCGCCTGACCATCGCCGAGGGGCACGAACTCCACCTGGCGCACGCCCGCATCGCGCACGGGCGAGGCTACCACGCCCGCACCTCCCGCCAGCCCTGACAGAAGGGCGCTGGCCTCGTCGAGGGCTTCTGCAAACCCGCTGGGTCCACCGCGCCCGCGTGCGCTGAGGCGCGCGTCGATCTCGCGCCGTTCCTCCTCGTTGAGGTCGCCCACCTGCATCAGCCCGTCCACGAACAGGCGCAGGCCCGCGTGGGTCGGCAGGCGCCCGGCGCTGGTATGGGGCGAAGACAAAAGCCCTGCCTGGGCCAGATCCTGCAAGGTGTTGCGGATCGAGGCGGGCGAGAGGGCCACCCCGCTTTTCGACAATGTGCGCGATCCGACCGGCTCGCCCGTATCGAGATAGGCCTCGACCACCTTGCGGAAGATCTCGCGCGCGCGGGCGTCCAGCGCAGCCAGTGTGTCGGCGCTCAAGGGGTCACCTCCGTTGCGCCATGGGGGCCGCGCGCAGTCCAGCGCTCACGCTCCAGCCGATGAACCAGACAGTCGTCCTCACCGAACCGGCGCCGCCCCACCACCTCGAAGCCGAGGCGCTGATAGAAGCGATGCGCGCGCGCGTTCGAGGCCAGCGGGTCGATGACGACGGCGACCACCTCGGGTTCGGCAAAACAGGCCTCGATCATCTGGGCCATCATGTCCGAGCCATGGCCCTGGCCGAGCGCGTCCGGCTCTCCGATCCAGATGTCTATGGCACGAAGGTCCGGCTCGATCACACCCCAGTAGTGACTGGGCTCGCGGGCGGGATCGATCACCAGCATGGCCCCGATGGGCCGACCATCCAGCTCGGCAATGAAATAGCGAAATACGTCGCTCTGAGCGGCCAGTTCCTCGTCCCAGTCCGAATCGGGGAAGGCCCGCTCGGCATCGTGCCTGTCGGTGGTCGCACTGATGACATGGGGCTGGGCATCCCAGACGCGCAGACGCACGGCGTCGCCGGCAACGGCAGGGCGCAGGCGGACACGGCGATCAGGGGTGAGGGGCGACACTCGCACGTTTCGGAGTATAAGCAGCGCCCGGCCGGGTTCCAATATGCCCGCCTTCCCTTCTCATGCCACCGGATTTCCGCCATGCGCGCCGCCGACCGCTCCACCGACCAGCTTCGTCCCGTCGTCATCGAGACGGGCATCAGCCGCTATGCCGAGGGCTCGTGCCTAATCGCCTTTGGCCACACCCGCGTGCACGTCACGGCCACGGTGGAGGAGAGCCTGCCCGGCTGGCTGCGCGGCAAGGGACAGGGTTGGGTCACGGCGGAGTACGGCATGCTGCCCCGCGCCACCCACACGCGCGGACGCCGCGAGGCGACGGCGGGCAAGGTCGGAGGGCGGACCCAGGAAATCCAGCGGCTGATCGGGCGCTCGCTGCGCGCGGTGGTCGATCTCAGGGCGCTGGGCGAGCGGCAGGTGCTGATCGACTGCGACGTGATCCAGGCCGATGGCGGCACACGCACCGCCTCGATCACGGGGGCCTGGGTCGCCCTGGCGCAGGCGCTCGGCTATCTGAAGGCCGAGGGCGTTCTCAAGACCGATCCCCTGATCGATCAGGTGGCGGCGGTCTCCTGCGGGCTGGTGGGCGGGCAGGCGCGCCTTGATCTCGACTATGAGGAGGACTCGGGCGCCGAGGCCGATGCCAACTTCGTTCTCACGGGCAAGGGCCAGATCATCGAGGTGCAGGCCACGGGCGAGAAGCGCGGCTTTTCCCGAGACGAGCTGGATCAGCTGTTCGCCCTGGCCGAGACGGGCTGCGCGGAGCTGTTCCGTCTTCAGCGTGCCGCGCTGGAGCGCTGACAAGGCCGGAAGCGACTGTGGTTGAACGATTTTTGCACCCGGGCGTTGAGGAGGCGGAATCGTTTTTCAACCCGGCGCGCCAGCGTGCGGGTCTTGTCGGGGAAATCAGAACTGATGCCGTTTTGCCGCAGTCATGACCGGGCTGGCTGGCGTGCCCTCAATGGGTGCATCCGCGCTTGCGGTGCACGGGGTATATCTCGGCCATGACGGCTGCGGACTTCGACATCCTGGAGGACGGCAAGGGACTGGTGCTGCGGCTCAGCGGCGACTGGACGGCCCTGTCGCTGGGCCGCGTTCCCGAGCGGCTGGCACGCAGACTGGCCGGACGTGAGGTCCATCGTGTCGATCTCGATGATCTTGGCGCTTTCGACACCTCCGGTGCCCATGTTCTCGTTCACGCCTCGGGCGGGCGCATCAGCAACAGGGCCTTTGCAGGCCGCCCAGAGGCCGGGCGCCTGTTCGCCATGGTCGAGCGGCTCGAGCGCAATGCCGCTGCGCCACCGCGAAAGGCCGACTGGCTGACGCGCATGATGGCCCGGGTCGGGCGCGGCACGCTGGACTTCGCCAATGAGCTGTGGCTGTCGCTGGCCTTTCTGGGGCGCCTGCTGGTGGCGTCGGGCAAGACCTTGCGTTCGCCCGGCAGGATTCGCTGGCCGGCCTGGTTCAGCCACATGGAGCGCGCCGGTCTCGACGCCATACCCATCGTGGCCATGACCAATTTCTTCGTCGGGGCCGTGATCGCCTTTCTGGCCGCCGACATCCTGACCCAGTTCGGCGCGGCGGTCTTTTCGGTGCCGCTTATAGGCTCTTCGGTGCTGCGCGAGTTTGCTGTGGTCATCACCGCCGTGCTGCTGGCGGGCCGCTCGGCCTCCAGCTTTGCCGCCGAGATCGGTTCGATGCGGATGAACCAGGAGATCGACGCCATGCAGGTCATGGGCGTGGACCCCTTCCAGGCGCTTGTGATTCCGCGTCTGGCCGCCCTGCTGGTGATGCTGCCCCTGCTGACCTTCATCGCCATGGTCTCTGGCCTGCTGGGCGGGATGCTGGTGACCTGGGCCAAGCTGGATCTCGGCCCGGCCTTCTTCCTGACGCGCCTGTCGTCCGACGCCTTCATGTCCCAGCATTTCTGGGTCGGCATGTCCAAGGCCCCTGTGTTCGCCATCATCATCGCCGGTATAGGCGCGCGCCAGGGCATGAGCGTGGGCGGCGACGTGGAGTCCCTCGGGCGGCGGGTGACGGCGGCTGTGGTGCAGGCCATCTTTGCCATCATCGCCATCGATGCGGTCTTTGCCCTGATCTATCTGGAGATGGGCCTGTGAGTGCGCCCGAAACCCTCGTTGCCGATGCGCCAGATGCGCGCGAGGCCACCGGGCCCGCCATCGAGGTGCGCGGTCTTCGCAGCCAGTTCGGCGACCTGGTCATCCACGAGGACCTCGACCTGGTCGTGCCGCGCGGCGAGGTGGTGGGCGTGGTCGGCGGCTCGGGCACCGGCAAGACGGTGCTGCTCAACACCATTATCGGCCTGAAAAGCCCCGATGCGGGCGAGGTTCGTCTGCTGGGCGAGGACGTGGCCACGCTGCGCCCGTCCCAGCGTGCATGGCTGGACCGCAAGATCGGCGTGCTGTTCCAGCATGGCGCCCTGTTCTCATCGCTCACCGTGCTTCAGAACGTGGCCGCGCCCCTGATCGAGCACACCCGCCTGCCGCGTGCCGTGATCGACGAGCTGGCGCAGCTCAAGATCGCCATGGTCGGCCTCAGGCCCGAAAGCCACCATCAGAAGCCCGCCGAGCTGTCGGGCGGCATGAGAAAGCGCGCGGCCCTGGCGCGGGCTCTGGCGCTGGATCCCGAACTGCTCTTTCTCGACGAGCCTACCGCCGGTCTCGATCCCATCGGGGCCGCCGCCTTTGATGCGCTGATCCGCGATCTGTCGCGCGATCTGGGCCTGACGGTGTTCATGATCACCCACGACCTCGACAGCCTCTATGCCATGTGTGACCGCGTGGCGGTGCTGGCCGACAAAAGGGTCGTGGCCCACACAACCCTTTCCGAACTGGAGCGTTCGGACCATCCGTGGATCCGGGAGTATTTCCTGGGGCCGCGCGGGCGCGCTGCGGTGGCCGCGAAAGCCCCCGCCGATCCTGACGGGACGCATGGCCAAGGCAAAGGCCCCGGACCCGAACAAACCAAGGGCAGGCCGCCCTCCCGCCCAGACGAAGGTTGAGTGTCCATGGAAAGAGACGCCCATTATGCAGCCGTCGGCCTCGCCACCATTGCCCTGGTGGCGGCGCTGGTCGTGTTCTCCATCTGGCTGGCGAGGTTCCAGTTCTCGCGCGACTACGATGTGTACGACATCGTGTTTGATGGCCCCGTGCGCGGCCTGTCCACGGGCGGCGAGGTGCACTTCAACGGCATCCGCGTGGGTGAGGTCACACAGCTCAATCTGGACCGGCGCACCGGCAACCGCGTGATCGCGCGCATCCGTCTCGATTCCCAGACCCCCGTGCGCGTGGACAGTCGCGCCCAGCTCGAGCCTCAGGGCATCACCGGGGTCAACTACATCCAGATCACGGCGGGCACGCCCGACACGCCGCTGCTCAAGACCCAGTTTGCCGACAATCAGGTGCCGGTGATCCAGAGCCAGCCCTCGCCCATCGCCGAGCTGCTTCAGGGCGGCGGCACGGTGCTGGCCCAGGCCGTAGATGCGCTCAACCGCATCAACCGGGTGCTGTCCGACGACAACATCCGCTCGTTCTCCGCCTCGCTTTCCAGCGTGGAAGCGGTGACGGCCGAGCTGGAAGCGCGCCGTTCGATCATCGCCGAGGCCGAGCGCGCCATGCGCGAGGCGGCCGATGCCCTTGCCGAATATCGCCAGCTCGCCACTTCGGCGCGCGGGCTCGTCGAGGGCGACGGCGCGCGGGCTCTCGCCAGCCTGGAGCGGGCTGCGGGCGAGGCCGAGCGCGCCATGTCCGACGTGCGCCGCATCACCGGCGGGCTCGAAGGCCCGGTCAACGACTTTGCCAACACCGGTCTGCCTCAGCTCAGTTCGGCTATCCGTGGCCTCGAGGCCGCCACCGAATCCCTTGAGCGTCTGGTCGAGGACGTGCGCCAGAGCCCACGGGACTTCATCCAGCGTGCCCCCTCGCGTGAACTGGAGGTCGAACAGTGATCCCGATGAACCGTGCCTTCACCGCCGCCATTGCGTCAGCCACAGCTCTGGGTCTGTCGGCGTGCGCCCTGCTCTCGAGCCCCGATCCGGTGCAGCTCTACCGCTTCGGCGCCAACCTTGACCTGCAGTCCGAGGGGCTGGCGAGGGCGGGCACCCGGCCCGTGGCTCTGCGCCGGGTGCAGTTCCCGCGCGCCACTTCGGGCGAGCGCATCCTGGCGGTCACGGGCGATCAGGCCGCCTATCTGGCCGGTGCGCGCTGGGTGTCGCCTGCGGACGTGCTGTTCACCGATGCCCTGGAGAACAGCTTTTCGGTGCGCTCGCGCCAGGTCCGCCTGATCGGTCGCAACGAACTGACCCCGGCCGACCTGATGCTGGAACTGGACGTGCGCCAGTTCGAGGCGCGCTATGACGGCGGACAGGGAGCCGCGCCCACGGTGCACATGGTGGTGCACGCGCGCATGTTGCAGTATCCCGAGCGCGTCATCGCCGAGGAGCGCACCTTTGCCACCACAGTGCCCGCCGCCGACAATCGTGTCTCTGCCATCGTGGCTGCCTACAGCGCAGGCACCGACCAGATCACGGACCAGATCGTGCAGTGGTCCGACACCGTGGCAGCGCGGCCCCAGGTGCCTGCGCGCTAGGCCAGTCGGGGCGGTCGCGTGACCCGCCTGCCAGACGCCGGCGCGGACAACTGGGTGGATCGCCTTGCGCCGCCTGCCCTGCGCCCCTGGCTGAAGCTCGGGCGCTTCGACCGGCCCATCGGCATCTGGCTGCTGTGGCTGCCGTGCCTGCACGGTCTGGCGCTGGCTGCCATCGTCAATGCCCACATCAGCTGGTCGCGCATGGCGGCCATGGCGCTGGTGTTCGGGCTTGGCGCCTGCCTGATGCGCGCGGCAGGCTGCGCCTACAACGACATCATCGACCGCGACATCGACGCGAAGGTGGCGCGCACCGCCAGCCGCCCCGTCGCCTCGGGTGTGATCAGCGTGCGCGCCGCCGCTGCATTCGTGGCTGGCTGCGCCCTGATCTCGCTGCTGATCCTGCTCAGCCTCAGCCGCACCGCCGTGCTGCTGGGCGTGGGCTCGCTGGCCCTGGTGGCCGCCTATCCGTTCATGAAGCGCATCACCTGGTGGCCCCAGGCCTGGCTGGGCCTGACCTTCAACTGGGGCGCGCTGATGGGATTTGCGGCGGCCTTTACCCCTCTGGCGTTTCTCTCGGCGCTGGAGCCGGGCGGCAGGCTCGACCTGTCCGTCTGGCTTCTCTACGCGGCGCTGGTGTTCTGGACGCTTGGCTATGACACCCTCTATGCCCAGCAGGACATGGAAGACGATGCCCTGATCGGCGTGAAGTCCTCGGCCCTGCGGCTGGGGGCTCATGCCCGCACGGGTGTGGGCCTGTTCTATGGTATCATGCTTGCCCTGCTGTTGGCGGCGGGCGTGGTGGCCGGGGCGGGCGGAGCCTACTTCGGGGGGCTGGTTCTGGTGGCTGGCCATCTGTCGGCACAGGTGGCTAGAATGAAGCCCGACAGCCCGGCGCGCGCGCTCAGCCTGTTCCGCTCCAACCGCGAGACGGGCCTGCTGCTGCTTCTGGCGCTGCTGCTGGGTCAGTGGGGGCTCTAGGCCGGTGAGCATGACGGGAAGGCGCTGCAGATGAACGCTCGTATGGTGAAGACTCTGGCCCTGACGGGTCTCGTGGCGACGGCTCTCCTGGCCGGCTGCCAGCGCCGCGAGGAGCCGCAGGAGCCCGCGCCGCAGCCCGCCCCCGCCGTCGAGGAGCCCGAGGTCACGCCCGCCGATGCAGGCGCGCCCATGAGCTTCGAGGAAAGCAGCCCCTATGCCAGCGTCGAGATGAGTTTTCCCGACGCCATTCGCAGCCAGCCCGACCTGCACGCGCGCCTCTATCGCGAAGGCGTAAGGGTGCTGCGCCAGTTCAGCGAGGGGGCCCAGGCCGACCGCAGCGAGTTCCAGGGCGAGATCGAGCTTCCCCCCTATGCGCGCAACATCGAATACGCCCTGGCGCTGGAGACCGGCAAGCTGCTCAGCCTGCGCCGTCTGGATTACGAATATGCGGGCGGGGCGCATCCCAACAATGCCTATGGCTCGGTGCTGTGGGACAAGGCCCTGCGCCGCGAGGTCGGGGCGCGCGACCTGTTCCGGCGCGGCGCGGACCTGACGGCTCTTGATCGCGCCCTGTGCCAGGCCATCAACCAGGCCAAGCGCGCACGCACCGGCTCGAGCGAGATTCTCACCTTAGAGCGCAGCGACGGCTGGGCCTGCCCGAGGGCTGCCGACACGCCCTATGTGCTGGCCCCCTCCACCACGCCGGGCCGTGCGGGCGGGCTGATATTCCTGATCGGACCCTATGTGGTGGGGCCTCATGCGGAAGGCGGCTATGAGATCGCCGTGCCGCTCAGCGCCTTTCGCGGGCTGCTCAATGCCGCCTATGCCGACGAGTTCGACGGCGCGCCTGCGCGCACGGGCGACGTGACGGAGCGCTCCTGAGCGAAGGCTTCCAGCAGGCTGCGCGCGATGGCCAGCCGGGGCGGGGCGATCACGCCGTCATGGCCGGCCTCGCTGGCGAGGATGGCCCGCACGCTGGCGCGGTCAAGCCAGCGCGCCTCTGACAGCTCGGCAGGATCGAGGGTGAGATCGCGCCCGCTGACCTCGGCCATCATGGCGATCATGAGCTGGCCGGGAAACGGCCACGGCTGGCTGGAGTGATAGGCAAAGCGCACGGCCCTCACGCCTGCCTCCTCGAACAGTTCGCGCGCGCACGCATCCTCCAGGCTCTCGCCGGGCTCGATGAAGCCCGCCAGGGCGGAAAAGCGCCCCTCCGGCCAGCCTGACTGGCGTCCGACCAGACAGACCGCATCATCGCCCCGTCCATGGATGGCCAGCATGATGACCACCGGATCGACGCGCGCGAAATGCTCCAGCTTGCAGTGCGCGCACCACCGGCGCCAGCCTGCGCCCGACACTGTGCTCGCGCCCCCGCACGCGGCACAGAAGGCGTTGCGCTCATGCCAGTGAATGAGGCTGCGGCCCGCTGCGGCGATGGCGCTGTCCGCCTCGCCGATCAGGGCGGCGGCGGCGCGCAGGCCGACGGCTTCGAGCGCAGGCGGGGCCTGCTCGAGCTTGCAGGCGAACAGCGGCGCACCGTTCTCGAAGCCGAGGAAAATCTCCGGCGTGCTCTCCCCGAGCGGCAGGCGCGCCAGATGCGCACCCTCCAGCAGCGGCTCGCCGCCGACAAAGCCGATCATGCGCGCGGCGGGATCGCCCGTGTGATGCGCGACAAAGCCGGGCGCGTTGCGCTGATCGCCGCCGCGATCCAGCGGACCTGAAGCAAAGGTATTGTGAAACGGAGACCTCATCGGCGCGACTGAACGGCATCCGGGCGGCGCGCGCCAGCCCTTCTTTGCCATCTGCCGCCTTGATCTTGCCGCCGCGCAGGGCGATATAGGCCTTGGAGACTGGCGCGGGCGAAGGCATCGCCAACCTGGTCAGGTCCGGAAGGAAGCAGCCACAACGATTTCCCCTTCGGGTCGCTGTCCAGTCTCCACCTCATTTTCCCCCTCTTGATCATCATGCCCGCCTAAAGTCAGCTTGGGCGCGGCATGAGGCGCTGCGCTGCGGCATGACTCATGGCGCTCACGGCTCGCCAGGGTGGCGAAACGGCTGTGGACGCCAGAGGCGCATGGCGGGCTTGCAGCCCTTTTGCGTCTCGCGCCCGCTGCGGCGCTCGGCTAAGACGAAGACATGAGCAGTGATGCCCCGCCGCACACCGAGGCCCATCCTCCGTGGGAGGATGATGAGGCGCGCGCCGCCGGACCGCTGTCGGATGCTCCGCCCGATGCGCCCGAGCGTGATCCCGACACCAACGACATGTTCGGGGCGGAACCGGAACAGGCTCAGGCTCAGGCTGCGGCCCGCACCGATGCCCCTGCCGAGGCCGACGGCGCGGCCTATACGGTGCTGGCGCGAAAATACCGGCCGCGCACCTTCGAGGATCTGATCGGTCAGGACGCCATGGTGCGCACCCTGACCAATGCCTTTGCCACGGGCCGCATCGCCCATGCCTTCATGCTGACCGGCGTGCGCGGTGTGGGCAAGACGACCACCGCGCGGCTGCTGGCGCGGGCGCTGAACTTCGAGGCGCAGGACGGTGCGGGCGGGCCCAGCATGGACCTCTCGCGCGAGGGGCGGCACTGTGCCGCGATCATGGCCGGTCAGCACATGGACGTGCTGGAGATGGATGCCGCCAGCCACACCGGCGTGGGCGACATCCGCGACATTCTCGACAGCGTGCGCTATGCGCCCGTCGAGGCGCGCTACAAGGTCTATGTGCTCGATGAAGTGCACATGCTGTCAAACCAGGCCTTCAATGCCCTGCTGAAAACCCTCGAAGAGCCGCCGCCCCACGCCAAGTTCATCTTTGCCACCACCGAGATCCGCAAGGTGCCGGTGACCATCCTGTCGCGCTGCCAGCGCTTCGACCTGCGCCGCGTCGAGCCTGAAGTCCTGTCTTCGCACCTGGCGCGCGTGGCCGAGCGCGAGGGCGCGCGGCTGGAGCAGGATGCCCTGGCCCTGATCGCACGGGCCGCCGAGGGCTCGGTGCGCGATGGCCTGTCCCTGCTGGATCAGGCGCTGGTGCAGGGCGGGCGCGGCGAGATCGTGCGGGCCGAGGTGGTGCGCGACATGCTCGGTCTTGCCGACCGCACCCAGACCATCGCCCTGTTCGAGGCGATCCTGTCGGGCGAGACCCCGCGCGCCCTGGAGCTTTATCGCACGCTCTACGGCTTTGGGGCCGATCCTGTGCAGGTGGTCAGCGATCTGCTCGAGCACGCCCATGCCAGCGCCCTGGCCAAGACATTGGGACCAGAGGCGACACGCCTGCCTGCCGATCAGGCCTCGAGGCTGGCAGCGCTGGGCGCGGCAGCCTCGGCGGGAACCCTGTCGCGCCTGTGGCAGATGCTGCTCAAGGCCCACGATGAGGTGCGCCGCGCGCCCGTGCCCAGCGATGCGCTGGAGATGGCGATCATCCGTCTGGCCTATGCGGCGGACCTGCCCGGCCCGGAAGAAGCGCTCAAGCTGCTGGGTGCAGGGGCCTCGCCCGACGCCCAGGGCACAGGGCCACGCGGCGGCGGCGGTGCGGGCGGGGGGGCGCGTGCGGCCCTTAGCCCCGCCCCTCAGGTCTCATCCCTCGCCGATCCGCAGAGCTTCGAGCAGGCGCTGCGCCTGATCGGCGAGAAGCGCGACATCCGCCTGCAACTGGATGTCGAGCGCTATGTGCGCCCGATCAGCTTCCGACCCGGAGCCATCACCTTCGAGCCCGCACAGGGCGCGCCCGCCGATCTGTCGCGCAGGCTGGCCAGCCGCCTCAAGGAGTGGACCGGGCGCACATGGCTGATCGTCACCGAAAGCGGCGGCGGGGGCGAGACGCGCCACGAGAGCGAGCGCCGCCGCAAGGGCGAGGCGCGCGAGTCCGCCCTGTCGCAGCCCGCCATCCGCGCCCTGCTCGACAGCTTTCCGGGTGCCGAGGTCATCGAGGTACGCACGCCCGCGCCCAGCCCCGTCCTGCCCGAGATCATCGAGGCTGACGCCCTCGATGACGACGACGCCTCCTGAATGCCCATCGAACAGGAAACACTGCCATGAAAGACATCTCCGGCCTGATGAAACAGGCGCAGGCCATGCAGCAGAAATTGCAGGAGGCCCAGGTCAAGATGGCCAACACCACCGCCGAGGGCTCCTCGGGCGGGGGCATGGTGGCGCTGACGCTCAAGGGTTCGGGCGAGCTGGTCTCCATGCGCATCGACGACAGCCTGCTGTCCGAAGGCGAGGGCGAGATCCTCTCGGACCTGATCGTGGCGGCCCATGCCGACGCCAAGCGCAGGCTGGACGAGGCCAATGCCGAGCTGATGCGTGAGGCAGCGGGCCCCATGGCGGGCATGAACCTGCCCGGCATGCCCAAGCTGTTCTGAGGCGCGCGTGGCCAGCTTTGCCGGACCCGAGATCGAGCGGCTGATCGGCCTGCTGGCCAAGCTGCCCGGCATGGGACCGCGCTCGGCTCGGCGTGCGGCCCTGGCCCTGCTCAAGCGCCGTGAACAGCTTCTGGAGCCTCTGGCTGCCTCGTTGCGCGAGACCGCAGACAAGGTGCGCGCCTGCTCGCGCTGCGGGGCGCCGGACACGCGCGATCCCTGCGCCATATGCGCCGATCCGGCCCGCGACGGCTCGCTCTTGTGCGTGGTCGAGGAGGCGGGTGCCCTGTGGGCCATGGAGCGCGCGGGCGGCTTTCGCGGGCGCTATCACGTTCTGGGCGGGCTTCTGTCGGCGCTGGACGGCGTGGGGCCGGAGGCGCTGCGCGTGGGCGAGCTGGTGGAGCGGGCCGCAGCGCCCGAGGTCAGCGAGGTCATCCTCGCCCTGCCCGCCACCGTCGATGGCCAGACCACCGCGCACTATCTGGCCGACCGGCTGGCCGGGGCGCAGGTGACGATCAGCTCGCTCGCGCGGGGCGTTCCGGTGGGCGGCGAGCTGGACTGGCTGGATGACGGCACCATCGTCCAGGCCCTGCGCGCGCGCCGCCCGGCCTGACGGCGGGGCCTGAGGGCGGGGGCTGAGGGCGGGGGCTCTGTCCGCTTCCTGCGGATGCGCGAATCCTGTAGGAACGGAGCATGAACGAAATTACGATCATTCTGGCCGTCCTGCTTGCCGTCTTTGCCGGGGCTTTCCTGTGGGTCTTCGCGCGCTGGCAGCGCACGACTGCGGACCTGCGCACGGCCGAGGGCCGCATCGAGATGATGGAGGACGAGCGTGCCTCTGCTGCCGAATTCGTGCGCGCCCAGGCGGCCCGATCGGCCGAGGACGTGGCCGCCAGGCTGGTGGCGCGCGCCAGCGAGACCTTTCAGGCTCAGGACCGTGTGGCGAGAGAGCGGGTCGAGGCCCAGCTAAAGCCCGTGGCCGAGACCCTCGAAAAGTTCCGCGAGCAGCTCGAGGCGGTAGAGAAGGTGCGCGCGGCAGATACAGGGGGCCTGAAGGAACAGCTTGCGCTCTTGATGCAGGCAAACACGGTCACGCGCGACGAGACGCGCCGTCTCACCGAGGCCCTGCGCGGCAATACGGGGCGACGCGGGCGCTGGGGCGAGCAGACCTGTCGCAACGTGCTGGAAGCCGCCGGCATGGCGGGCCGTTTCGACTTCGTGGAACAGTCCTCGCGCGCCGATGACGAGGGCCGCCAGTCACGCCCCGACTTCCTTGTGCGCCTGCCCGGCGGCGGTATGTTCGTCATCGATGCCAAGGTGCCGCTCAGCTTCGAGGGCGAGGACGAGGCCGACGAGACCGCGCGCGATCAGCTTCGTTCGGCCCGGATCGCCGCCAGCCTGAAGGCCCATGTGCGCGGCCTCGGCTCCAAGGCCTATCAGGACCAGTTCGCGCAGAGCCCCGATTTCGTGGCCATGTTCGTGCCGGGAGATGCGTTCCTGTCGTCGGCGCTGGACCACGAACCCGACCTGATGACCCAGGCGATGAACGCGCGGGTCGTGATCGTGACGCCGAGCACCCTGTTCGCCCTGTGCAAGGCCGTGGCCTATGGCTGGCGGGCAGAGGAGCAGAGCGCCAATGCCGACAAGATCGCGGCCCTCGGCAAGGAGCTTTACAAGCGCCTGTCGGTGATGGGCGCCCATGCCGCAGGCGTCGGGGCGGACCTTGATCGTGCCGTGCGCCGCTACAACCAGTTCGTCGGCTCTCTGGAGAGCCAGGTGATGGTGCAGGCGCGCCGCTTCGAGGACTTGCAGGCCGATCATCAGGGCAAGGCCCTGCCGGAGCTGGCACCGGTGGACTCCTCGCCGCGCGCCCTCACCCGGCCCGAACTGATCGGCACAGACGGGAGCGATCAGGCCTGATCGCCCGGCCTCTGGACGCCGCCCGCGCCAGCGCCTATGCCGCCCTCATGTCCGCCTCCCCCTCGCCCAGCGAACACACCCCGCCCGATGAGGCCCCCGTCGGGCGCATGATCGCCATGCCCGCCGACACCAACCCCGAAGGCGACATCTTCGGCGGCTGGCTGCTGGCCCAGATGGATCTGGCGGGCTCATCGCCGGCCTTCAATCTGGCGCGCGGTCGCTGTGCCACGGTCGCGGTGGACTCGATGGTGTTTCACCAGCCCGTCGCGGTGGGCGACGAGGTGAGCATCTATGCGCGCGTGATCCGTACGGGGCGAACCTCCATCGCCGCGCACGTCGAGGCGTGGAAGCGCGGGCGCGGTCAGGACGAGATGCAGCGCGTGACCGAGGGCGTGTTCACCTATGTGGCCATAGATCAGCACCGGCGCCCGCGCCCCCTCGACGAGGCGCTGGCCAACCGCGACTGGTCTTTGCAGGACCCGCTCTGAAAACCGCTTCGGAGCAGGCCTGAACGCAGGGCGCAAGACCCAGCGCAGCGCTCGGAAATCTTGACCTGAGCGGCGCGAGAGCCTACCTCACGGCCATGGCCATCCGACGCATTCTGACCGTGAACAACCCTGCCGATCTTGTCGTGCTCAAGAGCGTCTGCGCGCCCGTGGCCGAGGTCACGGACGAGACGCGCGCCCTGATGGATGACATGCTCGAGACCATGTACGACGCGCCCGGCATCGGCCTTGCGGCCATCCAGATCGGTGTCATGCAGCGGGTCGTGGTCATGGATCTGGGCGAGCGTGAAGCCTCAGAGGGCGATGGGTCGGAGCGCGAAGGGCCGGGCAGCGACGCAGCGCCCGCCGAGCCGGTGCGTGAGCCGCGCTACTTCGTCAATCCCGAGATCACCTGGGCATCCGAAGAGACGGCGCCTTACGAAGAAGGGTGCCTGTCCATCCCCGAATATTTCGATACCGTGGAGCGGCCCGCGCGCGTGCGGCTGCGCTATCTCGACTATCACGGCAATGCGGTGGAGGAGGAGGCCGACGGCCTGTATGCCGTGTGCATCCAGCACGAGATCGACCACCTGAACGGCAAGCTGTTCATCGATCACCTGTCCCGCCTTCGCCGCGATCGCGCCATGGCGAAGGTCAAGAAGACCATGCGCGAAAGGAAGGCTGCCTGATGGCCCGAACAGCGCCCCGCCGGATCAAGCAGCAGGTTGCCCGCGCCGCGCGTGCCTTGCCGTCCTCGCGCCGCCTCACCCGCGCCCAGAAGGTCGGCCTCGGCGGTCTGGCCACTCTGGCGGCCGTGACCGCGCTTGGCGTCGTGGCCGGTGTGCTGCTCAACCGCCTGATCAGCTTCGATGAGGTCATTGACGCGGGCGGCGAGTGGGACGAGGGCGGCGGCGTGCGCACCCGCTGGTACTGAGGTTTTGCGCGTCGGGCTTCCGCCCGCAGCCGCGCTGGTCTAGAGCCCACCCATGCGCCTGGTCTTCATGGGAACCCCCGCCTTTGCCGTCCCTTCGCTGGTCGAGATCGTCTCGGCCGGTCACGAGGTGGTTTGCGTCTACAGCCAGCCGCCAAGGCCGCGCGGCCGTGGCCAGCAGCTTCGGCCCTCTCCGGTTCAGGAACTGGCCGAGAGCCTCGGTATCGAGGTGCGCACACCGGCGACGCTTGCCGGTGAGGCCGAGGCGATCGAGGCGCTCGATCTCGATGCCCTGATCGTGGTCGCCTATGGCCAGATCCTGAAGCCGCGCGTGCTCGATGCCGCGCGGCTCGGCGCCTATAATCTTCACGCCAGCCTGCTGCCGCGCTGGCGCGGTGCCGCGCCGATCCAGCGGGCCATCATGGCCGGTGATACCGAGACCGGCGTCCAGATCATGCGCATGAGCGAGGGCCTCGACGAAGGCCCGGTGCTGCTGTCCGAGCGGCTGGCCATCGGACCGGAGGATACGGCCAGTACGCTGGGCGAGGCGCTGAGCACGCTCGGCGCGAGCCTGTGGCCACGGGCTCTGGGCGCTCTGGAGCGCGGCGGGGCCAACTTTGTCGAGCAGGTGGGCGAGAGCACCTATGCCAGGAAGATCAGCGCGGCCGAGGCGCGCATCGACTGGACGCGCCCCGCTCGGCAGGTGGACGGGCACATCCGCGGCCTGTCCAGCGTGCCCGGCGCCTACTTCATGCATGAAGGCGTGCGCATCAAGGTGCTGATGTCCGCGTGCGAGCCAGACCACGACCTCGCTGATGGGGCGCAGGAAGGAAAGGCTCAGCCAGGCACGGTTCAGGGGGGCACGGTTCAGGGGGGCACGGTTGAGGCAGGCACGGTTCTGGCGGCGAATGAGGGCGGCGTCGTGGTGGCGTGCGCAGACGGTGCCGTGCGCCTGACGCGGTTGCAGCGCGAGGGACGTGCGGTGCAGTCCAGCGCCGATTTCCTGCGCGGCTATCCGCTGGCGGCGGGCGCGGTGCTGGGCTGATGCCGCGCTATCGCCTGATCGTCGAATATGATGGCTCGGCCTTCCATGGCTATCAGGCCCAGGCCCGCCTGCCGAGCGTTCAGCAGGCCATCGAGGACGCCATTCTTGCCTTCAGCGGCGAGCGCATCCGCCTTCAGGCCGCCGGGCGCACCGACACGGGCGTTCATGCCACCGCGCAGGTGGTGCATGCAGACCTCGTTCGCGAATGGCCCGCGCGCACCGTGGCCAATGCGATCAACGCCCATCTGGTGCCCCAACCCGTCTCGATCCTCAGCGCCGAGCGCATGGAGGGCGACTGGCACGCCCGCTTCAGCGCCACGCGCAGGCACTATCTCTATCGTATTCTCAGCCGCCCCGGCCCGCCTGCGCTCGATCAGGGGCGGGTCTGGCACGTCAAACGACCCATGGATGTGGCGGCCATGGCCGATGCGGCCTTAGAGCTGCTGGGTCATCACGACTTCACCACCTTTCGCGACATCGAGTGTCAGGCGCGCTCGCCGGAAAAGACGCTGGAAGTGGCCGAGGTCAAGGCTCACGGCGATGAAGTTCAGCTTCGCTTCTCGGCCCGCTCGTTCCTGCACCGCCAGGTCCGATCCATGACCGGCACCCTCGCCGAGGTCGGTCTGGACCGCTGGAGCCGCGAGGATGTGCGCGCCGCACTTCTCGCGCGCGACCGAACCGCCTGTGGCCCCGTGGCCCCGGCGTGCGGGCTTTATCTGGTGGGTGTCGATTACGACTAGAGACCCATGCGCCGCGCGCGTCCGGCGACCTCCATCAGCAGGCGCTCGACCATGAGCGCGCCGGGCTGTCCGGTGGATTTGGTCGCCACCTCGACCTCGATGGCCCGCTCTCGCACCTCGGCCAGCAGGGCATCGCCCCAGACGCGCGCCTGACGCAGCATTTCGGCCTCCTGCTTCCAGAACACCCCTGCGGCCTTCGCCGCTTCCTTGGCCGAGGCCCCGTTGCGGGTCAGGGTATGGATGCGCTGAAGGCGGGTCAGGTGAGCGATGGCGGCGCGCGCCGCCGCGGGCGGGGTCTCGCCCTCGCCGAAGGCCAGCCGCAGCATCTTCTGCGCCTCGCCTGCACGCGCACCAAAGGCCGCCATGGCCGCATCCGACAAGGAGGCCTCGGGCTCGACGCCGAGATGGGCCTCAAGCTCGGCCACATCTATGGTGCGCCCCGAGCCCGGCCCGATGAAAAGTGCCAGCCGCTCGATCTCGGCACGCGCCAGTGCCCGCTCGCGCGGCAGGCGGCCGACGAACAGGTCCAGCGCATCGCGCGACAGCCCGACATCATCGCGCGCAAGCACCTCGCGCGTCATGCGCGCCACATCGCCGGTTTCGTCCTCATAGACGGGGATGCTGACGCTGGCGGCCCCGCTTTCGGCGGCCTTGCGCAGCGCGCTGTCACGGCCGAGTGCCCCGCCCTCGATCAGGAAAAAGGCCTCCGGGTTGAACTGACCGTCGAGGTGCGCCTTCAGCGCCGCCGCGCAGGCCTTGTCGGCTCCTGCCTTTTCCGTTGTGAGGCGCAGCCAGACGAGGCGGCGACCGCCCATCATCGACAGGGCCGACAGCGCGTCGTCGAGCCGGGCGGCATCGGCATCGATGTCGCTCTCGGAGAGGGCAGAGACATCGAACGGATCGTGGATGTCGGGCACCAGGGCCTTGGCCAGCAAGGTGGCGCGCTCGTGCACGCCGCCCCGGTCGCGTCCGTGGATCAGGCAGGCGCGCACATCGTCAGGCGGCGATTTGATGAACCGCTCGATCTCGGGGCGCTTGGAGAGGATCATGACGCCCGCTCAGCGGCTGGCGTGAAGCTGTCGCGCCAGATCGCGATGGATGCGCCGCGCCGCATCCGATGCCAGCCGCGCCTCGGCATCCTGCATGGCGATCACCCCGGCATAGGGCTGTTCGGCATCGGCGTAGGTGGTGCTGACGCTGACTTCGCCCTCGAACACGCGCCCGCCTGCCAGCGGCGTCAGGCGGTAGCGCACGATGTGACGCAGCTCGTAGCGCGTGGCCGTGTCGTCAACGCGCCGGCCGAGAGCCAGGCGCTGGGCCTCGATGTCGGTTTCCAGTCGGTACTGCGGCGCGCCAGCGATGGCGAAGGTGTCGGTGATGGCCTCGCGCAGCAGATAGCCCGCGCGCGTGTCGGGCACGCTGACTTCGGTGGCCGAGAGGCCCTGCACGCCGCCGCCCTGCACACCGCCGCCCTGCGCCGTTCCATAGAGCGGGGTGAAGCCGCATCCGGCCAGCATCAGCGCCATCACGGCGGCCAGCACCGCTCTCATGGCGCGGCCACGATGTTGATAATGCGTCCCTTCACTACGATCACCTTGCGCACGCCGAGGCCATGGTCGGCAAGGTAGGCCTGAACGGCACCATTGGCCAGTGCGGCAGCCTCGACATCGGCGTCGGGCGCCTCGCGCGCAATGCGGATCTCGCCTCTGCGCTTGCCGTTGATCTGGATGGGCAGGACGATCTCGTCGTCCTCGGCCAGCGCCGGATCGAACTCGGGCCATGGCGCGCGGGCAATCAGGCCCTCATGACCAAGGTGCGTCCAGGCTTCCTCGGCCAGGTGGGGCACGAAGGGCGCAATCAGCTGGGCATAGACCGTCAGCGCCTCGCGCCGGGCCTCGATGGAGGCAAGGGCACAGGCTTTCAGCACGCCCAGATGACCATAGAGCCGGGCGATGGCCGCATTGAAACGGAAGCTCTCCAGCCCTTCTGTCACGGCCCGGATGAGCTTGTGGGTGGCGCGTCGCAAGCTCTCGGACTGGGCACCATCGCCAGGGCTCTCACCTGCGATCTGGAACTCGGCCCAGGCGCGGTTGACGAAGCGGTGCGCGCCCTCCACCCCGCCGGTGGTCCATTGCACGTCGCGCTCGGGCGGGCTGTCGGACAGCACGAACAGGCGACCGGCATCGACGCCATAGGTTTCGAGGATTTCCTCGGGCGCGACGACGTTCTTCTTGGACTTGGACATCTTTTCGATGTCGCCGATGACCAGCGGTGCACCATTCGAGATGCGGGTCGCGATGCGTTCGCCATCGCGCAGCTCGATGCGCACGTCCGCAGGCTCGACCCAGCGCGGCTTGCCGACCTCGTCGGTGCCTTCGTGATAGGTCTCGTGCACGACCATGCCCTGGGTGAACAGGCCCGCGAAGGGCTCCTTCACCTCCATATGGCCGCCGTCGGACAGGGCGCGTGAAATGAAGCGGGCATAGAGCAGGTGCAGCACCGCGTGCTCGACCCCGCCGATATACTGGTCCACCGGCAGCCAGCGGTTCGCGGCCTCGGCATTGATGGGCGCGTCCGCCTTCGGATCGGCAAAGCGCGCGTAGTACCAGGAGCTGTCCACGAAGGTGTCCAGCGTGTCCGTCTCGCGCCGCGCATCGGCACCGCATGACGGGCACGAGGCCTTCTTCCATGTGGGGTGCCGCTCTAGCGGATTGCCGGGCACATCGAAGGTGACGTCCCCGGGCAGTTCGACCGGGAGCTGGTCCTCGGGCACGCCCACGGGGCCGCAGGCCTCGCAGTGGATGATCGGGATCGGACAGCCCCAGTAACGCTGGCGGCTGACGCCCCAGTCACGCAGGCGATAGAGCGTGGTGCCCTGGCCAAGGCCCTCGGCCTCGAGACGGGCGATGACGCGCGCCTTGGCGTCCTCGATGGAGAGCCCGTCGAGGAACTGGGAGTTGTAGATCACGCCGGGGCCCACATAGGCCTCGTCGCCCACCGCGAAACTGTCCGCATCCACGCCGTCCGGCAGCACCACGGGAAGCACCGGCAGGTCATACTTGCGCGCAAAGTCGAGGTCGCGCTGGTCATGGGCGGGACAGCCGAAGATGGCTCCGGTGCCATAGTCCGACAGGATGAAATTGGCGATCCACACCGGGACGCGGCGGTCAGGGTCGAGCGGGTGGATCACGCGCAGGCCGGTGTCGATGCCGATCTTCTCGGCCTGTTCGATTTCGGCCTGGGAGACGCCGCCCTTGCGGCATTCGCTGATGAAATCGGCGATGGCGTGCTGCTGCTGGGCGAGGGCCGCCGACAGCGGGTGATCGGGCGCTAGGCCCACGAAGGATGCCCCGTAAAGCGTGTCGGGTCGTGTGGTGAAAACCGTGAGCGTGGACTCGGCGCCTTCGGGAGGATCGCCCTCCAGCACCCAGTTGACGCGCGCGCCGACCGAACGGCCGATCCAGTTCTCCTGCATCAGCCGGACCTTTTCGGGCCAGCGATCCAGCGAGCCGAGACCCTCGAGCAGTTCGTCGGCATAGTCGGTGATGCGCAGGAACCACTGGTTCAGCTTGCGCTTCTCGATCAGGGCGCCCGAGCGCCAGCCGCGCCCTTCGATGACCTGTTCGTTGGCCAGCACCGTATTGTCGACCGGATCCCAGTTGACCACGCCTTCCTTGCGATAGACGAGGCCGCGCCGATAGAGGTCGAGAAACAGGGCCTGCTGGCGGCCGTAGTAGGCCGGGTCACAGGTGGCGAACTCCCGGCTCCAGTCGATGGCCAGCCCCAGCAGCTTGAGCTGTTCGCGCATGGCCGCGATGTTCGACCATGTCCACTCGCCCGGGTGGATGCCCCGCTCCATGGCGGCGTTCTCGGCGGGCATGCCGAAAGCGTCCCAGCCCATGGGGTGCAGCACGTCAAAGCCGCGCGCGCGCTTGTAGCGCGCCACCACATCGCCCATCACATAGTTGCGTGCGTGACCCATGTGGATGTTGCCCGACGGATAGGGAAACATCTCGAGCACGAAATATTTGGGTCGCCCGTCCGACCCGTCTCCCGCAGCGAATACATCCTCGGCTTCCCAGCGCGCACGCTGCCGGGGCTCGACGTCCTTGGGATTGTAACGGGCCATGAGTCCTTGGGCGGGCGCGCGCTCGCACGCGCCTCAGATGTGTCAGATCAGTTGTTGATGGTGGCGAGGTTGAGCTGGCGCGCGCGCGTCAGGATCGCGTTCTTCAGGTCGGCCTCGGTCTGGGGCGAGACCGGTGCGGCCACCCAGTTGCCCTCGGCGTTGCGCACTTCGCGCGTCACGGTGACGTTCAGCGCATCGGCGCGCAGGCGCGTATCGAGGATGAACACCGTGGTCTTGACCCGCTCGCCGGGCGCTTCGGGGTTCTCGACCCAGCCATAGTTGAGGATGCCGCCCCAGGGATCAGCAGACTCCAGCGGCAGGAACGAGAGGGTGTCCAGCGCGGCGCGCCACAGGAAGGCATTGACGCCGATGGTTGCGTCGGCGCTGCCCGAGGTGCGAGCGGCACCGCGATTGAACAGGCCGCCCTCGCCGCGCTGGGCACAGCCGGCAAGCGCGAGGGTCGAGGCGATCACAACGATCGAGGCACCGCGAATGAAGCCCATCAGGCTGTCTCCATATGAACCGAAATGGCCGACCCGTCCGACCCTATCGCCGGTCTTGTGGGCCAGCGACCACTCAAGACGGCAATTGAGGCCATCAGGCGGCGCGAACGCCCCCGTCAAGTCCGCATCTTCCTATAACATGGCGCTATAGCATGGGAAGGGCGTGCGCTGACAATGGGATCAGGCAGCAGCCCTGGCCCGCAGCCTGGGCCCGCAGTCTGGGCCCGCAGCTGGGCCAAGGGGTTCTGACAGGGCGCTCAGTAGGCCATGCGCCAGACACCGGTAGCGCGCAGAATCCGCCCCTCTTTACCGCCCGGTTGCGATTCTCGTGTCACGCGAGCCACAGATGCCGGTGGAACTGGTTTGGGAAACCGCCGTTTCATTGACGCCGCGAGCGAGCGCGTGGCTTATGGAGGGGACTTCGGTGCCAGCAGGTGCCGGGGCCATCGCTGGCGAGGGGGCGGGCCTTTTTCCCGAAGGGCTTTGTCACCATATCAGCGATGAGTTGGGTTCCGCGCCGCGCGGAACTTGAAGGGTCAGGATTATGCGTCGTCTGATTATGGTTGCTGGCACGGCTGCGGCGCTCGCTCTTGTGGCGGGCGTGGTCGATGCTCGGGCGCAGGGCTCCCAGCAGGGCCCGACGGCCTCGCGCGCCATGACTGCGCCGTCCATTTCCCTGACCACGCCGCCGTCTGGCCAGCCTGCCACCGCGCGCCGCGGTGTGCAGTTCTACGAGGGGGGGCGCTGGGGCCTCAATCTCAACCAGAATCAGCCCGTGGGCCGGGATGCGGACTGGAGCGATGTGGAGGCCGGGGCCTTCTATCGCGTCAACCCGCGCCTGCGCGTCGGCGGTGCCGTGGGTCTGGGCGAGCCCGAGGCCGATCCGGCCCGTGCCGCCGAGAGCGACCGCCGCAGCCAGCCGCGCGTTCGCCTCGAGAGCATCTTCCGCTTCTGATCGCTCAATCCGGCCTGCGGCCTTGGCCGTAAGCTGCCGCGCTCACCACAGCATCGATGGCCGCAAAGCCCGCAAGGCCTGTGCCTTTCAGCGCCCGCGCCCGCGCGACCGTAATGCCGCCAAGGCCGTAGACCGGGCATGTCACCGATGCACTGATTGCTCTGGCCACATCCGTCCCCAGAGGCCTGCGCCCTGCGCCAGAGCGGGTCTCGAACAGCGGTGATAGAAACAGGGCGTCCAGCGCCTGCACGGCCGGCGGCGGTTCCTGTTCGTGGTGGGATGCGGTGATGATGGCGCGCGGCCACGCCTCGCGGATGGCCGCTGCGCGCGCCATGTCGCTGGCAGGCAGGTGCACGCCGTGCGCACCGCCTGATCGGGCAAGACGCTCATCCTTTCCGATCAGCACGATGATCCCGCGCGCCTTGCAGGCGTCGATGATTGCGTGTGAGAGCGCCTCGTCGCGCCCGAAGGCCCTATGCACCACCCCTGTGCCCTGCGGCAGTCTCGCAATGACCTTTAGCGGGTCGGGCGTGCGCTTCGGATCGGTGAAGAACCACAGGCAAGGCAGGCTGACAGCGCCCGTGCCTGCGCCTAAAGCCTGTGACTGAGCGTGCCGTGCAGCCATCAGGGCCTCGGCGGCGTTCAAAAGGGCATCCATGGGATCGGACGGCACGGCCATGAGCACAGCTATAGCGGGCTTTACCGAACAGTGCGCGCGCATCAACCATCGCATTGCGCGTGCCGCCCGCGCGGCGGGCCGTGAGGGGGCGGGCGTCACACTCGTGGCCGTCTCAAAGCAGCAGCCCGAGGCCCGCATCGAGGCGGCGCTGGCGGCAGGGCAAAGGGTGTTCGGCGAGAACCGCGTCCAGGAGGCTGCGGCGCGCTGGGCTCACCGGCGCGAGGGCCTTCAGCTTCGCCTCATCGGCCAGCTTCAGAGCAACAAGGCCGAAGATGCCGTCGCCCTGTTCGATGCGATCGAGAGCCTTGATCGGCCCAGCCTGGCGCGCGCGCTGGCCGAGGCCATGGACAGACTGGACCGCAGGCCGGAGATCTTCGTGCAGGTCAACACCGGTGCAGAGCCCCAGAAGGGCGGTGTGCTTCCCGGGCACGCCGATGCGTTCATCGCGACCTTGCGCCGCGACTTTCAGATCGAGCCTGCGGGCCTGATGGTGATTCCTCCCATGGAGGAGGAGCCGGCCATGCACTTCGCGCTTCTGGCCAGAATCGCGGCGCGCAACGGCATTTCGCGCCTTTCCATGGGCATGAGCGGCGATTTCGAGACCGCCGTGCGCCTTGGCGCGACCCATGTTCGCATCGGATCAGAGCTTTTTGGCCCTCGCCCCTTGGCGATTCGGACGGAATAAGCCCATTTTGCACCCATGCCCCAGATCAAGACCCTGCTGATCATTGATGACGATGCCGAACTGCGCGAGGCCCTGGCCGAGCAGCTTGAGCTTCATGAGGAGTTTCGCGCCATCCAGGCGGGCACGGCCACCGAGGGCGTGCGCATGGGCAAGGAGGTGCGCGCGGACCTGATCCTGCTCGATGTGGACCTGCCGGACATGGACGGGCGCGAGGCCTGTCGCCAGCTTCGTCAGGCAGGGGTGCGCACCCCGGTCATCATGCTGACCGCGGCGGCGGGCGATTCCGACGCGATCCTGGGTCTCGATTCAGGCGCCAATGACTATGTGACCAAGCCCTTCCGCTTTGCGGTGCTGCTGGCGCGCATCCGTGCCCACCTGCGTAGCCACGAGCAGTCCGAAGACGCGGTCTTCACCATCGGCCCCTATGAGTTCCGCCCGGCGCTCAAGACCCTGACCGATGCCAGGGATCGCAAGATCAGGCTGACCGAGAAGGAAACCAACATCCTCAAGTATCTCTATCGTGCGGGCAGCAAGGCCGTCTCGCGCGAGGAGCTGCTGGCCGAGGTGTGGGGCTACAATGCGGGGGTCACGACCCACACCCTGGAAACGCACGTCTATCGCCTGCGCCAGAAGATCGAGCCTGATCCGTCCAATGCGCGGCTGCTGATCACCGATTCGGGCGGCTATCGGCTGCAGCCGAACTGAAAAGAAAAAGGGGAGCGCGAGGCTCCCCTTCGGGCCTGCTGACCCACTCTGGCCTTACTGATCGGGGCCGATGCTCAGGGCCTGAACCGTGCCATCCGTCGAGACGCCGATCGCCCACAGGGTCGAAGCATTGGCAAAGGTGACGCGATAGACCTGAAGCTCGTTCTGCTCGGTAAGGTGCTCGACGCCCTGCAACTCGCCGAGCTGCTGGAACAGGCCGCTCAGGGCCGGAGACTGGGCACGCACCAGCTCGGCCATCTCGGCGCTCATGCGGTCATACTCGGGCGTTCCGGCCTGAAGCGAGGCGATGGTCTCGCGCAGGCGCTGCTCATTGAGGGCGAGGTCGTCGCTGATGACGACCTGGGCTGCGGCGTCCTGCTGGGCCAGGACTGCGGCGCTGGCGGGGGCGGCCAGCATGGCGGCGGCGAGGGCGGCGGCCATCAGAGCGGTGGATTTCGAGGATTTCATCGCGGTTTCCTTTGGGCAGGCAAGAGGCATGACGCGCTCATGGCGCGCCCTCGCGGCATTATCAAGGCGGCAGGTCTAGGTGAGGGTGACGATCAGGGCCGCCGCCGCCAGCCCCGCCGCCAGCAGCGATAGCCCGACGGGCAGGGCGAAGGGGCCTTCCCGGATGATGACCGTGTGCGGGGGCTGGGGCTGGCGCGCCTGTCGGGACAGGGCCTTGAGCACGTCGCGCGCTTCCATCAAGATGTCCCGAGCCTGAGCCCTGGGGCCAAGCTCGCGCGCGATCCAGGCCTCCACGACCGGCTTGGCCGCCGCCCACAGGTCATGGTCGGGATTGAGCCTGCGCGCCACGCCCTCCACGGACACCATGGTCTTTTGCAGAAGGACCAGCTCGGGGCGCAGGTGCATGTCGAACAGGGCCGTGATCTCGAACAACTGGCCCAGCAGGCGGCCCATGGAGACCTGACTGGCCTGTCGCCCCACCACCGGCTCGCCGACCGCGCGCAGGGCCTGGGCAAAGGTTTCGACCGAATGGTGCGGGGGCACGTATCCGGCCTCGAAATGGACGCGCGCGATGCGGCCGTAGTCCCGGCTGATGAAGCCCCACAGGATTTCGGCCAGATAGCGCCGCTGGGCCGGATCGAGCCGCCCGACGATGCCAAAGTCCACCGCCGTGACCCGCGCGGGCGGGGCGCAGAACAGGTTGCCCTCGTGCAGGTCGGCATGGAAGGTGCCGTGATCGAGCGCCTGGGTCAGGAAGGCACGCACCACATTGTCGGCCAGAAGGTTGCGGTCCAGCCCCGGCTGTTCCAGTGCCGACTGGCGCGTCATGGGCTCTCCCGGCGCCCACTCCAGCGTCAGCACGCGCTTGCCGACGCCCTCCCAGATCACGGCAGGGGCGCCCATGTAATCGCTTTTCGCCATGATCTCGCCCAGCTCGCTGGCGGCGGCGGCCTCGAGGCGCATATCCAGTTCAAGGCGAAGGGCGCTGGCGATCGTCTCGACGAAGGCCTCGGGCTCCAGACGGCGTGCGGGGGGGACGAAGCGCCGGGTCAGTCGCGCGCCGAGGCGCAGCGCATCGAGCCCTTCGGCCACGCGCCGCTCTATGCCGCGCCGCAGCACCTTGACCGCCACGCGCCGACCGTCATGCAAAGTGGCCGGGTGGGCCTGTGCCAGAGAGGCTGCGCCCAGCGGCGCGTCGAACGTGGCAAAAAGGCTCTCGATGGGCCGGCCCAGCGAGCGCTCGACCTCGGCGCGGGCCTGATCGAGGGGGAAGGGGTCGATCCGGTCTTTCAGTCGTCCCAGATCGGTGGCGAATTCGGTGCCGAAGATGTCGGCGCGCGTCGCCAGCACCTGACCCAGCTTGATCGCCACCGGCCCCAGCGTCTCGAAGGCGGCACCTAGCCGCTGGCCGGGGCGGCCCGCGCGTGCCTGCGGCCCGGCGAGCAGGCGCAGGGGCGCGGTGACAAGGCGCAGCCATGCGGGCAGAAGATGGGCGATCTCGCGCGGGATCAGGGCGTCATGGCGCACCAGCACCCAGCCCCAGCCTATCAGCCGCACACCCGCCGACACGCCCGGCTTCATCACGCACGACCCGTATGCAGGGCCGCAATGCCGCCCGAGAAGCTGGTGAAGCCCACCTGCGAGAACCCGGCGTCGCGGATCATGGCCGCAAAGCGCTGCTGGTCGGGAAAGCGGCGGATGCTCTCGACCAGATACTGATAGCTCTCGCGATCGCCCGTGACCTTCTCGCCCAGCACCGGGATCACCTTGAACGAAAACAGGTCATAGGCCTTGCGGATCGCCGCCGCGGACGGGGTCGAGAACTCGAGGCACAGGAAGCGCCCGCCCGGCTTCAGAACGCGCCGCGCCTCGCTCAGCGCCTTTGGCACATCGGCGACATTGCGGATGCCGAAGCTGATGGAATAGGCGTCCACGCTGGCATCGGGCAGGGGCAGGGCCATGGCATCGCCCACCAGCCATTCGAGGCCCTCGTCATCTCCCCGCTCGATCCCGGCGCGGATCATCTCCTCGTTGTAGTCCAGCACCATGATGCGCGCAGGCGTGCCGCCGCGCCGGGCACGCGCGCGCTCGGCCATGTCGCGATAGCGCCGCGCCATGTCTCCGGTGCCGCCTGCGCAGTCGAGGATGGTCTCGCCGGGCTGGGGATTGAGGCGGCTGGCAGTGGCGTCCTTCCACAAACGGTGCACGCCCGCGCTCATCAGGTCGTTCATCAGGTCGTAGCGCGAGGCGACGCTGTCGAAGACCCCACGCACCAGACGCACCTTCTCGCCGGCCTCCACGTCGCGAAAGCCGAAGGGCGAGGTCTTTTCCCCAGAGGGCGGGCCGGGCTCGATGCTCATGGCCCACTCTCCTAGACGAGCGCGCTGCCCGCGTCACCCGCGCGCGATGACGCGGGGCGGGCGATGCCTACCAGGCCTTGTAGGGGTCGTGGAAATCGTAGCCCAGCGCCTCGGCCACGGCGGGATGGGTGATCTTGCCGCCCAGCACATTGAGACCGCGGGCCAGATGCTTGTCCTTCTCCAGCGCGGCAAGGCCGTGGTTGGCCAGCGCCAGACCAAAGGGCAAGGTGGCATTGTTCAGCGCCTCGGACGAGGTGCGGGGCGCTGCGCCCGGCATGTTGGCGACGCAGTAGTGCACCACATCGTCGATCACATAGGTGGGCTCGGCGTGGGTCGTGGGCCGCGAGGTCTCGAAACAGCCGCCCTGGTCGATGGACACGTCCACCAGCACCGAGCCGGGCTTCATGCGCGACAGGTGCTCGCGCTTGACCAGCTTGGGCGCCGAGGCCCCGGCCGTCAGCACCGCCCCGATCACCACATCGGCCTTGAGAATCTCGTCCTCGATGGAATCGAGCGAGGAATAGCGGGTCAGCACGCGCCCGAGGAAGATGTCGTCGATCTCGCGCATACGGGGGATGGAGCGCTCCAGCACCACCACCTCGGCATTCAGGCCCATGGCCATGCGCGCCGCATTCATGCCGACCACGCCGCCGCCCAGCACCACCACGCGCGCGGGCGGCACGCCGGGCACGCCGCACAGCAGCAGACCCATGCCGCCGTTGTGCTTGAGCAAGGTCTCGGCTGCCGAAAAGACCGCGATGCGTCCGGCCACTTCCGACATGGGCGCCAGCAGGGGCAGGCCGCCGCGCGCATCGGTCACGGTCTCATAGGCGATGGCCGCACAGCCCGAGTCGATGAGGCCTCTGGTCTGGTCGGGATCGGGCGCCAGATGCAGATAGGTGAACAGGATCTGGTCAGAGCTGAGCTTCTTCCACTCGACGGCCTGGGGTTCCTTGACCTTGACCACCATCTCGGCCTGCTCGAACACCGCGTCGGCATTCTCGACGATGCGGGCACCCGCGCGCACGAACACCTCGTCGGAAAAGCCCGCGCCGAGGCCCGCGCCCTTCTCGATCAGCACCTCGTGGCCGTTGGCCACATATTCCCGGGCCGCTGACGGGGTCAGGCCGATCCGGTGCTCATTGGCCTTGATTTCCTTGGGCACACCTACGCGCATGGCATTTCCTCCTGATGGGGCGCGCCTGTTCGCGCCTTCTTGTCCTGCGATGTTTTACTCCAGCAGGGCACGCAGGTTCCTGCCCAATGCAGGTGGAGGGCGGTAGTCATCTGGCAGGTCATGCGATAAAAGCGCATCATGAAGACGGTATCTGCGATTGAGCTGGATGCCATCGACAGGAACATGCTGCGAGTCCTGCAAACGGACGGGCGTATCTCCAACGTCGATCTGGCCAGACGGGTGAACCTGTCCGAATCCGCCTGCCTGCGAAGGCTGCGGGCTCTTGAGAATGCCGGTGTCATCAGTCGATATGCCGCCTTGCTGAACGAGCGCGCTGTTGGTCTGCCGCTCAGCGTCTTCGTCACCGTAACCCTGGCCTCGCAGGCCCAGGCCACTCTGGAGGCCTTCGAGACCGCCATCGCGGGCGTGCCCGAGGTCACCGAGTGCTATCTGATGACCGGTAGTGCCGATTATCTGCTGCGCCTCGTGGTGCGCGATGTCGATGATCTGGAGCGCATTCACGCGCGCGCCCTGACCAGCATTGCAGGCGTGACGCGCGTGTCCTCCAGCGTGGCCATGCGCACCGTGGTCAAGCGTGGCGCCCTGCCGGTCTGACCGGTGCCCGCTGCGTGTCGGCCGTCTCTTGACCCTGCGTGATCTTGATTGTCGGCGGGCTCTGGGGCTTGCTGTGCGCCTCTATCACGCCGGTGACGGTGCCCCCCGATGAGCCTAGCTGCCAGCTTCACCTTCGAGACCACGGCCCGGATCGTCTGCGAGGATGGCGCCAGCGCGCGGCTGTCGGCGATCATGGCGTCGGTCACGGGCGATGCGGCTGCGCGCCGCGTGCTGCTGGTCACTGATGCGGGCCTTGTGAGTGCGGGCGTCACCGATCGTGTCACCGCGGCACTGAAGCAGGACGGACACGCGGTGGTGCTGTTCGATGCGGTCACCGCCGATCCGCCCGAGGCCTGCGTGATGCAGGGGCTTGCTGCCGCGCAGGACTGTGATGTGGTGATCGGCCTGGGCGGCGGCTCCTCGCTCGACTGCGCCAAGCTGATTGCCCTGCTGGCGCGTACGCCCCAGCCGCTGGAGTCCCTCTATGGCATCGGCCTGGCCAGAGGCCCGCGTCTGCCGCTCATCCAGGTGCCCACCACAGCCGGCACGGGCTCCGAGGTGACGCCTATCGCCATCGTCACCACGCCTGACGATCAGAAGAAAGGCGTGGTCTCACCCCTGCTGCTGCCCGATGTGGCGGTGCTTGATGCCGAGCTGACGCTGGGCCTGCCCCCCGCCGTCACGGCCATGACCGGGGTGGACGCCATGGTTCACGCCATCGAGGCCTATACCAGTCGTCATCGCAAGAACCCGGTCTCGGACGCCTTGGCCGTGGCGGCGCTCAAGCTGCTGCACGCGCACATCGAACGCGCGGTCAGCCACGGGCAGGACATCGAGGCGCGCCGGGCCATGCTTCAGGGATCGCTGCTGGCGGGCATGGCCTTTGCCAATGCGCCTGTCGCCGCCGTCCATGCCCTTGCCTATCCGGTCGGCGGCATCTTTCATGTGCCCCACGGCCTGTCCAATGCGCTGGTGCTGGTGCCGGTCATGCGCTTCAACCTGCCCGGGTGCGAGCCGCTCTATGGCGAGCTTTCGGCCCATCTTGGTCTCGACGGCACAGGTGAGGCTCTGGTCGACGAGATGGCGCGGCTGGTGGCGGCCATGCCCATGGCGCAGAGGCTTGGCGAGGTCGGGGTGGAGCGCCAGCATCTTGATCGCCTCGCCCATGATGCCATGCAGGTCACGCGCCTGCTGGTGAACAATCCGCGCGAGGTGAGCCTCGCAGATGCGCGCGCGCTCTACGAGCAGGCCCTGTGAGCGGCCCGCGCGAGCCCATGGCGGGGCGCAAGGACTTCGTCCTGTGGCGCGACATTCCCACGCGATGGATGGACAATGACGTCTATGGGCACGTCAACAACGTCACTTATTACAGCTATTTCGACACCGCCGTGAACGCCGCCCTGATCGAGGCGGGGGTGCTCGACCCGCAAGGGGGCGATGTCATCGGCCTGGTGGTCGAGACGGGCTGTCGCTATGGCGCGGCCCTCAGCTTTCCGCAGGTGATCGAGGCGGGCATCCGGGCCGAGCACATCGGCACCTCCAGCGTTCGCTATGGCGTGGGACTGTTCGCTGCGGGCGCTGAGCGCGCGGCGGCCCAGGGCCATTTCGTGCACGTCTATGTGGACCGCGCCACACGCAGGCCCGTGCCCCTGCCCGGCCCGCTGCGGGCCTTTCTTCAGACGCTCTCGCGCGACTGAAGCGCCGCAATCAGCGCCGAGCGCACCGGCTCCGGGCTCAGCATGGGCATGAAGTGGGTGGTGCCCGGCACGCGGGTCACGCTCATGCGCCCGCCGTGGCTGTCGCCTTCGGGAAAGAAGCAGGTCGAGCCGCGCTCGGCCCGAAGAACCCGTATCGGCTGCGAGGCCCTGGAGGCAGCGCGCCAGACATTCTGGGCCTGGGCCGCATAGTTGGAGGCTTCCCAGACGGGCGGGCAGGTGAGGTGCCAGCGCCCGTCCTCGCCCCTCTCCAGCGCATCGGCCACATAGTCCTGCAGGACCGCATCCGGCCAGCCGGTGAAGGCGCCGCGTCCGCGCCAGCCCTGAAGGGCGCTCCGGGGGCTCGAAAAACCGTTGCGTCGGCGCAGCGCGCCACTGACCAGCGGGGTCCGCGCAGCCAGGCGAGACACCCCCGGCAGGTTCAGGGCCACGGTTATCAGCCTCGGCCAGACCACCGGATCGATGGCCACGATCTGTGCAACCTGGTCGGGTGCGCCCGCGCCGGTCAGGATCGACAGGCTGCCGCCCATGGAGTGCCCGGCCAGCACGATCCGCTCGGCCTCGACCTGTTGCAGCGCGAGCCGCACATCGGCCTGCATGTCGGCCCAGTTGCGGCGTCCTGCGGTCCGGGTCGGCAGACGCGTGCTTCCGTGACCGCGCAGATCGAGCGCCAGTACGCGCCAGTTGTGCGACAGGGGCTCAAGCAGGCCAAGATATGTGCGCGCGTTGAAGCCATTGGCGTGCAGGAACACCAGATCGAATGGCCGGGCCGGATCGCCCATGTCCAACGCGCCCATGGTGCCATCGGCCATGGTGAGGGTGATCGCCTGCTGGCGCGGTGCCCCGGACCTTCCGGTCGCGTGAAGGGAACTGTCTGTCATGGGCTGGGCGTCTGGTTACGAGGCCGATACTGAAAAAATGAGCAGCCGTTCAGGCGCTCTGCGGGCAGGGGAGGGATGTTGGCGCTGACAGGGGCTTTGGCAAGCGCGGGCGATCACGCGGCCAGGGTTGCGAGAGGATCGAAGCCCGGATCGAACTCGGCCCGAGCGATGCGTGCGCTCGTGAAGCACGCACCCTGAAGCTCGGCTTCGAGCAGGCGCGTGCGCACCAGCGAGGCCTGCGACAGGTCCGCCATCATGAGGTTCGCGCGGGTGAGATCGGCACGTGCCTGTCGGCCCTGTCCGAGATCCAGCGGGCCCAGCCGTGCGCCGCGAAGATTGGCCCGCACCAGCTGGGCATCGGTCAGCCGTGCGCCGCGCAGATCGGCCCCTTCCAGATTGGCCTGGCGAAAGTCGCATCCGCTCAGGTCCGCGCCCTGAAGCTCGGCCCCGGCCAGATCCATGCCGAAGAACACCGAGCCGCGCGCGCGCATGGCGCTGAGCCGCGCACCCTTCAGGTGCCTGAGCGTGCGGAAGTCCGTCATGGCATAGCGGAAGGGCGTGCCATCGAGACCCTCGCTGTCGCACCAGCGCTGGTGATCGGCGATGAGCTGGTGCAGGGGCATGTCGTCGATGAAGACGATGGGCGGCGGCGGCTCGAGTGCACCGCTCATGTCAGCGCCTTCAAGCCCCGTGCGCGACAGGTCGGCCCCGGCCAGCACCGCGCGCTTCAGGCTGGCACCCTTCAGGTCCGCCTGATCGAGATCGGCTCCTGACAGGATGACGCCGTCAAGGCGCGCGCCATGCAGCTTCGTCCCGCGCAGGGCCGCATGGGACAGGTCGGCATCGGAGAAATCGGCGCTGAAGCGGCCCGGCAGCCGTGCTCCGGCAAGGGCGGTATCAAACAGCACCGCGCGCTCCATGTCACCGGCCCGCGGGTCGTGCCGCAGGAAGTGGAAGTCCTCGCTCGACTTCTGGACGGCGATGGCCCCTTCGCGCAGGTCGCAGCCATTGAGCGAGGCGCGCACCAGATTGCAGCCTTTCAGGCACGCCCCGCGCAGGTCCGCTCCGTCGAGGCGCGCCTCGCGCAGGTCCGCCCCGCGCAGGTCCGCGCCGAACAGGTTTGCCCCCTCCAGCCGGGCTCCCATCAACAGGGTGTCGCGCAGGCGCGCACCGGACAGGTCGGCTCCGCGCAGGTCCACGCCATCGAGGGCCAGGCCTGACAGCTCGATCAGGCGCAGGCGTGCGCGCCTGCCGCCCGGCTGGCCGGACGTGAAGCGTGCGTGGGCTTCGAGCACCTGTTTGAGCACGCTGTGGTCGATCGTTCTGATCTGCCCCTCAAACATGGCACATTCCTAACGCCCCGGCGGTTAAATATCAGTGATAGGTGAGTTGCCGTCGCAAGGGGCCGTGGAGCGGCAGGAGCGTCGCTCAGGCGTGGCTGCTGCCCGCGCAGGCCTCGCACAGGCCATGGGCCTCGATGGTGGTGCGTGCCAGACGAAAGCCCTGTTCGTCCGCAGCCTTGGCAAGGGCTGTATTGCCGATGGGCGAGATTTCCGCGGTCGCGCCGCAACAGTCGCAGATCAGGAAGGCGGCCGCATGGTCCTGCTCGGCGCTGCGGCAGGCGACATAGGCGCTGATCGAGGCGATGCGGTGCACCAGCCCCTGGTTCTCCAGAAACTCCAGCGCACGATAGACCGTGGGGGGCTTGGCGGCCTGGCCGTCCGCGCCGAAGCCGCTGATCAGATCATAGGCCTTCACCGGCGCACCCGCCTCCAGCAGCAGTTCGAGCACACGCCGACGCGGGGCGGTCATGCGCTCGCCGCTGTGCGCACAACGCGCCTCGGCAGCTGACAGCGCATCTTCAAGCCCTGTTCCCGACAGGCCGCTGGAGTGGTCGTGATGCTGGCAGGAGGCGCTCATGAACTTTCGGTAATCCAGTCGGGTGGAGAGGGCAAGGCGGGCGGTCCGCACCATGCCCCTTGACGAGAGGTGATGTTATTTCATAACACATCGCTCGAATATCAAGCCCCCGGCGAAAGCGCGCGGGTTTGCCTCCAGCGTCAAGACATCAACGAGTCCCCTGCCATGACCACTGCCCCTGCCCGTCGTCACGTCCCTGCCCGCAGCCGCATGATGGGGGCCAGCGCCATCGGCGCCCTGCTTGCCGGGCTGGCCTCGCCTGCCCTCTCCGGCGAGGCCCTCTCGACGGAGGCCCAGGGCCAGCCCACGCGCGTCGAGGAGGTGGTGATCACCGCCGCGCCCTATCGCATCACAACGGATGCGACCAACATTGCCGTGGATGTCATCACCGAGGACGAGCTTCTGATGGCCCCGGCCCTGACGCTGGGCGATCTGCTGAACGGCATTCCGGGTGTGCGCTCGTCCAGCTTTTCGGCCGGAGCCAGCCGCCCCGTGATCCGCGGTCTTGCCGGGCCGCGCGTGCAGGTTCTGGCCAACGGGCTGGGCCTGATCGACGCCAGCGCGCTGTCGCCCGACCATCAGGTCTCGGCCGATCCGGGCGAGGCGGTGCGCATCGAGGTGCTGCGCGGGCCCCAGACCCTCGCCTATGGTGGCTCGGCCATTGGCGGTGTGGTCAATGTCATCGACGACCGCATTCCCGAGGCCCTGCCCGAAGGCGGCATGAGCGGGCGCGTGTTCGCACAGGGCTCCAGCGTCGATGACGGCTTCAATGTCGGGGGCTCCGTCACCTTCGGCGCAGGGCCCTTTGCCTTCAGCATCGACGGCCAGCGCCGCGAGTCGGGCGACTACCGCATCCCCGTGGACGCCGAGTCCAACCGTCTGCGCTTCGATGAGGGCGAGGAGATCGCCCCTCCCGGCCGCACGCGCCTCGACAACAGCTTCGTCAATCTGAGCACCTACGGCATCGGCGGCTCGTGGATCGGCGCCAACGGCTTCATCGGGCTGTCGGTCAAGCGCACCGAGAGCGACTACGGCGTGCCCGGCCATCATCACCACCACCACGACGACGATCATGACCATGACGATCACGACGACGATCATGACCACGATCATGACCATGACCACGACCACGACGATGAGGACGTGACCATCGGCCTGCGTCAGACCCGCGTGGACCTGCGCGGCGAGTGGCGCTTCGGCTTCGGCCCGTTCGAGCGCCTGCGCTTCTCGGGCGGCTACAGCGACTACACCCACACCGAGTTCGAGGACGGCGATGTCGGCACGGTGTTCACTTCCAGCGGTTTCGAGGGTCGTCTGGAACTGGTCCAGGCCACGCGCGGCGGCTGGGACGGCGCGGTAGGCGTGCAGGGTCTGGTGCGCGATTTCGATGCGGTCGGCGACGAGGCCTATGTGCCCCAGACCGACATCCGCGAGCTGGGCCTCTACACATTGCAGCGCATGGACTTCGGCCGCTGGGGGCTTGAAGGAGGCCTGCGCCTCGATACCCGCAGTCTCGAGACCGCTGCCGCCTCGCGCGATTTCAGCAATGTCTCGGCCAGCGCCGGGGTATTCTTCCGCCCGGTCACCCCCCTGTTCCTCGGCCTGTCGGTTTCGCGCAACGGACGCGCGCCGACCGAGGCAGAGCTGTTCGCCGAGGGGCCGCACATCGCCACCCAGGCCTTCGAGATCGGCGATGCGGACCTCGATTCCGAGACCGTGACCTCCATCGAGGGCACGATGCACTGGCGCTCGGGGCCGCTGCGCCTCGACCTGCACGTATTCCATGCCGATTATGACGGCTTCATCGACCTGCGCCCCGATGGCACCGAGGACGATGGCCTGCCGGTGTTCAACTATGTCCAGACCGACGCCACCTTCCGCGGGCTCGAGGCCACCCTGGGCTTCGACGTCTGGACGAGCGGGCGCGATCGCATCGGCGTCGAGTTCACCTACGACCGGGTGCGCGGCGAGACCGATCTGGGCCCTGCGGCCCGCATCCCGCCGTGGTCGTTTGCCACGCGGATCAATGCCGAGAGCGGACCGTGGCTGGGCCGCTTCGAGGTGCGCCGTGTCGGGGCACAGGAGCGCGTCGCCGACTTCGAGCTGGGTACCGACGGCTATGTGACGCTCAATGCCTTTGCCGGCTGGCGTCCCGACCCCGATCGCGGCCTGATGCTCTATGTCGAGGGGCGCAACCTCAACGATGCCGAGATGCGCGAGCACGCCTCGTTCCTGAAGGATCTGGCCCCTCTGCCGGGGCGCAATGTGCGCGTCGGCCTCGCCTATCGCTTCTGAGGCGGGGGAACGCGCCGGGAGCGGCATTAATCATGCCTCACGCCTGACGGGGGTATCGTAGGGGGCGCACTTCGTGCGAGCGGCGCCCTCGCGTTGCCGAGGCGGGCTTCCTGGGCTAGAAGGCCCGCCTCCACGCCTTTACGCGAGCATCATCGAAGTCCATGCAACAGTCCAATCCCCCCGCCAGCCCGGTCAGCGGCAACGTCCTGTTCTACACCAGCCCCGAGCCGGTGAATGTCGAGCAGCACGCCAATCTGGGCCTGAACCCGTCGCCGACACCGTTCAAGTTCGTCGCCCAGAGCAATCTGATCCCCCTGACGGTTTCCGAGTTCGCCTCGAGCGCCCTGTCCTATCCGATCATCTTCCTGGGCGAGCAGAAGATGCCTCTGGCGGTGATGGGCCTGTCGTCCAACGACAACCTGTTCGTGGAAGCGGATGGCACCTTCCGTGCCGATGCCTATGTTCCGGCCTTCGTGCGCCGCTATCCGTTCGTGTTCGCCAACGACGAGCAGGCCGAGCGCATGATCCTGTGCATCGACCGCGGCTCCGATCAGGTGGTGGAGGGCGGCGAGGTGCGTCTGTTCGAGGACGGCAAGCCCACGCCCTACCTCGAGCAGTGCCTCAAGTTCTGTCAGGACTTCGAGACCGAGCGCCAGCGCACCGACAGCTTCGTCAAGCTGCTGACCGAGCTCGACCTGTTCGACACGCGCGACGCGGTCTTCACGCCGCGCAACCCGGACGGCTCGCCCGGCGAGCCCCAGAAGATCGCCGACTATTTCGCCGTCTCCGAGGAGAAGCTGCGCAAGCTCTCGCCCGAGAAGATGGCCGAGCTGCGTGACAACGGTGCCCTGCACCAGATCTACGCCCACCTGATCTCGCTCTACGGCTGGGATCGTCTGGTGGCCATGGCCATGATCCGCGCTCAGGCCATGCCCACGGCGGCCAACGCCTGATCGGCCCTCGCGCCGGCCAGAAAAGAGCCCCGCTGGCGACAGCGGGGCTTTTTTTATCCGTTCCAGAAGCCGACGATCTGCCTGACCTCGGCGACCGTGCGGTCGGCCACTTCGGCGGCCCGCTCCGCGCCTGCGCGCAGCACCCGGTCGATCTCGGCGGGATCGCCCATCAGGCGGCGCATCTCTGCGGTGACGGGGGCCAGAGACTCCACCGCCAGCTCGGCCAGCTTGGGCTTGAAGGCGCCAAAGCCCTGACCGGCGAACTGCGCCAGCACCTGTTCGCGGCTCTGGTCGGACAGGGCGGCATAGATGGCGATCAGGTTGCGCGCCTCGGGCCGCTCGCCCAGGGCATCGAGGCTGTCGGGCAGGGGCTCGGGGTCGGTCTTGGCCTTGCGGATCTTGGCCGCGATGGTGTCGGCATCATCGGTCAGATTGATGCGGCTGAGGTCGGAAGGGTCGGACTTGCTCATCTTGGCCTGACCATCGCGCAGGCTCATGACGCGGGTGGCCGGGCCCTGGATCACGGGCTCGGGCAGGGGGAAGAAGCCGGGCGCACCGAAATCGTTGTTGAACTTCTGGGCGATATCGCGCGTCAGCTCCAGGTGCTGCTTCTGGTCCTCGCCCACGGGCACTTCGGTCGCCTTGTAGAGAAGGATGTCGGCGGCCTGCAGCACCGGATAGGTATAGAGCCCCACCGACGCGCGCTCCTTGTGCTTGCCCGACTTCTCCTTGAACTGGGTCATGCGGTCCAGCCAGCCGAGGCGGGCGACACAGTTGAACACCCAGGCCAGCTCGGCATGGGCGCGCACGGCCGACTGCGGAAAGATGATGGTGCGGGCCGGATCCAGGCCCGATGCCAGATAGGCCGCCGCGATCTCGCGGGTCTGGGAGGTCAGCTTCTCCGGCTCCTGCCACACGGTGATGGCGTGCAGGTCCGCCACGAAGACGAACACCGGCGCGCCCTGGTCCTGCAGGGCGACGAAGCGCTTGAGTGCCCCGAGATAGTTGCCCAGGTGCAGCGCACCCGAGGCCTGGATACCGGACAGGATACGGCGCGGGCCGTTGTATGCAGGGGAGGAATCGTCGGTCATGGGCGCGTGATACCAGCAGCTTTCGAGCGAATGAAGACCGGCGCTAGCGACGCTTCAGCGCCGCGCGCATCTCGGACGGGGTGATGGCGCGCAGACCCACCAGCAGCACCATGTAACCCAGCGCGCCCAGGGCACAGATGGCCAGCATGGTGATCTCCTTGCCGCGCAGCACGGGCTCGATCACGCTGCGCTGGCTGGCGGGCAGCCCGATGATCACGGCCATGCCGAGGCACGCCAGCAGCACCTTGGCGATGCGCACCACCACGCTGCGACCGGGTGACCAGGTGCCGCGTCTTTGCAGGGTCACGACCATCAGGGCCACGTTCAGCCAAGCCGAGGCCGAGGTGGCGATGGCCAGACCCGGCACGCCGATGAAGTGAAACAGCACGAAGCACAGCACCACGTTCAGGGCCACTGCCGCCAGGGCGAAATACATCGGGGTCTTGGTGTCGCGCCGGGCAAAGAAGGCGGGGGCCAGCACCTTGGTCAGCACGAAGGCGGGCGCGCCCCAGCCGTAGTGGAACAGGGCGGCGGCGGTCTGCTGGGCATCGAAGGCATTGAAGGCACCGCGCAGGAACAGGCCCTCGACCAGCAGCAGCGGAATGACCATCAGGGCCGTGGCCGCAGGCAGGGTCAGGGCCATGGAGAAGCCCAGGGCATCATCCATGCTGGACTGGGCGCGCTGATCCTCGCCCGCGCCGATGGCCTTCGACAGGGCGGGCAGCAGCGCCACACCCACGGCCACGCCGACCAGTCCCAGCGGCAGTTGATAGAGCCGGTCGGCATTGCTCAGCCAGGCACGCGCGCCATCGACCTGCGAGGACAGGGCCTGGCTGATGAAGACGTTGATCTGGGTGGCGCTGCCCGCGATGACGCCCGGAATGGCCAGGGCGAACACGGCCTTGATCTCGGGTGTGATGCGCGGCATTCGCAGGCGGATCGAGGCCCCGGCCCGGCGCACGCCCCAGACCAGCATCAGGGCCTGACCCACACCGGCGGCCAGTATCCCCCACGAGGCCGAGAACGACGCGCCAGCCGGGCTCTGGTTCGGGATCAGCAGTCCCGCCAGGATAAACAGGTTCAGCAGCGTGGGCGCCAAGGCCGAGACGATGAACTTGCCCCGCGCGTTCAGCACGCCCGACAGCAGCGCCACGATGGTGATGGCCGGCAGATAGGGCATGGTGATCTGGGTCAGCACCACGGCCAGCTGGAACTTCTGCGGATTGTCGATGAAGCCCGGATTGATGATCGTCATCAGCCACGGCATGGCCAGCATGGCCACGATGGTCAGGGCGGTGGTCACCGTGGCCAGCACGGCCAGGGCATCGACGGCCACGCGGTCCGCCTCGGCCTGTCCCTTTTCGGCGAGAGTGCGTGCATAGGCGGGCACGAAGGCGGCGGTGAAGGCCCCTTCGGCGAAGATGCGGCGGAACAGGTTGGGAAAGCTCAGGGCCGTGTAATAGGCGTCTGCGGCGATGGTGGCGCTGGCCCCCAGCACGGCAGCGGCCACGGTATCGCGGGCCAGGCCCATGACGCGGCTTATCAGGGTGAGCCCGCCATAGACGATGCTGGAGCGGATCATGCCGCCAGAGCCACCCCCAGTGCTACCGCTGCCAGAGCCACCACCCTTGCCGGTATCCGATGGGTTCATGGTTTCAGGGCGGGACTTCGCGGGATCGCTCAAGCTCTGGCCCTCAGGGGCGCGCGGGCGCCTGCAAGGTGGAAACGGAGCGCGCCTGTGGCCGCCCGGCGAAATGCCGCTCTATGCCTTAGCGCCGCGCCCTGCAAGGGCTTACTCGCTGCGGCTCGCACGCGCGCGCGGCAGGGCACGGTCGGCGCGGCGCGGAGGCGCGCGCTCGATGCCCAGCGCTTCCAGCAGATCGGCTTTCAGCAGGGCGTCGAGGCGCTTGTCGTCGAGCGGAGCGTCATCGCGCGTGACATAGAAGGCGTCCACCGCCCGCTCGCCGAAACTGGCGGCATGGGCCGATCGGATCGACAGCCCGTGATCGCTGAGTGTGGCCGCCAGACGTGCCAGCAGGCCCGGCCGGTCCACCCCTGACGTCTCGATGACGGTCGCCTCGGCGCTCACGCTGTTGTCGAAGCTGACCGAGGCGATGACCTCGAAGGCCGCCGTGCGCGCATCGGGCGGCGCTTCCCTCGCCGAGGGCGAGACCTCGCCGCGTGCGGCGCGCTCCACCAGCGAGACGAGCCTGGAGCGCAGGGCCTCATCGGACCGGGCAAAGGGCGCGCCGCCCCGGTCCTGAAGCTCGAACAGGTCAAGCGCCATGTCGTCGTGGGTCACGATGCGCGCGCTGATGACATTGGCGTGCAGGCGTGCGAGGGCGGCGGTGATGTCCGCGAACAGTCCCTTGCGATCAGGCGCGCAGACCAGCAGCTCGGTGGTGTTGAGGTCCGTGCGCTCTCGCAGCAGGGCGGCGGCCCCGCTGCGTCCCGCCCGTGCGATCAGCGGAGCAAAGTCCTCGTCCACGCGCACCGGCTCCAGGCTCTCGCCGCGGAACACGCGCAAGGTGGCCTTGTAAAGATCGCGCATCAGCTGGCCCTTCCAGCCGTTCCAGATGCCCGGCCCGACCGCGCGGATGTCCGCCACGGTCATCACCAGCAGCATGCGCAGCCGCTCAGGCTCTCCCACCTGGCGGGCGAACCAGCGCACGGTGTCGGGATCGCTCACGTCGCGCTTCTGGGCGGTATCGGACAGCAGCAGGTGATGGCGCACCAGCCAGGCGACCAGCTCGCATCTCGCGGCACTCAGGCCCAGCCGCTCGCAGGCCCGGCGCGCGGCGATGGCACCGTCCTCGAGCTGGCCGCGCGCGCCGCCCTTGCCCACATCGTGCAGCAGCATGGCCAGCATCAGGGCCTCGCGGTCGATGATGCGCGGCACGATCTCGCTGGCCAGCGGGTGATCGTCGCGCAGCCGCCCTCTGGCGATGTCGCTGACAATGCCGATGGCACGCAAGGTGTGCTCGTCGACCGTATAGGCGTGATACATGTTGAACTGGGTCTGGCCGACCACGCGCGCGAACTCGGGCATGAAGCGGCCCAGCAGGCCGGTCTCGTTCATCAGGCTGAGCACGCGGTAGGGCTCGCGCCCTCGCGCCAGCACATCGAGAAACGCACCTGCCGCTCCGGCGTCGCGGCGCAGGGAGGGGCCGACGCGCGCCATGCTGCGCATCACGGCGGCAAAGGCATCGGGGTGCAGGTCGAGGTCCAGCCGGTCGGCGGCGGCGAACAGGCCCATGAGCATGGCCGGACGCTCGGTAAAGACATGGGGCCCTTCCACGCTGAGGCGTCCGCCCGCGATGATCAGGCCGGGCTCATCGAGCTTCCTGACCCGGCGCGGCAGCAGTCGCGACAGGCCATGGGCGGTCTTCTGACCGCGTTCCTCCAGCTTGGCGCACAGGGCGCGGGTCAGTGCACCCACCTCGCGCGCATTAAGGAAATAGCGGCGCATGAACCGCTCCACCGCCGGTTCCTCGCCCCGACCGGACCAGCCCATGCGCCGGGCGATCTCGGGCTGGAGATCGAAGCTGAGCCGCTCCTCGGCCCGCCCGGCCAGAAAATGCAGATGGGCGCGCACGCTCCACAGGAAGTCGAAAGCCTCCTCGAAGCGCCGCTCCTCGCGTGCAGTCAGCAGATCGCCCATGACCCGCGCGCCCAGCGGGCTGTCAGGGGCCAGGTGGCGGGCGATCCAGAACAGGCTGTTGAGATCGCGCAGGCCGCCCTTGCCGTCCTTGACGTTCGGCTCGACGCGATAGCGCGAGCGCCCGGCTTTCATGTGGCGCCGGTCGCGCTCCTCCAGCTTGGCGGCGATGAAGGGGCGCGGATCGCTGCGGTCGATGAAGCGGTAGAACCGCTCCAGAAAGGCCGCGCTCAGGCTCTCGTCGCCTGCGACAGGGCGCGCCTCCAGCAAGGTGGTGCGCACGGTCATGTCGCTGCGCGCCACGCGCAGATTGTCATCGAGGCTGCGGGCGGCCCAGCCCACCTTCAGCCCCATGTCCCACAGCACATAGAGGATGAACTCCGTCACCGCCTCGGCGCGGGCATTGGCCTTCCACGGGCGCAGGAACAGCAGGTCGAGGTCCGAATGGGGCGCCAGCACCCCGCGCCCGTATCCGCCTGTGGCCAGCAGGCTGAGGCGCTCGGAGTCCAGTGCGTTCGGGGCCGGATAGAGCTGCTCGGTGGCCAGGGTCCACAGATGGACCAGCAGGGCATCGGCCCGCCGGGCGAGCGAGCGCGCGACCTCCAGCCCGCCGGTGCCTGCGATCAGGCGGGCCTCGGCCCGGCGCAGGCGTTCCAGCCACCACTGGCGCAGAGGCTCCTTCAGGCGCTCGCGCAACTGAGGGGCATCGAGACCGGCCGCGCTGGCCTCCCTGATCAGGCGCTCAAGGGCCTCGTCATGACGCTGGCGGCTGGCGCGCGGGCTCACGAGAGCAGGGACTTGAGCCTGTAGAGCGCATCGAGCGCGTCTCGCGGGCTCAGATCGTCGGGGTCAAGGTCGGCGAGCGCCTTGTGCAGCCGGTCATCGAGGATGGCTGGCGCAGGCTCGGCCACGGCGAACAGGGGCAGGTCGTCGAGGCGCGCCGTGGGACCGGCGCTCGATTCGAGGCGCTCGAGCACCTGACGCGCGCGCTCGACTACCGCATGGGGAACGCCCGCCAGCCGCGCCACCTGCACCCCGTAGGAGCGGTCTGCCGCGCCCGGTGCCGCCTCGTGCAGGAATACCAGATCGCCGTTCCACTCGCGTGCGCGCATGGACAGGTTGGCCACGCTCGACAGGCTGGATTCCAGCGTGGCCAGCTCGTGATAGTGGGTGGCGAACAATGTGCGCGCGCGATTTTGCTCGTGCAGGGCCTCGGCGGTGGCGTGGGCGATGGCCAGTCCGTCCCAGGTGGCGGTGCCGCGCCCGATCTCGTCCAGCACCACGAAAGAGCGCTCGCTGGCCTGGGTCAGGATGGCGGCGGTCTCGACCATCTCCATCATGAAGGTGGAGCGCCCGCTGGCCAGATCATCGCCCGCGCCCACGCGGCTGAACAGGCGGTCGGCGACGCCTAGGCGCAGGCTGACGGCCGGGACGAAACAGCCCGCCTGGGCCATGACCACCAGCAGGGCGTTCTGGCGCAGGAAGGTCGACTTGCCCGCCATGTTCGGTCCGGTGACGATGATCAGGCGCGCGCCCTGCTCGCCGCTGGCATCCAGCCGACAGTCGTTGGCGGTAAAGGGCCTGGCCTCGCGTCGCAGCGCTGCCTCGACCACCGGGTGACGCGCACCCTCGGCATGGAAGCACAGGCTGTCGTCGACGAGGGGGCGCACCGCGCGATGATCCTCGGCCCATTCGGCGAGGCCCGCAGCGACGTCGATCTCGGCCAGGGCGTCGGCGATGAGCTGGAGGGCGCCATTGAGGCCGATCGCGCGCTCGCGAAGGGCCTCGAACGTCTCGATCTCGATGGCCAGGGCCGTGGCGGCGGCCTTGCTGATGCGCGCGTCCAGCTCGGACAGCTCGCGGGTGGTGAAGCGCACCTGACTGGCCAGGGTCTGGCGATGGAAATAGCGCGCGTTCAGCGGCTCGCGCATCAGGCTCTCGCCATGGCGCGCGGTGGTCTCGAGAAAATAGCCCAGCACGGCATTGTGCCGGACCTTGAGCGGGAGGCCGGTCTCGCTCTGGGCCTCGCCTTCCAGCGCCGCAATGATGCGGCGGCTGTCGTCACGCAGGGCGCGCGTCTCGTCCAGATCGGGCCGGAAGCCCGGTGCGATGAAGCCGCCGTCGCGCAGGTTGTGGCCCGGCTCGTCCACCAGGGCGCGCGACAGGTCATCGAGCAGGGCCGTGATCGCGTCGGGCAGGGTAAGGCTGTGTGCAAGCGATGCGAGCGCCCCATGGGCACCGTGGGTCAGGTTTGACAGATCTCTCGCGCAGGACAGACCCAGAGCGAGGGCCTTGAGATCGCGCGGCCCGCCCCGGGCAAGCGCCAGCCGCGACAGGGCGCGCTGGATGTCGGCACAGCCGCGCAGGTGCTCGCGCACGCTCTGGCGCAGGACGGAATCGCTCAGCAGGGCCTCGATCTGATCGAGCCGTGCGTTGATGGCCTCGGGCGCGCGCAGCGGGCGCGCGAGGCGGTCGAGCAGGGCGCGGCTGCCCGCTGCGGTCAGGGTGCGGTCCAGCGTATCGACCAGGCTGCCCTCGCGTCCGCCCGAGGTGTTGCGCTCGATCTCCAGACTGGTTCGGGTGGCGGCGTCGATGGCCAGCCACGGGCTCTCGCCATGGCGGCGCGGAGGCTTGAGCGCGGGCACGCGCCCGGCCTGGGTCAGCTCGATATAGGCCCCGATCAGGCCCATGGCCGAGACTTCTGCGGGGCTGAATTCACCAAACCCGTCAAGGGTGAGCACGCCGTACAAACGCTCCAGCCGGTTGCGATGGGCGGCCACATCCGCCACGCCGTGGTGCAGGGCCTGCAATGCGGGCTCTGCGCGCGCGCGCGCCGCAGCGATCAGGGGTGCCAGCTCCTCGCTGTTCATCTGGCCATCCGCAACCAGAAGCTCCGAGGGCGCGAAGGCCGCCAGTTCGGTGGCAAGGTCGGCGGGCGCGCAGGCGAGGCACTCAAGGCGCCCCGACGACAGGTCGGCCACGGCGATGGCGCAGCGCCCCCGGTGGCTGACCACCGCCGCCAGCAGGCTGGAGCGCTTGGGGTCGAGCAGGCTGTCCTCGGTCAGGGTGCCCGGCGTGACCACGCGCACGACCTCGCGGCGCACCACCGCTTTCGAGCCCCGCTTGCGCGCCTCGGCCGGGTCCTCGACCTGCTCGCACACCGCCACGCGCAGGCCTGCGCGGATCAGGCGCGCCATGTAGCCCTCGGCGGCATGGACGGGCACGCCCGCCATGGGGATGTCCTCGCCCAGATGCTTGCCGCGTTTGGTCAGAGCAAGGCCCAGCACCGCAGCTGCGCGCTCGGCGTCCTCGAAGAACAGTTCGTAGAAATCGCCCATGCGAAAGAACACGAGCGCGTCGGGATGGGCCGCCTTGACCTGAAGGAACTGCGCCATCACCGGCGTGGTGCCCGGCGCGATCACCGGCTCGGCTCTGCCTTGCGGGGCGGTGCCATGGGCGTCTGGCCTCAGGCTCTCGGGTTTCAGGGGGGCGTTCATCGCGCCAAATGGTGAACGATCACCCTGCCGGGCTCAAGCGCGGGGGCGGCGCAGGGCCGATATTTCCGGGGATTTCACCCGAAGGCGAACAGCATCCGGCCCTCGCCCATGCGCTGGCGCAGGGTGTGAAGGTCGGCATGGGCCGTCGAGAAACAGCCGAAAGAGCGCCCCAGCTTGCCCTCGCGGGCCAGGAAGTCGGGCTCGGCATAGTCGGCGCCGTGAATGATGATCGCCCGCTGACGCGCCAGCGAATTGGTGTAGTCGAGACCGTCCAGCAGCACGTTCGGCCCGTGGATCGTGCCATGGCCCGGCCCGGCGATCAGATAGGCGCCCACGCTGGACTGGTGGGAATCCTGAACATTGGAAAAGCGATGCGCAAAGCCGCTGTGCTCGGGGTCCGACCCGCGACCGTGGGCGGTGCGAAACGCCTCCACCTCGCCCGAGATCATGTTGAGCTCAAAGAGGCGCGGCTCGGCCGAGTGCATGGCGAAATCGACCAGATAGATGCGATCGCGGTTGGCAATGCGCCCGGCATGGAAATCGAGCGCCTCGCGGGCGCGTGACAGCAGCTCGGGGCGGATCAGCCCTGCCGGGTCGAGCGTGGGGCGCACGCTGATCTGGATGGGGCGCACTTCAAGCGCGGCGCGCACGGGCGCTGACGCCATAACCGGCTCGGGGCCATTCATATGAGACGAACACGCTGACAGGGCGCCGGTCAGGCCCGCGCCTGCGGCCCCCGCACCCATGCTCAGAAGTCGGCGTCTGGAAAACTGCATGCGACCGCCCCGCGATGCTCCGCCCCGTTCACGGCGTGTAGCCGATTATTCCGCCAAATCCCGATGCGATCAACCTGAGCCTTGGCTTCGATCACGCAGAGGTTATTGTGCCTTTCGGGAGTTTGCAGGGGATCGGGAGAGCCGCTCATGAAACGTGTCATCACCGCCGCATTGGGCGTGCTCGCCCTGGCTCTGGCCGGGCCGGGAGCCGATGCGCGCCAGACCAGCGATGCGGCCACCAGTGTGATCTACATCCACGCCGGTCGCCTGCTGGCCGATCCGTCCACCGGCGAGGTGCGCAGCCGCCAGACCATCGTGGTCGAGAACGGGCTGATCCGCGAGATTCGCGACGGCTTCGTGGGCGAGGGCGAGGTGGTGGACCTGTCGGACCGCTTCGTGCTGCCGGGCCTGATCGACAGCCATGTCCACATCACCTCGGAGCAAAGCCCGACCAGTCGCTTCGACCGCATGACCAAGAGCGCGGCGGAAAGCGCGTTTGACGGCGCCCACTATGCCCGCATCACGCTCGAGGCCGGCTTCACGACCGTGGCGGACCTCGGCGGTCAGGGCGAGGCTGTGATCGCGCTGCGCAACGCGATTGCGCGCGGCGTCGTGCCCGGCCCGCGGATGCTGGTGTCGGCGGGCAGCGTCTCGCCCCACGGCGGTCACGGCGACGCCAATGGCGTGCGCGAGGAGCTGGTGCCGGTGCTGCGCCCGCCTTCGGTCTGCTCGGGCGCGGACGACTGCCGCCGGGCCGTGCGCGAGCGGGTGCGCGCGGGGGCCGACATCATCAAGATCACGGCCACGGGCGGGGTTCTGTCCGATACGGCGGCGGGCCTGAACCAGCAGTTCAGCCAGGCCGAGCTGGAGGCCATCGTCGAGGCCGGTCATGCCATGGGCCGCATTGTCACCGCTCACGCCCACGGCACGGACGGGGTCAACAGCTTCCTGCGCGCGGGCGGCGATTCCATTGAGCACGGCACCTATCTGGACGAGGAGTCCATCCGTCTGTTCCGCACCAGCGGGGCGTGGCTGGTGCCGACCCTGATGGCCGGTGACTTCGTGGCGCGCGAGGCGGCCCGTCCCGACACCTGGCTCACACCCAACCAGCGCGCCAAGGCGCTGGAGGCCGGGCCACTCATGCTGGAAATGGTGCGGCGCGCCCACAGGGGCGGGGTGCGGATTGCCTTTGGCACAGACTCCGGCGTCAGCCGCCACGGCGACAATGCCCAGGAGTTCGCCCTGCTGGTGCGCGCTGGCCTCACCCCGCTCCAGGCCATTCAGACCGCCACGGTCAATGCGGCCCAGCACCTGCGTCTCGATCGTCAGATCGGCCGCCTTCGCCCCGGCATGGCCGCCGACATCATCGCCGTCAGCGGTGATCCTCTGGCCGATGTCACCGAGCTTGAGCGCGTGCGCTTCGTCATGCGCGCTGGGCGCATCTATCGCCGCGACTGACCGAGCCGGTCCCGGAGGAAGACCAGGAACCGCGCCTCGTCCGCAAGGACGGCGCGCACCCGCCATGGCGTCACCTGAGCGCGCCGGGCGGGGCTAAGGCGCACCCAGTCCTTTTCGGTGGTCACCAGACGGGCCCCTTCGTCGCGGGCGCAGGCCACGAGGTGGGCAAAGCTCGCCTCGCTCACGGTGGCATGATCGGCCAGGGGCACGAAGTTGCGCAGGTCCGCGCCTGCCGCGCGCAGGTCCCGCTCCACGCGCCAGGGCTTGGCGATGCCCGCAAAGCCGACCAGCGGCCCTTCCGGCGGGGCTTCCTGCGCCCGCAGGCGCGCAATGAAGACGGGCAGGGGCGCGAACAGGGCCTCAAGCTCCGGGTCGGGCCGCTCCAGCCCCTGGGGCAGCAGGATCACGACGCCATCGGCGCGCGCCAGACCCGCCTTCAGCGGCTCGCGCATGGGACCGGCAGGGAACACGCGCCCGTCGCCAAAGGGCCATTCGCCATCGCGGGTCTCGCCATCGACCACCACGAGGGACAGCGCCTTGCGCAGTGTCGGGTTCTGGTGGCCGTCATCCATGACGATGATGCCTGCTCCGGCCGCGAGGGCGGATCGCGCGCCAGCGGCGCGGTCCCTTGCGATCCACTGGGGACCATCGTGGGCCAGCATCAGGGGCTCGTCGCCCACATCAAGGGCGCTGTGGAGGGCCGGATCGACGCGCAAGGGTCCGCGCTCGCGCCCGCCGTGCCCGCGCGAGAGGCCGTGGACCGACAGGCCGTCCTGGCGCAGCAGGCGCATGATCTCGCGTGCCACGGGCGTCTTGCCCGAGCCGCCCATGGTCAGATTGCCGACCGAGATCACCGGGCCGCCCACGTCCTCGGGCACGGCCTTGCGCAGCCTTCGTGCCGTCACGGCGGCCCACAGCCACGACAGCGGCGTGAGCAGGGCGCGCACCACGCGGCCGGGCGCGGGCCGTCTCGCATACCACCAGCGCGGGGTTTTCAGCATCATGCGCCCGGCCCCTGCATCAGGCGCTCGAGCCGGGGCCAGAGCTGATCGAGTCCGGCATCGAGGCTGAGCGTATGCCGCTGCGCCGCCTGCCCCATGCGCCGCGACGCATCGTTATCGGCCAGAAGCTGCGAGAGCACGGCGGTGATGTCTGCGGCGGTCTCGACCTTGAGTGCTCCGCCCGCACCGATCAGTTCCTCATAGACGCCGGCCCAGTTGGCGATGTCCGGCCCCGTGATGACCCCTCGGGAGAGGCGCGCGGGCTCCAGCGGATTGTGCCCGCCGATGCCGCTGAGGAACGAGCCCGCCACCACAACCATATCGGCAAGGCGGATGAAAAGCCCCGCTTCGCCCAGGGTGTCGGCCACATAGACATCGATATCCGGTGCGATGGCTTCCTGCTGGCTGCGCTGGGAGAGGGTGAAGCCCTCGGCCCTCAGGGCATCGCACAGATGATCGGCTCTGGCGGGGTGGCGCGGCATGACGATCATGAGCGGACGGGGCCGGATGGCGCGACAGGCCCGCAGCAGCGGCAGATCCTCGCCCTCGTGGGTGGACAAAAGCAGCACCACCGGTCGGTCACCGATGGCTTCGGACAGGCGGGAGAAGACAGCGGCGTCGTGGGACAGGGCCTCGCCCGCCAGCTTGAGATTGAGCAGGCCACTGGTGCGCGCACCAAGGCTCTCCAGCCGCGCGGCACTGGTCTCGTCCTGGGCCAGGATGAGGTCGAAGCACGACAGCAGCGCGCGCGCCGAGCGGGGAAAGCGGCGCCAGCCGGCCTCGGTATGCTCGGTGATGCGCGCCGAGATCAGGGCCGAGGGAATGTTGCGCACCCTGAGCGTCATCAGGGTGTTGGGCCACAGCTCGCTCTCGACGAACAGGGCCAGATCCGGCTGCCAGTGATCGAGAAACCGGCCCACCACGCCCGGCGCATCGAGGGGAGCGTACTGGTGCACCACGCGCCCGCCGAAATCGGCGTGGCCGAGGCGCGTGGCCAGAACTTCGGCTGAGGCCGGCGTGCCTGAGGTCATCAGCACCCGTGCCCCGCTCGCGGCGATGCGGCGCACCAGCGGCAGGGCCGAAACGCTCTCGCCCACGCTGACCCCGTGCACCCACACCAGCGGCCCGCTGGCGCGCGGGGCACTGGCTTGGCCGAGCCGCTCCGCGAGGCGCGCCGGGTCTTCCTTGCCGCGCTGCGCCCGTGCCCGCAGGATGTGCGGGGCCACGGGCTCCATCGCCTGGGTGGCCAGACGCCACAGGCCCAGCATCAGGGTCATGAGCCCACCAGAGCCTCGGCACGCTCGGTCACGCGATCAAGCGCGGCCTTCCACTGCGCGGCCACCTCGCCCGTGGCGGTGTCCTCGGGATAGTGGTGCAGCTCCCAGACGACGGCGCCTTTCGAGAACGGCAGGGGGATGAGCGCGCGGTCCCAGCTCGACAGGCGGATGGCCGGGCTGGAGGCGAGGCCCAGCAGCAGCACCGGGCGGCCCGACATCCTGGCCATCAGGGGCACGCCCTCGCCCATGCTGCGGTCCGGCCCGCGCGGCCCGTCCGGCGTGACCGCGAGCGCACCGATGCGAAGCTGGCGCAGGCCCTCGCGCAGCGCGCGCGAGCCGCCCTTGGCGCGCTCGGGCGCTTCCTTTTTGGCGGTGGAGCCGTGGATGGCCGGAAAGCCGAGGCGCGCCACGGCGCGGGCGATGAACTGCCCGTCGGGCGACAGCGAGATCAGGGCGCGCGCGGGCTGGGCGCGATCCAGCGGCCATGCGGCGGGCGACAGGGCGATGCGCGAATGCCAGAAGGCCACGATGACGCCGCCGCCCTCGCGCCAGACCTGCTCGGCCTGGTCGAGATTTTCATGGCGCCAGCGCATGGTGGCAAAGCACAGCTTCATCCACCCCGACAGCAGGCGCGCGGCCAGGGCCTGGACCACGGGATTGCGCAGCGGCCGCATCAGCCGGTCATCTCGGGCATCAGCGGCTCACCGCTGAGATTCTGGGAGCGGGCGAGGCGCGCATAGAGCCCGTCCTCGCGCGAGAGCGAGGCGTGGGTGCCCTGCTGGACCACGCGCCCGCCCGAGATGACATAGATGCGGTCTGCGCGCGCCACGGTGCTGAGGCGATGGGCGATGATCAGGGTGGAGCGCCCCTTCATCAGTTCCTCGAGCGCGCTTTGCACCAGTGTCTCGCTCTCTGTGTCCAGCGCGCTTGTGGCCTCGTCGAGCAGCAGGATGGGCGCATCCTTCAGGAAGGCCCGGGCGATGGCGATGCGCTGGCGCTGGCCGCCCGAGACCTGACCGCCCGCCTCGCCTACGCGGGTGGCGTACCCTTGCGGCAGGCTCATGATGAAGTCGTGGGCCGCCGCCGCGCGCGCCGCCGCCTCGATCTCGTCCTGCCCGGCCTCGGGGCGGCCATAGGCGATGTTGGCGGCGATGGTGTCGTCGAACAGGAACGGCTCCTGCGTCACCAGAGCGATGCGCGAGCGCAGCGACGCCAGTGACAGCTCGCGCACGTCGGCATCGCCCACCCTGACCGATCCGCCCGCCACGTCGTAGAAGCGCGGGATCAGGCTGAGGATGGTGCTCTTGCCCCCGCCCGAGGTGCCGACCAGGGCCACCGTCTCGCCCGGCTCGACCTTCATCGAGACGCCCTGCAAGGTGTGGGCATCCTGGCCATAGGCGAAGTCGACATCCCTCAGCTCGATCGACAGCGGGCCTTCGGGCACGGCGCGCGCCTGCCCGCTGTCGCGGATCTCGGGCTCCACGTCGAGGGCGTCGAACAGGCGCGACGAGGCGGTGAAGCCCTCGCTCATGATGGTCTGGAGCACCGACAGGTGGCGCACCGCCTGACCCGCCGCCATCAGAAGGCCGATGTAGGCGGCGAACTGGCCCACGTTCATGGCCCCCTGCTGGGCCTGCCACCCCGCCACAAGCATGACGGCGGCCACGACGGTCATGGAGATCATCTCCGAGACCGGGGCGGACAGGGCGCGCGCGTCGGCACCCTTGATCACGAACTTCTGGCGGCGGCGGATGACCTCGGTGATGCGCGCCTCCTCGGCGCTCTCGCGGTTCTCGATCTTGACCACGCGGATGCCGTCTAGGTTTTCCATCAGCGCCGTGGACAGCACCGAGGTCTCGTTCATGGCACCGCTGGCGGCCTTGCGGGTGCGCCGCGAGAACACGCGCAATATGGCGTTGACCGCCGGTATGGCCAGCAGCACCACCACCGTCAGCAGCGGGTCGATGCTCAGCATGAAGCCGATCAGCACGATCAGGGTCAGGCCGTGCTGCACATAGTCGACCGCCCCCTTGGTAAAGGCCTCGCGCACCAGATTGGCGTCGAACAGCACCGAGGCGACATAGCTGCCGGAGTGCTGGGCCTTGAGGCGGGCGAGGTCGGCGTGGACCATGCGCTGGAACAGGGCGACCTGTATCTCGCCTACCAGTCCGTGACCGATGCGGTTCACCAGCAGGGCCTGGCCCATGGACGCGAGGCCCCGCACCAGCCCCACGCACACGATGGCCAGCGGAATAAGCCACAGGTCGCGCGGATTGCGCTCGACGAACAGGCCGTTGACCGCAGGCTCGAGCAGGCGCAGCAGCACACCGGTCAGCACCGCCGTGACCCCCGCCAGAGCCATGGCGGTGAGCAGCGGCCCCAGCCGCCTTCTCAGATAGTCGCGCCAGATGCGCGCCATCAGGGCCCGCACGGGTGCCGAGCGCGCGGCTTTTTCGTCGGGGATGTCAGCGCCGGTAGGCCCGGTGCGGTCAGGGGGGGTATCGTGCGCGGGCGCGCTCACGTCGTCGTCTCGTCGGGCCATGATCCAGATGTTCTCCGGTCGGACCTTACGGGCGACAAGTCAAGCGGTGCGCACGAGGTGACTCTGTCACATTCACCCGCTAAGGGGCGCTGATGGCCAGACATGACCTTGCCCGGATCGACGGACGCCTCGGCGCCTACTGGCATTTCGCCATGTCGGACCACGGCATCTTGCGGACCGCCTTCACCAATGCGCACTGGATCGACGAAAAGATGGTGCGCACCAACCAGCCCTGGCCCTATCAGCTGAAGTATTGGCAGGAACGTGGCATCCGCACCGTGCTGAACCTGCGCGGGTGCTCGCCCCAGTCGTGGTACCTGCTTGAGCAGGAGGCGACCGAAGCGCTGGGCATGACGCTGGTGACTGCGCCGCTCGGCTCGCGCGAGGTGCCTTCGCGCGAGCGCATCTTGCTGGCGCGCGATCTGTTCGAGCGCATCGAATATCCGGCCCTGATGCACTGCAAATCCGGCGCGGACCGGGCCGGGCTGATGGCCGTGCTCTACCGCCACTTTCATCTTGGCCATCCCATATCGGAGGCGGTGGAGGAGCTGGGCTTTCGCACCCTGCACGTGCGCCAGGGCCTGACCGGCGTGCTGGACTATTTCTTTGAGCATTATCTCGCCGAGGTCGAGCCGCGCGGCATCAGCTTCATCGACTGGGTGATGAGCGACCGGTTCGACCCCGATGCGCTCAAGGCCACCTTCAAGGCCAACTGGTGGGGCAAGATGCTGACCGAAAAGGTGCTGCGGCGCGAATAGCGACAGCCTTGCCGTCTTCACCCCCAGGGGCCGCGCGGGCGGTTCGGGTCATCGGGAGTGCGCCCGACCTGCGCCTGGCGGCGCGCCTTGCGCTGGGCTTCCCACTCCCGATACCACTTCTCCCATGCGCGCTCGCGCATCAGCACCACGCTCCAGAACGCGATCAGGGTCAGCAGCATGATCAGGGCCATGAGCTGCTGGGGCTCTATCGTGGTGCCGAACAGGGTCATGATCGCAGAACCTTAGCAGGGGTGGCGAGAGGGCGTAAGGGCCATGAGAGGTTCGCGCGCGCGCCTGTGGCGGATGCAGCTGGGCACACGCGCACCCTCAGTCGGCGCGTCCGTCCCCGTCGGGGTCGATCAGGCGGTGCGCGTGGATGATGAAATAGCGCATGTGGGCATTGTCCACGGTCGCCTGGGCGCGGGCCTTCCACGCCTTGCGCGCCTCCTCGTAGTTGGGGAACGCGCCCACCAGATCGACCTTGGAGAGGTCGCGGAACTCGACGCCGCCCAGTTCCTTGAGCTCTCCGCCGATGACGAGATGCAGAAGCTGGCGATGATCGGTCATGGTGCTGGATGTCCTGATGGCTTGGGGGTGGAGGGCAGGGCGCGGTCTCTAGAGCCCGGCGATGGCCACCTTGTCAAACATGAGCGAGGGCGCATTGGTCGATCCGCGGAATTCCAGGTCCGAGCCCGCGATCATGCGGCCATAGAGCGACAGAAGCTGGCCCGCCACCGTCACCTCGCTGACCGGATGAACGATCTCTCCGTTCTCGAACCAGAAGCCGCTCACGCCTGCAGACCAGTCGCCGGTGTTGGGGTTGAGGGCCGGGCTGAACATCTCGGTGACCAGCAGGCCCGTGCCGGCATCCTTCATCATCTGCTCGCGGCTGCGTTCTCCCGGCTCCAGATGGATGTTGTGGCCCGAGACGCCGGGCGGACCGGCGAGCGCGCGCGAGGCATGGCCGGTGCTCTCAAGGCCGAGCTGGGCGGCGGAAGCGGTGTTCAGCAGCCAGCTCGCCAGGCGGCCCTGATCGATCAGGCGCAGGGGCCGGACGCTCACGCCCTCGTCGTCGAAAGGGGTCGAGCCGAGCGCGCGCGGACGCAGGGGATCATCGATCAGGGTGATGGCCTCGGGCAGGATCTGCTCGCCCATGCGGTCCTTGAGGAACGAGACGCCGCGCGCCACCGACGGTCCGGCCATGGCCTGGATCAGCGGCGAGAGCAGGGCCGCGCTCGATCGGCGGTCGATGATCACCGGCGCGGTGGTGGAGGCCACCTTGCGCGCCCCCAGTCTGCGTACGGCGCGCTCGCCAGCCACGCGCCCGATGGTCTCGGCCGAGGGCAGGTCGGCAAGGTGGCGCAGCGTGCGCCCCTCGCCGTCGCGCTCCATCTGGCCGTCGCGCTCGGCGATCACGCTGGCCGAGAGCGAAAAGGCGCTGCCCCGGTGCTGACCGGAAAAGCCGTGGCTGGTCACCAGCGTCCAGTGCCCTGTGGAATGGCTGGCCGAGCCGCCCTCCGAGCGCGTCACGCCGGACTGGGACAGGGCGATGGCCTCGACCTCGCGCGCGCGCTCCTCCAGCTGGGCGGGGCTGAGCTGGCTGGGGTCGAACAGGTCGAGATCGGCATGAGGCGCGCGCGCCAGCCGGTCCTGAGGTGCCAGCGAGGCATGGGGGTCTTCGGGCGCCAGGCGGGCCATGGCCACGGCGCGCTCGACAAGTCGCGTGCGGGTGGGCTCTGACAGGTCACTGGAAGACACGCTGGCCTGACGTCGCCCGATGAAGACCCTCAGGCCCAGATCGCGCGATTCCTCCCGCTCGACCTCCTCGAGCGCGCCCTTGCGCACCGAGACGGACAAGGTGGCGCGTGCGGTCGAGACGGCCTCGGCCGCATCGGCCCCGGCCTTCAGGGCCTTGGTGACGAGATCGTGCAGAAGATCGGGGCTTGCGGCGGAGGAGGCGTCATCGGACATGGCCGCTCATATGGCCGCAAGGCCGGTGAGGCGCAACCGCTGCTGCTAGACGAGGACCGGGCTGCTGAAGGCCAGTGCCAGCAGGCTGAGGCCAATGAGCAGCCAGGCTCCCAGCGTCAGCAGCATCCCGCCCAGCCGCGCCCGGCTGGCGCCGCTGGTGCGTGTCAGGCCGAAGGCGTGCAGCGCCCGTCCCGTCAGCATCAGGGCACCGCACAGATGGATCAGCAGGGCGCCTGCACCCACCATCACCAGAACAGCCATGCCGATCAGGGCGGGGGCGGCATATTCGACCGCATTGCCGAACACCCGGATCGCGCGCGCCAGCGCCGGATTGCCGCCGTCGCCAAGGCCGATCCGCTCGCGCCTGCGGATGCGGATCACCAGGGCCGCCAGCACCAGAAGAAGGAGGATATGCAGCCCGGCCCACAGGGCGAGGGCATGGACGGGAGACTCCAGAGGCATGGGATCAGCCTTTCATGCTGGCCCGGTCAGGGCACGCGCGAGACGGGATAGAGTCGGAAGCGATCATCGTAGAAGGGCGTGCGCTCATAAAACCATTGCAGGCGTGCATCGGGGTTGTTTCGGAACGCCTCGTCGTCGGCCAGCCGGGCTTCGAAGTCGGCCCGCAGCTGCGGGTCGGCCTCCAGCATGGCCTCGGCCAGCGGGGCGATGGCATAGCCCTCGATGTATTCGACCCGCTGCAGCACCTCGGCGAACATGCCCCAGGCAAAGAAGCTCTCGGAGGACTGTGGCTCAAGCAGCAGGACAACGATGTCGCCCAGCGGCTGGTCGGTGGGCACGCGGACCGATCCGGCGGGCAGGGCATGGGGCGCGGTGAAGGTCGTGACCTCCTCCACGCTCATGGGGATGCGGCCCTCGCTGACGCGCGAGGAAATCTGCACCGGGCCGAGACGGATGCGTTCGGCCTCGACGGTGGCAGGCGCGTCCAGCACCTGCATCTCGATTCCGTGGGCGCGCAGGCGCTCGATGATCTCGGGATGGGTCGCGGGCACCAGATAGGCGGAAGCGCGCTCGAAATGGCGCCCGGGTGACGAGCCATACAGCGGCATGGTCCAGGGCTCGGGGTCCGGCTCGCCCAGCCAGCGCACCTCCTGGCCGCCCGAGACGGCGCTGTCGTACATCTCGAAGCGGATGCCCAGAAAGCCCTGCATCTCGCCCGTGGGTGTCTCGTCCGGGCGCCAGTTTCCCGGCACGCGCTCGGGGCGAAGGGCGCGATCGGATGCAATCGCCGCGCGCACGCCGCCCGCGTCCTCGGCGAGGATGACGAGCGACTGCTCGATCAGCACATAGGTGCCCAGCACCCGCTGGCGAAACGGCTTGAGCGAATGGTTCTCAACCAGAACGGTGGGGATGTGCGCCGCATCGCCCCATCCGTTGGAGAAACGCTCGCCCAGCATGCCCACCGACAGCCCGCGCCGCGGCTCGCGGTCATCGACGGCAAAGACCAGCGGGCCGGGGATGTGCCCGGCTTGGGCGAGGGCGGCATCGGCGCGCGGACGCCACACCTGATCGAGCCAGCGCCCGATGGCGGGCGAGCGGGCAAAGCGGCCCTGTTCGCCCTCGAAGCCATAGGTGATGTCGTACTGGTAATCGACGCCGTCGGTGACGTGCACGTCGAGGTAAAGCGATGGCGGATAGCGCTGGATCAGCGAGAAGACCGCGCGCAGTTCGGGGCTGTCCAGCTTCATGAAGTCGCGGTTGAGATTGAGGTTGCGCGCCGTGTGCCGCCAGCCCTGCACCTCCGGCCCGCGCTGGTTGGGCCTCGAATGGGCCGAGGCGCGCGCATGGCCATCGACGCTCAGGATCGGCACCAGCACCAGATTGACCTGATCGATCAGCTCGCCGCGATCCCCGAACACGATGTCGCGCAGCAGCATCTGGCTGGCGTCGTTGCCGTCGATTTCGCCGGGGTGGATGCCTGACTGCACCAGCAGGACCGGCTTTTGCGGGTCGAGTGTGGCGCCGTCGCGGCTGACGATCACGGCGAAGATCTCGCGCCCTTCCGGCGAGATGCCGATCACCTCGATGCGCACCAGATCGGACGCCGCCGCTGCCCGCTCGAACCAGGCCCGCGTTTCCTCGTAAGACGGGCTGGCCATGCCGCGCGACAGCTCGAAGTGCGTCACCCAGGGGTGATCGTCGGCCACCATCAGCGCCTCGCTGGCCCCGGACCAGGCGGGCACCGGCGGCAGGAACTCGCGGTCCCACGGTGCGGCATTGGGCAAGGAGTCCTGAGACATGGCTGCGCTCGTCATCGAAAGGGTCAGGAGGATCGGCAATATCAGGCGCACGGCGGCCTCTGTAGCGGATGTGGCGTGATCGGACAGGCGATGGCGGTCAGCTCCCCGGCTTCCAGATCGGCGAGCCGTCGCCGGGCAGGCCGAGGCTGTCCCACAGGTCATCGACGCGGGCGATCACATCCTCGCTCATGCGGATTTCCTCGCCCCATTCGCGCTTCGTTTCGGGGGGCCACTTGTCGGTGGCATCCAGACCGATCTTGGAGCCCAGCCCGCTCTCGGGGCTGGCAAAGTCGAGATAGTCGATGGGGGTGTTCTCGATCAGGGTGATGTCGCGCGCCGGGTCCATCTTGGTCGAGACGGCCCACCAGACATCCTTCCAGTCGCGCGCATTGATGGTGTCGTCCACCACGATCACCCACTTGGTGTACATGAACTGGCGCAGGTAGCTCCAGACGCCCAGCATGACCCGCTTGGCGTGGCCCGGATAGGCCTTCTTCATCGACACCACGGCGATGCGATAGGAACACCCCTCGGGTGGGAGCCAGAAGTCGGTGATCTCGGGGAACTGGGCGCGCAGAAGCGGGATGAATACCTCGTTGAGCGCCTCGCCCAGCACGCTCGGCTCGTCGGGCGGGCGTCCGGTGAAGGTGGACAGATAGATCGGATCGCGCCTCATGGTGATGGCGCTGACCTCGAAGACCGGAAAGGGCTCGACCGAGTTGTAATAGCCGGTGTGATCGCCATACGGCCCCTCGTCGGCGTGCTCGTCCAGCAGGACGTGGCCCTCCAGCACGATCTCGGCCTGGGCAGGCACCATCAGGGGGACGGTCCTGCACGCGACCAGCTCGGCGCGCGCGCCGCGCAGCAGGCCGGCGAACTGATACTCCGACAGGGTATCGGGCACGGGCGTCACCGCCGCCAGGATCGTGCCGGGGTCCGCGCCGAGCACCACAGCGGCGGGCAAGGGCTCGCGGCGCCCGGAGCGCTTGTGGCGCGCATAGTGCTGGGCACCGCCGCGATGGGCCAGCCAGCGCATGATGGCCCTGTCGCGCCCCAGCACCTGCATGCGGTAGATGCCCAGATTGAAGTCGTCCTCGCGCGCATCGGACGGGCCGCGCGTCACCACCAGCCCCCAGGTGATCAGCGGCGCGGGCTCTCCGGGCCAGCAGGTCTGGACGGGCAGGCGGTTCAGGTCGATGTCATCGCCCTTCAGCACCACCTCCTGAACCGGAGCCTTCTTCACCACCTTGGGACGCATGCCCATCACGGTACGTGCCAGCGGCAGCAGGTCCACGGCCTCTTTGAGACCGCGCGGCGGCTCGGGGTTCTTGAGAAAGGCCAGCAGCTCGCCCACTTCGCGCAGTTCCTCGGCGGTGGTGCGCGTGCGCCCCTCCATCGTCACGCCCATGGCCACGCGGCGCACCGTGCCGAACAGATTGACCAGCACGGGCGTGTCGCTGATCTCGCCCGACGCCAGCACGGGTTTCTCGAACAGCACCGCCGGGCCGCCATTGCGCAGCAGGCGGGTATGGATCTCGGTCATCTCCAGCACGGTGGAGACGGGCTCGCGCACCCGCACCAGCTCGCCCGCAGCCTCGAGAGTGTCCAGAAAATCGCGCAGAGAGGAATAGGCCATGGCCAAGGCTTAGGCGCGCGCGCGCGCCGTGTCACGGTCCGACTGGAGCGTCGCGCCGCCGCAGGGCCGCACAGCCTCGCTCAGCTGTCCCAGTGCGGTGCCCACGAGGGATTGATGGTGCGACCATCGGGGCGCTTCAGGGCCGAGATGGCGTCCATGTCGGCCTCGTCGAGGCTGAGGTCCATGGCGCCCAGATTCTCAGGCAGGCGCTCGGGCGTGGCCGTCTTGGGAATGACCATGACCTCGGGCTGGGCAAGGAACCAGGCCAGGGCGACCTGAGACGCCGAAGCGCCCTTTTCCTGCGCAATCCGTCCGATCACCGGGTCACGCACCAGAGCCCCTTGGGCCAGGGGGGAATAGGCCGTCAGGGCAGCGCCTCGCGCCGCCGCCGCCGCGATCAGGGCGGACTGGTCCAGATAGGGGTGATACTCGACCTGATTGGTCAGGATTGGCTCGTCACAGCGCGCGCACGCCTCCTCGAACATGGCGCGGGTGAAGTTCGAGACGCCCACGGCGCGGGTCAGGCCCTCGCGCACCGCACGCTCCAGCCCGCGCACGCGATCCTTCAGCGGCGCATCCACAGGCCAGTGCAGCAGGAGCAGGTCCACGCGGTCCACGCCAAGGCGCTTCACGCTGGCCTCGGCGGCGCGCAGCACCGCGTCGGCATCGCGCGCATCGTTCCAGACCTTGGTGGTCAGCCAGACCTGATCGCGTGCCACGCCCGAGGCCCGCAGGCCCTCGCCCACCTCGACCTCGTTCTCATAGATGGCGGCGGTATCGATGTGACGCCATCCGCCCTTCAGCGCCGCTTCGACGATGTGGCGCGCCTCGTCATCGCGAAGCTTCCAGGTGCCGAGGCCCAGGGCCGGAATCTCGAAGCCGTGCAGCGTGCGCGTGATCATGAGGACTCCTGTGCAGATGATGCCTGCCATGTGGGGCGACGGCGCGCGCGTGCAAGCGGGGCCTTGGCTGATGGCGCCTCACCAGGCCAGGGCCAGCCCGTCCTTGCGCGATTCCGATGCCGCACCCAGAGTGAAACTGCCGTCTTCGTGGTCCATCCGCACCACGTTCTGATAGCCGCCAAAGCCGCCGTCGGGCGGGCCGAGCCGCCAGCCGATGGCCTCCAGCTCGCGCCGCGTCTGGGCGGGCACGCCGCTCTCGAGGTGAAGCGTGCCGGCATCAACGGCCATCTGGCCTGTGGGCTCGGACGAGCCATAGTGCTGCCAGCGCGGCGCATCGCCCGCTGCCTGGGCATCGAGGCCGTGATCGACCATGTTCATCACGATCTGGGCCTGGCCCTGAGGTTGCATCCCCCCGCCCATGACGCCGAACGCCATCCAGGGACGCCCTTCGCGCGTGGCAAAGCCCGGGATGATGGTGTGGAAGGGCCGCTTGCCGGGTGCGTAGATGTTGGGGTGCCCGTCGCGCAGGGCGAACAGCTCGCCCCGGTTCTGGAACATGAAGCCCAGCGTGCGCCCGTCCGGCCCGTCGGGAACCAGCCCCGAGCCCATGCCGCGATAGTTGGACTGGATCCAGCTGACCATCATGCCGTTGCCGTCCGCCACCGAGAAGTAGGTCGTGTCGCCCTGGTGCGGCGCCTCGCCGAACGAAGGCCGCTCCATCAGGCGGTCGGGGCGGATCAGGGCGGCACGCTCGCGCGCGTACTCCTTGGAGTTCAGCCACTGCGTCGGGGTGGCGACAAAGGCCTCGTCGGCGAAATAGCGCGCCCGGTCCTCGAAGGCGAGCCGCTTGGCCTCGGCCTGATGGTGCAGGGAGGCGGCACTGAGAAATCCCATGCCCGCCATGTCGAACTGTTCGCAGATGTTCAGGATCTGCAGGGTGGAGAGGCCCTGGGTGTTGGGCCCGAGCTGATAGACCTCCACGCCGCGATAGGGGCTCATCAGGGGCGTGACCCATTCGCTGCGGTGCGCAGCCAGATCGGCCCGCGTCATCCAGCCGCCGATGCGCGCGAAATAGCGCTCCATGTGCTCGGCCAGCTCGCCTTCGTAAAAGGCGTCACGCCCGCCCGCGGCAATGGCACGATAGGTGCGCGCCAGATCGGGATTGGCGAACACCTCGCCCTCGCGCGGCGTGCGCCCGCCGCCCGGCCCGTGGGTCATGAACACCCTGACGGCGTTGGCGATCTCCTCGATGTTGCGTTCGGGCCGCTGGTATCCGGCCATGGCGCGCTCCAGATACCAGGCGATCAGCTGGGGCACGGGCGCGCCGCGCTCGCACAGATTGGCGACCGGCTCCAGCACATCGGCCCAGGGCAGGCGGCCGTATCGCTGATGGGCCTGCCACCAGGCGTCGACCGCCCCCGGCACGCTGACGGTAATGGCGCCATAGGACGGAATGTGCCCGTCGACGGCGCGCGCGCGCACCGTTTCCAGCGACAGGGCGCGCGGGCTGCGGCCCGAGCCGTTCAGACCGGTGACGCGAGCGGTCTCGGGATCCCAGATCAGGGCATAGGCATCGCCGCCGATGCCGCAGCCGACCGGTTCCAGAAAGCCGAGCGCCGCATTGATGGCGATGGCCGCATCAATGGCCGAGCCGCCGCGCCTCAGGGTGTCGATCCCGATCAGGGTCGCCAGAGGATGGGCCGTCGCCGCCGCGCCGCCCGTGCCCCAGACCACCGAGCGGGTTGAAAAGGCCGGGCCGGTGATGCGATCTCCGGGCGGGATGCCGAGGTACCTGCCCGCCACCGACTGGGCCGCAGCCTCGCTGATCATGGCGGCGCTGGCCGGAAGGCTGGCGAGAAAGGTGCGGCGGCGCATGGGCGGGCTCCTCGTCGGTGATGTCGCCCGCGATTAAGACCGAGGCGGCGGCGGCGGGCAAGGGCGAGGCTGCGGCGCTGACAAGCCGCTGATCGCCCGCTATGGTCAAGCTGACATCGGGATCGGGGGAAGATCATGACAGCTTGTCGTTGGGCCGCCATGGCGGTGGTCGGCGGGCTTGGCGCCGTGGCTCTGTCGAGCTGCGCCACGCTCAATCAGGAACAGTGCCTTGCTGGCGACTGGGCCGGCATCGGCTATGCGGACGGCACGAATGGTTATGGACCGGGCAGGCTTTCGGCCCATCAGGAGGCCTGCGCGCGTCACGGCGTGAGCCCTGATCCGGTCGCCTGGGACCGGGGGCGTCAGCGCGGTCTGGTGGTCTATTGCACGCCCGAGAACGGCTTTCGCGTCGGAATGCAGGGCGGACGCAGCACCGGCGTTTGCCCGCGCGAGCTTGAGGCGGCCTTCAGCTATGGCATCGAGGATGGCCTGCTGGTCCATGCTGCGGTGAATCGCGTCAACGATCTGGTGCGTATCCGTGACGAGGCGGACCAGCGCGCGCGCCAGCTTGAGGCCGAGATTCGCCGCGAGGAGGATCGCCTGGCCGACAGCGCGCTGAGCGACGCCGAGCGCGATGCGGTGCGCGAGCGCCTGCGCCGCCTGCGCCGCGACCGCGACCGGGCGCTGGACGACAGCCGCGATGTCGGTCCCGAGCTGCGCTGGGCCGAGGCCGAGGTCGACAATCTGCGCTCGCGCTTCCGCCGTCAGTACGGAAGCTGGTAGCGGTCCGCGATCAGGCCGCCTTTTCCAGCGCCTCGCTCCATTGGCCGAGCGCGGCCAGGCCGTTCATGCGGGCGCGATGGGTGAAGGCATCCTGGGCCGCCTGCACATTCTCGGCCTTGCCTGACCAGGCCTTCTGCGGTGCCGCCTGCAGGGCGCGGCCATAGGAGAAGGTCATGGGCCATGGGAAGCCGCCGATGCGGTTCATGGCATCGAGATGGGCGGTGGCCTGCTCGTCGCTCTGGCCGCCTGACAGATAGGCGATGCCGGGCACGGCCGAGGGCACCGTGGCCTTGAGTGCGGCGATGGTGCGCTCGGCGACCTGCTCCACGCTGGCCTGATCGGGGCACTTCTTGCCGCTGATGACCATGTTGGGCTTGAGCACGATGCCCTCCAGCGCCACGCGAAGCTGGAACAGCTCGTCGAACACGGTCTGCAGGACCAGTCGCGTGACCTCGTCACAGCGATCCAGGTCGTGGGCACCGTCCATCAGCACTTCCGGCTCGACGATGGGCACGATGTCCGAGTGCTGGCAGATGGCGGCATAGCGGGCCAGGGCGTGGGCATTGGCCTTGATGGCGCCCCACGAGGGAATGCCGTCGGCGATGTCGATCACGGCGCGCCACTTGGCGAAGCGCGCGCCGCGGGCGCGGTCCTTCATCAGGCGCTCGGGCAGGCCGTCCAGCCCTTCGGTGATGGTCTCGCCGGGGAAGCCGGGCAGCAGCTTGGCACCCTTGTCGACCTTGATGCCGGGCACGGCACCGGCCGCCGTGATCAGCTCGACCAGGGGCGTGCCGTCTGCGGCGTTCTGATAGAGCGTCTCCTCGAACAGGATCACGCCCGAGATGTGCTCGCGCATGGCCACATCGGTGCGGAACATCAGCTCGCGATAGTCGCGCCGGTTCTGCTCGGTGTTCTCGACCCCGATGGCGTCAAAGCGCTTCTTGATGGTGCCGGTGGACTCGTCTGCGGCCAGAATGCCCTTGCCCGGCGCCACCATTGCCGTTGCCACTGCGTTAAGCGCTGCGAGATCCATGCGTGGTGTCCCCTGGGTTGTGAAGCGAGCTTTGCCGTGCGTTTCTTGTCGGGCCCGGACGCCGACCCTGAGATCTGGCCCGGACCGCTGATGGGGCCGGTCTCTAGCTGCCTTGGCCGCATTTGTCACCCGCCGGGGTGCGCAGCATGAGCGGCTGCGGGCAATCAGGCCGGTTCGCGCAGGGCCTCGACGCCGGGCAGGGCCTTGCCTTCCATCCACTCCAGGAAAGCGCCGCCGGCCGTGGACACAAAGCTCATGTCGCCGGTGACGCCCGCATGGGCCAGCGCCGCCACCGTGTCGCCGCCGCCGGCCACGGCGGTGAGCTGGCCTTCGCGCACCTTCTGGGCCACATGGCGCGCGGCGCCGACCGTGGCCTCGTCGAAGGGCGGCACCTCGAACACCCCCAGCGGGCCGTTCCAGACCAGGGTGCGCGACAGGTCGATGCCGCGCTTCAGGCGCGCCAACGTCTCTGGCCCGGCATCGAGGATCAGGTCGTCAGCGGCGATGCGATCGAGTGCGCGCACCCCCGTCTCGACGCCCGGCGCCACCGTCTTGGCCACCACCACGTCCACGGGCAGCAGCAGCTCGCAGTCGGCCGCGCGCGCGGCACTCATGATCGCGCGGGCGGTCTCGGCCATGTCCTTTTCGCACAGGCTCGCCCCGACATCGAACCCCTGCGCGTGCAGGAAGGTGTTGGCCATGCCGCCGCCGATGGCGAGGCGGTCAAGGCGCGTGACTAGGTTCTCCAGCAGGGCCAGCTTGGTCGAGACCTTGGCCCCGCCGACGATGCCGATCACGGGAGGGCTGGGATTGCCCAGCGCCAGATCGAGCGCGGCCAGCTCGCGCGCCATGGCCTCTCCGGCATAGGCGGGCAGGGCACGCGCCAGACCTTCGGTCGAGGCATGGGCGCGGTGAGCGGCGGAGAAGGCGTCGTTGACATAGATGTCGCCAAGGCGGGCCAGCTCGGCCACGAAGGCCGGATCGTTGGCCTCCTCCCCGGCGTGAAAGCGCAGGTTCTCCAGCAGGGCCAGCCCGCCGGGATCGAGATCGCTGATGACGTTGCGCGCGGCCTCGCCCAGGCAGTCTTCGGCAAAGCGCACCGGCGCGCCCAGGATCGTCTCCAGCGCGATCACCACGGGCTTCAGGCTCATGGAGGGTTCGCGTCGGCCCTTGGGGCGGTCGAAGTGGGCCAGCAGCACCACCTTTGCGCCCATGTCGCGTAGGCGCTGGATGGTCGGCACCGCCGCGCGCAGGCGCGTGTCGTCGGTCACGCGGCCCTCGCTCATGGGCACGTTGAAATCGACGCGAACCAGCGCGACCTTGCCCGCCAGAGCGGTCAGGTCATCGAGGGTGCGAAAGGGGCGGGCGGCAGTGACGGGCTTGGTCATGAGCCGCTCTATAGATCAGCAGCCCGCCGGTCGGAAAGACGGTGCGACGCCCGCGTGCGGCGGGCAGGGTTCAGGCGCCCTGTCAGGCGCCCTGAACGAAGGTCTGGACCAGGGTGCTGGCGGGAAAGGCCATCAGGGCACCGGCGGCGATGGCAACGCCATAGGGAATGTCGCCCTTGGGCTCCAGCAGGCGCGCGGGCCAACCGCCGAGCCTTGCCGCCAGCGGGGCCATGGAGCGCCGTGCCACAATCAGAAGAAGGCAGAAAGCGCCCCCGGCCAGGGCGGTCCACAGCAGGAACAGCCCCGAGCCCTGCAGCCCCAGCCACAGGCACGCCGCGGCCATCAGCTTGGCATCGCCCCCGCCGATCCAGCGCAGGGCGAACAGACCCATGCCCACCAGCAGGGCTGCAATCGCGATCAGGGTGTGCAGCCCGATCATTGCCAGCGGCAGCCCCACGATCAGGGCGACCGGGTAAAAGCCTGCGATCAGGGCCAGAGAGATCCAGTTCGGGATCGTCATGCTCGTCAGATCGCGCAGGCCCGCCACGATCACCAGTGCGGGCAGCAGGCTCAACAGGACGGGGATCAGGCTCTCCATGAGATCATCTCTCGCACAACAGTCTTAAACCGGGGTTTCAAACCTGCGTCAGGGCAGGGCCTGGAGCGAGGGCAGGCCCTGAACGCCGAGGGCCGGAGCGCTTGCGCGCCCCGGCCCCCTTCGTGACTTGAGAAATCAGGGTGGGGCTTAGCCGCCCATGCCCGTGGTGACTTCATCGAACTTGCTGCTGATGGTCGTGCCGAGCGTGGTCACGGCCGCGATGATCACGACGGCGATCAGAGCGGCGATCAGGCCGTATTCGATGGCCGTGGCACCCGACTCATCATTCATGAACTTGTTGATGAACTTCGACATCTGAGACTTCCCTTGTTGGTTTGCTGTAGCGAGCAACGCATTTCCATCACTTCGAGGATCGTTCGGTCGCCCGCTTCACCCCGTTCACGAGGGGACAATGCGGCAGGCACGCTTAATTCCAAGTAAATCACCGAAGATTTTTTCGGACATTTGATGGTTACTTGATCTTTACTGTAAACATGCGTTTACCCTAATGGGATTTAATCATGCCGACTGTCGATCAAGCCTATGAAAAGGCTGGTATTTTCCGGGAGACAAAACGGACGCGCGCTCGATTCAGTCTTTGTTATCCTGTCTGCAGCCAGACTGGCGCACGTCTCCATGAAAATGGCGCGCGCGTGCGGGCCTTGGCATCGAGACACCCACGAGCCCGATCAGGACACGAGCCATGCGCGCACGCCGCCCCCTTAACAGCCCTGCCCTCGCTCGGGCCATGCTGCTGCCCCTGCTGGCGGCGGCGCTTATGATCCTGCCCTCCATGGCCGGTAATGCTGCGGCCCAGGACGGGCGCTCGCGTGCCGTCACCGTCGAGATCGATCACTCCCTGCGTGTGCAGCTGCGCGGCTCTGCGGCCTCTGTGATCGTGGGCAATCCCGAGATTGCCGATGTGACCATCGTGGATTCGGGCACGCTCTACATCACCGGGCGGGGCTATGGCGTGAGCCAGGTCACCGCGGTGGACTCCATCGGCCGCACCCTGTTCCAGGGCGAGGTGGTGGTGACGGCACCCACCACGGGCCATGTGCGCGTCTGGCGCGGGGCCAGCGCTACGGACATGGCCTGCGCGAGCACCTGCGCGCCCAGCGTGCGCAGCGCGCCGCAATAGGGCGCGATGCTGATGACTCTGGCCCGGCGCCGCATGAATGCCCTGCGCGCACGGCGTTTTCGCGCTGACGAGAAGGGCGCGACTGCGGTCGAGTTCGCCCTGATCGCCGCGCCGTTCTTCTTCATGATGTTCGCCATTCTGGAGCTGGGCCTTGTGTTCGTGCTCAACAGCACGCTTGAGACCGCCACCATTTCCGCCGGGCGGCTGATCCGCACCGGCCAGACCCACGAGAGCGGCGCCAGCGCCGACACCTTCCGCGACGAGGTCTGCTCGCGCATGAGCATCTTTGCGCCCGACTGTGCCTCGCGCCTGCGCATCGATGTGCGGGTCATGCCCCGCTTTGCCGACACCCCGCCCGATCCCACCGCCGATGGCAGCTTCAACGAGGGCGCGCTGGTGTTCAACCAGGGCGAGGCGGGCGACATCATCCTGGTAAGAAGCTGGTACAGCCAGCCCCTGATGATTCCCTACATGTGGCACTCCCTGTCGCGCTTCGACGACGGTTCCATCTGGCTGACCGCGGCCACCGCCTTTCGCAACGAGCCGTTCTGATGGCGCGCGCGGGCACCCGGCCGGGCATGTTGAGGCGCTTCGGCAGCGACCGGCGCGGCGTCTCGGCGGTGGAATTCGCCCTGATCGCGCCGCTGATGATCGTGTTCTATTTCGGTCTGGTCGAGCTTTGTCAGGGGTTCATGGCCCTGAAACGCATGACCCACGTTTCCTCGACGGTGGCTGATCTGGCCACCCAGGAAGCGAGCCTGTCGGCGAGCGACATCACCGACCTGTTCGCGGCGGGCAATGTCATCATGGCGCCTTTTCCCACACCGGCCCTGTCCCAGCGCATCAGCAGCGTCAGCGTGGACGCCAACGGCGTGGCGCGCATCGACTGGAGCCGCGGCCAGGGCATGAGCGCGCGCGCGGCAGGCTCGACCGTCACGGTCCCTGCGGGCCTGGTCGAGAACGGCGAGAGCCTGATCATGACCGAGGTCAGCTATGACTACGACTCGGCCATCGACTACATCGTCAAGGGCATCACCCGCTTTTCGCACACCTACTATCTGCGCCCGCGCGTCTCGGACAAGGTGACGCTGCGCTGACACCCCCCTGCTGCCCCCCTGCTGGCAGCCCGTGCTGACAGCCCGTTGGCAAAACGCCGGTTTCCGGGGAGCCGCATTGAGCGCGGCGCGTTTGCGTGATAGCGCCCTGCGCCCGGTGCAAGCTGTGCCGTGATCCCGGGAGGCTGCCTGAAAGGGTCACCGGGTGGCAACCGGGCGCGGACGGGAGGGCGTCATGGCGAACAGACTGGCCGAAGCCGTCACCCGGCTGTCCCGCAGGTCCAAGCTGGCCATTCAGGCGCTGGCGGATGCGGGGCTGGTGTGCGTCGCGCTGATCGTGGCGATGTGGCTGCGTCTCGACAGCCTGCTGTTCCTGCTCCTGCCCCGGTTCTGGCTGGTATTCCCGGTGGCGGTACCGATCTGTCTGGTGGTGTTCACCTGGTTCGGTTTCTATCAGTCCGTCGTGCGCTATGCCTCCATCGCGCGCATGGCGCGGCTGCTAGTTCCCGGCGTGGGCATCTCGGCCCTGTGCATTGGATTCAGCTCCTACATGCTGGGGCTGCCCGTGCCGCGCTCGGTGCCGATCATCTTCGCCTTTCTGATCTTTGGCGGCATCATCGGGCTCAGGCTGCTGGCGCGTGCCGCCCTGACGCGCACGCCCCGCCAGACCCGCCAGCGGGTGCTGATCTATGGCGCGGGCAATGCCGGGCGCCAGCTCGTCGCCACCCTGGCGCGTTCTCCCGAATATCTGCCGGTCGCCTTTGTCGATGACGACGAATCCCTTCAGGGCCTGATGGTCGAGGGCATGAGGGTGCATTCGGGTGCCGAGCTGGCCCATGTGATCGCGCGCCAGCAAATTGATGTTGTCATGCTGGCCACGCCCAGCGCGTCGCGCTCGCGCAGGGCGGCCATGGTCGCGCGCCTCGAGCCTTTGTCGGTCAAGGTCCAGACCATTCCCGGCATCGCCGATCTGGTCGAGGGGCGATCCAGCGTCAGCGAGGTGCGCAACATCGCCATCGAGGACATTCTCGGCCGTGATCCCGTCGCGCCTGACCCGGGGCTGATGGCGGCGTGCATTGCGGGCAAGGCCGTGCTGGTCACCGGGGCGGGCGGCTCCATCGGCGCCGAGCTGTGCCGTCAGATCGTGCGCCAGCGCCCGCGCCTGCTGGTGCTGTTCGAGGTCAGCGAGTTCGCCCTCTATGCCATCCATACCGAGCTGACCCGCACTCTCGCGCGCATGGGCGAGCCGGAGGCCCGGGCGGTGCCGGTGCTGGGCACGGTGACGGACCGGGCGCGCCTCTCGCAGATCATGGAGGCGTTCGGTATCGAGACCGTCTATCACGCCGCAGCCTACAAGCACGTGCCGCTGGTCGAGAACAATGTGGCCGAGGGCGTGCGCAACAATGTGCTGGGCACGGCAGCGTGCCTTGATGCGGCGCTGGCGGCAGGGGCCGAGACCTTCCTGCTGGTGTCCACCGACAAGGCCGTGCGCCCCACCAATGTCATGGGTGCCAGCAAGCGCATGGCCGAGCTGGTCTGTCAGGCCCGCGCCTCCGAGGGCGTGGCCACGCGCATCTGCATGACGCGATTCGGCAATGTGCTGGGCTCGTCCGGCTCGGTCATTCCGCTGTTCCGCCGCCAGATCGAGAGCGGCGGGCCGCTCACAGTCACCGATCCCGAGATCACCCGCTATTTCATGACCATCCCCGAGGCGGCCGAGCTGGTGATCCAGTCCGGCACCATGGCGCGCGGCGGTGATGTGTTCGTGCTGGAGATGGGCGAGCCGGTGCGCATCGTCGATCTGGCCGAGCGCATGATCCGGCTGGCGGGCTATGTGCCCCGGCGCATGGATGCGGGGCTCAAGGCCGCCACGCTCAGCCGCGACACCATCGATGTGGTGTTCACCGGCCTGAGGCCGGGCGAGAAGCTGTACGAGGAACTGCTGGTGGACGAGGCGGCCCGGCCCACCTTGCATCCACGCATCATGACCGCTGCCGAGCCGCACCTGCCGTGGAGTGAGCTTCAATCCGTGCTGGAGGCGCTGGCCGAGGCGTGCGAGCGCAACGACGCCGCCGCGATCTGCCGCCTGCTCACCCAGTCCAGCACCGGCTATGTCGGCAGCAGCGGCCAGTCCGACCTCTTCGCGTCCCGCATCATGACGGCCCCGCCGCGCGGGCCGACGCTGATCATCGACAATCCCGATACCCGTCGCCCGGCCTGAGCCCTCAGTCCGGGCTTGCGTCGCGGCCCTGGTAGCCTTGCAGGATAGCCAGATGGACGGTGCGGTGCTCGCCCCCGCCCAGCTCCAGCTCATAGGCGCGCCACGGCGATGAGACATCAAAGCGCTGTGCGCTCCAGCGCGCGGGATCGAGCGCCATGCCCAGCATCAGGCGCGTCTCGGCAGACGTCAGGGGCGCGTCGATCTCGGCCTGGCTGTCCGCTCTGCCGTGCGAGGGCAGGATCAGCAGGCCCGGTCCCCCGGGGGTGCCAAAGTGTGCACGGCCGTAATAGCGCAGGGCATTGTAGGTAAAGCGGTCGTCGACGACGATGGCTGCCGGCTCTCCCAGGCTGTCGGCACCGGACAGGGCCAGACGGGTGGTCGCCTCCCAGCCGCGCGCGCGCTTGAAGCTGCCCGCAAGGCCGATGGCATCGGCGAGCGAAGGCAGGCAGGCAGCCAGTATGAACACGGCGGCGATGGCGGCTTGCGGGATCACGATCGCCGCCTTGAGGCGCCGCTGCACCTGCTGCCCGCGCGCGAGTATATAGTGGGCCACCAGCACGCTGGCGGGCACATAGGCCGCCGCCGCCCAGTTGGCGTGGGCGCGAGAGAGCAGGGCCTGAACCGTCACGATGACAATCGGCACCAGGGCGAGGGTGAGCAGCAGGCTGGCGCGTGGCTCCAGCTTGCGCCTGCGCGCAGCCATCACCGACAGCATCGCAAGAATGGCAAAGGGCACAGGGCCGAACACGCCGAACTGGCTGGCCAGAAACTCCAGCATCTTCAGCGGATGAAATAGCGCCCCAGCCGTCCAGTTGGCGTTGTCTGCGGTGTGGGACACGGTGGCGAAGTCGTTGAGCGCGTTCCAGATCAGATTGGGCGCGATCAGCAGCAAGGTGGCGAGCGCGGCGACCATCACGCGCCCCGCGCTCCAGAAAAGCCCCCGGCTGCGGTGGACGATGGCGTGCAGCACCAGGCCTGCCAGAAAATACAGCGCTGCGTATTTCGACAGGAGTGCCAGGCCCAGAGCGATTCCCAGCGCCAGTGCCGGAGCAGGGCCATGGCCTGCGCCCCCCCGGGTCTCCTCGTCGCGCCAGCCAAGGCAGGCGCTCGCCCACAGGGCAAGGCTGAGCGCGCACAGCAGCGCCGCATCGGTCGAGGCGACCCCGGCCGAGAGCTGCACGCCCGGCATCAGGCTGTAGATCACCGCTGCCCACAGGCCCGTGCGTGCATCGAACAGGCGCTCGCCGGCCTTGAACAGGGCCAGGGCGGCGATGGCGTGCAGCAGGGGCGATGACAGGCGCACGAAGGGCTCGGAATCCCCGCCCAGCGCCGTGGTGCCCGCGATCAGCCAGGCGATCAGGGGCGGCTTGGAATAATAGCCGAGCGCGGGCGACTGGGCCCAGACCCAGTACTGCGCCTCGTCCGGGTACAGCTCGAGCGGTGTGACGAACAGGGCGATCAGGCGCGCCAGCGTCAGCGCGCCCACCAGCAGCAGAGTCGCGTGCCAGGGTGCGATCAGGGGGCTGTGTGGCGTCAATGCCGCAGTCGGGCCGCTGGCATCGGCGCGGCCCCGAAAGCCCTTTGCGATGAAAGATATGAGCCTTGTCATGGCTGTCGCCTAGCATGTCGGCGTGACGGATTCAGGTGTGGCGGTGACGACACGGCGGGTGCGCTGTCATCGGACTGTCATGCAACTGTCGCCCGAGCTTTCAAGAGCGGGCCTAAACGGGGGGCAATACAGGCGGGCATGTGTCCGGGCTGTGGGGCGGTCGCGTCCAATCATCGAAAGCTGGGTCTGGCACTGACGCTCGGGCCTTCACTCAAGGGGATACCTTATCATGTCGAACCGCAAGCGCGCGTTCTGGGCCTCCACGGCCCTCATGGGTGGTGTGCTGATGGCTTCGGGCGCCTTCGCCCAGTCGTCGGGTACCGTCGCCGTCGAGGAAACCACTGCGGTTTCCGAAGTGGTCATCACCGGCACGCGCGGCCCGCGCAGCGTCGACGGCACGATCGTCGCCGAGACCATCGCCAAGACCCGCTCGACCATCACCCAGGAATACATCTCCACCCAGGCCCCCGGCCAGACGGTGATCCAGTCGCTGAACCTGGTCCCCGGCGTGACCTTCACCAACTCCGACCCCTACGGTTCGTCGGGCGGCAACCTGGTGATTCGCGGCTTCGACGGCAACCGCATCTCGCTGACCTTTGACGGCATCCCGCTGAACGACACCGGCAACTACGCCATCTATACCAACCAGCAGCTCGACCCCGAGCTGATCGAGCGCGCCGCGGTCAACCAGGGCACCACCGACGTGGACAGCCCCACCGCCTCGGCCGTTGGCGGTACCGTGAACTATGTGACGCGCCGTCCCAGCGTCGAGCCCGGCCTGACGCTCGTGGGCTCGCTCGGCTCGTTCAACTATCAGCGTGGCTTCGCCATGTTCGACACGGGCGAGTTCGGCCCGTGGGGCACGCGCATGTTCATCGCCGGTTCGGCCCAGAACTATGACAAGTTCAAGGGTCCGGGCAACCTCTACAAGCGCCAGTTCAACGCCCAGATCTTCCAGGACCTCGGCGGCCAGAACAACTACGCGAGCCTGTCGTTCCACTGGAACCGCAACCGCAACAACTTCTACAACAACTTCTACAACATGGCCCTGTTCGAGGCCGAAGGCCCGTTCCCCGAGAACGACCAGGCCTGCCGCCAGCCGATCCCCGGCGCCGGCGCCCAGAACTCGAACACCCAGTCGAGCTTCGTGCGCTGGGACGGCACCACCGGCACCGGCAGCTGCACCAACTACTACAACCTGCGCATCAACCCGTCTGACACGGGCAACATCCGCGGCCGCTTCAGCTATGCGGTGCTGCCGAACCTGCGCTTCACCTTCGACCCCTCGTTCCAGTACGTCATGGCGAACGGCGGCGGCTTCACCACCATCGCCGAGACCGACGGCCGCCTGCGCGGCTCCTCGGCTGCGGCCGGTGTGGACCTGAACGGTGACGGCGACCTGCTGGACAACGTGTCGATCTACACGCCCTCCAACACCAACACCCGTCGCTACGGCGTGCTGACCTCGCTGATCTGGGACATCGCGCCCAGCCAGCGCGTCCGTGTCGCCTACACCCGCGACTACGGCCGTCACCGTCAGACGGGCGAAGCCTGCTTCTACGACTTCGCCATGAACCCCTGCTCGGTTTACGGCGGCAAGCAAGGCTGGGGCCGTCCCGAGCAGCGCGTGATGACTGCCGACGGCAGCTTCTACCGCTCGCGTGACCGCTTCTCGATCGCCGAGCTGAACCAGCTGGCCTTCGAGTACCGCGGCCAGTTCTTCAGCGACGCCCTGTCGGTGTGGCTGGGGGTGCGCCGTCCGGTCCTGGACCGCGAACTGAACCAGTACTGCTTCTCGCAGAACGGCACGACCAACGTGCGCTGCACCACCGAGACCCCGAACGCCACGCTGGCCAACGGCAACGTGACCTTCGCAAGCACCGGCACCACCCAGTGGGTTGCCCCCTATTCGCAGGACTTCCGCTTCCAGCGCACCCTGCCGAACGTGGGCGCCACCTTCCGCTTCGCCGACTATCACTCGGTCTATGCGTCCTACGCTGAAAGCCTGTCGGCACCCCGCACCGACAACCTCTATCAGCCGACGCGCAACGCTTCGGGCGGTCTGAGCTTCTCGAGCGCCCAGCCCGAGACCAGCCAGACCTTCGACTTCGGCTACCGCTTCACCAGCCCGACCATCATTGCCACGCTGGGCTTCTGGCACTCCGAGTTCCAGAACCGCATCGTGTTCGCCTTCGACGAGGTCTTGGACCGCGTCGTGGACCGCAACGTGGGCGACGTGATCCTGCGCGGTGTGGACGCCCAGCTCGGCTGGCAGGTCAGCCCGACCATCAGCCTCTATGCCTCTGCTTCCTACAACGACAGCGAAGTACAGGACGACCTGCTGCTGGGCACCACCCCGGTCCAGACCTTCCTGCCCACCGGCGGCAAGCGTCTGGTCTCGACGCCCGAGTGGACCTTCGCCCTGCGCGGCTCCTGGGCCGTGACCGACAACTTCACCGTTGGTCTGCAAGGCAAGTACACCGGTGACCGCTTCACCACCGACGTCAACGACGAGATTGCTCCGGCCTACACGGTCTGGGATCTCGACGCCCGCTACGACCTCGGTCAGGTGTTCGGCATCCGCGATGCCTCGCTGCAGCTGAACGTCATCAACCTGTTCGACGAAATCTACCCCGCCAACATCTCGACCGGCACCAATGCCCTGCCGGTGGAAGTGGCGCCGGGCGTGATCCGCTCGGGCAGCCCGCGCACCGCCTCGCTGGGCGCGCCGCGCACGGTGATGCTGTCGCTGCGCACGCGCTTCTAAGCGACGCGCAAGTCAGAGACGAAGAGCGAGGGCGGTCCGGCAACGGGCCGCCCTTTCTCTGTTGCGGTGGCGCTTTGGGGCGTGGACGCCTCCTGCTAGGGTCATTGAAACGCCCGCGCCGAGACGCTATCTGCGCGGCCCCGACATTTCGTGCCCTTCGGAGTCTTCATGACATCCCTTCGCGTGCCCGCCGAATGGGCACCCCAGAAAGCCATGTGGATCGGCTGGCCCAGCCATGAAGACCTCTGGGCGGACGACCTTGCGCCTGCGCGCGCGGAGGTGGCGGCCCTCGCCCGCGCCGTTGCCGGGCCGGGGCGCGTGCCGGTGCGCCTTCTGTGCGGCAGCGACGAGGGACTGAGCCGTGCGCGGGCGACCTTTGCGAAGGATGCGGACATAGAGGTGGTGCCGGGGCGCTTCGGTGACATCTGGCTGCGCGACACCGGCCCGATCTTCTGCCTCGGCGAGGACGGCTCCGTGGCCAGTGCCTTTCGTTTCAACGGGTGGGGCGGCAAGTATGACCTGCCCCATGACGACGAAGTCGCCGCCCGCATCGCGGATCACGCGGGCGCACCCCTTCGTCAGAACGATTTCATCATGGAAGGCGGCGCACTCGATCATGACGGGCGCGGCACGATCCTGACCACGCGCCAGTGCCTGCTGAACCCCAATCGCAACGCGCGCTGGACAGAGGCGGATGCGCAGCGCGCTCTAGCCGACAGCCTCGGCGCGCGGCGCGTGATCTGGCTGGGCGATGGTCTGGTCAACGATCACACCGATGGCCATGTCGACAATCTGGCCCGCTTCGTGGGCGAGAATCTGGTGGCCTGCCCGGTGGCCAGCGGCGATGACGACCCCAATGCCGACATCTATGAGGCGGCGGCCCGTGACATCAGCGCGGCGGGCCTCGGTGTGGTGCGCATCCCCTCGCCGGGGCGGGTGGAGGACGAGGACGGAGAGATCGTTCCGGCCAGCCACATGAACTTTCTGATTACCGATGGCGCGGTGATCGTGCCGACATATGGCAACGAGAGTGCCGCGCGCGCGGCGTGCAACGCCCTGGCGATGGTCTTTGGCGACCGCCAGATCATTCCTCTGCCCTCCAGCGCCATCCTGACCGGCGGGGGCTCGTTCCACTGCATCTCCCAGCAGGAGCCGCTTGCATGACCCGCACCCTGTCCGTGGCCGCCATCCAGACCGCATACGGCGAGGACCTGCAGGACAACATCGCCCGCACGATCGCCTTCGTGCGCGAGGCCGCCGGTCGCGGCGCCCAGGTGATCCTGCCGTCCGAGCTGTTCCAGGGCCCCTATTTCTGCGTGCATCAGGAAGAGCGCTGGTTCGCCCATGCCCATCCGTGGCGCGAGCACCCTTGCGTGAGCGCGCTCTCGCCGGTGGCCGCCGAGCTGGGCGTCGCCATTCCGGTGTCGATCTTCGAGCGCGAGGGGCCGCACTATTACAACTCGCTGGTCATGCTCGATGCCGATGGCAGCGCGCTGGGCGTCTATCGCAAGAGCCATATCCCTGACGGGCCGGGCTATCAGGAGAAGTACTATTTCCGCCCCGGCGATACGGGCTTTCGCGTGTGGCAGACGCGCTTCGGGCGCGTGGGCGTGGGCATCTGCTGGGACCAGTGGTACCCCGAGAGCGCGCGCGCCATGATGCTGATGGGCGCGGACGTGCTGATGTATCCCACCGCCATTGGCTCCGAGCCCCACGACGACAGCCTCGATACCGCCGAGCCGTGGCGCCGGGCGATGCAGGGCCATGCCGTCTCGAACGTGGTGCCGGTGGTGGGCGCCAACCGCATCGGCTTCGAGCAGGTCGCAGGCCCCGGTCAGACCTTCTACGGCTCCAGCTTCATCGCCGACCACAGGGGCGATCTGGTCGAGAGCTTCGGGCGCGAGGACGAGGGCGTGCTGGTGCACAGCTTCGATCTCGATTTCCTCGACCGCCACCGCGCCGCATGGGGCTTTTTCCGCGACCGGCGCACGGATCTCTACGGGCGGCTGGTCAGCCCGCAGGTCTGAGGGCGTAATCCTCGGCCGCACATCCCGGCGAGGTGAGGCCGCGCGCGCGCGCCTCGGCCAGCTCGACCCTGGCCGCTTCCAGATCGGCGCGGAAAGTCTGGTCGCGCAAAAGGGCGTCAAACAGGGCCTCGCCCAGCGCCTGACCGGCGGCGACGTCGGCGGGATAATGCAGGGCACAGACCGCGCGGCTGTGGCCGATCTCCTGGCCGATGCGCCGCGCCTCCCCCGCGCGATCAGGGGCCAGCTCAGCCACGATCCGCCCCCACAGTGCCCCGATGGTGGCATGGCCTGACGGGTGCGAGGCGCTGGCGCGAAGCGCATCGTCGGCACGGATGCACGGCTCGAAGCCCTCAGCGATGGGGCGGGCGCGGTGCCCGCGTGCCTTGGCCGCTTCCGAGGCGGCAGAGGCATCGCGCAGGGTGCGGGTCATCAGGCGAAGAAGCGCGGGCGGCGGATCGGCGGCCAGGCGCGTGCCGAGGGTGCAGTCGAAATGCTGGACGGCAAGGGCGGGGCGCACCTCGGCATGGGTCTGGGCCAGCAGCACCCGCTGGGGAGAGGCACGGGCCAGCAGCGCCTCCAGCGCGGCGCGATCGGCCTGTGCCTGGGCAGAGCCGGACGCCGGTGGCAGGGGCGTGCGCGCGGCGAGGGCTGCGATCGCCTCGGCATCGAGATAGCCTGCGCTGTCCGAAGCCTGAGGGACAGGTGGGGCCGGAAACTCGGGCAGGGGCGCGCAGGACGCCGCCAGCGCCAGTGCGGCGAGAAGCCCGGCTGCGCGTTTCACTCCGCGTCGCTCCATGCAAGGTCCACGACCGTGCCCTCGTCGGTCGGCCGCGCCATGACCAGCACCTCGATGCCGCGCTCGGCCTCGCGCGCGCCCAACACGCGGGTGTCGCCCTGGGACAGGACCGCAGCGACATCGAGCCCGGCCTCCTCGACCGAGCGGCGATAGAACTCGATCACGGCCTCGGGGCTGTCGCTGGTGACGAGGGTCAGTGTCTCGGTGCCGCCCTCGCTCTGTTCACGCTGCACACGTGCGGCCGGATAGAGCGGGGCATAGGCCGGACGCGCAGGCACGCTGGCCGAGGCTGGGCTGGATGTGCCTTCGGATGCCGCGTCGCGCGCATCTTCGCTGCCGCCCCCGCCAGCCCCGTTACCAGACGCGGAGGCAGGCGACCCGACAGGGGCCTCGCCGGTCCTGCTCGCGCTGTCCGGGGCCTGATCGCTACAGGCACCGAGCAGGGCAAGCGCCCCGACGCAGACGACCATGCAGGCATCAAGGCTGAAGGGTCTGGAGATCATGGGTCACCATTACGCGCCGGGCGGGCGCAATCCTTGCGCGGTGTCCAGCCTGGACGGGCCGCGCTGCGGCACACTGCCCCGCCTGCCCGGCGGGCACAAGGGGTCGAAATCGCGCGGGAAAAAGCCTCAGCCGGTGGCGGCGTCCGCCCCGCGCTGGTCCGAGGTGTCGTCCTCGCCGGTGTTGGTGACGGACTGTTCGGCGCTCACGCCTCTGCGGCGGGGATCAGTGCCCTGCCGCGCCATGGCCTCGCCCTGTTCGCGCAAGGCCTCGTCGATGATCTTCTGGTCGCTGTCGTCCTCGTGGCCGCTGGCCGCGCCGCCGCGCAGCGATCCTGCGCGCGTGTCCGACCCGCCGTTGCTGCCCGACAGCGCTTCATCGACCGTGCTGCGCAGGGCGTCGGGCTTGCGGCCCGTGTCGGACTTCTCGCCCGTCATGTCCGCCTCGCGAGCGTCCTCGCAGATGTCCTCGCTCTTGCCGTCCTGAGCGGTGCTCATGCTCTGGCTCCATAAAGAAAATGCGCGCCCGATGAGTCGAGCGCGCAACTTCCTCGCAGGTTCCCGGACGCGATGGCCGGATCAGCCGAGCAGCTCAGCCGAACAGCTTCTGCCAGCGGGGCTTCTCGCGGCCCTTCCAGGCCCCGCGATGATAGGCATCCGAGCCGATCAGGGGCACCACGGTGGTGGCTTCGGCGAACACCATCTGCTCAAAGGTGGTCGCCACCTTGCCCCAGCTCGCCGCCTCCTTCAGCGTCGAGGACGAGCAGGCGCCGTCACGCACGTCGGCCACCGTGATCTGCACGGCGTATTTGTGCATGTCCGCCTCGATGCCGAGGATCTCGGCGCACACCACGGTGTCCTGGGCAAAGTTCTTGGGCACGCCGCCACCGACCATGAACAGACCCGTGGTGCCCGCCGCGATCTTGATGTCGGTCAGTTCGCGGAAATCGGCGATGGCATCGAGCATCATATAGGGCTGGCCCGCAGCGGCGCGCTCCTTCTGATGCTTGACCAGGCCGAAGCCCGCCGAAGAGTCGACGAAGGCGGGGCAGAAGATCGGCACGCCTTCCTCGTAGGCGGTCTGGATCAGGCTGCCGGGCTTCTTGGCGTTGCCCTCGGACAGCCACTTGCCCATCTCCCAGATGAACTCGCGCGAGGAATAGCCGCGCGGCTCCAGCCGGTTGGCGATCTCGTAGATGGTGTGATCGCAGGCCTGAAGCTCTTCCTCGTCGATGTAGGTGTCATAGATGCGGTCGATGTAGTGCTCGCGCAGCACGTTGTCGTCGACGGGACCGGCGGCCTGATAGTGCTTGAAGCCCAGGGCCTCGAAGAAATCCATGTCCACGATGGAGGCGCCCGTGGCGACCACGGCGTCGATCATGCCGAACTTCACCATGTCGCGGTAAACGTGCATGCAGCCGCCCGCGGACGTCGAGCCGGCCAGGATCAGCCACGGCGAGCAGTCCCTGTCTTCCAGCGCCATGTTGAAGATGTCGGCGGCGCGGGCCGTGTCGCGCGAGGAGAAGCTCATCTTGCGCATGGCATCGATGATCGGGCGCGCATCGAAGCTGGTGATGTCGATGTGCTCGACGGTCTTCTGAAGCAGCTCGGCCTTGGTGTTGGGCGTAACGGGTGCGTTCATCTCGCGGGTTTCCCTTTGGTTTGAGCGCCCGTCGTCAAGGGGTTTGCAGCGGCCCGGACGGCGCGACGGACCGCTGCTTTGAGGGTTTCAGTCTATACGCGCTCTCGCGACGGTTCAGCGACGGCGCGACTTCCTCTGGCCCGCCTTGCCCTTGGGGCGCGACAGGCGCACGACCTTGCGGGCCTGCTCCTCGGCCGTGGTGCGCACGGTCGGGATGGAGCGCGGCGCCAGACCATAGAGCGAAGCCATGGGTGCATCCTCGACGATGGCGATGTCGTGCTCGCCATAGCCGTTGAAGCCGGTGGTCATGGCCACCCCATAGGCGCCCAGCATGCCGATCTCGATGAAGTCGCCCTCATCCATGTCGGCAGGCAGGTGGAAGGGACCGGGCATATGGTCGATGGAATCGCACGTCGGCCCGTAGAAGCGGAACGGCTTGAGATCGCCGCTGGCCTCGCCGCCCTTCACCCTGTCAGGGCGCACCAGCTTGGTCGGGAAGGGCCAGCGCGCGTGCGTCGCATCGAACAGCGAGCCATAGGCACCGTCGTTCAGATAGAGCGCATCGCCCTTGCGCAGGTCCACGCGCGCCAGCACCGAGGTGGACTCGGCCACCAGCGCGCGGCCCGGCTCGCACCACAGCTCGGTGGTCTCGGAGACCGGCATCTCGGCAAAGCCGCGATGGATGGCGTCCATGTATTCGCTCATGTCCGGCGGCACCATGCCCGGATAGACCGACGGAAAGCCGCCGCCCACGTCCACGATGTCCACGAACACGCCTGCGCGGGTGATGGCGCGGCTGATCTGGGCCATGGCCGCCTCATAGGCGGACGGGCGCATGCACTGGCTGCCGACATGGAAGCTGACGCCCATCAGCCCGTCGCGGACCGCGCGGCGCGTGGCCAGCAGCAGGGCGGGGGCCTGATCGGGAGACACGCCGAACTTGCCCGACAGTGTATAGGCGGCGCCATCGGCCGAGACGGCCATGCGCACGACCAGGTTCAGATCGCCCGCACCGCCGGTGGCGTCGAGAATCTTCTGAAGCTCCTCGTGGCTGTCGAGGGCAAAGGTGCGCACGCCGTGATCGAAATAGGCGCGCGTGATCGCAGAGCGGCTCTTGACCGGATGCATGAAGGCCAGACGCGCTTCAGGCATGACGGAGCGAACCAGCTCGATCTCGGCCATGGACGCCACATCGAACGCGTTCACGCCCGCCTTCACGAGGGTTTCAATCACCCAGCGCGAAGGGTTCGCCTTGACCGCGTAGAAGACGTCGCCGTTGAAATTGTCCTGGAACCAGCGCGCCGCTACGGCCACCACGCCCGGTCGCACGAGGGCGACAGGACGCTCCGGGGACCGCTCGCGGACCAGGTCCAGGGGCATATGGTACGTGTGCAATTCACGTAACCCCCTGCAAGTTGTTGAACCCAGACCGGCGTTAGCAGCGCAATGAGGACACGGGGTCCGCCGGAACGCGCGACATAAGGAACCCGGCCCCCGATGTAAAGAGGTAATTTCATGGCAAGGACGCGCGCGGCCAAGGCCGGGCAGGCTTTGCGCGGTCGCGAGACGGCCTGTTCGCATCCCATTCCGGCACCATCGCCCATGCCTGTGCGTTAGCTCTCCTCAAGGGCGCAAGTCAGGGCGGTATGCACCATGGAAAAGTGGCAGTTCTTCTGGCGCAGGCTGAGAAAGCAGCTGTGGTTCCGGGCGTCGCTCTATGGCGCGGTGGGCATCATCACGGCGCTGGCCGCCGTGCTGGGCGCACCCTTCGTTCCCGAGGCCATGGCCGAGCGTCTGGGCGGGGAGTCGGTCGAGGCCATACTGACGATCCTGGCCTCGAGCCTGCTGGCGGTGGCGACCTTCTCGCTGGGGGCCCTGGTGACCGCCTATACCTCTGTCAGCGGTGCGATAAGCCCGCGCGTCGCCAGTCTGGTCACCGGTGACGAGGGCTCCCAGAGGGCGCTGGCCACCTTCATCGGCGTGTTTCTCTATGCGATCGTCGGGGTCACGGCGGTCAATGCCAACTATTATGGTGCCGAGGGCCGCGCGATCATCTTCGTGGTCAGCCTCGCGGTGGTGGCGCTTGTGGCCTTTCGCCTGCTGGCCTGGATCAGCCGCCTGTCGCGTCTCGGGCGCATGGGCCAAATCCTCCACCAGGTCGAGAGCGAGACGCGCGCGGCCATGGAGCACCGGCTGAAGGCCCCTCGCCTTTGCGGGGCCGAGGGCCAAGTCGAGGGCGGGCGCGAGGTGACCTCTGTCCACACCGGCTATGTCCAGAACATTGACCCGAACAGCCTGTGTTCGCTGGCACGCAAGGGTGACTTTGATGTCGAGATCCTCGCCATGCCGGGCCAGTTCGTCTTTGCCGGTGAGCCGCTCGCCCGCATCTCGCGCGCCGAGGTCGACAGGAGGGTGATCGACAAGCTGGCCGGGGCCTTCACTCTGGGTGAAGCGCGCACCTTCGAGCAGGATCCCCGCTTTGGCCTCGTGGTGCTGTCCGAGATTTCCGCGCGCGCCCTGTCGGCAGGGGTCAACGACTATGGCACGGCCATCGAGGTGATCGGTGTGCAGGCCCGCCTCATAAACCTCTGGGTCAGCGGGCGCGCGAAGGTGCGCCCCGAGCCGCCGCTGGAGCGCCTCTACGGCCCGGCCCTGTCCGAGGCGGACATGATCGACGATGCCTTTACCGCCACGGCCCGCGACGGGGCCGGTGACGTGGCCGTGGCCACGCGCCTTCAGAAGCTGCTCGCGGCGCTTGAGGCCCATGTCGGGCGTGAGGAGGTGCCGGGGGGAACCGCTGCCGGGGCCATTGCCGCCATGCGCAGGCAGGCCCTTGAGCGGGCCATGGCCGAACTGAGCTACGAGGATGACAGGGCACGGGTGCGGGCGGCGGCGGCTCACGCGAGCGGCTGACGCGCGGCTGATGCGGCTGCGAGTCCAATGCCGCCTTTTCTGCGCGCAAGCGAGGCGCACGAATCTGGTGGCAGGCCAGTGGGCATACTGGACTTCGCGCAGGCGGGCTGTCATTAACCCGTCATTCGCGCTCGCTAATCGTGGGCGCTGGCCCAAGAGCACTCACGTCCAGCCCTCCAAGCCCCTCCTTGCGCGCCTCACGAACCGCAGAGCCTGATCCGCAAAGCCCATACCATGAGTTCAACTCCCGCCGCCGTTGCCCTCGTGCGCGACGTGTCGAAGACATACGGTAAGAACAAGGCGCTCGATAATGTCAGCGTCGAGGTCATGCCAGGCGAGATGGTCGCCCTGATCGGACCGTCCGGCTCGGGCAAGTCGACCCTGCTGCGCTCGATTACCGGCCTCATCCCGATCGATTCCGGCAAGGGCTATATCGAGGTGTTCGGCGAGCGGGTTCAGCAGAACGGACGCACCACCAGCCAGGTGCGTCGCGCTCGCGCCAGGCTGGGCTTCATCTTTCAGCAGTTCAATCTGGTCGGGCGCCTGTCGCTCTTCGCCAATGTGATGCTGGGCGCTCTGGGGCGCCTGCCCCTGTGGCGCGGTCTGCTGGGCCGCTGGCCCGAGGAAGACAAGCTGCGCGCCATGGCCGCCCTGCACCGCGTGGGCGTGGCCGACTATGCCGCCCAGCGCGCCAACACCCTCTCGGGCGGCCAGCAGCAGCGCGGTGCCATTGCCCGCGCCATCGTCCAGGGCGCCCAGGCGATCCTGGCTGACGAGCCGGTGGCTTCGCTCGATCCGGTCTCGGCGCGCAAGGTCATGGAGCAGCTGGTCGAGCTGAACAGCCGCGACAACATGGGCGTGATCGTCACCTTGCACCAGGTCGACTACGCCATCCGCTACTGCAAGCGCGTGATTGCGCTGCAAAAGGGTCGCATCGTCTATGACGGGCCCAGCTCCGGTCTCGACAAGCAGACCCTGATCGGAATCTACGGTCCCGAGTTCGAGGACGCCTTCTGGGAAACCCAGGCATGAGCCGCCGCCATACCGTCCCGGCCCTGATCGCCACCGTTCTGGTGGCCCTGATCGTGTCGACGCCCTTCAGCACCCTGTTCGGTCAGGGCGTCACCGGCGGCCTGCTGGCCGGAGCCGTGGCCCAGACGCCGTCCTCCCAAACGCCCGCCCCGGCCATTCCCGCGCCTTCGGCGGCATCGGGCGAGCTGTCCGAAAGCTCGCGCCGCGGCATCGTGTTCTCGGTGCTTTCGGCCGAGGGCCAGACCGCGTCCGGCCCCCTGTGGGAGCCTCTGCTGGAGGACATGGAGCGCGCGCTCGGCGTGCCGGTCTCCACGCGCTTTGGCACCAACTACAATACCCTGATCGAGGCCATGCGATTCAACCAGACCCAGGTGGGCTGGTTCTCGGCCCTGCCGGCCTTGCAGGCGGTGGACCGCGCCCAGGGCGAGGTGATCGCGCGCACCGTCGATCTGGAGGGGCGCGATTCTTATGTCTCGACCCTGATCGTGCGGCGCGGGTCGGGCATCACGCTCGATGACGTGCTGCGCTGCGACCGTTCGCTGACGTTCGGTCTTGGTGATGCCCAGTCCACCTCGGGCACGCTGGCGCCCATGACCTTCCTGTTCAGCCCGCGCAACATCAATCCGACCCAGTGCTTTGCCACCGTGCGCTCGGCCAACCACCAGGCCAACTCGCTGGCCGTGGCCACCGGCGTGGTCAATGTGGCCACCTCGAACTCGGTCAACACCGTTTTTCTCGAGCGCCGCAACCCCGAGATCGCCGCCCAGATCGAGAACATCTGGGAATCGCCGCCGATTCCTGAGTCCGGCATCGTTCTGCGCGCCGATCTCGATCCCGTGCTGAAGGAGCGCATCCGCGCCTTCTTCCTGACCTACGGCAAGGGCGATGGCCCCGAGGCGGCCCGCCAGCGCGAGATTCTCGCCAACCTCAACTATTCCGAGTTCCGCGAGGCTGACGACAGCTACCTCGACCCCATCCGCGCCATGCGCGAGGACCAGCAGCGCCGCGAGGCGGCCGAGGGCGAGAGCCGCGAGCCGTTCCGGCCCACCACCGGCTTCTGGGTGCTGGTGGCCGTGGTCGCCGGGGCCCTGCTGATCGCCATCGGCGGCAGCGTGGCAAAGCGCCTGTTCCCGGCAAAGGCCCCCGCTGCGCCCGTCGCGCGCGATCCGGCCGAGATTCCGCCTCCGCCCGTCAAGTCGCTGTCGTCGTGGATGATGGACATCGTGCTGTGGGGCGGTCTGGCCATCGTGCTGGCGCTCAGCTTCCAGCGCGTCGAGCTTCAGAACATCACGCGCCTGTTCAGCGAGACCGAGAACGTCCGCATCTATGGCCGGGACTTCCTGAACCCGGACTTCTCGAACTGGCAGATCCTGGTGCAGCAGATGTGGCTGACAGTGCAGATCGCGCTGTGGGGCACCTTCCTTGCCGTGTTCCTCGGTGTGCCTCTGGGCCTGCTGGCCGCGCGCAACATCGCACCCGACTGGATTGTCTGGCCGGTGCGCCGCGTGATGGACGTGCTGCGCTCGGTGCCCGACCTGGTCATGGGCACCTTGTTCATCGTCGCCGTGGGCCTCGGCCCGCTGGCGGGCGTGCTGGCCATCGCCTTCAACACGGCGGGCGTGCTGGCCAAGCTGTTCTCGGAGGCCGTGGAATCGATTGACCACGGCCCCGTGGAGGGCGTGCGCGCCACCGGCGGCCAGCGGCTGCACGAGATCGTCTGGGGCGTGATCCCCCAGGTTGCGCCGCTGTGGACCTCTTTTGCCCTGTATCGCTTCGAGTCCAACAGCCGCGCGGCCACCGTGCTGGGCCTGATCGGGGCGGGCGGCATCGGCCAGCTTCTGTTCGAAAGCATCCAGGCCTTCGACTATCGTCTGGTGTCGGCCATCGCCATCGTGATCGTCGTGGCCGTGACCCTGATCGACATGCTGTCACAGATGATGCGTAAGCGTCTGCTGTGATCGCACCTCAAACCATCGTCTGACGCCTCAAGGGAGAGACCGAGATGAAACGCCTTGCTGCCCTCGCCGCCGTGCTGGCCACGGCCCTGATCGTGGCGCCGCAGGGCGAGGCCCAGGCCACGCGCAACTATGTGTGGGCGGCGGGCTCCTCGACGGTCTTTCCCTTCACCACCCGCGTGGCCGAGAACTTCCAGCGCCGCTCGGGCGGACCTGCGCCCCAGGTCGAGGCGCTGGGCACGGGCGGGGGCATCCGCGCCTTCTGTTCGGGCATCGGTGCCAGCACGCCTGACATCGCCAATGCCTCGCGCCAGATGCTGCCCAGCGAGTTCGACGAGTGCCGCCGCAACGGCGTGACCGACATCATCGAGCTGCAGATCGGCTATGACGGCATAGTCATCGCCACGGCCCGCAACGGGGCCGATTTCGATTTCCAGCTCGAGCACCTCTATCTGGGGCTGGCGCGCGAGGTGCTGCGCGGGCGCGAGATCGTGCGCAATCCCTACACCAGCTGGGATCAGATCGGCGGGCTGTCCATGCCGGGTACGCGCATCCAGGTCTATGGCCCGCCGCCCACCTCCGGCACCCGAGATTCCTGGCTCGAGCTGGGCATGGAAGCGGGCGCGCGCAGCGAGCGGTTCCCCACCCTTCAGGCCCTGCGCGCCAGCGATGGCGCACGCTTCACGGCCATCTCCCACACCCTGCGCGAGGATGGGGCCTGGATCGATGCGGGCGAGAACGACAACGCCATCGTCCAGACCCTGACGCGCACGCCCGGCGCACTCGGCGTGTTCGGTTTCTCGTTCCTGGCCCAGAACCGCGAGGCGGTGAAGGCGGCCACGATCAATGGCGTTGCGCCCAGCCTCGAGACCATCGCGTCGGGCGAGTATCCGATCTCGCGCTCCATGTTCATCTATGTGAAGGCCCAGCACATCGGCGTCATTCCGGGCCTGGCCGAGTTCGTGGACGAGTACATGTCCGATGCCTCGGCAGGGGCGGGCGGCTATTTGCAGGATCGTGGCATCGTGCCCATGCTGCCGGGTCTGCTGGCGGAAATGCAGGGCCGGGCGCGCAGCCGCACCCTGATGACGCGGCCCTCGGGAAGCTGAGCGTCATCCAGACCGAATCCCAGGGGCGCCGGAGCGATCCGGCGCCCTTTTTTCATGAGCGGCGGCCGGGTTTCAGGCGGCGCGGCGGCGCGTGCGTGCCAGGCGGCGCAGACGCCGCCAGAAGCGGGTCTTCTCGGCCTCGGGGTAGGGCTTGAGGTTCTGCACGAACTCCTCGGCGCAGGCCCGCCAGCTGAAGCGCTCGGCATAGGCACGCACCGTGGCGCGGTCGAGATCGAGGCAGGCCATGCAGGCCTTTTGCAGGTCATCGTCGATCACGCCGGCGTTGGAGCCGGGAATGATGTCGATAGGCCCGTGGGCTGGATAGGCGGCCACCGGCGTGCCCGTGGCCATGGCCTCCAGGATCACCAGTCCGAAGGTGTCGGTCCAGCTCGGGAACACGAACACGTCCGCATCGCGGAAGCACCGCGCCAGTTCCTCGCCGAAGCGTGCGCCAAGGAACTTCGCGTCGGGATAGGCGGCTTCAAGGTCCGCGCGGGCCGGGCCGTCGCCCACCACGATCTTGGTGCCGGGCAGGTCGAGCTTGAGGAACGCCTCGATGTTCTTCTCGACCGCGACGCGCCCGACGTTGAGCCAGAACGGCCGCGGCCAGTCCGCGCCGCCCAGCTCGGCATAGATGGGCTCAAGAGCGGGGTTGAACAGCTCGGTGTCCACGCCCCGCGTCCACGGCGAGACGTTCTTGAAGCCGTGGGACTCCAGCTCGTCGCGCAAGGTGGGCGTGGCCACCATCAGGCGCCCTGACGGCTTGTGGAACCACTTCATGTAGGCGTAGCCGACCTGCACCGGGATCGGGAAGCGCGCCGAGACGTATTCGGGGAACTTGGTGTGATAGCTGGTCGTGAACGGCAGCTTCCATTCCACACAGATACGCCGCGTGGCGATGCCGATCGGCCCTTCGGTGGCGATGTGGACCGCCTCGGGCTCGAAGGCGCGCAGGCGCTCGCGGATTTCCTCCTCGGCCCCGAGCGCCAGCCGGATTTCGGGGTAGGTGGGGCAGGGAATGGTCTTGAACTGGCCCGGATGGATCACCTCCATCTCGTGACCCATGGCCTGACACTCCGCGATGGTGCGAGTCAGGGTGCGGACGACGCCATTGACCTGGGGCTCCCAGGCATCAGTGGCCAGAACGATACGCATGCGCCTTGACGCCTCACGTTGTGAAAGACGCCTATGCCATAGCCCCTTGCGCGCCTTTGGACCAGAGTTTGCGCCCATAAATGCCCGGCGGTTCCGCTGCGTCACATATCCTCTCGCGGGGCGGGCCGCTTTGGGCTAGAGGGCGGCCATGACCCGCGCACACGAGACATCCGACCGCGTCCTTCGCATCGACTGGGACCGGCTCGACGATCTGAAGTTCGTCGACGAGGGCGAGAGCGTGCGTGCGCTGCTGGCGCAGGTGCCGCTGGATCAGCCGGGCCGCGCCCGGGTCGTGGCCGATGCCCTGCGTCTGGTCGAGATGGCGCGCAGCTCAAGTCACCGCCAGGGCGTGGTCGAGAGCTTCCTGCAGGAGTTCTCGCTGGGCACCCGCGAGGGTCTGGCGCTGATGTGCCTGGCCGAGGCGCTGCTGCGCACGCCCGATGATGCGACGCGCGACCTTCTGATCGCCGAAAAGATCGGCTCTGCGGACTGGGCGCGCCATCTGGGCCAGTCCGACAGCCTGTTCGTCAATGCCTCGACCTGGGGGCTGATGCTGACGGGCAAGCTGGTCGATGTGGACGAGGACGCGCGCCGTGATCTGCCCGGTTTCCTGCGCCGCGTCGCCGGGCGCATCGGCGAGCCGGTGATTCGTCAGGCGGTCGCGGCGGCGGTGCGCATAATGGGCGAGCAGTTCGTGCTGGGCTCGACCATCGAGCAGGCCCTGAAGCGCGCCCGGCGCGAGGACTGGCTGTGCAGCTTCGACATGCTGGGCGAGGGTGCGCGCACCGCCGAGGATGCCGCGCGCTACGAGGCCATCTATGCCAATGCCATCGAGGCGGTGGGCAAGGCCTCGCGCGAGGGGCCGCAGGATGGGCACGGCGTGTCGGTCAAGCTCTCGGCCCTGTCGCCGCGCTACGAGGCCACCCATGAAGATCGCGTGTGGAGCGAGCTTTATCCGCGCGTCTATCGCCTCGCGCTCATCGCCGCCCGCCACGATCTGAACTTCACCATCGACGCCGAGGAAGCCGACCGGCTGGTGCTGTCGCTGAAGCTGCTGGAGCGCCTGTGCGCCGAGCCCGAGCTGGCGCAGTGGCAGGGGCTGGGTCTGGCGGTTCAGGCCTATCAGAAGCGCGCCCTGGCCGTGGTGCGCCAGGTGGCCCTGCTGGCCGAGCAAAGCGGGCGTCGCCTGATGGTGCGTCTGGTCAAGGGCGCCTACTGGGACACCGAGATCAAGCGCGCACAGGTCGCCGGGCGTCCCGACTATCCGGTCTTCACCACCAAGGCGGCCACCGATCTGAACTATCTGGTCTGTGCGCGCGCTCTGATCCAGGCGGCGCCGCACATCTATGGCCAGTTCGCCACCCACAACGCCCATACCCTCGCGGCGGTGCACGCCATGGCGCGCGAGGCGGGCGTGCGCGTGGAGTTCCAGCGTCTGCACGGCATGGGCGAAGCCCTCTATGACGCCGTGCGCGCGTGCTGGCCCGACGGGGCGGACATCACACTGCGCGCCTATGCGCCCGTGGGCGGCCACGAGGAACTGCTGCCCTATCTGGTGCGCCGCCTGCTGGAGAACGGGGCCAACTCCTCTTTCGTCCATGCCCTGCTCGACGAGCGCGTGCCTGCGGGCGATGTCGTCGCTGATCCCATCACCAAGGTCGAGGAACACCCCGACCGCCATGCGAGAATCCCTGTGCCCAAGGACATCTACGGCGCGCGTCAGAACAGCCTCGGGCGCGACTACACCCTCAAGGCCGACCGTGAGCGCCATGCGATGGCACTGGAGGCGCTGGACCGCGAGACCCTGAACGCCGGGCCGCTGATTGGCGGTGTCATGCGCGCGGGCGCGGATGCCTTCGAGGTGCGCGCGCCCTCCGACCTGTCGCGCGTGCTTGGCCACGTCAGCGGGGCCAGCGAGGCCGACATCGAAGAGGCCGCGAAGCTGGCCGCCGGGGCGCAACCGCGGTGGGACGGGCGCGGCGGCGCGGCGCGGGCGGTGGTGCTGAGGGCCATGGGCGATGCGCTCGAAGCCGAGATGGACCGTCTGGTCGCGCTTCTGTCCCGCGAGGCGGGCAAGACGCTCAACGACGGGGTGGCCGAGGTGCGCGAGGCCGCCGACTTCTGCCGCTACTATGCCGATCTGGCCGAGGCCCAGTTCACCGGCGACATGAGCCTGCCCGGCCCGGTGGGCGAGACCAATGTGCTGCGCCTGCACGGGCGCGGCGTTTTTGCCTGCATCAGCCCGTGGAACTTCCCGCTGGCCATCTTTACCGGCCAGATCGCTGCCGCTCTGGCGGCGGGCAATGCCGTGCTGGCCAAGCCGGCCGAGCAGACGCCCCTGATCGCTGCCGAGGCCGTGCGCCTGTTCCACCGCGCCGGGCTCGATCCTGACCTGCTGGCCCTGCTGTCCGGAGACGGCGTGCGCGTCGGCGCAAAGCTGATCGCCCACCCGCTGATCGACGGCGTGGCCTTTACCGGTGGCACCGACACGGCCACCAGCATCAACCGCGCCCTGGCCGCGCGCGAGGGGGCCATCATACCGTTCATCGCCGAGACGGGCGGGCTGAACGGAATGTTCGTCGACACCACGGCGCTTCGCGAACAGGTCATCGACGATGTGATCCTGTCGGCCTTCGGCTCTGCGGGCCAGCGCTGCTCGGCGCTGCGCGTGCTGTTCATTCCCCATGCCAATGCCGATGACTTCATCGAACGGCTGGCGGGCGCGCTTGCGGCGCAGGTGGTGGGCGATCCCTCCGATCCGGCCACCGACATTGGCCCGGTCATTGACGCTGATGCGCTCGACGCCCTGAACCGGCACGTTGCGCGCCTTGAGCGGGATGCGCGCATCATCGCCAGAGCCGCCCTGCCTGATGATGCCAGCGGCCACTACTTCGCCCCAACCATCGCGGAGGTGGACAGGCCCGACTATCTGGAGCGAGAGGTGTTTGGCCCCGTCCTTCACATCTGTCGTTATGATCCGGCCGAGCTGGAGAGCGTCGCCAGGCGCTTTGCCGCGCCGGGCTATGGCCTGACGCTGGGGGTGCATTCGCGCATCGAGGCCTTCGCCCAGAGGGTCGAGGCCCTGGTGCCTGCGGGCAATGTCTATGTGAACCGCTCGATCATCGGCGCCGTGGTGGGCGTGCAGCCCTTCGGCGGCGATGGCCTGTCGGGCACCGGGCCCAAGGCGGGCGGTCCGCACAGCCTGATCCGCTATGGGGCCGAGCGTGCGGTCACGGTCAATATCGCGGCGCAAGGCGGCGACCCGGCCCTGCTCAATCTCTAGGGAGGCATGAAGGCGCGTCTGCGGTCAGTTGCCGGGGCGGATCGAGAACTGGAAGGCGACCATTCCCTCGGACTGCTCGCGGTCGATGCTGTCGCGGCGCAGCTCGCGGGCGCGAATCTCGCGGTGGACATAGCCGAACGAGGCCTGGGTATTGCCGCGCCGCCAGGCCACGCCGACCTGAGCATCGCCGATGAAGGCGCCGGAATCGTGGCTCATGCCTGCGCGCTCGAAATCGCCGTCGCGCGTGCGGGCAAAGTTATAGCCCACGGCCCGGCGCGAGCCCGCCGCGAACAGGTACCAGCGACCACGATCGCCAAAGGCCTCATCGCCGTCGCGCACCATGCCTTCGAGGTTTTCGCCAACACGCAAGGTGGCCCCGGCCTCGGCGGCGCTGCCGTCCGAGCTGACGCTGATGCCTGCATGGGGCACGAACTCGACCTCCAGCCCGTCGCGCGTATAGCCCCGCGCCGGGGCAAAGCCGCGCGTGTAGCTGAAGGCGTGGCTGTCCGGCTCGAAGCGGCCCGCGCCTGATGGCCCGAGGTAATAGCCGCCCCCGCCCATGTTGCGCAGGGTTCCCGTGGAGCTGACGCGGAAGTGCTCGACCGAGCCGTCGGCATTCTGACGCCAGCTGTCGCGCTGGCGGGTCACGGCAAAGGCGCGCTCGGCCTCGCTTTCGTAAAGGGACAGGCTCTGCACCCTGAACGGGCCGCCCATGGCGCGGTCCGTCTCGATGTCCACACGCGAGCCGAAGGCGTAGGTGGTGTCTTCGTCCACGCGCTCGTCGAGCGCGCGCGCGTCCACGCCGAGTCGCGGACCATAGGTGCTGTCATCAAGGAAAACGGCAGGCTCGGCGGCTGTGGCGATCCCGATGCCCTGAGCGCATACGCCAGAGGCCACGGCCAGGCTGGCCGCCGAAATCACACCTGCACAAACGCCACTCCCAAACCGCATCACGGTCCCCATCCGTTACGGTGAGCCCATAGTGCCCGACATGGGCGATGAGGTCATCCATAATCTTGCCAACTGTTACACACAGGCAACAGGGAAGGCCGGGATTGGTTCCGCGCATGGCGGTGGGGAGGTGAACCGGTCCCGTGTTGTTCAAGGCGCGTCCGAGGGCGCCGCGCCTATTGGCAGGCGAGGCATTCCTCGTAGTCGGTGCGCGCGCTGGCGGCCATGTCGGGCGCGCCCTCGGCCTTGTCGGCGGCCCCTGCGAAGGCGGCGCGCTGAACGGACTTGGAGCGCAGATAGTAGAGCGACTTGCAGCCCCGCTCCCATGCCGTCCAGTGCAGCATGTGCAGGTCCCACTTGTCGACATCGCCGGGCAGGAAGACGTTGACCGACTGCGACTGGCAGATCTCGGGCGTGCGGTCGGCGGCCAGTTCCACCACCCAGCGCTGGTCGATCTCGAAGGCGGTCTTGTAGAGGGCCTTCTCGTCCTCGCTCAGGAAGGCCAGATGCTGGACCGAGCCTTCATTCTCGAGGATCGAGGACCAGACCGCATCGGTGTTGTGGCCCTTCTGCTCCAGCAGTTGCTCGAGATAGGGGTTACGCACCGCAAAGCTGCCCGACAGGGTCTTGTGGGTATAGACATTGGCCGGGATCGGCTCGATGCCCGCCGAGGTGCCCCCGCAGATGATCGAGATCGAGGCGGTCGGCGCAATGGCCAGCTTGTGGCTGAAGCGCTCCATGATGCCGCGCTCGGCGGCGTCCTCGCACGGCCCCTTTTCCTCGGCCAGCAGGCGGCTGGCCTTGTCGGCCTCGCGGCGCAGGTGCTTGAACAGGCGCATGTTCCAGCTCTTGGCCATGGCGCTCTCGAAGGCCACGCCCTGGGCCTGAAGGAACGAGTGGAAGCCCATCAGGCCGAGACCGACCGAGCGCTCGCGCCGGGCCGAATAGACGGCGGCCTTCATCTCGGGCGGGGCGCGGCGGATGAAGTCCTCCAGCACATTGTCGAGGAAGCGCATCACGTCCTCGATGAAGCGGGGCTCCTCGCGCCATTCCAGGAAGGTCTCGGCATTGACCGACGACAGGCAGCACACGGCGGTGCGGTCGATGCCGAGGTGGTCGGGGCCGGTGTGCAGCATGATCTCGCTGCACAGGTTCGACTGACGCACGCTCAGGCCCAGCTCGCGCTGGTGGCAGGGCATGGCCCTGTTCACGGTGTCCGAGAAGATCAGATAGGGCTCGCCCGTCTGCAGGCGGATTTCCAGGATCTTGGTCCACAAGGTGCGCGCATCGACGCGGCGCACCACCTCGCCGGTCTTGGGCGAGAGCAGGTCAAAGCCGGTGCCGTCGCGGACCGCTTCCATGAAGGCGTCGGTGATGTTGATGCCGTGGTGCAGGTTGAGCGACTTGCGGTTGAAGTCGCCCGACGGCTTGCGGATCTCGAGGAACTCCTCGATCTCGGGATGGTGGATGTCCAGATAGACCGCCGCCGAACCCCGGCGCAGCGAGCCCTGGCTGATCGCGAGGGTGAGCGAGTCCATCACGCGGATGAAGGGGATGATGCCCGAGGTCTGGCCCGCGCCCTTCACCTTCTCGCCGATGGAGCGCACCCCGCCCCAGTAGGTGCCGATGCCCCCGCCGTTGGACGCCAGCGCCACGTTCTCGTTCCACACGCCGACGATGCCTTCCAGGCTGTCGGGCACCGCATTGAGGAAGCACGAGATGGGCAGGCCGCGGCTGGCCCCGCCGTTGGACAGCACCGGGGTGGCGGGCATGAACCACAGGCGGCTGATGTAGTCATAGATGCGCTGGGCGTGGGCCTCGTCGTCGGCATAGGCCTCGGCGACGCGCGCGAACATGTCCTGATAGCTCTCGCCGGGCAGGAGGTAGCGGTCCTCCAGGGTCTTCTTGCCGAAATCGGTCAGCAGGGCATCGCGCGAGCGATCCACCACCACCTTGGGCACCAGCGACAGATGCGGACGCGCGCTCTCGGCGCGCAGCGCCAGCGCTTCGGCGTCAACGCGGTTGGCCTCGACCTCGGCCTTCAGAACTTCACCACCAGCCATCACAAGCCCTTGCCCCAGAATGAAAAAACAGCCCCGAGAGTGCGACTTCCGCCGCCCTGGAGAACCCCGCCCGTGCGCCGGGCCTCGTTCGGAGACACAGCATATAGTGGTCGGGGGCAATCCAGCGTCCACATATGGGGGCCATATCCCTAACGATCGGTCAACGGGCTTGACGGGCATTCGTGATCACGAATCACGGGACAAGACTCGCCGCCCTGTGGAAAAGGGCGCGTGACACGGGTGTGACGGCCTGCATCCTTGTCATCACGAACGCGTGATCGGAACGCGTGCGCCAGCGTGACCGTTGGGCAGGGAATGAAGCCGCCCACACAGCACCGCGCCCTGTTCAGCCGCCCGCGCGAGGCGCTGGCACAGCTCGATGCGCGCGAGCGTGAGCGTCTGTGGCGCTGGGGGCTGCGCGTGGTTGGCCGGGCACGCGCCGAGATGGCCGCCCTGATCGCCCTGTTCGTGATCGGGCTGGGGCTGTGGGCGTTCCTGGAACTGGCCGAGATGGTCGAGGATGCGGGCGGGCGCGGGCTGGATCAGCGCATCCTGATGTGGCTGCGTCCCCATGACGACCTGTCGCGCCCCATAGGGCCGTGGTGGCTGAATGAGGCCATGGCCGACATCACCTCGCTGGGCGGCATTGCGGTGCTGGGGCTGTTCGCCCTGATCGCGGCGGGCTTCCTGCTGATGCGCCGCCGCCCCGGCTCGGTGCTGCGCCTGATCGCGGCTCTGGTCGGCGGGGTGGTCTTGAGCGAGGGGCTCAAGGACATCTTCGAGCGCGATCGCCCCGCAGCGGTGTTCCGCACCGTCGAGACCCTGAATGCCAGCTTTCCGTCCGGCCACGCTTTGCTGTCCACGGTGTTCTATCTGACCCTGGCGGTGATGATCGCGCGCAGCCTGGAGCGAAGGCGTCTCAAGGCCTATGTCGTGGGCGCAGGCGTCGCCCTGGCGCTTCTGGTCGGCATCAGCCGCGTCTATCTGGGTGCCCACTGGGCCAGCGACGTCCTGGCGGGCTGGAGCGTGGGTGCGACCTGGGCCATGGCGCTGTGGCTTGTCTCGCACCTGGCCGAGCGGGCCATGGGGGCCAGAGCCGAGCGGCGCCAAACCATCCACCGGCCCGTCCCCAGATAATCCGATAACGCACACTACATCTTGTGTGCACGAGAAAGCTTCTTACCAGATCATGCGATCTGCTCTTGATCGGGTGGGGGCGGAGGGGTCAATAATGGGCGCTGCCGGGCGAGTCGCGCCCCGCTCTAAGCCCTCCTGAAGAAGACCTGTTCCCATGAATGCGCACACGCCCATCAAGAGCTCCACGCCCGGTCTGCTGACGCCTTCGCTGGCCTACAAGCCGTTCCGCTATCCGTGGGCCTTCGACATGTGGAAGAAGCAGCAGCAGGTCCACTGGATGCCCGAGGAGGTGCCGCTGGGCGAGGACTGCAAGGACTGGGCGGCCAAGCTGGACGACAACGAGCGCAACCTGCTGACCCAGATTTTCCGCTTCTTCACCCAGTCCGACATCGAGGTGCAGGACAACTACATGGAGCGCTACGGCCGGGTGTTCAAACCGACCGAGGTGAAGATGATGCTGGCCGCCTTCGCCAATATGGAGACCATCCATATCGCGGCCTATGCCCTGCTGCTCGAGACCATCGGCATGCCCGAGAGCGAGTTCGGCGCCTTCATGGAATATGAGGCCATGAAGGACAAGCACGACTACATGGGCCAGTTCGGGGTCGAGACCGATGCCGACATCTGTCGGACCCTGGCCATGTTCGGGGGCTTTTCCGAGGGGCTGCAGCTGTTTGCCAGCTTCGCCATGCTGATGAACTTCCCGCGCTTCAACAAGATGAAGGGCATGGGCCAGATCGTGTCGTGGTCGGTGCGCGACGAGAGCCTGCACTGCGAGGGCATCATCAAGCTCTATCACGCCTTCAACAAGGAAACGGGCGCGGTGACCAGGGCGGTGGCCGACGACATCGTCGAGTGCTGCAAGACGGTCATCACCATGGAGGACAAGTTCATCGACCTGGCCTTCGAGATGGGCCCCGTCGAGGGCATGACGCCGGACGACATCAAGGCCTACATCCGCTTCATCGCCGACTGGCGCCTGCGCCAGCTCGAACTGCCCGAGGTTTACGGCGTGAAGGAAAACCCGCTGCCGTGGCTACAGCAGCTGCTGTCGGGCGTCGAGCACGCCAACTTCTTCGAGGCCCGCGCCACCGAATATTCCAAGGCTGCCACCAAGGGCTCGTGGCACGGGGCGGACGGAGTGTGGAGCAACTTCGAGCAGCTTCTGGAAAAGCGCGCCACGGCCGAGTGATACAGGCGTGCAGGCAGGCAGGCAGGCAGGCAGGCGGGCCGGGCCGGGCCTATGCCATCTGCCTTGCGAGGAACCACTGGGTGCCGTCGGGCGCGCGCACGCCGCCGCGCCTGTCGCCGTCGCCCTTTTCCATCATGGGCTGGATGATCTCCGCACCGTGCTCGATGGCGCGAGCGAATGCGGCGTCGGGATCGTCCAGATAAAGGTGCAGCATGGCTGGCGGCCCCTCCGCCTCGCCCATCATCAGCACCGTATCGCCGATGCGGCACTCGGCGTGCATAATGCCGCCGCCTTGGGCCGGGAAGACTCTCAGGCGCGTCGCTGAAAAGACCGCCTCGCAAAAGCGCAGCACGGCCTCGGCATCCCTGACCAGCAGATAGGGGGCGAGATCGGTGTAACCCTCGGGCTTGTAGGCCATGGGCCGAGCGTCAAGCCTGCCGCCCGGCCTGTCAAGCACGCCAGCCAGACAGCCAGACAGCCAGCCAGCCAGCGGGGGCGCTCAGTGGGCCTCGTCCCAGTTGGGGGCGGCGCGTGCATCGACCACCAGCGGCACGCTGAGGCTGACGGCGGGGGCGCTGGCCCTTTCCATGACCTCGCGCACCAGGGCCACGGTCTGTTCGGCCTCGGCCTCGGGGGCCTCGAACACCAGCTCGTCGTGCACCTGAAGCAGCATCCTCGCTCCCAGCCCGGCGTTCTCCAGCGCGGCCGGCATGCGGATCATGGCGCGGCGGATGATGTCGGCGGCCGAGCCCTGAATGGGTGCATTGATGGCGGCGCGCTCGGCGAACTGGCGCTCGCCGACGGATTTCGAGCGGATGGCCGGAATGCTGATCCGCCGCCCGAACAGGGTCGTGACGAAACCGTCCTCGCGCACCTGCGCGCGGGTGCGGTCCATATAGGCCTTGATGCCGGGGAAGCGGTCGAAATAGGTGCGGATATAGGTCGCCGCCTCGCCCTGGTCGATGCCGAGCTGGTTGGCCAGCCCGAAGGCGGAAATGCCATAGACGATGCCGAAATTGATCGCCTTGGCGCGCCGTCGCGTTTCGGCGGGCATACCCTCGATGGGCACGCCGAACATCTCTGATGCGGTGGCGGCGTGAATGTCGTGACCGGCGGCAAAGGCGCGCTTCAGCTCGGCGATGTCGCCCATGTGCGCCAGAATTCTCAGCTCGATCTGGCTGTAGTCGGCACTGATCAGCACATGGCCGGTGCGCGCGGTGAAGGCCTGGCGGATTTCGCGGCCCGCTTCGGAGCGGATCGGAATGTTCTGAAGGTTCGGGTCGGACGATGACAGCCGCCCGGTGGTGGTCGCCGCCAGCTGAAAGCTGGTGTGCACGCGCGAGGTTTCGGGGTCTGCGGCCTGCAGCAGGGCATCGGCATAGGTGCCCTTGAGCTTGGCCAGCTGGCGCCAGTCCAGCAGCACGCGCGGCAGCTCGTGCCCGTGGGCAGCCAGTTCCTCCAGCGCGCTGGCGTCGGTGCTCCACTGGCCCTGGGCAGTGCGCTTGCCGCCGGGCAGGCCCAGCCTGTCATAGAGAATCTCGCCGAGCTGGCGCGGGCTGGCGACATTGAAGGGCTGGCCGGCGATTTCGTGGGCGCGGGCCTCCAGCTCGCCCATACGCGCGCCGAAGCGGGCGGACAGATGGCGCAGCCGCTCGGGGTCCACGCGGATGCCCGCGCATTCCATCGCGGCCAGAACCGGCGGCAGGGGGCGCTCCAGGGTCTCATAGACGCTCATCAGCCCTGATCGCATCAGGCGCGGCTTCAGCAGGGCATGCAGGCGCAAGGTGACGTCGGCGTCCTCGGCCGCATAGGCGGTCGCCTGATCGAGGGGCACGTGGCGAAAGCTCTTCTGGGCCTTGCCCGTGCCCGTCACCGCCTTGAACGGAATGGGGGTGTGATCGAAGTGCAGGCGCGACAGCTCGTCCATGCCGTGACCGTGCTCGCCCGCCTCCAGCACGTAGGAGATCAGCATGGTGTCGTCGAAGGGCGCGATCCTGATGCCATAGCGCGACATGACCGCCAGATCGTATTTGATGTTCTGGCCCACCTTCAGCACCGCCGGGTCTTCCAGCAGGGGCTTCAGGGCCGCCAGCGCCTGATCCATCGGCACCATCACCTCTGCGCCGCCGAGGTCCAGCCCGTCCGAAGGCGCGTGATCGAGCGGGATGTAGCAGGCGCTGTTGGGGCCGGTGGCCAGCGAGATGCCACACAGCCGCGCGTGGCTGGAGGACAGGGCGTCGGTCTCGGTGTCGAAGCCGATGGTGCCTGCCGCGCTGGCCTCGGCGATCCAGTGCTCCAGCCGCTCCATGGTGGTCACGCACTCATAGGCGCCGGTATCGAAGGTGTCGGGGGCGGCAGCGCGGCTGGGCTGGGGGGCTCTGGGCGTATCCAGCACCGGCGCGGAAGGCACCTTTGCGGTGCCCGCAGCAGCGCCGGTCTCGCCCGCAGGGGCCGGTCCGCCGCCGACGCGCCGGGCAAGGGTTCTGAACTCCATCTTTTCCAGAAAGCCCGCCAGCTCCGCGGGCTCGGGATCGCGCACCGTCAGCTCGGACAGCGGCAGGGGCAGGGGGGCGTCCCTGACCAGGGTCACGAGGGTGCGCGACAGGCGGATCTGCTCGGCCATCTGCGTCAGGGTCTCGCGGCGCTTGGGCTGCTTGATCTCGTGGGCGCGCGCCAGAAGGGTGTCGAGGTCGCCGTATTCCTCCAGAAGCTGGCCTGCCGTCTTGACGCCGATGCCCGGTGCGCCCGGCACATTGTCCACGCTGTCGCCCATCAGGGCCTGAAGATCGATCATCTTCTCCGGCCCGACGCCGAACTTCTCTATCACCTGCTCGCGCCCGATCAGGGTGTTCCTGACCGGGTCCATCAGCGAGATGCGCGGCGTGACCAGCTGCATCAGGTCCTTGTCTGACGACACTACGACCACGTCGAAGCCTTCCGCCTCGGCGGTGTGGGCGTAGGACGCGATCACATCGTCGGCCTCGAAGCCTTCCAGCTCCAGCACCGGCACGCCGAACGCGCGCGTGGCTTCTCGCACCAGCGGGAACTGGGGCACCAGATCTTCGGGCGCGGGTGGGCGGTGGGCCTTGTACTCGGGATAGAGCCTGTTGCGGAAGGTGACTTCCGAGCGGTCGAACACCACGGCCAGATGGGTGGGCGCATCAGGCCCGCGCATCTCGCAGATCAGCTTCCACAGCATGTTGGAAAAGCCCTGCACCGCGCCCACCGGCAGGCCGTCCGACTTGCGCGTGAGCGGCGGCAGGGCGTGATAGGCCCGGAAGATGTAGCCCGATCCGTCGATCAGATAGAGCTTGGGGCGGGCGGCTTGGGTGCTGGTGTCGGGCTGTTCGCTCATCAAGGCGAGCATAGGCAAGGACGCCGCTGGCGTCAGCCGGAATGTCAGCCCGGAAACACCAGCGGCGCGATCAGGCTGGACACAAGGGCGATGAGCGGTGCGGCCACCAGATTGATGCGAAAGCCCGCGCGGATCATTTCGGCCATGGTGACACTGCCGCCGCCATAGACGATGGCATTGGGCGCGGTTGCCACCGGCAGCATGAAGGCGCAGCTCGCCGCCAGCGCCACGGGCACGATCAGGTGCTCGACCGGCACACCCATGGCGATGGCCAGCGCGCCGAGCACGGGCATGAAGGCGGTGGCCGTGGCCACGTTCGAGGTCAGTTCGGTCAGGAACACCACCATGAACGCGATGATCAGCACCACCAGCGGCGTGGGCAGGCCGGCCACGAAGGAAAGCTGTGCGCCCAGCCACTGATCGAGACCGGTGGCGGTCATGGCGCCGGCCATGGAGATGCCGCCGCCAAACAGGATGATGACGGCCCACGGCAGGCGACGCGTCGCATCCCAGTCCATCAGCGCCACGCGGCGTCGCTGGCCGTCCTCGGTGCGCCCTCCCGCCGGAACCAGAAAGGTGGCCAGAGCCCCGGCCACGGCAATCTGGGTGTCGTTGAGCGCGATGCGCACGGGCAGGTCGAGCGCCGCGCCCAGCCACGCCAGCATCGGGTTCCAGCCATAGCTGGCCTCGCCGCCGAAGTTCAGCTCGCGCCCCATCCACAGCACGGCGACCGTGGCGAACAGGGCTGCGGCCCGTTTCTCGGGCGTGCTCATGGTGCCAAGGGCGGCCAGTGCCGATCGCACGGCGGCCTGACCGCTGGCGCCCGCGCTGGCCGTGCTTTCGACCCTGAAGGCCAGCCTTGTCAGGATCAGCCAGGCGGCCGGGATGATGAGCAGCACGGCAGGCAGGCCGATCATCATCCACTGGGGAAAGCTGATGGTGCGCCCCAGGGTGTTCTCCAGATAGCCGATGCCGATCAGGTTCGAGGGCGTGCCCACCGGCGTGCCCAGCCCGCCGATGGAGGCGGCATAGGCGATGGCCAGCGCAAGGGCGGGCGCGAACATGCGCGTGTCCACGCCCTCGTCCTTCATGCTCTCGGCCACCTTCAGCGCGATGGGCAGCATCATCAGACAGGTGGCCGTGTTGCTGATCCACATGGACAGGCCCGCAGCCGCCACCATGAAGCCAAGCACCAGCAGGGCCGGGCGCGCGCCAAAGCGCAGCACCACGTGCAGGGCGATGCGCGCGTGCAGGTTCCAGCGCTCGATCGACAGGGCGATGATGAAGCCGCCCAGCAGCAGCATGACGATGGGATCGGCATAGGGCAGGGACGCCTCGCGCACCGATACGATGCCCAGCAGAGGGAACAGCGCCAGAGGGACCAGGGCCGTGGCGGCGATGGGGATGGCCTCGGTTGCCCACCAGCTCGCCATCAGCAGCATCAGCGAGGCCAGCAGCCATGCGCGCCGGTCCAGGCCTTCTGGCACGGGCAGCAGTTGCAGGCCCACGGCCAGCACGACGCCGACGATCAGGCCGATCTGGCGCGATGTCAGGGCGGGCATCATGCTCATGCTTCGCTCCCCGCTTGCGGCCTGTGCGCTGCTACCACTCGCGCCAGGACGGGCCGAGGTCGACCTCGCCGGGCTGGACCGACTGCTGACCCCAGGTGACCATCATCAGCAGGCGATGGCTGCGGATGCGATACTGGCCGGTCATGGGCGCGATGGCTCCCAGGGGCGCGCCTGTGCGGGCGTCATAGAGAAAGGCGGAAAACTCGGCCACGCCGATGCGGTCGCGGCTGGAATAGAGCGACAGCTCGGGAATGGTGAACACGCTCAGGCGCTCGGCGATGGGCACGGACATGGCCGGCAGGCCCACCAGGCGGCGCATCTGCTCGAGGCTGAGCGCGCCCGAGCGCAGCTCCATGATCACATCGGCCTCGCCCCGGTTGGAGGCCAGGGCGTGGCCCGAGGCGGACAGGGCCGCGCGCACGGCGCTGACGGCATAAAGTGCGTTCTCGCCGCGGAAATAGGTGTCATCGACAAAGACGCGCTTGTCGGCCTCGACCGGCAGGGTCAGCCCCTCGATGGCACGCTCGGCGGCGCGGGCGATCAGGAGCTGCTCGGTGGCGGTGCGCCCGGTGTTGCTCTCGGTGGTGGACGCGCACGCACCCGCCAGCAGGGCCGTTGCGGCGAGGGCCAGCAGGTTGCGGGGCAGGGCTCTCATGCGTCCTTCACCCTTGCGGCGACCTACCATGAGCCCGTGTTGGGCATCGAGGCCCAGGGCTCGGCGGGAGGTAGCGCCTCGCCTTCCTGCAACAGCTCGATCGAGATGCCGTCGGGCGAGCGGACAAAGGCCATGTAGCCATCGCGCGGCGGGCGGTTGATGGTCACGCCGCCATCCATCAGGCGCTGGCACGCGCCGTAGATGTCATCGACCTTGTAGGCCAGATGGCCGAAGTTGCGCCCGCCGGTGTAGTCCTCGGGATCCCAGTTGTAGGTCAGCTCCAGCTCGGGCGAGCGCTCTGCGCGCGCGCGCGCCTCGTCGTGGGGCGTGGACAGATAGACCAGGGTGAAGCGGCCCTTCTCGCTGTCCATGCGGCGCGTCTCGATCAGGCCCAGCAGGTCGCGATAGAAGTGCAGTGACGCGTCCAGATCGCTGACGCGGACCATGGTGTGCAGATAGCGCATCAGTGCCCGCCACCGGCGCGCGGCGAGGGATCGTGATAGTCGCCCTTGCCCTTGCGTCCCAGTCGGAACAGGCGGTCGCAATAGCCGCAGCGCACCTGTCCGTCATCGCCCATGTCCAGATAGACCAGCGGGTGTCCCAGCGCGCCGCCGCCGCCGTCACAGGCGATGCGGTGGGAGGTGACGATGATCTCCTCGGGCGCGGTGAGGGGGGCATTCATGGAAGCGGAGGCGTGGCGCGGCGGCATGATCTTGCGGGGCCTGTCTTGGCGGGGAGGATGGTGTTGCATACCTATGCCCCACATCCGGTGGCGTCAAACCGTGTTCGCGCCCGGCCCAGCGGATGTCTCCCAGCGGGCTCCAGAAGAAAGCCGACCATGACCGACACCCTGCCTCCGAAGTCCGTTGCGAGCACCACGGCGCGTGACGCCTCGCGCGCCCTTCCCGACAATGCCATCGAGATCAGTGGCCTGACCAAGACCTATGCCGCCAAGGGCAAGGGCGCGGCCAAGCAGGCCCTGCGCGGAGTCGATCTTGTGGTGCGGCGCGGCTCGATGTTCGGGCTGCTAGGGCCCAACGGCGCGGGCAAGTCGACCCTGATCAACATTCTGGCGGGCGTGGTCAACAAGACCGGCGGCGAGGTGCGCATCTGGGGCCGCGACATCGACACCCATCCGCGCGATGCGCGCGCGGCGCTGGGGGTGGTGCCCCAGGAGATCACCGCCGACGTTTTCTTCACCCCGATCGAGGCGCTGGAGGTCCAGGCGGGCTTCTATGGCGTGCCCAGGGACGAGCGCCGCTCGCAGGAGCTGCTCGAAGCGCTCGGCCTCGGTGACAAGGCGAATGCCTATGTGCGCGCGCTCTCGGGCGGGATGAAGCGGCGGCTGATGGTGGCCAAGGCGCTGGTTCACAATCCGCCGATCCTCATTCTCGACGAGCCGACCGCCGGCGTGGACGTAGAGCTGCGCCGCCAGCTCTGGGCCTATGTGCGCCGCATCAATGCCGAGGGCGTGACCATCCTTCTGACCACCCACTATCTGGAGGAGGCCCAGGAGCTGTGCGACACCATCGCCATCGTCAACCACGGCGAGGTGGTGGCGTGCGAGCCCACGCCGACCCTGCTGCGCCGTCTCGACACCCGCAATGTGGTGGTGACGCCCGAAACCCCGCCCGAGCGCCTGCCTGAACTGGCCGGCTTCGAGGTCCGCCCTCGGGGCAACGGCGCCTTTGCCGTGACCTATCGCACGGGCCACTCCAGCGTGGAGCAGGTGCTGGGCGCGGTGCGCGCATGCGGCATTACCATCCGCGACATCGCCACCGAGGATCCCGATCTTGAGGACGTGTTCCTTGCCATGACCTATGGCGATGCCAGCCGCCGCGATCCCACGCGCGATCGCTAGGTCATCTGGCCCAGATCATATGGCCCAGTTCATATGGCCCAGGTCACTTGGCGCTGCCACTCGCCGAGCACCGCGCTGTCGGCTTCTGAGGCCAGGCGCTGATCGCGCAGGGCGTTGAAGCGATCCTCGGCCATGAGCCGCGACAGGGCCCAGGCGACCGCGCCGCGCACCAGGGCGCTGTCATCGTCGATCAGCGCCATGACCGGGGCGATCAGGGCCTCGTCGGCGCTGTTGGCGGCGGCATAGAGCACATTGCGAAGAAAGCGCGCGCGCCCGATGCGCTTGACGGGGCTCTTGGCAAACAGGGCGCGGAAGCCTGCATCATCCAGAGCCAGAAGGCGCGCCAGCGGCGGGGCGTTCAGGGCGTCGCGCGCCATCAGCCGCGCCTCGCTGGCGGCGGCGGCGAACTTGTTCCACGGGCAGACCGCCAGACAGTCGTCACAGCCATAGATACGGTTGCCCGCCGCAAGCCTGTGCTCCACGGGCCACGGCCCGGCGTGCTCGATGGTCAGATAGGAGATGCAGCGGCGCGCATCGAGCTGGAAGGGTGCGGGAAAGGCCCTGGTCGGGCACGCATCGAGGCACGCCCGGCACGAGCCGCAGTGCTCCTGCTCGGGCGCATCGGCAGGCAGGTCGGCGGCACTCAGGATCACGCCCAGAAACAGCCAGTTGCCATGCTCGCGCGACAGAAGATTGGTGTGCTTGCCCTGCCAGCCCAGCCCCGCGCGCTGGGCCAGAGGCTTTTCCATCAGCGGGGCGGTGTCGACGAACACCTTCACGTCCGCGCCCGTGTCCCGCGCGACCAGCCCGGCCAGCTCCTTGAGGCGACCCTTGATGATCTCGTGATAGTCGTCCCCGCGCGCATAGACAGAAACATAGCCCGCGTCCGTCTGTTTCAGGCCCTCCAGGGGGTCGGTCGGGGGGCCATAGTTGAGGGCCAGCACGATGGCGGTGCGCGCCCCGTCCCACATGGCGGTAGGATGGCTGCGGCGCGCGAGGGTCTCGGCCATCCAGCCCATCTCGCCGTGGCGCCCCTCGCGCACGAAGTCCTCCAGCCATTCACCATTGGGCCAGGGCGCGCGGGCGTCGGCAAAGCGGCAGGCGGCAAAGCCCAGCGCCTCGGCCCGCGAGCGGATGCGCGCCTTCAGCCGCCCGGCGGCGCGCTCAGAAGTCAAGCTCGCCATAGTGCCCCGCCGCCGCCACGCCGGGGAAGCGATCGGTTAGAAGGGTGCGAAAGCACGGACGGCTTTTCAGTTTCATGTACCAGGTCTTGAGTGCGGGCACTGCGTCCCAGTTCACCTCGCCGAAATAGTCCAGCACCGACAGGTGCGCACCGGCCACCAGATCGGCATGGGTCAGGGTGCGCCCGGCCAGCCAGTCGCGCTCGCCTGCCAGGGCTTCGAGCTGTTTCAGATGGGATTTCAGCGCCTCCCGACCGGCCCGCAGCGCGCGCGCCTCGGGCGGGCCCATGCGCAGCAGCGGCTTTTCCATGCGCTCGTGCAGCAGCAGGGCATTGACCTCGTCATTGAAGCGCCGGTCGAAATGCTGGATCAGGCGGCGCGTCTCGGCGCGCTCGTCCACGCCCTCTCCGATCAGGCTGGCCCCTTTCAGGTGGTCCTCGACATAGCCCAGAATGGCCAGCAGTTCGCACACCGCGCTCTGGCCCATGGGGCGCACCTCGACAAGCACCGGCGGCATGGCCGAGGGATTGAGCGCATCGAGCCCGCAGTCCGGCTCCCACGGGCGCACCGGGTTCTCGCTGAACTCGATGCGCGCCTCGTGCAGGGCCAGACGCGCCGCGCGCGAGGCGGGATCGAAGGCGAAGTGATGCAGCACGCGCGTCAGCATCACGCGCCCTGCCCGCCCGCATCATCGGTCACGGGCACGCTGGTGCCCTCCGTGCGCCGCTCGGCATGGCCGCGCGGATCGGGATGGATGATGACGTCGGCTCCGGGGAAATGCGCGCGGATGCGGTTCTCGGCCTCGACGACATGGTCGTGGGCCTGGCGCAGGCTCATGTCCGGGTCCAGATCCAGATGAAGCTGCACGAACAGGCGATGGCCCACCCGGCGCGTGCGCAGCTGGTGAACGTTGTTGATGGCGGGGTCCTGCTCGACCAGGGCCACGATCATCGCATCGGTGGCCGGGTCGGACGTGCGGTCCAGCAGGTGATCGCCTGCCTCGCGCAGCAGGCCGAACGCGCCCCAGAACAGCCAGATGCCCACGATCAGGCCCGCTGCGGCGTCCATGCCCGGCGCGTTCAGCCAGACGCCCGACGCCACGCCGATGATGACCACCGCATTGGCCCCAAGATCGGCGGTGTAGTGTGCACGGTCTCCGGCAATGGCGATGGATCCGGTGCGCCGGACCACGCGCGACTGGGCATAGACCAGAAAGCCCGTCATCAGCATGGAGACCAGCATCACGGCAATGGCCCAGCCGCCAGCCTCGATGGGCACGGGATTGATCATGCGCCGCACCGCCGTCACGCCCACGAAGATGGCCGAGGCGAACACCAGCCCGGCCTGCACCAGAGCCGCGAGGGCTTCGGCCTTGCCGTGTCCGTGGCGGTGGTCGTGATCGGCGGGCACGGCGGCCCAGCGCACGGCCAGGAACGTCAGCAGCGAGGCGATCAGATCGAGGCTGGAGTCCATCAAGGTGGCCAGCACCGCCACCGAGCCGGACATCCACAATGCCCAGGTCTTGAGCACGATCAGGCTCACGGCCACGGCCACCGATGCGGTGGTGATGGCGCGCGTCAGGCGGTTGCGCTCGGCGTCCGAGATGGGGGCGGGGGCAGATTCGGGCATGGCTGTCAGGTGCGCAGATAGGACGAAACCGTCCACATCACAAACGGGCGTCTTGTCGCCGTGCTTCCCGAGGCCTTCGACAAGATGCTGTCAAGATTGACGCGCTAAGGTGAATTGCCGGACATCGACCCCGCCAGACGATAGGATGAACGCCACAGAATCATGAGCGACAAGCCTGAATGGATCGACCGTGAAACGGCTCTGTCGAGCCTGGGGGTAAAGACCCAGACGCTCTATGCCTATGTCTCGCGCGGGCGCATCGCCGCCCGGCCCGACCCTGACAATCCGCGCCGCTCGCTCTATGCCGCCTCGGACATCCAGCGCCTGAAAAGCGGCGAGGGCGGACCCTCGCCCGTGGCCATCCGTGGCAGCAGCGGGGCGGCGCGCGGCGAGGCGCTGGTGGAATCCCAGATCACACTGATCTCGCCCGAAGGACCGGTCTATCGCGGCGAGAAGGCCATCGACATGGCCCGCCGGGCCACGCTGGAGCAGACCTCGCGCATTCTCTGGGGCGCCTTCGACGAAGACCCCTTTGCCAACCAGCGCCCGCGCGTCGACGTGATCTTTCCGGGCACGGCGCGCCAGCGCCTGTTCGCCGCCCTCGCCCGGCGCGCGGACGAGGATGCCTCATCGCGCGGTCGCGGCGCGCGCTCGCTTCAGCGCGAGGCGGCCTCGATCCTGAACGAGATGGCCGATGCCCTGGTGGGCACCGGCCCGCGCCTGCACATCCATCAGCGTCTGGCACGCGGCTGGAAGATGATCGAGCGCGATGCCGATCTGGTGCGTCACGCCCTGGTACTGGGTGCCGATCACGAACTGGACAGCTCGGTGCTGGCCGCGCGCGTCGTGGCAGGATCCGGTGCCTCGCTGGCCGCTGCGGCGCTGGCGGGGCTGTCGGCCTTCTCGGGGCCGGAGAACGGCGGCGCGCTGTCCCAGGTCTCGACCTTCGTCAACGATGCGCGCCGCGATGCACGCGCGGCCGTTCGCGCCCACCTGGGCGAGACGGGACAGGTGCCCGGCTTCGGCTCGAACCTTTATGCCGGGGGCGACCCGCGAGCGCGTGCCCTGATCGAGGCGGCGCGCCTGCCCGATGACCTGCGTGCCATCATCGAGGTCGGCGAGACGATGACCGGCACGCCTGCCAACTTCAAGCTGGCGCTGGCACTGGTGGCGCGCAAGCTGGAGATTCCGCGCGACGGAGCCTTTGCGCTGGCGGCGTGCGCGCGCCTGTCGGGCTGGCTGGCCCATGGCATGGATCAGGCGCTTTCCGGCTCGCCTTTGCGGGCACGTCTGCGCTATGTGGGTGAGACACCAGGCCGCTGAACGGGCTCTGGCCGCTGCCGGTCCGATCCTGTCATGATGGCCTCGCGCCGCACCGGCCCGAGGCAGGCGGTGCCTGACCACGGATCGGGGGCTTACGCGTAGATGTCCGACTGGCTGATCGCCCTGCTGCTGGGGCTTCTCGAGGGGCTGACCGAGTTCATCCCCGTCTCGTCCACCGGTCACATCCTGCTGGCGGGCCACTTCATGGGCTTCGAGAGCACGGGCCGCGCCTTCGAGGTGCTGATCCAGCTCGGCGCCATCCTGGCCCTTTTGTCGGTCTATGCGCGCAAGCTGTTCGAGGTGGGCACGCGCTGGCCCCATGACCCGGAGGCGCGCAACTTCATCTTCGGCATTGCCATCGCCTTCGTGCCCGCCGCGGTGCTGGGCGTGCTGCTGCACCCGATCATCAAGGGCGTGTTCTTCGAGAGCCCGACCCTGATCTGCGTCATGCTGGTGCTCGGCGGTTTTGCCCTGCTGGGCCTCGACCGCATGAAGCGCGAGCCAAGATACAGCGATGCCTCGCGCTTTTCGCTGCGCACCTGCCTGATCATCGGCCTTTTTCAGTGCCTGGCGCTGATTCCCGGCGTGTCGCGCTCGGGCGCCACCATCGCCGGTGGCCTGCTGGTGGGAGCAGACAAGCGCTCTGCCGCAGAGTTCTCGTTCTTTCTGGCCATGCCGACCATGGCCGGGGCGTTCGTCTATGACCTCTACAAGAACTGGGGCATCCTGGATCTGAATGACGCGGGCATCATCATCGTGGGGTTCATCGCCGCCTTCTTCACGGCGGTGCTGGTGGTGAAGTTCCTGCTGGGCTTCGTCGCGCGCCACGGTTTCACGCCCTTTGCCCTGTGGCGCATCGCAGTGGGCAGCATCGGGCTGATCGCGCTCTATTTCACGGGCGATCTGGGCGGTATGGGCAGCCTCTAGGGCGGAGAGCAAAAAGGCCGCCGCTGGTTGCGCGACGGCCTTCATACTCCCTTGCGGCCAGGGGTTACTGGACGCGCTGGCCCGTGGCGGGATCGACCGCGCCGGGCTGGCCCTCGGCGACCGAGCGGGCCTGGCGCTCCTCGAGGTTCTGGGCGGCCTCGGCGGCACCTTCCTCGACCGCGCGTGCGGCCTTCATGGCCCCGGCCTCAATCTGGTTGCCGGCGACGGTGGCGCCGTATTCAATCCGCTCGCCGAGGTCGCGTGCCCCGGCCTCGATCTCGTTGCCCGCAGCCTGAGCCTCGGTCTCGGCCTGCTGCTGTTCGGCCTGGGTGCAGGCGGCGGCTCCGAGGGCCAGGATCATGGCGGCGGGGATCATGAGGCGACGAATGGTCATGGCTTTGGCCCTTCTGAAATGAGTGCACGAGGCCGTTAAGCGCCTCGCAATGACAGGCCAAACGCATCTCGTGCGCCCATGGTTGCGGCCCGCCGGCGAGTGTTCAGCGCGACGCGCCCGGCTGCCACAGCACGTCAGAGCGACCCTGATCGTTGGCAAGGCGCGCGGCCACGAACAGATAGTCCGACAGCCGGTTCAGATAGATCAGCGCCTGATCGTTCAGCGCCGCGCCCGTCTCCTGCGCCCGCAGCGCCTCGCGCTCGGCCCGGCGGCACACGGTGCGCGCCACGTGAAGCTGGCACGACAGCGCGTTGCCCGCGGGCAGGACAAAGCTCTCCAGCGGCGCAAGACTCGCGTTCAGCGCATCGATGTCCGCTTCCAGCCGCTCGACCTGCGAGGCCGTGATGCGCAGCGGCGTCCAGCCCATGTCGGGATCCTCGGGCGTGGCCAGGTCGGCGCCCAGATCGAACAGCTCGTTCTGGATGCGCGCCAGCGAGCGCTCGATCTCGTCGTGTGCGCCAGTGTGCAGACGGCACAGGCCCAGCTGGGCGTTCAGCTCGTCCACGCCGCCGAACGCCTCGACGCGCGCATCGGTCTTGCTGACCTCGGCATTGTTCACGAGGCGTGTGCGGCCCCCGTCGCCGGTGCGGGTGTAGATACGCGTCAGACGGACCATCATCAGCCCCCCTGCGACTTCCACCACATGGCCGCGATCAGCAGGCAAACGGCGGTGGCTTGCAGCGCGACGCGCAGGCGCATCAGCTTGTTGGAGCGCGAGCGCGACGCCTCATCGCCCTTGTAGAGGTTCCACAGCCCGAAGCCGAGGGTGATGACCACACCGGCGATCGCAGCCAGGATGAGAACGTCGAAAACGGTGTCCATGACCTGCGGGCTCCTGCTTCAACTAGGCTTATCCCAGCTTAGGCCGCAGACGAAGGGCCGACCAGCCGCGAGAATGCCGCATATCGTGCGGGGCGCGAAAAAGGGGCGCGGCGTGGCCGCACCCCTGATCCGTGCCGTCAGACCTGTCGATGAGGCCCGACGTCTATTGCGTCGCCAGAGCATTAGCTCTGGGGCGTGGTCTCGCCGTCACCGTGGACGAGCGTGACGATGCGCTGGCCAAGGGCCGGGTCGCTTTGCAGCGCCTGGGCGATGGCGTTGAACTGCTGCACCGAGATGCCCGAGGCCTCGACGCGCTGGGCCAGCTCCTGGGTCTGTTCCTCGTTGGGCGCGGTGCCCGGCTCAAGCTGGGCGACGACCGGCTGGATCGCCTCGACCGCGCGCGCATATCCGAGCAGCTCTTCGTCGCTGAAGCTGGTGGCCGCCTCGGCGGGGGCCTGCTGGGTGACGTCCTGGGCGGCGTCCTGCTGAGGGGCGTCCTGGGCCACGGCAACGGTGGCGGTCATCAGGGCGGCGGATGCGGCAGCAACAATCATCTTACGCATGAGAAATCCTTTGGTTCTGGGCAGGCTTGAGGAAAGAGAGGACCGGCCCTGGCGCTGCACAGGGAATGGAAATGAGATCAGACCTGGGCCTGATGGCAGCACCTTCGGAAATGAATCGTCGAAATGACGAGGCTCAGAGTGATCGCGGTACGATTGTTGTCTCGCGCCGCTAACACCTCGGGGATGATACCTTGCTCAATGTGGCCACAGGGTGATCTCAATCGGGCACGCAAGAGGTCATTTCGCACTGCACCTATTCTGATCGTGCCTCCTGCCCGCCCTCATCTCCCATCTCCGAGGCGATCGGCCAGGGCCGCGCAGAAGGCGGGAATGTCATCGGGGTTGCGGCTGGTGATGATCGGGCCATCGACAACCACTTCACGATCCACCACTTGGGCGCCAGCATTGGCCAGATCGCGGTGCAGCGTGGGATAGCTGGTCAGGGTGCGCCCTTCGGCCACGCCCGCATCGATCAGCACCCAGGGCGCATGACAGATGGCCGCCACGGGCTTGTCGGCCTCGACGAAGCCCTTGACGAAGTCGCGAACGTCGTCGCGGGTGCGAAGCTGATCGGGATTGTGCGCGCCGCCCGGCAGCACCAGCGCGTCGTAATCGGCCACGCTGACCTCGCCGAGGGCGCGATCGGCCTCGAAGCACTCGCCCCGGTCGAAGTGATTGAAGCCCTGGATGGCATCGCCTTCGGGCGAGAGGATATGCACGCTCGCGCCCGCCTTCTTCAGATAGTCGCGCGGCCCCGTCAGCTCGACCTGCTCGAAGCCATCGGTGGCGAGAATGGCGATCTTGCGGCCGCTGAGGTCGGGGCGTGAGGCGGTGGTGCTTTCCATGAAGGGAGATCCTTGTGCGGCGCCGGGGAGCTTTCAGGGCGACAACCGCGCAGGGCCGCCAGAGTTGCAATCACGGTTTCAGCCAGAGTTGCGGCCACGCTTGGGATTTGCGCTGCCTGCGGGCATGATGGAGCCATGAAGCGCGTGACGCCTTGCCTGATCGTCCTGTCTGTGGCTCTGGCCGCAGGCACGCTTGCGGTGGCCCAGCCGTGGCCGGGCAATCCATCGGCGCGCGCCGCCGAGCAGGACCGTCTGATGCGCGAGCGTGCGCGGGCGCTGGCCGACCAGCACGATGCCATGTCGCGTGCTCAGGACATCGAGACGCGCCTGACGCTGTATGAGATCGAGCGGGCCCGTACCGCGCCTGCGGTGTCCATGCCTCCGCCCGAGCGTTTCAACCTCGATGTCGAGCGCGATCGCAGGCTGGAGGCCGAGGGGCGGCGCCAGCGCATGGAGCGCGATCTGGGCACGCTGGACGGCTGGCTCGAGCGGGCGCGCCCAGAAAATCCCCGCTGAGAGAAAATCCCCGCTGAGAGAAGCGTTGCTGGTCCGACAGAACCGGCTTGACCTTTCATGCATTTGACCTTTGCGTGGACTGATCGCGCGAGGCACGGGAGGCACGCATGCGCTGGCGGGGCGGAAGACGGGGCGGCGGTATCGAGGATCGACGCGGTCGCGGCGGTGGCGGACTGGTGGGCGGGGGGCTGGGCGTCGGGGCGCTGGCCCTGATCGGCTATCTTCTGTTCGGCATCGACCCGCAGCTGACCACCAGCGTGCTCAACCAGTTCGAGGCCGGCAGCGAACAGCCCGGAGAGATCGGCTCGCCCGAGGACGAAGGCGGCCAGTTCGTCGACGTGATCCTGACCAGCACCACCGATGTCTGGAGCCAGCTTCTGCCCGGCTATCGCGCGCCGGGGCTGGTGCTTTACGAACAGGGCACGGGCACGGCCTGCGGCTATGGCCAAGCGGCCTATGGGCCGTTCTATTGCCCCGCCGACCGCTCGGTCTATCTGGACCTGTCCTTCTGGCAGGTCATGGAGCGCCAGCTTGGCGCGCGCGGCGAGTTCGCGCGGGCCTATGTGCTGGGCCATGAGGTCGGCCATCACATTCAGACGCTTGACGGCACGGCGGACCGGGTGCGTGCGGCCCAGGCGAGGGCAGGCGGGGGCGCGGCGGCTAATCGCTATTCGGTCGCGCTGGAGCTTCAGGCCGACTGTTACGCAGGGGTGTGGGCGCACCACGCGGGGCGGGTCTCGGGCGGTGCGGTGGCGCTGGAGGCCGGCGATCTGGAGGCGGGGCTGAACGCGGCGGCGGCCATCGGCGATGACCGGCTGCAGGGCGAGGGCGCGCGCCCCGAGACCTTTACACACGGCACGTCCGAACAGCGCTCGCGCTGGCTGCGGCGCGGATATGAGCAGGGCGATCCGGCCGCCTGCGACACCTTTTCAGGTCCGCTCTAGCTCGGCGTGAACCGTCCGCGAGACGGGCCGATCAGAGCCCTGCTGGCGAAGTCTACTGGCGAACGCGCGAGCCGCCGTCGCGGATCTCGCACACATGGTCGGTGGCGACCCGGCCCGTGGGCGCACCTGCTGCGGGCGTCAGAATGCCGCCGCGCGCCTCGCAGCTGGCACTGAGCGCGGCCAGTTCTTCGGCATAGGTCTGCTGGACAGGCCCGCCGACGCATCCGGCGAGGACGGCACTGGCCGCCATCAGGCTGGCGATGAGGGTGGAGGGGGCAATTTTTTTCATAGCGGTTCGATCCTTTGTCTGGCGGCCACGTCAGGGGGCCGCGGGCTTGGGCGTCATGAGCGGAACGCGCCAGCGCCCGGCGAGGGTGCAGCGGCGGGTCCGTCTCGGGCCGCAGTCATCGAGTGCACACTCTAGCACAGGGCGGGCCAGGGTGAAAAAGGGGGCTCGATCAGGCGCCCGGCTGGCTCATGGGTAGGCTGGTGGGCGGGCAGGTCTGACAGACTGGGGGCGGGCGGGTGCTCTCGCCTGCTTGGTTGTGCGGGGCGCTGGCGTGATGTAAGCAGCGCGCCTGCGGGCGGCTGTCGCACCAGCCGCTCATGATGATGCACCCGTAGCTCAGCTGGATAGAGTGCTGCCCTCCGAAGGCAGAGGTCACAGGTTCGAATCCTGTCGGGTGCGCCAGTTTTTTTCTCACAGCCTTTATTGCCATGCGCTCACCCGCTGCGCGTGCGGCCCCGCGGGCGCTGGCCCAGCGGGGGGAAGGCGGGAGAGTCCGGCCGGACCGGTGCACGCGCCCGGATGTTGAGGCGAGGGACCGTTTCGGCGCGCGCCCTTGATCTGACCGCGAGAGGTTTTGCGGTGGCCAGGCGCGGCTCGCTCTTCACGAACTTGCGCTTTCGCTGCCGGCGGGCGCTCCGGCGGCCTTGACGCCAGAGCGGACACCCCTGCTTTCGACAGGGGCCAGAAAGTGCCCCGCACCTCTCGCGCCGCCTCAGGCACACAAGCTGCGAAGGCCTTGCGCGCTCTCCCATGCCGAAGGGGCACCCCAAGCGTGGCCCGCGCCAGAAGCGATGCGCGAAGATTGCCATCCAGCGCACAGAAGCTGCGGATTTCAGGGAGTATTTGAGCGCGGCGCTCGTCCGGTCGTGCGCTGCAACGCCCCTGTCAGACAGCAGTGCTCGGGCTTTGGCGTGGGTACGCGAGTTCTGGCGACTTCGCACCCGGGGGTTGACGGCTGCCCGCCTGACAGGCTCACTGGAGCGGTTGTAGGGGGGAGTGTTTCAATGTCTTTCGTCATGTCGTGCCGTGCGCGCTCGCGGGTGCGTGCCCATGGTGTTGCCGGTTTCGCACCGCAGGCTTGGGTGAGCGGTTTTCTGGCGCTGCTCGCGTCTGTGGTCGTGGCGCTGCTGCTGGCAACGACTGCTCAGGCGCAGGATGCCGAGGAGGGGACTGAGGGTGCCGTAGAGGAACAGGGCACGGGAGTCGCTCTGGAGCTGGGTGGCGCGGGCCCCCTGATCATGTGGGAACTGCTGTCGGAGCCGGTGCTAAATCATGTGCAGCTGTCCCCGTCGGGCCGCTATCTGAGTTATGAGGTGCGCCATCAGGGCCGTGGCAGGCTCTATCTGCGCGATCTCGAAACGGGCGAGCGCGTGTCCCTGATGGATGTCGGCGAGATCGGCGATTCCCAGATCATGAGGGTCGGAGCGCTGCACTGGAAGAACGACGAGAGTCTGGTCGTCGAGGTGCTGGAGCAGCGCTATGGCATTATCCGGACCGGCTCTTCCCTGCCCATGCTGATCGATCCGTCACGCAACTGGCGTCGTGATGACTATTCTGCGCGGGGGTTCCTGCTGTTCCGCCCCGATGGAACCCGCTCGCTGATCACTTCGGATTTCGCGATTGGCACGGACCGGATCGTGGGGCTTGCGTCCGTGCTGAGGGGTCAAAGCGACGAGATCATCATCACGGTGACAACGCGCACCGGACATGTGGGCACACGGCGCGTGAACATTCACACGGGCCAGCACCGCATGCAGGACGAGGGCGTGCGCTATATCAGCGCTTATCACATCGACGCGAACGGTCAGGTGGTCGGGCGTATTCGCGGTGCCAATGCCCGTGGCGACAGGTCCATCATCGAGCGCAGGGGCGAAGACGGCCGCTGGCATCGCGTGGCGAATATCAGTCGGCGCGACCTGGAGGCGCAGCCCGAGCTGACCATCCTCGGACCCACGGACAGCCCGGGCGAGTTCTTCGTGATCCGTCGTCCCGATGACGGTGTCAGCGGCACCTCGGCCGTTCACCGCTACGATTTCACCACCGGATCACTCGGGCCTTCGGTCTATGCCCATCCCGTATACGATGCGGATGCGATCATGGTCAGCAGCAGCGGCGAGTTCCTTGCCGGATGTTACTGGGCAGACGTCTACCGGTGCGACTTTGCCAATCCCGAGACAGCGCAGACCATGGCGGGGCTGCACAGGTTCTTCGAGGACGAGCGCAACATCCGCATCACGTCCCAGAGCCGGGATAACGCGCGCTGGGTTCTCAGCGTCTCGGGACCGGACGAGCCGGGCACCTATTATCTCTACGATCGCAACAGGCAGCAGGTCGAGCTGATCGGCAATGCCTATCCCGCCCTTGCCATGGAGCGCATGGGGGTGATGCGTCGCATCGACTATACCGCCCGCGATGGCACGCGCCTGTTCGGCTATCTGACCGAGATGCCCGGCGCGAGCGCGCCTCGTCCGCTGGTGGTGCTGCCCCACGGCGGGCCTGAAGTGCGTGACCACTACGATTATGACCTCTGGGTCCAGTTTCTGGCCAGCCGGGGCTATGCGGTGTTCCAGCCCCAGTTCCGTGGCTCGTCCGGCTTCGGCCGGGACTTTGCGCGCGCAGGCTATGGACAGTGGGGCGCGCTGATGCAGGATGATGTCACCGACGGGGTGATGCATCTGGTCAACGAGAACCTCGTCGATGGCGATGCCATGTGCATCATGGGCGCCAGCTATGGCGGCTATGTCGCCCTGTGGGCCGGCGCGACCCAGCAGTCTATCTACCGGTGCGTGATCTCCATTGCCGGGGTGTCCGACCCGGTCGCCATACAGCAGTGGGAGCGGCGCACCTACGGTGAGGACTCCACGCGCTTCCAGTACTGGGCGCAGTCACTCGGACACCCGGTCCACGACCGCGAACGTCTGGAGAGCATCTCTCCGATCCGCCATGCCGACCGCTGGAGTCTGCCGACCCTGCTCATTCACGGACGGCTGGACGGCGTTGTCCCCATTGAACAGTCGGAGAGCATGGCGCGCGCGCTGAGACGGGCCGGGCACGAGGTCGAGACGGTCTGGCTGAGCTCTGCGCGCCACTCGCGCTGGCGTTACCCTGACCAGAACGAGGCCTTTGCGGAAATCGAGCGCTTCCTGTTCACCCACATCCCTCCACCGGGGTGGGATGGCACAATGCCCGAGTGGCATGCCTACGAAATGCGCCCGGAAATTACCGCATCAAGCCGTATGTATGTCGTTCGGCGCGAGGAACTTTTCCGCGGGCGGCGCTAGAGGCGCTCGGCGAGACGGGCAAGAGACGTGGCCGGGCGCGGTCCCCAGTGGGCGATGACCTCGGCAGCCGCCATCGCGCCCAGCGCCCCGCAGCGCTCCAGGCTCTCGCCGCGCGAAAGCCCGAGCAGGAAACCGGCGGCATACTGATCGCCCGCGCCGGTGGTATCGACAACCTGCGCGACCGGCGCGGCGGGCACTTCAATGCGCTGGCCACCCGACACGATCAGCGAGCCCTTCTCGCTGCGGGTCACGGCGGCGATCTCGACCCGCTGGGCCAGGGCCGTGCAGGCGCTCTCGAAGTCGTCGGTCTGAAACAGGCTGAGCAGCTCGGCCTCGTTGGCCAGCACGATGTCGGCACCCCCCTCGACAAAGGCCATCAGCGGCGCGCGCCAGCGATCGACCACAAAGGTATCGGACAGGGTGATGGCACAGCGCCGCCCATACTGGTGCGCAAGCCGGGCGGCGCGCTCGAAGGCCGCGCGCGCAGGGGCCGGGTCGAACAGATAACCCTCCAGATAGACGATTGACGAAGCGGCGATCAGGGCCTCGTTGATGTCATCGGCCTGAAGCTGGCTGGCGGCCCCCAGCGAGGTGCACATGGTGCGCTGGCCGTCGGGCGTCACATTGATCAGGCAGCGCCCGGTGGGAGCACCGGCAAGCGGAGCGGTGTCGAAATGAAGCCCCGCGCGGCGGATGTCGTTGGTGAACACCTCGCCCAGCGCATCGGTGCCGACCTTGCCGACATAGGCGGCGCGCCCCTCCAGCGAGGCGATGCCCGCCACGGTGTTGCCCGCCGAGCCGCCCGAGGCCTCGACGCCATGGGCCTTCACCTGATCGGCCATGGCCAGATAGAGCGCGTGGCTCTGCTCGGGCGTGACGAGCTGCATGGAGCCCTTCACGAGCCCCTGCCGGTCAAGAAAGGCTTCATCGCAGGGGGCCAGCACATCGACGATGGCGTTGCCGATGGCGGTGATGTCGTACAGGGGGGCGGGTCTGTTCATGGGCGGGCTCTAGCGGGCGCAGGCCATGCTGACAAGCGAGGGGGGCTGACAAGCGAAGGGGGCTGACACGTGTAGGGCTGACAGGCGAGGGGCCCGTGATGACAGCCAGACGCACCGACGCTAAGGCAGGGGCCATGAGCGATGTGCTGATCCTGACCCCCGATCCCGATGATCCTGCCTTCTCGGGCCGCTGGCGCGAGGTCTGCCAGAGGATGACCGATCCGCTGGAGGCGCGCGGGCTGGCGGTCAGCCATCTTCCCTGGACGAAAGTGATCGCGGACACGGGGCCTTTGGCGGGCGCGCGGCTGGTGCTGCCGCTGATGGTCTGGGGCTATCACAGGCGCGGGGCCGACTGGCAGAGCGCGTGCGCGCTGTGGCGCGAGGCGGGCGCGGCGGTCATGAACCCGCCTGAGGTGCTGTCATGGAATGCGGACAAGGCCTATCTGGCGAAGCTGGCTGCGCGCGGCGCGCCGGTGGTGCCCTCAAGCCATGTCGAGCGTCTCGACGAGGCGATGGTGGCGCAGGCTCTGGCGCGCCACGGCACGGTGATCGTCAAGCCGCAGGTCTCGGCCAGTGCCTATCGCACCTTGCGCATCCACAGCCTCGATGACTGGCGCACGGGCGAGGGGCCGGAGGGCGCGGCGATCATCCAGCCCTATCTGCCGGCCATAGAGAGCGAGGGCGAGTGGTCGCTGATCTTCTGTGGCGGCACCTTCAGCCATGCCATCACCAAGCGGCCCCGCAGCGGCGATTTCCGCATCCAGCCCGAATACGGCGGGCACATCGAGGCGGCGACGCCTCCCGAAGACGTGCGCGAGGCGGCGCAGGGCGTGCTGGCGGTGATCGACGAGCCGCTGCTCTATGCGCGCATCGATCTGGTGCGCCACGAGGGCAGACCCTGTCTGATGGAGGCCGAGCTGATCGAGCCCGATCTCTATCTGGGCTTTGATCCCTTGCGCGGTGCCCGCTTTGCCGAGGCCGTGGCCGGGGTGCTCTGAAGGCTGGCCTGACCAATGGCGGGGCACAGATCGCTGATCGGACAGCTCAGGCATTTGGGCGCGCGCGCCGTGCAGGTGTAGCGCCCGTGCAGGATCAGCCAGTGATGGGCCTTGTCCAGCCAGGGGAGCGGCACCACGCGGTGAAGCTGGTCCTCGACCTTGTCGGGCGTCGAGGCATTGGCGAGGCCGAGGCGGTGCGAGACGCGAAAGACATGGGTGTCCACCGCTATGGCGGGCTCGATGCCCAGCTCGTTCAGCACCACGCTGGCGGTCTTGCGCCCCACCCCGGGCAGGGCCTGAAGCCCCTCGCGCGTCAGAGGAACGTGGCCGCCGTGCTGGTCGATCAGGATGCGGCACAGGGCGATGACGTGGCGCGCCTTGTTGCGATAAAGGCCGATGGACGAGATGTAGGGGATCAGCCCCTCTTCGCCCAGGGCCGCCATGGCGTGCGGGCTTGGGGCATCGGCGAACAGGCGCGCGGTGGCCTTGTTGACGGCGACGTCGGTGGTCTGGGCGGACAGGGCCACGGCGACGACGAGGGTGAAGGGATCGGTGAAGTTCAGCTCGGTCTTGGGCTCGGGCATGATGGCCGACAGGCGCGTGAAGATCGCCTCGACCCGCGCAGGATCGGGCGGCCAGCCGCCTGCCCGGTCGCTGGCCTTGGCCCGACCGCGCGCCCTGCCTGCGGATGTCTTCTGCCCCCCGGCCAAGATCAGCTGCCCGCGCGGGCCTGATCGAACAGGGCGCTGGCCACGGACCAGTTCACCACCTGCCACCAGGCTGACAGATATTCGGCGCGCCGGTTGCGATAGCCGAGATAATAGGCGTGCTCCCAGACATCATTGGCCAGGATCGGCTGGCCGCGCGTGCCCGCCAGATCCATCAGCGGATTGTCCTGATTGGGCGTGGAGGTGACCTCAAGACGCTGACCGGTCCAGATCAGCCACGCCCAGCCCGCGCCGAACTGACCCGTGCCCGCCTGGTTGAAGGCCTCGCGCATGGCCTCCAGCGAGCCGAAGTCGCGCTCGATCTGGGCCAGCAGGGCGGGCGAGGGCGCGCCGCCCGTGCCCGGCGGGGCCATCAGCGCCCAGAACAGGGTGTGATTGTAGTGGCCGCCGCCGTTGTTGCGCACGGCCGCCGGCAGGGTGCTCATGCGCGCGTGCATCTGTTCGAGGGTGAGCGGGGCGAGTGCGGGATCGCGCCCGATGGCGTCGTTCAGGCCGTTCACATAGGCATTGTGGTGCAGGCCGTGGTGCAGCCGCATGGTCTCGGCGTCGATGACCGGCACCAGCGCATCCTCGCCATAGGGCAGCGGTGCCAGCGAAAAGCGCCCCGAGCCCGCCAGCACGCCGGGCACGGTGGGCAGGGCGCTCAGTCCCGGCGAGAAGGCGGCGCGCGCAGTGGTGCAGGCAGCCAGGCCGGTCAGGGCCGCACCGCTGGCGGCAAGGGTGAGAAAGGCGCGGCGGTCGGTCTGGGTCATGGCTGTCTCCCGAACAGTCTGGCTCATGCGGCGATCATCGCAAGCGTGGGCACGGCACCGAAGGTGTCGCCGCCGCGCCCGTTCTGCGTCCAGCATCAATGCCTGAAGCCGTGATTCGTGCCCGCAGGGGTGACGGATGTGCGGGCCATCAGGCGGGGCGCGCGGCGATCAGCTCGTCGACCACCGCCGGATCGGCCAGTGTCGAGGTGTCGCCGAGGCTGCCCGTGTCGCCCTCGGCGATCTTGCGCAGGATGCGGCGCATGATCTTGCCCGAGCGGGTCTTGGGCAGGGCGGGTGCCCACTGGATGACATCGGGGCTGGCGATGGGGCCGATCTGGGCGCGCACATGGCCGACCAGCTCGGCGCGCAGGGCCTCGGACGGCGCGCTGTCGGCCACCAGCGTCACATAGGCCCACACGCCCTGGCCCTTGATGTCGTGGGGATAGCCCACCACGGCAGCCTCGGCCACCAGCGGGTGCGAGACCAGCGCGCTCTCGATCTCGGCGGTGCCGAGCCGGTGGCCCGAGACGTTGAGCACATCGTCGATGCGCCCCGTGATCCAGTAATAGCCGTCGCCATCGCGCCGCGCCCCGTCGCCGGTGAAATACTTGCCCGGAAAGGTCGAGAAATAGGTGTCGAGGAAACGCTGGTGATCGCCATAGACGGTGCGCATCTGGCCGGGCCATGAGGCGGTGATGCACAGCGGGCCTTCGGCCGGACCTTGCAGGATGTCGCCCTGCGGCGTCACGATGGCCGGCAGGATGCCGGGCAGGGGACGCGTGGCCGAGCCGGGCTTGAGCGTGGTGGCGCCGGGCACGGGACTGATCAGAATGCCGCCGGTCTCGGTCTGCCACCAGGTATCGACGATGGGACAGCGCCCCTCGCCCACCACGCGGTGATACCACAGCCAGGCCTCGGGATTGATGGGCTCGCCGACGGAGCCCAGCAGGCGCAGGCTGCTGCGCGAGGTGCGGGTGACGAAATCGTCGCCCTCGCGCATCAGGGCGCGGATGGCCGTGGGCGCGGTGTAGAACAGCGTCACCTTGTGCCGGTCCACCACCTGCCAGCAGCGGCTGGCATCGGGCCAGGTCGGCACGCCCTCGAATACCAGTGTGGTAGCCCCGTTGGCCAGCGGTCCATAGACGATGTAGCTGTGGCCCGTGACCCAGCCCACGTCCGCCGTGCACCAGTAGATGTCGCCCTCGCGCCAGTCGAAGACGATCTCGTGGGTGAAGCTGGCCCAGGCCAGATAGCCGCCGGTGGTGTGCAGCACCCCCTTGGGCTTGCCCGTCGAGCCCGAGGTATAGAGGATGAACAGGGGGTCTTCCGCGCCCATGGGCTCGGCCGGGCAATCGGCCGGAACCTGATCGCGCAGGTCTTCATAGACGTGGTCGCGCCCGTGCGTGAGCGCCACCTCCGCCCCGGTCCAGCGCAGCATGAGCACCGCCGAGACGGGCGCGATCTCAAGGGCCCTGTCGACATTGGCCTTGAGCGGCACGCGCCGCCCGCCGCGCCGCCCCTCGTCGGCGGTGATGACGAAATCCGAGCGGCAGTCGGCGATCCTGCCCGCCAGCGCCTCGGGCGAGAAGCCGCCGAACACCACCGAATGCACCGCCCCGATGCGCGCGCACGCCAGCATGGCCACGCAGGCCAGCGGGATCATGGGCAGATAGAGGGTGACGCGATCGCCCCGGCCCACGCCGAGGGACTTGAGCACATTGGCCATGCGGCACACCTCGCGGTGCAGCTCGCCATAGGTCATGGACCCGCCCGTGCCCGGCTCGTCACCCTCGAACAGGATCGCCACCTGATCGGCGCGCTCGGGCAGGTGACGGTCCACGCAGTTGTAGCAGGCGTTCAGCTCGCCATCGGCATACCATCGGATGCGGAAATCGGCGGGATCGAAGCTGGTGTCCTGCACCTGGGTGAAGGGCCTGAACCAGTGCAGGCGCTCGCCCACGGTCCGCCAGAAGCTGTCTGGGTCGCGCGCCGCCTGCTCGCTCATGCGCGCCAGCGCTGCGCCGTCGAGACCCGCATGCGCGGCGAAATCCTCGGGCGGCGGAAAGGTCTGGTCAGGGGTCAGGACGGCCTCCGTCGGCTTGCGGGCTGCGGCGGCGGGCAGCGGGGACGTGCTCTCGCCACGGCGCGCGGATTTCTCTATGGCAGGGGCATGTCCGGCTGTCAGTAAACCTCAGGAGTGCCCCGTCATGCGTATCGCCTTTTCATCCTGGCCCGAGATCGACGCGCGTCTCAAGAGCCAATCGCCGCTCGCGCGCACCGTGGTCGTGCCCATCGGCTCGAACGAGCAGCACGGCCCCACGGGCCTGCTCGGCACCGACTGGCTGTGCCCGGAGATCATCGCCCTGGCCGCCGAGAGCGCCAATGAGGCCATCACCGTGGCGCCGACCTTCAACATCGGCATGGCCCAGCACCACCTGGCGTTTCCCGGCACCATCACCCTGCGGCCAAGCACCTTCATGGCGGCGATCGGCGACTGGGTCAGCTCGCTGACGCGGCACGGCTTCGAGCGCATCTATTTCCTGAACGGGCACGGCGGCAACGTGGCCTCCATCGAGGCGGCCTTTGCCGAGATCTATGCCGAGTGGTCCTATGCCGACGAGCGCGCGCCCTTCATGCTGAAGTTGCGCAACTGGTGGGATCTGCCGGGCGTCACCGACTTCTGCAACCGGATGTTCCCCGAAGGCCACGGGATGCACGCCACGCCCTCCGAGATCGCCGTGACCCAGGCGGGCTATCCCGACAGCATCAAGCGCGCCAGCTATTCGCCCCGCATCGCGCCGATCGGCCCGATCCGCGATGCCCACGACTATCGCGCCCGCTTCCCCGATGGCCGCATCGGCTCGGACCCCGATCTGGCCAGCCCCGAGAAGGGCCAGCAGATCATCGACAAGGCGGTGCCTGCGCTGGATGCGGACCTCACGGCCTTTGCCGCCGAGCAGCAGCCCTAGGCTCGCGCCCAAGGCTGGCCCCAAGGCTGGCCCCAAGGCTGGCCCCAAGGCTGACCTGATGCGGATCAGGCCGTGCGGATGATCCCGCCGTCATCGCGCACGGGCCAGGGCGTCAGCCTTGCGCCCGCGCACGGCCCGCCCACGCACAGACCGCTCAGCGGCTGGAACACCGCCCCGTGCCACGAGCACAGGATCAGCTCGCCGTCGCGGCTGAGATAGCGGTCCAGCTCTATGGCCAGCGGATGGCCCGCATGGGGGCAGCGATCGACATAGCCCGCGATCCGGCCATCCTTGTGCACGACGAAGCCGTGAAAGAAGGCCTCGCCGATCTGGAGCACATAGCTGCGCGCGCCGGGGTCGGGAATCTCGGACACCGCGCCCAGCGCGACGCCCGGCGGCGTCTTCCAGACACGGGCGCGGGGCTCTGGTTCCTCGGGCGGTGAGGGCGGCTGTGGACTCATGACTCGCTGCGCAGGGGGCGCGAGAGCAGGTCGTCGATGGCCTGATCGACGCTCAGTTCGCCCTCCAGCACCATGGCCACGGCCTCGCAGATGGGCGTGTCGATGCCCAGGCGCGCGGCCAGCTGACGCACCGCCGGCGCGCTCTCGACACCCTCGGCCACCGACAGCTTGCCCGCGCGCGCCTGCTCCAGCGTCTCGCCCCGGCCCAGCGCCAGACCGACGCTCATGTTGCGCGACTGGGGGCTGGAACAGGTCAGCACCAGATCGCCCAGACCGCACAGCCCGGCCACCGTCTCGGCGCGCCCGCCAAGGGCCACGGCCAGACGGGTCATCTCGGCAAAGCCGCGCGTGATGACGGCGGCATGGGCGCTGCGGCCCAGCGCGCGTCCCTCGACGATGCCGCAGGCGATGGCCAGAACGTTCTTGAGCGCGCCGCCCGCCTCGGCCCCGATCAGGTCGTGCGCCAGATAGGGCCGGAACGAAGGGGTGAACAGCGCCTGACCCAGCGCCTCGGCCAGCGCCTCGTCCTCGCACGCCAGGGTCACGGCGGTGGGCAGGCCGCGCGCCACCTCGCCCGCGAAGCTGGGGCCGGACAGCACGGCAGGCACGGCGTGTGGCAGGGTCTCGGCCAGCACATCGGTCATCAGGGCCAGGGAGCCGCGCTCCACGCCCTTGGCACAGATCAGCACCGGCAGCTTCTCGCGCGCATGGGGGGCGAAGGCGCTCAGCGCCGCGCGAAGGTGCTGGGCAGGGGCCACGGCCAGCACCATGTCACAGTCCGCCAGCGCCGCGAGGCTGCCGGTGACGTTTATGCGCGCATCCAGCTCGACGCCCGGCAGGAAGGCCTCGTTGACGCGGTGCTTGCGGATGGAGCGCACCACCTCGGGCTCGCGCGCCTGAAGCAGGGTGTCGAGCCCGGCTCTCGCGCACACCTGGGCCAGAGCCGTGCCCCACGCGCCCGCCCCGATCACGCCCGCGCGTCGAAAGGGCGTGGGTGCAGCGGTTTTGGTGGCGGCCGGGGCGGCGTCGGTCCGGGACATGAAGGCTCCTGGGGCTCCGGTTCCGTGGGCGGAACTCTTGTGGGTGAGCAGTCTTAGCGGCGGCGCAGGCGGCTTGGCAAAGGCTTATGCGCGCGCGCCCTTGCGCCCGGTGCGATGCACGGGGCTGAGCGCGGCGGTGACCTCGTCCAGCGGCCAGCGCGGGCGGGCAGGCGCATCGAGCGGAGATGTCAGCCCCAGCACCAGCCGCTCCAGCCCGCTGGCGGCGATCATGGCGGCATTGTCGGTGCAATAGGCCAGCGGCGGCGCATGAAACGAAAAGCCCTGCGCCTCGCAAAGCGCGGTGAGGCGTGCGCGAACGCAACCGTTGGCCGCCACTCCGCCCGCGACCACGAAGCGGCGCGCCAGGGTCTCTGGCCAGTCACGCATGGCGCGCTCGACCCGGTCGTGAAGCTGGCGGGCGATGGCGCTCTGGACGCTGGCGGCCAGATCGGCGCGGTCCTGATCGCCTTGCAGCAGCGGCACCATGCGCGCCGCCGCCGTCTTGAGCCCCGAGAAGGAAAAATCGCAACCGGCTCGCCCCAGAAGGGCGCGCGGCAGCTCGAAGCGCTCCGCATCCCCCGAGGCCGCCAGCGCCTCCAGCGCCGGACCGCCCGGATAGCCGAGGCCCATGACCTTGGCGATCTTGTCGAAGGCCTCGCCCGCCGCATCATCGAGCGTGGTGCCCAGCCGCGTCATGGCACCGATGCCCTCGACCTTCAGGATCTGGCAGTGCCCGCCCGAAACCAGCAGCAGCAGGAAGGGATAGTCGCACGCCGCCCCCAGCCGGGCCGAGACGGCGTGGCCTTCCAGATGATTGACCGCGATCAGCGGCACCTTCAGCCCCACGGCCATGGCCTTGGCGAACGACAGCCCCACCATGACCCCGCCGATCAGGCCCGGCCCGGCCGTGGCGGCGATGGCATCGAGCTGTGAAGGCGTCATGCCCGCCTCGGCCAGCGCACGGCGCGCCACCGGGGCGATGGCCTCGACATGGGCGCGCGCGGCGATCTCGGGCACCACGCCGCCAAAGGCCGCATGGGCGTCGATCTGGCTCAGCACCACCGACGACAGCACGCTCAGCGCGCCGCTGGGCTCGCGCCTCACCACGGCGGCGGCGGTCTCGTCGCAGCTGGTCTCGATGCCCAGCACCACCCGCGACGTTGCGGGCGCGTCCGTGCTCGTATAGTCGGCAGAAGCTGGCGTCATGGCGGTTCGGCGCTGAGCCCGCGCGCGGCGGGGCCTTATCGGTTGAGGGGTCCGTCCTATAGACCCGTGCCGCCCCCCTGCGAAGGCCTGCGAGCATCATGTCCGAAGCTGACCCATCCCCCGCCGCCGTCCCGACCTTGCCCGTGGTGCGCATCGCCACGCGCCGCTCGGCCCTGGCCCTGACCCAGACCCGCCAGACCCGCGACGCCCTGCTGGCGTCCCTCGGCATCCGGGCCGACGCGGACAGGGCCGCGCCCCTGCTCGAAGTCGTGACCACGGGCGACCGCATACAGGACCGGCGCCTGATGGAGGCGGGCGGCAAGGCGCTGTTCACCAAGGAGATCGAGGCCGCCCTGCTGGAGCGACGCGCCGATCTGGCCGTGCACTCCATGAAGGACATGCCCGCCGACCAGCCGCCCGGCCTTGTCATCTGCGCCGTGCCCGTGCGCGAGGATGCGCGCGATGCGCTGGTCTCTAGGCGCTATGGCAGTGTGGAGGCCCTGCCGCGCGGGGCGCGCGTGGGCACCGCCAGCCTGCGCCGTCAGGCCCAGCTTCTGAACCTGCGCCCCGATCTGGAGGTCGGACTTTTGCGCGGCAATGTGGACACGCGCCTCAGGCGGCTGGAGGCCGGAGAGTTCGAGGCCATCATTCTGGCGGCGGCGGGTCTGAGGCGTCTGGGTCTTGAGGCGCGCATCACCGCCCTGCTCGATCCCGAGGTGTTCGTGCCCGCCCCCGGACAGGGGGCGCTGGCCTTGCAATGCCGCAGCGAGGACGCCGGGCAGGACTGGGCCGGGGCGCTCGATCATGACGCGACGGCCCTGTGCGTCGCCGCAGAGCGCGGAGCCATGCGCGCGCTGGAGGGCTCGTGCCGCACCGCCATCGGTGCTCACGGGGTGATCGAGGAGGGCGTGCTGCATCTCACCGTCGAGGCGCTCAACCCCGACGGGGCGATGCGCTGGCGCCGCCGCGCCAGCATGGACATGGGCACGCGCGATCAGGCCGAGGCCATGGGCCTTGATCTGGGCCAGGCCGTGCGCCGCGATGCCGGCAACGATCTGGTGCTGGCCTGAGCCGGGCCATGAGCGCGCCACCCGGACGCATCTGGATCACCCGCACCCTGCCCGGTGCCCGTGCCACCGCGCGAAGGATCAGGGCGATGGGCTTCGCGCCGCTGGTCTCGCCGGTGCTGAAGGTGGTTGCGCGCAAGGCCCTGCCTGCGCTGCGAGGGCCTCTGGCCTTCACCAGCAGCAACGCGGTGCGTGCACTCGCCCGCAGCGACGTCGATCACGAGGCGAGGGTCTATTGCGTGGGCGATGCCACGGCCCGCGCCGCGCGGCGGGCAGGGTTTCGCGACGTGAAAAGCGCGGGCGGCGATGTCGAGGCGCTGGCCGCCCTGATCGCGCGTGAGGCCTCTGGCGGGGCCATCACCCACGTCGCGGGCCTCGATCGCGCGGGCGATCTGGCGGGCCTGCTGGGCGCTTCAGGGATCGCGGTGAATCTGGTCGAGGCCTATGAGACCCGCCGCGCCGTGCCGAAGGCCGGGCTGAAAGCCCTGCGGTCTGGGGCGCTGGGCGCCGTTCTGGTCCATTCGCCGCGCGGAGCCGAGGCGCTGGTGGATGCGCTTCATCGGCACGCGATCAGCGCCAGCGCGCAGGATCTGCCCGTGATCGCCATCTCGCAGGCTGCGGCCGCGCCCCTGCGCGCAGCGGGCATGGGGGCCATCCTCGTCAGCGACAGCCCCGACGATGCGGGCGTGTGCGAGACGCTTGGCAAAGCCGCCTCGCGCGTATAAGGAACGCGCCTGTTTCCGGGCCGCCCGCGCATCCGCGCCCGCCCGGACGGGCCGCAGTAGCTCAGCTGGTAGAGCATCGCATTCGTAATGCGAGGGTCGGGGGTTCGAGTCCCTTCTGCGGCACCAGTTTTTTCCAGCATATCCAAGCAAAATGGCGCAAATGAAGATCGCAATTCTAGGGTGGGGGTCCCTGATCTGGGATCGTCGACCCGAGTTTGACGATCAGCATGGCGAATGGTGCTTTGACGGCCCGAAACTCAAGCTCGAATTTTCAAGAATATCTAAAACACGTGGCGGTGCGCTGACGCTAGTTATTGATGATGAAAACGGCAGTCCTTGCCGGGTGGCATATGCGTTGAGTAAGAGGCGAAATCCAGACGATACCATCTGCGATTTGCGATCCAGGGAAGGTACTATCTTGAGCAGAATTGGCTACTACTTCGCGGATGGTAGCCGTCAATGTGAACCCCATACTCCAAATACCGTGATAGAATGGGCAGCGAAGAAGGGCTTGGATGTCGTCGTCTGGACAGGGCTTTCAAGCAACTTTGAGAAAGAAACCAGCAATCCGTTCTGCATAGGCGGTGCCAAGACATACCTTCAGGGGCTGACACCTGAAGGTAAAAGCGAAGCGGCCAAGTATATTAACAATGCGCCAGCTTTTGTTGACACCCCGCTGCGACGCGCTTTTCAGGATGAGTGCTGGATCCCCGAAAACTAGCCTCCCTTATCCTTAGGCGCGCGGGCATCGCGGGTTCGGACCCCGGCGCATATCGTGAAAGCCCCCATGTGAAAGCCCCCATGTGAAAGCCCCAAAGTAAGAGCCCCTACCGGCGGCTCATGACGTCGCGCACGTCGCGGGCGAGCAGGGCGGCGGGGCCCTTGTTGCGGCCCTTGGCGAACACCAGGCCGATGCTGACCGGTTCGAGCACGGGCAGTTCGTCGCGCGCGGCGGCCAGCCCTGCGGGCTTGAGCGACTGGGGGATCACGGCCACGCCGAGCCCTGCGTGCATGGCCGCGATCTGGCCCGACAGGGACGGCGATACGAAAGCCTCGCGAAAGGGAATATAGGCCGTGTCCAGCGCCTCGAGTGCGCGCTTGCGATAGACATCGGGCGCGGGCGCCAGCACCAGCGGCAGGGGGCGCAGGGCAAAGTCCTCGGGCCTGCGCGCTGCCCACTCCAGCCGCTCGGTAAAGACATTGGTGTCGGGCGCGCCTGGCTGGGGCTCGCGCTTGATCAGCGCCAGATCGAGCCGCGCCTCGGCGATGGCGCGCAGCAGGTTGGCGGTGAAGTCGCAGGTGACGGCCAGGCGCACCTTGGGGTGGGTCTCGCTGAACTGGGAGAGGATGCCGGGCAGATAGGTGGTGGCGATGTCCTCGGGCGCACCTAGCCGCACATCGCCCTCGACGCCCGTCTCCTCGAGGTGCGCCCAGATCTCCTCCTCGATGGCCAACAGCCGCCTGATCTTGGGCGCGAGGGCCGCGCCCTGGGCGGTCAGGAACACGCCTGCGCGGCTGCGCTCGAGCAGGGTGCAGCCCAGCAGGGCCTCCAGCTTCTGGACCTGCTGGGTCATGGCCGGCTGGGTGCGGTCCAGCAGGACGGCGGCGCGCGAAAAGCTCTCGGTCTCGGCGACGGTGAGGAAGGTGCGCAGCAGGGCGGGGTCGATCGGCTGTCTCATTGCATAAGCATCGCTTATTTTTTAGATGAGATCAATAAGGTTGAAGCGGGGCCGCGGCGGCCTCAAACAGCGCCGCCCCCAAAACGCCCATGGCTGCCCATGGCCCCCCATGGCCGCCGCGCGCGGCACTCCCCATCGCTCGACCCAAGCGAGGCCCGATGCACCCCGCCTTCGAATTCCTGACCTCGCCCGCCATACTTTTCTTTGTGGTCGGCATGATCGCCGCCCTTGCGCGCTCGGACCTGGCCCTGCCAGAGCCGGTCACGCGCGCCCTGTCGCTCTATCTGATGCTGTGCATCGGCTTCAAAGGCGGGGTCGAGGCGCGCGCGGCCGGGCTGTCGGCGGATTTCGCAACGGCCGCCGTGCTGGGTGTGGTGTTCAGCGCGCTGGTGCCTCTGCTGGCCTATGGGATCCTGAAGCGCATCACGCGGCTGGACCGCCAGACCCTGTGCGCCATGGCGGCGACCTATGGCTCGGTCTCGGTGGTGACGTTCGCGGCGGGCCAGCAGCATCTGGATGCAGGCGGCGCGGTCTATGGCGGCTACATGGCGGCGGTGCTGGCGATCATGGAGACTCCCGCCATCCTGACGGCCCTGATCCTGATGAACGGCGAGCGCGCCCGCTCGCACGCGGGCCGGGGCAAGGTGCTGCACGAGGTGTTCACCAACGCTGCCGCCGTGCTGCTGATCGGCAGCTTCGTGGTGGGGCTGATCTCGGGCCAGCGCGGCATGGCGCGCCTCGATGTGTTTGTCGGACCGCTGTTCCAGGGCGCCCTGTGCTTCTTCCTGCTGGAGATGGGTCTGGTGGCCGCGCGCCGCCTCATGAGCGATGGCCGCCGCCTGAGCACGGGCGTGGTCGGCTTTGCCATAGCCTTTCCGGTGCTGTGCGCGGGGCTGGGCATGGTGGCGGCGCGCGCGGCGGGCCTCGGGGCCGGGGACGGTGCCCTGTTCGCCATCCTGTGCGGATCGGCCTCCTACATCGCCGTGCCCGCCGCCATGAAGGTGGCCGCGCCGGGGGCCGACACGGGCGTCTATGTGACCGCCTCCATCGCCCTGACGTTTCCGTTCAACCTGCTGGCGGGCATACCGCTCTATGTGGCCGTGGCCGGCGTGCTGTGGTGAGCGCTCTGTGGTGAGCGCGGCGGGTCGCTGGCCCTAGCGGAACAGCAGCACCGGCACGAGACAGCCGCGGATCATGGCCGTGGTGGTGCTGCCGACGATGAACCGGCGGATGGGCGAGTGGCCATAGGCACCCATGGCCAGCAGGTCGATATCCCGCTCGCGGATATAGTCGGTAATCACGGCCTCGGGCTCGCCGGGGGTGAGGGCGACGTGGAAGGTGCCGCCCCAGGCCTCCAGCTGCTCGCGCGCCCATCCGATGTGCGCTTCGGTCTCGGGCCGGGTGCCGCCAGCCATGACAACATGAACTTCAAGGCCCTTCAGGGCAGGCTCGCCGAGCAGGAAGGTGATGGCCTTGCGCGCGCTGGCACCGCCGTCATAGGCGAGGGCGACACGGGCGATGGGGCAGAAGGCGCGCGAGGCGACCAGCACGGGCCGGGTGCTGGCGCGCACCACCTGCTCGACCGAGCCGCCCAGATGCAGCCGCGCGAAGTCGGCGTTCTCGCCGCGCTTGCCCAGCACCACGAGACGCGCCTCGCCCTCCAGCTCGGTGACATTGTCCACCAGCCCGCCGTGGCGCAGGCGGGTGCTGACGCTCAGCCCGCGCGCAGAGAGGGTTTCGCTGGCGGCCCCCAGAAGCGCCCTGCCGCGCTCCATGCGCAGGCGCCCGCGCTCTTCGTCCAGTCGGACGAGGCGCTCCATGAGATGATCCTGCGCGCCAAGGCCGATGCTGCCGGACATATCGGTGCGCACCGCGTCGGGCGTGCGGTCGAGCACGTGCAGAAGCTCGACCTCCAGCCCCAGCAGCGCCGCGACCCAGGCGGCGTGGTCACAGACACTGGCACCGTAGGTGGAGGTGTCGATACAGGCGATGACCTTGTTGCCGACCGCGTTCATGATGCGCTCCTAGTGGCTCAGAAGACGCTCGAGCGCGCCGGGCTTGTCGTGGGTGGCGAAGCGGTCGACCATGGTGGCGCTGGCCTCGTTCAGGCCCACGACCTCGACGATCGTGCCTTCGCGGCGGAACTTCAAGATCACCTTGTCGAGCGCGGCGATGGCCGAGACGTCCCAGAAATGCGCGCGGCTGACGTCGATGGTCACCTTCTCGACCGCTTCCTTGAAGTCGAAACCGGCCACAAAGGCATCGGCGGACGCAAAGAAGATCTGCCCCAGCACGGTGTAGGTGCGGTGGCCGGGCGCAGCGGCGGCGCTTTCGAGGCTGGAGCGCACGGCCACGACGCGCGCGACCTTCTGGGCGAAGAAGATGCCCGACAAGAGCACACCCGTGAACACGCCCTTGGCCAGGTCGTGGGTCAGGACGGTGACCACCACGGTGGAGAGCATCACGAAGCTGGAGCTGCGCGGCAGGCGCGGCAGGTCACGGATCGAGGCCCAGTTGAAGGTGCCGATGGCGACCATGATCATCACTGCCACCAGCGCGGGCATGGGGATCTGGGCCACCCAGGGGCCGAGCGCCACGATCATGGCCAGCAGGAACACCCCCGCAGCCAGGGTCGAGAGCCGACCCCTTCCGCCGGATTTCACATTGATGACCGACTGTCCGATCATGGCGCAGCCCGCCATGCCGCCCATGAAGCCGGCCACGATGTTCGACAGGCCCTGACCGCGGCACTCGCGGTTCTTGTCGCTGGGCGTGTCGGTCAGATCGTCCACGATGGTCGCCGTCATCAGCGATTCCAGCAGGCCCACCACGGCCAGGGTCGCCGAATAGGGCAGGATGATCATCAGGGTCTCCAGATTGAGCGGGATGTCGGGCAGCAGGAACATCGGCAGGGTCGAGGGCAGGGCACCCATGTCGCCCACCACCCGCACGTCCGCCCCCATGGCGATGCTGAGCGCCGTCAGGCCCACTATGGCCACCAGGGGCGAGGGCACGGCGCGGGTCACGCGCGGCAGCAGATAGATGATGGCCAGCCCCGCCACGACCATGGCATAGGTCATCCAGCCCATGTTGATCAGCTCGGGCATCTGGGCCAGGAAGATCAGTATGGCCAGCGCATTGACGAAGCCCGTCACCACCGAGCGCGAGACAAAACGCATCAGCGCGCCCAGCTTCAGATAGCCCGCGATGATCTGGAGCACGCCGGTCAGGACCGTGGCCGCCAGCAGATACTGAAGGCCGTGCTCGCGCACCAGGGTGACCATCAGCAGGGCCATGGCCCCCGTCGCCGCCGAGATCATGCCGGGCCGCCCGCCCGCAAAGGCGATCACCACGCAGATGGCGAACGAGGCATAAAGGCCCACCGCCGGGTCCACACCGGCAATGATCGAAAAGGCAATGGCCTCGGGAATGAGGGCCAGGGCGACGACCAGACCCGAAAGCAGGTCGCCGCGCACATTGCCGAACCAGGTCTCGCGCAGGCGTGCGGGATCAAGGGCCTGAAGTCTCATGAACGGTATTCCTCGCGCGCCGCGGTGCGGTGCGTGCCGACGGGGCGGCATTGACTATGTATGTGACTGCACGCCGGGGTGCGGAGAAGGCGCAAAATCGCCACCGCTTAGACCCGCCCCGACAGGGCAGGCAGCACGTGCGCGGCCGCCTTAGCCCGGATCATCTTGCAGCGCAACATCATGGGGCGGCCCGGAGCGGGCAGAAGGGCGTTCGTGCAGGGGCGGCCGTGCGACCCTTTGACCCGCAAGGCCTCAGGCGGGCACTGCGCCGGGCCGGGCTCGGTTGCGGACCGGTGCGGCCCATGCTAACAGGCGCGCGGCTGAGACGGGACGCCTTGTGACGAGGCGGCCCTTCATGTGCTTTCTCTAGGCATATCAAGCCTTTGGCGGTTCTGGTGTGGCTTGCGCCGGACCTGCCGCGAGACAACGCCCGATTCACATACGCTCATTCTCTGTGCGGACCAATAAAGTGGCAGATACAGTGGCAGACGATTTCAGGACGACCCAGGTCGGTGATCGCTATGCAAAGGCGCTGTTCGACCTGGCCAAGGACGAGGGTGCCCTGGCCCAGGTGCGCCGCGATCTGCACACCATCAAGGGCTGGCTGGCCGACAGTGCCGAGCTGCGCAACCTGATCGCCTCGCCGGTCTTTTCCAGCGAAGACAAGCGCGCGGGCCTGACCGCCCTGGCGCAGCGCGCCGGCCTTGGTGCAAGCGTGCAGAAGTTCCTCGGCCTGCTGGCCACCAATGGCCGCGCCGACGCCCTGAAGGCCGTGATCGCCGCCTTTGACAGACTCTATGCGCGCGAGATGGGCATCGTCTCGGCCGAGGTCGTCTCGGCTACGGCGCTGTCGAGTGCCCAGCTCGCCAGCATAAAGGGCACCCTGTCCAGATCGCTGGGCCGCGAGCCCGAGCTGTCGACGCGGGTTGACCCCTCCATTCTGGGCGGGCTTCGCGTGCGCGTCGGATCGCGCCTGTTCGATGCCTCGCTCAAGACCCGCCTCGACGAGATGAAACACGCGCTCAAGCGCGCCTGACTGACCACGCACAGCCTTGCCGGGCCTGCCCGGACCTGACAATCGAACCCGCCGGTCCCCAAGGGCCGGACCAAGAGCCAGAGAGCCAGACCATCATGGATATCCGCGCTGCCGAAATCTCGGCCATCCTGAAAGACCAGATCGCCAACTTCGGTGTCGAGGCCGATGTCTCGGACGTCGGCCAGGTGCTGTCGGTGGGTGACGGCATCGCGCGCATCCACGGCCTCGACAACGTTCAGGCCGGCGAGATGATCGCCTTCACCAAGGCCGGGGTGAAGGGCATGGCCCTGAACCTGGAGCGCGACAACGTCGGTGCGGTGATCTTCGGCGACGACCGCGCCATCGGCGAGGGCGACGAGGTCCGCCGCCTCGGCGAGATCGTGGACGTGCCCGTGGGCAAGGCCCTGCTGGGCCGCGTGGTCAACCCGCTGGGCGAGCCCATCGACGGCAAGGGCGCGATCACCGGCGAGGCCGAGCGCCGCCGCGTGGACGTGAAGGCGCCGGGCATCATTCCCCGCAAGTCGGTGCACGAGCCCATGCAGACGGGCCTCAAGGCCATCGACACCCTGATCCCGATCGGCCGCGGCCAGCGCGAGCTGATCATCGGTGACCGCCAGACCGGCAAGACCGCCGTGGCCATCGACACCATCCTGAACCAGAAGTCGATCAACGAGAGCGGCAGCGAGAGCGAGAAGCTCTACTGCATCTATGTGGCCATCGGCCAGAAGCGCTCGACCGTCGCCCAGATCGTCAAGACCCTCGAGGAGAACGGCGCGCTCGACTACACCATCGTGGTCTCGGCCACCGCGTCCGAGCCCGCGCCCCTGCAGTTCCTGGCGCCCTTCGCGGGTTGTGCCATGGGCGAGTGGTTCCGTGACAACGGCATGCACGCCCTGATCATCTATGACGACCTGTCCAAGCAGGCGGTCGCCTATCGCCAGATGTCGCTGCTGCTGCGCCGCCCGCCGGGCCGCGAGGCCTATCCGGGCGACGTGTTCTATCTGCACTCGCGCCTGCTGGAGCGCGCGGCCAAGCTGAACGCGGACAATGGCTCGGGCTCGCTGACCGCCCTGCCGATCATCGAGACCCAGGCCAACGACGTGTCGGCCTACATCCCGACCAATGTGATCTCGATCACCGACGGCCAGATCTTCCTCGAGACGGACCTGTTCTACCAGGGCATCCGCCCGGCCGTGAACGTGGGCATCTCGGTCAGCCGCGTGGGCTCCTCGGCCCAGGTGAAGGCGATGAAGCAGGTGGCCGGTTCCATCAAGGGCGAGCTGGCCCAGTATCGCGAGATGGCCGCCTTCGCCAAGTTCGGCTCGGACCTCGATGCCACCACCCAGCGCCTGCTGGCGCGCGGCGCGCGCCTGACGGAGCTGCTCAAGCAGCCCCAGTACGCGCCCCTGAAGGTCGAGGAGCAGGTGGTGTCCATCTATGCGGGCACGCGCGGCTATCTCGATGGCCTCGACGTGGCCGACGTGGGCCGCTTCGAGAGCGAGCTGCTGGCGCGCATGAACTCCAGCCACGCCGACCTGATGAGCGCCCTGCGCGAGAAGAAGGCGCTGACGCCCGAGATCGAGGCCGAGCTGAAGTCCGCCCTCGACGCCTTCGCCAAGACCTTCGCCTGATAGGCTGAACTCCAGGAGACAGAGGAAAGCCGAATGGCCAGCCTGAAGGAAATGCGCAATCGGATCGGAAGCGTGAAGGCCACGCAGAAGATCACGAAAGCCATGCAGATGGTCGCTGCCGCCAAGCTCAAGCGCGCGCAGGACCAGGCCATGGCCGCGCGTCCCTATGCCGAGAAGATGGCTTCGGTCATCGCCAATCTCGCCCAGGGCGTGTCCGGCGACGACGCCCCGCGCCTGCTGGTGGGCACGGGCGAGACGCAGCGCCATCTGGTCGTGGTCGCCACCGCCGACAAGGGCCTTGCGGGCGGGTTCTCGACCAATGTGGTGCGGGCCGCGCGCGAGCACATCCAGGGCCTGATCGCCCAGGGCAAGGACGTGCGCATTCTCGCCGTGGGCCGCAAGTCGCGCGACCAGCTGCGCCGCAACTTCCCCGACCGCATCCTCGAGACCTTCGAGCTGTCGGCCCACAAGACCATTGGTCTGGCCGCCGCCCAGCCCATCGCCGAGCGTATCGCCGCCGAGTTCGAGGGCGGGCACGCGGATGTGGTGACGCTGTTCTATTCGCGCTTCCGCTCGGTCATCAGCCAGGTGCCCACGGGCCGCCAGCTGATCCCGGCCATCGTGGAGGGCGACGCCGCCCCGGTGGACCTGAACGGCGCGGTCTACGAGTACGAGCCCTCGGAGGAGGAAATCCTCGAGACCCTGCTGCCGCGCTCGATCACCACCCAGATCCTGGCCGCCCTCTATGAGAACCAGGCCGGTTTCTTCGGCGCCCAGATGAGCGCCATGGACAACGCCACGCGCAACGCCGGCGACCTCATCAATGCGCTTACCTTGCAATACAACCGATCGCGTCAGGCCCAGATCACCAAGGAACTGATCGAGATCATCTCGGGCGCCGAAGCGCTCTAAGACACCTGTTCACGACGAAGACGGAACCAGACACATGGCCACCGCCACCAAGACGACCGCCGCCAAAGCCCCCGCCGCCCGCAAGCCTGCGGCGAAGAAGCCCGCCGCCGCAAAGGCCGCGCCCAAGGCGGCCGCCCGCACCAGCGAGGGCGTGGCCACGGGCCGCATCATCCAGGTGATCGGCGCCGTCGTCGACGTCGAGTTCGATGGCCACCTGCCCGCCATCCTCGGCGCGCTGGAGACCCAGAACGTGGACCAGCGCACGGGCGAGCCCTTCCGTCTGGTGCTCGAAGTGGCCCAGCACCTCGGCGAGAACATGGTGCGCACCATCGCCATGGACACCACCGAGGGCCTGACCCGCGGCCAGCCGGTCATCGATACGGGCAAGGCGATCATGGCACCGGTGGGACCGGGCACGCTGGGCCGCATCATGAACGTGGTGGGTGATCCCATCGACGAGGCCGGCCCGATCCAGACCACCGAATACCGCCCGATCCACAAGGAGGCGCCGAGCTTCGAGGAGCAGTCCACCAGCTCGGAAATCCTGGTCACCGGCATCAAGGTGATCGACCTGCTGTGCCCCTACACCAAGGGCGGCAAGATCGGCCTGTTCGGCGGCGCGGGCGTGGGCAAGACCGTGACCATGCAGGAACTGATCAACAACATCGCCAAGGCCTACGGCGGCTATTCGGTGCTGGCGGGCGTGGGCGAGCGCACCCGCGAGGGCAACGACCTGTATCACGAGATGATCGAGTCCAACGTGAACGTGGACCCGGCCAAGAACAACGGCTCGACCGAAGGCTCCAAGTGCGCCCTGGTCTATGGCCAGATGAACGAGCCGCCCGGCGCGCGCGCCCGCGTGGCCCTGACGGGCCTGTCCATTGCCGAATACTTCCGCGACGAGGAAGGCAAGGACGTGCTGCTGTTCGTGGACAACATCTTCCGCTTTACCCAGGCCGGTTCCGAAGTGTCGGCCCTGCTGGGCCGCATCCCCTCGGCGGTGGGCTATCAGCCGACCCTGGCGACCGAGATGGGCAATCTGCAAGAGCGCATCACCTCGACCCGCAAGGGCTCGATCACCTCGGTGCAGGCCATCTATGTGCCCGCCGACGACCTGACCGATCCGGCGCCTGCCACCTCGTTCGCCCACCTGGACGCCACCACCGTGCTGAGCCGCGACATCGCCGCCCAGGCCATCTTCCCCGCCGTGGACCCGCTGGACTCCACCTCGCGGATCATGGATCCGCTGGTGATCGGCGAGGAGCACTACCGCGTGGCGCGCATGACCCAGGAAGTGCTGCAGCAGTACAAGGCACTCAAGGACATCATCGCCATCCTCGGCATGGACGAGCTGTCCGAAGAGGACAAGCTGGTCGTGGCCCGCGCGCGCAAGATCCAGCGCTTCCTGTCCCAGCCGTTCTTCGTGGCCGAGCAGTTCACCAACCAGCCCGGCAAGTTCGTCGAGCTGGCCGACACGATCCGCTCGTTCAAGGCCATCTGCGAGGGCGAATACGACCACCTTCCCGAAGCGGCCTTCTACATGGTCGGCACCATCGAGGAAGCGGTCGAGAAGGCCCAGAAGCTGGCAGCGGAAGCCGCGTGATGAAGGCTGCGGTCTTCATCCCGGCGATGATGGCCGCTTCACTTTGCGCAGGAGCGGCCGCAGCCCAAGCAGCGCGTTTTGATCCCGAGGAAACACCTCGAGTGTTTCGCGAGGCTGTCTTGGGCTTTTGTGCCGAGCGCGTACTGGGGCAGGCAATCGTTCCTTACTCGATCGATCCTGCCGGAGACGAGTGGGTTGATGTGCGCCGCGATGTGATTGTTACCGGTGGTCAGAGAATCTTTGCCGGTCGCATTCACAGGCATTCCGCTGTGATTGTCGATTTATCGCCGGGCGACCACAGCTGCTTTGTTCAAGCCCCCCTCATCGAGCCCTCAACGGACATCCTGGAGAGACTGCGGGCAGAGATTCTAGATCGTCCCGGTGCCATGCTGCTGGATGAACGCAACACGCCGGAAGGTCATCACGCTCTTTATGGTCTTATCGACGAGCAGTCCGATCTGGTGCCGATCTTTGCGTTGAATGGGAACGGACCTGAAAACTTCGAAGTGACGGTGATCGTCGCAATGGGTGCCAAGGGTAACTGAGCATGACCGGCAAACTGAACTTCTCCCTCGTCTCGCCCGAGCGCGAGGTCTTCTCGGGCCTGGTGGATCAGGTCGATGCGCCGGGCGTCGAGGGCGACTTCGGCGTTCTGCCTCATCACGCGCCCTTCATGACCGCGCTTCGCGAAGGCGCGGTCACGGTGCATGACGGCAATGCGCGCCGCATCTTCGACGTGCGCGGCGGCTTTGCCGACGTCACGCCCGAGGGCCTGACCATACTGGCCGAGGAAGCCAGCGAGCGCGTGCAGCCTTAAGCCAGCTCGGCCTCGAGGTCGGCGAGGCGCGCGGCCTGATCCTCGGCGATCAGGGCATCCAGCACCGGATCAAGCTCGCCTTCCAGAATCTGGGGCAGGCTGTGCAGCGTCAGGCCGATGCGGTGGTCGGTCACGCGCCCTTGCGGGAAGTTGTAGGTGCGGATGCGCTCCGAGCGGTCGCCCGAGCCGACCTGGCTCTTGCGCGCGGCGGCGCGGGCCTGATCCTTTTCCTGGCGTTGCAGGTCATACAGCCGGATGCGCAGGTTCTTCATCGCCTTGTCCCGGTTGACGTGCTGGGACTTCTCGGAGCTGGTCACGACGATGCCCGTGGGCAGGTGGGTGATGCGCACCGCCGAGTCGGTCTTGTTGACGTGCTGGCCGCCCGCGCCCGACGAGCGATAGGTGTCCACGCGGATGTCGGCGTCGCGGATCTCGATCTCGACGTCCTCGACCTCGGGCAGGACGGCGACGGTGGCGGCCGAGGTGTGGATGCGCCCGCCCGCCTCGGTCACGGGCACGCGCTGCACGCGGTGCACGCCGCTCTCGAACTTGAGCCGCCCGAACACGCCGTGGCCGGTGATGGTGGCGATGACTTCCTTGTAGCCGCCGGCCTCGCCCTCTGACACGCTGTCGATCTCGACGCGCCAGCCGCGCGCGCTGGCATAGCGCGAATACATCCGGAACAGGTCGCCCGCGAACAGCGCCGCCTCGTCCCCGCCGGTGCCTGCGCGCACCTCGATCACCGCCGAGGCGTTCTCGTCCGCATCGCGCGGGGCCAGCATCAGGGCGACCTCGCGCTCGATCTCGGGCAGGCGCTCTTTCAGGGCCTCGATCTCGGCGCGGGCCATCTCGGCCATTTCGGGGTCGGCCTGAAGCTCGCCCAGCTCCTCCAGCTCCCGGCGCGCGCGCGCGAGGCTCATCACGGCGTCGGCCACGGGCTTGAGTTCCGCGTGCTCGCGCGACAGGCGCACGATCTCGGCGCCATCGCTGGCGGCGCTCATGCGCGCCTCGACCTCATGGAAGCGGTCGAGCACCTGATCGAGACGGGCCTGGGGCAGTCGCACGCGGGAAAAACTCGCAATGGCTGGCGAAGGGAGGGGCTGTCTAGCCCGCAAGGCCGCGCTTGAGAAGGCCCGCGCCGCACGCGCCTCAGGCGGGGCGGGTCTCGCGGAAGCTGTCGCGCGCTTCCAGCAGGCCTTGCAGGGCCTCAAGCGCCGGGCGTGTGGTGCGCCAGTCCACGTCCGGGTGGCGGAAGTCGAGCCATGTGAGGGCGACCACCGTGGTCAGGGAACCTGCATGAAAGGCCTGATCCTGACGCGCCAGCACCTCAAGGCGATCAAGGGTGGCCAGCAGATTGTGATGCCAGCGGCTCATCCAGTGGGCAGAGCGCTCGCTTTCGGGGCGGCGCTTTTCCAGCAGCCACTTGACGCCCATTTCCAGCGCGCCATTGGCGAGGGCCTCGTGCTGGGCGATGCCGTGGCGCTGCATACCCTCGCCATAGAGGGAAGGGCCGGAGCCCTGTTCGTCGAGAAAGCGCGCGATCAGCGGACTGTCGATCAGGCCCGTGCCATCGTCCAGCAGCAGGGCCGGCACCTGGGCCAGCGGGTGCACGGCGACCAGATCGGGGTCCGAGCCGTAAGGATCGACGACGCGCTCTTCGAGGCGAAGCCCCTTCTCGCGCGCGACGATGCGCACTTTGCGCGCATAGGGCGAGGGCGGTGTGATCAGCAGTGTCGTCATGCGGCCTGCTCCTGTTTCTCGCGCTCGATCTCGGCGGCGCGCGCCTCGACCAGAGCCACGATGTGCTCGACCATGCCCGCATTGTCCTGCTTGTGATCGGGGCGACCGGCGACATAGACCATGCCCGCGCCCTTGCCTCCGCCGGTAAAGCCGATGTCGGTGAACAGCGCCTCGCCCGGCCCGTTGACCACACAGCCGATGATCGACAGCGACATGGGCGTGGTGATGTGCGCCAGCCGCGCCTCCAGCGTGGCCACCGTCTCGATCACGTCAAAGCCCTGCCGCGCGCAGGACGGGCAGGCGATGATGTTGACGCCGCGCGCCCTCAGCCCCAGCGACTTGAGGATGTCGAAGCCCACGCGCACCTCCTCGACCGGATCGGCGGCGAGACTGACGCGGATGGTGTCGCCGATCCCCGCCCACAGGAGGGCGCCCAAGCCTATGGACGACTTGATGGTGCCGATGCGCTGCGGCCCCGCCTCGGTCACGCCCAGATGCAGCGGGCAGTCGATGGCCTCGGCGAGCTGCTGATAGGCCGCCACGGTCAGGAAGGGATCGGACGCCTTCACCGAAATCTTGAACTCGTGAAAGTCGTGGTCCTGAAGGATGCGGGCATGGCCAAGGGCGCTCTCGACCATGGCTTCGGGGCACGGCTCGCCATACCTTTCCAGCAGGTCGCGCTCCAGCGAGCCGGCATTGACGCCGATGCGCATGGAACAGCCGTTGGCCCGCGCCGCGCTGATCACCTCGCGCACCCGGTCGGGTGAGCCGATATTGCCCGGATTGATACGCAGGCACGCCGCGCCCGCCTCGGCGGCCTCGATGCCGCGCCGGTAGTGAAAGTGGATGTCCGCGACCAGAGGCACCTTCGCCTCGCGCGCGATGGTGCGGAAGGCCGCGGTGGAGTCCTCGTCGGGGCAGGACACGCGCACGATGTCGGCCCCCGCTTCCTCCAGCGCCCTGATCTGGTCGAGGGTGGCGCGCGCGTCCGAGGTGGGCGTGTTGGTCATGGACTGCACCGAAATGGGCGCATCCCCGCCCACCAGAACCGACCCGACGCGGATCTGGCGCGAGCGGCGGCGCTCGATGTGGCGCCAGGGGCGGACGTGACCGATGTGCGATGCGCTCATGGGCAATCAGATAGTCCGATTGTGCGCGCGCGGCCAGCGTGGGCGCGCACCTGCGTCACCGACAGCGCACCCTAGTCGGCGTCGCGACGCAGGGCCTCGGCGTAGGAGATCGGGCCGGAGGTGGCGGGTGCGGCGGCCGGAGCGGCGGCGGCCGGAGCCGCAGGCGCGGCCTCGGCCTGAAGGGCGACGCGGGCGCGTTCGGCCTCGGCGGCGACCTCGGCAGCGGCCTGGCGGGACTGCTGCTCGCCGCGCGTGTTCAGCGGGGCCAGAGGCGTCAGGGCCGCCGTGAGGCGACCGGCGTGCTCACCGTTCAGATAAAGGTCGAAGGCGCCCGGGTCCGACACGTCGATGACGGCAGCGGCATTGCGCGGGGCACGGTAAGCCTCTCCGGTAGCGAGCTGACGGGCGAACAGCACGCGCCCGTCGTTCATGCGCACGACGAGGCTGGCCGGGCGGCGCGCCTGAATGGTTAGATAGCTGGAGCGCGGCTCGGCCCCATAGATGGCGCCGCGCGGGTTGAAGGCGGCCTGCACGGGCGCGTCGTCGCGCGCGGTCTCGCCGACGGCGGCGGTTTCCGCGAAAGGCGCAAGGGCTTCTTCAAGACCGGGGGTGATGTAGAGGGCGGGAATGGTCTGATCGCGCGGCGCGGGCGTGGGCGCGCTGAGGCGGGTGACGCCGGGCACCTGACCCAGCGACCAGGTCTCGGGCGTCTCGACGATGGTGGTGGGGCGCGGATCAGGCAGGTTCGAGACGTGCTGATAGACGTTCCAGCCGGCCACGGCGGCCACGATCACGCCGGCAACGGCGAACCACAGGGGCGAGCGGCGGCGCACCTCGCTCACCTCGGTGCCCGTGGGGGCGCGCAGAGCCTCCGATTGCAGGGGCACCTCGGCCTTGAAGCGCTCGACCGCCAGATGCTCGTCGAGACCCAGCGCGCGGGCATAGGTCTTGAGATGACCGATGGCAAAGGCGCGCGAGGGCATGGCCGCCGCATCGTCGCCCTCAAGCGCGGTCAGATAGCGCGCGGGAATGCAGGTGGCGGCCACCATGTCGGCGAGCGAGCGGCCCAGCGCTTCGCGGCTGTGGCGCAGGCCCTGGCCGAGTGTCTCATAGTCCATGATGGACAGCGGCGGCTGCGGCGTGCGCGCGCCCTGCCAGCTGTCGGCTGGAGTGAACAGATCCGGATTATGGCCGGTATCCAGCGGCGTCATGGCGCCTGCCCCCGTACGCGTATGACCAGAACTCAGAAACTCGAAACTTTCGGGTGACAGCGACCTATCACGGCCAGCGCCCTCCCCCGAAGGCGTGCTCGAACGATCCTGTGGATAACCCATGGCCATGGCGAAAGCAATGTTTCGTTAAGTGTGAGCGAGCGCCCGAACCCGTTTCGGGACAGGCTAGAGCGCCACATTCAATTTCCGCGCCAGAGAGACGATCTCGTCACGGATGGATGCCGAGGGGGCTCCAAGCAAGGTGCCAAGGCCCTGGCGCGCGGCAGCCACGTCGAGCGACAGGATCATGCGCCGCACCGGCCCCACGCCACTGGCCGGAGCCGACAGGCGCGTATAGCCCAGCGCCAGCAGGGCGAAGGCTTCCAGCGGACGCCCGGCCATCTCTCCGCACACGGACACGGGCGTGCGGCTCTCCTCGCAGGCCTGCTGGATGCGCGACAGGGCCCGCAGGCTGGCCGGAGCGAGCGGGTCGTAACGCTCGGCGACCAGCGGATTGGTGCGGTCCGCCGCGTGCAGATACTGCATCAGGTCGTTGGTGCCGACCGAGACGAAATCGGTCAGGGGCAGCAGGGCATCGAGGTGCCACAGCAGGGCGGGCACCTCGATCATGGCCCCGACGCGCAGGCGCGAGGGCAGGGTGCGCCCGCGCCGGTTGGCCCAGTTGCACTCCACATCGACCAGCTCGCGTGCGGCGCGGAACTCCTCGACCGTGGCGATCATGGGGAACATGATGTTCAGCTCGCGCCCTGCCGAGGCGGCCAGAAGCGCGCGTAGCTGAAGGCGCAGCAGGGCGGGCCGGTCCAGCCCCAGGCGAATGGCGCGCCGTCCCAGTGCGGGGTTTTCCTCGCGCTCGGTGTCCAGATAGGGCAGCACCTTGTCACCGCCGATGTCGAGGGTGCGGAAGGTGACGGGGCGCGTGCCCGCCGTCTCCATGACCCGGCGATAGAGCGCGGTCTGGGCATCGAGGCGCGGCAGCTCCTCGGAAACCATGAACTGGAACTCGGTGCGGAACAGGCCGATGCCCTCGGCACCCGTCTCGTCGAGCAGCTCCAGATCGACGGCGAGCCCGGCATTGGCGAGCAGGGTGATGCGCTGGCCGTCCAGCGTGACGGCAGGCGTGTCCTTCAGGGCCGCGAACTCGGCGCGGCGCTGCTCGCGCACGGTGATGCGCGCGCGCACCGCCTCCAGCACGTCGGCGCGCGGGCGCAAGTAAGCCTCGCCCACCTCGGCATCGACCACCAGCAGGTCGCCCTCGGACAGGCGGTCGCGCAGGCCGGTCAGGCGACCGACGCAGGGAATCTGCAAGGCCCGCGCCACGATGGCGGCGTGGGCGGCAGGCGAGCCTTCCTCCAGCAGCAGGCCCTTCAGATGCTCGCGCGGATACTCCAGCAGGTCCGCAGGACCGAGGTTGCGCGCCACAAGGATCGCATCGTCGGGCAGCCTGCGCGCGCCGGGCTTTTCGCCCGCGAGGATGCGCAGCACGCGGTTGGCCAGATCCTCGAGGTCGTGCAGGCGCTCCTTCAGATAGGGATCGCGGGCGGCCGCAAAGCGCGCGCGGTGGCCCGAGCGCACCCGGTCCACGGCGGCCTCGGCGGTCAGACCGCCGCGCACGGCTTCTTCGAGTGAGCGCACCCAGCCGCGATCATCGGCGAACATCCTGTAGGTCTCGAGCACCTCGAAGGACGGACCGGCCAGGCCGTGACTGCCCTCCAGCATGGCATCGAGCCCGTCGCGCAAGGCGGACAGGGCGTCTTGCAGGCGCACCAGCTCGGTGGCCGTATCATCGGACAGCAGGCGCTCGGGCGCGATGGGGGCCTCGTGCAGCACCACATGGCCGATGGCGAGGCCTTCGGAAAAGCGGATGCCCTTGAGCGTCTCGGGCCGGTGCGGCGCCACCTCTACATCGCGCAGCAGGCTCTCGGGGCCAAGCAGCTCACCCCCGGCCACCAGCTCGGCCAGCACCATGGCGATGGTCTGAAGATCGTCGACCTCGCTGATGTCATAGGAGCGAGAGGCCTGGTTCTGGACCACCAGCACCCCGATGGGCCGCCCGCCGCGCAGCAGGGGCACGCCGAGAAAGGCATGATAGGGGTCTTCGCCGGTCTCGGGCCGGTAAGAGAAGCTGGGATGGGACGGCGCATCCGACAGGCTGACGGGCGCGGCCGAGCGCACCACCTCGCCCACCAGCCCCTCGCCGGGCGCAAGGCGCGTCTTGTGCACGGCGGCGGGGTTCAGGCCCTGGGTGGCGAACAGCTCCATCTCGCCATTGGCGCGGCGCAGATAGAGCGAGCAGACCTCGGCCACCATGGAGGCGGCGATGATCCGCACGGTCTGGTCCAGCCGCGCCTGGGCCGGGCCGCCATCGGCCATGGCCTCGCGGATCTGGCGCAGCAGCGGCCGTGGCACGCGCGCGGGCGGCAGGGGGCTCATCGGGGAGGGGCTCCCCTAGACATACCCCAGCCCATAGGCACCGTGCAGCGCGCGCACGGCCAGCTCGGCATAGGCAGCGTCGATCAGCACACTGATCTTGATCTCGGAGGTCGAGATGGCCTGGATGCGTATGCCCTTGTCCGACAGGGCCGTGAACATGGTCTGGGCCACGCCCGCATGGCTGCGCATGCCTACGCCCACCACCGAGACCTTGGCCACATCCTCATCGACACGCAGCTCGGCAAAGCCGATCTCTGCCTTTGCCGACTGCATCAGGTCGGAAGCCCGCGCCGCATCGCGCCGCCCGACGGTGAAGGTCAGATTGACGCTGGCATCGCTGCGCGACTGGGACTGGACGATCATGTCCACGTTCACGCTCGCCTCGGCCAGCAGGCGGAAGATCAGGGCCGGGCGGTCCACCGCATCGGGCACGCCCAGCAGGGTCACGCGCGCTTCGTCCCGGCTCATGGTCACGCCGCTCACGATCCGCTTTTCCACGATCTCCTCCTCGTCGCAGATCAAGGTGCCGCCGCCACCCGGCAGCCGCCCGTCTGCATCGGGCGTGATGAAACTGGACAATACGCGCACGGGCACGCGTCTGGCCATGGCCAGCTCGACGGAACGGGTCTGGAGCACCTTGGCCCCCAGAGACGCCATCTCGAGCATTTCCTCATAGGAGATGCGGTCGATGCGCCGCGCCTTCTGCTCGATGCGCGGATCGGTGGTATAGACCCCGTCCACGTCGGTGTAGATGTCGCAGGGGCATTCCAGCGCCGCCGCCACCGCCACCGCCGAGGTATCCGAGCCGCCCCGCCCCAAGGTGGCGATGCGACCGTCCCGCGTCACGCCCTGAAAGCCCGGCACCACCACGATCTCGCCCTTCTCCAGCGCGCGGGCCAGATTGTCTGGCGGGATGTCCTCGATGCGCGCACGCCCGTGGGCCGTGTCGGTCAGCACCGGCACCTGCCAGCCCATCATGGATCGCGCCCTGTGGCCCATGTTGCGAAGTGTCAGGGCCATCAGCCCCGCCGTGACCTGTTCGCCGGACGCGACCACGGCATCATATTCGTCATCGCACGGATCGATGCCTGCGGCGGGCTTGCCCGCTCCGTCGGTCCAGGCCACCAGCTCGTTGGTCTTGCCCGCCATGGCCGAGACGACCACGCACACCTGCCGGCCCGCGCGCACCTCGGCGGCGATGATGGCCGCGCTCCTGCGGATGCGCTCCAGATCGGCCATGGAGGTGCCGCCGAACTTCATGACAAGACGCGACGATGTTTCGGGGCGCGACATGGGCAGCGGGCGTATCCTGAAGGGCGCGACAAAGGCGGGCCTTGCCACGGGGGCCGATGGCCGCCATTTCGGTCATGCCATGACCGCTTCTAACCACACCGCTTCACCGGGCGAAAGCCCCGATGCCGGGCAGGCGCAAAACCCTGCTGCGGGCGCGTCCATCGATGCGGACGAGGTGGCCCGCTTTTCCGCTCTCGCCGATACCTGGTGGGACCCCAGGGGGCCGTTCGCGCCGCTGCACAAGCTGAACCCGGCTCGCCTTGCCTTCATCACCGCGCGGGCGGCAGAGCACTTCGGGCGCGATGCCCGCACCAGCGAGCCCTTCGCAGGCCTGAGGCTGCTGGACATCGGCTGTGGCGGCGGCCTTCTGTCCGAGCCCATGGCGCGGCTGGGCTTTCAGGTCACGGCCATCGATGCCTCGGAAAAGAACATCGGCACCGCCCGCGCCCACGCCGCGCGCATGGGCCTTTGCATCGGCTATCGCCCGGCCACGGTCGAGCAGCTGGTCGAGGAAGGGGCCGGACCGTTCGATCTGATCCTGAACATGGAAGTGGTCGAGCACGTCGCCGACCCGAAGGCCTATCTGCTTGATTCGGCGCGCCTGCTGGCGCCGGGCGGGCTGATGATCGTCTCGACCCTGAACCGCACGCTCAAGGCCCTGGCCCTGGCGAAGATCGGGGCCGAATACGTGCTGCGCTGGCTGCCTGCGGGCACCCACGACTGGCGAAAGTTCCTGACGCCCGATGAAATCCGCCTGATGCTCTCCGAGGCCCCGGTGGGCGTCGAGGGGCCGTTCGGCCTGACCTACAACCCGCTGACGGACCGCTGGCGCGAGAGCGCGGACGCGGACGTGAACTACATGATGCTGGTGCGCCGCCCCGCCTGAGCGCTTGAAAAACCTGCGTTTTCGCCAGCAGCGGGACTGGCGCGGGGTGCCCCGCGGGGTCATGATCGCCCTCGATAGAGGGAGACGCATCATGTCATCACACCTGTCCGGTTTCATGTCCCGTGCCACATCCCTGGCAGCCGCGCTGGCTGTGGCTGCAAGCCTTGGCGGTGCCGCGTGGCACCCCGGCGGGCACGATCATCACGCTCAGGCCATGAACGAGGCAGCCCGCTGCGTGGCGGCCTACACCTTTTCCGCCGGTGCCGTCTGGGGTGACGGCGAGAGCAGCGATGCGCCCCAGACCGAGGAAAACCTCGCCCGCGCCGATCGCAATCAGGCGGCGGCCACGCGCATCAGCGCGGCCATGAGCGATCATCAGCCGGCCTTTGGCCGCAGCGTCGGCGCGGCCATGGCAGAGCTGGGCCGTCATGACTACACGCACTGGTTCGAGGTCGCCGATGCCTGCGATGAAAGCCTCGCGCACCACGGGCACTAGAGGCTCTTTTCCGCCGGTGATTTCAGGCGCATAGTTGTGCCAGCGGCGCCTTGGGCTGCGCCGCGTGAACACGCTCATCCGGGGGAGTTGGTGATGTCGATTGTCGCTCTGATCGCAGGACTGGCACTGGTGCAGGATGGTCCGATCACGGACTGGCGCGAGGCGGTGCGATGTTCGGCCGTGTTCGAGAGCGCGGCGGCGGCGGAGTGGGAGGCGCACACCCGCGCGCCCGCGGCCGGTCACGATGCGCGGTCGGCGGCCTTCGACGACAAGGCCATGAGCCTGCTCGACAGCATGAACGAGCGCCTCACCCTGCGTCAGAACGAGGAAGCCGAGACCATCCGCGAGCGCGAGGCGCGCACCCTGGCGGGCCTCGGCGCGGCTGAGCGCATCGCCCGGGCCGAGGCCTGCGCCGCGCGCCTGCCCGACCCGCCGGTCCTGCCGCGCTAGGCAGACGCGGTCAGTTCAGTGTCTCCGGCCGGGGCCGTGCCGGGGGCAGGGGCGCGCAGGGCACCCCGTCCTCGCGCAGGGCGCGCACCTCGTCGGCGGTGGCATTGCCATAGATACCCCGCGCCTCCGAGCGGCCCTCATGGATGGCGCGCGCCTCGCTGGCAAAGCTGTCACCCACGTTCTCGAAGTTCGCCTCGACATGGGCACGCACCTTCTGGGCGGCCTGCATCATCATGGTCTGGACGGCCTCGGGCGAGGGGGCGGGCGCGGTCTTGCTGGTGCCCGTGACGGCGGGGGCCATGATCTGCTTTCGCGCGCGGCGCGAGGCACAGAGCGGGCACTCGACGAGGCCGCGCTCGACCTGGGCGTCGAAGTCGGCACTGTTGCTGAACCAGGCTTCGAAGGGGTGCTCGTGCTCGCAGGCGAGGGCGTAGCGGATCATGACAGCAGCGCCACTTCGCGCGTGTGTTCGAGCTGGGGGATGGCGGCGCGCGCCCGTGCGACCGCGCCGAGATCGATCTGTGCCAGAAGCACGCCGGGCGCATCGTGATCGAGGCGGGCGATCACGCTGCCCCACGGATCGACGATCATGGAGTGGCCGAAGGTCGCGCGGCCGTCCTCATGCTGGCCGCCCTGGGCAGGAGCGATGATGAAGGCGCCGGTCTCGATGGCGCGCGCGCGCAGCATGACCTCCCAGTGGGCGCGGCCCGTGGGCACGGTGAAGGCGGCAGGCACGGTGATGATCTCGGCCCCCGCCCGTGCCAGCATCCGGTAGAGATAGGCAAAGCGCACGTCATAGCAGATGGACAGGCCCGTCATGACCGGGCCGGCCTGCGTCTCGATGGCGCGCACCACGCCATGGCGACCGGGGCGGATCACGGCGCTCTCGCGGTGGCGCTCTCCTGTGGGCAGGTCCACATCGAAGACGTGAATCTTGTCATAGCGCGCCGCAACCGCGCCCGAGGCATCGATGATGAGGGTGCGGTTCACGCCGCGCGCCTCGCCCCCAGGCGCGTCCGCCTGCGAGGCGTCGTCGCGCACGATGACCGAGCCGATCACCAGAGGCACGGCCAGCTCGCGGGCCAGGGCCTGAAACCCCGCCACCGCCGGATCCTCGCCTTCAGTGCGCAGGGTCGCCTCGCGCCGCTCGCGCCGGATCTCCAGCAGGTTCGAGCCTTCGGGCGTGACGATCAGCTGCGCGCCCTCGCCCGCCGCCTGACGGATCAGGGGCGCGATGTGCGAAAACCCCGCCTCGGCGCTGGCCGGCGTGCGGCTCTGGATCAGCCCGATCTTGAGCGCGCGCCCTGTCATGTTCAGGCCGCCAGCATGGCGTCCAGACGCCCCTCGGCATCGAGCGCGTGAAGGTCGTCGCACCCGCCCACATGGGTGTCGTTGATGAAGATCTGCGGATAGGTCATGCGCCCCGAACGCTCGCGCATCTCGGCCTTCTTCTCGGGGTCCATGGAGGCGACAATCTCCACATAGTCGACGCCCTTGTCGCGCAACAGGGCTTCGGCCCGCGCACAGAAGGGGCAGAAGGGCTTGGTGTAGATCTCGACCTTGGCCACGCGGTCAACTCCTTGCAGTGTCTGATGTCCGGCCCGGTCAGGGCAGATGCGGACGCTTTGGCCCCTATCTGGGAAGCGCACGGGCCGATTTCACCCTCGCCAGCACCAGAAGGTCAACGCTTCGTGCGCCCGCCTGTTTCAGCGCCCGCGCACAGGCCTCGGCGGTGGCCCCTGTGGTCAGCACGTCATCGACCAGCAGGATGCGCCGTCCGCGCACCGCCATCGCGCCTGCCCGGCTCACGCCAAATGCCGCCGCCACATTGCGCTGGCGCCCCCGCGAGGACAGCCCGCCCTGGGTGCCCGTGTCGCGCACGCGCTGAAGGGCGTCGGCCAGATAGGTGCGATGACTGGCCCGCGCCAGAGGCCGCGCCAGTTCGGCGGCCTGGTTGAAGCGCCGGCGCAGCAGCCTTGCCGGGTGAAGCGGCACGGGCACCAGCGCGTCGCAATCCTCGATCAGGCTCACGCCCGCGCGCCTCAGCCAGAGCGTGAAGGTGGGGACCAGATCGAGGCGGTCGGCGTGCTTGAGGCGCAGGACCAGATCGCGCGAGTGCTCGTCATAGACAAAGGCCGCGCGGGCGCGGTCGAAGGCGGGGGGAGCGGCCTCGCACCCGAGGCATCTGTGTCCGGGCGAAAGGGTGTCGTGATCGTCCGCCATGCCCGCCCCGCATCCGTCGCAGACGGGCTCCTCGAGGAAGGTGATGCGCGACCATGCCATGGCCGACAGGCCGCCAGAGCCGCTCAGGCCGTCGTCGTCCACATCCGGCAGCATCAGGGCGGCCACGGCCCGCCCGAGCCGGCCCGCCCCGCGCCGCGCCGCGCCGGGAAGGTCGCCCGCGCGCTGGCGCAGGGCATCGAGCACTGCGGCCTGAGCGAGCCAAGGCGCCAGCGGCCCTTTTCTCGGGCGCGCGATGGGGCCATCTTCTGCGTCCATGAGCCCAGCCCTCCCGCCAGACCTGTTCGACACGAGACGGCGCGCGCTGCGCCTTGGCCGTGCGCGCCTCGATCAGGCCAGCTTCCTGCATGATCGCGCCGCCGACAATGCCCTCGAGACCATTGCCGCCACCAATCGCGATTTCGGCCAAGGGCTCGACCTGTCCGATCACGCCGGGCTCGTGAGCGCGAGGGCGGCAGAACACGGCGTCGGTGTCGCCTTTGCGCCAGCCCGGATCGAGGCCCTGAGCGAGGGGGCGGGGGCGGCCCTGATCGTCTCGGTGCTGTCGCTGCACTGGGTCAGCGACCTGCCCGGCGCGCTGGTGCGTATCCGCCGGGCGCTGCGGCCCGACGGGCTGTTTCTGGGCTCGATGCTGGGCGGGACAACCCTTGGCGAGCTGCGCCAGGTGTTGATGGAGGCCGAGCTTGAGATCCTGGGCGGCACTGGCCCGCGCATCTCACCGTTTGCGGACGGCTTTGACGGAGCGGCGCTGCTGCAGCGCGCGGGCTTTGCCCTGCCGGTGTGCGAGGTGGACCGGGTGAGCGTGCGCTATGGCAGCGTGTCCGCCCTGATGCACGACCTGCGCCTCATGGGCGAGACCCATGTGCCGCCGGGGCCGGTGCGCCCGCTGCGCCGCGACGTGCTGGCGCGCGCCGAGGCGCTCTATCGCGAGCGTTTCAGCGACGAGGAGGGCCGCCTGAAGGCCAGTTTCGACATCATCCATCTGGCGGGCTGGGGCCCTGACGAAAGTCAGCAGAAGCCGCTCAGGCGCGGCTCGGCCAGGGTGCGCCTCGCCGATGCGCTGGGCGTGCGCGAGCACACGGGCGATGACGGCTGAGCCTGTGCCGCCGCTCGGGCCGCAGACTGGCGCGCGTCAAAGCGGTGGACGAAGGGCGGGCTCGGGTTTAATCAGGCGCTGAAGCCTGGCGCTCGCCTGCGATATTTTCGGCGATGTCGTCCGCCCTTTTCTTGCCTGCCTCGTTTTTCCCCTGCCTCGTTTCGGTTTTTCTCCGGGAGCCTGCTTGATGTTGCTGCGGAACGTGATGGTCCTGCTTGCCGGTGCCCTGATGCTGGCGGCGTGCGGCGGACGCGCCAACCAGACGCCGGTCTATACGGGCACACTGCCGGTCGCCGATCCGGTGGCGGCCACCGTCGGCGACTATCGCGTGGGACCGTTCGACACCATCGAGGTGACGGTGTTCGGGGTCGAGGACCTGTCGGGCACCTATCGCATCGACGGCTCGGGCCGTCTGGTCATGCCGCTGATCGGCCCCATCGAGGCGGCGGGGCTGGGCTCGGCCGAGCTGTCCGAGCGCATCGCGGCGGCCTATGGCGCGCGCTATCTTCGCAATCCCAGCGTTTCGGTGCGCCTGACCGAGCTGGTCAGCCAGCGCGTGACCATCAGCGGCGCGGTGACCGAGCCGCAGGTGGTGCCGATCATGGGCCGCCTGACCCTGTTGCAGGCGGTGGCCCAGGCCAAGGGCGTGACGCCGCTGGCGGACCGCTCGAACGTGGTGGTGCTGCGCACCATCGGCGGGCAGCGCATGGCCGCGCGCTTCGACCTGAGCCTGATCGAGAGCGGCGAGATGGCGGACCCCGAGCTTTATGCGGGCGACGACGTGATCGTGGACACCTCGCGCGCACGACAGCTCATCCGCGAGGTGGCACCTCTGGGCACTGTGCTCGGCGTGTTCCGCCTGCTGGTCAATTGAGGCCCTGAGGGTCAGGGCGCGGGTCTTTGCTCTTGAGCGTGGCCCGGTTTCGGACGTAATCGTTGAGTGGCGTGCCTCTGAGAGGGGGCTTGGAGCGGGGAAGCAGACGTGGACGACAGGCTGAACACACGCGCACGCGGCCGCGACTATGACGTATTCGATTCCCAGGACGGCGGCGGGCTGAACCTCGATCTGCGCCGCGTCTGGCACATCATCGTCAAGCGCCGCCTGACCATCGGGGCCATCATCGCCCTGACCCTGATCCTCGGTCTGGCCTACACCCTGCTGGCCACGCCCATCTATCGCGCCACCGCCGTGATCCAGGTGGACCGCGAGGAAGCGCGGGTCGTCAATGTCGAGGGCGTGCTGCCTGCCGACAGCGCCGGGGCTCCCCAGGAGTTCTACCAGACCCAGGTGGGCCTGCTGACCAGCCGGGCGCTGGCCCAGCGCGTCGTCACCGAGCTGGGTCTGGCGCGCGATGACCGCTTCATCGCCTCCAACCGCCTCAGCGACCGGGCCGCAGGCGCCGCCAACGGGCGCCCCGCCCGTGCGGGTGCGGACTCGGCGGTGCAGCGCAACCGCGAGGCCGTGGACCAGCTGCTGAAGAACCTGCAGGTGCGCCCGCCGGTCAACTCGCGCCTGATCAGCATCTCCTACGAGAGCCCCGATCCGCGCCTCGCCCAGCGTGTGGTCAATGCGGTGGCCGAGAACTTCATCGCCTCGAACCTGGAGCGCCGCTTCGAGGCCTCGTCCTATGCCCGCCGCTTCCTGGAAGAGCGCATCCAGCAGCTTCGCGTGCGTCTCGAGGAAGCCGAGAGCGAGCTGGTGGCCTATGCCTCGCAGGAGCGCATCATCTCCATTCCCGGCGCGGCCAACGACGGGCGCGGGCGCTCTCTGGTCAGCTCATCGCTTGAGGCGCTGAACGCCTCGCTGGCCACGGCTCGCGCCGAGCGCGTCACCGCCGAACAGCGCTGGCGCGCGGCCTCGGCCGCCTCGGGCCTCGCCCTGTCCGAGATTCTGGCCAGCCCGACCATCCAGAACCTGCGCTCGCGCCGGGCGGACCTGTCGGCCCAGTATCAGGAGCAGCTGACCCGCTTCCAGCCCGAATACCCCAGCGTGCAGCAGCTTGCCGCCCAGATTGCCGAGCTGGACCGCCAGATCGAGGCCGAGGCCCGCGACGTGCGCAACGCCCTGCGCGCACGCTATCAGGCGGCGCTGAACGAAGAGCGCACGCTCCAGTCCGAGATCACCTCGCTCGAGAACGCCGCGCTCGATCTCGACCGCCGCTCGATCCGCTACAACATCCTCCAGCGCGAGCTGGACACCAACCGCACCCTCTATGACGGCCTGCTGCAACGCTATCGCGAGATCGGCATCGCGGGCGGGGTGGGCACCAACAATGTCTCGGTGGTCGATCGCGCCGATGCGCCCCAGGTGCCGGTGCACCCGGTCCCGGCCATCATTCTGGTGCTGGCCCTGGTGCTGGGCACCGTGCTGGCCACGGTGGCCGTGTTCGTCCTCGAGTATCTCGATGAATCGCTCAAGACCCCTGAGGAGGTCGAGACCAAGCTGGGCCTGCCGCTTCTGGGCAGTGTCCCGCTGCTGCCCTCGGGCGTCGAGCCCGCCGTGGCCATCCGCGACCCGCGCTCGGCCTTCTCTGAGGCCTACAACTCGGTGCGCTCGGCCCTGCAATTCGCGCGGCGCACCGGCCTGCCGCGCACCATGCTCATCACCTCGTCCCAGCCGGCCGAGGGCAAGACCACCAGCTCGATCTCGCTGGCGCGCACCTTTGCCCGCACGGGTCGCGCGGTGCTGCTGATCGACGGCGACATCCGCGATCCGTCGCTGCACAAGGCCTTTTCGGCACCCAACCGCATGGGGCTGGCCTCGATCCTGGAAGGGCGCGACACGCTCGAGCGCTCGGTGCAGAAGACCGATCAGGAGAACCTTACCCTGCTGCCGTCCGGCCCGCGCCCCGTCAGCCCCGCCGATGTGCTGGCCGGGCCGGAGCTGTCGCGCCTGCTCACCGATGCGGCCAGCCAGTATGACCTGGTGATCGTGGACGGCCCGCCGGTCATGGGTCTGGCCGACTCTCCGCTGATCTCGCGCGCGGTCGAGGTGGTGGTGTTCGTGGCCGGAGCCGGGGGCATCCGCCGCGCCGGAGCCCAGACCGCCATCGCGCGCCTCAACGCGGCCGGGGCCGACATCATCGGCGGCATCCTCGAGAAGTTCGACGCCAAGCGCTCCAGCTATGGCGGCTATGGCTACGACTACGCCTACTCCTACGACTACGGCAACGAGCCGGAGCCGGCGAAGTCGCGCAAGTCCAAGTCGGTCGCCTGAGCCTGAACGCCCATGGTTCTCGAAGACCCCCGCACACCGCCTCCGCCCCGCAAGCGCCGCAGGCTCTCGTCCGGGGGGGAGGGCACAGCGCCTGGCAGAAGCGGCTCCCAGCCCAAGGGCCCGCCGGGCTGGGCACGCCTCGCGCTGATCGGTGTAGCTCTCGTGCTGGCCTTGGTGATCGGGCGTCATCACATCGGCGAGATGCTGATCTCGCGCGATCCGTCCCTGGCGGTGATGGTCAATGGCGGCAGCCACCGCGCCTGGAGCGCCCACGCTGAGCGCCTGATCGCCAATGCAGGCGAGGACACGCGCCAGCGGGCCGAGGCCGAGGCCGCCGCCCGCCGGGCCATCGCGCGCAATCCCATCGACCACGCCGCCTTTCGCGTGCTGGGCCGCGCCTCGGCCGAGCGCGAGGATGTGGGCGCCGCCGATCTCTATTTCGATGCCGCCTGGCGCCGCTCGCGCCGCGACACCCCAACCGCCCTGTGGTGGTTCTATCGCAGCTTGCAGGACGGCAACTTTGAGCGCGCCTTCGCCAGTGCCGATTCCGTGCTGCGCCGCCGCAACGAGACGCGCGAGAGCCTCTATCCGATCATCAGCGCCGTGGTGGCCACAGACGAGCAGGCGCTGAGCCCGCTGGTGGCACGCCTGCGCTTTGCCCCGCGCTGGCGCGACAGTTTCATCCAGCACTACACCGATGAAGCCGCCAGTGCCGCCGGGCCCTATCGCCTGATCGATGCCTTACGCCGTGGCAACAGCGCGCCCACTGACCGCGAGATGGGCTATTATCTGGCGCGCCTGACCCGCGAGGGCAGTTATCAGGCGGCCTATGTAGCCTGGGCCCAGCACCTGCCCGCCGATCGCCACGATGGCCTGTCGCTGGTCTATGACGGCGACTTCGAGAACGCGCCGGGCATTCCGCCCTTCGACTGGCGCCTCAGTCCCCTGCCTCAGGCCCTGCTTGAGATTGCCGGCTCGCCCCAGCGCGAGGGCTCGGCGCTCTATGTGGAATATTCGGGCACCACGGCTGCGCCCTGGCTGGTCGAGCAGATGCTGGTGCTGCCTGCGGGCGACTATGTGCTGGGCGTGGACGTGCTGGTCGAAAGTCTCGACGAGACCGACCGCATGATCTGGACCGTGCGCTGCGAGCGCGGACCGGTGCTGCTGGAGCTGCGCGTGCCCGACCGCGCGACCACATGGCAGAGACTTCAGGGCGGCATCCGCGTGCCCGCCGAGGGCTGCCCGGCCCAGAGGCTGATGCTGCGGGCGGTGCCCGGCGACATCCTCGCGCCCATGGTGGTGTGGGTCGATGCGCTCAGCGTGGAGCGTGGCACCTTTGTCGCGCCCGAGGCCAGCGAGAGCGCCGTGCGCGCCGATCCGGCCCCTGCGCCTGCGGCCCCCGCCACGGCGCGGCCCGATTTCGACCTGTCCATCGGTGCGGCGCGCACTGAAGCCGAGCCGGGGAGCCCGTCATGACGCGCCTGCATCCGCGCAATCTGGCCCGGCGCGAAGGCGCGTTCGAGCTTCTGTTCCTGATCGTTCTGGCCGCAGGGCTGGTGCTGGGCGGGGCCTCGCGGGGCAATCCGCTGGCCAGCCTGATCATCCAGCTGATCAGCCTGCCCCTGCTGGGCTGGGCGGTGTGGCGCCTGCTGGAGCGCGGCGTCACGCGCATCGAGCGCGCGCTGGTGGTGCTGGTGGGCATCATGATGATCTGGCCGCTGGTCCAGCTCATACCTCTGCCTGTGGGCCTGTGGGCGAGCCTTGGCGGACGCGCCGAGCTGGCCGCCGAGCTGAACGGCCTGATGCTCAATCCCGCCAGCCGCCCGCTGTCGCTGAGCCCGGATCGCACCTTTGGCACCTGGCTGGATTTCCTGCCCTTCGTGGCGGTGCTGCTGGCGACGCTGTCGCTGGGATCGGGTGCGCGCAACCGGGCCATCTGGCTGATCGTGGGCGCGGCGGTGATCAGTCTGACCTTAGGCGTCATGCAACAGATCGGCGGGCCTGAAAGCGTGCTGCGCTTCCACAGCCTGAACACCACCCATTCGCCCGTGGGCCTGTTCGCCAACCGCAACAATTTCGGCGTCTTCCTCGCCTGTGTGCTGCCGCTCACCGTCTATCTGGCCCTGCGGCCCGGCCTCGTGAACGGGGTGATCGGCAAGCTGGCGCTGGGGGCTGTGGGCATTGCGCTGCTGGGCGGTGTGGCGCTGTCCGGCTCGCGCGCCGCTCTGGTGCTGCTGGCCCTGTCGGTGATCCTGAGCGGCGTGCTTGCGGTGCGCGGCCTGATGGCGCGCCTGCCCCGTCAGGGCAAGCCCGTGCGCGTCGGCCCGCTGCGCCTTGCCCCGCGCACGGCCCTGTTCGCTGGCGCAGGCCTGGTCAGCATCGCCCTGATCGCCGCCGTGGCGCTGGGCACCATCGCGCTCGGCACCCAGTGGCAGGCGGTCAACCGCATGATGATCGCCGACGACACGGTGCGCGGCCAGCTGGTCACGCGCTCGGTGGAGCTGGGCACGCAGTATCTGCCCTTTGGCGCAGGCGGCGGCGCGTTCGAGCGCGTCTATGCCGCCGTCGAGCCGGTCGAGGAGCTGAGCGAGGGCTATCCCAATCAGGTCCACAACGATTATGTCGAGGTGTTCCTGGAGTTCGGCCTGATCGGCGCTCTGGTGCTGGTGGCGGGGCTGATCGTGGTGGGGCTGGCCGCGGCCAATGGCTGGGAGCGCTCGCGCCGGGGCATCAGCATGGCTGCCTTTGCCAGCATTCCGGTGCTGTTGCTTCTGGCCCACTCGGTGGTGGAGTTCCCGCTGCGCACCTTTGCGCTGTCGATGGTGTTCGCCTTCCTCGTCGGCCTGATCACCGCGCCCCAGTCGAGCATACCCGAGCGCGACAGCGTCTGAGCCCACGCAACGCCGTCACAATCGGAGCCTAAAGCGGTGCCGCGTGCCCTCGCCCCTTGCGCCGGGGCCCAAAAGGGGGCACGGCCCGGTTATTCTTTGAAGTCAGGGATCGAAAAGCGTGATCGAGAACAAATCCATCCTGATTACCGGCGGCACGGGCTCGTTCGGCCGGGCCTTCATCCGCAAGATCCTGAAAGAGCACAATCCGCGCCGCATCGTGGTGTTCTCGCGCGACGAGCTGAAGCAGTTCGACATGAGCCAGCATCCTGACTTTCAGGATCCGCGCATGCGCTTCTTCATCGGCGACGTGCGCGATCGCGAGCGCATGATCCAGGCCATGAACGGCGTGGACATCGTGATCCATGCCGCCGCCCTCAAGCAGGTGGTCGCCGCCGAATACAATCCCATCGAGTGCATCCGCACCAATGTGCATGGGGCCGAGAACGTCATCCATGCGGCGCTGGCCAATGGCGTGAGCCATGTCATGGCCCTGTCCACCGACAAGGCGGCCAATCCGATCAACCTCTATGGCGCGACCAAGCTGGCGTCCGACAAGCTGTTCGTGGCGGCCAACAACATGGCGGGCGGCCATGTCACGCGCTTTGCCGTGACGCGCTATGGCAATGTGGTGGGCTCGCGCGGCTCGGTGGTGCCCTTCTTCCGCGACCTGATCGCGCGCGGCACCGATCACCTGCCCATCACCGATGCGGCAATGACGCGCTTCTGGATCTCGCTGGATCAGGGCGTGGCCTTCACCCTGAAGAACATCGAGCGGATGTATGGCGGCGAGATCTTCGTGCCCAAGCTGCCCTCGGTGCGCGTGACCGACATCGCCACCGCCATGGCACCCGATCTGGAGCAGCGCATCATCGGCATCCGCCCCGGCGAGAAGCTGCACGAGGTCATGTGCCCGGCCGATGACTCGCACCTGACGCTGGAGTTCGACGACTTCTATCTGCTCAAGCCCACCATCCGCTTCACCGACTATGACTACGACTATGCCACCACGCGCCTGGGCGAGCAGGGCAGGCCGGTGACGCCGGGCTTCGAGTACAACTCGGGCACCAATCCGCACTTCCTCGAGGCCGAGGCGCTGAAGGCCTTCAACGCACAGGCCATGGGAGAGCCCGCCTCGTGATCCCCTATGGGCGCCAGCTGATCGAGGACGACGACATCGCTGCGGTGACGGCGGCGCTGACCTCCGATTTTCTGACCCAGGGCCCGCGCATCGCCGCCTTCGAGCGGGAGCTGGCCGACTATGTGGGCGCGCGCCACTGCGTGGCGGTCTCGAGCGCCACGGCGGGGCTGCATATCGCCGTGGCCGCGCTCGGCATCGAGCCGGGCAGCGAGGCCATCACCTCGCCCAATACCTTCGTGGCCACCTCCAATGCGGCGCTCTATTGCGGGCTGGAGCCGGTGTTCGCCGACATCGACCCGCACAGCTATCTGATCACGCCTGAAACCGTCCGCGAGAAGGTCAGTGCCCGCACCCGCCTGATCATGCCCGTGCATTTCGCCGGCCACCCTTGCGACATGGAGGGCCTTGCCGAGCTGGCGCAGGCCCATGGTGCGCGGATCATCGAGGACGCCGCCCATGCCATCGGCTCCAGTTATGAGGGCGGCGGGCGCGTGGGCAATGGCCGCCTTGCCGCTGCGTGCGTGTTCTCGTTCCACCCGGTCAAGACCCTGACCACGGGCGAGGGCGGGGCCGTCACAACCAATGACGACGGGATCTATGAGGCACTGCTGGCCCTGCGCAGCCACGGCATCACCCGCGATGTGGCGCGCTTCGTCGGCGGCGGCGAGCCCGGCCCGTGGCGCTACGAGATGCAGACGCTGGGCTTCAACTATCGCATGACCGACGTGCAGGCGGCGCTGGGCTCCAGCCAGCTTGCCAAGCTGGAGCGGTTCGCCGCGCGCCGCCGCCAGATCATCGCGCGCTATCATCAGGGCCTGTCGGGCATCTCGGGCCTTGGCCTGCCGCCGGTGTGCGAGCACGCCTGCCATCACCTGTTCACGGTGCGGATCGATTTTGCGGCGCTCGGCCTGACGCGCACCGGGGTGATGGAAGCGCTGAAGGCGCGCGGCGTGGGCACCCAGGTGCATTACATCCCCGTGCACACCCAGCCCTATTACACCGCACGCGGTGCCGTGAGCCTGCCGCAGGCGGAGAGCTATTACGACCAGTGCCTGTCCCTGCCGCTCTATCCGGCCATGAGCGATGCGGACGTGGAGCAGGTGATGGACGCCGTGCGCGAGGTGCTGGGCCATGGGCGCCAGCACTGAGCCGGAGCCCGGCTTCGGTGCCCTGGACGGGCGCTGTCTGACCATCTTCACCGAAGGCGATGCGCAAAAGGGGCTCGGCCACCTGTCGCGCTGCTCGGCCTATGCGGAGCGCTTTGCCGATCTGGGCGGGCGGGTGCGCTGGTTCGTCGAGGGTGAGGGGCTGGCGCGGATCGATGCGCGCTTCGAGCCGGTGGCGTGGAAGAAGGTGCCCGCCCCGCCCGATCTCGATCTGGTGCTGGTGGATGCCTATGACATCGGCGACACATTCATGGCCTCGCTGGCGGGCACCCAGGCCCTGTTCATCGAGGACACGGGCCTGCGCCGCTATGACAGCGGACTTGTGGTCCATGCGCCGGGCCGACCGCCCGATCCGCCCGACGGGGCGCAGTGGCTGTGCGGCCTGCACTGGCAGTCGGTAAGGCGTGCCTTCTGGGATGTGCCCCCGCGCAGCCAGACCCGCGATGACATCGGGCGCGTGCTGGTGATGATGGGCGGCAGCGATGTGCGCGGCCTCGGGGCTCGGGCGGTGGAGGCGGTGCGCGCCGCCCTGCCCGATGCGGACATCCATCTGGTGCAGGGTGCAGGCGTGAGCGCCGCCGATACGCTTTCGGGCGTCACGGTGCACAGCCGCCTTGGCCCCGAGGCCATGGCGGCCCTGATGCAGCAGTGCGATCTGGCCGTCAGCGCGGCGGGACAGAGCCTGTTCGAGCTGGCGCGCTGCGGCGTGCCGACCCTGGCCATCGGGGTGGCGGACAATCAGGCCATGCATCTGACCGGCATTGATGATGAGCAACAGCCCGACCGCGCGGTGCCCGGCTGCGTGGCCGTGGGCTGGTGGGACGATCCGCACCTGTGGGACAAGCTGGGCCGGACCATGGGCGCGCTGAAGGACCGGCGCGCGCGCGCGCAGCTTTCGCGGCGTGGGCAGGGGGCAATCGACGGACTGGGCACCCACAGGGTGATCGCACGACTGACTGAAGCTGCGTCCGGCGCCTGTGCCCGGCTGGCCGAGTTGCGCGATGGCGCGCGCCTGCACGCCTGGCGCAACGATCCCGTGACCCGCCAGATGGCCCTGCACGGGGCCGAGGTGTCGTGGCCCGATCACCTCGACTGGCTGGAGCGTCAGATCGCGTCGGCGCGCGTGTGCCTCTATGTGATCGAGATTGATGGCTGGCCCATGGCCATGGTGCGCCTCGATCGCGACGGCGCTTCGGCCGAGGTCAGCATCGCGCTCTCGCCCGAGGCGCGCGGCAGACGCCTGTCGGGCCCTGCGCTTGAGGCGGCGCTGGCCGCTGCCGAGGCCGAGGGTTTTGCCCGCGAGTTCGTGGCGGTGGTGCGCGAGGAGAATGCCGCTTCCCATGCCCTGTTCCGCTCGCTGGGCTTTGCGCGCGGCGAGGCGGCGCACGGCGTGATCCGCTGGACGCGCGCAGCAGCACTTGCGAAGCCCGCCGGGCTGTGACCTGCTGCAACAAACGGAGGATTGCCCATGACCCGACTGCTCATTCTTGCCGCCGTCCCGGCGCTCATGCTCGCCAGCTGCGAGCGCCCCGACACGCCCGCCCCCGCAGAGCCGCCCGCGCAGGCGGTGGAACTGGGCGGGGTGAACCTTGGCGAGCCGGTGCGCGTGCTGGGCACAGAGCCGTTCTGGGCCGTGAACATCACCCCTGATGCGCTCACCTACAGCGATCCCGAGGGCGAAGGCCCCAGCTTCGTCAATGCCGGACCCAGCATCCAGGGCACCACGGCAACGTGGCGGGCGAGCGCAGAGGACGGCACGTCGCTGGAGCTGGTGCTGGTCGATACCGCCTGTTCCGACGGCATGAGCGATCGCACCTATCCGCTGAGCGCGCGCCTGACGCTGGGCGAACGGACGCTCAACGGCTGTGCGGCCAGCGTCGATTTTCTCATGAACACCGACGAGCAGGGCAATCCCGTCCAGCAGTGACGGGGCTGATCGGGAGCCTCTTAACCCGATCACAAGTGCAAAGGGGCTAGGCTGGGCCGATCATCTCGACCCACCGACCGAAAAGAGCGCGCCATGAGTCTGGCGGGACCGGCCCCCGAGAACCTGAGAGCCCTGACCACCATGCGCTTTGGCGCAGCCTTCTGGGTGGTGCTGTTCCACTACTGGCCCGCCCTGTCGCTGGCGGGTCTGCCGGGGCTGGTGGCCAAGGGCTATCTGGGTGTCGAGCTGTTCTTCGTGCTGTCGGGCTTCATCCTGTGCCACGTTTACCTGCGTGCGGCAGGCGAGGGCGGCTTTCGCTATGGCAGCTTTCTCTGGGCGAGGCTGGCGCGGGTCTATCCGCTGCATCTGGCGACCCTGATCGGCGTCGGCGTGCTGGCGGGCGCGGCGACGGTGGCAGGCATCGGCATCGATCCGAACATCCTGTCGTGGTCGTCGCTTCCGGCGAACCTCCTGATGGTCCACGCCTGGGGGTTCGCGCCCCAGGCCAGCTGGAACCATCCCTCGTGGTCGATCTCGGCAGAGTGGTTCGCCTATCTGCTGTTTCCGGTGTTCGCCCTGGCGTTCTGGAAGCTGCGCACCCGCCCGCGCACGGCCCTGATCGCCAGCCTGGGTGCCCTGATGGCGCTTTATGCGGGCTTCGAGGCGCTGGCAGGCTTTCCTCTGACCCAGGCCACCATCCACTGGGGCGCGCTCAGGATCGTGCCGTGCTTTGCACTGGGGTGCGCGACCTATCTGGCGTTCACCAACATGGCCCTGCCGCGCGCCGGCCTGCTGGCCGCCTTGAGCACCCTCGCCATTGTCGCTGCCTCCGCCTTGCAGCTGTGGGACGGGGTGATCGTGGCGCTGTTCGCCCTGCTGATCTGGTCGCTGGCCGCACTGTCCCGGCAGGCAGAACAGGGCGCCCTGACCGTGCGCTGGCTTAACGGGCGCGTCGGCGTCTATCTCGGCGAGATCAGCTACTCGGTCTATATGGTCTGCGTGCCGTGGAAGCTGCTGGCCGTGAATGCGGCCCTGCGCGTGTTCGACCAGGGAGACGGCACCTTGCCGCTGCTGGTGTGGCTGTTGATTCTGGCCTGCATCCCGCTGATCGCGGCCATGACCTATCACCTGATCGAAAAGCCCTCGCGCCGGGCCATGCGTGACTGGGCCATGCGTGACTGGGCCGGGAGTCGGAACGCTCGCAAAGGGGCGATCACGGCCTCTGACAAAGCTGTGAAAAAGGCGAAACTCGCCTGAAAAGGGTTCTTCAACCCCTTCGGCTTATGCTTTATGGCGAACCCTGAGAGTCGGGCGCAGCCCGGGGCAACACAAGAGCACGCCAGATGATGAAACGGCTCACCGCCGCCGCAGTTGCGGCTTCCGTCGGTTTTTTCGCCATTGCCACGCCGATCGCCAGCGCCAACGAGCCCTACTGGCAATGCGTGCCCTTCGCGCGGATGCTGTCGGGAATCCAGATCTTCGGCGATGCGTGGACGTGGTGGACTCAGGCAAGCGAGCGCTTTCGCGTGGGCACGGCCCCCGAAGTGGGCTCGGTTCTGGTGTTCCAGCGCCATGGCCGCATGAACCGTGGCCATGTGGCGGTCGTCTCTGACATTCTGACCGACCGCGTGATCCGCATCACCCACGCCAACTGGGGCGGCAGCCGCGGCCGCATCGAGGAAAACGTCACGGTGGTCGATGTGTCCCAGCGCGGCGACTGGAGCGCGGTCAAGGTCTGGTACAACCCGATCAATGGCCTGGGCACCACCGTCTATCCGACCTATGGCTTCATCCACCGCGAGAACAGCGACGCCCAGCCGCAGATCGCAGGCATGGCCCCGGCAGAGCGCGCGGGCTGATCCGGCTGCGGGCCTGAGTTTCACGAGAGTTCTGCGAGGAAAAGGGGCGGGCGACCGCCCTTTTTTCATGGGCGCAGAGGGGCGCCGCGATCAGGCCCTTACTTGACGGGGGCCTGGAAACCGCATTTTGCTTAAACTGGCAAACACGATCAGGGTCGCGACCATGAACAAAATGCATAAGTATGCGGCCATAATATTTCTCGCCCTCACGTGCTCTGCCGCCGCGTGCGTTAAAAATGAAGAGGTTTTGGGCTCCACGTACTATGTCGTGAATAGTAATGGCGGCAACGCATTTGGAATTCCGACAAACGCTACATATAGATATATTATTAGCGCGTTTGAAGTCGTCGAAGCGGGAGAGGAATTGCTGGAGGGTGATCTCTACAACTTCGCAATTGTCAGGATTGCGGATGGGCTTGATGTCAAGGTTAGCTTCGATGGGGCTCTGTCGAACGGAAGCTCTCGCGTGGCCTACTTTGAAACCCGCTCTGCCATGGTGCGGGATCACTACGGCCTCGGGGTTGGGTCAGACCTTGGCCGTGTCATGGAGGCGTGGCCCGACGGGCACCTTTTCACGGGATATTCAGACGCAGGAAGAGTTGCTCGATATTCTACAGGGACCGAGATAATCTTTTTGTTCGACGTCACCGATATCGATGAAAACTGTTTTCTGGAATACGAACAATATTGTGATGTTTCGAGATCTATTGCTGTGATGGGGATTGCCTTTTACCCCATATTGCGGAGTGACGACTGAGGATAAAAATTTGAACGCGACCCGCGCCCTCTGGTCAAGATCGGAGAGTGGGGGTGGTCGAGTTGGACACTGATGACGTGGCGTTGCGCAGCTTCGTCTCTAAAGGGAACAGTAAACGTGAATAAATTTCCACGAGCGCGCGCAGTGCGCAATAAGATAATATTTTATAAGCTCACTTTATTATTCGGTTTTGTCGCCACTGTAATAAGTGCTGTTTGCGCTTTTACACCGATAGTGTGGATTGCCGGCGGGAGAAGGAGTGAAGATTACCCTGAGTTATTCTTTCTGTTCGTAGCGTTGCCGGTGTCATTAACGGTGTTCGTGATAGGTTTGTTGCTAGTTATTCGCTCTAACAGGAAGGGCTAGCGAGCTGGTGATTTTTCTCTATTGTAATAATATTGTGGTTACGCATTGAATATCGTTTGTCATTTTCAACTCAGCACCCTCCAATGCCACCTGTTGCGCAGTAACGCGGCGGCGAGGCAGTAGGGCTATTGTATGGACAATCGCCCGGCCACGCTCTCGCTCGGGTTTCGGCAGGCTCGCCGGGGGCGGCGGTCGCGACCGATCAGGCCCCCGCGATCAGGCCCTCCGAATATCAGCCCCCGCGATCAGGGCCCCGTGACTTAGGCCAGCGGCAGTTCGACGGTGAAGGTCGCGCCCTCGCCCTCGCGGCTGGTGACGGTGATCTGGCCGCCCTGAAGCTCGGTCAGGCGCTTGGCGAGCGCCAGGCCCACACCGTGGCCCTCGATGCTGCTCTTTTCCATGCCGAGGCGGTTGAAGGGCTCGAACAGAAGCTCCTGCTTCTCCGCGCTGATGCCCGGCCCGTGGTCGCGCACGAACAGAGCCACGCGCGTCTCGTCGTCGCTGACGATGGCACCCAGAGTGATCGGGCCGTGGCTGCCTGCATATTTGACCGCATTGGTGAGCAGGTTCGAGAGCACCTGATGCAGGCGCACCGAGTCGGCGCTGACGCGCACCGGTTCGGGCGGCAGGGCCAGCACGATCTCGGGGCACGCCTCGCCCGCGCTCATGCGGGCGGCGCGGCGCAAATCCTCGAACAGGGCGCCGACGTCCACGGGCGTGATCGACACGCGCACCGAGCCGGACTCGGCGCGCGCCACATCGAGCAGGTCATGAGCGAGGGTCTCGACCTGGCGGGCGGTGCGCACCAGCATGTCGGACATTTCGGCCTGGGTCTGGCTGACCGGCCCGAGCTTGCCGCCCGACCACAGCTCGCCGATGCCGATGATGCCGCCGATGGGGCTCTTGATCTCGTGGGCGACGTTGGCCAGCAGGCGCGACTTGGCGGCACTGGCGCGCTCGGCGCGGCGCTGGCTCGCTTGAGCCTGACGGGCGAAGGCGTCGCGCTCTTCCAGCAGGGCCGCGACCACCAGGGCCGGAAGGCAGCCCATCAGCACGAACAGCTGCGCCAGAATGACCTGATCTGGCCGCCCGAGGCTGGTTGCCAGAGCCATAGGCCCGTGACCGGCAAGGGTGCCGCCGACGGCGACAAGCGTGACGATGAGAATGGCGAGGCTGGCCCCGGCCACGCGCATGCGCGCTGCCGCCAGAATGAGCAGCGGAGTCAGCAGGAAAGCCATCGGGGCAGTATCCTGGGTGAAGACCCACAAGGCGGTCGCTGTGATCCCGCCCAGCAGCACAACGCCCTCGAGAAGGCGCAGGGGGTGGCGCAGCAGGCGCATATCGAGGCTGCGAACCGCCAGTCCAACAGGCGCGATGGCGGCGATGCCGAGCGCGTGTCCGAACCACCAGGTCTGAACCGCGCTGAGGAAATCGGTGTTGCCTATGGCGGCAAGACAGGCGGCGGCAAACACGGCGGCAGGCAGGGGCGCGACCACGGCCGCAGCGGCCAGAAAGCGTGACAGCCCCTCGACCGTGCGCAGGTCCGGCCCCGGCGCAAAGCGGCGCACCAGCATCACCGCACCGATGACCTCGATCATGTTGGCGGTGGTGAACATGGCCGCCAGCATGGGCGGATTGCCCGCCAGAAGGTTCCCTGCGGCGAAGCCGACCGACAGCAGGCCCGCAAAGGCCAGATCATAGATGCGGTCAGAGCCTGAGCGCAGCCAGATGGTGATGGCGACGGCACCTGCGGCCCACAGGGCTGCCACATAGCCGGCCGAGCGGGCCTGGGTAATGGCGACAAGCGCGAGCACCGTGACCAGCAGAGCTGCGGCCAGCGGCGCCTCGGGCCGCGAAAACAGGCGTGAGCGCGCGCGCGCGCGCGCAACCAGCGGCCTGGCCCCGACGGGCGCGGTGGGAAGGGACGTATGGGTTACGCGAAGGCTCTGCACGGCGGGCCCCGATCAGGCAGGGAACATCAATGTCCCTGAATGGCACGCGCTTCCTAATATCCCTTGAACGTGGCGGGCTCGGCACCGAGCGCCCCGCGCGAGGCCTTATGAGGCGCTGCGCGCCGCGCTGCCCTCGGCGATGGCGGCATTGATGGCCGCGATGGCGGCGCGGGGGCCGTGGGCGTGATTCCAGACCCCGCCGCTGACCGCCACGAAGTCGGCGCCTGCGCGCGCCAGTGCGCCTGCGTTGTCGTGGGTGATGCCGCCGATGGCCACGCAGGGCACTTCCATGGTGCTCTGCCAGATGTCGAGAATCTCGGGCTCGGCGCGATGGCTGGCCTGTTTGGTGCCGCTGTCGAAGAAGGCCCCGAAGGCCACGTAGTCGGCTCCGCTCTCGGCCGCTTCCATGGCCAGATGGCGGCTGTCGTGACAGGTGACGCCGATCATGGCGCGATCGCCCAGCAGACGCCGCGCCGCCTGCACCGAGCCATCGCCCTGGCCGAGGTGAACACCGTCGCACCCCGCAGCCTGCGCCAGATCGGCCCGGTCGTTCATCAGCACGGCAATGCCGCGGGCATGGGCGACGGGCATGAGCGCGCGGCTTACCGCCAGAACATGATCGTCAGGGGCGGGGCCCGCCGCGCTCTTGAGCCGGATCTGCAGCGCGGCCACGTCGCCGCCGTCCAGGGCCTCATCCAGCAGGGCGGCAAAGCGCGCGCCATCCTCAACGACAGGCGGGGTGATCAGATAGAGCCGACATTCAAAGCGCATGAGGCGGGCTTGCGCGAAATCGGCGGCTTTCGCAAGCGCAGGCGCGACGCTCACGCACGCTCCGGTTCCTGCGAACGCGACTGAGAACCGCTTGCAACTTGGCCCGATCGAGCGTAATGAGAGGCGTTCTCATCTCCTGTCGGGTTCCGGTTCGGGTTTTCGCGCGTGTACATCTGCAACTGCAACGGCATTCGTGAGCGCGAGGTGCGCATCGCCATCGAGCAGGGCGCCACGCGTCCAAGAGAAATATTCGCAAAAAGCCAATGCGCTCCGCAGTGTGCTAAGTGTGTCTGCGACATGCGGCGCATGATTCAGGACAGCCAGGAGGCCCTGCGTTTCGCCGCCCAATAGCCTTGTGCACAGGAGTGAGCGGACATGAAGGGCGACCCCGAAATCATCAAGCGGCTGAACGCGGTGCTCACCAACGAGCTGACCGCCGTGAACCAGTATTTCCTTCACGCACGCATGTTCGAGAGCTGGGGTTTCTCGCACCTGGGCAACATCGTCTATGAGGAATCCATCGGCGAGATGAAGCACGCCGACATGCTGATCAAGCGCGTGCTGTTCCTCGACGGCCTGCCCAACCTTCAGGACCTGCACAAGCTCAAGATCGGCGAGAGCGTGCCCGAGTGCCTGCGCGTCGACCTCGATCTGGAACTGGGCAGCCGCCAGACGGTCATCGAGACCATCCGCTTGTGCGAGCAGAAGGGCGACTTCGTCAGCCGCGAAATCCTCCAGCACATCCTGTCGGACACCGAGACCCACATCGACTTCCTCGAAAACCAGCTCGGCCTGATCGAAGCCATGGGCGAGAAGAACTATCTGCAAAGCGCCATGCAGCAGATCCAGACCGACGAGGCGGCCAAGGGCGGCTGATCGCGCCGGGAACCGGCCCGGCCACCATCGGTTTGCCTTTTCAGGTGAATCGACAAGGAGGCCCCGCCATGAACGACCTGCCCGCCCGAATCGAGAGCAAGGCACAGAGCTTTCTCAACAGCGAGGGGCGCAGTGCGCGTCACGTTGCCATGGGGCTGGCCCTGGCCACGGCGGTGTCGGTCGGGATCACGGCGCTGAGCCAGCGGCTGGCGAAGTCGCCTTCGCGCGAAGACCGGCACAGCCCGGTCGAGGCGCCGCGCAACCCGCTCAGCCTCATGGCTCCGGCGATCTTTTCGGCCTCGACGTTGGCCGCGCTCAGGGTCTGGAACGGCCCGACGCGCCCGGCCAAGCACCGCGCGCTGGGCCTGTGGATGGGGCTGCAGCTGGCCAATGCCCTGACCGTGGCGCGCAGGCCCTCGCGCCTCGTGACCCAGGTGGGTGCGGCGGCGGCAACGGCGGGGCTGGCGGCAGCCTTCGCCCATCAGGCGCGCAGGCTGGACCGGCGCACGGGCGCCATGGCCAGCACCGAGGGCGGCAAGGTGAGCCTGGTCAACCGCATCGGCCACCGGCTCGGCATCAACCGCGAGCGCCCCACACTGCACTGATACTCCCCCGAACGGGGGTGTGGCGCAAAGGGCAGGCGGCTGGGCAAATGTTTGTTCGTGAGTGCGCGGGTGCGACATTTGCCTTGCGTAAAGAAAGCTCCGCGCCCAAGGCTTGCCTCGACAGGGCGGTCCAGTGCCTTCGAGGGAGTTTCCAATGTCCAAGTTTCACCGTGGCCTGAAGGCCGCCGCCGTCTCGCTCAGCCTGGTGCTCGGGCTCGGCGTCACCAGCGTCTCGGCGCAGGATGAGCAGATGTCGCCCTATGTGCGCCATGTCCTGACCCAGTTCGCCGCCATCGCCGACGCGCTGGAGCCGCAGGGCTATACCGACTATTCGCCCATCGCCTTTGATGCCCTGAACAACGCTCAGAGCACCACGGTCAGCTATACGACCAGCGACAGCGATACCGTCTACATCATCGGCGCGTGCGACAGCGACTGCACCGACATGGACCTGCGCGCCACCAGCGGCGGCCGGGTGATCGCCGAAGACGTGCTGGCCGACAACATCCCGGTGCTGGAAATCCCCGCCGGTGCCGCCCGCCCGCTGGAGATCGAGATCATGATGCCGGGCTGTTCGGCCGATCCGTGCGTCTATGGCGTGGTGGTGTTCCGCCGCGGCCAGTAAGCGCCAGCCTTTGACCCAAGTTCATTTGGCTATACCGTTGCGTGGCCGAAACGGAGCGGGGGTCAACAGCCATGGTGAAGGTCGGATTTCCATTCCGTCCTGCACGTTACACACGCCTGCCGAAAACGCCTCTGGCGTGGTTCGCCACGTGCCTTCTTGGGCTTTTGGTCGCTGTTCTGTTTCTTGGTGCCCTGTTGTCTCTCTTTGGCGGTGCCTCCTACCTGTGGCATCTTGCGTCAGAAGCGAGGGTTTTCGATACCTGGAGCGTCCTGCACATCGTCTTGACCGTCTTGGCGCTGATCGCCGTGGTGGGATCGGGCTTGGCGGCATGGCGGCTTCGGCTGGTGACAGCCTTCCTTTTTGCGGCACTGCCCGTGCCCGTCACGCTCGTCATCGCAGGCAGTGGCTGTCACACGCACGGTACATGCCAGGCCATGGGTTGGGCGGCCCTGCCTCCGAGCGCATTCGAATGGCAGGTCCGCATCAGGCCTGTCACAGATCGCAACGAGGCAGAGCGGATCGCGTGGGACGCGCTTTCACAGGCGAGCCTGGAGGACAGACCATTCCAGGCGAAGCGGTTTAATGACCACTGGATCGTGTCGACGATCAATGACAGCGGCTGGCCCGGTGCGCACGCCGTGAGGGTCGACACCCGAACGGCGCGGACAGCCCTGGTGCCCTGCCCAGAGGACAAGATCCAATGCGGGATGGAAAGACCAACAGTTTCGGACGGGCGGCGCGTATATCAAGATGTCCACCTTGGCCTGAGTGCCGTTTTTCCCGCGTCCAGTGCGGTCTGCACGGCCAGAGGTGATGAGGGCGAGCCGCTCGGCTTCTATGCCATGGTGCGCGCGCCTGAGATCCCGTGCGAGACGGTTGATGAGTCACCTCAGATGGGCGTCGAAGTCGCACGATCGCGTCCGACTGTATGCGCGGAGCTCCACGCATCATCCGCGCTGTGGCGTCCCCTGTCTCCCGAAACGTCGAGGCTGTTCAGCGGCCAAAGGCCGACGCTGGGAGGCCTTCCATCAGTGGCGTGCGAACTGCGCAATGGGGATGATGTCGCGATCAGTGTCCATTCTTCCACGGCATCGGGCCACAATCCCGGCACAACGTACCAAGCATACGTCATGACCACGCCTTTGCGCCTTGCCGAAGACATTCGGGCTTTCGAGCTGTTTCTCAAGAACGTGCGCGTCGGGACCGCAGCCCGGGAGCAGACCGACTGAATGTCCGCAAGGGGTGGAAAGCGGACGTTAGCTCTGACATCCTTGTTGCGCGGACAGATGACGAGGCATCAACCTATGGCACGCAGACGTGTGGTCGAAGGAGCAGTCTTCGAAGTCCCGATCAGCGGGGACCGCTTCACATACGCGCAGGCCCTGAGCGAACCTCTGGTGGGCTTCTATGAGGGCTGCTTTTTCGAGGCTCAGCCTGTGGAGAGCATCGCGGGCCTTCCCTTCAAGCTCCGCCTATGGGTCCACCGTGACGCCTTCAAGCGTTGGCGGAAGATCGGCAATGCGCCCGTCGCCGCCGAGGTAAATGACCAGTGGTTCTATATCCAAGATGCACTGACGAAATCAGTCGAACTCTATCAACACGGGACTGGCCACAGACGTCCAGTTGACGCCCCCCTTAGCGACTTCGAGGCCGCAGCAATCTGGGACCCGGAACAGATCGAGGAACGACTCGCAGATGAGGCGAGCGGCCACCGCAACCGGAATGCGGCTGCCATGCTGGATCGGGCTCAAAGCGGACTCGCCCAACGTCGATAACGGATCGCGAGCGGTCGGTCGGCAGGCGCCGGCAAGCGGACTTAGGGGACTGCTCCGGAGCAGACGTCAGAAGCGTCAGCTAGGGGTGGAAAGCGGACATCGAAGCGTTAAGCTTCGAAACAGGCTATTTGGAGCGCGTCCATGAAGCTCGTCGCCTCGCTTATGCTTCTGCTTGTCCTGGGCGGTTGGGCATCGGCTGCGCCGCAATCTACCGATGATCAACCGCCGCCGGTGGTCGGCGTGGCGAACCTCCTGGAGAGCGCTCATCACTACGCTGGCCGCTCCGTCACGGTGCACGGCTTCGTCGTCTGGGAGTACGAAGGCAACGCCATCTATGCGAGCGAAGACGACTACCGCAGTCAGCGCTATGAACGTGGCGTATGGGTAGACCGACCTCCACTGACGGAAAGCGAAGTGGGCGCCTCCAGTGGCAAGTTGGGCTATGTCACCGGCAGGTTCGACCCTCACGGTCGGGGTCATCTGGGCTTGTGGGGTGGCGCGATCACTGAAGTCACAGCCTTCGCGGTTGACCCTTACGATCTCGACGCACCTCGCCCCGGGGGAACTCACCCGCATTTCATGTTCCTCGTAGCGCTCTTGTGCCTCGCGACCTTGATGCTCGCCCTCCTTGCGCAAGGCGTGCTCAATAGGCGGGTGATGCGCCTCTAGCCTCAGGGTTCGCTCGGCCGGACTTCCGCTAAGGGTCGGGAGCGATCGTTCGCCTGAGGGCGGAAAGCGGACGCGGGGAGCAGGGCTTGCACCTGCGACTCCGGTTGTGACCGGTGTGTTCGATTACACCATCCCCAGCCCAATCTCGGGGAGTGGAGCAATGGGGTCAATGTCTGCAATGGGTCGTTAGCCGAAACAGACATCGCGCAGGAAGCGGGCGTTCGCGAAGGGACGGGGGGCGTTGCCTACTTCAGCGCCTTTATCAGGGCCATGGCGGCGGCCGGATTGCGCACCTTGGCCCCGCTGATGAAATAGGCGAACACATCACCGCGCCCGGCCCAGCCGCGCAGGCGTGCGGCGATGGCCCTGATCTCTGCCTCGCTCAGGCCCGCAGGCTCGTCCTCGCGGCTCGCCATCAGGCGTGCATAGGTGAAGTCGGCGGTCGCCTGATCGATGCGCGGCCACTGCGGGGCCTCGTCGTCCTCGCAATAGACGATGGCACAGCCGTATTTCGCCGCCAGATCGTAGAACGGCTGCACATCAAAGGTGGGGCTGCGAACCTCCAGGGCGTGCCTCAGGCGAACGCCGTCCTTCTCGGGCGGCAGCAGCTTCAGAAAGCCCTCGAAGTCCTCGGGATCGAACTTCTTGGTGGCCATGAACTGCCAGTTGATCGGGCCGAGCCTGTCACCCAGCGCTGTCAGGCCCTGCGACAGGAACCGCTCCACGCTCTCGCCGCCATCGGACAGCACCTTGCGATTGGTGCAGTAGCGGCTGGCCTTGACCGAAAAGACGAAGCCGTCGGGCGTCTCGTCGCGCCACTTCTTCCAGGAGTCCGGCTTGAAGGTGGAATAGTAGGTGCCGTTGATCTCGATGGAGGTGAGCTGGCGCGAGGCATATTCCAGCTCGCGCTTCTGCGTCAGGCCTTCGGGATAGAAGACGCCGCGCCACGGCTCATAGGTCCAGCCGCCGATGCCGACTTTCACCTCGCCTGCCATTTCAGCCTCCTGAAGCTGTTCCGGTGCCGCCTCAGGCATCCAGAACCGGACTCACCGAAAATCGGCTGCGGGCGAATGGCGGGCGCGCTCGACAAGGTTCTGGACAAGGTCGAAAACCCTCCTCGCATCGGGGATCGCGATAAACTGTGGTGTCGGGTCCAGAGTCGGCATCCAGACCGAAAAGCCGGACTGCTGAAAATCGAACAGGCCTTGTGGTCGGCCAAATCTGACGGTTCCGCGTCCATCGGAGCGTTCGCTGATGTCCGCTTCGGGGAGCCGGTCCAGAGCGACGGCCTTGAAACTGGAAAACGGACCGGCGCGCGAGATGAGAATGCGCCTGTCGGTCAGCGCATATTCGGTGCTGCCCCTCAAGGCCGCGTCGAGAATGAAACGGCCTACACAGAAGAATAGCCCGAGAGCGACAAACGCCATCCCGAAGAGGATGAACGTGCCACCTCCGTGGTCCAGCACGCCGAGGACCCAATAGATCGCGAACCCGCACCAGAGCACGCTGAATGGAATGAGGAATGCATCTCTTGGCGTAAACACCAGCCCGGTCGCCGGACGGCCCGACCATATGACGCGTTCTCCGGGCAGAAGCCTGCCTGTGATTGATCTGCCTCGACTCACGGCACCCTCACTTGCTGTTCAGGACAACCTTAGGGGCCTCACGTTACGTCAGCAACGGGCAAGCAGAGCAAGCTGGCCAAGGCGCAGATCAGGACGAGGGCTCCAGCCGCGAGGCACCCTCGCTTTGCGCGCCGTTTTCGGCGGCGCGCGGCAGGACGACCTCGACACGCCGGTTGCGCTGGCGCCCCGCCTCGTTGTCCGAGCCATCGGGGCGGGTGTTGTCGGCCACGGGGCGCGAGGCGCCGAAGCCTGAGGTGCGAAGCCGGGCGGCCGGCACGCCGCGCTCCACCAGATAGTCGCGCACTGCCTCGGCACGGCGCTCGGACAGGCGCTGGTTGTAGGCGTCCTCACCGACAGAGTCCGTGTGGCCCTCGATGGCGATGGTGCCAGAGCCGCCCTCCGCCTCGATCAGGCGCACGAGGGTGTCCAGCGCGCTGCGGCCTTCGGGGCGCAGGCTGGCCTGATCGAAGTCGAAGGTGACATCGGACGGCAGCGAGACGACCGAGCCGCGCTCGGTCTGCACCGCGCCCAGCTCTGTGCGCAGGGCCTCCACCACCTGAAGGCTGCTGACCGATCCCCCGCCCGCGCTCAGGCTGGAGCCGCCCCCTGTTGCAGGGCCAAGTGTGGAGGCCGGGTTGGCACGCATCCCCGACAGGGCGCTGCTGGCTGGCAGATTGCGCGCCGCGCCGCCTCCGTCCAGGGTGAGGCCGGTCTCGAAACGCGGCGAGCTGGTGTGCGGACTTGCGGCATCGGACTGCTGGTTCAGCACAAAGGTGAGCTGGCGCTCATCGCGGGGCAGCTCGCCGGTGAACACCAGACGCGCCTCTATGCTCTGGCCCCCCGGTATGGACAGGCGCGGGTTGGTCTCGGGCGGGACAAGGGCGAGCCGCTCGCCCGCGCTGGTCAGAAGAAAGCTGTTGTTCGAGCCCGTGTTCAGCGTGATGTCGCGCTCGCGCCCGTTCATGATCAGGGCATCGACGACAACGCTGTCGCTGCCCCTCTGCACGCGCGTGATCTGCATGACGACGCCGTTGGGATGGGCGATCTGGATGGCGGCGTCAGTGCCGGCACCTGCGCCGCCCTCACCGCCCTGACCGCAGGCGGCCAGAGCCAGCACAGACGCGCCCATCAGGGCGGTGGCGAGGGTGCGTGCGCTCATTGCGCTGCGCCCAGTTCCTGAAGCGGCAGATTGATGCGGAAGCCCGGATCGGTGGCTAAGCGGTTGTCGGTGCTGGCGTTCTCGTTCAGCACCAGAACCGCGCTCTGGCCCGGCGGCAGGCGGCCAAGGAACACCAGCTCGCCTTCCAGTGTCTGCCCCGCCTGAATGCTGATGCGCGGATTGCCGGGCGGGGGCGACAGATAGATGCGCTCGCCGCTGTCCACCACCAGATAGCCGTGGCGGTTGTTGTTGAAGCGATTGAGGTTCACCTCGCGCTCGCGCCCGTTGATGACGCGAACGCCCACGACGGTCTCGGTGGCGCGCGACTGAAGCGAGGTCAGCTGCAGGACGACCCCGTTGCTGTGGGCCACCTGAATGTCGAGGGGGGCGGGCTCGCCGCCGTTCCACAGGTTCGAGCTGGCGGCGGGAGCCGCGGCGGGGGGGGGGGGGGGGGGGGGGGGGGGGGGGGGGGGGGGGGGGGGGGGGGGGGGGGGGGGGGGGGGGGGGGGGGGGGGGAGGGGGGGAG
>NZ_JBKBHQ010000001.1:975118-1143785 GCF_046299595.1 Brevundimonas sp. | reverse complement strand
TTCCACGGGTTTGAGCGGTTGGCGGGATTCGCGTTGGGCGCCTGCGCAGGCGCCGGGGTCTGCTGGGCGGCGTCAGGGCTCGCGGGGGGCGTGGCCTCCTGCCCGCAGGCCGTCAGCATCAGCACGAGGGTGGCGGCGGGAAGGGCAGACAGCCTTGGCATCAGGAACCTCATGAACCGCAAGGGGGCATGAGGCTAACTGTCGGAAGCAGGCGCAGGTTGCGTGCCCTGCCTCAATAGGCCTGTTCGGCATAGACCGTGGTGATGTCCCCGCCCCAGCGGCCGTGGAAGGCCTCCAGCAGGCGCTCGGCGGGCGTGAGGCCGGACTCGGCGATGTCCTCAAGCTCAGACAGATAGCCGCGCTCGTCCACCATGCCGCCCGAAAAGCGCGCGCGGTTCTTCAGCCCCTGACGGGCGATGGCGACCATGTCGCGCGCCACGTCCTGAACGCTGCGCCCGGCCACCTCGGCGCGCAGGCCAAGGCGCGTCACGTCCCGGCGCAGGCGCTCGTGATCGGCGATGTCCCAGCCCCTGCACAGATCCCAGGCGGCCGCCAGCGAGGGCGCGTCATAGAGGATGCCGACCCACAGGGCGGGCAGGGCACAGATGCGGCTCCACGGCCCGCCGTCCGCGCCGCGCATCTCGAGGTAGCGTTTCAGGCGCACCTCGGGAAACAGGGTGGTCAGGTGATCGGCCCAGTCGGACAGGGTGGGACGCTCGCCCGGCAGCGCGGGCAGCTCGCCCTTCATGAAGGCGCGGAACGACTGGCCGGAGGCGTCCAGATAGCGCCCCTCGCGCTTGACGAAATACATCGGCACATCAAGGGCATACTGGGCATAGGCCTCGAAGCCGAAGCCGTCGGCGAACACGAAGTCCAGCATGCCGGTGCGATCGGGATCGGTGTCGGTCCAGACGTTGGCTCTTGCGGACAGAAAACCGTTGGGCTTGCCCTCGGTAAAGGGCGAGTTGGCGAACAGGGCCGTGGCGATGGGCTGGAGCGCCAGGGCGGTGCGGAACTTCAGCACCATGTCCGCCTCGCTCTCGAAATCGAGATTGGCCTGGATGGTGCAGGTGCGCAGCATCATGTCGAGGCCGAGGTTGCCGACCTTGGGCATATAGGCGCGCATGATGTCATAGCGGCCCTTGGGCATGACGGGGATTTCGCTGCGCGACCACATGGGATCGAAGCCGAGGCCGAGAAAGCCGAGGCCCAGCTCGTCGGCCACCATCTTGACCTCGACCAGATGCTGGCCGGTCTCGGAGCAGATCTCGTGGATGTCGCGCAAGGGTGCGCCCGACAGCTCGAACTGGCCGCCGGGCTCGAGGCTGATCGAGGCGGAAAGGCCCTCGGCACCGCGCCGTTCCAGCGCGATCAGGTGCCCGCCTTCCTCGACCCGGCTCCAGCCAAAGCGGGTCAGGCCGTTCAGCATGGCCTCAATGCCGCCGGGGCCGCCATAGCCGGGGCGGCGCAAGCCGTCCTTGGCAAAGCCGAATTTCTCGTGCTCGGCACCGATGCGCCACTGCTCGCGCGGCTTGCTGCCCGCTTCCAGCCAGGCGACCAGATCGCCGATGGCGAGGGGCTCGTTCGGCAAGTTGGGATCGCTGTTGCTCAAGATGGCCCCCGGACGTCTCGTCCCGATACTGTGGCCGCTAGATGGGCGATAAAGGCGTCATGCTCAAGGGCCGCCGCGGCGCGCTGTTCAGGAAGGTGCGCCGCTCCAGTGCGGCACGCGCGCCTCGGCCCAGTCGCCCAGTGCCCCCTGCCACAGACCCAGCGCCACCATGGCAGCGGTATCGGCGCGCAGCACGCGCGGCCCCAGCGAGACGGGCACGGCGCCGTGCAGGGCCAGCAGGGCATCGCGCTCAAGCGGATCAAAGCCGCCTTCAGGCCCGATGACGATGGCCCAGGGTGCGCCAGCGGGGGTGTGTGCGCCCAGCGCCTCCAGCACCGGCGGGCCGCCGCGCTCGTCGCAGACCATGAGGTGCATGGGGCTGTGAGGGGCGGTCCAGCCGTCCAGCAGGGCGGACAGGGGCGCGGGCGCATCGATCTCGGGCACGTCCAGACGCTCGGTCTGCTCGGCGGCCTCCACGGCGATGGCACGCAGGCGCTCCATGCGCGGGCGCTCCGGCCCGGTGCGGCGCGTGGTGACGAGGCGGATGCGGCGCACGCCCAGCTCGGTCGCCTTTTCGATGACGCTCTCCAGCCTGGCGCGGCGGATGGTGGCCATGACCAGCTCGACCTCGGGCACGCCTGACTGGGGGCGGACCTGCTCTCGCGCGCGCAGCACGCAGCCGCGCTTCAGAACCTCGGCCATCTCGGCGCGCCATTCGCCGTCGCGCCCGTTGAACAGCAGCAGGGGATCGCCCGCCTTCAGCCGCATGACCTGGGTGAGATAGCGCGCCTGCTCGGGCTCGGGCGCGATCAGGGCATCGGGGGCGAGTGCGGGGGTGACGAACAGGCGGATCATGGCCCGCGATGATAGCGACAGCGCGCGGGCGGCACCACGGCGTCAGTCATGGCAAGGGCGGCCCGCGCTCGCCAGAATCCGGCACGCGCGCTCTAGAGGGGGCGAATCTCGCAGGTGACGGCGACCGTGGCGACCGAGTCATGGGCCAGGCTGGCGTTGCGCAGGACACTGGAGCGATGATCGCTGTGGCTCGACAGCAGCAGGCCGGTCTCGGCATCATGCGAGATGTCGAACTGGCCGAGATAGCGGATCTCGACGCCGCTGTTGGTGAAGGTGTCGCGGCCCTCGACCGTGATGGTTCCCGAAAATTCCCTGCTGGCCCGACCCTGGGCCATCCCTGCGCCGCGATAGGTGATGTCGATCACGCCGTGCAGGGGAAAGGGTATGTCGAGTCGGCCTATGACCCCTTCCAGCAGGGTCTGGTTCATGGCCGCGGAATAGTAGCTGTCGCCCGTGCCGTAGCGGCGTCCCAGAAGGGCCAGTTCGGGAATGTCCCGGGCCATGAACAGGGCCAGCTGCTCCGCATCGGTCAGCTCGGCAGCGATCAGGCCCGCGACGGCCGAGCCCGCGACCTCGGCAGCCATGACCGATCCGTCAGCGGCGATCCGGGCATCCAGCTCGATGTCGCCTTCGTCGGAGTCAAATCGCAGGATGAACAGATAGCCGCCGTCCCCGGCCGCTGCGGCGTGAAAGCGAACGGTTTCGCGCGTGGTCGCGGGCTGGCCGAGAGGCGCGCCGGTGCGGGCATCAAGCAGCACGCTCTGGCGCGTGTCGCTTGTGCACACCCTCTGCGCCGTGGTGGACAGGGTAGGCACATAGGCGGTGTCCTGCGCAGACACATCCGCTGCGCCGAGCACAAGCACCAGCCCGGTGGCACCCGCAAGCAAGCCCCTCATGGTATTTCCCCCGCATCCTGCCGCCCTGATGGCCACACGCCCCGGCTGTCGCTCATGCCGACAGTGGCTCTAAAGCGTGCGCGCGATCAAGAGCTTCATGATCTCGTTGGTGCCGCCATAGATGCGCTGGACGCGGGCGTCCTTGTAGAGCTGGGCGATGGGATATTCGGTCATGTAGCCATAGCCACCGAACAGCTGGAGCATCTCGTCGATGGTCTCGTTCTGGATGTCGGTGACCCAGTATTTGGCCATGGAGGCGGTGGCCGCATCGAGCTGGCCTTTCAGGTGCAGGCCGATGCAGTGGTTCACGAACACGCGCGCCACCGTCAGCTTGGTCTTGACCTCGGCCAGCTTGAACTGGGTGTTCTGGAAGTCGATGACGCGCCTGCCGAACGCCTTGCGCTCCTTGACGTAGGCAAGGGTCTCGCGCAGGCCGCGCTCGGCGGCGGCGCAGCCCTGCACGGCGATGTTCAGGCGCTCCTGGGGAAGCTGCTCCATCAGGTGATAGAAGCCCCGGCCCTCGCTCTCGCCGATCAGGTTCTCGACCGGCACGCGCACGTCGTTGAAGAACAGCTCGGAGGTGTCATTGGCCTCCATGCCGATCTTGTGCAGGTTACGCCCGCGCTCGAAGCCCTCCAGCCCGTCGGTCTCGACGCAGATCAGGCTGATGCCCTTGGCGCCTTCGGCCGGATCGGTCTTGGCGACCACGATGATGAAGTTGGCCTGCTGGCCATTGGTGATGAAGGTCTTGGAGCCGTTCAGCACATAGTGGTCGCCCTGGCGCACGGCGGTGGTGCGCACCCCCTGCAAGTCCGAGCCCGCGCCCGGCTCGGTCATGGCGATGGCACCGACCAGCTCGCCCGAGGCCAGCTTCGGCAGCCAGCGCGCCTTCTGCTCGTCCGAGCCGTAGTGCAGCACATAGGGCGAGACGATGGCGTTGTGCAGTGAGATGCCGAAATGGTCCGCGCCCTTCCAGCCGAGCTGGTCCATCAGCACGACCTCGTGGCGGTAGTCGCCGCCCATGCCGCCCCATTCCTCGGGCATGGACAGGCACAGCAGGCCCGCGCGGCCCGCCTCGTTCCACAGCTCGCGCGGCACCGATGATGCGGCGATCCACCGGGCGACCTTTTCGGGCCCGGCGTGCTCGTCGATCCAGCGGGCGACGGAATCGGAGAACATCGAGATGTCCTCCTCGGCCATGAAATCGGGGTGAGGCAGGCTGAGGGCGTTCATGTCAGGTCTCGTCGCTATGGGGGGGCAGCGTGGTGCCGGGCTGTCAGAACGCCTCGGCGGGAAGGGCCATCAGCACCTCGGCACCGGTCTTGAGCTTCCTGAGGTGGGCGTCGACGTCGGGCAGGATGCGCTCGACGTAGTAGCGGCCCGTGGCGATCTTGTTGGCATAGAACGGATCGCTGCTGCCCTCGTCGATCTTCGCCTGGGCGGCCTTGGCCATCAGGGCCCACATATAGGCCAGCGAGGCGAGGCCGAAGACGTGCAGATAGTCGCTGGAGGCGGCACCTGCGTTGTCGGGGTTCTGCATGCCGTTCTGCATCAGCCACATGGTCGCCTCCTGCAGGGCGGCCTTGGAGCTGGCCACGCCGTCCACGAAGGGCTTGAGCGGGCCCTCGCCGCCGTTCTCGGAGACGAAGGCGTCCAGTTCGGCAAAGAAGGTCATGATCGCGCGCCCGCCATTGGCCGGCAGCTTGCGGCCCACCAGATCCAGCGCCTGAATGCCGTTGGCACCCTCATAGATCATGGTGATGCGCGCATCGCGCAGCGACTGGCTGGCGGTGAAATGCTCGGTATAGCCCGAGCCGCCGTGCACCTGCATGGCCAGAGACGTGACATGGAAGCCCCGGTCGGTCAGGAACGCCTTCACCACCGGGGTGATCAGCGCCATGTAATCCTTGGCCTTCTGGGCGGTGGCCTCGTCGTCGGACTTCTGCAGGTCGGCCTGAAGCGCGGTCCACAGGATGAAGGCCTGCCCGCCCTCCACATAGGCTTTCGATTCCAGCAGCATCCGGCGCACGTCCGGGTGCACGATGATCGGATCGGCGGGGCCGTCGGCGTTCTTCGGACCCGTCAGCGAGCGGCCCTGCAGGCGCTCGTTGGCGAAGGTGACGGCGGCCTGATAGGCGTTGGTGGCAATGGCGAGCCCTTGCAGGCCGGTGCCGAGGCGCGCTTCGTTCATCATGACGAACATGGCCGCCATGCCGCGGTTCTCCTCGCCGACCAGCCAGCCCTTGGCGTTCTCGTAGGCCATGACGCAGGTGGCATTGCCGTGAATGCCCATCTTGTGCTCGAGCCCTGCGCACTGGACGCCCTCGTTGCGCTCGCCGAGGCTGCCGTCGTCGTTGACGAACACCTTGGGCACCACGAACAGGCTGATGCCCTTGATGCCCTCTGGCGCGCCCTCGATGCGGGCCAGCACCAGATGGATGATGTTGTCGGTGAAGTCATGCTCGCCCGAGCTGATCCAGATCTTCTGGCCAGTGATGGAATAGGAGCCATCCTCGTTGGGCACGGCCTTGGTGCGGATCAGGCCCAGATCGGTGCCGCACTGGGGCTCGGTCAGGTTCATGGTGCCGCCCCACTCGCCCGTGGCCAGCTTGGGCAGATAGCGGTCCTTCAGCTCGTCGGAGGCATTGGCGTGCAGGCCAGCATAGGCACCGGCGGTCAGGCCCGGATACATCGAGAAGGCCGGGCTGGCGGCGGCGGTCATCTGGCCAAAGGCCATGGCCACGACCGCAGGCATCCCCTGTCCGCCGTATTCGGGATGGGCGTGCAGCGAGGGCCAGCCCGCCTCGACCATCTGCTGATAGGCTTCCTTCCAGCCCGTGGGTCCGGTCACGACGCCGTTGTTCCACTTGCACCCTTCCAGATCGCCCGCGCGGTTGATCGGGGCGATGACCTCCTCGGAGAACTTCGCGCCTTCCTCCAGGATCTGGCCCACCAGGTCCGAGGACATCTCGGTGAAGGGCGGCTGGTTGGTCAGGGCGTCGATGTTCAGCACTTCGTCGAGGATGAAGCGGAAGTCGCGCACGGGGGCTTTGTAGGCCATGGGATCAGGCTCTCGCTTTGTGGGTGTCGTGGTCGTCCAGCAGGCGGGCACGCAGGACGGTTTCATAATCGTCCGCGCCGGGCAGAAGGTCCGGGCGGTGTTCGGAAAGGCGCTTTTCCATCGCCTCGCAGGCGGCCTCGGCCATCTTGATGGCCTCGTCGAGGTCTTCGCGCTGGCGCTTCAGCGCCTCGACCTGGGCACGATGACGGGGCAGGGCGACCGCCATCTGGTGCACATTGTGGTCCTTGCGATCATAGAGATCCAGCATCTCCTGGATCTCGCTCAGGGTGAAGCCGATGCGGCGGCCCCGCAGGATCAGCTTGAGCCGCGCGCGGTCGCGGCTGGTGTAGACGCGGGTCTGGCCCTTGCGTGCCGGGTTGAGCAGGCCCTTGTCCTCATAGAAGCGCAGGGCCCGCGCCGTGGCCCCGAACTCGCGGCACAGCTGGCGGATCGAATAGGTGGGCAGATCGTCGTGGGCGCTCATGGCCCCAGTGATAACTTGACGTGCGCGTAAGGGGAAGCTTTTTTGCGCGCCTCGCCGCCGCAAATCGCATCAGTCCGGCACGGCAAAGCCATAGGCCTTGCGTGCGTCCTCCAGCGCCGCCAGCTTGGCATGAAATGCGCTCCAGTCGTCGCGCGCGGCGATGGCGTCCCACAGGGCCTCCACCTCGTCGATCAGCATCTCCTCGGGCTCGGGCCGGTTGAACACCGCGTGCTCCAGCCGTTCGGGACGCTCGGGCTCAAGGGCGAACAGGGCGGTGCGCAATGCCTCGAAGGCCTCGCCCGCATAGAGCGGCGCACGCGGCGAGGACAGGGCCCTTCTCGTTGACGAAACGCCCGCGAACCAGTCGAAGAACAGGGGCTCGAAGCGCAATGCCGGCCCGCCCTCGCGCAGAAGGCGCAGGGCGCTGTCCACCAGGGCCTGATCCTGCGGTCCGCCCGAGGCGCGCACGCCGAAGCGCCGGGCGATGGCGACGCGCAGGGCCTCGATGTAGAGCCCGCCAAAGCGGTTCAGTGCCTCGGTCAGCGGCTCGGCATCGGCCACGAGGCGCAGCGCCCCGCCCAGCTGGGTGAGCGCCCAGAACACGGCCTCGGGCTGGCGGGCAAAGGCATAGAGGCCGGTCTGGTCGAAATAGGCTGCCGTGAAACCCGGCTCGTAGTGGGGCAGGAAGCGCCACGGGCCATAGTCGAAGCTCTCGCCGGTCACATTCAGATTGTCGGTGTTGAGCACGCCGTGCACGAAGCCCGCCGCGACCCACTGGGCGCTCAGACGCGCCGAGGCCTCGACCACCGCACCCAGCAGGCCCACGGGGTCGTCCTCGGCAAGGTGCGGATGATAATGGCGCACGACATGGGCGGTGAGCGCCTCGATCTGGTCTGTGCGCCTGAAATAGGCGGCGCGCTGAAAGGTGCCGAAGCGGATGTGGCTGTGCGACAGGCGCACGAGCACGGCGGCGCGGGTGGGCGAGGGCTCGTCGTGACGCTCCAGCTCCTCGTCGGTCTCGATCAGGGACAGGGCGCGCGAGGTCTTGACGCCGAGGGTCTCCAGCATGGCCGCCGCCAGCACCTCGCGCACGCCGCCCTTCAGCGTCAGGCGCCCGTCCCCCGAGCGCGACCAGGGCGTGGTGCCCGAGCCCTTGGTGCCCAGATCCATAAGCCGCCCGCGCCCGTCCAGCATCTGGGCCAGAAGAAAGCCGCGTCCGTCGCCAAGATCGGGGTTGTAGTGCCGGAACTGGTGGCCGTGATAGCGCATGGCCACTGGGGCGGGCTGGCCCTCCAGGGGCTCAAAGCGGCCAAAGTGGCGCACGAAGGCCTCGTCGGACAGGTGCTCCAGGCCAATCTCGGTGGCGGCGCGGTCATGGCGATGTCGCAGCACCAGATTGCCGAAGCGCGCAGGCTCGACCTGATCGGCATATTCGCCTCCGAGTTGAAAGAAGCGGGGCGCGGGCCGATAGGGCGTTAACTCTGTCATCACACCGCGCAAGGTGTGCACTGGCGCGCGCTTTGGCAATGCTGTAGCGCCGTGCCGGGGATGATCTGACACGCACGGCGAAGTCCATCGGGGGGTGGCATGGCGCGCAAGCTCACGCTCGCATTTCTCAAGACCGAAACCACGTCCGGCTCCGTGCTGGGGCTGGCGGCCCTGGCGGCACTGGTGGTGGCCAACTCGCCCTGGTCGGCGGACTATTTCGCCATGCTGAAATCCTATCTGCCCGTCAGCATCGGCGACTTCACCGTCAGCCTGACGATCTCGGACTGGATCAAGGAAGGGCTGATGGCCCTGTTCTTCCTGATCGTCGGGCTCGAGATCAAGCACGAGATCCTCAAGGGCGAGCTGTCCGATCCGCGCAAGCTGGCCACGCCCGTGATCGCGGCGGCCGCCGGCATGATCGCGCCCGCCTTTGTCTATCTGAAGGTTGCGGAAATGATGGGCGGGCCGGTGGAGGGCTGGTCGATCCCCGTGGCCACCGACATCGCCTTTGCCCTGGCCATCTTCGCGGTGGTGGCGCGGGGCCTGCCCGCCTCGCTGCGCATTTTCCTTCTGACCCTGGCCATCGTCGATGATCTGGGCGCCATACTGATCATCGGGGCGGTGTTCAGCACCGGGGTGGTGATCTCTCAGCTTCTCATGGCCCTGGCAGGTCTCGTGCTGATCGCCATGCTGGCACGGGGCTTCAGGCTCGGCCCGCCCCTGTGGACGCTCGGCTTTGCGTGGGTGTGGTATTTCACCGTTCAGGCCGAGCTGAGCACCTCTCTGGCCGCCGTCGCCTTTGCCGCCATCGTGCCGATCCGCCCGCGCGAGCCCGGCCACAAGAGCCCGCTGAAATCGGCCATCGCCGTGCTGCATCCGTGGGTGGCCTTCGGCGTGCTGCCCCTGTTCGCCTTTGCCAAGGCGGGTTTCTCCTTCGCGGGCCTGTCGCTTGATCGCCTGCTTTCGCCCGTGGCCATCGGTATCGCGCTGGGGCTGTTCTTCGGCAAGCAGGCGGGCGTGATGCTCGCAGTGTTCGTGACCACTCTACTTCGCATAGGCAAGAAACCGACCGGGGCCAGCTGGTCCGAAATCTATGGCGTCTCGCTGCTGTGCGGTGTGGGCTTCACCATGAGCCTGTTCATCGGCGCCCTGGCCTTTCCCGGTGCGCTGGATTCCCCGGCCCAGGTGGACGTGAAGCTGGGTGTGCTCACCGGCTCGCTGGCCTCGGCCCTGCTGGGAGCCTGGGTGCTCGCGCGCGCATCAGGCCGCCGCACCATCGCTGCGCGCCGCGCCGCTCTGGCTGAAACGCCGTCAGCGCCCGGCGACGCCGTTTTGCCCGCGATTTCAGAACCTGAGGCCCCTCTGCCAGAACCTGAGCCCGCTGACAGCGGGCCTGCGTCCGGGGGTGAGGGCGGTGAACCTGCGCCCCAACCTGCCTGACGGGCGCGAATACTGACGCAACGTCAATATTTCTTGTTACCTTTGCGACACACAACTGCCAAGTCCGTGTCGGAAATGCGGCGCATCCCTTGCCCGCGCCGGGGGCATGATTTACCCCTTGAGCGACAGAATCCGTGCTGTCCCTTGGGCGATTCGTGCCCGGGCTGATGCGGGTCGAGGGATCAACAGGAAACGCCCGAGCCGGGAATGAACCCGGTTCGGCTTCAAGCCGGGGTAAGCCATGCGCCTTTCCAGACGTCTCCAGTACACCGCTTCGGCGGTCGTGATTGCTGCCTTCGCCGCCGGGGCGGCCCAGGCGCAGGACGGTCCGACGACCGTCGACGAAATCGTCATTACCGCCCAGAAGCGCGAGCAGAACCTGCAGGACGTGCCGATCGTGGTGACCACGCTCTCGCAGGAACTGCTCGAGGGTGCGGGCGTGCGCGACATCAAGGACATGCAGATCCTGACGCCGGGCCTGACCGTCACCTCGACCAGCAACGAGACCATCACCACCGCCCGTATCCGCGGCGTGGGCACCGTGGGTGACAACCCCGGTCTGGAAAGCTCGGTCGGCGTCGTGATCGACGGCATCTATCGCCCCCGCAACGGCGTCGGCTTCGGCGACCTGGGCGAGCTGTCGCGCATCGAGATCCTGAAGGGCCCGCAAGGCACCCTGTTCGGCAAGAACACCTCGTCGGGCGTGATCAACATCATCTCCGAGGCTCCCTCGTTCAGCTTCGGTGCCAATGCCGAGCTGACCGGCGGCAACTATGACCTGTGGGGCTTCAACGCCTCGGTCACCGGCCCGCTGGCCGAGAACCTCGCCGGTCGCCTCTATTTCGGGCGTCGCGAGCGCGGCGGCTTCTACAATGTGGACACGGGCGATGGTCCGCGCACCCTGACCGAAGACCAGACGCAGGACTTCTTCACCCTGCGCGGTCAGCTGCTGTTCCTGCCCAGCGACACGGCCAGCTTCCGCCTGATCGCCGACTATACCCGCCGCGACGAGTTCTGCTGCGGTGCCGCCCAGATCCGCGTCGGGCCGACCTTCGGCTTCATCAACGCCCTGTCGGTCGGCACCGGTCAGGCCCCGCCCGTGACCGGCAGCGGCTTCGGCCCCGCGCCGGGCTATGACTTCGTGCCCTTCAACCGCACCTCCTACGCCAACCGCGACACCAACCAGCAGGTCACCGACCAGGGCGTGTCGCTCGAGGCCAACTTCGACATCGACGGCTGGAACGCCACCATCACATCTGTGACGGGCCTGCGTTCGTGGGAGTCCGTCAATGCGATGGACATCGACTACACCGGTGCCGACATCCTCTACCGTCCCAACGACGGCAACTTCGGCTTCGCCATCGACCAGTTCAGCCAGGAGTTCCGCCTGGCCGGGGCCACCGACCGCCTCGACTGGCTGGTGGGTGTGTTCTATGCCCGCGAGGACATCGACCGCCGCGACAGCTACAACTTCGGTGCGGACTACAACCCCTATCTGTCGTTCCTGCTTACCGCCACGGTGCCGGCCATGTTCGGCGGGCCGAACCCCGGCCGTCTGCGGTGCTTCACCGATCCGGCGGGCTACAACCCGGCGTGCCCGGCGGGGCTGGCGCCTCCCAATCCGGCGGCACCGATCTTCATCACCGGCCAGGGCGTTCGTGACCGCTATCAGCAGGAATCGACCACCTTCGCCATCTTCACCAACAACAGCTTCCGCATCACCGACCAGCTCGAGGCCACGCTCGGCCTGCGCTGGACCCGCGACGAGAAGGAGCTGGACGTCCAGCAGCGCAACGTCAACGGCAATGGCGCCGCCTGTGCGGGCGCCCTGGCCAACCAGGCGAACCCGAACCCGGCGCTTCGCACGCCGGCGGCGGCGCTGGGTGCCATCTGCCTGCCCTGGGCCAACCCGTTCTTCACCAACCGCAATCTGACCGAGAGCTTCTCGGAAGACGCCTTCAGCGGCACATTCAAGCTCAGCTATCGCCTGAGCCCCGAGCTGATGATCTACGGATCGTACGCGCGCGGCTACAAGGGCGCGGGCTACAACCTGGACCGCGTGCAGACCGGCGTGACACCCGAGGCCTCGCTGTTCTTCCCGGCCGAGACCGCGGACAGCTGGGAACTGGGCTTCAAGAGCACGCTGATGAACGGCACCCTGCTGTTCAACGCCACGGCCTTCTGGCAGACCTTCTCGGACTTCCAGCTCAACACCTTCCTCGGCACCGCCTTCGTGGTGGAGTCGATCCCCGAGGTGGAAAGCCGCGGTGTGGACATCGAGACCATCTGGTTCACCCCGGTGCAGGGCCTGACCTTCCAGGGCGGTGTCAGCTACACCGACACCACCTACGGCAACTTCACCGCTGCCGACCTGCAGAACCCGGCGCGCTTCGGCCCGCTGTCGCTGCTGCCGGGCGGTCGCATGTCTTTCGCCCCCGAGTGGTCGGTGTCGGGTGCCCTGAACTATGACCGCTCGCTCGGCATGGGCCTGCGCGGTGGCTTCAGCCTCGCGGCCAAGTACACCTCGGAGTACAACACCGGTTCGGACCTGCTGCCCGCAAAGATGCAGGAGGCCATGACGCTGGTGAACGGCCGCCTGACCATCGGCTCTGATGACGGCCGCTGGGCGCTGGACCTGTGGGGCCAGAACCTGACCGACGTCGAGTACTATCAGGTCGTGTTCAACGCCCCGCTGCAAGGCACCGCCTTTGCCAGCATCCCCTACAACCCGGCGACGGACACCCAGACCTACAACGCCTACCTGGGTCAGCCGCGCACCTGGGGCGTGACCCTGCGGGTCCGCTACTAAGAGACAGTCCGGCCCCTTCGCGGAGCCAGACGGGACCGGCCAGAGGCAACTCTGGCCGGTTTTCTTTTGGGGGCCGGTGGTCTGCTGCGGGGTTCAGCGCGCCGCGGGGGCCACGAAGTCTCAGGGCACGAAGGCCCATGTACAGGCGCGCGCGTAGACAGGGGGCGTGCATGGATAGAGTCGTGCATGGACAGAGGCGTGCAAGTCCGGGCGCAGCCTGCTGCGGTATGCGTCCCGGATGAGGGCGGGGGACAAATGAGCGCGGGACAGGCTCGCGGGCAGCGCCGGAGCCACAGCGCAATCGGGCGAAGGCTCAGAGCCTCAGCGCGCCAGAGATCACATCGACATGGACGGCGTCATTGATGCGCGCGTAAGAGCCGTCGGGCTTTCGCACATAAAGGGCATCGTCGGTGGCGTGGGGATCGAAGCCGTCGCTGACCAGATCTACCTTGCGATACTTGAAGGTGCCGGTGGTCTCGAGGGTCTTTTTCAGACGCACGAACACGGGCCGGGCATAGTGGGGCAGCTCGGCATTCACATATTCGGCGAACCGCTTGATCGAGAAGCGCCCGTCGATGGAGATGACCACCATGCCCGCCTTGCCGTCATGGCCCGGCACGGCCACGCCATAGGCGATGACCTCGCCCACATTGGGTGCCTCGGCCAGACGCTGCTCGACCTCGGTGGTCGAGACGTTCTCGCCCTTCCAGCGGTAGGTGTCGCCGATGCGGTCGATGAAGTAGAAATAGCCCTTGCTGTCGCGGCGCATCAGGTCGCCGGTGCGGAACCAGGCATCGCCCTTGCGGAACACGTCACGCAGCACCTTCTTTTCGGACGCCTTGCGGTCGGCATAGCCCGAATAGTCGTTGCGCACCGTCGCCTTGATCTCGCCGACAGCCTCTCCGACCTCGCCGATGCCCGCCTCCTGCACCAGGCCGTCCGACCCGCGCACGATGTCATCGGCGTCCACGTCATAACGGATCAGGCGCACGTTCAGCACGCTGCGCAGATAGGGCGGGATGCGGCCCACGGCCCCCGCCTTGCCGTCGAAGTTGAACAGCGAGACATTGCCCTCGGTCGAGCCGTAGAACTCGATGATCTCGGGGATGACGAACCGGCTCTGGAAGGGCGTCCACACCTCGCCGCGCAGGCCGTTGCCAAAGGCGAGACGCAGGCCGTGGGCGCGGTCGAACTCGCTTTCGGGCGTGTTGAGCAGATAGCGGCACAGCTCGCCGATATAGACAAAGGTGGTGGCGCGGCTTGCCGCCACATCGGGCCAGAAGCCGTTGGCCGAGAAGCGCTTTCTCAGGATGACCGTGCCGCCGTTCAGCAGGGCCGAGCCCACGCCGCACAGCCCGCCCGTGGCGTGATAGAGCGGCAGCACGCAATAGAGCCGGTCGGGGCTCTTGCCTGCGGTGAAACCGGCAAAGGCGCGCATATAGGTGCGCGCGCGCGAATGGGGGATGCGCGCCGCCTTGGGCAGGCCGGTGGTGCCCGAGGTATAGATGTAGAGCGCCGTATCGCGGTTGGTCAGGCCCTGGCGGATGGCGCGGTCGGGGCGCACGGCGCTGGCACCCTTGACGGCGGCATCGAGACCGCGACGCTCGCTGGTCTCGTCCTCGGGCTTGAGCCCGTGCACCCACAGCGAGACCGGTTTTTCCAGCAGCAGGCGGGCATCCTCGATGGCCGGCCAGCAGTCGCTATCGGCAATAACCAGACGCGCGCCCGCAATGTCGAGACAGTGCGCCAGCGGCTGGCCGGTCAGATTGGTGTTGATGAGCGCCGTGGCCGCGCCGATCTTGGACACGCCCACCCAGGCGGCCAGATACTCGATGCGGTTCATCATCATCAGGGCCACGGTGTCGCCGCGCTTCACCCCGCGCCCGCGCGCCCAGTGGGCATAGCGGTTGGAGAGGGCATCGAACTCGCGATAGGTGACGGCGCGCAGCTCATCCTCGATGGCGCAGGCATCGGGCCACTGATCGACGGCCTGCTCGATGTCGTCACAGACCAGAACGTCACTGTCCAGATCGATGGGCTTGATGCGCTTCAGCAGGCGCCGCAGCCGGCCAATGAAGGTCAGCTCGCGTTTCAGTCCCGCCAACAGTCCCATCCTCGCACCTGCCCGAATCGTCTGGAGTTGTCGTCTGGCGTTGCAGCCAAAGGTCGCGCCGAGGCGCTCCCGATCGCAACGATCATCCCTTCATGTGATGAACAAGGCGTGAGGCAGGGTCAACCGTCAGGGGAATCGCGCGCGCCGCTTGGGGTTCCCCTGTGGCCTTCGTGCCTGCGTGACGCAACGGAAGGCTGCAATTTTCCACCCGAACAGGGGGTATGACGCGCATGCTTCATCTGGCGTTCATGTAGCCGGATGTGTCATAACCGTGTTCGCTGCTTTCAGCGAGGTGGGGGAGAACCTGACATGAAAACCGCAGTCGCAATGGCTGTCGCCGTGGCCCTGGCGGGCACCGCGCCTGCCGGTCTGGCCCTGGCCCAGACCAGTGGCACCTATGGCACCGTGAATCTCAGCGCAGGCTTCATGCCCGATCCGCACCGCGCCGGCGTGGTGTCGGGCGGCACCATCAACTCTCGTGATTATCTGGATGGCTGCGTCGGCTGGATCGCGGACGAGCCGGACTATGTGGTCAACTATCAGGCCGGATCGGTCCTGCCGCTGATCTTCTATGTGGAGGCGGAGGGAGACACGACGCTGGTGATCGCCGATCCCGACGACGAGTTCTTCTGCGATGACGACAGCGGCGGCAACCTCAACCCGCGGGTTCACATCACGCGGCCGGTGTCGGGCGAATACGCCATCTGGGTCGGCTCCTACCGGGAGGGCGCATATCACCAGTCGACCCTGTTCGTGACCGAGCTGAGCTCGCAGGGGCGCTGATCCAGCACGACTTTGCGGACTTCGCACTTCAGGACACAGGCGAGGCGACCTGGCCGACACGAGCGCAGGCGCCGCGCCACACAGTACGCGTTTCATTCATTCTACAACCTCGCCTGCGTCCGCCGATGCAGGTCTCAGGAGACTACGCCATGAAGGCTTCCATTCTTGCTTCCGCGGCCGTTGCCCTCGCGCTGGTGGCTGTGCCCGCCGCTGCCCAGCCGAACATCAACGCCAACCCGCACTTCGGCACTGCCAACCTGGCCGCCGGTTTCGGCAACGACCCGTTCAATGTCAGCGTGGTGTCGGGCGGCAGCTACAACGCCGCCAACATCGGCGGTCACTGCCGCGGCTATATCTCGAGCGCGCCGGACTACCGCCTGAACTTCACGGCCGGCAGCAGCCTGCCCCTGATCATCTCGGTCAACTCGGGCACCGACACGACCCTGGTGATCAACGCCCCTGACGGTCGCTGGTACTGCGATGACGACAGCGGCCAGGGCACGAACCCGTCGATCCGCTTCGGCTCGCCCATGTCGGGCCGCTACGAGATCTGGGTCGGCACCTACGGCAGCAGCGGCAACGCCTCGGCGACCCTGCGCATCTCGGAGCTGTACAGCTTCTGATCCGTCAGAGCGCACTGGACAGTCGAACCCGGGTGGGCACAGTGCTCACCCGGGTTTTTCTTTGAGCGCATCCATGAAGACGCTTCGCCTGCACCTTCGCCCCTATGGCGTGAGCGATGTGCCCGCGTGTCTGGCCCTGTGGCAGGAGCCGGACGTGGTGCGCTTCATCGGCGGGCGGGCGCTGACACCAGAAGACGTCTGGGCGCGCCTTTACCGGCACACCGGCCATCACGGCATACACGGCTTTGGCTTCGGCGCGGTGATGGAGGGTGAGCGCTATGGCGGCGAGGCCGGGTTCGCCTTCAACCAGCGCGGGCTGGGCGAGCGTTTCGACGGTGCGCCGGAGGTGGGCTGGGCGCTGAACGCGGGCTCGCGCGGGCGCGGCCTGGGGCGCGAGCTGGTCGAGGGGCTGTGCGCCGAGGCCGATGGGCGCTGGCAGGCCGGCGATGATCGCTTTTCGCGCCTCGTGTGTCTGATCGAGCCGACCAATGCACCCTCGCTGCATCTGGCCGTGCGTGCCGGTTTCGTGCCGTTCGGCGAGGCCAGCTACAAGGGCGCGCAGGTGCAGCTGTTCGAGCGCACCGCCGGGGCTGCGAGCCCGCCTATTTGATCAGGCCGATCTCGCGCAGGCGCTGGTGCAGGAACGCCCCCGCCGTGATCGGCGGATGTTTCGCGCCCTCGCCCACGCAGGACGGCAGGCACTCCAGCGAGACATCGTTGGAGGGATGCATGAAGAAGGGCATGGAATAGCGGCTGAGATTGGGGCCGGACGGGTTCACCACCCGGTGCGTCGTGGCCGGGATCACCCCGTTGGTCAGGCGCGCCAGCATATCGCCTGAGTCCACGATCAGGTTGCGCGGCTCGGTCTCGACCGGCAGCCACGAGCCGTCGCGGTCCAGCAGCTCCAGCCCCGCACCCTTGGCCGCGACCAGAATGGTGATGAAGTTGATGTCCTCGTGGGCGGCGGCGCGAACGGCCCCTTCTGGCACGTCGGGGCTCAAGGGCGGATAGTGCAGCACGCGCAGGATCGAGACGCCGTTCTTCACGCGCGGCTCGAACCAGTCCTCGTCCAGATCGAGCTTGGGTGCCAGCGCACGAAGGATGATGCGTCCGGTCTGATCGAGGCTGTCGAACAGGGCCGAGAACACTTCGCGGAATGCAGGCAGGCTGTCTGGCCAGACATTGGGCGGAAAGTCGGGGTCGTTCTCGTGGCCCGCGGGCGCATCGCGGCCGATCTGCCAGAACTCCTTGAGGTCGGGCTGGGCATGATCCCTGGCGTGCTCGGTGCCGAAGGGGGTGTAGCCGCGCAGGCCCCCTGCATGAGCGCGCTTGACCTCATCGGGCAGGGCGAAGACCTCGGCGGCCAGCCCGTAGGCGCGGTCCAGCAGGCGTGCGTCGACGTTGTGATCGGTCAGGGTGAAGAAGCCATAGTCCTGAAGCCCGCCAAACAGGGCATCGGAAAAGCGCGCGCGGCTGGCCTGATCGCCGTGGGTGAAGTCGCGCAGGGAAAGCTCGGGGACGGACTTGGACATGGGCGGGAGCCTATCAGAGAAAGGAGGCGAGATCATCGCGCCGGGGCAAGGAGGGCTGGGCACCGGGGCGCGTGGTGGCCAGGGCACCGGCCGTGCAGGCAAAGCGCAAGGCGCGCTCATGATCCATGCCCTCAAGCAGGGCCACGGCCAGGGCGCCGACGAAGGCATCGCCTGCGCCCACCGCATCGACCACCGCGACCTGCGGCGGCGCAGCGCGCGCAAGGCACTTTCCGCCCTGCCACAGCTCGGCGCCCGCCGCGCCCAGGGTTCGCGCGATCAGGGCGGGGCTGTCATCGAGGCGGCTGCCATAGAAGCGCGCCTCGGCCTCGTTGACGATCAGCACATCGGCGCGTGCGATCAGGTCAGGGGGCACGTCCATGGCGGGCGCCAGATTGACGATGACGCGGCCCTCGCAGCGCCCGGCGGCGGCCAGGGCGGTCAAAGGCGGTATTTCGAGCTGGAGCAGCAGGTCGCCCTCGATGCGCGCGGGCAGGTGGTCCGGCGTGAGCGCGCCATTGGCACCTGCGGCCACCATGATGAGGTTCTCGCCCGAGCCCTCCACCCCGATCAGGGCCACGCCGGTGGGCTGGCCGTCCAGAACAGCCAGATCGGACAGGTCCACCGCGTCTTCGCGCAGCAGGGCCAGCGCCTCGTCCGCCATGGCATCGCGCCCGACCGCCCCGATCAGGCGCACCGAGGCTCCCAGCCTGCGCGCGCTGAGGGCCTGATTGGCCCCCTTGCCGCCGGGATGGCGCGCCAGAGTGCCGCCCGTGACCGTCTCGCCGGGCCGGGGCAGGTGCGCGACGCTCGCCACCAGATCGAGGTTGATGGATCCGACCACGGTGATCATGCCAGGCCTCCTTCCGACAGCGCCTCGCCGATCAGCTCGAACAGGCCCTCGGCATCGACGCCGACGGCCCACAGGTGCGGCGCGTCATCGCCCACGCGCAGGTCCACGCTGGTGTGCCCGCGTGTAAGCTCCGAGTGCGCCTCCACGCGGATGTGCGCCGGGCGAAAGCGGAACAGGTCGGGGCGTATGAACCACGCTACGGGGCAGGGATCGTGGAGCGGCGCGTCGTCACTGCCCGCCTGCTCCTTCTCGACCCGGCGCGAGAAGCGCAGCAGCCGCGCGGCGGTATCGGACAGGGCCGTGCCCAGCGCCTCGATGCGCGCGATCCGCCCCTCCAGCGCCAGCGCCTGATGGGTCACGTCGAGGCCAAAGCAGCGCACCTTCGCGCCAGAAGCCATCACGATCACGGCGGCGTCGGGGTCGGCATAGATGTTGTATTCGGCAGAGGGCGTGATGTTGCCGCCTTCGGATCGCGCCCCGCCCATGATCGCCACCTCGCGCCAGTGCGCAGCCAGTTCAGGCGCCTTTTGCAGGGCCAGTGCCACATTGGTCAGCGGGCCGAGCGCGCACAGGCTGATGGCACCTCTCGGATGGCGCAGGCTGTGGGCGATGATCGCATCGGCGCTGTCACCTGCGGCGACGCTGGCATCGAGCGGCGGGACGGTAAGGTCGCCCAGACCTTCGGGGCCGTGAAAATGGCTGGCGGCGACCGCCTCGCGGCGCAGGGGCCGGTCAGCGCCCCGATAGACGGGCACGTCGCTGCGCCCGACAAGCTGGCAGGCGATCAGGGCGTTGCGGGCGGTCAGGTCGGCGGCGACATTGCCGCCCACCGTGGTGATGGCTTCCAGCCGGATATGCCGACGCGCACGCAGGGCCAGCATCAGGGCGAGGGTGTCGTCCACGCCCGGATCGCAGTCGATGATGAGGGGATGGGCCGCGCCCGGTTCCGCTGTCTGTTCGGTCGGTGTCGGTTCGGATGTCATGCTCACCCCCCGTCATTGCCGGGCGGCGCGCGCCTTCGCAAGAGCGCGCTGTGAAGGGCAGGCTGTGCGGGGTGGCCGCTTGCCTCGGCTTCGCGGCGTCCCTAAACGTGTAGGCGCAGGTGTTACAGATTTACGGGGGAGCGAAGCTGATGCGCATTTGGTTCGAGGGTGCGGGACTGTCGCGGCTGCGGGTCATGGGCCTCTGCGGTGTGCTTGGCGCGGTGCTGAGCATCGGGCTGATGGTCACGGCGGGCAGTGCGCGCGCGCAGGAGGCGACGGCCGAGCCCTATCGCCTGCCACCTTCGCCCATCGCCCAGATCCTCGATGCCGAGCCGCTGCCCGCGTCCAGCCTCAGCCCCGACCGGCGCGTGCTGGCCCTGATGGGGCGCTCCAACCTGCCGACGATTGCAGAGCTGGCCGAGCCCGAACTGCGCCTGGCCGGATCGCGCATCAATCCGCGCACCAATGGCCCGTCCTCGCCGGCGTGGATGACCTCGATCACCCTGCGCGATCTGGGCAGCGGCCTTGAGCGCGCCGTCGCCCTGCCCGAGGGCACGCGCTTCGCCTGGACCAGCTGGTCGCCCGATGGCCGCCACATGGCGTTTCTGGTGCCCGACGAGACGGGCCTGCGCCTGTGGACGCTGGACGTGGCGCGCGCAGAGGCCCGCCCCCTGTCCCCCCGCGCGATCAGCGCGGTCTGGGGCACCGGATTTTCATGGCTGCCGGACAGCTCCGGCCTGATCGTGCGCCTGGTCCCTTCGGGCCGCGGCCCCGAGCCCGCCGCCCCGCGTGCGCCCTCAGGCCCCATCGTGCAGGAGAACGCAGGCACCGCCGCGCCCGTGCGGACCTATCAGGACCTGCTGGCCAATGCCCATGACGAGGCCCTGTTCGAGCACTATTTCACCAGCCAGATCGCCACCCTCGCCCTCGATGGCCGCATCGGCGAGATCGGCGCGCCTGCGCTCTACAGCGGCGTCAGCCTGTCGCCCGATGGCCGCTACATCCTGACGACCGCCATCGAGCGGCCCTACAGCTACATCGTGCCCGCCTCGCTGTTTCCGGCCACGGTGCGCGTGATCGACCGCCAGGGCCGCACGGTGCACGAGGTCGCGCGCCTGCCGCTGCGCGATACCATCCCCTCGCGCTTTGATGCCGTGGCCACCGGCCCGCGCGCGGTGCAATGGCGCTCGGATGCCGATGCCACCCTGGTCTGGGTCGAGGCCCAGGATGGCGGCGATCCGCGCAACAGCGCCGAGGTGCGCGACCGGGTGCTGATGCTCGATGCGCCCTTCTCCGGCACGGCGCGCACCCTGATCGACCTTGGCGAGCGCTATTCCGACATCGACTGGGGCAGCGACAGCGTCGCCATCGTGACGTCGCGCTGGTGGCTGACGCGCAACGAGACGCGCCATCTGGTCGATCCCTCGCGCCCCGGCACGGGCCGCGTGCTGCTCAGCCGCAACTATCAGGACCGCTACAACAATCCGGGCAGCCCGGTTTATCGCACCAATGCACGCGGGCGCGCCGTCATGCACATGACCCCCGATGGCGGCGGCATCTACATGAGCGGGCCGGGCGCCAGCCGCGAGGGCGAGTTCCCGTTCCTCGACCGCCTCGATCTGGCATCGGGGCAGAGCGAGCGCCTGTGGCAGGCACAGGCCCCCCACTTCGAGAGCGTGGTGGCCCTGCTCGATGACGAGGCGCGCCGCCTGATCACCAGCCGCCAGAGCCGCACCGAGGTGCCCAACCTGTTCGTGATCTATCGCAACACGGGTGATCGCGAGCCCATCACCCGCTTTGAGGATCCGGCCCCCCAGTTCGCGGGCGTGACCCAGCAGTTGATCACCTATACCCGTGCCGACGGTGTGGCGCTGAGCGGCACGCTCTATCTGCCCGCAGGCTATGATCCGGCACGGGACGGGCCGCTGCCGCTGCTGATGTGGGCCTATCCGACCGAGTTCACCGACGCCTCCGTCGCCGGACAGGTGGTGGACCGCGACAACCGCTTCATCCGGCCGGGCGGATCGAGCCACCTGTTCCTGCTGACCCAGGGCTATGCGATCCTCGACAACTCCTCCATGCCGATCATCGGCGAGGGCGGGGCCGAGCCCAACGACACCTATGTCGAGCAGCTGGTCGCCAGCGCCGCCGCCGCCATCGACGCGGTGGTGGAGATGGGCGTGGCCGAGCGGGGCCGCATCGCCATCGGCGGGCACAGCTATGGCGCCTTCATGACGGCCAATCTGCTGGCGCACAGTGACCTGTTCCGTACCGGCATCGCGCGCTCGGGCGCCTACAACCGCACCCTGACTCCCTTCGGCTTCCAGGTCGAGCAGCGCACCTACTGGGAAGCGACCGAGACCTACACGCGAATGTCGCCCTTCACCTATGCCAACCGGATCAACGAGCCGATCCTGCTGATCCACGGCGAGGTGGACAACAACTCGGGCACCTTCCCGATCCAGAGCGAGCGCTTCTATGCCGCGCTGAAGGGCCACGGTGCCACGGTGCGCTATGTGGTTCTGCCCCACGAATCCCACGGCTACCGTGCCCGCGAGAGCGTCATGCATACCCTGTGGGAAATGGTCGAGTGGCTGGACCGTCACCTGAAGAACGCGCCGTGATCGTGCTGCGCCGCAACATGAGTCGGCCCGCGCCTTAGGGTTGTAACGTATTGGAAATGTGAATTTTCATACTTTGGCAAGACTCCCGTTCTGTGGATAACCCTGTTGTGCTATTTTGCGCCTGCTCAAGTCGGGGACGGGCAGGATGCGCAACGACCACTTTTCGGAGTTTCCCAATCCCATGAGTGCGCGCCGCGCGCGCTGGGAGGCCAAGCGTGCCGCCATGGGCTACAAGCTGCCGCGTGGTCACCCCTATGCGCTGGTGCCGCGCTGGACGCCTTATCCGCTGGCCAAGGCGGTGGGCCGGTTGCATCTGGCGGTGGGAGGGCCTCCCCGCCCGACCCAGCCTCAGTCCGGCGCCTGAACGCCCAGTTCTTCGCCCAGTTCTTTGCGAAGGGCCGCCGCGCTGATGCCGCGGGCGCGCATGGCGGCAAGCGTCTCGTCGCGATCGCGCTTGGCCAGCCTGCGCCCGTCAGGGGCCAGGATCAGCCTGTGATGCGAATAGACCGGCGCGGGCAGGTCCAGCAGCGCCTGCAACACCCGCTGGATGAGCGTGATCTCGCGCAGATCCTCGCCGCGAATGACGTGGGTGATGCCCTGGGCGGCATCGTCGATGACCGAGGCGATCACATAGCCGACACCGATGTCCTTGCGCCCCACGACCATGTCGCCCAGCGCCTTCAGAGCGGCCGGGTCGCATGGCCGGGGGCCGTGACCGTCCTCGGTCCATGACAGGTGCGAGAACCCGCCGAGGTGCGCGCTGGCCCGCTCCAGCGAAAGCCGCCAGGCAAAGGGTCGGCCCTCGGCCAGCAGGGCCGCTTCCTCATCGGGCGGATGGGGGCCGGGGCGGCGCGTATCGCGCGGGTCGCTCTCGTGCGGGGCACCGCCCGCCAGGGCCAGCACCTCGGCGCGGGTGCGAAAGCAGCGGTAGAGCACACCCATGTCCCGCAGGCGCTCCAGAGCCCCGTCATAGACCTCGCGCCGCTCCGACTGGCGCAGAACGGGCTCTTCCCACGACAGGCCAAGCCAGCGCAGGTCATCAAGGATCGCCGCCTCGTACTCGGGTCGGCAACGGGTGAAGTCGCCGTCCTCCATGCGCAGCACGAAGCGCCCGCCCGCCTGACGGGCCGCCTGCCACGCCGTGAGCGCCGAGAAGGCGTGGCCCTTGTGCAGAAGTCCCGTGGGCGAGGGGGCAAAGCGCGTGGCAAACGACATCGCCCGCCAAGATGTGCGCGCCCCGCGGCACTGGCAAGCCATGCTGGCGTGACGGGCGGTTTTGCGCCAAGTGTGGGTCATGATCGCCGGCCTGACCGCCCCGGACCTGCCCGTCGCCGCCATCGCGCCCCTGGCGGCGCTGGACTATGCGGGTGTGGCGGTGTTCGCGGCCACCGGCGCACTGGCAGCGGCACGCGACCGGCACGACCTGGTGACCATGACCTTCTTTGCCGCCGTCACCGGAGTGGGCGGGGGCACGCTGCGCGACCTGCTGCTGGGCGCGCCGGTGTTCTGGGTGCAGAACTGGCACTATGTGGCCATCTGCATCATGGCCTCGGTGAGCATCTGGCTGATCGGTGCGCGACCCTGGCGGTTCCGGGCGCTCTTGTGGCTGGATGCGGTGGGCCTCGGTGCCTATGGCGTGATGGGTGCCGCCAAGGCCGAGGCGTGGGGAGCCGCACCCCTGATCTGCATCGTCATGGGCACACTGACCGCCAGCTTTGGCGGGGTGGTGCGCGACCTGCTGGCAGGCCAGCCCTCGGTGCTGCTGCGCCGCGAGATCGTGGTGTCGGCGGCGATCTTTGCGGCCACGCTATACGTGCTGCTGTCCCAGCTGGGGGCAGGGGTCTGGATATCGGCCAGCGTGGCGGTGCTGGCGGGCTTCGGTCTGCGGGCCGGGGCGCTGAGATGGGGCTGGAGCCTGCCCGCCTTTCCCGCCCAGCCCCTGCGCTGAGGATTTCATGGCCGCGTCACAGAATCGGGGTTAAGCTCTGCTCACGGCTCTGAAGTTGGGAGGTGCGTCTTCAGTCGCCCTGGTCGATACGGGTTCGTGGTGAAAGCTCCCGCACAGGGGGGGCGTCGGCGATGCAGGTCGTGAGACATCCGCCTGCGGGCTGGCCCGTTCTCGTGCTCAATGCCGACTATCGGCCCCTGTCCTATTATCCGCTGTCGATCTGGTCGTGGGAGGATGCGGTCAAGGCCGTGTTCCAGGAGCGCGTCGAGGTGGTCTCCACCTATGACAAGCTGGTGCGCTCGCCCTCGATCGCCTTTCGCCTGCCCAGCGTGGTGGCGCTGAAGGCCTATATCGACCAGAACCGCGCGCCTGCCTTCACCCGTTTCAATGTCTTCCTGCGCGACCAGTTCGCCTGTCAGTACTGCGGGGCGGGCCGCGATCTGACCTTCGACCATGTGCGCCCCCGATCGCGTGGCGGCCGCACGACGTGGGAGAACATCGTCGCCGCCTGCTCGCCGTGCAACCTGAAGAAGGGCGGGCGCTTTCCGCGCGAGGCCCAGATGCCACTGCTGCGTGAGCCCTACCGCCCCTCGGCCTATGAGTTGCAGGAAATCGGGCGGCGCTTTCCCCCGCACTTCCTGCACGAGAGCTGGCTCGACTATCTCTACTGGGACATCGAGCTGGAGCCCTGATGGCGTGGGCGCCTGGCCGTGTGCGCGCGTCTCAGTCGGGAATGCGGTTGAAGGCGATCTTGCGCCCGACATCCGGTGAGACGTCTGCGGGCGGGCCGATGGTGACGATGCCCTTGCCATAGCGATGCTCCAGCCGGTCGAGGGTCTGCGACAGGCGAAGCCCGCGCGCGTCCGCGTCATCGCCGGGGCGCCAGCCGAACAGGTCCGGCTTGTGCGCCGCGCCATCCAGAAGGCCGAACAGGTCAATGCCCACATAAGAGAGCCGCTGGCCGTGCATATGACGATATCCCCGCCGCCACAGGCGCTCGAGCGCGCGCAGCAGGGTGAAGGTGTCGGCGCTGTGGGCAAAGGTCTCGCTCATGGCGATGGACCGGCGCGTCTCGGTGTCGAAATGCAGGGTCAGGCCGCTGCATACATGGCCCATGGTGCGAAGCCGCAGGGCGCACAGGCCGGTCAGATGCCGCGCGATCCAGCGTGCCTGTCCGGGATCGCGCTTGGTGGCGGGCAGGACGTGTCCGTGGCCGATGGAATGGCGCTCGCTGGCGGGTCTTTCGGTATCGATGCCGTGAAGGCCGTACCAGATGCGCTCGCCCTCGATGCTCCGCCAGATCTGGCGCGCACGTGCGGGGGGGATGTCCCACAGGGCCTGCATGGTGGTGATGCCCGCCTGCGTGAGGCGCTGGCGCATGCGCGGGCCGACGCCGCAGATCGCATCGACGGGCAGGTGGAGCAGGGGCGCTGGCAGTTCATCGAGGCGCAGCAGCACCAGACCGTCGGGCTTCTGCATGTCCGAGGCGAGCTTGGCGAGCAGATAGCTGGGTGCCAGACCGATCGAGCAGGTCAGCACCTCGCCCACGCGGCTGGCGAGGCCCGCCTTGATACGCCGCGCCAGAGCCATGGCCTCGGCCACCTCGCGCTGCGGCCCCATCAGGCGGCACGCCATCTCGTCGACCGATGCGACCGTCTCGACGGGCGCGTGCCGCTCGACTTCCGCCACGATGCGATGGTGCATCTTCACATAGACATCGGGGCGCGCCTCGACCACGACCAGATCCGGGCACAGCTTTCGCGCCTCGTGGACCGGGGTGCCGGTGCGGATACCGAACGCCTTGGCCTGATAGCTGGCGGCGATGGCACAGGTGTGCTCGCTGGGGGCGGGACGCACGATGACGGGTCTGCCGCGCAGGCGCGCATCAAGCTGCTGCTCCACGGTGGCGAAATAGCTGTTGAGGTCGAGGAACAGCCAGTTGAGGGCCGCACCGCGCCCGTCTTCCGAAAGGGGCCTGGGCACGTCAGAAGTTCGGCACGCCGAGGGCTGTGCCGCGCGAGGTGTTCGTGCCTTCCCCGCCGTGCGGATGGCTGCCCTCGCCCGGCCCCACGCGCCGCCAGCTGAGCGCCTCGGCGATGTGGCGGCGCAAGATGGTCTCGGAGCCCTCAAGATCGGCAATGGTGCGCGACAGGCGCAAGGTGCGTGCCCAGCCGCGGGCGCTGAGCTGGCCGGCCTCGGTCGCAGAGATCAGCAGGGCGCGGCCCCGCTCGTCGGGTGCGGCGATGGCATCAAGGGCCGCCCCGCTGAGGCGCGCGTTGAGGCACTGGTGGGCCGCCAGCCCCATGGCCGCGCCGCGCTCGGCCTGCACGGCACGGGCGTGGGCGACACGCGCGGCGACCTGCTCGCTGCCTTCGGGCGCGGGCGGCAGGGCCAGGTCCGCTGCGGTGACAGGCGGCGTATCGACGATCAGGTCCATCCGGTCGAACAGCGGCCCCGAGATGCGGTTCTGATAGTCGCGCTGGCACCTCGGCGCCTTGCCGCAGGCCCCCTTGCCCAGCCCGCCATAGCCGCAGCGACACGGGTTCATGGCGGCAATGAGCTGAAAGCGGGAGGGATAGCGCACATGGGCATTGGCGCGCGCGACCACGATCTCGCCGGTCTCCAGCGGCTGGCGCAGCGAATCGAGCGCCTGGGGCGAATATTCGGGCAGTTCGTCGAGGAACAGCACGCCGTTGTGCGCCAGAGACGCCTCGCCGGGCCTGGCGCGGAGCCCGCCGCCGGTCAGGGCGGCCATGCTGGCCGAGTGATGGGGCGTGCGAAAGGGCCGCTCGTCGGTGAGAGCCCCGCGCTCGATCAGCCCGGCCACCGACCAGATCATGCTGGTTTCCAGCAGCTCGGGCGGCGTCAGGGGCGGCAGCAGGCCCGGCAGGCGCTCGGCCAGCATGGACTTGCCCGAGCCGGGCGGGCCGATCAGCAGCAGGTTGTGGCCGCCCGCCGCCGCCACCTCGACCGCGCGCTTGGCGCTCTCCTGACCACGCACGTCACGCAGGTCGGTGGTGCGCGCGCCGGTGCGCACCGCGCCGGGCGCAGGCGTGGACAGGCGCTGGCTGCTCTTGAAGTGATTGATGAGGCCGATGAGCGAGCGCGGCGCCAGCACCGGGCTCTGACCGGCCCACGCCGCTTCCGGTCCGTTCGGCTCCGGGCAGATGAGTCCGAGGCCCATGGCCGCGGCGGCCACGGCGGCGGGCAGGGCGCCGCCCACGGCGTTGATCTGGCCATCGAGGCCCAGCTCGCCCACCGCCGCCCACTCCATCAGGGCATCGCGCGGCACGATGTCCATGGCCGCGAGCAGGGCGAGCGCGATGGGCAGGTCGAAGTGGCTGCCTTCCTTGGGCAGATCGCCAGGTGCCAGATTGGCGATGATGCGCTGGGGCGGAAAGGCCAGGCCGATGCCTGCAAAGGCGCCGCGCACGCGCTCGCGGCTCTCGGCCACGGCCTTGTCGGGCAGGCCGACGATGGCGAAGTGGGGCTGCTGGCTGGAGAGAAGCTGGACCTCGACGTCCACGCGCCGGGTCTCGACCCCTTCGAACGCCAGTGTGATCACGCGCGCGACCATCATTCCTCCCCGGCGCGCCCCATCATCGGGGCCCGCGCAAAAAGGAACAAAACACGAACTGGCGGGCTTGGCAAGCGCGTGCGGTCAGCGCGCCGCGCGTCGCGCCTCGATCACGTCCCACAGCCGCGCGGCGGCATCGCCCCCGCCAAAGGCCTTGAGCTGGCGCGCGCCGGTGGGCGAGGTGACGTTGATCTCGGTCAGGTGCTCGCCGATCACGTCGATGCCGACGAACAGCAGGCCAAGGCGCGACAGCTCCGGGCCGATGGCGGCACAGATGGCGCGGTCGCTGTCGGTCAGCTCGACGGCCTCGGCACGCCCGCCCACGCGCAGGTTGGAGCGCACCTGACCGTCGGCCGGCACGCGGTTGATGGCCCCCACGGGCTCGCCGTCCACGAGGATGATGCGCTTGTCGCCCTTCACCACCGCCGGGATGAAGGCCTGCATGACCAACGGCTCGCGCGAGACCTGGGCGTGAATCTCGATCAGGGCGCCGAGGTTGGCATCATCGGCCTTGAGGCGGATGACGCCCGAGCCCGCCGCCCCGTGCAGGGGCTTGAGGATCACGTCGCCGTGGCGCCGGTGAAAATCGGCCAGGGCCTCGGGATCGGCGCTGATGAGGGTGGGCGGGTGAAACTGGCCAAAGCGCGTGGCGAACAGCTTTTCGGGGCTTGAGCGCACATGGGCCGGATCGTTGACCACCAGGGTGCGCGGATGGATGGTCTCGAGCAGATAGGTGGCGGTGATATAGGCCATGTCGAAGGGCGGATCCTGGCGCATCAGCACCACGTCCATCCCGCCAAGATCGACGCGCCGCGCAGGCTCGGCCTCGACATGGCGGCCCGGCTCGTCGCGCAGACGCACCGCGCGGACCGAGGCCGTGAGGGTGCCGTCCTCCAGCGCCAGCGATCCGACTTCGTACACGAACAGCTCGTGACTACGCGCCTGCGCCTCCAGCGCCAGCATGAAGGTGGTGTCGGACGCGATGGCGATGTGCTCGATCGGGTCCATCTGAATGGCGACTTTGAGGGGCAAGGGCCTGATCCTGAAAAGGGGTGCGGGGCCTATATCGGGTGCGCGGGGCGGCCAGCGCAAGGTGGCGCGCAAGCAGGTTCAGTTCAGGCGCAGGCGCACCTGATCGCTGCGCGGCCCATGGGGCACGGCGCGACCCCCACGCTGATGGGCCTCGTCCAGCGCCTGAAGCGCACCGCTCAGCGCGCCCTGCTGCTCGCGCGCGGCCGCCACGTCAAGCCATGGCCGATAGTCTGAAGGGGTCAGGCGCGCCACGCGCAGGGCGGCCCGCTCGGCGCGCTCGTGATCGCGGTGGTTCATGGCCTGGGCAAAGATCAGGTTCTGCATCCGCACCAGCATGGCCAGAGGCGAGACACTGGCGGTCAGGCGATCCAGCCGGTCGGCGACATGGGGCAGGAGCCCGGCGCGCAGGGCCCGGCGCGTCAGCTCGGACGCCCCGACCTCGCGTCCTTCGATGAAGGGGTCGATGACGGTGATGCCCTCGGGGGTGCGCACCCGCACCAGAAAATGGCCGGGAAAGTCGATACCGCTGACCTCTAGGCCCGCCCCGCGTCCGATCAGCACATAGAGCGTGGCCAGCATCACCGGCTGTCCTCGCCTGCGCTCGCATACCTCGATGATGTCGGTCTGGCCCGGATCGTCGAGGCGCAGGATCTCGCCGGTCAGGCGCAGGTCCAGCGCGAGGGTCTCGGCCAGGGCCTCGTCGGGTGCCAGTTCGCCAAGGCGGCTGCGCAGCTGGGCGATGCCGTTGTCCACCAGCGCGCGCACAGGTGCGCTCTCGCGCCAGGGCCAGTCGTCGATGGCACAGGCGATGGCCGCATCGAGCAGGGGAAAGTCCGCACCGCCGACGCTGGCGGCCTCGTCGAGCGTGGCGCGGGCATCCTCGGGAGTCATCAGATGGCTAGGCCCTCGTCGGCGATCAGGTTGCGCAGGTGCCGCGGCAGCTTGCCCGGCGCCATGACGATCATGTCCAGTCGCAGGTTCAACCGCGCAAGCGCCGGACGGTTGCGCACCAGGGCCGCCGCCGCGCTCATCAGCCGCTGGCGCTGGGCAGGCCCGAGAGAGGCGAGCGCCTCGTCCAGAGTGCGCCGCTGCTTGACCTCCACGATGGCCAGCACGCCGCCGCGACGCGCCAGAATGTCGATCTCGCCCCATGTGCCGCGAGCGCGCGGGCGCAGGCGAAAGCCGAGGATCTGATAGCCCTTCAGCACGAGCCATGCCGCTGCCCACCACTCGGCGCGATGCCCGCGCGATGCGCCTGCGCGCCCGCTCATGTGCCCGCCTTGAGCGCCAGAGCCCGCCGGTACAGCGCACGCCGCTCGAGGCCGAGGCGCGCGGCAACCTCGGCAGCGGCCCGGGAGGGGCCGTTGTCCTGCAATGCCTCGCTGAGGGCGGCGTCGATCTCGCCCTCGGGCGGCACCTCGCCCTCGCCGCGCGCAGGGGGTGCGACCATCACCACGATCTCGCCCTTAGGCGCATCGAGGCTGTCGCGCACGGCCAGATCATCGAGGGTGCCGCGCTCGAAGGTCTCGTGCAGCTTGGTGATCTCGCGCGCCACGCACGCCTCGCGCGGACCGAGTGTGCGGGCCATGTCCGACAGGCTGGCGCGCAGGCGTGGCCCGCTTTCGAAGAAGACGAGACTGGCAGGCGTCGTGCTCAGGGCCTCCAGCGCCCGGATGCGCGCGGCGCTCTTGGTCGGCAGGAAGCCGGTGAACAGCACGCGGTCGCTGGGCAGGCCCGCCGCGCTGAGGGCCGCCGTCAGGCTGGAGGCTCCGGGGACCGGATGGACAGGCAGGCCCGCCGCTGCCACCGCCCGCACCAGAACATAACCCGGATCGGAGATCAGCGGCGTTCCCGCATCGGACACCAGAGCGACGATGGCCCCGGCCTCGATGCGCGCGATCACCTCTTCGGCCTTTGCGGCACCCACATGATCGTCGCAGCGCCACACCCCGGCCTTCAGCCCGAAGGCGCTGAGCAGCCTGCCCGTCACGCGCGTGTCCTCGGCCAGCACGATGTCGGCGACCGACAGCACGTCCAGCGCCCGCAAGGTGATGTCGCGCAGGTTCCCGATCGGCGTCGCCACGATATAGAGCCCGGCGCTGACCGGGCGGGGCGGGGGGAAACGCAGGGCGTCGGGGTCCGGGGTTCGGCTCATGGGTGCACGCTGCCAGCGCGCGCGCCGCCACTCAAGGGCGGATGATCATGCCAGAAGCGCCGCCATGACCGCATCGAGCACCGGGCGGGCTTTGCCCGTGGCGATCACGCGCCCGTCCTCGATGCGCAGAAAGCCCTCGTCCACAAGCGGTGCCAGCGATGGCACCGGCGATCCGCACAGCGTCTCCAGATCGGCAAGCTGCGCGCCCTCGAGCGTGCGCATGGCCAGCAGCACGCGCTCCTCGGCCGCATCGGCGTCGGACAGGGCCGTGACCTGCGCAAAGGCCGGGCCCTCGCGCGCCGCCTCCACATAATCCCTTATCGCCCGGTGGGTGAGGGTAGCGGTGCGGCCCTCCAGCGCGAGCCGGCCATGGGCACCGGGGCCGATGCCCATATAGGCACCGCCGCGCCATACGTGCATGTTGTGCCGCGCCCGCGCGCCCGCGCCGCGCGCGTGATTGGAGACCTCGTAGGCCTCGAAGCCGCGGGCTGAGAGCAGGCTCTGGGTCAGCTCGAAGAACTGCGCCGCCATGTCCTCGCCGGGCGGGATGAGCTGGCCGCGCGAGGCCATGCGCCCGTAGGCGGTGCCGGGTTCGATGGTGAGCTGATAGGGCGACAGGTGCTCGAAACCGAGCGCCACGGTGCGCTCAAGCTCGCGGCTCCACTGCTCAAGGCTCTGGTGGGGGCGCGCATAGATCAGGTCGGCCGAGACGCGGTCAAACACCTCCAGTGCCACTTCGGCAGCCCTCAGTCCCTCGCCGGCGCTGTGGTTGCGGCCGAGCTGCACGAGCGCCTCATCATCGAGGCTTTGCAGGCCCAGCGACAGGCGGTTGACGCCTGCGCCTTGCAGGGCGCGGAACCGGGCCGTCTCGGCGTCGGTGGGATTGGCCTCCAGGCTGATCTCCAGATCGGGCGTGGCGCTGAAATGGCTTGTGGCCGCATCGATCAGGCGCTCGACATGGGCCGGGCTCATCAGTGAGGGCGTGCCCCCGCCCAGAAAGATGCTGGCCAGCGGGCCCGGCCCGACCAGGGCGGCCTGTGCGGCGAGGTCGGCGATGATGGCCTCGAACAGCACCTCGGCCTCGCCCTCGCGCCCACGTGCGCGCACCACATTGAAGTCGCAGTAGGGGCAGATGCGCGCGCAGTAGGGCCAGTGGACGTAAAGGGCAATCGCCTCAGTCAAACAGCGCCTCTTTCAGCCGGGCAAAGGCGCGGGCGCGATGGCTCATGGCATCCTTTCGCTCAGGCTCCATCTCCCCGAACGTCAGGGTCTCGCCCTCGGGGCGGAAGATGGGGTCGTAGCCAAAGCCGCGCTCGCCACGACCGGGAAAGACAAGCTCGCCATCCACGCGCCCCTCGACCACCAGGGCCGTGTCGTCTGGCCAGGCAACGCACAGGCATGAGGTGAACCAGGCCGACAGGTCCGCCGCGTGAATCTCGTCCAGCCGCTGCTCGACGCGGGCCATGGCGAGGGCGAAGTCGCGATCCGGCCCCGCCCAGCGGGCCGAGAAGATGCCCGGCGCGCCATCGAGCGCCCTGACCGAAAGCCCCGAGTCATCGGCAAGGGCGGGAAGGCCCGTGGCGCGGGCGGCGTGGCGGGCCTTGAGCAGCGCATTGCCCGCAAAGCTGTTCTCGGTCTCGTCGGGCGCGCCAAGGCCCAGTTCGGACGCGGGCACGACCTGAAAGCGGCCGTCCAGCAGGGCCGAGATTTCGCGCGCCTTGCCCGGATTGTGGGTCGCGGCGACGAGGCGGGTGCCGGGTTCGAGCCTGAGAGGCATGGGTGTCCTTGGGTGAGAAGGTTGCTGCGTGTCGTGCTGCATTACGGAATTGTGGCGCAAATGTGGACGTAGGCACGCATCTTTTTTGCTTTCGGGGTGCGGACCAGGGTGCGCGTGGCCCTGGCGCGCGCTCCGCGACCTTGGCGGGGAAGGCTTTGGGCTCCGGCCTTTCAGGGCTGTAATCCATTGCCAAAGTTTAATATCGTTTATCGATAAATTTAGTTGGCCGGCAAGGGCCCCGGGCGTATTAATGACCTTGGGAAGCGGCAGGCGCGCTGCTCCTGATCGCCAAGGATTACAGCGATTTAACACGGCGCCTCAGCAAAGAGACGCTCAAGGGCGCTCACGGATCACGAAAGGATACGGACATGAAAGCGATGAAGATGACGATGGTGGTCGAGAAGGTGGGTCACACCTTTCTCAATACCTTCCTGCTGGCGGGTATGCCGATGGCGGTGATCGCCATTCTCGTGCAGTCGTTCTGAGCGGCTGGCAGATGAGCGCATCTTGCGCCCCATCCTGCCGCCAGGGCGAGCATGAGCGCCGGGGGTCCGGGCCGGAGCCCCTCTTGCGCAGTGCCGCCGACGTGAGCCCCGCTCATGACAAACGTGTGCATCCGGCCCCATTTCTTTATCAATCTGTTTCAGGTGACAATCGCATGTCCGCCCTGCAGCGGACGGGGCGGCTCATTTTCATGCGCCCCGCAGGAAACGACGAGGCATGATGCGCGCACTGGGACCGGGATCTGTCTCCACCTTGCTGAAGGTGGCGCTGGATGTGGCCTTTATCGTGCTGGGCCTGCTGACGCTGGTGCTGGCGGTGGGCTTTGTGGCGGCCATGTTCGTGCCCCTCGACAATCTGACGGTGCAGGTCGACGATGCGGGGGGCTTGCGCGAGGTGGCGGTTACGCGGGCGCTGGTGCTGCTGGGCCTCGGGGCCAGCGCGGCCTATTTCGGCGGTTTCGCCACGATCCTGCACCGGCTGCGCCTGATCTTCCGCACCCTGACGCTGGGCGATCCGTTCCAGAGCGAGAACGTGCGGCGCCTGCGCGAGATCGGCGCGGTGATGGTTCTGATCACCGTCGGGGTCTGGGTGGTGCGCGCCCTGGTGTTGCGCCTTGCGCCCGGCGTTATCGAGAGCCAGAGCGTGACCGAGCTGCTGACGCCGGTCTTTTCGGTGCTGGTGGTGTTCGTCCTGGCCGAGGTGTTTCGCGAGGGCGCGCGTCTGCGCCAGGAAGCCGACCTGACCATCTGAGCGTCGGGCGTGAGTGAGGGAGCGTGCGTATCATGGCCATTCGGGTGCACCTGGATCAGATACTGCTGGAGCGGCGGATGTCGCTGACCGAGCTGGCCGACCGCGTGGGCGTCACCCTGGCCAATCTGTCGATCCTCAAGACCGGCAAGGCGCGCGCCATCCGCTTTTCCACCCTGGAGGCCCTGTGCCGCGAGCTGCAGTGCCAGCCGGGCGATCTGCTGACCCATGTGCCCGGCCCGTTGCCGGAGGCGATGGCAGACCCATCCGACGATGCCGGCGCACCGGCAGACACGCGCGAGGCGGAGGCCTGAGCCATGCGCCGACTGAGCCCGGAGGACCGGCGGCTGTGGCAGAAGATCGCGCGCAGCGTGACGCCTCTGGAAGCGCGCCGCCTCAAGCAGGCGCTGCTGTCGAGCAGCGAGAGCGAGCCTGCACCCGAACCTCCTGCCGAGCGTGCACCGTCCAAGGCCCGGGCCGGGAGCGCACCGCCAGCGCCGGGCATGGGCCTGTCAGGGACGCCCGCCAGGACTTCGGCCAAAACCACGGCCAAAACTTTGGCAAACAGCGCGCCAGCCCGCGAGCCGCCGTCGCAGGTGATCGAGCCCAACCGCGCCCGCCGCGTGCAACGCGAGCGCGATCCCATCGAGGCGCGCATCGACCTGCATGGCTATGGACGCTTTCAGGCCGAGGATGCGGTGGTGGCGTTTCTCAGCAGCAGCTATGCGCGCGGGCATCGCACGGTGCTGATCATTACTGGCCATGGGCGCGCGGGAGGCGGCATCATCCGCGCCTCCCTGCCCGAGTGGCTTTCGTCAGAGCGCCTGCGCCCCATCGTGGCGGGCCATGGCCCTGCCCATCGCCGCCATGGCGGTGAGGGTGCCACCTATGTCACTTTGAAGCGGAAAAAGTAGCGGCGCATCGTGCGCCTGCCCGATACGCCTGCCCGGTGCGCCTGTTCAGTGTACCGAAACCGGAGCCAGCTCGTGGGCGATGGCCGTGGCAAAGGCGGTGTCGCGGTCGAGCATGACCGCCAGACACTCGCCATCGGCGCTGTGCACGGCATAGAGTGTCTGTTCGGGATCGAGGTCGATCCCGCGCGTGTTGCGGATCTCGTGGCTGCCCAGTAGCTCGCTCGCCTTGATCTCTCGCACATAGACCAGCTCGGGCGCGCCGAGCTCGGCCAGGTCTTCGCGGCTGATGGTGGCCGTCATGATGTCATCTCCTCACGAGAAGGAACGTGTGCGCAGGCCATAGAGTTTCGCCCCGCGCCGCTGCGGCGAGGCCTCTTTTGCGCCAGATCAATGTTTGCAAAGGCTATTTTACCGATCAGCCCGTGGTGATCGGAATGGAGCGCTGGCGCGAGACGGGCTCGGGCTGGCTGAGATCGACGTGCAGCAGGCCATGCTCCAGTCGGGCCTGATCGACCTCTAGCCCATCGGCCAGCACGAAGGTGCGCACGAAGCCGCGCGCGGCTATGCCCCGATGCAGATAGGCACCCGCGCCCTCGCTGCCGCCCTCGCGCCTGCCGCTGATGACGAGCTGGCGGCCCTCGATGGTCACGGACAGATCGTCCGGCGAGAACCCGGCGACGGCGAGCGTGATGCGCACGCGCCCAGGCCCGCCGTCGGCACCGGTCAGGCTCTCGACATTGTAGGGCGGATAGCTCTCGGCTGCGGCCTTGGCGGCGCGGTCGATCAGAGCGCGGGTCTGCTCGAACCCGAGCAGAAAGGGGCTGTCGAACAGCACGGGGCGATTGGTCATGGTGCGGGCCCTTGGAAAAAGCGACCGGAGATGTGCAGCGCACCGTCATGGCTGCGCCGCACGAGCCTGATCTGGGATGGCCGGGCCTGCGGATCAAGGGCACGGCTGCGTCTTCACACTGTCTTTCAGTGCCCCTGCGCGCGCTTGACGGTGCGCGGGCGACGGGCATGGTGAGGGCGATGACCCGAAATGATGACGTGCACTCTCCGGCCGCCACCCATGCGGTGCTGTTTGGCGGCGGCGGCGATCTGTCCATGCGCATGCTGCTGCCCGCGCTCTATCACCTGTGCCGGGACGGCCTGCTGCCCGAGGGCTTCGGGGTCATTGCGCTGGCCCGCTCCAGCGAGAGCCGCGAGGCCTTTGCCGGGCGCGTGCGCGAAGCGATCGAGCAGCGCCACGGCGACAGCTTCGATCGGGACGCCTTCGCCCGCTTTGCCGCGCGTCTGGATTATCTGGCGTGCGACGCCACCGATCCTGAGGCGCTGGCCCTGCTGGGCGAGCGTCTGGGCGAGGGCGCGCGGCCGTTGCACTTTCTGGCCACATCGCCTTCGCTGTTCGCCCCCATCACCGAGGCCATCGGCGCGGCGGGGCTGAACGGCGAGGGCGCGCGCCTGGTGATCGAAAAGCCGGTGGGCCGCGATCTCGACACCTTCCGCCAGATCGACGCGCGCGTGACGCGGGTGTTCGGCGAGGCGGCGGTGTTTCGCATCGATCACTATCTGGGCAAGGAGACGGTGCAGAACCTGATCGCCCTGCGCTTCGCCAATGCGATCTTCGAGCCGCTGTGGAACAGCGTAAGCATCGACCATGTGCAGATCACCGTGGCCGAGACCCAGGGCGTGGGCGAGCGCTGGCCCTACTATGACGAGTATGGCGCCCTGCGCGACATGGTGCAGAACCATATGCTCCAGCTGCTGTGCCTCGTGGCCATGGAGCCGCCCTCCAGTCTCGAACCGGACGCGGTGCGAAACGAGAAGGTCAAGGTGCTGCGCTGCCTGCGTGGCTTGCAGGCGGTCGAGGCGCGCGCGTGCAGCGTGCGCGGGCAGTATGTCGAGGGCCTGGTCGGCGACGAACGGGCCCCCAGCTACGAGAGCGAGCGCGGTCAGGCCAGCGGCACCGAGACCTTCGTGGCGCTCAAGGCCCATGTCGACAACTGGCGCTGGGCGGGCGTGCCCTTCTATCTTCGCACCGGCAAGCGGCTGGGCGGCAAGCGCACCGAGATCGTGATCCAGTTCCGACCCGTGCCCCACTCGATCTTCGAGGCACGCGGTCGCGGCGACATGGCGGCCAATCGTCTGGTGATCGCCCTGCAGCCCGATGAGGACATCTCGCTCACCATGATGAACAAGGCGCCCAGCCTGGAGCGCCGCATGCGCCTCAGCCGCGTCGAGCTGTCCCTGACCCGCACCCTGCTGGCCGAGGCCGGAGGCCGCCGCCGTATCGCCTACGAGCGACTGCTGCTCGATGCCATCAACGGCGATTCCACCTTGTTCGTGCGCGCCGACGAGGCCGAGGCGGCCTGGGGCTGGATCGATGCGGTGGCGCGCGCCTGGGCCGAGGCGGGGCTGGAGCCCGTGCCCTATGCCGCGGGAACTTCCGGTCCGCCCCAGGCCTTTGCCCTGATGGAGCGCGACGGCCGTGAGTGGCATGACTGACATTACGCTGCTGGACAGCGAGAGCGACTGGGTGCGGGCCGCCTGCAACCGGATTCGCGATGGCTTGGCGGGAGGCGGCCCTACGCACCTGGCGGTGTGCGGTGGCTCGACGCCGAAGCCCGTGTTCCAGGCCCTTGCGCGCGAGGGCCTGGGCGGGGACCGCGCCGTGATCACCCTGACCGACGAGCGCTTCGTGCCGCCATCGGACGCGCGCAGCAATGAGGCCATGGTGCGCGCAACCCTGATCGATGGCGCGTTGGCGGGCAGCGATCTCATCGGCCTGTGGTCGGAAGGCACGCTGGAGGACGCAGCCGCGCGGGCCGATGCGCGCCTGTCGGCCCTTGGCGGGCGGCTCGATGTGGCCCTGATAGGCATGGGCGAGGATGGCCACATCCTGTCGATGTTTCCCGGCCACCCGGACCTTCCCGCCCTGATCGACGCCGAGGCCCCGCCCGGCTGTGCCGGGGTAGAGGTGGCCACGCCCATGCCTGATGTGGCGCGCCTGTCGCTGAACATGGGCTGGATGATGCGCGCGGGCCGCGTGGTGCTGATCACGCGCGGCCGCACCAAGCGACGGGTGCTGGAGGCCGAGCTTGCGGGCAAGCCCGCCTCGCGCCCGCTGGCGGCACTGAGGGCGGGGCTGAAGCGCACGGGTGCGCCGCTGATCTGCCTTCATCTGGACGAGGAGTAAGAGCCTGCCATGGCCGCTTCGCTGAACGACACCCTCGCCGAGGTCACTGCACGCATCGAGGCGCGCAGCCGCGATTCCCGCCGCGCCTACGAGGAGAACATGGCCGCCGCGCGCCGCGAGGGGCCGGGCCGCGCCCGGCTCAGCTGTGCCAACTGGGCCCACGCCTTTGCCGGTGTCGAGGTGGGCGACCGCCTGCGCGCGCGCGCCACCGATGCGCCCAATATCGGCATCATTACCGCCTATAACGACATGCTCTCGGCCCATCAGCCGCTGGAGACCTATCCGACCCTGATCCGGGACGAGGCCCGGCGCGAAGGGGCGACGGCCCAGGTGGCGGGGGGCGTCGCGGCCATGTGCGATGGCGTCACCCAAGGCCGCGCCGGCATGGAGCTGTCGCTGTTCAGCCGCGACGTGATCGCCATGTCCACGGCCATCGCCCTGTCGCACGATGCCTTCGATGGCGCCCTGTGCCTTGGCGTGTGCGACAAGATCGTGCCGGGCCTGTTCATGGGGGCGGCCGCGTTCGGACACCTGCCGGTGATCTTCGCTCCCGCAGGCCCGATGCCCTCGGGCATTCCCAACGCCCAGAAGGCGAAGGTGCGCGCCCTCTATGCCGAGGGCAAGGTCAGCCGCGATGAGCTGCTGGAGAGCGAGATCGCCAGCTATCACAGCCCCGGCACCTGCACCTTCTATGGCACGGCCAACTCGAACCAGATGCTCATGGAGCTGATGGGGCTGCATCTGCCGGGCACCGCCTTCGTCAATCCGGGCACGCCCCTGCGCGAAGCCCTGACGCGGGCAGCGGCGCGGCGGGCCGTGGCACTGGCGCGCGAGGGCACGGCGGCCATGGGCGAGGTCATGAGCGCGCGCGCGCTGGTCAATGGCATCGTCGGCCTGCTGGCCACGGGCGGCTCGACCAACCACACGCTGCACCTGATCGCCATGGCGCGCGCCATCGGCCTGATCGTCGACTGGTCGGACATGGATGCGCTCTCGCGCGTCACCCCCCTGATGGCGCGGGTCTATCCCAACGGCGAGGCGGACGTGAACGCCTTTGCTGCCGCCGGCGGCCTGCCCTTCATCACGCGCGAGCTGTTGCAGGCGGGCCTGCTGCACCGGGATGTGACCACGGTGGCCGACGGCGATCTGTCGGCCTACACCCGCGAGCCCTGGCTGCAGGGCGGCGAACTGCAATGGCGCGAGGGCACGGCGCGCTCTCTGGCCCCCGAGATCGTCAGCGGTGTCGATCATGCCTTCTCGGCCACGGGGGGCCTGCGGCTGGTCGAGGGCAATCTGGGCCGGGCCGTCATCAAGACCTCGGCGGTCCGGCCAGAGCACCGCAGCGTGCGCGCACCGGTGCGGGTGTTCGACGATCAGGAGAGCTTCCTGAACGCATTTCGCGAAGGCCGGCTCGACATGGATGTGGTCATCGTGGTGCGCTTCCAGGGGCCGAAGGCCAACGGCATGCCCGAGTTGCACAGCCTGTCGCCGCCCATGGCTGTCTTGCAGGAGCGCGGCTTCAAGGTGGCCCTCGTCACCGACGGGCGCATGTCGGGCGCATCGGGGCGGACCGCCGCCGCCATCCACCTCTCGCCCGAGGCGCTGGACGGAGGCCCTCTGGCACGGATTCGCGATGGCGACATCGCCCGCCTCGATGCCGAGGCCGGGGTGCTGGAACTGGAAGTGCCCGACCTCATGAGCCGCGAGCCTGTCCGCGCGCCGCGTTTCAGCCCCGGCCTCGGGCGCGAGCTTTTCGCCTCCATGCGCAGCACCGTCAGCGCAGCCGAAAAGGGCGCGAGCGTGCTGTTCGCCCCATGACGGCGCTGGTCGGCGATGTGGGCGGCACCCATGTGCGCCTCGCCCTGGCCGATGAGGCGGGTGGCTTGCGTCACGCAGCCCGCTATCGCGCCGACGATTTCGCCTCGCCCGAAGACGTCCTTTTGCGCTGGCTCTCGGACCACGGACAGCAGGCGCGCGCGCTCGATGCGGTCATCGCCGTGGCCGGTCCGGTGCGCGAGGGTGAGGTCAGCATGACCAACCGCGACTGGGTATGGCGCGAGGCGGACCTTGAGGTGGCAGGCTTTGGGCGGGCGCGCCTCGTCAACGATCTGGTGGCCCAGGCGGCCGGGCTCGATGCCCTGTCGGCGGATGACCTGTGCCACCTTGGCGGGCCGCAGGCGGCCCAGGGTCCGCGTCTGGCACTGGGGATCGGCACCGGCTTTGGCGGTGCTCTGGTGACGGCGCAGGCCATCATCGCCCTGGAGCCCGGCCACGCCCATGCGGCGCTGGGTGCCGACACCCTGAGGGGGCTTGTCGATGTGCTGGGCCGCGCGTCCACCATCGAGGATGTCTTTTCGGGCGATGGCCTCGGCCTGTGGCACCGGGTGCGCACGGGCCGGAGGCTCGGCGCGCGCGCGCTGATCGACTCCGCCCTGGCGGGAGAGGGCGAGAGCACGCGCAGTCTGAGCGAATGGTGCGAGAGCCTGGGGCGCACCTGCGGCGACCTTGCGCTCGTGACGGGCGCGCGCGGCGGCGTGTGGCTGTGCGGTGGTGTCCTGCCCCGGATCGTGAGGCTGGAGGCCATCGGTGCGATCCGGCGCGGCTTCGAGGATCGGCAAAGCCTTGGCGACTATGTGCGCGAGGTGCCGCTGTGGCTGGTCACGGCGGATGATGCGGCGCTGCGCGGCGCGGCCATTCTGTCGCGACGAGAGGGCGGCTAGGCGGCGTCAGGAGTGCCCTTCCAGCCGGACATCGCCGTCGGGCTGATCCTCAGGCCCGTCCCTGATCTCGCGGGTGGCCACGCCCAGCTTGCGCGCCACGTAGCGCAGGCTCGGCCCCTGGATGATGCTCGAGATCAGCACGACGAAGAACACGATGTTGAAGATGGTCCGCGCGCCCGGAACGCCGGCCACGATCGGAAAGGTCGCCAGCACGATCGGCACCGCCCCGCGCAGCCCCGCCCAGGACACGAACGCCTTGGCGCGCCAGTCGAACTGGCGAAACGGTGCCAGAGAGATGAACACGCTCAGCGGGCGCGCCAGGAACATCAGGATCACGGTGACCGCCAGCCCCGGCCCGGCCACGGCGACCAGCTCGGCCGGAAAGACCAGCAGGCCCAGCGCCAGGAACATGACAACCTGCGCCAGCCACGCCACGCCGTCCTGAAACTGGCTGATGTTCTTCTTCTGCGGATGGCGGCGGTTCCCGGCCACCAGCCCCGCCACATAGGCCGCCAGAAAGCCGTTGCCGCCCAGATTGGCCGCCAGCCCATAGGCCAGCAGCGCCGCTGCGATCGACACCACCAGCGCAAGGCCGCCAAAGCGCAACTCTGAGCGGCGCAGCAGCTCGGGCAGGGCCCAGCCGATCACGAAGCCGACCAGCGCGCCCGCTGCCATCTGCCAGACAAATGCAGGCATCAGCGCCGCCGGGCTGAGGGTGGGCGTGATGATCAGCATCAGCGCCGCCCCGACCAGAAAGATCGCCATGGGATCGTTCGAGCCGGACTCCAGCTCGATCAGGGCGGTCAGGTCCGAGCGGATGCCGTGACCGCTGCCGCGCAGCACGGCGAAGACGGCGGCCGCATCGGTCGAGGCGACGACGGCACCCAGCAGGAAGCCCTGAAGGGGGCTGAAGCCCAGCAGCAGCATGGAGGCGAGCGCCACCACGCCCGCACTGACGGCCACGCCCACCGTCGCCAGCAGCAGGGCAGGCCAGACCATGGGCCGGACCAGCGACCACTTGGTATCTATGCCGCCCGAAAACAGGATGAAGATCAGACAGATGACGCCGATGAACTGGGCTGCGCCATAGTTCGCGAACTCGATGCCGATCGGACCTTCCGAGCCTGCGAACATGCCCAGCGCCAGAAAGCCGAGCAGGGCGGGCAGGCCAAAGCGGCTCGACAGGGTGCCCGCCATGACCGTGGCCACCAGCAGCATGGCCAGGGCCAGAATCGCCAGATCGGATGTGGGGAAGGCAGCCATGGCCTCATGTGCGTTAAAGCCATGGCTTATGGCAAGCGGCGTCTGGACCTGCCGCTCATGTGGCGGGGGTATGCGTCAGGCGTAGGGGTTCTCGAACACCTCGTCGACGCGCACCTTGAAGGCGGCGGCAATGCGATAGGCCAGATCGAGGGAGGGCGCGTGCTTGCCCACTTCCAGCGCATTGACCGCCTGACGCGAGACACCGATGCGATCGGCCAGATCAGCCTGGGTCATGGCGTGTTCGGCCCGCAGCACCCTGAGACGGTTCTTCATCATCACGAACTGCGCACCAGAGGCGTGGCTGCGGCATAGAGCGCCCAGAACAGGGGATAGACCAGCCAGCCCGGTGCGTGCTGGACCGAGGCAAAGGTTTCGAGAAAACCCCAGGCCGAGAACAGGGCGATGGCACCGCCCGCCGCCAGGATGAAGCGCTTGGCCGTCACGGCGCGCACGAACTCGTCCGAATCGCGCATCAGCATCAAGGTGGCCCAGATCTGGCCCGCGACCGGCGCGGCCACGGCCAGGGCAAAGGCCCAGGCGAACGGCGTGCCCGTGATCTCGACGGCGCCGGTGATCACCAGCATCATCAGGGCCACATAGCCGCCCATGAAGGCAAAGGTGCGAAGGATGTAGCGCCGGTGCGCGGCGTGGGTGTCCGCGCCGTGGGCGCTGGCGTGCGAGGTGTGGGGCATGTCGAGTTCTCCTGACCAAATGTAAGGTTCATATGACATATGCATGATGTCATGTAAACAGGCATATATGTATTTGACAAACCCACAGGGCCTGATATCCTAGGCGCATAAGGAGATTGCGCCGTGTCCGTTCTGTCCAAGCCCTACTTCCATGATGAAGCCGCCGCCTTCGCGTTCGTTGAGGGCATCATCTGGGGAGGCGAGCCGTCCTGCCCTCACTGTGGCGTGGTCGGTAAGGTCTATGACCTGAAGGGCGTTCGCTCGAAGGCCAGCAAGAAGAACCCGGAAGGCGTGGAGCGCCACGGCCTGAAAAAGTGCGCCTCTTGCCGCAAGCAGTTCACCGTGCGCGTCGGCACCATCTTTGAGGAAAGCCACCTTCCCCTGCACAAGTGGCTTCAGGCCATCTACCTGATGTGCTCGTCCAAGAAGGGCATCAGCGCCAAGCAGCTGGAGCGCACTCTGGAGGTCACCTACAAGACCGCGTGGTTCCTGGCCCATCGCATCCGCGAGGCCATGCGTTCGGGCGATCTGGCGCCCTTCGGCCAAGGCGGCGGCATGGTCGAGGCGGACGAAACCTTCATCGGTCGTGAGCCGGGTGCGAGGCCGGGCCGCAAGGACGCTCACAAGAAGAACCGCGTCCTGTCCCTTATCGACCGCGAAACTGGCCGCGCCCGCTCCTTCGTGGTGGACAACTTCAAGGTCGAAACCATCGTCCCGATCCTTGAGGCCAACATCGCGCGTGAGGCCGTGCTGATGACCGACGAGGCCCACCACTACAAGCAGCCCGGTCGCGCCTTCGCGGGGCATGAAAGCGTCAAGCACGGCAAGGACGAGTATGTGCGCCCCGGCGCGCCGACCATCCACACCAACACCGTCGAGGGCTACTACAGCATCTTCAAGCGCGGTATGCGCGGCGTCTATCAGCACTGCTCCAAGAAGCATCTGCACCGCTACATGGCCGAGTTTGATTTCCGCTATTCCAACCGCTCGGCTCTAGGCTGTGAGGACGTGGAACGGGCCGAACGCGCGCTTAGGGGTATCGTCGGCAAGCGCCTCACCTACGAAACGACTGGTGTCAGGGCCTAAATCGCCGCGCTTGGGGAAGTGGCGTGGTGCGCGGTGGAAATGATCGCTTTACGGGCGAGTCGCTGGCGCCTAAAATTTAGGAAGTCCCGTCGTATCACGCTCAGGAGGGAGGACGGCCCATGCCACATGACTCCATTCGGCTGAGATTTAAGATCGACGGCTTCCAGCCTGACAGCCTTCCGATGGGCCGACTGGCGGAATACATGGCCGAGCTGGCCACCATGTTAGGAGAAAAAGCGCACGTCCATTTCGTGGCGCTCGAAGACGGCTGCGTTCAGCTAATCCATGAGGTGGAGCACAGTGCGTTTCCGAAAGTCCTGCAACGCACCTCCAGCATCCTAGACGGCACTGCTCCAGCGGAGGCGCTAAACGCATATCGGTCGATCAATAAGAAACTGGTGTTGGATAACACCTTTGCCTCTTGGGGTGACGACCGCACCGGCGCTCAAATACTTAAGTTCCCCGGTGTGCGAGCGCCAAAACCGATAGAGATAGCGGCAGTCGAGCAGCCCGGATCGATTGTTGGAACCTTGCAAGGTTTGGGCGGCAAGTCGTTTGCCGACTCGAACGTTCCAGTTCACGTCGATACTGGCGATGTTGTGTATGCCTGCACCGCATCCAAAGCGCTGGCCAAGCAGCTGGCCCCTTATTGGGGTGAGGAGCGCAAACTTGATGGGGTCGCGGTTTGGCAGCGCGAGGAATCTGGGGCGTGGGTGATGAAGAAATTCACTATCCAGACCCATGAGCCGGTAGACGGATCTAGCCTTTCTGAGGTCATCGAACGCCTCCGTGAGATCCCCTCCGGGCTGAGTGCTATCCGCGACCCTTGGGGTGATCTCATGGCGGATCGCCGCGACGAAGGAGAGCCGCATTGATCGTTGGCGTCGACTCCACGTTCTTGCTCTACTTTTTCGCCCCTGCTGGAACTGTATTGACGCCGCTTGACGAGAACGGCGAGCAAATCAGTTTCGCTAAGGAGAGAGTTCAGGGCCTCATTGCGGAGCTAGAAAAAGCCTCCGCGAAGGTCATCGTGGGCACCCCCGCCTTGAGCGAAATAATGGTCCGCACGGGCGTCGTCGCAGGTCAAAGCTACGTCAAGATTATGCGCGCGTCGAAGGCATTTCGGATCGTACCCTTTGATGAGAAGGCCGCGATTGAGGTAGCCATCATGGCTGGTCATTCCACAGTCGGAGCAGCCGAGAACGACCTTATGGTCGGCACAAAGGCCAAGGTTAAATACGACAGGCAGATTGTCGCTATCGCTCATACAGAGGGCGCCTCAACGTTCTTCACGGATGACGGCAACCAAGGAAGATTGGCGGAGCGGCTTGGAATGAAGGTGCGCGGGCTATCTGACTGCCTAGTGCCCACAGAAGCGGCGCAGGGGGATTTGTGGAGGAACCCTGGTGAATGACGCCCCGAAGCCACAGCCCAACAAGTTCCGCGACCTAGCCCGCGAGCTAGAGTGCGACGAGGACGAAGCCGCCTTTGAGGAAAAGGTGCGGAAGGTGGCGGGTGCGCCTAAGCCAGACGCCAAAGAATCAGAAGGCCGATAGCTACCAGCGCCCAGACTCCCCGGGAGATTATGACGCTCTGCTCGTGGCACGACGTGAGCATCGAATAGATCAGAACGATGTCTTGGCGAGCATGGACGGTGGCGACCGCCACGGCCCGCTCGTCCGCCACAGTTCCGCTTTCATAGCCCTCGCTGAATGAGCCTCGCTGCAAATCTGCAGCCCGCTTACACGCGTCCTGTGTGGGGTTCAGCATTCCGACCCTCCCTCCGATAGAGGGGCAGCTTCCCACAAAGGCAGGGTTTGTCAAATATACATACGCCTGTAAACACGACATTTTGCACAAAATGCCTGACATTGCCCCTGCCGTGGCCCTGCCGGGGCAACGCATGGTCATTCAGGGCGTTAGCGGCCCATGGCCTCACTGTTCCGCAAGCTGAAAGACGCCGCACCCACGCCCCCGTCGCCGCCGGGCAGCAGCGAGACGCGCGCCCGCCGCCAGCAGGTCTGGCTGGCGGCGATGCTGGTGGTGGCGGGCCTGCTGGTGTGGAAGCTGAACCACATCCTGCTGCTGCTGTTCGGAGCGATTCTGCTGGCGGTGCTGCTGCGCACCATCGCCGAGCCGTTCGAGCGCTATCTGAAGCTGCCCCAGAGGCTGGCGGTGCTGGCCGCGCTGGTCAGCCTGCTGGTCCTGATCAGCGTGGGCGCATGGGCGTTCGGACGCGAGATCGAAAGCCAGCTCAGCGCCCTGACCGAGCAGCTGCCCGGTGCCTGGGCGGCGCTTCGGGAGCAGCTGACCCGTCTGCCCTTCGGGGCCGAGGTCGTCGAGCGGCTCGATGCCATGATCGAACAGATGGGGCTGACGCCTGATGCCGGTGAGGGCGAGGGCAGCGAGGCGGACCTTGCCGTGCCGACGCCGGAAACCGCTGCCGGCGGCTCGGCACCGCGCCTGCCGGTCGACATCTTCGCCAATGTCGGAGCCTTCGCGGCCCTGGTGGTCACGGTGCTGAGCCAGCTGGGTCTCGTGGTGTTCGCGGGCCTGTTCCTTGCGCTCAATCCGCAGTCCTATCGCTCGGGCGCCGTGGCCCTGGTCGAGCGCATCAACAAGCGCGCCGCCGAAAAGACCGGACGGGCCATAGAGCTGGCGGGCACGGGGCTGAAGCGCTGGATTCTGGCCCAGCTCATCACCATGGTGATCATCGGCGTGGTGACGGGGCTGGGAGCATGGGCCATCGGACTGCCCTCGCCGCTGGCTCTGGGCATCATCGCCGGGGCGCTGGAGTTCGTGACCCTGGTGGGGCCGATCCTCGCCTTCATTCCCGCCATACTGCTGGCCGCCACCATCGGGCCGGAGATGATGCTGTGGACGATCGTGCTCTATGTCGTCATCCAGCAGGCCGAGGGGAACATTCTCATCCCCCTGATGCAGAAGCGCATGGTGGCCCTGCCGCCCGTGATCGCCCTGTTCGCCATCATCATCTCGGCGGCGCTGTTCGGCCCTCTGGGGGTGGTGCTGGCCGCGCCCATGGCGGTTTGCGTGTTCGTCATCCTCAAGGGCGTGTATCTGGAAGAGGACGTGTTCGGCGAGGACGGCAGCCCGAAAGGCGCCTGATCCCTTGCCAGGGGCCGGGGAGAGCACATGATCATCACCAGAACCGAGCGCGATGGCGAGGGCGTGCGCCTGAGCGTTCTGGAGGCGGGCGCGCCCGGTGCGCCCCTGGTGGTGCTGATCCACGGCTTTCCCGAACTGGCGATCAGCTGGAGCGCCCAGATCGAGGCGCTGGCGGCGGCGGGCCTGCGGGTTCTGGCACCGGACATGCGCGGCTATGGAGAATCGGGCCGGCCCGAAGGGGTCGAGGCCTATGGCATTCACGCTCTGGTCGGCGACATCTGGGCCCTGATCCGCGGCGAGGGCGAAAGCAGCGCCCACATCGTCGGGCACGACTGGGGCGCGGCGGTGGCCTGGCACTGTGCCCTGCTGCGCGCCGACATGACCCGCTCGGTCACGGGCCTCAGCGTGCCCTTCCAGCCGCGCCGCAGCCATGGTCCGCCCACGCGCGCCATGCAGGCCATGGCCCAGCGCCTCGGGCGGGGTGATCTCTACATCTCGCGCTTTCAGGACGGGGGTGCCCATGTGGCCCTGGAGGCCGATCCGGCCACGGCGCTGCGCAAGATGTTTTACGCCTATGACGGGGCCACGCCCGGGAGCGAGCGCCACACGGGCTTTCTGGCGCCGGGCGTGGACATGACGGGCTCGATCAGCGACGCGGCGCGCCTGCCTGCGTGGATGAGCGAGGCGCACTTCGATCTTTATGTGCGCGCCTTCACCAAGGGCGGGTTCGAGGCCCCGCTCAACTGGTATCGCGCCATGGACGACAACTGGCGCACCACCGCGCCGTGGCAGGATGTGCGGCCCGCGCCGCCCGCCCAGTTCATCACCGGCAGTCACGATCCGGTGCGCCACTATGCCGGTGCGGACGAGGCGCGCCTTGGCGAGAGCCTCGCGGACCTGCGCGCGCGCCACGTCATCGAGGGCGCCGGACACTGGATCCAGCAGGAGCGAGCGGCCGAGGTCAGCGCCCTGCTGCATGATTTCATCGCGGCAATCGAACGCGAAAATTGAACCGGATCGGTACATCGGCGCACCTAGGGATCATGCTGGGCGACGATCCGAGACAAGACAGGCAGATCTGGCTGAGGCGCGTGCAGGCCGCCCGCCTGGTCGATGATGCCCGCAGGGGCGAGCGGGCCGCCCTCTCGCTTCTGGTGCGCACATGGACTCCCAAGCTGGGTGCCCACGCCTGGCGCCTGCTGGGGGATGCGGACGAGGCGCGCGAGGCTGTCTCGGGCTCATGGGCGCGCATCATCGAAGCCCTGCCCGCCCTGCGCGATGCCCATGCCTTTCCTGCCTTCGCCTATCGCATGGTGACCCGCCAGTGCGCGGCCATGGTGGGGGCCAAGGTGCGCCAGCGCGCCCTGCACAGCGCGCTGCGGGCCGACGAGGGCGGCAGCGACAAGGCGTGCGCCAGCGCCGACAGCCCCGAGCGGGCCGCCGAGACCGATGCCCTACATCGCGCGATCCGCGCCCTGCCGCCCGACCAGCGCGCGGCCATCACCCTTCATTATTTCGAGGACATGAGCGTGGCCGAGATCGCCGTCGCGCTCGATACCCCGGCGGGGACCGTCAAGACCCGCCTGTTGCACGCCAGAGCGAGGCTGAGGCTTGCCCTGCAAGGAGACTGACATGACTCATGACCGATCCGACGAGGATGAAGCCATCCGCACGGCCCTCGATGCCGAGGAGCGCGCGCTGCTGGCGCGCCTGGGCGAGGAGCCCGGCTATATCGATCAGACGCTGGCCCTGTTCAGGGGTCGGACCGGGGCGGTCAGCATGCTGATGATGGTGGCCCAGACGCTGCTGTTCGTGGCCGGTGCCTATTGCGCCTGGCGCTTCTTTGGCGAGGTCGAGGTGCTGGGCGCGCTGCGCTGGGGGCTGAGCGCGGGCGTGCTGGTGCTGATGTCGCTGATCATCAAGCTGTCGCTGTGGCCCGTGATCCACATCAACCAGCTTCGCAATGAGATCCGCCGTCTCGAAGCCCTGCTGGTGAGCCGCCGCTAGGGCACATTCAGACCGGGTGCGTCGGCTCGGGCTTCGGCTGGGGGGCGGGCTCTGGCGCAGACTTTACCGAGGGCTCGTCGGGCAGGGGAATGAACTCCAGATCGTCCTCGTGGGGCAGCTTCATGCGCCCGGCGGCCCAGTCCGCCTTGGCCTGATCCATGCGGGCCTGGCTGGAGGAGACGAAGTTCCACCAGATGATGCGCTCGCCCACCGGCTCGCCGCCCAGCACCATGACGCTGGAGGGCCGCAGGGCCTTCACGGTCGGCTCGGCGTGGGGCTCCAGCACCACCATCTGGCCTTCGGAGAAGGTGTGATCGCCGATCTCGACCTCGCCGCGCGCCACATAGAGCGCCCGCTCGCTCATGCCGCCTGCGCCGCGGCCGGGCGGCGGCGCGGTGCGCACGCCCTCGGCCATTTCCCAGTGCACATAGAACAGCGGCGAGGCGGTCTCGACCGCGGCTTTTGCGCCATAGGCCTCGCCCGCGACCAGACGCGCGAACAGCCCGCCCTGTTCATAGGCCGGCAGGTCGTCGCTGCCGTGATGGTGGGCAAAGGAGGGCTCGACCTCTTCCTTGTCGTCGGGCAGGGCGATCCAGGCCTGCATGCCGTGCAGTTTGCCGCCCGTGCGGATGCGGACCGGGTCGGTGCGCTCGGAGTGCACGATCCCGCGCCCGGCCGTCATCCAGTTCACCTCGCCGGGGCGGATGGGCTGGGTGTAGCCGAGGCTGTCGCGGTGCAGGATTTCACCCTCGAACAGATAGGTCAGGGTGGAAAGCCCGATGTGCGGGTGCGGGCGCACATTGACCGCATCGGCGCCGGGGGCGAACTCGGCGGGCCCCATCTGGTCGAGAAAGATGAACGGCCCGACCATGCGCCGGCGCGCGAACGGCAGGACGCGGCCGACCTCGAAACCTCCCAGATCCTTCTTGCGGGCGTCGATCACCATTTCGATCATGGGTGTGCTCCTCGGTTCGATCCTCAGCCCGACTCCCGGACCAGATGGGGGGTGATGCGCTCCAGCGGAAGGGCGGTGACGTTCTTGACCCCCCGCGTCACGATATGACTCTCGCAGTCCGACACAAGCCCCAGCGACAGCAGCTTCTCGCGCAGGAAGCGGTCGAAGGCGTGCATGTCCGAGGTGACGATGCGCAGCACATAGTCCTCGCGCCCGGTGATGGTGGCACACTGCATCACCTCGGGCCATGCGCCGACCGCGCTTTCGAACGCCTCAAGGTTCTCGCGCGAGGGCAGGGTCAGCTTGACGATGGCATAGACCTCGAAGTTCAGGCCCAGTTTCCCGGGATCGAGCAGGGTGACGCGCTTGCGTATCAGCCCGCCATCCTCCAGTCTCTTGATGCGGCGCCAGCATGGCGAGGCCGACAGCCCGACCTGCTCGGCGACCTCGGCCACCGAGAGCCCGGCATCGTACTGGAGGATGTCCAGGATGCGGGCGTCAACGGGATCGAGAGGATCGGTCAAATCGTGCCCCGAATTGGCAGTTTCGTGAAACAATCATGCTGATAACCTTGCCATAAGGGGCTTAACTTTGGCAAGACCATCAGGGGCTCGCATGGTATGAGCATCATGAGGAACGACACCGCCCCCGCAGACGCCGGGCTGGACCGTGACCGCCCTGCGCGCACCTGATAGGAGGCCCTGAAGGGTCCGCGAGGTGAGCCCGCGCCGGCGCTGCGGCTTCCGGCCTTGTCACCGACGTTTGCGCCACACAGGAACGGACATGAGCAAGACCACGTCCCGAGACGGTCCGCAAAAGGGCCGCAACGCGCCGAGCCTCTCGCTGAGGGTGCCCGAGCCGCCCGCGCGTCCCGGCGATGCGCCCGACTTCTCGCACATCGTGCTCGACGAGGCCGGGGCGGTGCAGCGCCCGCCGGTGGACTGCGCGCCCGCCGACACGCGCGAGCACGCCTTTCGCCTGATCCGCGTGCTGAACGATGCGGGCGAGGCCGTGGGGCCGTGGGCACCGAAGGTCGCGCCCGAGACCCTGGTGCGGGCCATGAAGGCCATGCTGTTGACGCGCGCCTTCGACGACCGGATGCATCGCGCCCACCGCCAGGGCAAGACCAGCTTCTACATGAAGTGCACGGGCGAGGAGGCCATCGCGGTCGCGCAAGGGATGCTGCTGTCGCCTCAGGACATGGGCTTTCCGACCTATCGCCAGCAGGGCCTGCTGATCGCGCGCGGCTATCCGCTGGTCGACATGATGAACCAGATCTATTCGAACACGGACGATCCGGTGAAGGGCCGCCAGCTGCCCATCATGTATTCCTCGAAGGACTACGGCTTTTTCACCATCTCGGGCAATCTCGGCACCCAGGTGCCCCAGGCGGTCGGCTGGGCCATGGCCAGCGCCTATCGCGGCGACGACAAGGTGGCGATCAGCTGGATCGGTGACGGGGCCACGGCGGAAGGCGACTTCCACAACGCCCTGACCTTTGCCGCCGTCTATCGCGCGCCGGTGATCCTGAACATCGTCAACAACCAGTGGGCCATCAGCTCCTTCCAGGGCATTGCGGGCGGTCTGGAGACCACCTTTGCCTCCAAGGCCATCGGCTATGGCCTGCCGTGCCTGCGGGTGGACGGCAACGACTTCCTCGCCGTCTGGGCCGCGACCGAGTGGGCCTATGAGCGCGCCAGGGCCAACCTCGGGGCCACGGTGATCGAGCTGTTCACCTATCGCGCGGCCCAGCACTCGACCTCGGACGATCCCAGCCGCTATCGCCCCGGCGACGAATACGACCACTGGCCGCTGGGCGATCCGGTCGCGCGGCTCAAGGCCCATCTGATCGCGCTGGGCGTCTGGAGCGACGAGGCGCATGAGGCGGCCGTCAAGGCCGCCGAGCAGGAGGTGCGCGAAGCAGGCCGCATCGCCGACGCCACCGGCACGCTGGGCCAGTCGCGCCCCAGCGTTAAGACCATGTTCGAGGACGTGTTCAAGGAACCGGACTGGCGCCTGATCGAACAGCGCCGCGAGGTGGGGGTGTGAGCATGGACAACGAGACCTTCACCAGGGCCGACCAGAACGACGGCATCGAGCCGGACATGGTCGATGCGGGCCATGCGCCCCCCTCCGAGGCCCCCGCAGACGGGGTCGTGCAGCCCATGAACATGATCCAGGCGCTCAACTCGGCGCTCGACGTGGCCATGGCCCGCGATCCCGATGTGCTCAGCTATGGTCAGGACGCGGGCTATTTCGGCGGCGTGTTCCGCGTCACCGACAAGCTGCAGGAAAAGCACGGGCTGACGCGCAGCTTCGATGCGCCGATCTCGGAGTGCGGCATCGTCGCCACCGCCATCGGCATGGGCACCTATGGCCTGCGTCCGGTGGTCGAGATCCAGTTCGCCGACTACATCTATCCGGCCTACGACCAGATCGTCTCGGAAGCGGCCAAGCTGCGCTATCGCTCGGCGGGCATGTTCACCGCCCCCATCACCATCCGCAGCCCCTATGGCGGGGGCATCTTCGGCGGCCAGACCCACAGCCAGAGCCCCGAGAGCCTGTTCACCCACATCGCCGGGCTGAAGGTGGTCATCCCCTCCAACCCCTATGATGCCAAGGGCCTGCTGACCGCCGCCATCGAGGACGACGATCCGGTCATCGTGTTCGAGCCCAAGCGCCTCTACAACGGCCCCTTCGACGGCTGGCACGAAAAGCCGGTGTCGCCCTGGAAGGCGCAGGAACTGGCCCAGGTGCCGACCGGCCACTACGTCGAGCCGCTGGGCAAGGCGCGCATCATGCGCGAGGGCGCGGACGTGACCATCCTCGCCTATGGCACCATGGTCTGGGTGGCGCTGGCCGGGGCCGAGCACGCGGGCGTCGACGCCGAGGTCATCGACCTGCGCAGCCTCGTGCCGCTGGACATCGAGGCCATCGAGCAGAGCGTGAAGAAGACCGGTCGCTGCGTGATCGTGCACGAGGCCCCCAGGACCAGCGGCTATGGCGCCGAGCTGAGCGCCCTGGTGCAGGAGCGCTGCTTCTATCATCTGGAGGCGCCCATCATGCGCGTGACCGGATGGGACACGCCCTATCCGCACGCCTTCGAGTGGGAATACTTCCCCGGCCCGGCGCGCGTGGCCGAGGCGCTCAAGAGTGTCATGACGGGAGGCCGCTGAGAATGGGTCGCTATGTGTTCAAGCTGCCCGACGTGGGCGAAGGCACCGCCGAGGCCGAGCTGGTGGGCTGGCACGTCAAGGCGGGCGACGAGGTCAGCGAAGATCAGCTGATCGCCGATGTCATGACCGACAAGGCCACCGTCGAGATCACCTCGCCGGTGAGCGGGCGCGTGACCCGCCTGCATGGTGAGCCCGGCCAGATGATCGCGGTGCGCGGGCCCCTGGCCGAGTTCGAGGTCGAGGGCGCGGGCAATGCCTCTGCCGAGGCGCAAGCCCCCGAGCCTGAGGCCCCCGAGACTGCGGCCCCCGAGACTGCAGCCAAGTCTGCGCGTGAGTCTGAGCCTGCGCCCGCGCCCGCAGGGGTGCACGCGGGCATCGGCAAGGTGTTCAAGCTGCCTGACGTGGGCGAGGGCACGGCCGAGGCCGAGCTGGTCGCCTGGCACGTCAAGATCGGCGATCAGGTGCATGAGGATCAGATCCTCGCCGAGGTCATGACCGACAAGGCCACCGTCGAGATCACCAGCCCCTTCGATGGCACCATCGCGGTGCTGCACGGTACGCCCGGACAGGCGCTGGCCGTGGGTGGGCCTCTGGTCAGCTTTGCGGGCGATGGCGCTGCGCCTGCCGCCAAGGCTGAGACTGGTCGGGAGACGCCTTCGCCTGCAAAGGCGTCGCCCCCCGCGCCGTCAGCTTCGCGCCCGGCCCAAGAGGTTCAAGAGAGGGCGCGCCAGCCCCAGACGCCCGGCGTGCGTCCGCTCGCCTCTCCTGCGGTGCGCGCGCGCGCCCATGACATGGGCATTGCCCTGCAATTCGTGCCCGGATCGGGACCGGCGGGGCGCATCGACCACGGCGATCTCGACGCCTATCTGGCCACGCGCGGTCAGGGGATTTCGGCACCCGCATCCTCGCCGTCCGGCTATCAGCAGGCGCAGGGCACCAGCGAGGTGCGCATCATCGGCCTGCGCCGCAAGATCGCGGAGAAAATGGCCGAGAGCGTACGGCGCATTCCGCACATCACCTATGTCGAGGAAATCGACGTCACGGCGCTGGAGGAGCTGCGCGCCCATCTGAACGCCGAGGCGAAGAAGACCGGCAGGGCCAAGCTGAACGTGCTGCCCTTCATCGCCCGCGCCATCGTGGTGGCCCTGCGCGACCAGCCCCAGATCAATGCCCACTATGACGACGAGGCGGGCATACTGACCCAGCACGCAGCGGTGCATCTGGGCATCGCCGCCCAGACGCCCAGCGGGCTGATGGTGCCGGTGGTCCGCCATGCCGAGGCGCGCGACCCCTATGACACCGCCGCCGAGATCGCGCGGCTGGCCGAAGCGGCCAAATCCGGCACGGCCAAGCGCGAGGAGCTGACCGGCTCGACCATCACCATCACCTCGCTGGGCACGCTGGGCGGGGTGGTACACACCCCCATCATCAACCACCCCGAAGTGGCCATCGTCGGCCCCAACAAGATTCAGGAGCGGGTCGTGGTGCGCGATGGCCAGATGGTCGTGCGCAAGATGATGAACCTGTCGTCCAGCTTCGATCACCGCATCGTCGACGGGCATGACGCGGCGGTGTTCGTGCAGCGCATCAAGGGCCTGCTGGAGCATCCCGCAACGCTGTGGATGGGGTGAGTCAAGACTGCATCTGCGTTTCAACCTGGAGGACGTCATGGTGAAAATGCGTATCCTTGGCCTTGCTGCCGCCGGACTTGCACTCGCCGCGCCGGCCATGGCCTGTGTGTCGACGACGACCAATGCGTCGAACGATACCGAGAACGCGGGCGCTGTTTTCGTGGGCCGCGTCACGGCGGTGGAGCGGACCGACCCTGCCGAGTGCATTGCCGCAGCGCGTAACCGCGCCAGCATGAACCTGCCCGGTGATCCCGGCGAGCGTGCCTGTGAGGCGTTCGGCTTTGCGACGCTGGAGCCCGCCTGGATCATCAAGGGCGAGGAGGTGGTGCGCGGCACCTACCGCTTTTCCTGGAACCAGCTCGGCTTTTGCAGCGTGGGCTGGACCCCCGAGGTCGGCGCCCTGGCCATCGCCATGATCCCCCAGGATGCCGCAACCCTGAGAGAGGGCGTCTCGGCCACGGTCGAAGGCGCTCACCAGAGCGATCCGCTGTTCCGCATAATCCTTGAGCTGGTCGCAGAGATTCAGCCCTGATTTCCTCCCGCAACGGCTAGACCATGACCCAGACCATCACCCCCAAGGTTCTCATCATCGGCGCAGGGACGGGCGGCTATGTCGCGGCGATCCGCTGTGGCCAGCTGGGCCTCGACACCGTGCTGGTCGATGGCGGCAACGCAGAGGGTCAGGCGGCGCTGGGCGGAACGTGTCTGAACGTCGGCTGCATTCCGTCCAAGGCGATCATCCATGCGGCCTCGAAGTTCGAGACCGTGGCGAGGGCGGCGGACGGTGGCACGCTGGGCATCACGGCGGCAAGGCCCGCCATCGACCTGAAGGCCACGGTGGCGTGGAAGGACGGCATCGTCAAAAAGCTGAACGGCGGCGTCGCGGCCCTGCTGAAGAAAGCCAAGGTGAAGGTGATCCATGGCTGGGCGACCTTCTCGGATGCCAAGACCTGCACGGTGAAGACCACCGACGGCGACATCACCATCAGCGCCGAGCACGTCATACTGGCCACCGGATCCGAGCCGGTCGAGCTGCCGTTCCTGCCGTTCGGCGGCGACGTGATCTCGTCCACCGAGGCCCTGTCGCTGGACAAGGTGCCGGGCAGGCTGGTGGTGGTCGGCGGCGGCTACATCGGGCTTGAGCTGGGCATCGCCTATCGCAAGCTGGGCGCCGAGGTCACGGTTGTGGAAATGGCCGAGCGCATCCTGCCGCTCTATGACAGGGCCCTGACCGATCCGGTGGCGAAGTGGATGCAGAAGCACGGCGTTGAGCTGCTGCTGGGCGCCAGGGCCGGATCGTTTGAAAAGGGCGCCCTGAATGTCACCGACAAGGACGGCAAGGCGCTCAGACTCAAGGCCGACAAGGTGCTCGTGACCGTGGGCCGTCGCCCGCGCACTAAGGGCTGGGGCCTTGAGACCATGGGCATCGCCATGGACGGTCCGTTCGTGAAGATCGACGACCGCTGCGCCACCTCGATGAAGAACGTCTGGGCGGTCGGCGACCTGACCGGCGAGCCCATGCTGGCGCACAAGGGCTCGGCCCAGGGCGAGATGGTGGCCGAGATCATCGCAGGTCGCGCTCAGGCAGCGGGCGGTAGCGCCGGGGAAAGGCGTTTTGATCCCGTGACCATCGCCGCCGTGTGCTTCACCGAGCCCGAGATCGTCTCGGCCGGGCTTGGTCCCGACGATGTGAAGGGCCGTGACGACGTGATCACCTCGGTGTTCCCCTTCGCCGCCATCGGGCGGGCGCTGGCCATCGAGGCGGGCGAGGACGGAGGCTTCGTGCGGGTGATCGCATCCAAGGCCGACCACCGCATTCTCGGCATCCAGGCCGTGGGCCAGCACGTCTCGGAGCTGTCGAACAGCTTTGCCCAGATGCTGGAGATGGGCGCGGTGCTGGAGGATGTGGCCGGGGTCATCCACGTCCACCCGACGCTGGGCGAGGCCTTCCATGAGGCGAGCCTGCGCGCGCTGGGTCACGCCATTCACATCTGAGTTCAGTCCAGCGGGCGTGCCCCGTCGACGATCAGTATCGGCACGCCATCGCGCACCGGAAAGGCGAGGCGGGCCGCGGTCGAGACCAGCTCGCCGGCCTTGGCATCCCACTTCAGCGGCGCATGGGTGACGGGGCAGACCAGCACCTCAAGCAGGCGCGGGTCCATGCGGGGGGGCGTATTGAATCTCTCGCTCATCAGGCTGCTATGGCATGGGCGCAGGGCTGGCGCTACTGGACGGGGGGCGGGCCTTCGTCGCCGGGGTCGACCGCATCGATCTGCAAGATGGCGGTCAGGCAGCGGCAGCGCGCCTCCAGGGTGTCAGCTTCCAGCAGGGCCTGCTTCTCGGCCGGATCGAAGGGCAGGGCCATGGCGAGCGAGTTGACCAGGGCCTCGGGCGGGGCCGCCTCGGCGGTCTCCCAGTCCAGATCGAGCGCACGCCCGTGCAGATAGCGGCGCAGGGAGGCTAGAAAGGCTTCGCGCGAAAAGCCGGTGATGGTGCTCTCGGCCTTGAGATCGGACTCGTAGGGCTGCCAGTCCACCCGCGCCTGTCGATAGGGCGAGCCCGCAGGCAGCTCGGGGCCGAGGCGAAAGCGGCAGATGCCGGTCAGGGTCACGACATAGCGGCCATCGGACGTCTCGGCATAGGCGGTGATGCGCCCCGCACAGCCCACACGCGCCAGTTCGGGCAACAGCAGGTTCTCGCCGCGCGTCTGGATCATGCCCACCAGCCGCTCGCCCGCCATCACATCGTCGATCATGTTGAGATAGCGCGGCTCGAAGATATTGAGCGGAAGCTGGCCGCGCGGCAGCAGTAGCGCGCCGTTCAGCGGGAACAGCGGCAGGATCGAGGGCAGATCGGAAGCCTTGATGTAGCTGTGTCCCATGATCGGCTCGGCTCGCTCCTTCGCGCGTCAGGCAAACAGGATTGACGACAGGCGACGCCGCCCCGAGCGGGCGATCTCGGAGTTGGCACCCGCCGCATCGAACACGACCAGCAGCTTCTTGCGCGCGGCCTGATCGTTCCACTCGCGGTCACGACGCACGATCTCCAGCAGGTGATCGACGGCGCCCTCAAGCTGGCCGCCGGCGGCCAGAGCCTCGGCCAGATCGAAGCGGGCCTGATGATCGTCGGGGCTGGCGCTGACGCGCGCTTCCAGCGCCGCCGTGTCCGAAGGCGCTTCGGCAGCGCCCAGGGCGAGGGCGGCGCGCACGCTCAGCACCTCGGGGTCTTTGGAGTCGGGCGGGGCGATGGCGATGGTCTGGCGCGCCTGTTCGGTATCGCCGTCAGCCAGATAAACCCGCGCCATACCCGCGATGGCGCGCGGGTTGTCGGGCTCCAGCTGCATGGCCTGGGCATAGGCCTGGGCCGCGCCGCCCAGATCGCCGAGCTGCATGGACTCCGCGCCCAGCGACAATAGCTGGTCCACATCGGACGGACCCGTGGCCTCGCCGGTCAGGCGCTCGATGAAGGCCTTGAGCTGGCTGTCGGGAATGGCACCCTGAAAACCGTCGACCGGCTGGCCGTTCCTGAAGGCATAGACGGTGGGGATGGACTGCACGCGCAGCTGCTGGGCGTAGGCGGGGTTGGCGTCCACGTCGATCTTGACCAGCTTCACCTTGCCCTTGGCCGCGCGCACCGCCTTCTCCAGCGCAGGGGTCAGCTGGCGGCACGGCCCGCACCACGAGGCCCAGAAATCGACCAGGACGGGCTGGCTGCGCGAGGCCTCGACCACATCCTTCATGAAGCTGGCGTCGGTGCCGTCGAGGATCAGATCGTCGGGCAGGCTCGAGGTCGGGTCGGCAAAGGACATGAAGGCTCCGCGAAAGCTCGCTGTTCGTGACACGATAGAAGAGGGGCGTCCCGATAGCTCAACGCCCACAGGCGCAAGATGGTGGCATCAGGCCCTCAGTTCAATCGACCGACCACTTCGAGGCGCTCGAAGTCGACCACCACGCCCCGTGCGCCCACATGATCCAGAAACCGGGCGAAGGCCTCGCGCGAAAGGCCCGTGGTCGCTTCGTTGGTCAGCGGGTGAAAGTTGACGATCCCGGCTTCGTGCAGGCGCGCATCGAGCACAAAGGTCACCCGCCGGTGCACATCGTTGATCAGGCCCAGCGCGGTGACGGCGCCGGGGCGCACGCCCAGCGTCTCGATCATCAGGGCCTCCGGCCCGAACGACAGGCGCTCCGATCCGATCACGCCGGGCAGGCGCTTCAGGTCGATGGCGGTATCCTGCGCCGCAGAGACCAGCCAGAGCCGCCCCTTCCTGTCCTTGAGAAACAGGTTCTTGGTGTGCACCCCGGCCATGGCCGCCTTGATGGCGTGACCCTCCTCGACGCGGAACACCGGGGCGTGCCAGTGGGTGACGGGAGCGAGGCCCAGTTCGTGCATCGCCTCGATCAGGGTCTGGGGCGTATGCCGGGCAGGATCGGGGGCTGATGCGCCGGATGCGGCTGGATCGTCAGGTGCCATTGCAGGGGCGTCAAAATCGGTTAGGTGTCGAGAGACACTAACCGGGACCGATCATTGATGGAACTCGAGTGCTACCCCATGAGCCCGCGCCCGCCGGACATGGTGCCGGGGCGCCAGCAGCGCGCCTGGATGGACCGCTTTTCGAACCGGCATCCCTATCGCTGCCTGCCGCTGAACATGGCCAATACCACGGGTTGGGAAATCCTGTGCCCGGTCGGCTTCACGGCCGAGTGGAACGGCGGGCCGCATCAGGCCGACATCCACATCACGCCCGACCAGCCCTATCCCGACTTCGCGCATCTGGTGTCGTCGCACTTTTCGGGCGGGGTGCTGACCATGCATCCCCAGTACCTGTTCCGCACGCCGCCGGGCTGGGGGATGCTGGCCTCAGGGCCGCCCAACCACGTCAAGGACGGCATTCAGCCGTTGGTGGGCCTGATCGAGACGGACTGGCTGCCGTTTCCCTTCACCATGAACTGGATATTCACGCGCAAGGGCCGCATCCGCTTCGAGCGGGGCGAACCCTACTGCTTCATCACCCTGATCGAGCACCGTAAGCTCGATCAGGTGCAGCCTGTGATGAAGCAGCTCAGCTCGAACCCGGTCATGCAGGGCCAGTTCGACGCGTGGAACCGCCAGCGCACCGACTTCAACAAGCGCCTCAGCCTGGGCGATCCCGACGCGGTGCGCGAGAGCTGGCAGCGTTACTACTTCAAGGGCGAGCTGCCCGAGGAAATGGGGCCGGCGCCTGCCGAACACGTCAACAAGCGCCGGCTCAAGGCCATGCGCATGGGGGTCTGAGGCCCTCAGCCCGCCGGGCGCGCCAGGCGCGGGCCGATATTGCTGATGACCTCGCGCGCATCGAAGGCGTTGGGGTCTTGGCGGGGCACCGGCCCTCGACCCATGACGATCTCGGTCGACGCCTCGTAGCGGTTGACCTCGCGCACATCGAAGCTCGGCCCCCAGAAGGGATCCCAGCGCGACCAGGCGTTGCGGCGGTGGAAACGCCAGTAGGGCGACCAGTAGGGGCCGTAGCGGCTGGAAAAGAACGGATCGGGCGTGCCCACATAGCGGGTGTCGCGATCGGTGGCGCGGCCCACGGTGGTGAACCAGTCATAGCCGTTCTGGGTGGTCAGCTCGGCAGCGCGATAGAGCAGGCTCATCTCGACCATGTCGCGCGAGGTGAGCGAGTTGCCCGCGAACACGACGCGATAGCGGTTCTGCTCCAGCCGCACCTCGGAATAGCCCCCGCCCGCCGAGCCCGTGCCTGCCGCCTGATAGGGCGTGGCGGTGGCGCAGGCGCCAAGAGCGAGCGTGGCTGCGGCGATAAGCGACAGACGCAGGGGGGTGGACAAGCTGGTGTTCAGGCGACGCATGGCGGTTTCTCCCGCGAAAAGGGTTGTGCAGCCTAGGCAGGTGAAATGCCCGACCTTGCGGTTGCGTTCCGCTAGATCACGCCCTGACCGCGCAGCAGGATCAGGGCCGATGCGGCGAGCAGCAGAGCCCCCACCATCAGGTCGAAACCCTTGCGAAAGGCCGGGCGGGTCATGCGCGCCGACAGGGCCGCGCCGCCCAGGCCATAGGCACTCATGGCGATCACATCCATGCCGATGGTCGCGGCGGCGAACAGGGAAAGCTGGGCGACCACGGGTCTTGCTGCATCGAGGAAAGGCGGCAGCACGGCGGTGAAGAACAGCACGGCCTTCGGGTTGGCGATCTGGACCATGAAACCGTCGATGAGCGCGCTGCGCCGCCGCGAGATGCGCGCGCTCATCTGCTCGTCATGGCCCGAAGGCGGGACGCCCGGCCGGGGTGCCAGCGCCGCGCGGATCGTTCTCACGCCCAGCCACGCCACATAGAGCCCGCCCAGCACGGCAATGACCGCGAAAGCCTCGGGAAAGGCCGTGATCATGGCGCCGAGCCCCAGCGCCGCAGCCGCGAACCACACGAGGGTGGCCACATTCATGCCCAGCACGCCCAGCAGGGCCGCGCTCTTGCCCCGCGAGGCCCCCGTGGCCACGGCAAACAGATTGGCCGGTCCCGGCGTCACAGCCATGACCGCCATCACGCCCAGAAAGGCGGCGTAGAGCTTGGGATCGACCGGCAGGATCATGGCGCGCGGGGAGGTGAGCGACAGGGCGGCCAAAGGGCCGGAAGGTTACTGCGCGTCAGGCCCCTCGACCAGGGCGCGGATGATGGTCGATTGCAGGATCATGCTCACCATGTCGGCGCTGGCCTCGATCTCTTCGCGCTCGTCCGGCTCGGCGGTGTCGATGGTGTACTGGACCAGAGCGGCGATGAAGGTGTCGATCTCGGCCTGATGGGGCGCGATCAGTGCAAGGATGCGGCTCTCGCGCTGCTCGGGGGTCAGGCTCTCGTCCTCGCGGATCACTGCGGCCTGGGTGTCCAGATCGGCAATCAGGGTGCTGAAGCGGTCGGCGGCAGCCTGAATGCGCGCCTCGGCCTGAGGGTCCGCGCTCTGGGTGGCGACGGTGGCGTGTGCGCTGGCGGGCAGGGCGAGGGGTGCCGCCAGAAGGCAGGCGGCGGCGAGAGCGGGAAGGATACGCATGGTTTTTCTGAAACTCCGATGATGCGGCTCAAGCGTGGACCATCCCGGCGGGCATGGCAACTGGCCCGATGGACTGCGACAGCGCCCGGCCTCAGCCGCGCTCGTGGTTCCCGGTCAGATCGAGCCGCCCGATTGCGTTGTTGTGGGCCAGCCGATCGAGTCGCTCCAGAAAGGAGGCCGGGTTCAGGGGCTCCATCGCAACCGGGGACGCATGGCCCTTGGACCGAACCGGCGGTGCCACTTCAGCCTCGATCTCAGCCCTGACCTGGCCCGGAACGGCCAGAATGGCAGGAATGATCTCTGCTCTCGCGGCGATGAGATAGGCGAGAACCTCGGCGTCCTCTTCCTCGGCGATCCAGACTTCCATCACCGCGTCGTAGAGGGCAGCGAAGCTTTCGAACTCCGGCTGGTAGCGGGCCAGAATCTCGTCGACAGCCGCCATGATCACGACGGGACCGCCGCCCGCGTCGATGGCGACATCAATCTCGCCGCGCATCTGCCTGATCTGTTCCTCGTAATGCTCGACCCGCGCCTCTCGATAGGCCTCATCCATGATTGAGCCCGAGGGCTGGGCGCCATGGGCTGCGAGCGTGAGGGAAAAGACGAGAACGCTGGCGACGAGAATGCGGATCAGCATGGCCGGAACTCCTCAGGCTTCAGGGGCGATCATACCCCTGAAGCGAGCGGATGCCATACGGCGCTCAGCCCTCGCGGTTCTCGCGCTTGGCCAGCACGCGCAGGCGCAGGGCGTTCAGCTTGATGAAGCCCTCGGCGTCGCGGTGATCGTAGGCGACCGCGCCCTCCTCGAAGGTGACCAGCTCCTGATCGTAGAGGCTGTGCGGGCTCTCGCGGCCGATGACCGTGACATTGCCCTTGTAGAGCTTGACGCGCACGCTGCCCGAGACCTTCTGCTGGCTGTGGTCGATGGCGGCCTGGAGCATCTCGCGCTCGGGGCTGAACCAGAAGCCGTTGTAGATGAGCGATGCGTATTTCGGCATCAGCTCGTCCTTCAGGTGCATGGCGCCGCGGTCCAGGGTGATGGACTCCATGCCCCGGTGCGCGGCCAGCAGGATGGTGCCGCCGGGCGTCTCGTAGACGCCGCGCGACTTCATGCCGACAAAGCGGTTCTCGACCAGATCGAGCCGGCCGATGCCGTTGTCGTGGCCCAGCTGGTTGAGCCGCGTGAGCAAGGTGGCCGGGCTCATGGCCTCGCCGTCGATGGCGACCGGATCGCCCTTCTCGAAGGCGATGGTGATGATGGTGGGCTGGTCGGGCGCGTCTTCCGGCGAGATGGTGCGCTGGTGGACGAACTCGGGCGCCTCCACGGCGGGGTCTTCCAGCACCTTGCCCTCGGATGACGAGTGCAGAAGGTTGGCATCGACCGAGAAGGGGGCCTCGCCGCGCTTGTCCTTCGAGATCGGGATTTGGTGGCTTTCGGCAAAGGCCAGCAGGGCTTCGCGGGACTTGTATTCCCACTCGCGCCAGGGGGCGATGACGCGGATGTCGGGCTCCAGCGCATAGTAGCCCAGCTCGAAGCGCACCTGATCGTTGCCCTTGCCCGTGGCCCCATGACAGACGGCGTCCGCGCCGAGCTGGCGGGCGATCTCGATCTGGCGCTTGGCGATCAGCGGGCGGGCGATGGAGGTGCCCAGCAGGTACAGCCCCTCATAGACCGCATTGGCGCGGAACATGGGGAACACGTAATCGCGCACGAACTCCTCGCGCAGATCGTCGATGAAGATGTTCTCGGGCTTGATGCCGAGCTTGAGCGCCTTCTCGCGCGCGGGCTCCAGCTCCTCGCCCTGGCCCAGATCGGCGGTGAAGGTGATGACCTCCGCACCATATTCGCTCTGCAGCCACTTGAGGATGATGGAGGTGTCCAGCCCGCCGGAATAGGCGAGGACGACCTTGCGCGGGGCGGTGGTCATGGCAGCGGCCTTGTCTGTGCGGGCGGACCCGCAGGTGGCAGGGGCGGCGGCGTGCGAGACGCCGCCTGACTAGGGCGCGCTTAAAGAACCATGGGCGGCGAGATGCAAGCGGCCTTTTTGCGGCGTCAGCCCCAGGGACCGCGCGGTCGTGTCGGGCTCGTGTTCTCGCTGGCGGGCACGGCGGTGGCGGAAGGCGCATAGGCGCCCGCGTCGTGACCATATTGCGCGGAGCGGTAGTCGCCGCTGAGCGGGCGCGCGCCGCCCAGCTTGCGTGCCATCTCCATCAGGGCCTTGACGCGGTTGCCCGTCGCCGGATGGGTCGAGAACAGGTTGTCCGCGCCCTTGCCGTTGAGCGGATTGATGATGAACATGTGCGCGGTGGCCGGGTTGCGCTCGGCGGGCAGGTTCACGGCGCGCTTGGCGTATGCCTCAATCTTTTGCAGGGCAGAGGCGAGGGCTTCGGGATCGCGGGCGATCTCGGCACCGATGCGGTCGGCCTCGTATTCGCGGGCGCGGGAAATGGCCATCTGCACCAGGGCTGCGGCCATGGGGGCCAGCAGGGCAATGGCCAGCACACCGATGATGCCGCCGGGCCGCTCGCGCCCGCCGCCAAAGATCAGGGCAAAGTTCGCCAGTGCCGATATGGCCCCGGCCACGGTGGCCGTGACGGTCATGGTCAGGGTGTCGCGGTTCTTCACATGGGCCAGCTCGTGGGCCATGACGCCGCGCACCTCGCGCCGGTCCAGCATCCGCAGCAGGCCCGTGGTGGCGGCGACCGCGGCGTTCTGGGGATTGCGACCCGTGGCAAAGGCATTGGGCTGATCGTTGGGAATGATGGCCACGCGCGGGGCGGGCAGGCCGGCATCGCGCGCCATCTGAAGCGTGTCGGCGACATAGGCGCGCACCACCGGATCGGGGTGGCGCTCATCCACCAGCTCGGCCTTGTAGAGGCGCAGCACGATCTTGTCGGCGTTCCAGTAGCTGACGACGTTCATCACCAGCGCAAAGGCCAGGGCCACGATCATGCCGGTCGCCCCGCCCAGCAGATAGCCGACGCCGACAAAAAGCGCGGTCAGGGCCGCGAGCAGGATGAAGGTGCGAAGGTGGTTCATCATGGGGCTGACATCCGAACAGACGCGAGAACTGGGGTTGCTGACAAGCAGCGGGCACGAGCACAAAGAACAGGGGCGCCCCTGCGCGCTGGCGCACGAGCTCCGTTGCCCCTATCTGGGGTGTCTGAGGGCCGGACTCAAGATTTTCCGGCCCGCAACCGGGGCGCCCCGCGCGCCCGGCCCTGCCGACCCGAGGTGAGCCGATGAGCGAGACCCAAAGCGCCCCGTCCGATGCCCCCCGCCTCAATCCCGACCTGCCCGATGCGGCCCAGGACAAGGTGCTGAGCGCGCCTGCGCGCCGTGCGCTCGAAGAAGCGATGCAGCGGCAGGCGAAGGCGCAGGCCGCCACCTTGGCCCCCGAGCAGGGCGGGCGTCGCGGCCCCGAGCCGACCCGCTATGGCGACTGGGAAAAGAAGGGTCTCGCCGTCGATTTCTGATCGTGGCTCCCCTCGCCTGAAAGGGGAAAGCGAACCGCGGGCCATGCTGGCGCGTTAACGCCTCGTTCACGGGTGCAAGAGGCACGCAGGCACGGGCGAGGGCAGGGTCATGCAAAGGGCAGGACACGGCAGACTGGGCGGGACATACGCCGGCAGGGCGTTTCACACAGGCATGACGCGCGGCGTCAGCGCATGGGAGCCGATCCTAAGCCAGCCGAGGGGCGCGATGGGACCGCCTGAGGCGCGTTCGCGGCTGAAAGCGCAGCGGATCATCACAGGCGTGGGCGTTCTGGCCGTGCTCATGATGGCGGCCAGCGTCAGCGAGGCCCAGCCGCGCTATCATCAGGGCCTCAGCGGCAGCATCACCTATGGCCAGAGTCACTATGGCCAGAGTCACTATGGCCAGAGTCACTACGGCCAGCCCGGCTACGGGCATTCCGGCTACGGGCAACCGGGCTATGGTCAGGGTCACTATGGCCAGCCCGGCCATGGCTACGGGTATTCGGGCTATGGGCACGCGAGCTATGGCCAGCCCTATCAGGCCCGCCAGAGAAGCTGGAGCCCCGAGTACAGCGCACCGCCGCCTCCCGCCCCTCCGATCCATCCGGGCCACCCGGCCTATGGTCATCCCAATGCCTATGGCTATGCCAGTGTGCGCGTGGACGAGACGCGCGTGCGGGCCTATTCGGCCACCGGCCACAATGCGACGGGCTATTCGGTGCCAGTGGGCGGCTATCACGTGGGGGGCTATCACGTGGGGGGCTATCACGTTGGCGGCTACCACGGGGCGGTGCCCTATCATCATGCCCGGACCACCGGCTACGGCTATCAGCCCTATGGCTATCAGGGCTACAGCCGCTATGGCCAGCGCAGCCACATCCAGCGCGGCCACGCCTCGCCGCGCCCCGGCCCCGGCTATCGCGACGTCTATGGCTACAATGACGATCGCCCGCCGTCCTACAGCGGACATGGCGTGAGATACCGCCAGAGCTACCGCCATGGCTATGGCCGGGACTGCTACTGCGAGGATGTCTATCTGGTCGACCGCTGAGCGGGCGATCAGGCGGCGCTCATGTCCTCGATGACGGCGGCGGCGGCGGCGCGAGGATCGCGCGCGGCCGTGATCGGGCGGCCCACCACCAGATGTGTCGCACCAGAGCCCAGCGCGGACTGGGGCGTGGCGATGCGGCGCTGATCGTCGGCATCGGAGCCTTCGGGGCGCACGCCCGGCGTCACGACGAGAAAGTCCGCGCGGCCTCTGTCCAGAGCGACCTGGCGCACCCTGGCGGCCTCCAGAGGGCTTGCCACCACCCCGTCCACGCCGCAGTCGATGGCCTGGGCCACGCGGCGCTCGACAAGAGACTCGGGGCTCTCGCCATAGCCGATCTCGCGCAGATCGTCGTGCGACAGCGAGGTCAGCACCGTCACCGCAAGGATGCGCGTGCCAGGGCCGCCCTGATCGCGGCCGCGCACCGCCGCGCGCATGACCTGCGGCTCGGCGTGAACCGTGAGCAGATCACAGCCGCCTGATGCAATGGCCATGGCCGCGCCTTCGACCTGGGCACCGATGTCGTGCAGCTTCCAGTCCTGAAAGACCTGCTTGCCCAAAAGGCCCAGCTCGCGCGCGAACGACACGCCGCCCGCCGCCAGCAGGGTGAGACCCACCTTGTAGAACGAGACCCGATCGCCCAGCAGCTGCACGAGCGCGCGCGCCTCGTCCACGCCTGCATGGTCGAGGGCCACGATGAGGCGCGGATCACACGACGGCACGGCGGGGTTTTCAGCGGACATGACTTGCTCCTTGCGCAGGGCCCGGTTCCGGCCTAGGCGCACGAGTGAAGGACTTTTTGCGGCTGGGAGCTGGTGATGAACGCGCTTGAGCTTGGGGTCAACCTGTTCGTGGCGCTGTTCGCCCTGGTCGATCCCATCGGCAACATCCCGATCTTTGCGGCGGCCACCATCGGTGCGACGGCGGCCCAGCGGCGCGGCGTCAGCGTCTATATCGCCCTGTTCATCGTCGCCTTCCTCGCCTTCTTCTTCTTTACCGGCCTGGCGCTGCTGGAGTTCTTCGGCATCTCGCTGGCGGCGTTCCGCATCGCGGGCGGCATCCTTCTGCTGCTGCTGGGCCTCGACATGGCGCGCGAGGACTTCCTCAAGATGTTCGCCGATGTGGATCCCACGACCGACACGGGCGACGTGCGCGGCTATGCGCGGCGAAGGTTCCAGCGGCTGGTCGTGCCCTTTGCCATGCCTCTGCTGATCGGTCCCGGTGCGATCTCGGCGGTGATCATCCAGGCGGGCGAGGCGGCACGCATCGGCCCGGCGGGCACGGCGGCGGGCCTGGCGGCCATCGCGGGCGTGGGTCTTCTGACCATGTTCTGCTTCTGGCTGACCGGTCCGATCACCAAGGTTCTGGGCGATGTGGGCATGGCCATCATCGTGCGCGTGCTGGGCCTGATCCTGTGCGCGCTCGCCATCCAGTTCATCCTGATGGGCCTGTCCGAGGCCCTGCCGGGGATGTTTGCCGCCGGTGTCACCACGCCCTATCCCGCCGGTGGCCACGGGGGGTGATCGCCAGAAGGGGCTAAGCGCACTCAGCTTTGGGCGCGGCCCAGCCTGCGGGCGTGGCGCGCGGCGAGGGCCAGGCCCCAGCTGTCGGGCAGGGCGCGCACGATCCCTGCTATGGCGCTGTTGATGCGCCCCGGAATCTGGACCGGGCGATTGGCCTCCAGCGCCTCCAGCCCCTGACGCACCACGTCCTCGGCGCTCATCCACATGAAGGCGGGATAGGCCGCAGAGACCTGCTCGCGTGAGCCGTTGGCGTCGTGGAACTCGGTCAGGACATAGCCGGGGCACAGCGCGCTGACATGGATGCCGTGCTCGCGCACCTCCATGTGCAGGCCCATGCTGGCCTTGATGAGAAAGCTCTTGATCGGCCCATAGAGCGTGTCGCCGCCCGTTGCGGGCATGAAGCCGGCCAGCGAACAGACATTGAGGATGCGCCCGAAGCCCTCGGCCTTCATGGCCGGCAGGCACAGGTGGCTGAGGGCCAGCGGTGCCTCCAGCATGAGGCGCACCATGGCCTCGTGCCGGGGCCAGGGTGTTCGGGCAAAGCCCTCGGTGCGCGAGAAACCCGCGTTGTTGATGAGCGCCGCCGGACGCAGGCCCGCCGCGCCGACCTGATCGAACAGGTCTTGCGCTGCGCCGGGGGCGGACAGATCAAGGGGAAAGGTCGAAACGGGCACGCCATAGCCTGCCTCGATCTCGGCGCGCAGCTGGTCGAGGCGATCGGCCCGGCGCGCCGTCAGCGCCAGAGCCCAGCCGCGCGCGGCCATCTGGCGTGCAAAGGCGGCACCCAGCCCGGCGGATGCGCCGGTGATCAGGGCCGTGCGCATCAGGCGGGGATCGGCTGCTCGACCAGCAGGTCCGCCACGGTCACGGCCGACAGGCGTTTCACGGCAGCCTCGTCCACGGCCTTGAGCACCTGGGTGAGCTGACGCGGGATGCGCTCGCCCACCGGACAGCCCTTGGCCCCCAGAGGCGGGCAACCCAGATGGGCCGAGCCGTTCACGGCCTTGAGCACGCGATCGAGCGTGATGCCCTCGGCGGGCTCCAGAAGCCAGGCTCCGCCGTGGGCACCGGGGCGCGTGCCGATCATGCCCGCGCGCGCCAGCATGGCGGTCACGCGCCTCACCACGACCGGATTGGTCGGCACCGAGGCCGCCAGCGCCGCGCTCGGGACAGCCTCGTTTCGGGAATAGGCGTTGCGATGCGCCAGATAGGCAAGCGCGTGGGCGGCAACAGGGAATCGCTGGCTGTCTGACATTTTTGTAACCTTTGCCCAAGGTGTCGCGGATTTTTCGCAAAATGCAACCGCTCAATGAGCGCCACGATTGAAAGGGTGGCGGAAAGGGCGTAAGGGCCACGCCGCTTTGACGGTGCCGCGCTTTCTGCGGCGTCCGGAGGATCATGATGGCTGGGGACCGCCCCGGCGGTGATGGCGCTCCCCCCGCCCCGCCGCACAATCCAGGTTCAGGACATGATGGCTCTGCTGTGACTCCCTCCTCCGAGGGCGAGGGCCAGCACGGTGCCCATGGTTCCGGTCCCAAGAGTCGCAGCGCCTTCACGGCCCTGATGGTTGGCGCCATCGGCGTGGTGTTCGGCGATATCGGCACCAGTCCGCTCTATGCCATGCGCGAGGCCCTGGGCCAGTCGCGAAGCGGGGGCACGGCCGAGCTGGCCGTGCTGGGCACCGTGTCGCTGGTGTTCTGGGCGCTCATTCTGGTGGTGACGGTCAAGTACGTCTTCTTCCTGATGCGCTTCGACAACAAGGGCGAGGGCGGCACGCTGTCGCTCATGGCCCTGACGCAGCAGGCCATCGGGCGGCGCTCGACGGTGGTGTTCTTTCTGGGTGTGATCGGCGCGGCGCTGTTCTATGGCGACGGGGTGCTGACGCCTGCGGTGTCGGTGCTCTCGGCCGTGGAGGGCCTGCGCTCGGCACCCAACATCGGCCATGCGCTGTCCCCCTATGTGCTGCCGATCACGGCGGGCATTCTGATCGCCCTGTTCATGGTGCAGTCGCGCGGCACGGCCAGCGTGGCCAGAGCCTTCGGGCCGATCACCACCGTCTGGTTCCTGCTGCTGGCGGGGCTGGGGGTGATGAACATCGCCGCAGACATCTCGATCCTGCGCGCCCTGTCGCCGCACTATGCAGCCATCTTCCTGATCGAAAACGGCTTTCTGGGGTTTGTGATTCTAGGGGCTGTCTTTCTGGCCGTCACGGGTGCCGAGGCGCTCTATACGGATATGGGCCACTTCGGAAAGGCGCCGATCCGTGCAGGCTGGCTGGTGTTCGTGCTGCCGTGCCTGATGCTGAACTATCTGGGCCAGGGCGCGCTAGTGCTCGACAATCCCGATGCGCGCCTCAACCCCTTCTGGGGCATGGTGCCCGAGGTTATCTACTGGCCCATTCTGGTCATGGCGACCCTGGCCACCATCATCGCCAGCCAGGCCGTGATCACGGGCGCCTTCTCGATCACCCAGCAGGCTGTGCAACTGGGCCTGCTGCCGCGCATCAACATCCTGCGCACCTCCGAGACCCAGGCCGGCCAGATCTATGTGCCCAGTGTCAATATGCTGATGCTGACGGGTGTGCTGCTGCTGCTGGCCATCTTTCCGACATCGAGCCAGCTGGCCGGTGCCTATGGCGTGGCGGTGACCGGAGCCATGCTGGTTGACGCGCTGCTGGCGCTCTACATCATCCGTCATCGCTTCAGGCTGTCGTGGCCGTGGACGGTGCTGGCCATGACGCCGTTCCTGATCGTGGACCTGGCCTTCTTCGGCTCGAACCTGCTGAAGGTGCCCCAGGGCGGCTGGGCCCCGCTGCTGATGGGAGCGTCCATCGTGCTGATCATGTGGACCTGGACGCGCGGCGTGCAGATCCTCAATGCCAAGACCCGCCGCGATTCCGTGTCGTTGAGCGATCTGGTCGAGATGCTTCAGGCGCGACCGCCGCACCGCGCGCCGGGCACGGCCATCTTCCTGACCTCCGACCCCGAGGTCGCGCCCGTGGCCCTGATGCACAACCTCAAGCACAACAAGGTGCTGCACGAGAAGAACGTCATACTGACCGTGCGCACCGCCGATGCGCCGCGCGTGGGCGAGGCCGATCGGGTGCGGATCGAGCCGATCAACGACGACTTCCAGAAGGTGATCCTGTCGTTCGGCTTCATGGAGATTCCCAATGTGCCCAAGGCGCTGGGCATCTGCCGCAAGAAGGGGCTGAAGTTCGACATCATGGCCACCAGCTTCTTCCTCGGGCGGCGCTCGGTGGTGCCCACGGCCCAGCAGGGCATGCCCCTGTGGCAGGACCGCCTGTTCATCTTCCTGATGCGCAATGCGGCCAATCCGACCGACTTCTTCCACATCCCGCCGGGCCGCGTGGTCGAGCTGGGCGCGCAGGTGACGGTGTGAGAGGGCGCGAGCGCCCCCCGGCTGCATCATCCGTGGCGAGCGCAGATGCGGCCAACGGCATTGCTGCACGTCAGGCGGCCATCGCCCTGGTGCGCGCTGCCGAGGCGCGCCGCTCAGGGCTCGATGAAGCCATGTCCGGCCCGCAAATGCAGGCGCTGGCACCGCGTGACCGGGGCTTTGCGCGCGCCCTGGCCATGATCGTGCTGAGACGGCGCGGCGAGATCGATGCCCTGCTCGATGCCCGCCTCGATCGCCGCCCCAACGAGGCGGTGATGGACATCCTGCGCATCGCCGTCGCCCAGATGATGGCCATGGATGTGCCCGTGTTCGCCGTGGTGTCCACCGCCGTGCGCCAGTGCGAGCGTGCCAACGACACGCGCCCCTTCAAGGGGCTGGTCAATGCGGTGCTGAGGCGCATCGACCGCGAGGGCATCAAGCCGGGCGATCCAGGGCTGAATCTGCCCGACTGGCTGCGCGCGCGCTGGGAGCAGGCCTATCCCGGTCAGGTCGAGGCCCTGGCCCGCGCAGGGCAGGACGAGCCGCCCACCGATCTCAGCTTTAGAGAGCCGCCGGACGATGCATCGGTGAGTGCGCTGGAAGGCACCTTGCTGCCCGGCGGCAGTGTCAGGGCGGGTCTGTCGGGCGAGATCACCGACTGGCCGGGCTTTGGCGAGGGGCTGTGGTGGGTGCAGGACGCCGCCGCCGCCATTCCTGCGCGCCTGCTGGCGGTTCAGGCAGGCGAGGACGTGCTGGACCTGTGCGCGGCACCGGGCGGCAAGACGCTGCAGCTTGCCGCAGCGGGCGGGCGGGTCGTGGCGCTGGACCGCTCGGAGGCGCGCCTGCGCCGCCTGCGCGAAAATCTGGCCCGCACGCGCCTTCAGGCCGAGGTGATTGCCGTGCCCGCCGAGGACTGGAGCGATGAGCGCCGCTTCGATGCCGTGCTGCTCGATGCGCCGTGCTCGGCCACGGGCACCTATCGGCGCAACCCCGAAGTGCTGTGGGCCACGCGCCCCGGCGACATCGCCAAGCTGGCCGATGTGCAGCACCGCCTGCTGGATGTGGCGGCCGCGCGCGTCAGGCCCGGCGGGCGGCTGGTCTATTGCGTCTGCTCGCTTGAGCGCGAGGAGGGCGAGACCCAGGTGCTGGCCTTCCTGCGCCGCAACCCCGCCTTCAGGCTGGAGCGGGCCGAGCCTGCCGCCGTCGGCGCACCCGAGGCGGCGCTGTGCACCGAGGGCTGGCTGCGCATCCTGCCCAGCCAGATTGAGGGCGGCATGGACGGCTTCTTCGCGGCCCTGCTGGTGCGCGATCCGGGCTGAGGCCTGTACAAGTCGCGCCCGAGAGCCCGCGGGGCAGCGCGCGCGCTTGCGAGCCCGGCCAATGCGCCGTAACACGAGGCCATGAGCGCGCCCCTGATCTGTCCGTCGATCCTTGCCAGCGATTTTGCCCGCCTGGGCGAGGAGGTCGCGGCGCTGGAGGCGGCGGGCGCGGACTGGGTCCATATCGATGTCATGGACGGGCATTTCGTGCCCAATCTGACCATCGGTCCCGACGTGGTGAAGGCCCTGCGCCCGCACACATCCCTGCCGTTCGATGTGCACCTGATGGTCGCCCCTGTCGATCCGTGGCTTGAGGCCTATCGCCAGGCCGGTGCCGAAGTGCTGTCGGTACATCCCGAGTCCGGGCCCCATGTGCATCGCACCCTGGCGCGCATCCGCGAGCTTGGCGCAAAGGCCGGGCTGGTGCTCAATCCCGGCACGCCCCTGTCGGCGCTGGAGTGGCTGGTGGACAGTGTCGATCTGGTGCTGCTGATGTCGGTCAATCCGGGCTTTGGCGGCCAGAGCTTCATCGACCAGACCCTGCGCAAGATCGAGGACACCCGCGCCATTCTCGACCACGCCGGATCGCCCGCCATCTTGCAGGTGGACGGCGGGGTGACGGCCGCCAATGCCTCTGCCTGCGCCAGCGCGGGTGCCACCGCCCTGGTGGCGGGCACGGCGGTGTTCCGGGGCGGGCGCGAGCAGTATGCGGCCAATATCGCGGCCCTCAAGTCCCGGAGCTAGGCGAGCCCGTGCCGCATTCCGCCTCGAGTCTGCCTCCCCTGAACCCCTCGCCCGGCAGCGCGCCGCCCGCGCACGAGCCGCCCGGCGCGCAGGTGACCCGAATCGCGCGGGCCACCCTTGGCCGCGGCGAGAAGGCCCGCCTGTGGAGCCTCGCCCTGGCACGCCTGATCCGGCGACAGGCGCTGATCGAGGCCTATGGCCTGCCCGGCTATGGGCTGACGCTGCGCAGCAAGGTGTCGGGCTTCGTGGCCGCGCCGCGCGACTTTCGCCCGGTGAACGATGCGATGGGGCGCTCCATCCTCGCGGGACGCTTCCAGCTTGCGGGCTCGGTGCTCGACATCCAGCCGCCCAACGATCCGTGGAACCGGCCGAGCCCCACGCGCAGCTTCGCCGTCAGCCTGCATCGCTTCGACTGGCTGGCTTCGGTCATGGCTTCGGGGGAGCGCGGTGCGCGCGAGGCCCTGCGCCTGACGCTGGGCTGGGAAGCGGTGTTCGGGCGCTGGACGCCGTTCGCGTGGGGGCCAGAGGTGCTGGCGCGGCGCGTGTTCAACCTGGCCTGTTCGGCGCGGCGCATGGCGGCCGTGGCCAGCGAGGATGACCGCGAGCGTCTTGCCCGCACCCTGTCGGCCCAGGCCCGCCAGCTTCTCAGGCCGCCGACCCATCGCGCCACGCGCGCTGTGGCGATCACGGCGGCGGTGGTGGCAGGCTGCGCTCTGGGCGGGCGCGCCGGTGAGCGCCTGATCGCGCGCGGCCTCAGAAAGCTCGGTCCGGCCCTTGACGACAGCGTCCTGCCCGATGGGGTGCACAGAAGCCGCAGCCCCGAGGCGGGCCTTGAGCTTCTGCTTGATCTTCTCACTCTCGAAGACGCCCTGCTCCAGCGGGACGTGCCCCTGCCCGCGTCCCTCAGCGCCGCCATGGACCGGCTGACCCTGGCGCTGCGGACCCTGACGCTGGCCGATGGATGCCTGGCGGCCTTTCAGGGCGGAGCGCGGCTGGATGCGGCCCATGTCGAGGCGGCCCGCGCCCATGACGAGGCCCCGCAGGCCTTTGCCGCCAGCCTGGCCGATGGCCGCTTCGAGCGGCTGGACGCGCCGTTGGTGCAGGTCATGGTCGATACCGGAGCGCCTGCGCGCGGCGTCTGGTCGGAGGGCGCCTGCGCCCAGCCGCTCGCCATAGAGGTGCTGTGCGGCCGCGACCGGCTCATCACCAACTCCGGCTGGACGCCCGCCGCGCCCGAGCGTCAGGCCCTGCGCCTGAGTGCGGGCGGCTCGACGCTGACGCTGGGCGAGCGCTCGCCCGGCGGGCCGCTGACAGGCCGGCTGGCGGGCATTCTTGGCCCGCGCCTCGACGGACCGGCCGTGAGCGTCGAGGTGGAGCGGCGCGAGAGCGAGGGTGCGGTCCTGCTGGAAGCCAGCCACGACGGCTGGGTGGCCGGGTTCGGACTGTTGCACCAGAGGCGGCTCTATCTCGATCAGAAGCTGGACGAACTGCGCGCCGAGGACCGCCTGCGCCCGCGCGAGGGTGCCCGGCGCGATGGCGGCCCGCTGGCCTATCCCTATGCGCTGCGCTTTCACCTTGAGCCCGGCGTGCAGGCCTCGGTCGCGCGCGACCGCCAGAGCATCCTTCTGCGCGGTCACAGCGGGCGGGGCTGGTGGTTCCGCTCGGACGGGCCGGACATTGCCATCGAGCCCTCGGTTCATGTGGTCTCGGGCCTGACGCGCCGCGCCCTTCAGATCGTGGTGCGCGGCACCGCACGGGCCGATGGCGAGACGCGCATCCGCTGGAAGCTCAGTCCCGCAGGCGCTTCCGAATCGGGCTGACCGGGCGGGCGGATGCTGCTAGAGCCGGGCCATGCCAGCCGCTCCCGATTTTGCCCCGCCGCCCGACCAGCATCCCGTTCGCCGGGCGCTGATTTCCCTGTCCGACAAGTCCGCCCTCGAGACGACCGCGCGCCGTCTCGCGGCTCTGGGCGTCGAGCTGGTCTCGACCGGCGGCACGCGCGCGGCCATCGCGGCGCTGGGCATTGATGTGCGCGACGTGGCCGATCTGACGGGCTATCCCGAGATGATGGACGGGCGGGTCAAGACCCTGCATCCGGCGGTGCACGGTGGTCTTCTGGCGGTGCGCAATGCCGAGAGCCACCTGTCGGCCATGCAGGCCCACGACATCCTCCCGATCGATCTGGTCTACATCGACCTCTACCCCTTCGAGGCCACCGTGGCCTCGGGCGCGGGCGCGGACACGGTGATCGAGAACATCGACATCGGCGGCCCGGCCATGATCCGCTCGGCAGCCAAGAACCATGGCTTTGTCTGCGTGTGCGTCGATCACGCCTCCATGGCCGAGGTGCTGGCGGCACTCGAGGACAGCGGCAGCACGGATCTGGCCCTGCGCCGCCGCCTGGCTGCGCGTGCTTTTGCCCGGACCGCATCCTATGACGCCGCCGTGGCCGGGTGGTTTGCCGAGGAGGCAGGCGTGGCGACGCCCGAGCGCAAGGTGATCGCGGGCCACTCGGGCGTTGCCCTGCGCTATGGCGAGAACCCGCACCAGAGTGCCGCCTTCTATCGCATGGAGCCCGCGCGCCCCGGCATCGCCACGGCGGTGCAGGTGCAGGGCAAGGCGCTGGGCTACAACAACATCGCCGATGCCGATGCGGCGCTGGAGCTGGTGGCCGAGTTCGGCGCGCCCGCCTGTGCGATCATCAAGCACGCCAATCCCTGCGGCGTAGCCATGGCCCAGACCATTGAGGAGGCCTATGCCCGCGCCCTGCAATGCGACAGCGTGTCGGCCTTCGGCGGCGTGGTCGCCCTGAACCGGCCCATCGGCGCGCGCGAGGCCCGCCAGATCACGGACATCTTCACCGAGGTGGTCATCGCCCCCGGCGCCGACGACGAGGCGCGCGCCATTTTCGCGGCCAAGCCCAACCTGCGCCTGCTGCTGATCGAGGCCATGCCAGACCCGGCCGGCAAGGCCGAGGTGTTCCGCTCGGTCTCGGGCGGATTTCTGGTCCAGTCGCGCGACCTGACCCGCCTGTCGCCCGATGACCTGCGCATCGTCACCCGGCGCGAGCCCACCGATGATCAGGTGCGCGACATGATGTTCGCCTACACCATCGCCAAGCACGTCAAGTCCAATGCCATCGTCTATGCGAAGGACGGCCAGAGCGTCGGCATCGGCGCAGGCCAGATGAACCGGCGCGATTCGGCGCGCATCGCGGCCATCCGCGCGCGTGAGGCGGCCGAGGCAGCGGGCCTGCCCGAGCCGCTGACGGTGGGCTCGGCCTGCGCATCCGAAGCCTTCTTTCCCTTTGCTGACGGGCTGATCGAGGCGGCTTCGGCCGGGGCCACGGCGATCATCCAGCCCGGCGGCTCGATCCGCGACGAGGAAGTGATCGCGGCGGCCGACGAGCGCGGGCTGGTCATGGCGTTCACCGGCCAGCGCGTGTTCCGTCACTGATGGAAAGCCTCGATCAGCGCTGGGAGCGTCTGTCGCCCCATGTCGCCGAATACGGGCCGGATGACGGGCCAGATGACGTGCCAGATAATGGGGAGCCGCGCCCGGCGGTGCTGCTGTTCCATGGCTGCGGGGGCCTGCGCGCGCACCTCGATGCCTATGCCCGCGCTGCGGTCGAACAGGGCTGGCGCGCGTTCGTCATTGATTCCTATGCGCCTCGTGGCTGGTCGCGCAGCTTTGCGCTGAGCTTCGTGTGCACGGGGGTGTTCCTGAGAGGCAGCGAGCGCGCGGGCGATGTGCTGGCGGCCCTGCACGGCATCAGCGCGCGCGCGGATGTCCGTTCGGACCAGATCGCCCTGGCGGGCTGGAGCCACGGCGGCTGGTCGATCATGGAGCTGATGTCTGCCGAGCTGTCGCGCCCGTCCAACGTCGGACTGCGCGAGGCCGACGAGACCCTGCTGGACAGGGTGCGCGGCGTCTTTCTCGCCTACGCCTATCTGGGGCCGGGCGCGCACGCCGGTCGGCGCTGGAGCCGCTGTCCGAAGGTGATGGCCCTCCTGCCGGAGCACGACCACCTCACCACGCCGCGCCACACCCGCGCGGTGTTCGACAGGATCACCGGATGCGGTGTCGAGGTGGAGCAGGTGGCCCTCGCGGCCACTCACGCCTTCGACGAGCCCGAGGCCACCTTGCCCATGCGTCACGACCCGGTGTTGATGGCCGAGGCCATCGGCCATTTCCGCCGCTTTCTTGGCGGGCTGTGAAGCCCGCCGTCGTCAGTTGGCGCGCAGCACGTAGCGCTTGATGGCAAAGAATATCGCGATCACCACCAGATAGCCCAGCAGCAGGGCCACAAAGGTCTGCCAGAAGGCCAGCGACAGCACGTCGGGCAGGCTGAGGCTGCCGCCATTGATCAGCGGCATCAGCGTCTGGATCAGGAGATGCACCAGGGTGGCACCCGCCGCGACGGCCACGAGGCGGTTCCAGCTTTTCATCAGTATGGCTGCGATCAGGGCGATCACCAGCCCCATGATCTGGTTGACGGTATCAAAGCCGCCGCGCGCAAGCTCGAGCACGCCTTCGAAGAAGGCGACGATCTGGTCGATCATGAGAACTCCCCTCTCAATGTTTCCCCGCGCACAGGGTTAACAGACGCGCCCGCGCTTGTCTTGTCCGGGGTGAAGGCCGGATCAGCGGCCCGTGGAGCCGAAGCCGCCGCTGCCGCGTGCCGTCTCGTCGAGGCGCTCGGCGATGACCAGACTGGCGCGCTCGAAGCGGGCGATCACCATCTGTGCGATCCGCTCTCCGCGCGTGACGGTGAAGGGTTCCTGGCCGTGATTGATCAGGATCACCCCGACCTCGCCGCGATAGTCGGCATCGATGGTGCCGGGGCTGTTGAGGCAGGTGACACCGGCCTTGAGCGCCAGACCTGAGCGCGGGCGCACCTGGGCCTCGAAGCCTTCGGGCAAAGCCATTCTCAGGCCGGTGGGGATGAGGGCGCGCTGACCGGGCAGCAGGGTCACGGGGGCACCTTCGGGCACGGCGGCGCACAGGTCGAGCCCTGCGGCCTGATCGCTCTGGTAGGCCGGCAGGCTTAGGCCCTCGAAGTGGGGCAGGGGCACAAGGCGGACGGTGGCGCTCATGTCGGGCCTTCGGGGCGCTCAGCCCCCGTTGAGATGATCACGGATGCGGCGGGCAAGGCGCCGGGCGACCTCGACCTTGCTGGATGCGCCCCAGTCCTCGCACGATTCTGGCCCCACGAGAGAGACATGGGTGTCCTCGGCGCCGAACACCTTTCCGCCCGAGACATCGTTGGCCAAGATCCAGTCGCAGCCCTTGCGCGCCAGCTTGATGCGGGCGTTGTCGAGCACAGCCTCGGTTTCGGCGGCAAAGCCTATGACCAGTGCCGGGCGCTGCGACCCCGGTGCCGCTAGGCTGGCCAGTATGTCGGGCGTCTGGGCCAGAGCCAGCTGTGGCGCGCTCTCGCCCTTCTTGATCTTGTGCGCGGCAGGCTCTGCGGCACGCCAGTCCGAGACGGCGGCGGTGAGCACGGCCACATCGACGGGCAGGGCAGAGCGGCACGCTTGCAGCATCTGCTCGGCGCTCTCGACCATCACGCGATCAACACGCGCGGGCGCTTCGAGGCTGACAGGCCCGGACACCAGCGTCACCTCGGCACCCAGATCGCGCAGGGCCTCGGCGATGGCATAGCCCTGGCGTCCGCTGGAGCGGTTGGTCAGGCCCCGCACCGGGTCCAGCGCCTCGAAGGTCGGGCCTGCCGTGACCAGCGCCCTGCGACCCGCAAGCGGCTGCTGGCCCGGCGCAATCAGGGCATGGATGGCCGCAAGGATCGCCTCGGGCTCGCTCATGCGTCCCGGCCCGGTCTCGCCGCAGGCCATCTCGCCCACGTCAGGGCCGACCAGATGCACACCCTGATCGCGCAGCCAGGCCACATTGCGCTGCACCGCCGGATGCTCCCACATCCGCACGTTCATGGCCGGGGCCAGCAGCACCGGCTTGTCCGTGGCCAGCAGGGCCGTGGAGGCCAGATCGTCGGCCAGACCTGAGGCCATCTTGGCGATCAGTCCCGCCGTGGCGGGCGCGACCACGACCAGATCGGCCCAGCGCGACAGCTCGATGTGGCCCATGCTCACCTCGTCATCGGCTGAGAACAGGCTTTCATGCACGCGGTTGCCGCTGAGGGCCGCAAGGCTCATGGGCGTGACGAACTCGGCGCCTGCGCGCGTCAGCACGGTGCGGGTCTCGCCCCCGGCCCTGGAGATCAGGCGCACCAGCTCCAGCGACTTGTAGGCCGCTATGCCCCCGCCGATGATCAGCAGTATGCGAAAGGATGCGTTCACGCTCTTGGTTCCGGTCCCGGGCAGCGGTGCCCGCCTCTGCGCAGGGGCTTAGCGGCTTGAAGGGGCGGCGTCGAGGGTGTGGAAAATGGAACATTGCGCGAACGTGCAGCCTGCGCTAGCGTCGCCCCGCTTCACATGGGGAGGTTGAGCATGATGAGGGTGTTGAAGATCGCGGCGACGGCGTCGCTGCTGGGGGTGTCTGTGATGGTGGTGGGCCTGCTGGCCGGTTGCGACAACGGGCCATCAGCGGTCGACACGCGCGAGCGGGCCGAGGCTGCGGCCGATCGTTCGAGCGCGGTGGCCGAGGTAACGAGCGCGGAGCTGGTCGCGGCTCCGGCAGAGATGCCTGCGGCGACGCGGGCGCGCTGGACCTCGAACCGGCGCTATTCGGCCGAGGAGAACATCCAGCGCCTGTTCGAGCGCAACGGCCAGGCTTTTGGCGTGTCGAGTGCGGATGACTATGTGGCTGCGGCCCATCGATTCATCGCCCGCCCGCCCGCCGGCACCGAGACCCTGCGCCGCGCCAATGGCGACACGCTCTATTACCACGCGGGCACCAACACCTTCCTGGTCGCCAATGCCGACGGGGTGCCGCGCACCATGTTCAAGCCCGACGACGGGCCGGGCTACTGGCAGCGCCAGCGCGACAATCCGCAAGGCGGCAGCCGTCGCGGCGGCGAGGGCTGATCGTGCAGGGCGAGGGGGCTCAGGCCTCCTCGTCGGTGCCCACGCCCATCATGTGGAAGCCCGCGTCGACGTGGATCACCTCGCCGGTGGTCGAGTGGCCGAGGTCCGACAGCAGCCACAGGGCACAGCCGGCCACCCCTTCCATGCGGGTGTCCTCCTTCATGGCGGACATGGCGCGGCCCTGGGCCAGCATGCCCCGCCCGCCCGAGATGCCCGCCAGTGACAAGGTGCGCATGGCCCCTGCCGAGATCGCATTGACGCGGATGCCCTTGGGCCCGAGGTCGCGGGCGATGTAGCGGGTCGCTGCCTCCAGCGCAGCCTTGGCCACACCCATGGTGTTGTAGTTCGGAATGGCGCGTTCCGAGCCCAGATAGGTCATGGTGATCATGGAGCCGCCATCGGGCATCAGGCGCGCGGCACGCCGGGCCACGTCCACGAAGCTGAAGGCCGAGATGTTCATGGCCAGCAGGAAGCTGTCGCGGCTGGTGTTCTCGACGAAGGAGCCCTTAAGCTCGTCCTTGTTGGCGAAGGCGACCGAGTGGACCACGAAGTCCAGCGTGCCGAAGGTCTTTTCGATCTCGGCGAAGGCGGCGTCCATGCTGGCATCGTCGGTGACGTCCGCCGGAACGATCAGCTTAGCCCCCACGCTTTCGGCCAGCGGGCGCACGCGCCGCTCCAGACCCTCGCCCAGATAGGTGAAGGCCAGTTCCGCGCCCTGGGCGGCCAGCTGCACCGCAATGCCCCAGGCGATGGAGTTGGCGTTGGCGACGCCCAGAATCAGGCCCTTCTTGCCCTTCATCAGATCGCCCTTGGGCATATCCCAGACGCTTTCGGCGGCCATGTGCGCTCTCCTCGGATCGAAACAGGCAGGAGGGTTAGCAGGCCACGCCCGCGACCGGAAGCCTCAGGCTGCGCGCCGGGCGTTTTCCACGACCGCCTTGATCACCTCGGGCCATGTGGCGGGATGCAGCTCGTGGCCCACGCCATCCAGCACCAGCAGGCGCGCGCCGTCGATCTGATCGGCCAGGGCATGGGCGTGGGCGACAGGCGTGACCGGATCGGCCGCGCCGTGAACGATCAGGGTCGGCGCGGCTATGGCGCGCGCGCCGCCCGGATGGGTGGTGTCGTAGGCCGCATGGTTCAGCGCGCTGGCACGGTCGCGGGCGCGCCTGAACTCTGCCTCGGCGAGGGCCCGCTGGGCGTCCTCGTCAAAGCCGTGGCGCGGCCCGGCCATGCGCCGCTGGACCTCGACGTGAAAGTCGATCACGGCCGCCTCGTCGGACCAGTCGTGCGGAAAGGCGGACATGAGGAAATCCAGCAGGGCAGGGTCCATGCCGGGCAGATCGTCGCCCGCATCCAGAGGCCCTGCGCCCCAGATGGTCAGGCTGGCCACGCGCTGGGGCTCGGCAATGGCCGCGCCCTGGGCCAGATAGCCGCCCATAGAAAAGCCTACCAGATGCGCCCTGTCGATCTTCAGGCCGTCGAGCACCCTGAACACGTCGCCGATCAGGTCGTGAATGGTGTAAGTCGCCTGACCCTGCCCGTAGGTGGTCGAGCGGCCCACGTCGCGGTGGTCGTAGCGGATGACGTGAAACCCGCGCGCGGCCAGAGCCTCGCAGAAGGGGCGCGGCCACCACAGCATGGAGGCCTGGGCTCCCATGATCAGCAGCAGGCTCGGGTGGGTGGAATCGCCAAAGGTCTCTGCGCACAGCTCCAGCGCACCGTCTGCGACGATCCGCTCGGTCATGGCTCAGACCTTCGAGAAGATCAGACAGCCGTTGGTGCCGCCAAAGCCGAACGAGTTGGACATGGCCGTCTCGATCTCGCCGTCGTGGCGCGCGCGCAGGATCGGCAGGTCGGCGAAGTCGGGGTCTAGGGTCTCGATGTTGGCGCTTTCGCAGGCAAAGCCCTCGCGCATCATCAGCAGGCTGTAGATGGCCTCCTGTGCCCCTGCCGCGCCGAGCGAGTGGCCGGTCAGGGACTTGGTCGAGCTGATCATCGGGGCCTTGTCCGCCCCGAACACGCGGCGGATGGCGTCGGTCTCGCGCGCATCGCCCACGGGCGTGGAGGTGCCATGGGGGTTGAGATAGTCGATGCGCCGCCCGCCAGCCATGTCCAGCGCCAGCTTCATGCACCGCTCGGCCCCCTCGCCCGAAGGCGCGACCATGTCATGGCCGTCGGAGTTGGCACCATAGCCCACAAGCTCGGCGAGGATGTTGGCACCCCGTGCCTTGGCCCGCTCGTATTCCTCCAGCACCAGGATGCCCGCACCTCCCGCGATGACGAAGCCGTCGCGGTCCTTGTCATAGGCGCGGCTGGCCACGGCGGGGCGGTCGTTGAAGTTCGAGGACATGGCGCCCATGGCGTCGAACAGGTTGGACATGGACCATTCCAGATCCTCGCAGCCGCCCGCGAACATCACGTCCTGCCTGCCGAAAGCGATCTGTTCGGCCGCCGCGCCGATGCAGTGGGCCGAGGTCGCGCACGCCGAGCTGATCGAATAGTTGATGCCCCTGATCCTGAACCAGGTGGCCAGGGTGGCCGAAGGGCCTGACGCCATGGCCTTGGGCACCGCGAACGGCCCGATGCGCTTGGGGCCTTTTTCGCGGGTGATGGCTGCGGCCTCCACGATGGTGCGGGTGGACGGCCCGCCCTCGCCGACGATCAGGCCGGTGCGCTCATGGCTGATTTCGCTGTCCTCCAGGCCTGCATCGCGCGCAGCCTGTTCGAAAGCGATGTGCGCCCAGGCCGTGCCGGGGGCCAGAAAGCGGCTGGCGCGGCGGTCGACCAGCTCGGTCCAGTCGCCGATCTTCGGCGGGGCATGGACCTGACAGCGAAAGCCCAGCTCGGCGTACTCAGGTGCGGCCACCGTGCCCGAGCGCGCCTCCCGCAGCGAGCGGACAACCTCTTCGGCCCCATTGCCGATGGACGAGACAATCCCGATGCCCGTGACCACGACCCGCCGCATGTTCAAACCTCTCGTCCTTACGCTTTGCTCGTCCGGCCCGCAGGCCTCGGTGAAAGGGCGTGTCAGCTCTGCTCTTGCGCCGCTGCACCGCCGAACAGGCCCACGCGCATGTCCGTGGCGCTGTAGATAGGCACGCCGTCCGCCTCCAGCACCCCGTCGGCGATGCCCATGACGAGGCGGCGGTTGATGACGCGCTTCAGATGCACCTTGTAGACGACCTTCTTCACATCGGGCGTGACCTGCCCGGTGAAGCGCACCTCGCCCACGCCCAGCGCCCGCCCCCGGCCCGGCGCACCGGTCCAGCCGAGAAAGAAGCCCACCAATTGCCACATGGCATCGAGGCCCAGGCAGCCGGGCATGACCGGATCGTTGATGAAGTGGCAGCGGAAGAACCACAGGTCGGGGTGAATATCGAGTTCCGCCTCGACATAGCCGCGGCCATGGTCGCCGCCATCGGCGTTGATGGTGATGATGCGGTCGAACATCAGCATGGGCGGCGCGGGAAGCTGGGCATTGCCCGGCCCGAACAGCTCGCCGCGGCCCGAGGCCAGCAGACCTTCAAGATCAAAGGAGGAGGGGTAGACGGACATGATTTCGACACCGCAGGGGACCGCCCCACACGTCAGCGGAGCCGGAAGAAGGGTCCGGGTTATAGGAAAGGCGCGCGCGCCTCAACCGTGCTCTGGACGAGGCGCCTGTCAGCGACGCGCGGCCCCGCGCGCGGCCCCTGCGGGGGCGAGGGCATCGCAAAGCGGCGCACTGGCCGTGCCGAACAGGGCGCTCTCGCGCACCCAGCCGCGCAGGCGCCGGGCTCTCACGCGGCACCAGCCGTCCTCGCAGCGATCAAGCGACAAGGTGGCCCGCGGGGCCATGCGCGCACGCACGGGTGATGATTCGCTGCGCCGCGCGTGAACGCTGACCGGTGCGGCCTGGCGATTGAACACGGTGCGCTGGGACGAGACGGTGCTGCGGTGCAGCCAGACGAGATTGCCCTCGGGGTCGCAGACCTTGCGCCACTCCACCGTCTCGGCCACCACCTGAACGGGCAGGGAGGCGGCGCGATAGTCCCACAGCGCCTGATATTCGCGCCCGGGGCCTGAGCGCGCCCGCACGGGCTCGGACTTGATCGACAGCCAGCGCGGCACCTCGAGTCCCGTGGGCGTGGGGCGCCCGTCCGGGGTGGTGTTGGAGGCGGCCAGCATCAGGCCCGCGCAGGCGAGCGCCAGCGCCCGCGAGGCGCGCATCCTTTTGACCCGGGCCATGGCCCTGCTAAACAGCTCATCGCCCTTCACGACGAATCCCGCATCCGCTTCACTTCGACCGGCAGGCCCAATGTCCTCGCGCAAGCTAAAGGTGGTGTTAACCAGGCGCCTGCCGGACGCGATCGAGACGCGCCTGCGCGAGCTTTTCGACACCGAGCTGAATCTCGACGACGCACCCATGAGCCGCGAGGCGCTGGTGCGCGCCATGCAGCAGGCCGATGTGCTGGTGCCGACCATTACCGACGACCTGTCTGCCGGGGTGATCGCACAGGCGGGCGAGGGGCTGCGGCTGATCGCCAATTTCGGGGCCGGGGTCGATCACATCGACCTGGCGGCCGCGAGCGCGCGCAACATCATCGTCACCAACACGCCCGGCGTGCTGACCGAGGACACCGCCGACATGGCCATGGCCCTGCTGCTGGCCGTCTCGCGCCGTCTGCTGGAGGGGGCCGAGGTCATGGCCGAGGGCCGCTTCGAGGGCTGGACCCCCACATGGATGTGCGGGCGCGGCCTGTGGGGCAAGCGGCTGGGCATCATCGGCATGGGCCGCATCGGTCAGGCCCTGGCGCGGCGCGCGCGCGCGTTCGGCATGCAGGTGCACTATCACAACCGCAAGCCCGTCAGCCCGCTGATCGAGGACGAGCTGTCGGCGACCTACTGGGACGACATCGACCAGATGCTGCCGCGCATGGACGTGGTGTCGCTGAACTGCCCGCACACGCCCGCCACCCATCACCTGATGTCGCGCGAGCGGCTGGAGCGCATGGCGCCGCACGCCTATCTGATCAATACCGCGCGCGGCGAGATCATCGACGAGGCCGCGCTGGCCGAGGTGATGCAGGCGGGCGCGCTGGGCGGCGTCGGCCTCGATGTGTTCGAGCATGAGCCCAGGGTCCATCCGGGCCTGATCGGCCAGCGCAACGTGGTGCTGATGCCCCATCTGGGCTCTGCCACCGTCGAGACGCGCCATGCCATGGGCGAGCGGGTGATCCTGAACATCCAGACCCTGCACAACGGCCACCGCCCGCCCGACCGGGTCGTGGCCGCCATGCTCTAGGGCCAGCGCGAGACCACGGCCTCAGCGCCGGACGGGGCAGCCTTCCGAGTCCACCTGCTGGCCGGCGCTGTTGTAGTTCACGGCGACAACCTCATTTCCAGACCAGGACCACTCGGTGCGCTCGTAAGGGCCGCAGTCGCGCATTCCAGCCGGTCCCGGCAACACGAGCACATGCCGCTCGCCACGTCGCTGGATGTGTTCGGGAGCGATCCACCCGGCAAAACCATCGACCAGTGTCCAGCTGCCATCGGACGTCGAGACAAGAAACTTGTTCTCAGGTCCGGCATTGCCGATAGGGCCGGGCGTCTCACCCGCCATCAGACACAGCTCTCCGGCCATGATGATGTAGTCCGCGCGGCTGTCGCCATTAAAATCTAGCGCCGTGACCCGTGCGAACATCTCGGCTTCATCCCCCTGATAATAGCGCGCGCCATAGGCGCCGCATCGCTCGCGCATGGTCGTGCGGAACACTGAGCGCGCGCGCTCGGGCAGGGAGACTTCCCCCACCTCGACCATGCCCCCGCCGACGCCGGCCTGAGCGCTTTCGACCTGAGTGCCTGCCGACGCTTCATCGACGGTGCCGGATGCGCCAGTCGCGTTGCTTTCGGTCCCTGATGCGCCCTCGTTGCCCTGAGCCTCGCACGCACCGAGTGAAGCCATGAGCATGAGCGCCGCGCACAGCGAGCGGCGCATCGAGAAGATGGCAGGCGTGTTCGCACAGTCGGTTGTCGCGGGACTTTTCATGGGTGTCTTCCTCTGCCTGTTCCCTGCCGATTGCGGAGGTGGTGTCGGACAGGTCCCATGATGCACGGCTCGCGTCCTGAAGATGCCATGGCGCAGGGCTGAAGCTTTTCAAAAGCCGCACCTTTACGACCCGTCAGGGTTGAGCTAGCCTTTTCAAGGTTGGGAGTGGGTGATCGCGGCGCATCCGGGCGAGGCTTCGTCCGCACGAGGTCAGAGGGGCTCCCGGCGCGTTCGGTATTGCAAGTTTGGGGGGATTTCCGTGATTTATCTGAAGGCCGCTGGCCAGCGCCGCGGCGCGTCCGTGCATGAAGTCGACCCTGCGCCCACGCGCCGTGCCATTCTGGCGGCAACGCTGGGCCTTGGTGCTCTCACCCTGAACGTGCCCGAGGCCCTTGCCGGGTCGGCCATCGACGAGATCACCCCGCACCCTGTCCGCGATTACTATTTTGGCTCGCCCATGTTCGGTGTGGCCATGTCCCCCTCGGGCAACAGGCTGGCCGTTGTCAGAAACATCGGCACGTCTCCCGCACGCGACATCGTTCTGGATGTGGGATCGAGCATCGATCTGGATCAGCCGCGCCTGCGCCACGCGATCGGCAATTTCGAGGTGCGCGGCGTGCGCTGGGCCAACGAGGACCGGGTGCTGCTCACGCTCCTGATCCCGGCCGATGTCGTCGTGCGCCGCAGCAACGGCAGTCAGGAAACCATCCAGACGACAGCCGTGCGCATCGTCTCCATCGATGCCAATGACGGGTCCGCCGTGGCCCTGTTGCAGGGCGGCGAGCGCCGTCCGCGCATCTCGCAGATCAATCTGGGCCGGGTTGTCGACACCCTGCCCGACGATCCCGACCACATCCTGATGGCGGTGCGTGATCTCGGCTATGCCCTGAACCTGCACAGGGTGAACGTCTACACCGGTCAGTCCGAAGAGATCGAGCGCGGCCAGATGGTCACGCTGGACTGGATGACCCTGAACGGACAGGCGGTGGTGCGGCAGGACCAGAACATGGCCGGCTCCCTGATCCGCACCTTTGTCCGCTCGGGTCCGCGCGGGCGCTGGCAAAGGGCATGGCAGCACCGCGTCAGGCAGGCCCATGACTTCATCTGGACGGGCGTCATGGTGCGTCCGGGGGTGGCGCTGGTGCTGGCGCGCCGTGAGAATGAAGACTTCATGAGCGCGCGCGAGCTTGACCTGGAAACGATCCAGTTCGGTCCGCCGATCATGAGCCGGGAGGACATGGAGGCTCAGCACTACCTGCTGGATGAGCGCAAGCGGCTGATGGGCGTGGCCTATTTCAACCCGCGGCTGGAGTACGACTTCGTATCACCCGCCATCGCTCCACATCACCGCGCCATGAACGCGTTCTTCGGCAACGAATGCAACGTCTACATGCGCCAGGCCAATCCCGAACAGACCCGGTTCATCGTCTCGGTCGAGGGGCCAAGAGAACCCGGTTCCTGGTACATCTATGACGCCGAGCAGCGCCATTTCGAGTACATCGGGTCGCGCACTTTGCTGGAAGGCAACAGGCTCGCTCCACAGGAGAGCATTCGTGCTCCCACGCGTGACGGCGCCAGCATCGAGGCGTTCCTGACGCGACCGGCATCGGGCGCGCCCGGCCCCATCATCGCCCTTGTGCACGGCGGGCCGGATGCGCGGGACTATTTCGGATGGAACACCCAGGCGCAGGTGCTGGCCGCGCAGGGCTGGTGGGTCATCCAGCCCAATTTCCGTGGATCTTCCGGCTATGGCCGCGCCTTCAACGAGGCGGGCTGGAGGCGCTGGGGCACGCGCATGCAGGAGGATGTGGAAGACACGCTCGCCCATGCCATCGAAACCTATGGGCTCGATCGCGAGCGCGTCGGGATCATGGGCGCGAGCTATGGCGGCTATGCGGCCCTGATGGGCGCGGTGCGAAGACCCGATCTGTACAAGGCCGCCATCTCGATCTGCGGCGACAGTGACCTGATCGACCTGCTCGCTTCCGAGCGCCGTGATGACGACACGACCGATCAGCTGATCTATCGTTTCTGGGTTGAGCGCATCGGCGACCCGCGCACCGACCGGGCCATGATCGAACAGGCGTCGCCGCGGCGAAGGGTCAGGGAAATCCAGTGCCCTGTCCTGCTGGTTCACGGTGTGGAGGACAAGGTCGTTCCGGTGGATCAGTCGCGACGGATGGAGCGCGCCATGCGCGACGCCGGAAAACGGGTCGAGCTGGTCGAGATCGAAGATCACGGCCACGGCGACTGGCCTGCTCACATCGAGCACGACCTTGTCGAGCGATACATTGCCCTGTTCCGCGAGGCGTTCGCCTGAAGCCGGGCCGCCGACCCTCGGCGTGATGCCTCAGGTCTGATGCCTCAGGCGTGATGCTCCAGGCATGATGCTTAGTCCAGGCGGCCCTGCGCGCAGGCGCGGCAGTGCGGATCGGCGCTCACGACCACGGTGCGGCTTGTGCCGGACAGCGCATCATGGATCAGCAGGCGCGCGCGCAGGGGCTCGCCCGCTCCGGTGATCAGCTTGATGGCTTCCAGCGCCGCCAGCGCCCCCATCATTCCCGCCAGGGCACCGATCACGCCTGCGCGCTCGCAGGTTTCGGCATCGGGGGGCACTTCGGGCATCAGACAGCGATAGCAGGGCTGGCCGGTGAACACGCCGATCTGGCCCTGCCAGGGGCCAAGCGCCGCGCTGACGAGGGTGCGGGCGCTGCGCACACAGGCGTCCGACACGATCAGGCGGGTGGCGAAATCATCGGTGCCGTCGATGACCAGGTCCGCCCCTTCCAGCAGGGCCTCCACATTTCCTTCGTCGAGACGCGAGGCGCGCCGGGCAATGCGGACATGCGGGTTGAGGGCCGACAGGCGCGCGGCGGCGCGCTCGACCTTGGGCGATCCGGCATCAGAGGTGTCGTAGATGACCTGGCGTTGCAGATTGCTGAGATCCACGGTGTCGGGGTCAATCAGGATCAGGCACCCCACGCCCGCTGCCGCCAGATAGAGCGCGGCGGGGGCACCGATGCCGCCCATGCCGACCAGGGCGACGGTGGCGCGCTTCAGGGCCTGCTGGCCTGGCCCGCCGACCTCTTTCAGCACCAGATGGCGGGCATAGCGGGCGACCTCATCGTCACTGAACACGGCGCGGCCTTTCGACGGGATGTGCCACCTTGGCAGACGCACGCTTGCGCTCTCCGGCTCGCAGCGCCACCTTGGGCCGATGAACAACCCCATCTCTCATCACGACGCAAGTTTTCCCGGCTGGCACGGGACCACCATCATCGCGGTGCGTCGCGGCACGCGCACGGTGATTGCCGGCGACGGGCAGGTCTCGCTGGGGCCGACGGTGGTCAAGGGCGCGGCGCGCAAGGTGCGTCGGCTGGCCGACGGGCGGGTGCTGGCGGGTTTTGCCGGAGCCACGGCCGATGCCTTCACCCTGATCGAGCGGCTGGAGGCCAAGCTGGAGCAGTATCCCGAGCAGCTCGCGCGCGCCTGTGTCGATCTGGCCAAGGACTGGCGCACCGATCGCTATCTGCGGCGTCTTGAGGCCATGCTTCTGGTGGCGGACCGCAGTTCGATCTTCACCGTCACGGGCGTGGGCGATGTGCTTGAGCCCGAGCACGGGGTCGCGGCGGTGGGCTCGGGCGGCAACTTCGCCCTGGCGGCGGCGCGGGCGCTGCTTGATCACACCGAGCTTGATGCCGAGGCCGTGGCGCGCAAGGCCATGGCGATTGCGGCGGACATCTGCGTCTATACCAACGGCAACCTGACGGTGGAGAGCCTCGACTAGCCGCCTGCTGCAAGGCCGGGTCCGAAGGCGGCCACGGCGGCGACTATGCCTGCAACCACCGCCACGCCCATCCCGGCGATGAAGGCCACGGCCATGCGCGCCTTGCGCTTGCGCAAGGTGCCTGCGCGCAGGGTGCGGATATAGACGTGAGGACGCTTCTCGAAGGCTTCCGAACCGACGATGTTGTGCTGGGACATGGACAGGTACGCTCCCCGGCGCTGTGTGCGGAACCATGTCCTTACAAACGAGGCGGTGGGGCCATAAGATGGCGAACGCGGTTATCAGGCCGCCCGCGCGCCCTCCACGGGTTTCCGATCACTCGCAGCCATTACCAGAGCCTCGATCAGCCGCTCGGGACGGATTGGCTTTTCTACAACCGCGACCATGCCTGCACCGCGATACTGCATGGCATCGCTGGGGTCGGCATTGGCCGTCAGGGCAATGATGGGCACCGGATTGCCTCTGGCACGCAGGGCGTGCGTGGCGGCGAGTCCGTCCATGACGGGCATCTTGATGTCCATGAGGATGGCATCGAAAACCTCGCACTCGGCGGCGTCCAGAGCCTGCTGACCGTTCTCTGCCACGGCGGTGCTGATGCCCAGCGCCTCCAGCATCTTGGTCGCCACGAAGCGGTTGGTGGCATTGTCATCGACCACCAGCACACGAGAGGGCAGGGGCGGCTGCTCGGTTTCCTGAAGAGTCACCTCATCCGCCTCTGTGGCAGCGGGCACCTGGAACAGGACGCAGGTAAAGCTGAACACCGCACCGCCCCCGTCCCGGTCACTGACCCCGATGTCTCCGTCCATCTGGCGGGCCAGATCGCGACAGATGGCCAGCCCCAGTCCCGCTCCGGCACCGCTGCCCGAGTGGGCCGCCCCGGTCTGGAAGGGCTCGAAGATGCGGGTCTTGTGCTCATCGCTTACCCCTGGGCCGCTGTCCTCGACCTCGGCACGCAGACGTGCGTGAAGTTCGTCGTCGCACGTCACATTGAGGAGGACCGTGACATGGCCGCTGGCGGTGAACTTCAGCGCATTGCCGACCAGATTGTTCAGGATCTGCTTGAGGCGGACCGCATCGGCCAGCACCCATGTCTCCCTGCCCGCATCCATGATCACACGGAAATCAAGACCCGCCTGTTCGGCGCGCGGACGCCACAGGGCCTCGATCGCTTCGGCCAGCTCGCCTGCGCGCACGGGCTCCTGCTTCAGCTCGAGCGCGCCGGTTTCGGCCCGCGACATATCGATCGCATCGGTCAGCAGCCGCAGCAGACTCTCGCCCGAGCGCGAAATGGTCTCGACATAGGGCCGCAGCTCCTCCTGGCTGAGGCGCGTGCGGATCAGCTCGGCCACGCCCAGCACACCGTTGAGGGGCGTGCGGATCTCGTGGCTCATCACGGCGAGGAACTGGTTCTTGGCGCGCAGCGCGGCCTTGGCCTCGGTCTCGGCCCAGGCCAGGTTCTCGGCCAGCCGCGTCATCTCTTCCGCACGCTGGCGGTGCAGGGCGAAGCCAGCCTGAAGCACGGCCAGTGCGGTTCCAACTCCGGCATAGAGCCCGTTGCGCGTAACGATGAAGCCGTGCAGCAGGCTCTGGACTTCGGCAGCCATGACCTTGCGGAAAAAGCTCTCGGCTGTTGTTTCCGCCTCGGCGACCAGCGGCGCGCTGTCCATGAAGGTCTCGACGCGCCGGCGGGCATAGAGCGCGCGTCCGTAGTGCGAGGCCATCTTCAGGAAGAAGCCGTTGCGCTCGACCAGGCCGACCGGGCGGCCCTCACTGTCCACCACTGCCAGTGCCAGAGTATTAGGCTCGCGCTCGAAGCGCTGGAACACGTGCTCGCCAAGGGTGCACGGCCCGACGGGCTCTATGGCTTCCATGAAGCTGGCCAGAACGGCCATGGTGAATTCCCCCTCGACAGCTGGCGGGCGTCGGCCCGATGCGCGCAGAGGGTTGCCGCGATGGCTCTTAAGCGTCTCTGAAGGCCATCATCAAGATTTTACGACAGAATTTTGAAGGCCGATCTAGCCGCAGAAGACGTAGCGCCCGCTGTAGGCCAGATAATATCCCGTGTGCGGATTGTAGGAGCGATAGCGGCTCTGGCACCAGGCCACGCGTCCGGGGTCGCGTCCGGGCGCTGCCCAGCCGCCACCTCCGCCATAGACCAGATCGGGGCGGCCATAGGCACCGTGGTGAACCTGCGCGCCGGAAACCGACGTGTGTCCGCCGTGAAGCGGGCTGTAGCCATAGCCGGGGCTGTAGCCATAGCCGGGGCTGTAGCCGTAACCGCCGTGGTAGGCGCTGCCATGATGAGTGCTGCGGTAATGGCTGCCCGCGTATCCGGTGCCATGGCCGCGCCAGCCGTAAGCCTGGCCATAGCCGTAATCTCTGCTGCGCGAGGTCAGGTGCCTCTGGTCGCGCCACGGCTCGTGACAGTCGGTGCGGTTGGCGTTCCAGAAGGCATCGCAGCGATAGTCGCCGGGGCGGTCGCGCTGGTCCCACCACGAAGGCGTGCGGGCGTGGCGCTGGCCGTGGCCATAGCCGGTGTAGCCATAGCCGGTGTAGCCATGGCTTGCGTGGGGCGGAGCGTAATGGCCGCCGTGACCGTAAGGCGTGCTGCTATGGCCCGGCGCGCCGTATCCGGGCACTCCATAAGCCTGCCCATAAGCCTGCCCATAAGCCTGCCCATAAGCCTGCCCATAAGCCTGCGATGCAGCAGTCGCGGCCAGCAGGCTCGCAGAGGCAGCCGCCAGCGTGCCGATGATGGTGCCAACAGTGATCCGAACGCTCATCGCCTCAAACCCTCCACGCAGAATGCCTTCCACCCGGCGGGCTAACGCGCGGGATGGTTAATGGCTCCCGCGACAGGCGAAGGGCGTCAAGGCGAAATCGCGCGCAGGTCTCAGTCGAGGATGACCTGGGTGGAGCGGTCAGGGCGGGTCTGCACGCGGCGCATCAGCACCACCGGCTCGCCGGAGCCTGCACGCACCGGCGTGATCACGAACCAGCTCCCGCCCGGCAGATTGGCGAAGCGGAAGCGCCCGGCCCCGTCACAGTTCGTCTCGCGCACATAGGCGCTGTAGTCGTCGCGTGCTTCCTGAACGGCGCGCGCGCGCACCACGGCGGCGGGAATGGCGGCGCGCTCGCTCGAGCCATAGAGCGCCTGCATGCGCTGGCGGGTGTAGGGGGTGTCAGGCGTCAGGGCGACCGCGCCGACACAGCCATAGCTCTGGCCCCCCTCGCGATAGCTGACCTGGCCATCGACACCGCCGTTGCCCGACAGGCGCGACCACTCGAAATCGGAGGTGTTGAACACCACCGCCCCTGCGGGACCGTAGACACCCGGACCCTGCACCGGCGCACAGGCCGCCACGGCGAGGGCGGCAACAGTGGCCAGGGCCGAGAGGCGCAGACCGCGGGCGGGCGTAAGAAGGGGGCGTGGGCTCATGGGGCACCTCCGAAGACGGCATGAACGGCTGACAGCGGGATCACACCGGCAGCGGTATAGCCTGAAGCGAGCCAACCGTGCCAGCCACGCCTTCACAACGCTGGCGACCCGTGAGGCGTTGCTCGCAGGAATGAAGATTTCCGGGTGGATAGCCCTGAGCGCCCGGCCAGCGTGTCCCGCAGGTGCGACTTCGGCCCGCTCCATGCCTTGCCACGTGGCGCGAACAGGCCAACACTCGCTGCCAAATCCCGCGGGCGGGACATCGAGCGAAGACACACCATGACGCGGAAGAGGGCATGACCCGGCAAAGAGATCGCAGCGCCACCGAGGCGGCCCTGCTGGCGGCGGGGCAAGGCATCCTTATGTCGCAGGGCTGGCAGGGCTTGAGCGTTCAGGCCGTGGCCGAGGGCGCGCGGTGCGACCGCAAGCTGGTCTATCGCTATTTCGGCGGCCTTGACGGGGTAATCGACGCCCTGATGGACGAGGCCCTGTCGCGCTTCGGCACGGCGCTGGACGCGGCACCTGCCCTCGATGACGGTGCCGATTTCGCTGCCTTCATGCGCGCCAGCCTGCCTGCCTATGCCCGCGCCCTGATCGCGGTGCCCGAGATCGCCCTGCTTCACGGCTGGGCTCTGGCCGATGGCTCCGGCGCAGCCTCGCTGCGGCTGGCGCGCGCCAATGAGGCCGTTCAGGAGTGGCTGCGCGCGCGCAGGCCGCGCCTGAGGACGCCGCCGGGCGGCGATGTTCTTGCCCTCAATGCCCTGCTGACCGGTGCCATTCATCACCTGGCCATCCATGCAGCCCTGCGGGTGCCGCTGGCCGGGCTGTCCATCGATGCGGCCAGCCTGCCGCGCATCGAGGCCGCGCTCGACCAGGCCCTGGCTTCATTCGCGGCTGCACCCGAGCGATCGGCCGCCTGAGCGGCCGTGGGGCCTCGGCCTATGCCTGAACCTTCTTGCCCTTGGCCTTGCGGGCCTTGCCGCCCGGCTTGCCCCCAGTTTTCTCGCCGGATTTCTCGCCCGATTTCTCACCTGCCTTGCGCGCAGCCTTGAGTGCCTGTTTCTCGGCCTTGCGCCGCGCCTTTTCCTCGCGGGCCTTGTCGGCCTTGCCTGAGCCTGCCGCCAGGGCCAGCAAGGTGGCCGTGAAGCCCTCGCGCCGGGATTTGGGCAGCAGCGCCAGCAGGCGCTCGTCCACGGTGCTGATGCGTGCCTTCGTGCTTTCGAGCGCAGCGCGACCGCTTTCGGTCAGGCGGACTGTATTGGCGCGCGCATCCACGTTGGAGCGCTCGCGCGCGAGCAGGTCGCGGCTGATCAGGCGTGCGACCAGATCGGCCAGGGTCGAGCGGTCGATACCGGTCAGGCGCACGAGGTCGGTCTGGTTGAGCCCGTCGGCAGAGCCTGCGGCGACCAAAACCGCGTACTGGCGCTGGGTGAGTTGCGGCTCCAGTGCCGGCTCGCGCGCGGTTTCCTCGGCATAGAGGTCAAGCGCCACCTGCAAGGCCCGGTGCAGCAGGTGGATGGGCGAGGCATCCAGCGCCTCGATGCCGTCAGCCTGCCCCGATCCGGGCAACGATCCGGGCGACGATCTCGCGCCCTTGCGTTCCTTGGCCATGACCCGATGATCCCCTGTCGTGCACCGGCGAGGCGCCGTGGGCCAGAGCTAGCATCTGCGCATTTCGATTTGACGACAGATATTCCGCATCGAGAAGACAGTGCGGCGTCAGGATGTGCGCTCCTGCGGCGTTTCCGGCTCGTCGCGGATCAGGTGCTTCATGATGAAGGGAAGCTGGGCGAGCCCGAACGCGATCGCCGCCACCCACAGGGCCGGGCGGAACACGGTGATCCAGACATCATCGCTCTGCGTGCGCCAGACGATCTCGTTGGCGATGGCGCAGGCGGCGAAATAGAGGCCATAGCGGATCGTCAGGGTCCGCCACGCCGCATCGGGCAGGCGGATGGAATCGCCCAGCAGCATCTTGGCCGGGCTCTTGCCCAGCATGACCCCGCCCAGCAGCACCAGCGCCAGAAGACCGTTCAGCACCGTGATCTTGATCTTGATGACGTCGCCGTCGTGCAGGACGATGGTCAGGATACCGAAGACCAGGGCGAAGCTGCCGGTGATCAGGGGCAGGGGGGCCAGACGCCGCTCGACGATGAAGCCGACACTGAGCGCGATGGCGCTGGCGATGGTGAGCGCCCAGGTGGCCAGCACCATGGAATCGTTGCTCTCCATGCCCTGCACGCGCGCATAGATGAAGGCACCCACAAAGGCGATCAGGGCACCGAAATCCACCAGGGGGCGCACCCAGCTGTTGGGGGGCGGAGCGGGCACGGGCGACTGGGTTTCGGTCATGGCATCCTTCAGGGCGTCTGTCGGGTCAGGGTTCTGGTCGGGTCAGTCTTGTGGTTCCAGCCCGACGAGTGAGCGCGAGAAGGCCACGGCATCGAAATCCTGCAGGTCTTCGATGCCTTCGCCCACGCCGATCAGCTTGATCGGCGCATCCGACGCCTGGGCCACGGGCACCAGAACGCCGCCGCGCGCGGTTCCGTCCAGCTTGGTCATCACGATGCCAGATACGTAAGCCGTGCGGCCAAAGATTTGCTCCTGCGCCAGCGCATTGCGCCCCACTGTGGCATCCAGCACCAGCAGCGTCTCGTGCGGGGCGTCCGCATCATGCTTCTTGAGCACCCGCACGATCTTGAGCAGCTCGTCCATCAGGGCCTGCTTGTTCTGCAGGCGCCCGGCGGTGTCGATCAGCAGCACATCCACGCCTTCCTCGCGCGCCTTGACATAGGCGTCGAAGGCCAGCCCCGCCGGGTCGGCCCCGTCGCGGCGGCTTTCGAACAGGGCGCCCGCCCGCTCGGCCCAGACGCGAAGCTGATCGCGCGCGGCGGCGCGGAAGGTGTCACAGGCCACCACCATGACCTTGGCCCCCTGAGCGGTCAGGCGCGCGGCGATCTTGCCCAGCGTCGTGGTCTTGCCCGAGCCGTTGACGCCGACGAACAGCACCACATAGGGGCGCGGGCCGGAGAGGGGATCGAAGCGGTCCTGTCGCGGCTCCAGCTCGGCGGCGATGGCCAGCGCCAGAGCCTCGCGGATTTCGCGCTCCTCGGGGCTGGGCCCGAAGCGGTGCTCGGCAAAGCGGCCGGTGATGCGCGCGGCGGCGGCGGGGCCGAGGTCGGCCTCGATCAGCTCCTCCTCCAGACGCTCCAGCGCCTCGGCGTCGAGGGGTTTGCGGGCAAAGGTGCTGACGACCTGATCGGTCATCTGGCGCGACGAGCGCGACAGCCCTTCGCTCAGGCGGGCCAGCCAGCCCTTCTTGGGAGTATCGTTCATGCAGGGGGCTTTAGCGCGCCCGGTCCCTCCCGTCACCGTGTTCCGCACACGGCGGGGCGATCCTGCCCCGGCCACCGGGGCGGCAAGCGCAGGTGTTTTGCGACGGGTGCGGCAAGCGCACCCTCATCTTTTGCGACGGGTGCGGCAAGCGCACCCTCATCTTTTGCGACGGGTGCGGCAAGCGCACCCTCATCTTTTGCGACCGGTGCGGCAAGCGCACCCTCATCTTTTGCGACGGGTGCGGCAAGCGCACCCTCATCTTTGCGACGGGTGCGGCAAGCGCACCCTCATGGCGAACCGGCGCGTCTCGCGTTAAGTGAAGGCACGCCAGGCGCCGCAACCGCCCGCGCGGCGACATCAGGAGACCCCGACGTGGCCCAGACCCACAGCTTTTTCGATGCCAAGACGCACGGCTTCGTGCGCGTGGCTGCCGCCAGCGTGCCCGTGCGCGCCGCCGAGCCGGCCGCCAATCTGGACGCCCACGTCGCCCTTCTGAAAGCCGCCGACGAGCAGGGCGTGGACCTGCTGGTGTTTCCCGAGCTTTCGCTCAGCGGTTACGCCATCGACGACCTGCACCTGCAAGGCACCATGATAAGAGCGGTCGAGGATGCCGTGCTCGCCCTGGCGCAGGCGAGCGCGAAGGTGTCCACGGTCGTGGTGGCGGGCGCGGCGCTTCGCGCGGGCGAGGGGCTTTACAACTGTGCGGTGGTCATGGCGGGCGGAGCGGTGCTGGGCGTGGTGCCCAAGACCTATCTGCCGAACTATCGAGAGTATTATGAGAAGCGCTGGTTCGTCTCGGGTGCCGGTTCGGATGCGGCGGCGGGCGAGGGCGTGATCGTGCTGGGCGGCGATGAGGTCGCCTTTGGCACAGCTCTGGTGTTCGAGGCGGCAAACCGGCCCGGGTTCACCTTCGGCGTCGAGATCTGCGAGGACTTCTGGGCACCCGTGCCGCCCTCGACGCGGCTGGCGCTGGCGGGCGCACGCATCCTCTGCAATCTGTCGGCTTCCAATGTGCTGATCGGCAAGGCGGACGAGCGCGCCATGCTGTGTGCCAGCCAGTCGGCACGCACGCTGTCGGCCTATGTGTTCAGTGCGGCAGGCCACGGCGAGAGCACCACGGACCTGGCCTGGGACGGGCAGTCGCTCATTCACGAACTGGGACACGAGATCGCGTGCGGCGCGCGCTTCAGCGATCAGCCCGCCCTCACCGTGGCCGACGTGGACGTGGACAGGCTGGGGCTGGAGCGGCTTCGCAACGGCACCTTCCATGACTGCGCGCGCGCCGAGCTGGGCGAGGGCCATGCGGTGGTGGTGTTCGACGCCCCCGAGCCCAGACCCGTCACCAGCCTTGCGCGCGTGCCCGACCGCTTCCCCTTCGTGCCGGACGATGAGGCGAGACTGGATCGCGACTGCTTCGAGGCCTTCAGCATCCAGGTTCAGGGCCTGAGACGAAGGCTGGAGGCCACCGGATCGCGCAGCGTGGTGATCGGAGTCTCCGGCGGGCTCGATTCGACCCATGCCCTGCTGGTCGCCTGCCGGGCCTTCGATGCCATGGGCCGCCCGCGCTCCGACATCCGCGCCTTCACCCTGCCGGGCTTCGCCACCTCGGAGGCAACCCGCGCTAATGCCCTGGCCCTGATGAACGCGCTGGGCGTCACGGCAGGCGAGATCGACATCCGCCCCGCCGCCACGCAGATTCTGGACGACATCGACCACCCTTATGCCAAAGGCGAGGCGCTCCACGACATCACCTTCGAGAACGTGCAGGCGGGCCTGCGCACCGACTACCTGTTCCGGCTGGCCAATCATCATCAGGGACTGGTGGTGGGCACGGGCGACCTGTCCGAGCTGGCGCTGGGCTGGGCGACCTATGGCGTGGGCGACCACATGAGCCACTACAACGTCAATGTCGGCGTGGCCAAGACGCTGATCCAGCACCTGATCCGCTGGGTCGCGGCGCGCGAACTGGCAGGCAGCGAGGCGGTCCCGATCCTGCACGCCATTCTGGACACGGAGATTTCGCCCGAGCTGGTGCCTGCGGGTGCGGACGGTGCCATTCAGTCCACGGAAAGTGCCATCGGCCCCTATGCGCTCAACGACTTCTTCCTGTTTCACATCAGCCGCTACGGCCTTGCGCCGTCCAAGGTCGCGTTTCTGGCCTGGCAGGCGTGGCGCGATGCGGACGCGGGGCTGTGGCCATCGGCAATCCCGCCTGCGCGGCGCACCGCCTACGACCTGGCCACCATCCGCCACTGGCTGACGCGCTTCCTGCACCGCTTCTTTGCCACGGCCCAGTTCAAGCGCTCGGCCCTGCCCAATGGCCCCAAGGTGATCAGCGGCGGCTCGCTCTCGCCGCGCGGCGACTGGCGCGCGCCTTCGGACATCCGCGCGAGCACATGGCTGAAGGAGCTGGATCGCAACCTGCCCGAGGCGGTGGCGCGGCACTGAGCGCCGTTCAGGCTCTCTGACAGTCGGGGCAGAAGAAGGTCGAGCGCCCGCCCTGCACCATGCGCGCGATGGTGCCGCTGCACCCACTGCTGCGGCAGGGCTCGCCCTCGCGGCCATAGGCGGCGAAGTCGTGCTGGAAATAGCCCTGGCCGCCCTCGGCATTGGCAAAGTCGCGCAAGGTGGAGCCGCCCGCCCGGATCGCCTCGTCGAGCACGTCGCGCACATGGGCGACCACAGTGGCGGCCTCGCCATCGGACAGCGCACCGCTGGCCCGCAGTGGCGAGATGCGGCTGCGGTGCAGGGCCTCGCAGACATAGATGTTGCCCAGACCCGCCACGATGCGCTGGTCCAGCAGGGCGAGCTTGACGGGCTGGCGCCGTCCATGCAGCGCGCGCTGAAGATAATCCGCCGAAAAGCCGTTGCCGAGCGGCTCCGGCCCAAGACCGCTGAACCATGGGTGCGTCTCGATGGCCTCGCTGGAGATCAGCCCCATGAAGCCGAAGCGGCGTGGATCGACGTAAGCGACCTCGGTGGCCCCTGCCCTGAGGCTCAGATGGCGGTGGCGCTCCGCGCCCACCTGGGTGACGTGCCGGCCCATCACCTCGCCCGCAAGCACGAAGCGGCCCGTCATGCCCAGATGTGTCACCCAGGTCTCGCCGGTCGACAGCGGCATCAGCAGATATTTGGCCCGTCTTTGCAGGGCCAGCACCTCGGCACCCTCCAGCCGCCGCGCGAATGCTTCGGGAAAGGCAAGGCGCAGGTCAGGGCGATGCTGCACGACCGCTTCAAGCCGCACGCCTGCCAGAACGGGCTCAAGGCCTCTGCGGACCGTTTCGACCTCGGGAAGTTCAGGCACGAGAAGCCATCACGGCGATGCTCACAGGCCGGGATCGTAGGCGCCCGCATCGCGCATGCGGCTCTCGCGCGCGCTTGTGGCGCGACCGTCCAGCTCGCGCGCCATCTGGCATATGGCCCGCGAGGCCGTGTGCTTGTGCAGGCCGGGGATGAGGGCATGGACCAGCGCCGCCAGCCCGGCACCGATCAGCCGGAACCCATAGGCACCAGCGTGCCTGGCGTGCAGGCCGTAGCTTTCGCCCACCTCGCGCGGATGATCGAGAAACAGTCGTCGCAGCACCATGTCGCACACCCTACCGTCATCGCGCGTTTTGGCCTAGAGCCTGTGCCACATCCGACCCCACAGCCGCGAGGCCCGCCACGACCATGCCTGCTCCCACCGATCAACAGACCTTCCGCTGGGACGATCCGCTCGATCTCGATCACCGTCTGACCAGTGACGAGCGCATGATCCGCGATGCGGGGCACGACTATGCGCGCGGGGCACTGCTGCCGCGCGTGGTCAGGGCGTTCGCCGAGGAGAGCTTTGACCGGGCCATCATGAGCGAGATGGGCGAGATGGGCTTTCTGGGTGCCATGCTGCCCGAGCGCTACGGCGGGGCCGAGGCCAGCCACGTCGCCTATGGCCTGCTGGCCCGCGAGATCGAGGCGGTGGACTCCGGCTACCGCTCGGCCATGAGCGTGCAGTCGTCCCTGGCCATGTATCCTATCTACGCCTTCGGCTCGGACGAGCAGAAGATGAAGTTCCTGCCCAAGATGGCGGCGGGCGAGCTGGTGGGCTGTTTTGGTCTGACCGAGGCCGACGGCGGTTCTGATCCCGCCTCGATGAAGACCCGCGCCGACAGGGTGGATGGGGGCTATCGCCTCAATGGCGGCAAGTACTGGATCACCAACAGCCCCATCGCCGACCTGGCCATCGTGTGGGCAAGGCTGGTCGAGCCCTCGGGCGAATCGGCCATTCGCGGCTTCATTGTCGAGCGCGACTTCGAGGGCTTCACCACCGGCAAGATCGGCGACAAGCTCAGCCTGCGCGCCTCCATCACCGGCGACATCGGCCTGAACGACGTGTTCGTGCCAGAGGCCAATCTGCTGCCGGGCGTGAAGGGCCTGCGCGGCCCGTTCTCGTGCCTGAACAAGGCCCGCTACGGCATCGCCTGGGGCGCCATGGGCGCGGCCGAATTCTGTTTCCACGCCACGCGCGACTATGTGGGCGAGCGCATCCTGTTCGGCCGTCCCCTGTCGGCGCGCCAGCTGGTGCAGAAGAAGCTGGCCGACATGCAGACCGAAATCTTCCTCGGCCTGGAAGGCGCGCTGGCGCTGGGCCGCCTGCTCGATCGCGGGGCCTGGGTGCCCGAGGCCATCTCGATGATGAAGCGCAACAACTGCGGCAAGGCCCTGGCCATCGCCCGCGAGGCGCGCGACATGCATGGCGGGGCAGGCATCACCGGCGAGATGCACGTCATGCGCCACGCCATGAACCTTGAGACGGTCAACACCTATGAAGGCGCGCACGATGTCCATGCCCTGATCCTGGGCCGTGCGATCACGGGCGAGGCCGCTTTCTAGGCGCTGAAAATCTCTATCCCCCGATCGGGGGGCTGGACAAATCCACGCCATGCGCCACGGTGAAGCTGTGACAGGCGCGAGGCCTGTCTCGTCGGGGGAGACTGTCATGAGCCGCTATCGCAAAGCATCGAGGTTTGCGCTGACCATGGGCGCGGGGCCGCTCGGTGCCCTGTCCGTGGCGGCGCTGCTGCTGGCGTCGCCAGTCCTGGCCCAGCCTGCGGGCATGAGCATTCCCGCCCCCTTCGATGAGAGCCGCGGCGTCTATTCCTTTGCCGGGCCTCTGGAGGCCGCCCTGCCGGCGGTGGTGCGCATTACGACGCTCGGCGGCTCGCGAGGGCCCTCGTCCGAAACCAGCCGCCCGCGCGAGATCAGCGGCGGCTCGGGTGTCATCATCGATGCGGCGCGCGGCCTGATCGTCACCAACCAGCACGTGGTGGACACCGGCAGCGTCTATCGCGTCGAGCTGACCGACGGGCGCAGCTTCGATGCCACCCTGATCGGCGCGGATGCGGCCACGGACGTGGCCCTGCTCCAGATCAGTGCGCGCGGCCTGATGGCGGTCGAGACCGTCAACTCCGACACCTTGCGCACCGGCGATCTGGCCTTTGCCGTGGGCTATCCGCTGGGGCTGGACCAGACGCTCACCATGGGCGTGATCTCGGGGCTGGGGCGCTCGGGCGTCGGCGACGGGGTGCAGGACTACATCCAGACCGACGCGGCCGTGAACTCGGGTAACTCGGGCGGTCCCCTGCTGGACAGCCGCGGCCGCCTGATCGGCATCAACACCGCCATCCTGTCGGGCTCTCCGGGCGGGGGCAACGATGGCGTGGCCTTTGCCGTGCCGACCCGGATCATGCGCTTCGTGGTCGATCAGCTGCTTTCCAACGGCGAGGTGATCCGGGGCACGACCGGCGCGGTGGTGTCCTCGCTCTCGCCCTCGCGCGCAGGCGACCTCGGCCTTGGCATCAGCCGCGGGGCGGTAGTCGAGGACGTCATGCCGGGCTCTCCGGCCGACCGGGCGGGCCTGCGCCGCTCGGACGTCATCGTCCGCTTTGGCGAGCGCAATGTGAATGCCGCAGGCGTGGTGGTCTCCAGCGTCGGGATCGCCGATCCGGGCACCACCTTCCCCCTGACCTATCTGCGCGGCGAGCGCGAATACACCACCACCGTCAGCGTCGAGCTGCCGACGGATGTGGACATCAGTGCTGGGGCGGGGCGCTTGCAGGCCTATGGTGCCAGCCTGCGCGACCAGACCCGCGAAGAGCGCGCCAGCTCGGGCGTCGCCGGGGTTCTGGTGGGGGCGGTCGCGGGCGGTTCGGATGCGGCCCAGGCCGGTCTTGTGGCGGGCGACATCATCGTGCGCAGCGGGCGCAACGATGTGGCGGATGCCGCCGCCCTGGCCCGCCTGCTGCGCCAGGGCGGCACCGGGCGCGAGCTGACCGTGGTGCGCGCAGGCCAGCGCGAGACGATCCGGCTTCCGCTCTGAGATCTGGCCGCTCTGATATCTGGGCTGACGCCCCGCTCTGCGCGCGTCCCGACCGGCGGCTGACTTGATCCCGGCGACTGCCCTGACGCGCTCCGCCCGGATTCCTGTGCCCGGACGCAAAAACGCCCGCACGACCGGAGGGGGGAGGGGGAGTGGTCGCACGGGCGCTTCTGTTGTCATGTCGGCCCGGCGGGATCGCAAGCGACCCAGGGGGGCTGGGGGGGCTGTTCAGGATCCGGGGCCACCCGCATCACCGACAGAGCCGACGCTCACAGGTATCAGGGGCGATGCGGGCGGGCGATGGGCGGCTTTGGGGCCATTTCGTGACTCGCGCGCAACAGCTTCGACAGGCTGTGCCGGGCCTTGCGCCGCGGTTGTGCGCAGCGCGATTCTTTGCGCATCATAGCCGGTGATGAAGGCTCGCTTCGATCCTCCGCCATGGCCTGCCCGCCCGCCCGACCCTGATGTCGGGGCGCCATGAGCAGCGACATCCTCGCCCTTCCCGTATCGCGGCGTGGGGCGCCGGTGTTCTTCGCGCGCGCAGAGCTGTCGGCGATTCTGGGCGTCTATGGCCGCATGGTCGCCCAGGGCGAGTGGCGCGACTATGCCATCGCCAGCGATGCTGACCACGCCGTCTTTGCCGTGATGCGCCGCACGGGCGACGCCCCGGCCTTCTGCATAGAGAAACATCCCCGTCTCAGCGCTCGCCAGGGCGCATGGCTGGTGCGCGGCGAGGGCGGGGTGGTGCTGAAACGCGGACACGAGCTGGCCCAGGTGCTGAAGGTGTTCGACACCCGCCGCTTCAGGCTTGTGCCCTGATCAGGGCGCAGCGGACAGCAGAACGGCCCCGCACATCGCTGCACGGGGCCGTCATCGCTCGCCGGAACGGGAGCAGACCTATTCGCGGCTGCCGAGGAACGACAGCAGGAACTGGAAAAGGTTCACGAAGTTGATGAACAGCGCCAGCGCGCCCCAGCTGGTGGCCGAGGACATGGCCGCCTGATTGCCGCCCAGGGTGTAGTAGGTCAGCTTCAGGCGCTGGGTGTCATAGGCGATCAGGCCAGAGAAAAGCAGCACGCCCACCGCATTGATGACGAAATACATCATCGGGCTTTGCAGGAACATGTTGACCACCATGGCGATCAGCAGGCCGATCACGCCCATGATCAGGAAGCTGCCCCAGCCGGTCATGTTGCGCTTGGTGGTGTAGCCCCACAGGCTGAGCGCGCCAAAGGCCGCCGCCGTGATCAGGAAGGTCGAGACGATCGAGGCGCCCGTATAGATCAGGAAGATGACGCCAAGGCCCGCACCGATGGTCATGACCACCAGCCAGTAGAGGATGTTCGCCGCGCCCGGCCCTGCGTTGCGCATGAAGAACATCGAGCCGAAGATCATCACCAGCGGCGAGAAGGCCACGATCATGCCCAGCGTCGTGTAGGTGAGAATGCCCTCGGCCGTGCGCGTGAACAGCAGGCTGCTCACCTCGGGCACATTGCCCGTGGTCCAGGCGAGGGCGGCGGCCAGCAGCAGGCCCAGCGCCAGCTTGTTGTAGACGCCCAGCATGAAGGCGCGCAGGCCCGCATCCACGGAGGTGTCGGCGCTCGCCTCGACCGGGCGGGAATAGCCGTTGTTGAAGTCGCTCATGATGCGTAGAGGCTCCTGAAGCATTATGGGGCGGACGCATGGTCCGCTTCGCCTTGAATATCGGGTCCGCCCTGCGCCAAGGCAAGGAAAACCGGACACTGCGGTCCGTTAAATCGGTGCCATGGTCATGGGCGGGAAGGGATTTGGGTTGCGCGGGGCGCTTCGCTGTTTTCATGGTGCGCCATGCTCAGACTGTTCGCCGCCCTCGCCCTGCCCCCCGACATCAGCGAGGGTTTGAAGCGCCATCAGACGGGCCTTGTGGGCGCACGCTGGCGGCCCGAGGAGGCCCTGCACATCACCCTGGCCTTCTATGGCGAGATGGACCGGCACCGCGCCGAGGATCTGGCCGCCGAGCTGTCGCGCATCCATCAGAGCCCTTTTTCGCTGGAGCTGGCAGGAGTGGGTGCCTTCGACGATGGCAGCGGCCAGTCCCGGTCGTCGTCGGCACGGGCCGTCTGGGCGGGGCTGGAGGCGAGCGAGCCTCTCGTGCTTCTCGCATCGCGTGCCAGGGCCGCAGGCCAGCGCGCAGGACTGCGGATGGAGGCGCGGCGCTATGTGCCCCATGTCACCCTGGCCTATCTGAAAGGCACGCCCGACGATCGCCTCGCCGCCTGGATCACCGGCCACAACCGCCTGCATTCGCCCAGTTTTCGTGTGGATCGCTTCGGCCTCTACTCCAGCGAGCTCACCCACGCGGGCAGCCACTACACGCTACTGAGGGAGTATCTGCTGTGAACGGACCGATCCTCGAGACCGAGCGGCTGGTTCTCAGGCCCACGAGCCTCGATGACTTCCCGCGCTGGTGCGAGATGATGGCCGACGAGACGGCGGCGCGCTTCGTCGGCGGGGTGCAGAGCCCGCCGGAAGTCTGGCGCGGCCTGATGGGCATGGCCGGGGCCTGGTCCCTGACGGGGGTGGCCATGTTCTCGGTGATCGAGAAGGCGAGCGGGCAGTGGGTGGGGCGGCTGGGGCCGTGGCAGCCGCATGGCTGGCCGGGCTGCGAGATCGGCTGGGGCCTGCATCCCGATGCCTGGGGCAGGGGCTATGCGATCGAGGGCGCGCGCGCGGCCATGGACTACGCTTTCGACGTGCTGGGCTGGGACGCGGTGATCCACTGCATCGACCCGGACAACCGCCCATCCGAAAAGGTGGCCGAGCGGCTCGGCTCGCGCCTTGAGGGCCCCGGCCGGATGCCCCCGCCCTTTGCCCATGTGCCCGTAAACATCTGGGGCCAGAGCCGCGAGGCGTGGCGTGCGCACCGCTGACGCATTCGGGGCGTAAGACATGCGTCCACTATGGCGAGTTCTCGTAGCTGCAAGCCTAGGCGGAACCTTCCTCCCGGCGCGCTGTTCAGGTGGGGGTCAGGACGCGCCGCCCTTTTCACTGTGCCGGACGCCCATCGCATCCGGCGCGTCAAAGCGATAGGATCATGTCCATGTCTCTCACTCATCGCCGCAAGCTGATCGCCGGTGCCATCGCCGCCATGAGCGTGGCGACGCTCGCCCACGCCTCTGCGCCCCAGCCGCGCCAGCCCATCGATCCCGAGCGCTTCGCGGGCCGCTGGTACGAGATCGCGCGCACGCCCAACCGCTTGCAACCGACCTGCCAGCGCCTGGCCATCGACTTCACTCGCACCAGCAGCGGCTTTGACGTGACCAACACCTGCACCCGCGCCAACGGCAACTCGGACCGCGTTCAGGCCACCGCCACCATCACCGACCGCAATACCAATGCCAAGATGCGCATGACCGCGCGCGGCATCCGCGCCGTGGCGGGCAGCCAGGAATACTGGGTGCTGGACCGTGCCGGCGACTACAGCTGGGCGATCATGGCCACGCCGGGCGGTAATTATTTCTGGCTGTGGTCGCGCAACGCCAGCCCCAGCGCCAGCCAGCGCCAGGCCATGCTCGCGCGTGTACAGGCGCTCGGCTACAACACCTCCAACGCCGTCGTGACCGGAGGCTAGGCAGGGCGCGCTTGGACGAGACCGATCTGACGCTCACCGCCCTGACCGGTGCGGCCCCTGTCCCGTCCCGCCCCGAGCTGACGCGCGCCGTCAGCCTCGGTGCGGCGCGCCTGATGCGTGATCTGGGCTTTTCGGTGCTGCACGAGGTGGCCTTGCCCAGCGGGCGGCGCGCGGACCTGATGGGGCTCGATGCGGCAGGGCGGTTCGTGATCTGCGAGGTCAAGTCGTCCATCGAGGACTATCGCTCTGATGCCAAGTGGCAGGACTATCGTCCCTGGTGCGACATGTTCGGCTTTGCCGTGCCGGTGGACTTTCCCCAAGATGCATTGCCGCCCGATGTCGGCCTGATCGTGGCCGACCAGTTCGGCGGGGCGGTTCTGCGTGAACTCGGCGGTGACAGGCTCGCCCCGGCGCGGCGCAAGGCGCTGACCATCGGCTTCGGGCGGCTGGCGGCGGCGCGCCTGCACTGGCGCAGCCGCGGGCTGGAAGAGCCCGCCCCCGGCGAGGGACCGGTGATATAGCCCGCAGGCCTATCGCGGCGCGCGCTTGGCCAGGATGCGCTGCAAGGTGCGCCGGTGCATGCCGAGGCGACGTGCGGTCTCCGAGACATTGTGATTGCACAGCTCGAACACCCGCTGGATGTGCTCCCAGCGCACACGGTCGGCCGACATGGGATTTTCCGGCGGCTCGGGGCTGTCGCCGGGCTCGCTCAGCAGCGCCTTGACCACGTCGTCGGCATCGGCGGGCTTGGAGAGGTAATCGACCGCTCCGGCCTTCACGGCAGCCACGGCGGTGGCGATGGCCCCATAGCCGGTCAGCATGATGGTGCGCGCTTCGGGCCTGCGCGCGCGCAGTGCCTCCACCACCTTCAGCCCGTTGCCGTCCTCGAGGCGCATGTCGAGCACCGCAAAGGCGGGAGGCTGGCTGGACAGGGCGCTGAGGGCCTCGGCGACCGAAGCGGCGCTGCGCACCTCGAAGCCGCGCGACTCCAGCGCCCGGCCCAGCCGGTTGCGCAGGGCCTGATCGTCGTCGAGCAGCAGCAGGCTCTTGTCTTGCAGGGCGGCGATACGGTCTTCGATATCGGGCATCTCGGGCTCTCGGGCAGGCTCGCGGCAGGGATGTCTCGAGGGTTATATATATACGCTAAAGCGGGCGGTGACAGGTTCGCGGGCGTTTCAGCCCGGCAAGGTGTCGTCAGCTACGTCCGCCTCGCGCGCCTCGATGTCGCTGCGCCGCCACCTGACGCGAACCTCGGCCCCGCCGCCGTCGCCCAGTCCGCCGCGCGCGCGATTGCGGAAGTCCAGCCGCGCGCCCGTGCGCTCCAGCAGGGTTCGCGCGATGAAAAGGCCCAGCCCCATGCCCTCATAGCCCGTCTCGCCTCTGGCCCGCGACGAGACATAGGGCTCGCCCAGCCGGGGCAGGATGTCGACCGCAAAGCCCGGTCCGTCGTCGAGGACATCGAGGCGCAGGCTCTGCTCGTCGAAGCGCGCGATCAGCTCGACCCGCTCCCTGGCAAAGCCGACCGCGTTCTCAAGCAGGGCGGACAGGCTGTGAATGATCTCGGGCTGGCGCATCAGCACGGGGGCCTCGCCCTCGCCCTCGATGCGGGTCACGATCTCCACATCGAGGCCGCGATGGCTCTGGGTGACCTCCTCCAGGATCTGCTCCAGGCTCATGCGCCCGTGCACCATGTCGCCGTCCTCGGGGCGGCTGGAGAGGCGTCGCAGGATGTCCCGGCACCGCTCGGCCTGTTGCAGCAGCAGGGCGGCGTCCTCGGCCACGCTGGAATCGTGCGGGTTGCGCCGCGCTTCTCTCAGCATCTCGCGCGCCACCACCTGCATGGTGGCCAGCGGCGTGCCCAGCTCGTGCGCCGCCGAGGCCGCCAGCCCGCCCAGCGCCGTCAGCTTCTGCTCGCGTGCCAGCACCGCGCGCATGGCGGCCAGGGCGCGCTCGGTGCGCTCGGCCTCCAGTGCCACGCGCCACGCATAGCCGCCGGTAAAGATCACGCCCACTGACAGCGCGCTCAGCATCCCGAAGCGATAGAGCGGGGGCATCTCGATGCGCACCCCCGCCGCCCACGGCAGCGGCAGGGAAAAGAAGAACAGAAGCAGCCCGATCAGCAGGGCCAGCGCCCCCAGCAGGAAGGCACTGCGCCCCGACAGTGTGGCCGCCGCCACCGTCACCGGCGCGATGAGCAGCAGGGCAAAGGGATTGTCGAGCCCGCCGGTCAGGCCCAGCAGCACGCCAAGCTGGGTGATGTCGAAGCCGATCTGAAGGGCGGTGCTGCGCTCGGACGCGCGCGCGTGCGGCCGCTTCAGGCGCGCCTGGGCAAACAGGTTGAGCGCAGCGCTGGCCATGATGGCCACCAGACAGGGCACCAGGGCGATGTCGAGGCGCAGCACGAAGGCGCACAAGAGCACCGCGATGCTCTGGCCCGCCACCGCCAGCCAGCGCAGCAGGATCAGGGTGTCGAGCGGCACGCCGCGCGCACGCGCCGATGTGTCGTCCCACGGCGCGAGGCTGGGGCGCAGCACGGCCTGGAACAGGCTGGCGCCCTCTCCGGCGTTCTTAGGCGCGTCGCCCGCAGGCGGCTGTGACGAATGGTGCGCTTGGGTCATGGCTGGCGGGCAGGTTATAGAGCCTCCGCGCGGATGAAAGAGCCTTGATTGCCGCGCTCTGAAGGAGACGCCCGGGTGCCCAGCCGCAACACAGTCATCTTTGCCGCCGCCTGCGTAGGTATCGCCCTTGCCCTGCTGGTCACGGCGCTGATCGCGATGGGCGGACGCGAGCGGGTCGGCAGCGGCGACGTGATCGCCTCCACGGGCGAGGCGGCCATCGGAGGGCCTTTCAGCCTGATCGATCAGACAGGCGCAGCCGTGGACCAGTCCATTCTCGAGGGTCGCTGGACGCTGGTGTTCTTCGGCTTCACCTACTGCCCGGATTTCTGCCCCGGCACCTTGCAGCTTCTCGATGCCACGCGGCGCGAGCTGGGAGCGGCGGGTGACGACATCCAGATCCTGTTCATCACCGTCGATCCTGCGCGCGATACGCCCCAGGCGCTGGCCGACTATCTGTCCAGCCCCGATTTTCCGCCCAATGTGATCGGCCTGACGGGTTCGGACGAGCAGATCGCGGCGGCGGCGCAGGCCTATCGCGCCGTCTACAGCCGCGCCGAGACGCCCGGCGGCTACACGATGAACCACACCCTGACGGTCTATCTGATGAACCCCGAGGGCCGCTTCCAGAGCGCCCTGGCTCATGGCCTGTCGCCGCGCGATGCGGCCGGCGTGATCCGCCGCGCCATGGCCAGCCATGAAACCGCATCACGCTGAGTTCATTATATCTGAACGCGGTTCAGTCTAGGCTCTTGCGTGAGGGGCCGAGCCTCCTCATCATCAGGCAAGCTTTCGCGCACCGAACGCGCCATGTCAGAAGCGCCGCGCCTCAAGGGGATGCATAAGCGTTCATGCTCTACACACTTCACGAAGCGGCCTATCACGCCGCGACGCCTCTGCGCTTCGGCGCGCTTTCGCTGAAAACCCTGTGGTCATCGCCCGCGAATCCGTGGAGCGACACGGCCCTGGCCCGCAACATCGTGGCCATGTCCGACGTGTTCGAAAGCGTCACGCGCCGCTATGGCAAGCCCGAGTGGGGTCTCGATCAGGTCGAGATCAGCGGTGTCGACGTGCCCGTCAGTATCGAGACCGTGTGGTCGTCGCCCTGGTGCAACCTGATCCGCTTTCGGCGGGACGGCTCGGCGCTGAAAAAGGCCGGACGCCCGGCGGATGCGCCCAAGGTGCTGATCGTGGCACCTTTGTCGGGGCACTATGCCACCTTGCTGCGCGGCACGGTCGAGGCGTGGCTTCAGGACTTTGACGTCTACATCACCGACTGGGTCAATGCGCGCAACGTGCCCCTGATGGAGGGGCGCTTCGGCTTTCACGACTATATCGACCATGTGCGCACCATGCTCGAGGCCCTGGGCGAGCGCGCCCACGTGGTCGCCGTGTGCCAGCCCGGACCGCCCGTTCTGGCAGCCTGTGCCCTGATGGCCGAGGACGCTCATCCGCAGCGGCCCCTGTCCATGACCTACATGGGCTCGCCCATCGATGCGCGCCTGTCGCCGACGCTGACCAACGAGCTGGCCGAGCAGAAGCCCTTTGCCTGGTTCCGCTCGAACATGATCTACACCGTCCCCCTGCCCTATGCCGGGGTGGGGCGGCGCGTCTATCCGGGCTTCGTGCAGCTCTACAGCTTCATGTCCATGAACGAGGCGCGCCACCGCGAGGCGCACTGGGCCTATTTCAACGATCTGGTGGCGGGCGACGGCGACAGCGCGGCGCGTCACGAGGCCTTTTACGACGAGTATCTCTCGGTGCTGGACCTGACCGAAGAGTTCTATCTTCAGACCGTGGACATCGTGTTCCAGAAGCACCTGCTGGCCAAAGGCGAGCTGTGGCACCGCGGGCGGCGCGTGGACCTGTCCGCCATCACCGACATCGCCCTGATGACGGTCGAGGGCGAGAACGACGACATCTCGGGCGTGGGCCAGACCCAGGCCGCCCACGGGCTGTGCCCGAACATCCCCGAGGCCATGCGCGTGCTTCACGTCCAGGCGGAAGTGGGGCACTACGGGGTCTTCAACGGGCGGCGCTTCCGGGAGGAAATCTATCCGCTGGCCCGCGATTTCATGAACCGCGCCCACGGGGCGGGCGAGAGCGGCACCGATGCTGAAAGACCTTCGCCACGGGCAGCGGCTTGAGCTTGAGGGCATCGCCTATCGCCTGAGCGTCAATCCGCGAGCGCGCCGCTATGGCGTGCGTATCGATGCGGGTCGGCGCGAGGCGGTTGTGGTCGCGCCCCATACCCGGCACCTTGGCGCGGCTCTGGCCTTTGCACGCAGCCGCTCGGCATGGATCGGCAGACATCTGGGCGAGGCGCAGGCCGCATCCATCGCCTTTGCGCCCGGCGCGGTCATTCCCTTCGAGGGGCGCCCCGTCACCCTGACGAGCGAGCCGGGACGCCGGGCCGCGCGGCTTGCGGGACCGGACGTGATCGTTGCGGGCGGCGAGGGCGAGGCTTTCTCGCGCCGGATCGAGGCCTTTCTCAGAACAAAAGCGCGGGTGCGGCTCGGCGACTGCACGGCCCGCCATGCCGCACGTCTTGGCCAGCCGGTGCCGAAAGTCTCGCTGGGCGATGCGGGCGGGCGCTGGGGCTCATGCTCGCCGCAGCGCGCGTCCATCCGCTATTCGTGGCGCCTGATCATGGCCCCGCCCGAGGTGCTTGACTATGTGGCCGCCCACGAGGTGGCGCACCTCGTCCACCCCCATCACCAGCCGCCGTTCTGGGCCGAGGTCGAGCGCCTCTACGGCCCATGGGAGGAGGCGCGGGCCTGGCTGCGGCGCGAGGGTGCGCGCCTTCACGCTGTCGGTCGCTCGCAGACGTGACCGCGCGGGAAAGCTGATCAGAAGAACAGCGGGTTGGCGCGCGGCGGCTCTGCCGGTTCCGGTTCGGGCCTCTGGGCAGGCTGGGGCTCGATCACATCGGGCTGACGACCGGGCGTCGGCTGGGGCATCGGCTGGGGCGCGGGCTGCGATGGCGCGGGGATTTCCGGGCCGATCACAGCATCGTCATAGAACTCGCCAGCGCCCGACATGACATCGCCGATGGGATCGGGCGGCACCCAGCCTTCGGGCAGGGGCGGGCCGTTGGGGATGGACTGGACGTTCAGGCGCGGCAGGGCGGCCTGCATGAAGGCGCGCCAGATCGCGGCCGGGGCCTGACCGCCGGTCACCCCGCGCATGGGCGAGTTGTCGTCCTTGCCCACCCATACCGCCACGGCGAAGCCGCCGGTATAGCCCACGAACCAGGCGTCGCGGTAATCGCTGGTGGTGCCCGTCTTGCCTGCCAGATCGCGGCCCGCGATGGCGACCGAGCGCGCCGTGCCCGAGGTGATCACCCCGCGCATCATCTGGTTGAGGTAGTAGAGCGCCGGGTTCTGGATGGCCTGATTGGCGCGGCTGTCGGCCTGGGCGCGCTGATAGACGATGCGGCCATCGACAGTGCGGATGCGCGTGATGGCGTGGGGCTCGACGCGGCGGCCGCCATTGGCGAAGGCGGCATAGGCTCCGGCCATCTCAAGCGGGCTGATCTCGACGGCACCCAGCGCCATGGCCGGCTCCAGCCCGATGCGCGAGGTAACGCCAAGGCGCCGCGCGGCGCGTGCCACATGATCGCGCCCGATCTCGTCGGCGAGCCCTGCGGCGATGGTGTTCACCGACTGGGCCAGCGCATTGGACAGCGTCGTCTGGCCGATGAAGGTGTTGGTGTAGTTCGACGGCGACCAGTTGCCGATGCGGATCGGCTGGTCCACCACGGGCGTGTCGGGCGTATAGCCTGCCTCCAGGGCGGCCAGATAGACGAAGGGCTTGAAGGCCGATCCGGCCTGACGGCGCGCATCGACGGCGCGGTTGAACTGGCTGTCGGCATAGGAGGCCCCGCCGATCAGGGCGCGCACGCGGCCCTCGCCGTCCAGAGCCACCAGAGCGGCCTGCTCCACGCCCCGGCCCCGGTCTCTCTCGATGATCTGGCGCACCGCGCGCTCGGCGGCGGTCTGGATGGTCAGGTCCAGCGTGGTCTCGACGATCAGGTCCTCGCCCGGCTCCGAGCCCACCAGGGTGCGGATCTCGCGGTCCAGCCAGTCGACGAAATACTGGGCGTGCTGGGAGGCGAGGGTGCGCGACACCCGCACCGGTTCCAGAACCGCGGCCTCGCGCTGCTCGGGCGTGATGACCCGGGCCTGCTCCATTTCGTTCAGCACCACCGTGGCGCGCCCGGCGGCGCGCTCGGTCTCGGACAGGGGGCTGTAGCGCGAGGGCGCCTTCAGCAGGCCCGCCAGCATGGCCGCCTCGCCCACGCTCAGCTCGGAGGCTGACTTGTCGAAATAGCGCTGGGACGCGGCCTCGATGCCATAGGCCCCGGCCCCGAAATAGACGCGGTTGAGATACAGCCCGAGAATCTCGTCCTTGGAAAAGCGCATCTCCAGCCAGACGGCCAGGATCAGCTCCTGCACCTTGCGTCTCATGTTCTGGTCGGGCGTCAGGAACAGGTTCTTGGCGAGCTGCTGGGTGATGGTCGAGCCGCCCTGCACCACGCGCCCGGCGCGCATGTTGGCCAGCATGGCCCGCACCATGCCGATGGGGTCGAAGCCGGGGTGATGATAAAAGCGCCGGTCCTCCACCGCGATGAAGGCGGCGGGCACATAGTCGGGCAGGGAATCGACATCGACGGGCGGGGCCTGCTGGCTGCCGCGCATGGCGATCAGCGCGCCGTTACGGTCCAGATAGGTGATCGAGGCCTGCCGCTCCACGTCATAGAGCGAGGCGGTGCTGGGCAGGCCGCGCGCGAACACGGCCAGGAACACCACCAGGAAGATAAGGCCCCATACGCCCGCAACGGCGGACCAGTAAAGGAAGCGGTTCATGGGCGGGCGAGAGCCCCTGCTGCCTGAACCCGCTGCGCGACCTGCCATTGCCACCCTCAAGATCAGGGATGCGCGCGCATCCCGCCAGACGTCCCGGCCACTTAATCAGCCCTGTGGGTCAGCCCTCTGGCGATGCGACCCCAAGGCGCGAGCCGCCATCGCAGCGAATGACCGTCAGAGCGTCCTATGCCGCAAGTGATTAACACCGTCCAACGGCTTGCAGCCGACAGGGGTATTCACCAGGAGACAGACTTGCCGGACGTTTCCGCCGAAACAATGGCGCAGGCCGCGCCGCTCAGCGCTCCAGCCCGGCAAGGAAGCTGTCGACTTCGGCGTAGAAGCGCGCAGGCTGGTCGAACATGATGAAGTGCGCCGAGTCCTCGATGCGCACCAGTCGGGCACTCGGCTGGTTTGCATAGCTGGCCCTGTAGATGGCGTCGGTCATCTCGGGGGTCATGCGCGCATCGTTGAAGGTGACATAGAGCACGCTCACCGGCACGGTGATGGCGCTGATCTCGCGCGTCAGATCGGTGGTGGCCAGCTCATGGAAGGCGGTGGCAGAGACCTGCTGGTCGCTGGCGCGGCTGTGACGCAGGGCCATGGGCCGCATGGCCTCGGTGTTGATCATGCCGTTGATGGTCTGTTCGGCCTGGGCATCCCACAGGGCGCGTGGCGATCCGGCCTGCATGGCACGGATTTGATCGGCAATCGGGCGGATGTCCTCCACCGTGGCGCCCGGCGCGCCGAACATCGCGCCCACGAAGGGAATCATGTCCACCACCATGATCCCGCCCGTTGCATCGGGGTGGCGCGCCGCCACCATCATGGCGATGGTGCCGCCCATGGAGTGACCGATCAGGGCCGGGCGCTCAAGGCCGTTCTCGCGCACATAGCGGGCGATCTCCTCGGCCACAGGGGCGGCCACGGGGCCTTGGCTGTTGGCACCTGCGGGCTGACCGGCAAAGCCGCCCACATGGATGCGGTGCACGCGATAGCGCCCGCGCAGGTGGGCAAGCGTGCCCTCCCACACCTCGGGTGAGGAGCTGAGGCCGGGGATCAGGATCACGTCCGGGCCCTCGCCCTCGACCAGCACGCCGATCCGGTCTGATACGAAGGCGCTGGCGGTGGATGCAGGTTGGGACGGCATGATGGCGTGGCCGGTGCAGGCCGAGGTGGCAAGGACCAGCGCGAGGGCAAGCGGACCGAGAAGCAAGCGAATGGGCATGGGCGATCCTGTTCGTGCAGGCCCGCGCGGGGCCGGAAGGGGTCTCGTCGTCAGACTGATCATGGCGCAGGGACACGATCAAGCCGGACTGATACCGGTATGGCCCATACACTTTGCGACGTAAAGTGCTTTGTGCCAGATGGGCGCTTTTGCAAATGCTCCGAGCGCGCCATAGCTTCATGCCGGAACCGACTTCGACGAGTGCGCGATGAGCCCTGCCGACACCGCTGCCCCCAAGAGCCGCGCCCCCGCCTTCGGTCAGGGGCTCTTGCGCGACTGCTGGTATTTTGCCGCCCTGTCCTGTGAGGTGAAGCCCGGCAAGATGGCGCGCCACGAACTGCTGGGCGAGCCGGTGCTGATCGGGCGCATGCCGTCCGGCCAGATCTATGCCCTGCGCGACATCTGCCCCCACCGTGCCGCGCCCCTGTCGGCCGGGCGCATGGTGCGGCGCGAGGGCGAGGGCGAGACCATCGAGTGCCCCTATCACGGCTGGCGCTTCCGCGCCGACGGAGCCTGTGCCGCCATCCCCTCGCTGGTCAGCGATCAGGCCATGGAGGTCGAGCGTATCCGTGTGCGCCGCTATTGCGTACGCGAGAGCCAGGGGATGGTGTTCGTTTTTATGGGTGATGCGCCCACAGATGAGCCCGACACCGCTCCGCCCGCCTTTCCCGGCGTGGTCGGCGGCGCGCCAAAGCTGGTCGAGCGCATGGTGTTCGAGGCCCACATCGACCACGCGGTTGTCGGCCTGATGGACCCGGCCCACGGCCCCTATGTCCACCGGCAGTGGTGGTGGCGCAGCGAGCACAGCCAGCACGACAAGCAGAAGGCCTTCGAGCCGCGCGAGCTGGGCTTTGCCATGGCGCGCCATGCGCCTTCATCCAACAGCCGCGCCTATGCCCTGCTGGGCGGGCGTCCCGAGACCGAGATCACCTTCCGCCTGCCGGGCTATCGCTGGGAGCACATCGTGGTCGGCCAGCGCCAGGTTCTGGCGCTCACCTGCCTGACGCCGCTGGACGAGACGCGCACGCGCATCACCCAGATCTTCTGGTCCGACCACCCGGTGTTCAATCTGGTGCGCCCCTTCCTGCGCATGGGCGCGCGCGCCTTCCTCAAGCAGGACGGCGACATGGTGAACCTGCAGAACGAAGGCCTGCGCTATCGCCCCGGCCTGATCTGGATCGACGACGCGGACCGTCAGGCCAAATGGTATCAGCAGCTCAAGCGTGAATGGATCAGGTCGCGCGAGGAAGGCCGGGCGTTCAGCAATCCGGTCGAGCCGACGGTCCTGCGCTGGCGCAGCTAGCGGCGCGCCTCGTTCAGCAGTCGGCCGCTTCAGGCCCGGATCTCAGGCCCGGATCATTGGGCAGTCGGTCGCGTCAGGCCCGACCTTGGGCCAGAACCATGTCGACCTGGGTCTCCAGCCGCGTGACGATCTGGCTCAGCGACCAGCTCTCATAGGCCGCCTTGCGATAGTTCACGAGATAGAGATCCCACAGCGTCTCGCACAGCAGCTTGAGGTCGACCCCTTCGGTCAACTCGCCGCGTCGCACACCGTCGCGCAGGGTCTCGGAGACCACCTGCATGGCCTCGCGCACGATCTGGCGGGTGCGCAGCTCGGCATCGACCGGCTGAAACCACAGGCGCGCCACCGTGGCCTGCACCAGCGGCAGGCGCTCGAGGCCGTGGGCATAGCCCTCGCGGAACATGGCGATGATCTGGGCGCGCAGCCCCTCACCGCGGGCCTGTTCGGCGCCCCGGCGCATGGCGCTGGCCGTTTCTTCCATGTCTTCGGTCAGCACCGCTTCGAACAGGTCGGCCTTGTCCTGAAAGTTGGCGAACACAGCCCCCGTTGACATGCCCGCGCCCGAGGCGATGTCGCGGATGGTGGCGCTGTCATAGCCGTGCAGGGCGAACAGGCTGCGGGCTGATTCGAGCACACGCAGGCGCGTTTTCTGCTTGGCTTCCTGGCGGCGGTTGAGCCGGGCAGGAGGGCTGTCGACAGCGGTGTAGGGGGCTTTGAGACTGGACTCGTTCATACGCTTACTCGGACTGGATGGCTTCAAGACGCGCCAGTACGCTCTCGGCACGGCGCTCGAATTGGCCGCAGTACTCATCGACGGCCTCGGTTAACAGTTCAGCCTGTTTGCGGGCCAGAAAGCGCCCGTCGGCTGCTGCCGATTTCAGGTCGTCGATCAGGCCGCGCAGCTCGGCGGCCAGCATCGCGGTCTCGTCCATGTGTTCGTGTCCCTGCCCGTTCACGGCAGGAGAAGTCAGTGCGCTCATTGTGCAGGAGTTTCTTCGAATTGTGGGGCTCGCAAGGAGCCAAGCCCAGTCTTTAGATCAGCAAATCTTGGCCGAAATAGGTTTCAGCTTTGCCGTTCCGCGAACATTGTTCGCCGTTTGCTTGCGACACGACGCCGCAACCCGTCATGGGCGCAGGACGTTAACGCTGTCGCCGCGCCACAGGCGAACGCCGTAGCCATGCCGGTGGATTTGCGACTAGGGTGCGGTGGCGAGCGCGCATGGGTACCGCTGAGGCGTACCGGAAAGGTCGGCCAGATCACCTGTGCGCGGACCCAGCAGGGGAGGGGAGCCTTTGAACGGCGGCGACAGATACGGCAGCTACAGGCCCAGCGGCTACCTTCGCAAGGTGCTTACCGCCGACGAACAGATCCTGCGCCTGACGCGGCGGCACTGGATCATCTGGTTCGTCAAGACCTTCTGGTGGATGGTGCTGTTCTTCCTGATCGCGGGAGCCAGCGTGTGGTTCTTCCTGAACGAGCCGCCGGACTCCCAGATATGGCTCTGGCTGGCGGGCGCGGCCCTCATTCCGGGATTCATGTGGTTCTGGGAGCATCTGGTCTGGCTGAACGAAAAGAACGTCATGACCTCGATCCGCGTCATCCAGATGGAGGGCGTGCTCAACAAGCGGGTGTCCGATTCCCTGCTCGAAAAGCTCAACGACGTTCAGACCCACCAGTCCCTGATCGGGCGCATTCTGGGCTTTGGCGACATCGTGATCCTGACGGCCAGCGAGCAGGGGGTGAACCGGCTCTACACCATCACCGACCCGCTGGGCTTCAAGCGCGCCATGCTCGAGGCCAAGGCGGTGGTGGAGCGCCAGGCGTCTCCGCTCATCGACCAGAACTGAGCGTGTGTCGGCTGATCTGGCCTGCGCAGACTGGTTCAGATGAACGATATTTAAGCCACAGCCACGCCCAAACCCCTTAATACCGTGTCTGGATGGGACTGACCTTGTCGCCTGCATTGGCTATGTAAGTGCCTGTCAGGCCAATGATCCGGGAGCCCGCTCCCCCGATGCCACCGCCGCAAGACCCCGCCAGATGGGTCGCGGCATCAGAGACGTGAGGACGCTCGAATGAGGAAACTGCTGCTTGGGGCCGCGCTCGGCGCCCTGATCCTGCCCGCCACCGTCACCGCCCATGAGCCGGCCGCACGCATCAGCGAGGACGCGGTGTGCCTCGACGAGCTGTGCCACAACATCTCGCTGTTCGGCATCACCAATCCCGAAGGGGGCGAGGGCTTCACGGGCATCGAGGCGCCGCGCTACGGCAGCTGGGGCTTCGACATCGCGGGCATGGACCGCAGCGTGCGTGCAGGCGACGACTTCTTCCGCTACGCCAACGGCACCGACTACGACAATCTGGTCATCCCGGCCGACCGCACGCGCTATGGCTCGTTCGACATCCTGGCGCAGCTTTCGGAAAACCGGATGGAAGCGCTGATCGGCGAGCTGTCCACCAGCGGCGATCTGGCCGCAGGCTCGGACGAGGCCAAGATCCGCGACCTCTACAACAGCTACATGGACGTGGCGCGCATCGAGGCGCTCGATGATGCCCCGCTCCAGCCGATGCTGGCGGACATCCGCGCGATCTCCACCCACGAAGAGATGGCGGCCTATATGGGTTCGACCCAGGGCCGTCCGGGCAGCGGCTTCTTCGGCATGGGCGTCAGCGACGATGCACGCAATCCCGAGGCCTATGCGCTCTATATGTCCCAGAGCGGGCTCGGCCTGCCCAACCGCGACTACTATCTGAGCGAGACCTTCGCCGACAAGCTGGCGGCCTATGAGGTCTATGTCGCGCGCATGCTCGAGATGGCGGGCTGGGAAAACCCGACCGCCAATGCCCGCGCCATCGTCGAGATGGAAACGCGCATCGCCCAGGCCCACTGGACCCGCGCCGAGAGCCGCGACCGCGACCGCACCTACAATCCCATGAGCCAGGCCGACCTGATCGCCCAGGCGCCGGGCTTTGACTGGAACCGCTATTTCGTGGCGGCGGGCGTCGGCAACCGCGATCGCTTCATCGTCAGCCAGAACACCGCCTTCCCGGCGATCGCGGCGATCTTTGCCGAGACCGACATCGCCACCTTGCGCGCCTGGCAGGCGTTCAACACCATCGACGGGGCGGCCAGCTTCCTGTCGTCGCGCTTCTCCGACGCCCAGTGGGAGTTCCGCTCGCGCGAACTGGCCGGTCAGCTCGAACAGCGCCCGCGCAACAAGCGCGCCGTGGGCTTCGCCCAGAGCCGCATGGGCGAGGCGCTGGGCCGTCTCTATGTCGCGCGCTGGTTCCCGCCCGAGTATCGCGCCCAGATGGAAGAGCTGGTCGAGAACCTGCGCCTGGCCATGGCCGTGCGCATCCAGAACCTCGACTGGATGAGCGATGAGACCAAGGTTGAGGCCCTCGACAAGCTGGAGAAGTTCGGCGTCAAGATCGGCTACCCGGACGAGTGGCGCGACTATTCAGAGCTTGAAGTCCGCCCCGACGACCTGTTCGGCAACATGCTGGCTTCGGGCCGCTTCAACTGGAACTATCAGCTCGCGCGCCTCGACCGTCCGGTCGATCCCAACGAGTGGGGCATGACGCCCCAGACGGTGAACGCCTACTATTCCTCGACCAAGAACGAGATCGTGTTCCCGGCGGCCATCCTGCAACCGCCCTTCTTCGATCCCGACGCGGACCCGGCCATCAACTACGGCGGCATCGGCGGTGTGATCGGGCACGAGATCGGCCACGGCTTCGACGATCAGGGCCGCAAGTCCGACGGCGACGGCGTTCTGCGCGACTGGTGGACCGCCGAGGATGCCCAGCGCTTCGAGGCTCAGGCCACGATCCTGGGCGCGCAGTACGACAGCTATGAGCCCATCCCCGGCCAGTTCATCAACGGGCGCCTCAGCATGGGCGAGAACATCGGCGATCTGGCCGGTGTGACCCTGGGGCTGGAAGGCTATCGCATGTCGCTGAACGGGGCCGAGGCGCCGGTGCTGGACGGCTTCACGGGCGATCAGCGCGTGTTCCTCGGTTGGGCCCAGGTGTGGCGCGGCAAGTATCGTGACGATGCCCTGCGCCAGCAGCTCGCCACCGGCCCGCACAGCCCCAACATCTTCCGCGTCATCGGTCCGGTGCGCAACATCGACGCCTGGTACGAGGCCTTTGGCGTCGAGGAGGGCGATCGCTACTGGGTCGCGCCCGACCAGCGCGTGCGCCTGTGGTGATCTGAGCGCCATGATCTGAATCTGGGGGCCGGGCGCTCGCGCCCGGCCCTTCGTTTATCTGGCCCTTCGTTCATCCGGCCCTTCGTTTATCTGGCTCCCGCTTTCAGCTTCATGCTTTCAGCGTCCGGGCATCGCCCCGGGCGACGCAGAGTGCAGGCCAGAATGCGGGCCAGAATGCGGGCCAGAATGCGGTCTGGGGCCGGTGGCTGTGGGTCACTGATGACGGGCGCAATTAAAAAAGCCCGCCGCGGGGGATACATCGCGACGGGCTTCTTTTTTGCTCATTTCCGAGCAGCGTTTCCTCCCCGAAACGCCGGAGGGCAAACGGCTCGCGCATCAGGATGCGCGCGCAGATCACGCCTCACGTGGGGCGATACAACGTCAGAATCCCGCCTCTGTCAATCGCGGGCATGGTCAAAAGCGGAGCAAACTCAAGGTGATCGCTGTTCAGTCAGCCTGGGCGGCGCTCAGTATCCGGCGCACCTCGGCGATCATCTGATCGCGCGGCACACTGATCTGGCCGGGCCGCTCGTCCTTCCAGGTCTGGTTGTCCGCCACCTTGGCCGACAGGGCCCGGCCAAGATCGAGATCCTTGATCGTGACGCGCCCCGACGCAATCTCGTCGCCGCCCAGCATGATGGCGGCGGGGGCCCTGCGCCGGTCGGCGTATTTCATCTGGGCCTTCATGCCGGCCTGACCCAGATAGACCTCGGCGGCGATGCCATGGCTGCGCAGTTCAGATGCGGCCGCGAAATAGTGCGCCATGTCGCCCTGGTCGAAGGCGATGACGACGACGGGGCCGCGCACGGCGGACTGATCGCCAAGCCCTGCCGCACGCAGGGCCGCACCGAGGCGCGACACCCCGAAGCTGAAGCCCGTGGCCGGCACGGTCTCGCCCGTGAAGCGCGCGACCAGATCGTCATAGCGCCCGCCCCCGCCGATGGAGCCGAAGCGCACCGCGCGGCCCTTCTCGTCGGTTGTGACGAGCAGCAGTTCGGCCTCGAACACCGCGCCGGTGTAGTATTCCAGTCCGCGCACAACGGACGGATCGATCACCGCCGCCGTCTCGCCCACGCCCAGCGCTTTCAGGGCCTCGGTGATGCGTGCCAGATCGGCCAGCCCCTCGGCGCCCGCGCGCGTAGAGCCGATGATGCCATCGAGCGCATCGAGCACGGCTGTGCGGCTGTCTGCCGTGACCGCCAGATAGCTGAGCACCGCATCAATGCCCGAGCGCGTCAGACCCGCGCCCTTGGTGAAGTCGCCCGAATCATCGAGACGGCCCTCGCCGAGCAGGGCGCTGACGCCCTCAGGGCCGAGCCGGTCCAGCTTGTCGATGGCGCGCAGCACGCTCAGGGTCTGGGCGGCAGAGGTGACGCCTGCGGCCTCCAGCACGCCGTTGACCAGCTTGCGGCTGGCGATGCGCAGCACGGCCTGGTCCGCGCCTAGTCCAGCCGCGCGCAGCCCCTCGGCGGCCATGGCGATGATCTCGGCATCGGCCTCGGGCCGCGCGCTGCCGACCGTGTCGGCGTCGCACTGGATGAACTCGCGAAAGCGCCCCGGTCCCGGCTTTTCGTTGCGCCACACCGGCCCGAAGGCATAGCGGCGGAAGGGCTTGGGCAGGGTCTCCCAGTTCTGGGCGGCAAAGCGGGCCAGGGGCGCGGTCAGGTCATAGCGCAGCGCCATCCACTGCTCGTCGTCGTCGGCCAGGGCAAAGACGCCCTCGTTGGGCCGGTCGGCATCGGGCAGGAACTTGCCCAGCGCATCGGCATACTCGAACGCGGGCGTGGCCAGGGCCTCGAAGCCCCAGCGCTCATAGACCGCCGACACCTTGTCCACGATATGCCGCTCCAGCGCCAGATCGGCGGCGCGGCGGTCGGCGAAGCCGCGCGGCGCGCGCGCTTCGGGGCGGGGGGTGGCAGGCTCGGGTGCCGTGGTCTCGGGAGTCTTGGTCTCGGGCGTTGTGGTCATGAGGGGCGCTTAAGCCAAAGCCCCCACGCCCGCAACATTGCCCCCGCAACATCATCCGTCCGAGGCAGACTCCGTCGATCCCGCCTGCGGCTCTGGCGCCGGATCAGGCCTTGAGCGCGCGCCCGTAGGTCAGCCTGCGCCACAGCCACTCCAGCGGCCCCATGGAAAAGCGCGACAGCCACAGGGGCGACCAGATCAGCTGCACGATCCAGATGCCGATCACATAGAGCCACAGCTCGGGCCAGGCGACCTGACCGAACAGCCCCAGCCCGCGCCCGCCATAGAAGATGGTGGTCATGATCAGGGTCTGGCTCAGATAGTTGGTGAAGGCCATGCGGCCCACGCTGGCCAGCGGGGTCAGGATGAAGCGCAGGCCGAACTTCACCAGCAGGATCAGGGCCGAGGCATAGGCCAGAGAGGCCAGCGGGGCGAGGAAGGTGATAGCCGGGCGCGGCATCAGGGTCATGAAGTCGAAGCCGCTGGCGATGATCGCCTCGCTCTCGCGCCAGATCAGATAGAGCGCGCCTGCGCCCAGCACGATCAGTGCGCCATAGACCGCCACGGGCGCGCGGCCCGAGAAGAAGCCGGTCTTGTAAAGGCCCATGCCGATCATCATCAGGGCTGCCGTGGCCGGCATCATGAAGATCAGCATGAAGGGCACGCTCTGCAGCCAGTTCATGACCACCTGGCCCGTGACGCTGAGCGCATCGCCCTGCATGGCTGCGATCATCCCGGCGATCTGCTCGGGGCTGGCGTTATAGCCCATGTCGGCCATGACCTGATCCATGGTGCCGGGAGGCGCAAAGCTGAGCGACATCATCAGGCCCACATAGAGCGCCGAGCAGATCACGTTCAGCACCACGCCCGTGATGATCAGGGTCCGCGCCCGCCAAGAGCGCGCCAGCATCACGAAAAGGCCCGTCCAGGCGTAAAGCAGCAGGATGTCGCCGAACCAGAAGGCCAGACCGTGCAGCAGGCCGAACAGGGCCAGCCAGAACAGCCTGCGCCGCAGCAGCTTGCCGCGCGCCTTGTCGGACCGCTCCCCGCCGATCAGGAAGATGGAGGCCCCGAACAGCATCGAGAACAGGGTGCGCATCTTGTCCTGGAAGAAGACGTGCATCACCTGCCAGGCACTGACGGCCTCGCCCTCGAAGCCCGTCTGCAATGACGGGTTCATGATCACGGGCAGGGGCTGGGCAAAGGTGATGGCATTGACCGCCAGAATGCCCAGAACGGCAAGACCGCGCACCAGATCGAGCGTGAAGATGCGGTCAAGGGGCCTGACCGGCCCGAGCTGCGCCTGCGGTGCAGCGATGGAATCCTGTTCGATGGCAGCCATGGTTCAGCCCTCCCCAGCCGAGATCGGCGCACAGTGATCGCGCGCGCGTACAAGGGCAAATGACTTTTGGGTAACGCACGCCTTCCGGTGCCGGGAAGCGGCCTTTGCGGCGGGGCGTCAGTCGCCGGCGACAGGTGCGGCCTCTTCGCCCACGCCATAGCGAGTAGAGAGGCGCTCGGGCCGCTTGCGAAAGGCGATCAGGGCCACGAAAAGTCCCGCCCACAGGGCATGGCTGATGCCCACCAGCATGGCGAACGGCAGCCCGGCCACGCCGTAGATCAGCACGATGGTCTCCAGCCCGCCCAGCTTCTGTTGCAGGGGCGCGGACGTCAGCAGGCTCTCGACGCCGATGGCCACCATGAGCAGGGTCTGGGACGCAGCGGCGATGACCGCGCCGTACATCAGAAAGCGCCAGATGATGCCGAGGCGCGTGGAGGGCCGACTGGTGCGCTTCAGCTCGCGCAGGATCAGGGCGATGGCCAGGGCAATACCGAGGGCCGAGAGCAGCACCGCCAGAATGCGCCAGTCCGTGTGCGCGCTGGGCTCGATCACGGTGGGCGGTGCGGTCAGCATGGTGGCCCACAGCGGCGGCCAGGCCATGCCCACCGCCCAGGCCAGCAGCAGCCAGACGGGCGCGCCGTCCTTCAGCATCACGCGGCTCTGGCCGGGAATGCGGCTGACCGCGTCGTCCTCCTGCAGATAGGCTCTCATCGTGTCGGCACCGGTTTCTCGCCGCGATAGTCATAGAAGCCGCGCCCGCTCTTGCGGCCCAGCCAGCCGGCCTCGACATATTTCACCAGCAGCGGGCAGGGGCGGTACTTGGAGTCCGCCAGCCCCTCATAGAGCACGTTCATGATCGCCAGCACCACATCCAGCCCCATGAAATCGGCCAGCTCCAGCGGGCCCATGGGATGATTGGCCCCCAGCTTCATGGCCGTGTCGATGCTCTCGACCGAACCGACGCCCTCATAGAGGGTGAAGATGGCCTCGTTGATCATCGGCACCAGCACGCGGTTGACGATGAAGGCGGGAAAGTCCTCGGCGTCGGTGGTGGTCTTGTCCAGCGAGTGGGCGAAGGCCTTGATGGTTTCGTAGGTTTCGGCCGATGTGGCGATGCCGCGGATCACCTCGACCAGGCGCATCACCGGCGCCGGGTTCATGAAGTGCAGGCCGATGAAGCGCTCGGGCCGGTCCGTCACCGAGGCCAGCCGCGTGATCGAGATCGAGGAGGTGTTGCTGGCCAGCAGGGTGGAATCGCTCAGGTGCGGCGTCAGGCCCTCGAAGATGGCCTTCTTGACGCCCTCGTCCTCGGTGGCCGCCTCGATGATCAGATCGCTCTTGCCGATGGTTTCCAGAGAGTCGCCGGTACTGACGCGCGCGCGCGCGGCCTTCGCCTCTCCGGGCGACAGCTTCTCGCGGGCGACCTTGCGCTCCAGGCTCTGGTCGAGGGCCTCCAGCGCCGCCTGGAGGCGCCTTTCGTCGATGTCGAACAGGCGCACCTCATAGCCGCTGACGGCGCAGACATGGGCGATGCCCACGCCCATCTGTCCGGTGCCGATGATGCCGATGGTGCGAAGGGTGCTCATTCCTGCTCTTGGGGCCTGCGTCATGCGGATGGGCGCAAGGGGGCACGCGCGCACGCCGGTCCTTGCGGCGGGCTGGCCCGCTCGGCCTCAGTCTTAGGCCAGATCGCCTGCGGCCAAAAGACCTGATCGAACCGCTAGACAAAAGGGCGGGGATCGCTCCCCGCCCTTCATGTCGATGCCCGCATCCCGGCGTTGACGAAGGCCGCGTGCCTTCAGCCCAGCGCCTTCATCAGTTCAGGCACGGCGGTCTTGTAGTCGGCCACGAGGCCATAGTCCGCCACCTGGAAGATCGGCGCATCGGCGTCCTTGTTGATCGCCACGATCACCTTGGAGTCCTTCATGCCTGCCAGATGCTGGATGGCGCCCGAGATGCCGATGGCGATGTAGAGCTCGGGCGCGACCACCTTGCCGGTCTGGCCGACCTGATAGTCGTTGGGCGCATAGCCCGCATCGACCGCCGCGCGGCTGGCCCCCACGGCAGCGCCCAGCCTGTCCGCCAGCGGCTCCATGACGGCGGCGAACTCCTCGGCCGAGCCGAGCGCGCGTCCGCCCGAGACCACCACCTTGGCCGCGCCCAGCTCGGGCCGGTCGGAGGCGACCATTTCCTCGGAAACGAAGCGCGTGGCCGCAGCCTCGCCCGCCGCCGCGTCCTCGATGCTGGCCGAGCCTCCCTCGGGGGCGGCGTCAAAGGCGGTGGGACGCACGGTGATCACTTTTCGCGCATCGGACGTCTGCACGGTCTCCAGCGCATTGCCTGCATAGATGGGGCGCACGAAGGTGTCGGCGGACACGACCTCGATGATGTCCGAGATCGGCGCCACATCCAGCTTGGCGGCGATGCGCGGAGCGAAGTTCTTGCCCGCCGAGGTGGCTGGCGAGAGGATTGCCTCATAGCCGTCGGCCAGCTTCATGATGGTGGCTTCCAGCGCCTCGGCCACCATCTGGCCAAGGGCGTCCGACTGGGCCAGCAGCACCTTGCGCACGCCCTTGATCCTGGCGGCCTGATCGGCCACGGCGCGCGCATCCTTGCCCGCCACCAGAATGTCGATGTCTGCGCCCAGCTTGCCCGCCGCGGTGACGGTCTTGTGGGTGGTGTCGCGCAGGTGGGCGTTGTCGTGGTCGGCAATGACGAGAATGGCCATTACAGCACTCCTGCGGTCTTGAGCTTGGAAATCAGTTCGGCGGCGTCGGCCACCTTGATGCCAGCCTGGCGCTTGGGCGGTTCGGTGACCTTGAGCACCTTGAGGCGCGCGCCCGTGTCGGTGCCGTAGTCACCGGGGGCTTTCACGTCGATGGGCTTCTTCTTGGCCTTCATGATGTTGGGTAGCGAGGCATAGCGCGGGGTGTTGAGGCGCAGGTCCGTCGTCACCACGGCGGGCAGTTTCACCGCCAGGGTCTGCAGCCCGCCGTCGATCTCGCGCGTGACATGGGCCTCGCCATCCTTGACCTCCAGCCGGGAGGCGAAGGTCGCCTGGGGCCAGTCGAGCAGGGCGGCCAGCATCTGGCCCACGGCATTGTTGTCGCCGTCGATGGACTGCTTGCCCATCAGCACCAGATCGGGGTTTTCCTCTTTGACCACGGCGGCCATCAGCTTGGCCACGGCCAGCGGCTCCAGATCATCGCCGGTCTCGATCAGGATGGCGCGGTCCGCACCCATGGCGAGCGCGGTGCGCAGCGTCTCTTGCGCCTGGGACGGGCCGATGGACAGGGCGACGATCTCGGACGCGGTGCCCGCGGCGTGATGCTCCTTGCCCTCTTTCAGGCGCACGGCTTCCTCGACGGCGATCTCGTCGAAGGGGTTCATGCTCATCTTGACATTGGCCAGGTCGACACCTGACTGATCGGCCTTCACCCGGGCCTTGACGTTGTAATCGATCACCCGCTTGACCGGGACCAGAACCTTCATGATCGAATCTGCCTGACGTTGAAGCTGATGGAAAAACCCTTAGAGGATAGCGCCTGCACATGGAGCGTGAAGGCCACCGTGTCAACGTAACGCAGCGTGAGCTTGACCCAGAAAGGAGCGGCCCGGATGGACCGCAGCATGAAACGCCTCAGCCTGTTGTTCCTGGTGCTGTTCGCCCTGGCTCTGGGCGGGGTGCGGCTCTACGACCATCTCGTGATGGAGCCCGCCGAGCGCTGCGTGCGCGAGGGCGGCTGGTACGACGAGGAAAGCCGCGTCTGCGCCCGTCCGGTGTACGTGCCCAACATCGAGAACCGCGCGCCCGACGAGAGCCGCGAGGAGGCCTCGCGTCGGCAAAATCAGGAGCTGGTGCGCCAGGAGCGTGAGTATGTCGCCCGCCAGCAGGCTCTTGAAGAAGCGAAGCGCCGCGACGCTGACGAACAGCGCCAGCGCCTCCAGCAGGCCACGGGGCGCTAGGCTCTCGCCCCTTGTCGAGCTTGACTACGGTGCGGGCTGGGGCTCTGGCCGCTGGCCGCCTTTGGCGATGGTGCGGCCCATGTTCATGAACGGGGTCTCTAGTAGGCGGTAGGTCAGATATGAGCCCACGACCGTGACGACCGCCGCGATGCTGTAGGACACCCACGCGGCCACGCCGAACACTGACAGCGCATAGACCAGCGGCGCGGCCACGATGGGATGCAGCAGATAGATCGAATACGAGGACTCGCCGAGCGCGTTGAGCGGCCTTGCCAGCACGCGCGGGGCCTCCGGTCGCATGAACACGAAGGCACCGACGAACAGGACCGAGCACACGGTGAAGACGACGCGGGCGTGTGATGACACCAGCTCGACCCGCTCCGGTGCAGTCGGCCAGAGCACGAACACTGCCGCCGCCACCACGGCCACGCCCAGCCAGAGCAGCCGCGAGGGGAGAAGCCGTCGCACGGCCTCGGCATGGTAGCCGATCATGGCGCCAGCGAAGAACAGAACGGCCTGATTGAACGGGTTGACGTAGTGCGCCCACTGGGAGGCCAGGTCGGCGCCGGGCTCGATCACACGATAGGCATAGATCAGCGCCGTTGCCGCCGTCAGGGCCAGCATGGCGGTAATGGCCATACGCATGGAGCGCAGCAGGAAGCAGGCACCCGCAAAGAGGGTGTAGAACACGATCTCGTTGCCAATCGACCACGCGCCCGTGGTGATATACTGCGACGGGGCCACGAAGCCAAAGGTCAGGGTGAAGGACAGGATCGCCTTCTCAAGCGGGAACACATAGACCCCGCCGCGCACCAGATGGTCGAGATAGCCCAGCGCCAGCCCGAGCACACACACCAGCCAGAACAGTGGGGCCAGCCGGAAGAACCGCTTGATCCCGAAGGCCGCGAAATCGCTGCCTCGGTTCAGCTTGTCTCGATAGGCGATGGCGATGCTCACGCCGCTGATCACATAGAACATGGAGACGGCATAGATGCCGAGGCGGCTCAGGGTGCCGGTAGCGGCCATCTCGCCGTTGGCCATCAGGCAACAGCCAGACCACGCCACGAAGTGATAGATCATGACGGCCAGCGCCATGACGCCCCGCAGATGGTCGATGGACTCGATGCGCTTCATGCTCGCCCCCTCACGCTTGCCCTTCCTAAGCGCGAGGCGTTGATTTTTCCAGCGATTGTGTTCAGGTGCGCCGCGTCGGGAGCCGCCTATGTTCAACCCCTTTGCGTTTCTTCTCTGCCTGGTGAGTGGCCACCGCTGGACGCACTCGCGCAGGTTTCACGCGCACAAGCGGTGCATGCGCTGCCGGAGGCTGGTTCGTTACTGAAGCCAGAAAGTCGATATGGGCGGCATTTCGGGGCTTCTGTGAGCGAGGGCGTGTCGCTATGGCTCAGGAGCGCCCCCATGGCGCGCTGAAGGGTGCGGGTGACACAGACCATGGCTGCGCAAGCGCGTCCGCGCCTGATCCTCTATCTCTCGGGGCGCTGGAAGCGCGCCCATGCCGACCTGCTGCGCGCGGGCGACATCCTGTGGCGCGGGCCTGACACCGACGCGCCGCCCGGCACCGGGCCATGGCAGGTGCTGCCGCGCCTGCCCCGCGACGAGGCTCCGCTCCTGTCGCAGTATGCCGCCTTGTGGGCCTCGACAGGAATGTCGGCGGGAGAGGACTTCGCCCGCGCCCTGGCCAACAAGCATTATCTCTACGGCGTGCTCGCCGTGGCCGCCCAGCTTGAAGCGGTGTCGCGGCTGATCGATGAGCACCAGCCCGCCGAGGTGCTGATCTTTTCGGCCGGACCTTCGCATGAGCCCGTGCCCGCCGTCGGCTTTGCCAATTCGGAATCGGCCACAGGCAGCCGCGATCTGATCGGTGCCATTGTGGCGGGCGTGCTGGAAGGACAGATTACCGGCTGCAAGGTCCGCATCGAACCCCTCTCTGGCGATCTGATGATGAACCTGCGCATCCGCAGGCCCCTGATGCGTGCGGCCACCACGGCGCTGGTGGGCCTCAGCGCGCTGAAGCTGATGGCAGGGCGCATCACACGCCGGAGCGTCATGCGCGATGCCGTGCGCACCCTGGTGTTCGTGCGCACCCGCGAACACGCCCGCCATTGCGCGCGCATCTTCGGTGGGCAGGAGGGCGTCGCGGCCCTGATCACGCCCCAGTTCACCCAGGGCGGCGCGCGCGGGATTCTCGATGCGCTGGGCGATGCCGTGCCCGCCGCCTTCCCCAGCCTTGCGGCCACGCTGAAGGCGCTGGCTGCGGCCCTGCTGCCCTCGCGCCGGTCTGCTCCCGGTGCCAGCGCAGCCATGACCTGTGCCGGGTTCACCTGTCGCGTCAGCCTCGACAGCGTGCAGCGCGATCTTCACGCCACGCGCCTGTTCGCCTTTCAGCGCGCCCTGATAAGCGCCAGCCTGCGCGACTATCCCGACCTTCGTGCCTGTGCGGGCTTTGAGGTGCAGGGGCCCTTCGCCTGGATCGAGGGCTGTGAGCCGAGGCGCCTTGGCCTGTCGTCCATGACCATCCAGTCCGTGCTGGTGCAGGGCCGCTCCATCCCGCTGTTTCCATGCAGCGACCGCTTTTTCGTCGACAGCGCCCCCAATGCCCGACTGCTGGCGGATGTGGGGGCCGAGGCGCCGGGCCGCGTGGTCTATGCCGGGCCGCCCTTCGCGGTGCGGCCCGTGCAGGCGCAGGCGACGATCAAGCGCATCGGCTTTTTCACCCAGCCCTATGAGCATGACCTGTCAGCAAGGGTTCTCGAGCGCCTGTGCGAGACGGCCGCGCGCATCGGGGCCGAGGTAGTGCTGCGCCTGCACCCGCGCGACACCCCTGCGCCCTATGCCGCCGTCATGGCGCGCCACGGGGGGCTGTGCACCTTGTCGCAAGGCGAGCCTCTGTCCGATCTGATCGCACGGCTCGATCTGTGCGTGACGCGCACGTCGTCCGTGACCAAGGAGGCGCTGGCGTCTGGCAAGATGGTGCTGAACGTGCTGATCTCGGACTTCGACCGGGCCATCAGCGCCGACTATCTGCCCGGCAAGGGCGCTGCGGATGGCGGGGGCACCATCGCCCGCAGCCTGGACGAGATCGGGACGCGGATCATGGCTCGCGAACAGCTCGCCGCAGACAGCGCGGCTCTGGCACAGCACCTGTTCGCGGGGCTTACGCTGGCGGACTTCCTGCGCGAGATCGACCTTTCGGAGAGCGGAACCTGATGGCCCCGCCCGTGCCCGCAGCCCTCCAGCGCGTGCTGAGCCGCGGCTCGGCGCTGGGCTTTAGGGCGGGCTCGCTGCTGGCGCGGTTCCTGCTGGCGATCGTGGTCGCGCGACTGCTGCCGCCGGACGCCTTCGGCCTGTTCATGCTGTTGCTGGTCACGGTGCAGATGGCTTCGGCCATGGCCTCCATGGATGTCTATGCCGAGACGACGCGCCTGTTTCTTGCGCAGGAGGGCGGGCGCGATCAGGTGCTGTCGCGCCATTTCTCGTTCCTGCTGCTGGCTGCCGTGGTGGCCGCCCCGCTGGCGGCGGCAGGACTTTATCTGCATGAGGGCAGCGCCAGCGTGATCGTCTATGCGCTGGTGGCCGCACTGGTGGTATCCGAAGCCCTCGCCAACGATGTGGGCCGCTTTCTTGCGCCGCTGGGACGCCCCCTGTGGGCCAGCGCCTATCTGTTCATCCGCCAGGTGCCGCCGGTCGCGGCCCTGCTGATCGCCGATCTGGCGGGCGTGGGCCTCGGTCTGGTCGAGATCGTCATGGTGCTGGCCGCGTTCTCTGTGGCGATCACGGCGGCCAGCATGGTCTGGCTGTCGCGCGGGCGGCCATGGCGTTTCATCAGCGGTTTCGATGCGCGCTGGACCTGGGCGGTCATCAGGGGCTGCGCCCTGTTCTTTGCCGGGACCATCCTGTTTCGCGCCCTGTTCGGACTGGACCGCTTTCTGGTCAGCAGCGGCACGGACCTGGCCACGGCGGGTGTCTATGCGCTCTATGTCTCGTTCGGTCTGGGGCTGGTGTCGGTGCTGGAGGCCGGAGTGTCAGCCTGGCATTACCCGAAGCTGGTGCAGGCGGTGCTGCGGGGCGAGAAGGCCCTGGCCCTGCGGCGCCTTCGCGATTTCGCCATTGCCAATGCCCTCAGCGCGCTCCTGCTCTGCGCCCTGGCGGCCATCGCCGTGCCCCTGATCGTGCGCGGCGCGCTGGGGCCGGACTACGAGGCCGGGCTGACCTGGTTTCCGCTCATCCTGCTGGGCGCCTTCCTGATCAGTGCATCGCTGCCGTTCCACTATCTGGTCTATGCGCGGCGGCGCGATGTGAGCTTCGTCATGATCTATGGCGCGGCCCTGATCGTGATGGCGGCCTATTTCGTGATGGTGCTGTCCGGGGGCGCAGCGGCCGAGGCTTTTGCCCTGTTCGCTCTGGTGGCCGCAGCCATAACGGTCGGGCGCGTGATCGCCGCGGCTCCGCTGATCGTCACCTTGCGCCGCGAAAGTTCGTGAGATGAGCGTGGCATCAGGGAAGGCTCTGGACTATCGTTCGCCCCGCGCGGCCCGGCAGGGCGGGGGCGGGTCTGGGATCACGGCATGAGCAGCATCACCACGGACATGGACATGGCCGCGCCCGGCAGGGCGGGAGCACCGCCGAATGTGCGGGCCATCCGCGGCGAGCTGCGCGTGCTGGCCGTGGCCGCCGTGACCATGATTATCTTCTGCGCCCTGCAACTGCTGGCCATCCTGCGACTGACCGGCACCCAGGGCATCGCGCCGCTGCTGCTGACGTCCTATCGCGTGCTGGATGTCATGGTGGTGCTGACCTTCCTGATCTACTGCCGCCCGCTGCTGCGTATGCGCTTCGAGGACGTGCTGCTGATCGTGTTTGCCACCTATCCGATGCTGATCGGTCTGGGGCGCGGACAGCTCACCTTCACCTATTTCAACGACATCGCCATCTACTGGCTGTTCCTGGCCAAGATCGTGATCTTCCGCACCGTGCTGAGGCGGGTCGATGACGTGGCGGGTATCGATGCGGCCTTTGCCCGCCATGCCCGGCGTATTGTGTTTTTCAGCGGCCTGTTCGCCGTTCTGGCGCTGGCATGGGCCCTGTTGCTCGTTGGGGCAGGGGTGCGGTTTCTCTATCAGGCCCCTGCCGAGATCATCTTTGCCTCGGGCTATGTGCTCGCCAAGGGGCATGTGCTGGCCTACACCGGCTTTGTCGTTCTGGCCCTGTTGGCGGGCAAGCGCATGGTCATGGTGGGCGTGATCGGCATGGGGCTGCTGGCATCGCTGGCCAATGGGCGCATCCGGCGTGCGACGCTCAAGATCCTGCCCGTCGCCCTTGTTCTGGTGCCGGTGGTGTTCGTGCTGCTGCCCATGATCGCGGGCATCGAGTCCCCGATCCTGAACCGCCTGATACTGACCTTTGAGCGCGTGCAGTCCGCCTATGCCAGTTCGGGCGATTTCCTCGAATTCCTGATGCGTATCGATCCGGCGCGCTTTGCCGAATACGTCTCGCTAAGGCCCCACCTGACCGGCTGGCAGCTCGCCTTCGGCAACGGCTTCGGATTCCGCTACGAGCTGGACGCGGCCTTCTGGTCCTACATCGGCTATGAGGACAAGGGCGACATCACCAATGCCCACTTCACGCCGCTGGCTATCGTGGCAAAGTTCGGCCTGCTGGGCCTTGCCCTCTGGCTGATGGTGCTGTGGCGCGCCTTCTTCGCGCCGATCAACAAGGCCTCGTTCCTGCAACAGGCCGGGCGTCTCGCCCTGTTCGGGGCCGTGCTGGAATCCCTGTTCGCCTTCGGCTTCTTCATCAGCGTGTTCGTGCCCTTCTACATCGCCCTGACCACAATGGGCCGCGCGCGCCCCCATGTGCCCGAACAGCGCAGGCGCGGAATGCTGTCACGCCTGATGCCAGGGTCTCGCGCGGTACGGAGAGCCTAGGATGTGCGGTTTCGTCTTTTCGGCGACGCGGCGCCCCGTGCCGGGCTTCATCCGCGCCGCCCATGCCCGCCAGCGCCATCGCGGCCCGGACGGCGAGGGCATCAGCAGCGAGCAGGTGGGCGACACCCATATCGCCATGGCGCACCAGCGCCTTGCCATCGTCGACCTGAGCGACAACGGTGCCCAGCCGATGGACAGCGCATCCGGCCGCTACCGGATCGTTTTCAACGGAGAAATCTATAACTATCAAGAGCTTGCGGCTCAATTTGGAATCTGGGGGGGGGTAACTCCGCGCTCCGGCACGGACACCGAGGTCGCCCTTGAGCTGATCGAGCGCCTCGGCATGGACGAGGCCTGCCGCCACTTCAACGGCATGTGGGCCATGGTGGTGCACGACCGGCGCGAGGGCCGCGTGCTGATCTCGCGCGATCGCTTCGGCAAGAAGCCGCTCTATGTGTTCGCCGATGACAGCGGGGTCTATCTGGCCTCCGAGATGCACAGCCTGCTGGGGCTGGAGGGCGTGCGCCTCGAGGCCGACACTGCCGTGGCGGCGCGCTATCTGGCCCAGTCGCTTCAGAACGCCGATGAGCGAAGCTGGATCGCGGGCATCAGCGCCTTTCCTCCCGCCAGCATCGGCGAGATCGATGTCTCGGACCCCGGTGCCGGGATCGTGCGCCTGCGCCGCTTCTGGCAGCCACCGCTGGATGCGCCCTTGGCGGGCGGTGACGATCTGATCGAGAACCTGCGCGCCCTGGTCGAGGATTCCGTCCGCCTGCGCCTTCATGCCGATGTGCCCGTGGGCGTGGCCCTGTCGGGCGGCCTCGATTCCTCGATCATCGCGCTTCAGGCCGCGCGGCGCGCCGGGCACGAGGTGACGCTGTTCTCGGCCGTCAATCCCGGCTCCCGCGATGACGAGAGCGCCCATATCGACGCCATGGCCGGGCACATCGGGGCGAATGTGCGCAAATACCGCCTCGATCCGGGCGAGGGCGAGGGACTGGCCAGCCTGCTGCGCCGCTGTATCCGCCATGGCGACGGGCCGCTGTCATCGTTCTCGAGCGTGCTGTTCTACAAGCTGATGGAAAGCGCGCGTGACGCTGGCATCACGGTGGTGCTGACCGGGCAGGGGGCGGACGAGGCCTTCTGCGGCTATCGCAAATATCCCATCCTCGAGATCAAGCGCCGCCTTCAGGCGCGCCAGCTGGCCTCGGCGGCGAGGCTTGCGGCGGGCTTCATCGCCAATGGCACCTTGCTGCCGGAGTTCAACCTGCGCGAGGCCAAGCGCTACATGGGCGGTTCGAACCGTGCGGTGCTCGGCCCCATGGTGGCCGAGGCCCTGACCATGGAGCCCTTGTCGCACATCGGCACGCTGGCGGGGCGACAGTGGGCCGACATCAGCCGCTATTCGGTGCCGTGGCTGTGTCACTACGAGGATCGCATGTCGATGGCGTGGTCCAGAGAGGTGCGCTCGCCCTATCTGGACTATCGTGTGATCGAGATGGGCCTGCGGATGCCCGAAGATCTCAAGCTGTCGGGCGGCTGGACCAAATACGCCCTGCGCCGCGCCTTTGCGGATGACCTGCCGCGCTCCATCGCGTGGCGCAAGGACAAGAAGGGCTTCGTCAATCCGCAGGACGACTGGCTGAAGGGCGCGCTGAAGTCCGACGTGCTGGAGGTCATGTCCGCCCCCGATGCGCGGGTCTATGGGGCCGGACTGGTGGACCGTGCCGGCTATCTGGAGCAGTTCGGGCGCTACTGCGCGAGCTCGGGCGCCGTGTGGTTCCGCGAGGTGTTCGCTCCCTATGCGCTGGAGCTGTGGCTGCGCGAGCTGGACGCGATCCGCTCCGGCCTCAGGGCCGCTGCGGCCTGACCCGCCTCAGGCGGCAGGCACGAAGGATGCCGCCTCCTGCCCGTTATCGTTGCCCTGCGTGGGCCTGGACAGGGCCGCCACGAAGCGGTCGCGCCACAGCGACACGTCAGAGGCCCGCACCGCCTTCATCATGCTGGTGTGCCGCGCGATGCGCTCGGCCAGCGGCATTTCGAGCGCGCGCAGGATCGCCTCGGCCATCTCGTCGCGGCTGTAGGGGTTGACGATCAGGGCTCCATCCAGCTCGGCGGCCGCGCCCGCAAAGCGCGACAGCACCAGCACGCCCGGATCGTCCGGCGACTGGGCGCACACATACTCCTTGGCGACCAGGTTCATGCCATCGCGCAGCGGGGTGACCAGCCCGATGCGGGCCGCGCGATACATCCCGGCCAGCTGGTCTCGGCGGTAGTTCTTGTTGAGATAGCGCACGGGCACCCAGTCCATGTCGCCGAACTCGCCGTTGATGTGCCCGGCCAGAGCGTCCAGCCGCTCGCGCATATGCTGATAGCTCTCCACCTGCTCGCGCGACAGGGGCGCGACCTGAAGCATGAAGACCTGGCGGTGGTATTCGCTGTGGCGGTGCAGGAAGGTCTCGAAGCCGTGCAGGCGCTCCTCCAGCCCCTTGGAATAGTCCAGACGGTCCACCCCGATCAGCATCTGGCGGAAGGCGGCCGAGGCGGCCATGCGGTCATAGGTGCGCACGCCCAGCGGCGAGTTTCGCGCCTGCTCGAAGCCCTCGACATCGATGCCGATGGGAAAGACGCCGCCCTCGACGCTCTTGCCGAACGCCGACAGGGTGTTGCCGCTGCGCGCCCCGCCCGCCTCGCAGATCACGTAGTCGGCCAGCAGATCGAACCATTCCTCGGTGTGAAAGCCGATCAGGTCATAGTCGAACAGCGTCTCCACCAGCCGCTGGTGATAGGGCAGGGTGACCAGAAGCTGGCGGGCCGGCCAGGGGATGTGCAGGAAGAAACCGATGCGGTTGGTGATGCCGAGGCGCCGCAGGTCGCGGGCCATGGGGATCATGTGATAGTCGTGTATCCAGATGATGTCGCCGGGCTGGATCAGCGGGGCCAGGGCCTCGGCAAAGCGGCGGTTCACGCGCTCGTAGCCCATGCCGAACTGGCGGTCATAGGCGGTCAGGTCGACCCGGTGGTGGAACAGCGGCCACAAGGTGCGGTTGGCATAGCCGTTGTAATATTCCTCGACGTCCTGGGCTTCGAGATCGAGCGTGCCCACGGTGACGCCGCCGATGGTCTCGACCCTGACATCGCCCGAATAGCTCTCGCAGGTCTCGCCGCTCCAGCCGAACCACAGGCCGTCGTATTTGCGCAGCGCCGCCGCCATGGCCATGGCCAGGCCGCCCACGGCCGCCGCACCGCTGTCCTTTGGCGCATTGACCCGGTTCGATACGACGATCAGTCGGCTCATGATGGTTTGTGCCTCACCTGACGGATGTCCAGGGGCGGCTGAGCAGCACCGCGCAGTTGATGATCCCTACCAACGAATAGGTCTGGGGGTAGTTGCCCCAAAGCTCGCCGGTATCGACCGCGATGTCCTCGGACAGCAGGCCTGCGGGCGTGCGCCGCGCCAGCATTTCCTCGAACAGGGTGCGTGCCTCATCCGACCGGCCGTTCAGGTGCAGGGCTTCGATGAACCAGAAGGTGCAGAAGTTGAAGGCGGTCTCCGGCTCGCCGAAGTCGTCGGCCTCGATGTAGCGGAACAGATACGGCCCGCGCTTCAGGTCGCGCTCGATGGCCGCAAATGTCGCCTTCTGGCGCGGATCGTCGATGTCGAGATAGCCAAGATCGGTCAGTTGCAGTAGCGAGGCGTCCAGCTCGTGCCCGCCGAAGCTGGCGCCATAGCGGCCCTCGTCCGCGACGAAGGCCTCCGCATCGATGCGCTCCCGGATGGCCGCGGCACGCTCGGCCCAGACCCTGGCGCGCTCGGGCAGGCGCATGACCTCGGCAGCCTTGGCCAGCCGGTCGCAGGCCGCCCAGCACATGACCGCAGAATAGGTGTGCACCCTCGCGATGGTGCGGAACTCCCACAGGCCCGCGTCGGGCTGGTCGTGCACCGCAAAGGCCCGCTCGCCCACCTTCTCCAGCGCATGGAAGTCATCGACATTGCCGGGCCTGAGCAGGCGCAGGTCATAGAAGGACTGCACCAGTGGCAGGACGATCTGGCCATAGACATCGTGCTGAAGGTGCTCGTGCGCCTGATTGCCCACGCGGACCGGCTTCATGCCACGATAGCCCTTCACGCTCTCGACAATGCGCTCGCCGATGCCGGGCTCCAGCCCCACCCCATAGACCGGCTGGACGTGACCGCCCTTCGACTGGTCGACCAGATTGCGCAGGTAGACCAGATAGTTCTCGAGGATGTCCGCCGCCCCCAGCCGGTTCAGCGCCCGCACCGTGTAATATGCATCGCGGATCCAGCAGTAGCGATAGTCCCAGTTGCGCCCGCTTTCGGGGAACTCGGGCACCGAGGTGGTCAGGGCCGCGACGATGGCGCCTGTCTCCTCGTAGGCGCACAGCTTGAGCGTGATCGCCGCGCGGATCACCGCATCCTGCCATTCCAGCGGCAGGGACAGGGTCCGCACCCAGTCACGCCAGTAGGCGGTGGTGCGCTCCAGCATGGCGTGGACGCCCGCGCGCACCTCCTGATCGAAGCTCTCGTCGGGTCCGAGGAAGAAGGCCATCTCGCCTTCCAGCCGGAAGGTGCGCCCGCCGAGGATATGGCTGACCGGACAGTTGGTGGTCAGGCGCAAGGTCACATCGGTGCAGCGATAGCGGATGTGGTTGGAGCCCGAGGTGGTGGGCGCAGCCTCCGCACCCCAGTGGCGGGCGGGCCTCAGGGTCATGCAGATGCGCGGAGAGCCTGACAGCGGCCGGATTATGCGCGCATAGGCGATGGGCCGATAGGTGCGGTCATGCTTAGCGTGACGTGGGCAGAAGTCGAGAATCTCTACCGAAGCACCATCCAGCGCCGTCAGCACGGTGCGAAGGATGGGCGTGTTGCGCAGATAGGACTGGTGAACGCGGCTCTGGCCTTCCAGGCGCACGCTCCAGAAACCGTGCGTGGGGGCATCACCGTCCATGAGCGCGGAGAACACCGGGTCGCCGTCGATGCGGGGCGCGCAGGCCCAGACATAGGAGCCCTGTTCGTCGATCAGGGCGCTGACGGCGCAGTTGCCGATTGGCCAGAGGGCAAGATTCGGCGTGAACTCGGGTGTGCAGGCCGCGTTCATTCGCGCCCGCCCGCCATGGCCTCGAGCCAGTCGCGCACCCGCTCGGGACCGTCCAGACGATAGCGAGCCAGGCTTTCGCGCGGCTCGCCGACAAGAATGCCGTAACCGCCCAGCGCCTCGCACGCCGCAAAGGCGCTTTCATCGGTCAGATCGTCACCCAGCATGACCGGCAAATGCCCCGCGAAGGGATGCAGTTCCATCAGCCGCGACAGTGCCTGGCCCTTGCTGGCACCGGGCGTCCTGATCTCGATGACGGCCTTGCCGGGCTGAAGCTCCAGGCCGTGGCGCGCTGCGATCGCGCCGGCCCCGGCCACGAGGGCGGCCTCCGACGCAGGGTTCTGGCGATAGTGCAGGGCCATGGCTGTGGGCTTGTCCTCGATGAAGGTGCCCGCCAGCCCCGCCGTCAGGGCCGCTGCCTCCTGGCGGGCAGCCGCAAGGCCCCTGGCGGGGGCGGTGCGATCGCTCTTGCCCGAGGGCAGGCGCAGCTCGAGCCCGTGCGTGCCCGCAACGACGCCCACGCAGCCTTCCAGTATGCGATCGACCTCATCGAGCGTGCGTCCCGAAAGCACCGCCACCCGCCCCCCAAGCCGCGCGCCCAGCGCCCCCAGCACGCGCGCTCGCCACGGCTCTGGGCCGACATCCTCGGGGCGTTCCATGATCGGAGCGAGCACGCCGTCCAGATCGAGGAACAGGGCGTGGTTCGGAGCGAGAGGCGGCGGCTCCGGCAGGGGCGCGAGGGAGGCGGGTGCGTTTATGGCTGGATCTCCTGTCCGGCTAGGGTCTGGATGCGGATGGTGCGGCGTTTCGGGGCGCGAACCTGACGCTGACACCTGACACTGGCAGGCCAACGCCGCACCGCCCGCTCCGGCTTCGTAACAGAGTGTTTCACATTCGCCACAGCCAAGGTGGAAATGCATCTTCCCTAACCGGCCCGCAAAGGCCGCCGGATGGGCGGGCGAGGGCGTTCCGGCTGCCTTATCAATGTTCAGCCTGGTGCACCCCTCAAGCCCGGTCTCAAGCCTCGTCTCAAGGAAAGGCGGTCACGTCTGACGCGAATACGGTGTTCGCGCACCATGGCGGTAGCCTGGTCATGTTTTCGCGGCATGCTGAACAAAGTATTATCCATCCGATAAGGCCCAAATTTGAAACGGAAAAAAGTTGGGCATTTGTCCGGTGTCGCACAATATTCCGATTACTCACGGCGGCCTTGAGGAACGCCACAGATGCGAATGAGAAATTTCCGTCGCATTGATCTCAAAAATAATGGCCTTGCCAGCGTGGCCGTATGATGGAATTTCGTCTCCCGTTTGAGACGGGAACGATTCACCCGCTGGGGTGTTACTGGCTCGGTTCCGTCACCTCTCCGGGGGTTGTCCGCTTCACCGCTGCGTGATAGGTAGCCACCACGTTCAGATGTGCTCTTTTTGGAGACTATAAATTATGCGGAAGTTGGTTTGTCTCGTTGCCGTTGGCGCCCTCTCGGCGTCCGGCGTTGCCCTCGCTTCCGGTGGAAGCGCCACGCCTGCGACGGACGTGCAGGCTCCGGTGGCCCGCGTCGCCGCCGCTGATGCCAGCCTGATGGTCGATCGTGGCAACGGCTTTGAATCGGCTGGTGCCGTTGCCATGCTGCGCGCTGGCGACGTCGTGATGGCGTCCTCGGACACGCAACTGGTTTATGGCGACGGCTGCTCGGTGCAGGTGGCCTCGGCGACCCCGATGGCGGCTCTGGCGGCCTCGCCCTGCGTTGACGCCTCGATGGTCGAGCGCGCGGCCTACGTCCAGATGGGCGGCACCGGCGGCACCTTCAACAACACCTTCGTGCTGGGCACCCTCGGCCTCGGCCTCGGTGTGCTGATCGCTCTTCTCGCCGAGAATGACGACAGCGACGACACGCCCTTCACGCCCTGATCAAAGAGCGTACAATCTGAATACGGGAAGGGGCGGCTGCATCAGCCGCCCCTTTTTCTTGCGTGACTTTCTCCCTGCGCCCACACCGTGAAGCGCCGCCTGCCGGGATGGGAGCGGGTCGGGGGACTCCCGTTGTACGCCGATGCGCCCGGCTGATCTCGGGCTCGACTTGGCTTCAGGCCCTGGTCGCAGGCTCGCGGACGGCCCCGGTGTCCTCGAGCGCTGCCGGATCGCCGGGGAGCCAGGCGACGCGGCCGTCATAGATGTCCTGATCGAGGATGCGCTCCTCCTTCGCGACCAGCACCGGCACCAGCATCTGTCCGGTGACATTGGTGGCCGTGCGCATCATGTCGATGACCCGGTCGATGGCGATGATGTAGGCGATGCCTTCCAGCGGCAGGTTCACGGTCGAGAGCACCAGCGTCAGCATGACGATGGAGGTGCCCGGAACCCCTGCGGTACCCAGCGAGCCCAGCACCGCCGTCAGACCGATCAGCACATACTGGGTCAATGTCAGCTCGATACCGAAATACTGGGCGATAAAGACGGCGGCGATGGCTGGATAGATGGCACCGCACCCGTCCATCTTGACGTTGGCCCCCAGGGGCACGGCGAAGGCGGCATAGGTCTGGGGCACACCGAGGCGCTCGACGCTCTGGCGCAGGGTGATGGGCAAGGTCGCCAGGGACGATGAGGTGGCAAAGGCGGTCTGCTGGGCGGCAAAGGCGCCGCGGAAGAAGGACAGCACCTTGAGCCCGTGCAGCTTGAGCAGGCCGCCATAGACCACGAGTATGTGGAACAGGCAGGCCACATAGATGGCGACCACGAACCTGCCCAGCGGCAGCAGGGCCGCAAAGCCATAGCTGCCCACCACCCAGGCGATCAGACCGAACACGCCGAAGGGCGTCAGCTGGATCACCCAGCGCGTGATGCGGAAGATCAGCGCCGAGCCCTCCTCGACCAGATTGCGAAGTGCGGCGGTGCGCTCGCCCAGAACCGACAGGGCCGCGCCCACGAGGGCGGCGAAGAACAGCACCTGAAGCACTCGGGTCTCGGCCATGGCGGCGACCGGATTGTTGGGCACGATGTTGATCAGCACCTCGATGGGCGTGGGGATCTCGCGCTCGCGCACCTCACCCAGCGGCAGGTTCGACAGCCCCAGCCCCGGATTGATCAGGTGGGCGAAGGCGAGGCCCACAAGCACCGCCAGCACCGAGGTCACCACGAACCAGAACAGGGTGCGCAGGCCCAGCGACGCCACATTGCCCACCTCCGACAGTCGCGCGACCGAGGCGGCGATGGTGAAGAACACCAGCGGGATCACCACCATGCGGATCAGGGCGAGGTAGATGTCGCCGATGGGCTTGAACCAGACTTCGGACGTCGGACCGACGATCAGGCCTGCGATGATGCCGAGGCCAAAGCCCAGGGCCACGCGCTGCCAGAGGGGGATGTTGAAGAAGCGGCGCACCATGGCGGGCGGTCCTTGAGCGTACAGGTGCGCCCTAGATGTTCACGCCTGTGCCGTTTCGCAACTGCGAGACATCATGATCGGCCCGCAGACGCCTCAGGCCGCCTCGCCAACCTTTGCGCCACCCACTACTCCAGCCTCTGCGCCAACCTCTGTGCCGGGCTCGATGCCCGACAGCACGCCGACCACCGCATTGATCAGGGCGTCGGGGCGGATCGGCTTGGCCAGGTGCAGGTCTGCGCCCGAGGCCAGAGAGTCACGCACGTGCTCGGGCAGGGCGTTGGCGGTGAGCGAGATGACCGGCACGCGCGCCCGGCCCTCGGCCATTTCGTGCGCGCGGATGGCCCGCGTGGCGCTGAGGCCGTCGAGGCGGGGCATCTGCACGTCCATCAGCACCAGATCGAAGCGCTCGCGCACGGCCAGGTCGAGGGCGTCCTGCCCGTTGTCCACCATGGTGAGATGCACGCCGAGGGGCTGAAGGATAAGGCTTACCACGCGCTGATTGGTGGGATGATCCTCGGCCAGCAGCACGCGCAGCCCCTCGAGCGGCCTCGATGGGGCGTGAGGCTCGGCTGGGGCGGGGACGTGACCCGCATCCTCGATGCGCTCCAGCGGCAGCACCACCGCGAACACCGAACCCGTTCCGGGCGTGGAGCGCACGTCCATGCGCCCGCCCATCATTTCGACCAGCGAGACCACGATCGACAGTCCGAGCCCCGTGCCGCCATAGCGCCGGGTCATGGAGGCATCGGCCTGCTCGAAGCGGCGGAACAGACGGCGTGCCACCTCGGCGTCAAAGCCGATGCCGGTGTCGCGCACCGCCAGGCGCAGCCCCTTTTGGCCAAGGGTTGCGCTGAGGCGCACGCTGCCGTGCTCGGTGAACTTGACGGCATTGGAGAGCAGGTTCGACAGCACCTGGGTTACGCGCGTCGCATCGCCCAGATACTGGCCGCGTGCCCTTGCGCTCACGCTCCATGACAGGCGGATGCCCTTGGCCGCCGCGGCCGCGCCGTGCAGGGCCGCGATGCGCGCAATGGCCTCCTCGAGGTCGAAGGGGGCGCTCTCCAGGCGCAACTGGCCCGCCTCGATCTTGGAGACGTCCAGAATGTCGTTGATGACCTGTTCGAGCAGGCGTCCCGATGACGAGATCAGACCGGCCATCTCGCGGCTCTCGGGCTCGCTCTGGCGCTGGTGCAGCAGGTCGGCGAGAGCCACGACCCCGTTCAGGGGCGTGCGCAGCTCGTGGCTCATGTTGGCGAGGAAGGCGGACTTGGCCTCGTTGGCGCGCTCAAGCTCGAGCGTGCGCTCGCGCACACGCGCCTCCAGCGTCTCGACGCCCTCGCGCACCCGCGCGCGCTCGGTCGAAAGGGCGCGGGCCAGCGCGCCGATCTCGTCGCCCTTGCCCTCGATGTCCGCGATGTCCGCAGCGTTGCCGTCCTCGGCGACGGTATCCTCCCCGTGGCGCACGATGCGCGCGATGGGCTTGACGATCAGGCGACGCGCCAGGGCCACCACCAGCAGGGTTTGCAGCAGCAGGGCCAGCAGCCCGAGGAACAGTATGCCCGACGCGGCCTCGCGTGCCGCCGTGGCGATCTCGGCGCGCGGGCGCGTGACGAGGAAATACCAGTCGGGGCCGGGAATGTGGCCATAGGCGATGAAGTTCGCACCGTCCGGCGAGACCAGCACGCCGTGCGCGCGCCCGCTGTCGCGAATGTGGGCGATGACGGCCGAGATGCCCATGTCCTGATGATAGCGCTGGATTTCGCTGCTGCTGGCGAGACCGGGGTTGAGAAAGCCGGGCCAGGCCAGCAGGTCGCCTTCCGCAGAGACGACGAGTCCCGTGGCGCCTTCGGGCGCGCTGCTGATCGCATTGGACAGATAGTCACCGACATGCAGGCTGGCTCCCCACACCCCCACCACGCTGCCGTCCACGCTCACGGGCGTCATGCAGGCGATGCGCGAGCGCACGCCCGCATCGTCCGAGGCGAGCCTGCGCAGGGGCGTGCACTCGAGGCCATTGCCTCTTTCGAGCGAGCGCGCCAGCAGGGGCGCGTATTCGGCATGGAAGAACACCGAGTCCGCCGGCGCATGGCGGCGATAGAACATCAGCCGGTCCTCGCGCTCGGGCCCATAGATGACCAGATGCTCGTCAGGGGTCAGGAAATAGAAGTTGTCATAAAGATCGCGCTCGGTCTGGCCCATGGCGAACACGGTGCGCGTGGCCGCCAGCAAGGTGCGTTGCTGCGCTTCGCTGATCTCGGCGCCATCGGCCATGAAGGCGGCCAGGCCGTAGACCTGCGCCCCCGTGCCATCGGAAAAGCCCTCGAACAGGGCGTCGATGGACCGGCGCGTGCCATCGGGTTGCAGAGGAAAGATGCGCTCGAACATGGGCGAGGCGCGCTCCATGACCAGCCCGTCGTGCAGGCGCGCGAAGATGGTGCTGGCCGCAAGGTGGCGGCTCTCGAGCGAGCGGAACAGATCCTGTTCGGTGCGCGAGCGCTCGCGCGCATAGAGCTCCATGTCGGCCAGCTTCTGGGCCTCGAACCGGTCACGGAACGCGCCGAAGGCTCCCGCAAAGGACAGCCCCATCACCAGCAGCGATATGGCCAGGATGCCGAGCAGCAGCTTGCGGGTCAGGGACAGGTCGGACCACAGGGTCCGGGCCCGTGACATGAAGGCCCCTGACATGAAGGCCCGTGTCATGAAGAAATCTGCGGCCATGGTCTCGCAACGCTCTGGACAGGTGGCGCCACGATGTCATGGGCGGCCTAAGATCGCGTTACGCGCCCGCATCAGGCGTTTGCTCTCCTGCCCGGTTATCCTGTAACAGTTTCGGTCACCGAGCGACGACGAGGGGCGTCAGGGGGCACTGATCCCCGCTCCAGGCGGGCTCGGCCATGACATAACCCCATCGGGAGAAACCCCACAATGAGCCTGCGTTCGCTGTTGCTCGGCGCGTCGGTCGCCGTGCTGAGCCTGTCAGCCGCCACCCTCGCCAAGGCCGACGAAGGGATGTGGACCTTCGACAACTTCCCTGCCGCGCGCGTCAACCAGACCTATGGCACCAGCATCGATCAGGCCTGGCTGGACCGGGTTCGCAATGCCAGCGTGCGCCTGTCCAGCGGCTGCTCGGCCTCGGTGGTCTCGTCCGAAGGGCTGCTGCTGACCAACCACCACTGCGTGCTGACCTGCATCCAGAACCTGTCGGACAGCCAGAACGACTATGTGCGCAACGGCTGGGTGCCCGCCACCCGCGAGGATGAGCGCCAGTGCGTCGGCACCGAGGCGGAAATCCTTCAGGGCATCGCCGATGTCACCGAGCGCGTGCGCGCCGCCGGCGAGGGCCTGTCGGGCGAGGCGTTCACCCGCGCGCGCGATGCCGAGATCGGCCGCATCCAGAGCGAGGCCTGCCAGGGCCGCGAGGACCTGCGCTGTCAGGTGGTGAGCCTTTATCGCGGCGGCCAGTACAAGCTCTATACCTTCCGCCGCTATTCGGACGTGCGCCTCGCGTTCGCGCCCGAGTTCCAGTCCGGCTTCTTCGGCGGCGATCCCGACAACTTCAACTTCCCGCGCTACAATCTCGATGCCGCCTTCCTGCGCGCCTACGAGAACGGCCAGCCCGCCTCCACGCCCGCCTATCTGGAGTGGAACGCGAGAGAGCCCGTGGTCGGCGAGCCGGTGTTCGTCTCGGGCAATCCCGGCTCGACCGAGCGCCTGCTGACCGTGCGCCAGCTAGAGATGCTGCGTGATCTCTCGATCCCGATCGGCCAGCTGATGCGCGCCGAGCTGCGCGGGCGGCTGATCAATTTCTCGCAGCAGAACGACGAGAACCGCCGCGTGGCGCTGAACGCCCTGTTCGGCCTTGAGAACTCCTACAAGGTGTTCTTCGGTCGCCAGTTCGTGCTGAACGACCGCGCCTTCATGGATATCAAGCGCGAGGAAGAAGCGGACCTGCGCCGCCGCGTCGCCGCCGACCGGGCTCTGGCCCAGCGCATCGGCGATCCGTGGAGCCAGATCGCCGAGGCCCAGGACGCCATGGCCGAGCTGTTCCTGCCCTATCGCCAGTTCGAGGCCAATGCGGGCGAGGGCTCAATGCTCTATCGCTATGCCCGCACCATCGTGCGTGCCACAAGCAGCGGCAATGTCTCGCCTGCGGTGCGCAACGCCCTGGCCGCGACCACGCCCGTCGATGCCAGCCTTGAGGAACTGCGGCTCGAGTTCTGGCTGTCCAAGACCCGCGAGCTGCTGACGGTGGACAATCCGGGCGTGCGCACCCTGCTGGGCAACGAGAGCCCCGAGGGCCTGGCGGCGCGCATCGTCGCGGGCACCAGCCTGGCCGATCCGGCCGCGCGCCTCGCCCTGCTGGACGGCGGCATCGAGGCCGTGCGCGCCTCGAACGACCCCATGATCCAGTTCGTGCTGGCCACCGAGGGTCTCGGCCGCGACGTGCAGCGCCAGTGGTCCGAGCGCGTCACGGCTCCGACCGAACAGGCCGCCGAGCGCATCGCCCAGGCCCGCTTCGCCGTGTTCGGCGACAGCATCTATCCCGACGCCACCTTCACCCCGCGCCTTTCTTACGGTGCGGTCGAGGGCTGGAGCTATCGCGGCACCGATGTGCCTGCCACGACGCAGATCTCGGGACTGTACCAGCGCGCCACGGGGGCCGATCCCTATACGCTCGCACCGCGCTGGGCCGAGGCGGAAGGTCGCGTCAACGGCGATCTGGTGTTCAACTTCGTGTCCACCAACGACATCATCGGCGGCAACTCCGGCTCTCCGGTCATCAATGCCGACGGTGAGGTCATCGGCACTGCCTTTGACGGCAACATCCACTCGCTGGGCGGTGCCTACGGCTATGACGGCAGCATCAACCGGACGGTTTCGGTCTCGACCGCAGCCATCACCGAGGCGCTGCGCACGGTCTATGGCAACGCGCGCCTGCTGCGCGAGCTGGGCGTCGAATAGGGCCTGAACCGGGGCCGGGGGGCATGCGCTCTCCGGTCCCTTCTTTTTTCTCGTTACGGCCCGGCCACAACGTTTCATGCAAGGCCCGGCCACGGATCATTTTTTATCGGAGGGATCGTCATGCGCCTTCTCACTCTCGGTGTCTCGGCCGCAGCTCTCATGATGGCGGGTGCCGCCAGCGCGGAAGAAGGCATGTGGACCTTCGACAACTTCCCCATCAGCCGCGCCAACCAGCAGATGGGCACCAGCATCGACCAGGCGTGGCTGGACCGGGTGCGCCTCTCGTCGGTCAGGCTGACGACGGGCTGCTCGGCGGGCTTCGTCTCGGGCGAGGGGCTGATCTTCACCAACCAGCACTGCATCCGCACCTGTGTCCAGAACCTCTCGACGCCCCAGGTGCAGTACAACGAGACCGGCTTCACTCCCCGCAGCCGCGACGAGGAACAGCGCTGTCAGGGCATGCAGGCCGAAGTGCTGATCGACATCTCGGACGTGACCGAACAGATGCGCACGGCGGGCGCGGGCCTCGATGGCCAGGCGTTCACCCGCGCGCGCGACGCCGAGGCGGCGCGCATCGAGGCCGAGGCCTGCGAAGGGCGCGACGAGCTGCGCTGTCAGGTGGTCAGCCTGTATCGCGGCGGTCAGTTCATGCTCTACACCTTCCGCAAGTACGAGGACGTGCGCCTCGCCTTTGCGCCCGAGGAGATCGCCTCGTCCTTCGGTGGCGACCTCGATAATTTCAGCTTCCCCCGCTATGCGCTCGATGGTGCCTTCCTGCGCGCCTACGAGAACGGCCAGCCTGCCGTCACGCCCAACCACTTCCGCTGGAATCCGAGTGCGCCCCAGCCCGATCAGCCGGTGTTCGTCTCGGGCACGCCCGGCGCGACCCAGCGCCTGCTGACCCAGGCCCAGCTCTACACCATCCGCGACATCACCATGCCGATGGACCAGATCCTCAGCTCGGAGCTGCGCGGGCGTCTGATCCGCTTTGCCGAGGAGAGCGACGAGAACCGCTTCATCGCCGCCACGGCCCTCTATGGGGTCGAGAACAACTTCAAGCGTTTCACCGGGCGGATGCGCGCCCTGATCGACGCCGACTTCATGGGCCGCCGACAGGCCGCCGAGGACGAGTTCCGCGCCCGCGTTCGCGCCGATCAGGCTCTGGTGAACGAGGTCGGCGATCCGTGGGCGGCGCTGGAAGCCATCCAGCCCGTATATGCCCAGCTCTATCCCGCTGCCTCCATGCTGGACCAGCGCGCGGGCGGCGGCTCGGCCCTGTTCTCCCATGCCCTGACGCTGGTGCGCGCCGCCCAGGAACTGCCGCGTGCTTCCGCCGAGCGTCTGCCCGAGTTCGCCGACAGCCGCCTGCCCCTGCTGCGCCAGCGCCTGTTCGCGGCCACGCCCGTCTATGCCTCGCTCAATGAAATCCAGCTCAGCTGGTGGCTGTCCAAGACCCGCGAGGTGCTGACGGTGGACGACGAGCGCGTGCGTGCCATCCTCGGCCGCGAGAGCCCCGAGGCCATGGCCGCGCGTCTGGCCAGCGGCTCGCGCCTTGGCGATCCCGACTATCGCCGCGCCCTGTTCGAGGGCGGCATGGCGGCCATCGAGGCCTCCGACGATCCGATGATCCAGTTCGTGCTGCGCATCGAGCCGATCCTGCGCACTGTGCGCACCGAGTGGCAGGAGCGCGTTCAGGCCCCGACCGATCAGGCGTCCGAGCGCCTCGCGCGCGCGCGCTTTGCGGTCTATGGCACTGACATCTATCCCGATGCCACCGGCACGCTGCGCCTGTCCTACGGCCGGGTGGAGGGCTGGACCTATGATGGCCGCACCGTGGAGCCGCGCACCTTCTTCTCGGGCCTGTTCGAGCGGGCCACGGGCGCGCCGCCCTTCAACGTCGCCCCGCGCATCGAGGCCGCGCGCGAGCGCATCGACATGAATGCGGTGGTGAATATGTCGGTCTCCACCGACACCATCGGCGGCTCGTCGGGCTCTCCGGCCATCAATGCCGCAGGCGAGATCATCGGGGCCAACTTCGACTCCACGGTCCTGACCCAGCGCAATGCCTATGGCTATGACATCAACGTCAACCGCAGTGTGATCGTGACCGCCCAGGTCATGACCGAGGCGCTTCGCAACATCTACGACATGCCTCACCTGCTCGAAGAGCTGGGCGTGGATCACGGGAACTGACAGCGCCATGAGACTGATCGCCATAACCGCCGCCGCCCTGGCCCTGTCATCCCTGAGTGCGTTCAGCGCGCGCGCCGACGAGGGGATGTGGACCTTCGACAACTTCCCGCTGCAACAGGCCAATGCGGCGCTGGGCACGCGGCTGGATCAGGCGTGGCTGGACCGCGTGCGGATGGGCTCGGTGCGCATCAGCGGCTGTTCGGCCTCGTTCGTGTCGCCCGAAGGCCTGATCCTGACCAACCAGCACTGCATCCGCACCTGCATCCAGGCCAATGCCTCGCCCGGTCAGGATCTGCTGGCCGAGGGCGTGTTCGCGCGTACCCGCGAGGCCGAGCTGCGCTGCCCCGGCCAGAGTGCCGAGGTGCTGCTGGAGATACAGGACGTCACCGCGCGCATCGGCGAGGCCACCCGCGGCCTGTCCGGTGGCGAGTTCGCCCGCGCACGCGAGGCAACCTTTGCGGCCATCGAGCAGGAGGCCTGTGCCGGGCGTGCCAGCGAGCGCTGCCAGGTCATCAGCTTCTATCAGGGCGGCGAGTTCAAGCTGTATCGCTATTACCGCTACACCGACGTGCGCCTCGTGTTCGCGCCCGAGCATCAGGCGGTGATCTTCGGGGGCGATCCCGACAACTTCAACTTCCCCCGCTATGCGCTCGATGCCGCCTTCCTGCGCGCCTATGAGGACGGGGTGCCGGCGATGACGCCGCACTTCCTGCGCTGGAACCCCCAGCGCCTGCGCGATGGCCAGCCGGTGTTCGTCTCGGGCAATCCGGGCTCGACCTCGCGCCTGCACACCATCGCCCAGCTTCGTGCCGAGCGGGACTGGACGCTGCCCTATCAGATCAAGCGCTTTGCCGAGCTGCGCGGGCGCATGATCATTTTCGCCGCCCAGAGTGACGAGAACGCCCGCGTGACCCGCGACGTGCTGCGCGGGGTCGAGAACAATCTGAAGCGCTTCTACGGCATGCAGCGCGCCCTGGCCGACCGCAGCTTCTGGAACGGTCTGGTCGATGCTGAATACGCCTTCATGGCCGAGGCGCTGGCGCGCGATCCATCCCTTGCCGACGCCTTTGCCGAGATGCAGGCGGCTCAGGACCGCCGCCCCGAGCTGATGGACCGCCATGACTGGCTCGAGAGCGGCGCGGGCTTTGGCTCGGTGCTCTATGGCTATGCCCGCAGTCTGGTGCGCGCAGGCCTGGAGCGCGAGCGCCCCAGTGGCCAGCGTCTGCCCGAATATGCCGACAGCCGCCTCGGCGCGCTGGAGCGCAGCGTGCTGGATGCCCGCAATATCTCCAATGACCTCGAGGTGCTCTATCTGGCCTTCTGGCTCAACAAGACGCGCGAGGCGCTGGGCACCGATGCCCCCGAGGTCCAGACCATGCTGGGCCGCGAAAGCCCCGAGGCACTGGCCGAGCGGCTGGTGGCGGGCACGCGCCTTGGTGATCCCGACTTCCGCCGCCAGCTGTGGGAAGGGGGCCGCGTCGCCATCGAGGCGTCGGACGATCCGCTTATCCGCTTCGTGCTGGCCAATGACGCCAATGCCCGCACCATCCGCCAGCAGTGGCAGGCCGAGGTGGCCGGGCCGACCAGCCGCGCGGCATCGCGCATCGCCGAGGCCCGCCTCGCCATCTATGGCACCGAGGGCTATCCGGACGCCACCGGCTCGCTGCGCCTGTCCTATGGCCGCATCGCGGGCTGGAGCGAGGGCGGGCGCACCGTGCCCTCGATGGTGACGGTGGCCGGCCTGTTCGAGCGCGCCACGGGTGCCCCGCCCTTCAACCTGTCGCCCCGTCTGCTTGAGCGCGGTGACAGGCTGGAGCGCGACGCGGTCTATACGGTGGCCAGCAACAACGACATCATCGGTGGCAACTCCGGCTCTCCCCTGCTGAACGAGCGCGGAGAAGTCGTGGGGGCGGTGTTCGACGGCAACCTGCCTTCGCTGGGCGGGGCCTATGGCTTCGATGCCAGCGTCAACCGCACGGTGACGGTCACGGCCGAGATCATCACGGCGGCGCTGGCCGAGCTTTACGACATGCCCGATCTGGTCTCGGAGCTGACCGGGGGGCACTGAGCCCCCGGTCGTGCTCACGGGTTGGGGTGTCAGGGCTGGCGCAGGGCCTTGCGGGCGGTCGAGAAATACTGCCAGCCCGTCCACAAAGTCACCAGCGCCGCGAACCACAGGAACAGGTCCGCTGCGGTAGTGAAGCCCGGATACCAGGCTTCCTCGATGAAGCGCTCGCGCAGCACCACCACCAGCAACTGAAGGCCAAGGGCGATCATCTGCAGGGCCGTCTTCCACTTGGCCAGCAGGGTGACGGGCAGCTCGACGCGCCCGGCGGTGCTCTCACGCAGGGCCGAGACGGCGAACTCGCGGAACAGGATCAGGCCGAAGGGAATGATGGTGGTGGGCGTGGTGCCCGATGCCAGCACCCCGATGACCGTGCCGGTCACCAGCACCTTGTCGGCAATGGGATCGAGGATCGCGCCCCAGCGGCTGGTGGCGTTCCAGCGCCGCGCCAGCCACCCGTCCACCCAGTCGGTCGAGGCGGCGATGACGAAGATCACGAAGGCCGTGCGCTGCAGGGCGAACTGGTCCTCGATGCTGAGGTAGGCCGAGAGGATCGGCACGCCGCCCATGGCCCCGGCCAGCAGCAGGAACATCACCACCCCTGCCACCAGCCGCAGGCCGGTCAGCAGATTGGGCACGTGATCGAGAAAGCGGGGATGGGTCACGCGAGCGCTCCGGTTCAGTCGACGGGGCGGAAGGTCTGATCGGCCCCCAGGCGGCTGAGCGTACCTTCCCTGATGCCGAAGTGAAGCCCGATGATCTCCAGATCGCCCTTCGCCTCGCGCTCGGCGATCCAGGGGAAGGTGCGCAGATTGGCCAGCGACAGGCGCACCACCGCTTCCTCGGCGCAGCGCTCCACCTCATTGTCGGCGCAGCCCTCCAGCGCATGGCGCACCGCCGGGGCGGCCTGTGCCATCCACGGCTCGACGAAATCGCGGCACAGCTCGGGCGCGCCACTGACCACCGAGGCGACGCCGCCGCAGTGGGCGTGGCCCATGACCACGATGCGCTTCACCTTCAGCACCCGCACGCCGAACTCCAGCGCCGCTGACACGCCGTGGCGCTGGCCGTCGGGCTCGTAGGGCGGCACGATATTGGCCACGTTGCGCACCACGAACAGCTCGCCCGGCGCGGTATCGAAGATCATGGCCGGGTCCGCGCGGCTGTCGGAACAGGCCACCACCAGGGTCGAGGGGGTCTGGCCCCTGGCGGCCAGGGCCTCGAAGCGCGCCTTCTGCTCGGGCCATGTCCGCTCGCGAAAGCGCCGGTAGCCGTTGAGAATCTCGTCCATGACAGCCTCCTGATACTTTGGCGCACCAGCCATAGCGCCGATGGCGATGACAGGGCACCCGCTCATAGCGAAGTTTGCGCCGCTGGCCAGCGGCCCGTGCTTATCCCTGGCGGAAGAAATCGTGTATGCGCCGGGCCATGGCTTCATTGACGCCCTCGACGCGCATCAGTTCCGCCACAGTGGCACGGGACACGCCGCGCGCCGAGCCGAAGGTCTGGAGCAGGGCGCGCTTTCTCTTGGGCCCGATGCCCTCGATGCCGTCCAGCGGGTTCTTCTTCATGTCGATCTTGCGCCGCTGGCGATGGGCGCCGATGGCGTAGCGGTGGGCCTCGTCTCGCAGGCGCTGCAGATAATAGAGCGCCGGGCTCTTCTTCGGCAGCATGAAGGGCGCGCGCCCCGGCATGAAGAATCGCTCCATGCCCGCATCGCGGTCCGGGCCCTTGGCCACGCCAACCAGACGGATGCCCTCAAGGCCGATCTGCGCCAGGGCCTCTTCGGCGGCCTTGAGCTGGCCCGCGCCGCCGTCGATCAGCACCAGATCAGGACGCGGCGGGCTCTCTCCGGCGGCCTCCTCCTTCATCAGGCGCGAGAAGCGCCGCGCCATGACCTCGCGCATCATGGCGTAGTCGTCGCCGGGGGTCAGGCCGTCGCTGTCGATGTTGAACTTGCGATAGGCGGTCTTCATGAAGCCGTCCGGCCCGGCCACGATCATGCCGCCGACCGCCTGGGCACCCTGGATGTGGCTGTTGTCATAGACCTCGATGCGCCGGGGCGGGGCAGGCAGCTCGAAGATCTCCGCGATCTCGGCCAGGATCTTCGACTGGGCCGAGCTTTCGGCTAGTTTCCGGCCCAGCGCCTCGCGCGCATTGCTGAGCGCGTGGTCGGTCAGGGTGCGCTTCTCGCCGCGCACCGGCACGGCGATCTCGACGCGGTGCCCGGACTTCATCGAGAAGGCCTCGGCCAGCAGCTCGGTCTCGAAGGGCGCGTGCGAGCACAGGATCAGGCGCGGCACCGCCTTGTCCTCATAGAACTGGGCGAGGAAGGCGCCCAGAATCACCGCCTCGTCATCGCTCCTGTCCACGCGCGGAAAATAGGCCCGTCCGCCCCAGTTCTGACCGGCGCGGAAGAAGAACACCTGAACGCAGGCCTGACCGCCATCGGCGTGAACCGCGATCACATCGGCCTCGTCGAGCCGCACGGCCTGGATGTTCTGGGCCATGCCGATGGTCGAGAGCGCGCGCACCCGGTCGCGCAGGGCGGCGGCCTCCTCGAAGCGCATGTCGTCCGAGGCTTGCTGCATCCGCTCGGACAGCTCGGCAAGGATGGCCCGCGATCGCCCCTTCAGGAAGCCTTCGGCCTGACGCACCAGCGCGCCGTAGTCCTTCAGCGAGATCTCGCCCGTGCAGGGCGCCGAGCAGCGCTTGATCTGGTGCAGCATGCACGGTCGCTCGCGCGATTCGTAGATCGCGTCGGTGCAGGTGCGCAGCAGGAACGCCTTCTGCAGGGTGTCGAGCGTCTGGTTCACGGCCCATGTCGAGGCGAAGGGGCCGAAATAGTCGCCCTTTATGGTGCGCGCGCCGCGATGCTTGGACACCTGCGGGGCGGGGTGATCGCGGCGGATCAGTATGGCGGCAAAGCTCTTGTCGTCGCGCAGCAGCACATTGAAGCGCGGCTTGAGCTTCTTGATGTAGTTGGCCTCCAGCAGCAGGGCCTCGGTCTCGCTGGCTGTGACCACGATCTCCATGGTGCGCGTCAGATTGACCATCAGGGCGATGCGCTGGCTGTGGAGGCGGCCTTGCGCATACTGGGTGATGCGCTTCCTGAGGTTCAGCGCCTTGCCCACATAGAGGCACTCGCCATCGCCGCCATACATCCGATAGACGCCCGGCTTTTCGGGCGCGCGGCGCGCCTCGCTGCGGATCACCTCCGGCCCGGTGAGGCCAAGCGACGCCGCCGTGGCGGGCTCGCTTTCGGAAGGTGGGATTTCGGGCGGCGCGCTCATGACAGCCAATATAGGGCCTCGGGCGTCACGACGCCGCCCTCAGCCGCGCCGCACCAGCAGCACGCCGCCGATCAGCATGGCCACGCCCAGCACGCGCAGGGGACTGATCGGCTGACGCGGCACGCCCATGGCACCGAAATGATCCAGCACCAGACTGACCAGCATCTGGCCCGCCACCATCAGCACGATGGTGGTGGCCACGCCGAGCTTGGGCACCGCATAGGCCGAGGCGACCACGAACACGGCCCCATAGAGCCCGCCCAGCCACGCATAGGCGGGCAGGGCGCGGGTCGCGGCCATGTCCACGCGCGTCTGGAGCACGGCGGCAAGCATCAGCAGGGCCACGGTGCCGACCGCGAACGAGATCAGGGCCGCATTGACCGCAGAGCCCGTGGCCGAGGCCAGGCGCGCATTGGTCGGCCCTTGCAGGGCGGTCAGGGCGCCGCCGATGATGACGGCGATGAAGGCGAAGGCGGTCGGGTTCATGGCTCCTGACTAGTGCCTCGCGCATCGCCTGAAAAGCGCAGTCTCTTGAACCGCGTCGCGGAGCCCTTTAAGCCAGCATCCCTGTAATGGTCCCAGAGCCTGCGGAGTAACCCATGACCCCCCTGTTCATCGTGCTTGGCTTCGTCGGTGTGATGGCGCTGATCAACTATCTCGAGTTCGGCCGCGTCGACTGATGGGCGCAGGGCTCGCCGAGCGCAGTCATTATCGCATCTTCCTGCGTGACATCGCCGTCGATGTCGCCTGCGGCCTGCACCCGTGGGAGCGCCATCCCGAGCGGCCCAACCGCCTGATCGTCAATGTCGAGATGTTCGCGCCCTGGCCGCTGGGGGCAAGAGACGCTTTCGTCGACTACGACCGGGTGCGCGCCCATGTTCTGGGCTGGGCGGGCCGACCCCACGTCGAGCTGCTCGAAACCCTGCTGGAAGGGCTGGCCGACTTCATCCTGACGGATGAGCAGGTGGCGGGCTGCCGCATTTCCATCTCCAAGCCCGACATCTTTGCCGAGACCGCAGGCGCGGGCGTCGAGCTGACCCGCTGGCGCGAGGGCTGATGCGCCGCGTGCTCGTCACCGGGGCCTCGCGCCGGGTGGGCGCCCATCTGGTGCGCAGCCTCTGCGCGGCGGGCGATGCGGTGGTGTTCAGCTATCGCCGATCCGAAGGCGAGGCCCGCGCGCTGCGCGACGAGATGACCGCGCAGGGTCATCGCTGCGAGGCGATCGCCTGCGACCTTCTCGATGCCGGGGATCGTGACAGCCTGATCGCGCGCGCCGCCGAGGCTTTGGGCGGGCTCGATGCGCTGGTCAACAACGCCTCCCTGTTCGAGTACGACACCCTCGACACCCTGGCCGAAGCGCGCTGGCAGGTCCATCTCGACACCAATCTGAAGGCCCCGCTGTTCCTGACCCGCGACTTTGCCCGCCATGTGCGCGCCGAGAATATTGACAAAGCCTCTGCCCTGGCGCCGGGCCGGGCGGTGGTCGTCAATCTGCTGGATCACAAGGTCACCAGCCCCAATCCAGACTATTTCAGCTATACGGCCGGAAAGATGGGACTGGCAGGCATGATTGCGCCGCTGGCCATGGCCTGTGCGCCCCAGGTGCGGGTCTGTGCCATTGCGCCGGGCGTGACCCTGCCCAGCGGGCCGCAGTCCGAGAGCGATTTCCACAAGGCCGCCGCCGCCACGCCGCTGGGCATCACCAGCAGTCTGGACGACGTGGCGCGCGCCCTGCGCTTTGCGCTCGACACCCCTTCGTTCTGCGGACAGATTCTGGTGGTGGACGGCGGCGAGGCCCTGGTGCGCCGCCCGCGGGACGTCGCCTTCGATGAGCTTTAGCCCCAACGTGCTGCGCGATCTCAAGACCCTGACCCTGCCGTGGTCGACCAAGCTGTTCGTGCTGCTGGTGCTGCTGGTCTCGGCGGGTATGAACATCGCCCTGTTCGTCATGGGGGTCATGAACGGTCGCAGCGATCTGCTGACCGCCACGATCCAGATGTTCGGCGTGCTCCTGCCCATCATCCTGCTGGTGGCCGTGCTGGCGCGCGCCGAGAGCGGGGTGGCAGGCCTGCGCCGGCGCACGGAAATCCTTTACCTGAGCGTGATCCCGTCCGTTCTGGCGCGCATCTGTGAATCCCCCCAGCCCCTCTATGCGCCAGAGCCGCGCAGGCGCCCGCCGCAGCCCGCCGCCAGCGCGCCGGTGTTCACCAACGCCGTGCACGGCGAGTGCCACGCCGACTTCGTGGTGCTGGTGCCTTGCGCGGGCGTGTGGAAGGCCGTGGTGTTCCGTCTCGAGGTCAATGTGGGGCGCATCAACTTCAACCTGTGTGTGCCGCGCCACCTCGTCACCCCCGCCCTGAAGCGGCCTGCCGCTCTGGCGCGCCGCTTTGCCCATACGCTCGAGGGCGCAGGCGCAGGCAGGCCGGACGAGGGGGACGATCGCCTGCACACCGGCTATGCCTTTCTCAAGGAGCCCATCGCGCGCACCATCGACGGGGCGTCTTTCGTGTGCCTGGTCGGCGGCAAGTTCGTCTCGCGCGAGTTCCTGTGGGACAGCGCCGAACAGCTCTATTTCGCCCAGGACCTGATGTTCATGCTGCGCGCGTTTCTGGCCGAGGCGCCCGAGCTGTTTGCCGATGTCGGCGAGGGCACCAGCGGCCCACCTGCGCTCGATCAGGTGCGTGCCGTCCTCAAAGGTGACTTGGGCGCGCTTAGGCAGTAAAGAGCCCGGTTATGGTGCGGATCGAGTTTACCCGGCGGTTTTCCATGGCGCATCGGCTGCTGGCCGATCCGGCGTCCAAATGCGCCACGCCTCACGGTCACAACGAGATCGTGCGCGTCGAGCTGCGCGCGCGCGCGCGCCCTGATCTTGGCGGCTCGAACATGGTCGCGCCCTTCGAGCGGCTGAAGTCGCGCTGGCATCATTTCATCGATCACAGCGTCGATCACGCCCTGCAGCTGCGCCTCGATGATCCGCTGGTCGAGTTCTTCGCACGGCACGAGCCCCAGCGGCTGTCGCGCATCATGACCTTTGCGGGCGATCCGACCACCGAGGCGCTGGCCCTGGCGCTGCACGCCAAGCTGAGCGCCTTCCTGCGCGAGGATGCTCCCGACTTCGTGGTCGAGCGCGTGAGCGTCGAGGAAACGCCCACCAATGCCGTCAGCGTGCACCGCGCCGACATCGAGGCCATGGACGTCGCCTGGCAGGCGGGCGTCTGGGTCGATCGGGCCGACGACACCATCAACGATTTCGGCGTCTCGACGCTGAACCTGCGCCGCCGGGGCTGAGCGTTTGGCGCGTTTCACGGTTTTCGTGCGGGGCCTGCGCGTGGGCGCACGCATCGGCGTGCACGCGGACGAGTATGACCGCACCCAGCCGCTGACCATCGACATCGAGGCCCTGCTGGAAGGCGCCAGTGTCGAGGGTCTGTCCGATACCCTGAACTACGAGCGCGTGGCCGAGGCCGCCCGCCAGATCGCTGCCGAGGGCCATGTGGCGCTGGTCGAGACCTTTGCCCTGCGTCTTGCGCGCGCGTGCCTGGAGCATGGGCCGGTGCTTAAGGTGGTGGTGCGGGTCGAGAAACCCGAGGCGCTCAAGGAGGCCGACGGCGCGGGCTGCGAGGTGCGCCTGGCGCGCAGTTCATGATTCGATGCCGCGCCGCCTGACCATGAGATCGCCCCATTGGCGGGGCTGGATGAAAGATCGCTACACGTCGGAGGAAGCCTGCCCATGATCCGTTTTCCTGATCGGTCCGTGCCGATGGTGTCTGTGGCTGCGGCGTTTTTCGCCCTGGCAGCCTGCGGCGAGCGCGAGGCCGTCAGTCCCGAGCCTGTGGCAGAGGAGCCCGCAAGCGTGATCGAGACCCCTGCCGATGTGGATGCCGCTCTGGTGGGCCGCTGGGCGGTCAGCACCGATATGTGCGAGCGCGCGGGCTGGGAGATTGGTGAACAGCAGATCGTCACGGCGGGTGGCACCAGCTGCGCGCTGGACGGGGCAGGGGCACAGCGCACCGAGACCGGCTGGCTGATAGGCGTGCGTTGCGAGGCCGAGGGCACAAGCTCCACCGAGCCGGTGGTGATCACCGAGGTGCCCGATGCGACCCCGCGCCAGATTCGCGTGCGCGGCGGACTTTTCGCGGGCGAGGTCACCTTGAGAACCTGCGTGCCAGCGGACAGCGCGCCCCAGGCCGAAGACGGCGGGTCCGCATCCGGCGAGTGAGAATCGGCCGAGTGACGAATCGGCGCGCGCCCGGGCGCCTTGCGCGTGTGCGCTCTGGTGAAGCGCGCGGGTGCTGGCTATGGTGCGGGCGGCTGCGCAGCCGGTGCACGCGCGTGAGGACTACGGCCCTTGATGTCGAAACCCGATGAACTGACTTCCGATGCGCGCGAGCCTGCGGGCGAGCGGGTGCAGGAGGCTGCGCCAGAGTCCCTGACCGCCGGGGATGCGCGCAGCGGTGACGCCCCGCCCCTCGATGACGATGCCCTGGCCTTTGATGAGCAGGTGGGCTTCTGCTCGGCTCACAGCCTTTCGGCGCGCCCTGCACAGGCGGCGCGCCATGATGGGGCGCAGCTCGAAGGGGATGCAGCCCTGTTTGCCGGGGATGGCGGGCCGCAGGACGGTGCGCTGGAGGCAATATCCGGTGCCGGTCTCGAAGTCCGGCCCGAGCCGGTATCCGAACCCGTCTCCTTCATGGTCCCGCAAGCGCCGGAGCCGGAAGTTCCCGCGCCTGCTCATCTGATGCCAGAATCGTCTGGCCCGGAATCGCCTGAGTCCGAAGTCCTTGCGCCCGAAAGCGTCCACGCGTCCGCCGCCGCAGCGGTGGTGCAGAACGCTCGCGCCCAAATCGCCGGCAACGATGTTGCCAGCACCCGGGACGCGCCCGCCAGAGCCGAGCCGATCAGATCAGGAAAGGGGCACGACTTGTCCGAGGAATCACGCGGCGAGACCGTTCCGCTGTTCGCCAGCTATGCCCTGGCCATCGGAGCCATTCCGACCCTCGGCGTCGGTCTGGTGCTGGGCCTGATCGTGGCATGGCTGTTCAGGGGCGGTGCCACCCCGTGGCTCCAGACCCATTACACCTATCTGATCCGCACCCTGATCGCAGCGGTGATCGTGGGCCTGGTGGCGGTGATCCTGCTGCTGGTCGGGATCGGAATCTTCATCGCGTTCGTTCTGGCGCTGTGGATGCTGGCGCGCGGCATCCACGGGGCGCTCAGGCTGTCGGCTGGTCAGCCGATCCGCGACCCCAGAAGCTGGCTGTTCTGAAGAAAGGGCCCCTCCATGAGCCACGTCCCCCCCGAGCAGATCGCGGCCACGCCGCCCACTTCGGACAACGAGGGCCGGGCAGGCGCGGCGGTCGTGTGGCTGCTCTATCTGCTGGCCATTCCCAGCGCCAACCTGTTCGCCGTGGTGGGGGTCATTGCCGCCTATGTCCTGCGCGAGGGCAATACGGGCTGGGCACGCACGCACTATGACGCCCAGATCCGCCTGTTCTGGTCGGTGATCGTCTGGTTCATCATCCTGACCGCAGTGATCATCGTCTCGGCGCTGTTCAGCCTGATCCTGATCGGGATTCCGTTCCTGATCGCGGCGGGCGTGGCCATGCTGGTGCTGGCGATCTGGTTCGTGGTCAGAAGCGTCGTGGGCCTTGTGCGGGTGATGGACTCGCGCCCGATGGCGTAAATCCGGGGCCGCTCAGCCGCGCGGGCGGGCCTCGACCTCGAGCATGTTGAAGCGCAGGCCGCCCTCAAGCTCGATCTCGCCTGGGCGCATGCCATCGGGGCACGGCCCCTGATAGACGGACTCCGCCGCCGTGGTGCCCGAGCGGTTCATGCTCTCCATGGCCGCGCCGGTGGTGGTGTAGCGTGTCTCGACCGTATAGCGGCGCTCGAAGTCGCCCTGGGCCACGCTCTCGCTGCTCATGCGCCCGGCGCTGCCGAGATCGCAGACCATGCGGCTGGACCACGCGCCCCCACCCATGTCGCGCATCTCGTGCTGGCTGCAGGCACTGGGCACCATCTGGGCTGCCAGAGCGCCCATGCGGTCTTGGGAGGCGGCATCGACGCACATCAAGGTGGTGGAGATGCGCTCGCCGTCCGAGGTGCTGACCCGCCACAGTCCGGCGCGCAGGCGTGGCCTGTCTGCGGGCAGGACGGGCGCGGCCCCTGCGCTCTCGGCACTTTCCGACACGGCATCAGGCGCCTGCTCGGCCCCGGGCTCCTGTTCCGCGCGCCGCTCACAGCCAGCGGCGAGCACAACCAGACTGATGATGGCAACAGGTCGTACGAAGCTCATGACAGGCCCCCGATGGCGATGGCGGGACCATAGCCCAGCGGCGGAGGTCGCGCATGAAAAAAGGGCCGGGACACTGCGCCCCGGCCCTTTGTCCTGTGGTCCGGCAGGATCGCTCCCGCCCTGATCAGTTCTGGCCCCTGATCAGTTCTGGCCCCTGATCAGTTCTGGCCCCTGATCAGTCCTGCAGGGTGCAGCGCACGCCCGACGGCGCGGCCTGCTCGCAGGTCATGCCCTCGCTCGAGGCGGCGTCCGCGCCGATGAAGGCCACCAGACCGCCGGGACGGTCCGAGCAGCGGTACTCGACCACCTGGCGGCCACGGCTGTCGTTGCCGATCAGGTTGTGGCCCTGATAGCTGCACGACAGACCCACGCGGGTCAGGCGCTCGGTGGCGCTGGCCTGGATGACGGCGGGCGGGGTCAGGGTGCAGCCGCCGCCGATGCGCTGGGCATCCACGCAGTCCCACTGTTCCTGCACGCGACCCTCGGCAAACAGGAACATGAAACCCGAGCCCTCGGCGCAGGCGGCTTCATAGAAGCGGCCACGGTCGTTGGCGCCGGCAAAGCGGCCGTTGCTGACCTCGCAGGTGCGCGGCGCCTCGGCGATCAGGCGCGAGATGTTGCCGGTCACGCGCTCGGGCGTGGTGAACTGGCAGGTGGCACCCTGGGGCAGGTTCTCGAAGCAGTCCACGACCCGCGCGGGCGAGGTGCTGTCGACCGCAGCCTCGATCCAGTAGCCCGTGCGACCGGCGCAGGACACTTCATAGCGCTCGTTGCCATCGACAAGGCTCGACAGCCATACGGCCTGATCGACCTGACAGTCGAGGTTGGCGGCCTGGACATAGCCCTGCACCACGCGGGTGACATCGGTGTTCTGGGGCAGTTCGCAGCGCAGATCGACCTGGGCGGTGCGCTGGGCACGGCTGCCGCCCTGCTGCTCCTGGGGCGCGGCCGCGTTCAGGGCCAGACAGTTGTAGAGGGTCGCGCCGCTGCGCTCGCCGTCGGCAATGACGTAACCGGGACCGGTCTGGCAGGCGACCTCGAAGATCTCGACCTGTTCGTTCTCGCGCTGGGCGACGGGCAGGTCGCGCGTCTGGGGCGTGGGCATATTGGCATAGGAAATCCAGCGGCTGCCCGCGATGCCGCAGGTCACGCTGCGCGAGGCGAGGGCGGCTTCGGCCTTCTGTTGCAGGGCCGCAGCCGAGGGCGGCGGCGCATTGGACGAGCGGGCACCGCGCGTGCGCGACTGGGCATCCACGTCCACCGGATAGAAGGCCACGACCGTCAGGGCCACGACCGCGTGGGTCAGAAGCGTTTTCTTGATCATCGCACGGGTTCCTCGAACTGCATTCTGGTCAGCGACCAAAGTTGACCGATGACAGCGACTTCGCCCGATCAGGGGGTGGGGTCAAGTGCGCGCACGGCATGGATGGCGGCTACCTTAGCACCGAAGTCGGCGGTGTTAAGGCGTGGTTGTGGCTGGACCGGCCCGACAAATCCGGGCATCCTCGGCGCGTTTTCAATGGAGACGCACTTGTCCGAGGTGGATGTGCAGGTCGAAGATGCGCTTGCGGATGAGGCCGGGCCGGGCTCCCCCTCGCACGCGCGGGCGCTGCATTATCCCCTCGCCGGTCGTCTGCCTGCGGACGGCGAGGCCATCGAGGTGGCCGAGGGTGTGCTGTGGGCGCGCCTCGCCATGCCCATGGCGCTCGATCATGTGAACGTGTGGCTGCTGCGCGATGGCGAGGGCTTTGCGGTGGTCGACTGCGGGCTCGACATTGCACCCTCGCGCGACAGCTGGGAGGCGCTGCTGGCAGGGCCGATGCAGGGGCGGCCCCTCACGCGGGTGATCTGCACCCATATGCATCCCGATCACATCGGCCTGGCGGGTTGGCTGTGCGCGCGCTTCCGTGCGCCCCTGCTGATGTCGCGCACCGAATATGTCACGGCGCGGATGCTGCTGGCCGATACCGGTCGCCGCGCCCCTGAGGACGCCGAGCGGTTCTATGTGGCGGCAGGCTATGACGAGGACCAGCTTCAGCGCTTTCGCGAGCGCTACGGCCAGTTCGGCATGGCCGTCGCGCCCATGCCCGACAGCTATCAGCGGCTGGTGGAAGGCGACGTCGTCAGCATCGACGCCAAGTGCTGGCGCGTCGTCATCGGGCAGGGCCACTCGCCTGAACACGTCTGTCTGATCCGCGATGAGGACGGCGTGATGATCGCGGGCGACCAGATCCTGCCGCGCATTTCCTCGAATGTGTCCGTCTGGCCGACCGAGCCTCTGGCCGATCCGCTGGGCGACTGGCTGGCCTCGCTGGCGCGCCTTCGCGGCGAGCTGGACGAGGGGCTGCTGGTGCTGCCCTCCCACGGCGAGCCCTTTCATGGCGTGGCCGCGCGCCTCGATGCCCTGATCCGGGGCCACGATCTGTCGCTGAGGCGGCTGGAGCGGCGGCTGGAGCAGCCGCGCCGCGCAGTGGACGTGTTCGGTGCCCTGTTCGCGCGCACCGTCAGCGGCGGCCTGCTGGCCATGGCCACGGGCGAGGCCATCGCCCATCTGAACCATCTGGAGCGGGCCGGGCGCATCTTGCGCCGGCGCGATCAGAACGGCGTTGACTGGTGGCAGGTGAAAGGTGCATCTGCCCCGCCCTCAGACATGGAGTGAGGCAAGCTCGTGAGCGATGTTGTCCTGAAATCCCTCGATGCGGGCGTCCTTCGCCTGACGCTGAACCGCCCCGAGAAGAAGAACGCCATCACCCAGGCCATGTATCAGGCTCTGGCCGAGGCCATGGAGGAGGCCGCCCTCGACAGCGCGGTGCGCGCGGTCCTGTTCCTGGGTGCCGGTGACAGCTTCTGTGCGGGCAACGACATCGGCGATTTCATCGCCATCGCATCGGGCGGAACCGCACCGGCGGAGATGAGCGTGTTCCGCTTTCTCAAGGCCATGGCCGAGTTCGACAAGCCGGTCGTGGCGGGCGTGCGCGGGCGCGCGGTGGGCATCGGCGTGACCTTGCTGCTGCACTGCGACATGGTGGTGGTGGCCGACGACGCCCTGCTGTCGGTGCCCTTCGTCAATCTGGCGCTGGCGCCCGAGGCGGCTTCCTCGATCCTGCTGTCCGCGGTGATCGGCCATCAGCGTGCCTTCGAGATGTTCGCACTGGGCGAGCCGATCACGGGCGATCATGCCTTTGCCTGGGGGCTGGCCAACCGCGCCGTGGCTTCCGCCGATGTCGAGGCCGAGGCCCAGCGCCTGGCCGGGGCCCTGGCGTCGCGTGCGCCCGGCTCGCTGCGGGCCACCAAGCGCCTGATGCGCGATGCGGCTGCGCTGTGGGCCAAGATGCAGAGCGAGGGCGAGGCCTTTGGTGCCCAGATGCTCAGCGCGGAGGCCATGGAGGCCTTCACGGCCTTTGCCCAGAAGCGCGCGCCTGATTTCTCTCGGAGCTGAGCGACCCGTTCATGAACGCCACCTCCAGCCCCGCGCCGATCCTCATCGGTGTCGAGACCCCCTTTGACGCCCGCGCCATCGATCAGGTGGTGCTCAGGGCCTTCGGGCCGGGGCGCTATGCCAAGACGGCCGAGCGCCTGCGCGAGCGCTCGCGCCCGGTGGCGGGCTTCGTGGCGCGCGAGGGCGGGCGGGTGATCGGCTCGGTGCGTCTGTGGCCCATCACGATTGGCGCGCATCCGGCCCTGTTTCTCGGACCCATCGCGGTCGAGCGCGCCGAGCGAAGCGCAGGCGTCGGGGCCATGCTGGTCGAGGCCTGCCTTGAGTGGTCGCGTGATCAGGGCGTCTGCGGTGTGCTGCTGGTGGGCGATCCGCCCTATTTCTCGCGCTTCGGATTTCGCAGCGTCCACGGCCCGGTCATGCCCGGCCCGGTCGATCCTGCACGGCTGATGTGGTGGGGTGAGGGCGAGGTGCCGTGCGGCCTCGTCAGTGTCCCGAGCCCTGCTGGCCCGGGCGCGTGACGTAGAAGGTGGCCGAGTTGCCCACCGCGCTGGTGGCATTGATCAGCGCCCGGTTCGATCCGGTGATCGCCACGTTCGACGTCGCCGAGATGTGTCCGTTGTTCGTCTGGCTGTTGGTGACGTCCATATAGGCGGGGCAGTCCGCGCAGACATAGCCCGTCACGCTGTTGCCCACAGCCGTCGCGCCCACGGCCACGTCATAGCCGTATGCGCCCTCGAAGCCTGCGATCACATCGACCCCGCCCGAGTTCACCTGGGTGTTGTCGAGGCGCAGATAGATGTCGTTGTTGCCCACCTCGGCGCTGTTGCCCGCGCCGAACGCCGACACCGTGGCCCCGCCATAGTCATAGGCAAAGGCGGTAGCGCCCGCGCGCACATAGGTGTCGTTGTTCTGGTCCGTCGTGACCAGCAGGGCCCCGCCGCGGTTGTACACGCCCACGGCATTGGCCGTGGCGCTCGCGCCCGAATGAAGCTGCCAGCCGTTGGCCACCGAGATGTAGGTAGATGCCTGGGTCCGCTCGCCAGTGGCGCTCTGGCGCACCGTCAGATCCTGATAGGCCACCTCGCCCGTGGCCGTGGTGCTGTTGGCAATGGCGGTCGAGGTAAAGTTGATCGGGGCCGGGGCATACTGGATGTTCACGCCAGTGACGGCCTGGGTCACGGCCGCGCTGCTCTGGTCGATGGTGCTCTCGTTGCGGCCATAGCTGGTGCCCATGGCCGTGACATTGCCGATGGCCGTGGTCGTGACGGAGGCTCCGCCCAGAAACCGGCCCGAAGGTGCGTCGATCTCGGTGGTGGCGCTGACCTCGACATCGCCGATGCTCTGGCTGACGCTGGCGTTCACCTCGCCGTTGTAGGCGGAAATCTGGGCGGTATTGCCGGTGGCCTGGGTGGCCAGCGTCACGGGCCCCTCGAAGGTGCCTGAGCCTTCCAGCCGGGTTTCGGCGCGCACGTCGCCTTCCAGCGCCTGATCGGACTCGACGTCCATGTCCTCGTTGTCAGTGGACGCGAACACGGCATTGCCGCTGGCATTGGTCGAGGTGGTGATCTGATCGTCGCTGCCGACCACATTGAGGCTCTGCCCGGCGATGACATCACCGAGCTGGAGCTGGTTGTTGAGAACGCGGGAGGGGGCTTCCTGGGCGCTGACAGGGCCGCTAGTAGCGACCACGGCGCACATTGCCGTCGCGACGATCGTGCCAGCGCGAAGGATCGGAGCGGGTCTGGGCATTGTTCGTCCCCGTGTTGTTGTAAGCAGGGTAGTAGCCGCCCGTAGCGCCGAAGGTGCCGAGCGGGTCGTTGGCGGCGTCGAGGCACACCTGCGGGCCGGGCGCACCATACAGATTGGCCATCATCTCCAGCACGGCACGCTCGATCAGGGCGCGCACGCCAAGCTGCACCGGCTCGAAGCCGCTGGAGCCTGCCGAGATGTCGAAGACGTTGCCGTTCAGGAAGTCGAACACACCGGCGCTGATCTCGCGCCCGACGATCTGCTTCTGATAGGAAATGACGTCCACCACCTCCATCGAGGTGGTCTGCACCAGGCGCAGGTCCAGCGCGATGTTCATCACGAAGGTGCGCCCGCGGAACACGCCCGAGAAGCCTGCGCCGTCGGCGCGCCCGCCGCCCAGATCGGCACCGGACGAGCGGATGTTGTAGTTCACCTCGGTGATGCCGCCGACGATGTAGAAGTCCGACCCCGGCACCTGACCGGCCAGAATGCGCCGGTAGCCCGGATCGTCGGGCGTCTCGGGATGCACGCCGTCGCCGATCAGGCGGTTGTTGGCGTAGCGCAGCTCCAGCTCGGACACCGAGGTGTCGAATCGCTCGACCACCCGCGCACCTGACTTGCCCAGCGCCGAGATGGCCATGAGCGACGCGCCCTGGGTGATCTGTCGCCCGCCGTCGCTCGATACCGTGCCCGTGTAGTCGCTGATGCGCCCGACCGCGATGCGCGGCGAGGGCAGGTTGTAGCGCCGGGCATAGTCCGCAAGGCAGAACAGGGCCGTGGAGTAGGGCGTCGGGTTCGCCGTCACCGGGGCATTGCCGATGGGCGTGGCATAGAGCCCGCCCGGCCCCGCCGAGGGGCTGGCGCAGGCGCCTAGGGCCAGCACCGCTGCACAGGCGAGGGCGATGGGGCGCGCCAGAGAGCGCCTAGTCGATGTTGACGCTGCCATTGAGCTCTCTTCCGGCGGTGACGTTGCCATTGTTGATCTGGGTGGAGTTGACGATCACGGTGTTCCAGTTGCCCTGGACCACGACATTCAGATTGTTGCCGATGGCGGTGGAGCTGTTGATTCCCCAGCGCCCGCCCGACACGCCCGCGCCGCCCGAAGTGTTGGAATAGGCGCTGGCGCCCGCCTGGATCAGGCCGTTGACCACCAGAAGGTTGCCGTTCTCGTCGCGCATTCCGTAGCGCTGGGGGCTGGCGGTGGTGTAGCGCGCGCCGCCGTAGCCGGCCTGGAACTGGCCCGCCGTGCCAGAGCCGTTCGACTGGGCCATCGCCGGGCCTGCACCCGCCGCAATCAGCGCCGCAGACACCACCCAGAGGGCTCTGCGCGCGGTAAATGCATATATATGGTGTGCCATGACGTCTCAGGCCTCCGGTTGCGCGCGGTCGTTAAGCTTGACGCGCGATAAGCATCGTGGGCCCCAAGGTGAGACAGGGTCGTTAAGAACCGCTTGAGATTCCGCCCTTTCGTCCTCATTTGAGATTTGATGACATCACCTGACCCCGACAACAGGCCAGACAGGCAGGCTGCACGCCCCCAGCTCTCCGATTCCGGGGGCGATCCCAAGGGCAGTCCCAGGGGCAGTCCCAGGGGCGAATCGGGCTACAGCCCGCCGCGCCCGCCGCGCGAACGCATGTTCAATGCACCCGTGGCTTCATTGCTGGTGGCCGCGGCCATACTGGCGTCCTACTGGTTCCAGTCGCGCAGCGCCGATGAGATGGCGCTCATATACAGCTATGGCTTTCGCCCCGCCGATCTGGATCGCGGGGCCTATGGCGGGCTGTTCACCCACGCCCTGCTCCACGGAAACTGGCTGCACGCGGGCATGAATGCGGTCGGTGCCCTGGCCTTTGGTGCGCCCGTCGCGCGGCTGATGACGCGCCCGCCCGCAGGCGTTGCGGGCTTTTTCATCCTGTTCGTGCTGGGCGCGGCCTTTGCGGCGCTCAGCTATGGCCTGCTG
>NZ_JBKBHQ010000001.1:542618-970118 GCF_046299595.1 Brevundimonas sp. | reverse complement strand
GGCTTATTGGATTGTCCTGGCAGCGAAGTTGTCCCTGGAAATAACTCCAGCAGAGACCGTACCCGAAACCGACACAGGTGGACTGGTAGAGCATACCAAGGCGCTTGAGAGAACTGTGCTGAAGGAACTCGGCAAATTGCACGCGTAACTTCGGAATAAGCGTGACTCTTCTTTGGGCAACCAGAAAAGAGTGGCACAGGCCAGGGGGTAGCGACTGTTTAGCAAAAACACAGGGCTCTGCGAAGCAGCAATGCGACGTATAGGGTCTGACGCCTGCCCGGTGCCGGAAGGTTAAAGGGAGGAGTGCAAGCTCCGAACTGAAGCCCCGGTAAACGGCGGCCGTAACTATAACGGTCCTAAGGTAGCGAAATTCCTTGTCGGGTAAGTTCCGACCTGCACGAATGGCGTAACGACTTCCCCACTGTCTCCAGCACAGGCTCAGCGAAATTGAATTCCCCGTGAAGATGCGGGGTTCCCGCGGTCAGACGGAAAGACCCTATGAACCTTTACTATAGCTTCGCCTTGGCGTTAGCATCAGTATGTGTAGGATAGGTGGGAGGCTTTGAAACCGGGGCGCCAGTTCCGGTGGAGCCATCCTTGAAATACCACCCTTACTGTTGTTGACGTCTAACCGAGGCCCGTTATCCGGGTCCGGGACATGGCGTGGTGGGTAGTTTGACTGGGGCGGTCGCCTCCCAAAGTGTAACGGAGGCGCGCGATGGTGAGCTCAGAGCGGTCGGAAATCGCTCGTCGAGTGCAATGGCATAAGCTCGCCTGACTGCGAGACTGACAAGTCGAGCAGAGACGAAAGTCGGCCATAGTGATCCGGTGGTCCCGTGTGGAAGGGCCATCGCTCAACGGATAAAAGGTACTCTAGGGATAACAGGCTGATTTTGCCCAAGAGTCCATATCGACGGCAAAGTTTGGCACCTCGATGTCGGCTCATCACATCCTGGGGCTGGAGCAGGTCCCAAGGGTATGGCTGTTCGCCATTTAAAGTGGTACGTGAGCTGGGTTCAGAACGTCGTGAGACAGTTTGGTCCCTATCTGCCGTGGGTGTTCGAAGCTTGAGAGGATCTGTCCCTAGTACGAGAGGACCGGGATGGACATACCTCTGGTGGACCTGTCGTGGCGCCAGCCGCGCAGCAGGGTAGCTAAGTATGGAATAGATAACCGCTGAAAGCATCTAAGCGGGAAACTAACCTCAAAACAAGGCTTCGCTGAGGATCGTGGAAGACTACCACGTTGATAGGCCAGGTGTGGAAGTGCGGTGACGCATGAAGCTTACTGGTACTAATAATCCGATCGGCTTGATCGTTTTTCATCAAAGCCCATATCGGTTTCCTTGCAAGAATATGATGTCTTCTCGAATGTCTGGTCTATTGACCTGGTGGCTATGTCGGAGGGTCCCCACCCGATCCCATTCCGAACTCGGTCGTTAAGTCCTCCAGAGCCGATGGTACTTCGTCTTAAGGCGCGGGAGAGTAGGTCGCTGCCGGGTCTATAGACCAGACATTATTCGATCCGCCCACCCTTTCTCACAACATCTTACTACGGTTGCCGCGGGATGGAGCAGCCCGGTAGCTCGTCAGGCTCATAACCTGAAGGTCGCAGGTTCAAATCCTGCTCCCGCACCCAAATACAAAAAGCCCCGTGCGCAAGCGCGGGGCTTTTTGCTGTCTGGCTTGTCGATGGGTGCCAAGGGGGGCGGGTTCGGCTTGCGGTCTCGGGTGTCTGCCCGTCAGAACCGATCCCCGGCCCACATGCCCCGCGCTTGTGCCAGCCCCGGGCATGGTCTCGGCACCTGTCCGGGGCGGCTCCCCAAGCCGCACTTCGCTCAACCCCGCGTCCGGACTGTCGGCCTGCTGCAAGCGCTGCCGAAAGGGCCCGCTCATCGCTAGCGGCCGCACGGGAGGATGCGCCATTGAGAAGGTGGGCGCTCTGGGCTAGGACTGATCGTGCACGGTGGCACCAGAATATACCCGGCCGGCTACCTATCGGGTTCACAAGACAAAGTTCGCCTTGCAATCGCCTCAAATTCGGGAAACTTGGGGCAAACCGGATAGAACAAGCTCGTCGCCGTCTGCGGCTATCGTGCGAGTGCGTCACGAGGGGTTTTGAGAGATGCGTAAGTTGCTGGCGACCGCGGTCGCGCTGGGTCCGCTCGTTGCCGCCGCCTCGGCCGGCGCAGAGATCGTCATCTCGAACGAGCGCACCACGCCGATTCTGACGGCCACAGCAAACAACGGCGCCCCCGACGACATCCGCCTGGCGAACAATGGCGTGATCCGGCTGACGTCGGGCACGGCCATCACCCAGAACTCGAGCCATAACGTCACCATGGACACCACCTCGCGTATCCTGATGGAGAACGCGGCGAATGGTGCGACCGGTATTCTGGCCACGGGCGGGAACACCGGCAACATCGTGGTATCGGGCCAGATTCGCATTACCGACGGCTACGAGCCGACCGACACCAACAACGACGGCAATCTCGACGGTCCTTTCGCCACCGGCACAGACCGCTATGGCATCCGCCTTGCCGGTGCCTCCCCCATGGTTGGCAACCTGACCCTGAACTCGTCAGGCAACATCCTGGTCGAGGGCAACAACTCCTACGGCATCTCGATCGAATCCGGGCTGGACGGCGAGTTCCGCTCGCTGGGTACCATCGAGGTGGTGGGCGACAACAACCATGCCATCCGCTCGACCGGCACGATCACCGGCGATGTCCAGATCCACGGCAGTGTCACGGCCCGTGGCGAGAACGCGGTCGGCGTTGCGCTGGATGGCGATGTCGGCGGCACTGTTTTCATCAATGCCACCGTCGTCACGACCGGCTTCCGCTATCCCACGGCACAGCTGTCGCAGGCGTTCATCAATGCGCTGGGCCCTGATGACCTGCTGAACAACGGCCCGGCCCTGCGCATTGGCGGCAACATGGCCGGGGGCGTTATCATCGACATCCCGCCCACCAACAGCGATCCCGACAACGACGACGAGGACGGCGACGGCATCATCGATGCCAACGAGGGGATCGGCTCGATCACCTCTCTGGGCTCGGCACCCGCCGTTCTGATCGGGTCTGACAGCCAGGACATCACCCTCAGCGCGGTCGGGGCGGGCGGGCTGAACTATGGCTTCATGAACCGCGGCACCATCGAGGCCGTCGGTCTGTTCGCGGGCTTTGACACCACGGCCATTCTGATCGGCAGTGAAGACGGCTTCAACGTCACGCTGGAAGGCGGACTGCGCAACGACGGCAACATCACTTCGACGGCGAACCAGGCGTCGGCCGTCGGCCTGCGCATTCTCGACGGCGCCACGGTGCCTTCGATCCTGAACAACGGCAACCTGCGCGCCAACGCCCGCCTTGACGAAGGTGTGGCCTCTGCGGTGGCTCTCGACATTCTCGCGGGCGGCAATGTCACAAGTCTGAACAACGCCGGCAACATCATTGCTCAGGGCATTGGCCGCGAGATGGACGCCGTGGCCATTCGCGATCAGGACGGCAGCCTCTCCTCGATCACCAATACCGGCGTGATCCAGGCCAATCTGGGCACCACAACGGCCGGCATCGCGCCGATCAACCGCGCCATTGCCATGGACCTGCGCGCCAACACCACGGGAGTGACCATCACCCAGTTCGGCGTTCTCGGCGATCCCGATGACGACCTGCCGGACGAGGATGGAGACGGCGTGCCGGATGTGGCAGAGCCGATCATCGTCGGCGACATCCTGCTGGGCTCGGGCAACGACGTGCTGGATGTCCAGAACGGCCTGATCGTCGGCAACATCGATTTTGGCACCGGGGCGGACAGCTTCACCATCTCGGGCGGAGCCGAGGTGATCGGTGCGATCACCACTTCGAGCGGCCTGCTCGACATCACGGTTGCGGACGGCATTCTCGACACGCGCCACACCACCGCGACCGACCTGACCAGCCTCAACGTCGGTGCGGACGGTACGCTGGTCGTAGCCCTGGACCCCATCAACGGTCAGGCAGGCGGCTTCAACGTCAATGGCACGGCGACCTTCGCCAATGGTGCCGAGATCGGCCTGTGGTTCAACTCTCTGATCCTCGATCCCGAGCGCTTCACCCTGGTGCGTGCCGACACGCTGATCGTTGGCGATCTGGATACGGACAGGCTGGAGACCAACACCCCCTATCTGTTCGTGGTCGAGGTCGGGGTGGACAGCGGGGCCGGTGAGATCTTCGCCGACGTGCGCCGCCGCACCTCCTCCGAGATCGGCCTGATCCGCGTCGAGGATGCGGCGTTCGAGGCCATCTATCAGGCCCTCGCCGGTGATCCCGAGCTTCAGGGCGCGTTCCTGCGCCAGTTCGAGCGCGACGGCTTCATACAGCTCTATGCCCAGATGCTGCCTGACCACTCGGGTGGTGCGCTGCTGTCGCTGGCCTCGGGCGTCGATGCGGTGACGCGCACCCTGTCGGGCCGTGGCCAGATCGCGCCTGCGGGCACGACCAGCGCCTGGCTGCAGGAAATCAACTTCTACGCCGACAAGGATCAGGGCGGGGCCTACGGCTTCCGCTCCGAGGGCTTCGGCGTGGCGGGCGGCGTAGAGCGCGGCACCGAGATGGGGGCGTTCGGCGTGTCCGCCGCCTTCACCTCGTCGGACCTGCAAAGCCCGGAATCGCGCGCCGAGGAAGTGCTGACCGCGCGCCTGCTGGAGCTGGGGCTCTACTGGCGGATGCAGGGCAACGGCTGGAGCGCCTGGGCGCGGGCTGCCGGCGGCTATGCCAGCTTTGACTCCACGCGCCAGTTCGTGGGCTCGGGCGTGCTGCGCCGCTCGGAAGCGAGCTGGAACGGCTATACCCTGGCTGCGGGCGCAGGTGCCTCTTACGAGCGCACCTTCGGGCGCTATTCGATCCGCCCCGAGGTCTATGCCGAATATTTCGCCCTGCGTGAAAACGCGCGTCAGGAATCGGGCGGCGGCGACGGTTTCGATCTGGCCATCGAGGAGCGCAACGGCCACCTGTTCAGCACGGTCGCGGCGGTCAATTTCGGGGCCAGCTTCGGCGAGAACCGCTGGCTGCGGCCCGAGCTGCGCATCGGCTGGCGTCAGAACGTCTCTTACGACGGCGGCGTCACCACGGCACGCTTCCTCTCGGGCGGTCCGGCCTTCGATCTGGTCTCCGACAGCCTGCAAGGCGGCGGTCCCATCGTGGGGCTGCGCCTGAATGTCGGCAACGAATACGGCTTCCTCACCGTGGAGGCCGATGCCGAGAAGATCGACGACTATGTGCGCTTCCTGCTGCTGCTGCGAGCCACGTTCCGGTTCTGATCGGACGGCACGGCCGCCGATCCGGCAGGACAGACAGGGCAAGGGGCTCCCGGGCAATCGGGGGCCCCTTTGTTTTTCGTGGCTAGGGCGGCGGGCGCTGTCGTAAAAGACCCTATGCCCGTGCCAGAAGCCTCGCCAGATTCCCTGCCAGACCGCTCGCCGGACTTCACGCCCGATAACGAGATGAGCCTTGATCAGGCCCGCGCCGTCCACGCGCAGCTCAGCGCGCAGATCCGGCACCACGATGCGCTCTATCATGGTCAGGACGCGCCCGAGATCAGCGACGGCGAGTATGACGCCCTGCGCGCGCGCCTGCTGGCGCTGGAGGCGGCACACCCGTCGCTGGCCGATGAGCACTCGCCGTCATCCGAGGTCGGCACCGCGCCCAGCGGCGCCTTTGCCGCCGTGGTGCACGGCGTGCCCATGCTCTCGCTCGACAACGCCTTCTCGCGCGAGGATGTGGCGGCCTTTCTGGCGCGGGTGCGCCGCTTTCTGGGCATGGGACAGGACGAGCCCCTCGATATTCTGGCCGAGCCCAAGATCGACGGGCTTTCGGCCTCGATCCGCTATGAGGGCGGCGTGCTGGTGCGCGGGGCCACGCGCGGGGACGGGCGCGCGGGCGAGGACGTCACGGCCAACCTTCGCACGCTCGGCGATATTCCCGAACGCCTGGCAGGCGGCGGCATTCCCGATGTGATCGAGGTGCGCGGCGAGGTCTATTGCCCCACCGAAGCCTTTGCCGCCTTCAATGCCGAGGCCGAGCGCGAGGGGCGGCGCACCTATGCCAATCCGCGCAACTTTGCCGCCGGATCGCTGCGCCAGATCGATGCGGGGGTCACGGCGGGCCGGCCCCTGCGCTTCTTTGCCTATGGCTGGGGCGAGGTCTCCGCGCCGTTCGCAAGGACACAGTCCGAGGCCGTGGCGGCGCTGGCCGCATGGGGCTTTCCGACAAATGATCGCACCTGGCGCTCGACCGGCCTCGACGGGCTGATCGAGGGCTATGAGGCGCTGGAGCGCGATCGCGCGCGCCTCGGCTATGACATCGACGGGGTGGTCTACAAGGTCGACCGGCTCGATCTTCAGACACGTCTTGGCTTCGTGGCTCGCAGCCCGCGCTGGGCCATCGCCCACAAGTTCGCCGCCGAAAAGGCCACCACAGTGGTCGAGGACATCGAGATCCAAGTCGGGCGCACGGGTTCCCTGACGCCGGTGGCGCGGCTTCGGCCCGTGACGGTCGGCGGGGTGGTGGTGCGCAACGCCACCTTGCACAACGAGGACGAGATCGGGCGCCTCGACGTGCGCGTGGGCGACAGCGTGATCGTCCAGCGCGCGGGCGACGTGATCCCTCAGGTTCTGAGCGTGATCGCAGAGCAGCGCCCGGCGGACAGCACGCCCTATGTCTTTCCCGTCACCTGTCCGGTGTGCGGCTCGGAGGCGGTGCGCGAGCCGGGCGAGGCGCGGCGTCGCTGCACGGGCGGGCTGATCTGCGAGGCCCAGATACTGGAGCGCCTCAAGCATTTCGTCAGCCGCCGCGCGCTCGACATCGACGGCCTCGGCGAAAAACAGCTTGCCGCCTTCCATGCGCGGGGCTGGATCAGCGAGCCTGCCGACATCTTCCGCCTGGCGCGCGACGAGCAAAAGCTGGCCCTGCTGCGCGAGGAGCCGGGCTATGGCGAGCTTAGCGTGGCCAGGCTGGTGGCGGGCATCGAGTCGCGTCGCACTGTGCCGCTCGACCGTTTCGTCTTTGCGCTGGGCATCCCCGAGATCGGCGACCAGACCTCGCTCGTGCTGGCGCGCGCCCACGAGGACTGGCCTAGCCTGAAAGCCTCCGCCCTCGCGGCTGGCGCGGGCCTGCCCAGTGAAGCCTTCGAGCGCCTCAGCGCCGCGCCCGGTGTGTCCGCGCGCATCATCGCCATGCTGGCCGAGGCGCAGGTGTCGGCTGCCGATCCCTGGCCCGAAGCCCCGATGGATCAGAAGATTGCCCAGGCCTTTCCGGCCATGCCCGCTCCGGCCCGCCGCGCTCTGGCCGCGCTGGCAGGCGACTGGCCCGGCGTCGTCCGCTGGGCACAGGTGGCGCGTGATGAAGCCCCGTCGCCGCAACTGTTGGCCCTGTCGGCGATCTCGGGCGTCGGACCGGTGGCGGCGCGTGCGCTTGGCCAGTTCTTCCACGAGCCGCACAACCGCGCGCTGATCGAGGCGCTGGAGGGCGAGCTTGATGCCATCATCGCCCTTGAGAAGCCTGCCGCATCCAGTCCCGTGTCGGGCAAGACCGTGGTGTTCACCGGGGCGCTCGAGCGCTTCACGCGCGACGAGGCCAAGGCCCGCGCCGAGAGCCTGGGTGCCAGGGTCTCGGGCTCGGTCTCGAAAAAGACGGACTATCTGGTCGCCGGGCCGGGCGCGGGCTCCAAGCTGAAAGACGCCGAAAAGCACGGCGTCAGGGTGCTCAGCGAGGACGACTGGCTGGCCCTGATCGGGGACTAGCTGCCGGTCAGGGCGCGGATGGTGGGGCTGTTGTCAAAGGCCTCGGGCTCGACCGGATCGGCCTGCAGCTTCAGGTGGGCGAACATGGTGCGCGCGCCCGAAAGATCCTCGTCCGACAGCGGGCGCAGCGGCGCGCCGGGCTGATCGCGCGTGCCCGGCAGCAAGGTCAGGGTGACCGAGTTCATCACATTGCCGCCGATCATGTGAAATACGCCCGCCGCCTCGTCCACCCGCACCACCACGTCGCAGTGGGTGGGCGCAAAGCGGTCCATCTCGGGCCTGCGGTCGGCCAGTGAGCGATAGCTGGCCCGCCCGCGCGCATTGCACAGAAGATCGCCCGGCTCGATCCTTGCCTCGCCCGCATCGTAGGCCACATAGGCCGTGCCGCTGAGCGCGCCGTCGCGGGCCCGGATCGCCTGATCGATATAGACCCGGTGCGAGGCATCGCGCGCGAACTGGCTGGCCTCGCCCAGGCCCGCCTCGCACATCACCCAGCTGATGAAGGCCGCCGACCATGGCTCGACCCAGTCGATGGCCTGATCGGTGGCGCGCCAAGCGCGGTTCTGGCGCGCGATGATGCCTGCACCCTCCGAGGTCACGCTCCAGTAGCCGCCGATGCTGGCGTGGGTGGCGGGATCATTCTCCCAGCGGCCCATGCGAAGGATGTGGCGCCCCTGGCGCGGCCGCTCGCGCGGCGGATTGAGCTGTTCGGGCAGCACGCCCTCGGGCAGCAGGCCCCGCTCGATGGGCCTGGCATCCACGGTCTGATAGCCGAACACGGCCCATTCCTGCACGGCAATGTCGACGATGCGCCTCCGCGCCCAGTGGGTCGGCCCGACGCGGCAGGCCGCCTGTGTGACACGCATCTCTCCGCGCCCGCCCGCAACGCGGCTGGCCGGTGCGATGACATCGAAGACCTCGCGGGGCAGGCGCTCCTGTCCGTGGGCGGGCAGGGCACACAGCGCGGCCAGAACGGCGCTGGCAAGACCTCTCACAGCGGCGCGCACTGGACCTCCAGCCACGCCAGCACCTCGCCGTCCAGGTGCGGGCCGATCTTCGCAAGCACCTCGGCGTGATAGCGGTCCATGTAGGCGCGCTCGGCATCGCTCAGCAGCGACACCTCGATCAGCCTGCGGTCGATGGGCGCGAAGGTCAGGGTCTCGAAGCCCAGCATGGGCCGCTCGCCGCCTTCGATCGCGCGCGCCTCGGTCACGACCTGAAGGTTCTCGATGCGGATGCCCCAGTGGCCGGGACGATAGTAGCCGGGCTCGTTGGAAACGATCATGCCCGGCAGCAGCGGCTGGGTGTTGACGGCCTTGGCGATGCGCTGGGGGCCTTCGTGCACGCCCAGATAGCTGCCCACGCCGTGACCGGTGCCGTGGTCATAGTCGAGACCGGCCATCCACATGGGCAGACGCGCCAGCACATCGAGCTGGTGGCCGGTGGTGCCCGCCGGAAAGCGCACCACGCTCATGGCGATATGACCCTTCAGCACGCGGGTGAAGCGGTCCTTCTGCTCGGCGCTGGGCTCGCCGATGGCCATGGTGCGCGTGACATCGGTGGTGCCGTCCAGATACTGCCCGCCGCCATCGACCAGCAGCAGCGAGCCCTTCTCGACGCGCCGGATGGTGCGCTCCACGGGCCGGTAGTGGGGCAGGGCGCCGTTGGGACCGGCCCCGGCAATGGTGTCGAACGACAGGTCTTTCAGCGCGCCGGTGGCCTCGCGCAGCTGCTCCAGCCTTTCGACCACGACGCGCTCGTCCGGCAGGGTTTCCTGGGCCTCGGTGCCGACCCAGTGCAGGAACGTCGCCAGCGCCACGCCATCGCGGATATGGGCGCGGCGCGCGCCTTCGATCTCGGTCTCGTTCTTGGTGGCGCGGGGCAGGGCGCAGGGGTCGGGCCCGCGCTCGATGTGCACGCCGAGGGCCTCGGCCCGCTCGAAATACCAGGCCGAGGACTGGGCCGGGTCGATCAGCAGGCGACGGCCCTTCAGATCGCCAAGGGCGCCCTCCAGCGCCTCGGGCCGCTCCAGCGACACTTCGTTGCCGAGCCACCCGGGCAGGGCATCGCTTATCTTGGCCGGATCGAGGAACAGACGCGCGCTGCCGTCGCTGTTCAGGATCGCCTGGGCCAGCGGCAGGGGCGTGCGGATCACGTCTCCGCCGCGCACATTGAACAGCCACGCCACGGACGCCGGGGCCGTCAGCAGGGCCGCGTCGATGCCGCGCGCGGCCAGGGACTCGCCCAGCCGCTCGCGCTTGGAGGCGCTGCTCTCGCCGGCAAAGCGGATTTCGTGGGGCACCACGGGGGCCGCGGGCTGGGGCGGGCGCTGATCGCCCCAGGCCTCATCGACCGGATTGGCCTCGCAGGCCACCAGCTCGACGCTGGCGGCCTTCGCCTCGCGGGCGATGGCGCCGAGCGCGTCGGGGCTGTGCAGGCGCGGGTCATAGCCGAGGCGCGTGCCGGCAGGCAGGTCGCGCACGAAGCCGGGCACGCCGCCCTCGACCAGATCGAGAAACTCGAAGGACGCTCCGTCAACCTGATCGCGCACCTGCTGGGTATAGCGCCCGTCGGTGAACATGGCCGCGCGGTCCGCCATGACGATGGCCGCGCCTGCCGAGCCGGTGAAGCCGCTCAGCCACGCCAGCCGGTCGTTGGCCTCGGGCAGATACTCGTTCTGGTGCTCGTCCTCGTGGGGCACGATGAAGCCGTCCAGCCCCCTCTGTGCCAGCACCGCGCGCACGGTCTTGAGGTTGGCAGGGCCCTGTTCGGGGCGGGTGGTCTCGTGAAAGGTCTGTCTCATGGCCCAAGACTTAGCCCTCTGCCCGCGCGCCCGCCAGTGCCGCACGCAGGCGATTTGCGGGCGGTTGGCCGCCGACAGCCCCTATGGCGTTGACCTGAAGGCCCCATATCGACATAAGGGCGGGTCACGAAACGCAGCCCCTGACCGAGGCTGGGCCCGGCAGGGTCCACACGGCCGGGCGAGCGGCATTTTCTCGTTCTCCTCCCACCGCCAGGACAGCGCGCGCTGTCATCGGCCCAAGCATCAGACGTAACCTTTCATGCAAGTCGTCGAAAAGTCGAACGAAGGCCTGAGCCGGGTGCTCTCGGTCACCATTCCCGCCACGGATCTGAAGTCGCGCCTCGACGCCCGCATTCAGGAAGTCGCGCCGCAGATGCGCCTGAAGGGCTTCCGGCCCGGCAAGGTGCCCGCCAGCCATGTGCGCAAGGTCTTTGGCCGCGACCTGATGGGCGAGATCGTCAATGATGCGGTCAACGAGACCAGCCAGAAGGCCCTCGAGGACGCCAAGCTGCGCCCCGCCGCCCCTGCCGAGCTGAACCTGACCTCCGACATGGACCGTGTGATCACGGGCGAGGCGGACCTGGCCTATGAGATGTCGCTGGAGGTCATGCCCGAGTTCGAGGCCATCGACCCGGCCACCATCACGCTGGAGCGCCCGACCTATGAGGCTTCGGACGCCGATGTCGAGGAGGCGCTGAAGGAAATCGCCTCTCAGGTCACGTCCTATGAGGACAAGGGAGGGAAGGCGCCCAAGGCCGCCGATGGCGACCAGCTGACCATCGATTTCGTCGGCAAGATCGACGGCGAGGCCTTCGAGGGCGGTTCGGCCACCGACGCCAGTCTGGTGATCGGCTCGAACCGCTTCATCCCCGGCTTCGAGGAGCAGCTTGTCGGTGCCAAGGCGGGCGAGGACAAGACCATCGAGGTCACCTTCCCCGAGGACTATGGCGCTGCCCATCTGGCGGGCAAGAAGGCCACCTTCGACGTCAGCGTCAAGGCCGTGAAAAGCCCCGTCGACACCGCCATGGACGACGAGCTGGCCAAGCGCGTGGGCCTGGAATCCCTCGACAAGCTCAAGGAGCTGCTGCGCGACAACCTCAACCAGCAGTATGCGCGCGCCTCGCGCTTCAAGCTGAAGCGCGCCCTGCTGGACGTGCTGGACGAGAAGCACAGCTTCGACCTGCCGCCCAAGATGGTCGAGGCCGAGTTCGACGGCATCTGGACCCAGGTCCAGGCCGACAAGGATGCCGGTCGCCTGCCCGAGGAGGACGCCAAGAAGTCCGAGAAGGCGCTGCGCGAGGAATACCGCAAGATCGCCGAGCGCCGCGTGCGCCTCGGTCTGGTGCTGGCCGAGATCGGCCGGGCCAACGATGTGGTCGTCACCGATCAGGAGCTGTCGCAGGCCATCATGGCCGAGGCCCGCAACTATCCGGGCCAGGAGCGCGAGGTGCTGGACTTCTATCGCCAGAACCCCAACGCCGCCGCCTCCATGCGCGCGCCCATCTATGAGGAAAAGGTCTGCGACCTGATCTTCGACAAGGCCAAGGTGACGGACAAGGCCATCTCCAAGGACGAACTGCTGGCCGAGGACGAGGAAGGCTGAGGCGTCTCGGCCTGACTTGTCTTACAGCTTATTCATTAGGGGCGGCGCGACCTGAAGCCTAGGTTGCGTCGCCCTTGTCTTTTTGCCCTGTTGCGGACGCGCCCGATGTCGAAACTGCTGCCCGCCCTTCTTTCGCTTTCGCTGCTGGCCCTCTCCCCGCTGGCCCAGCCTGCCGTGGCCCAGACTTCGGGCCAGAACCAGAGTCAAGGCCAGAACCAGAGTCAAGGCCAGAACCAGAACCGCCAGAGCCCGCCCGGCGGCGGTGCCACGGTGGTCGAGGAAGTGGTCATCGAGGCCCAGCGCGAGCAGATCCGCCAGACGGTGCGCGAGTTCGTCGGCAATGCCACGGTGCGCCAGGGCCGCCGCGGTCAGGTGGCGCGCTTTGACCGCAGGGTCTGCACCGGCGTGGTCAACATGCGTGCCGACTATGCCCAGTACATGAACGACCGCATCGCGCGGGTGGCGGACGCCATGCGCCTGCGCGTGGGCGAGCCGGGCTGTCAGCCCAACATACTGATCATCGCCACCGACGACGGTGCCCTGCTCAGCCAGCGCCTGATCGACGACAACCCGGCCTTCTTCCGCGACTATGCCGACCTTCAGGAGCGCGGCAATCAGATGCTGGGCGACTTCACGCGCGGGCGTCCGCCGGTGCGCTGGTGGCACACGGCCGAGATCGAGATCGACCCCTACGGGATGTCGCGCCTGCGCGCGGGCACGCGGGTCAGCCTGAACAAGGCGCTCATCATCATCGACACCAGCGTGGTGGGCACGGTGCACTTCGGTGCCCTGTCGGACTATGTGGCCATGGTGGCGCTCGCGCGACTGAATCCCGAGGCCGATGCCACCCAGCTCGATTCGATCCTCAACCTGTTCCAGCCGGGCCTGAGCGCCGAGGCGCGCCCCACGGGCCTGACCCATTGGGACATCGGCTATCTGTTCGGCATCTACAACGCCGACCGCAACTTGCGCGGCAACCAGCAGGAGGCCCAGGTCATCTTCGAGATGCTGACCCGGCCCAGCCCCGGCCAGCGCGACGCCGCCGACACCCTGGCCGAATAGGGCGCGTTGACGCATCACGGCTTGCCTAAGCGGATGCGGCACGCAATATCGGGGCACACAAGGCGCGCGGGGGAGATTCCCTTCCCGCCGAGCGCGCTGTCATCGAGAAGGCTGCCCCATGCGTGAACCCACCGACGTCATGATGAACCTCGTGCCCATGGTGGTGGAGCAGTCCAGCCGGGGCGAGCGCGCCTTCGACATCTTCTCGCGCCTGCTGCGCGAGCGCATCATCTTCCTGACCGGCCCGTTCGAGGACGGCATGGCGGCGCTGATCTGTGCCCAGCTTCTCTTTCTGGAGTCCGAGAACCCCAAGAAGGAGATCGCCATGTATATCAACAGCCCCGGCGGCGTGGTGACCTCGGCGCTGGCGATCTATGACACCATGCAATACATCAAGGCGCCGGTCTCGACCGTGTGCATGGGAATGGCTGCTTCGGCCGGCTCGCTGATCCTGACCGCAGGCACCAGGGGCCAGCGCATCGCCCTGCCCAACGCGCGCATCATGGTGCACCAGCCCTCTGGCGGCTTCCGCGGCCAGGCCTCTGACATCGAGCGCCACGCCGAGGACATCATCAAGACCAAGCGCCGCCTGAACGAGATCTATGTGCATCATACCGGCCGCACCTATGAGGAGGTCGAGCGCACCCTGGACCGCGACCACTTCATGAGCGCCCAGGAGGCCCGCGACTGGGGCCTGGTCGATCACGTCTATGAAAAACGCGAGGACAATCCCGACGACGCCAAGGCGTCGTGATCCGGCCCGCCACGCCAAAGCGCCCTGACCGGGATTTTCCGGGGGGGTGGGCCTCAGGGCCTGCGCCGGAACACGCGATAACCGGGCATCTCGCTGATTGCCAGCATCTCGCGATCGCCGCTGGTGTCGCCATAGGCGGCCAGCACGCGCACATCCTCGCCATAGGCGGCCCGGATACGGGCCACCTTCTCCGCGCCCCGGCAGTTCTCGCCGCGCAGGCGCCCCGTCAGACAGTCGTTCAGATCCACCTGAAGGCGCGTGCCGATCAGGCGCTCGGCCCCCAGCCTGCGGGCAAAGGGCGCCACGGTGAGCGCAGGCGAAGCCGTCACGATCACCCGCTCCACCCCCGCATTGGCCCAGTCGTTCCAGGCCTCCAGCGCATCGGGGCGGATGAAGCGCTCGAACACCTGTTCGGCAAAGCGCTCGGCATCGGCGACAAGGGCCTCGCGCGCCTCGCCCGCCACCAGACGCACCAGCAGCGCCTCCTTGAGCCTGCCCCTGTCCCGATCCGAGAGATAGGCGGCGAACTGCGGCCCCATGGACAGCAGCGCACGCCTGTAGGCACGCGCTCCGGCGCGCCACTTCAGAAAGGCCGTCAGGCTGTCGCGAATGGTCAAGGTGCCGTCGAAATCGAAGGCGACGATCTCGCGCGCAGGCTCATCCATGCCCATATCCTCGCTTATCCCCATGGAAATCCCGCTCTTTTCGCCCCGGTTCCGCCCCGGCCACACAAGAGCCGCGAGCGCAGGGGCAGGGTTCGGAAATGATCACAGTTTGCAGACCAAGGGCTTGTGGTGGACAAAGCGGTGGGGGATTGTCATTTTTTGAAGAACTCCCGGCCTAAAGTTTGCAGTATCGAGGGAAGAAGCGCTGCCGCCCCTGCAAGAAGCCCGACGGGGCCGTTTTCCGAACCGGCGCAGCGCGTGTGTGAGATGAGCCTATGACCAAAGCCGCCAGCGGTGATTCCAAGAGCACCCTTTACTGCTCTTTCTGCGGAAAGAGCCAGCACGAGGTGCGCAAGCTGATTGCGGGACCGACCGTGTTCATCTGCGATGAATGCGTCGAGCTGTGCATGGACATCATCCGCGAGGAGCACAAGATCGCCTTCGTCAAGTCGAAGGACGGGGTGCCCACGCCCAAGGAAATCCTCGAGGTCCTCGACGACTATGTGATCGGCCAGCACCACGCCAAGAAGGTGCTCTCGGTCGCGGTGCACAACCACTACAAGCGCCTCAACCACGCCACCAAGAACAATGACGTCGAGCTGGCCAAGTCGAACATCATGCTGGTCGGGCCGACCGGATCGGGCAAGACCCTGCTGGCCCAGACGCTGGCGCGCATCATCGACGTGCCCTTCACCATGGCCGATGCCACCACCCTGACCGAAGCCGGCTACGTGGGTGAGGACGTCGAGAACATCATTCTCAAGCTGCTTCAGGCCGCCGACTACAACGTCGAGCGCGCCCAGCGCGGCATCGTCTATATCGACGAGATCGACAAGATCAGCCGCAAGTCCGACAACCCCTCGATCACGCGCGATGTGTCGGGCGAGGGCGTGCAGCAGGCCCTGCTCAAGATCATGGAGGGCACCGTCGCCTCCGTGCCGCCCCAGGGCGGGCGCAAGCATCCGCAGCAGGAGTTCCTGCAGGTCGACACCGCCAACATCCTGTTCATCGTCGGCGGCGCCTTCGCGGGGCTGGAAAAGATCATCTCGGCGCGCGGCACCGGGGCCTCGATCGGCTTTGGCGCCAAGGTCAAGGACGTGGACGAGCGGCGCACGGGCGAGATCCTGCGCGGGGTCGAGCCGGACGATCTGATGCGCTTTGGCCTGATCCCCGAGTTCATCGGCCGCCTGCCCGTCATCGCCACGCTCGAGGACCTCGACGAGACGGCCCTGGTCAAGATCCTGACCGAGCCCAAGAACGCGCTGGTCAAGCAGTACAAGCGCCTGTTCGAGATGGAGAACGTCAACCTCACCTTCACCGACGAGGCGCTGAGTGCGGTGGCCAAGAAGGCGATCACGCGGCGCACCGGCGCGCGCGGCCTGCGCTCGATCCTGGAAGGCGTGCTGCTGGAGACCATGTTCGAGCTGCCCACCTTCGAGGGTGTCGAGGAGGTGGTGGTCAATGCCGAGGTGATCGAGGGCAAGGCCCAGCCGCTGTTCATTTACGCCGAAAAGAAAAAGGCCGACGGCGCCGCCTGACGCTCGCTGCATCTCTTGGGCCGCTGGCGCACGAAATAAGGGCCGGAGCAGCGATGCTCCGGCCCTTTTTCACATCTGTATCGCGTCAGTTGCCCGGCGTGCGCGGGTGCAGATTGGTCGATTCCGCACGGGCCTGGGCGTTCATGCGCGTCTCTTCGCTGACGCCCGAAGCGCTGGCCGGCTCGCTCATCTCCTCGACGCCGGACTGGTCATAGACGGTCATGTCATCGGATGGTGCGGCGGCACTGTCGCCAGCGGTGCCCGCGCCGGCGGTGGTGGCGCCGGTGCCCGCCGTGCCGGCGGCCGGGATCGAGGCGTCATCGGCGGTCTCGACCATCGGCTCGCCGTCGTCCTGACGGTTGCAGGCGCTGACGCACAGGGCCAGGGCGCTGACGCCCAGAACAAGAAGTCTCATGGTGCTCCTCCCAAAGTCTGACCCCGCTCAAACGGGCCAGCGCCCGCTTCGTTGCGTGAGGGTGGCGGCGGGGGAATAATCGGGGAGGGGGGCATCATCGCTGGCCCGCGCTCGTCCGCCATCGGCGTCCCGACCCGACGCGGGCGGGCATCATCGCTGGCCCGCGCTCGTCCGCCATCGGCGTCCCGACCCGACGCGGGCGGGACGAAATCGGAACGCAAAGTCACACCCTGTGACTTTCAAAGTCACACTTTTCGCGGTTTGTTCCGCGCCGGCTTCCGCTAAGGTATTGAAAAGATGGTACGCCCTCTCGGGCTCGAACCGAGGACCCTCTGATTAAAAGTCAGATGCTCTAACCAACTGAGCTAAGGGCGCGTCTGCCGTCAAAACGGAGAAGGGCGGTTTCTGTTGCATTCACGCTGGGCGGTCAAGACCCGCCGGCCATCTGGTGCGCGTTTTTCGCCTCGTCACTGCGCTGGCGGGCCGTCAGGCGCGCTCCAGCAGGGCGCGGATGGGGGCAAAGCTGCGCCGGTGCTCGGGACAGGGGCCGAGGCGATGCAGGGCCTCGACGTGCAGGGCGCTGTGATAGCCCTTGTGCCGCTCGAAGCCATAGCCGGGATGGCGCGCGGCCAGCTCGCACATCAGGGCATCGCGCGCGGTCTTGGCCAGGATCGAGGCGGCGGCGATGGACAGCGAGCGCGCATCGCCGCGCACCACGGCGCGGGACGGACAGCACAGGGCAAAGGCCTGATTGCCGTCGATCAGGGCCATGGCGGGCGCAGGGCTCAGGGCCTCGACCGCGCGGGCCATGGCAAGAGCCGTGGCGCGCAGGATGTTGAGGCGGTCGATCTCGTCCACGCTGGCAAAGGCCACGGCATGAGTGAGCGCGCTGGCGCGGATTTCGGCATCGAGGCGCAGGCGGGCCTTTTCGCTCAGCGCCTTGGAATCGTTCAGGCCGGCAGGAATGCGCGCGGGATCGAGGATGACGGCGGCTGCGCACACCGGCCCTGCCCACGGCCCGCGCCCGGCCTCGTCTACGCCGCAGACAAGGCCCTGATGCTCGCGCTCCAGCGAGAAGTCCGGCGCGCTCATGCCGACATCTGCCGCACCGCCCCGTGACGATGGCAGCTCACGACGTGATCGTTCACAAGGCCGGTCGCCTGCATGAAGGCATAGACGATCACCGGCCCGCAGAACTTGAAGCCCCTGGCCTTGAGCGCCTTGGCCAGAGCCCGCGACTGGTCGGTTTCGGCGGGCAGGTCGGACTGGTGCCGCCATTCGTTCTGCACGGGGTGGCCATCGACCGCATCCCAGATCAGGGCCGAGAAGTCCTCGCCGCGCTCGCGCATCTCGAGCCAGAGGCGCGCACTGGCAATCGCCGAGTCGATCTTGGCATTGGAGCGGATGATGCCCGGATCGCTCATCAGACGGGCGCGGTCCTCGGGCCCGAAGCGGGCGACGATCTCGGGGTCGAAGCCTGCGAAGGCGGCGCGCAGGGCCTCGCGCTTGCGCAGCACGGTGATCCAGGCGAGCCCGGCCTGAAAGCCATCCAGCACCAGCTTTTCCCACAGGGCGCGCGCATCGCGCTCGGGCACGCCCCATTCCTGATCGTGATAGGCGACATAGAGCGGATCGGTCCCGCACCAGGCGCAGCGATGTGATTCCGTCATGCCCGCCAGTGTCCGCCCGCCCGCGCCCATCGGCAAGAGCGGCCTCGGCAAAGCACCGGCCCTCAGACCGCGATGTGCGGGGCCAGCCAGTGCGGCACGACCAGCGCGGCCGGTGCGCCATCCACGCCGAGCGGCCCCTCCATGCGATCAAGGCGCATGATGGCAAGGGCCAGCGCGCCCGATGCCCGCAGCACCTGACCGGCCCGCAGGTCTCCGGCCAGCACCTCGGAGCCCGGCGCAGGCGAGGGCGTTCCGGGGGCAAGGCGAAGCGCCAGGGTGCGGCTGCGCACCTGCCCGCGCCGCTTCATGCGCGAGGTGGTCTCCTGCCCCACGAAACAGCCCTTGTGAAAGTCGATGGCACCCAGAAGATCGAAGTTCAGCTCGATGGGATAGGTGGGATGATCGCCAAGGTCTGCCGCCTCGGGCACGGCCAGGGCGAGGCGGTGGGCGAGATAGTGGTCTGCGAGCGCGTCCGGGGTCAGCGCGTCCGGGGTCAGCGCATCAGGGATCAGGGGACCGGGGCCATAGGCACGCCCGCCCAGCGCGCCAAGGCGCGGATCGGGCACGAAGCCCTCGACAACATCGGGCCAGCAGGCGTGGACGGTGCCCTCCACCGCCTCGATCTCGACCTTTGCGCGCAGGCGATAGAGCGCCAGCCGCGCCAGCAGCGTCTCGGCCAGATCGCGCCCCACATCGATCAGCACGCCGTAGTCTTCGCCCAGCAGAAGCAGGTCCATCAGCATCCGCCCCTGAGGCGTCAGCAGGGCCGAGGCGCGAAGCTGGCCGGGCGCCAGATCGTCCACGCGGCTGGTGAGCAGGTTGTTGAGGAAGGCGCGCGCGTCATCGCCGCGGACGCGGATCAGGCGGCGATCATCGAGGGCGGCGATCATGGGCCTCATATAGGCGCGGGCGCTGGCGTGCGTCACCGCTCGCATGGCGATTTTTCCCCCTTCGCCCGCCTGATCGGCGTGGAGAGACTTCAGGCCTTGGTCTAGGGTGCGCGCGTTATCAAGCGAGCGGGCAAAGGCGCCATGACCCAGACCTATGATCTGATCTTTCGCGGCGGCGAGGTGGCCAGCCATGCGGGGCGCGGGCGCGCCGACATAGGCATCACGGGCGGCAGGATCGCGCGCATCGGCGATCTTTCAGGGGCAGATGGCGGCGAAGTGGTCGATGCGACCGGCCTGACCATCCTGCCCGGCGTGATCGACACCCAGGTGCACTTTCGCGAGCCGGGGCTGGAGTGGAAGGAAGATCTCGAGACCGGCTCGCGCGCGGCGGCTCTGGGCGGCGTGGTTGCCGTGTTCGAAATGCCCAATACCGAGCCGACCACCACCACCGCGGACGCCCTGGCCGACAAGCTGGCGCGCGCCAAAGGGCGGATGTGGACCGATCACGCCTTCTATGTGGGCGGCACCCACGAGAATGCGCGCGAACTGACCGAACTGGAGGCCCTGCCGGGCTGTTGCGGGGTCAAGGTGTTCATGGGCGCGTCCACCGGCTCGCTGCTGGTGGCCGATGATCCGGGCGTGCGCGAGGTGCTGAAGGCCACCCGGCGGCGCGCCACATTCCACTCCGAGGACGAGTACCGCCTGGCCGAGCGCCGCTCGCTGGCGCGCACGGGCGACTGGACCAGCCACCCGGAGGTGCGCGACGGCGAGTCCGCCCTGTTGTGCACCACGCGGCTGCTGGCGCTGGCGCGCGAGCTGGGCCGCCGCATCCATGTGCTGCACGTCACGACCGCCGAGGAGATCGCCCTGCTGGGTGAGAACAAGGACGTGGCCACCGTCGAGGTCACGCCCCAGCACCTGACCCTGACGGCACCCGAAGCCTATGAGCGCCTCAAGGGCCTCGCCCAGATGAACCCGCCGATCCGCGAGGCGCGCCACGTGGCCGGGCTGTGGGAGGGAATCGCGCAGGGCATCGTCGATGTGCTGGGCTCTGACCATGCGCCGCACACGCTTGAGGAAAAGGCCCGGCCCTATCCGGCCTCGCCCTCGGGGATGCCGGGCGTGCAGACCCTGGTGCCGGTCATGCTGACCCATGTGGCCGAGGGGCGCATGACGCTGGAGCGCTTCATCGACCTGACCTCCGGCGGTGCCCAGCGGGTGTTCGGCACGGCGCGCAAGGGACGCCTTGCGGTGGGCTATGACGCGGACCTGACCATCGTGGACCTGAAGGCGCGCCGCACCCTCACCCACGACCAGATGGCCACGCGGGCGGGCTGGACCCCGTTTGACGGCTTCGAGGCGCGCGGCTGGCCGGTCATGACGGTGGTGCGCGGGCACATCGTCATGCGCGAGGATGCCTTGCAGGGCCAGCCTCTGGGCGAGCCAGTGCGCTTTATGGAGACCCTCTAGGGCTGTGAAGTGCCCTGGCGCGGGGCGAGGATGAAGGTGGCGACGCCCTCGACCAGACCCTCGCTGAGCGGTGCGTCGGCATCCAGATAGACCGCCAGATTGCCGGCGCGGTCCTCGGGCGCATCCTTCAGCACATGGTTCGCGCCGATCAGGTCAAGGCGCGTGGCCGCAGGCTGGGCCGCCATCAGGGCATCGGCGTCGGCGGGCGGCACCTGAATGTCATGGGTGGCCGATACGACCAGCAGCGGGCCGGTCCACGCGCGCGCCAGCTCGGCCGGATCGTAACGGAACCACGAGATCAGATAGGGCTGGACGGACGGGCGGAACAGGGCGCCCAGCCCGGGGATGGGGGCGACGGTCTCGCCGCGCGCCAGGGCCTCCAGCCCGGCCTGCGCCGGCTCGCGCATCAAGGGCGGCAGGGTGCTCAGCTGTTCATGGATGACCCTGTGGGCGGGGCGCCCGGCACCGGCCAGCAGCACCAGCCCGCAGACTTCGGGATTGTCCACCGCGGCGACCTGGGCGACCAGCGCGCCCTCGCTGTGCCCGATCAGCCAGACGCAAGGCCGGCCCGTGTGCGCCACCAGATGCGACACCCATGCGCGCGCATCATCGCTGTAGGTTTCAAAGCGCAGGCTTTCCTCCGAGACGGCCGCCGCCGCACTCTCGCCCACGCCGCGCTTGTCGGCGCGCAAGGTGGTGATGCCGTGCCCGGCAAGCCCTTCGGCCAGCAGGCGATAGGTGCCCGCCTGAACGCCCATGGCGTTGTTGCCGTCCCGGTCGGTCGGGCCGGAGCCAGGCAGGATGACGGCCACGGCGCGCTCGCCCTCGCCGCTGAGCAAGGTGCCGTGGAGCGGCGCGGGCTCGGCAGGCAGCACAATGGCCTCCGATGCCGGAGGCGACTGGAGCAGCAGGCCAAGGACGAGCGCGCTGAGCATGAAGATGTCTCCCGGCGGCCTCGGCCGCCCCTAGAGTGCGAAACTGACCCCGCAGCCGCAGCTTGAGACGGCGTTGGGGTTGCGAACCACGAACTGCGCCCCGATCAGCTCATCGACGAAGGTCACTTCCGAGCCCTTGAGAAAGGGCACCGAGACGGGATCGACGGCGATGCGGCTCCCGTCGCGGGCAATGACCAGATCGTCGCCGTCGGGCGCGTCGATCAGCTCGAAGCGATACTGAAAGCCCGAACAGCCGCCCCCGTCGACCGCCACGCGCAGCACGCGCTCGCGGCCCTCGGCCTGCGACAGGGCCTTGAGGCGCGCAGCGCCCTCGGGCGTCAGGGTAATGTCATGGACCTGGCTCACAGGCCCCTATATGAGGCGAGGCGGGCGCGCGGAAAAGCCCTGACGGTGCAAAGGCCGCAGTTTCCCGACGCCCGCAGCTTCACCTGTGGCGGGTTTGAGGAGTTGGGCGTGGCGAGCGAGCGTGAAGTCTGGTCCGAGAATCCCGAGCACAGCCGCGGGCGGCTTTTCCCCGAAGCGGCCTCGCGCACGCGCACGGCCTTTGCGCGCGACCGGGACCGCATCATCCACTGCACCGCCTTTCGCCGCCTGAAGGAAAAGACCCAGGTTTTCGTGGCCCACGAGGGCGACCACTACCGCACGCGCCTGACCCATACGCTGGAGGTGGCCCAGATCGCCCGCTCGCTGGCCCATGCCCTGCGCGTGGATGCCGACCTCGCCGAGACCATCGCCCTGGCCCACGACCTGGGCCACCCGCCCTTCGGCCACGCGGGCGAGGACGAGCTTCAGCGCTGCATGGAGCCGTTCGGCGGCTTCGACCACAACATCCAGACCTTTCGCGTGGTGACGCGGCTGGAGGAGCGCTATCCGGCCTTCGACGGGCTCAATCTGACGTGGGAGACGCTGGAGGGCATCATCAAGCACAACGGCCCGGTGGCGCACCGGCTGGACGATCCGGCGTGGCGCGCCATTGCCGACTATGGCGAGGACGAGACGGGCACGCGCTGGGACCTGCGCCTCGATACCTTTGCCTCGCTGGAGGCCCAGATCGCCGCCATCGCCGACGACATCGCCTACAACAATCACGACGTGGACGACGGGGTGCAGGCGGGCCTGTTCACCCTGAGCGACCTGCGCGACGTGCCCCTGATCGGGCCGATCCTGTTCGAGACGCGCCGCGACTGGCCCAATGTGGACGAGCGCATGGTGCGGCTGGAAGCGGTGCGGCGCATGATCGGAGCCATGATCGAGGACGTGCTGGCCGAGACGCGCGCGCGCCTCGAAGCCGCAGGGGTCGCATCGCCCGAGGACGTGCGCGGCGCGCAAGGGCCGATGGTGCAGTTCTCGGCAGCCATGCTGTGCGATCTTGGCCACCTGCGCGCCTTCCTGTTCGAGCGGATGTACCGCCACTACCGCGTCAACCGCACCCGCAGCCAGGCGCGCCGCATCCTGTCGGAGATGTTCACCCTGTTCATGAGCGAGCCGGGCGTGCTGCCGACCGAATGGCGGGTGCGCGCGGACGGACAGGACGAGGCGCGGCGCGCGCGCACCGTCTGCGACTACATCGCGGGCATGACCGACCGTTACGCCATCGAGGAGCACGGCAAGCTTTTCACCCTCGACCTTGCACTCGATCTGTGATGGGAAGTGGGGCGAGGGCGCGGGGCGGCGTAAGATCGGGCAGGCGGCGCGGTGATTCGCGCCGGACCTGTGCTGGCAGAGCGAGAGTTTTGGCCCATGTCCTTTGACGATCAGAACGGTTCGGATCGCGGCGCCTACACGCCCCCCGACGGCGACGACGATCTGGCATTCAACCGGCGCAGCTTCGATGCGCGCCGCGCAGGCACGGGCCGCCCCCTGCCCATGACGCTGATCGCCAGCGTGGCGGTGCTGCTGATCCTGATCGTGGCGGTGGTGCTGTTCTACAATGCCGGTTTCCGCGGCGAGGGCGACGTGCCGCCGGTGGTCGGGCGCGAGGTGGGCGATCTGAAGGCCCCTGCACCCGAGGACGCCACGCCCATCGATCCTGCGCGCGGCCTCAGCGTCTATGTGGACGATCCGCTCGCGCCCACGCCCGAGCCCCAGTTCGTGCCGCCCGCCGAGGTGCCCCAGCCGCGTCCGAGCGTGCCCGCCGAACAGACGCCCGCACCAGCACCCACGCCTGCGCCCACGCCCGCACCGACACCAACGCCCGCACCGACGCCGGCCCCTCAGCCTGCACAGAGCCCCTCCGCACCCGCCGGCGGTTCCAGCGCCGTCCAGATCGGCGCCTATGGCTCGCAGGAAGCGGCGGACCGCGCCTATGCCGAGGTGGCCGCAGCCTTCCCCCGGTTCGCTTCGGGGCGCACCAAGCGCGTCGAGCAGGTCACGACCTCGGGCGGATCGGTGGCCTATCGCACCACCTTCAACGGCTTCTCACGCGAGGAGGCCCAGGCCTTCTGTCAGGCCCTGCGCGCGGCGGGCCGTGAGTGCCTGGTCCGCTAGGAGAACCATGGCGCGCGCGTGCATCCTCGGCGTCATGGGCCAGCGTCTCGATGCCGACGAGCGCAGCTTTCTGCGCGAGGCGCGCCCCTTCGGTGTGATCGTGTTCGGGCGCAATGTGCACAGCAGCGATCAGCTGCGCGCCCTGTGCGGCGACATCCGCGAGGCGCTCGATGATGCCGGAGCGCCCATCTTCGTCGATCAGGAAGGCGGGCGGGTCCAGCGCCTGCGCCCGCCCGTGGCGCCGCGCCGCCCGGCGCTGGGGCGCATCGGCGCGCTCTATCATCGCGACGAGGCGGCGGGCCTGCGCGCCAGCTATCTGCACCACCGCCTGCTGGCCGACGATCTGAAATCCCACGGCATCAACGCCGACTGCGCTCCGTGCCTCGATGTGCTGAGCGCGGACACCCACCAGATCATCGGCGATCGCGCCTTCAGTGATGATCCGCAGGCCGTGGCCGCTCTCGGGCGCGCTGGCGTCACCGGGCTGCACGACGGTGGGGTCGCGGCGGTCATCAAGCACATTCCCGGCCATGGCCGCGCGCGCGTCGACAGCCATCAGGCGCTGCCCGTGGTCGAGGCGCGGCGTGAGGATCTGGAGCGCGACTTCGCACCCTTCCGGGCTCTGGCGGATACCGGCATGGCCATGACCGCCCATGTCACCTACAGCGCCTTTGATGCGAATGGCTGCGCCACCATCTCGCCGGTCATTATCACTGAGGTGATCCGCAAGGCGATCGGCTTCGATGGCCTGCTGATGTCCGACGACCTGTCCATGAAGGCGCTGGGCGGCAGCTTTGCCGAGCGCACGCGCCGGGCCATTGCGGCGGGCTGTGACGTGGTGCTGCACGGCAACGGGGCGCTGGTGGGCGAGCCTGCCCGCGATCTGATGGCCGAGATGCGCGCGGTGACCGAGGCGGCGCCCGAGCTTGAGGGCGAGGCCCTGCGCCGGGCGATGCGGGCGCGGGACTTCATGGGCGAGGCCGCCGCTTTCGACCGCGCGGGCGCCGAGGCCGAGATGGCCGATCTCGGGCTTGGGGACATCCGGGCCAGCGAGGGAGCGCGCGCATGAGCGAGCCCTTTCAGCCCAATCTCGATTTCGTCGCCGCCGACGAGGCCGGAGAGGCGGGCGAGGCCTTCGTCGTCGATCTGGATGGCTTCGAGGGGCCGCTGCACGTCCTGCTGGCCCTGGCCCGGACCCAGAAGGTCGATCTGCTCAAGCTGTCGATCACGCGGCTGGCCGAGCAGTATCTGACCTTTGTGCAGGAGGCGCGCAGGCGCAACTTCTCGCTGGCGGCGGACTACCTGGTGATGGCCTCGTGGCTGGCCTATCTGAAATCGCGCCTGCTGCTGCCCAGGCCCGAGCGCACCGACAGGGCTGAGCCGCCCGCCGAGATGATGGCCGCAGCCCTCGCCTTTCGCCTGCGCAAGCTGGAGGCCATGCGCCGCGCCGCCGATGCCCTGATGCAGCGCCCGCGCCTGAAGCGCGACGTGTTCACCCGCGGCGATCCCGAGGCGCGGGTCATCATTCCGTCCGACCGCGTCGATGCCAGCCTCTATGACCTGATGGGCGCCTATGTGGGACAGCGCCGACGCGAGGCCCAGCGGCACTATGCACCGGGCCAGCGCATCGAGGCCTTTGCGCTGGAGGAGGCGCGCCAGTGGCTGCGCGAACGCCTGCCCGAGCTGGCCGACTGGACGCCCCTCGATGACGTCGCGCCCGACGAGGATTTCGCCGGTGACGGCCCCAGCCGTGCCTCGCGCGTGGCCTCGACCTTCTCGGCGGGGCTGGAACTGGTCAAGGAAGGGGCCATGGATGTGCGCCAGACCCGCCATTTCGACACGCTGTATCTGCGCCGCCGCGCGTTCGGCCCGCCGCTGGAGCTGAAGCCGTGAGCGACGACATGAGCCATGACGACCTGAACGATCATCAGGGCCAAGCCGACGGTGCGGCCATTGCCCCGCCCGCGCCCGCGCGCGACCCGCTGGAGACCGAGCGCCAGATCGAGGCCCTGCTGTTCGCCGCCGCCGGTCCCTTGTCGCGCCGCGATCTGGCCGAGCGCCTGCCCGAGGGCGCGGACCTCGACACTGCCCTTGCGGGGCTTGAAGCGCGCTATCGAGAGCGGGGCGTGGTGCTGGACTGCGTGGCGGGGCGCTGGCGCTTTCGCACCGCCGAAGACCTCGCGCCCCTGATGACCGAGCACCGTGAGGAGCCGAGGCGGCTGTCGCGTGCGGCGCTGGAGACGCTTTCGATCATCGCCTATCATCAGCCGGTCACGCGCGCCGAGATCGAGAGCGTGCGCGGCGTATCGATCAGCAAGGGCACGCTCGACCTGCTGCTGGAGATGGGCATGGTGCGCCTGCGCGGGCGGCGGCGCACGCCGGGGCGACCCGTGACCTATGCCACCACCGATCATTTCCTCGAGCATTTCGGACTGGCCAGCCTGATGGACCTACCCGGCGCGGCCGAGATGAAGACGGCGGGCCTGCTCGACCTGTCACTGCCTGCAGGCTTCGAGGTGCCCAATCCGGCCCGCGGGGGCGATGGCGAGGAGGAAGACCCCATCGAGGACGATGCGCCCGAGTTCGCCCAGGATTTCGTCGGTGCGCAGGAGCGTCAGGACTGAAGCACGCGCGGCAGCTTGAAGCTGACCGTCTCGCGCTCGCCGTCATCCTCGATCACGCGGGCATCGAAGCGCGCGCTGATGGCCTCGATCAGCCCCGTGATGAGCTGTTCGGGCGCCGAGGCCCCGGCGGTGATGCCCACGCGCTCGACGCCCTCGAACCACGACCAGTCCACCTGTGAGGCGTCATCGACAAGGCGGGCATCGCGCGCACCGGCGCGCAGGGCCACCTCGACGAGGCGCACCGAGTTGGAGGAGTTGGGCGAGCCCACCACCAGCACCAGATCGCTGACCTCGGCCAGACGCTTGACGGCCTCCTGACGGTTGGTGGTGGCGTAGCAGATGTCTTCCTTGTGCGGATCGGGCAGGGCGGGAAAGCGGGCCTTGAGCGTGCGCACGATGGCGGCAGTGTCATCCAGCGACAGGGTCGTCTGGGTCACATAGGCCAGCTTGTCCGGATCGCGCGGGGTGAAACGCTCGGCATCCTCGACCGTCTCGATCAGGGTGATGGAGCCGTCGGGCAGCTGGCCCATGGTGCCGATCACCTCGGGGTGGCCACTGTGGCCGATCAGCACGATCTCGCGCCCGGCGGCATGATGGCGCTCGGCCTCGATGTGGACCTTGGACACCAGCGGGCAGGTGGCATCGAGAAAGAAGAGCTGGCGCGCGCGCGCCTCGGCAGGCACGGCCTTGGGCACGCCGTGGGCCGAGAACACCACGGGGCGGTCATCGGGGCACTCGTCCAGCTCCTCGACGAACACGGCACCCAGCGCCGCCAGACGCTCGACCACATGGCGGTTGTGCACGATCTCGTGGCGCACATAGACCGGCGCGCCGTATTTCTCGATGGCGCGCTCGACGATCTGGATGGCCCGGTCGACCCCGGCGCAGAAACCGCGCGGCGTGGCGAGGCGCACGCTCAGGCGCTGACCCGTGGGCTCGGGCCTCGTTCCGGGCAAGGAGGTCGCTGGGGGGGCGGGCGGCGATCTGTCCATAGGGGCGATGTAGCGATTGCGGGCGCGCTTGGCCATCTCTGCCGGGGTCGCAGGGCGGCGTGAGCGCATTGCGGCGTCATGCTTTAGCCGCTATCACCGGAAAATGTGCTCGCGATCAGCGTCGTGGGCGCCGGTCAGGCTGACCTGTTCGGGGGCAGCGCTGTCATCATCATCGATTGCCAAGGCTTGTTCAGGCTATCCTTCAGGCCCTTCTCGCGGAAATGTCCATGCGTCGCGCTCTTGCTCCTCTCCTGGCGGCCCTGCTCGCGGCCAGCCTCGTGCCCACCGAGCTTTCGGCCCAGAGCCGTCCCGGTCAGCGCGCGCCGCAGGACGACGGCTCCGCCGGTCAGCAGGGACGCCAGAACGACGAGTGGACGCCGCGCCTCGCACCGCTGCGCGGCCGCCCCAATGCCGGTCCGTGCCCCTATGTGAAGATTCTCTACGATGCGGCCCGCTACATCGATTTCGGCGGGGCGCAGCCGTCCTCGACGGCGGTGGTGAACTCGGGCGAGATCGAGGGCCTGTCCTCGGCCTGCACCTATCGCGGCGCTGATCCGATCAGCGTGGACATCAACATCCTGTTCCACCTCGGCCGTGGTCCCCAGGCCCAGGGCAGCCAGCGCACCTATCGCTACTGGATCGCCGTGACCGAGCGCAACAACGCCATTCTGGCCAAGGAATACTTCGACCTGCCCGTGACCTTCCCCGCCGGGGCCGACCGCGTGTTCGTCACCGAGGAAATCCGCGGCCTGACCATCCCGCGCGCGGACATCACCACCAGCGGCTCGAACTTCGAAATCCTGATCGGCTTCGACGTGACCGAGGACATGGCCGAGTTCAACCGCACCGGCAGCCGCTTCACCATCAACGCCGGACAGAACGCCGGCCAGCCATGAGCGAGCTGAAATCCGCCCTTGGCGAAGCGGTGGCCGCCGCCTTCGCGGCCGAAGGCGTGGACCCGGCCCTGGCGCGCGTCACCGCGTCCGACCGGCCCGATCTGGCAGACTTCCAGAGCAATGGCGCCCTTGCTGCCGCCAAGGCCCTCAAGGCCAATCCGCGCGATCTGGCCGGGCGCGTTGCGGCGCGCCTGCAAGGCCACCCCCTGTTGCAGGGCGTCGAGGTGGCCGGGCCGGGCTTCATCAATCTCATAGCGTCCGCTGATGCCCTGGCCGCGCGTGCCAGCGAGATTGCCGCCGACAAGACCCTTTATGGCGCCGCGCCCGTCGCCTCGCCCCGGCGTGTGGTGATCGACTACGGCGGGCCGAACGTGGCCAAGCCCATGCACGTGGGCCACCTGCGCTCGGCGATCATCGGCGAGAGCCTGAAGCGGCTCTTTCGGCTGAGGGGCGATCAGGTCTGGGGCGATGCCCACTTCGGCGACTGGGGCTTTCAGATGGGCCTGCTGATCCTGGCGGTCGGTCAGGACGATCAGCTCGCCGGTGCTGCTGCGCCCTTCATGCAGGCGGGTGCCAGTGACTATCCGGCCCAGAGCCCGGTCAGTCTCGCCGATCTGGAGCGCCTCTATCCGCAGGCCGCTGCCCGCGCCAGGAGCGACGAGGCCTTTCGCGACGAAGCCCGGCGCACAACGGCCCGGCTTCAGGCGGGTCACGAGGGCTATCGCGCCCTGTGGCGACACTTCGTCAGCGTCAGCCGCGCGGCGCTGGAGCGCGACTATGCGACCTTGCGGGTCAGTTTCGACCTGTGGAATGGGGAGTCGGACGCCGATCCCCTGATCCCCGAGATGGTCGAGGATCTCGAAGCCAGGGGCCTGCTGGTCGAGGATCAGGGCGCGCGCATCGTGCGCGTGGCGCGCGAGGGCGACCGGCGCGAGCTGCCGCCCCTGCTGGTCGTCTCGTCCGAGGGCTCGGCCATGTATGGCACCACGGATCTGGCCACCATCCTGATGCGCCGGCGCGAGCAGGATCCCGATCTGATGCTCTATGTGGTCGACCAGCGCCAGAGCGACCATTTCGAACAGGTGTTCCGCGCGGCGGACCTGGCGGGCTATGCCCCTCTCGATCAGCTGGAGCACATCGGGTTCGGCACCATGAACGGCACGGACGGCAAGCCGTTCAAGACCCGCGAGGGCGGGGTGCTCAAGCTGGCCGACCTTATCGACATGACGCTGGAAAAGGCGCGCGAGCGTCTGCGCGAGGCCGAGCTGGGCGAGGGCGTGGACGAGGCCGCCTTCGAGGACATCGCCATCAAGGTGGCGGTGGCGGCGCTGAAGTTCGCCGATCTCAGCAACTGGCGCGGCACCTCCTATGTGTTCGACCTCGACCGCTTCACCAGCTTCGAGGGCAAGACCGGCCCCTATCTGCTCTATCAGGCCGTGCGCATCCGCTCGATCCTGCGCAAGGCGGCTGACGAGGGCGTCAGCGCGGGCGAGATCGCCATCGAGGCTCCGCTGGAGCGCGAACTGGTTTTGGCGCTCGATGCCTTCGCGGGCGCGGTGGAGGAGGCCTATGACAAGCGCGCGCCTCATGTCCTGGCCGAGCACGCCTATCGCCTCGCCCAGACATTTTCACGCTTCTATGCCGCCTGTCCGGTGATGGGCGCGCAAGGCCGTGTGCGGGCCTCGCGTCTGGCGCTCAGCGAGGCCACCCTGGGCCAGCTTCTTTGCGCGCTCGATCTTCTGGGCATCGAATCGCCCGAGGGCATGTAGCGCCCGCGACACGGACTCCCGAACGCTTCGAGGTTATGTTTCGGCCCTGGGTGGCGTTCGGGGTGGGAAGATCATGGCCATATCTGGGGCCAAATCAGGGTCCAGGCGCAGGGCTCGCGGCGCTTACGGGCGGCTGTCCGCCGATGTGCCCGAACTGAAGCGCGACGGCTTTCAGCGGCCCTTCTTCAAGCGGCGCGCCGCGCTCTATGTGGACGGGTTCAACCTGTTTCACGCGCTCAAGGACATGGGCGTGCCCGAGCTGCGCTGGCTGGACCTGCAATCGCTGGCGCGCCAGCTTGCCCCGCGCGGCCAGAAGATCGCCCGCGTGACCTGGGCCAGCGCCATGCGCCCCACCTCGCCCGAGCAGCAGGAACGCCACCAGACCTATAGGCGCGCGCTGGAGGCTACGGGCGTGCGCGCCCTGATGGGCCACTATGTCGTCCACCCCGAGACCTGCGAGGCCTGCGGGCACGAGTGGAGCGTGGCCACCGAGAAGCAGGGCGATGTCAATCTGGCGCTGGCCATGATCGATGATGCGTGGCTGAACCGCTATGACGTGGCCTATCTGATGACCTCCGACGGCGATCATGCCGCCACCCTGCGCTATGTGAAGGAGCGCTTTCCCGAAAAGGAACTGGTGCTGGTCTCGCCGCCGGGGCGCTATCACAACAAGGCGCTGCTGAGCTGGGCGGACTTTCAGGCCCATACCGAAGTCGAGATGCTGGTCAACAGCCAGCTGCCCGATCAGGTGCGCACCATCGGCGGCATCGTCGACCGTCCCGAGGGCTGGAACATGGACCTGCCCACCCTGGTCGAGAAGGGCCACCTCAAGCTGGTGGTCTCGAACGGCTGAGGCCGGATCAGGCCTTCAGCGCGGGCTCGGCGGCTGCGGCCTGCTCATAGGCCTCGGCGGCGCTCATCCACTCAAGCTCCAGCGCCTCGATGGCGGCCTTGTGCTGGCCGTGGCGGCGGGCCAGATCGGCCATCTGCGCGGCATCGAGCCCCGGCTGGCCAAGGGCGTGCTCCACCTCGCGCAGGGCGTCGCTCGCGGCGGCAAGCTTGCGGTCGGCGCCCTCCATGGCCTTTTTCAGCGGGCCGAGGCGCGCGCGGGCCTCGGCGGCGGCGCGCCGCTGATCTTTGGCACTTAACGAGGCGCTGGGGTCGGGCGCGCTGCCTGTGTCATCGACCGAGCGCGCCTCGCGCCGGCTCTGGCGCGCGCGATCGAGCACCAGCTTTGCATAGTCCTCCATGTCGCCCTCGAAAGGCGCGATGGTGCCCTCGTGCGCCAGCCACAGGCGGTCGGCCACCAGCTCGATCAGCGAGCGGTCGTGGCTGATGAGCAGCACTGCGCCGTCATAGTCGTTCAGCGCTTCGAGCAGGGCGCGGCGGCTGTCGATGTCGAGGTGGTTGGTCGGTTCGTCGAGGATCAGCAGGTGGGGGGCCTTCATGGCCACGGTGTTGAGCAGCAGGCGCGCGCGCTCGCCTCCCGACAGGTCCGCCACCTTGGTCTCGGCGCGCGAGACGTCAAAGCCGAAACTGCCCAGCCTTGCGCGCACGCGCGCATCGGGCGCATCGGGCATCAGCCGGCGCATGATCTGCACGGGCGTGTCGGCGGGGTCCATGGCCTCGATCTGGTGCTGGTGGAACCAGCCGACCTCCAGGCGCGTGTCGCGGTGCAGGTCGCCCGCCATGATCTTGAGATCGTCGGCCAGCAGCCGCGCAAAGGTGGACTTGCCCGCCCCGTTCACGCCCAGCAGGCCGATGCGGTCATCGGTGTCTATGCGCAGCGACAGCCGCTTCAGCACCGCCCGCTCGCCATAGCCCACGCTGACGCCTTCCATGCGCACGATCGGCGGGGCCAGCTTGCGCTCGGGCGAAGGCAGGATGAAGGGGGCGACGCCGCCCTCGCTCTCGACGGCGGCGGGCTGGAGCTTGGCAAGGCGCTTCAGGCGCGACTGGGCCTGGGTGGCCTTGCTGGCCTTGGCGCGGAAGCGGTCCACGAAGGCCTGCAGTTTGCGCCGCTCCTGATCCTGGCGTGCGGCGTGGGCGGCCTGAAGGCGCAGGCGCTCGGCACGCTGGGCCTCGAAGCTGTCGTAGTTGCCCGAATAGAGATCGAGGCGCGCATCGGTCAGGTGAACGACCATCTGGGCGGCATGGTTCAGCAGGTCGCGGTCGTGGCTGATGATGAGGGCGGCGTTGGGATAGCGCTTCAGGCGCGCCTCCAGCCACAGGGCGCCCTCCAGATCCAGATAGTTGGTCGGCTCGTCCAGCAGCAGCAGGTCCGGCTCGGCCAGCAGGGCACCGGCGAGGGCCGCGCGCATCCGCCATCCGCCCGAAAAATCCGAGATGGGGCGCTCCAGGTCGTCCTGCGAGAAGCCTAGCCCGATCAGGATCTCGGCGGCGCGCGAGGGGGCCCGGTCCGAGCCGATGGCCGCCAGCTCGGCGTGCAGCTCGCCCAGGCGCTCGGGCGGTGCGGTGTCCAGTTCGGCCATCAGTCGCGCGCGGCGCGTATCGATGGCCAGCACCGCCTCGATCAGCAGGGTGGGCGAGGCGGCGATCTCCTGATCCACCGAGGCGATGCGCCAGCCGCGCGGCATGTCGATGCGGCCCTCGCCGGGGCTGTATTCGCCCAGGATCAGGCGGAACAGGGTCGATTTGCCCACGCCGTTGCGACCCACCAGCGCCGCCTTGGTGCCCGCAGGCAGGCTCACGCTCGCCTGATCGAGGAAGCGTCGCCCCCAGGCATCGAAGGTCAGGTCGCGTATCTGGAGCATGGGCGGGGGAAATCGGCTCTGTGGCGGGTTGGCGTGGCGTGAGGACGCCGCTATAAGCCCGCGACCTTCAAACCTCCAGACATGGCTGTGACGCAAGCATGACCGAGCGCACCTTTTCCATCATCAAGCCCGACGCCACCGAGCGCAACCTGACCGGCAAGATCAACGCCGTGATCGAGGAGGCGGGCCTTCGCATCGTCGCCCAGCGCCGCATTCGCATGAGCGAGGCCCAGGCCAAGAAGTTCTATGAGGTGCACGCCGAGCGCCCCTTCTATGGCGAGCTGGTCGAGTTCATGACCTCCGGCCCCGTGGTCGTTCAGGTGCTCGAGGGCGAGAACGCCGTGGCGCGCTACCGCGAGGTCATGGGCGCCACCAACCCCGAGCAGGCCGCTGACGGCACCATCCGCAAGCTGTTCGCCCGCAACGTCGGCGAGAACTCGGTCCATGGCTCGGACAGCGCCGAGAACGCGGCCCTCGAGATCGCCCAGTTCTTCAGCGAGGACGACATCGTCGGCTGATTGCCCGCGAGGTTCAGATACGAGGTTCACATACTGGCGGCCCCGGAGCGATCCGGGGCCGTTTCTTCAGGGGCGGGGCATTTCGCGCACGAAGCGCGCCAGGGTATCGGGATAGAGCCGGTGCTCGGCGGCCAGCACCCTTTTCGCCAGCTCCTCTGGCGTATCGCCGGGCAGGACCGGCACGCGCGACTGGCCCAGCACGGGGCCCTCGTCCACGCCCTCGGTGACAAGATGAACGGTGCAGCCCGCCTCGGTGTCGCCCGCGGCAAGCGCACGCGCATGGGTGTCGAGGCCCGGATATTTCGGCAGCAGCGAGGGATGGATGTTGACCATACGCCCCTGCCAGCGGCCCACCAGCCAGGGCGTGAGCACGCGCATGTAGCCTGCCAGCGCCACCACCTCGATGTCGTGATCTCGCAGGGCCGCGTGGATGGCGCGCTCATGGGCCTCGCGGTCCTTGCCGAAGTCGCGCTGATCGATGGCCAGCGTCGGCACGCCCGCAGCGCTGGCGGTGGAAAGGCCGCGCGCATCGGGCCGGTTCGAGATCACCAGGGCGATGCGATAGGGACAGTCGTGCGCCGCGCTCGCCCCGATCAGGGCCGCCATGTTCGAGCCGGTGCCCGAGATCAGGCACGCGACCGGCACAGCCGTCACGCCCGCGCCTCCAGAGCCCCGCACACGAAGGCGACCTCACCGGCGTTCAGCAGGCTGGCCAGCACGGGCTCGGCATTGTCGGGCGACACGATCAGGATGAAGCCGATGCCGCAGTTGAAGGTGCGACGCATCTCGCCATCGCTGATGTTCCCGGTCTCGGCCAGCCAGCGGAACACCGGCGGCAGGGGCCATGACTGCCAGTCGAAGCGCGCGCGCAGGTGCTCGGCGATGGCGCGGGGCGGGTTTTCGATCAGCCCTCCGCCGGTGATGTGGGCCGCGCCCTTGACCAGCCCCGCCTGCATGAGCGGGAGCACCGACTTCACATAGATGCGCGTGGGCTCCATCAGGGCTTCGGCCAGGGTGCGCGTGTCGCAGAAGGGCGCAGGGTCGGACCAGTCGAGGCCGGAGACCTCGACCACCTTGCGGATCAGCGAAAAGCCGTTGGCGTGCGGGCCGGAGCTGGCCAGGGCGATGATGACGTCGCCGGTATTCTGCAGATCGAGGCGCGGCAGGGCGTGCCCGCGCTCGACCGCGCCCAGCGAAAAGCCCGCCAGATCATAGTCCTCGCCCTCGTAGAGGCCGGGCATCTCGGCCGTCTCGCCGCCCACCAGCGCGCAGCCGGCCTGAAGGCAGCCCTCGGCGATGCCGCCGATGATGCTGGTGGCGGCTGCCACGTCCAGCCTGCCGGTGGCGTAGTAGTCGAGGAACAGCAGCGGCTCGGCCCCCTGGGCCAGCAGGTCGTTGACGCACATGGCGACCAGATCGATGCCCACGGTCTCGTGGCGGCCGGTCTCGATGGCGATTTTCAGCTTGGTGCCGACACCGTCGGTGGTGGTCACGATCAGCGGATCGTCAAAGCCCGCGGCCTTCAGGTCGAACAGGGCACCGAAGCCGCCCAGCGCAGGCGTGGCGCCGGGGCGCCGGGTGCGTGCGGCCAGCGGCTTGATGGCGCTGACGAGGGCCTCGCCCGCGTCGATGTCCACGCCCGCTGCGGCATAGGTGAGCCCGTTTTCGCTCTTGGACATGGCAATGGCCCTGATCTGGAATCACAAAGTTGCGCCCGTGCTCTTGCCACGGCGGGCATGGGCGGGGCTATAGCTAGCGCATGAAGCCCATTACCACGAACGACGCGCTTGTCGCCTTCTGTGATGCGCTCGCGTCGGCCCCGTTCATCGCGGTGGACACCGAGTTCATGCGCGAGACGACCTACTGGCCCAAGCTGTGCCTGATCCAGGCCGCAAGCAGCGATGTCCACGGGGCCATCGACCCGCTGGCCGAGGGTCTGGACCTCGAGCCGTTCCTCAAGCTGCTGCGCGATCCGAACATCACCAAGGTGTTTCATGCCGCGCGCCAGGACATCGAGATCTTCAACCGGCTGAACGCCATGCCTGCGCCGATCTTCGACACCCAGGTCGCGGCCATGGCGGCGGGCTTTGGCGAGCAGGTCAGCTATGACGCCCTGGTGCGCCAGATGCTCAAGCTGAGTGTGGACAAGGGCAGCCGCTTCACCGACTGGTCGCGCCGTCCGCTCTCCCAGGCCCAGATCGAGTACGCCCTTGGCGACGTGACCCATCTGGCGGCTCTCTATCCGAAGCTGCGCGCGCGCCTCGAGCGTGACGGCCGCCTTGCATGGGTGGCACAGGAAATGACCGCCCTGACCGATCCGGCGCTCTACAACACCGATCCCGAGGACGCGTGGAAGCGGCTCAAGCCCAAGAAGTTCTCGCCGAAGTATCTGGCCGCCTTCAAGGCGACGGCACGCTGGCGCGAGCGCATGGCGCAGGAGCGCGACCAGCCGCGCGGGCGCATCCTCAAGGATGACGCCATCGATGAGATCGCCACCCAGACGCCCCAGGACGCCGAGGCCTTCGACCGTCTGCGCTCGGTGCCCAAGGGCTTTGGCGCCTCGCGCCTTGGCACCGATCTGGTGTCGGAGTTGCGCGCGGTCCTGAAGGATCCCGAGGCCCACGCGCCCAGGGTCGAGCGCCAGCTGCCCGGCCAGCCGGCACCGCCCTCGGTGGTCGAGCTGCTCAAGGTTCTGCTCAAGGCCAAGTCCGAGCACGCGGGCGTGGCGGCCAAGCTGATCGCCACGGTCTCGGATCTGGAAAAGATCGCGCTGGATGACGAGGCGGCGGTCGAGGCACTCAGCGGCTGGCGCAGGCAGGTGTTCGGCGAGGATGCGCTCAAGCTCAAGCGCGGCGAGATCGCCCTGGTGCTGTCGGGCGCGCGCGTCGAAGTGGTCGAGATCGAGAGCTAGGTTCCGTTCAGGACCAGATCGAGGCCCAGCGTCGTGGCCAGCGCCTGGGCGCGCTTGGCCGTCTGCTCGCCCATCAGCAGGGCGCGCCAGGCGTGATTCACCGACAGGATCAGCAGGCCGTCCTCGGCGCTCAGGCGGCTCTGTTCAAGCAAGGTCGTGGCGCGCCCCGACAGATCACAGCCCAGCCGCAGCGCCTGACCCAGCGCGCGCGCGCGCTGGCGCACCTCCTCGTCCAGCAGACGCTCGACCAGTTCCGGGGCGGGCGGGGGGCTGCTGGAATAGCGTGCATGGATGGCGAGGGCGAGAAAGGCGCGCTCCTGATGGGTCTGGCCGGGCACGGGCGCGCGCAGCACCTGCTCGAAGGCCAGATCGGCGCGGTGGTCGGGGTGAAAGCCCGCGCCCACATCCGCCAGGGCACAGGCGGCGTGGACCAGGGTGCGCTCGCGCGCCACGGCCAGTTCGCTGTCGCCAAGGGCCGGGGGCAGGGCGTTCATCAGCGGCATCAGCCAGCGGCGCAGCGCATCGGGCAGACCCGGCGTCAGCCCTGCGCGCGTGCCCAGCGCCAGCGATCCGGCGATCAGCGGGTCCACCTCGCGCGAGGGCTCGCCCAGGGCCTCGAACAGCACGCCCTCACGCAGGCCCCAGGCCGAGAAGGTGACGCGCTTCAGATCGAACCGTTCGATCAGCCCCTCCAGCACCATGGCCGCATAGGGCAGGGTCTCGATACGCTTTTTCGACAGGCCCGGAATGCGCTCCAGCGACGGGCCGGACTGGCGCTCCAGCAGCTCGATCACGCTGCGGGCCTCGCGCGCGGAGATGGCATACTGATGGACGATGCGCAGGGGATAGTCGCACATCTGCATGTGCAGCAGCGCCAGGCTGCGCCAGCTTCCGCCCACGGCCAGCAATGTGGCGTCGGGCGCGCTGAACGCGCTGCCCTTCAGTCTCTGGCGAACCAGCTTGCGCGTGCGCGCCGCATCGAAGCCCTTGGGCCCCATCAGGGCAAAGGCACCCAGCGGCAGGGTGATGGCCCGGCCCGGCGCGCCGTGCGCCTCGATCAGTTCCAGGCTCGATCCGCCCATGTCGGCCACCAGTCCGCTGGCGAGCGGACTGCCTGCCAGCGCTCCGAGCGCGGCATAGCGGCCCTCCTGCTCGCCGCTGAGCACGCGCACCTGAAAGCCGGTCTGGTCGGTGATGGTGCGGGCGAAATCGGGCGCGTCGCTGCCATCGCGCATGGCGGCGGTGGCGACCACCTCGATCTGGTCCGGCCCGATGGCATCGAGCACGGCGCGAAAGCGTCGCAGGGCCGACAGGGCCAGATCGCGCCCCTCGGGCGACAGGGCGCCGGTGGTGCCGAGATCGCGCCCCAGCCCGGCCAGCACCTTCTCGTTGAACAGGGTCCAGACCGCGCGCCCCTCGCACCGGTACAGCACCAGGCGCACCGAGTTCGAGCCGATGTCGATGACGGCCACGTCGCGCCGCGGTAGCAGGGCGGCGCTATCGGCCACGGTCGAACCTGAGCGCGCGCGGCAGGGTCTTGACCTTGCGGCCCCGCCCCGAGAGGCTGGGGTTGGTCATGAAATAGTCGTGGGCCGAGAAGGCGCGCGCGCCGCTGGCGCTCCTGACGCGCTGATAGGTGCCGTCCGGTTGCAGGGTCCAGCTCTGCACGTCGTCCTTGAGGTTGGCGACCATGATCTGATTGAGCACCTGGCGATGAACCGTGGCATTGAGCACCGGCACCATGGTCTCGACGCGCCGGTCGAGGTTGCGCGGCATCCAGTCCGCCGAGGATATGAACACCAGGGCGCGCTCGTTGGGCAGGTCGTGGCCGTTGGCGAAGCACACGATGCGGCTGTGCTCCAGAAAGCGCCCGACCACGGACTTGACGCGGATGTTCTCGGACAGGCCGGGCACGCCGGGTCTCAGGCAGCAGATGCCCCGGATCACAAGGTCGATCCGCACGCCCGACTGGCTGGCGCGATAGAGGGCGTCGATGACCTGGGGATCGACGAGGGCGTTCATCTTGGCCCAGATGGCGGCGGGCCTGCCCCTGGCGGCGGCGGCGATCTCGCGATCGATCAGGGCCAGGATGCGGCTCTTCATCTCGATGGGCGAGACCAGGATGCGCTCCAGCCGCTCGGGCTGGGCATAGCCGGTGATATAGTTGAAGATCTTCAGCGCATCGCGCCCCAGCGTCTCGTCGGTCGAGAACAGCGACAGGTCGGTATAGATGCGCGCCGTCACCGGATGATAGTTGCCGGTGCCGAAGTGGCAGTAGGTCTTTAGCCCCTCGCCCTCGCGCCGCACCACCACGCTGAGCTTGGCGTGGGTCTTGTACTCGACGAAGCCGAACACGACGTGCACGCCCGCCCGCTCCAGATCGCGGGCCCATTTCAGGTTCGCCTCCTCGTCGAAGCGCGCCTTGATCTCGATCAGGGCGGTGACGTTCTTGCCGTTCTCGGCCGCCTCGATCAGGGCGGCGATGATCGGGCTGTTCTTGGAGGTGCGATAGAGCGTCTGCTTGATGGCCAGCACATTGGGATCGCGCGCGGCCTGCCTGAGGAACTGCACCACCACATCGAAGCTCTCGAAGGGGTGATGGACCAGGATGTCCTTCTCGCGGATGGCCGCGAAACAGTCGCCGTTGTGATCGCGGATGCGCTCGGGAAAGCGGGCGTCGAAGGGCCTGAACTTCAGGTCGGACCGGTCGTCGGGGATCAGCTCCGAGAGCTGGGCCAGCCCGAGCATGCCGTCGATCAGGATCACATCCTGGGGCGAGGCATCCAGCTCACGCACCATGAAGGCGCGCAGCTCCTCGGGCATGGACGCCTCGATCTTGACGCGCACCACCGAGCCGAGGCGCCGCTGTTTCAGCAGCTGCTCGAACTCGCGCACCAGATCCTCGGCCTCCTCCTCGATCTCGATGTCGGAATCGCGGATCAGGCGCAGCACGCCCTGCTGTTCGATCTCGCACCCCGGAAAGAGGTGGTCGATGAACAAAAGCAGCATGCTCTCCAGCGTCACGAAGCGGCGGCGGCCCTTGGCCGAGCGGCCATCGGTGGGCAGCTCCCAGAAGCGCCGCACCTGGGTTGGCACGGGCACCAGGGCGTAGAAGCTGCGCTGATCGCGCGGGCGGCGCAGCTTGAGCGCCAGCGAGAAACCCAGGTTCGGCAGGAACGGGAACGGGTGCGCCGGGTCGATGGCCATGGGCGTGAGCACGGCAAAGAGCTGGCCGAGGAACTCCGGCTCCAGCCGCTCACGCTCGGTCTTGGTGACGCGCGCGGCGTCGACCACCTCGATGCCCGCCGAGGCCAGCTCGCGGCGCATCTGGCGCCAGCGCTTCTGCTGCTCGATCATCAGGGCATTGGCGGCGGTATTGACCTTTTCCAGCGCCTCGGCGGGCGAGAGGCCGTCCTGGCTGAGCTTGTGCACGCCCTCGCGCACCTGACCCTTCAGCCCGGCCACGCGCACCATGTAGAACTCGTCGAGGTTGCTGGCCGAGATCGACAGGAAGCGCAGCCGCTCCAGCAGGGGATGGGCGTTGTTCTGGGCCTCCTCAAGCACGCGCGCGTTGAAGGCCAGCCACGACAGCTCGCGATTGAAGAAGCGCTCGGGCGACGCGGCCAGCGCCTCGTCGAGCACCAGCTTCTGCGCCCGCGACGAGGGCACGCTCTCGCCCGTTCGCGGATCGGCAATGGCGGCGTCGGTCATGCCCTGTTCTTCCCCCATGGCCCCGTGGGCCGCAAGGCTTCAGTCAAACAGATCGGCGGTTTCTTCTTCGCAAAGATGGTCGAGCAGGCGCGCCGCACTGCGCCGCGTCACCTCGCCGGGAGCCTCGTAGAGCTGGTCGACCAGGGCGCTCACGGCCGCTCCCGAACGCTCCATGCGCCGCAGCATGTAGGGGATCAGGTCGGGCGGAGGCAGGATGCCGCGCCGGGCAAAGGCGCGCACCAGCATGGCCTCCAGCACCGTCTCGTCGGGCTCGCGGATGCGCACCATGCGAACGGCCAGCAGGCGCGAGCGCAGGTCGGGCAGGGCGAACAGCCACTGATCCGGGCTGGTGCGGCTGACCAGCAGCAGGGGCTGCTGCTCGATCTCGGCGCGGTTGAACAGGTGGAACAGGGCCTCGGCCTCGAAGCTTTCGGCCTGTTCCAGCACCAGAGGCACGTGATCGGGCGCCTGATCGCCCGCCGCCATGGTGGCCGGATCGAGGGTGCGAGCGCCAACCCTTCTTGCCCACACGCGCGCCAGATGGCTCTTGCCCGATCCCGCAGGCCCGATCAGGGCCAGCACGCGCTGCGCCGCTCCGGGAAAGCCGTCCAGCGCCTCCAGCGCCGCGCGGTTGCAGTCCGAGACCACGAGGCCGTCGTGTTCCTCGCGCACACTGGCCTCGAGGGGCAGGCGAGGCTGGAACAGGGCAGGAGAGGGCGGCGCACCGGCGGGCATGGCCCTGCTCTAGCAGAGCGGGCCGCCAGCCCCCAAGGCAGAGCCCGGCGCGGGCGGGGGATGAAGGGCGCGCTCCTGTGGACGGACAGGGCTTGCGGCTCACTTGACAATCGGGGGCGTGCGTGCGCGTTTCCGCGCTCCGATTTCCACTGTTTCGATGAATGTCCTGAGCACCATGCACGCCTATCGTTCGCACACCTGCGGCGCCCTGCGCAGCCGCGATGCCGGCCAGTCCGTCCGCCTGTCTGGCTGGGTGCACAGAAAGCGCGACCACGGCGGGCTTCTGTTCATCGACCTGCGCGATCACTATGGCCTGACCCAGCTGGTTCTGCACCCCGAGACGCCCGGATTCGAGGCCGCCGAGCGCCTGCGCGCCGAGAGCGTGATCCGCATCGACGGCGAGGTGGTGGCGCGCACGCCCGATACGGTCAATGCCGCCCTGCCCACCGGCGAGATCGAGGTGCAGGTCAAGGCGGTCGAGGTGCTGTCCGAGGCCGCAGAGCTGCCCCTGCCGGTGTTCGGAGAGCCTGACTACCCCGAGGAAATCCGCCTCAAGCACCGCTATCTGGACCTGCGCCGCGAGACGCTTCACCGCAACATCGTGCTGCGGTCCAAGGTCATCCATTCGATCCGCCAGCGCATGGTCGAGCAGGGCTTTCTGGAGTTCCAGACCCCGATCCTGACCGCCTCCAGCCCCGAAGGCGCGCGTGACTTCCTCGTGCCCTCGCGCCTGCACCCCTCGAAGTTCTATGCGCTGCCCCAGGCGCCCCAGCAGTTCAAGCAGCTGCTGATGGTCTCGGGCTTCGACCGCTATTTCCAGATCGCGCCGTGCTTCCGCGACGAGGACCTGCGCGCGGACCGCTCGCTCGAGTTCTATCAGCTCGACGTGGAGATGAGCTTCGTCACCCAGGAAGACGTGTTCGCCGCCATCGAGCCCGTCATGCACGGCGTGTTCGAGGAGTTTGCGGACGGCAAGGCCGTCGATCCCTATCCCTTCGTGCGCATCCCCTATCGCGAGGCCATCGCCAGGTACGGCACCGACAAGCCGGACCTGCGCAACCCCATCGAGATGCAGGACGTGTCCGATCACTTCCGTGACGGCGGCTTTGGCCTGTTCAGCAAGATCCTCGCGACGGACCCCAAGAATGCGGTCTGGGCCATTCCGGCGCCAGGCGGCGGCAGCCGGGCCTTCTGCGACCGCATGAACTCATGGGCACAGGGCGAAGGCCAGCCGGGCCTTGGCTACATCTTCTGGTCCGAGGATCAGGGGGCGTGGGGCGGCCCCATCGCCAAGAACCTCGGTGCCGGGCCGACCGATGCGCTGATGAAGGCGCTCGATCTGGGACAGGGCGATGCCTGCTTCTTCGCCGCGGGCGATCCGGCCGTGTTCCACAAGTTCGCGGGCAATGCGCGCACGAAGCTGGGCCAGGAGCTGAACCTGATCGAGCCGGACACCTTCCGCTTCTGCTGGATCGTGGACTTCCCCATGTTCGAGTGGTCGGACGAGGAGAAGAAGGTCGACTTCAGCCACAACCCCTTCTCCATGCCCCAGGGCGAGCTGGAGGCGCTGGAGACCAAAGATCCGCTCGACATCCTCGCCTATCAGTATGACATCGTGTGCAACGGCTATGAGCTGTGCTCGGGCGCGATCCGTAACCACAAGCCGGAGATCATGCTCAAGGCCTTCGAGATCGCCGGTTACGGTCCCGAGGTGGTCGAGGAGCAGTTCGGCGGAATGCTAAACGCCTTCCGCTATGGCGCGCCGCCCCATGGCGGTCTGGCGCCGGGCATCGACCGCATCGTCATGCTGCTGGCAGGCGAGCAGGCCATCCGCGAGGTCATCGCCTTCCCGCTCAACCAGCAGGGTCAGGACCTGCTGATGAATGCGCCGGCCGAGGTCGAGGCGCGCCAGCTCAAAGAGCTGCACATCCGTTTGAGCCCGCCGATAAAGGCGTAAGGCTTCGGATCAGTCGCCGGTGAAGGCGAACACCTGTCGCGGCGAGGGCGCGGCGGGCGGGCGCGGCGGCTGGGGCGGGCGCGGGGCCTGGACCACCACCATGCGCGAGGCGGCGCAGGTGTTCACGCTGAGGCCGCGCGGCAGCTGGGTGCGGCTGTCTCCGCACGCGCGCGAGACCTGCTGCTGGGTCAGGTTGCGCGCTCCCGACAGATCGGCATTGCGAATGTCGGCGCGCTGCAGGTCGGCCCCTCTGAAATCGGCCCGCGAGAAACGGCTGCCGCTCAGGACCGCGCCTTGCAGATTGGCGTCCTGGAAGCTGGCCTGACCGAAATCGGCGCGCGCAAGCTGGCTGCCGCTCAGGTTCGCACCGCGAAAATCGGCGCGGGTGGCATTGGCCTGGGTCAGGTCGGCGCCGAACATCTCGGCCTCGCGGAAGCTGGCGCGCGTGAGGACCGCCTCGCGCATACGCACGCCCATCAGCACCGCGCCGTTCAGCTCGGCACCCGTGAAAACGCCCTGATGGAAGTTCGCGCCCGTCGCCGCCGCGCCCGTCAGATTGGCATCGGTAAAGATCGACTGGTGGAAGTTGGCGCCGGTGATGTTCACGCCGGTCAGGTTGGCGCGGCTGAAATCGCTGCGCGAGAAGTTCGAGCCCACCAGCTGCGCGCCGCGCAGGTTCGCGCCCACCAGGGTCGCCTGGTTGAAGTTGGCGCCGATGAAGCTGACCCCGGCCATGTCGCGGCCCGACAGCTCGCAGCGATTGCAGTTGCCCCCGAACGAGACCATGCGCGCCACTTCCTGATCGCCCCACTGCTCGCCGCGCTGATCGTCGGCCAGGGCCGGGGCGGCGGCCATCAGGGCCAGGGCCGCAGCCAGCAGCAGGGGGGCGATCCCTTGAGCAGCGCTGGCAGCAGCAGCAAGGGCGGGCTTGCCGCGAGCATTGCCGGCGTCCGAAGCGCGGGTCCAGACGGGGCTGAACCTGACGCCAAGGGCCGGGGCATGAGGGGCAAGGGCTTGTTTCATCACGCTTCAGCTTTTGCCCCCGCCGCGCCGTCCGCGCCACTTAAATCGCGGTAACGTCCGGTCACAGGGCTGCCAACTGAACGCCTGCGAGGGTGCAGCCAGATGCCGCCCGCCCCGGGTCAGGGAAGCGGCGTGTTCGGCTAGCCGTAGCGCACCAGTCTAGCGTGGCGGGGACTAGATCAGCAGCGTCCTTGGGTGCATCGAGAGGGCGGGCGGCATCGAGTGTCAGGTGGCTGCTGGGCCGCGTAATCCGTCCGGCTATTGAAAAGCGTTACTGTCATGTGGCAGCCAAGGATACGGATCGCTGCCTTTCGAGGAAACGATGAACTGGGGTGAGTGGCCTGGGAAGAGTACGACCAATGACGGCGGCTGTGAGCATCCCGCAGCATATCATATGCTTGATGTTGCGGCGGTTGCGGAACGATTGACCGCGCACTTTGACTATCCGCCTGCGCTACGTGATGCGCTCGTGCTGCTTGTCGGGCTACATGACATCGGCAAGATCAGCACGAGCTTCCGTTCAATGCTTCGAGATGGGACGGGGCAGGGTTGGAGGCATTGGGAACTATCCGAAGTCCTGTTCTATCTGCATGACGAACGACTTTCTGCTCGCATTGGCGGTGTGCCGCGTATGCGTCAGGCGCTCTATGCTTCGGTGGCGGGACACCATGGACAGCCTTCCTCTCGGGCGCTCGGATCACTGCCTCTTAGAGGGGGCAACAGACAAGTTTTCATTGCGCGTCGACAGATCGGAGAAGGGGAGGGGCCGGCCGGAGACCTGATTGACGCCTTCTGCGATATGTGGCCCAGGGCGTCGCTGGCGGATCTGGAGCCCGAAAGTGAATCTCTTACGGCCCTGACGTGGTGGCTGCCCGGCCTGTGCGCCGCCGCTGACTGGATCGGCTCGAACACACGCTGGTTCGAGCCAAGGCCGTTCGGTCCCTCGCTTGCTGAATATCTCGCGGATGCACGCAAGCGCGCTGAAGTGGCGGTTGGTGAAGCGGGCCTTGAGGGTGCGCGGGTATTGGATGGCAGCATTTTCGACTTCGACTTGCGGCCCATGCAGCAAGCCTGCAGTGACATAGCGTTGCCAGGCGAGCGACCGGTCCTGGCGATTATTGAGGAAGAGACTGGAGCGGGTAAGACCGAGGCAGCCTTGATACTGGCGCAGCGCATGATCGCTGCCGGGAAGGGCAGAGGCTTTTTCTTTGCCTTGCCGACAATGGCAACGGCTGATGCCATGTTCGCGCGTGCAGCCAGGGCGGTGGGGCGTATGCTCCACGCCCCCTCGCTCACTCTTGCGCACGGCCGGTCAGGACTGTCAGAGGGCTTTCGCCGACTGGTGACCGACACGCGATCAGGCAATCGTGAGGAGGATGAGCCCAACTGCGCCGACTGGCTGGCGGAAAGTCGCCGCCGCGCGCTGCTGGCAGATGTTGGCGTAGGCACGATCGACCAGGCTCTGCTCGCGGTCTTGCCTGTCAGGCACCAGGCTTTGCGCCATTTCGCCCTGTCGTCGAAGATACTGATCGTCGACGAGGTCCACGAAATGGGGGAGCCTTACATTGCCAAGGAACTGGTCGAACTCCTGAGGATGCACCGAGCCGCAGGGGGCTCGGCCATATTGCTCACGGCGACACTGCCGCTGGATCTGCGCGCAAAGCTTCTCTCGACCTATGAGGGCGCCTCGGAGAGCACCGCCTACCCGGCGCTGACCATAGCTGCTGGCGATGCGATCACTGCTTTTCCTGCCGATCCAAGACCGACAAGGGGTGCCGTGCAAGTCGAGCGACTGGATGCTGCGCAAGACGCAGTGCGCCTGATCGTCGAAAATGCGTCCAGGGGCGCGGCCTGCGTATGGATACGCAACGCGGTCGATGACGCCATAACAGCCGTTTCAGCATTACGGGAGACGGGTATCGAGGCGCATCTGCTTCACGCGCGATATGCGCTGGGCGATCGCAAGCGCATTGAGGCGGACGTGTTGGATCGTGCCGGCAGACAGGGGCGCGCGCGCGAAGGGTTCGTTCTGGTCGGCACGCAGGTGCTGGAAGCCTCGCTGGACCTCGACTTTGATGTCATGGTTTCTGACATCGCCCCGGTCGCGGCACTCATTCAGCGCGCAGGTCGACTTTGGCGCCACACGGAAGAGCGCCCGGCTGTATCACGCCCGGTTCCCGCTCCGGTGCTTCATGTGCTCTCGCCTGACCCCGGACATGTGGATGATCCGCGCTGGCTCCACGGCACGCTTGATAGCGGCGCCTGGGTCTATCCAGTCTCGACTGTCTGGCGCAGTGCCCGGGTTCTGTTCTCGACCGGTTTGATCGACGCGCCTGCGGGGCTGCGTGCGCTGATAGAGGCGGTGCATGGCGACGCAGCGGAGCCGGTCCCGGCGCCCCTGCAACAGGCAGAACTGGAGATCGAGGGCAGGAATCTGGCGGCGCAGACGCAGGCAGTTCACAATATCATCAACTGGGCAGAGGGGTATCGTATGGGTGGGCGCGGCAATGATGACGCGCGTTACCCGACGCGGCTGGGTGATGAGCAGGTGGTTCTGGTGCTGGCGCGTCGCGGAGCAGATGGCCTCGAACCTTGGTTCGACGCCGGAGACGACGAAGCCTGGATGCTCTCGGAGGTTTCAGTTGCGAGCAGACGCGTTGCTCGGCTGGAACTGCCAGACCAGGCCGCTCCCGATATTCGCGCGGTCAAGAAGGATTGGCCGACTTGGAAACGGGCCTCGCACATCCTTTGCCCGGTCGAGGAGGGCGGTGCGATCTGCGAGGGCTTGAAGTATGGTAGCGAGCATGGACTGGTGTTCTCAGTCCGATAATCGGTTGGGACTATAGAAAAGTATCGTAGCGCTCGTTACGATTGAAGCGCAACTATAAGCTGTTTTTCTGCGAATCGCAGCCTATTATTCATCTTGGGAGAGCAGGCATGTCGCTCAATCTGATCGACGATGCATGGATTCCCGTCATCTGCGCTGACGGACGGCGGCGGGTCATCGCGCCCTGGCAGATGGCCGAGCCGGACATTCTGGAACCGGGCTGGCCCCGTCCCGACCTCAACATCGCATGTTATGAACTTCTGATCGGGCTGGTCTTTCTCGCCGATCCACCCGCCAATAACAGCGAGTGGGATGGGCGGGCCGCGGGCGATCCCGAGCGGCTGCGAGCGAAGCTCGCGCCCTTTGCTCCGGCTTTCAATCTGATCGGCGACGGCCCGCTTTTCATGCAGGACCTAGAGCCGCTTTCCGGCGATCCCAATCCGGTGGACATGTTATTCATCGACAGTGCCGGGGCGAATACGGCACGCAACAATGCCGACCTCATGGTCCATCGCGGACGATACCCGGCGCTGGATTTGCCGCTGGCGGCGATGGCGATCTACTCATTCCAGTCCTTCGCGCCATCCGGCGGTGCGGGAAACCGCACCTCAATGCGTGGGGGCGGTCCCTTGGTGACGCTGGTTGATCCCGCCGGACATCTCTGGGATCGCGTGTGGGCGAATGTGCCACTGGGGCGGCCGGGCCGCATCGACGATCTGCCCTGGATGCGCCCCACGCGCACCTCTGAAAACGGTGAGCAGACCTTGCCCCCGGAAGGTGAGGTTTTCGGTGTCGAGGCATTCTTCGGCATGCCGCGGCGCCTGCGGCTGGTTACGGATGGGGGAGAAATCACCGGCGTCGTCCAGAGACCCTATGGCACCAACTACGCTCTCTGGAAGCACCCGCTCAGTCCATACTACCGCCTGAAACCCGGCACCGAGTGGTTGCCTCGCCATCCCCGCGCCGGGCGCTTCGGTTATCGCAACTGGCTAGGCATCGTTATCGAGAGTGAGCGCGATGATGAAGCCGAGGCACTCTCCGAACTCGCACATTCTCTGCGTCTGTGGGGGGATCGCCGCGGGGCTGGATCGGTTATCGTTGCGGGCTGGGCGATGGACAACATGAAGCCGCGGGACTTCATCCTCTCCCGGCAGCCATCGCTCCAGCTACCTGAAGATGCGGCCTTCAGGCTGGCCGATCTCGTCGAGGCGGCAGAAGCGGTCGCCGGCGCACTGCGAACTGCCCTGGGTTCGGTGATGGCAGAGGGCGAGACGCGCGATGCGGAGCGCGAGGAATTTTTCCGCGCTACCGAAACCCGTTTTCTTGAACATGTACGCTCGCTTCATGCGGGTAATGATCCTGGAAGCGAGTGGCTGCGTGACCTGGCTACTCAAGCGTTGAGACAATTCGACGCCGTGGCGCTACCTGAACTCTACCGACGTCAAGCCGGCAAGATCGAGAAAATCGTTCAGGCCCGCAAACATTTGAGCATGACGCTGGCTGGCTACGGCAGGAGTGGCGACGCGCTTTTCAGGGTGCTCGGTCTGTCGCTGCCAGACACTAAGAGAGGACAAGCAGCATGAGCGGAACCACGAAGAGCGCACGCCCTGGCGCGGTCGCCATGGGCTGGTGGAGCCAGAATATCGCCCCACGCGAGAATGCGGCGGCGCGTGGTCTTTCGGCCCGTCTGCGCCGCGCCGCCGGGCCGCTGGCCGTACTGTGCGAACCTCAGGTTCACACTCTGGCGAACGATCTTGGGCTGGGGCCAGGTCAGGCGGAGAAGCTGGTGCGGCTGGTATGCCTGCTGGCCGAAGTTCGCGAGCATAATGGCAAGACACTGGCCCAGCAGCTCGGAGGCGCTGAGCCGGTCTTGTCCCGCTCCCGCTTCGAGAGGCTCATCCGGGCGGAGGGCGATGAACTGACCGGCTTGCTGCGACGAGCGATTATCATGGCCGAATGCCGCTGCAATGTCGCCTCGCTCGCCGAGGACATCATCTACTGGAACGACAAGACCCGTAATAAGTGGTGCTTCCATTACTTCGGGGCTGATGCGCCACGCAAGGAAGCACCTGACCACGAACACCCCGGGGGGACGATCGAATGACCACTTTCCTGCAATTTCATCTGCTGACGAGCTATGGCCCATCAAACCCGAACCGGGATGATCAGGGCCGCCCCAAACAGGCCATGGTGGGCGGCGCGCCCCGACTGCGCATGTCGTCGCAGTCACTGAAGCGGGCTTTGAGGGAGAGCGCTTTCTTCGCTCTCGATCTTCAGGGAAACATTGGCACCCGCACCAAGCGTCTGTACGCCCTGCTGGTTGAGCATCTCAGAGAAAAGGGTGTCCCTGAGGGTGACATCCCCAAGGCTGCCGAAACAGCAGCGGCCATTTTCGGTAAGCTTGAAACGTCGAAGAAGGACGAAGGCGCTAGGCTCGCCACAACCCTCGCCTTTATCTCGCCGCAGGAGCGTAAACTTGCTGAGGAACTTGCGGAAAAGGTCGCCGCCGGAGAGGACCTGCCCAAGGAAAAAGACCTGAAAAAAATGGTGCTTCGCAGGGCGGACGGAGCGGTTGACATTGCCATGTTCGGACGGATGCTGGCCGATGACGCCGATTTCAATCGTGACGCGGCGGTGCAGGTGGCCCATGCCATCACCACCCATGCCTCTCAGGTTGAGGAGGACTGGTATTCTGCGGTTGACGACCTGAACAAGGCCGAGGACACCGGGGCTGGGCACCTGGGAGAGACAGGCTATGGCTCGGGTATCTACTACCAGTACGTCTGTATTGACTGCGATCTGCTGATCGAGAACCTCGACGGAGATCGCGAGTTGGCGGTCAGGGCCGTTGAAGCGCTGGCCAGAGCTCTGGCGCAGACCACGCCGCGCGGTAAGCAGAACAGCTTTGCACACCACCCTCGCGCGCATCTGGTACTTGCCGAGGCGGGCAGGCAGGCGCCACGCGATCTTTCCGGTGCTTTCTTCGCCCCGGTCAAGGAGCAGCCCCTGATGGCAAGTTCGGTCAAGGCCCTAGACGAGACACGTGCTGCAATCGATCAGGCTTACGGTCGGGTTTGGGACTCCGATTGCCGCATGGAGGTGGGTGTCGGTGGCACGTTAGATGAAATTGTCCGCTTTGCCGGCGAGACGGTGCGGGCGGCTTGATGCAGCCCTACCTCGTATTCAGCCTGACGGCTTCGATCGGGGCGATGGGCGAGTTGGCCGGGCACGAGCGACGTGGTTCGCTCGTCTGGCCCGCGCGTTCGGCGATCATCGGTCTGCTCGGAGCGGCACTTGGGACCCGGCGCGAGGGGGATTTTTCGGCCCTAAATGCGCTGGAAATCGACATCGCCATCTTCGAGGCCGGCGCGCAACTGCGTGACTATCACACGGTCGAGACCGTTCCATCCACTATGGTCAAATCGGCGAACTCTCGGCCCGAAGCCCTGCGCGCTGCGGGCCGAGGGAAGACCAACACTGCGATCACCATGCGCGATTACCGGACAGGCGTGCTGTATGGTGTTGCTGTCCGCGGTGAGGGGTTGGAGGAGCTGGAGGCTGCGCTGAAGGCGCCACGCTTCACGCTATACCTCGGGCGAAAGTCATGCCCGCTGGCTGCGCCCACCGGCGCGCATATTGTAAATGCCGAGAATGCCGAAACCGCCCTTGCGCGAGTCGCGGTCCCGCGATGGCATGAAGCGCCAGGCGGTGCGGTCGCCACCCATCTGGTCACGTCCGATCCGAACGGCGAAATCGTTCACGACATCCCGCTTGACCGGGGTCTCTGGCACTTCGCGCCCCGCCGTGTTGTCCTGCGCCCGGTCAAGATCGTTGCGGGGGTGAACGCATGACCCTCTTTCTCAGTCGGCTTCGCCTGTCGTCCAGCCCGTCCACCCGTGCGTTATCAGGCCTGCTCAGCCCGCAGGACGGACCACGGCGGCGTTCGGCTCAGCATAACCTGCTGTGGTCAGTTTTCAGTGACGGCCCGGATCGCAAGCGCGACTTTCTGTGGCGTGAAGAGAGCGATGGCAGCTTCCTTGTTCTGTCCGAACGCCCGCCCGCCCAGACGGACCTGTTCGCTCCCCATCAGGTAAAGCCCTTCGCCCCGGTCTTCTCAGCAGGCGATCAGCTCGAGTTTCGCCTGAGGGCTAACGCGACGCGGGCGAAGCCCGGCGGCTCGCGGGTCGATGTCGTGATGGATGCGCTTCATGCCTTGCCCCAGCCGAGTCGTGCTGCTCAGCGCATGCATCTCGCTGGGCAGGAGGGTAGGGCCTGGCTCGAACGGCAAGGAGCATCCTCTGGCTTTCGTGTGATCGAGGCTGTGGCCCATGACTACTTGACAGAAACCCTGCCTGACTCTCGCGGGCGCAGTGATCGTCTTCGCTTTGGCATCCTTGAACTGTCTGGAAAAGTTCAGCTTGAGGATCCCGATGCGTTTCTTGCCCGGATGCAAAGGGGCTTTGGCCGCGCCAAGGCCTTTGGCTGCGGACTGATGCTTGTGCGCAGAGCCAGATGAGCGATGGGGCCAGAAGAAAGGACATGCCTGGCCTTGCGCCACCCAGGCCGATTCCTCTCAAGGACAGAGCCTCGCTGATCTTTGTGGAGCGCGCGCGGCTGGATGTTCAGGATGGCGCTTTCGTTGCGATAAATGCCGATGGGACTCGCACACAAATTCCTGTCGGAGGGCTGGCGGGCATAATGCTCGAACCCGGAGCACGAATATCGCATGCAGCTGTATCGCTTGCCGCGCGTGTTGGCACGCTTATCACATGGGTGGGCGAGGCCGGGGTCCGTCTCTATTCTGCGGGTCAGCCCGGAGGTGCGCGTTCGGACCGGCTGCTGTGGCAGGCCCGGATCGCTCTGGACGATGCGGCTCGGCTCAGAGTCGTACGCAGGATGTATGCATTGCGTTTCGGCGAGGATGCGCCATCGCGTCGCTCCATTGAGCAACTGCGAGGGATAGAGGGCGTGCGCGTGCGCGAAAGCTATCGACACCTGGCCGCACAATATGGTGTCAAATGGAATCGCCGCCGCTACGACCCATCCGATTGGGAGGCCTCGGATATGCCCAATCGATGTCTGTCGGCAGCGACAGCCTGTCTTCACGGCCTGACTGAGGCTGCGGTTCTGGCTGCAGGTTATGCGCCGGCAATCGGTTTCCTGCACACGGGCAAGCCGCTCTCGTTTGTTTATGACATTGCCGATCTCTTCAAACTGAAAACAGTGGTACCCGAGGCATTCCGGATCGCGGGCCTGGCAGAAAAGGGTAGGCTCGACATGGCGCCTGATCGGGCCGTGCGTCTGGCCTGCAGGGATTCCTTCCGCCGCGAGGGTCTGCTTGGCAAACTTATTCCCGCCATTGAGGACGTGCTTTCGGCGGGTGAACTGCCGCGCCCTGAGGTGCCTAAGGAGGCTATGCCGGTGGCGTTCGAAGAAGGGCAGTCAGGCGATCCGGGACATCGTAGATGATGGTCGCTGTGCTCTCCAACGCCCCACCCCGACTGCGTGGACGGCTGGCGGCATGGCTGGTGGAAGTGCGCGCCGGTGTCTACGTGGGCAATTATTCCGCGCGCACACGCGAGATGATCTGGGAGCAGATCTTGCTCGGTCTGGATGGTGGTGATGCGGTACTGGTCTGGAAGGCGCCTACAGACCAGGGATATGACTTTCTGACAGCGGGGCGAAACAGGCGGATTCCTGTCGATTTTGATGGCTTGAAACTTGTGGCTTTCCAGGTCTCTGCGGTGCCAGAGTGAGGTGTTTGCTCCGCTGACGATTTTTTGGTGCGGTCTTTGACATTGTGAAAATCATTGTGGCGCAATAGCTTGCAGCAAGAGCGTTCCCCGCGGGCGCGGGGATGAACCGGCTGGCGAGATCGGTCTGGTAGAGGCCCTGCGGCGTTCCCCGCGGGCGCGGGGATGAACCGGCATCCGGTGTGGTCTGACCCTTTCGCTTCCGGCGTTCCCCGCGGGCGCGGGGATGAACCGGGCGAGCCCGGAGACGGTCAGGCTCTGGCAGAGCGTTCCCCGCGGGCGCGGGGATGAACCGGTTTCGCCGTCTTCAAGCGCCTCGCAGATCGCGCGTTCCCCGCGGGCGCGGGGATGAACCGGGCTTCCCGGACGAGCTGGGGCTGGTCTGCGAGCGTTCCCCGCGGGCGCGGGGATGAACCGGCGGAGGCTCGCGAGCTGCGCGCGGTGGCCAAGCGTTCCCCGCGGGCGCGGGGATGAACCGGGCACCTGAACAATGTCGGTCGGCGTATGCAGGCGTTCCCCGCGGGCGCGGGGATGAACCGCCGGTGTTCTGGACCCCGGAGGCGACCTTGGCGCGTTCCCCGCGGGCGCGGGGATGAACCGGCGGCAGAGTCCAGCCCGAGGGTGACGCGCAGGCGTTCCCCGCGGGCGCGGGGATGAACCGGGCAGCTACAGCCTGTTCATCGTGGACCGTGTGCGTTCCCCGCGGGCGCGGGGATGAACCGGCCGGTGCGCTCGTCCACGTTGACGCTGGCACGCGTTCCCCGCGGGCGCGGGGATGAACCGACGCAGCGCATCCGGGGCGGGCTCACGCGGTAGCGTTCCCCGCGGGCGCGGGGATGAACCGACGTTCTGCGGCTCGCACGGGCGGGCATCAAGGCGTTCCCCGCGGGCGCGGGGATGAACCGGCCGGGGGAACCGTCCTCGACCCGTTCATGGGGCGTTCCCCGCGGGCGCGGGGATGAACCGGTCGGCTCGCTGCGTGATGCTCTGCTCGCCAAGCGTTCCCCGCGGGCGCGGGGATGAACCGGGGCGGCCCAGCATGAGTCTGCGCCCCGCCGCGCGTTCCCCGCGGGCGCGGGGATGAACCGCGCAGGGGCACAGTCCAGCCGGGGGCCTCGTAGCGTTCCCCGCGGGCGCGGGGATGAACCGCGCCGAATAACCCGTTCGGCACGCAGAACAGAGCGTTCCCCGCGGGCGCGGGGATGAACCGCACCTCACCCTTGTGGACGTAAGCCAGACCGCGCGTTCCCCGCGGGCGCGGGGATGAACCGGGCGGCGCTCTGGACGAGCTGAGCATCGGTTAGCGTTCCCCGCGGGCGCGGGGATGAACCGGTGGTGGGGTATTTCACAGCACACGTTCCTCGGCGTTCCCCGCGGGCGCGGGGATGAACCGGCGAGCTGCGCCAGTCGCGCCAGCACGCCGAAGCGTTCCCCGCGGGCGCGGGGATGAACCGGGCGATGTAGCTGATCGCAACGCCGCCACCGAGCGTTCCCCGCGGGCGCGGGGATGAACCGGACGGGATGCTGCTGATCCTCGGCTTCTACTTGCGTTCCCCGCGGGCGCGGGGATGAACCGACCAAGCTGCAGTATTTCCGGGCCGTGCGCGAGCGTTCCCCGCGGGCGCGGGGATGAACCGGCCATGATTGCCCAACTTCAGGCAGCCTTCGAGCGTTCCCCGCGGGCGCGGGGATGAACCGTGGGCAATCGGCGTGATGCTCACCGTGTGGATGCGTTCCCCGCGGGCGCGGGGATGAACCGGCGGGTGTCGATGCTTTTCATGGCCGTGCCGGGCGTTCCCCGCGGGCGCGGGGATGAACCGATCGGCATTGGTCAGGCGAACGGTCTGGCCATGCGTTCCCCGCGGGCGCGGGGATGAACCGTACGCCGAGTTCTTCACGACCCTGCTGCGCCGGCGTTCCCCGCGGGCGCGGGGATGAACCGGCCATGGCCCGGTTTGCGCGCGACGTGATCCGGCGTTCCCCGCGGGCGCGGGGATGAACCGGCAAAGCACCCGCGCAGCTGAAACTCGCTGGCGCGTTCCCCGCGGGCGCGGGGATGAACCGTTCTCCTACGGTCGGGCCAACGTCCGCGTGACGCGTTCCCCGCGGGCGCGGGGATGAACCGTCCTTGCCATCGGGGCTGTGCGCCACGCGCACGCGTTCCCCGCGGGCGCGGGGATGAACCGCCGGGTTCTCCTATGAGGACGCGCTGATCGCTGCGTTCCCCGCGGGCGCGGGGATGAACCGTCGGGCGAGCGCCCGATGCGCTTGATGATTTCGCGTTCCCCGCGGGCGCGGGGATGAACCGCACCACGAGGTCAGAAGTTTTGACGAGGCTCAGCGTTCCCCGCGGGCGCGGGGATGAACCGATGGTGTGTTCTGGTTCGGTTCGCAGTATAATGCGTTCCCCGCGGGCGCGGGGATGAACCGGGCGATCAGTTTGCCACTTACGCCTTCTACGCGCGTTCCCCGCGGGCGCGGGGATGAACCGATCGAGGGCATCGCGTTTCGTGGCTGCTCTGTGCGTTCCCCGCGGGCGCGGGGATGAACCGGACGCACCATGGAAGTGCAAACGTTCGGCATTGCGTTCCCCGCGGGCGCGGGGATGAACCGGCTGACCCCGACCTGCTCGCGGCAATCACCAAGCGTTCCCCGCGGGCGCGGGGATGAACCGGCCACGGCGCGCGACCAGGACATTCTGCGCGAGCGTTCCCCGCGGGCGCGGGGATGAACCGCCGAGAAACGCGACAGCGTGGCCAGGGAGCGCGCGTTCCCCGCGGGCGCGGGGATGAACCGAGCGGCATCAACAATCGTTTGCTGACTGCTGCGCGTTCCCCGCGGGCGCGGGGATGAACCGAAAATACGATCATTGGCCAGCCCCCAGCAGATGCGTTCCCCGCGGGCGCGGGGATGAACCGGCCGGATCACCTCGGGCTTCGGGCCGCGCCCCGCGTTCCCCGCGGGCGCGGGGATGAACCCTCCACGAAGGGACACCGCGTGGCGTTCGTATCGCGTTCCCCGCGGGCGCGGGGATGAACCGGTTTCGGCGGATGGCTGGGCGGGTTTGTCTGGGCGTTCCCCGCGGGCGCGGGGATGAACCGCCTGCAGTCGGAGGCGGGCCAGCAGCGCCTTGGCGTTCCCCGCGGGCGCGGGGATGAACCGGTCATGGATCGCCAGTCGAGCGCGCCGCCGATGCGTTCCCCGCGGGCGCGGGGATGAACCGCGCTTGAGAGATGAGGTGATATGTCCGAGCACGCGTTCCCCGCGGGCGCGGGGATGAACCGGCGGCACTTACCGCCCGCGCCAAAATCCGCGCGCGTTCCCCGCGGGCGCGGGGATGAACCGAAACCTTCGGCGATCAGGTCGTGACCATCATGGCGTTCCCCGCGGGCGCGGGGATGAACCGACCCTGGCTGACAGTCTGCGCTCACACTATGCGCGTTCCCCGCGGGCGCGGGGATGAACCGGGCAAGGTGCTGGCGGGCCTGACCCGTCGCCGGCGTTCCCCGCGGGCGCGGGGATGAACCGCGCGAGCCGGATGCGGCGGCGATCAAGGCGGCGCGTTCCCCGCGGGCGCGGGGATGAACCGGATGACGTTCCACCCCCGCTTCCGCAAGAGTTGCGTTCCCCGCGGGCGCGGGGATGAACCGCCGTCACTCCTGCTCCCGGTGACAAGGCCAGTGCGTTCCCCGCGGGCGCGGGGATGAACCGGCGTTCAGGAACATGAACAAACATTTGTTTATGCGTTCCCCGCGGGCGCGGGGATGAACCGCACTACAGCCGCGCGTGGAACATCACCTCTTCGCGTTCCCCGCGGGCGCGGGGATGAACCGCGCACGAAGGGCTGGCGGATGCCGCCCAACACGCGTTCCCCGCGGGCGCGGGGATGAACCGGCGCGGGCGGCGTGGCTGCTGTGCCTGGCCGAGCGTTCCCCGCGGGCGCGGGGATGAACCGCAGCTCTATCTCGTCGAGGGGGCTCATGATGTGCGTTCCCCGCGGGCGCGGGGATGAACCGATCGGCAAAAGCGCGGGGCGCTGGCTCAGAGGGCGTTCCCCGCGGGCGCGGGGATGAACCGCGACTGGCTGAAGCTCTGCGACCGCGCCGAAAGCGTTCCCCGCGGGCGCGGGGATGAACCGACCGCCCTCATGCGCGCCGCCGCAAACGGATGGCGTTCCCCGCGGGCGCGGGGATGAACCGTTCGCTGAACTGCCACCCCGCCCGTCGAAATGGCGTTCCCCGCGGGCGCGGGGATGAATCGAACTCCACGAATACGCTGGCCGTGCGCTCAGTGCGTTCCCCGCGGGCGCGGGGATGAACCGGACGGTCGGTCTGCCGGTGAGATCGCCGCCATGCGTTCCCCGCGGGCGCGGGGATGAACCGCCGGGCAGGTAGCGTTGCCGGTCGGTGCCGATGCGTTCCCCGCGGGCGCGGGGATGAACCGCCGGGTTGCCGCCCTGCTTCTGATCTCTGCAAGCGTTCCCCGCGGGCGCGGGGATGAACCGGCCACGCAACACGTCCGACCTTAGCGCGAGAAGCGTTCCCCGCGGGCGCGGGGATGAACCGCGGTTCGCCCTCATCCGCGAGGAGGCGGCCAGGCGTTCCCCGCGGGCGCGGGGATGAACCGCGGCGGCCAATGAGTTCCGCGAAAAGTATGGCGCGTTCCCCGCGGGCGCGGGGATGAACCGGTCTCGTGTGAGTGGGGACGTAGCCGAGTTCGGCGTTCCCCGCGGGCGCGGGGATGAACCGCCGTCCCCAGGGCGGTTGCCTTCCAGGTCGGGGCGTTCCCCGCGGGCGCGGGGATGAACCGAACGACGAGCGCCTTCGCAGTGTCATCGGCTAGCGTTCCCCGCGGGCGCGGGGATGAACCGGGTAAGGTTTTCTTCGCCCCCTTCAAGCCGAAGCGTTCCCCGCGGGCGCGGGGATGAACCGGTTTGCCCGCTGAAATGAACGCTAGGACTATTGCGTTCCCCGCGGGCGCGGGGATGAACCGCCATAGCGCACGGGCGCACCGTCGTCGTGGCCGCGTTCCCCGCGGGCGCGGGGATGAACCGTCCTCGGGCGCTGCCCCGCCGCTTGACACATCGCGTTCCCCGCGGGCGCGGGGATGAACCGACGATGACCAGTTCCCCTTGCCTGCCGATACGGCGTTCCCCGCGGGCGCGGGGATGAACCTGAGAGCGGCGACGATGATCTGGGGGGCGCTCAGCGTTCCCCGCGGGCGCGGGGATGAACCGGGTCATCGCGGGCCAGCTCGTCGAGGGTCATGGCGTTCCCCGCGGGCGCGGGGATGAACCGTTGTGGAGTTGAGGTAAGCGCGAGCGGAATCCGCGTTCCCCGCGGGCGCGGGGATGAACCGCGCACGCTCTCCGAGCTGGCCTACGAGGCCGGGCGTTCCCCGCGGGCGCGGGGATGAACCGGGCGGTGACGCATGACCCGCCCCGCCCGCATCGCGTTCCCCGCGGGCGCGGGGATGAACCGATCGAGGTGTCGTTTGAGCTGAGCGGCAACGAGCGTTCCCCGCGGGCGCGGGGATGAACCGGGCTGGCCGCCCATGAGCACCGTCACATCAGCGCGTTCCCCGCGGGCGCGGGGATGAACCGCAGGTCGTCATCATCAACCACCACGTCAGCACGCGTTCCCCGCGGGCGCGGGGATGAACCGGCCATCCAGTGCCCGATCATCGCATTGTCGCAGCGTTCCCCGCGGGCGCGGGGATGAACCGCCCCTGACCGATGCCGAGCGCGGCATGCTGATGCGTTCCCCGCGGGCGCGGGGATGAACCGGCAATCCCGCCCTGTTCCCTAACAGATGGAGCGCGTTCCCCGCGGGCGCGGGGATGAACCGGTGGGCATGGCCGGTAACAGATACGGAGGACCGCGTTCCCCGCGGGCGCGGGGATGAACCGAAAAGCTTCTTCACAGAGGGTGGAGGCCTGAAGCGTTCCCCGCGGGCGCGGGGATGAACCGAAGTCGAGGGCAGGGATGTTGTTGTCGCTGATGCGTTCCCCGCGGGCGCGGGGATGAACCGGCCATCCAGTGCCCGATCATCGCATTGTCGCAGCGTTCCCCGCGGGCGCGGGGATGAACCGGTATGACAGCGATTACATGGGGGCGCGGGCATGCGTTCCCCGCGGGCGCGGGGATGAACCGGCCCACACCCCCCGTCAGCGCCTGATCCTGGCGCGTTCCCCGCGGGCGCGGGGATGAACCGTTCTCCTACGGTCGGGCCAACGTGCGGGTGACGCGTTCCCCGCGGGCGCGGGGATGAACCGGGCCGGGCCATTGCTTACAGCGACGGGGAGCTGCGTTCCCCGCGGGCGCGGGGATGAACCGATGGTCGCCGCGCCAGATCAGGCCTGTCCCTGGCGTTCCCCGCGGGCGCGGGGATGAACCGTGCTCCGGGCTGGGCAGGTTCACAGCCAGAGAGCGTTCCCCGCGGGCGCGGGGATGAACCGAACTTGAGGCCCGCTGCAAAACGCCCACTGACGCGTTCCCCGCGGGCGCGGGGATGAACCGTGCCGGGTGCGCGGCCAGCACCGCGTCGCTTAGCGTTCCCCGCGGGCGCGGGGATGAACCGCCCCCGCCCTGACCCCCGGTCGCGGTCGTGCCGCGTTCCCCGCGGGCGCGGGGATGAACCGGAGAGGGGCGCTTATCGGCGGATTGACTAGCCGCGTTCCCCGCGGGCGCGGGGATGAACCGGTGCTGCCGTTCACGGTGACGGTCGCCATGCTGCGTTCCCCGCGGGCGCGGGGATGAACCGAGCGTGCCCGTATCGAAACCCGGGACCAAATCGCGTTCCCCGCGGGCGCGGGGATGAACCGCAGCGCGAGGAAAAGCGCGGCCACGTCATAGGGCGTTCCCCGCGGGCGCGGGGATGAACCGGCTACCCTGACCTCTGCGATCACCGATGCTGAGCGTTCCCCGCGGGCGCGGGGATGAACCGGATGCCTGCCGTGCCATTGGTATTGGTGGCCAGCGTTCCCCGCGGGCGCGGGGATGAACCGCAGCGCATCGCGGTGGATGTCGAGCCAACCATCGGCCAGCGGACCCGCCCCATCGATCTGGAACGCCTGGGTTCACACGGCCCCGTAGGCGTTCGCAGGTTCATTAGGCTTTGGCCTGCATGTGGGTCCTCACCACGTCCAGCGGAAGCTGAGTTCGGCGCCATGGCTGCGGCTTCGGGTTCCGACCTGTCCGCGATAGCCGGCACCCACAGCCAGGCGGTCGGTCAGGCTCCATTCGGCACCGAAGTTCACGCTGGCTCTGTTGCGCGACCAGCCGTCCATGCGCACCAGATAGACCGGGCTGGAGGTCCAGTCTGCGTAGCGCACTCCCTGTTCTCCCATGGCCTGGAACTCGTGGCTCCACTCGAAGCGCAAATAAGTTGACAGTCTGCCCCGCTCGCGCAGGTCGAACAGCCAGGCCCACGACGCCCCCAGGGTCGCCGACAGGCTGTCCTGCTCAACCGTTTCCCAGCTGAGCGATGCCAGACCCGCACCGGTCTCCGTGAAGGCGTCAAGAGTGATCCAGCGCCCGTCCATTCGCAGATACACGCTGCGCCGCAACTGGCCCAGGTCGGCCATGCGGCCCACCGTGCCCGACACGAAACGCATGTCGCCGGTCCGCTCACCGATCGCAAAGGCGTCGGGTTGTCCGTTCAGGCCGGAGGCCCAGCGCCGGGATTCGAACGACAGATCGCCGTAACCGAAGACGCCGTCGATGAAGATCCCGTCCTCGCTCTGCCAGGGCCTCGTCGGCCCCCATGTTCAGGCAGACCACGCGGTCCACGGAATCATCCATGCCCAGCAGCATGACCTTCTTGTCCGCCGTCGCGGTGCGGCTTATCTCGAACAGATCGAGGCGCGATATGCCAGGAGAAGCGACCAGCAGGGCGCGACCGGCGCTGCGCCACAGGGCCCGGGCGTCGGACCAGGTCGAAAAGTGCATCACCTCTGAGAAAAGCTCCTCAAGCTTTTCGGCCAGGGCAGCCCAGTCCGGCCAGGGGCCTATGGTCACCAGCATCATCGGCTCGCGCAGGGCGAAATCGGCTGTTCTGGCGAAGTGCGGCAGGCCTGAGCCATAGCCCTCTGTGCGGACCGCAGGGCGCAGTGCGCCTTCATGGGTGAGCCCTTCATGGGTGAGCATCGTGCCTGCGCCTGTGGTCTCTGCCGCCACAGCGTGTGCGTACCTCGTCATGTCGCCTCCAACCTCCCTCGGCGGGTTAGGTCACGGTGCGCACCGGGAGGCAGGTTTTCACCTCCGCCGTCGCGCGATCCGAATCCGGCCCGTCGATTGCAACAGTGGAGGATCAGATCACGAGAGCCTGTCATCAGGCTGTCGAGGTCAGCCGATGTCTGTCAGCATGATGTCAGGTGTGATGCACTGTGATCCTGACAAAGATGACAGCTTTCGCATCGCAGATGACACTTGTGATTGCGATCACCTTAGGCTACTGGCATCGCACCGAAGACGAGATAATGATGTTCAACCTACACCCCACCACAGGCATGTACGTGAATCTCGACCGCCAGCCGGTCGAGGGGATTGGCGCGCGCGTGGAGGGTACATAGGTCACGGAAGTCTTCAGGCTTCGGTTTTCCAGAAAACCCCTCCCGCCATCGGCCGGAGGGGTTTCTTGCATTTGCACGATCATCACCCCGCCGTCCGGTTCGGAGGGAACCAGACAGAGGAGATGCCGCGATGAGCGGTTTCAATGTGATCGACGATCCCGGACAGGTGCCCATCAAGGCATGGACGCGGGGTGTGCCCATAGAGGACGCGGCGCTTCAGCAGCTGAAGAACGTGGCCTCGCTGCCGTTCATTCACCGGCACTTGGCTGTGATGCCTGACGTGCACTGGGGCAAGGGCGCGACCGTGGGTTCGGTCGTCCCCACCGTGGGAGCCATCATTCCGGCTGCGGTCGGCGTGGACATCGGCTGTGGCATGATGGCGGTGCGGACCTCCATTCGGGCCGAGCACCTGCCCGATGACCTGTCGGCGATCCGTTCGGCCATGGAGGCGGCGGTGCCCCATGGCCGGACCGACAACGGTGGTCGTAACGACAGGGGTGCCTGGGCCGATGCTCCGCCCGTCAGCGCGCATGCGCGCTGGGAGGCGCTGAAGCCCGGCTACGACGCCATGGTGCAAAAGCACCCCAAGGCGGCGCACCCGCGTGGCTATGGCCACATGGGCACACTGGGAACCGGAAACCACTTCATCGAGCTGTGTCTCGACGAGGCGGGCGATGTGTGGGTGATGCTTCACTCCGGCTCGCGCGGCGTGGGCAACCGCATTGGCACCTATTTCATCGAACGCGCCAAGCACGAAGCGCGGCGCTGGTTCCTGAACCTGCCTGACCAGGACCTCGCCTACTTCCCCGAGGGGTCGGAGGGCTTCATCGACTATGTGCGCGCGGTCTCGTGGGCGCAGCGGTATGCCCTGGCCAACCGCGAGGTAATGATGGATCAGGTGCTGTCGGTGCTGCGTGCGCACTGGCCCGGCTTTCGAACCACGGCCGAGGCGGTGAACTGCCACCACAACTACGTCACCAGGGAGCATCATTTTGGCAAGGATGTTTTCCTGACCCGTAAGGGCGCCGTGTCGGCAAAGCAGGGCGAGCTGGGCATCATCCCCGGCTCCATGGGAGCCAGGTCGTTCATCGTGCGCGGCAAGGGCAATGCAGAAAGCTTCTGCAGCTGCTCGCATGGTGCCGGCCGGGCCATGAGCCGCGCCGAGGCCAGGCGGCGCTTCACGGTCGAGGATCACGTCCGTGCCACCGAAGGGGTCGAGTGCCGCAAGGATGCCGCCGTAATCGACGAGACGCCGATGGCCTACAAGGACATCGATGCGGTCATGGCGGCCCAGTCCGATCTGATCGAAGTGGTGCACACCCTGCGTCAAGTGGTGTGTGTAAAGGGATGACAAAGGCCGGTCGTGCAGCGATGTGCGGCCGGTTTTTGTCATTCGGGGTGAATGGCGGTGGGTGAGAGTCTACGAACGAACTCTCTCGTCGAAGCCCTGAGAAAGCCCACGTTTCCGAGCGTTGCATCGATGGCTAAATTAGCTAAATCTCTTCGCAGGGCGGGAGATTCGTATGCGCACCTTTACGGCTGCAGAGGCAAAGAACAAATTCGGTGAAATGGTTGATCAGGCGCGATCCGCGCCGGTCGCCATTACCAAGTACGATCGGCCTGTGTTGGTCGTCATGGCGTTCGAGGAATTCGAGCGGTTGCAGGCTCTCGACAGTGCCCCCCGGAGCTCCAAATGAATCCCGTAGAGATCGAAGAAGCCGTATCCAATCTTGCCCTCGAGCCCTTTGACCAGGCCGAGTTCCCTTACCAGTTCCTGCGGGCCTTCGGTCAGAAGGATACGGCGCTGGCGCGGCTGCGCGCCGGAAACACAAACCAATCCGATGTGCCGGGAGCAATTCTCCAGCGCGGGAACATCCATATCGCCGCCTGCGATCCCGGCGCGGTGGATGAGACACTGAAAGCCCTGCGCGAAAGCCCCAAAACTACATCGCAGAAGGCCAAGTTCATCCTTGCCACTGATGGTGAGGCCTTCCTGGCCGAGGACATGAACGGCGGCGGCACCGTGGCCTGCGCCTATTCCGAGTTTCCCGACCACTTCGGCTTCTTCCTGCCGCTCGCCGGGATCACCACGGTCGAGCAGATCCGGGAAAGCTCGTTCGACATCAAAGCAACTGGGCGGCTCAACAAGCTCTATGTCGAGCTGCTGAAGAACAACCCGGACTGGGCCCGCCGCTCGGCAGACATGAACCACTTCATGGCGCGGCTGATCTTTTGCTTCTTTGCCGAGGATACCGACATCTTCCTGGGCGAAGGGCTGTTCAGCAAAACGATCGAGCAGATGAGCGCGCGGGATTCGTCCGACACGCACATCGTGATGGCCGAGATATTTCGGGCGATGGACACCAAGCCCGAGACCCGCGAGGCGGTTGGCATCAAGCCGTATGCCCGGAAGTTTCCCTATGTGAACGGGCAGCTGTTTTCGGGCAGCACGGAATGCCCGCGATTCAGCAAGATTGCCCGCTCCTACCTGCTGCACATCAGCAGCCTGAACTGGAAGAAGATCAACCCCGACATCTTCGGCTCGATGATCCAGGCCGTGGCCGACGATGAAGAGCGCGGCGCGCTCGGCATGCACTACACCTCCGTGCCCAACATTCTGAAAGTACTAAACCCGCTCTTCCTCGATGACCTGCGCGAAAAGCTGGAAGAGGCCGGCGACAACGGCCGCAAACTGCTGAACCTGCGCAACCGCATGGCGAAGATCCGGGTGTTTGATCCTGCCTGCGGATCGGGCAATTTCCTGGTCATCGCCTACAAGGAAATGCGGGCGATCGAGGCAGAGATAAACAAGCGGCGTGGCGAGCCTGATCGGCGCAGCGACATTCCGCTCACCAACTTTCGCGGCATCGAACTGCGAGATTTCCCGGCCGAAATTGCCCGGCTGGCGCTGATCATTGCCGAATACCAATGCGACGTGCTCTATCGCGGCCAGCAAGAGGCGCTGGCCGAGTTTCTGCCGCTCGACAGCCAGAACTGGATCACCTGCGGCAATGCCCTGCGGCTGGACTGGCTAAGCATCTGTCCACCGACTGGCACCGGTGTAAAGGTGCGGGCGAATGATCTGTTCAGTTCGCCGCTGGATCAGGCCGAAATCGACTTTGAGAACGAAGGTGGAGAGACCTACATTTGCGGCAACCCTCCATACGTGGGGGACAAGAAACAGACCGCTGAGCAGCGTGAGGATATGAGCCTGATATTCTCCGCCCGCTGTCCGCAATGGAAATCCTTAGATTACGTGGCTGGTTGGTTCATGAAGGCCGCGGATTACGCGCAGCACACAGACTCGGCGAGTGCATTTGTGACGACGAATAGCATCTGCCAAGGCCAGCAAGTTGCTCTTCTGTGGCCGCTGATTTTTTCGACACAGCGGGTGATACACATCGCTCACACTAGCTTCAAATGGTCCAATCTCGCCAGCCACAACGCTGGAGTCACGGTTGCGATCGTAGGGCTCGCCGCGCCGTCAAGTTTGCCTCGCCGAATTTTCTCCGTCAGCGACGAGGGTCTTACGACAATTAAAGATTGCGGCAACATTAACGCTTACCTGATTGATGGGCCAAATATATTTGTACAGAAGAGCACAAAGTCCATTTCGGAACTTCCAAAGATGACTTTGGGCAATGTGCCATATGATGGGGGCAACCTTTTGTTGGATGCCCAAGAGGCAAACGAAGTCATACAATCCTCAAATCTATATCGAGATTTCGTAAAAAAGTTTTTCGGCTCGGCTGAGTTCATACGAGGCGTATGTAGGTACTGCCTTTGGATTCCAGACAAAAGGCTTGAGGAAGCCATGGCCCTTTCAGAGATAGAGGGGCGCGTTGCGCGGGTTAGGGAAATGCGCCTTGCCTCTACAGACGCGGGAACAAGAGCGCTGGCTGCAAAACCCCATCAGATGCGTGAAATGAACAAAGGGTTGAGCCACACGATTGTCGTACCTCGGGTGAGCTCAGAAAACCGTCCATTTTTGCCTGTTGGTTTGGCAGACGCGGATACCGTCATCGGCGATAAAAACTACGCGATGTATGATGCTCCTTTGTGGAGTATCGCACTGATCGCGTCTCGCCTGCATCTGGTTTGGATTGGCACGGTTTGCGTCAGGCTCCGAACAGACTTTTCCTATGGCAGCACCCTCGGCTGGAATACCTTCCCGGTCCCCACGCTAACTGATCAAAATAAGGCAGACCTCACCCGCTGCGCGGAAGACATCCTCCTCGCCCGCGAAGCGCATTTCCCGGCGACAATCGCAGACTTGTACGATCCGGAAACAATGCCGGAAGACCTGCGCGCCGCACATGAGCGTAACGACGAAATGCTGGAGCGCATCTACATTGGGCGACGGTTCCGCAATGACACCGAACGACTAGAAAAACTGTTCGATCTCTACACAAAGATGACGGTCAAAGCTGGCCCGACAAAGGGCAAGAGGAAAGTCGCATGACAACTAGCAAGCCCATTCCCGCGGTCAGCTTCCAGACCGCGCGTACCGGTGTTTCGGCCAAGGCCAATGCGCTGGGCATGCGCCCGATGCAGGAACGCGCCTATAACAAGCGCGGCGAGCAGTACCTGCTGATCAAATCGCCCCCTGCCTCAGGCAAGTCCCGCGCGCTGATGTTCATTGCGCTCGACAAGTTAGCCAATCAGGGGCTGAAACAGGCGATCATCGTCGTCCCGGAAAAGTCGATCGGCGGCAGCTTTGCCGATGAACCGCTCAGCCAATACGGCTTCTGGGCGGACTGGGCGGTGAAGCCGCAATGGAACCTGTGCAATGCGCCGGGGCTGGACGAGGAAAAGGTAGATCCGTCCAAGGTCAAGGCCGTTGGCCAGTTCCTGGCAAGCTACGACAAGGTGCTGGTCTGCACCCATGCGACCTTTCGCTTTGCGGTGGAGGCGCTGGGCGTGGAGGCCTTTGACGATCGCCTGATCGCGGTGGACGAGTTCCACCACGTTTCCGCTCATCCCGACAATCGTCTGGGTGCGCAGCTCGCCGCCTTCATCGCGCGGGACAAGGCCCACATCGTCGCCATGACCGGCAGCTATTTCCGGGGCGACGCCGCTCCCGTGCTGACGCCTGAAGACGAGGCGAAGTTCGAAACCGTCACCTACACTTATTACGAGCAGCTCAACGGGTATGATCACCTGAAGGCGCTGAACATCGGCTACTTCTTCTATACCGGCCGCTACCTTGAAGCGATCGAGCATTGTCTTGATCCAAGCCGCAAGACGATCGTCCACATCCCGTCTGTCAATGCGCGTGAGAGCACGAAGGACAAGGTGACTGAGGTCAACGAGATACTCCACTATCTAGGCAAATGGACCGGGGCTGACCCAGTGACGGGTTTCGAGCTGGTCGCCCAGCCCGATGGCCGAGTGCTCAAGATCGCGGATCTGGTCGATGACAGCGATCCCGCCCGCCGCGCGCGGGTGCTGGCGGCGTTGAAGGACCCGGCGCACAAGAATGACCGCGATCATGTCGACATTATCATTGCGTTGGGCATGGCGAAGGAAGGGTTCGATTGGATCTGGTGCGAACACGCGCTGACGGTCGGCTATCGTTCCAGCCTGACCGAGATCATCCAGATCATCGGCCGCGCCACCCGCGATGCACCGGGCAAGGAGGTCGCCACCTTTACCAACCTGATCGCCGAGCCAGATGCCTCCGAAGCCGCAGTGGCGGATGCTATCAACGATACGCTGAAGGCGATCGCCGCCAGCCTTCTGATGGAACAGGTGCTGGCACCGCGCTTCACCTTCACCCCCAAGAACAAGGGGCCTTTGCCAGACTTCGATTATGGCCCGGACGGCTATCAGGAAGGTAAGGCCAATGTCGGCGTCCGCGAAGGAACCGGTCAGCTCCACTTCGAGATCGCCGGGCTGATCGAGCCCAAGAGCCCCGAGGCCAGCCGGATCGTACAGGAAGACCTGAATGAAGTGATAGCCGCCTTCGTTCAAACCAAGGCGGTCGCCGAGCGCGGCATGTTCGACGAAGAAACCCCGCCGCAGGAACTGACACAGGTCGCGATGGGCAAAATTGTTCGCGATCGGTATCCCGAACTTTCAGCCGAGGATCAGGAGGCAGTGCGCCAACATGCAATTGCGGCGCTAAACCTCACCCAGAAAGCCAAAGGCCTAGTCATGGCAGCGGCTGGCGATGAGGATAGCGAAATCCGCGCCAATACATCCTTGCTGGATGGGGTGCGCCAGTTCGCAATGGATGTGCGTGAGCTCGACATCGACCTCATCGATAGCATTAACCCATGGCAGGCCGCCTATACCGTGTTGGCCAAGGCCATGGACGAAAACACGCTCAAACAGGTGCAGGCTGCGATTTCTGCAAAGCGGACCAAGATAACGCCCGAGGAGGCCAAGGAACTGGCCGGGCGCGCGGTTCGCTTCAAAAAGGAACGGGGACGCCTGCCTTCAATAACCTCTACCGATGCCTGGGAGCAGCGGCTGGCCGAAGGTGCTGCCGCCTTCATGCGCTACAAGGAGGAAGGCCGCTATGAGTGACCTCGACCTTGATGAATTGGCTGGCGAACTCGCGGACTTCGCGCCGGCGAAGAAAAAGCAGGCAACCTATACCCCGCGTGAAGAGCGGATCATCGCCGGGTTCGAGGATATCGAACGCTTCTATGAAGAGCATGGGCGTCTGCCCGTGCATGGCGAGGATCGGGATATTTTCGAACGGCTCTATGCCGTGCGGCTGGACCGGCTGCGCGAACTGGACGAATGCCGGACCTTGCTGACGTCGTTCGACAAGCATGGCTTGCTCGATCGGGTTGAAGCGGCTGGCGGCGAGGCACAAGAGCTCGATCCCGATGACCTGATGGCTGAACTGGCTGGGCTTGGTGAAGGCGATGACATCACCCAGCTCCGCCATGTCCGGTCAGCCGAGGAAAAGCGAGCCGCCGAGGAAGTCGCCCGGCGTGAAAAATGCATGGACTTTGAAAAGTTCGAGCCACTGTTCAAGCAGGTGAAAGACGAACTGGCGAACGGCACACGCGTAACCCGCCCATTCGAACTAAAGGCCGAAATCCGCCCTGGCGCGTACTTCATTGTCTTCGGCCAGATTTGCTACGTTGCCGAGATGGGGGAGATATTCACCAACCCCCAAGGCCGGACCGATGCCCGTTTGCGGGTGATCTTCGACAACGGCACCGAAAGCGGAATGCTGATGCGCTCCCTCCAGCGCCAGCTCAACGAGGATGATGCGGGGCGCAGGATTACTGACCCGTCACCGGGGCCTTTGTTTGCGGACCAAGCGGAAGAGGGGGAGACCGAGACCGGGACGATCTATGTCCTGCGCAGCAAGTCCGGTCATCCGGTCGTCGCCGAACACCGTGAGGTCATGCACAAGATTGGCGTGACTAGCGGCGCGGTTGAGACCCGGATCGCCGGCGCCGAGAAAAGCTCGACTTACCTGCTGGCAGGGGTTGAAGTAGCTGCGACCTACAAGGTCTACGGCGTGAACTGCCAGAAGCTGGAAAACCTGCTGCACAAGGTGTTTTCCGCGGCGCAGATCAACCTCTCGATCCCCGATCGGTTCGGGCACATGGTCAAACCGCGTGAGTGGTTCCTCGTACCCCTGAACGTTATCGACGATGCCGTGAAAAGGATCCGGGACAGGTCGATTCTTGAGTATCGATACGATCCGCAAAGTGCCTCGCTGGTTCGCCACGGAGAGGCAGAATGACCGAAGCGCGGATTTACAACGTCTACTGCGACGAGAGCTGTCATCTCGAACACGACGGCGTGCCGGTGATGGCCTGGGGTGCAGTCTATTGCCCCACAGATGCGATCCGCGCAGTCACCGACAACATCCGAGCACTAAAGTCTGCCTATGGCATGGCCTCGTCCTTCGAGGCAAAATGGACGAAGGTCTCACCCGCCAAGAAAGACTTCTATCTGGCACTCATCGACCTTTTCCTTGCCGATGATCGACTCCGATTTCGTGGTCTGGTGGTCCCTGACAAAGGGCTATTGGATCATGCGCGCTTCGACCAGTCCCATGATGACTGGTACTACAAAATGTATTTCACCATGCTCAGCAAGATTTTCTGTGCACCGCATCGGTATCGCATTTATCTCGACGTGAAAGATACGCGAGGTGGGCCAAAGACCCGCAAGTTGCACGATGTGCTGGCCAACAGCCTCTACGACTTCAGCCGGGAGTCCATTGAACGCGTGCAGCAGGTGCGCAGCCATGAAAGCGAACTGCTACAGCTGGCCGACCTATTGATCGGGGCGCTCACCTATGCCAACCGTGGCCTTGCGAGTAGTCCAGCGAAAACTGCGATCATTGCCCGACTTCAGGAAGCTCTTGGGCCAGATGCTCTGACTCGCACATCCACCTTCGCTGCCACCAAGTTCAACATCCTGCACTGGCGTCCGCGGGAGACGGCTGGATGACGCCACCCGATTTGATCCCGTTCACCGCTTTTGGCGGCGATTGGGCTCGCTATGAGAACGAACTCTACGACATTTTCATTAATGAGATCGCGCGCGGCGGTCTCACCTTTCGGGATGCTCGGGTAAATTGTCGTCGCTCACCCGAAACTGCGGGACGATGGGCGGCTTTCTGGCACCTGGTGCAAGAAGGGCGCGTGGAGGACGACCGCACACCTGATCTTCGGCGTTGCGAACGTATCCGCTGGGTACGTTGGATGATTGAAAATGCGCTTAGCCATGCCGAGATCGACGAATGGCAGAATACTCGCGGTACTGAGGTCAACACGCTACTGTGGTATCGTGAGGAATATCTGGTGGTTTTGGCGCAGCGCCAGGATTACTGGCTGTTGCGGACCGCCTACTGCACGGACAAGAGCGGCAGGATCAGGCAGCTTCAAAAGGAGCGCGATGCCTTTCGCCGGGCCAACCTGCCGTAGGCTCTAAAACGGCTGAAGCCGCCCAAGCTAGCCCGGGCGGCCTCGAATGCTCCTCCTACGCATGGCAGGTGAGACAGCCGATAGATCGAACTTTTCGGATCCGATGTCAAGAAAATCCGAAATCGGCTCCGTTGCAGGGTCAGTTTGAGATCACCCAATCCGCGCCTTGGCTGTCTTCCTGAACACCACGCTCCCGATACCGGTCAACGCCAGCACGACGGTCAGGACGTCGGCCTGGGTCAGCCCTTCGGGTAAAATGTCGAGCGCTGCGGCCACGCCCCACAGGCTGCCGATGACGCCGGTCCAGATGGCCTTGGATGCCCACCAGGGTTTCAGTTCTTCCATGTCGTTTCTCCATAACAAAGCCCGCTGGCATAGCGAGCGGCCGGGTTGATGATGGGGGTGGCGGTTCAAGCCTCGTTGGTGGACAGGACACCGTTGGCGGCCAACTGGACCGGTTTCGCGCTCGCAGGCGTCTTGCGGTAAACCGGCCTACGAATGGCAATGCAGCGGTCCCGGGCGATCCGGGTGATGGTCACGCCGTCGGACTGGTTGCCGCCGAGCACATGGAACGCGCCGTAGTCCTCGCCGACATAGAGCCCGACATGACCGGAGCCCTGCGCGCGGCGGAACACCAGAATGTCGCCGAGTTGTGCCCGGTCAGCGGGTTTCCCGAACTTCGCCCAGTTGCGCGCCCAGAGGGGACCCTCGACGACTGGCTTGCCGGCGCGCTTGGCAACCACGGCCATGAACAGCCCGCACCACGGGATGGCGTCGTCATTGTAGACCTTGGCAAGCCCGGTCTCCTTGGCCCAGCCCAGGATCAAGGGATTGTCGGCCGGGCCGACCACTTCGAAGGTGCCGTAGAGCTTGCGGGCCTCTTCCAGCATCCTGGGCAGCGGACGCAGGTCATCGATCCAGCCATAGGCCGGTGGCAGCGGTTTCATGGATGTCTCCCGGAAAGTTAGCGGCCGGACAGGCCTTTGACGGTGGCGTAAAGCACGGCGAGCGCGGTCGCGAAGGTCGACAGCCACTTCACGAACCGGACCATGCCGGTCGCGGTGTTCCAGGCCTCGAGCAGGTCCTTCAGCTCCTTGCGGACGGCCTTCAGGTCCTCTTGCATGGCCTCGAGGCCGGCCCTGATCAGTGCGATCTCCACGGCTGGATCACGATCCGGATTGGGAGCCATCAGCGCAGCCTCCCGACGATGGCGATGTCGCCCGGGGCCGCATTGATGGCGTGCCCGGCCGGCAGATCGAAGTCCGTCTGCTTCTGCCGGGCGCCAGTTGCGCAATGGACGAACAGCGCCTCGCGCTCGAGCTGGGCCGGCCCGGTCACCACCTCGAAGTGGTACTGCACACCGAGCGTCCGCCGGAACTTCTGAACCACGCAGCACAGCGTGAAATCGTCATGAAAACGCCGGGTGAATTCCCCGGCTGGCAGATAGCCGCCGCCGTTCTCGACATTGTGGCAGCCAGGCGTCCAGCGCTGGGCAATCGGTCCCTTGGGACCCTCGAACACGTAGTCTGCCCAACCGTTGATCGCGACCGATACGTGTTCGCACAGGGTCCAGGCGACGCCGGCATCGACCATTTCGGCGATGGTGGGGTTGAGCCTGGGCGGTACGAACTCCAGCATCGGCCACAGCCGCCAGGAGTTGGCCGCCCGGCGGAAGGTGAACCCGTTTTTGAACACCCCGTAGTTGATGTCGAGGTCGTCGTTGATCGCGATCACCTCGTCGGTGACCGTGGGCCGGCGATCTGCCTGCATCGCAGTTTTCCTTCTAGCTGACCGTGACCGACACGACTTCGCGCACAACATGGCTGCCCGACTGGCCGCTCGAGGTGCCGATCGCGGCGCCCCCCTGCGTGGCGGAGAGGTTGAAGGTGTCGGTCGCGGCGTTGATGACGAAGTAGGTGGTGTTGGCGAGGATGCCGCTCGGCAGCGCGCCGCTAGTCGTGAACTGGACCCGTTTGCCGTTGGCAAGCCCGTGCCCTGTCGCGGTCACCGTCGCCGGGCTGGCAATGGTGATGGTCGCCGTGCGGGGAAGCACGCTGGCGAACGGGTTGCCGCTCAGCGCGCCGTTAGCTTGGTAGGACGAGATCGGGTTCTTGTAGCCGTAGCGGGTGCCGGATCCGGAACCGGTGAAGCTGATCGCCGCGCCGCCCGGGGTGGCCGCGATCTTGAACGCGCTGGCGCTCACCACCGACTGGACGAAGTATATTGTGAAAGCCGTGATCCCGGTGGGCATGCCGCCGGTGCAATAGAACTGGACCGGGTCGCCCACGGCCAGACCGTGCGAGGTCCAGTTGATGTTGTTGGTCGGCGAAGGGCTGAAGGTGATCCCGGTGACGTTGGTGAGCCAGGAGACGGAGCCCGCACCGAGGGTGAAGTTCGTGCCATTGATGCGCAGGCGCTGCGGGGCCGGCGTCGCATTGTAGCCGTCGATGCCGATCAGCGTGGTCGAGGTCCCAGCGTAGAAGTCGGAGCTGTGAACCAGCGCGCGGATCGCGCGGCCCTGCCAGGTGGCGGGCGCGAAGTTCCCACCGGACAGGTTGGAGAAGTAGCCACCGTCAGCGCCGTACTGCTCGACCGCGCTGTATTTGTCGGCCCACTGGTAATAATTCACCGGCAGCGCGACCTGCTGCCCGCCGCTGCCAGCGCCCAGCAGGGTCATGAGCACGCCGGCCATCAGTTGAGACCCGCCCCGGTGATGACCCAGGTGGTCGCCGCGACCTTGACCAGGGTCACGAGGCCATAGCCATCGAGGGTGCGGCTGCCGGTATTGGCCGTGCCAGCCTGGCGCAGCGTGTCGGTGGTGATCGCAATCGTCTGGGCCGCGGCGCTGTCATTGTAGATGGCGATCGTTGCCCCAATCGGGAACGCGACCGAAGCATTGGCCGGGATGACGATCCCGCCGGTGGTGATGCTGATGTGCTTGCCATTGTCGGTCAGCACCAGGGTATAGGCAGCGGTCCTGCTGTTCTGGGGCACGCCCCGGAAGCCGACGCTGCCGGTCGCAATCGTGCCGCTGTCGCTGACGGTCGAGGCCGCATTGAAGGTGCCGCCATTTATCGTCGGACTGGTCAGCGTCTTGCCCGTGAGGGTCTGCGTATCGGTCGTACCGACCACCACCCCAGAAGGCACGGCTTTGCCGGCCCAGGAGGTCAGCGTCACATTATACGCCTGGACGTCGGTACCGATGGCAAGACCAAGGTTGGTGCGCGCGCCGGCTGCCGTGGTCGCGCCGGTGCCGCCACTCGCCACATCGATGGTTCCGGTAAGCTTCGCGGCCGCCAGCGAGGTCAGCCAGCTGGGATCCGCATAGCTGCCGGTGGCCAGCAGGGCATTCGACCCTTGCGAAGGCGCGGCCAGCGCCACCGTCCAGGCAGCGATCGTACCGCTGCCGCCGGTCATGCTGACATTGACGACGAGCGCGCCGGTCCCGCTGGTGTAGGCCGTGATCTGGCCGTGCATCCAGTTGGCTGGCGATGCCGTGCTGGTAATCGTCACCCATTGGCCGACGACAAAGGCCTTGCCGGTCTGGACCGTCAGCGACTTCGAGCCGGTGCCAATGGCAAGGCTGGTCGTGCTGGTGGCATTGGTGCCGGGCGCGTTGATGGCGGTGGCAGCACTGGCCGCCGCGTTCGTGGCATAGCCATTGGTCTCGGTCGCGAGCGCATTGGCCTGGGTGACGAACGTCGGCAGCGCGCCGAGAAAGGCTTCGGCGCGCACGTTGAAGTTCGCCGCATCCGTCCGGGACGGCGGCGTCGGCAGAGCTGTAATTGGCATGGCATGATCCTTGGCGGATGGTGACCTGGCCGGAGGAGATGAAACAGGCGGTCTTGCTGGCACTGATCATTTCCGGTAAGCTTTTCCGGTAATAACTGGAGCCAGAGACATGACAGACGCATCGCCGGTCACCGCGTGGCGCAAGCGCCGACAGAAACAGGGTTTTGTCCGCGTCGAGGTGCAGGTCCGCAAGGATGACGTGCCCCTTGTGCGGGAGGTGGCTTCTGCGCTCGGCGATCCGGTGCGTGAGACGCAAGTGCGCAACCTGCTTCGCGAGAAGATCGGTGGAGTGCACAACAGGGGCCTCAAGGACCTGCTGGCCGCGGCACCGTTCGATAGAATCGTGCTCGACCGACCACATGATGCCGGGCGCGAGATCAGCCTTTGAGTTACCTCATCGATACCAATGTCATTTCCGAGATCCGCAAGGCCGACCGCTGCAATCCGGCAGTTGCCGCCTGGTGGAGCGGCGTCGGCGAGCACGAGCTCTGGCTGAGCGCCCTGGTCCTCGGCGAGATCCGCAAGGGTGTGGAACTGGCCCGGCGTAGCGATCCCGCACGGGCCGCAGCCCTTGAAGCCTGGCTGGAAGCAGTCGTCACTGGCTTCGGCAACCGGATCCTCGGGATTGACATCGCGGTTGCCGAGGAATGGGGACGCATGAATGCCATCCGGCCGGTCTCGGTTATTGACGGCCTGCTTGCCGCAACCGCCAAGGTGAACGGCCTGGTTCTGGTCACCCGTAACGAAGCGGATGTGGCTGGCCTCGGAGTCGCTCTCCTCAATCCGTTCACGGCAACCGGCTGCTGACCTATGTCAGCCCCTCGATGGTCAGGCTGCAGTAGCTGACCGTCGGGTAGGCAAGGTCGATCGAGAATTCCTTGTAAAAGCCGAAGACGGTCAGGCTCTCGAAGGTCTCGGAGCCGATCCACAAGACCGGCGTGGCGCGGAGCGCGGCAAGGTTGCGATGAATGTCATCGACCGCATCGGTCGGCATGACGACCCTTGCGGTCATGCGCTTGGCAAAGGCCCGCTCGACCACGGAGATGACGCCGAACTGGTCGGCTTCCTTGCGGCTGTAATCGATGATGCCGATGTCCACGCCGTGCTCGGTGTCTCCCAGCGAGAGCTGACGTCCCAGCAGCAGCGACCCGCACGACACGATGTCGGCCGGGTTGTCGCGGGCGATGGTGACGGTGACAACGCCATTGGCGTAGACTGGCACGTCGAGGAACAGCAGCGTCGACTTGCGGCCGATCGGCTCGAAGAACCACGAAAACCAGTTGTCGATGGCATTGCCGCCGAGGTTGAAGCTCTGCGTGCTGGTGTAGTTGGTGACGCCATCGACGGTCAGCGTGACGGTGGCGCTTTCGGCATCGGTGTCGATCAGCGCAACGGCATCGACCGCACCCGGCGCCAGCACAGCCTGGAGTGACGCCGCCCGGGTGCTGGCCGTGCCGACCCGCGCATCGAACATGGCCCAGCGGTTGGTGGGACCAAGGTCGAGCCACCTGGTGGGATCGGTCGCCGGGTTGACCCCGGTCGAGGCCGCCAGTGCCTCGTAGCGCCTATGGGTTGAGGCAAGGATCACCCGGTTGCCGGTCACGTAGGCGGTGCCGGCACTCCATGCCGGATGGTCGTTTTCCGGCACGGTGCTGCTGGTCAGCATGGCGTCGGTAATCGTGACGGGCCGCAGCAGTTTCATGCCGCAGTCCTCACCCACAGGGCGTCGCCGTCCGGGGTCACCCGCTCGAGGATCCGCGCGGTCTTGCTCGTACCCGAGGCAATGGCGGCCGAGGCAATGCGCTGTTCACCGCGCAGGTCCGCCACTTCCTGCCGCAGAGCCCGCAGCTCATCAAGCAGCGCCGACTGGTCATCATTAGCCGGAGTGGTCGCCGTGCCCATCTGGCCCACCGCAAACTGGTCCCACCAGCTGGGCTCCGGATTGCCGGTCGCAGCCATGTCGGTGGTCGTGCCGCTGCCGGCAGCTTGGGTGATGATCGCCAGCGTCTGCTCGAGGCTGGCGGCCGTCAGGCCTTGCAGCCGCGCCAGATCCTCTGCCGACCGGGCGGTTTCGGCAGCCTGCGACAGCAACGCCTGACTGAGACCCGGCAGTGATTTTGCCGCCTCCTGGTCACCACTGCGGGCCAGCATCGAGGCATTGTTGAACTTTGCCAGCGCCTCGGCGTAGCTGCCCGACTTCGTGCCCATGACGCCGCGGATCCGCTCGATCTCGGCAATCAGGGCGTCGGTGATCGCCGCCCAGGCCGAGCGCAGCTTCTCGGCGGCACTGGCTGCCGCTTCGGCTGCCTGCCGCTGGTCCTCGAGCGCCCAGATCTGCTGCTGCAGCGCCCGGTTGGAGGCGTCGAGCTGGGCAAGGTCGAGCGCGCGGAGAGCCGTCGTATCACCCTGCAGTTCCAGCAGGCGGCGCTCGAGCGAGGCGCGTTCGTCAGCAATGGCGGCTGCGCTGGCCGCATCCTGTGCTGCGCCCACCAGGTCCGCAAAGGCCGGGGCCAGCTGGATCAGGGTGACATAGGCCGCGCGCCCGGCCTCGGTGGTGAGGTCCTGGGCTTCGACGAGCGCCCGGAAGCCCGCGATACTGTCGGGCATGGCCAGCCCCATGCTGGCGAGCGCAGCGGTCATCTGCGCCGTGCGCGCGGCGGCCTGCTGCGTGCCGGTGTAGTAGAGCGCAAAATATTCGCCGGTCGCCGCGGTCATGTCGCTGACCGAGCCGAACAGCTGGACCAGATCCATCGACGCCGCGATCGTCAGGTTGGTAGACCGGCCCAGCATGGTCATGGCGCCGGTGACCGCCTCGACGCTCGAGGCGACCCGGATCAGTGTCTCGAAATAGCCTTCGCCAACCTTCTGGAACTGGTCGAGCCCGGCAATGGCGTAGCGGGCCATATTGTCGGCTGCGGCGCCGAACACGGCTGCCAGCTTCTCCTGGATCTGCTGGCCGGTCAGGCCCTTGAGGTCGATCTTGCCGATGTTGATGACGAAGCTGTCGAGCCGGGCCTGCACCTCGTCGAGCGACAGGCCGAGCGGGCCGGCAGCGGCCGAGATGGCGTCGTAGAAGCCGGTGAAGATCAGGCTGAACTGCCGCTCCAGTTCGGCGCTCGCCTCGGAATATTGCGTGCTGTAGCGGGTGCTGGTCGTGATCCCGAGGAACTTCTTCTTTTTCTGGATGTCGGTGTAATACTGGCCCTCGAACCCACCGGCCATGATGCTGCCGAGCGACTGGGCACCGCCATAAATGCCCTGACCGACGACGCTGGTCTTGGTGCCGAACAGCGATCCGATCAGCTTGCCGACTGCGCCCACCACACCGCCCAGGATGCCGCCGATCACCGGAATCTTGTCGAGGACCGAGCCGACTTGTCTGGCAGCGCCGCCCAGGATTGCGGTAACCCCGGTCGGCTTGAACCCGGTCTGCACACCGGCAGCGAGATCCTCGGCGCCGTTGGTGCGGATGATGAGATTGGTGAGCCCGCCGATATTGGCCTCGATGCTGCGCAGCGACGCCAGCATGGCCGCCGAATAGCGCATGGTCAGCGTGTCGACCTCGCCCAGATGATCGATGGCCTTGGCGATGCTTGTCGAGACGGCTTCCCCATCCCCGAACACCGTGCCCGTGCCTTCATTGGCAGCTTCGGGTTTGGGTCCACCGCCGCCAAAGGCCCCGCCGATCGCGACACCGAGCGAGGCGATCACCCCGGCCGTGACCGCGCCGGCCGCAATGTTGAGCGGAAACGGCAGCGAACGGATCGCATTCACGACGGCCTCCACAGCCTTGATGCCGGTGGTGATGATCGCGTTGCCCTGTTCGACACCGGCGCGCGCCGTATCGGACGCAGCCATGGCGGTGTCCGAGGCGACCTTGGCGGTCGTCTGCGCGCCGATTAGCCCGATCTTTACCGCAGCATTCTTGATCGCGACGGCGAGCTCATAGGCCCGGAAGGCCTTCTCGGCCGCTTCCAGCGCCTGGAATCCCTTCGAGCCCGCCTTGAAGAAGCTCTTCGCCGCGCTGGCGAGATTGCCGTAGTGGTTGATCTCGGCCAAGCCTCGCGCGGCTCGCGCAGCGGCATACTGGAACGAAGACCGACCATATTCGCGCTCGGCCTCGGCGATGCGCCGAGTGGCGGCCTCCTGGTCGGCGGCATAGCGGGCAAACTCGGCTGCGACTGCCCCGATGGCACCGCCAACACTGCCGAAGGCTTCGGCCATGCCCTGCGCCGCAGTCTGGGTCTGGTCGGCCATTTCCTGGAGCGTATCGAGATACTGCTCCTGTTCTTTCAGGCCAAAATCATGCTCGATCAGCTGGGTGCGCGCGGCCCGATAGCGTTCCCAGGCCTCGACCCCGCGTTCCAGCACGATCTGTTCGCGCTCGGCCTCGAGGTTGGCAAGCGCCTGTGCGCGCGCCGACTGGCCCAGCAACGAGACCTGCAGTTCGAGCGGAGCGACGGTCTGGCGCAGGAACTCGGACGTGGCGAACGCGCGGGTGGCCTGTTCCCAGGCTTCACCGGCTTCGAGAATGGCGATACGCGCTTCGTCGGTCGGGGCTTTCAGCGCCGCCATGGCGACTTCCATCCGCTTGATCTCGATCGGCGTCTTCCCGATCTTCGCGGTTTCCAGCGCAAGGTTGGCGGCGAATTCCTGCGCAGCCTGCAGGGCGCGCTCGGCTTCGCTTTCTTTGCGGCTGTTGCGGCCAGTTCCGGCGCGGCCCGCCCGGTCCGAACGATCAGCGCGGATGCCGGCAGCGTCGGCAGCGAGCCGATCGCGGGCCGCCTGCAGGGTGTTCTCCCGCCACTGTGCCGAGAACGCATCCATCATGCCCATGGCATAGCCAAAGGCCGAGGTGAACTCATCGCGCACCGTCGCGCCCATGCGGGCGGTCGAGCCGGCAAAGCTGTTTTCCATGCGCGGCAGGGCGACCGTTTCAAGTCTGCTGATGGTGGCAAGGCCGACCCGGTCGAGCACCGGATTGACCCAGCGGGCCAGCCAGTTGAGCGCGGCGATGGCCTTGTTGGCGAGATACTCGATTCCGCTGATGGCGAGGTTGGCAGCGCCCACGGCAGCTTCGCCGATCACCCCTGGCAGCGCCTGCCAGACGGTGCGGATAGCACTGAACCCGCCGACCCAACCGGCATAGATCACCGCAATGCTGATCTTGCCGACCTCGAGCACCTTCTGGAACGCCCAGACGGCCCAGTCCTTGAGGCTGGAGAAGACCGGGCCGAGGTTGAGCCCGTCGCTGATCGTGCGCCACAGCCCGCGCATGACGTCGCCGGCAGTCACGCCGACCGGGCCCAGCTTCTCCATCTCCTTGGCGGTGAGGCCAAGGCTCTGGGCATAGCGGTCGAGTTCGCCCGACTGCTTGACGCTCGACTGGAACATCTTGAATGCGCCGAAGGCGATCCCGGCCGCAGCCGCTGCTGCCAGCAGATACGGGTTGGTGAGCGCGGCAGCCGCTGCACTGGCGGCAAGCCCCAACACCGCCCGGGCCATGCCGCCGATGCCGACGCCGGCCTGCATCGCGATCTGCCCGATCTGCGAACCCTGCTGCATGAACACGGTCATCGGCTTCTGGCCCGAAGCCAGGCTCACCACCATGTCGTTCAGCTGGTAGACGAGGTTCTGCATCTGGTGCCCGGCAAGCTTTGCCGAACCGCCCATCCGGGTGATGCCGCGCGTCCCGACTGCCTCGATGGCCCGGTCTGCGCGACCGGCGGTCGCGGCGATATCATTCATCGTGCCGCCCACGGTCCGCTTCATGTCGGCCATCTCCTTCTGGAGACGGGCGATGTTGGTGATCATCTCGATCTCGAGGGTGCCGGCTTTCATGGGGCATCCTCCTTCGAGTTGATCAGCGCGCGGAAGGCTTGGGTGACCTTGCGGGATATAGTGGGGCGATTGGTGCCGTCAGTGACGGCAGTCCAGGGCGCCGGGCAATCGGGTTCGTGCGCATTCTGGCTTTCGGCGACGAACTCGACCGACAGCCGGCGGAGTAGCCGGCAGAGCCAAGGTGCAAGGTCAACGCCCATGCAGACCTGCCAGTGGGCGATGGTCGCCCATGACAGCGGCGCCGGGCCCATGGCGCCGGGCTCGGATGCGCCGATGTCCATCAGGGTGTCGATGATCCATGGCGTACGGATCGGCGGCATGTCGGGGACGATGCCGTCGACGCCCAAGCGCTGGAGGCGTGTCTGCGGGTCGGGATCTTCCGGTGTCTTGGCCGCAGACTGACGCGGCTTCGGCGCGGTGCCGAGCCAGGCCAGCTGCCGGACGTAAAGGCTCAGCTCGCGGCCGAGCTCGTCGTAAAATTTGCCCAGTCATTGATGTGCGCTGCAACCTGGGCCGCGATGAAGCCGATCGAGGGGTCCTCATAGGCCTTGCGGAACAGGGCAGCGCCTTCCAGCCCTTCGGCCGGCGGATAGGTGAAATGGTTGAAGCTGACCGTGCAGGCCGCGAGGAACTCGGCCTGTTCGGCGAGCTTCTCCTCGGCCGTCTGGTCCATCTTTCCCCGCTTCTTGATCTTGTCGACCAGCAGGTTCTGCTGGCGGGCCTGGGCACGCTGATAGACCTTGGTGCCCGGGCCATAGACGGTGATTGAGAGGCGCTGGCCCTTGTCGTCGTAGAGCGGGGCGTCATCGCCGCCGACCAGTTCGACGGTCGAGGTTTCGGTCGCGGCAAGCTTGGTAATGTCAAACATGAAAGCCATCCTTTCCTTCTTGAAATCAGGTCGTAACTGGACCGAACGGCGTCCGGTCATGGTCCGTTCAGGAGATTTTGCCGAATATCGCCGCGTTCGCCTGAGCGATTCGACAATGGGAGACGAAGCGATGCATGCGATGCGCATTCTTGGACTTGCAGCGATGATGGCCGTGACCGCCGCTCCACTTGCAGCCCATGCGGAGCCCGATCAGAAGAACAACCGCGGCTACGTCGTCGGCGCTGGCGGCGTGGCGCGATCGGCAAACACGCCTCAGCCCGATGGCGGCGAGCCGGGCACCACTGTCCCCAAGCAGACCCAACAGGCCACCTTCGGCGAGAGAGTCAATGCGGGCTTGCAACAGAGTGGTAATGTCGGCGGTCAAGGCCCTGCGACAGAAGCATCTATCGAAGCTTGCCCGTCTCCAGCAACAGACAACCGTACGGCAACCATTGCACCCGGTAATCTCCCCTCGACCGCACAAGGCAGGCGCGGCGGCGGCAATCTTGACAGCTGCCTTGGTCTCATCAGGTGATGATACGGGACGCTGACGGTCTCTGACCCATCACGGCGCAAGCACCTCGACCACGCCGACACCGGCGGAATTGGTCGTCAGTTCCAGCGTCACGGTGGCGGTGGTGATCTGGTCGACCGAGCCGACGTTCACCTTGAAGCTCATCACCTGCGCCTGGAAATAGTACTTGTCGCCGTTCTGGGTGGTCACGAGGAAGCTGTGATCGCTGTCCGAGGTTGAGGCCGATTTCAGCAGGATCTGGCCAGCATCGTCGGTATCGAGACCGAGCTGGATGGTCATGGTGCCCTGGTTGAAGCTGCCCTTCTTCTTGACGACGCCGCGGCTGCCGACCGGATTGAAGGTGACGAGATTGTATTCCCGGCCGAACTCGCCGAGGTCCGACACCTCGCCGACCAGCGTCATGGTCAGCGCATTGTAGCCGGTGGGATCGAAGGTCGTAGGGGTAGAGGCCGACACCTTCAACGTGGTGCCGGCGGAAGTCCGAACGGTCATGGCAGTGGTTCCTTGATTGTTGGTGAGGCCTCAGCGCGCCTCATTGAATGAGACGCGGAAATCTTGGCTTTGCATGTGGATGCCGGTTTCCTCGTCGAGGAAATCAGGACCGGCGGAGTCGGTGTGGACGGTCACGTCGGTGAGCCCGTCGATTGCGGGCATGCGGTCGGCTGCTGCTGCCCGGACCGCGCGGATAATGGCCTTGGCGGCCGAATAGCTGGCGGCGAGCACCGTGACCTGCACCCGCTCGCTCACCCTACGGTTCGGACCCGGGGCGGCGATATTGCGGTCGGTGCTGCTGACCGACATGAGTGAGATCGCCGGGAGCGAGGTGCCCTGCGCCAGCATTCCAGCGACAATCCGCACCGCAGGGACGAGTGCCGTCACCCCGGTGTCAGCCACCAGGAGGACACGGACCGCAATCACCCCGTTCATTCGTCATCGACCTCGAGGCTGGGCGCCTTCAGGTTCCCGATCTGGACGCGGTGGGCGATGTAAGCGCCCATGGCGTTGACGGCTTCCTCGGCCTTCTGGTCGAGCGCCGGGCGCAGGAATGGCTTGGCGGCATGACCGGGGTGCATGATCACCGGGCCGACGAAGTTCTCGCCGATCTTCAGGCTTCCGCGCTTCACCATCTTGTTGATCGTGCCAATGCTGACCTTGCGGGGGCCACGGCGAGTATTGCGCACGGGCTTGTCGGCCTCTGCGACCGAGATGAGGTGCGGCGCGACGCCATATTCGATAAACAGACCGAGATAGGAGCCCGACCCGCGCAGCTTGACGTAGGAACTGAGCCGGCTGCCGGCGGTGCGCGTGCCAATGCCGATCGCCTTCTTGAGCTGACCAGTGCGGACCGGGACATTGGCCTTGGCCTGCTGCTGGATGACCTTGGCCCCGGCACGCAGCCCGCCGCGGATGACGTTGCGCTCGAGGTTCTTGGGCAGTTCGTCGAGCAGGCGCAGCAGTTCAGGGCCGCCCTTGAGCCGGATCGTCATGGCGCGGCTCCTTCACTGCTGTGCTGTTCGACAATGAGCTCGATGCCTTCGCGGCGGCCGATTTCTGCCGGACCAGACACGATCTGCAGGATGCGCGTCCCGATGATCACCCGCATGTCCGGGTCGATCCCGCCGAGATAGCGCATCCAGATCCGCGCAGGCCGGTTGGCGATGACAATGCTGTCGGCCAGGCGTTCGGCCCGGCTCGGCAGGACGTCCTGCACCTCGGCCCAGACCGTGGCGAATTCCACCCAGGTGACGGTCTCCGTCCCGTAAAGGGGATCAGGGGTTACGATCTTCCGCTCGATCCGGATCCGGGTGTCGAGCCTGGAGGCTAGACCCATCGCGCGGCCAGCTGGCCCGCGAGGGTGTCGAAGGCCAGACAAGTCGCCCCCTCGCGATTTTCGAACAGGGAGGCGGTCTTCACGAGGATCGCAGCCCGGGCGATCGCCAGGTCCGGGTGTCCCTCGGCAAATCCGGCCGACAGGGTGATGGTGATCTGGCCGTCGGGTGCCAGCGTGGGCCATGATGTGCCGGCATTGGGCCGGATCCGCATGAACCCGTGCTGCACCCGGGCGATATAGTCGCCCTCGGGCAATGTGACCGTCGCACCGCCGGCGGCAGTGCAGGTTATGGCCGCAATCGTCACCGGCCGGACCGGCACGGTGATTTCATCAGGCCATGCATCCAGCGTCATGGCGAGCGTCTGCGGACACAGTCGCAAATCCGCGAGCCGTTCAAGCTCTGCCTGGGCTGCATCAAGATGGACAGCCAGCAGCATGTCCTCGTCATGGGCATCGAGGCGTAGCTGTTGGCGCGCTTCTTCCAGTGTCACCGCGCGTATGGTTGGTGCGGTGACGACCGTGATCATTTCGTGCGGGTCCGGGCGGGCTTTTGCGCGTCAGGCTGTTCGTCGACCGGCTCGGCCAAGCCGCGCTGGCGAAGGATTTCGCCGTCATTGTCCGCGATCTCGAAGGTCTGCCCGGCCAGGATGATATCAGGACCGACCGCGCTGACATGCAGCGTATCGAGGGCTTTCATCAGCATGGTGCTGTCTCCCAAAAGAACGAATGAGGCCGACCGTTCAGCCGGCCCCATCCAGATTAGGGTGCAGTGGAGGCCGTGATGGCTGCGGCGAATGCGCCCTTCACGAAGGCTTCCGGGCGGTAGACCGCGAGCGCGAGACGCTCTTCGGCAAGGAGCGTGACCAGGTTCTTGCGGAAGTTCTGGTCATCCTCGGTCGAGATCTCGACCCGGGCATCCCAGCGATCGAAGATCTGCGCGCCCAGCTGGAACGCACCGGTCAGGAATGCTCCTTGCGCAATCGCCTGGGTGGCCACGATCGGCATGCCCCACAGCGTCGGCGCAAGGCCGCCCTGCGGATTGCCGATGAGGTAGCTGCCGGTCGTTTCCTTGAGCAGTTCGATGCTGGCCCAGTCGGAGGGGTGCAGCACTGCGCCCGTCGTCGGCAGTTCCGCCAGCGCCGACTTCAGCACCGCAAGGCGCAGCACGTCGATCCGGGTCACCGGTGCCGGGATGGTAATCGGCGCGGTGTAAGCGGTCGCCTGCGTATAAATGCCGTTCAGGTCCGTGCCGGTGCCAGCCCCGTTCAGCAGCTGGTTTTCCTCGACCAATGCCAGGCCGTAGCGCAGGCGACCATCGATATAGGACTGGAGCATCGGCACATCGTCGAGGATCTGGCGGGTTGCCAGAACCCAGTGGGCGATGGTGGTGACGCTGCTGGTCGCGATGTCGAACTTGATGTCGGACTGCGGCTTCAGCGCACCGGTCGTTTCCGCCACCGTTGCCGCCGCATTGGTGAAGCCGGTCTCCTTGACGTACTGGACCGAGGTGCTGGCGGTGCGGCCCGGGGTCAGCAGATCGCGGACCGTCAGGCGGCGCTGGCCGGGAACAATCATGCCCGGCAGCCGGTCGGGGACGATCAGGTCGCCGGCCGAGCCCATGGCATCGGTGGTCAGGCCCGAGATGATCGCCTTAACCTCGACACTGGCGCGGCCGCGCGAGACCTTGGATTCGAGGAAAGACTTGATCTCCTCGGACGCGACGACCTGCTGCCCGATCGACTGGTGGGCGCTCTGGTCATCCGGCCCCTTGCGGGCGATCTTCTGCTCGAGCTCGTCGAGCCGGGCCTTGGCCTCGTTCATGCCGACCAGGGCTTCGTCTGCCAGCTGCTTGGTAGCAGCGGACAGGTCTTCGCCCTTGGCGGCCTTGCCGAGCGCCTCGTCGGCGATGGCTTTGACCTGGTCGACCTTGGCGTCGAACGCGGCTTTCACTTCTTGCGCCAACTGCTCGGCGGTCTTGGGTTCAGTCATGGGATGCTCCGTGAAAAGCGGGTGTCAGGTGCGAGCCTGCGCGGCGAGCGCCGCCAGAAACTCGGACGGGTCACTGCCGGACTCACTCCGGAGCAGCGGTGCCAGGCCTTTGCCCGCGATTGCGGTGGCCTGGCTTTTCGAGAACCCTGCCTCGCGCAGGAAATCCTCAAATTGGGAAAGGCTCGGCATCTGGCCGGCCGCGATCAGCGATTTGACGCTGGTGATCAGCGCCTTCTCGTTCATCGGAATGGTGACGAGGCTGACCTCGTGGAGCGCGACCTCGACGAGGTGGCGGGCCTTGCCGACCATCCGGTCCCGGATCGCGCGATAGCCGATCGACAGGCCGCCGATGGCGCCATCCTTGACCAGCCCATGGGCCTCGCGCCCGGTGGTGGTCGACATCGAGAAGCGGCCTTTGACGAGCAGACCGTCAGCCGTCTCGTGGAATTCGGTCCAGACGCCGGCCGGGCGCTTCTGGTCGTGATACATGAGCATAGGCACCGACTTGCGGCCGGAAATCGACCGGGAAATTGCACCTGGCAGGATGACGTCGCCGCCATGGTCGAGATTGCCGTAGCCGGCGGCCAGGCCCTCGATGTGGCCGTCATCATCGAGCGCCTTGGCGTCGAGGGTGAAGTCGAGTTCGTTCAATTGGGTTCTCCTGGTCCCGGCGTCACCGGCGGCGCAAGGCCAGCCTGCGTGATCGGCACGTTCTGCATCTGCATGCGGGGCACATCGCCGCCTTCGACCGGCGGCAGGTTCTCGAGGGCACGGACCTCGTTGATGGTCATGACGCCATTGGTCAGCATCTGCTGGTAGAAGGAGGCCCGGGCCGCACTGTCACCGCGCAGCAGGCCTTCCAGGTTGAACTCGATGGTGATGCCGGCCAGCCGATCGGCGACCGACAGCAGCTGCTTTTCCAGCGCCTGTTCAATGCGCTTCAGGCGCCGGCGCAGCGTGAACTTCTGGAACCCCAGCGTCTGCTGCTCGAGGCCGGTGCCCCAGCTTGTGGTCTTCTCGGTGTGGCCAACCATGAACGGCGGCACCCCGAAGAACCGGCAGACCTCCTCGACTGAGAAGGCCCGGCTCTGCAGCATCTGGGCGTCTTCCGGGCTGATCGAGAGCTGGACCCAGTCCATGCCCCGGTCGAGCAGCATCGGCCGACCAGCATTGATCGCGCCGGCAAACTTCTCCTGCAGCAGCTCCTCGGCCAGCCGGCGCTGGTCGATCGTCAGCGTATCGGCCGTCTTCAGCAGGCCCGAAGGCCGCACCCCGTTGCGGAAGGTGTCGCCCGAGGCCCGCTCGATGGCCTGGGCCAGCCCGAAGGACTGACGGCCGGCGCTCAGCGTCGAGAGACCGCCCAGCGGATTGCCGCCGAAGCCACGAATATGCAGCACATGGGTTTGGCCGACGACATGGCGGACGCCTTGGTCGACCCACTCATATTCCAGCGCCCCGTCATCCCGGCGGCGCACGGCCATCAGCTCCGGGTTGATCGGCACGCCCAGCGCGATCACCCGGCCATTCCCGGCCCGGATCACCTCGGCATAGGCATTGCCGTGCAGCTCGACGCTGGCACAGATGAACTCCCAGAAATCGAGGGCGGTCTGGTCGGCATTCGGGCTGTCATGCAGGATCCGGTAGAGCGGATGGTCGTCCGCCACGGTCCGTGCGCCGCCTTTCGTCCGGTAGACCATGAGCGGGAGCGAAGCGATGGTTCCGGCCAGCAGGTTGACGCAGGCCCAGGCCGCCGCCAGCCCCAGGACGGAGGTGGTGCTGACGATTTCGCCGCTGGTGCTCGGGCGCGCGCCCATCTCCCGGTATAGGAACGGGTCGGTGAGGCCGATCGAGCGGGCCAGGTAGCTGACCGCCTTTTGCAGCAGGTTCATGGCAGCAGGCTCTTCAGCCAGTCGTCGATCGTGCCGCCGGTGTCACTGGACATCGCCGCCCCCACTGCCATGCACAGCGCGACGGCTGCGTCGATCTTGTTCAGGGCCCTCTGCTTGGAGAGCCAGTAATTGTCCCAGCGGTCGGTCTCGATCACCGCCGACATGATGGCCGAGACCAGCACCGGGTTGCGTTTGAGCCGGATCCGGCCCTCGAGCATCATCTCTTCAAGCTGGCGGACCGATCCCGGCATCCACAGGCCCTGCGGTTCGCGATCCTGACTTTTGGCGGCCAGTTTCATGGCATCGGTCGGCTTGCCGCGCTTGGTCCCGCCCTGTGGATGCTCGACGAACTCCATGTCGAGGCCGAATTCGGCAATATCCTCTTCCAGCCGCCGGAAGGCGTAGCGGTCGTAGGCGACCATCTGGACGTCGTAATCGCGGTCGTATTCGGCCAGTGCCTGGGCAACGTGCCGGAAATTGATGTTCTCGCCCTGCGGCGCCTGCAGGAATCCTTGGCGTACCCAGACGTCGTAGGGCTGCTTGTCACGCAGGGTGCGCGCGGCAAGCGTGTCGCCGGGCGTCCAGGCCTCGACCCAGGCATCGAAGCAGGGTTTGCCGTCCTTCTCACCAGTTCGCTGCACGGCGGCGAGCGCAGTGATGTCCCGGTTCTGGCTGAGATCGAGCCCGAGCCAGACCTTGGCGCCGGGCTTCGGCTCGAAATCGGCAAGCAGCGGTTCCAGCGTCGCCCGGGTCATCCAGGCAGTCTCAGCGTCGGTCCAGACGCAGAAATGCAGCCGCAGGATGCCGTTCAGCTGGCCCGGAATGGCCCGGGCCTGCGCCACGACCTCGGTGAGATATTCCTCCGTTATGGTGACGCCGAGCAGCGGGTTGGCCTTGATCCAGCAGGCCGGATCATTGAGCGGATCATCGCCGTCGTCGAGCGCGCAGACGTAGCTGAACGTTGTGTCGTCGAGTACTTCGCCGAGATAGGTCGGGTCGGTCAGCGCATCAATGTTGCCGGCGGCGACTTTCACCGCGTGCTCATGCTCTTCCCAAGCCACCGAATTGCGGTCGGAGCCCGAGTTGGTGATCATGAACAGCAGCGGTTCGCGCCGGAACTTGAAGCCGCGTTCCAGCATCTCGATGATCGAGCGGTCTGGCAGCTCGTGGATCTCATCGGCCAGCACGAAATAGGGCCGCGGTCCCGAGCCGGTCTTGCCGGTATCGCGCGACACCGGGCGGAAGAACGAGCCCGATCCATGGTGCGCAATGTTGAATTCACGGCCAGGACCGCCCGAGAACTCCAGCCGCCGCGCCAGAGCGGGCGACTGGCGGACCATCTTCACCGCATCAGCAAAGAGGATGCCGGCCTGTTCGCGCTTGGCGGCAGCCGCATAGATCTGAGCGCCGGCTTCACCGGCCGCCGTCATGCCGAACAGGCCGATTCCACCCGCGACCGGCGACTTGCCGTTGCCTTTGCCTTGTTCGATGTAGGCCCTGCGGAAGCGTCGGCGGCCATCGGCGCGTTTCCAGCCGAACAGGCTGCCGATGATGAAGGCCTGGCTCGGCTCCAGCCGGAAGGGCTGGCCCTCGAACTGGCCTTCGGAAAGCTTCAGCACCTCCTCGAAGAACCCGAAGGCATGATTGGCAGCCACAGGATCGAACCGGATCCCGTCGGTGCGCTTGAGGTCGTCGAGATGTCGGCGACAGGCATTGCGCACGTGCGGCCCGGCAACAATCCAGCCCGCAACAACCGCGCGGGCGTAGTCGGTCGTCCGGTCAGCTGAAGAAGCGGTCGGCGGGGTCGGTGCCTTCCGACGCCGCCTCGGCTGAGATCCTGCTTCTGGCACTGGGCGTCATCCCGAATTCTGCAGCGTAACGCATCATGTCCGCAGCAGCCTTGTTGGCAGTGCCGACGAGCGGGTTCTGGATGGCGTTGCCGTTGGACGTCTTGATCATCAGACCGCCGGTCAGCTGGTCCTTCTCGGCCATCTTCGCGATCGCGCGTTCGGCCTGGACCCAGCGCCCGTAGGCTTGCGCATAGGCGGCGAGCGCCGCCCGATCGACCTCGGACAAGAGGCCGATCCGGTGCAGCCAGACGGCGACTCGGTTCCATTCCTCAAGCGCGTCAGCGGTCAGGTGGGGCGGCGGTGCCGGCAGTGCCGCAGGCACAGCGGCCTCCTTTCGGTTCAGCGGGCGCTTGCGGCGATTACCCTCAATCAGCTTGAGATGGGTTGGTTTGGGTTTCGTTCCGGGCTTCATCCGTCATACCTTGGCAGCTCCGATGCCGGACGAGCTGAGACGCGAGAGTTCGCAGCGCATGCGCCGCAACCAGGGGGACCACTCCGTTTCCGCAAAGTCGAAGCCGGTCCACCCGGTGGGCCAGCCCATCAGCGCCTCGACGAACAGCGGGTTCAAGGTTCGGCGCGTGTCCGAGATATCCGTCCCACGCGGCGGTGTCGTCAGGACCTGGCGGCCAAGCAGGCCGTTCACCGGCACATTGGCAAGGCTGGTGGAGCCATCCTTGTAGTCCCGGGCCGTCGGGGTCATCCACATGCCGGCCGCATGGGTCAGGTCTGCTGTCTTGCGGTTGCCCGCACTCGGCTTGTTCCCGTCGCAGGCCATCGGCGTCGGCCAGTCCCGTGCCATGCGGTCCAGACCCAGTTCGTGTTTTCGGTTGCCGCCCCGGCTGCGAAAGCTGTCGGTCTGCGGCGTCGGCCAGTTCGTCACTTTCGCGCATTGCAAGGATGAACAGCCGCTCGCGCCGGTGCGGCGCGCCGACTTCCGCCGCCGTAAACAATCCTGCCGCAAGCCGGTAGCCCATGCCGACCAGTTCTCGGGCGACTTCGGGAAATCCGAGGCGCAGATGATTGGCGACATTTTCGAGGAAGACGATCGGGGAATCGCATTCCCGGATGATGCGGGCGACATGGGGCCAGAGGTGTCGCGGATCAGCCTCGCCAAGACGCCGTCCGGCAACCGAGAATGGCTGGCACGGGTAGCCCGCAGTGAGGATGTCCACGACGCCGCGCCATGGCCGGCCGTCGAAGGTTGTAATGTCGTCCCAGACAGGTGCCGGATCCAGGGCCTTGTCCGCCATCCGCGCCACGAGAGCGGCCGCTGCGTAGGCTTCCCGCTCGACGTAACCCACAGTGCGGTATCCGGGACATGCGATGTGGAGGCCGAGGTCGAGCCCGCCGACACCGGCGCATAGGGAAAGTCCGTGCAGGCATGCGTCATCGCGCCCCGGAGCGTATCCGGAGGGAGATAGAGCCATGTCATGCACGTTGTTACCGCGGTTGTTCGCTGACGGTGGTGAAGCTTCGCCCGTCGGCTTCGAGGGTTGCCTGTTGCCCAGTAAATTCCTGCCAGCGGTTGATGATCACGTCGCAATAGCGCGGATCGAGTTCCATCAGCCGCGCGATGCGGCCGTTCTTCTCCGCAGCGATCAGGGTGGTGCCCGATCCGCCGAAACTGTCGAGCACGATGTCACCGCCCTTGGTGTTGTTGAGCATCTGGTATTCGAACAGCGCGACCGGTTTCATGGTCGGGTGTTCGCCATTGCGCGACGGCTTGTCGAACTTGAGGATGGTGGTCTGCTTGCGGTCGCTGGCCCACAGGTGGCCGGCGCCGTCCTTCCAGCCATAGAGGCAGGGTTCGTGCTGCCAGTGATAATCCTGCCTGCCCAGCGCCAGCGATGACTTTTCCCAGATCAGGCACTGGCGGATTTTCCAACCGGCATCGATCGCCGCACCCCGGAAATTGTAGCCCTCACTGTCGGCGTGCCAGATGTAGAACACCGCACCGGGCTTCATCACCGTGCTGGCCGTGACATAGGCATCGCGCAGGAACTGGCGGAACTCGTCGTTGCCCATGTTGTCGTTCTGGATGGTCAGCTTGTCCTTGGTGCCGCCCTCATAGGCGACATTGTATGGCGGATCGGTCAGCCACATGTCGACCATCTGGCCGGCCGTCAGCTTTTCCATGTCGTCGATGTTGGTGCTGTCGCCGCACACCAGGCGGTGCTTGCCAAGCAACCAGACGTCACCTGGGCAACTCACCGGAATTTCCGGAATGTTGGGTGCCGCGTCGGGATCGGTCTGGCCATCGGTTTTCACAGCAGTGAGTGCGGCCAGCTCGTCATCGGAAAAGCCGGTGAGCCCAAGATCGAAGTCGAAGGCCTGTAAATCGGTCAGTTCAACGCGGAGCAGCTCGGCATCCCAGCCGGCGTTCAGCGCCAGTTTGTTGTCGGCCAGCACATAGGCCCGCTTCTGGGCTTCGGTCCAACCGGCCGCGACCATGACGGGGATCTCGGTCAGGCCCAGCTTGCGCGCCGCCAGCACTCGTCCGTGGCCTGCGATCAGGCCGCCATCTTCATCGACGAGCACCGGAACCGTCCAGCCCCATTCGCGGATCGAGGCGGCGATCTGGGCCACCTGTTCCTCGCTGTGGGTGCGCGCGTTTCGGGCATAGGGCACCAGTGCCGAGACGCTCCTGCGCTCGACCTTGTCTGCCGGCCAAATCATCATGTGACCCCCGGTCGCTAACTCGCGGTCGTGAAAAGTTTGGGCCAGGCGCGGTTTCCGTCCCGCAGGCCCCAGAGTTTCGACCTCCCCCCGGGGGAGATCAGCCGATCGGCCAGCCATCCGGGCCAGTGCCGACGGTCCTGCGCAGCCCGAACTGCTCGGCCGTGCGTGCCTGGTGGCAGTCGGCACAGAGGCAGCGGATGTTGTTATCGTCATCGCTGCCGCCTTGGGTGAGCGGGACGATGTGATCAGGCACTGTGGCCTCGCGGACGATGCCCCTGGCAGCGCAGTCCCGGCAGAGCGGTTCGGCCCGTAATCGTCGCAGACGCTGCGCAACTGCCCGACGTCCCCGTTGCCGTTCAGCCATGCGCAACGCCTGAAACGAACAACGCCCGGAAGCTGGTGGGCTCCGGGCGCAGTTCTTAATCCTCTATTTCGGAAGGTCTACATTATCGCGCAAGTCTGGTCAATATGAAATTCATGAATAACCGAATAGATTCAGTTTGTTACTTCACTTGATAGGCGAGTGAATCTGATCACGAACTGTCACTGCCGATACGGAAAAGACGGCACAGGGCATCCAGACCATGGCCAAGGTTGATGATGTCCGCTGCCGACCAGTTCGATGCTTCGGCCTCATGGCACACCACGGCATGAACAAGGATGCTGGGCTTGCGACCAATCGTGCCGGGGGCATCGTGGTCAGCGGTGCGCAGCATCATGATTGCAGCAGCAGCGCGGCGGCGAACCTTCTCGACCAGAGCGGGGTCATGGTCAGGTGAACCGCCACCGAAGATGCCCTCGTTGATCAGCAAGCCTGTGACTGAACGGGGCTGATCCATGGGCAGGCCCATGACCGCACGGTTGCGGGCCATGATTTCGCCGTACATCTCACCTGCCGCATATTGGTCAGCAGTGATCTTGCCTGCAAAGGCGACACGTCCAAGGGCCGTGCCCAGCCGCTCGTCCTTCGCCTGCAGGGCCGTAACGCCGTAATGGCGCTGCCGGGCTTCGAGCACAGTTGCCACGACTTCGCGCTGGGTCTCGCCCACGCTGGGAGGAGCCAGTTTGCCGCAGGGGTGGCGGCGGCCCGCCTTGCGCTTACGACCGCGAGCCACGGGTGATCTCCGGGATGAGCGCGGCATAGCCGATCACGTCGATCGGGCCGTCGGCGTAGTTGGGATCGTGGGCAAGCCGCGCCAGCTTCAGGTCGATCATGCACAGTGCCACCTGCTGCGGGGTGACGGTCACGCCCAAGGTGATCGACCAGCGCTGGGCGATGGCCTGCATCTGCACCTTGGGATCGCCATAGGCCGCGCCGCGATCCTCCAGCACCTGCGCCACGCGCTGCAGGAATCGCGCCGCGCTCACCGCACACCTCCGCGGGTCTCAATGGCCCAGAGCAGGATGGCGATGGCGTCGGCCTCATTATCATCGGCAGGTGAGAAGCCCTTGGCGCGGACAGATGCGATGACCGCCGTCTTGTCGGCATTGCCCTTGCCGGTGATGAACCGCTTGATCGTGCCGACCGGCACGCCCTGGTAGGCGACAAGGTTTTCCTCGCACCAGGCGCTCAGCACCCCAAGCAGGCCGCCGTAGACATGAGCAGCATCGGTGCCGATGTGGCGACGCACTTCCTCGAAGTGGATGGCCTCGATTGGCCCGGCATCGATGTCGAGCTGTTCGAGCCAGCGCCGGAAGCGCAGGAACCGCATCCCCCCGCCGTCGAAGCGGGTGTGCTTCAGCGACACCGTGCCGCTGGTGATGAAATCGTCGCCTGCCTGCAGTGCCCAGCCAGTGCTGCTGCCAAGGTCGAGGGCGAGCATGGCGCCGCGTGTGATCGTGACCGGCCTTGCCACCGGCGGGGTTGCACTACGCACCGGCGCAGGCAGAGTCAGACTATCCATGATGATTCTCCGTCGAAGGGGATGGGTCGTGGTGCGGACGGCGGCGGCCTGGTGCTTGGCGGTACTGGCTGCCGTCGTCCGGTCTGGGTCTAGTCAGGGAGGCGACCGGGCGCGCGCGGGACACCCCGCTACGTAAGGAATGGGGACCACACCCGCAGGGTGGCCCCCCTTACGTAGTAAGGGGGTTTTCTCTTCTAAGTCCTCCAGTGGGTTCAAATAACTGTAAAACATGGGATTTTTCCGATTTTGGAGGACTGATGGAGGACCGAGTGAACTCGGTCCTCTTTTTTGCCAAATGACTGAAATCATTGGGTTGAGGACTGAGGTAGGACTGAGGACCGAGAACTCAGTCCTGAGGACCGAGTGCACTTTCACCCCCTTCCGGATAGACCCAGACAGCCGGGTTCTCGACGTCGAGGCAGACCCCTGAATGCGGACATTTGTAGTGGCTGGGGAGCACCTGGCGCGGCTCATCGAAGACCTCGCCGGTCTCCTCGTCGACAGTGCCAGCAGCGGCGAACTCCATGCCCTCGACACAGAGATATCCATAGCGGGAGCGGACGGCCGGATAACCGAACGGCGCACCGTCCCGGAGGAACTTGACGTAGCCTTTGGTGGCAAGAACGCTGATCCGGTCGCGGATCGTGAACTTGCCGCCGAGACCTCCTTTATTCTCGAACTTTTCCGTGAACTGGGTGACGGTATAGAGGCGGCCTTCCGCAGCCTCGTCGAGCAGCATGCCAAGGATTACATCGTGTTTGCGCACCCGTTCGGCATCGAGTTTGGCGCCGACATCCTTGCGGACAAGCCGCTCGTTCATGGGGTTCAATTCGACCCATTCACCCCTGATCTTGTCGACCAGCTTGGGCTGCAATGCCGGTCCGTTGCGCAGCTCGATTTCCAGACGCCGCTGGGGGCTTTCCTCATCGGGCCGGTGCAGGATCAACCCGGAGGTGTAGAAGCCGCGCAATGCGCTCGCACCGGAAAGTGCCAGGAACGGATCGTCCTTGACCTGCTGTTTCGACAGCTTCTTGGTGTGGTGAACGAGGATGACCCCGCAGTCGGGATTGATATGGTCGCGCAGGACCTCGACCCGATCTTTCAGGAAAAACATCATGGCCGCGTTGTCGTTTTCGCCGCCGCCGTCGGGCCCGCCGTCAAACAGGTTGCGGATGGGGTCGATGCAGATGATGTCGACAGGATCGGTCGGAAACGCTCTCCGGATCGCCTCGGCCACGCGCATGCTGCCCTCGGCATCAAGCAGCATTTTCAACTTCGGGGTGGCGATGAGGTTGTCGCGCGCGGCAGCCAGCAACTCGGTCGGCAGCGCGATCTGCTGTATGCGTTCGCGCAGGTAGTGGTACTGGATCTCGGCCTGCAGATAGAAGATGCGCAGCGAGCGCGGCGGCGTAAACCCGAGAAATGGCTGGCCGGCCGCCATATGGACCAGCCAGGAAATCAGCAGGTCGCTCTTGCCGACCTTGGGGGCGCCGCCCAGCACCAGCAGACCACCCGGCGTCAGCACGCGCGGCGCAATGATATCCGCTGGCATGGGGCTGGTGTCGTCGAGCAGCGAGCCCAGCGTGAAAGCGGGGATCTCATTCGGGGCTGGTTCCGCGCTATCCAGGCGCACCAGCGGAGGACCGTTACGCTCGACATGCAAGCGCCACAGCCGATCTGATTCCGCCTTCAGGCGATCGATCGGCCAGCTCGGCCGCAGCATGGCGGCATTATACTGGCACATCGCTTCCCAGCCTTCATCCGGGCTGATGCGGCCATCATGGACCTGGCGGATATAGTGGCCGATGGCGGCACTCGCGCCCTCGAACCGGGACCAGGCATCCGCTCCGCCTTCATGAACCGGGGTGGTCAGCACATCGGCGAGAGCCGGCTTGTCCGCAGCCGGGGCCGCCGCTGCGCCAATACCGGGCATCAGCGACATGGCCGAGACCATCTCGGCAAAATCAGCGAGGTCCACCTCCCGTTTGGGAACGTGCCGCAGGATCTGCACCATGCGCTGGCTGCCGCCCTTGTGGTAGATCGTGCCGGGCACACGGATCGGCTGGTGCGCGGAACGAAAATGGGTATCGCCCGCAACCTTGGCGGCGATCATGCCGCGCAGGGCACAGACCTGCTCGACATCGGCACCGGTCGCGGGTTCCGACAATTTCCACCAGACATGGAGCTTGTGTGCGCCTTCGGGCGTTCGCCCGCCGCTTTCCACGACCAGAGTGGGATCGCCCAGATGATCGGTGAGGTAAGTGAGCTTGGCCCCGATATCGCCAGTGTCGATATCGACAACGATGGCCTGCATCGCGGCAATGTCGGCGGACTTTGCCTGCCCCTGTTCGGCAACCGTGCCGGGGATGACATAGACCGCCGCGCCCTCGCGGCCCGCCCAATGGGCGAATGTCATCATCTTGTCGGGCGCTGCCGCGTCGGCATTGATCCAGATATTGTTCGGCCTGCCGTCGATGCCCTGGCCTTTGTCGATGAAGCTGCGGACCGGGATCAGGCCGTCGCAATAGCTGAAGACCACATCGACAAAGGCGGCGATCTGTGCGGGATCGGGCTCGAGATAGAGTTCCTCGAGCGCGACCGCGTCGTTGAAGTCGCGCCAGGGATTGAAGTGGACGATATTGTCGTCGCTCACTAGGCCATCTCCCAACAACGGGTCGCCCATGCGCAGAAACGACATTCAAAATGCTCACGGGTCCGGGTGAAGCGCGGCAGCAGTTCCCCGGCATCGGTCGCGGTCAGGATCCGCACGGCCTTGTCGCTCATCCGCTGGGCGAGATCGGCGTCGAACGGGACCAATTCGTGGTGGAGCTCGGCCGTGTCCTTGTTGATCGCGGTGAACAGCGCAGGCGCGGCCGAGATGCCCGGCACGCTCGCTTCCATATAGGCTTGGTAGAGCGCGATCTGGGCAGCATAGACGGGCTTCGACCGCGTCACGCCCTCCTTGACGCAGGCCCGCCAGTTCTTCGCGTTCATGGTCTTGCATTCCCAGAGCGCGGGGACACGAAGTCCAAGCGCCGCAGGAGCACCGGCGATGATCCCGTCGACATGACCGCGCAGTCGCCCCCCAGCGGTCGAGAAGCCGAACTGCTCGCCGTCCGGACGATTGCCTTTGCGCGTGAACAGATCGAGGCCGGCACCGCGCAGCCAGGCTATGGCCAGATCTTCCAGGGCGTGACCCATCGCGAAAATCCGCAGGGTTCGGCCCGAGAAGTCCGCATTTTCGTCCTTGGGCGTGGCCGTGAACTCGAACTGGAGCGCGCGTTCGCAGGAAACGCCCACTCGCGAGCCGCCGAGATAATCCCGCGGGCTGCGCGCGGCGTTGTCTGCCACGAGATGGGTATCGACGAGGGCGTTCAGACGTTCGCCAAATGCGGGACGGTGATTGAAGTCCAACATCAGAACGGCACCTCCATGGGGTCATCCACGGCTGCCTGATGCATCGCGGTCTGGAAGCCATCGATCGCGACGGTGATCAGCTGGAGCATCTGCTCCTGCGACCATTCGCTGGGCGGGGAGTGCCAGCCGATCGTGTCGATCAGGGCTGCGACAGGTTGCAGCGCGGCGCGGATTGCGGCCTCTTCCTGGGCGGTCAGATCAACCATGTCCTGCACCTTGCGCGCCCGCAGCCAGAAGAAGCGCTGGCAGCTGATGGAGCAGAACCACACAGAGGGGCCCGATCGTTTCGTACGTTGCGGGCCCGACCAGCCGAAGCCAGAGGTTGGACGAAGGCAGACTGCACACAGCAACCCGCGTGGATGCCAGCACCGCAGTCGCTTTTCCGCAGAGGGCGATTTTTCCATGGGCGATATCCATCACGCCGCCTCCCGCCAGCCATGCGGATCCGCGCCCATCACGAGGCTGCGGATGGCTGACTGGTTGAAGCGGAAGGAGAGCAGCGCGGAGGCGTGGTAACGCGTCAGGCCGTAGTCGGTCCGATAAGACGGCGGCAGGAAGGCCAGCTGCTTGTCGGTCGGCGGTTGCCGTAGCCATCCACGGCTCTTGTGGGCGGACTCGTCGCTCTCATGGGTGTTGAGCCAGTCGTCTGCGGCAGCGAGGCAGATGCTGCGCTCACCCATGGCCAGCAGATGTGCGGACTTTTTGGGCTGACCGCCGATGCCGTACCAGCGACCGTTCAGGAAGAAGACTCCGGCCCATGCGTGAAAACCGTTGGCGACGAGTGCGGCATCATCGCCGAACAGATCCACCCACTCGAAGCTCGAACGCTTCAACAGGTCGATTTCGGCCATGATGAACTGGCCGAGCGGCTCGGCAGGATCGCGCGACGAGCCTTCCCAGATATGACCGCACAGAGGACATTCGGTTACGGCGGCCGGCACGACAGCACCGCATTCAGGGCATTCCTTGGTCGGCGCATCACCGTTGGCCTGCTTGCCATCCAGATCGACGTCCTGCTCAAGCGAGCCATGGATCAAGGTCGACGTCCCGAAGTCGAGGACAATGCAGTCGGTCTTGACGATGCCGGGATATTCTTCCGGGTTTACCGTGCGCAGGCCACGACCGATCATCTGGATCATGGTCGACTTGAACGAGCTGGGGCGCAGCAGGATGACGCAGGAGGTCGGGGGGTGATCCCAGCCTTCGGTCAACACAGCGACATTGACGACCACCTGAATGTCACCGGCATCATAGGCGGCCAGGGTGGCACGACGGGTCGCGTCATCAAGATCGCCATGTACGACTGCTGCGGGAATGCTGTTTGCATTGAAGGCGTCCGCGACATTCTCGGCATGACTGACGGTCGAGCAGAACGCGACCGTCTGGCGGTCGCCGGCCTTCTCCCGCCAATGCGCAATGACCTGTTCGGTCACGGGCGCCTTGTTCATGATGGCGTCGACCTGACCCATGTCGAAATCGGCAGCCGTCTTGCGCACCTTGCCGAGATCGTCGCGAACCCCGACGTCGATCACGAAGGTCCGCGGCCGCACGAGATGGCCCGAGGCGATCAACTCTCCCATGCGGATCTGGTCCGCCACGTTGGTGAACACCTCGCGCAGCCCCTTGCGGTCACCGCGGTTGGGCGTGGCTGTGACCCCGAAGATGCGCGCCATCGGATTGCGGTGCAGCACCTGGTCGATGATGCGGCGATAGCTGTCGGCAACCGCGTGATGCGCCTCGTCGATCACCAGCAGGTCGACCGCCGGCATGGCGTCGAGATTGGCGGGCCGGGAAAGGGTCGGCACCATCGCGAAGGTGACCTGGCCATCCCAGCATTTGCTGCCGGCATCGACAACCGAGGTCGACATACCGGGATTGACCCGGGAGAATTTGCCCCGGTTCTGATCTGTCAGTTCATCGCGGTGGGCCAGGACACAGGCCTTGGCGCGACTGTCGCCGATCATCTGGCCCGCGACCGCGGACAGGATAATGGTTTTGCCCGTGCCCGTCGGAGCCACACCGAGCGTGTTACCGTGGGTGTCGAGCGCAGACAGGCTGCGCTCGACGAAAAGGGACTGTCGGGGACGAAGGATCATGGCGTGCTCCTCACTGTGCCCAGGCGGGACGACCGCCGGTTGCAGGTGCCGAGGAGAACTGAGGCGATGCAGCCGCCGGCGTGGCCGCGACCGATCCCTTCAGCGCCGAGTACTCGCGGTGGTCCGGGGTGACGGCGGTGCGGATGTCATTCTTTTCATCGCCGTTGCTATCGGTGCCGACATCGATGCGGGCGACGAACTCCAGCCCGTCGAGGTCGCCAAAACCGCTGATGCGGCGTGCCGCCTGGGCCTGCGGGCTGTTGTCCTTGTCGGAAATCCCGCGCGCCGAGTTCAGCATTGAGCGCACCAGACCGCGCCCCATATTGGCCCAGTCGGGGCCCTTCGGGCTGTAGAGTCCGATCATGCCGAACACCTTGCGCTTGGCGAAGGGGCCTTCGAGCACCGTGTATTCGATGTTCAGATAGACCGAACCGGTGGTGCCACGGGTGGCATAACCACCAGTCCAGCCCTGGCTGGGATCGTCATGGCCGCCCGGCCGGATGGTCATGCGGACCTTGGCGAGAGTGCCCTTGGGGATGAGGTTGGAGGTCTGTTTGGCGTCGTTGAAATCGTTCCAGCTACCCATGATGGGTCTCCTTGTTCAGGTCAGTTTTGGGGGGATTGGGTGTCGGGCGCCGACAGATCGGGCAGGCCGAATTCCAGCCGGTCGCTGGCGGGCGTGACGGGGCCACGGATCTTGGCCATGAGCCGGCCCAAGTGCGGTTCCTCGACCAGCGCGAGACGGCCAGACCGGTCCTTGGCCGGATAGGACCACGGGTTGATCGTCTGGCAGATGAAGGCACGCGAAGCGTTTCCGGCCTCGTCCTTCACCTCGGCCATGGTCAGGACTTCATCGACGATGCCCGGCAGCTCGAGTCCGGTCTTGGACCCGTCGATCTGCGGCTGGAAAACCTTGCGATTGAAGTCGTCCAGCTTCTCGTCGAGGATGCCGACGAACCAGACATTCTTCGTCCGGGTGTGCTGAAGGTGGGTCAGCCAGGCGATCATTTCCCGGCCGTGCAGACCGTAGGCACCGCGCATGTCGGGCTTGCCGGTCTTGTCGGAAAATGCCTCGGGCTGACCCTTGCACCACTGGAAGCACAGGCGCCCAGCAACCGTGATCGAGTCGATGAAGACCGTCTCGTACCGGTCGATAGCCGGGGCATCGCCGAACCGGGCACACACCGCATTGTAATGCGCCTGGCTGTAGACCTGATCGTCGCGCAGCGCCGGGTTCGGCCCGCCGATGAACACCGCAAAGTCCCGGCATTCCTCCCAGGTGCGGGGACGGATGCTGTCGCCGGTCCACCCTTCGATGGCGAGGTCACCCGCCTCGAGGTCGAAGAACAGGGTCGTCGTTGCCGGAAGCGTCCAGAGCAGACTGGTCTTGCCGATGCCGGATTTGCCGAAGATAACGCCCTTGATGCCGCGATTTTCCGCGAGACGCTGATCCGCCGAAATGATCGGGAGAGTCATGCTGCGCCCTCCAGCTTGAGCTTGAAGCTGGGGGAACCGCTGCGCACCGTCCGGGCGGTAGTGAAGGCGCTGCGAATATGGCTGGGCCAGGCCACGAACTTGCGCTCGGAGACCTTGAAGCTGATGTCGACATATTCGTGGGGGTCTTCGCCGTCGGCCTTGATGCGCTCGACCAGCTGGGCCAGTTCGAACTGATCCCAGTCGACCTTTTTCGGCAGGTCCGCGACAATCGTTACATCGCCGTCGGTAAAGCGGGCAGCGCCAAAATCCTTAACGGCATCGCTGCGCGCCTGCTGCGCACGATCGGCATATTTGAGGGCGAGCGCGCCATTGAGCCAGTCGCTGGCCGTCTTGGCAAAACGCAGGCGCTCCTCGATCTCCTGCTGGAGATTGGCGAGCACCTCGGCCGGCAGGGCGACGATCTCGCCGACGGCCATGTGAACGAAATCGTCCACGCTGATGTGTTTGGGGATGGTCATGTCGGCCGCCCTCACGCCACGGCCGGCGCATCAGCGCGGGCGGTGTTGTGCCGGGCCTGGGCAGCTTCGAACGCCTCGACATCTTCGAGGCGATAAACGACGCGACCGCCGAGCTTGATGAATTGCGGGCCTTCGCCCGTCCACCGCCAGCGCTCGAGCGTGCGGTGGGAAAGGTTCCAGCGAGCGGCAAGCTCGATCTGGGAAAGGTGTCTGGTAGCCATTGGCGTCTCCTTGGTTTCGGTTCGAAAACCTGCGGAGACACTGGCTGTGCGGGAGGGGTAAAACCGACCCGGTGGAGAGGGGTAAAAGAGGTGGGAAAATCGCTAAAGTTCAAAGCCCCAGAGGCCGTTGGCGGATTTCAGGTAAGGCGCAAGCTCCGCCCAGCGCTTCTTTCCAAACACGTCTGCAAGCCTCTTGGGAGCGGTGCTATCCGAGGACAGCAATTCCCCGAGTCTGAAACGCTTTCCGTCGTGGAAGCCTTGCACCAGTGTCGCGATGATCCTTTTCTGCGGCACCGACTTGAAGTCCATTTTGACGCGGCCGTGAAAGATCAGCTGCTGGCCGTCCGGGGAAAGCCACAATGGGGTATTCACGTCGACCACAGGCGCTCCTTCCAGTCGTGCCACCAGAATTTCCGGCCGGATCGCCAAACCAAAATCGGCAGAGATCACGTCAGCAAGATTTACGATCAGATGGCCGGGAAGCGCATTGCTGAACAGCCTCTCGTGGGGCGTGCTGGTGACGATGACCCTGATAGTCTCATGCGGGCGTCTTTTGGTCAGATCTTCAACTTTCTGCCAACAGTCCAGGTCAGATAGTCGGCGTGCAAACCAAATGGGCAGGCGCTGTCGACGATTACGGATTTTCGCGTTGCCAAGTTCCCACAACACATCGTCGACAAGGGACGTCGATCCTGTACCTCCAGAAACATCGAGATCCTTTACAACGTGGGCGAGCAGCGCCGGCATGTTGACGCCGAACATGGTCAGCCTTTCCCGGGGCACTCTGATCCAGGCCGCGGCCGGGTTGTAATAGCCAAAACAACCGTGCTCGCCCGACCAGATCAAAGGCAGCGGTTCATCACTGTGATCCAGATCCAGTGGCGCCGCGAAGGTATCTCCTCGCGGCGCCAGCAGGTTGGACTGCATCAGTTGCTTGCCTTGACGGGGATAAAAGTCGTCGAGGACCGAAGCCGCGATTTTCCCGCCCGGCGTTTCAGCAATCGTCAGCATCAATCGGGCGGCCGCCTGATCAATCATCGCTGCCAGTGTCCCCGTACAGGATGCCCCAACGGCGCAGGTACTTTTCGCCAATCAGCTGCTCTTCCGGGGTCAGGTCCTTGAGATTGCAGCCGTGCGGCATCGTGATCGTCAGCGCCAGCACACGCCCACGCCGCGCATCCCCTTTGGGTTGGAAAGCGATGCTAAGCTTTGCCTGGGTGACCACCCAGCCGCCGAGAAGCGGATTACGGTCGCCAAAATGCCTCGCGGCCATCTCCCAGATAGTCTCCTCGCTGCCGCGCATGCACTCCAGAGTCACGCGCTGCCCCTGATTGTCCATCGGCATCAGGCGCAGCTGCTTCAAGGTGACGGACTCGATTCCGTCGGCAGCGTCCCGCGGGAAAGCATGGTGCTGTTGAAGCGGACTCAGATCATAGTTGCGGGACGGCAATTTCTCGCTGGTGAATTCGATCTGGAGCAGATCACGCACCATGATCCGGGCCATGGCTTCACGGCTCTTGCTGTCGTTCGCGACCACCTCAACCACGCCGGTGGCGGGTTCATAGGTCAGGGCGGCCTCGAATACCGGGCTGCGCACGCGGCGAACCAGATCGCCTGCGTCAAACTCCAGAACATCATCCGGCAAGCCCTCGCGGTACACCGCGATCTGGATCAGTTCGCAATCCTCACCGTCGAAGGTGGGGCGACGGCGGTCAAAGATATCGATGTGGATGTTAGGCGAGGCGAAACATTCGCGCAGCGCCGTCTTGAATGCGTCGAGAGCGGCCGGATCCTTGTTCAACGGCTGATCGGCGGCGACAATGAAACCCGCCCACGAACGCCCACGGCGACGTTCGTCGGTGTAGCGGACCTCCTCGGCACGGCGGAAGCGGTCCGGCTGATTGAGAAACATCCAGAATGCACGGTCATGCGCGCCGCCAAGGCTATCAAGAAAGGCCTTGTCTTCGGCAACGCTGTAAAGTGCGATCTGGCCAACTTCACTGACCAGGTCGCCAATCCGACCCGCGTCGAGCGCCAGACGGGCCTTTTCAGTATCCGTCAGTTCATCGACCGCCTTCAGAAGGGGCGGCAGGATTTCCGGCTCGGGGACCGCCCAGTCGATATTTGCAGGCAGGCCAATGCCGCTGTGCTCAAAATAGGCACGGAGGGTGGGGGTGGAGGTTTTGCGAATGATGGTGGCAATCGAGGTCATGGGGGACTCCTTGAGCAGAATCAGGCGTCCTTGCACGCCGATCTGCTAAAGAGCGTATTTCCGTCCATGTGGCGGGTCAATCGAAAATCTACGCAGATTAGCGGATTTGCTGTGGATTACCCGAACAGCGATCCCTGACGATCAGATTCCCCAAGTAGTTTGAGTACCTTGAGCCTGACTTGAGCAGCCTCCTCGGAAACCTGAAACGTCTCCATCACTGCACCAACGATCTGTCGACCATGGTCTGACCGCACTGCCACGGCAGCGTGGAGATCACGCTCCTGGCAATAATCGGACACCAGGCGGCGTATGGATGTGACCGGCATCAGTATCGCGCCGCTCACATAACCGGCTTGCCACTCCATCCAGTCATAGTTCGCGGCTTGAATGATGGTGTCGCGCTTGCAGATCGCCTTGTTTTCATGGCTCCTGCGGTCGAACAGTTGGCCATGCTGAAACTTGCCCGCCCACAGGTGCCGGTGGAAATGCACATGGCCGAACTCATGGGCCAACGTCGTGCGCAGCCGGTTCTCGCGCCGCGGATCGTTAGCCAACCGGTCCGATATTGCGACTTCGGGATCCCCGTCCGGATGGAAGGCCGTGACGCCCTCGACATCGTCCCCATAGATTGTCAGGTCGGCAGAGGAATCCAGGCTGGCGTCGTTGAGCTCGATCAGCAGATGGAGTTCATCCGTCGTGATACGGGGGCGTGCCTCTTGGTTCCGCTTGCGGTGCAGATCCCGGACAAGCCGCTCACACTCCCGATCGAGTTCGTCGTTCGTGTAATAGGGGCGCTCTGGAAATCGGCCTTTTGGGTCCCGTATCATCCTCATCGCCGTCGCTCCGTCAGTTGGTGATGGCGCGACGGAAATTGACGAATGCCTCGGCCGCCTTGGCTGGGTCACTGACTTGGCTGCGGATGTCGTCGGGTATCTTCCCTGCCAGCAAGAACAGAACGCCTTCGTCGATGCTCAGAACCTCCGCAAACTGCCGGATCAGGTGATCCGAAGTGGGGCTGCGCCGATCATGCTCGATATCGTTGAGGTACTGCGGTGAAATCGCTGTGCCGTCTTCCTCTTTCATGATCTTCGCAGCCAGCTCCTTCTGGCTGAGAGCCTTGGCCTTCCTGGCTTTGGAAATCTGACGTCCAAAACTCGTCCCGTCAGTGGTCATCGGTTCATCATGGCTTGGGCCAACCCTCAAAATCACGCTTCTATGCGGATTAGCGTAGTTGCGAGGGGTTCCAGGGTCAAGAACGCATTGCCGTGAACTCCGGCCGCACACGCGGGAGCCGATGTCAGAATGTAGCCGAACAGCGACCCTCCGCGAATCAAATTGCGAAGCATTTCGCAGGCGTTCCGACCGACACTTCAAAGATGCGGATCGTGACCACCAAGCAATGCTCATGATTTCGCAAGACTGCGATAACCATCTGAAATGTATTGTTTTGCGAGACTTTTCGGACCTACCGTGTCGCCAGCCACCCACTATTGCGAACGGTCTCATGTCCTCCGTTACCTCCAATCCAAATGGGCTTTGCCCCTCCAAGATGTCGTCAGACACCCGGCTCTCCGAGTTGGGGCGCATCGTGGCCGCCGGCGTGCTGCGCATGCGCGAACAGTCCAGTCCTTTATCTGCCGCGAGCGGAGATAGTTCACTCGCAATCCTGCCCACCAGGAGCGTCAGTCGTCCCCGGGCACGAGCCCGGAATGGAGGACAATGATGCACAAACAGGATGACAATGCGCAGGTGCTGGCCAGGCTGGCGGGCCTGAAAGACATGACGGTCAAGCAGCTGAAGGCCGAATGGGAGAAGCTGTTCAGCAGCGAGGCCCCCAACAACAGCCGCTCGTTTCTGGAACAGCGCTTGGCCTACCGGATCCAGGAGCTGACCTTCGGCGGGCTGTCGAAGCCGGTGCGCCAGCTGCTCGATGCCCTGGCCGACGAGGTCGAGGGCAAGAATGTCCGAAAGTCGGTGATCAGCGACCCGCGCAACCCGGTCATCGGCACGCGGCTGGTGCGCGAATGGAACGGGGTCGAGCACGTCATCACCGTGCTGAAGGACGGGTTCGACTGGCAGGGGCGCCGTTACAAGTCGCTGTCGGCCATCGCCCGCGACATCACCGGCACGCAGTGGAATGGCTACCGGTTCTTCGGCCTGCGGGAACGGAAGGACGCGGCATGACTGATACAGCACCCCGGCGGCGCCTTCGCTGCGCCATCTACACCCGCAAATCCAGCGAGGAAGGGTTGGACATGGAGTTCAACAGCCTCGATGCCCAGCGCGAGTCCTGCGAGGCCTATATTGCCAGCCAGCGTGCCGAAGGCTGGGTCTGCATGCGCGAACGTTATGACGACGGCGGGTTCTCGGGCGGCACGCTCGATCGGCCGGGGCTCAAGGCCCTGCTGGAAGACGTCGAGGCCGGTCTCGTCGACGTCATCGTCGTCTACAAGATCGATCGGCTGTCCCGCTCGCTGATGGACTTCGCCAAGCTGGTCGAGGCCTTCGACCGGAACAACGTGACCTTCGTGTCCGTGACGCAGGCGTTCAACACCACGACTTCCATGGGGCGGCTGACACTCAACATCCTGCTGTCCTTCGCCCAGTTCGAGCGTGAGGTCACCGGCGAGCGCATCCGCGACAAGTTCGCGGCCAGCCGCGCCAAAGGCATGTGGATGGGCGGGTTCGTGCCGATGGGGTACGATGTGGTCGATCGCAAGCTGGTCATCAACGATGCCGAAGCCGCCACGGTCCGCCACATCTTCCAGCGGTTTGTCGAATTGGGATCGGCGACCCTGCTGACCCGGGAACTGGTGGCGAGCGGCACCCTCAACAAGCGGGGCAAGCCGATCGACAAGGGGTTCCTGTACAAGCTCTTCCGAAACCGGCTTTATATTGGTGAGGCCGTCCACAAGGGCACAAGCTATCCCGGGGAACATCAGGCCATCATCACGCCTGAGCTGTGGGATCAGGTCCATGCCATCCTGCAGGAAAGCCCGCGCCAGCGTGCGGCCAACACTCGCACCCAGACCCCGGCACTCCTGAAGGGGCTCATCTTCACCGATCGGGGCATCGCCATGACGCCGACGGTGACGAAAAAGGGCAGCCGGCATTACCGCTACTACACCTCGATGGACGCGATCCGGAACCGGGCCTGCGAAGGCCGCGACAGCTTTGTCCGGCTCAATGCCGGCATGGTGGAATCGGCCGTCGTCCAGCACATCCGGTCGTTGCTGCGCACGCCGGAAATCGCGGCCCGGGCGATGGAGGCAGCGCGGCGGACTGCACCGGACATCGACGAGCACGATGTGGTCACCGCGCTGGCGGGATTTGACGGTCTTTGGGAATCGCTGTTCCCGGCCGAGCAGGCCCGGATCGCCCGGCTGCTGATCGAGCGGGTCACGGTCAGCGCCGATGGGCTTGCGGTCGACCTGCGCACCGAGGGCCTCGGATCGGTCATCCGGGAAATGGTCATCCCGAAGCAGGAGATGGCAGCATGAGTGCCCCCACGACCATGCGGGTGTTCATTCCGCTCTCCATCCGCAAGCGCAACGGGCGGCCGAAAATCGTCCCCCCGGCCGACATGGTGCCGGACACCGGTAGAGTCGATCCACATGTGCTGAAGGCGGTCGCCAAGGCGTGGAGCTGGCGGCGGAAGCTGGAGAACGGGGAAGCGGCGACCATTCAGGACATTGCCGAGGCCGAGGGCATCTCGGACCGCTATGTCGGGCGCATGCTGCGGCTGGCCTATCTGGCCCCAGCTGTGCTCGACAAGCTGCTGATCCAGCGCACGCCGCCCGCCGTGTCGATGAAGGACATGGCGGCGGCATCTGAGCTAATGTGGGCTGAGCAGAATATGACCATGTTTGGATAGAAACACGGATCATAACATTGAGATTATGAGATTTTATGAAGGCCTCGCACTTTGACGAGCGGTCGCAGCTTCGCGCCATGGATTGATAAAATCTCGCTGCTCAGGTTAAAGGGCACGGTGCGTTGACGCTATCGTTGATTATGGCCCTGCCTGATTGTTGGCTGAGTTACGCAACAAAAGTGCTAGAAGGGGTAATGATGAAACGAACAGTGTTCACGATCGGCTACGAGGGGGCAGAGCTAAATGCCTTTCTGGCGACACTGACATTGGCTGGCGTGGAACATCTGCTCGATATTCGTGATGTGCCGGTCTCACGTAAGCGCGGATTTTCCAAGTCAAGTCTCGCGGATGCCCTCGCTACTGCCGGTATTGGCTATACACACCTGAAAGCGCTCGGCGATCCGAAGCCTGGGCGTGATGCGATGAAACGGGGCGATTATGCCGCCTTTCTCACAATTTACTCGAAGCACATCGCCTGCGAAGAGGCGCAGCAGGCACTCAACATAGCCATAGATATTGCGCAAATGGCAAAAACAGTGTTGCTCTGTTACGAGCGTAATCCCAGACATTGTCACCGGACAATCGTGGCCGAGCAGATTAGCGCGCGTGAAGATTTCGATGTGCGTCATCTTGGAGTCAATGAAATGCGGTCATTGCAGGAAAAATCTGTGCGTTGCGCCGCCAATGGATCGCTCATTTCATTGCCTGCGTGACCTTATGGTTTAACTTCGTGGCTGTTGACCACGAACTCAATGGCATAGAAGGTTGTCGTCGGAGGGGGATCTATGGCTTCACGGAAGGCGCGGATCCTGATCCTCTGCAAGACCTATCCGTCTCCAAGTGAAAAACATGTCGAGACGTCATGCGTCGCCGGCGTCGAAGAGGGCGGCCAGCTTATTCGACTTTTCCCGGTGCCGTTCCGCCTGATCGGAGATAACCAGCAGTTCCGCAAGTGGCAGTGGATCAATGCGCGCATCGAGAAAGCAACGAACGACCGAAGACCCGAGAGCCACAAGATTTTCGTCGACACAATCGATTGCACCGAACAACCGCTTCCAACCCATAATGGCTGGGCAGACCGTCGTGCAGCTATCAGCAACATCCCCGTATTCGATGACTTCGCTGAACTCGAGAGAGATCGGCAAGCGCACAACACTACACTCGGGCTGTTGCGGCCAGCATCAGTGATAGCTCTCGAAATTACCCCAGCCGATAGGCCAGATTGGTCAGAGGAAGAGCATCAGAAACTAGTTCAGAATGAGCGCCAGGCAGGGCTTTTCGACGCTGCGGATGCTCGAAATTTGGCGAAGCTGCGTAAGGTGCCGTTCGCTTTCCATTACCGTTATACCTGCAAAGATGGTGATCAAGCCCATGAGTATCGACATAAGATCGCTGACTGGGAGGCGGGAGCGCTTTACTGGAATTGCGTCAAAAGCCATGGAGAAAATTGGGAAGCGCCATTTCGTCAAAAGCTCGAAGCTGCTCTGCCAGCAGCCGATCTTATTTTTCTAATGGGCACTATTCACCGGTTCCCGGATCAATGGCTAATCGTAAGCCTCCTCTATCCGCCCAAGCCGGCACCTCCGCCGGCACAACAGTCATTCCTGCTCGATTAGTTACTCACAGGGGCGGCGTTCGCGCTCGCTACAGATTTGCGCTGCAGAACGCCCACCTCGGATTCTCTAACCGCAATGGCTGCCGGGATTGCATAGAGAACTGCGCGGCGACGCCATATCCGTAACACCCTGAAACAAAGCGATGTTTTTAATCCGAACCTTTTTCGCAGAGGTTCGGGTGAAAAGAGACAAAAGCCGGTTGGAGACCGATTTGGGGCGCCTCGGCAGTCTCTGAGGTTCGGCCGCCACCGGCAAAACCGCGCGGAAGTTGGGGATTTTCCGGCCTCGGAAGGCCCACCTCGTTGATTCGCATTGAGATGTTGGCGGTGAGAGAGGGATTCGAACCCTCGATAGAGTTTCCCCTATACACGCGTTCCAGGCGTGCGCCTTCAACCACTCGGCCACCTCACCGTTTCCGGTCTGCCGCTGCTGATGGTGCGGGCGCGCGGCCCGCGCGGGGAGGTCAGGCCCCGAAAACAGCGCAGGGCGAGGCAAATAGACCACTTGCCCCCTCTCGGCAAGACAGGCCGCACGCCCCATATGTATGCGCGCCGACACCCCCTCGTGCCCACCAACAAGGAGCCCCGCCATGCTGCTGTCCAAGTCCGAAATGATCGCGCCCGAACGCGCCCTGCCAGGCCGCGAGACGCCGCTGCAGACCGACCGGCTTCACGTCGTCAGCGGCCGCCCGCTCAAGGGCCCGCACCCGGAAGGCTTTGAGAGCGCCCTGCTGGCCATGGGCTGTTTCTGGGGTGTAGAGCGCCTGTTCTGGCAGGTGCCGGGGGTGTGGGTGACGTCAGTTGGCTATGCGGGCGGCTATACGCCCAATCCCACCTATGAGGAGGTCTGCACGGGGCGCACGGGCCATGCCGAGGTGGTCGAGGTGGTGTTCGATCCCGACAAGGTCAGCTTTGAGGCACTGCTCAGGGTGTTCTGGGAGAACCACGATCCCACCCAGGGCATGCGCCAGGGCGGCGACGTGGGCACCCAGTACCGATCGGCGATCTATGTGGCCGACGAGGCCCAGCGCGCGGTGGCAGAGCGCTCGCTCGCCGCCTATCAGCAGGCGCTGAACGACCGGGGCATGGGCGAGATCACCACCCGCATCGAGCCGCGCCCGGCATACTATCTGGCCGAGGGCTATCATCAGGGCTATCTGGCCAAGAATCCCGATGGCTATTGCGGGATCAAGGGCACGGGCGTGGTGTGCCCCGTCGGTGTGGGTGTGGGTGTGAGCGGCTGAGGCCAACAGGCGTGCGGCTGGTCACTTGCGAGGCCGGGCTGTGGGCCATGTCGATGGACAGGTCATGGGCGCTGCCCGCCGCATCGTGCGACAGTGCGGTCATGCGTGAGGCCCCGTCCCAGGCCATGGTGCTGCCTACCCCGTTGCCCCGGCTCACACCGGTCAGACGCCCGAGGTTATCATAGGTGTAGGCCCCCAGCACCCCGGCACCGCTCGACGCCCCGTTCTCGCGGATGGCCGTGACCTCGCCATAGAGGCTGTAGTCATACTGGGCATAGACGTTGTCGGGCCAGGTGATGCGCGTGCGCCGCCCGGCCAGATCGTACTGGAAGCCGACCGTGCCCAGCGGGCTCGACTGGCTCAGGTCGCGCGACAGGGCATCCCAGGTGAAGCTCAGGGTCTGGCCACCGGCAAAGCTCTGGGTGAGGCGCCGCCCGAGGTTGTCATAGGTGTAGGCGAGGTTCTCCATGCCCGACGGCGTGGTCAGGGTCGTGAGCCGGTTCAGGTTATCGTAGGACGCCGTGAACACCGCACCACTGCGCCGCCGCTCGCTCACCACATTGGAGGCGGCGTCATAGGTCAGTTCCTCGTAGTCGGTGGTCGAGCTGCCCGAACCCGACACCTCGGGATAGCGCGTGCGCGACAAACGGTCGAAGCCGTCATAGACCAGCGTGGTCCTCCAAATTGGGTGATATTCTAGGGGATTATTGACGGAACCCACTTAGCAGCCAACTAATAGCTTTTTCTGAAATCCAGAACGATAAAGCGATGGGTATATACGTACGGAAAAACATTTCTAAAAATAACCGCAGAATAAACATTAAATCAAAAAAAGCAGCACTTTTTATAGCGTAAACACACGAAAAGATAGCGCAAAGCGAACCGGCAATAAAATAAAAAAATGGAAGAGCTCGCTTGTGGCTGGTATTACTTATTATATTTGCGTATAGTAGACTTATGATATAAGAGAAAAAAACCAATACATATGATATAAGAAGGTATGCCTGAAGCGCTATGTGGTCAAGGGCGAACCCCATCAGAAAAAATATAGCGGCCATAACAAATATTGCTACAAACGCCTCTGCGATTCTTCTAAAAGCAGTCATGAGTTACCTCGTAGCGCAAGCTCTTATATGCATCATGTGCGATCGCCAAACTGGCTGAGCTGCGAGCTCATTTGCGATCCCGTGAGGCCCCGTTCCTATTCCTCGAATAATCACCGCGATGGACGTTCCGCCCAAAAAATCAACGTGGTGTACTCTAAAATATACCTCTCCCTCATGAAGTGTATGTCAGGGAAGGGTTATATTTCGAAGCGTCCTTCTGTCTGAATCAACACGATGAATCACGGAACCGCGAACGATGCCCATAACATTCACACTTGATAGATGACCGTCCGTGATCGGATCGGTCAAGCCGGTCACCCCGGGTGCCGGGTTCAATAGTAAACACCGAAATACCCTATCAATATCGCAACTATGACAGATAATGTCTCTGAGGCCATAGTCGTGAGGGGCATGAACTTGGGACTGTCCATTTCTTCCGGCCCCCCGTCCCCCTCCGCCAATCTGTCCGCCGCCCCAAGCGGTCAGCCGGAAAGAGATAAAGGTCGAGCTTGAGTCTGTTGCGCAGCTTCCTCTCGGGCCATCTTGGGGTAGATCGGGGCGTGAGGGGATGTCAATTTCGAGGCAGGTCTCAGTGGTTTGCCTGATCCGCCCCCTGAATGTCCCACTCGGATCGACCATGTTCAGGGGATCGTTGCGGACGTAGGCATAGAGGTTGAGGCCGTCGCCGTAGCCGATCGGGTCGGGCTGCAGGAACCGGCCCAGGGCGGGGTGATAGGCGCGGGCGCGATAGTGCCACAGCCCCGCCTCCGCCAGCCACATCTGGCCGGTGTAGCCGAATGTGCCGGTGTTCATGCTGCCCGGCTGGCCATATTCGTCACAGGGAGTGATGTTGGGGTGTTGATGCTGGCTGGCGTGCCATCGGGCAGGGTGATGGCGATGATCGAGCCGCGCTCGTCGGACAGCGGCCAGCGGCGGTCCGTGGTGCCCGTGCCCTCGTAAAAGGCGATGTGGGCATCCATGCCGACGCCCGGCACATGACGGCGCAGCAGGGCGCCCGTGCCGCTGTACTCGCCGATCACCTGATTGCCGGCATAGAGATAGCGCGTGGTGGCAGCGCCCGCCGCCTCATACAGCCGCCCGGCAGGATCATAGGTCAGGCTCAGCGGCCCGGAGGCTATTAACGGCGACGCTGAACCACAACTGATTAAGCTTTGTTGATACTAGTCAGGTGCCGAATGCGTGAGCGCAGCATAGCCGTAGTGCGCTCTGGCCTGATTGAGTGCGTGGATTAGTTCCTCTGCATCCCCATCCAGCATTTCAGCATGGATCGATCCCTTAGGAGTATCTCCATTCCATAATGAAATGAACTGCTTTCTATCGCCATCCAGCGTTACCTTTGAAATGTCGTCGCAAACATCTAGGTCTAACATTGGGCTTAGCCAGAGCATGCGTCTTCCTTTCACATGAAGCGCTGGGTTTTTGGTAAGATAATATACTAGGCTTATAGGGGGCGCTGTTGCTGACTTAAGGAACAGTAAAGCGATCAGGGCTAGTGAACCTGTGTATACCAAGCCGGATCCGGGCGCAAAATTCCAGGTTAAGACAGGCTGAATGCCACCCAGCAAAATCAATGCATATAAAGCTGTGGCGATGAAGAAGTAGGGAGGGTAGGGCGATTTTATACGCCATGACCTATCAACATAAACCAAAAGTCGTCCCCATCAGATTTTGCAGGAATCTGCCTGCGGCTACATCGGCTCCGGTATAATCCACTATCGTGCAGCTCGCCAGTGGGCCGCCCGCATACCCTAATGCGAAGCCGCTGGCCGCCCCGGCCTGCCCAAAACCCGCGTTTCCGTAGCGCCTGACCACGACAGCCATCTGTATGCCCAAGGGGCAGGGCGCTGTGTTAGCTTGGTGGGGTAAAGTCGGCAGAAAGCTCGCTAGAGCATCGTCCTCGGCGCCGCATTCGTCGTGGGTGGTGATGGCTATAACCGAGCCGCCCTCGTCGCTGAACAGCTATCTTCGCGTTCGACAAGACAGCAATGCTATTTGTCTTCGGGCCACTTCCCAGCCTCAACAGCCTTGACTAAATCATCAATAGATATGCTGCCGTAAAGGTTATAGCCAAAGAATCGAAATATGGATGCAATAATTGCGCTCCCTTCATTGGGGCATATTTGTTGTAAGAAAAAGACGAAAAATCAGCGCCCGTGGCCTGCGCAATATCGGCTATCATCTCGTCAAAATCGTCGCCCCATATATTGAGATGGAGATAAATCTGAGCGCTAGTTCCATATTGTTGAATATCGACAGTTGAATATTTCTCTACTATAGCCAGAACCGCGTTAGTTGCATGTGTGTTGCGGTTGTCCAATGGCGATCTCCTCTGAGCACTGCCTACAGGCTGCTCCCAAGTGATAGGCAGTCGCGACTTCAGTTGCCACTCTGGTTGCGATGGAGGCAAGAACGGGGGCAGAGCAACTCCGACATATGCTGCGGGCGTGCCTAGTCAGTGCTCACCGGCGAGGCCTGCGCCGCGATCCAGCGGTCCATGTGCTGGTCGAGCAGGGACAGGGGCAGGGGGCCGTTGACCAGCAGCGCATCGTGGAAGGTGCGCACGTTGAACGCCTCGCCCAGCGCGGTCTCGGCCCGCACCCTGATCTCGCGCAGGCGGATCTCGCCGATCTTGTAGGCCAGGGCCTGGCCGGGCCATGAGATATAGCGCTGCAGCTCGGTCTCGATGTTGTGCGGGGCCAGGGCGGAGTTCTCGGCAAAGCAGGCGCGGGCCTGTTCGATGTCCCAGCCCATCCAGTGAATGCCGGTGTCGGCCACCAGGCGGCACGCGCGCCACATCTCGTAGGACAGCCGCCCGAAGCGCTCATAGGGATCGCGGTAAAAGCCCATCTCCTCGCCCAGGAACTCGGCATAGAGGCCCCAGCCCTCGACAAAGGCGGTGATGCCGGCATTGCGCCGGAACCAGGGCTGTTCGCCAGCCTCCTGTTGCAGGGCGATCTGATGGTGATGGCCGGGCACAGCCTCGTGCAGGGTCAGGGCCGGAAGCTCGTAGAGCGGGCGCTGATCGAGGCGGCCGGTGTTGACGATATAGCCACCCGCCACGCCGTTCTCGAGACTGCCGGGGAAGTAGCGGCCCGTGGTGTAGGTCTCCTCGATCTCCAGCGGCACGGGGCGCACGCCATAGGGCAGGCGTGGCAAGGTGGCGAATAGCGATGGCATGGCATCATCCGCGCGCTTGGACATTTCTGACGCCTTTTCCAGCAGCTCCTCGCGTGTGCGGGCATAGAAGCGCGGGTCGGTGCGCAGGAACTGAAGGAAGCTGGCAAAATCGCCGGTCCAGCCGCTGGCGCGCATCTCGACTTCCATGCGAGCGCGGATGCGGGCGACCTCTGACAGGCCGATGGCGTGAATCTGGTCGGGGGTCAGATCGGTGGTGGTGAAGCTGCGCGCCAGCCACGCATAGGCCTCGCGCCCGCCCGGGCGGTTCCCGATGCCGAGCTGTTCGGGCGCGCGCGGCAGATAGTCCTGTTCAAGGAAACGCACCCACTCGCGCCGGCGGGGCGCGATCTCGGCATTGATGATGTCGATGGCCTCGGCGCGCAGACGCTCGCGCTCAGGTGCGGGAAAGCTGGCGGGCAGGGTGTCGAAGGGCACCAGCAGCGGGTCGGTCTCGGGCGTGAAGGCCGCCTCGTTGCGAAGGCCGATCAGGGCGGCCTCGACCGTTGGGCGCGGCTGAACCATGCCGGTCTCGAGGCCTCTGCGGGCGTTGGCGAGGCTGTCGTCGAAGGGCTTGCCCATCTGGCGCAGGCGCGACAGCCAGGCGTCGGCATCGGCACGGTTCGACAGGCGCGTGGTGCGCGCGATGTAGGCGAGCGACTGACCCACGCCGCCTTCGTTGCGAAACGCCAGGCGGCCCAGATCGAGCGCGATTTCCTCCAGCGCCTCGTCGATGATGGCGGACAGGAAGGCGTGGTTCAGGCGTTCGTCATCGCTGAGGCGGGCCGTGTCGATGCGGGCAAGGCGGCGCTGGAAGCCCTCGAGATGCGGCACGCGCGCCAGCTCGGCCTCTCGCGACCAGTCGGGCATGCGCGCGCGCGCCTCGGCATTGCCCTCGCGCCCCTCCGAGATGGGATCGAGCCCGCGCGCAAAGCGCTCATAGTCGGCGATGATGGCATCCAGCTGGATCGAGGCCATGGAGCGGGCGCTCTGCTCGCGCGGCTGATCGGCAAGGCCGGTGGCGGCGCAGCCCGCCAGCCCTGCGCCCAGAATGAGGCCGGCCACCGCCACCGAGGCCAGTTTGCGCGCATGGCTCATGGTGCTCTCCCCCCTGATCCGGTGATGAGGGGCAGTGGAGCGCGCCAGGGCGGGCCGGTCAACCGGCAAGGCGCACGCGCCATGTGAACCAAGCAGGCCGTCACGCACTGTAATCTCGCCCGCATCGAGCGGCGATCAGGAACAGGAGCAGGCAATGGTGAGCTTTATCGTACAGGTGCTGGTGACGGCGCTGGGGCTGTGGCTGTCGGATTATCTGCTGGCAGGCATAACCTTTACCGACACGGTGACCCTGCTGCTGGCCTCGGTGATCCTGGGCGTGGTCAACGCCTTCGTGCGCCCGGTGCTGGTGATCCTGACCTTCCCGATCACGGTGATCACCCTGGGTCTGTTCCTGCTGGTGATCAATGCGGCCATGATCGGCCTGACGTCGCTGTTTCTGGGCGGCTTTGTCGTGGCGGGCCTGTGGCCGGCCATCGGTGCTGCGATCATCACCGGCGTGGTGAGCTGGATCGCCTCGATGGTGGTGCGCGACTGATCGACAGGCGAGTGCCAAAAGGGAAGGGGCGCGCAAAGAAAAAGGGGCGGTGGCTTCCCACCGCCCCTTGCCTTGCGAACAAGGCAGTCTGGTCTGACGACCCTGTTACCAGGAGCGCGCGATATTGAAGAACACGCGGCGGCCGATCCAGTCGTACTGGGAGGCCAGCGGCGTGTTGCCGATGCGCGTACCACCACCCGAGGCCGAGGTGATCGGCGGGGCTTGGTCGAACACGTTGTTGATACCGGCCTGCAGCGTCCACTGGTCCATGCGACGACGCACCGAGAAGTTGTGCGTGAAGTAGTGATCCGTGAAGCGCTTGAAGAACACCGGCTCACCGAGGAAGGTGCCCGAGTTCGGCGGTGTCAGGAAGTCGGCGTTCGAGGTTTCACCCACGAAATCAACACCCCAGAAGTAGGTCCAGTCGCCGCGGTCGAAGCGGGCAGAAGCATTACCAACGAAGTCGGGCGAGCCGATGCGCTGGTGGTTCTGGATCGGAGCCGCCGTGCCAAACACCTGCGATTCCCAGTTCAGGATGTGGGTAAAGCGGGCGTTCAGAGTCAGGTCACCCAGTGCGAACCGGTGACGGTAGCGCATGGTCAGATCCAGGCCTTCCGATTCCTGACGTGCGATGTTCACGTAAGAATCGTTGACCGAGATGATCTGGAATTCCCGCGTCGAACCCGGAGGAGCCCGGGTGATGAGCGCGCAGAGCGGCTCGGCCGGGAAGTCTTCCGAGGTGTAGCAGCGGTTGACGATATTGCCTGCACCGAACTGACGGACCTCATCGATCACCTCGATGCGGTAGTAGTCGAGGGCGATGTTCAGGTCGATGAAGGACGGCGTCCAGATCAGACCGATGGACTGGGCCTCGGCCGTTTCCGGGTTCAGAACGCCGATGCCGCCGCCAGTGACGATTTCCGCCGAGGAGGTGCCAGCGCCGTTGTAGGTGTTGGGAACACCGACTGCGAGACAGTTGGCATCAAGCGTGGGGTTGCCGGCGCGCGCGGTCGGGTTGGCGCAGGGGTCGATCTGGGCCTGACCAAGGAAGCTGGTCTGGTTGGCGAGATACAGCTCAAACAGCGCCGGGGCGCGGAACGAGGTGCCCTGCGAGGCGCGGATGCGCCAGGAAGGCGTGATCTGCCAGTTCAGACCGACCTTGTAGGTGGTGTTGTCACCATAGGAGTCATAGTCCGAATAGCGGCCCGACAGGTTCAGCGTGAGGCTGTCCATCAGGAACGCGTTCCGGACCAGCGGCAGTTCGAGTTCGCCGAAAATTTCGCGAACGCTATCGGAACCGGCGGTACGGCCAGCTTGGGACTGACCCCAGAGGTTGCCGCGCTGCTGCTCCGGTCCGGGCTGATCATCGATCTCCTCACGACGGATCTGGAAGCCCAGAGCCGCGCCAGCCGGGCCGGCGGGCAAAGTGAAGAGGTTCGGAGTGGTGAGCAGACCCTCGATGTAGGCGTGGGTATAGATCGTGTTACCGATCTCGTAGCCTAGGATGTAATCCCGCTGAGCCTGAGGCAGGGCACCATTGTTGATGTAGTTGGGATCGGTCCAGTTGAACACGCCCGGGCAGGTCGGCGAACCGGGCAGGAGGGCGGGAAGGTCGCAGCCGGTAGCACGGAACGCCGCCTGTCTGGCCGCGATGGCCTGAACGGCGGGGTCAGGGCTGAGCGGGTTCGCAGGAGCGACGGGGATCAGGGCACCCGAGACGGCGTTGACGCGGTCATTATAGAAGAACGCGCCGCCGTAGTCGGCGTCCGAGCGGCTGTATTGTGCCGCGATTTCCCAGTCCCAGCCTCCGCCAACGTTGATGGAGCCGCGGATGCCGGCCACACCGCGCATGTAGTCGACGCGCTGCTTGCCACCCGTTTCCCACAGCACGACCGGCAGAAGGACGTGACAGAACAGAAGCGGGTTGGTGTTGTTACAGTTGCCGCCCCACGGGTTGGTGGGGTGGAAGTTGGAGATTTGCGGGAACAGCTGACGCCAGCTGTCCTGACGCGACTGACGACGGTTGATCAGCAACTCGCCGAACACCTCGGTGGTCGGGGTCAGGTCGAAACCCGCAAACGAGGCAAAGCTGTAGCGCTCCACCGGAGAGATCGCAGTACGGCTGCGGTAGCGGTCATCATAGAGCGGGTAAAGACCACGAGCAGCGCGCTGCTCGGAGGACGGGCGCGCGGCGATGGAGCAGTTGAAACCGCCACCGGCAGCAGCCGCACCGCCCGCCACATGGAAGTAGCCGGGCATGTCGCAGCCCTGGTAGCCCTGACGGAACACCGGGGCCACATTGAATGACGCGGTGGGATCGGTGCGGAAGTCGCCCGAGCGGTTGTAAACGCCACCGTTAACGACCACAGCCGACGCACGAACGATGTTCGTCAGCACGAAGTCGCACTTGAAGTTGCCGGTGGCCGGGTCGATGACGTCGGCGCGGACCTGATAGTTCGGGTCGCGGTAGAAATAGCTCTGCGGGCAGTCGAACCACTCACGGTCACCGAAGGTGAGCTGTTCGCGACGATAGTACTCAGCCGCCGCCGAGATGTAGCCGCGATCGAAGGTCCAGCCCTGGCCGAGGCTTAGACGCAGCTCTTCACCGCCGCTCTCGAACGGCTGGCTGTAGAAGACTTCGGCACGGCCGCCGTCGAGGTTGGTGCGGGTGATCACGTTGATCACGCCGGCCACGGCGTCGGAGCCGTAGATCGACGAGGCACCGTCCGTCAGGATTTCCACGCGCTCGATCAGAGAGCCGGGGATGACGTTCAGGTCCGTCGGGCCGACGGTGCCACGAGCACCGGCGGGGCCGACGCGGCGGCCGTTGAATATCACCAGGGTGCGGTTGGCGCCGAGGCCGCGCAGCGAGATGGTGTTCACGCCCGGGCCGCCGGTGGTGACGAAGCCGGTGAAGAAGTTGTTGATCTGGGTGGCGGTGTTGGCCGCGGTGGAGCCCTGAAGGATCTCCGATGTGTCAGCCAGACCCTCGAGGGTGGCTTCTTCAGCGGTGATCACCTGGATGGGCTGGGTCGCCGTGAACTCGTTACGACGAATGCGCGAGCCGGTGATGACAACCTCACCGACCTGAGTGGCCTGCTGCGAAGAAGGACGCGGACGCTGATCGTCCTCGTCTTCTTGCGACTGCGCAAAGGCCATCGACGGCGCCGCCATCGCGATACCCGCGATGAACGTCGTCGCCAGAAGGGTCTTTCTGTCGAACGCCATTTTTGAACATCCCCCAAAAGGCTGGCGGTTAAGTGGAAGGCACAACGCCCCTGATTACCGAAAGGCACGCCTCCCGATCATGGGCAGACTAAGCGGCGTTGGACGTAAAGACCAAGCGCCCAGACTCAATCGTGGCACATTCATAAAGGAACCGTAACGTAATCGCCACACTTGGGGCGATGATCAGGCCAATTGTGGCGGCGAAATGCGCGCATCAGGCGAACTGCTTGATTTCCGGCGATGTTTTCCAGAGCTACGAAAGTGGCGGCTTTGCCATAATTACAGGACCGTGAGATCGCGATGGCCCCTCAATCTCCGCGTGTGTGGCGGCGGTGCTGCGCCGGACAGCCGGGCAGGCGGGCAGGCGGGCAGGGGCCCAGGTGCAGTCCGGTTCGATGAGCGCGGGCGGGCAGGCGCGGCCCAGGCAGTATCAGGGCGTGGCCTGAGCGGGCGCGCAAAGAAAAAGGGGCGGTGGTTTGCCACCGCCCCTTTCAAGGTCGAACGCGAGAGCCTGTTACCAGGCGCGCGAGATGTTGAAGAACACCCTACGGCCGATCCAGTCGTACTGGGAGGCCAGAGGCGTGTTGCCGATGCGCGTACCGCCACCCGAAGCCGAGGTGATCGGCGGCGAGGTGTTGAACACGTTGTTGACACCGGCCTGCAGCGTCCACTGGTCAGCGCGGCGACGGATCGAGAAGCCGTGCGTGATGTGGTGGTCGGTGAAGCGCTTGAAGAACACCGGCTCACCGAAGTAGGTGCCCGAGTTCGGGGGTGTCAGGAAATCGGCGTTGGAGGTCTCGCCCACGATGTCGGTGTTCCAGAAGTAGGTCCAGTCACCGCGGTCGAAGCGGGCCGAGACCTGGCCAACGAAGTCGGGCGAGCCGATACGCTGGTGGTTCTGGGTCGGCGCCGACGCGTTGAACAGCTGCGACTCCCAGTTCAGGATGTGGGTGAAGCGACCGTTCAGGGTCAGGTCACCGAATCCGAAGCGGTGAGCGTAGCGGATCGTCAGGTCGAGGCCTTCGGACTCCTGGCGCGCGATGTTCACGTAGGAATCGTTCACCGAGACGATCTCGCTGGGACGCGTGGGATCGGTCGGCGGGTTGCGGACGATGAGCGAGCAAAGCGGCTCGTTGGCGAAGTCGTCAGAGAAGTAGCAGGCGCTGACGATGTTGGCCGCACCGAACTGACGCACTTCGTCCTGAACCTCGATCTTGTAGTAGTCCAGCGCCACCGACAGGTCGACGAACGCAGGCGTCCAGATCAGACCGATGGACTGAGCCTCGGCCGTTTCGGGGTTCAGGATGCCGATGCCGCCGCCCGTGATGATCAGGGCCGAGGACGACACGCCCGTGCCATAGCCTTCCGGCACGCCCGCCGCGAGGCAGTTGGCGTTCAGGGTCGGATTGGTGGAGCGCGCCAGGGCCTGACGGCAGGGGTCGATGGCGGCCTGACCGAGGAAGCTGGTCTGGTTGGCCAGGAACAGCTCGTACAGCGCCGGGGCGCGGAACGAGGTGCCCTGCGACGCGCGGATGCGCCACGCAGGCGTGATCTGCCAGTTCAGACCGACCTTGTAGGTGGTGTTGTCACCATAGGAGTCGTAGTCCGAGTAGCGGCCCGACAGGTTCAGCGACAGGCTGTCGATCAGCGGCACCGAGCGGATCACCGGGACCTCGAACTCGGCGAACACTTCGCGCACCGTGTCCGAACCCGTGGTGCGACCGGCGCTCGACTGGCCCCACGAGTTGCCGTTGCGGGCCTGCTCGCCGGGGTTGTCGTCGATTTCCTCGCGGCGGATCTGGAAGCCGAAGGCGGCACCCAGCGGACCGGCAGGAAGGTTGAACAGGTTGCCGGTGACGATCCCTTCCACATAGGCGTGGGTGTAGGTCGTGGTGCCCTGCTCGTAGCCGATCAGGAACGCTTCGTCCTCCGGACGCAGGCGACCGAAGAGCACCGCGTCGTTGGTCAGCAGCTGCAGGCCGCCCACCGGGCAGCTCGAAGCCGTGGTCAGGAGCGAGGTGTCGCAGCCCGACGGATCGAGAGCGGCTTCGAAACGGTCAGCATAGAAGAAGTTGCCGCCGTAGGTGCCGCGCGAGCGGCTGTACTGCGCCGCCAGTTCCCAGTCCCAGCCGCCCATGGCGTTGATCTGGCCACGGATGCCGGCCACGCCGCGGTAATAGTCGACCTGCTGGTCCTGGTCGGTGTTCAGCAGCAGGGTCGGTTCGGCGTCGAACGGATAGGGGTTGGCCGGATGGCCTTCGTCGAAGATGCCCCAGATCTGACGCCAGCTGTTCTGTTCCGACTCGCGGCGGTTGAACAGGAACTCACCGAAGATCTCGGTGGTCGGGGTCAGGTCGTAACCGGCAAAGGCCGAGATCGAGTAGCGGTCCACCGGCGAGACGGCCGTGCGCGAACCATAGCGGTCCGAGTGGGCCGGGGTGCGGGCGAACATGGCGCGCTGCAGGGCAGCCGGAGCCGTTCCGGGCACGGCGCACGACTGGCCGGCACCGTTGAAGCCGCCGCCGATGAAGAAGGCGCGCACCTGACGCAGGCCGTTCAGGTCACAGCCGTTGGGGCCGCCGCCGAGCACGGCCGAGGGGTCGGGCATGAAGTCGGTGCCCGCACGCGGGCCGCTCCAGACCGAGATCACATTGGCGGTGACGCTCTGGCACTTGAACTCGCCGGTCTCGGGATCGATGACGTCGGCGCGGATCTGATAGTTCGGGTCACGATAGACGTGCGCCTGCGGACAGTCGAACCAGTCGCGGTCGCCGAAGCGCAGGGGCGAGCGGCGGTAGAACTCGCCGGCCACCGACACATAACCGCGGTCGAAGGTCCAGCCCTGGCCGATGTTGGCGCGCAGCTCTTCACCGCCGCGCTCGAGCGGCTGGCTGTAGAAGACTTCGGCGCGGCCGCCGTCGAGGTTGGTGCGGGTGATGATGTTGATCACGCCGGCCACGGCGTCGGAGCCGTAGATCGACGAGGCACCGTCCGTCAGGATTTCCACGCGCTCGATCTGCGAGCCGGGGATGGTGTTCAGGTCGGCCGGGCCCACCTGACCGCGCACACCGGCGGGGCCGACGCGGCGGCCGTTCACCAGCACCAGGGTCCGCTGGGCACCGAGGCCGCGCAGCGAGATGGTGTTCACGCCCGGGCCGCCGGTGGTGACGAAGCCGGTGAAGAAGTTGTTGATCTGGGTGGCGGTGTTGGCCGCGGTGGAGCCCTGAAGGATCTCCGAGGTATCGGCCAGACCCTCGAGGGTGGCCTGCTCGGCGGTGATCACCTGGATGGGCTGGGTCGCCGTGAACTCGTTACGACGAATGCGCGAGCCGGTGATGACAACCTCACCGACCTGGGTGGCCTGCTGCGAGGAAGGTTGCGGGCGCTGATCGTCCTCGTCTTCCTGGGACTGGGCCAGAGCCATCGACGGGGCGGCCATCGCCAGGCCGGCGATGATCGACGACGCCAGAAGGGCCTTCTTGTCGAATTTCATGATGCGAACGTCTCCAATGGATTTTTTCAACATGCGTTGAGAGTGCGAGCGGATCGATCGAAAGGGATGTTTCCGAAATGACGCTTTCACTGCGCCCTGTCTTAAGGAGCGGGGGCGGAGGAAAAAGTTACGATTGTCCGTAAGGGCCAATTCGTCGCCGTGTCGTAACAAAATCGCCACAGTTGCGGATGCAGAATGTGGCCAAGATGTGGCAGACCTAGGCATTGCCACGGAAATCCGTTTCAGACCCGCGCCTTGCGGGGGTGGCAATTCGCTCTGGTGCGACACAATCGGCTCGTTATAGTGGCCGCAAGCGTGTGGGCTTTGTGGCAATCCGGGGTTTTCCGCGGGTCGTCCGGGCCCAGGCGCGCAGACGGCGCCCGCTCAAGATCGGGCAGCATCATCAGGTGTGGGGAGTGACCATGTTGTTCAGAAAGTCTCTGGCGGGGGCAGCTCTGGCTGTCTTTGTCGGCGTGGGCGCGGCGCTGGCCGGCGCCGGCAGCGCCATCGCGCAGAATGTGCCCGAAGCGATGCATTTCGCGCGGCGCCCGGCGATCTCGTCGGTGGATCTGTCGCCGGACGGACGCCATCTGGCTGCCGTTGTCTCTCCCGACGGCACGCGACGCCATGTGTCGATATGGCAAACAGATAATTTCGATGCGGCACCATTTAATATAGGCACCGACGAGAGGTCGGAGCTTGTGAGTGTCCGCTTTGTCTCTAACGACAGAATATTTGTGACGACGCAGCAGCCATTTGTGACAGGCAATCTCAGAACATTTGTTTCAAGAACGCAGCTGTTGCGGCTGGATGGTACGCCCGTAACAACAAGCCTGAGTTACCCTGAAGCCGGACAGTTTGAACCGTTCGTTGGGCTCGGAAACCTGGTAAGCACTCTTCCCCTAGAAGAGGATTTCATACTTGTAGGATCTCCGCGGCCAGGTGGTGACACCTATCGCTTCAACATTAGGAATGGAACTTACGAGCGCTATCAGAGGGGTTCGGACAGGTGGTCTAACTTTCGAGACGCGCGCGGTGAGATTCGCGGACGCGTCAGGGCGGACTTTGAGTCTGGAGCTGCGTTCCGCTCGATTGAGATCTTGCATCCCGATACGGGGGCTTTTGAGGAACACTTTCGTGTTTACGCGAGGGATCGTGGGGGCGCGATTGGTATTGCGGGCTTTTCAACAGACCCTAATATTATTTTCATCTACCAGACATCTGAAGGCCGCGACAATTCGGCAGTCTACGAATACGATATACGCCAGCGGCGCATCGGCGAGGTTGCATTCGCTCACCCTGTTTTTGATGCGGCGGGCATAATCCAGTCGACCTATGCTGAGGACTTTGGCGAAATTCTCGGTTTCCGCTACGCAGGCGAGCGGACCAAAACTTTCTGGGTTGATCCAGCCATCGAAGATGCAGTTGACCAAATCCGGGCTGCGTTGGCCCCGGATCGCAGGGTTTTGCGCTGGCAAGGCATCGCGGATGGAAGAACCTATAATCTGGAGACGGATGCTGGCGCTGATGTCTCGCTCGTCGCATGGTCGCGTGACAGGAGGCGCTTGGTCGTTCGTCGATCAGGGTTCAGAACGCCGCCTGAGTATCATGTTTTGATCGATGGCAGGCTGAGGCTCTTGGGCCGCGCTTATCCCGAACTGGCGGGTAACTCCGCGCTAGGCGATGCGGAGGTCATCCAGTATCCGGCCCGCGACGGCTTGCAAATTCCAGCCATCGTTTACAGGCCAAATGCCGAGATATACGGCCCCGGTCCATATCCCGCGATCATTGTGCCGCACGGTGGCCCGTGGGCCCGGGACGACAGCGACTGGGACACGACGGGCTGGAGCCAGTACTTCGTTTCGCGCGGTTACACCGTGATCATGCCCCAGTTCCGGGGGTCTTTAGGTTGGGGTGATCGGCTATGGATCGCTGGCGACGGCCAGTGGGGGCGTACCATGCAGGATGACAAGGATGACGCTGCCCGCTGGCTTATCGCTCAAGGTCTTGCCGACCCTGACCGGATCGCGATGCACGGCTATTCCTATGGTGGCTATTCGGCCATGATGGCGGCGGTCCGTCCCAGCGGCCTGTACCGGTGCGCCGCCGCCGGGGCGGGTCCGTCAACGCTTGATATGGCAAGACGCGAAACGTACGATAATCGTTGGGTGCGCGAGGTTCAGCATCCCGCCATTGACGGCGAGGACCCGCTGAGGCTGGCGGCTCATGCCAACATCCCGCTCTACCTTTACAGTGGCGACCGCGACAATGTGGTGAACCCTAATGACTCAAGGCGCATGGCCTCAGCATTGAGGGCGAACGGTTCTTTTGTGCGCCTGGAAATCCTTCCTGTCATGGACCATACGCTCAACACCTGGACCCCGGCCAATTTCGCCGCGATCCTGACCACGGTGGAGGACTTCTTCCAGAACCAGTGCGGGCCGGGCGGCTCGGGCTCTCTGTAAGGGCGGTCACCGGGCGCGGCGGGCGCGTTTCCCGCTGCGTTTACCACCTTCGAGACGGCGGGGTTCGCACCATGCGGCCCCGCCGTTTTGGTTTGCGCGCGGCTTATGTTCACGAAACTGCAACTTAGGCCTTTGCCCCGGCCCGACTCACGCTATCGGGTAACAGTCTTTTAAGGTTGATGGGCGCTTTCTTAACGCTGTCCGCTCATGGCGATTCGCAGCCCGCGCCATCAGCCTGGCGAGACAGGGTCGAGAGGTCGGAAAACACATGTCACTTTCTCTGGTTCGCCCCCAGGGCACGGAGCTGAAGCCCCGGATCGTCGTCTTTGGCGTCGGTGGTGCTGGCGGCAATGCGGTCAACAACATGATCGAGTCCCAGCTTGAGGGGGTCGAGTTCGTCGTTGCCAACACCGATGCCCAGCATCTGAGCTATTCCAAGAGCGATCGCCGCATCCAGCTGGGCCAGACCATCACCCAGGGCCTGGGCGCCGGTGCCCATCCCGAGATGGGCATGAACGCGGCCGAGGAATCGGTGGACGAGATCAATGCGCACCTGGAAGGCGCGCACATGGTCTTCATCACGGCAGGCATGGGCGGTGGAACGGGTACGGGGGCTGCACCCATCATCGCCAAGTGTGCACGTGATCGCGGTATCCTGACCGTCGGCGTCGTGACCAAGCCGTTCACCTTCGAGGGCCGTCACCGCATGCGCCTGGCCGATGCGGGCATCGCCGAGCTGCAGCGCTATGTCGATACCCTGATCGTCATTCCGAACCAGAACCTGTTCCGTGTCGCCAACGAGCGCACCACCTTTGCCGATGCGTTCGGCATGGCCGATCAGGTGCTGCACTCGGGCGTGCGCTCGATCACCGACCTGATGATCCTGCCGGGCCTGATCAATCTCGACTTTGCCGACGTGCGCGCCGTCATGAGCGAGATGGGCAAGGCCATGATGGGCACCGGAGAGGCCTCCGGCGACGACCGCGCCATCAATGCGGCCCAGAATGCCATCTCGAACCCCCTGCTGGACGAGACCTCGCTCAAGGGCGCCAAGGCCGTGCTGGTCAACATCACCGGCGGGCCGGACATGACCCTGCTGGAGGTGGACGAGGCCGCCAACGCCATCTCCTCTGAAGTCGATCCCGAGGCCAACATCATCTTCGGCGCCGCCTTCGACCCGGCGCTGGAGGGCAAGATCCGCGTCTCGGTGGTCGCCACCGGCATGGACGAGGTGGTGATGCAGAAGATCGAGCCCTCGGGTCTGAACCGGCGCGAGCCGGTGCGCGGGCCAGAGCTTCGTGGGCCTGAGCCTCGCTCGCCCGAGCCTCGCATGGAGGCGCGCACCGAACCTCGTGTGGAGCCCCGCGCCGAGCCTGCCGTGGCCCGCGAGACGGTCGAGCCCGTGCGTGCTGCGGCTCCCCAGCCTGAGCCCCGCGCCGAGGTGCGCCCCGAGCCGCGCATCTATGATGCCCCGCGCGAGCCCCTGCTTCGTGAGCCTGCGCGTCAGGAAACCACGGCCCGCGACAGCCTGAGCCGCGACATCCGAGAGCCCATGATCCAGCCCGGCAGCGACAGCCGCGTCATCGGCCGTATCGTCGATCCGGCGGTCGAGGGCGAGGACGACGAGGGCCAGGGCGATCTGTATCTGGACCGCGGCCTCGGCCCGGTGCGCGATGCGGCCCGTCAGGACTATGGCCAGCGCGATCACAAGCGCCCCGGCTGGAGCCTGTTCAAGCGCCGCGATGCGGACGTGCCCCAGCCCGGCCCGCAGCGCGCCCCCACCGAGGCCAGCGCAGCAAGCTACCGCCCTGACACGGCGCCCCAGCCCGCGCCCCAGATGCGCAGCACCGACAGCGCGCGTCTGGCCGAACCCCAGCGCGAGGAGGATGATCTTGAGATCCCCTCCTTTCTTCGCCGCCTCGCGAACTGATCCCAAAAGGCGACGCTGAGACACATTGCAAGGCCCGGCGAGCGATCGCCGGGCCTTTGTCTTGCGCGCTCTGAGCCACCGCGCTTGCGGGCGCGCGTAACAATCCGAAACCTGGTTTCAGTTTCTCGCTTGAAGCCACGCGGTTAATAGGGAAGTGGGGCGTGCTTCCGCTGATGGGAAGCTGAGTAAAGTCAAGGGTTTCGCAGTGTCGAGGCACAACGAGCAACATGAACGCACGGTGATGGCTCCGGCCATCTGCGCGGGCGTGGGCGTGCATTCGGGCCGCCATGTGCGCCTGTCGCTGCGCCCGGCTGCGCCCGGCCATGGCATCGTTTTCGTACGCACCGACGTGCAGGATCGTGACAACCGCATCCCGGTTTCGGGCGAGGCCGTGCTGGACAGCCGCCTCAACACCCTGATCGGCAACGAGGCGGGCGTGACCCTGGCCACCATCGAGCACCTGATGGCAGCCTTCTGCGCTCTGGGCATCTCCAATGTGCTGGTCGAGGTGGACGGGCCGGAACTGCCGATCATGGACGGCTCGGCCCTGCCGTTCGTGCAGCTGCTCGATCAGGCCGGTTTCCGCCGCCAGCAGGCCCCGCTGCGTCACATCGAGGTGCTGGAGCCCATCGTGGTCGAAGAGGGCGACAAGCTGGCCGCCCTGCTGCCTTGCGATCGTTACGAGATGTTCTTCGAGGTGGCGTTCGACTCTCCGGTCATCGGGCGTCAGTGCGTGGACTTCGTGGTCGATGAACAGACCTTCCGCGACGAGATCGCTGCGGCGCGCACATTCGGCTTTGCCCACGAGGTCGAGGCCCTGCGCCGGGCGGGTCTGGCCCAGGGTGGCAGCCTCGAGAACGCGGTGGTCATCGAGGGTGACACCATCCTCAACCCCGGCGGCCTTCGCATGGAGCGCGAGTTCGCCCGTCACAAGGCGCTTGATGCCATCGGCGATCTCTATGTGCTGGGCGCCCCCCTGCTGGCGCGTTATGAGGGGTGCAAGTCCGGCCATGCGCTGAACAACAAGCTGGTCAGGAAGCTGCTGGCCCAGCCCGAAAGCTGGCGCACGGTCACACGCATGCCCGCCCTTCAGGCCTCGGCCTGAGCACCCGTCACGCCCTGACAATCACCGAAATCATGCGTCCGTAGTCGGCCTCGCCGCGATGGTGCGCGCGCCGGTTCGAGAAGAAGCGCGCCTCATGGGCCAGGGTGTCGTGACCGCTCCAGGCGCAGTGCTCGACGCCCGCCAGATTCAGCCGCCACAGGCCATAGCCCGGCAGGTCGAACAACAGCTTGCCTTGCACGCCGGGCCGGGGGCGAAAGAACCGCTCTGCAGTGGCATCGCGGGCAAGGAACGGCGCGGCAAAGTCCTCGCTGACCTCATAGCTGTCAGGGCCGATGCAGGGGCCGACCACGGCACGCAGCGCAGGGCGGTGCGCGCCTTCACTCACCATGGCCTCGACCGTGGCCTCGATCACGCCCGACAGCGCACCTTTCCAGCCCGCATGGGCCGAGGCCACCACACCGCTTTGGCTACAGGCCAGCAGCACGGGCGCGCAGTCCGCCGTCAGTGCCCCGCAGCCAAGGCCGAGTTCCCGCGTGACGAGGGCGTCGGCATGGGGCCGCGTCCCCTGCCATGGCCCCCGCACCACCACGGCGGTGGGCGAGTGGACCTGGTGGGCGCTGAGCAGGTGTCCGGTGTCCAGGCCCAGATGGGCGGCCACGCGGCGGCGGTTCTCGCTGACGTGCGCCGGATCATCGCCCGATCCCGGCCCGCAGTTCAGCGAGGCATAAAGACCGCCGGACACGCCGCCTTCACGCGTGAAGAAGCCATGGCGAACGCCGGGGATGTCGAGCAGCGGATGGCGGACGGGGCGCAGCATCTACTGAAACCCCGGCAGAGCGAGGCTGCGCGGCGAGAACAGGGCTACGGCCTTGAACAGCTCGCCCATCTGGTCGGGCGCAGTCAGGCGCGCAAGCTGGCGCTCGATGGTTGGGGCGCGGGCCGGATGGTGGCCGATCAGGGCGGCGGCGCGCTCGCGGATGCCGAGGCGGGTCAGGAATGCGCCCTGGGGCACGCAGCCCGACACGTCGACGCCGCCGCGCAGGGCCGCCTCCATCACGGCGGGAAAGTCCGCCCAGACCGTCAGGTCCGCCTCGCCGGGCCGGTGCAGGGGATCGACCTTCTGATGGCGGATCAGGCCCTGGAAGGTGTCGCCGGGGCCGGGGTGTTCGCGGCCATAGTCGATCAGCAGGGCCGCGCCGGAAGTTCTGGCGATCAGCCCGGCGAGGGCACCGGCAAAGCGCGCCTGCGCCTCGGAAATCTCGACGATCTGGCCGTCCTCGACCGGAAAGGGCGGGCGCACGAAGCCCGCCGTGGGCGCGCTCAGCCCGAACACCAGCGCTCCGGCCTCGTCCACGCCGACGCGCCGCTCGAACCAGCGGCCATCGCGGCGCAGGAACTGGCGGGCGGGCATGCAGTCGAGCACCTCGTTGGCGATCAGGATCACCGGGCGGTCCGGCTCGATGGCATCGAGCGAGGGCACCCAGTGCGGCACGGGCTCGAGCGCGCCGAGGCGGCGGGCCTGAATGGCGCGTAGCGGGGCGCTGGGCTCGATCAGGGTCAGGCGCGCGGCCTCGAGGAAGGCCGGCGACAGGGACGCGGCACGCAGGGCATCGGCCATCAAGGTGCCGTCGCCGGGGCCGATCTCGATCAGGTGGAAATGGTCGGGCGCACCGAGCGCCTGCCAGGTTTCGAGCGCCCACAGGCCGATCAGTTCTCCGAACATCTGGCTGATGAGCGGCGCGGTGATGAAATCCCCGCCTTCGCCCAGCGAGGGCCGGGTGGCGTAATAGCCGCCCAGCGGATCGTGCAGGCAGCGCGTCATGTAGTCGGCTACGCTGATCGGCCCATCCTCGCGGATGTCCCGCACGAGGCGCTCTTGCAGGGAGGCTGCCATCACGCCCCGGCCGGCTGGCTCCCGCGTGCGCGCCAGACCAGCCACGCCCCGACGAAGATCATGGGGATCGACAGCATCATGCCCATGGTCAGACCCAGCGGGAAGTCGGGCATGAAATAGTCCGGCTCGCGCACCGTCTCGAGCAGGGCGCGCGAGAGGCCATAGCCCAGCAGGAACAGGCCGGTGATCAGGCCGGGACGGGCCAGGCCCTTCATCTTCCAGATCACCCACGACAGCAGCACGAACAGCAGCAGGCCCTCCAGCGCGGCCTCATAGAGCTGGCTGGGATGGCGCGGCGCCTCGCCTGCGGGGCAATAGCCATAGGTCGCGCGGATGGCGTCGTTACAGAAGCGCACGGCCCAAGGCACGGTGGTCTCGCGGCCCCACAGCTCGCCGTTGATGAAGTTGGCGATGCGCCCGAAGAACAGCCCGATGGGCGCCACCGGCGCCACCAGATCGCCCAGCGACAGAAGACTGATCTTCTGTGCCCGCGCATAGATCACAATGGCCAGAGCCACGCCGATCAGCCCGCCGTGGAAGGCCATGCCTCCGGTCCAGATCTGGAAGATCTCCAGCCGCTCGCCCCACGAGTTGCCGGTGAAGATCTGGGCGAACATCGACGGGTCGTAGAACAGCGCATAGCCGAAGCGCCCGCCCAGAATGATGCCGAGCGTGACCCACAGCACCAGATCGTCGAGCTGGGGCGAGGTGACGGGCGGGCGGTTGGGCAGCCACAGGGCCTCGCGCTTGATCAGCGAGGCGGCATAGCGCCAGCCCAGCAGGATGCCCGCGACATAGGCCAGCGCATACCAGCGGATCGCCAGCGGGCCGATGCTGATCAGGACGGGATCGAACTCGGGGAAGGTCACGGCGCGATAGCTCCCGCTGGGGTGATGTTCAAGCCCCCGTTTAGCAAGCGTTGCCGCGCTCGTCGCCCCATGCGGCAACTAAAATTCCGACACGCGGCACGAAGCGCCGTCTTTTCGCCAAAGCCCTCGCCATAAGGATTGAGCGCACAGATCGGGGACATCGTTCGCATGGGCTGTCTTGCCGCGCGCTTTGCGGGCAAGGGTTCGTTTACCATATGGAAACCTCGGTTAATCAGCCTGACAGGCACGCATCCCTGGGTGCACAACCTGACGGGTCCGCTTCGGAGCTTAGAGGCACATGCAGACGCGCAATCCCTTTCTCGACGAGATGGCCAAGCTGACCACCGGCGCCATGGGCCTCGCCCAGGCCGCTGGCGATGAGGCACGCGCCGCCATGCGCGCCCAGGCGGACCGCATGGTCGCCGACATGGATCTGGTCCGCCGCGAGGAGCTGGACGTTCTCAAGGCCGAAATCGCCGCCCTGCGTTCCGAGATCGCGGCCCTCAGCAAGCCCGCAGGGGGAAGTTCCCGCAGAAAATCTCCCCCCCAGGAAGATGCCGGTTGAGCCGAATCTGCGAACATCCCTACTGTAATCCCAGCAAGGGCGAGTCGCGCCCGGAGGCGGTGAACAGATGAACGAAGTCCGACCCGACGATCTCGATGTGGTCTATGACCCGCTGGACGTGGTCGAGAACGTTCTGACGGCCGAGAACCTGCCGTTCGACCGCACCGACGACGGAGACCTGGCCTTTGCACTGGGCGGCCAGTGGAAGGACTACGAGCTGTGGTTCGCGTGGCGGCCCGAGGGCGACTGCCTGCAACTGTGCTGCTCGCTGGACCTGCGCGCCACCAAGTCGCGCCGCGCGGCGGCCTTCGAGATGGTGTCGCTGATCAACCAGCGCACCTGGCTCGGCCACTTCGAGGTGTGGAGCGAGGACGGCGAGATCGTGTTCCGTCACGCGCTGGCCCTGCCTCACGGCGAGCGCCCGACGCTGGGTCAGGCCGCGTCCATGATCGATGCCGCCATCGAGGCCGCAGACCGCTACTATCCGGCCTTCGACTTCATGATCCGCGGTGCCAAGAGCCCGTCCCAGGCCATCGACGCCTGCCTGTTCGAGACGGTCGGCGAGGCTTGAGCCCGATGGGCGCTGCGCCCGTTCTTCTGGTCGGATGCGGGAGACTCGGCGCGGCCATGCTGCGCGGCTGGCTGGCCAGCAAGACACTGAAACCCGCTGATGTGACCATCATGGCACCGCGCGTGAACGCGGCCATGCAGGGCTTTGCCGCACAGGGCGTGAGAGTTGAACCGGCCCCGCAGTGGCGCGCGCGCACTGTGGTGCTGGCCGTGAAGCCCAAGGTGGGTGCCGACGCGCTGAAATCGGCCCTGCCCCTTCTGGCGGACGATGCGGTGGTCGTCTCGGTCATGGCCGGAGTGCGCGCCGCCAGCCTGACACCCTTACTGAAACCCGGCCAGAGCCTGGCGCGCGTCATGCCCAGCACGGGCACGGCCCATGGCGCGGGCGTCGCCTGCCTCCATGCCGAGTATGCGCGCGCGCGCGATCACGCCGAGGCCCTGTTCGCGCCCATCGCCACGGTGATCGGGCTGGAGCGCGAGGATGATCTGGATGCGGCCACGGCCCTGTGCGGCTCTGGCCCCGCCTTAGTGTTCGCCCAGGTCGCAGCACTGGCGAAGGGGGCCGAGGCGCTCGGCATCGCGCCGGACCTCGCTGCCCGAATGGCGCGCGCGACCCTGACATCGGCGGCGGCCAGCGTGGCCAATGATCCGCGCACACTCGACGAGCTGATCGCAGAGGTGGCCTCGCCCGGTGGCACCACGGAGGCGGGGCTCAAGGTGCTGGCGGGGGCGCTCGAGCCACTGATGAAGGATGCCGTGGGTGCGGCCCACAGGCGGGCTGGCGAGCTGTCGGAAACGTCCTAGGGACGCAGGGTCCGCAGGCGCCGCGCCGTGATCTCGAAGGCGCGCAGGGCATCGCTCCAGACCCCGCCTGCCTGAACCTGCGCCAGATTGTCGGTTTCCCAGCCCGCCTCGAAGCTGAGTTCGCGCCCGTCCGGCCAGCGCAGCCGCACGTGCAGCCGCGCCCCGCCGATGCCTATCGACTCGAGCACCGACAGGCCCGGCGTGCGCAGGGCCTGGGCGCGGGTGGGCCGGTTGGGCCGGGCATCGAGGATGGTGATGGCGATGGTCGCATCACTCAGGTGGGGATTGGTGCCCACCGCGCGCTCGGCGCGTTCGCGCAGCTGATCGCCCAGCCAGGTGATCTCGCCCTCGCCGATGTCGGCGGCGCGGGCCAGCAAGGCGGGGCCGGGTGTGACGGTCATGGGGCCATGGCTCGCCTCGGCCGAGGGCTGGGCGAGAGCGGCGGCGGGCATGATGCCAGCGGCAGCGATCAGCACCAGCGCCATGGCTGCGCTTATGCGGGCTGTGGACGCGAGCGGTTTCATGAAAGCCACCTTGCCTGCGCCGGCGCCGGGCCGCCAGTGGCGGAAGCGAAAAGTGAAGTGCCTCATCCGCCGCGCAGCGGAATGCGGATCAGGGCCTTGAGCCCGCCCATGTCGCTGTCGTCCAGCAGCAGCTCTCCGCCGTGCGAGCGCGCCACGTCCCGCGCGATGGACAGGCCGAGACCCACACCCTTGGTGTTCTGGTTGCGAGATGGGTCGAGGCGCGCGAAGGGCCGCAGGGCTTCCTCGCGCAGGGCGGGCGCGATGCCCGGCCCGTCGTCCTCGACGCTCAGCTCAAGCTGGCCCGACGGGGTGATGCGCGCGCCAAGGCGGATGGTGCGGGCGTGATTGGCAGCATTGGAGACCAGATTGGCCATGGCCCGGCGAAAGGCGAGGGGGCGAAGCTGGGCGCGCAGGCTCTCGTCCCCGCTGACCGAAACCTCGGCACCCAGCGCGCGGGCATCCTCGGCGGCACGCGCCAGCAGATCGCGCACATCGACCGCTTCCTCCGCCTCGCCCGCCTGACCACGCGCAAAGGCCAGATATTCGTCGATCATGTGCTCCATCTCGTTGAGATCGCTTTGCATGGCCTCGGTCTCGACACCGGGCGGCGAGAGGGCGAGCGCGAGGCGCAGGCGGGTGAGCGGCGTGCGCAGGTCGTGGCTGACCGACGCCAGCAGGGCGGTGCGCTGGTCGATGTGGCGGCGGATACGCTCTCTCATGTCGATGAAGGCGTGGGCCGCCGCGCGCACCTCGCGCGCGCCGTGGGGCTTGAAGCCGGGCAGGTCCACGCCGCGCCCGAACGCCTCGGCCGCCTCGGACAGCCGCTCGATGGCGCGCACCTGATTGCGGATGAACACGATGGCGACCGAGCCCAGCAGCAAGGTGGCCAGCGCCAGCCACAGCACGAAGATGTGGGCCTGAGAGGCAAAGGCCCGCTCGCGCGGGGCGATGAAGCGCAGCACGCCCTCGGGCTGCTGGACCTGAATGTCGATGTAGGCCGGATAGCGGGTGGTATCGAACCAGTAGGGATCATCGAGCCGCGCATCGAGGGCCGCGTTCAAGGTGCGGTCCTGGGCCGTGAACAGGGAGGTGCGCCGCGAGGTGGGCAGCGCGCGCCCCACCTGAAGCGCGATGGAGAGCTGCATGGTCTGCTCGGCGCGCTCGGCAAGGCGTTGCAGCGTGGCCTCGTCGGGCTCCTCGCGCCAGCTTTCGACCATCCAGGCGATCTCGCCTGCAAGGCTGTCGGACAGGCGCGCTGTCACGGTCTGCCAGTGCGCGTCGAAGAAAGACCATGTGACCGCCACCTGCATCAGGAACACCGGCAGCACGATGATCAGCAGGGAGCGGCCCCACAGCGTCTTGGGCAGTGTGCGCTTGATGGCGCGCCGCCATAGGGGCGGGAAGGGGATGCGAAGCGCCATGCTCGGGGCCCGCTCAGTCGGGCGCGAGCATATAGCCCACTCCGCGCACGGTCTGCAGATAGCGCGGGTTGCGCGGATCGTCCTCTATCTTGCGGCGCAGGCGCGTGACCTGCACGTCCACGGCCCGCCCGCTGGCATCGGCGGTGTCGGGCGAGAGCTGATAGCGGTCCACCGCACCGTGGGCATTGAGGGCGAGGGTCTTGAGAAGCTGGGTCTCGGCCTCGGTCAGACGCACCGGCCTGCCCTCGCGCGACAGCTCGAGGCGCTCCAGATCGAACAGGCACTCGCCCATCTTCACCTCGCGGATCGGCGTCTGGCGCGGGCCAGCACGGCGCAGGATCGCCTCGATGCGCAGCACCAGCTCGCGCGGATCGAAGGGCTTGACCATGTAGTCGTCCGCCCCGAGCGAGAGCCCCTGCACCCGGTCGTCGGCCAGATCGCGCGCGGTCAGGATCAGCACCGGCGTGTTTGAGCTCTGGGCACGCTTGCGCACCCAGTCGGTCAGGGAGAAGCCGTCCTCGCCCGGCATCATGACGTCGATGATGATCAGATCGAAGTCTAGCAGGTCCATCAGCCGCTTTGCCGCGCCCGCATGGGCGGCGGTGGTGACGCGAAAACGCTCGCGCGCCAGATACTGCTTGAGCAGCTCGCGGATGCGGTCGTCGTCATCCACCACCAGCAGGTGACGGCCCGCCATGCCGTTGGGATCGGTGATCATGACGCGATTTCCCGGAAAAGGCACCGCTTTGGCAAGCCCGGCGTTGACCGCGCCGTTTGCGGGCGATCAAAGTGAAGCGCGCCCGCGCGGCAGAGGAGGCGGATAATCAATGACCCTGGTTCCCTTCAACGACCGTGACGGATGGATCTGGCTGGATGGCGACTTCGTGCCTTGGCGTGAGGCCAACACCCATGTCCTGAGCCATGCTCTGCACTATGGCTCGTCGGTTTTCGAGGGGGAACGCAGCTATGGCGGCCGGATTTTCAAGCTGACCGAGCATACCGAGCGGCTGCACCGCTCGGCGGCCATCCTCGATTTCGAGATTCCGTGGTCGGTGGAGCAGGTCAATGACGCCTGCCGCCAGACCTGCGAGAAGATGGGCCTTGAGGACTGCTACGTGCGCCCCGTCGCCTTTCGCGGGCCGGAGCAGGTTTCGGTGACGGCCTTCGGCACGCGCACGCGCCTGGCCATCGCGGTGTGGGAGTGGCCTTCCTATTTCGATCCCGAGATCAAGCGCAGGGGCATCCGCCTCGACTGGGCCAAGTGGCGCAGGCCCGATCCGCGCACGGCCCCGTCCGAGGCCAAGGCGGCGGGCCTCTACATGATCTGCACCCTGTCCAAGATGGATGCCGAGCGGCGCGGCTATGCCGATGCCATGATGCTGGACTGGCGCGGCTTCGTGGCCGAGGCGACGGGCGCCAATGTGTTCTTCGTTCGCGATGGCGAGCTGCATACGCCGCCCGTAGATGCGATCCTCAACGGCATCACGCGCCAGACCGTGATCGCCATGGCCGAGGCGAAAGGCGTGACGGTCCATGTGCGCGACATCGCGCCCGCCGAGCTGGCCAGCTTCAGCGAATGCTTCCTGACCGGCACCGCAGCCGAAGTGACGCCGGTGTCCGAGATCGGCGAATACCGCTTCACGCCCGCCGATCTCACCTTGTCGCTGATGGACGACTACGAGCGGCTGGTGCGCGCGGCCTGAACCGGCCGGGTCAGGACTCCCGGTCAGGCTCGCCGGATTGCGGGTCGGGCCGGACCGTGGTTTCCGGCGTCACATAGGTGGTGCGGCGCGGGCGGGCGCGCTTGCGCCTGTGGATCAGCAGCCAGGCAATCGGCACGACGATCAGCGCCAGCGGCAGTATGGCGGCGAGCACGAGGATCAGAAGACCGAGGCTGGAGGTGAAGGTCTGCAGTGACTGTTCCAGCGCGCGTTGCAGCGGTCTGAGGGCACTGTCGGGCGCGATCTGTCCGGCGGAGGTATAGCTGATGTTCACCCTGGACGTGGCAACGCGGGTGCCGAGGGTCTGCATGCTTGAGCGCGCCGCATCCAGCTCGCCCTGGACGCGCGCCAGTTCCCGCTGCACCTCGAGCAGTTCCTGCAAGCTGCCCTGGCGCGTGGCGAGCAGTTGTTGCAGGCGGTCGCGAAGGGCCGTCAGGGCGGTGATGCGCGCTTCGGTGTCGATCATGGAGCGGGTTAGATCCTCGCCCTCGACGCCCTGGTGCTCGATCCGGCCGTTCTGGGCCTCCACCTCCGAGGCAAGTCCGCTGCGGAAGCGGGCCACGAAGGCGGGCGAGCCGCGAAACTCGACGCTGCCCTGCACATGATCGCGTCCGATCTGACGGGTGTCGACGCGCAACAGCTCGCACTGGCCCGGACCGGCACCGACACAGGCCGCCTCGTGCTGCTGCATCAGGGTGGAGACACGGGCGGCGGGCAGGCTGAGCCCATAGTTGTAGGCATAGGCCATGCGGGTGGCGGGGGCCGGTGCCTGCTCGCCCTCGCCACCGTCCGCCATGGGGCGCGAGGCATCAGCCTGGGGGGCCGTGGCAGGCGCGAACCCTTCGGTGGCGATCTCGGGCGCGCCGCTGTCTCCCTCGCCTTCGCAAGCTGCCAGCAGCAGGGCAGTGCCCGCACACCATACCAGCAGCATCCGGGTGGGCGTCATGCGTCTCTCCATGGTTTGGAACCCCTCGCGTAACGCGGCTCAATGAAACCGTCGATTGCGGCAGCGGTGGGGCCGTTGCGCGACGGCATGGAGTCGGTCCGCACGGGGGCGGGTGTGCCTGTGCCGCGTCCCCTTGTCAGGGGCGGGCGATGGGTGCAAAGCGGCTGGTGACACTGATCGGGGGGATGACGTGCTGCTCAATCTTCAGAGCCTGCTGGGGCTGCTCGGCGTGATTGGCGCATGCTGGCTTCTGTCCGAGAACAAGAGGCGCTTTCCCGCCCTGCTGGTGCTGGGGGCGGTGTCGGTCCAGATCGGCCTGATCCTGTTCTTCTTTGCCCTGCCCAGCTCGGCCGTCGTGCTCAATGCCATCTCCGGCACCATAGCGGCCCTGGCCAATGCGACCGCGCGCGGCACCCAGTTCATCTTCGGCTATCTGGGCGGCGGGGCGCAACCTTATGCAGTCGAGAACCCCGGCGCCCTGTTCGTGTTCGCCTTTCAGGTGCTGCCCCTGATTCTGGTGATCTCTGCCCTGTCCGCCCTGCTGTGGCACTGGCACATCCTGCGCTGGATCACGCGCGGGTTCGGCCTGCTGTTCCAGAAGACCATGGGGCTGGGCGGCGCCTCGGCCCTGGCGGTGGCGGCCAACATCTTTCTGGGCATGATCGAGAGCCCCATCGTCATCCGCGCCTATCTGGACAAGCTGACGCGCTCGGAGCTGTTCATGCTGATCGTGGTCGGCTTCTCGACGGTGGCGGGTTCGACCATGGTGGCCTATGCGACCATTCTGGCACCCACCATGGCGAACGCGGCAGGCCATGTGCTGGTGGCCTCGATCATCTCGGCCCCCGCAGGCGTGATGCTGGCGCGCATCATGGTGCCCGAGACGCCGGGCCAAGGCGGGGCCTTTGCCGATTATCGCTCGGCCCTGCGCTACGACAGCGGCATCGACGCCATCGTCAAGGGCACGGCGGACGGCCTGATGGTGGTGCTGAACATCTCGGCGGTGCTGATCGTGTTCGTGTCGCTTGTGGCGCTGGTCAATCTGGTGCTCGGCAATTTCTGGCTGCTGGGCGAGCCGGTCACGCTGGAGCGCCTGCTGGGCTATGCCTTCGCGCCCATCGCCTTTGCCATGGGCATCGAGTGGCGCGACGCGCTCACGGGCGGCTGGCTGCTGGGCGTCAAGCTGACCCTGACCGAGTTCGTGGCCTTCATCGAACTGGGCAATGTGCCTGCCGACGCCATCTCGGCGCGAACCCGCATGATCATGACCTATGCCCTGTGCGGATTTGCCAACATCGGATCGGTGGGCATTGTGGTCACGGGCCTGTCGGTGCTGATCCCTCAGCGGCGCGAGGAGGTGCTGGCCATGGTGTGGAAGGCGCTGTTCGCGGGCTTTCTGGCCACCATCCTTTCGGCCTCGGTGATCGGCCTCTTGCCTTCGGCGGTTTTCGGCGCATAGTTTCGATTGGAAACTATCGGGAGGCTGACCATGAAGCTCCATGACACCCTGCGTGCGCCCAATCCGCGCCGTGTGCGCTGGCTGATGGCGGAAAAGGGCATCGGGGACATCGAGATCGTGCAGGTCGACCTGTTGTCCGGCCAGCACCGCACGGCTGAATATCGTGACAAGGTCGGCGCGCCTCACGTGCCCGCGCTGGAGCTGGACGACGGCACCTGCATCTCGGAGTCGCTGGCCATCTGCCGCTATCTGGAGAGCCTCTACCCCGAGCCGAACCTGTTCGGGCGCGACGCGCGCGAGCAGGCGGTCATCGAGATGTGGACGCGCCGCGTCGAGATGTATCTGGCCACGCCCATGATGCTGACGGTGCGCTTCTCGCACCCGGCGCTGGCCGCGCTGGAGGCCCCCAGGCCCGAGGTCGCCGCCTATAACCGCGAGGGGGCCGAGCGCTACATGAAGGTGCTGGACCGCCATCTGGCCGGGCGCGAATTCATCGCTGCCGACCGCTTTACCATCGCCGACATCGTGGCCGTCACGGGTATCGACTTCGGGCGTCTGATCAAATACCGCCCGCCCGAGGAGCACGGCCATCTGGGCCGCTGGCTGGAGGCGTGCCGCGCCCGCCCGGCGGCAAGGGCGGGGCTGGACGCCTGATCGGGCCTTAAGGGCGTTAAGTCCTGCTCTCGAACTTCCTGATCACGCCCGAGAAGGTCATCACGATGCGCTCGCCGCTGTGGATCTGGCCGCGCACGAAGATCAGCGAGCGGCCCGCGCGCACCACCTCGCCGGTGGCCTCGACCAGCTCGCCCTCATAGGCCGCGTCGATGAAGGTGGAATCGAGCTGCACCGTGACGCCCGAGCGGCCCTCCATCTCCTGATAGGCGGTCTGGAACAGGGCGATGTCGGCAAAGGTCATCAGACAGCCGCCGTGCATGCGCCCGCCCGCGTTCATGTGCTTGGCCTCGGCGCGGAACGCACAGCGCATGCGCCCGTCCGGGTCGGGGCGGAAGTAGAACGGCCCCACCACCTGATCGAATGTGCCTTGCAGGTCATAGGTCTGCCAGCCTGCGAACTCGCCCTCGCTGACGGTGATCCTTGCGACCATCCCTTTGTCTCCGACTCGAAATCCCTGTTGCGACGCAGCATATAGGACCAATGACCGATCCAATCGAGACCACCATCTATGACCTTCTGGCCCGGCGCGATGCGGGCAAGTCGATCTGTCCCAGCGAAGTGGCCAAGGCGCTGGAGCCCGAACGCTGGCAGAGGCTCATGCCCCAGGTGCGCGCCGTGGCCACGGGCCTGATGCGCGATGGCCGCCTCGTCATCACCAAGAAGGGCAAGCCGGTGGACCCCAACGGCTTCAAGGGCGTGATCCGGCTGAAGCTGCCCGCTGCCGGAACTGGCGATCAGCCCGAGGCGTCGCAGGACGATGGCGCAGAGGCTTGATGCCCTTCTGAGCGAGATCGCCGCCTGCCGGGCCTGTGCGGATGATCTGCCCCACACCCCGCGCCCGGTGGTGATGGTCGGCCCTGAGACCCGCGTGCTGATCTGTGGACAGGCACCGGGCAGGCGCGTGCACGAGAGCGGCCTGCCCTTCACCGATGCCTCGGGCGTGCGCCTGCGCGAATGGATGGGGGTCGATGAGGCGACATTCTATGGCAGCGGACGGATCGGCGTGGCGGCCCAGGCCTTCTGCTTTCCCGGCACCAGCCCGAAGGGCGGGGACTATCCGCCGCCGCCGCGCTGTGCCCGGCTGTGGCGCGCGCGCCTGCTGGCCCTTTTGCCGCGCGTGGAGCTGACCTTGCTGGTGGGCGCCCACGCCCAGCGCTGGGCGCTGGCGGAGCAGGCGCGAGCAAGCATGAGCGAAACCGTGAGGGCCTGGAGAGCGTTCGGGCCGCAGGTGATCCCCCTGCCGCACCCCTCGTGGCGCAATACGGCCTGGCTGCGCGCCAATCCGTGGTTCGGGCAGGAGCTTGTCCCTCATCTGAGGGCGCGTGTGCAGGAGGTACTGTCATGACAGAGGCATGGATGCAGCGCGCGCGAGCGGCGGCGCTCGTCATGGCCATGCTGGTGCTGAGCGCCTGTGCCACGCCTGCGGTGCAGGGCGCACTGAGTCCGCCTGCGGACTTTGCCGGGCCTCGGCTTGAGGCCGATCATGCCGTCATGGGCGATGGCGCGCGCCTGCCGCTCATGCGCTGGCTGCCCGAAGGCGAGCCGCGCGCCGTGATCGTGGCCCTGCACGGCATGAATGACACCCGTGCCGCCTGGAACATGGCGGGCAGCGCCTGGGCGGCGCAGGGCATCATTACCTATGCCTATGACCAGCGCGGCTTCGGCGGAGCACCGGGGCGCGGCGTCTGGGCCGGAGAAGACCTGCTGACGAGCGATCTGGCCACGCTCACCCGACTGTTGCGCGCGCGCCATCCGGGCCTGCCGCTGACGGTGGTGGGCGAGAGCATGGGCGGAGCGGTGGTCATCGCCGCCTTCACGTCCGGGCGGCCGCCGCAGGCCGAGCGCGTCGCGCTGCTCGCCCCGGCGGTGTGGGGCTGGTCGACCCAGCCGGTCCATTACAGGGCCAGCCTGTGGGTGGCGGCGCGCCTGCTGGGCGATCTGGCCGTGGAGCCGCCGGAAGCGGCGGTGCGCAACATCATGGCCTCGGACAATCTGGTCGAGCTGGTGCGGATGTCGCGCGATCCGGGCCTGATAACCGCCACGCGCTTTGACACCCTTTATGGCCTCGTCAGCCTGATGGAGCAGGCCAGCCAAAGGCTGTCCGCCCTCGCCGTGCCCGCAGCCGTCTTTTACGGCGGCGACGACCAGGTCATCACCATGGCACCCATGCGCCGCGCCCTGGCGCGCGCGCCCGAAGGCACGCGCACGGCCTTTTACCCCGAGGGCTTTCACCTGCTGACGCGCAGCTTCGAGGGCGAGCGGGTGGCCGATGACGTGGCCGCCTTTGCCCTGGGCGTCATGGACGGGGACGATGCGCCATGGCCCTCGGGCGCGAGGCCCTTTCCGGGCCGCAATCGCTAGCCAGACTATAACGGTCGCGCTTGCCCTCGGGGCAAGAAGCGCCTATTGGGCGCCCACAAAAATAAACCCAGGAAAGGCTCGATTACGGGCATGACTCTGTTCGACTCCCCTTCTTTCGCAGGACATGAAGGCGTTCACGTCTTCTACGACGAGAAAACCGGCCTCAAGGCGATCATTGCGGTGCATTCGACCGCCCGCGGGCCTGCGGTGGGGGGCTGCCGGATGTGGGCCTATGGCTCCAGCGCCGAGGCGCTCGAGGACGTGCTGCGCCTGTCGCGAGGTATGTCCTACAAGAACGCCGTGGCCGATCTGGAGATGGGCGGCGGCAAGTCGGTGATCATCGGCGATTCCCGCAAGGACAAGTCGCCCGAGCTGTTCCGCGCCTTTGGCCGGGCCATCAATACGCTGGGCGGCACCTATTATTCGGCCGAGGACGTGGGCGTGTCGGTGGCCGACATCTCCGAGGCGCACAAGGAAACCGAGTTTGTGGTCGGCCTGTCGGGCGGCAAGGAAGGCTCGGGCGATCCCAGCCCCGTCACCGCCGAGGGTGTGTTCCGCTCCACCAAGGTGGTGGTCGAGCGCCTGTGGAACCAGAACGACCTGTCGGGCCTGACGGTCGCGGTGCAGGGCGTGGGCCATGTGGGCGGCTATCTGGCCGACAAGCTGCACGCGGCGGGCGCAAAGCTGATCGTCACCGACGTCAACCAGCCCGTGCTGGAGGAGGTCGCCGCGCGCACCGGTGCACAGATCGTCTCGCCCGATGCCATCTATGACGTGGATGCCGACATCTATGCGCCCTGCGCCCTGGGTGCCACGCTGAACCCCCAGACGCTGGAGCGCATCAAGGCGCGCGCCATCGTGGGCGCGGCCAACAACCAGCTCGCCACGGCCGAGATCGGTCAGATCCTGCACAAGCGCGGCGTGCTCTATGCGCCCGACTATGTGGTCAACGGCGGGGGCATCATCAATGTGGCCTCCGAGCTTCATGCCCGCCAGAGCGGTGGCGCCTACGACTGGAACTGGGTCGACGGCAAGCTGGAGCGCCTGATGGAAACCCTGCGCGAAATCCTCGAGCGCTCGGCCAGCGAGGGTCGCCCGACCCACGAGATCGCTGACGCCATCGCCGAGGCGCGCATCAATGCCGCGCGCGATGCCCGTGAAAAGGCCCTGAAGGCGGCCTGATAATCAGCGCCTTAAGACCGCGTTTACCATGCGGGCGGCATTTTCTGCCTAGCGAAGCGGCGTCGAGTGCTTCGCGTGTCAGAGGTGGGGCGCTCGCGTGGGTCCGTTTGCGGCGGCGATTCAGAGATTCGGCATTGGACGTCTGGCCACGCTGATCGGCGTGGCCGCGGGCGTTGCGGCCGTCATGGCGGCGTTGGTGCTGCGGGTCGGGCAGGAGCCTGATGCGCTGCTCTATTCCAATCTCGACCTGCGCGAGGCTGCGGAAATCTCGCAGGCGCTCGATCAGGCGGGCATCAAGTACCGCGCGCGCGGCGATGGCTCGACCATCATGGTCTCGCGCAATCAGGTCGGCACCGCGCGCATGATGCTGGCCCAGCGCGGCCTCGTGACCTCCGGCTCGGTCGGCTACGAAATCTTCGACAACCAGTCCGCCCTCGGCCAGACCGAGTTCCAGCAGAACATCAACGAAAAGCGCGCCCTGGAGGGCGAGCTGGCGCGCACGGTCATGGACCTGCGCGGGGTGACCTCGGCGCGGGTGCACATCACCATGCCGCGCCGCGAGATGTTCCGCGCCAGCGGGGCCGAGCCCTCGGCTGCGGTGGTAGTGGGTCTTGGCGGGCGCGATCTCAATGCCGATCAGGTGCGCGCGGTGCGAAACCTGATTGCTTCGAGCGTGCCGGGCCTGCGGCCGGAGCGCGTCACCGTGGTCGACCAGACCAACCGCACGCTGGCGGCGGGCTCGGAGGATTCGGGCGGAGCATCGGCCCTGGCCAACGACCGCCGCGCCGAGGTCGAGGCGCGCATGACCGAGCGCATCCGCCAGCTTGTCGAGGGCGTCGTCGGGCCGGGTGCCGCGCGCGTCGAGGTCACCGCCGACATCGACCTGTCGCGCCAGACCGTGCAGCAGCAGGTGTTCGACCCGGACGGTCAGGTGGTACGCTCGACCCAGGCCTCCGAGGCCACCAGCGAGGATTCCGAGGCGCGTCCTGACGGCGGCGTCACGGCGCTGAACAACATTCCCGGCGGCGATCAGGGCGGCCAGACGGCGTTCGGCTCGCGCAGCGGCACCACGGGCGAGACCACCAACTACGAGATTTCCAACACCACCACCACAACGGTGCGCGAGCCCGGCGAGGTGCGGCGCCTGTCGGTGGCCGTGGCCGTCGATGGCATCACCACGCCCGCAGCAGGGGGCGGCGAGGCGAGCTACGCTCCGCGCCCCGACGAGGACATGCAGCGCATCGAGCAGCTGGTGCGCTCGGCCATGGGCTACAACGAGCAGCGCGGCGATCAGCTCAGCGTCATCAATGTGCGCTTCAGCCGCGACACCGCCAGCTTCGAGGGCACCGAGGCGGGCGGCGGTCTGCTCGACCTGACCAAGAACGACATCATGCGTATCATCGAGATCGCGGTGCTGGCGATCACGGCGCTGCTGCTGATCTTCTTTGTCCTGCGTCCCATGCTGAAGGCCGCGAATACCACGGGCGGTGCGGTGGCGGTGGCCCAGCTACCCGGCGGAGGCGCCGTGGCGGTGGCCGATGGCGGGAGCGCCGCGGCCCTGCTGCCCGCAGGCTCAGCCGGTCAGGCCGCCCTGCCTGCGCCCTCCGAGATGGAGCAGCGCATCGACATCGCTCGCATCGAAGGTCAGGTGAAGGCCTCATCGGTGCGCAAGGTCGCCGACTTCGTTCAGGCCAACCCGGATGAATCCGCCGCGATTCTCCGCAACTGGGTGCATGAAGGCTGATGGCGGCGCGTCTGGTCGTAAAGAAGGGTGCGGTCGACGACATCCGGCGCCTGACGGGCCCGGAAAAGGCCGCCGTGATCCTGCTGGCACTGGGCGAGGATCACACAAAGCTGTGGCAGATGCTCGACGACGAGGAGGTGCGCGAAATCTCCCAGGCCATGGCCAGCCTCGGCACGGTCCAGGCCAGCGTCGTCGAAGACCTGATGATCGAGTTTGTCTCGGGCATGAGCGGCTCGGGCGGGGTGATGGGCAGTTATGAGCAGACCCAGCGGCTGCTGGCCTCATTCATGCCCGCCGACAAGGTCGAGTCCCTCATGGACGAGATCCGTGGCCCCGCCGGGCGCACCATGTGGGACAAGCTCGGCAATGTGAACGAGGCCGTGCTCGCCAACTATCTCAAGAACGAATACCCCCAGACCGTCGCGGTGGTGCTGTCCAAGGTTAAGCCCGAGCACGCCTCGCGGGTGCTGACGGCCCTGCCCGAGGACTTCGCGCTGGAAGTCGTCCAGCGGATGCTGCGCATGGAGCCGGTGCAGCGCGAAATCCTCGACAAGATCGAGCAGACCCTGCGCGCGGAGTTCATGTCGAATCTGGCGCGAACCTCCAAGCGTGACAGCCACGAGGCGATGGCGGAAATCTTCAACAGCTTCGACCGTCAGACCGAGGCGCGCTTCATTGCGGCCCTCGAGGAGCGCAACCGCGAGGCGGCCGAGCGCATCCGCGCCCTGATGTTCGTGTTCGAGGATCTGGCCAAGCTGGACCCCGGCGGTATCCAGACCCTGCTGCGCGCGGTCGAGAAGGATCAGCTGGCCCTGGCCATGAAGGGCGCGTCCGATGCCCTGCGCGAGCTGTTCTTCTCGAACATGAGCGAGCGCGCCGCCAAGATCATGCGCGAGGACATGGAGGCCATGGGCCCCGTGCGCCTGAAGGATGTCGATACCGCCCAGATGACCATGGTGCAGGTGGCCAAGGATCTGGCCGCCAAGGGTGAGATCATGCTGGCCGGCCAGGGCGGAGAGGACGAGCTGATCTACTGATGAGCGAGCTGCGCCGATACGACTTTGACACCATCTTCGACGGCGAGGGCCGCGTGGTGGCCGCGCGCGCGCCGGTACGCCGCAGCTATGGTGCCACCGAAGTCGAGGCCATGCTGGCTTCGGCACGGCTGGAGGCGCGCGAGCAGGCCCTGCGCGAGGCCGAGGCCATGCGCGCCCACGCTCTGGCCACCATCGCCGACAGCGCCGCACGTGCCCTGCCCGAGCTGGCGCGCGTGGCCGCAGAGCACCGCGCCCAGGCCGCCGATCTGGCTCAGGTCTGTGCAGGCGTAATCGCGGGCGAGGCACTGGCACGCGCGCCGCAAGGGGCCATCGTGAGCGCTCTGGAGAGCCTGAGCACCGAGATTCTGGACTCTGCGCGTCTGGTGATCCGCTCCGGCAGCCTCGACGATCAGGGCCGCGCCGAGGTCGAGGCCGCCTGCGCCGCAGCCGGACTGGGTGCCCAGATCGTGTTCCGCGATCTGCCCGGCGCTGCGCCCGCCGCCTTCGTCATCGAGTGGCCCGAGGGGCGCGCCAGCTTTGATCCCGCCTCGGTCGCCGCGCGCATCCGCGATGCCGTGACCAGCCAGCTCGCCGCCGAGGCAGCCCACGCCGAGTCTCTCAATCTCTCCCACGACGGAGCCCCGTGATGGCCACCGACACCGACGCACGATCCGACCTGCCGCTGGAGGAGTTCGCCCCCTCCACCGCTCTGGCACCCCTCGACGAGGTCGAGGACAAGTCCGCCACGGACCTCGCGCCCGTGTTCGACGTGCCGGTGAACATCTCGGCGGTGCTGGGCAAGGCGCACATCTCGGTCTCGCAGCTTCTGAAGCTGGGCCAAGGCAGCGTGCTGGAGCTGGACCGCAAGGTGGGCGAGGCCATCGACATCTTCGTCAACAACCGTCTGGTCGCGCGCGGCGAGGTGGTGGTCGTGGACGAGCGCCTGGGCGTGACCATGACCGAGATCATCAAGACCGAGGACAACGGCGCCTGACCGGCGGCGTGATGCGTACAACAAGGAGATGGCCATGCGCCTTCTGGTAGTCGGAAAACTGAGCGGACAGCTGGCGGCGGCGGTCAAGATGGCCATGGCCCACGGCGCGAAGGTCGGCCATGTGGAACGCTGCGACCAGGCCACCGAGACGCTGAGGCGCGGGCAGGGCGCGGACCTGCTGATGGTCGACTATGATCTGGACATCCGCTCGCTGATTGCCGCCAACGAGGCCGAGCGCATCCATGTGCCCGTTGTGGCGTGCGGCATCGGTGCGGACCCCGACCGCGCCGCCGGTGCCATCCGCGCAGGTGCCAAGGAGTTCATCCCCCTGCCGCCCGAGGCCGATCTGATCGCCGCCGTGCTGGCCGCCGTGGCCGATGACGAGCGCCCGATGATCTCGGCGGACCCGTCCATGAAGGCCGTTGTGCAGCTGGCCGACCAGGTGGCGCGCTCGGAAGCCTCGATCCTGATCACCGGCGAGAGCGGCGTGGGCAAGGAAGTGATGGCGCGCTATCTGCACGGCCAGTCGCGCCGCAAGGATCGCCCGTTCATCTCGGTCAACTGCGCCGCCATCCCCGACAATCTGCTGGAATCCGAGCTGTTCGGCCACGAGAAGGGCGCCTTCACCGGTGCCCTGGCCCGGCGGATCGGCAAGTTCGAGGAAGCGGACGGCGGCACGCTGCTGCTCGACGAGATCAGCGAGATGGACGTGCGCCTTCAGGCCAAGCTGCTGCGCGCAATCCAGGAGCGCGTCATCGACCGTGTGGGCGGGACCAGGCCGGTCAAGGTCGACATCCGCATCATCGCCACCTCGAACCGCGATCTGGCCCGGGCGGTCAGCGAGGGCACGTTCCGCGAAGACCTGCTCTATCGCCTCAATGTCGTGAACCTGCGCCTGCCACCCCTGCGCGAGCGCCCCGGCGACATCGTGGCCCTGGCCGAGCACTTCATCAAGAAATACGCCGCTGCCAACGGTGTGCCCGCCCGCCCGCTGTCAGAGGCCGCGCGCCGGGGCGTGCTGAGCCATCCGTGGAGGGGCAATGTGCGCGAGCTGGAGAACGCCATGCACCGCGCCGTGCTGCTGGCCACCGGCACCGAGATCAGCGAGGACGCCATCCGCATGCCCGATGGTCAGCCTCTGGGTCTTGGCGGCGCTGTGAGCAGCGGTATGGGCGATACCGGCCTTGCGGCCCGCGCCGCAGCCAGTGCTGATGCCGTCGCCCGTGCCCATGTCGGCCAGACCGTGGCCCAGATGGAAAAGACGCTGATCCTCGATACCCTGAGCCACTGCCTCGGCAATCGCACCCATGCGGCCAGCATCCTCGGCATCTCGATCCGCACCCTGCGCAACAAGCTGAACGAATATGCCGACGAGGGCACGCCGATCCCTGCACCCCAGTCGGGTGTCGCCCCGATGAGCGGTCCTGCCCCGGGCATGAGCGGAGCGGCCTGAAACAGTCATGGCCGAGGGGGCATCCTCACGTCTGTCGGCCGTGCCTGCGCCGCGCGAGATGTGGCGCTGGTTCGCGCGTGGTGAAGTGGCTCTGGCGCTCGGGGTAATCCTGATCGTCGTGCTTCTGATCGTGCCGATGAACAAGGTCGTGCTCGACCTGCTGCTGGCCATTTCCATCACCAGCTCGGTGCTGGTGCTGATGACCTCGCTGCTGATCAGGAAGCCGCTGGACTTTGCGATCTTTCCCACGGTCCTGCTGGTGGCGACGCTCTATCGGCTGGGGCTGAACCTCGCTTCGACGCGCCTGATCCTGTCCAGCGGCCACGAGGGCAGCGACAGCGCCGGTCAGGTGATCCAGGCGTTCGGCGACCTGATGATGAGCGGCAGCTTCGTCATCGGCATGGTGGTTTTCATCATCCTGCTGGTGGTGAACTTCGTCGTCATCACCAAGGGCTCGACGCGCATCGCCGAGGTCAGTGCGCGCTTCAGCCTCGATTCCATGCCCGGCAAGCAGATGGCCATCGACGCCGACCTGTCGGCGGGGCTGATCGACGAGAACGAGGCGCGCCGCCGCCGCAAGGAGCTGGAGCAGGAATCGACCTTCTTCGGGGCCATGGACGGTGCCTCGAAGTTCGTGCGCGGCGACGCGGTCGCGGGCCTGATCATCACGGCCATCAATGTGATCGGCGGCATGATCATCGGCATGGCCCAGCACTCGCTGTCGCTGTCCCAAGCCGCCGACGCCTATGTGGTGCTGACCATCGGCGATGGTCTGGTAACCCAGATCCCGGCCCTGATCATCTCGATCGCGGCAGGCTTTCTGGTCTCGAAGGCCGGTGTCGAGGGATCGGCGGACAAGGCGCTGGTGGCCCAGCTTGCCACCAATCCGGTCAGCCTTGGCATGGTCTCGGCTGCGTCGGGCCTGATCGGCCTCATTCCCGGCATGCCGCTGCTGCCGTTCGCGGCCATCGCGGTGGGCACGGGCGTGCTGGCATGGCGGCGCGGGCAGAAGCCCAAGGTGGAGGCCCCCGTAATCGAGGAGACGCGCCCGGTCGAGCCGGAGGAGGAGCCGATCTCCACAGCCCTGACCATAGACGAGGTCAAGATCGAGCTGGGCTATTCGCTGCTGGCACTGATCAACGATCTGGAGGGGCGCAGGCTGACCGACCAGATCCGCGCCCTGCGCCGCTCGCTGGCCCAGGAGTACGGCTTCGTCATGCCCAGCGTGCGCATTCTCGACAACATGCGCCTGCCCACCCAGGGCTATGCCATCCGCATCAAGGAGATGGAGGCGGGTGCAGGCGAGGTGCGGCTCGGCTCGCTCATGGCCATGGACCCGCAGGGCCGTCAGGTCGAGCTGCCCGGCGAGCACATGCGCGAGCCCGCCTTTGGCCTGCCCGCGACCTGGATCGACGAGTCCTTGCGCGAGGAGGCGACTTTCCGAGGCTATACCCTGGTGGACCCCTCCACGGTGCTGACCACGCACCTGACCGAGATCCTGAAGGAAAACATGGCGGATCTTCTGTCCTATGCCGAGGTGCAGAAGCTGCTGAAGGAACTGGACGGCGAGCAGAAGAAGCTGGTCGAGGAGCTGATCCCCCAGGTCGTCACGGTCACGACCTTGCAGCGCGTGCTCCAGGCCCTGCTGCGCGAGCGGGTTTCGATCCGCGATCTGGGCGCCATTCTCGAAGGGCTGGCCGAGGCCGGGCCTCACACCGCCAGCGTGACCCAGCTGGTCGAGCACGTGCGCTCGCGCCTGGCCCGTCAGCTGTGCTGGCAGCACCGCGGCGAGGACGGTGCCCTGCCCATCGTCACCCTGTCGCCCGAGTGGGAGGCGGCCTTCGCCGATGCCCTGATCGGGCAGGGTGAGGAGCGCCAGCTCGCCATGGCACCCAGCAAGCTGCAGGAGTTCATCCGCAATGTGCGCGATGTGTTCGAGCGCACGGCCATGGCGGGCGAGGCGGCGATCCTTCTGACCGGTCCGCAGACCCGTCCCTATGTGCGCTCGATCATCGAACGCTTCCGCGGTCAGACCGTGGTGATGAGCCAGAACGAGATCCATCCGCGCGCACGCCTAAAGACCGTCGGCACTGTCTGATCGTCAACCGTTGATATCCGAGCGGCTATTTTCTGGACAAACGCAAGCGAGGCGGTAAAGCATCACGCCCGATGGTCGTGACCCCCGCGCCCCGCCGCCTGAATGACATGATGCAGACGGGCCTCGGGTTCGTCCGCACGCCCTCGCTCGCGCGCAATCTGGCCGGTCTGATGACGCTGGCGCTGCTGTGCCTGCTGGTCATCAACATCGTCACCTTCGCCATGATCCGCCAGACGGCCGACTACAGCCGACAGACGGTCAACGCCATGTCATCGCGCGTGATCTCCGAGCAGATCATGACGCTGTTCGTCGACGCCGAGACGGGGCATCGCGGCTTTCTGCTGACCCAGGAGAGCCAGTATCTGATCGTCCACGACCGAGCCATGGAGGCGCTGCCGGGCGCACTGGCCGATCTGGACCGCATTACCGTGCCCTATCCTGACCAGAATGCGCGCGTGCAGGAGCTGCGTGCTCTGGCCGGCGAGCGTCTTGCGCGCATGTCGACGGGCATCGATCTGGCGCGCGCTGGCCGCCTGCCGGAGGCGGTGGCTCTGCTTCGCACCGGCCAGGGCAAGGTGCTGATGGACGCGATGCGCGCCAAGATGGAGGAAATCGATGCCTTCGAGCAGGCGCGTGTCGAAGACCTGACCGAGGCTTCCGAGCGTTCGGGCCGCATCACGCTGGCGGTCAACACGGTCGGCGGCGTGTTCATCATCGTGCTGGCAATCATCAGTCTGATGCTGATCCGGCGCTATCTGGCAGAGCTGGCGCGGGCGCGGGATATGATGGCGCAGGCCAACGAACTGCTCGAAAGCAAGGTCGCCGAGCGCACCACCTCGCTGCGCAGGGCTAACGATGAAATCCAGCGCTTTGCCTATATCGTCAGTCATGACCTGCGTGCGCCGCTGGTCAATGTGATGGGCTATACCTCCGAGCTGGAAGAGGCGGGCAAGGCACTCACGCGCCAGATCGAGCAGATCGAGGCGAGTGCGCCCGAGCTGCTGGACGAGGAGGCCGTGCAGGCGGTGCGCGAGGATGTGCCCGAGGCCATCGGCTTTGTGCGGGCCTCGACCGCCAAGATGGACCGCCTGATCAACGCCATCCTCAAGCTGTCGCGGGAGGGACGGCGCAGGCTGGTCAGCGAGCCCGTTTCCATGACCGACATGGTCCGCAACATCGCCGACAGCGTGAACCACCAGACCGAAGCCGCCAACGCCGAGATCGTTGTGGCCAGCCTGCCCGACATCGAAAGCGACCGGCTGTCGCTGGAGCAGATCTTCGGCAATCTGATCGACAATGCTGTGAAATACCTCGACCACAGCCGCGAGGGCCTGATCCACATCGACGGGCGCACCACGTCGGGCGGGATGGTCGAATACCGCATACGCGACAACGGCAGGGGCATTGACCCCAAGGATCACGAGCGCATCTTTGAGCTTTTCCGTCGCTCGGGCCGCCAGGATCGCCAAGGCGAGGGCCTCGGGCTTGCTTTCGTGCGTAACGCCGTGCGTCGTCTCGGCGGTGACATCAGGGTCGAGTCCGAACTGGGAAAAGGCTCGACTTTCTATCTGGTTTTCCCCAAACGCCTCGTCATTGAGCAGGGAGAGGGCGAATGACTGAACCGGTGACCATCGTCATGGTCGAGGACGATCACGGCCATGCCAAGCTGATCGAGAAGAACATCCGCCGCGCCAATATCGGCAACGAGATCCGCCATTTCGACGATGGCACCTCGGCGATCGAGCACCTGTTCTCGGAGGAGGTGCGCGCCAACGGGCCTATGCTGGTGCTGCTCGATCTCAACCTGCCGGATATGCAGGGCACCGAGATCCTCGCCCGCCTCAAGGCCGACGAGAAGCTGAAGCGTGCGCCCGTGGTCGTGCTGACCACCACCGACGACAAGGTCGAGATCCAGCGCTGCTACGATCTGGGCTGCAACGTCTATATCACCAAGCCGGTGGACTATGAGGCCTTTGCCTCGGCCATCCGCCAGCTGGGGCTGTTCCTCTCGGTCATGCAGGCCCCGGATATCGAATGAGCGGGCAAGGCGAGGCCTTCTCGATCCTCTACATCGATGATGACCGCGCACTGGCGCGTCTGGTGGAGAAGGATTTCAAGCGCCACGGCCACCGGGTGACGGTGGCTGCCGATGGCGACGAGGGTCTGCGCCTGCTCGCCGAGAGCAAGTTCGACTGCGTGGCGCTCGATCACTATATGCCTGGCCGCGACGGTCTCGAGGTTCTGCCCGACATCGTGGCGCGCGAGGGCCATCCGCCGGTGGTCTATGTGACGGGCACCCAGGACGGGCGCGTGGCGGTTTCGGCGCTGCGGGCCGGGGCGGCGGACTATGTGATCAAGGACGTGTCCGAGGACTTCATCGCCCTGCTGCGCTCGGCGGTCGAGGACGCGGTCTCGCGCCGTCGCATGGCGAGAGAGCGCGAGGAGGCCATCGAGGCCATGCGCGAGGCCCGCGACCGGGCCGAGGCCCTGCTGCGAGAGGTCAATCACCGGGTCGGCAACTCGCTGCAGCTCGTCTCCAGCTTCATCGCCCTTCAGGTGCGCCAGCTGACCGACGAGAGCGCGCGCCTTGCCCTGAAGGACGCCCAGTCGCGCATCGAGGCCGTCGCCCACGTGCACCGCAGGCTCTACACCTCGGTCGAGATGGACCATGTGCGCCTCGACGAATATCTGTCGGGCCTGGTCGATGAGCTGGGCAACTCCCTGGGCTCTGGCGACAACGCGCCCACCTTGCGCCTCGATGCCGATGCCGCCCGCGTCAAGACCGATCAGGCCGTGTCCATCGGCGTGATCGTGACCGAGCTGGTCACCAATGCTTTCAAATATGCCTATCCGCCCGGTGAAAGCGGCGAGATCCGCGTTACCCTGCGCACCGAGGAAGGCACCCGCGCGATCCTCACCGTCGAGGACGACGGGCCGGGCATGGGCGATGGCAAGCCCAAGGGCACGGGCCTTGGCGGGCGCATCATCTCGGCCATGGCCTCGGGCCTGAAGTCCGCTGTCGAGATCGATCCCGAGCACCGCGGCGTTCGCGCCAGGCTGGTGTTCGACCTGTGAGCAAGGGCGCTGACAGCCTGATGCCCGTAGTCATCCTCGACCGCCCCCAGCTGGCAGACAACATCGGGGCGGTGGCGCGGGTGATGGCCAACTTCGGCCTTGAGCACCTGCGTCTGGTCGCGCCGCGCGACGGCTGGCCGCAGGACCGCGCCTGGGCGACCGCATCGGGGGCGGACTGGGTGCTGGAGGGCGTGCAGGTGTTCGACACCGTGGCCGATGCCATCCACGACCTGAACGCTGTCTATGCCACCACGGCGCGCCCGCGCGAGCTGAGAACGCCCGTGCACACCCCGCGCGAGGCCGTCAGCATGATGCGCGAGGCAGAAGCCAGGGGCGAGCGGGCGGGGCTGCTGTTCGGAGCCGAGCGCGCAGGGCTCGAGACCGCCGACATCGCCCTTTGCCAGGGCATCATCACCATCCCCGTGGACCCGCGCCACTGGTCGCTCAATCTGGCACAGGCGGTGGCCATCAGCGCCTATGAGTGGCGCGTCAGCCGCCACGAGGCACCCGCGGCAGCCTTTGCCAGCGACGAGCCCGCTGCCAGCGGCGGCGAGATGCTGGGCCTGTTCGAGCACCTCGAGCGCGAGCTGCACGCTGGCGGCTTCTTCTGGCCGCCCGAAAAGACGCCCAACATGGTCCTGAACCTGCGCGCCATGCTGGCCAAGGCGCGCCTGACTTCTCAGGAGGTCGCCACCTTCCGCGGTGTGATCCACGCGCTGGCCAAGGGCCGGGGGCGCGTGCTGGCCAAGCTGGCCGAGCGCGATCGTGCCGGGGGTGCCGGTCCGCAGGACTGAGCACAGAAACTTTGGCCTTACGGGCTTTCGCCATGCATCGGCGCACCTACATCGGACGTTGAGAGCGTTCGAGCCATTGCGTTGAAGGAGATTTCCCCATGGCATTCACCCTGCCCGACCTGCCCTATGCCCACGATGCGCTGGAGCCCGCCATCGACAAGGCGACCATGGAGTTCCACCATGGCAAGCACCACAAGACCTATGTCGACAAGCTCAACGAGGCGGTGGACAAGGATGACAGCCTGAAGGACCGCGCGCTCGAAGACCTGCTGGCCCATGTCTCCAAGCTGCCTAAGGCGATCCGCAACAACGGCGGCGGCCACTGGAACCACAGCCTGTTCTGGGAACTGCTGGCGCCAGAGGGCGAGGGCGGCGAGCCCTCGGAGGCGCTGGCCGCACAGATCGACAGGGATCTCGGCGGCATGGACGCCTTCAAGGAAGCCTTCAACGAGGCGGGTGCTGGCCAGTTCGGCTCAGGCTGGGCGTGGCTGATCTGGAAGGACGGCAAGCTCAAGGTGACCTCCACGCCCAATCAGGACAATCCGCTGATGGACGTGGCCGACGAGCGCGGCGAGGTCATTCTGGGCGCCGATGTGTGGGAGCACGCCTATTATCTGAAGTATCAGAACCGCCGCGCCGACTATCTCAAGGCATTCTGGTCGGTGGTGAACTGGAACAAGGTCAACGCCCTGTTCGACGCCGCCAGGGGCTGAGCAGGTCCGGCCGCGCGCTGAAAGCCTTGACAGGGAAGGGTGCCGCCGTCATAAGCGCGCCTTTCCCGCCCGCGCCGCAAGGTCCGGGTCGCGAAAGACCATGACGGACGATGCGTGGACCGCCGTTGCAATCGCCGCCCCAATGGTGGGGCAGCCGGGCCGCATCACGATGAAGAGCGTATGCCATGTCCAAGCGCCATAGCGCCAAGTACAAGCTCGACCGCGCCATGGGTGAAAACCTGTGGGGTCGCGCCAAGTCCCCCGTCAACAAGCGGTCCTACGGCCCCGGCCAGCACGGCCAGCGCCGCAAGTCCAAGACCTCTGACTTCGGCCTGCAGCTGAAGGCCAAGCAGAAGCTCAAGGGCTATTACGGCAACATCACCGAGAAGCAGTTCCGTCGCACCTACGACGAGGCGTCGCGCCGCAAGGGCAACACCTCCGAAAACCTGATCTCGCTGCTGGAATCGCGCCTCGATGCCATCGTCTATCGCGCCAAGTTCGTGCCGACCGTCTGGGCCGCGCGCCAGTTCGTCAACCACGGCCATGTGCTGGTGAACGGCAAGAAGGTGAACATCGCCTCCTACCGCTGCAAGGCGGACGACGTGATCACCGTCAAGGAAAAGTCGCGCAACATGGCGCTGGTGCTGGAAGCCCTGCAGTCGTCCGAGCGCGACATCCCGGACTATCTGGAGCAGGGCGACCGCGGCTTCTCGGTGCGCTTCGTGCGCGCGCCCGAGCTGGCCGAAGTGCCCTATGCGGTCAAGATGGAGCCGAACCTGGTCGTCGAGTACTACGCCTCGTAATCAGGCAGGCACAGCCGCTGAAATGCAGAAAGGCCCCGGAGCGATCCGGGGCCTTTTTCGCATCAGCCCGCCTTGACGAAGGGGGAGAGCAGCTCGGGCGGGATGCGGTGCGGGCGCATGCTTGCGGCATCGACGAGGCACCACTCGGACACGCCCTGGGCGCACAGGCGGCCCTGTTCATCCTCGATGCGAACGAAGCGGGCAAAGCGCGGTCCCTGGGGATCGCCGACCCAGGTGCGCGCGACCGGTCGCGATCCGGGCGGCAGGGGGCGCAGGTAGTCGATCTCGTGGCGAAGGGCCACCCACGACCAGCGTGCGCGGGTGGCCGCGTCGAACAGATGGTTCCAGTGCGCCGTGCCCGCGTCCTGAAGCCAGCCTACATAGACCACGTTGTTGACATGGCCATTGGCATCGATGTGTTCGGCCTTCACCGCGAGGGGCAGGGTGAAGACTTCGCGGTCCGCGCGCGGCTCCAGCGCGGCGCGTGCCATCAGGCCTCGGCCTGGTCGAGCACGCCGGCGTCGCTCAGCAGCGTCTGAAGCTCGCCCGCCTGGAACATCTCGCGCACGATGTCGGAGCCGCCGACGAACTCGCCCTTGACGTAGAGCTGGGGAATGGTCGGCCAGTCGGTGTATGCCTTGATGCCCTCGCGCAGCTCTTCGCTCTGGAGCACGTCCACGCCCACGAAGGGCGCGCTGACGTGATCGAGTATCTGCACCACCAGCGACGAGAAGCCACAGCGCGGCGCATCGGGCGTGCCCTTCATGAACAGCACCACGGGATGCTCGGCAACGGTCCTGGCGATGAAGTCGTGAACGGCGGTGTCAGACACGGGCAAAGGCCCTCCAGCAGGTGCCGCGCCATGCGGGGCGGGGCGGAAAAACTGGCCTTCAGCTAGGGGTGCAGACCCCGTCGGTCAAGGGAGCACGGCCAAGTTGGCGCCTGCGCTCACGCCGCGCCGCGCACGCGCGCCATCTCTATCTGGGCCGACAGGCCGGGGGGCAGGTCGCGCTCGACCGTGGCCGCCAGACGCTCCAGCCGGTCGATGGCGACCGCGTCCACCATCACCGTGGCGATCTGCGGATCGGTCAGGGTGAAGGTCAGGCAGATTTCCTCGGCGCTCCACCCGTGGGTCTCGTGCAGGAAGGCATAGGTTCCCGCCCCGGCCAGCGGCGCATCGCTCGCCTTGCCCGAACCGCCGAAACCGAACAGGCCGCGCTTCTGCTGGTGAAAGCTGATGGCCTTGGCGGGCGTGGACAGCTCCTTGGGGTAGTAGCCATAGGCCATGACGGCCATGTCCCGCTCCATGGCCGCGCGCATGCGGTGGCGCACGGGCCATGGCACATTGACGTTGAAGGGCGTGGCCAGCACGTCGAACGCATTGGTGCTGACATAGGCGTCCATCACCTCGCTCTCGCCCGCGACGCCGAGCATCTTGATCCGCCCGCTCTGGCGCTGGGCCTTGAGGGCCGAGAGCGCGCTCTGGGGCAGTTCTTCCTCGGCGGGCTCGTCGAGCAGGGCCAGATCGACGTGACCCATGCGCGAGACGTTCAGCCACTGGTCGATGGCACCGGTCAGCCCCTCGGGCGAGAAGTCGCGCGCCGCCCCCTTGCGGTCGCGGCTCTGGCCCAGCGACAGGGTGATCATCAGAAGATCGCGGTCCACTGAGGCAAAGGCTTCGCCTGCAAGCTGGCCCAGCACGGGGTCGGCGGTATTGAGATGAAAGCTGTTGATGCCCGCCTCCAGCGCCGCATAGACCAGCGCGCGTACGCCGCCCGGACCGCGCGCGAGCACGTCATCGCCGAGGCGAAGGGTGATGGCCGAGACCGCGCTGCCCGAGCGCCCGAAGGGACGATAACGCATGATCAGGCCTCCTCGGGCGTCAGGGTTTCCAGGGCCAGGGCGTGCAGCTCGCCACCCATCTTGCCCTTGAGTGCGGCATAGACGCTCTGATGGCGCCGCACGCGGCTCTGGCCCGCAAAGGCCGCCGAGACGATGCGCGCGCGATAGTGGTCGCCGTCGCCCGCCAGATCCTGGATGACGATCTCGGCATCGGGAAACGCCTCCTCAAGATGGGCGCGCAGCGTTTCCAGGGGCATGGGCATGGGGCGGTTCACTCCGACAGGCTTTCGCCGACAGAGTGAACGGGAATCCTTAATGGGGCGCTTAAGCGCGCCTAGTCGATCAGAACGGGGTTGCGGAAGTCCACATCGGAGTCCGCGATCAGCCACAGCAGCGCCGCCCAGGCCGCGACGTTCTGGTCCAGTTCGTCACGCTCGATACGGTCCAGCACGTCGTCGGCGGTGTGGTGATAGTTGAAATAGTCGCTGCCATCCTGTGCGAGCGAGAAGGGCGGCACGCCCAGCGCCACCGTGGGGCCGGTGTCCGGTCCGCCGCTGCGCGCAGGCGCAGGATTCCAGACGATGCCGATGGGCGTCAGAACCCGCATGGCGGCGCGCTGGAAGGCCGTGCCGCCCATGCCTTCGGGCAGCGACAGGGCATAGATGCGCCGCGCACCGAAATCGCTTTCGCTGATGGTGACGTGATTGCCCGCCTCGGCAGCATAGGTTTCGGCATAGAAGCGCGCACCGGCGAGTCCTTGCGCGGGCGGCGGCTGGCTGACTTCTTCGGCACCCCACCAGACCAGGCGGATGGTGCGGCGCGGACGCTGGGGCAGGCGCGCGATCAGCTCCAGCGCCGCCGTGGTGATGGCCAGTCCCGCACCATCGTCCAGCGCGCCGGTGCCCATGTCCCAGCTGTCCAGATGCCCGCCGATGACGATGACCTCCTCGGGCCGCTCGCGCCCGCGAATCTCGCCGATGACGTTCTGGGAGTGCGAACCCTCCTCGACCCAGGCGCTCGAGAACAGGCGCAGGCGGATCGGCGTGCCCCCGTCGAGGCGCGCAAGGCGGCGCAGCTGGTCCGCATCGGGCGGGCTGATGGCAAAGGCAGGGATCGGATCGTCCAGATAGCGGGTCGCGCCGGTGTGGGCGAAGCGGTGATCGTGGGTGCCCAGCGAGCGCAGCACATAGCCGACCGCACCGCGCTCTGCGGCCACGCGCGGCCCGTCAAAACGCATGACCGAGGTGGAGCCATAGCCGCGCCCGTCCTGCGCCCTGATCGTGTCCTGAAGCACCACGGCGATGCGCCCTTCCAGCGAGCCCATGGGCGCATCGAGAAGATCCTGCCAGGTCTCGAACAGCACGGCCTCGGCCTCGATCCCTTCCGGCGGCGTGGCGACCGCACCGCCCAGCGCCGTGGCGACCAGCGGCTGGGGCAGGGGCGAGACGATCTCGACGCGCTCTGCCCCGCGATGCCAGACCGCCAGCGGGAAGCGCTCGATACGCACGTTCTGGAAGCCCAGCGAGCGCATGAGGTCTGCGCCCCACTCGGCCGACAGGTGTTCGGCGGGGGTGCCCGCAGGCCGGGGGCCGAAGCGCGTGGTCAGCTCCTCGACGATAGCATAGGCGCGGGTGCCTTCCATGGCCGTGTCGCGCAGGCGCTCTGCGGTGGCGATGGTGCGCGCGTCCTGCGCCCGGCTCGCGAGGGCGGGCGTCAGCACCAGCGAGGCGGCGATCAGGCCGGACAGAAACTTGGCACGCATGGTGTGATCCCCCTCAAAAGGCCGTCGGCAGGAGGCGAGACTTTAGGGGGATCGGCGGGGTGTGCAACCCTTGCGCGCCCGATCAGCGCGGGCCCGATCAGCGCGCCTTGGTGCCGGTCTGGTCGCTGCCGTGCGTGTCGAAGGTGGCCCAGTCGCGCTCACCGCCCGGCGAGAGCAGACCCTCGCGGATGTCGTCAGCCGGGTTGGGGTCCACGCCGTGGCCCTGACGGTGCAGGTGCGCCTTGGCGATCATGTTGGCGGTGACCGGCGCGGTCATGAACAGGAACAGGGTAATCAGCAGCTCGTGCGCCGAATAGGTGCCACCGAACACCGGGAAATAGATCATGGAGGCGATCAGGCACGCGCCGATGCCCAGCGTCGTCGCCTTGGTCGGAGCGTGCAGGCGGGTCATGAGCGAAGGCAGCTTGGCCAGACCATAGGAGCCCACCAGCGCGAACAGCCCCCCGATCACGAGGAACAGCGCAATGACCCATTCGGCGAAGATGTGTGCGGTGCTCATTCGATGATGTCTCCGCGCAGCAGGAACTTGCAGTAGGCGACCGTGCCCAGAAAGCCCACCATGGCCAGCAGCAGGGCGGCCTCGAAATAGGCGGCGGTCGACTCCATCAGGCCGAACAGCACGATCAGGGCGATGATGTTGATGGTCATGGTGTCGAGCGCGAGGATGCGGTCGCCCCCGGTCGGCCCGCGCAGCAGGCGGAACACGTTCAGGACGATGGCCAGCCCGACGCAGCCGACGGCGAAGACGATGGCAAGGGCGAGCACGGGACCGGTCATGCGAACACCTTCAGCAGGCGGGCCTCATAGCGGGACTTGATGCGCGCGATGTCGGCCTCGGCATCGGGAACGTCAATGCCGTGGACCAGCAGGTAGCGCCCGCAGGCCGAGACATCCGACGACACGGTGCCGGGCGTCAGGCTGATGGTGGCGGCAAGCGCGGTGATGGCCTCGGGCGCGGTCAGCTCCAGCGGAATGACCAGCCAGCGCGAGCGCAGGTCGCGGTTGCGGCGGAACAGGATGATCCAGGCCACCTGGAAGTTGGCGACCAGAATGTCCCACAGCACCACCAGCACATAGTCGATCAGCGGCCAGCCGAAGCGGATCTTCGGGCGATCGGGCCAGAAGCGGCTGGTGAACAGGGGCACGAGCACCGCCAGGATCACCGCCAGCACCAGACCGCCCACACTCAGGGAGTTGAGCAGCAGCATCCACACCACGATCAGGGTGACGCTGAGGGCCGGATGGGGAAGAAGGCGCTTCATCAGGCTCATCGCGCGGCCTCCTCGGGCGAGACGCCGAAGGGCAGCACGGCCTCGATATAGGCCTGGGGGGCAAACAGCTGGGTGGCCGTGGCGTTGGCATAGTCAACCAGCGGACCGGCCAGCACAACGCTGAGCGCCAGAAAAGCGATGAAGCTGGCCGCCACGGCGATGGCCAGGGTGCCTCCGGGCTGGGCCCTTGCGTTGCTGAAGCCATCCACGGCCGCGCTCTTCCAGAAGATGCCGCTGCCCGCGCGCGCAAAGCCCAGCAGGCCGAGCACCGAGGTGATCAGGATCACGGCCCAGATGACATAGCCGCCCATGGCATCGCGCACGCCATCAAGGATCAGCAGCTTGCCGATGAAGCCCGACAGGGGCGGCAGGCCGACCATGGCGATGGCACCCAGAAAGAACAGGGCCGAGAGCTTCTCGACATCGGCAAAGCGCGGACCGGGGCTGAGCGCATCGCCGTGATCGCCCCGGCGGCTGGCGATCAGGTCCGCGATCAGGAACAGGGCCGCGCCCGCGAGGGTCGAGTGAATGACGTAATAGATCGCCGCGCCCATGGCATCGGGCTGGAACACCGCCACTGCCGCCAGCAGGGTGCCCATGGAGCCCAGCACCGCAAAAGCCACCAGATCGCGCAGGCCCTTCGCGCCCATGACGCCGACATAGCCGAGAATGATCGTGACCAGGCTGGCCGGCAGCATCCATTCGGCCGGTGCCCAGGCGCTGGCCTGCGCGTCCGAGCCGAACATGAGGGTGGTGGTGCGGATGATCGAATAGGTGCCCACCTTGGTCATGATGCCGAACAGGGCCGCCATGGCCGCAGAGGTCATGGCATAGGTGCGCGGCAGCCAGAAATGCATGGGCACCAGGGCGGCCTTGAGCGCGAACACGCTGATCAGCAGCAGGCCACCCGTCTTGATCAGGGCCTGATCGCCCGCAGGAGCCTCGGCGATGCGCCCGGCCATGTCGGCCATGTTGAGCGTGCCGGTGACGCCGTAGAGGATGCCGATGGCGACCAGAAACAGGGTGGAGCCCACCAGATTGATGATGACGTACTGCACGCCCGCCTTCAGGCGCGCAGCGCCCTGACCGTGAAGCATCAGGCCGTAGGAGGCGATCAGCAGCACCTCGAAGAACACGAACAGATTGAACAGGTCGCCCGTCAGGAACGCCCCGTTCAGGCCCAGAAGCTGGAACTGGAACAGCGGGTGAAAGTGCCAGCCGCGCCGGTCCAGCCCCGTGACAATGGCATAGATCAGCACGATCAGGGCCAGCACGCTGGTCAGCAGGATCATCAGGGCCGACAGACGGTCCAGCACCAGCACGATGCCGAACGGCGCGATCCAGTTGCCGAGCGCATAACTCTCCACCTGACCGGTAGCCGCATGGCCCAGCAGGGCCGCGCCAAAGCCCACCAGGGCCAGGCACACCGCGATCGCACTCACCCGCGACAGGGTCAGGCGATGGCGCATGAACATCAGGATCAGCGCCGCCGTGATGGCAGGCAGGATGACCGGGGCGATCAGCCAGGCGTTCATGGCTGTTCCTCCACCTTGCTGGTGTCGGCCCGGCCGGAAGTCTCGCGCATGGGCACATGGTCGTCGCTGATGCCATCGACCTGATCGGTGCCGGTCTCGATGTAGGTGCGAAGCGCCAGGATCACGACCAGGGCGGTCATGCCGAAGGCGATCACGATGGCCGTCAGCACCAGCGCCTGGGGCAGCGGATCGGTGAAGCCCTCGGCGGTGCTGGAATAGATCGGCGGCTGGTTGATCACCAGGCGGCCCATGGCGAACAGGAACACGTTGATCGCATAGGACAGAAAGGCCAGTCCGAGCACCACGGGGAAGGTGCGCGCGCGCAGCACCAGATAGATGCCTGCCGCACTGAGCACGGCAATGGCCGAGGCCACCAGAAACTCCAGGCTGAAGGGCAGGGCGATCATGAGCGCGGCTCCCTGACGCTCTCGTGGTCGGAGGGCAGCGACGGGTCGACGTCCATGGGCTTGTCGGGCACCTGCAGGCCTTCGGCGCGCTGGGCCACGCGGGCCAGCTGGGCGAGGGCGAGCATGACCGCGCCCACCACCGTCAGGGCCACGCCGATGTCGAACAGCAGGGCCGTGGCCAGCTCCACCTCACCGATCAGCGGGATGTCGAAATAGTCGAAGGCGGTGGTCAGGAACGGCGCACCGAACAGGATCGAGCCCAGCCCCGTCAGCCCGGCGATAAGCACGCCCCAGCCGATCAGGTTGTGATTGTCCGCACGCAGGCGCTGGTTGGCCCACTGCCAGCCCGAGGCCAGATACTGCATCAGCAGGGCGATCGAGAAAACGAGGCCTGCGATGAAGCCGCCGCCCGGCTCGTTGTGACCGCGCAGGAAGATGTAGATGCCCGCCATGATCGCCAGAGGCAGCAGCACGCGCGTGGCGACCACCAGCATCATGGGATGGCGCTCGGGCGAGCGCAGGATGTCGGGCTTCCAGAGGGCAAGCCTGCGCCCCGCCGCGCCCCGGTCGGCGGTGTCGAGCAGGGCGAAGATGGCTAGGGCCGCGATGCCCAGAACGATGATCTCGCCATAGGTGTCGAAGCCGCGGAAATCGACCAGGGTGACATTGACCACATTGGTGCCCCCGCCGCCCTTGTAGGAATTGGCCCAGTGGAACGCCGAGATGCTGGAGCCCTCGCGCGTCATGACCGCCCAGGCCGCCGCCCCGATGCCGAGCCCGCCCAGCACCGCGAAGGCGCCATCGCGCAGGCGTCGCGGCAGGCTGCTTTCCTTCGGCGTCTGTTTGGGCAGCAGATTGAGCGCCAGCAGCATCAGCAGGATGGTGACGATCTCGACCGAGATCTGCGTCAGGGCGAGATCCGGCGCCGACAGATAGACAAAGCCCATCGAAATGATCAGGCCGACCACGCTGATCAGGATCAGAGCCAGAAAGCGCGCGCGATGCATGACCACGAGGGCGATGGTGGCGGCGATCAGGGCGAACCAGCCGGCCAGGGCAATGGGCGTGGCCGCCAGCAGTGGCCGCTCGCCGGGGCTGTATCCCGCCGTCAGGAAGCCCGCGGCACCCACCACGATGGCCGCGCCGATGAAGAAGGCCAGATAGCGCTGCATGGAGCCGTTGTGCAGGCCGTAGGTGATGCGCCGCGACGCGCGGGCAAGAGCATCGACGCTGACATCGAACAGACGCTTGGCCTCCACGATACCGAGCTTGAGCCACAGGGCTTCCAGATTGCGGTGCCGCCACAGCAGCAGCGCGCCCACGGCCACGGCAATGATGCTCATGAACAGGGCGGGCGTGATGCCGTGCCACAGGCTGAGCGAATAATAGGGCAGATCGCCGCCCGTCACCGCGCGGCTCACGGCGGCGACCAGAGGCCCTGCCACGAGCGCGGGCAGGATGCCGATCAGGACTACCAGCGCGGTCAGCACGGCGGGCGGGCCCCACAGGCCGATGCCCGGATCGTGAGGGGCCTTGGGATAGTCGTCGCGCTTCGGCCCGAAATAGACGCCGATGACATAGCGCAGCGAATAGGCGACCGACAGCGTGGCCCCCAGGGTCGCCAGCACCGGGAACACCCACGGCTGGCCCAGCCAGACGGTGTGGGCGGCTTCCTCCAGCATCATCTCCTTGGAGAGGAAGCCGTTGAGCGGCGGAATGCCCGCCATGGACAGTCCCGCCACCAGTGCCATGGTGCCCGCGATGGGCATCAGGCTGAACAGGCCGCCGAGGCGCTTGAGATCGCGCGTGCCCGCATCGTGATCAACGATGCCCGCGTTCATGAACAGGGCGGCCTTGAAGGTGGCGTGATTGATGATGTGGAACACGCCCACGATCGCGGCCATGGGCGTGCCCATGCCGAACAGCATGGTCAGAAAGCCGAGGTGGCTGACGGTCGAATAGGCCAGCAGGCCCTTCAGATCGTCCTTGAACAGGGCGATGCAGGCGGCCACCACCATGGTGACGAGGCCCGTGGTGGCGACGATCAGGAACCAGGCGTCCGTTCCCGCCAGCACCGGCCACAGGCGCGCCAGCATGAACACGCCCGCCTTCACCATGGTGGCCGAGTGCAGATAGGCACTGACCGGCGTGGGCGCGGCCATGGCGTGAGGCAGCCAGAAATGGAACGGGAACTGGGCCGACTTGGTGAAGCAGCCCCCCAGGATCAGCAGCAGGGCGGGCAGATAGAGCGGCGAGGCCTGGATCGCCTCGGCATTCTGCAAGATCACGCTCAGGTCGTAGGAGCCGACGATGTTGCCCAGGATCAGCAGCCCGCCGATCAGGCTGAGACCGCCCGCACCGGTGATGGCCAGCGCCATGCGCGCACCCTGACGGCCCTCGGGCAGATGGCGCCAGAAACCGATCAGCAGGAAGGACGACAGGCTCGTCAGCTCCCAGAAGATCAGCAGAAGCAGGATGTTGTCCGACAGGACGATGCCCAGCATCGCACCCTGGAACAGCAGCAGATAGACGAAGAACCGCCCCATGGGGTCGGACTTGGCCAGATAGAAACGCGCATAGATGATGATCAGCAGGCCGATGCCCAGAATGAGCCCGGCAAACATCAGGCCCAGCGGATCGAGGAAGAAGTTGGCGCCCAGCCCCAGCGAAGGGATCCACTCAAGCCTGCTCTGGATCACCTCTCCAGCCATGACCGCAGGGGCCATGCCGGCCAGGATTATGAGGGCAGTCAGGGTCACGAGCCCGGCCGCCAGCGCGCAGGCGTCGCGCCCGGCCCGAATGGCCAGTGCGGGAGCCAGGGCGCCTATCAGAGGCAATATGGCCAGCAGTGCCAGAAGCACGGCATCTCCTAGAGCATAGTCGGTCAGGAGACTGAGGGGATCAGCCTGCCATCGACCCATCGAACGGGAAACGCGACGCACAGCAGCGCATGAGCCATGCGTGCGGGCTCTAGCTAGCGTCTGAAAGCCCGTGTTTGAAGCCCCAGGTGTCCGATTTCGACCATGTTTCGACCGATTTCGCAGCGGCAGCCGCGTACAATGGCCACGCTGGACAGCCATGGCCGAAAGAACATATCATGAACGCATGGTTCAGCTCACCTTGCGCCGAAAGCTGTCGATCCTGGCCGATGCGGCCAAGTATGACGCCTCTTGCGCCTCGTCCGGGGCATCGAAACGCAACTCGATGGACGGCAGGGGTGTGGGCTCAACCGAGGGTGCGGGCATCTGCCACGCCTACACGCCCGACGGGCGGTGCGTCTCGCTGCTGAAGATACTGCTGACCAATTTCTGCATCTTCGACTGTGCCTACTGCATCAACCGGGTGTCCTCGAACGTGGAGCGGGCGCGCTTTACGGTGGACGAGGTGGTCAGCCTGACGCTCAACTTCTATCGCCGGAACTATATCGAGGGTCTGTTCCTGTCCTCGGGCATCATCCGAAACGGCGACTACACGATGGAGCAGATGATCGAGGTGGCGCGACGCCTGCGCGAGGACCACGACTTTCGCGGCTATATCCACCTGAAGCTGATCCCCGAGGCCGACGCGCGCCTGATCGAACAGGCGGGGCTCTATGCCGACCGCCTCTCGGCCAATGTCGAGCTGCCGCGTGACGAGGCGATGGGCACGCTCGCCCCCCAGAAGGATGCCAGCGTGATCCGCCGGGCTATGGGCCGCGTGCGCCTCAAGACCGAGGAGGCCCGCCCCGACCGCCGTACCCGTGCCCGCCCACCGCGTTTTGCACCGGGCGGACAGAGCACCCAGCTGATCGTGGGTGCCGATGGCGCGCCCGATGCCGAAATCCTGGAGCGCAGCGCGGCGCTCTATGGTGCCTATGGCCTGCGCCGCGTCTATTATTCGGCCTTCAGCCCGATCCCCGAGGCCAGCGCCATCCTGCCGCTGTCGCGCCCGCCCCTCATGCGCGAGCACAGGCTCTATCAGGCGGACTGGCTGCTGCGCTTCTATGGTTTCAGCGCGCCCGAGATCGCGTCGGTGGCCAGAGGCGGGATGCTGGACCTGACGGTTGATCCCAAACTGGCGTGGGCACTGGAGAACCGGGCGCTGTTCCCGGTCGATGTAAACCGGGCCGAGCGCGAGATGCTGCTGCGTGTGCCCGGCCTTGGTGCGCGCACGGTCGATCGCATCGTGCGCATTCGCACGCACAAGAGCCTGCGTCTCGAGGACGTGGGACGCCTGTGCCGCAGCATCGACAAGGTGCGCCCGTTCATCGTGGCCCTCGACTGGACGCCGGGGGGGCTGCTTGATCACGCGGACCTCAAGGCGCGCCTGGCCCGCCCCGCACCCGAGCAGCTCAGCCTGTTCTGAAATGTGGCGCAACATCACGCTCGCTCATGAGACGGACTTCGAGGGCTGGCGCGAGGGCGCGCGCGCGCTCATCGCCGAGGGCGTGCCGCCCGAGCAGGCGCGCTTCACCGTGGGCGCGGGCGCGGGCCTTTTCGACCAGCCCGTGCCAGAAGCGAGCGCGCAGACGCGCCCGCTGGTGGTGCCGCGCGCCTATCTCGACCTGGCGCGGGACGTGATCCTGCACCGCAGCCCTGACCGCTTCGACCTGCTGTACCGGATGCTGTGGCGCTTGCAGGACGAGCGCAACCTCATGCGCATGGAGGCCGACGAGGATGTGCGAGACGCGGTAGTGCGCGCGCGCAATGTCTCGCGGGCGGCTCACAAGATGAAGGCCTTTGTGCGCTTTCGCCTGATCGATGGTGCAGACCATGGCGCCCCCGGCCCGGGTGACGAGCGCTGGATCGCCTGGTTCGAGCCCGCGCACCGGGTGCTGGAGCGCACGGCGCCGTTCTTTGCCCGGCGCTTTTCCAACATGACCTGGAGCATACTGACGCCGGACGCTCGCGCGCTGTGGGATGGCCACAGCCTGCGCTTCGGCCCTCCCGCCCGGCCCGAGGAGGTGCCCGAGGGCGATCCGATGGAGGATATGTGGCGGACCTATTATGCCTCGACCTTCAATCCGGCGCGCCTGCGCACCCGGGCCATGCAATCGGAGATGCCGCGCCGCTACTGGAACAACCTGCCCGAGGCGCGCCTGATCCCCGAGCTGGTCAAGGGAGCAGAGGCCCGCGCGCGCCAGATGATCGAGGCCGCGCCCACACCCGCCAACACCCGCTTTGCAGGTGTCGTGGCGCCCAGCGTGCCGCGCGCCGGCCTGCCAGACGCGCTGCCAGAGATGCTGCCAGAGATGCTGCCGGACACGCTCGATGCGATGGGGCAGGCCCTGGCGCGCTGCCGGCGCTGTCCGCTGTGGCGCGATGCGACCGCGCCGGTGGCGGGTGAGGGCAGTCCTGCGGCCCGGATCATGATCGTGGGCGAGCAGCCGGGCGATCAGGAGGATCTGGCGGGGCGCCCCTTCATCGGCCCGGCTGGACAGGTACTGGACGCGGCGCTGGCGAGTGCGGGTCTGGCGCGCGGCGATGTGTGGCTGACCAATGCGGTCAAGCACTTCAAGTTCACCGCCCAGGGCAAGCGCCGCCTGCACCGCTCGCCCGATGCGACCGAGATCGGCGCGTGCTCGGTCTTTCTCGATCACGAGCGCCGCTTGATCAGGCCGAAGGTGGTGGTGATGCTGGGTGCCAGCGCCGCCAGCGCGGTGCTGGGGCGCAAGGTCGAGGTCGGCGCGCTGCGCGGTCAGCGCCTCGGCCTGGATGACGGCAGCACCGGCATCATCACCTGGCACCCGGCCTATGTGCTGCGCCTGCCCGATGCGCAGAAGGCAGCGGCAGCGCGACAGGCACTGGCGGACGATCTGGCGCGTGCGCTTAAGCTGCTTTCGCCCGGCGGGGACTGACGACAGACGAGGCGGCTGCGCTTTCGGCGGGTTCCTCGGGCTCGGGCCTGTGGGGCGTCTTGTCCCAGTGGAAGGGGGCGGTGATCATCTGGATCAGGGCGTGGGCCAGGGCCAGGCTCTGCATGGCCCAGTAGGCTGGCGCCAGCAGGGCATCGCGCACCCGATAGGGCAGGGCGGCGCGGCGCATGCCGATGGCGCAGCCGCATATGCTGACCAGCGCGCCGATGCTGAACAGGCTGACGGCCAGCGGGTGCGCCATGGGCGAGACGCTCGACAGCATGGCCACGAGGCTCACGGTCGAGAACCACAGCAGGGCGAGGGCATGCAGGGCGGCAGAACCCAGCGCCGCGCCGATGCCCAGCAGCAGCGCCGCCCCGCCGCGCCAGCCCAGCTGCGCCGGGTGCCGCGTGTGGACCAGCAGGGTCTGCAGATAGCCTTTCAGCCATCGCGTGCGCTGGGGCAGCCAGGCGTGCACGCCGTCGGGCGCGCTCTCCCAGGTGGGGGCGCTGATGACACCCATGCGATAGCCAAAGCGCCACAATCGAAAGCCGAGGTCCGCATCCTCGGTGACGTTCCACGCATCCCATGCGCCGACTCGGCGCAAGGCGGCGGCGCGGAAGTGATTGCTGGTGCCGCCCAGAGCAAAGGGCAGGCCGAGGCGCGAGAAGGCGGGCACGCTCGCCTCGAACAGGGCGGCATATTCGGCAGCGAACTGACGGGCAACCATGCCTGAGCCTTGATGGATGCGGATGCGCAAGGGTGCCTGAAGGCAGGCGAGCGCCGGGCTTGAGGCGTGAAAGCGCGCTGCGGCCTCGCGCAGCTGGGCCGGATCGGGGGCGTCCTCGGCATCAAAGATGGTGACCAGATCGCCCGTCGCACCGAGCAGGGCGTGATTGAGCGCGCGCGGCTTGGTGCGCGGCTCTCCCGGTGGCACGACGAGAATACGCATATGAGCCGGCAGGGCGAGCGCGTGCGCCGCGCGGAGCGTCTCGGCATCATCGTGCTCCAGCGCCAGAATGATCTCCAGCCGCTCGGGCGGATAGTCGAGCGCGCAGAGATTGCGAACCAGTTGTGCCAGCACATCGGCCTCGCGGTAGAGGGCACAGATGACGCTGTAGCGCGGCAGTTCTTCATTCTTCAGTGGCATATCCTTCAGCGGCGCGGGCGCACTGACGGGCCGCACGGTGAGGGCGAGGGCAGCGGCCCGCCAGCCGATCACCGCGACGAAGGCGAGAGCGATGGAGCGCTCGATGATGACCAGTGTGCTCGCGCCTGCCCAGATCAGGCCTGCGGCCAAGGTGGACAGGACGAGCATCAGCACCAGCGCCTGTGCGCGTGTCAGCCCGCGCAGGCGCGCGCTGTCCTGCGCGTTCAGCTCTGCGGCTGCGGTCATGCGGCTCCCCTCCAGCGCCGCCATCATGCAGGCTCGCGCGCCGCGATCAAGCCGCAGCGGCGTTCGCGAATTGGAGGGGCGCGAGTTGTCGGCGGCAGACGAGGGGAGTAAGGCTGAGGGCAATGTTTGCGAAGCGTGAAGGGACGTCTGCCTTGTCCGTCATGAGTACCGGCCGCACGGCCCTTGCAGAGCGCACCGCGCGCCCGGGCCGCAAGCCCAAGGGCGAGGGCCATGTGCGCCGCCAGGAAATCCTCGACGCCGCCGAGCGTATCTTTGTCGAGGAGGGCTATGAGGGTGCCACGATCCGCAAGATCGCCGAGGCGGTGGGCGTGTCCTCGACGGCGCTCTACATGCATTTTCGCGACAAGAGCCACATCCTCACGGAGATCTGCGAGGCCGCGTTCGAGACCCTGATCAAGCTGAACCGCGACATCATGGACCGGCCCATGCCGGCACAGGCCAAGCTGCGCGCCCTGATGGAATCCTACATCCGCTTCGGCTTCGAGCATCCCAATGCCTATCGCCTGATCTATTGCACGCGCCCGCGCGAGGCCGGTGACGGCGCGCAGGAGGCGGCGCGGCGCGTGGGCTCCGAGCTGTTCCGGCGCTACCGCGACGTGGTGGCGGACGTGGTGCGAGACAACGCGCTCGATCTGGATGTGGATGTGGCCGCACAGACCCTGTGGGCCGGGGCGCACGGGCTGGTCTCCCTGATCATCACCAAGCCCTATTTCGAGTGGGCCGAGCGCGAGGCCCTGTCGCGGCACATGCTCGATGCGCTGTTCATGGGGCTGGAGCGCCGGTGAAGGGGCGTGCGGCGGGGCTGATCGCCGCACTGGCGCTCACCGCCCTGGCGCTGAATGCCGTGGCGGCGGGCGCGGTCCGGGCCGAGGCCCCCAGGGTCGTCTCTCTCGATCAGTGCGCCGATCAGTATGTGCTGGCACTGGTGCCACGCGAGCGGATCGTGGCCCTGTCGCCGCGCGCGCGCAGCATCGACTCTCACCTGCGCGACCGGGCGGTCGGCATCCGACGCCTCAGGCCCTCGCTGGAGGCCATGATCGCGGCCAAGCCCGATGTGGTGGTGCGTTACTGGGGCGGGGATGCGCGCCTCATCCGGCGGCTGCGGGCCTCGGGGGTCGAGGTGGTCGAGATCGCCCACGCCGATGACTTTGACGCCGTGCGCGCAGGCACGCGCGCGGTGGGCACGGCCCTGGGCAATGTCGAGGGGGCCGAGGCGCTGGTGGCGCAGATGGACGCACGGCTGGAGCGGGCGTCGGGCGGCGCGCGCGGGCAGGCGCTCTATGTCACGCCGGGCGGCTATACCAGCGGGCCGGGCACCCTGATCGACGCCATCTTGCGCGCGGCAGGCTTCGATAATGCCGAGCGCCGTGCGGGCTTTCGCCCCTATTCGCTGGAGCGCCTGATCCTTGAGCCGCCCGCGCGCCTCGTGATGGGCTTCTTCGACAACCGCTGGTCCGACTGGCGCGGCACAGGGCGGCATCCGCGGATGCAGGCCCTGGCCGCGCGCACCGGGCGCACGGACCTGGCCGCCAGCGTGCTGGGCTGTCCCGCATGGTTCAACGCAGAGGCGGTCGAGGCACTTGCCAGCGCGGGCGAGGCCTCATGAGCGGGTCGGATGCAAGGCTGAACGGTGCGCTGATGCTGGGCATCCTCATGGTGCTGACGGCGGGCGTCATGCTGGGCGAGGTGGCTTTTTCCGCGGGGGACTACGCGCGCGCGCTCACCGATCCCGGCTCGCCCGAGGCCGAGGTGCTGTGGCAGGTGCGCCTGCCGCGCAGCCTCGTTGCCCTGCTGGTGGGCGCCAGCCTCGGTCTGGCAGGGGCCGTGCTGCAAGGCCTGCTGCGCAATCCCCTGGCCGATCCGGGCGTGCTGGGCGTCTCGTCCAGCGCGGCGAGCGGCGCGGCCCTGGCCATCATCGCCGGTCTGGCCATGGTTCCCGGTGCGGTCGAGGTGGCGGCCATGGCCGGTGCGGGTGCAGCCGCCGGGCTGCTGATGGCCTTTGCCGCGCGCATCCGGGCGCCCGAGGCCCTGATCCTGTTCGGCGTGGCGCTCTCCAGCCTGACCGGCGCGCTGACCGCCCTGATCTTCAACCTCTCGCCCACGCCCGTTGCCACTGCCGAGGTGATGAACTGGCTGCTGGGATCGGTGCAGAACCGCAGCTTTACCGATGTGGCCTGGCTGGCGCCGCTGCTGGCGATCGCGCTTGTTTCGGGACTGGTGGCAGGGCGCGGGCTCAGGATGCTGACCCTGGGCGAGGAGGTGGCCGCCACCAGCGCCCTGCCCATGCGCAGGCTCAAGCTGGTCGCCCTGTTCGCAGCGGCACTGGCAGCGGGGGCGGCGACGGCGGTGGCGGGCATCATAGGCTTCGTGGGCCTGATCGCACCGCATCTGGTGCGTGCTCTGGTGCGCAGCGATCCGCATCGCCTGCTGGTGCCCGCCAGCCTGGCGGGTGCGCTCATGCTCGCGCTGGCCGATGTGCTGGTGCGCCTGATCCCCAGCGAGCAGGAGCTGAAGCTGGGCGTGATCATGGCTCTGGTCGGTGCGCCCCTGTTCGCCCTGATCGCCGCGCACGCCGCGCGGGGGTGGCGCACATGATCGACATCGACTCGCTCACGGCACAGCTTGGCGACAGACGTGTGCTCGACGACGTAAGCCTGTCTGTCGGCGCGGGCGAGCTGGTCGCCGTGTGCGGCGCCAATGGTTCGGGCAAGACCAGCCTGATGCGCGCGGCCCTTGGCCTGATCGCGATCAGCCGGGGCGAGGTGCGGCTTTCAGGTCGACCCCTTGCGTTGATGAGCCCGCGCGAGAGGGCGTGCCATCTTTCCTATCTGCCCCAGGAGCGGCACATCGGCTGGAACCTGCCTGCGGTGGAGGTGGCGGCGCTGGGTGTGCCGTGGCTGAGCGGTGAGGCCGCGCGCGATCAGGGTCTTCGCGCCCTGTCGCTGGTCGGTCTCGAGGCGCTGGCCGGGCGCGGCGTGGCCGACATGTCGGGGGGCGAGCGCGCCAGGGTGCTGTTCGCGCGGATGCTGGCGGCGGGCGCGCCCCTGTGGCTGGTGGACGAGCCGGTCGCCGGTCTCGATCTGGATGCCGAACTGATGATGATGGAGATCATGGTCGCCCACGTCGCCTCGGGCGGCAGTGTGATCTGCAGCCTCCACGACCTCGGCATGGCCGCACGCTTCGCTGATCGGGTGCTGGTGATGAAGTCCGGGCGCATCATTGCCGACGATGCGCCGCGCCGCGCCCTGCGCCCCGAGGTGCTGGCGCAGGCCTTCGGGGTGCATGGCCACTGGGTCGAGGGACCGGACGGGCCCCTGCTGTCGAGCCAGAGGCTCTAGGCCTGGCGACAGGCGCGATCAGCGCCCGCCCGCCACCGCATCATAGGCGACCGGCCCGCCGCCTGCGGCCAGATCCTGGCTGAGCGTCAGGGGCGCAGAGCCCCCGTTCAGGCGGGCGCGATAGATCTGCATGTTCTCCATCACCCGCATCATGTAGTTGCGCGTCTCGGTGAAGGGCACGCATTCGATGAAGTCGATGGGGTCGGTCTGGGCGGCGCGCGGGTCGCCGCAGCGCGACACCCACTGGGGCGCGCGGGCCGGTCCGGCATTGTAGCCCACGGCAGCCAGCAGGTAGGAACCGCCGTTCTGGCTCATCAGCTCGCCGAGGTGATAGCTGCCAAGCTGCATGTTGTATTCGGGATCCCACAGCATCTCCGCCGAATAGGGCAGGCCCATGCGTCGCGCGACACCCTGGGCCGTCGAGGGCAGGAACTGCATCATGCCGCGCGCATCGGCGTGGCTGCGCGCGCGCGGGTCGAAGCTGCTCTCCTGGCGCGTGATGGCCAGGGTAAAGGCCAGCGGCGCGGCCCCCGGGACAGGCTGGGGCGTGCGGATCGGATAGGCGCGCTCGGGGATCAGATAGCCGCGCTGGCTGGCGGCGCGGCCCACCATCATGGCGGTGAAGGTCTCGTTGTATCCCCTCGCCATGTCCATCAGCAGGGCCAGCTCCTCGGGGCCAGGCAGCCAGTCGTCGATGTGCAGCACGAAGACGCGGAACAGGCTCATCTCGCCCATCTCGGCCAGGATGCGCGCGGCCTGGATGGTCTCGCGGCCCTCGAAGCGGGCCACGTCGGCGGCGGTGGGCGCAGGCTCGGGCGGCAGGGTGACGGTGCGGATGCCCGCGCGCTCGGCGGAAAGCTGGCCGTAGAAGCTCTGGATGTGGCGCGCGCCCTCCTCGTAGTGGCGCTGGGCGAGGGCGGCGTTCTGCTGGGCGTCGGCGACGCGGCCCAGCCAGTAGTGGGCGCGGCCCTGGGTGATGGGCGTGGTCGAGCTCTGGCGCAGCGCCTCGAAGTGACGGCCCGCGCGCACCGGATCGTTCAGCTTGGTCAGGGCCACCCAGCCGGCGAAGAACTCGGCATCCACGCGCCGCTCGCCCGAGGGAAAGCCGTGTCCGGCCATGGCGTCATAGGCGCCCTGCCAGTTGCGCGCCTGAAGTGCGTCGAGAAAGAAGTTGCGCCGCTCGGTCCACAGCAGGTTCTGGCCCTCGGCATGGCTGGGCGCGGGTGGCAGCTGGGCCAGCAGGGCATAGGCCTCGAAGCCCCGGTTGCGCTGGCGCAGCAGGCGCACACGCTCGATCGCCAGACCCGGATGGTTCATCAGCGAGGCCGGCACCGAGGCGAGGGTGCCCTCGATGTCGCCTGTGCCGCCCCTCAGGGCCATGCGCGCATTGGCCAGCGCCCGGTGCTCGGGCGAGGCGAGCGCGATCATGGCGCGCGCCGCCGGGCCCTGCGGCCCCAGCAGCAGCATGTCGAGGCGCGCATCGTGATCGGCCTGGGTCAGCCAGCGGCCATAGCGGCCAAGCGCGCGCTCCTGCACCGCCAGTTCAAACGACTGCTCGCGCCACCAGCGGCGGATCAGAGTGCGGGCCTCCTCGCTCTGGCCGTTGCTCTCAAGCGCGCTGGCGAGCGCCATGGCGCCTTCCATGGTCTGGGGCTCGCGCGAGGCATAGAGGGTGAGCACGTGGCTGGAGTTGACCCCGGCCCGGTCCATGGCGCGCTCAAGGTCGTTCTGGCGGCTGTCGCCGCGCGGCCAGTCGGCGAAATCGGTGATGGAGGACTCAAGCTCGGCCAGCGAGAGCTGAGCGCCCGAGGTATCGATCAGGGCCCAGCGGATCAGCTTGCGCGCCGTCGGGTTCTCGATGCGCGCGCGCAAGGCTTCGGTCTGCATGACGTCGCGCGCGCGCGCCGCGGCCAGGGCGTCACGGAAAAGGCTCTGGTCGGAGGCAGACAGGATGCGGGGCTGATAGGCGCTCGCCTGAACGGACACCGCTGTGGGGCTCGCGCCGGTCTGGGCGGCCTCGGCCCCCGCGTCACCTTGCGAGAACAGCCCGATGACGGCGGCAGCGATGTATTTGGCGAATGCGATCAAATCCCGACTCCACAATTATCGACGGCCTGAGCCGGAAGGATACAGTTGCGCGGCCCGCTCACCAAACCTAGTGTCGCCAGCCGCAAACCCTTCTGGCCGGATGGCACCGGTTCAGAAATAACACGTCTGGTCTGTCTTTCTCATGAATGCACCATTGTTCAAGGGCGTGATCACGGCCCTGATCACACCATTTCGTGACGGCCGCATCGACGAGGACGCCTTTGCGCGCCTGATCGAGCGCCAGATCGGCGCGGGCGTGCATGGTCTGGTGCCCATGGGAACCACGGGCGAGAGCGCCACGGTCAGCGTCGAGGAGCACCAGCGCGCGGTCGAGATGTGCGTCTCGGTCGCCTCGGGACGGGTGCGCGTCATCGCCGGGGCCGGTGCCACGGGCACGGACAAGAGCATTGCCCTGGCCGCCCATGCGAAGCGCGTGGGCGCAGACGGCGTTCTGGTGGTGACCCCCTATTACAACCGGCCCAGCCAGGCGGGCATGGCGGCGCACTTCAGTGCCATCGCCGATCAGGTGCAGGTGCCGATCCTGCTCTACAACGTGCCCTCGCGCACGGGCGTGGACCTGTGCAACGACACGGTGGCCGCGCTGTCGGCCCATCCGAACATCGTCGGCATAAAGGACGCCACGGGCGATCTTGGCCGCCTCAGCGCCATGCGAAACATGGTGCCGGAAGGCTTTGCGCTGATCTCGGGCGATGATCCCAGCTATCCGGGCTATCTGGCCCAGGGCGGGCACGGGGTGATCTCGGTCACGTCCAATGTGGCGCCCGAGGCGATGGTTCACCTGACGCGCGCGATCTGGGAGGGCGACCTGAAGGCTGCATGGACCTGTCAGGCACGGCTGATCCGCCTTCACCGCGCCCTGTTTCTCGACAGCTCGCCCGCCCCGACCAAATACGCCCTGTCGCGCCTTGGCCTGTGCGAGGAGAGCCTGCGCCTGCCGCTGCTGGCCTGCGCCGAGGCGGTGCGTCCCGAGGTCGATGCGGCCATGCTTGAAGCGGGCCTTGCGCCCGAGCCGTCCTGATGGCCGCCATCACGGGTGCGCGCACCATCGCCGAGAACCGGCGCGCGCGCTTCGACTATTTTCTGGAAGAAACCATCGAGGCCGGGCTGACGCTGACAGGCACCGAGGTCAAGTCCCTGCGCGAGGGCCGCGCCAACATCGCCGAGAGCTATGCGGCGGTGGAGGGGCGCGAGATCGTGCTGATCAATGCCGACATCCCGCCCTATGGCAAGGCGGCCCACTTCAACCATGAGCCGCGCAGGCCGCGCAAGCTGCTGCTGCACCGCCGCCAGCTCGACCGCTTGATCGGGGCGGTCCAGCGCGACGGGCGCACGATCGTGCCGACGCGGCTCTATTTCAACGATCGGGGGCTGGCCAAGCTGGAGATCGCCCTGGCCAAGGGCAAGAAGGTCCACGACAAGCGCGACACGGTCGCCGAGCGGGACTGGCAGCGCGACAAGGCCCGCCTGCTCAAGGAGCGCGGCTGAGCCGTCCGTGCCTGATCAGTTGGCTGCCGTCTGGACCAGGCCGCCGCTGACGTTGATGTCCTGAAGCGGCGCGGCATCGACGATCTGGGTGCTGCCCATGCGCTCACCGCCCAGATTGCTGGTCGTTACCGCCTCGACCTCGTAGGCGCCGAGCGAAGGCGGCATCAGGGCCGATCGCTGGGCCACGATGGTGGCGATGGCCAGTGCGGCGGCGGCCACGATCAGCAGCAGCGCAAAGCGCATTTCTTTTGCGGTGAAGGCGGTGCTGGCCACCGGGGTGTTGGCACCGGGTACATGGGCGCTGTCATGTCTGCGCATTGGGTGTCGTCCTCCTGACACGGGGTGAACGAACGCTACAGACTCGGGTTCCACTGACTGTGGAGTGTGCGCCTCTATTCGAGATGTGTCCGTGCTCTTTTAAACACAGAGGCGAACATTTCGCCTGTGAGGCGACCTGTATTCGTGTTCAGGCGCGAGCAGTGATAGCTGTTGATGAGGCGATAGCCCGCCACATCCGCCTCGGCCCCGTGGCCTGCCGCCATGGCCGAGGCCTTTGCGCCAAGCGCCTTGAGCACGTTGCGCCGCGAGACATCGCCCAGGGTCACGATCACGCGCAGGCGGGGCAGGGCGGCAATGCGTGCCGACAGGAACGGGCGGCAGGTGTTCTCCTCGCTGGTGAGCGGCTTGTTGCCCGGCGGGGCGCAGCGCACCGCATTGGTGATCATGCAGTCGATCAGCTCCAGCCCGTCGTCGGGCCGGGCGTCATAGCGTCCGCGCGCAAAGCCCGTGGCCAGCAGGGTCTCATAGAGCATGATCCCGGCACCATCGCCCGTGAAGGGCCGCCCCGTGCGGTTGGCTCCCGTGCGCCCCGGTGCCAGACCCACGACCAGCAGACGCGCACCCTCGTCGCCGAAGCTGGGTGCGGGATCGTTGAACCAATGCGGATGGGCGGCCCTGTTCTCGGCCCGATAGGCCACGAGGCGCGGACACAGCGGGCAGCCGCGAGGTGCCTCGGGCTGTGTGCCGGGGTCTGCTCCGGGCGATGGCCGCCCGGCATCGGGATGGACAGCCATGTCTGCGATCAGGTCTTGGACGGTTCAAGCTGATCGGGGATAACGACCGGAATGGGCTTGTTGACGCCGGCAGCGCTGGAGCGGGGGCGGCCAAAGCTGTTCATCAGCTCGGCCAGATCGATGAAATTGTCGGCTGCGCGGCGCAGTTCGTCGGCGATCTGGGGCGGCTGGGTCTTGAGGGTCGAGACCACGGTGACGCGCACGCCCTTGGATTGCAGGGCCTGGACCAGCTTGCGGAAATCGCCGTCGCCCGAGAACAGCACGGCATGATCCATGTGCGGGGCCAGTTGCAGCATGTCGACGGCGATCTCGACATCCATGTTGCCCTTGGTGCGGGTGTGCCCGGTCGCGTCGGTGTAGCGCTTCACCGGCTTGGTCACCATGGTAAAGCCGTTGTAGTCAAGCCAGTCAACGAGCGGGCGGATGGGTGAGTATTCCTCGCCTTCAACAATGGCTGTGTAGTAATAGGCGCGAATCAACCGGCCTTTCTGGCGGAATTCTTCGATCAACTTCTTGAAGTCGAGGTCGTAGTTAAGGGCCTTGGCTGCCGAGTAGAGATTGGCCCCGTCAACGAAAATCGCTATGCGTTCAGATGGATAAAAAGTCATGGCGGAAAAAGTCATCCTATGAGTGAGTGCCCCGCGGCGGATGCCGAGGACATAGTTGTCGTGGCTCTCGGATCAAATCAAGAGAGCGTGTTGGGACCGCCGCGCGCCATTCTTGAGGCGGCGATAGAGGCCCTGAAAGCCAAGGAATTCATGGTGCTTGCGGCCTCTCGCTGGTGGCTTTCAGCCGCCTGGCCGGACCCCTCCGATCCCGAATATGTGAACGCTGTTATTACCGGAAAATACCCGCGCGGCCCCGAAACACTGCATCGGCATCTCTTGCAGATCGAAGCCGATTTCGGTCGCGTGCGCGCTGTCCGCAATGCGCCGCGGCCGCTTGACCTCGACCTGATCGCGTTCGGAGGGGCGCTCTGCAAGGGGCCGGACCTGATCCTGCCGCACCCGCGCGCGGCAGAGCGGGCGTTCGTCATGGGGCCGCTGGCCGAGATCATGCCCGGCTGGAGACACCCCGCAAGTGGCCGCAGCGCCGCTGAACTGTACCGCGAGGCCCGCGTGGGCCGTGATGCCCGCCCGCTGTGAGCCCGCCATGAGCCCGCCGTGAGCATGGGGGTGACCTGCGGCGCACTGCTGCCTGTCGCCCGCCCAAGAATCGCCACGGCAACAGGCGATGTGCGTTGCACAATCGGCCATCGCCCCCTATCATGGAGGGCTTAGCGACTTTCCCCGAGGATTAAATGGCGCGCGTCACTGTCGAAGACTGCATCGAGAAGGTTCCGAACCGTTTTGGACTGGTCCTGCTGGCCGCGCACCGTGCGCGCAACATCTCCAATGGCTCGGCCCTGACCATCGATCGTGACAACGACAAGAACCCGGTCGTGGCCCTGCGCGAGCTGGCCGACTCCACGGTGGAGCCCGAGGAGCTGAAGGAAAACCTCATCACCACCTTGCAGCGTGTCGATGAGCGCACCGAGGCCGAGGACGAGGCCGAGACCATCGCCCTGCTGGCCGAGCCCCAGCACATGAACATGGCCGAGCAGGAACTGATCCGCGCGCTGCAAAGCGACCGGGACGGCAGCCAGGAGGACCGGTACTGACGGCAGACGCTGCCCGTACCATGCCTTCCGGGCGGCCCCGCGCCTCAGCCGTCGCCCCCGATCATGCTCCCGTGCCAGACGACAAGCCGCAGTTGAAGGACGAGCCGGGTGCACCGTCAGCGCGCCCTGACGCCTCGCGCTCTGCGGACAGGGCCGCGCGCGCCGAGGCCTTTGCCCGTGCAGAGCCTGCGCCTGCCCCCGAGATGCCCGGCGAGGGCACCGGCAAGCTGGGTTCGGGCGCGACCTACCTTCGCCAGTTCGAGCTGATCGAGAAGATCAAGGCCTACGATCCGAGCGCGGACGAGGACCTGCTGAACCGCGCCTATGTCTATGCCGTCAAGATGCACGGCTCTCAGAAGCGCGCTTCGGGTGATCCCTATTTTGCCCATCCGGTCCAGGTGGCCGGGATACTGACAGAATACCGTCTCGACACCACGGCGATCGTGACGGCGCTGCTGCACGATGTCATCGAGGACACCGACGCCAGCAAGGCGGACATCGCTCGCCTGTTCGGCGAGGACGTGGCCGAGCTGGTCGAGGGCGTGACCAAGCTGTCGCGCCTTGAGCTTCAGGCCGAGCACGTCCGCCAGGCCGAGAACCTGCGCAAGTTCATCCTCGCGGTGTCCAAGGACGTGCGCGTGCTGCTGGTCAAGCTGGCCGACCGCCTGCACAACATGCGCACCTTGCAGTATGTGCGCCCGGCCAAGCGCGAGCGCATCAGCCGTGAGACCCTGGAGGTCTATGCCCCGCTGGGCCGCTCCATCGGTATTCACCGCATCGCCTCCGAACTGGAGGAGCTGGCGTTCGGCTATCTCAATCCGACCGCCAAGACCGCCATCGAGCGCCGTCTGGAAGGCCTCAAGCTGGAGCACGGGCGCGCGGTCAGCCGGGTGTCGCGCGACATCGAGCGTCATCTGACCGAAGGGGGCCTCAAGGCCCGCGTGTTCGGACGGGAGAAGACACCCTATTCGATCTGGCGCAAGCTGCAGCGCAAGGCGGTGGGCTTCTCGGCCCTGTCCGACATCTATGCCTTCCGCGTCATCACCGCGTCCGAGGACGAGTGCTATCGCGCGCTGGGCATCATCCACCGCGCCTATTCGATGGTGCCCGAGCGCTTCAAGGACTTCATCTCAACGCCCAAGAGCAACAACTACCGCTCGTTGCACACCACGGTGATCGGACCTGCGGGTATGCGCATCGAGATGCAGATCCGCACCGAACAGATGGACCGCGTGGCCGAGGACGGCGTGGCGGCGCACTGGCGCTACAAGGACGAGAGCTACGGCTATGACGCCGACGCCATGGTCAGCGAGGGCGGGCGCGATCCGTTGCAGAACCTGCGCCACCTCGTTCAGGTCATGGAGTTCGGCGGCGATGCCGACGACTGGGTCGAGCACGCCAAGCTGGAGATGTTCCTCGACCAGGTGTTCGTGTTCACGCCCAAGGGCGCGCTGATCAGCCTGCCGCGCGGGGCCATGCCGCTGGACTTTGCCTATGCGGTGCACACCGAGGTCGGCGACACCGCCATGGGGGTGAAGATCAACGGCGAGATCAAGCCCATGCGCACGCCGCTTTCCAATGGCGACGTGGTCGAGATCCTGCGCGGCGATACGGCCAATGTGCCGCCCGACTGGCGCTCGCTGGCCATTACCGGGCGGGCGCGCTCGGCGATCAAGCGCCACATCCGCACCCTCGAGAAAGGCGAGTTCCAGCAGCTCGGGCGCACGGCGCTCGAGAGCGCGCTGTCGCGGCTGGGCAAGGAGCTGTCCGAGGTCTCGCTGCGCGGGGCACTCGAGACGCTCAACCTCGCCAGCGACGAGGAGCTGTTCTATGGCATCGGGCGCGGGCGCATCTCGCCCTCCCAGGCCATCGAGGCCGTGTTCCCGACCCTCAAGGATGCCGACCGCGCGGCCGTGACGGCGCGCACGCGCATCGAGGACAACCGCGCCCAGCGCCTGTTCGTGCGCGGTGGCGGCCTGACGCCCGGCATCAGCGTGCACTTCGCCCCATGCTGCACGCCCGTGCCCGGCGATCGCATCGTCGGCATCCTGCGCGCAGGCGAGGAGGGCATGGCGATCCACACCATCGACTGTCGTCGTCTGGTGGACTTCTCGGAGGAGAACACCGTGTGGCAGGACTTGCAGTGGACGCCTCAGGCCGAGCGCGAGAGCCTCGCGGCTGCGCGCTTCCGCGCCACCATAAAGAACGCGCCGGGCGTGCTCGGACAGGTGGCGACCCTGATCGGTGAGGCGGGCGGCAACATCCTCAATCTGGCCATGACCCGCCGCCAGCAGGACTTCTTCGATGTCGAGATCGACGTCGAGGTCACGGACGCGCGCCATGCCACGGGCATCATGGCCGCCCTGCGCGCCAATCCGTCCGTCGATCAGGTCGAGCGGGCGCGGGGCTGAGAGTGGTGGACGACGAGGCGGATCACTCGCCCCAGATGGCCTCGCCCAGCTATCGGCTGGCGGCGCTCGATCAGGATTTCCTGCTGGGCGACTCCATGCGCGGCGTGCGCTTTCTGATGGAGTACGCCAAGGCCGAGCAGCACCTGCGTGACTGGGGCGTGCGCTCGACCATAGTGATCTTCGGCTCTGCGCGCGTGCGCGAGGACGGGCCGGGGCGGCAGGGCTACTGGTATGGCGAGGCGCGCGCGCTAGGACGCCTGATCTCCGAGCGCGGCGGCGCGCTGCTGGGCGGCGAGGGGGCCCTGCGCGACAATGTGGTCGCCACGGGCGGCGGTCCGGGCATCATGGAGGCGGCCAACCGCGGCGCCAGCGAGGCCGGTGCGCCATCCATCGGCTTCAACATCACCTTGCCTCACGAGCAGCGGCCCAACGACTGGTCGACGCCCGACCTGACCTTCCGCTTTCACTATTTCGCCATGCGCAAGATGCATCTGGCCATGCGGGCCAATGCGCTGATCGTGTTTCCCGGCGGTTTTGGCACGCTGGATGAGCTGTTCGAGCTTCTGACCCTGCGCCAGACCGACAAGGCCCCGCCCATCCCCATCGTGCTGTTCGATCAGGACTACTGGACGCGCGTGATCGACTTCGAGGCCCTGCTGGAGCACGGCATGATCGCCCCGCGCGACCTGGAGCTGTTCCGCTATGCGAGTGATGCCGAGGCGGCCTGGGAGTGTCTGATCTCGCTGGGGCTCAGGCCCGGCGGCGAGATCGGGGCGGGCGATCCCGACCCTGTTCCCGGCGCGCCCGCGCGCGATGGGGCCTGACAGCCGGGCAGGCGCGCGCTAAGGCACAGCCATGAGCGATCACAGCCTTACCTCCGAACAGGTTCTGGACGAGTTCCGTGCCGTGGGCGCGCTGCGCACAGGCCACTTCGTGCTCTCGTCGGGCCTGCACAGCCCCGTGTTCCTGCAAAAGAACCTCGTGTTCATGCACGCCGGGCGCTGCGAGCGCCTGTGCCGGGCGCTGGCGGCGCGGGTGAGAGAGGCCGTCGGTCCTGTCGATGCGGTCGTCTCGCCTGCGGTGGGCGGCATCATTCCGGGCTATGAGACGGCGCGGCACCTCGGTGTGCCCTCCATGTATGTCGAGCGTGAGGACGGGGCGTTTCGCCTGCGCCGGGGCTTCGCGCTGGAGCCGGGCGCGCGGGTGGTGATGATCGAGGACATCGTGACCACGGGGCTCAGCTCGCGAGAGTGCATCAGCGCCCTGCAAGGCTATGGCGCACAGGTGCTGGCCGCCGGGTGCATCGTGGACCGCTCGGGCGGGAAGGCCGATGTGGGCGTGCCGCTGATCGCCCTGGCCACTCTCGACATGCCTGCCTATGCGCCCGATGCCCTGCCGGACGATCTGGCCGCCGTTCCCGTTACCGATCCGGGCAGCCGGCGGCTGAAGGCGCAGGGACAGGAGCAGGGTTAGGCCATGAGCGCACGGGTCAGGCTGGGCGTGAACATCGACCATGTGGCCACGGTGCGAAATGCGCGCGGCGGCATTCACCCCGATCCGGTCCGCGCGGCCGAGATGGCCCTCAAGGCAGGCGCAGACGGCATCACCGCCCACCTGCGCGAAGATCGCCGCCACATCACCGATCCCGACATCGAGCACCTGACGGCCCTGTGTCGCACGGCGGGCAAGCCGCTGAACCTGGAGATGGCCGTGACGGACGAGATGCTGGCCATCGCGCTTCGCCATGCGCCCCACGCCGTCTGTCTGGTCCCTGAGCGCCGCGAGGAGATCACCACCGAGGGCGGCCTCGACGTGGCCAGGCTGCAAGGGCGCGTGGCCCCGGTGGTGCAACAGCTTTCCGGGGCGGGCTCGCGCGTGTCCCTTTTCATCGAACCGGCGGAAAGCCAGGTGCGCGCCGCTCATGCTCTGGGCGCGGCAGTGGTCGAGTTTCACACCGGGCGCTACTGCCATGTGCAACGCGACGAGGCGCTGGCCGAGATGGAGCGCCTCAAGGCCGCCGCCTCGCTGGCTCATGGGCTGGGCCTCGAGGTCCATGCCGGTCACGGCCTCGACTATGGCAGCGCGCGCGCGGTGGTCGCCGCCATCCCCGAGGTCGTGGAGCTGAACATCGGCCATTTCCTGATCGGAGAGGCGATCTTCACCGGGCTGGAGAGCGCCATCGCCACCATGGCCGATGCCATCCGCCAGGGCGAGCGGGACAGGACATGATCATCGGCATCGGCTCGGACCTGACCGACATTCGGCGCATCGAGGACACCCTGGCGCGCTTTGGCGAGCGGTTCACACACCGGTGCTTCACCGATCTGGAGCGTGCGCGCTCAAACCGCAAGCCCGGCCCCGCCGCCAGCTATGCCAAGCGCTTCGCCGCCAAGGAGGCCTGTGCCAAGGCGCTGGGCACCGGCATGAGAGGGGCGGTCTACTGGCGGGACATGGGCGTGGTGAACCTGCCTTCGGGCCAGCCGACCCTGGCGCTGACGGGCGGGGCGGCGCGGCGGCTTCAGTCCCTGATGCCGGAAGGGCACAGTGCGCGCATACATCTGTCGCTGACCGACGATTATCCTTACGCTCAGGCGTTCGTCGTGATCGAAGCCTTGCCGCTGGTGCCGGGCTCCGTTACCGGATAACGCGACCACATGAATCCGGCGCGACCCGCCGGCTGGGGATGCCACGCGCATGAGCGACACGAACAAGCCTGAAGACGAGACCCCGCGCCCCGAGGGCAGCGCCGAAGGCACGCCCGAGACTCCCGGCGCCGATCAGGCATCGCAGGATGCGGACCCCGAAGCCGCTGGGGCGCCGCGCGAGATTGCCGATGAGCCGGTCGATGAGCCGATCGTGGCTCAGGCTCCCCAGCCTCCCGAACATCAGCCCGAAGGCGATCCTGTGGAGCCTGCTGCTTCGCCCGAGCCTGCCGCCGCGCCGACCGCCCCCCAGGCGGGCGTGACGCCGGATGAGGCTGCCCCCGAGCCCGAGGCCCCTGCCGGCGAACCTGCCGCCCCCCAGCCGCTCGCGCCCGAGCCCGTGTCCGCCGCCGCCGCCAGCGTGGCCCCCGAGGCGGCCGCTCCTGCTGCGCGCCCGATCTGGAGCGACCAGGGCGATGCGCCCTTCGACGACGGCAGCGCCACGACCGAGACCGTGCGCCGGGGCAGGCGCAAGTCCTCGTCGTCCGGCGGCGGCTTCTTCAGCGAGCTGTGGGACATCGGCAAGACGGTGTTCTACGCCCTGGTGATCGCCCTGATCCTGCGCACCGTGCTGTTCCAGCCCTTCACCATCCCTTCCGCCTCGATGGAGCCCAATCTGTATGAGGGCGACTATATCGTGGTGTCCAAGTGGAGCTATGGCTACAGCCGCCACGCCACGCCCATCAGCCTGCCCGAAAACATGACCGGCCGCCTGTTCGGACGCGGGCCGGAGCGCGGCGACATCGTGGTGTTCAAGCTGCCCACCGACAACCGCACCGACTACATCAAGCGGGTCATCGGCCTGCCGGGTGACGAGGTGCAGATGATCGGCGGCCTGCTGCACATCAATGGCGAGCCCGTGGGCGTGCGCATCGTCGACCGCAGCCAGATCGAGACGCCGTGGGGACTTCAGTCCACCGCCCAGGTGCTCGAGACCATGCCCGAGGGCCGCGAGTTCCTGACCCAGGACTTTGGCCCCAGCGCCCAGCTCGACAACACCCGCGCCTTCCGTGTGCCCGAAGGCCACTATTTCATGATGGGTGACAACCGCGACAACTCGGTCGACAGCCGCGATGCCGTGGGCATGGTCCCGGCGGACAACCTGATCGGCAAGGCCGAGATCATCCTGTTCTCGTGGTCGCCGGGGGCCTCGCTGACCCGTCCGTGGACCTGGTTCGGCAACCTGCGCCCCAGCCGGTTCTTCACCGTCCTGCAATGACTTCAAGGCCCGAGGCAGCAGCGGCGCTGGAGCAGCGCCTCGGCCATGCGTTCCGCGAGCCGCGCCTGCTGCGTCAGGCCCTGACCCACGCCAGCGTGGCCGAGGGCGACCCGCGCGGTCCTGCCGACAACCAGCGTCTCGAGTTCCTGGGCGACCGTGTTCTCGGCCTTGCCATTGCCGCAGCCCTGTTCGCGCGCCATGGCGATGCCGATGAGGGCGCGCTGTCCCAGCGTCTGCACAGCCTCGTGGACAAGAGCGCCTGCGCGCGCGTGGCCGAGAGCCTGGGGCTCGGCGAGGCGCTACGCCTGTCTGCCGCCGAGACCCGGACGGGCGGGCGACGCAAGGAAGGCATTCTGGCCGACGCCATGGAGGCGGTGATCGCGGCGGTCTATCTGGATGGCGGCTTCGAGGCGGCGCGGGCGCTGGTCGAACGTGCCTGGGCCGATGAGCTGGCGCGCGCGCCCCAGGCCGGTGCGGTCATGAACCCCAAGTCCGCCCTTCAGGAGTGGTCGCAGGCCCGCTCGCTCGACATTCCGGTATATGAGGTGATCGCCCGCGATGGCCCCGACCATGCGCCGCGCTTCGTCGTCGAGGCGCGCATACGCACCCTGGAACCGGCGCGGGGCGAGGGCGGTTCGCGTCAGGCCGCCGAAAAGGATGCCGCCCTCAACCTGCTGAGGCGTGAAGGACAGTTGTGAGCGATCAGGATCAGACCAGAGCCGGCTTTGCCGCCATCATCGGTGCGCCCAATGCGGGCAAGTCCACCCTGGTGAATCGCCTGACCGGCACCAAGGTGTCCATCGTCACGCGCAAGGTGCAGACCACGCGCTTCCCTGTGCGCGGCATCGCCATGCACGAGGCCTCGCAGATCGTGCTGGTGGACACCCCCGGCATTTTCCGCCCGCGCCGCAGGCTGGACCGGGCGATGGTGGCGTCGGCGTGGGGCGGGGCAGAGGATGCGGACGCCATCGTCCATCTGATCGATGCCGCCGCAGAGCTTGCAGTCGAGGCGCGCGAGGCGAAGGCGGCCGATCATCGCTCTGCCGAGGACACCCGCGACATCATCGAGGGGCTGAAACGCGCCGGGCTGAAAGCCACGCTGGTGCTCAACAAGATCGACCTGATCGCGCGTGACCAGCTTCTGGGCCTGTCGCAGCGCCTGTTCGACGAGGGCGTCTATACCGAGGTGTTCATGATCTCGGCCGAGACCGGATCGGGCGTGGATGATCTGAAGGTCCATCTGGCGGGCCTGATGCCCGAGGGGGTATGGCTCTATCCCGAGGACCAGAGCGCCGATGTCTCCATGCGCGTGCTGGCCGCCGAGATCACGCGCGAGAAGCTCTATCTGCGCCTGCACGAGGAACTGCCCTATTCGGCAGCTGTCGAGACCACTGCCTTTGAGGATCGGCCCGACGGCTCGGTGCGCATGGAGCAGACCATCTATGTCGAGCGCGAGAGCCAGCGGCCCATCGTGCTGGGCAAGGGCGGCCAGACCCTGCGCTGGATCGGGCAGAAGGCGCGCGAGGAGCTGGCCGTTCTGATGGACCGGCCCGTGCACCTGTTCCTGAACGTCAAGGTCGACCCGCGCTGGCAGGAAAGCCGCGCCCTCTATGCCCAGTTCGGACTGGACTACGACGCCTGACGCGCTTCAATGGGCGCATGATCGTAAAGCGTGGATTCCTGACCGGCGCGGCGCTGCTGCTTGCCGGACTGACAGTACTGACGGGCTGCGGCCCCGCCGATACGGCCTCCAGCGCCGAGCCGGAGCTGGTCGAGGTGGTGCTTGCGCCGCCCGTCGAGGTCGATCGCCTGCCGATCCTGAGCAGCCTTCTGGAACAGCCCGGCATCGCCTTCAACGGGGCCGTTCTGGTGGCGCGCGGCGAGGAGGTGCTTTTTCGCAAGGCCTACGGTTTCGCCAATCACGAGCAGGGCGAGCCCATGGCGCTGGACACGCGCTTTCGCATCGCCTCGCTGAGCAAGCAGTTCACGGCTGCCGCCATTCTGGTGCTTCAGGATCGCGGTCAGCTCAGCGTCGATGATCCGCTGTGCCGTTTCTTTGACCCGTGCCCCGAGGCGTGGGCGCAGTTGCGCCTGCATCATCTTCTGTCGCACACCGGCGGCGTCGTGGACCTGATGGCCCGCCCCGACTGGGGCAGCATGAGGCGCACCTATCAGACCTCGGAACAGCTTACCGAGGCTACGGCCCGCTATCGCCTCGCCTTCGAGCCGGGCACGCGCATCGCCTATTCCAACGCGGGCTACAACCTGCTGGGCGCGGTGGTCGAGAAGGTCACGGGCCAGCCCTTTCACGACTGGCTCAAGGCGGAGCTGCTGGAGCCGCTCCAGATGTGGAACACCGGCTATGACGCCGACACCGGTGAGGTGGCCATGGGCTATGCCCTTCTGGGCGGCAGGCTGACGCCCCAGCCGATCTCGAACGCCTCGATCGTGCTGGCCTCGGGCGCGCTCTATTCGACGCTGGATGATCTGTATCGCTGGAGCTGGGCCCTGCATCACGGCCGCATCCTCTCGCCCGAGAGCTATCGCATGATGGTCACGGCGCAGAACCCGGTCGATCTGGAGGGCGAGATCCGCCGCCCGCCGCGCGGCTATGGCTTCGGGCTGTTCATGGCGGACCTCGGCGCGCGCGTGGAGCCGTCGTTTCGTGCCCATCAGATCTATCACACGGGAAGCTGGGCGGGTTTTCGCGTGCTGGCGACCTGGCAGCCCGAGGCCGATGTGCTGGCGGTGGTGCTGTCCAACCATTACCACGCGCGCGATTCGGTGTTCCTGATCTCGCAGCAGGCCCTGGCCGAGGCCATGGGCCAGGATGTGCCCGCGCGCGTGCGCCCGCTGCGCTGAGGTGCCCCTTGGCGCAGGCCTGCCCATGGGCTAGCAGCGGGCATGGAGTTTCAGGAAGAGGCGGTGGTGCTCTCGGCGCGCGGCCATGGCGACACGGGTGCGATCGTGGAGCTTTTGTTCGCGGCCCACGGGCGGCGGCTGGCCTATGTGGCCGGAGGAAGCTCCCGGCGCATCAAGCCTTTCCTGCAACCGGGCGCGGAGGTCATGGCCGACTATCGCGCGCGCACGTCCGAGCATCTGGGGTCTGTGCGCCTCGAGCCGCTTTCGCAGGGGCCGGCGGCCCTGTTCGACGATCGCCTCGCCCTGGCGGGGCTGAACGCGGCCAGCGCGGTGGCGCAAGGCGCATTGCCCGAGCGCGAGCCCCATCCGGGGGCCTATTTCGCCCTCAAGGCCCTGATGGCGGCCCTGACCGACAATGACATCTGGCCTGCGGTGTTCGTGCGCTTCGAGGCGGGCCTGCTTGATGATCTGGGCTTCGGGCTCGACCTGACGCGCTGTGCTGTCAGCGGAGGCGCCGATGATCTGATCTGGGTCAGTCCGCGCACGGGCCGTGCCGTCAGCCGTGCGGCCGGTGCACCCTATGCCGACCGGCTGCTTCGCCTGCCGCCGTTCCTGCTCGGCAACCAGGGGGCTCTGGCGCAGGGCGATGTGAGGGCCGGGCTTGAGATGACTGGTCATTTCCTCGAGCAGTACATCTTTCACCCGCTCAACCGGCCGCTGCCGGCCGCGCGCACCCACATGATAGACCTGCTGGACGTCACGGGTCGTCTCTGACGCGCAGATTCAGGCTAGTGTTCCCGGCTCAACCCTTGTGACGATTCGCATACCATGACGCTTCTCACTCCGCCGCCCGAAGGTGGCCGCATCATCGAGGAACCGCTGGGCGAGGCGCTGTCGCGGCGCTATCTGGCCTATGCGCTGTCCACCATCACGCACCGGGCCCTGCCGGACGTGCGCGACGGGCTGAAGCCGGTGCACCGGCGCATCCTCTATGCCATGCACGAGATGCGCCTGAACCCGCAGGCCGCAGCGCGCAAGTGCGCCAAGGTGGTCGGCGAGGTCATGGGTGGCTATCACCCCCATGGCGATGCCTCGATCTATGATGCGCTGGTGCGCCTCGCCCAGGACTTCTCCCAGCGCTATCCTCTGGTGGACGGTCAGGGCAATTTCGGCAACATTGACGGCGATAGCGCCGCGGCCATGCGCTACACCGAGTGCAAGCTGACGCCTGCGGCCCTCTATATGCTCGACGGCATCGAGCAGGATGCGGTGGATTTCCGCCCCACCTACGACGATCAGGACGAGGAGCCGGTGGTGCTGCCCGCAGGCTTTCCGAACCTGCTGGCCAACGGGGCATCGGGCATTGCGGTCGGCATGGCTACCTCGATCCCGCCGCACAATGCCGGTGAGCTGATCGAGGGCTGTCTGGCGCTGATCGAGCGGCCGGAGATCACCACGCGCGAGCTGATGGCGCACATCCCCGGTCCCGACTTTCCCACCGGCGGGGTCAGTGTCGAGGGCGAGGCGGGGATCTTCGAGGCCTATGAGACGGGCAAGGGTGGCGTGCGCCTGCGTGCGCGCTGGAGTGTCGAGGATCTGGGCCGGGGCCAGTGGCAGATCATCGTTACCGAAATCCCCTATCAGGTCCAGAAAGGCCGCCTGATCGAACAGCTCGCCGAGCTGATCGAGAGCAAGAAAGCGCCCCTGCTGGGCGATGTGCGCGATGAATCCGCCGAGGACATCCGGCTGGTGCTGGAGCCGCGCGCGCGCAACGTCGAGGCCGAGGTGCTGATGGAGAGCCTGTTCCGGCTGTCCGATCTCGAAGTGCGCTTTCCCGTCAACATCACCGTGCTCGACGAGAGCAACCGGCCCGGCGTTCTGGGGCTGAAGGCGTGCCTTCAGGCCTTTCTGAACCATCGCCGCGAGGTGCTGGTGCGCCGCTCGCAATGGCGGCTGGAGCGGGTGCGCAAGCGGCTGCATCTGCTGGACGGGCTGAAGCTGATCTTCCTGCATCTCGACGAGGTGATCCGCATCGTGCGTGAGGAGGAGCATCCCAAGGCCGTGCTGATCGCGCGCTTCAACCTGAGCGAGGTGCAGGCCGACTTCATCCTCGACACCCGCCTGCGCCAGATCGCGCGGCTGGAGGAAATGGCGATCGACAAGGAACACGCCGAGCTGTCCAGCGAACTGGCCGGGCTGGAGGCCCTGATCGGATCGCAGGCGCGCCAGTGGAAGGCCGTCGCAGCCCAGCTTCGCGAGGTGGCCAAGGCCATCGCCTCGCCCCGCCGCACAGATATTTCAGGCGCCATCGAGAGCGTGCGTGCGCCCGTCGAGGCGTTCGTGGCGCGCGAGACCATCACGGTGATCCTGTCGGAGCGCGGCTGGATTCGCGCGGCCAAGGGGCGGATCGAGGATGCTTCCGAGCTGCGCTTCAAGGAAGGCGACAAGCTGGCTATTCACTTCGTCGCCGAGACCACAGACAAGCTGCTGCTGGCCAGCAGCGACGGGCGCATCTTCACCCTGGGGGCCGACAAGCTGCCCTCTGGGCGCGGCCACGGCGAGCCGGTGCGCCTGATGATCGACCTCGACGAGGGCGTGGAGATCGTTGCGCTTGTGGTGCACCGCCACGGCGGGAAGCTGCTGCTGGGCTCGGATGCGGGCTATGGCTTCATCGCGCCCGAGAACGATCTTCTGGCCAGCAAGCGCGGCGGCAAGCAGGTGCTGAACGGCACCTTGCGCGTAGCGATCCGTGCCGAGGGCGATCATGTCGCGACGCTCGGCGCGAACGGCAAGGCGCTGGTTTTCCCCCTGTCAGAGCTGCCCGAGATGGCACGCGGCAAGGGGGTGCGCCTGCAGATGTACCTCGACGGCGGGCTTCGCGATGTCACCACCTTCAGCGCCGAGAGCGGGCCGGAGTGGGTCGATGGCGGCGGGCGCCGTCGCCAGTGGCTGGACTGGCAGCAGTGGCTGGGGCGCAGAGCCGGTGCAGGCAAGCCCGCACCGCGCGGCCTGAAGCGCTTCCGCTGATCCCGGTTCAGGTGGTCCCGATTTTTATGGCGTTGCCGCAGCCCTCTCGCTAGCCTGTGGCGTAACGGGGCTCTGCGGGAAGTCTGGCAGGGCCGAACGTGCTGGATCGTGGAGATGTCATGCTGACCTGGATCATCATCGGTGCCGTCGTCGTCCTGCTGCTGCTGCTGGTCGTCGGCGCCTACAACCGCCTAGTGGCGCTCGACCAGAGTGCCAATCAGGCCTTCGCGGACGTGGATGTGCAGCTCAAGCAGCGCCAGGACCTGATCCCCAATCTGGTCGAGACGGTGAAGGGCTATGCCGCCCACGAGCGGGGCACGCTTGAGGCCGTCATCCAGGCGCGCAACGCCGCCGCCAGTGCCACCAGCATCGATGACCGCGTGCAGAGCGAGAACATACTGACCGGCGCGCTTGGCCGCCTGTTCGCGCTCAGCGAGGCCTATCCCCAGCTCAAGGCCGACCAGAACTTCCTGCGCCTGCAATCGGACCTGTCGGACATCGAGAACAAGCTGGCTGCCGCGCGCCGCTTCTTCAACAATGCGGTGGGAGAGTTCAACGCCGTGCGCCGCCAGTTCCCCACCATCATCTTTGCCGGTCTGGTGGGCTTTGGCTCGGACAAGCCGTTCTTCGACGTGGGCGAGAGCGAGCGCGCCTCGATGAACGCGGCACCACCGCAGGTGAAGTTCTAGGCCGAAAGCATCAAGGCGGTGGGCGCGCTCGGTCTCAAGACCCATATCTGGAACAACAACCTGCGCTCGATCTTTCTGCTGGGCGCCTTCCCGTTCCTGTTGCTGGCCATCATCTATGGTGCCCAGCTGATGATGATGGGGGCAGGGATGCTGCCCTCCACGGGCGATCTCGGTGCCGATCTGATGCTCAGCTTCGAGATGATGCTGACCAGCGCGCCCATGGCGTTCGTGGTTGCGGCCATATGGTTCGTGATCGCCTATTTCGCCAACCAGAAGATCATCGACATGGCCACCGGCGCGCGCGTGATCGAGCGGCGCACCGACCCGGACCTCTACAACCTGCTGGAAAACCTCGCCATCTCGCGCGGGCTGCGCACGCCCACCTTGCGCATCATCGAGACGGACATGCTCAACGCCTATGCGACCGGTCTGCACGAAGGGCAGTATTCGGTCACCGTCACGCGCGGGCTGGTCAACAGCCTGAACCGCGACGAGCTTGAGGCGGTGCTGGCGCACGAGCTGGCCCACATCATCAACCGCGACGTGCGCACCATGGTCATCGCGGCGGTGTTCGCAGGCATCGTGTCGCTGGTGGCCGAGATGATGTTCCGCTCGATCCGCTTCATGGCCATGGGCGGCTCCAACCGCAGCGGGAACAGCTCGAACCGCAGCGCGGGCGGCGTGCTGATCCTGATCGGTCTGGCCATTGCGGTGATCGGCTATGTGCTGGCGATTGTGGTGCGCATGAGCTTGTCGCGCACCCGCGAATATGTGGCCGATGCTGGCGCGGTCGAGCTGACCAAGAACCCCGACGCCATGATCTCGGCGCTGCGCAAGGTGTCGGGCCAGTCCAGGCTGGAAGCGCCGGACGAGCTGCGCGGTATGTTCCTCGAGAACGAGGGCAATGCCGCCATCGGCCTGTTCAACACCCATCCGCCCATCGAAAAACGCATCAAGGCGCTGATGCGCTATGCGGGCGGGCGCGACGAGGGGCCGGGCAGCAGTCCGCGCGTCCATGTCAGTGCGCCGGGCGCCCCGACGTCCACGACCGTGCCGCCGGTCGGCTGAGGGGCACTTGAATTCGGCGCCGCGCAGTGCCACCTGCGCGCTCGCGTCTCTCTCACAAGTCAAAGTCCATGCTGCGCGCGCTCGAAGCGTCCCATCCGCGACTGCGCGGCCTCGAAGACCTGATCAGGCTGGCCTGGCCGGTGGTGCTGGCGCGCCTCGGCATCATGGTCATGGGCCTGACCGATGCCATTGTCGTGGGCCGCTATGCTGCGCAGGAACTGGCCTTTCACTCCATCGCCTGGGCACCGACCTCCATCGTCCTGACGACGGCGGTGGGGCTTTTGCTGGGCGTGCAGGTCATGGCCGCGCGCCTGACCGGCGAGGGCCGTCATGGCGAGGTGGGCGCGGTGCTGCGCAGGGGCCTGGTCTACAGCCTCCAGATCGGCCTTGCCGCCATGATCGCCCTGGTGCTGGCCGGGCCATGGGCTCTGGTGCGCGCAGGGCTGGAGCCCGGCCTTGGCGAAGGCGCGGTGTGGCCGCTGATCATCTTCTCGCTGTCGCTGCCCGCTTATCTGGTTTCGGTGGTGGCCACCTTCTTTCTCGAGGCGCTCGGGCGGCCCAAGCCCGGCATGATCGCCATGTGGGTGGCCAATCTGGTCAATCTGGGCCTGAACCTGTGGCTGGTGCCCGGCCACGGCGTGCCCATCGACGGGGCGGTGGGCGCAGCCTGGGCGACCTTTGGCGCGCGCCTGACACTGGCGGTGTTCCTGATCGTGTTCATCCTGCGCCTGCCCGAGGCGCGTCACTGGAACCTGTGGGGCTGCCAGACCCACGAGCGCGCCACCGCCCGCGAGCAGAGGCGCGTGGGCTACGGGGCGGGTGCCTCCTATTTCATCGAGGTGGGTGCCTTTGCCGCCATGAGCTTCGTGGCCGGATGGCTGGGCGGGCTTGAGGTTGCGGCCTGGACCATAGTGCTCAATGTCGCGGCCATGGTGTTCATGGTGCCCATGGGGGTGGGCGGTGCCACGGCGGTGCTGGTGGCGCGTGCCTATGGTGCCCGCAGCCGCGCCGACGTGCTTCAGGCCGGAGGGCTCGGCTTTGGCCTGACCGTGGTGCTGACCGGCGTGATCGGGCTGGTGGTCTGGCTGGGCGCAGGGGCCATAGCGCGGGTCTATGCCACCGACGAGGCCCTGATCGCGCTCATTGTGCCGGCATTGGTGCTGTCATGCCTGTTCTTCGTGGCCGACGGCCTTCAGGTGGTGGCGGCCCAGGCGGTGCGCGCGGCGGGAGATGTCTGGTGGCCGACCATCATGCACGTCGTCAGCTACAGCCTGATCATGCTGCCGCTCGGCTATGTGTTCGCGCACCCGCTGGGCCTTGGCGTGGACGGCATCGTCTGGAGCGTGATCGTGGCGAGCCTCGTCTCGGCCAGCCTGTTGTGCGGGCGCTTCGTGCGCGTGGGCAGGCGGGTCTAGGGCGAAAGTTGCAGGCCCGTGGCGTGAACCGAGGCTGAGGGCTTCCCTCACCGTTTTACGCGGGACGCGCGGATGGCTATGCTCGGCTCCTGATTCCGGCGGGGTTCTGCTTGCCGAACGGGGGAGAGACGTCATGGCGGGTTTTCTGGGCAATTTCCGCATCACACTGGGGCTGAGCGCCCTGTTTGCACTGGTGATGATCTACGCGTTCGGGGCGCAGGCACCGGGCGGTTTCGACGCCCTGTTCTGGCAGGCGGTGGCGCGCTGGGTGCACGTGGTGGCCGGCATCCTGTGGATCGGGCTGCTCTACTATTTCAACTTCGTCCAGATCCGCAAAATGCCCGAAATCCCCGCCGAGCTGAAACCGGCGGTATCGAAATACATCGCGCCCGAGGCCCTGTTCTGGTTCCGCTGGGCGGCGCTGGTCACGGTGGTGGCGGGCCTGGCCCTCGCCCTGCTTCGCGGCCATGACTATGCCGCAGAGATGCTCAGCCTCGGCTTTGCGGGCGGCTATGTGGAGGGCGACCAGCAGTTCACATTGCTGGGCATCGGGGTCTGGCTGGCGATCATCATGTTCCTGAATGTCTGGGGCATCATCTGGCCGAACCAGAAGCGCGCGCTCGGCATCGTCGAGGCCGATGCGGAGACCAAGGCGAAGGCTGCGCGCATTGCCATGCTGGGCAGCCGCACGAACCTTCTTCTGTCCCTGCCCATGCTGACCTCCATGGCGATGTATCAGACGCTGTTCGGCTGATCCCTTGCCTGCATCGCCTGTCGATCTGGACGCACAGGTCCGGGCCGCCGATCCCGATCGCTGGCTGTCCAGCCGTTTTGTGGCATACGAGAGCCTGCGCGCCGATCTGATCACGCTCTATGCCTTTGAGGCCGAGCTTATGGTCATTCCGACGCGGGTGACCCAGCCTCTGCTGGCCGAGATGCGCTATCGCTGGTGGGCCGACCAGTTGGAGGGGGTGTTCTCGAATGCGCCGCCCATCGGTCACCCCTTGCTGGAGGCCCTCAGCGGTGTGGTCCGGCGGCACGCTCTGGAGCGCGCGATTCTCGATGCCCTGATCGAGGCGCACATCGGCCGGGTGCATGGCAAGGCCCATGACCTGGACGCCTTTTATGTCGGGCCGATGCAGGCGGGGGTGCGGGTGCTGGCCGGACCGGGGCATGAGGCCGCCGTGGTCGAAGCTGGCCGGATGCGAGGTCTGTCACAGACAGGGCGGGCCGATGAGGCGCGCGCCCTGCGCGGAGCGGCCAATGCTGCCCTGAAGGCTCTTCCGACCGTGGCCTTTCCCGCCGTGGCCCATGCAAGCCTGCTGGATCCCGCCGCACCCGAACCGCTCAAGCGGCTGAAGCTGGTCTGGGCGAGTCTCACGGGGCGGGTCTAGCGCTCTGCTGCGGCCCTCTCCAGTGCCTCCAGATCGAACCCTGCGATCAGCTTCACATTGCGGCTGATGACCTCGACCGGCCAGTCCCACCACGCGAGAGCCAGCAGGCGTTCGATCTCCGCTTCGGTCCGGCGAAAGCGGATGACCCGGGCCGGATTGCCCCCGACGATGGCGTAAGGCGGGACGTTTGAGGTCACCACACTGCGCGCGGCGATGACCGCGCCATGACCGACCGTGACGCCGGGCATGAGCACCGCGCCCTGGCCGATCCAGACGTCCGAGCCGATAACAATGTCGCCTTTGTGCGGCCAGGTTTCGGGCAGGGCCGCCTCCCAGCCGCCGCCGAAGATTCCGAAGGGGAAGGTCGAGAGCGTCTCGGTGTGGTGGTTGCCGCCGTTCAGCAGGAAGGTCGCGCCCGAGGCGATGGCGCAGAACCTTCCGATCACCAGCCGGTCACCGATGAAGGGGAAGGCGTAGAGGACGTTCTTCTCGAACCCGAGCGGGTCTTCGGGGTCATGGTAGTAGGTGAAGTCGCCGACTTCGATCTGGGGATTGGTCACAATGGCCTTGAGAAAGACCATGGTCGAGGCGTGCGGCAGGGGATGAGCGGCCGAGGGATCAGGGCCGGTCACGACAGGCATGGACGTGCTCCGCGAGAACGTGGGCAAGGACAGGAACGGTCATGTCGTTGCGCGCGGAGGACGCCGTATCGCGGCGACCCGACCCGCGCTCGTCAGCTGATCACGTCAGGCGAACTCCGGTCAGGTCAGCATCTGAGCCTGTACGCGCCTGCATGGTCAAGCCTCGGTCTTCCAGCGGTTCAGGGCCTCCAGCGCCCGCACGCTCATGAGACGCTTCTTGGCCCGCCCGCGATCCTTGGGTGCGATGCGCTTGCCGTCCTCGTCTTGGCGCGGGGCCTCCAGCGGGGGCAACAGGCCATAGTTGATGTTCATGGGCTGGAACTTTGCGCCTTCCAGATGCCCGCCGGTGATGTGATTGACCAGCGCGCCCGTGGCGGTTTCGGGCGGAGGCGGAGACAGGGGCGCGGAGCGGCCCGCCTCTGCCAGACGTTCGCGCGCGGCCAGCCGCCCGGTCAGCAGGCCCATGGCCGCCGATTCCACATAGCCCTCGACCCCCGTGATCTGGCCGGCGAATCGCAGGCGCGGCATGGCCTTGAGGCGCATCTGGCCGTCCAGCAGCTTTGGCGAGTTGAGGAAGGTGTTGCGGTGCAGCCCGCCCAGGCGCGCGAACTGGGCGTTCTGAAGGCCGGGGATCATGCGAAACACCTCGGCCTGGGCGCCGTGTTTCAGCTTGGTCTGAAAGCCCACCATGTTGAACAGCGTGCCCAGCGCGTTGTCCTGTCTCAGCTGGACGATGGCGTGTGGCTTTACGGTGGGATCGCGCGGATTGGTCAGGCCCACGGGCTTCATGGGGCCGTGGCGCAGGGTCTCGCGACCGCGCTCGGCCATGACCTCGATCGGCAGGCAGCCGTCGAAATAGGGCACGTGCTCCCAGTCCTTGAACTCGGCCTTGGGCCCGGCGAGCAGGGCATCGATGAAGGCGTCGTACTGCGCCTTGTCCATGGGACAGTTGATATAGGCCGCCGTGTCGCCCGCAGGCCCGGCCTTGTCATAGCGCGACTGGCGCCAGGCGATGTCGAAGTCGATGGAATCGGCGTGCACGATCGGGGCGATGGCATCAAAGAAGCTGAGCGATTCCTCGCCCGTCAGCTCAAGGATCGCCTCGGCCAGGGCAGGCGAGGTCAGCGGGCCGGTGGCGATGATCACATTGTCCCAGCCGTTCGCTTCGTCCGCCTGGGGAGGCAGGCCCGCGATCTCCTCGCGCACGATGGTGACGAGCGGGTGCGACTCCAGCCGCTGGGTCACCGCACGTGAAAAGCCATCGCGGTCCACGGCCAGTGCGCCGCCTGCTGGCACCTGATGGGCATCGCCGCACGCCATAATGATCGAGCCCAGCGCGCGCATCTCGGCGTGCAGCAGGCCGACGGCATTGTATTCCCAGTCATCGGAGCGGAACGAGTTGGAGCAAACCAGCTCGGCCAGGCCATCGGTATGGTGCGCATCGGTGCGCACGCCGGGCACGCCGCGCATTTCATGCAGGATCACCGGCACGCCTGCCTCGGCGATCTGCCAGGCGGCTTCGGAACCGGCGAGGCCGCCTCCGACGACATGGACGGGGCGCAGGGCAGGGGAGGAGCTTGAGGTCATGAGCGCCTTGATAGGCGAGCGGCCCGCTGTGTGAAAGCGCGCGTATGGCGATCCGCCCGTCACCATGGCTTTTGAGGGCGGCTCACGCTAGAGCATCACCACTCCGCCACGAGGCGGCCTTGGCAGATGATTCCGGGGTGATGAGGGCATGAGCACTTGGGTTTACGGCTTCGGCGGCGGCGCGGCAGATGGCGATGCCTCCATGAAGGCGCTGCTGGGCGGCAAGGGGGCGAACCTGGCCGAGATGAGCGCGCTGGGCCTGCCGGTGCCGCCCGGCTTCACCATCACCACCGAGGCCTGTGTCCATTACTACGCCCACGAGCGCACCTATCCCGAAACCCTGAAGGCCGAGGTCGGCGAGGCACTGGCCAGGGTCGAGAGCCTGACGGGCAAGCGCTTCGGCGATGTGTCGAATCCGCTGCTGGTGTCGGTGCGCTCGGGCGCGCGCGCGTCCATGCCCGGCATGATGGACACGGTGCTGAACCTCGGGCTGAACGACGAGACCGTCGAGGGGCTGGCGCAGCTCTCGGGCGACCGGCGCTTTGCCTATGATTCCTATCGCCGCTTCATCCAGATGTATTCCAATGTGGTGCTCGATCTCGGCCACGACGCCTTCGAGGAGGTGCTGGACGATCACAAGGACCGCCTCGGCGTCTCGGTCGACACCGAGCTCGGGGCCGACGACTGGGTGCGTGTGGTCAGCGACTACAAGGCCGTGGTCGAGCGCCATCTGGACCGGCCCTTTCCCCAAGATGCGCACGATCAGCTCTGGGGCGCCATCGGCGCGGTGTTCGCCAGCTGGATGAACGAGCGCGCCCGCTTCTACCGGCGCATGCACGACATTCCCGAAAGCTGGGGCACGGCGGTCAATGTGCAGGCCATGGTGTTCGGCAACATGGGCGAGACCTCGGCCACGGGCGTGGCCTTCACGCGCAATCCGTCCACGGGCGAGGCGCGCCTCTATGGCGAGTTCCTCATCAATGCCCAGGGCGAGGACGTGGTGGCGGGCATCCGCACGCCCCAGTCGCTGACGCGCGCGGGACGCGAGGAGATGGGCGAGCGCGCCCCCTCCATGGAAGAGGCCATGCCCGAGGCCTTTACCCAGTTCCGTACGCTGGTGGACCGGCTGGAGCGCCACTACCGCGACATGCAGGACGTGGAGTTCACCATCGAGCAGGGCAGGCTCTATCTGCTCCAGACGCGCAGCGGCAAGCGTACGGCCAGGGCGGCGCTCAAGATCGCCGTGGACCAGGTGGCCGAAGGGCTCATCACGCGCGAGGAGGCGATCTCACGCATCGACCCGGCGGCGCTCGATCAGCTGCTGCACCCCACCCTCGACCCCGATGCCGCGCGCGATGTCATCGCCCAGGGCCTGCCCGCCTCGCCGGGCGCAGCGACGGGCAAGGTGGTGTTCGATGCCGACGAGGCCGAGCGGCTGGGGCAGGCGGGCGTTGCGGTCATACTGGTGCGCGAGGAGACCAGCCCCGAGGACATCCACGGCATGCACGCGGCACGCGGCATCATCACGGCGCGCGGCGGCATGACCAGCCATGCGGCAGTGGTTGCGCGCGGCATGGGCCGTCCTTGCGTCTCGGGAGCGGGAGAAATCCAGATCGATGCGCGTGCAGGCCATTTCCGCGCGCGAGGACGCACCATCAGCGCAGGCGAGATCGTCACCATCGACGGGGGCAAGGGTGAGGTGCTGGCGGGCGCGGTGCCCATGATCGAGCCCGAGCTGACCGGAGACTTCTCCAGACTGATGGAATGGGCGGACGCGGTGCGCCGCCTGAAGGTGCGCGCCAATGCCGAGACGCCGCTGGATGCCCGCACGGCGCGCGGTTTCGGGGCCGAGGGCATCGGGCTGTGCCGCACCGAGCACATGTTCTTCGAGGACACCCGCATCCGGGCGGTGCGCGAGATGATCCTGGCCGACGACGAGGCCGGGCGCCGGGCGGCTCTGGCAAGGATCGCGCCCTTCCAGAAGGACGATTTCGTCGCCCTGTTCGAGATCATGGCGGGCCTGCCGGTCACGGTGCGCCTGCTCGACCCGCCCCTGCACGAGTTCCTGCCTCATTCGGATGCCGAGATCGAGGCGCTGGCGGCGGACAGCGGGCTGGATGCAGGCGCGTTGAAGCGCCGGGTGCGGGATCTTCACGAGACCAATCCCATGCTGGGCCACCGGGGCTGTCGCCTCGGCATCGCCTACCCCGAAATCTACGAGATGCAGGTGCGGGCCATCCTTGAGGCCGCGCTGGAGGTCGAGGCTCGCTCGGGCGCCGCGCCCATGCCCGAGATCATGCACCCGCTGGTGGCCAAGGGCGAGGAAATGGCCTTCCTGCGCGCGCTCACCGACCGGGTCGCCGAGGCCGTGTTCGCGGAACAGGGCCGACGCATCGACTATCTGGTCGGCACGATGATCGAGCTGCCGCGCGCGGCGCTGCGCGCTGGCGATCTGGCCGGGCACGCCCAGTTCTTCAGCTTTGGCACCAACGACCTGACCCAGACCACCTTCGGCATCAGCCGCGACGACTCGGGGCGCTTCCTTCAGGTCTATCTTGATCGCGGCATCTTCGAGCACGACCCCTTCGTGCGCCTCGACACCGAGGGCGTGGGCGACCTCATCCGCATCGCCGTCGAGCGCGGGCGCGCCGTGCGCGGCGAGGTCAAGCTGGGCATCTGCGGCGAGCACGGCGGCGATCCGTCATCCATCGCGTTTTGCGAGGGCGCCGGTCTCGACTATGTGTCCTGCTCGCCGTATCGCGTGCCGATCGCGCGCCTCGCCGCAGCACAGGCAGCCCTGCACAGCCTGGCGGTGAGGGACTAGCGATCGTCCGGCTGCACGTCGCTGTCGCGCTCGGCGGCTTCGGCCTGTGCCTCACGCTCGGCGTGCTGAAGCAGGTCATCGGCAGCATCATTGGCGCGTCCGCGCGATGAGTGCGCAGGCCTGCGCTTGGGCGGGGGAGCGCGCTGAAGACCCAGCGCCTCCAGCGCCCCGTCGCCCTCGTGACCGAACAGGCTGCGCAGGCGCAGGTCCATCTGGGGGAAGGGAATCTCGATGTCGGCACGGTCGAGGGCCTCGGCGATGGCCCAGGTATAGGCCGCCTGCATCGCCGCCGGTCGCTTGACTGCCTCAAGCGTCGGCCACACCAGAAGCTCGAAATCGAGCGAGGAATCGCCAAAACGCACCAGCCAGACCTGCGTCTTGTGGGTGTCGTCCTCGGGCAGGGTAAAGGGCACATTGCGTGCCGCCTCGATCACCGCGTCGCGCACCTTCTCGCGGTCCGCCCCGTATGCGACCGAGAAGGGAATGTGGATGCGCCGCGTGTCGCCCTTGAGCGTCCAGTTGGTGACGGCGTTCTCGATCAGGCGCGAGTTGGGCACCAGGATGTTGATGTTGTCGTTGGTGCGGATGCGCGTCGCGCGCGTGCCGATCTCGGTGACCACGCCGCGAATGCCCGATTCCAGCTCGACGTAGTCGCCCACGTTCAGCATCCGGTCGAAAATCAGGAACAGGCCGCTGACGAACTCCTTGACCACCCCTTGCAGGCCAAGGCCCACACCTACGCCCAGCGCACCGGCGAACACCGCCAGCGAGGACAGGTTGAGCCCCATGGTCGACAGGCCCGCGATCACGCCGATGACGATCAGGCCATAGGTGCTGATCTTCTCGACCACATACAGCGCCGAGGCCCTGCGCCCGTGCTTCATGCGGATGCGCCGAAGGGTGCCTGAGATCAGCGCGGCAACCAGAGCGGCCAGGCTGACGATGACAATGGCCGTGACCACCCCGCCAAGGGTAATGGTCGAGCCGCCCAGACGCAGAAGCTCGAAGCTCAGAAGCGCGTGAATATCCTGCAAGTTTCCCTCCGGCTGTGCCCGTGAAAACGCGCCAGAGGGCGAGCGGCTCCCGTCAACGGAAGACGCAGTTCACGCCGCTCCAGATATTGGTGACCCGCCCATCCGGTCCGTCCAGGGTGCCCGCCAGATCTCCGGCGCGGAACTCGGTGCCGAGCGTGGTCTGTTCGATGGTGGCGCTGTAGGCGGACTGAAGCTCGCTCTGGCTGGAGCCTACGCGCACGCCGCTCATGGTGGCGAAGCCGGTGCCCGGCTGGCCCACGGACCAGCCGACGAAGCTGTTATTCTGGAAGGCCAGGGACAGGCCGCCCTCATAGGCCGCGAAGCTGAGCGGGCCTGCGGGGCACTCCTCGTTGGCATTACGCTCGCGCGGCTGACCGATGGCTGCGGCCACTGCCGCTATGGCCTCTTCGTCGCCGCTGCCAAACGCGATCAGTCGCGTGGCCCCGGTCTCGCGGTTGACCAGGCGCAGTCCCTCAGTGTCCAGCGCCAGTGCCGCACCGCCTTCAGGCATGGTCACCTCGTCTGGCGCGTTCGTCTCGGGCGCATCGGCGGGGGGCTGAACCTCGGGATCGGAGCAGGCCGAAACGCCCAGCAGCAGTGCCAGGGCACCGGCAGCAATCGCGGCAGGAAGAGTGCGGGGAGTGCGGCGGACAGGCTGTGCGGGCATGGGTGTCTCCTTGGGTTCGAGCCCGAAGCTTAACCGCATCTGCCAGGGCCGCACAACGGCGTGTGTGTCTGTGACGCAACAGTTACAGGGAAGTAACGATCCTGCCTTGGAACTGCCTCAAGCCCTTCCTACTTACCTTGCCATGGGGAGGGCAGCGACCTCGCAAGTCGTTATAACAAGGAGTGAAAACAAAATGCGTAAGGTTCTTCTCACGACCGCTGCCATCATGGCCATTTCTGCTACCGGTGCTCTTGCCCAGCAAGGCCCGAGCATTGTGAACAATGCCTACGGTACTATCGGTTATCAGCACATGGACGTCGAAGGTGCTGATCTGGGCGCCATCACGGGCCGCCTGGGTGCGCGCGTTAACCCGTATTTCGGCGTCGAGGCCGAGGCGGGCATTGGCGTGCGCGGTGACACCATCGCCGGTGTCGACGTCGACCAGCGCTGGGATGCCGGTGTCTATGGCGTGGGCTTCCTGCCCGTGGCCGAGAACTTCGAGCTGCTGGCCCGCGTCGGTTACGGCGTGACCGACTCCAAGGCCCGCGTGGGCGCGCTGCGCGTCAACGACCGCACCGAAAGCTGGAACTACGGCGTCGGCGCCCAATACTTCTTCGACGGCTCCAACGGTGTGCGCGCCGACTGGACCCGCCGCGACTTCGTCGGCAGCAGCGATGTGAACGCCGACGTCTGGTCGCTGAACTTCGTGCGTCGCTTCTGATCCGCAAGGATCGGAGGCTCTTCTATCGAGCATCCAGACTGGCGTGGTCCCTCGGGGCCACGCCTTTTTTTTTTGCGCGCTGGCGATGGCGCACTAGCGGCGGCGGACGAACACCGAACCGGCCGAATAGCCCGCGCCAAAGCTGCAGATCAGGCCCGCATCGCCCGGTGCCAGATCGTCACTGTGCAGGTGGAAGGCGATGATCGACCCGGCGGACGAGGTGTTGGCATAGCGGTCGAGGATGATGATGTTCTCGTCGGGGCCGGGCTCGCGGCCCAGCACCTTGCGCCCGATCATCTCGTTCATGTTGATGTTGGCCTGATGCAGCCACAGCCGCTTGAGCGAGGCGGCTTCCAGGCCCAGCTGCCCGGCGTGATCCAGGATCATCTCGCTGACCATGGGCACCACATCCTTGAACACCCTGCGGCCCAGCTGGACGAACAGGCGGTCGTTGCCGGCCTCGCCCTCTTGCGAGGGCTGGTCCTCGGTGCGGTTCAGAAAGCCGAAATTGTTGCGGATGTTGTTCGAGAACACGGTCTTGAGCCGCGTGCCCAGCACCGCCCAGCCGCCATCGCACAGGTCTGCCCGCTCCACGATGATGGCGGTGGCCACGTCGCCGAAGATGAAGTGACTGTCGCGGTCGCGGAAGTTCAGGTGCGCCGAGCAGATCTCGGGATTGACCACCAGCACGGCGCGCGCCGAGCCCGAGGCGATGAAGTCCGCAGCGGTCTTGATGCCGAAGGTGGCCGAGGAGCACGCCACATTCATGTCGAAGGCAAAGCCCTCGATGCCCAGCGCCTGCTGCACCTCAATGGCCATGGCCGGATAGGGGCGCTGCATGTTCGATGCCGCGCAGATCACCGCATCGATGTGGGCGGCATCCTTGCCCCAGCGCGCGATGGCGTCTTCGGCGGCGCGCACCGCCATCTCGGCCAGAACGGAGAGCTGGTCGTTGTCGCGGCGGGCCAGGTGCGGGCGCATCCGGGCGGGATCGAGGATGCCCGCCTTGTCCATGACAAATCGGCTGCGGATGCCCGAAGCCTTTTCGATGAAGGCAGGTGATGAGGGCTCAAGCGCCGTCACCGTGCCAGCCGCAATGGCCTCGGCGTGCTCGTGATTGTGCTGCTCGACATAGGCGTTGAAGGCGTCGACCAGTTCCTCGTTGCTGATTGCATCTGCGGGCGTGAACAGGCCGGTGGCGGCGATGACGGCGGAGGGGGTGGTCACGAAGCGTTTGCCTCTGGGCAATCAGGCGGCCAGCGCCTGCGGGTTCTGATCTGGAGCGTTCCTGATAGCACGCACGCGCGCCGGAGAAAGGGCGCTTTGATGGCGTGGCTAAAGCGTGATGCCGCAGGCGCGGGCGAAGGCGAGGGTCTGGCGGGCCTCGTCGCGGTGCAGGGCCTCGATCATCTCGCCGTCTAGCGTGGTCACCCCCTCCGATTCCGCAGCCTCGAACGCAGCGATGATGGCGCGGGCGCGCGCGATCTCGTCCTCGTCGGGCGAGAAGGCCGCATTGGCGGCATTTATCTGGGCGGGATGGATCAGGCTCTTGCCGGCAAAGCCGTAGAGGCGGGCCTGCTGGCATTGGGCCGTCAGCGCGTCCTCGTCGCGAAAATCGTTCAGCACGCCGTCGATGGGCAGAAGGCCGAATGCCCTCGCGGCCAGCACCAGCTGGGTCATGACAGCGGTGATGGCCTCGCGCCCCGTGCTGTCGCGTGCGCCCATGGCCTTGAGAAGATCGTTGCTGCCAAGAACCAGCCCGCCACCGAGCCGGTGCGTCGCACAGGCCGCGGCGATGACGCCCAGGGAAAGCACCGCGCGCGGCGTCTCGATCATGGCAAAGGGAGCGAGGGTGGGCAGCCGGGCGCGCACCCTCTCGATGTCCGCTGCGCTCTCGGCCTTGGGCACCACGATGCCATGCACTGCCGCGAGCATGGAGGTGGCCTCAAGCGCGGCCAGGTCCTGCTGACCCTCGGGGGTTTCGGGCGCATTGATGCGGATCAGCAGGTGCCGCCCGCCAAAGCCGCCGCGCTCGATCTCGGCGATGGCGCGTGCGCGTGCCGCGCTCTTGTCTGACGGTGCGATGGAATCTTCCAGATCGAGGATCACGCCGTCGCAGGGCAGGGCGCGCGCCTTTTCCACTGCCCGCTCGCGCAAGGCAGGCACATAGAGAAGGCTTCGGAACGGCGCGTTCATACCCGGCCTGTCACCGGCACCAGCGCGCCGGTCACATCGCGCGCGCCCTCGGACAGCAGGAACAGGATCACTTCGGCGAGGGCGTCGGGCGAGACCCAGGCGGACGGGTCTGCGTCGGGCATGTCCTTGCGATTGGTGGGCGTATCAATGATTGACGGCAGCACGGCATTGACCCGCACCCCCTCTGACTTCAGCTCTTCGGCCAGGGCCTCGACCAGACGGTGCACGCCCGATTTTGAGGCCGCATAGGGGCCCATGCCCGCCGACGCCTTCAGCGCACCGGCGGCGCCGATCATCACCACACTGCCACGGTTTGTGGCCTTGAGCGCGGGCAGGGCGGCGCGTGTCGCGTTGCTGGCCGTCATGACATTCATTGCGAACATATCAGACCAGTCATCTGATTTCGTGTCGGAAACCGTGACCCAGCGAAAGCCCCCGGCTACGTTCACCAGACCATCTATGCCGCCTAGCGCCTGATGGGCCTGCTGCATCGCCTCGCTGGCCTGATGGGCATCGGTCAGGTCCACACCGCCGATCAGATGCGCCCCCGCAGGCAGATCGCCCCTCGATGCGTGATCGATCACGGCCACGCCATGGCCCTGCTCGCAGGCCTTGCGAACGAGCGCAGAGCCGAGGGCGCCCAGTCCGCCCGTGATGACCAGTCTTGATGCGCTCATGCTTCACCCAGGATTCCGATTGAGGTTCTGACGGGGGCCGATTTTCGTGTCCGCGCGGCCAGGAGCAGACCATAGGGCCTCGGGCGCGGTGTTCAACCGCGCGCTTCCCACTCCAGCAGTCGCGCCAAGCCGCCTTCGCCGCTGGCAGGCGGTGGTCCCTGAACGGCACCGGGCGTGCGCGAGAAACGCGGCGCGGGTGCGGGCTGGGGCACGCCGAAATGGGTCTCGTGCACGGCGCGCGCGCGCATGTGCGGATCACTCATGCCCTCATCGAGTGACAGCACCGGTGCCAGACACGCATCGAGCCCTTCGGTCATCTTCGCCCAGTGATCGCGGGGGCGGGTGGCGAAGGTCGCGGCGAGGCGCTCGCGCTGCACCTCGGGGGGCTCGCGCTCCAGGCCCGAAAGGCCGAGCGCCTGCAGCAAGATGGCATAGAAGTGCGGCTCCAGCGGGCCGATGGCGACGTGGCGATCGTCGCTGCAACGATAGGTGCCATAGAATGGCGCGGCCCCGCCCAGCATGTTGCGCCCGCGCTGCATGGACGTGAGGCCGTCGTGACTCAGCCAGTGGAACAGGCTCATCAGCGAGGCGGTGCCATCGACGATGGCGGCATCGATCACCTGACCCCGGCCCGAACCGCTGCGCTCGTGCAGGGCGGCCAGAACGCCGACCACCAGATAGAGCGCGCCGCCGCCGTAATCGCCCAGCAGGTTGAGCGGGGGCACGGGCGGGCCGTCCGCCTCGCCGATGGCGTCGAGCGCACCGGTCAGGGCGATGTAGTTGATGTCGTGCCCGGCGGTGTGGGCGCGAGGTCCGCTCTGGCCCCAGCCGGTCAGGCGGCCATAGATCAGGCGAGGGTTGTGCTGGTGGGCCACCTCGGGCCCGAGACCCAGCCGCTCCATCACGCCGGGGCGAAAGCCCTCGATCAGCACGTCGGCGCATCCGATGGCCCGCAGGGCCAGGGCGCGGCCCTCCTCGGCCTTGAGGTCCACCGCCAGCGACACCCGCCCGCGCGCGGTCACGTCGCGGGGCTGGGCGGCAGAGCCGGGGCGCTCGATGCGGATCACCTCGGCACCAAGGTCGGACAGCAGCATGGCGGCAAAGGGCGCAGGTCCGATGCCGGCCATCTCGATGACGCGCAGCCCCTTCAGCGGGCCCTTGGCGGACGGCGCGCTCACAGGGCCTCCACCGCGATTCCGGCCCCGGCTAGCTCGTCCAGCAGGCTGGCAGCCGCCGCATCGACGCTGGCCCCGTCGCGTCCGCGTATCACCAGCTGGGTGCCGATCTCGCCCGTCGTGCCCGCACCGAAGGGATAGCTTCCGAACGACAGATGCCGTGCGCCGCGCGCTGCGGCCTCCAGGGTTGCGGCCACGGCTCCTTCGCCCACGCCCGAGACGCGCAGGGTGCGCGCGTGCACCACATGGCCGGTGCGCAGCCTCCCGCTCACGTCCTCCAGCATGGCCTGCATGATGGCGGGCACCCCGGCCATGACGAAGACATTGCCGATCTGAAAGCCCGGCGCATCGGTGACCGGATTGCGGATCAGACTCGCGCCTTCGGGAACAAGGGCCATGCGGCGGCGCGCGGCATTGAACTCGGCCCCATAGCGCCGCTCCAGAATGGCCAGGGCCTCGGGATGCTCAGGCAGGGCCACGCCAAAGGCATCGGCCACGCACTGTGCGGTGATGTCGTCGTGGGTCGGCCCGATGCCGCCGGTGGTGAACACATAGTCGTGGCGGTGGCGCAGATCATCCAGCGCCCCGATGATCTGATCGCGCCTGTCGCCCACCACGCGCCCTTCCAGCAGGTCGATGCCGTGGGCGGCGAGAAAGCGCGCGATGGTGTTCAGATTGGTGTCGCGCGTGCGCCCGGACAGGATTTCATCGCCGATGATCAGCACGGCGGCGGTGGGGCTCGGCTCGGTCATGAGGTGGGTCTGGGGCTCGATCTGGGGCGTGTCATCACGTTCGGACAGGTGCGGTCTTGATCCGGGGCAGCAGGGGCGGGAGGGTGGATCATGCGATTTGATTCACCGCTCGAACATGGCGTGCTTGAGCGCCGCTACAAGCGTTTTCTTGCCGATGTGGTTATGGCGGGGGGCGAGAGCGTCACGGCCCATGTGCCCAACTCCGGCGCCATGCTGGGACTGGATGCGCCGGGCCTGCCCGTGCTGCTGTCGCGCTCGTTCAATCCTTCGCGCAAGCTGCCTCTGACCCTTGAGATGGTGGCACTGGAAAGCGGCCTGGTCGGGGTCAACACCCAGCATCCCAATGCGCTTGTGGCCGAGGCGATCACGGAGGGTCGCATCCCCGCCCTTGCCGGGTACGGGAGCCTGAGGCGCGAAGTGGTCTATGACCGCGACCAGCCCAGGCCCTCGCGCATCGACATCCTGCTGGAGAGCGAGGGGCGCGCCCCGGCCTGGGTCGAGGTCAAGAACGTGCACCTGTCGCGCACACACGCCCTTGCCGAGTTTCCCGACTGTCGCACAGAGCGCGGCGTGAAGCATCTTCATGCCCTGACGCGCGTGGCCGCCACGGGGGCGCGGGCGGTGATGGTGTTCTGTGTCCAGCGCGGCGACTGCACCGTTTTCAGGGCTGCCCATGATCTCGACCCGGCCTATGGCAGGGCGCTCGCTGAGGCGGCGCGCGCGGGCGTGGAGGTGATCGTCATGGGCTGTTCGCTGAGCGAGCGCGCCATAGTGATGGACCGGCCCATGAAGTGGATCGAGGCGCCCGGCCCCTGATAGATGTCATGACGCGCCGCGATGGCTGCGGCTCCTTCTGTAATCCTTCTGGAAAAAGCGTTTGCGGGCGAAAGGCCGGACGCGGGGGGCTGGATTCGGGACGCCGGAGCCGCTAGATACGGGCCACATGACCGACATTCTCGAAGACGACCTCGACCAGCCCGTGCGCACGGGAACCATCCGCGTCCATGGGCCGGAGGGCTTTGAGGGCATGCGCCGCGCGGGTCGTCTGGTAGCCGAGGCCCTGGACATGATCGGCGAATATGTCGTTCCGGGCGTGACCACCGACGAGCTGGACCGGCGCATCCACGCCTTCACCCTCGATCATGGAGCCGTGCCTGCGTGCCTTGGCTACAAGGGCTATTCGCGCACCATCTGCACCTCGATCAATCACGTTGTCTGCCATGGGATTCCGGGTGATCGGGCGCTCAAGGAAGGCGACATCGTCAACATTGACCACACCGTGATCGTCGATGGCTGGCACGGGGATTCCAGCCGCATGTATGCGGTCGGAGAGATCGGCGCACGCGCGCGCCGCCTTGTCGACGTGACCTATGACGCGCTGGAGCGCGGTCTGGCTCAGGTGAAACCGGGCAACACCTTCGGCGACATCGGCTATGCCATCCAGAGCTTCGTCGAGGCCCAGCGCATGAGCGTGGTGCGCGACTTCTGCGGCCACGGCATCGGGCGGTTGTTCCATGATGCGCCCAACGTCCTGCACTTTGGCCGCAAGGGCGAGGGCGCGGTGCTCAAGGCGGGCATGTTCTTCACCGTCGAGCCCATGGTCAATCTGGGCAAGCCGCACGTTAAGGTGCTCTCGGACGGCTGGACGGCGGTGACGCGCGACAAGTCCCTGTCGGCCCAGTGCGAGCATACCGTGGGCGTCACCGAAGACGGCGTGGAGCTGTTCACGGCCAGCCCCGGCGGCCTGTTCCGGCCCCGCTGGAGCTGAGGTGGGCGAGGGGGGCAGCAAGCCGCATCATCTGGGCCATCGCGAGCGGCTGCGCGAGCGCGCACGCACGGCGGGGCTGGCGGGCCTGCCCGACTATGAGCTGCTGGAGCTGTTCCTGTTTCGCAGCCAGCCCCAGGGCGACGTGAAGCCCGTCGCCAAGGCGCTGCTGACCCGCTTCGGCTCGCTTTCGGCGGTGCTGGCGGCTTCCCTCGAGGATCTGATGAGCGTCAAGACCGAGGACAGCCGCGGGCGCAGGCGCGGCGTCGGTGCCGAGACGGCGCTGGATCTGGCGGCCCTGCACGAGGTGGCCCGGCGGGTGGCCCTGGAGGAGCCCCAGCGGCGCACGGTGATCTCGTCATGGAGCGCACTGCTGTCCTATGTGCGCGTGGCCTTGCAGCACGAGCCGCGCGAGCAGTTTCGCGTGCTCTATCTGGACAAGAAGAACCAGCTCATCCTCGACGAGCTTCAGAACCGGGGCACGGTCGATCATGCGCCGGTCTATCCGCGCGAGGTGGTGCGCCGCGCGCTGGAGGTCTCGGCCAGCGCCATCATTCTGGTGCACAACCACCCTTCCGGCGATCCTACGCCATCGCGGGCGGACATCGACATGACCCGGCAGGTGATCGAGGCGGGCAAGCTGCTCAACATCGCCGTTCACGATCATCTTGTGGTGGGGCGAGAGGGCGTGGCCAGCTTCAAGGCAATGGGCCTTCTCTAGGTGCCGGTTTCCGCGCGCCCGGCCCGCTCCCATTCCAGATAGTCCGGCTGGGACAGCAGCGCCTCGCAATAGGCCTGTGCCGTGCCATCGTCGCCGTGCCCGGACAGGGCGATGCCAAAGTGGCGAAAGCGTGCGGCCACGGGCGTGAAGAAGGCATCGGCGATGCTCCATGTGCCGAACAGCCACGGCCCGCCCGCGCCGAAGCGGGCCTTTGCATCCATCCACAGGGCAAGCATGCGCGCGATGTCGGCCTTCAGCGCCTCGCCCGGCTGATGGGGCGTATCGGAGATGCTGGTCATGGTGTGCTGCGGCCCCATGCCCAGCTCGGTGCGCAAGGTACCGAATGCCGAATGCATCTCGCACACCGCCGCGCGCGCCACGGCCCGGGCGCGGGCATCGGCAGGCCACAGCCCGGCTTCGGGGAACTGCTCGTCGCACCACAGGGCGATGGCCAGGGAATCCCAGATGGTCACGCCATCCACGATCAGGGCCGGAACCTTGCCTGCCGGGGCGTAGCGCGCAATGGCCTCGGCCGTGTCGGCCCGGTTCAACGGGACCATCACCTCCTCGAAGCGCGCACCGCAGCGCTTCAGGATCAGCCATGGCCGCAGGGACCAGGTGGAATAGGCCTTGTTGCCGATGATGAGCTGCATGATGTGCTCCCTTTCGCCCGCCTTCACTGGTCGCCCGCCCTCACTGGTCGCCCGCCCTTACTGGGCCGAAGCCAGCTTCAGCACAACAAGGCCCGAGACCACAAGCGTGACGCCTGCCACGCGCAGCGGCGTCAGGGGCTCGCCCAACACCAGCACGCCCAGCGCGAACGCGCCCACTGCGCCGATGCCTGTCCAGATCGCATAGGCGGTGCCCAGCGGCAGGGTGCGCATGGCCAGCGCCAGCAGGCCGAAGCTGACAATCATGAAACCGATGGTGCCAACGGACGGCCACAGGCGCGTGAAGCCGTCAGACGCTTTCATCAGAAACGCCCAGACGATCTCGAACAGACCGGCAAGAAGAAGGAATATCCACGCCATGGAAAATGACCCATTAAGGTGACTGGCACGCGGCCAGCCGGGTCGTCCCGGCGGTTCTTCCCGAAAGAGGGGGAGGTCGTCCTCCTGTTCGCTCTGATCTGGGGCAGCGCGGGCGTTTGTCAAGCTGCGCTCTTGACTCCCGCCGGACCCCGACCGAAACGCAGCGGCCATGATCAGCCGCTATGCCCGCCCCGCCGCCGTCGCCATCTGGTCGCAGGAGACCAAGTATCGCATCTGGTTCGAGATCGAGGCCCATGCCGCCACCAGGATGGCCGAGCTGGGCGTGATCCCGCAGCAGGCGGCGGACGCCATCTGGGAAAAGGGCCGCGATGCGGTGTTCGACGCCGAGCGCATCGACGAGATCGAACGCACCACCCGCCACGATGTGATCGCCTTCCTTACCCACGTGGCCGAGATCGTCGGCGACGAGGCGCGCTTCCTGCATCAGGGCATGACCAGCTCTGACGTGCTCGACACCTGTTTCGCGGTGCAGCTCTGCCGGGCCAGCGACCTGCTGGTCGAGGGCGTGGACCGTGTGCTGGCGGCGCTGGAGAGCCGGGCGCGCGAGCACAGGCTCACCCCGTGCGTGGGCCGCAGTCACGGGATCCATGCCGAGCCCGTGACCTTCGGCCTCAAGCTGGCAGGCTATCATGCCGAGTTCCAGCGTGCGCGCCGCCGCCTGCTGGCTGCGCGTGACGAGGTGGCCACCTGCGCCATTTCAGGAGCCGTGGGCACCTTCGCCAATGTCGATCCCAGCGTCGAAGCCTATGTGGCGGAAAAGATGGGTCTCAGCCCCGAGCCCGTCTCCACGCAGGTGATCCCGCGTGATCGCCATGCCGCCTTCTTTGCCGCTTTGGGTGTGGTGGCCAGTTCGGTCGAGCGCCTCGCCGTCGAGATCAGGCACCTGCAACGCACCGAGGTGCTCGAAGCCGAGGAGCCGTTCGATCCGGGCCAGAAGGGCTCGTCGGCCATGCCTCACAAGCGCAACCCCATCCTGACCGAGAACCTGACCGGCCTTGCCCGTCTGGTGCGATCGGCGGTGGTGCCGGCCATGGAGAACGTGGCCCTGTGGCACGAGCGGGACATCAGCCACTCCTCGGTCGAGCGCGGCATCGGCCCGGACGCCACCATCCATCTGGATTTCGCCCTGCACCGGCTGGCGGGCGTGATCGAGCGTTTGCAGGTCTATCCCGACAACATGGCGCGCAACATGGACCGGCTGGGTGGTCTGGTGCACAGCCAGAGGGTCATGCTGGCCCTGACCCAGGCAGGGGTCTCGCGCGAGGATGCCTATGCCATGGTGCAGGAAAACGCCATGAAGGTCTGGCGCGGCGAGGGGGCGTTTCTGGACTTCCTCAAGGCCGACTCGCGCGTGGTGCTCGGCGATGATGCCCTCGAGGCGCTGTTCGACATCGGCTATCACACCCGCCACGTCGACACGATTTTCGAGCGCGTCTTCCGTCGCTGACTTTCCGGCGAAATCGGGGCCACGCGGCGCGCCACCCGTCACGAACGGCTCACGGGCGCGCAAATTTTTTTGATCGGCACCGCATCTTTTCGGGGGCCTCGCGAGTCTTTCCCGAGAACCGCGCGCAAGCGGTCAACTCAGGAGACCTCCATGAACTACGCTCGCACTTTTGCCATCGCCGTGTCGGCGACCGCTCTGGTTGGACTGGCCGCCTGCGGTGAACCCGCGAACAACACCACGACCGTGACCGCCGAGACCGACGTCGACGCTCCCGTGGCCGGTGCGCCCGCCAGCACCGGGACCATCGTCGAGGTGGCCCAGTCGAACAACGACTTCGAGACCCTGGTCGCTGCCGTCCAGGCCGCCGGTCTGGTGGACACGCTGAACGGCTCGGGTCCGTTCACGGTGTTCGCGCCGACCGACGCCGCCTTCGAGAAGCTGCCTGCCGGCACGGTCGAGAACCTGACCCAGCCTGCCCAGCGCAACGACCTGCAACGCATCCTGACCTATCACGTGGTGCCCGGTAACCTGACCGCCGCCGATCTGGCCAGCCAGGCCGGCACGGGCGGTGAAGTGCGCCTGACCACGGTGCAGGGCGGCACGATCACCCTGCGCAACAACAACGGCACCTGGCAGCTGACCGACGCCGCCGGCAACACCTCGAACGTGGTGATCGCCGACGTGGCTGCCTCGAACGGCGTGATCCACGCCATCGACACGGTGGTCATGCCCGGCTGATCAGCCGGACAGAACACGGGCGCAGGTTCATGAAGCCGCCTGCGCCCGGTCGTTCCGGACCGATGCTTCCCCCCAAGTCCCCCGGAACGAAAGAGGCCGCGTCCTGTGCACCAGGGCGCGGCCTCTGCCTTTTTGCAGCAGGCGGGGAGGGCGTTACTCGCCGGCCTTGATCTGTTCCCGGGCGATGGCGAGCAGCTCGTCCATCTTGGAGCGGATCTCGCCCTCGGTGGCATTGAGGCTTGAGGCGCGGAAGTCACCGGCAACCTTGCGCAGCACGTCCTCGTCGCCGGGTTGTTCAAAGTCGGCGCGCACGACGGCCTTGGCATATTCCTCGGCGCTGTCGGGCGACAGGCCCATCTTCTCGGCGGCCCACAGGCCCAGCAGGCGGTTGCGCCGCGCCACCGCCTTGAACTCCTGTTCCTGGTCGAGCGCGAACTTGCTCTCGAAGGCTTTTTCGCGATCCTCGAAGGTCGTCATTACGCAATTAAGCTCCGCATAAAATGTTGCTCGTCTATAGCCCGCTTCGGGCCGAACGCAACAAGAACCGGCATGGCGCACAGCGGGCGGGGCATGGCCCGGTCCGCAGCCGGGTCCGGGGGTCGCAGGGCCGCGAGGCCGCCCGTTTGCACGCGCGGGCGCGCTGGGATAGTTTGCACCGCGAAAAGGTGGCCCCGAGGTCGATTCCGTCACGCACCGGTCAGCAAGGCTCAGCAGTCGGGCCCTGGCCGGTCGTTTTCGTTTTGGACCGCAGGGGATTGCCGAACGCCATCGTCCTCCCTCTTCCCTCTCGGGACACTGCATGACCCGCCGCAAGAAAATCTACGAAGGCAAGGCCAAGATCCTCTACGAGGGGCCTGAGCCGGGCACCATCGTCCAGTATTTCAAGGATGACGCGACCGCCTTCAACGCCCAGAAGAAGGCCACGCTCGAGGGCAAGGGGGTGCTCAACAACCGCATCTCTGAATTCATGATGACGCGGCTGGGCAGCATCGGCATCGCCAACCACTTCATCCGCCGCCTGTCGCTGCGCGAGCAGCTCGTGCGCGAGGTCGAGATCATCCCCATCGAGGTGGTGTGCCGCAACATCGTGGCCGGTTCCATGGCCCAGCGGCTCGGCATGGCCGAGGGCACGCCCCTGCCGCGTTCGATCATCGAATTCTACTACAAGAAGGACGAGCTGGGCGATCCCATGGTCACCGAGGAGCACATCAGCGCCTTCAACTGGGCCTCGACTCAGGAGATGGACGACATCCTCGCCATGACCGTGCGCGTGAACGACTTCCTCTCGGGCCTGTTCGCCGGTGTGGGCATCACCCTGGTGGACTTCAAGATCGAGTTCGGCCGCGTCTATGAGAACGAGTTCAGCCGCGTGCTGCTGGCCGACGAGATCAGCCCCGATTCCTGCCGCCTGTGGGACACGGCCTCGGGCGAGAAGCTGGACAAGGACCGCTTCCGCCGCGACATGGGCAATGTGATCGAGAGCTATACGGAAGTGGCGCGCCGTCTGGGCATCATGAAGGACATGCCCACGGTCATTCAGGGGGGGCTGCACTGATGAAGGTCAGGGTTCACGTCTTTCTCAAGCCCGGCGTTCTCGACGTTCAGGGCAAGGCGGTCGAGGCGGCCCTGCACGGCCTCGGCTGGCCAGGCGTGGCCGACACGCGCGTGGGCAAGCTGATCGAGTTCGAGCTGGACACAGAAGATCACGTCCACGCCGAGGCCGAGGTGCGGCGCATGTGCGAGACCTTGCTGACCAACACGGTGATCGAGAGCTATCGCATCGAACTGGCCTGATGCCCTGTCCATGAGCAGGGCAGGCGCGGACCGGCCCGGCGCGCGATCCGGCCCATGGCACCGGAAGGCTCGACTGCAGCCGCCATCCTCCTGACAGCCCCGTCAAAGCCTGATACAGCCCCGCCCATGAAAGCTGCCGTCATCGTCTTCCCCGGCTCGAATTGCGACCGCGACTGTCGCGTGGCCATCGAACGCTCCACGGGCGCGCGAGTGGATATGGTCTGGCATCAGGAAACGGCCCTGCCGGACGGGCTCGACCTGATCGTGCTGCCGGGCGGATTCTCCTATGGCGATTACCTGCGCTGCGGTGCCATGGCGGCCCTGTCTCCGGTGATGGGCGAAGTGCGCGCCGCCGCCGATCGCGGGGTGGCGGTGCTTGGCATCTGCAACGGCTTTCAGATCCTGTGCGAGGCCGGGATGCTGCCCGGCGCCCTGCTGCGCAATGCGGGGCTGAAGTATGTTTGCAAGCCCGTCGAGCTGGTGGTCGCCAATGCCTCGACGCCCTTCACCCGCGGTTATGGCGAAGGCGCGCGCCCGGTCATGACCCAGGGCAATGGCGATGGCAATTTCTTCGCCGATGCCGACACCCTGACGCGGCTGGAAGGCGAGGGGCAGGTCGCCTTCCGCTATGTCGAAAATCCCAACGGCTCGCTGGCCGACATTGCCGGTATCACCAACGGCGCGGGCAATGTGCTGGGCATGATGCCTCACCCCGACCGGGCGTTCGAGCCGGAGCTGGGCTCGGCGGATGGCGCCGTCCTGTTCCAGAGCGTCCTGGCGGCCTGACCGGCCTCGCCACGCACCTTCCCATCATGCAAAAGGCCCGATCCGCGACGGACCGGGCCTCCTGCTATCGCCGCGTGGGGTGCTCCAGGAGACCGGAGGGGGTGCGGCGATAATCCGGGTTCTTGAATTGGGTGGCGCCTTACTGGCGCTGATCGGGCTGCTGCTGCTCGGGCGGGTTCTGGCCGGGCTGCTGCTGTTGCGGGGTCTTCTCACCCTGGGCTTGGCGCTCGTGCTCGCGCTCGCCGGGCTGCTGCTGGGGCTGCTGTGGTTGGGCCATGGTTTCCTCCTGAATGGTCCGCTTTCGGGATTGGGAGGGCGCGCGTCCTCATCACCCCAACCGGTCGTGGGCGTGCAATGTTCCCCAGAGGCTTTCACGGCTGCGTGAAACCCAAGGCCGCGCTTGTGCGTATTGTCATCGTCCCATCATCGCCTGCGCGAGATCAAAAACTCATGGAAGCCATCGCTCGCCCGACGCCCGCCCAGCGCCGTCGCCGCCTGATCGTTCTCGGCGCTGCCATTGCCGCCGTTCTCGTGCCCCTGATCCAGAATCTCGCCGGCCTGGGCCTATCACAGGCCGAGTTCAGTGCCCGGGGCGACTCGACCCTGCGCGTGGAGGGCTATGCGTTCGCCATCTGGAGCCTGATCTATGTGGGTATTCTGGCCTATGCGATCCGGCAGGTGCTGCCCCAGACGCCCGAGAGCGACATCATCCGGCGCATGGGCTGGCCCTCGGTCATCGCCTTTGGTGCCATAGCCCTGTGGATCGTCGCCGCCGCCCTTGGCCAGCAGTGGCTGACCGTCGTGCTGATCTTCACCGCCGTTCTGGCGCTCGTCGTACCCATGATCCGTCATGCGGGCGGCATTCGCAGCATTCTACGCACCGACATGGACCGCTGGCTGGTGGTCTGGCCGCTGGGCCTGCTGGCGGGCTGGCTGATGATCGCCGCGCCGCTGAACCTGCTCAGCGCCATGACCGCCACCGAAACCCTGCCAGCGTTTCTTAGCCCCGATGGCTGGGCACTGGCTGCCATTGCGCTCGTCGCCCTGGTGACGCTGGGGGTGGTGGCGCGCCTTGCCCTGCTGGCCATCGCCCTGCCGGTAAGCTGGGGATTGTTGGGCGCGTTCGTGGCCGAGCAGGCCGACAACCCGCTTGTGGGTTTTGCCGCCCTCGCTGCCAGCCTGATCGTGCTGATCGGGGCCATCGTCATCGTCTTCCAGCTTCGCCCTGACGTAGTGAAGTCCGCCCGCTACTGATTTATAGGGCCGCGCGCGCCCTGCGGCTTCCATGGCGCGCAGCGAGGCTCTAGAAGCGCGCCATGAGCACGCAAAAGACGAACAGCGCAGAAAAGACCATGGCCGAGCTGGCCAGCGAATACGGCCTGTCGGACGGCGAGTATCAGGTCGTTCTCGACCGCCTGGGGCGCGAGCCCACGCAGGTCGAGTTGGGCGTCTTCTCGGTCATGTGGTCCGAGCACTGCTCCTACAAGTCTTCCAAGGTGCACCTGGGCAAGTTTCCCACCAAGGGCCCGCGCGTGATCTGCGGGCCGGGCGAGAACGCCGGGGTGATCGACATCGACGATGGCGATGCGGCCATCTTCAAGATGGAGAGCCACAACCACCCCAGCTTCATCGAGCCCTATCAGGGCGCGGCCACGGGCGTGGGCGGCATCATGCGCGATGTCTTCACCATGGGCGCGCGGCCCGTGGCCCTGCTCAATGCCCTGCGCTTCGGCGATCCCGAGCACGAGAAGACCCGGCGCCTGGTCACGGGCGTGGTGTCTGGCATCGGCGGTTATGGCAACTGCGTGGGGGTTCCGACGGTCGCGGGCGAGACCAACTTTCACCGGGGCTATAACGGCAACATCCTTGTGAACGCCATGTGCGTGGGGCTGGCGCGCGCGGACTCGATCTTCTATTCCGCAGCCCCGGCAGCGGGCCTTTCGGTGGTCTATTTCGGCTCCAAGACGGGGCGCGACGGCATCCACGGTGCCACCATGTCCTCGGCCGAGTTCGACGACGAGTCAGACGCCAAGCGCCCCACCGTGCAGGTGGGCGACCCGTTTGCCGAAAAGCTGCTGATCGAGGCGACGCTGGAGCTGATGGCCTCGGGCGCGGTGGCTGCCATTCAGGACATGGGCGCGGCGGGTCTGACATCATCGTCGGTCGAGATGGCGGGCAAGGGCGGGGTCGGCATCGAGCTTGACCTCGATCAGGTGCCCCAGCGCGAGGCGGGCATGAGCGCCTACGAGATGATGTTGTCCGAAAGCCAGGAGCGGATGCTGGCCATCCTCAAGCCGGGGCGTGAGGCGGACGGCCATCGCATCTTTCAGAAATGGGGTCTTGATGCCGCCGTCATCGGGCGCACCACCGACACGGGGCGGCTGATCCTGCGCCATCAGGGCGAGACGGTCTGCGATGTGCCGCTGGCGCCCCTGTTCGACGATGCACCGCTTTATGAGCGCCCCTGGACCGCGCCCGAGGCCCGCCCGCCCGTCATGGCCGGCGATCTGGACGAGCCGGGCGACTGGGAGGGGGCGATCCTGACCCTCATGGGTTGTCCTGACATGGCCTCCAAGCGCTGGATCTGGGAGCAGTATGACCGGCACGTCATGGCCGACACCCTTGCCGACAGCGACACGGGCCATGATGCGGGCATCGTGCGCGTACACGGCACGTCCAAGGCGCTGGCCGTCACTTCGGACTGCACGCCGCGCTACGTCGAGGCCGACCCCTTCGAGGGCGGCAAGCAGGCCGTGGCCGAGGCCTGGCGCAACCTGACGGCCGTGGGCGCCGAGCCGATCGCCATCACCGACAATCTGAACTTCGGCAACCCGCAGCGCCCCGAGATCATGGGCCAGATCGTGCGCGCCATCGAGGGCATGGCCGAGGCCTGCCGCGCGCTGGACTTCCCCGTGGTGAGCGGCAACGTCAGCCTCTACAACGAGACCAATGGCCAGGCCATTCCGCCCACGCCCACGGTCGGCGGCGTGGGGCTCTTGCGCAACTACGATCTGGCGGCGGGCTTTGGCGGGCTGGCCGAGGGTGATGAGCTGGTGCTGATCGGCGAAAGCCTCGGTCACATGGGCGCCTCGCTTTACTTGCGCGAGGTGCTGGGCCGCGAGGAAGGCGCGCCTCCACCGGTCGATCTGGCCACCGAGAGGCGCAACGGCGATCTGGTCCGGGGCCTGATTGGCGAGGGCATCGTGACCCAGTGCCACGACCTGTCGGACGGCGGTCTGATCGGCGCGGTGTGCGACATGGCGCTGGCGTCGGGCTGCGGGATCGCGCTCGAGGTGGAGGCCCCGGCGCTGGGGCTTCTGTTCGGTGAGGATCAGGCCCGCTATCTGCTGGCCGTGCCCGATGCCGCCGATGTTCTGGATGCGGCGGAAAAGGCGGGCGTTCCGGCGCGCGTGATCGGGCGCGCGGGCGGCGACAGCGTGCGCGCGGCGGGCCTGTTCGACATCCCTCTCGAGCGCCTGCGTGATGCCCACGAGAGCTGGATGCCGCGCTGGATCGGCTGAGCCGAGAATCCTGTTGCCAAGAGCCCGTGCGCAGGCGTGATATGCGCCCTGCCGGGCATGGGACGCATCGGGCGTCCCGGCGGCATTTGGCAGGGACGGGCAATGGCCCACAATCAGGTTCAGGCAAGCGGGATCATCGGCAATCCGTGGCGCGTGGCGGGCTGGGGGCTGGTTCTGGCCGTGCTGCTGGCACCCATGATCGCCATGCGTCTTACATCCGAGGTCAACTGGGGCGTCGAGGACTTCCTGTTCGCGGGCGCGCTGCTGGTCGGGGCGGGTCTGGTGATCGAGCTGGCCGTCGCGCGCACCCGCTCGCGCGCGGTGCGTGTGCTCATCGCGGCACTGGTGGTGCTGGCCGTTCTGCTGATGTGGGCCGAGGCGGCGGTGGGCATCCTTCACTGAGCATTGCTGATGGCCCTCACGACCTGTTGAAGTGCCTGATCCATCGACTCTTTCTCACGGGCGGGGCACAAAGAGGTGCGTGCCGCGTTTGACACGTGCGGCGCCGGACCGGCGCCTGTTGCATCAGGGGTAGGCGTTTTCATGCGTAAGGCAGTTTTCGTCGTGGGCGTCGCCGCGATGGCCATGGTCCTGTCGGGCTGTCAGGCCGTGCGCTCGGTCGGCGGCGGCGTGGGCGAGGTGCGCGAGGGCTTTGGCGATGCCGTGGCCGCGCCGCTGGAGGATCTGAACCTGCGCCGTCAGGAAATCCCGATCGTGCTGTTGCAGGCCCAGGCCAATCCCTACGATCTTCGCAATCTCGACCAGTGCACATCCATCGCGGCCGAGGTGCGCCGCCTCGATGATGCCCTTGGTCCCGACGCGGACGAGCCGCCTGCACCCGATGGCCGCCTGATCAGCGAATATGCCTCCGATGCCGCCGCCGATGCGACGCTGGCGGCGATCCGCGACACCACCACCGACTTCATTCCCATGCGAAGCTGGGTGCGCCGTCTGACCGGTGCCGAGCAGCACAGCCGTCAGGTGCAGGGCGCCATTCAGGCCGGACGCATCCGCCGGGCGTTCCTCAAGGGCATCGGCATGCGTGAGAACTGTGCACCCCCCGCAGCGCCCCGCTGGTTCACGCCAGAGCCCGGCGGCGCGCGCCGTCGCTGAACCGGCGCTTCAGTCCGCCCTCACATGGCGGGCATGGAAATCACGCCGGAAGGCCTCGAAGCGCCCCTCGCTGATGGCGGCGCGCATGGCGGCGGTCAGGGTCTGGAAGAAGGCGATGTTGTGCCAGCTCAGCAGCACCTGTCCCAGTATCTCGTCCGCGCGCACCAGATGGTGCAGATAGGCCTTTGAATAGCGCTGGCTGGCGTCGCCGGGCGTGTCCGGGTCCAGCGGCTCGTCAGCCTCGGCAAAGCGCGCGTTCTTGAGGTTGATGGGCCCGTCCCATGTCCAGGCCTGACCGTGGCGGCCCGAGCGCGTAGGCAGCACGCAATCGAACATGTCCACCCCGCGCGCCACCGCCTCGACCAGATCGACGGGCTTGCCCACGCCCATCAGATAGCGGGGCCGCTGCGCAGGCAGGAAGCCCGTGGCGAAATCCAGAGTCTCGCACATGGCCTGATGGCCCTCGCCCACGGCCAGCCCGCCGATGGCATAGCCGTCAAAACCGATCTCGATCAGACGCTCGGACGATTCGCGGCGCAGAGGCTCGAAGGTCGATCCCTGCTGGATGCCGAACAGGGCCTGACGATCGCGCGTTCCGAACGCCGCCTTGCAGCGCGCCCCCCAGCGGGCCGACAGTTCCATCGCCTCGCGCGCCCGCGCTTGCTCGGCAGGCCAGGACACACACTCATCGAGCTGCATCACGATGTCCGCGCCGATGGCGTCGGCCTGGATCTCGACCGAGCGCTCGGGGCTCAGCACGTGGCGCGAGCCGTCGATGTGGCTCTGGAAGGTCACGGCCTCCTCGCGCACCTTCGAGATGCCAGACAGGCTCATCACCTGAAAGCCGCCCGAGTCCGTCAGGATCGGCCCGCTCCAGCCCATGAAGCGGTGCAGGCCGCCAAGGCGCCTCATGCGCTCGGGGCCGGGCCTGAGCATCAGGTGATAGGTGTTGCCAAGGATGATGTCCGCGCCCGTGGCGGCCACCTGATCGACGCTCAGCGCCTTGACCGTGGCAGCGGTGCCCACGGGCATGAAGGCCGGGGTGCGGATGTCGCCGCGCGCCGTCTTCAGCACGCCGGTGCGTGCAAGACCGTCCGTGGCGCTGATCTGGAAGGGAAAGCTCACACGCCGCTCCGAAACAGAAGGCTGCCATCGCCATAGGAATAAAAGCGATAGCCCGTCTCGATGGCATGGGCATAGGCGCGCTTCATGGTATCCGTGCCCGCAAAGGCGCACACCAGCATGAACAGGGTCGAGCGCGGCAGGTGGAAATTGGTCATCAGCACGTCAACGGCGCGAAAGCGGTATCCCGGCGTGATGAAGATCGAGGTGTCGCCGCTGAAGGGCCTGAGTACGTCGTCCTCGCCCGCCGCGCTCTCGATCAGGCGCAGCGAGGTGGTGCCCACGCACACGATGCGCCCGCCCGCCGCGCGCACGGCGTTGAGCGCCTCGGCGGTTGTCGCGCTGACCTCGCCCCATTCGGCGTGCATCCGGTGCTCGCGCACGTCATCGACCTTGACCGGCAGGAAGGTGCCCGCGCCCACGTGCAGGGTCACGCTGTGCAGGCTGACGCCTCGCGCAGCCAGCCGCTGCATCAGCTCAGGGGTAAAATGCAGCCCGGCGGTAGGTGCCGCCACCGAGCCGTCATGGCGGGCATAGACGGTCTGATAGTCGCTGTGGTCGCGGGCATCCTCGGCCCGGCGCGCAGCGATATAGGGGGGCAGGGGCATGACGCCGATGGCGCGGATGGCATCGTCCAGCGCAGGCCCGGCCTGATCAAAGCGCAGGCTGACCAGCCCGTCGTCGGCCTTGGCCAGCACCTCGGCGCGCAAGCTATCTTTGCCGAACACGATTGTGTCGCCCGGCCGGATGCGACGGCCCGGCTTCATGAAGGCGGACCAGACATCGGGCGCGTCGCGGTGATGCAAGGTGGCCTCGATGGCCACGCTCAGCGTCTCGCCCTCATCGCCCTGCCGGTGTCTGTGGCCCGACAGGCGGGCGGGGATCACGCGCGTATCGTTGAAGACCAGCGCATCGCCGGGGCGCAGCAGCTCGGCCAGATCGCGCACGATGCGGTCCTCCAGCTGTCCGTCACGCACCAGCAGCAGGCGCGCGCCATCGCGCGGCTCGACGGGGCGAAGCGCGATGCGGTCCTCGGGCAGGTCGAAGTCGAAGTCCTTGGTCAGCATGGGCGGCGTCAATGGGCCGGGCCATCGGCGCGGTCAAGGGCCGGGTGGTGCGCGGGCGGCGATAACCACTTGCGATTTGGGGCCCTTGCGATTTGGGGCCCCTTGCGATTTGAGCCCCCCTTGCGATTTGAACCATGACGCGCGACTAGGTGACGCGCTATTTGCGGCCTGCGCCGCCTCTCCCCGCACACACCGGACCGCCATGCACGATATCAAAGCCATCCGCGACAATCCCCAGGCCTTCATTGCCGGGTGGTCCGCGCGCGGGGTCGAGGACGCTGACAGGACGGTCGCGGAGCTGCTGGCGCTCGACCGCGACCTTCGCGCCGCCCAGACGCAGGGGCAGGAGGCGCAGTCGCGGCGCAACGCCGCCTCCAAGGCCATCGGCGCGGCCATGGGCAGGGGCGACAGGGATGAGGCCGAGCGTCTCAAGGCCGAGGTGGCGGCGCTGAAAGACGCCATTGATGCGGCTGCGGCCACGGAGACCGAGAAGGGCGGCAAGCTGCGCGACCTGCTGGCGGGTCTCAAGAACCTGGCGGCGGACGATGTGCCCGATGGCGAGGACGAGAGCGGCAATGTCGAGGTCAGGGCGTGGGGCGAGCCGCGCACCACCGGACCCAAAGTCGACCATGCGGACCTCGGCGAGGCGCTGGGCATGCTGGACTTCGAGGCAGCGGCGCGGATGTCGGGTGCGCGCTTTGCGGTGCTCAAGGGCCAGCTGGCCCGGCTGGAGCGCGCCATCGGCCAGTTCATGCTGGACATGCAGACGGACAGGCACGGCTATCTGGAGGTGAACCCGCCCTATCTGGTGCGTGACGAGGCCATGTTCGGCACGGGGCAGCTGCCGAAGTTCGAGGATGATTTGTTCTCAACGCGCGTGGCCGCTTCTCTGGATGATGAGCGCAAGGCCTTTATCAATTCTCGCGTCGGTGAGCTTAAGGCGGACGATGGCATACATTCCACAATCGTTGCGGTTGTCACTGCACTTAAAGAGGCCGAAGCCAGGTTTGATGTCACGGCTCGACGTTACCTCATCCCCACCGCCGAGGTGTCCCTGACCAATCTGGTGCGCAAGCAGATACTGTCCGAGGACGAGCTGGCCACGCCCATGCGCCTGACCGCGCTCACCCCGTGCTTCCGGGCCGAGGCGGGCTCTGCGGGGCGCGACACGCGCGGCCTGATCCGCCAGCACCAGTTCAGCAAGGTCGAGCTGGTCTCGATCACCCGCCCCGAAGACTCCGACGCCGAGCACGAGCGCATGACGGCCTGCGCCGAGGCCGTGCTGGAGGCCTTGCAGCTTCCCTATCGCCGGATGCTTCTGTGCAAGGGCGACATGGGCTTTTCGGCCCGCAAGACCTTCGACCTCGAGGTCTGGCTGCCCAGCCAGGGCATCTATCGCGAGATCAGCTCGTGCTCGAACTGCGGTGACTTCCAGGCCCGGCGCATGGATGCGCGCTTCAGGCGCAGCGGCGAGAAGAAGACCGAATACGTCCACACTCTCAATGGCTCGGGCCTGGCGGTCGGGCGCACCCTGGTGGCGATCATGGAGAACTATCAGGACGAGGGCGGGCGCATCAGCGTGCCGGACGCGCTCAGGCCTTACATGGGCGGGCTCGCCCACGTGGGGGGCTGATGCGGATTCTGCTGACCAACGATGATGGCATCGAGGCCGAGGGTCTGGCGTGCCTTGAGCGCATCGCGCGCCAGTTCTCGGACGATGTGTGGGTGTGCGCGCCCGAGGTCGAGCAGTCGGGCAAGGGCCGTGGCCTGACCCTGACCGAGCCGCTGCGGGTCAAGACGCTGGGCGAGCGCCGCTTTGCCGTCAGCGGCACGCCCACCGACTGCGTGATCCTGGCGGTCAACGACCTGATGGGCGAGCATAAGCCCGATCTGGTGCTGTCCGGCGTCAATCGCGGGCACAATCTGGGCGAGGACGTCAGCTATTCGGGCACGGTGGCGGGGGCCTTGCAGGGCATGGCATTCGGCATCCGCTCCATTGCGCTGTCGCAGTCGCTGGAGCGTTTCCATGACGAGGTGATCGCGCCGTGGCAGACGGCCGAGACCTTTGCGCCCGGCATCATCTCCAACCTGCTGGAGCATGACTGGGACGAGGGCGTCATCATGAACGTCAACTTTCCCAATCTGTCGCCCGATCAGGTGCGCGAGGTCGAGGTGACCAGCCAGGGCTTTCGCGACCTGAGCGAGATGCACGCCGTTCAGCGCACCGACCTGCGCGGGCGGCCCTATTACTGGATGAGCTTTCGCGGTCGCGAGCAGGTCTATCCCGACGGCACGGACCTGCGCGCCGTGGCCGAGGGGCGCATTTCGGTGACGCCGCTGCACATCGACCTGACCCATCGCAAGAGCGTCAATGACCTCAAACGCCGGCTGGGCGGCGCGCCGCCGCGCCAGGTTCTCGGCCCGGCCAGGATCAGGGCAGGGCTGTGAGCGAAGGGCCGGAAGTCACGCGGGCGGCCCGGCTGATCCTGGGGCTGCGGCGTCAGGGCGTGACCGACCCGCGCGTGCTCGCCGCCATGGAGGCCGTCGACCGCTCGGTCTTCGTGCATCCGCATTTTCTCGATCAGGCGTGGGAAGATCAGGCCCTGCCCATCGACTGTGCCCAGACCATCAGCCAGCCCTTCATCGTGGGCCTGATGACCCAGGCCCTGAAGGTGGAGCCGCGCCATCGCGTGCTCGAGATCGGCACGGGCTCGGGCTATCAGTGCGCAGTGCTCAGCCGCCTTGCGCGCTATGTCTATTCCGTCGAGCGCTATCGCAGCCTGCTGCGCGAGGCCGAGGAGCGGCTGAGGCACCTTGGCATCGACAACGTCATCACACGCCACGGCGACGGCGGGCTTGGCTGGCCCGAGCAGGCGCCGTTCGATCGCATCATGGTGACGGCGGCCGCACCCGGAGAGCCGCGCGATCTTCTGACCCAGCTCAAGCCCGGCGGCGTGCTGGTGGCGCCCGTGGGGCGCGGTTCGGTGCAGATGCTGCATCGCTATACCGCCGAGGACGACGGCAGCTATCGGCGCGAGAGCCTGTGCGAGGTGCGCTTCGTGCCGCTGGTCGAGGGCAAGGCGAGCGAGGACGGCTGAGGCCACCGGCGCGGCCGGATCGCATCTGCGTGATCTTGGCTGATCGTTACCCGCGCATTAACCTTGGCGCCGCAATTTCGTGCCCTTGCCATGGCCCTGTGCGCGTGCCGCACACCTTGAGCCGACATTCCTGCCACAGCCACACGGAGCCTCATCACCGTGCCCCACACTCAGCCTCGGACCGCTAACCGCCGCATCACCGATCCTGATGCTTGCCAGAGGCGGGTGCTGCGCTGGACGGGACTTGCCAGTGCCCTGATGCTGCTGTCGGCGTGCGCGAGCTATGTGCCCGCAGAGCCGCGCTATCCCACCCGGCCCGTTCCGCCCGCTGGCAGCTATCAGGGAGCGGTGGGCCTGCCCGCCGAGACCGCGCCGCCGCCGGTGGACGAGACCTACGGCGCGCCCGTGGACGGTATCGATTCGGCGCCCCTGCCGCCTGCGGGCGGGACCGCCATGCCCGCGCCGCTCCCTGCCCCAGCGTCCCTTCCAGCGCCTGCCATGCCCAGCATGACGCCCGGCGCGGCCTATGTGATCCAGCAGGGCGATACGCTCTCGGGCGTGGCCCGGCGCTTCCAGACGCCCGTGCAGACCCTGATCGACCTGAACGGCCTCGGCCCCCGTGGCGACATCCGTGCCGGTGGCCGCCTGATCTTGCCCGACAGCGCCATCGACATCGGACACGATCCCTATGCCACCGGACCCTCGCCCGTGGGCGTGCTGGTGGCCGATGCGGGCACCACGCCGCCGCCGCCTCTGCCCCCGTCCGGCAATCCGCCTGCGCCGGTCACGGCCCCTCCGCCGCCGCCGACCATGACGCCCCCGCCTGCCGAGCGACCGGTGCCTCCGGTGCGGCCGCAGTCCAATGCCCAGCGGACCCAAGATCAGGGCATCTTCGAGTGGCCGGTGCGCGGCGAGGTCGTGCGGCGCTTCGGGCCTGCGGGCATGGGCCTTCGCAATGACGGCATCCACATCGCCGCGCCCGAGGGCGAGGCCGTGCGCGCGGCGGCGGCCGGGCGCGTGGCCTATGTGGGCTCGGACCTGCCGGGTCTCGGGCGCACCGTGGTGATCGTGCATCGCGACGGCTGGCGCAGCGCCTATTCGCACCTCGGCTCGATCAGCGTGCGCGCCGAGCAGGACGTGCGCCAGGGCGAGGTCATCGGCACAGTGGGCACTTCGGCCGGTGACGGGCGCCCCTCCATCCAGTTCGAGACCCGGCGCATGAGCGGCGATCAGCCCGTTCCGGTCGATCCGCTGAGCCTGCTGCCGCGCTAAAATCACGCAGGCACAGCTTTGCTGAGGCTTCGCGTTGCATTGGCGTGCGCGAAGCCCTAGCTTTGCGGGCTCAAACACGCCCACGGGCCGCTGTGACCCCACCTTGCGGCCCGCTTCGATGGAGTTCCCATGTTCGCAACCCCGGCCTACGCCCAGAGCGCGGGCGCTGCCGCTGCCGATGGCGGCTTCATGGCAGTGCTGATCAACTTCCTGCCGTTCATCCTGATCTTCGTGCTGTTCTGGTTCCTGCTGATCCGTCCGCAGCAGAAGCGCATGAAGGCCCACCAGGCCATGGTGGCCGGTCTGAAGCGCGGCGACACGGTGGTGCTGTCGAACGGCATGGTCGGCAAGGTCACGCGGGTCGAAGAATCCGAAGCCATGGTCGAGATCGCCCAGGGCGTGAACACCACCGTGGTGCGCTCCATGATCGCCGAGGTGCGTGCGCGCACCGAAGTGGCCAAGGAGGCTCCCGCCGCCAAGACGGCTCCCTCCAAGAGCCGCAGCGCGCGCTGATCGCGCGCGCGCCTGCCCCTCGTCCTTGAAGCCCTGACACCCTCATGATTCAGTTGTCGCGCTGGAAGGTCACGCTGGTCACGCTTGTGACCCTGATCGGCCTGCTGTTCGCCGCGCCGAACCTGCTCAGCCCCGCCCAGCGCGAGGCCCTGCCCGGATGGGTTCCCGCCAATACGCTCAACCTGGGTCTCGACCTTCAGGGCGGCTCCTATCTGCTGTTGCAGGTGGACGTGGACGCGCTTCGCGCCGAGCGTATCGGCAACATGACCGAGGACGTGCGCCTGACACTGCGTGAGGCGGGCGTGCCCTTCAGCGATCTGCGCCGCCTTCCCGACGGCGTGAGCGTGACGATCCCCGAACCGGCCAACTACGACACCGCCTTCGAGGCCCTGGGCCGTCTGGCCCAGCCCCAGGCCGGGTCCATGCAGGCGGACATGCAGGTGCAGCGCAGCGGCGGCAATCAGCTCAGGCTGACCTATACGCCCCAGGCGCTCAACGCCATGGGCGCCACGGCGGTCGATCAGGCCATCGAGGTGGTGCGCCGCCGCATTGACAGCCTGGGCACGCGCGAGCCCGCCATCACCCGCCAGGGTCAGAACCGCATCGTGGTGCAGGCCCCCGGCGAGAGCGACCCGGCCGAGCTGGAGCGCGTGATCGGCCAGACCGCCGTGCTGACGTTCCAGATGCTCGACGAGGAGAACTCGATCGCCGAGGCCATGCAGGGGCGCGTGCCGCCCGATGCCGTGCTGCTGCCCACCGACGATCCGCGCGAGCCCTATCTGCTGGTCAAGCGCCGCGTGCTGGTCTCCGGCGACAACCTGACCCGCGCCAGCGTGGGCTCCGACCAGTTCCAGCGCCCGGCCATCGACTTCCGCTTCGACGGGGTGGGCGCGCGGCGCTTTGGCGACGTGACCAGCCAGAACATCGGCCGCCGCTTTGCCATCATCCTCGACGGGCGCGTGATCTCGGCCCCCGTGATCCAGAGCGCCATCACCGGCGGCTCGGGCCAGATCACCGGCAATTTCTCGATCGCGTCTGCGTCCGAGCTGGTGAACCTGCTGGAAGGCGGAGCCCTGCCTGCGCCGCTGAACGTCGAGGAGCGCCGCACCGTGGGCGCCTCGCTGGGCGCCGATGCGGTGGCGGCGGGCACCACGGCGACCCTGGTGGGCTTCGTGCTGGTCGTCGTGTTCATGGTGCTGTCCTACGGCCTGATCTTCGGCGGGATCTCTGTGCTGGCCATGCTGCTGAACGGTCTTCTGATCGTGGGCGCCATGTCGGCCATTCAGGCGACCCTGACCTTGCCGGGCATCGCGGGCCTGATCCTGACGCTGGCCATGGCCGTTGACGCCAACGTCCTGATCTTCGAGCGCATGAGAGAAGAGGCGCGCCTTGGCAAGTCGGCCATCATGTCTGCGGATGCGGGCTTCTCGCGCGCCATGTCCACCATTCTGGACGCCAATATCACCACCCTGGGTGCGGCCCTGATCCTGTTTTTCTTCGGAGCAGGGCCGGTGCGCGGCTTCGCCTGGACCCTCAGCATCGGGGTCGTGACCTCGGTGTTCACCGCCGTGTTCATCACCCAGATCGGCGTCGCCCTGTGGTTCCGCATCACGCGGTCCAAGACCCTTCCCATTGCGTGACCGTCATGAAGTTCTGGCCCCTCATCAAGCTCCTGCCCGCCAAGACGAACCTCCAGTTCGTCAGGTTCGCGCCCATCTTCGGCATCGTGTCGGTGGTGGCGGTGATCGCTTCGATCATCATGACCGTGACGCCGTTCACGCCGCCATGCGGTGGCCTGACCTGCGGTGTCGACTTCACCGGCGGCACGGTGCTCGAAATCACCACCGCGCCCGAGCCGGCCGATCTGTCGGCCATACGCTCGTCGCTCAATGAGCTGGACCTGCGCGACGTGCAGGTGCAGGCGTTCGGCTCGCCGACCGAGGCCCTGATCCGCTTTCAGAGCACCGAGGGCACCACCAGCGCCCTGATCGACCAGGTCAGGGACCAGCTCACAGCCGCCCAGAGCACCGCCGAGATCACCCGCACCGAGGCGGTCAGCGGCCAGATCTCGCAGGAGCTGCTGACCAATGGCGTGCTGGCCCTGGCCATCGCCGTGCTGATGATGCTGATCTACATCTGGTTCCGCTTCGAGTGGACGTTCGGTGTGGGTGCCGTGGTCGGCCTTCTGCACGACGTGATCCTGACGTTTGGCCTGTTCGCACTGACCGGCATGGAGTTCACCCTGGTCAGCGTGGCCGCCGTGCTGACCATCATCGGCTATTCGATGAACGACACGGTGGTGGTGTGCGACCGCCTGCGCGAGAACCTGCGCAAGTACAAGAAGATGCCCATGCGCGAGGTCATCGACCTGTCGCTGAACGAGACGCTCTCGCGCACGATCATGACCGGCCTGACCACCATCCTGGGGCTGGCGGCCATTGCCATACTGGGCGGAGAGGTGCTGCGCACCTTCGCCATCGCCATGATTTTCGGCGTCATCATCGGCACCTATTCGTCGATCTACATCGCCGCGCCGATCGTGCTGGTCTGGGGGGCCTCGCGCGGGGATGAAGACCCGACGCCGGTGACGCTGGGCATGGCTTCCAAGCCCTAGAGGCCCGTCCCTTGTTCAGACCAGCGCGACGACAGTTACGGCTCGATGCCGGCCAGCGCTGGGCGGTCCGTTTTCTGCTGGGCTTGATGGTGCCGACAACCGTTCTGGTGTCAGTGGCCGCAGTGCAGGCACCGTTGCCGGATTTGCGCGAGGTGGGCGCTCTGCTCATCGCCATCGGTGTGGTCGGTCTCATGTTCGTCTGTGCGATCGCCGTCAGTATGTTTTCGGGCGGGGGGCGGAGCGAGCCGGGCGTCTTCGAGCCTCCCCACCGACCGGTGCGCTGGGCCGCGCGCGTGCCGGGTGTGATCGCTACTGCAGCCCTGATCCTGGCGGGGGTGCATGTGCTAACGGGGTTCGGACCGCTCAGCGACCTGATCGGGCGGCAGAGCTGGGCTGCGGGCCTTGATGTGACGCCCTGGCGCCTGCTGTTGGCGCTGATTGCGATCCAGTTCGCGGCGGGCCTGGCCGAGGGCCTGGTCGAGGAGCATGAGTACAGAGTGAGGCGATGACCCTGATCCTCTACGGCATCCCCAACTGCGATACGGTGCGCAAGGCGCGGGCCGATCTTGATGCGCGCGCGCATCCCTACCGCTTTCACAACTTCAAGACCGAGGGCGTCACCGAGGACGACCTGAAGCGCTGGATCGCGGCGCACGGCTGGGAGAAGGTGTTGAACCGCTCAGGTCTCAGCTTTCGCAAGCTGCCTGATGCCGACAAAGCCAATCTGGATGCGGCGAAGGCCATCGCCTTGATGCTGGCCAACCCTTCCATGATCAAGCGCCCGGTGTTGGAGCGTGAGGGCGGCGAGAGCCTGATCGGCTACAGGCCCGGTGCCTACGACGACCTCTGACGCCACAGCCACAGGCCGAGACCCAGCAGGATCAGGCCGGGCACGATGTAGAGCAGCTCGTCCGACAGGCGCCCGCGCCCGCCCATCAGCATGACCGCCGAATTGGCCAGAAACGACACGCCCAGAATGAAGGCGAACACGCCTGCGCCCCGTCGCAGTATCCGCGCACGATCCTCGGGCGAGAGAGGTGAGGGGCGGCTCATGTTCAGGCCGTCCGGTTGAGGGTCACGGCGCGCATGTCGGTGCCTGCGGCCTGACCGCCATGGCCATAGCCGGTGGGATTGGCGCGAGCTTCGGCCACCTCTCGGGCAATGGCCTGCACCAGCCCCTCGGTGATGGTGCGCGCTGCCTCCAGCGCGCGGTTGTGACGACCCAGCAGCTCATCGAAGCGTTCGATCGTGGCCAGCAGGCGCGCACGCAGGGACTCGCTCATGCCGCGCAGCAGCTCGGGGTTCGCCTTCACCCGCGCGCTCTCGCGGCGATAGAGATTGGCCAGATCCTGTGTCTCGGCGATGGTGGGGGCCACCTCGTGCGGGCGGCGCGCCTCGAAGGCGGTCAGCTCGGCAGAGAGGCGCTCGCACAGGCGCTCGGTCAGGGTCAGAAGCTGTGCGGCACGGTCATCGGCGCAGGCAGCGGAAAGGCTCATGGCGCGGTCCTCGGCTCGGGTGGGCGCGCCTCGCCGGGCGCTGTGGGTGCATCTTCCAGTCCCTGAAGGCGCAGCATGTCGCGGGTGATCTGGTCGGCCAGGCCGATGCCGCCCGCGCGCACCGTCTGCTGGGCCATGGCCTCGACGAGGAACGAGCGCCACGTCTCCTCGCCCGCGCCGCCACCGAACGGTGCCTCTGTCGACAGTCCCGCAAAGATCGGCTGGAGCATCTGGGACAGGAAGGCGGCCTCGAAGGCCTCTGCGGTGCGCCGGATCTCGGCAGGGTCCTGGCTGCGGGGCAGGGCCGGGGTGCGCGGGCCGCGCAGCATCTCAACGGGAGCAGTGACGCCGGGGCTCATCACATCACCTCGATTTCGGCCTGCAGGGCGCCGGCGGCGCGAATGGCCTGAAGGATGGAGATCATGTCGCGCGGACTGACGCCGAGTGCGTTCAGTCCCTCGACCAGGGTGGCGAGCGAGGAGCCCCCCGACAGGATGCGCATCTGGCGGCCGCGCTCCTCCTCGATGCTGACCTGCGAGTCCGGCACCACCACGGTCTGGCCCTGGCTGAAGGGGGCGGGCTGGCTGACATAGGGGTTCTCCTGCACCGTGACGGTCAGGTTGCCCTGGGCGATGGCCACGGTGGAGATGCGCACCATCTCGCCCATGACGATCACGCCGTTCACCTCGTCGATGATGACGCGGGCGGGCGCATCGACCTGAACGCTCAGGTTCTCGACGCGGGTGATGAGGCTGGCCATGTCCATGCCCGCAGGCGCGCGCAGGGCGATCACCGTGCCGTTCTCGGCGCGCGCGGTGCCCGGATAGACCTGGTTGATGGTGGCGGCGACGCGCTGGGCGGTGGTGAAGTCGGGATTGCGCAGCGACAGGCGAACCTCGGGCATGCTGGCCAGACGGAAGCCCGTTTCGCGCTCGACACTGGCGCCGCTGGCGATGCGCCCCGAGGTGGGCACGCCGCGCGTGACCGACGAGCCCGAGGCACCCTGTGCCGAGACCGCGCCGGTCTGCACCGTGCCCTGGGCCACCGCATAGATCTCGCCGTCCGCGCCGGCCAGGCCCGTCACCAGCAAGGTGCCGCCCATCAGGCTGCGCGCATCACCCATGGTCGAGACGGTGACGTCGATGCGCGACCCCGGCGTGGCAAACGGCGGCAGCTCGGCCGTGACGATCACGGCGGCGACGTTGCGGGTATTGGCATTGGCATCGCGGATATTGACGCCGTGGCGCTCCAGCATGGTCTCGAGGCTCTGGCGGGTGAAGGGCGAGTTGCGCAAGGAATCGCCCGTGCCGTTCAGGCCCACGACCAGTCCGTAGCCGATCAGCTGGTTGGTGCGCACGCCCTCGATGGCGGCGATGTCCTTGATGCGCGACTGGGCGCTGGCGGGCAGGGCGCCAAGACCCGCCACGGCTAGCGCGAGGCACAGGCTGGACAGAAGGCGGGCGATGGTGCGGACCATGATCAAGCGGTTCCCTGAAGCGCAGCCTTGAGCGTTGGCACAGGCTGTGCCTTGGCCCATGCGAGGTTCGTGCCATCTTCCACGGTTCAAAAAGACCAGTCCGATCAGGAGCTTGGCCCTCGCTCGCTGAAACCCGAAGGCAAGTTTTGCCGGGTCGTTAACCAAACAGTGACGGCTGGGCGGCAAAGCATCAGCCATGGCCCACCATCCCGGCTTGAGGGGCGACGCATGAAGATCAACGGACCTGGCCTGCCCCCCGTCAGCGCACCTTCGCGCTCGCGCAGCACCTCGGCGTCCGGCTTCACGATCGGCGCAGGCTCTGCCGGCGCAGGTGCGGCTGCTGGTCCTGCCTCGGGCGCTGCGGGCGTGGCGGGGGTCTCGGCCCTGATGGCGCTGCAAGGCGTGGAGGACGTGACCGAGCGGCGCAGGCGTGCGATCCGGCGCGGGCGCGGCCTGCTGGACCGCCTCGATGCGCTCAAGCTGGCCATGCTGGCCGGGCGCGATGCCGAAGGTGCCCTGAGCGCGCTGGGCGCGGCCAGCCGCGAATCGCTGGCCGAGGAAGGGCTTGATGACGGCCTGCGCGCCGTGCTCGCCGAGATCGATACGCGCGCCGCCGTCGAACTGGCCAAGGCCGAAGTGGCCCGGCGTCAGGCCTGATCTGCCTCCCAAATGTCACGCCCGCTGTGACAAACGTTAATGTGATGGGGGATAGCTCGCAAAACCGCGTTGCCCAGCGACGGAAGCGGACCTATAAGCCGTTTCGCTCAACAAGGGGGGCGCTGGTACAAGCGTGAGGCGTGCATGAACGCGGTTGCGTCTGTAGTGGAGCAGGGGGCCTATCGGCCGTCTGACGATGAGCCGTTCATGAATGAGCGGCAGCTGGCCTATTTCAAGCAGAAGCTGCTGGACTGGAAGGACGACATCCTGCGCGAATCGCGTGAGACCGTCTCCAATCTCCAGACCGAGACCGAGAACCATCCCGATCTTGTGGACCGGGCCTCGTCCGAAACGGACCGGGCGCTGGAGCTGCGCACGCGCGATCGTCAGCGCAAGCTGATCTGCAAGATCGACGCGGCGCTGCGTCGCATCGAGGATGGCTCCTACGGCTACTGCGAGGAAACGGGTGAGCCCATCGGGCTGGCCCGTCTGGAGGCGCGGCCCACCGCGACCCTCAGCCTCGAAGCGCAGGAACAGCACGAGCGGCGCGAGCGCGTTCACCGCGACGACTGACCGGGCTGCCCCCGCATATCGCGGGACGCTTCAGTTTTTCTTCAGAACGGCGTCGTGCCAGCGCGCTTGACGTGGCAGCGTTGGTGCGTCCCTATCGGCGCGCGGGTAACACTGCTCGCGCAACGCCGTTCCGTGGGGAGGCCATGCAGAGTCTGAAGCAGCACAAGCTCAAGTCCATCGACGAGCTTCACATGTTTTCGCGCACAGGCGTGGTGCAGGGCAGCAGCACCTGGTCCGAAACGCGCGTGCATGGCGGGGGCGGCGCCAACAACACCAACGTCAACATCTCCTCCAGCGTGGTGGAAAGGCAGCGCTTTTTCATCACGCACGCGGACGGTGACGAGACCGAGCTCAAGAACATCGGCCTCGGCGTGCGCGATGGTCAGGCCGTGACGGCCGTTTACTGCGGCAAGAAGAACCCGGTGAACACCCTTGCCTGGGTCATGGGGGTTACAAACCACAATACTGATACCACCCGTTTTCTGGAGCCCAGCATCAGGATCATCACGGGCGCACCGAGCCCGGCGCAGCGCGGCTGGACGGCATTTCTAACCGTGGTTGCGGTCATCGGAGCATTGACGGCGGGGGGCGCGTTCTGGCTGCTGGTCCCCGTAGCGGGCGCGGCGGTCTATCTGTGGTGGACGGCGCACGCGCGCAGCAAGCTGCTGACCGCCCAGCTCAAGGAGCGCATTACCGGCGAGATGGTCAGTCGCGAAGGCGATGCCAGGGCGCTGAGGCAGGCAAATCAGGCCCCGGCAATGCAGTCGGTTCCAGCCGAGGCCTGACGGGCCGCCTTGACTTGGCCCGCTTCCGGCGCGACTTAGCCGCCTCGCAGTTCAGGTCAGGGTTTCATGTCCATCAAGGTTCGTTTCGCGCCCTCTCCCACCGGGCGCCTGCACGTGGGCAATGTGCGCACGGCGCTGGTCAACTGGCTGTTTGCCCGCAATGCGCGCCTGTCGGGCCAGGGCGGCCAGTTCGTGCTGCGCATCGACGACACCGACCTTGAGCGATCCACGCCGGAGTTCGAGCAGGGCATCGAGGACGACCTGCGCTGGCTGGGGCTGGAATGGGACGAGCGCTACAACCAGTCCAAGCGCTTTGATCTCTATGAGGCAGCCGCAGAGCGCCTGCGCGCCTCTGGCCGGCTCTATGCCTGCTACGAGACGGCCGAGGAGCTGGACCGGCGGCGCAAGGTGCAGCTCTCGCGCGGCCTGCCGCCCATCTATGACCGCGCCGCGCTCAGTCTGACGGACGCGCAGCGCGCCGCGCTGGAGGCCGACGGCCGCCGCCCGCACTGGCGCTTTCGCCTGGAAGGCCGCCGCGTGGCCTGGGAGGATCTGGCGCGGGGGCACTGCGAGGTGGACACCGCCTCCATGTCCGATCCCGTGCTGATCCGCGAGGACGGCCTGTTTCTCTACACCCTGCCGTCCGTGGTCGATGACATCGACATGGGCATTACCCATGTGATCCGCGGCGAGGACCACGTCACCAACACAGGTGCCCAGATCGAGATCTTCGAGGCGCTGGGCGCGGCGGTGCCGGGCTTTGCCCACATGCCGCTGCTGGTGGGTGCCGATGGCGAGGCCCTGTCCAAGCGGCTGGGCTCGCTCTCGATCGCCCAGCTTCGCGAGGAGGGCATGGAGCCCATCGCCATCGTCAGCCATCTGGGGCGCATCGGCACGTCTGATCCGCTCGAGGTCGCCCCCTCCATTGAGGCGCTGGGCGAGAGCTTTGCCTTCTCCAAGATGGGCCGCTCGCCCGCCCGTTACGACACCGCCGATCTGGAGCGCCTCAACGCCCAGGCGCTGCACGCGCTGTCCTATCAGGACGCCCGCGCGCGCCTTCAGGCCCTTGGCTGTGATCTGGGCGAGACATTCTGGAACACCGTGCGTCCCAATCTTACGCGCTTTGCCGATGTGGCGGCGCTGGCGCGGATCGTGACCGGCCCGGTCACTCCGGTGATCGAGGATGCTGGCTTTGCCGGGGCCGCGCTCGCTGTGCTGCCCGAGACCATCGACGAGGGCGCCTGGGCGCGCTGGACCGAGGCGGTCAAGGCCGCCACGGGGGCAAAGGGCAAGGGGCTGTTCATGCCCCTGCGTCTGGCCATTACCGGCATGGCTCACGGGCCGGACATGGCCGCTCTGGCGCCGCTGATCGGCCGTGACCGGATCGCGCGGCGCCTCAAGGGCGAGGTGGCCTGATCAGGCGGCGGCCTGATTGCACTGGGCCAGCTGATCGGCGCTGAGGCTCTGGCCGCGCCAGGTGAAGGACTGCACGGCACCGAAGCGGGCCACGGCGCGGCGGCAGGCGCGCGCGGCAGGCTGGGAGCTTCCGCCGGTCGAGGTGCAGGTCACGACGTTGTTGTCGCTGGCGCAGGTCCAGGTTGCGCCATCGATAATGGTGCGCTCGGGCGCGCTGCCTGCCGAAAGGACCAGGCTGTTGGGCGCGGGCTGGGCGATGGCGGCGGTGGCGCTCAGCATTGTGGCGGCGGCAAAGGCGAGCATACGCATGAGAAAACTCCGTGTTCGGCAGCGCAGGGAGTGCGCACTGCGAGATGGTCAGTTTTTTATTGAAACCGTCAATCTGGCCTGAGGCCGACGGCGATCACGAATTGTAATCGCCGTTCACTTATCGCCGATAACATTATGAGCGCAAGTGGTCTCGTCCAGGCATCCGCGCGCGCGATCAGCGCCCGTGGTTGCGGATCAGATCCATCACGCCCGACACGCTGTCGGCCGAGGCCCAGGTGTCCAGGAACCATGCCGGAGTCATGCCCTCGCCGACGTTGTGCTCCATCAGGGCGAAGAAGTGCTTCCAGAAGTCATTGATGTTGAGGAAGAACACAGGCTTCTGATGCAGGTCGAGGCGCCGCCACGACAGAAGCTCCACCACTTCCTCCAGCGTGCCGACGCCGCCCGGTGCCACCACGAAGGCGTCCGATTCGTCATACATGAGCTGCTTGCGCTCGTGCATGGAGGTCACCACCACCGTCTCGACCTCGTCGAACAGGCGCTCACGCGAGCGCAGGAACGCGGGCATGATGCCTATGACGCTCCCGCCCGCCTCGTGGGCCGCCCGCGCCGCCGCACCCATCAGCCCCACGCCGCCCCCGCCATAGACCAGCCGCAGGCCCTCGTCCGCCAGCGCCTCGCCGAAATCGCGTGCAGCCCGCAGATAGTCGGGATGGGCCGCATCGGACGAGCCGCAGAACAGGCACACAGAGCGGATGGGGGCAGGAGAGATCACAGGGGCTTGGGACATGAAGAAGCGGCTTCGAGAGGAAAGGGAGCACAAGGCAGGCGCACGCCAGCCATTGCGCATAACGTGCATAAAGGCGAAACCGGCATCATGAAATGGCCGATGGTGCGACGCGCTGCGATTCTGGGTCTGGGGCTCGCCGCCCTGGGTGCGGGGCTGGGTGCTTGCGGTCCCGATCCCGTGCAGCCCGCCGCGCCCGCCGCCAAGGGCGCACAGTGGCTGGCTGCACCCGCCATCACCGATATCCGCGCCGACGCAGGCCAGTGGGTCGTGCGCGGTGCCAGCGACGCCAGCGCACGCATCCGGCTGACCGATCAGGACGGCCAGGCGTTCGGCACCGACGCCAATGCCCAGGGTCTGTTCGATCTGCGCCTCAACGCCAGCGACGGCCCACGCCTGTTCAGCATAGAGCGCGTCAGCGGCGGCCATGCCGCGCGCTCGCAAGCGGCCCTTTTCCTCGCCCCTGACGGTACGGCGGCGGTTCTGAATCTGGGCGGAGCCAGCCTGCCCCTGGGCGAGCGCACCGGTTTTGGCATCGCGGCGGTGGATTATGACGGGCGCGCGCTGGCCGTCTCGGGATGGGGCGCGGCGGGCCAGGCGGTCACGGTGCGCCTCGCCGGCCACAGCGATGTCACCAACCGCGTCGATGCCACGGGCCGTTTCACCGCCGCCTTCAACGGGGTGCTGCCTGGCAGCTATGGCCTTGGGGCCCAGTCGCGGGCGGGCAGTGCGTCGCGCACCATCATCCTGACGGCGCCCCAGTCGAATGACGCTTCCCGTCTTGCCATGACGCGGCTGGGCGCCCTGTGGCGCATCGAGCGGCCCTTGCCCGGCGGCGGGCGCCAGATCAGCCTGATCCTGCTGGACGGCCAAAGTGAGAGCAGCGGGGGCGATAGCCGTGAGGGCGATAGCCCCCTGCTGCAGGCCCCTGGCACGCCATCGGCGTGAGGCCATGGCCCTGCCGCGCCCCGTCGCGGGCGGCGATCTTCTGCGATGGGGAAAAGGCCGAGTGGCTCCGCGGGTAGGATTCGAACCTACGACCAGCCGATTAACAGTCGGGGTCAAGTCGCTGATTTACCGGACAATCGGCCAAGTGTTCTGCGTCAGTTCACGGCATACGGCGCACTGAAAAGACAAAAGATTTATCTTCGGTTGGACGGGTTCCGGTATGTCCGCCTTCCCCGCTTTATGCGCCGCCGCCGGTCGCCTCCATGTCCGGCGGTGCGGCCCCTGCTCGGGTGCGCTTCTCGCGCTAAGGTCGGACGGAAGTGGCCTTGACCGGTGCTGGACCCACCATGGAGGTGCAGGGGCGGAAAGCTATCATTGCTGCGGGCACTCCACGCTCATGCCGTTGGCGGCGGCCCATCGGCAGAGGCGCGCGACGGTGCGCCAGCCGCGCTCGCCCCAGCTCTCCAGAGCAATCTCGTGCGCATCGAGGGCGGCCTCGCTATCCAGCGCAGCAGGATCGAGGCGGGGTTTCGGTTCGACCCGCAAGTCATCGGCAGGCGGGAACAGCGGCTGTGTCACTGCCCTGCTGGCGCAGCCGCTCGCAGGCAAGGCGCACGCGGCGATCAGAAGGAGGGCCGTCAGGCAGGGTGTCGAGCGCATCGCGCATCTTCCTTTCATCGGCGTGGGTTTTCAGGATGTCGGCCACGCGCTCGGTGGCGGCCCGGTCGCGGGCGATGGCGTCCCGCTCCATGGCGCGCTGGTTGGCCTCTGCGATGGCCTGGGCGGCCCGCTGGCGCTCCTGGTGGCGTGCCCGCTGGTCAACGGCGCACAGGGCAAGGATGGCCGCCAGCAGGGCGCACAGCGCGATTGTGGCCCATCCGCTCGGGGTGAGGGTGCGAAGAATGGGCCGCATGGCATCACACCTCGCTGGCCAGACGCTCGCGCAGCGCATAGCCCTCCAGGGGCCACAGCTGCTTGATCGCATCTTCGTAGGCGAAGCGTCGCCCCTTCTCGGGGTCGAAGTTTTCCGGCGAGGCCGGGGCGGACTTGCCGATGACCGTAAACCCGTTTTGCATCACGAGAACACAGACTGTTAGGATCGCCAGCGGGTCGCCGGGGTATGTCACCGATTTCTCGGCGGCAGAAACCGCTTGATCGGCGGTGAAGTAGTGCTGCCGGGCGATCTTGCGTTCCATGTCCGCGAGAGAAACGCGCGGATGTGTGGCCTTCGCGGCGCTGTATTCGTCGGTGGCCTTAAGCGTGTCACTGTGCATGGGTTCTAACCTTTCATGCTTTGGGTTTCCCGGAAGCCGCCGGGTCGGATCATGCGCCCCTCAGCTCATAGTGGGGGCCGTCGATAAAGGCGCTCTGGCCCAGCGCCCGGCGGCGGGCGACATAGGCCGCCACGGCCCGCTCCAGTCCCTCGGGCGAGCCGTCCAGATCACCGAACGGGCGATCCCACACGCCGCCCCACGTCAGGGCCACGTTCTGCTCGCGGGCGGCCTGGTGCATGGCGGCGGCAATGGGCCAGATCAGCGGCCATTCCCAGCGCAAACCCCCGTTGACGAACGGCACCAGATCGACCGCGTGGCCGTATCCGTCCGGCTGCACCCGGTGTTTGCTGTTCATGGTCTTGCTGGCGCCGCGCTGGACCAGCACGCGCTGCTGGGCCTCGGTGCGCAGGCCATCGTGCACGGTGAAATCCTGCGGCGTCAGGGCGATGGCGCGCTCCACCACGGCGATCAGGCGCGGATGCACGCCCGCCAGCCGCGCCCGGCTGCCAGAGCCCAGCACAAAGCCGCTGGCCGGTCGCTCGGGCGACACGGGGGCGGATGGCGCGGAGGCGGGCGGCGCTTGAGCAGGCATGATCTTCTCGGCAAACGCCCGGTTCGTCACCGGCCCGGCATGGCCATCGGCGGTCACGCCCAGCCACTGCTGGGCCCGGCGCACAAAGGCTTCGTTCTCAGCGGCCTTGGTCAGCATGGCGCGCTCCGTCGCGGGTGAAATAGAAGGTCAGCACCATGGCCAGCGCGGTGTTCCAGTCGATCTGGCCTTGGTGGATGGCGGCGCCGATGACGCCCCACGCGAGAAAGGTCTGGGTGCGCGGGATGTTCACCACGCGCGGCCACCAGCCGGGGGGATGGCGGGCGTTCATTCAGCCCGCCTTTCCAGCCGCTCAAGGCTGTGCTTCATGGCCGCCGTGCGCTCATCGAGGCGCGCCAGCGTGCCGTCCACCAGCGGGCGCACCGTGCCCTCCAGATGGCTCACGCGCTGATCCAGCTGGCCGCCCCAGATGAACAGGAGCGCAGTCTGGACGATCACGGCGATGACCACAGCCACGGCGCTGGCGGACAGGCCGAACGGCAGGCGTGGGTGCTGGCTGTCTGGCATCAGGTGTTGCCTTCTTTTGTCATGTTACGGCCTCTCGCGGCCCGCCCAGCAGGAAGGGGGCCTCGTAAAGCAGTTGCTCCAGCATCCGCGCGTGGCCCGCTATGTTCATGTGCGTGCCATCCAGGTTGTAGGCGGCGTTCCACGTCTCGCGATCATTGCCGGTCGTCAGGGCGGCGGCGAAATCGACGTAGCGGTATCGCCCGAAATAGCCGTCCAGCACGTCCGCGTTCTGCGCGTTGATGTTCGCCTGCTGGCCGGTGCGCGGCGGCAGGGTGCACAGAACGGGCTCTGCGCCCACGGCTTCGGCGGCGGCGATGATCGTGGCCATGTTCGTTCGCCACGAGGTCTGATTGTTTCCGTTCGTGCCGAGGTTGATCAGCACATAGCGCGCCGTCTCGACGTCGAAGGTATCGGCCATCGCTCCGGTCACGAAGTCCGCCGCCGTGTCGCCACCGCGTGCCGAAATCACCACGTCGCGCTCGGCGCGCAGCCGGGCCAGTTGGCGCGCGTAGCTCAGGCCACCATCGGGCAGGGCATTGCCCTCGGTGTTGCTGTCGCCCACCACGATGCAGTGGGGGCGACGTGTATAGAGAGCCAAGGCATCGAATGACGAGACGGTCACGGGATCGCCCGCCAGTTGCATCACTCCGGCGCGGCCATGGAAGCGGGCGGCCTTGGCGGTGCCGTATTGCATCGAGGTCAGCGAGGCCCGCGCCAGTGTCAGCAGGTCCGTCACCACCAGCGTGACGCTCAGGTGATCGCGCAGCACTTCCAGCGCGTAGGCTCGCCCGGGCACCAGTGCGGCAGGCAGGTCGGTCTCGGCAACCAGGGTGCCTGCCGTGGCCGGCGCGGTGCCGTTGTAACCATAGAGACGCAGCTTGCCCGCCGCGCCGTCGATGGCGGCAAACCCTGCAATCGCGCCGGTCGTGACGATGCCGAACACGCTGTCTGCGGCGGCGGGAATGAAGCGCGCAACCAGCAGGCGGCGCGAAAGAGACGAGAAAACGCCACTGGCGGCGATGGCGCCCCAGCCTGGTGAGGATGGCCCGATCAGGCCATTGCTCACACTCCAACCGCCGCTCTGGGTCCAGCCCGCTGGTAAAGATGAACCGGGGAAGCGGGTGGCGGCGATGATGCGGTTGGGCCTCATCAGCCGGGTGCTGGCCACCTGGCCGCCGTCCAGCGCGTCGAGACGATCTGCCAGTGAGGTCTTTCCGGCCTGGCGCACCTCGAAAGCGACGGCGAATGTGTTGGTGTTTGGCGCGGGCGACAGCAGATCACCCACGGCCAGCGAACCGCTATCACCGGACACCACTGTGGATCCGGCGCCACCTGCTACAAAGCGCAGATTTCCGCCGCCGGAAACCTTCGACCACATGAACGCGGTGCGGCCCGGAAACACGCGACCGCCAAAGGGCCTCGTGAATGTGCTCACGCCACCGTTGGCGTTCAGGTTCCCGCTGATGGCCGCGACACGGTAACCGCCGCCCTCATCTACCCGGAAGGCGATCACGCGCACCACGGCGGCGGCGCTCATTCGGCATGACATGGCCTCAAGCACGCTGGCGCGCTCAATCACGCCCACGGGGCTTATGGCAAAGCCTGTGCTGGAAAGGCTCGAAGTGTTCGGGGTCGTGCTGCCCGTCTGCAGTATCGCAGCATCAAGGCCATCCACTCCCGACGCGACCTTCAGATTAAGCTGGGCCGCCGCGTCGCCGCCTTCCACCTGCCCAAGACGGTCATCCACCGTGGGCGTCACATAGGGCGTCAGGGTGTAGGCGATGGCATAGGTGCTGCCGTTGCCCACGGTCAGGGTGCCCGCCATGGCCGCGCCTTCCGTCTGGGCCGCCGTGTTCAGGAAAGCGCGCGGGCCGCCGCCGGTCACATAGCGAATGCCGCCCGAGGTGACGGGCCTGTAGTGCACCAGCGATCCGGCCTTTGCATAGACGGGCGCGGGCAGGGTGATGACGTTGACACCAGCCGACAGCCCCGACACGGCGATGACACGCAAAACCTTGAAGCCCGTGCCATCGGGCTCGTAGATATGCACCTCGCCGGTGCCGCCGCCTGCCAGGCGCACGCTCAGGGCCGTGACCAGTCCGCGATGGGCGGTGGGTATGCCGTTGCCATAGGTGCCGGACGTGGCGATGCTGGCATCGTTCGGGGTCGTGCTGCCCGCGACGATTTCCGAGCCGGGCGCATAGGCCGGGCCGAGGTGGGCATCGACCTCGGCAACGCTGGCGCTTAGCGCGTCCACATCGGCCTTCTTATAGGTCTCGGCGCGCAGGGTGCCGGTCCCCGCCACGTTCTCATAGTATCGGATGCGCCCGTCCGTGATGACCCGGAAGAAATCTCCGGGCGAGGTGCCTGCTTCGCCTGCGGCGACGTCGGGAAAGAACTGTGCGGTCAGGGCATCGTCAACGTCTGCAACCGCCGATGCACCGGCGGCAGCGACAGCCGCCACCTGGCCGCCGCCCGAAATCTCGATGGCGTCTATTTGGGCTGCGGTCGCGGCATCGAGCGCAGTCATGGCGGCGTCGCCTGCGGCGGCCACCCGCGCAGCTTGGGCGTCGCCCTCCTCGATCACCACGGCCAGGGCGGCCTCGCCGACCATGGCGCCTGCCTCTCGCGCGATTTCATCGACGGTCTTGCTGACATCGACACCACCAGCGTCGTCAAACGCGAGCACGGCCCCCGCGCGCTCCAGCATCCTCGGCAGCTCCATCCCCGGCTCGCCGCGTGGAGATTTCACAGCCCGCTCGGTGTCGCGCAGAATGTCCTGATCGCGGGCCGTGGCCTTGTCCAGATCAGTGTTCAGCGTCTGCATCGACAGCGGGCCGGTGTCGGAGAAGTCCGTCTGCCGCTGCGGATCGACCATCCGGTCAATCGTCACCTTGCAGTTGGTCACCGCCGCGTTGAGCGTGACCTCGCCAGAGCCGAATGCGCCCCGAACCTCATCGCCGTTCTGAATGAACGCGCCCTCGACCGTGTAGTCCGACGGGTCCAGCCGTTCATCATCGACCAGGACAACAATATCCGGCGCCGCAAAGAACGGGAACGGAATCTCGAACGTGCCCTGCGGGGTCGCACCCACGTCATACGTCACGGGCTCGGTCAGCGGCGGGATTTTGACGTGGTTCGACATGGCCGCACGATGGGGCCATCACCCCGCTTCAAAAACGCACCGGGTCAGAAGCCTGACCGCGCCATCGCCCGCGTCGCCAGACCCAGCAGGTTCGCGCGCTCGCCATCCTGACGAAGCCGACCCTCAACCTCCGGCCACAGCTCCATCACCGCGTCGTAATCATAGGCCCGATCCGACCCCACCCGAAGGCGGCGCTCGAACTCCCGCGCCACCACCGGGTTCATCAGCCGGATTTCCTCCATGATCGCATTGCGGTCCAACATGGCCCGGTCCTGATAGCCGCTCTGACGGGTCACGATCATGGCGTTGCGAAGCTCCGCCACCGCCAGCCGCTCAAACCCGTCCATCAGCATCGCCTTCTCCTGCGCGGTCATCACCGGCAGGGGCTGGCCATCGTCACGCGGGCGGCCGCCATAGATTTCGTTCACGATGCGGGTGATCTCGGTATTCACCACACGCGCCCTGACCACCGGATGCAGCCTGCTCGTGGCAGCGGCCGCGTTCTCCTCACGCCCGATAAGCTGGGCCTGCACATAGAGGCGCGTCGGCTCATCCAGACCGTCAAGAATGCGCTGGGCATCACCGGGATTTCCCGCCTCCAGCCGTGCCCGGACACTGTTATAGGCCCGCGTTCCCAAGGCAGTGCGTCCCGCCATCTCGTCGAAGAAGGCGCGCTTGTCCTGATTGCCCCGGCTCGCATCCGTGTAGAACCGGCGTGTCAAAGGCGTCTCGGTCAAACCCATGGCCGGTCGGTCAGGGTCGGTCAGGTTCGACATGGACTGCGCCCAGCGCCCCCATGAGCCGAAGAAGCCCGTGATCGCGTGATCGACCATCGCAGGCGACACCCCAAGCGCAGAGCCCAGACGACGCGCCAGATTGCTGGACCATGCCGTGTATTGATCCTCGGGCAGCATGGAGTCGAGCGTCTCGGGAACGATCGCATTGCCGGTCATCATGTTCTTGTTCAGCGCCATCTCCGTTGGCACCTTCAGCAAGGGCGTATCCGTCGGCAGGGCCAGACTTTCCCAGATGCCCCGCGCCAGCCGTTCCCACGCCGTCGGATCGTTGTAGTGGATCGCCTCGAAGGACCGCTCCAGCACCAGCGACGGAAGGGCCAGCTCGAAGGGCTTCGGGATTAGGGCGAAGCGGTTCTCGCCCAGGCTGAACGCCCAGTTGTTCGACCGCGTGTATTCACTCAGGCCCTGATACCACTCATCGTCCCTGTGCGCCGCCGTCAGCGCCAGACCGAACACCGCCAGCGCAGAGACCTTGCTCCAGGCCTTCAGGGCCAGCGCAATAGCCGCTCGATCCTCAGCGCGCACACGCGGAGACATACCCCCCCCGAACAGGGGACGCAGGGCCTCGGCCAGACCCACACGACGGAATGCACCCTCGCCATCGAGAACCCGAAGCGCCTTCTCAAGCCCTTGAAGCGTCGCATTGATGAACGGCACCACCTTGCGCGCAAAGGCCACCTTGGACCCGTGGCGCCCGAAGTCGATGTAGTCGCGGGCCGTGAAAGCCGCCTCGATCAGAGAGTCGTAATCGTTGAACCCCTCGCCCTTGGCGCGCTGGAATGCGTGCTTGAACAGACCCAGACGCGTGCCCGTCTCCGTCAGCTCGGCGGTGCGGAAAAACCCCTGCCAGTCGGAAAAGGTCTGGGCCACATAGCCCTGACGGGCCAGCTTCTGAATGTCCATGTTGACGGCCACGTCGCGCGTCGCCGCCGTCATCTGGCCACCCATGATCCCGCCGGCCACGTTGTAGGACCGGGCAACATCCGAAGCCGTCACCTCGTCGACGACGCCGCGCGCGCCGCTCAGGAACGGCCGGTATCCCACGTCGGTCAGCACCCACGCCGCCATCTGGTCGCGCACATAGTTGGTGGCCAGAAACTCCGGATTGGTCGTGATGCCCAGCCGCAGGGCCTGCGCGGGAATAGCCAGAAAATCCGCCACCGCGTCCATCATTCCGCGCGGCATCCCCGCCAGCGCCTCGAACGTCTCCCGCCCCCATGCGGGGTCCACCATCTCCCACGCCTCGCGCTTGCCATCGCGCCACACGTAGAGGATCGGCCGGCCACCCTCGTTGACCTCACCGACCCTGTAGATCGTCGCCGCATCATCGCCGAACAGATCGTCCAGCAGATCGGCCTTGTTGCGCGCCTTGGCGAACCCCTCCAGGTCGTCGGCCCGAACCGAAATCTTCTCCTTCGGTGTCTCCAGCTTGCGGATGAAGGCGTTCTCCGCCTCCGGGTCCGCGTGCTTCAGAAGACCGTCCAGCTTCGCGGCGAGATCGACCATCGAGCGGTTCAGGTCATTCTGGCGGATGCGCTTGTTCACCTCGTAGGTTCGGACGGCCAGCGCATCCATGGGCGCGATCACGTCGCGCTCGGACCCCTTGAACGCCTTTGCCACCGACCCCTTCGCCGAACCGCCACCCTTACCCCCGCGCGGTGCGGGATCCATGACGCGCTGCGCAGGAACATAGAAGCTGCGCGCGTTCACCGCCGCATCATAGGTGGCCTGATCGATCAGCCCGGCCTCAAGCTGTTTGCGCCACAGCGCCTGAGAATAGGTGTTCACGTCGTCGGCCATCTGACGGAAGCCCGGCGACTCCGCGTCAACGCGCGCGATCAGGGCCGCCGCATCGTCCCGGCTGAAACCGAACGGCTGATCCTTCAACTCACCCCGGATGAAGCGATCCCACTCATCGACGGCGCGGCGCGCGATCAGATAGTCGTTGAACCCCTGAAGCCGAACATCCGGCTTCGTGCCCAGGTCTTTCGACTCCTTCAGCAACGCCGCCATCACATCCGCCAGCGCCGGGCTTTCCGGCTCAAGACGCCTGTAGCCATGGACACCGTGCATCACGTCCATGTGGCCGATGTTGAACACGTCGAGGTTCGTGCGAGCCAGCTTCCTCGGGTCCTGGCTCGGCAGCAGGTCGAGCGCGCGACCCTCCAGCGTCTCGATCTGTGAGCGGATGCCCTCGACGGTGCGCGCGATTGGCGTCTGCTGATCGACCAGCACCGTGTGTGCCCGCGCCGCCCAGTCAGCCACGGCACCGGGAATGCCGCTCTCATCCACCTGCCGACGGATGGTGTTGAACAGGCCTCCACGATCCGCTGGCACCGTCAAGGGCTGCAGCGGGGGCGGAGCGGGCGCGTCAGCGGCCATGCCTGCGAGGGCGGGCTCTCCGGGCACCGGCCCGGCTTGAGCCACCACAGGCCCGCGCGTATAGGCCCGCGTCACATACTCCCCGACCGGACGGGCCACCCCGTCGATTGCCGACGAGATCGTGAAGCCCAGCGCAGCGGACAAGCCCGACTGCATCAGCGAATAGTCGTCCTGCACCCCGGCGCGAATATCTCCGCCCTGAATGGCGGCATCCGTCACCCCGGCGACCGACGCATTGCCGAGCGCACGGGTCAGCAGGCTCCGGCCGGGAGCGATCCAGTTTTCCGGCGACAGCGCGGCACCGACGAGCTGGCCACCAAGGAACGCGCTGAAATCCAGAGGGTCGTTGATCGGGTCCGCCTCGGCGCGCGCCTGATACTGTAGACGGCGCTCGCGCTCGATCTGCGTGACCGGCGCACGCTCCAGCGCCCGGCCGGTCAGGATTTCCGATGTCGAAGCCGCCCAATCGGCACGCGGCAGAAACTGACGATCCTCACCGAACGCCCGGGTCAGAAGCCAGTCGGCAGGCGATCCCTCGCGCACGGCAAGAAAATCGCGCGCATTGAAAAGACCGTCCCCCTCGGGGTCCAGGCTTCGGGCCACGGACCCGATCATGCTGCGGTTGAAGCCCTCGACGACGTTATCGCGCCAACGCTCCGCCAGCGTGCGCCGCAGCGGTTGATCCGCCGGGCGGCCAAGCGAGGCAAACGGGTCGGCGTTTGCGACCGGTCGACCAAGGGCTGCGAAAGGATCACTCACGGATCATGACCCTCCCGTCAGGGGTGATGAAACGCGTGCCCGGGGGCAAGCGCGCCGCTTCCTCCGCCGTCGTCACCCGCACCGGCGCACCGGCCCGGCCATTGGACCCGTCTGCGATCCCCTGCGTCCGGGCCGCGGCATCCGCCTCACGCGCCTGAGCCTGCGTCACGGGCTGGCCACCCTGACCCGCGCCCGCAAGATCGGCCGATACGCGGGCGCTGAACTCCGTCGCACCGGCCAGTTCGATGACCTGCTGCAACACTCTCTGGCCATGGCCGCCGCGATTGGCAGGAGAGCCCGGGCGGGCAAACTGGACCATGATCTGCGTCGCCAGAGCCTCGTAGAGAACCGTGTCGCCGCGCTCCATCGCCTCGCGCATCCGCCGGGCGTAGGGCATGGCAACCTCGTTCGGCAGGGGACGCCGCGCGCCCGATGAGATGCCGGCACGATCCTGAGCGCGCAGGTTCGCATCCACGTAAGCGTAACCCGTGCCTTCCATCGGCGCGGCCTGAAACGCCTGAGCGGCGGCGAACACATCCGGGTTGCCCTGACCCTGCACAGTCGATGCCGGATCAGTGCGGCGGCGCGCGCGCGACTCCTCATAGCGCTCGAACACCGCCTGATTGCGCCCCTGGCTGAGCGCCTGGCGCACCAGTCGGGGATAGGCCGCAGAGCGTGGGTTCCGGGCCTCGATCTCGCTCAGCCACGCGTCGAAGGTGATATTTCCGTCGCGCGGATCGCCGCGGCCTGCCACCTGAAGGTCGCGCCCATTGACCCGCACCGTTGTCGTCGTCCCTCGGGGGCGTAGCCACGCATCCACCAGTCCCGGACCAGCATGATAGGCCGTCACCGCCAACTGGCCGTCACCGCCGTAGCGGCTCATCAGCGTGCGCAGATACTCCCGCCCGAGGGTGCGGTTGTATTCCGGGTCGTTGAGAAGGCGCTCCCGATCGAAAGGCACCCCCAGACGTTGCGCCATCGCCCGTGCCGTGTCGGGCAGAAGCTGCATGGCCCCCACCGCGCCCGCTTCCGAAACCTGAGCCGGACGACCGCGCGTCTCCACCCATTCGACGGCCGCAGCCAGAGCATTGAAGTCGGTGTCGCTCGTGATCGGTCGGTCGAGACCTGGCGTGCCACGGCGCGCCTGCCATGCACCAAGACGCGCGGCGGCCTCCGCATCAGGCAGACCGTCCAGATTGCCCACCTCGTTGTAGAACTCGCGCGCCTCGTTGTAGCGCCGCAGATACTCGACGGCGGCTCCGTCACCCAGAACCTCGCGCACCTCGTTAATGTCGAGGTCAGGCTCCCGCCCGGTAAAGCTCAGAGCACCGATGGCACGGTCGATCCGTTCCGCCATGTCCTGTTCGGCGATCCGCCTTTCCGTCCGCTCATAGTCGCGGCGGGCCTGCGTCAGACCCTGCTCCTGACCGACGCGGGCGCGGGCCAGCTCGAACGCCGCCGCACGGTCCTGATCCGACAGCCCGAACGTCTCATCGGTGAGAATGCGCTCGAGATATTCCAGCGCCGCCGTGTAACCCTCCGCACGCAGCACACCGAGCGCATCGCCCGCATAGGCAGCGGCCACGATCTGACGGCGGGCAAGACCGAACTCCCGCTCCGCCAGCTCCTCGGAATAGCCGAACTCGGGATTGGCCGTGCGCGCCAGGAACACGTCACGCAGTTCAGCCAGACGCTGCTGCCCCGCGATCGACTGAAGGCTTTCGAGGCCCTCCTCGACCACATCACTGACGATGGTTTCGGTCAGATCGCGGGCGCGGACCTGAAGCGCCTGATTGGCATTGTTCAGATCAAGCGCGGCACGGCGCTCCCTGATCTGCATCGCACGACGGTTGGCCTCCCGGTCGAACGACTGCGCCACGGCACCGACAATATCGGCCGGCGCATTGGCCACGGTCTCGTCGCGCAAGGCTGTCAGGGCCGCCTCAAACCCGTCAGGGTCGGTGCGGTGCAACTCCGCCAGTTCGGCCTGAGCCCGCTCCATCTGCGTCGACACGCGCGCGGCTGAAGCCTGACGCATGACCTGATTGTATTCCTGCCCGATAGCCGTAGTCGGCAGAACCCGGCGCTCCCGGCCCTCGGCAATGTCGCGCTGGGCCTGCTCCATGACCTGCTCGCGAACGATGGGCTCCATCGCCTGCTGGACCTCGCCGATGGCCTCCGTCGCGCGCGCGAACATCTCTGCAGAAGCGCGCTGGCCCGCGCCCATGGAGCGCATATCCACGAGCGAAGTCGTCGTATCTCCTCGACGCTGCGGCAGACCCGTTCCCATTGCCATCGTCAGCCGCCTTTCATCAGATCACGATACCCCGCCGCCTGGGCGAAGGAGCCGATCGAGTTGAGCGCCGCCAGCGGCATGGCCCAGCGGGACGCGGTGCGGTAGCCCCGCGCGGCTGCATTTGCCGCCTCGGCCCGGTTGAACTCCGCCAGACGCGACACCGCTTCATCCCGATAGGCATCCTGCCGGGTGCGCTTGCGGATCGCCTCGCCCGTGGCAGAGTTGAGGTTCACGCCACGCGCGCCACGGATGGCGTCGATGTTCTGAAGGGCGATGGCCAGCTCCTCCTGAGACCGCTCGGCAATCTGCTTGCCGCGCAGCTTGGCCATGTCGCGCTCGATCTCGGCAGCACGGGCAGAAGCGGCGTTCGCGCGCGCTTCCATCCGGCCTTGAGCCAGCGTCGAGATACCCTTGGCCACGGACGACGCCACCATCAGGGGAAGAAACCAGGCCATCAGCTCTTGACCTCCAGCGCATAGCCGTAGAACCGCCACGGCGCGGGATAGGGACGAGAGAACGTCACCTGCGGCTCGTCAGCCCAGCCGAAGCAGGGAACCTTCGTGATCTCGTCCCGCAGCGGGGGCGCAAGCGCCGTGTCCTCGCCACCACGATAGGGCGCAACCAGCACCCCGTTGACGGCCAGATACCGGCCCGCCCAGCGGGGCAAGGCGCGGGTGATGCGTGACTTCCGGCGCCGCGCCCGATCATCCTCGGAGCGCACTACCGGCCACGGTTTGCACTCACACGCGAACCCGAAGCCCAGACGCTTGGGCCGCGTCGTGGCCAGGGTGCCAAAGTCGCCGCCCGGCTCCACGACCGTCTCTCCGACGTAGGCATCGCCGATCATCAGGGACGCCGTGCAGTCATCGTAGAACGGGTTGTTGAACACCTCCTCGGCGGCCAACAACCCGGCAGGCGACAGGATCGTCTCCACCGTGGCCGGGGCCACATAGTCCTCGGGCTCGATCTCGATCTCGGCGTCCATCAGCGCCGTCTCGTCGAACAACTCGAGCATGAACTGATCGCCGCGCCGCACGATCACCCACGCCTCGCCCTCGACCGCCGCCACAGACCGGAACAGACCCCGCGTCGTCCACGGCACCCACCCGAACATCTCCGCCGCCTCGGAGTAATAGACCACGGCCATCGAGCCGTCGTCATTCACCGCATAGGCATACCGCTCAGGGCCGTCGTTCTGGGTCGTCACATAGGCCATCTGGCGGGGCGAGCGGATCAGGTGCGCGCTCAACTGAGATACGTCCGTCGAGCGCCACGAGCGGCGCACGTCACCCGTCGGGAAAGCGCCCAGAACACCGTCGCCGCTCGTCTCGCAGAACAGCACACCCTCGCTGATCCGCACCGGCCGGCACAGGCTTGAGCCGTCCGGCCCGACCTGGATAAGCTGAAAGCCCGTCGGGCGGATCGGGTTCTGTTCGCTCTCCGGGTAATAGAACAGCCCCCGGCGCGTCATCACCAGCAGCTGCTCCGCGCTGACGATGTGCTGGACCGTGCCCGCATCCTCGTCGGCAAGCTGCTCGAAGATCGCATCCGCATCGTTGGTGCCGACCTCGAAGTCGTCGAACGCCCCCAGCGCCGATGCCAGCACCGCGTCAGGGATCAGCGGCAGTCGGGTCAGCCAGTGACGCCCCTTGTGGACGGCACCCGTGCCGGGATAGCCGCGCACGTCGCTGATTGCCTGCTCGTCCCAGTCCAGAACCGCTGCGGCGCTCGTTGTCGTGGCGGCGGCCGTGTTCACCGTTGAGGCGTTGCGACCGATGATGCGCTCGCCTCGGCTCAGGCTGCTGTCCCAGAAGAAATCCGTGAACTTCTGCATCAGGATCGTGAGCGTTCCCGAACCCACAGCCGTGACCTCACCCTCGGCCTGACTGTCCTCGCCGCGCACAATCTCCCCGACCTCGAACCCGACGCTGCTCTGAACCGGCAAGGTCACCGTGGGATGCAGGGTCTGGCGCACCGTCACCGTCACCACTGTCGCGGACGTGAACCCGGTGACTTCGACCTCGCGCCCCTGAAGGCGGAAGCGCTTGCCCACATGACCGGCCACGAACGATGCCGCCGAAGCGGTCAGGGTCACGCCCGTGCCCGAAAGCGCGCTCGGGGTCACGGTCACGCCCTTGTCGGCGAACCGGTAGTAGGGCTGGCGGATCGAGTTGCCGATCCCGCCGTCGAAGGTGAAGGCCGACACCGACCACACGCCTGCCGTCGAGCGCTCGATCACCTGCGTCGGCATCTGAGGGTGATAGACGAACGCCTGCGTCGGGCCGGTCGCAACCTCGATGTCCGGCAGAAATGCTGCCGTCCACCCGCACCCGGTCACGGTCTGCACCTTGGTCCGCGTCGCCTTGTTCCAGACCTCCAGCGTCTCCGCCGTCAGCACCAGAATGAACACCGACTGACCAAGCGTCAGGGCGTGAACCCACCCGTCACCGTCCAGATTGTCCCGCCAGAGCGTGCCGGGGCGCGCATCCAAGGCACCGCTGATCCTGAGACGGCAGTTCGCGAGGCTCTCGGCGGAACGCGCGCGCACCTTCAGATCAGCGCGCCACAGATGATCCCGCCCGATCTCGCCTGCTTCAAAGCTCTCCTGCTGAACCTGCGCCACGTCAGCCCCTCAAGATACCGCTGGGGCGACGACGCTTCGTCAGATCCCACTCGCGCGCATCGCGCGCCGTGCCGGAACGCTGAGAACGGACCAGCGCCCTGATTTCACGGTCATCAGCCACCGCTTCGTCGCGGTTGCCCTCCGTGGTCTGCTCGCTGATCCCCTTGCGAAACACGGCTTCCATGCGCTTCTGGATCACGGTCGCAAAGTCCGCTGGCCAACGGCCCTCCGACACGCGCGTCGTGCCCACTGCCCACAGCTTCGGACAGTCCTGAATGGTCAGGATCGCCGCCGCCTGCTCGAAGTCGCGCTCCTCGCATTCGGTCTGAACCCCGTTCTCGCCCACGACATAGTGCAGCATCATCAGCGCCGTCGGACGCTGCCACACCACGCGCCACGGCGGCTCCGGGTCGATATCCAGACGGGAAAGAAGAAAGCTCCGGCGAGCCCAGGGGTAACCCCCGATCACCAGAGCGTCAGAGACAATCGCCTCGTAGTGCTCGTCGACGAGACGGGCGACCTCCGCATTGTCGTCGACCGAGACCAGCGAGCCGTTGCCGGTAATGCTCGCGGCCCGCTTGATGATCTCGATCTTCGACGTTGCCATGAGCGGTCTCCTTCAGGCCGCAGCCTGCGAAGGCCGCAGATCAGTTCTTGCGAGGACGGCCACGGGGCCGCGAGCCACCGGGCTTGCCGTCCCCATCGTGGTCGAACTTGGACTCGTCAGCGCCGTTGAAGGCGCCGGTCGGCTTCGCATCGTCGGGAAGAGGCAGTGTGCCTTCCTCCTTCAGCGCGATGGCGGGCTCATCGCCCTTGGGCTCGGGGGCGCGGCGACGATCTGACGGAACCTTGGCCGACTGATCGCCATGCTCGAAACGCCCCTGGCCGTTGGCCACGTTCTCGATGGCCGTGGCAGGCCAGCAGCGGATGACCTCGCCCGTGGTCATGTCGGTGATCAGGGCGAGGCCGTGGCCGGCGTCAGGATTGACGAACTGGACGCTCATGTCTCAACCGCCCCTTACGACAGCGGGAAAAGCTGAGACAGGAACACGCGAGCCGAGATCGACGGCGTGGTGCCGCCATTCTCGAAGCGCACCCGGATGTAGCGATAGGTCACGCCAGCCTGCTGATTGTCGAACAGGATGACGCGGCGACCGGTGACACCGCGCGTGATCGTCATCGAACCCAGTTGGATCGGGGTCGTGAACGCCGAGTCCGTCGAGCCCTGGATGATCACATCATAGGTCTCGTTGGCGTCGGCAGCGTCAGCCGCCGTGACCTCGACCACCGCAGCAGCGGGGAAGCGGGCAGCGGCGCCAACGTCATAATGCGTGCGCGAGCCGTTGGCGGAAGTCGTCACCGCAGTGCCGTCGTGCAGCACCAGTTCGGCGTCGTAAGCGTATTGGATTTGCATCTCTGGCGCTCCGGGTTAGGCCACAATCGCGGCGTCGGTGATCGAGGTGAGGCGGTGAAGGGCCGACGGATGCTCGATGCAGATGCCGAAGTCCCACTCGATGCGGGTCGCGTAGTGCGGGCTCGCATCGAGCTCGCCCAGGTCCTTCACGTCCATCGGCTCGACCTGAAGGCCGGTGAACATCCCCTCCTTCATGGAGGCGATATAGATCGACGTGGTGACCGCACTGCCGCCGCCCGACGCCACCTCGTTGAAGGGGAACAGGTTGGTGTCGTTGACCTCATCCTCGTAGCCCACCAGGATCGGCAGATCGCGGTAGGTCGTGATGGTGTTGCCGAAGTCGTTCTTGGTCTGCGCGACATAGCCGCCGACACCGGTGTTGCGGCCCGCCTGGGTCAGACGGGTGCGCATCGCCTTCGACATGATGATGTGCGTCGGCTCCATCACCTTGTCGATGGCGCGGTCCAGATTGTAGAGCGACAGCGCCGCACCACCCGAAGCCGCCGAGTTGGCCGTCACGGCCGAACCGGTCAAGCGCGTCTTGATGCCGTCGAACTCCTTGGAGTTGCTGGCGTTCGCACCATTGATGATGGTGTTGGTGATGGCGCGGGTCAGCGACTTCACCTGCATCTTCTCCTCGCGGGCACGGCGGCCAGAGCCGAATCGACGGATCAGGGCCTTGTCGACCTTGATCTCGCCTCCCGCAATGAAGGTCTGCTCGACCAGCGGATTGATGACGCCCGTGGTCTGGGTGTAGCTCTCGTTGATGCCACGGAAGGCCACGCCGGGAAGGGCGGCCTCGCGGTCGTAACGGTAAGAGCCGCCGGGGGCAGCCTGCAGGGGAAGGGCCGCGAGAATGTCGCTCGTCTGAGCGAACATCTCCACGAAGGCCTTCTGAACACCGGGCTCCAGGCCCTTGGCGTATTCGACAAGATTTTGAGCGGGCATGAGAGCGTCCTCTTATTCGTCAGGTGCGGAGGGCTTCGAGGAGGGCTTCTCCCCGAAGGCCATCCAGTGGATTGGCCTGGACGCCGACGCCCGAAGGCACCGACGGACCCGAACGCATCTTCACGATGTGCTCGATGGCGGGGATTGCGGCGGGGCCGATGTTGTTCAGAAGGGCTTCGGCGAGCGCCGACGGCAGGTTGGCCGTGATCCAGTTCTTCGCCGCCTCGACGCGGGCTCCGGCACGCTCGCCGAGGGCCTGCATCTGCTCCACGTCACGCTGGACCGCCTGCTGCTGGCCCGCGATCTGAACCTTGGCGTAGGCGTCGATCAGCTTCTGCATCACCTGCTGGGGCTGACCGGCCTCGTGCAGAACGGCGGCCACTTCCTTCAGCAGCGGATCGTCCCTGTCGACGCTGACCTCGAACCCCTCGGGGATCGTCACCGCCTCGGAAACACCGACCTCGTAGCCGTCCGGCGACTCGGGAACGCCTTCGACCGCCGCGTCGGCCTTCGACTTCAGCTCGTTGTAGGCGTGAACCAGATCAGAGACCTTGACCCCGTTCTGGTCATCCCAGAACTCATCGCTCAGGGCCTCGGGACGCAGGGGGGCGTGAGCAACTGCAGCCGCAGCCTCCGGGGTAGCAGGAGCGCCTTCACCCGAAGCGGCTTCCGCTGCACCCGAAACGGCCGGGGTTTCCGCGACCGCTTCCGCAATCGGGGCCACCGCGCCTTCATCAGTCGTGTTCGCTACTTCCGACATTCGCCATTTCATCCGCGAGACGTTTCAAATCGCGGATGACGATGCGGCTGCCCTCGATCATCAACAACGCACCCGTGTCGGGCGCCGTCGGATCGACCGTCTGGCTGTCGTATCGACGCTCCAGATAGGCCAGCAGGACAGGCCACTCCGGCTGACTGGTAAGGCTGATCAGGGCCTCGGTCTCGGAGCGGGCGGCAGCCGTGAGCTGGCGCGGCCCACGGCTCCGGTTGCGGCTGAACAATTCGTCGTAGCTCGGCATCAGCCCTCCGGCATCGGCTCTTCTAGGCCTGCAGACGTGCCAGGCTGACCCAGCACCGCCTGAAGATACGGGTCGGCCTGTTCCTCCGGCCTCATCTCGATCAGGGTGTCCTGAAGCCGCGCCTTCATGTTCTCGAAGGTGGCGCGGGTATCGACCTCGGCAGCCAGAACCTGCGGTCCGGTAATCGTCGAATACTCCCGCAGCAACGCCTGGGCGTTCTGGACCTGCTCATAGTCCTGCTGGCGCGACAGCGGGTTCAACGGCTTGAGCGTGATCACCTTCTCGCCAACGCTCAGGGTCTCGTCGATCTCGCCCCGATCCAGAAGCAGACGCTCGACACGCGAGACGATGGCAATCACGGCTTCGGTGTAGAGCTTGCCCGTCGGCATCTCCAGCCGACGGCCCTCCTCGGCCTTCTCGTCCATCCACTGCCCGAGCGTCGGGGGGGTCTTGCCACGCTGACGCGGACCGGACTGGAACCCGGCCCGTCGAATGTTGTCCTGCAGGTGGCCCTGCTCGTAATAGGCGGGGCTCAGATTGCCGGGGTCCAGGCGGTCAATCTTCGATCCCGCCCTCCGGGCAATCCAGTCGCCGGGCGCGACGCCGCCGTCGACGTTGATCACGCCGTCGTGGTCATACATCGTCACAGGGTCAACCGCGAAGCCGAGGTTCTTCAGGATCAGGTATCGCTCCTGATCCAGCGTCATCGCATCCGGAACCGATTTCAGCAGCGGCCCCACACCCCAGGCGCTCGCCGAATGGGTGCGCCAGCGGGACAGGATGAACGGGCACGATCCTCGCCCGGTCAGTTCCTCCTCGTGGATCAGGTGCTTGCCGTCGACCAGAACCTGCCATCGCCACCGCTCACCGCCGGGATCGGCAATGCGCGTCGCCGCGAGAACGGTGTTGATGCGACGGCACTGACCCGTGGTGCGGCGGGCCTCGGCCTTGAGCCGTTCCGGCCAGTTGTAGCCCGGCCAGTAGGCCAGCGCCTCGGCCAGCTCCCACATGAACTCGCGGGCAATCAGCTTCGGGCCACGCTCGCCGCGCAGGATCAGGAGCTGATTGACGGGGATGTGCTCGAACAGAAATTCCTGACCGCTGCCAGGGTCCGTGACCTGAAGGCAAGCCGTGCCGTGACCCTGATCCAGAGCCCAGTTCGGCGCGGCATCGTCATAGAAATTCGACGCCCGGATCGCGTCAAAGATCGTCGCTGTGCGAAGGCGAAGCGGCTCCTCGAGCTGCTTGCGGACCTCCTTGGGAAGCTGCTCGTTGGGCTCGAACGCCAGCCAGTTCGACTGCCGGGGCATCACCCGCGCGATCAGGTCGGCGGCAAAATCTTCTGCGACCTCGTTCAGCGTGGTGTCGAAGCGGTCATCGGCCTCGTCGCTGCGATCCTGCGGCTTGTGCAGGCTGTCGCCAATGCGGGGGGCTGTCGGATCGGCAAAGCGCAGGTAGTTGTTGATCTGGTTCTGGCGAGACGCCCGTTCGGTGCGGGCCTCGCCAAGCCGCTGAGTGAGTTCCTTGACCGTCATCAGACCAGCCCGCGGATCACGGCATCACCACCGCCAATGCCGCCACTGCCACCGCCACCGACACCACCGCCGATGGGAATGAACCCGCCACCGGAACCACCACCGCCCAGACCGGGCCGTCCGGGGCTTACCCCCGCCAGGGCCTGACGGCGCCCAAGTCGGCGCAGCCTGCGCCGGGTCTCGTCGTCGAGGTTCTCCTGGGTCGTTTCCAGAACGGCAGCATCAACCCGCGCCTGTTCCCGCTGACGGGCAGCACGCGCTTCCGGGTCTTCGGTGCCCTTGGGTGTCTTGACTTTCACGGTGATAGACCTGTTCGGCTCCAGCCCGCACAAGGTCGCGCCACAACCCCCTCGGAGACAACGCACCCGACCTTGACGCCACAAGCCGACGCACCTCACCCACGCACCACAGGCCCGGCCACCACCCGCGCCGCTCGCCGCGATCGACCTTCAGAATGCCCCAGCAGCGCGGCGTCGCATCGCCGATCAGCGCCAGCGCCTGCGGCGTCCCCACCACCCGGACTTCGGTCCAGCCCAGATGCGGATCAACAACCGCCCAGCCACCATCAGGATCGAAGCCCATCGCCCAGACATGGCCCAGCGGCGTTCTCCCCCGCTCGAAGAACACATACCACTGCGCGATCATCCGAACCGACGCCCCGGCCGCGAAAAGGGGCTGATCTTCCGGATGGCGCTCATCCGCTTCGGCGGCGCCATCGATTGCCCGAGCATCACCCGGCTTTCGCCACCACCCATCAGGATTTCCATCAGCGCATCCATGGGGTGCGAATAGGGGCTGTTCTTGTCCGGCTCGTCCTCATAGACCGGCGAGCCGCTGACCCGCTTGCGCCGGAAGCAGTAGCCGCCGGCAAAGCCCGTGATCAGGTTCACACACGTCGACGAAAGCAGCAGACGCGGCCGACCCTCGACATTCGCATTCAGAACCGACGTCATCGTCTCGATCCGAACGCCGCGCCGACCGGCATTGTCCGCCTTCTGGATACGCATCCCGTTCATCTCGAAAATCTCGAACGCCGTGTGCTCGTCCGTCTCGCTGCGGCGGTTGCTGCCGGACGGGTCACCCCAGAAGTCCACCCCGGGACCATCTTCCTGCATCCACTCGGGGAACTTCTGCGCCAGCCTGCGGCGGCACAGAGGCGCAAACTCCACCGCCGATGTGTTCGACCCCAGAAGCTCGTCGAGCACCGTCCAGAGCCCGCCCACGCACTGCGCCACCACCATCGCCGGCTGACGGCCGAAGTCGAACCCCACGATCAGCCGAGCACCCGGCACCGGCGGCAGCGGCGTCTTGCTGACGTGAAAATCACGGCTGAACTGCGGGAACACCGGCCGACCCGGCTGAAGGATCAGAACCCGGTTCATCAGCTCGGCATCGATCTGGTCACGGGTCCGGCCCGAGATCAGCGCCCGAACCGCCTTCTCCCCCATGACGCGAAGGTTCTCCGCATCCGGGTTGATGTCGTAGCCGAGGATTTCCCCGTTCGGACCCTTCTTTTCCAGCAGCCACGGCGGCTGAACATAAAACGCCCAATCCGCTGGCTGACGAAGTGAAATCCGCTCGTTCTCCGTCATCTCCTCGGGGATCGGCACGTCGCCGCGCATCATCGGCACCCAGTGGCCATGCGGCGGCGCGTTCATGTCCAGCTGAAGGAACTTCGGACCCGAGGGCAGGGGGTAATACCCCGTCCGGCCCAGCAGCGTCACACAGAAGCGCAGCGAGTAGAACTGGGCCTCATTGATCCAGGCCCCGGTATATTCCCGCGACGGCAGCTTGTGGATGTCGTCGTCACCGCTGAAGCTCTCGAAAACAAAATCGGCCTCCACATCGCCGATCCGGACTTCGTGGACATACGGCGTCGACCAGTAAAATCGCCCGTAGGTCTTCTCCGGAAACCAGTCCAGCCACGTCTTGATCGTCGACTGCTCCAGATCAGGATAGGTGTTCCGCACAATCAGCCACCGCGAACGACGCACCCCGTCAATGGCGGGAACATTCATCGCCGCTTCCATCAGCCGCTGACACGACGCCACCGACGTGCCAGACCGGATCGGTCCCTGAATGCACGCCAGCGCCTTCCAGTAAGCCGCAGGATTCGAATACGGCGCCGACGCCAGATACCGCTGCAGCTCCAGGCCGTCCGGCACATACTCCCGAAAATCAGCCATCGTCGTCGACCACGTTGAAGCGAACCGTCACCCGCAGCGAAATCAGAGCATCCAGAAGATGCCCCCGGTTCGGAGGACCAATATCCAGCCGCATCTGAAGCACAAACCGCTGAACCCCACCAAACTTGAAAAATCGCTCACGGCTCGAACCGGAAACCGAAGTCGGACCCTGCTCCTGCAGCGGCGGTGACGAATCCCCATCCGAAATCGCCACGGAAACAATATCCAGATCCCCAGGCTCAAGAGGATCATCGCCCCGGACCTGCGAAACCCAGCGACCACTCATCAGAAGTCGCTGCGTAGCCTCATCACCAGAACCATCACGCTCAAATATCCGCCACGTCCCCGTCGGATTCTCGATCAGCGTGCTCGTCGTCACCGGATCACCAGAAACCCTCAGCGACGCCGCAACCACAAACTGATCCTCCGTCGTCACCTCACCAGGTAGCTCAACCTCAACAACGTCCTCCCAATCCACAGACCCCACACTCGCCAAATCCTCCACCAGCACCAATCGCTGCATCTGCTGCTGCGCACCCTGACGCCAGAACTGCCCACCACGAAACGCCACCAACGCACCCTCAGCCGTCTCCTCACCCTCCGGAACAGAACCCTCAACAATCAACAGCTGCGAACCATCCCCAGCCTCACCACCCACCAGCAAACGCGAACCACCATCAACCGACTGAACACCACGCGACCGGCGCGGAACCAAAACACCAGACTCAAGATCGCGACGAAGACGACCAGAGCCACCCGACAACTCCACAAACCCCAAGCGCTTCTCACGCTCCCGATCCCGACCAACAGGCGTCCGACGAACCATCTCAATATCCCCTCACCAACCCAGCCCCACAAACGGGGGTAGGGGTAAAAAATCGGGGGGGCGATGCCCATTGGGGGCCATGGCGGCGCGTTTTTTCCCTACCCCCCCCTCCGCCCCAGACCGGGGGATCGCCACACCTCGGGCCGGTCGGGCTTCATTCACGGGTTTCGGCCTCGTTTTCAGGCGTCCAACTAGCGCCCGGTTGGACGGTCCCCTTATCCGTCAAGACCTTGGGGCTCACAGCCATCTGATCACGTATCAGCTGCCGGGACACCGACTCGCCCAACTGCTCCACCATCCGCACCAGGTCGTCAGGGTGAACGCGGTTGATCCGCACCAGCGACCCGATGTTGATCGCCGTGTTGATCGGAGGCAGATCGGCGAACTCCGGATAACGGGAGCGCATAACGTGAGACCAGGGACCGACGGCGAACCTGTTGTTGTCATGGGTGATCGCCAACCTCGGCTGGCTTAGCCACCACGCCTTTTCGCGCGTCCGAGCGAGACGGAGCACGGCCTTCAGCTCGGGATGCGTTTCAGGCCAGTCCTCTGTCATCGTCTCTTCGGGGACTGCGAAGTAAGCGGCGATTTCGGTGGTGCTGAACCCGTGTCTGGCGAGATCGAGGATGGTTGCGAAGGTGTCTGTGCTGGGCTGTGCGGGGTTGTCTGGGGTGTGGGGGGACTTGGAGAGGTCTGGTCTGGTGGCTTCGATCTCTGGCGGGACTTTGGCGGCCTGCTTAGCGCGTTTCAGTGGTGAGCCTGCCATGTCGCGCTCTGATTTCGTTCTGACTGAGTGCCGGGGGGGTCCGGGGGGGAGAGTGCGCGGATTTTGGTTTTCGCCACAACGCACTCGTTTTCGGGTTTCTGGTGAAGTCGTTGGCTGGCTTGGGTTTCGCGGCGATCTGTGGATTTATTTAGGGGCTTGACACGATTTCGGCTTGACTGCGTTTCGGGGTGATTTGGTGCCGGTGACGGGCCGGTGTTGACAGAAGGTGCGAGGTGTCGTAGAACTACGTCACTGACCACGGCATGGACCGAGGTCGACCACGGAGAGACAGATGACACGCTACGCTATTATCGACAATCCGTCCGGCTACATTTGGGGCGTCACCGACGCAGCCGATCCGATTGATGCCTGCCGCAAGATCGATCAGGAGATAGGCGGCGAGACGCGCGAATATGACACCGTGCCGCGTTTTTCCTTCGGCAACGAAGCGGGCTACCACGTCTATGAGGTTCCGGCGGACTACAATGTCGACGACGGTCAATCCGAGCGTGAGATAGCCAGGCTGGAGACCGAGGGCACGCTTGTCGGGCGTGTCAGCTACCGCGCTGAGGCATGAGCCGTGACCAAACCGACCAACGCCGAATTGTTCTGCGCCGCTGGTCGGGCGCTGTTTGGCGACAACTGGCAACAGCCCACGGCGCGGCTGCTGGGCTGGCCGCTGGTGAACAACCAAAATCGCACCGTGCAGCGGATCAAGGCCGCCGCCGAGGCAGGCAACGAATATCGGATCAATCCTGCGATCCTGTCCGAGCTGGCCGCGCATCTCACCGCCCGCGCCGAGGCCTGCTCCAAGCTGGCCGAGCAGCTGGCAGATGCCGCCCGCTAACCCGTCTCGCGGTCATAGGGCTGGGCGCGCTCATGCGGCCACCTCGATCGCGCCAGGGTGATAGACGCGGGCGATGTGCGACGAGAGCGCCAGCGGGATCTTCGCGATCTTGGCGCTGGCTGCCTTGCGGGCGCTGGATTTGGAGCCGCTCGGAGCGGCTCCGTCCTGAAACCAGCGCGACCCTTTGCCGTTATCCCGCAGGCCGGTGAGCCCGGCCTGTTTGATCCCGTCCGCTGCTTTGCCCGCCAGCCGTGTAAAATCCAGGCCCGGCGTATGGCGCGGGTCGTCAGGGTGTTTCCAGCCGTGACCACAGCCGGGGAGTTTTCTCGCTCCGACAACCTCGGGCATCAGGGCCGGAACGTCGCCCCAGAGATAGAAGCTGCCGTGGTTCCACGCGGCCTTTCCGACCCATGGCACGGCCCCCCGCACATTTTCCACGATCATCGGGATGTCCCGCCCAGCCGCCTCGTTGGCCTCGCGCTGGAGCCGAAAGCAGGCATTGAACAGCGCCGTCAGCTCGGCAACGGTGCGCGAACCATTGTAGCCCTCGGGAAACTCGTCCTCGCCCCGAAGCGCGCGAGCAATCTGCTTCGCCCTGCCCCACGGCATCGCCATGTAGGAAAACTCGGTGCACGGCGGTGACGCAACGATAAGCTCGGCCTCGGCCAGGTCGGCCCCGTGCAGGCTCATCACATCCGCCAGCACCAGCTCTGCCGGATAGCGCTCGTCGCCGTATTCGTGCGCCTCGATGTCGTATCCGCGCACGCGCCAGCCCTCGGACAGCAGGCCCTCTGTCCAGCCCCCTAATCCGCAAAACAGGTCGATGGCGAGGGGCCGGGTCATCACTGCACCCCCTGCATGATCTCGGGAGGCATCCGGCAACCGGGCTGGCCGGGCGGTGGCCCATAGACCTGCTCGGGCCAGTATCTCTCGCTCTGCCACAGGCTCAGGCGCTTGCCCCAATCGACGGGGGCGGGCGGGTCTGCCTGGCTCACGGCTGGCCTGCGATCGTCGCCGTAGCCGCCCTCGATCAGCTTGGCGCACGACTCCGGACGAAGCACGAAATCGAACCCGGCGCGCCAACTGCGGTCGTTCTCGCCGACCAGAAACCGCGACCGTGGCACGGCCCGGATGGCGGCTTGCAGCCCCTCGAGGCCGTGCTCCCGCAGCCTTGCCCGGATTTTCCGCCGTCGGTCCTCGGTGAGTTTCGACACCGTGGCCAGCCCGTTTGCCGCTGCGATATCGTTCCAGAACCTGGCGACGGTTTCGGCTTCATCGACGTTTTTCGGCTTGGCAGGGGGTGGCTCGTCGGGTTCGGCATCCTCCCCGGTGGGGGAAGAGCCCCCTTTAGGGGGCGAAGGGGGTAGGGTAGGGATGGGTTTAGGAAGGGGGGTCTGGGGGGAAACCTCAAGGGAAGGGGAGGGGGCGTCACAAAGCGTAACGCGTGACGTTTTGTTACGCTGTGACGTAACGCCATGCACATCGTCGGAGCCGCTTTCGGCGGTCTTTCTGGCCCGATAGCGAGCCTGTCTTTCGGCGGCCTTGGAGCGCTGTGGAGCGGGCTCGGGGGCGCACGCCTCGAAAGCCTCTGCGGCGATGAGGGCCTGATCGTGGGTGAAGCCTGCGTCCAGAAGTCTGCGGATGAATGCGACCGTGCTCATGCGGCCACCTCGTTGTCGATGACGTCGAACCCGGCCAGATACCGCTGGCGATCAGTGCCAATGGATCCCGCGCGCTGCTTCGCGCAGATCACTTCCATGACATTGCGCACGCTCTCGATGGCCAGCTCGTGCTCGGTCTCGCTGATCCCCTTCGCCGGTCCCTGCCGCTCCAGATAGTAGGACTCGCGATAGACGAACGACACTGCGTCCGCATCCTGCTCGATGGAACCGGATTCTCGCAGGTCAGAGAGCAGGGGGCGCTTGCTTTCGCGCTGTTCGACCTGACGCGAGAGCTGCGAGAGCAGAACAACGCACACGCCCGCCTCTTTCGCTAACCGCTTGAGAGACGAGGTGATATGCCCGAGAACGGCGGCGGCGTTCTGCTCGCTTTGCCATCGGCCATCGATCCTCCGATCCATTATTTGCAGGTAGTCGATAAATACCGCTGCGACGGGTCTGGATCGACACGCTGACAGGGTGCGGCGGCGGATATAATCGGCGCTGACGTGCGGCGTGGCATCGAACACGAGATTGGCGGGGGCGCTTCCTCTGAACCTGTTCAGACTCTCTGCCTGATCGCGTGTCAGGCGTTGGTCAGGCCGGTCGAAGTCCTGATACTGCATCGCATCGCCCGCCTCGTAGGCCAGCTCTGCGAGCGTGCGCTTGGCCAGTTCCTCGTCGGTCATCTCCATCGAGAAGATGATGACGCTGTGATCCGGGTGACGGCGGGCGCATCCGTTCGCTGCTGCACGCATGAGGGCGGTCTTGCCCATCGAGGGGCGCCCGGCTAGCACCAGCATTCGTCCCGGCACGAGTCCGCCCATGCGGTGATCGAAGCAGCGGAGCCCGGTCATGTGGCCGCGCGTGCGCCCCGCGGCCTGATCGTCGATCAGACGGGTGATCGTGGCATCCACGCTTTCACGGGCGCTGATCATGCTGGCGCCATCGGGGGCGGCCGCGCGCACCATCTCTGCGATGCGGCTCTCGGCCTTGGATGCGATGTCGAAGGGGTCGGCATTCTGGTCGGCCTGGGCGATCATCTCCCCGCCCAGCTCACGAAGCACGCGACGCCGCAGCCCGCGCATCAGCGCGTCACCATAAGCGGGCACGCTGCGTGTAGGCGGCGCCTTGTCGATCAGGTCTGCAAGATGACGCAGGCCACCGCCAACATCTGCGAACGCCTGATCCAGCCACGGAGCCTTTTCCAGCACGGGCAGGGGATCGGCCAGGCGACCGGCCTGTATGAGCGCAGTGACCACCGGCCACAGCTCTCGATAGGCGGGCTCGCTGAAGGCCTCGCGAGGAATGGGCTCGTTCAGTTCGCCAAGCGCGCTGTTTTCCAGCAACACAGCACCGATCAGGCCCTGCTCGAACTCGATGGTGCTCACGCTGGCACCACCTTCCCGCTCCCTGCCATGATGCGGACGGATTGGCCATCGCGCAGCCCGTCTCCGGGCACGGTGGATGGTCCCGTGCCACGGGTCCAGCGGATCAGGGCGACGATCTCTCCGTCGCGGTTGGCGTAGGTGCGGACAACGGTGCCGCGCGCATCCAGGAACTTCATGCGGCCTGTTGCTCCTGCCCGGTGATAGCAGAGCGCAGAGCTGAGGCGGCACCCGCGAGGACGGGGGCAAAGACCGCGCGGTCCATGGGATCCATCACCCACCACGCATTGCAGGCCCAACGCAGGGTATTGCACAGCGCCATCATCGGCTGCTGGCTGGGAGTGTGGTGGGTCAGCCTGCCTGCCCGCATGGCCAGCAGGCGGGCCTTTTCCTCGACGTATCCGGAGGATTCGAGCCCTCGATCTGAAAGCGCCTGCTCGGTTACGATCGCTTCCGCGCGGTCGCACAGTATCAGCCATTCCGATACCTGTCTCATGCTGCAATTTCTCCGAGGTCTGCTGTAGGGGCGGCCACATAGGCCCGCTGGCTGTGTTCGTCGCAGTAAGGCCCGTCACCGCTCGTGCGGGCACCGCAGCAGCGTTGCTCGGCCGGGCGAGCGGGCCGACCCAGCGGCCATGCACAGGCACTGGCCGGGCGGAATATCAGCAGGGGCGCATCATCCGCTGGCGGTGTCTCCAGCTGCGCGATGGTGTTCAGGCCCTGTGCCCGGTGCGCGAGGGTTTCTGCTGTGGTTGGAGCGGCGCGCAGCCTGTTGACGAGCGCGGTCGTCTCCTTGGCGAGAGAGCGCCCCTTCCGAACCGATGGGGCCTTCGGCTGTCTTGGCGGCTTGGGAGTCCGCGGGGATTTGCGAGCAGCAATCCGCTGGGCCTGACGCTGGGCTTCCCATGGATCCCGGCGAGGCCCGAGGTTGCGATGCACGAAACCGATAACGCTGGCGCGGGTGCGATCCAGTATTGCGGCGATTTCGCCCGCAGATTGTCCGTCTTTCCACATCGAGAGCGCGGTCTTCTGTTCTGTCTCGGTCCAGCGGCTCACGGCAGCACCTCCCTGATGACCACATCCACACCGGGCGTTTCGCGGTAGAGTTTCGAGGCGCTGATGGAGACGACCTGCTTGTCATCCATGAAGGCGACCTTGTTGCAGCCGTCGAGCACCGCCTTCACCACGTTGTCGAGGTCGGGCAGCTTCACCGGGCGCACCTCGTTTCGGGCCATGGCCTCACGAGCCTTGCGCGAGGCCGAGGCGGGGATGGCCAGCCAGGCAGTCACGAAGATGGCCACAGGCGTGACGAGGGGCTCGCTGCCCACGGCCTCACGAGCGGCGAGGGTGACGAGGTTCTCATACGAAGCGGTGCGCTGGTCGGTGTAGAAGCGTGCGCGCCCGGCGATGACGGCACCACGGGGCCTGCCCTTGCCGCGAGGCTCCCCCGGCACATGGAAAGAAACCACCCGCGTCACAGCCTGGTCGCCATGAAGTCAGCGAACCTGCGCCGAAAGGCGTCAGCGCCACCCAGAGCAGCATCATGCAGCACGGGGTCCACGATATCGGCACCGGGCTCACGCAGCAGGACCGCATCAGCCCAGCCCTGGCGCCACGCCTGCACCATGCGGTCGTCATCGTCCATGCGGTCGTCATGGACCGGGCGCAGGGTTCGCGCCTCCTCGACGATGATGCGAGTGTGCATGATCGCCGTGATGACTATGGCGGTTTCGCGCTGCACCCGTTCGGCATCTTCGCGTGCAGTCGTCAGGGCTTCCATGCCCGCCGCGAGCCCCTCGAAGCTGATCCCGCACTGCTGCGCCAGCATCGCCGCTGCGTCCCGGTGCCCCTTGACGAGAAGGTGGAGCGCGATGCTTATCGGCGTGCTGGCCTTTCCGACCAGCGGGGTTTCGCCGTCGTCAGCCTGCCTGAGCAGATGATCGACGCGCGTTTTCCAGCGTGTCAGCGCCTGATCGTCGCGCACATGGCGGGCCGCAGCGCGCACCACCTCCGGCCCCTGTCCGGCCAAGGCTTTCTGCGTGTCACCCGGCAGCTTCGACACCGCCTCTGCGGCAGAGACGGACACCTCGCCGCGCTCGACCATCTGACGGACGGGAGCCGCGGCATTCCGCTGGACGTTGCGCGCCTTCTCGACGTTGCGCGTCGAGACATTGAGCATCTGGGCGGCAGCGCCCGCAGAAATACTCCGCACGTTTGCGGATTTCAGGGCCGGTCTGCCGGGCTCCATTCTGGCCAGCTTAGCGGCCATCATGGCGCGCTGGCTTTCGTTCATGTGCCGCCGCCGCAGGTTCTCCGAGATGACGAACTCCAGCGGGTTCTCGCCCGCGAACTCGACCGTGCGATAGCCGACGCCCACCTCGCGCGCCGCCAGGTATCGGTGACGGCCATCAAGGATCATTCCATCCAGCATGGTCAAGGGGCGGCGCACACCGTTTTGGCGCACGTCCTCGACCAGCTCGGCAAACTCGGAGGCGGGCATCTCGGGAAAGAGGCTGCACAGGGGGTGCAGCCGCATGGGCATGGAGATCCCGTCCGGCCCGGTCAGGAGCCCGTCGTGTCCGCCGGTAATCGTGCCGGGTTTCTCGTCATCGGCCATCAGGTCAGTCACGCGGCTTTCCTCCCCGCTGGTCGGACGCGGCGCGCAGGCTGAGCAGCAGTTTTTTCACAGCGAGCCGTAAGGCGTGCAGCCTCCTCGGCACGGCGGCGCGTTTCGTCGAGTTGTCGTTCAAGGGCCTGAACCTCTGTCGCCAGCCTGTCGGCGGCGGTCTGCGGGCTGAACACGGCCTCGATCACATCGTGGCCAAAGGCTGCGGAGATGCCGAGCCAGTGGCGCGCGTTGGGCCAGTGGCCGGCCAGTATGTTTTCAGCGGTGCGCGGGTCGCACTCGATGGCGACGGCGAGGCCCTTGGCGTTGACTCTCCGGCGCAGGAATGCGCTCAGTCGCTCCGACAGAATGTGCGGGTTTTTCCCCATGCTTTGCAGCTCCAGACAGGTCATGTTTGCACCTGTCTGAAGGGACGGGATTTCGAGAGATGACCAAGATTGGCCTGGCCATAGAGAACGCAGTCGCCGCTTCGCGCTGGCGGGTGTTGGCCCGGTCGGAAACCGAGCAGACGAAGGCGAAGTTCGAGCGCCTTGCTGACATCAGGAGCCGGGCTGCAACCCGGATACTGAGCGAGATGGTTGGGGGGGCAGGCCACGAGGCCGCCCACCCCCCCGTCGCTAAAGGATTGCACCGGGGGGGCTCGGTGAACCCTTCGCGAACGCAAACGGATCAATGACGGCTGGTTCCGCAATCGCGCGCTGGCCATGAACGCCCCCCGCCTCATCTCAAGCAGCCTCAAGGCCGTGAACGCGCCGCAAGGCGGGTATGTCGGCGTCATCGACGCCATCCAGCGGGCCGAGCTTCGCGCCGATCTCATGATGAATGCGCAGCGCCAGCGGCATCGACGGCACGCGGCGCCCATTGACGAGCTGACTGGCATAGCTCTCGCTGATGCCCATCGAGCGAAGTCGTCTGGCGAGGTCTCTGGTGTCTGTCTGGCTCACGCCCTACCCTTTGCATAATGCAAACATCTTGGCAAGCCTTCCGATGGATATGACCGTTGCAGTCTGTCTAAGGACGGAGGCGGGGGGCGTTCGCATAATGCAAGGGATGAGCGATACGCACTTCGAGGTTCCGAGAGCCAACTTCCTTGCGGACTGGCGCCAGCATCGCGGGCTCTCGCAGGAGAAGCTGGGCGAGATGGTCGGCACGACCGGCAGCGTCATCAGTCTGCTGGAAAGCGGCAGGCGGCAGCTCTCGCCCAAATGGCTGCGCAAACTTGCCCCGGCCCTGGGCACCACGCCCGGCCACCTGCTCGAACATCACCCGGATGACATACCGAGCGAGGTTCTGGACGTTTGGGGCGCGATACCGGAGGATCAGCGGCAGCAGGCGCTGGCGGTCCTCAAGACCTTCACGCGGGCGGCGTGACGGGGCGCACCATGTTCTATCTGGCCGGGGCGGTGGCCGTCCTCGTCCTGACTTTTCCGTTCGGGCATCCCGGCGGGCTGGCCGTCGCGCTTACGATCACGTTTGTAAACGCAGCCCTTGTCTGGGGGCCGCCGTCTCTCATTCTCTATCTTGCCACGCGCGGGCGATCCTCCGTGCCTCGCTGGGCCTATGGGCTGGCGGTGGCGGGCTACGTGCTCATGTCGCTTCTGCTGATGGCGCTGTTGTCACCCGCAGGCGTGAGCGGCGTCTCACCATAGACGGCCAGCGTTATCGGTTCTGACCAGACATCCAGGTCGGTGCATCCCTTCAGGCAATAAACGATCACTCCATCCTCACGTCGGCTGAGGCGCTCGCCCATCTCCCGGGCGCTGGCTTCCGACGGTGCCGATCTCAGCACGCCCATGTTCAGGCGCAGGCGGTCCTTCCAATAGGTCTGCACGAAATAGACGGTCGCATTGCTCATGGCCCCCTCCCTTCGCCGCAACTGATTCCTCGCTCGGACCACCGAGTCAACACGCTCCTGCAAAGTCATGCGACCGAAGCTGTCGCATTGCCGCGTGACGATCTTTGCATAATGCAAACATATTCGCTTGACAGCAGTGTTTGCAGATTGCAAAGGTGTGGGCATCAAACCGGCACCAGCCGATGGGAGACGACATGACCCCCGACCAGCTCGCAGAGTATCTGGACAAGCACAGCATCGCGTATGAGCGCGATGGCAATGCGTTTACTGTGGGCGACGGGCTCGACCTGCGCAGCGTCACGAGCCTGCCCGAGGGCGTCTCGCTGTCGGCGGGTGGCGGGCTCGACCTGCGCAGCGTCACGAGCCTGCCCGAGGGCGTCTCGCTGTCGGCGGGTGGCGGGCTCGACCTGCGCAGCGTCACGAGCCTGCCCGAGGGCGTCTCGCTGTCGGCGGGTGGATGGCTCGACCTCCCCAGCGTCACGAGCCTGCCCGAGGGCGTCTCGCTGTCGGCGGGTGTTCGATGGGGAGGTGACGCGCGTTGATTGGAAGTTCCGTGAAAAGCGGCCTCCATTCAATGAACCCGGCCTAGAGCAGTCGTGGTTCGACGTCCAACCCCTCTACACCCACCCCGCCCCCGAACAAGGAGAATAGCGATGGAAAAAGTAACTCGGGACGGCAAGGTGGCCGTTCTCTACAGCCCCGGATACGGGGCGGGCTGGTATTCGTGGAACACCAGTTATCCCGTCCTCCTGTTTGACCCTGTTCTGGTCGCGGCGGTCGAAGCGGGAAACCTGGCCGCTGTTAAGGCGCGGGCCAAGGAAATCGCGGCTGCCGCCTACCTGGGCGGCGCAGAGAACCTAATGATTAAGTGGGTCACGGAAGGCCGTCGTTTCCGCATCAAAGAGTATGACGGCTCGGAGACTGTCATCATGGACGATGAAGACGATTGGCTCACGGCATGATCGCCAGCCCCTACACCCGGGGTCGCAGTCAGCCGGGCACGAAGCCCGTGGGCCAAGACTGATGCGCGTTACGGACCTGCCCTTCAGGCTGACGACCGCAGAGGTCTGCGCTCTGGCGGGCTGGTCCAGGCGCACCCTCCAGCGCAAACGTGCCGTCGGCGAAATCGACCTGAGCCCCATAGATCGGGGACGGCAAGACCTGTTCGCCAGGGCCGATGTGATCCGGGCCCTGAACCTGAAAGACGATGACCATGGCAAACCGACCGAACAATCGTGGGAAGTCACGCGCGAGCAACTCGATCACGCTCGATCTGGGCAGATACGTCGTCATAAAGCCGGGCCTGAACCTGCCGCCAAGGAAGGACGGCACGCGCCGGGTATATTTTCAGGTGCCGGAAAGACACCGGCCCTCCGGCTGGCCTGCGACAATACCGCTGCCATCGCAGGGAAGGACCGGGGATCTCGCTGACGCTGGCGAGCTGGCCCGCATTCAGGCCGATGCCCGGCGCCTCATGGCCCGACTCGAGGCCGCAAGGGGCAATCAGCCGGTCAGCAACGAGCGCACCTTCGAGACGCTGATCCGGACGTGGCAGCAGAGCCAGCAGTTCAAGGATGCCAAGCCGAGAACGCAGCGCGGCTACACCCACACGGCCACCTACATTTCCGCCTGGTCCTCCAGCCTTGGCCACCCGGACCCTACGACGCTGAACCGGCCGGCCGTGGAGTCGTTCATCGCCCTGTTCGATGATCGGCCGACGACGCGGCGTCTGCTGCTCGTGGTGCTTCGCATGGTGCTGGATCAGGCGATCTATCTGGGCTGGCGGGCGGACAACCCTGCGCGCGGCATCCGGGTCCGGGCGGTCAAGACGCGGGTTGGCATCTGGGAGCAGTCGGACATTGACGCCTATGTGGCCGCTGCCGAGAAGGTCGGCCAGCAGGAGATGGGCGCGGTGATCCTGACGATGTGGGAGATTGGCCAGCGCCTGACCGACGTTTACCTGTTCCGCTATGGCGAGCACTACGACTCCGAGCATGGCTGCTTCCGGTTCGAGCAGTCCAAGACGGATGAGCCGGTCGCCATTCCTGTGAGCCGGGGCCTGCGGGATCGTCTGGCTGTCAATGCGGGCGAGCGCCTACACCTGTTCCACAACCCGCGCACGGGGCGGCCGTGGGTGAGAATGCGCGGCCCCTTGATCGAGGCAGACGACACGGCGGCGAGCAAGGATTTCGCGCGGGTGCGCGAGCAGGCGGTCTCGGATGGTGCCCGCGACCTGAAGCTGAAGTGGCTGCGGCACTCGTGCGTGGTCCAGTTGGCGAGGGCCGGATGCACGGTTCCGGAGATCGCCGCGATCACGGGTCATGCGATACAGAGCGTGCACTCGATCCTTCAGCGGTATCTGCCCCGCGACAGCCAGGTTGCGGCCAACGCGCAGGCCAAGCGGGGGCTGATGTAGGAACGAGAGCCGAACATCCGGTTGGACGGTTCGGTTGGACACGGTTGGACGGTTTTGGCTGTGGCCCGGCTAAGTGCTTGAAAGCATGGCTCCGCGGGTAGGATTCGAACCTACGACCAGCCGATTAACAGTCGGCTGCTCTACCACTGAGCTACCGCGGAACAGTTGCTCGGGAAGGCGCGCCCTATAGCAGCCCCTCTTGCGCTCATGCAAGCGCTCAGCGCAGCGACGGGCCATGAAAAAACCCGACCCTGGATTTTCCGGGGCCGGGCGGGAGTTCGGTGATGGTGGGGTGTCTCAGAAATCTGAAGACATCCTTTCAATCGCGGTGATTTGGTTAAGGTGCAGTTAATGCAGGTTATCGAAATCCATCAGCCCCATGATCCGCGTATCCAGCCCTATCGCGAGGTGCGAGAGCGCGATCTGGTGGGCCGACAGGGCCGCTTCATCGCCGAGGGCGAGGTGGTGCTGCGTCACCTGATCGACCCGGCCACGCGCTTTGTGCCTGAGTCGCTGCTGATCGCTTCTCACCGTCTGGATGGCGCGCGCGCGTGGCTGTCCGTCGTGGGCGAAGACGTGCCGGTCTACAGCGCGCCCCAACCGGTCATGGACGCCATCGCCGGGTTTCCCCTTCACCGCGGCCTGCTGGGCATCGGCCTGCGTGGGCCAGAGCCTGAACCCGATGCCTTGCTGGGCAGTCTCGGGCCTGATGCGCGTGTGCTGGCGCTGATGGGCATCGGCAATCACGACAACATGGGCGGGCTGTTTCGAAATGCGGCGGCCTTCGGAGCCGGGGCCGTCCTGATGGATTCTCACTGCTGTGACCCGCTCTATCGCAAGGCCATCCGCGTCTCGGTCGGGGCGGCCCTGCGCGTGCCCTTTGCCCGCATGGACGGCGAGGCCATGCTGACGTCGCTCAGGGCCCACGGCTTCGAGGTGCTGGCCCTGTCGCCCTCGGGGGCCGAGGTGCTGGCCGATGTGCGCGCCCGGGGGCGCTGTGCCCTGCTGCTGGGCAGCGAGGGGCCGGGCCTCAGGCCGGAGGTACTCGCGCGCACACGCACCGTGCGCATTCCCATGAGCGGCGGCTTCGATTCCCTCAATGTGGCGGTCACGGGCGCTCTGGCCCTGCATCAGCTCGCCTTGCATCAGCTCGCCCGGCGCGGCTGAGCCGGTGGATCCCGGCCAGATGCCGCCGGGCCTGGGGGCAGGGGGCGGGGTGTTCGGCTACACCGGCCGCCAGTACGATGCCGAGACCGGCCTCTATCAGTACCGCGCACGCTACTACCACCCGAGGCTGGGCCAGTTCCTCTCCACCGACCCCATCGGCACCAGGGACGATCCGAACCTGACGCTATATGTGCTGGGCGATCCGGTGAATCACACGGATCCATCTGGCCTATGTGTCACCGACCCCCGTTGCCGGGGAAGCTGGGGGGAGGCGGAGCACACGGCCAGCTCTGATCAGTCGACCTTGGGGCTTCAACGGCAATATGCATCGGGCCAAGGAGGCATGTACTACCTTGATCCTCGAGCGTGGCGCCTAGAAACATCGATCGATATCGGGACTGATATTCAAAATAGCGTCAACAGCGGGGGTTACTATCGTGCATATGCTCTACGCGCTGTGACGGAAGGCGTTCCCGTTAATGTGCCGCAACGTGCCCGCTTGCACGGCTTCAATATGAACTGGATTGATGCAGCGCGATCTCCTAGCGGCCGTGAGATCGGGAGATTTTCCGGTGCTGTATCAGGCATGTTTATTCCCAATAGTGATCTCGGCCCGAGAGGGTATTATTTTGTAGGTTCCATGGCGCTTAGGACGGGAAATTTTGGCTATGCGCCTGATGGGGTGAGTCGAATGCATAACGCAGCAATACGGGCATGGGGATTGAGCCCAGATGGTCTGAGGTTAGGGCCTGGAGTTCCTTTAGCCGTCCGGCCGCGCTTGAGAATGGAGGGTGCCCCCGTGAGCGTAACCATAACGAGAAGATACAACTTCCTCGCTTGGGGGACTGTGGAGTGAATAAGTTCATCTATATGTTGGTTGCGGCCTTGCACGGCTGTGCGTCAGCTGAATGCCCCACGCCGAGCGAGAGCATTGCGCATCAAATCGCAAGTCGGTGTTTTTCTAACAGCTACTGCGAACCGGCCAATCTCGCAGACGGGTATAACATTCACCATATCGTGTCAAACAAAACAAAGGAATACTGTCTGCAAAACCTTATGATTAGCCGTACAGTAAAAACATCGACGGGCACAAACTATTATTATGCATGCGTCATGGATAGTATTATAGGCGAATTTCACGTATTTATTCCTGACGAACACCACGCGGAAAAGCTGCTAGAAGTATGGAGGTTGTGCTATGTGGCTAGTTATGCCTTCTACGAATCCGAGCAAGATTTGAGCAGGGGTCATTTCGAGCCGATCGACATTTTTTGGTGATTGCGACGCAAACTGTCCTCCGCCCCCGCCCCCCGTCAGCCACCCCGTCGACCTGAGCAATGACATGAAAGCCAACCTTGAGATCATGTTGGAACACCCAGTGATGTTTCTCTCCGATCCTTATGCCGAGGATTTCGCCCCTCTAGATATAGGCGAGAAGTTGATAGCTTCTAATGAGGATTGCATCGCTTTTATGGTGCGCCCTTATTTTGAAGGCGGGGCTGACGTCACCATTAGCTCTGAAAATCATCATACTTTTGATTTGCCAGATTTTAAGACAGGCATAACCACTCAGAGCGGCACTATTTCTTTGAGCGATAGTTACCGATTTAATTATCTCATATTCCCTGTTGAGGGCCCGAAAGTCGATGTCGAGATATGGAGTCTAGATGATGGCGGCATCTGGGTCAGAATTAATTCCTTAATAGAGTACTGACTCAAGGCTAGGATCTGGGGTTGCGTGTTTGCCTATACGATGCCGAGACCGGCCTCTATCAATACCGCACGCGCGCTACCCCCCGCGCCCATATTTCTAGAGACCAGCCAGTTCCTCTCCACCGATCCCATCGGCACAAAGGACGATCCGAACCTGACGCTGTATGTTGGCGTTGACCCCGTGAATCACACAGACCCAACAGGACTTTACGAGTGCGCTCCAAACCAAGATTGCTCCGCTTTTGAGGAGGCTCGTCTTCGAGCTCTTGAAGCGGCGGGCAATATTGAGAATGCGAGGCACCGCCGGATTGCGCTAGCTGCTATCAATGCGTACGGCGAACTGGGCGATAGCAACGGAGTCATTGTTCGTATGGGCGACCTCTCAACCTCCGCGGCTTCGCTCAGCGTGAGGAAATCTGATAATAGCATCATTGTGACCGTAGATCTTCGCGAAAATGACGAGGTTAGCTTAGTGGAAGGTATTGCTCATGAGGGCGGGCACATTCTACAATTCCGAGCGGGCTGGGCCATCCGCGACACTTGGCAAAGTCGTTATAATGCCGAACTGCCCGCTTATTTTACGGGCTTTCTTGTGAGAAATAGTCTTGAGGGACGAGTTCAATCTGCTCGTGAGATAGGGGCAGAAAGCCATCACCGAGCCGGCATTGGGGCTGCTATTGCGTGTGCAAATCGCTGCCCAGATGTTCCGGAGCAATTCAGGATAAGGCGTCGATGAATAGACTGATGGTCACTGCCACTCTAGCATCATTGTCACTAATTGGATGCGTCAGGTCTGAATCTTTACTTGACGCCTGTAGGGCGGAGCTTGCGGATGTAAACTTACCGGGAATGGAGCAAATCGTCTTTCTCAGAGAAGAGTCCGGCGAGTCAGGATACGCATTTGTCACTCGTAACTGCGTCTATGTACTGCCTCTTTCTATCTCGAGCATTGAGGTAGAAGAGCGCTACAATCTGGGCCGAAAAGTACTTGAATTGATAAGGGCTGACCCAGATCAGCGGGGGGTCGGCCTTTTTGAGGCCCAGTGTGACTGCGACTATGATGAGGAGGCGGGTGTCATTCGCGCCAACGTGATCACTAACGTTCGACGCTATGAGCCAGTTGAGGCTGATCAGAACAGATAGCTCGCTAGAAATGCGAAATAGCTGATCCGCCGCGGTTTGCGAGGTCCAGCGGTTCCCGCCACCCGCGATGTCGTTATAGATGCTCGAATGTCTAGTGCAGTGCAGGCGTCAACAGGCCGGCCTATCGGTCCGCTGATCCAAGACATGATCGCCGCCAGCGCTCGGGCCTGCGCGCACAGGTGTTCTACGATGGCGCCGGTCGCGACTACCATGTCTGGGAGTATGAGGAGGGCGCGGCCCAGATGGTGGGCCGCCATATCCGCGCCAGCTATGATCTGGCCGGGCGCCCGGTATGGCGGGACGTATCGGTGCAGACCTCCAGCACCTGGTCCGACACGCACCTGCGAGAGGTGCGCGGCTATGGCTATGACGCCGCTGGCCGTCTTGTCACCGATCAGGTGCGACCCAACGGTACGGCATCCGGCGCGCTCAGCCTGATCCTCGCCTATGGCTATGACGCGGCGGGCAACCGCACCGGCATCACCTGGCCGGACGGCTATGGGGCCAGCTACACTTATGACGCTGCGAACCGGCCCCTGAGCGTGAGCTTTGCCGGGGGCGGAACCAGCCAGACGGCGAGCTGGACGCATGACTCCCTGTCGCGCCCCACGGGGTTGTCACGCAGCAACGGGGTGGCCAGCCAGTGGACGTGGCGCCCTGACCATCGCCTGGCCACGCTCTCGCACGGCTTTGCGGCGGGCTCGCCGACCGGTGCGGTGACCTTCACCTATGGCTACGACGCCTCGGGGCGCGTGACCTCGATCGGCAACACCCAGCCGCAGGCCTTCGAGTGGCAGCCCACGCTGGGCTATGCCCGCACTTACGGTGCCGTGAACGCCCTCAACCAGGTGGCTTCGGAAACTCAAGGGTCGGTCACCCGGGCCAACGCCTTCGATGACGACGCGAACCTGACCTTTGATGGGGTGAACACCTACAGCTACACCTTCGGCAACCGTCTGGTGGGCGCCAGCCGCCCGGGCATGACGGCCACATACGCCTATGACGGCGACGACCGGCGCACGGTCAAGATCGTCAACGGCGTGATGACCCGCACGCTCTGGTCGGGCGCCGACGAGGTGGCCGAGCTGGATGCGAACGGGGTGATCCTGCGCCGCTTCATTCCCGACGGCACCGGCGCCATGGACCGGCGGGTGGCGCAGGTCTCTGCCAGCGGCGAGGTGGGCTGGTTCCACACCGATCATCAGGGCAGTGTCATCGCCGTCACCAATGCCTCGGGCCATGCGGTGCAGACGGCCAGCTATTCGCCCTATGGCGAGTTCGCCAGCCCCGGCCAGATGCCGCCGGGCCTGGGAGCAGGGGGCGGCGTGTTCGGCTACACCGGCCGCCAGTACGATTCCGAGACCGGGCTCTATCAGTACCGGGCCAGATACTACCACCCCCGCCTGGGCCAGTTCCTCTCAACCGATCCCATCGGCACAAAGGACGATCCGAACCTCACCCTCTACGTCCGCCTCGATCCGGTGAATCTCACGGATCCGGATGGTAAGAGGCCCTGCGAGGACGGCACGCCACAATGCTGGGAAGCTGACACTGAAAATACAGCTTACTCCGACGTCGTCGCTTCGCAAGAGGTCAGAATTCACGCGGTGGCCAATAGTTCAACTTTCAGAGTGAGAGATGAAGATGAAGCCCTGACTACAGGCGAGAGGGCGAGATACATCGTGGCTGCAGGTGATGGCTTTGACTACGCGCAACCCGAGCGAGTGAATGCCAGAAGCGAGAGAGATAGGGTTGCTGTTTCATTAGGAACGGCTCCCACCGACGCGGTCGGTGTACAACACGGTCACGCGGAAAATGGCGGAACCATCGCGCCCGGACCTGGAGATGATAATCCGCTCAGTCAAGGATTGCCAAATTTCATCGTCCATGGAGGTAGAGTGGGTGTGCTGGAATTTCAGAATGGTCGATACAGGTTTACATTGCTGGCAGGAAATGCCCGGCCTCGTCAGAGTAGGGATCAACCGAGTGACGCGCAACGAATCAATGACGTCCTTAACCTTTTTCAGGGGAGGCTTAGATGATTGGAATATCTAACATGCTGCGCGCTTGTGCAGTTTTATCTATCATTAGTGCCGGTTCCTCTATTAGTGCCTGCGCCTACAGGCCGCCGCTATATGCGCAAACCGTCGGCGAAACTACAACATTTCAGGGTATTTACTATTATACGGGCGACATCATGGCTCCGCGCGGCTTGATAACATATATTAATAACGATGAATCGATTATTCGAAGGATTCCCATTGCCGAAGCGATTGATTTTTACCCGGGGCAAAATATTCACTACGGTCAAATTATCAGGGGAGGGGGTAGGGTCGTAAATTATTGCGAATACACAAACCAATCTTCTGATGGGTGTCGGGATCCATATCCTGGTGGGGTATTAATAATAGAGTATTGGGAACGTGTTGGATTTTATAAGTTCCGTAGGAATATATTGCATTGAGGCGAACCGTTGTGCCTTTTACGCAGCAACGGGGTGGCCAGCCAGTGGACGTGGCGCCCTGACCATCGCCTGGCCACGCTCTCGCACGGCTTTGCGGCGGGCTCGCCGACCGGTGCGGTGACCTTCACCTATGGCTATGACGCCTCGGGGCGCGTGACCTCGATCGGCAACACCCAGCCGCAGGCCTTCGAGTGGCAGCCCACGCTGGGCTATGCCCGCACTTACGGTGCCGTGAACGCCCTCAATCAGGTGGCTTCGGAAACTCAAGGCGGTGTCACCCGGGTCAACGCCTTCGATGACGACGCGAACCTGACCTTTGATGGGGTGAACACCTACAGCTACACCTTCGGCAACCGTCTGGTGGGCGCCAGCCGCCCGGGCATGACAGCCTCATACGCCTATGACGGCGACGACCGGCGCACGGTGAAGATCGTCAATGGCGTGATGACCCGCACGCTCTGGTCCGGCGCCGACGAGGTGGCCGAGCTGGATGCGAACGGGGTGATCCTGCGCCGCTTCATTCCCGACGGCACCGGAGCCATGGACCGGCGGGTGGCACAGGTCTCTGCCAGCGGCGAGGTAGGCTGGTTCCACACCGATCATCAGGGCAGTGTGATCGCTGTCACGAATGCCTCGGGCCATGCGGTGCAGACGGCCAGCTATTCGCCCTATGGCGAGTTCGCCATGCCCGGCCAGATGCCGCCGGGCCTGGGGGCAGGGGGCGGGGTGTTCGGCTACACCGGCCGCCAGTACGATGCCGAGACCGGGCTCTATCAGTACCGGGCGCGCTATTACCACCCGCGCCTGGGCCAGTTCCTGTCCACCGACCCCATCGGCACCAAGGACGATCCGAACCTCACCCTCTACGTCCGCCTCGATCCGGTGAATCACACGGATCCGGATGGGCAGGAGACGCGCTCAATAACTGGCGGGCGCGTGTGGAGAACAACTCCGGATGTGCCATTTGTCGGGACCTTTGATGTGCCAAGGCCGACATGGGCTCCACAGACAATGCTCCGAAGCCATCCGAACTATCACTCCTATCTCTATGCGCACAGAATTCAGGGCGCGGGGCGTCTTTCTGACGAAGTGTGGAACCGAATATTCGTAGCCAATGCCGTTCCCAATTTTCTGCGAAGAGCGGCGACAGAGGGGGGTACGCGCAATGATGCCTTTTTACCTGCTCCATTTAACTCTGTGACGTCGTACACACGTACAGACAGCTTGGGTCAACTCGTCCTAGTCAATACTACAAGAACTGATCTGCGGAATCTTGGATACGGATTGCACGTATTTGCGTACGGACTTGCCGCGTCTGTATCGGTTAGAGATGGTGACGATAGGATTGTGTACACGTACGGAGAAGGATTATCGCCCTTGCAATCCGAGAGTGAGGATAATTATATCAGCACCTATATCGGGTGGGCGAACCTTAAGACTTGGGATTTAAGAGCCGATAATATTCAAGAAGCTGTATCTCGGGAGCTGTCTAGGTGAAGAGCGCGTTCCATCCAAAAGACGTCAAATATGCGGTCGCGACGATTGTGGTGTTTCCAAGCTTTGTGTTGAGCCCGACTATTCCGACACCAATTTTGATACCGGCGGCGGTAATATCGATTATATTTATTGCGATTATAAATAAAAAGGCTATAGATACACTATCAGATATTTTATGCGCAGTTGTTTATATTGCACTAGTATTTATTTCATATATGAATATTGGGTATATTTTATCTGTAACTATGGTGAGAAATCTATCTGTATCTGAGGCCGCCGGAATGAACCCTAACTTTAATGTGGCGTTAATGATAACTTTTCTTTACGCGGCAGCGGCGATTGCCTCCATTGTTCTTAGAAGGGTGTGGCGAGCGTGACAACGCTGACGCGGCGTTTCTTGGTTGCGATTACGACACCTCGGGGCGCGTGACCTCGATCGGCAACACCCAGCCGCAGGCCTTCGAGTGGCAGCCCACGCTGGGCTATGCCCGCACTTACGGTGCCGTGAACGCCCTCAACCAGGTGGCTTCGGAAACTCAAGGGAGCGTCACCCGGGCCAATGCGTTCGATGACGACGCGAACCTGACGTTTGATGGGGTGAACACCTACAGCTACACTTTCGGCAACCGTCTGGTGGGGGCCAGCCGCCCCGGCATGACGGCCTCATACGCCTATGACGGCGATGACCGGCGCACGGTGAAGATCGTCAATGGCGTCATGACCCGCACCCTCTGGTCGGGCGCCGACGAGGTGGCCGAGCTGGATGTGAACGGGGTAACCCTGCGCCGCTTCATCCCCGACGGCACCGGAGCCATGGACCGGCGGGTGGCGCAGGTCTCTGCCAGCGGAGAGGTTGGCTGGTTCCACACCGATCATCAGGGCAGTGTGATCGCCGTCACCAATGCCTCGGGCCATGCGGTGCAGACGGCCAGCTATTCACCCTATGGTGAGTTCGCCACCCCCGGCCAGATGCCGCCGGGCCTGGGAGCGGGGGGCGGCGTGTTCGGCTACACCGGCCGCCAATACGATGCCGAGACCGGCCTCTATCAATACCGCGCACGCTACTATCACCCGAGGCTGGGCCAGTTCCTCTCCACCGACCCCATCGGCACCAGGGACGATCCGAACCTGACGCTGTATGTTGGCGTTGACCCCGTGAATCACACAGACCCGACAGGCGAATGCGAGGTCGCCATTGGATCTACCCCGCGACCGTCAATCTTTGAACGCATGGGAGGCGGAGGGTGCAGAGTTTATGCGCTTAGACATTATGAACCGTCACGCACGCCGGTGCCCGGTGCAAATTGGTTAAGCGTAGCAAGCAGAATTGGGCGAGAAGGGCAAACTGGCACAGTATTCTATGATGTGCTTCATGTCGCGCGGGCACCCCAGCATTGGCGACAAATTAGAGATGGTGCTTTTTAGGCGCCCCGGTTCTTGGCTCAGCGCTCCAGGAAGCATTCAGGCAAGCTAGGGCAAATCCTGATCAGGTAATCACGGGCGTTCGTGCGAATACAGTGCTCCCGATAAACGGGGCCCAGGGAGCCGGTCTCGGCCGCATGCAGGTTTCTTGGGAGGGCAGGTTATGGTTCGACAGCAGGACGAGAACTTACCAATATGACGCTATCGGCGTCGCCAATTCGCAGAGATTTTCTACCGACTTGGACGGGAACAACCCCGAGCAGAATCGAGCCATTGAAATCTGGGCGCGCGTAATGTGTCCCAACTGCAGCTCATACCGTCAAGAGCCTAATGCAGACATGCGCGCGCGCTTCGAGTTTCAAGAGACCAACAGAAGGTAATAGAATATGAGTGCCTGGGACCTGCTGCTCCGTTTTGCTATGGTGAGTTTCATAGCCATGATTATCGCTTTTTTTGGCCCTGGACTGACAACACAACGGGATGAAGCGTCGGCACTGGACAAAGCGCTTCGCTGCCAAAGCGATCACGGACCCGTGTGTTTGTGGGGTGGTGATCGTATAAGTTCCGAGCAGTACGGAGAGGCAGAAGCGGACTATCTGGAAGCCTGCAAGAGTGGAGAAATGATTGTGAGACCCGCGACGCGCTTCAGGGGCGTGAGCAGTGTGGTCGTATCCTGCGCTGGAACATCGCCAGCGGCAGAGCACCTGATAGAACTTGAATACCTCTTCCGTCTCAATACCATATTTGGAGAGATTAGCTTCCGGCCGAATGCCTATTCGTGGTGGCGCACTTGTCCGGAAGAATGCGACGGTCGTCGGGAGAGCTTCCGTGTCCCAAGTAACAATTAGCCAGTGCTACATAGTCGTTTATGTGCGGTACACGAGAGATTGTCGCGCCCCACGGGGTTGTCACGCAGCAACGCGGTGGCGAGCCAGTGGACGTGGCGCCCTGACCATCGCCTGGCCACGCTCTCGCACGGCTTTGCGGCGGGCTCGCCGACCGGTGCGGTGACGTTCACCTACGGCTATGATGCCTCGGGGCGGAGAGGCGGATCACCGGCAGCGGCGAGGTGGGCTGGTTCCACACCGATCATCAGGGCAGCGTGATCGCCGTCACCGATGCTTCCGGCCATGCGGTGCAGACGGCCAGCTATTCACCCTATGGTGAGTTCGCCATGCCCGGCCAGATGCCGCCGGGCCCGGGAGCAGGGGGCGGGGTGTTCGGCTACACCGGCCGCCAGTACGACGCCGAGACCGGGCTCTATCAATACCGCGCCAGATACTACCACCCCCGCCTTGGCCAGTTCCTCTCCACCGATCCCATCGGCACAAAGGACGATCCGAACCTGACGCTGTATGTGCTGGCCGATCCGGTGAACCTGACCGATCCGACGGGGCTGAAACACGACCGTGGAGAGGGCTTTAGCAATTCGCAGTGGTCACGTGTGAGAACTGCTCAGCGGAGTATCGCGAACAGATTCGACCGAGCCGCATCGAGCTTAGAGGTGGCGGTGACAAATATGCAATCTGGAAATAATATAACCATGCAAACACAAAGGACTATTACTCGTTATGAAGCAGTCATGGGGCAGGGTGCCGGGACTGCTGAAAACATGATGGCCTCGGCCACACATTACAGGACGGCCGCCTTGATTTTGCGAAATGATAGCGGGAGTGGTTCTTATATCCATGGGCGTTCTGCTGACGAGTGGGCGGATATGGGAAGGCGACCATCCGTTTTCGCAATCGCCCATATAGGAGAGCGTGCAATCTATATTAATACTGCGCACTCGTCCTTTGGCGACGACGCAGCGCTAGAATGGGTTCTTGGGCATGAAACCTTCCATTCAGAAAACGGCCTAGAAGATCAGTCATTAAACGGAATTATTGCCTATCGCTACCATTCTCCTAGCAGTTTTCAGGATATGATAAACCATAGGCCCGATTTAACAGTTATCAATCCAGATCACCTAATGGAGTTTGCCTTCCGATGATTAAAATTTCTCTTGTAGCTTCTGCAGTTTTCATAACAGGGTGCGCTAATGTACATGAAGAAAGGGTTGCACTAATTGGTGCCGCTCAGAACAGCTCATCAATTGTTATCCCCCTTGTAAATGCTGTCCAGGTTGGGGAAGGGTTCGAAATTTCAATAATTAACAATACAGATGAGGATATTTGTTTATTCCATTATATGTTGCCAGATAATTATAGCAGATTCCACTTTGCAGATACGTTGATTTACGCTGAGTTAAACGGAGATAGGTTTCACGTAAAATCAGAAAACCTTGGCTTGTGCCTCGGCGGAAGAGTGAGCTGTGATCAACGCCTGTCCGCGCATAATATAATTACTTTTAGGATTCCTTATAGTGTTTTTGTGGGATTGGGCAGCCGGGAAGATAGGAACTCTGCTGTTTTATATTACAATGTGCGGGGCTATATTCCCGCTGGGCAATGCTCTTGACGGCCACTGGGCTGCACCCGCTTTTCAGCTTGACGATAGGCAACACCCGGCCGCAGGCCTTCGAGTGGCAGCCCACGCTGGGCTATGCCCGCACCTATGGTGCCGTGAACGCCCTCAATCAGGTGGCTTCGGAAACTCAAGGCGGTGTCAGCCGGGTCAACGCCTTCGATGACGACGCGAACCTGACCTTTGATGGGGTGAACACCTGGAGCTACACCTTCGGCAACCGCCTGGTGGGGGCCAGCCGCCCGGGCATGACGGCCTCATACGCCTATGACGGCGACGACCGGCGCACGGTCAAGATCGTGAACGGCGTCATGACCCGTACGCTCTGGTCGGGCGCCGACGAGGTGGCCGAGCTGTTGGTGAGGGAAGGTGTGGAGGCCTGAGCCGGAATCGAACCGGCGTACACGGATTTGCAGTCCGCTGCGTAACCACTCCGCCATCAGGCCGCCATCGCGCTCGCGCCACCGCCGGACCCGAGGCCCCGCCGGTGTGGTCATCAGCGCGAGGGGCGTTCGCTATCAGATCGCACGACGCGCCGCAACGAGGGAGTTGTACGCGGGCGCTTCTTGCCCTCGGCGTGGGCACGGACCTATAAGCGCGCCATGGCCGCGCGCGCGGAAAGCTGCGCCGCGCTGGCCCCTGCCTCACGCCCGCCGCTGCGGGCTTCACGGAACGATCCGGGGAACGACAACGATGGACTTTTCCGCCGCGCGCCAGGTCATGGTCGACTCCCAGGTCCGCACCAGCGACGTGACCAACCGCAAGCTGCAGTCGGCCCTGCTCAAGGTCGCGCGCGAGACGCTGCTGCCCGAGGAGCGCCGCTTCGAGGCCTATGCGGACGTCAGCCCCACCTTCGCGCCGGGCCGCCAGCTGATGCTGCCGCGCGACGTGGGCAAGCTGCTTCAGGCGCTGGAGCCCGTGCCGGGTGAACGCGCCCTGGCCATCGGTGCGCCCTATGCGGCGCTGGTCATGGCGCAGATGGGGCTTGAGGTGGTCGCTCAGGAGGCGGACGAGGCTGCCGCGGCCCTGATCGGACCGGCGCTGGCCGAAGCCGGCGTGCACCTTGAGGTGGCCCCGTTCGATGCCCCGGTGGGTGGTCCCTTCGACCTGATCGTCAGCGAAGGCGCCGTCAGCGCGCGCCCCGATGCGTGGCTGGATGTGCTGCAGCCGGGCGGGCGGCTCGGCATGGTCGAGCGCACCGGCCCCATCGGCAAGGCTGTGCTCTATCAGAAACAGAATGTGGGTCTTTCGCGCCGCGCCCTGTTCGAATCCGCAGCTCAGGTGCTTGCAGGCATGGAAGCGAAGCCCACATTCGCGTTCTGATCTCGCGCGCAGCGATGACGCAGCACGGGGCCTCGCCGGTGCGCGAGCGACGGATCGGGCCTGAGTGCCGCGTTTGAAGTCAGTGCGTGAAGAAAACTTAACTGGCCCAGCCATAGCCGCTGTCGCTAAACGGTGCGCACAGGGTCAGCACCATGATGACGGCGCCCTGTTGCGCCGGATGAGGATATAGAATGTCGTCTCGCCGCCGTCTGAACGGACCCGTTTCCGCCCTTGCCGTGATCGTTGCGCTGGGCGCGGCGGCCCCTTCGTGGTCGGACACGCTGCAGGAAGCCATCGCGCTTGCCTATCAGACCAACCCGACGCTTCAGGCCCAGCGGGCCAGCCAGCGGGCTCTGGACGAGAACTATGTGCAGGCGCGCGCCGGTCTGCGGCCCGATCTGTCGGTCTCCTCCGGTGCCAGCTATTCGCGCACCGACTCCCAAGGCGGCACCACGGTCATCGACACCGACGGCGACGGCATTCCCGACACCACCGTGACTACCGGCGGCGTGACCGAAAACTCGTCCGCTTCGGCCAGCATCAGCCTGTCCCAGACGCTCTACAGCGGCGGTCGCATCAGCCATGGCATCAGCGCCACCGAGGCCCAGATCCGCCAGGGCCGCGAGAACCTGCGCGCCGTCGAGCAGCAGGTGCTGCTGAGCGTCATCCAGGCCTATGTGGACGTGCAGCGTGATCTGGAGATCCTCGCCATCCGCGAGAACAGCGTCTCGGTGCTGCGCCGCCAGCTTGACGAGACCGGCGCGCGCTTCGAGGTCGGCGAGATCACCCGCACCGACGTGGCCCAGTCCGAGGCGCGCCTCGCCCAGGCCGAGTCCGATCTGGCCGCCGCGCGCGCCCAGCTTTCGGTCAGCCGCGCTGCCTATGCCGCCGTGGTGGGCCAGTCGCCCGCCGATCTGGCCGAGGTGCCCGCCCTGCCGGGCGTGCCCGACGACTTCGATCTGGCGCTGGAACTGGGCCTGCGCTCGGCGCCTGCGCTTCTGGCCGCCGAATATGGCCTCAGCGCCGCCGAATACCGCCTCGCCCAGGCCCGTGCCGAGTTCCGCCCCAGCGCGCGCCTCACCGCCTCCTATGGCGGCACGGGCGACCTGTCGAGCTTCGACCTGGCCCAGCGCCAGAGCTTTCAGGCCACCGCCAGCGTGTCGGTGCCCCTGTTCACCGGCGGGCTGAACCAGTCGCGCGTCGCCCAGGCGCTGGAGCAGTCCAACGCCGCACAGATCAATGTGGAGGGCGCGCGCCGCAATGTGCTGCGCGAGGTCAGTCAGGCCTATGCCCAGATCATCTCGGCCCGCTCGACCCTGAGGGCGACCGAGCAGGCGGCGCGGGCGGCGACCATCGCGTCCGAGGGCGTGCGCCAGGAGGCCCAGGTGGGCCTGCGCACCACGCTCGACGTGCTCAATCAGGAGCTGGAGCTGCGCAACGCCGAAGTGGCCTACGCCAATGCGCGGCGCAACGAATATGTGGCCCAGGCGGCCCTGCTGGCGGCCATGGGCCGTCTTGATGCGGCCACGCTGGTGCAGGGCATCGACGTCTATGATCCAGAGGACAACTTCCGGCGCGTGCGCAACCGCGGTGCGGTGCCGTGGGAAGGCGTGGTCGAAGCGATCGACCGCGTGGCCTCGCCCGCAGTCAACACCACGCCGCCCCAGTCCAGCGCGCCCATCGATCAGCAGCTTCGCCCCGAGGTCGTGCAGACCCGCCGCTGATCGCGCGCCTCGTCTCACTGGAAATTCACCATTCCGGCGAATAAGGGCCGTTGATTTGGCGCGCCCTAAGTGCGACGAGGGATGCTGACGAACACTCGTGCCGGGGGCCCATCATGTCCGACCAGACCGCCCAGGAACCGACGATGGAGGAGATTCTCGCCTCCATCCGCCGCATCATCTCTGAGGATGACGCGCCCGAGCAGGCGGCAGCGCCCCAGCCCGAAGCGGCTGCCGAGCCCGTGCCCCATTCCGCACCCGAACCCGAGCCTGCACCCGCCTACGCGCCCGAGCCTGCGCCCGAACCGGTGGTGGCCGGGCAGGCCGACGACGACGTGCTGGAACTGACCGAGCCCTATGCAGCCGAGTCCATCGGTGATCTGGACGTATCGCCCGCACCGGAGCCCGAACCTGCGCCCGAGCCGGTCGCCGCCTTCGAGCCCGAGCCCGAACCTTTCCCCGCCGCTGCCCCGGAGCCCGTCATGAGCCTGTCCGAAGCCGAGAGCCTTGTCAGCGATCGCACCGCAGACAGCGTTGCCAGTGCCTTTGCCGGCCTGGGCGCTTCCCTGCGGATGCCCAGCGAGGGCCGCTCGCTGGAGGATCTGGTGCGCGAGATGATGCGCCCCATGCTCAAGGACTGGCTGGACGCCAATCTGCCCGCCATCGTCGAGGCTCAGGTCCAGGCCGAGGTAGAGCGCATCTCCCGCCGCCTGACCCGCTGACGCACCCATAAAATCAGCGATGTGAGGGCGGTGCCTCTGGTGCCGCCCTCTTTCTTTGTCCAAAAGACCGCCCATGCTGGAAAAGACCTTCGACCCCGCCACCATCGAGCCGCGCCTCTACAAACAGTGGGAGGAAAGCGGCCTGTTCGCCCCGCGCGCCCGCGCCGCGACGGACGGAGCCGCAGACGCCTATTCGATCGTCATCCCGCCACCGAACGTGACGGGCTCGCTGCACATCGGCCATGCGCTGAACAACACGCTGCAGGACATTCTGGCCCGCTATCACCGCATGAAGGGCAAGGCGGTGCTGTGGCTGCCCGGCACGGATCACGCGGGCATCGCCACCCAGATGGTGGTCGAGCGCAAGCTGGCGGCCGAGGGCAACATCGGCCGCCGCGACATGGGCCGCGACGCCTTCGTCAAAAAGGTCTGGGACTGGAAGGGCGAGAGCGGCGGCACCATCGTGCGCCAGCTTCGCCGCCTTGGCGCGTCGTGCGACTGGAGCCGCGAGCGCTTCACGCTCGATGAGGGCCTGTCGGCTGCCGTGCGCAAGGTGTTCGTCGAGCTTTACCGCAATGGGCTGATCTATCGCGACAAGCGGCTGGTGAACTGGGATCCGCATTTCCAGACCGCCATCTCGGACCTCGAGGTCGAGCAGCGCGAGATGGATGGTCACTACTGGCACTTTGCCTATCCGCTGGCTCCCGATGAAGACGGAAAGCCCGTGACCTATGAGCACCCCGTCGCCTTCGACGAGGACGGCAATGCGACCGAATGGGAGAGGCGCGACCATATCGTCGTCGCCACCACGCGGCCCGAGACCATGCTGGGCGACACCGGCGTGGCGGTGCACCCGGACGATGCGCGCTATGCAGGGCTGGTGGGCAGGCAGGTGATCCTGCCCATCGTGGGGCGCCGCATCCCCATCGTTGCCGATGCTTACGCCGATCCGGCGAAGGGCTCGGGCGCGGTGAAGATCACCCCTGCGCACGACTTCAACGACTTTGGCGTGGGCAAGCGCGCGGGCCTGCCCAGCCTGAATGTCATGGACGCCCTGGCGCAGATCACCAACGAGGATGCCCCCGACGTGCCCGCCGACTATGTGGGCATGGACCGCTTTGCGGCGCGCAAGGCCATCGTGGCGCGCGCCGAAGCCGAAGGCTGGCTGAAGGCGGTGGAGAAGACCCGCCACGTGGTGCCCCACGGCGACCGCTCGGGCGCGGTGATCGAGCCGTGGCTGACCGACCAGTGGTATGTCGATGCCAAGACCCTGGCCGGACCGGCCATTGCAGCGGTCGAGCGCGGCGACATGGCCTTTGAGCCCAAGTCCTACGAGAAGATCTATTTCGAGTGGATGCGCAACATCGAGCCCTGGTGCATCAGCCGCCAACTCTGGTGGGGGCACCGCATCCCGGCCTGGTATGGGCCGCCAGCGAATGACGACGGAAGCAAACCCAAAGAACCTTCTAAGCACGAGCTCAAAGTTTTTGTCGCAGAAACTGCTGAAGCTGCGCGAGCAAGTGCTGAGGACTTTTATGGGTGTCCAGTTGAGTTCGGGATAGCTCCTAGATGGTTTGGCGATGAGCGCGGCTACGAGCGCATAGACATCGCTCAAGAAACTGACGTCCTCGACACGTGGTTCTCATCGGCCCTGTGGCCGTTCTCGACCATGGGCTGGCCCGAGCAGACCGAGGATCTGAAGCGCTTCTATCCCACCTCCGATCTGGTCACGGCAGCGGACATCATCTTCTTCTGGGTCGCGCGCATGATGATGATGGGCCTGCATTTCACCGATCAGGTGCCATTCCGCCGCGTCATCATCAACGGGCTGGTCCGCGACGAGAAGGGCCAGAAGATGTCGAAGTCCAAGGGCAACGTCATCGACCCGCTGGAGATCATCGACGAGCTGGGCGCGGACCCGCTGCGCTTCACCATGGCCATCCTGTCGGGCACGCGCGACATCAAGCTGTCGAAGCAGCGCATCGAGGGCTATCGCAACTTCGGCACCAAGCTGTGGAATGCGGCGCGCTTTGCCCAGATGAACGGGGCCGGGCGCGTCGAGGGCTTTGATCCGGCAGGCGTCAGCCAGACCATCAACCGCTGGATCAGGGGCGAGCTGGTGCGTGCCGAGCGCGAGGTGTCCGCCGCCATCGAGGGCGGGCGCTTCGATGATGCGGCCGGTGCACTCTATCGCTTCATCTGGAACGTGTTTTGCGACTGGTATCTGGAACTGGCCAAGCCCGTTTTCGGCGGTGCTGACGAGGCCGCCAAAGCCGAGACGCGCGCCATGACCGCCTGGACGCTGGACCAGACGCTCAAGCTGCTGCACCCGATCATGCCCTTCATCACCGAGGAGCTGTGGGCCGAGCTGGGCGAAAGCGGTCCTGCGCGCGAGGGCCTGCTGATGGCTGCTGCGTGGCCGGAGCTGCCCGACAGTTTCCGCGATGCCGAGGCCGCCGCCGAGATCGACTGGCTGGTCGATCTGGTCACCGAGGTGCGCTCGCTGCGCGCCGAGATGAACGTGCCCCCCGGAGTGCAGGTACCGCTCGCCCTCGTCAATCCCGATGCGCGCACCCGCGCCCTGATGGTGCGCCACCGCGAGCTGATCGTGCGTCTGGCGCGCCTGTCATCGCTGGACGAGGCCGGGGCGGTGCCTGCGGGCGCGGTGACGTTCGTGGCCGGCGGCGCCACGGCGGCGCTGGCACTGGCGGGCGTGATCGACCTGGCGGCAGAGCGGGCGCGGCTGGAGAAGGCCATCGCGGGCTTCGAGGCCCAGATCGCCCAGGTCAATGCCAAGCTCTCCAACGAGGCCTTCGTCAGCCGAGCCCCCGAGGCCGTGATCGAGGAGAACCGCACGCGCCTCAGCGATGCCGAGGCCGGTCGCGACAAGCTGCGCGCGGCGCTGGCACGGCTGGATGCCATGGGCTGATGCGCCTCGACCAGCTTCTGGTGGCACGGGGCCTGCTGCCCAGCCGCGCGGCGGCGCGGGCGGCCATCGAGGCAGGCAAGGTGCGCGTCGGCGGCGCGGTTGCGCGCGCGCCCTCCCAGAAGGTCGGGGTGGATGCCGTTGTGGAAGCGCAGGCCGCCCATCCCTTCGTCAGCCGGGCGGGGCTGAAGCTGGATCATGCCCTGTCGCTTTGGCCGGTGCGTGTCGAGGGCCGCGTAGTGCTGGACGTGGGCGCGTCCACCGGCGGCTTCACGCAAGTGTGCCTGATGCGCGGTGCGGCGCGCGTCTATGCGGTCGATGTGGGCCATGGCCAGCTTCATGCCGATGTGGCCAGCGACGCACGAGTGATCTCACTGGAGCGGCAGGACGCGCGCACGCTCGACCGCACGCTCATCTCCGATGCGCCGGGCCTGATCGTCTGCGATGCCAGCTTCATCAGCCTGGCCAAGGTGCTGAAGGTGCCCCTGACGCTGGCCGCCGGGGACGCGGACCTCGTGACCCTGGTCAAGCCGCAGTTCGAGATGGAGGGGCGCTCCGATGTGGGCCGCGGCGGCGTGGTGCGCGACGAGGCGGCGCGGCGCGCGGCGCTTGCTCGTGTCCGGGTCTGGCTGGAGGGGGAGGGCTGGCACATCGCGGGCGAGGCCGACAGCCCCATTACGGGCGGCGACGGCAATCACGAATATCTGCTGTGGGCGCGGCGCCGGTGAGGGAGACACAATTTGAAAACCGCCGGCGGATTTCTCCACCGGCGGCTTCCGTCACATCGTCGATCGACAGGGGGGCTGAAACTTAATCGACGACGCGATAGCGGCCGTTGGCGTCGGGGCAGGTGCGAACCCAGCGCACGTCCTGACGTCCATCGGGAAGGGTGATGCGGCTCTCGGCCAGGCGGCAGCCGTAGCTGTGATGACCATAACCATGCTGGCCGTAGCCCTGCTGGCCATAGCCACGCTGGTCATAGCGATAGTCATAGCCGCGCTGGTCATAGTCATAGCCGCGCGTGTCATGACGATAGTCATAGCCGCGCTGGTCATAGCCATAGTCATAGCCGCGCGCGTCATAGCCGTAGCCCGACCCCTGATAGGGCTGGCCCGTGCAGGCGGCCTGAGAGCGGCCCGCGCCCGCGCCGATGGCGGCACCCACGACCGCGCCCAGCACACTGCCTTCCGTGCGGCGGCCGCGCGCGGCGATCTGCGAGCCCGCAACCGCGCCAATGGTGGCACCGATCAGGCCACCGGCAGTCTGGCGCTCGCGCGCTTCACGAAGGCACGGATCGTAATAGCCTTGCTGGCCCTGATAGCCGTAACCGCCATAGCCATAGGGCTGGCCATAGCTTTGGGCCTGGGCCATGCCCGGTGCGGCGACCGCACCCAGAGCGATGGCCGCTGCGGCGGCGAGAGAGATGTTCCTGGCACGAAGCGACATGGTAAGGCTCCTGTTCAAATCACTCAGGTCAGGAAGCGTTCACCCGCTTGCCCCGGCCTTCATGCTCAGACCTATCGCGGTCAACCTGAACGGCCATTGAGCAAGCCGTTCATCTTCGTTCATCTTTCAGGGGCCGGGACACGGGATCATGGAACAGGCGCTGACGATCCGGTCCGTCGGGCACAAGGGCGACGGCGTGGCGCAGGTGCCCTCGGGCGATGCTGTCCATGTGCCCCTGACCCTGCCTGGCGAGCGGGTTCTGGCCGAGGTGAGGGACGGGCGCGCCTCGCTGCGACAGGTGATCGAGCCCAGCCCCGATCGTGTCGCTCCGGTCTCGCCGCACTATGGGGCCTGTGGCGGCTGCGTGCTTCAGCACTGGCGGGCCGAGCCCTATCTGGCGTGGAAGCGCGATCAGGTCATCAGGGCTCTGGCGCGCGAGGGGCTGGAGTGCGAGGTCCATCCCGTGATCGCCACCGGCCCGGCCTCGCGCCGCCGCGTTGGCCTTCATGCCCGCCGTGATCGCGGTGGCCAGGTGGTGCTGGGCTTCAAGGGCAGGCGAAGCTGGAGCGTGGTGCCCGTTGAGCGTTGCCCCATCATGGTCCCGGCCATCGAGCGCGCCCTGCCTGCCCTGGCCGAGGTGGCGAGGCCGTTTCTGGGCCATCCGAAGTCGGCGCCGATCCTGCACGTCACCGCCACGCTGACGGGGCTGGATGTGGATGTCACCGGCGTGATGCGCGGGCGCGCGGGCCTGTCGGCCGATCAGATCATGCAGGCGGGCGAGGCGGCCGGGCGCGCCGATCTGGCTCGCCTGACCATGGATGGCGAGACGCTCTATCAGGTGCGCGATCCCATGGTGCAGGCCGGGCGCGCGCGCGTCGTTCTGCCGCCGGGCGGCTTTACCCAGGCGGTCGAGCAGGCCGAGCGGGCCATGGTCGAGACCATGATGGCGGCTACAGGCGATGGCGGGCGCATGGCTGACCTGTTCTGCGGGCTCGGCACCTTCAGCTTTCCGCTGGCCGAGCGCGGTCCGGTTCTGGCCATGGATGGATCGGCCCCGGCCATTGAGGCGCTGCGCCGCGCCCAGGCCAGCGCGCCGGGCCTGAAGCCCATTCGCGCAGAGGCGAGGGACCTGTTCCTGCATCCCTTGAGCGCAGGCGAGATGAAGGGCATCGACACGGTGGTGTTCGATCCGCCGCGTGCAGGCGCGCTGGCACAGGCCCGCGAGATCGGACTGAGCGGGGCGAGCCGCATCGTCGGCATTTCCTGCAATCCGGCCACCTTTGCGCGCGATGCCGCCGAGATCGTCAGCCATGGCTGGCGGCTCGATGACGTCCAGCCGGTCGACCAGTTCCTGTGGTCGGCCCACATCGAGCTGGTGGGCACCTTTTCGCGCAAGTGATCTTGCCCGCTAGTGCACGAGGTGCGCGGCAGCTATCATCGCGTTCCGGTTCGCGGGCGTGGCGAAACTGGTAGACGCAACGGACTTAAAATCCTGGCGTCTCGCCCGGAAAGCGCATTGTTATCAGCGCCTTATGGCGATAGGGAGTTATCGAGGCCCAGAATAGGCCCGACGCGCCGTGCGGGCGTGGCGAAATTGGTAGACGCATGGCACTTAAAATGCCTGGGGCGAAAGCCCATGCCGGTTCGAGTCCGGCCGCCCGCACCAGCCAGACGAGGCCAGAGATCCGGTGGCAGAGATCAGGCACGGGACGTCAGGCGCCCTCGGTGCGCTCGCTGCGGTCGTCGCGGGCTTCGGTCAGCTTGCGCCCGCCGTGTGAGGCCTCCCCGCCCTTGCGCCCGGCCTCAGCCGCAAGCGTGCGGTCCTGAGAGAAGCTGCGTTTCTCGCTGGGCACGCTGGCGCCACCCTTGCGGGCGATCTCGCGCTGGCGGGCCGGGTCCATGGATGCAAATCCACGGCGGGAGATGTTCGACTTGCGTGGGGTGGGCTCACCGGCCATCGTGCGCTCTCCGTCAGAATGTCAGCTGTCCGATGGGGAGCAAACCCCCCCGCTGCGGCCAAGGTTCCGTAACGAGACAGTGAGCCCGCCAGATTTAATCATGGGGCCGTGAATCGCCCGGCTCGCCGCCGGCAGGTTCAGGCGGCGGGATGTCCAGCGGCGCATCGCCCGGCGTGATCTCCGGCTGTGGCGGGACCGGTTCGATCTCGGGCTGGGGCACATTGTCAGGTTCGATTTCCGGGCCCGGCTGGGGCTCGATGAAGGTCATGGGGCTGCTCCTGATATGACAGGAGAACGCCGCGCGGCACCTCGCGGTTCAGTCTCTCGCTGATCCCCTGGCGGTTCAGGCCTGCTCGCTGCCGAAGTCGATGCCCTGGGCGCGCAGCACCGCGTCGCTGACGAAGGGGTTGGTGCGCCGCTCCTCGCCCAGTGTCGACTGGGGCCCGTGGCCGGGCACGAAGGTGACGTCATCGCCCAGCGGCCACAGCCGCGTAACCACCGAGCGCATCAGGGTGCGAAGATCGCCGCGCGGAAAGTCGGTGCGCCCGACAGAGCCCTTGAACAGCACATCGCCCACCTGGGCAAAGCGCGAGGGGCGATGAAAGAAGATCACATGGCCCGGCGTGTGGCCCGGCGTGTGATAGACCTCCCATTCCGTCTCGCCCAGCGTGACGCGGTCGTCATCGCCCAGCCAGCGGTCGGGCGTGAAGGGGCGCGCCTGAAGCATTCCATAGGCCGCGCCCTGCTGGCTGAGGCCCTCGATCCAGAACTGGTCTTCGGGGTGCGGCCCCTCGACGGGCAGTGCGCTGATGTCCTTCATGTCGGCCACGGCTCCGGCGTGGTCGATATGCCCGTGCGTTACCCAGATCTTTTCCGGCTCCAGCCCGCGGCGGCGCACCTCGGCAAGGATTTCGGCAGCCGAATCGCCGGGGTCGATGATGGCGGCCTTGCGCGTCTTCTGGCACCAGACGACGGTGCAGTTCTGCTGGAAGGGCGTGACCGGGATCACGAATACCCCGATAGCGGGGCTGGGGCTGGGGCGGTCAGGGCTGCTCGGGTTCATGGCTCAACCCTTAGCGCCGGAAGGGCGGCGGGTCCAAGTCCTGCCTGCGCCCGGTAATGGTTGATTTGCGCGTTCTTGCCGGTCATGGTCCCCATTCATGCATAAAGGCTGAAATCAGCCCCCGTCATGGCGTCGCGGATGCCGGGCGGACAACGAGGAGCGGGGAAACAAATCATGGCAGCAAATCCGGTGGTGCCGGGATCGGCACGATGGTCGTCGCGCGCAGCCTTCGTGCTGGCGGCAACGGGCTCGGCGGTCGGACTGGGCAATCTGTGGCGCTTCCCGACCGAGGCGGGCATGAACGGGGGCGGTGCCTTCGTGGCGCTCTATATCCTCTGTGTCCTGCTGATCGCGGCCCCGCTGCTGCTGGCCGAGACCCTGATCGGTCGCCATGGCCAGCGGTCCACCATCGGCAGTGCCGTGCACCTGGCCCGCGAGTCCGGTGCCTCGCCCCTGTGGGGCTCGCTGGCGGTGGTCGGCCTGATCGCCAACACCCTGATCCTGACCTTCTACTGCGTGGTGGCCGGGTGGGTGATGCACTTCGTCATCAGCTCGGGCAGTGACCTGATCGGCGCGCTGGCCGGGGGCAATGCGCTTGCCGGGGCCTATGCCGACTCCTCGGTTGCGGAAATCCGCCAGATCATGCCCGCCCTGTTCTCGGACCCCACCATGATGGTGGTCTGGCAGGCGGTGTTCGTGGCCCTGACCGTCTTCATCGTGGCACGCGGGGTCAAGGGCGGCATCGAGGTGGCGGCCGTGTGGCTGATGCCGACCTTCTTCCTGCTGCTGCTGGGCATCACGATCTATTCGTCCATCACCGGCGACTTCGCCCGGGCCGTCAACTTCCTGTTCGCGCCCGACTGGTCCGCAGCCTTTCAGCCGGGCGTGATCAATGCGGCGCTGGGGCAGGCCTTCTTCTCGCTGAGCCTCGGCGGCGGTGCCATGATCGCCTATGGGGCCTATGCCTCGCGCGAGACCAAGCTGGGCGAGACCAGCGGCATCATCGCCTTTGCCGACACGGGCGTGGCCATCATTGCGGGCCTGGCCATCTTCCCGATCGTGTTCAGCGTGGGCCTGGAGCCCAATGCCGGGCCGACCCTGATGTTCCAGACCCTGCCCGCCGCCTTCCACTCCATGCCCGGCGGCGCGATCGTGGGCTTTGCCTTCTTCGTGCTGGCCCTGTTTGCGGCGATCACCTCGTCGGTGTCCCTGCTCGAGATTTCGGTGGCGTGGGTCACGGAGCGCTTCAAGGCTCCGCGCACGCTCGCGGCCCTTGTGATCGGCCTGTTCGTGTTCGGCGTGGGGCTTCTTTCGGCGCTGTCGTTCAACCTGTTGGCTGACCAGCGCCCGCTGCCCTTTATTCCCGGCTTCGAGAACTTCGGCTGGTTCGATGCCATCGACGGCATTACCTCCAAGCTGATGCTGCCGCTGTCGGGCCTGATCACGGCCATCTTCATCGGCTGGTTCGCAGACAAGCGGCTGGTCAATGCCGAGACGGACCTTTCCGGCGGCGTGCTCAAGGCCTGGCGTTTCCTGATCGCCTTCGTCTGCCCGCTGGCGGTGGGGGCGATCCTGGTGCTGGGCCTGTTCCCGCAGATTCTGGCCTGACGGCTCGTCCGGGCTGAGGGATCACGCGCCCGCTCATGCCCGCAGATCGTGAGACTCTGCCTGTCGAGGCCGTGATCGGTGAGGTGCTGGCGGCGCTGGAGCAATCCGGTGCCGCCGTCCTCATAGCCCCGCCGGGGGCGGGCAAGACCACGCGCGTGCCTCTGGCCCTGCTTGAGCAGGCGGCGTGGTGCACGGGCAGGGTGCTGGTGCTGGAGCCGCGCAGGCTCGCCGCCCGTGCCGCCGCCGCGCGCATGGCCGACACCCTGGGCGAGGCGGTGGGAGAGCGCGTCGGCTATCGCGTGCGCATGGATGCCAGGGTCTCGGCCCGTACGCGCATCGAGGTCGTCACCGAAGGCGTCTTCACCCGCATGATTCTGGACGATCCGGCGCTGGAGGGCGTCTCGGCGGTCCTGTTCGACGAGTTCCACGAGCGCAGCCTCGATGCCGATCTTGGCCTCGCCTTCGCGTGGGAGAGTCGCGCCCTGCTGCGCGAAGACCTGCGCGTGCTGGTCATGTCGGCGACGCTCGACGGGGGGCGGGTTTCGGCTGCGCTGGGCGGTGTTCCTGTGATCGTCTCGGAGGGGCGCGTCTGGCCGGTCGAGACGCGCTATCCTGGCCCGCCCGGCGATCTGCGCCTCGAAGACGCCATGAGCCGCGCGATCCTGACGGCGCTCTCCGAGGAGGAGGGCTCGGTGCTGGCCTTCCTGCCCGGTCAGGGCGAGATCGAGCGCACCGCGCGAACTCTCGAAGAGCGGCTGGCCGCACAGCCGGACGTGCTGATCGCGCCGCTCTATGGCGTCATGGACCGCCGCGATCAGGACCGCGCCCTGTCGCCTGCGCCGCCGGGCCAGCGCAAGGTCGTGCTGGCTACCGCCATCGCAGAGACCAGCCTGACCATCGAGGGGGTGCGTATCGTGGTGGACAGCGGCCTGTCTCGCATCAGTCGTTTTGATCCGGGCACGGGCGTGTCGCGACTGGTGACGGTGCCGGTCTCGCAGGCCAGCGCGGACCAGCGGCGCGGGCGGGCCGGTCGCACCGGGCCGGGCGTCTGCTATCGCCTGTGGGACGAGGCGCGCACGCGCGGTCTGGTACCCCAGCACCCGCCCGAAATCCTGGCGACGGATCTGACCGCGCTCGCGCTCGATCTGGCGCGCTGGGGCGCGGGTGATCCCGCCGATCTGACCTTGCTCGACCAGCCGCCTGCCGGGGCCTATGCCGAGGCGAAGGCCCGCCTTGCCCGCATGAATGCCCTCGACGATGGCGGGCGGCTCACGGCCCATGGGCGGGCCATGGGGGAACTGCCCCTGCCGCCGCATCTGGCCCACATGGTGCTGACCAGCGAAGATGCGGCAACGGCGTGCGAACTGGCCGTGCTGATCGGCGAGCGGGGGCTGGGCGGCAGCGATACGGACGCCGAGACGCGCCTGTCACGCTTTCGCGCCGAGCGGTCCCGGCGAGCGGGCGATGCCCGTGCTCTCGCCCGCAGCCTGCTGGCCAGATCGGGGCGCGCCGGACACGCCACCGCCTCAGAGAGCGTCGGCATGATGCTGGCGCGCGCATGGCCCGAGCGGGTGGCGCGGCGCAAGGGTCCGGGCGGGGATTATCTGATGGTCTCGGGCCGCGGAGCTTCGCTCGATCCCACCGATGCTCTGGCGCGCAGCGACTGGCTGGCCATCGCCGAGCTGAGCAGCGCGGGCGCGCGTGACACCATCCGTCTGGCCGCCGCCATCTCCGAGGCCGAGGTGCTGGCCCTGCTGGATGCGCGCATCGAGACCCGCGAGGCCTTGATCGAGGACGGACAGGGGCGCCTGTCGGTGCGGGAGCAGCGCAGGCTGGGCGCCATCACCCTGGGTGAGCGACTGGTGCGATCGCCGCCGCCGGCCATGATCGAAGCGGCCCTGCTGGCCCAGTTTCGCGCCGAGGGGATGAAGGTGCTGCCGCTGGGCAGCGAGAGCCACGCCCTGCTGGCCCGGCTGAACTGGCTGCATGCCAGCGACGAGGCCTGGCCCGATATGAGCGAGCCCGCCCTGCTACGCGATGCCGAGACCTGGCTCGCGCCGCTACTTTCGGGTGTGCGGGGCTGGCGCAGCCTGACGGACAACCAGATCGCGCGTGCGCTCGCCTCGCGTATCCCATGGGATAAACAGCGCCTGTTCGATGCCGAGGCCCCCAGCCACTTCATATCGCCCGGCGGGCACCGCGTGCCCATCGACTATGGCGCCGAAGGCGGGCCGAGCATCGCTGTGCGCGTTCAGGAACTCTACGGCCTCGCCAGCCACCCGGTCATCGGGGCGCGGCGCACGCCTCTGGTGCTGGTGCTGCTGTCGCCTGCGCGCAGGCCGGTGCAGGTGACGCGCGACCTGCCCGGCTTCTGGCGCGGATCGTGGGCCGAGGTGCGCGCACAGATGCGCGGGCGCTACCCAAAGCACAGATGGCCGGAGAACCCGCTCGATCCCGACCGGTAGCGACCTTTTGGCGCTGGCAGGTTTCCTCTCGTCAATCTAGGCTGTCGGTGTCCGAAGTTCCTCGGACGCCAAAGAGAAATGCAGGCGGTGTTCTGGGTTTATCTGGCGACCTTTGCCGCCTTCTCGGTGATCTTTACCCGCGAGGTGATCGCGCCGGCATCAGGCGCGAGCTGCGACAAGCGCTGGCGCATCTATGCGGGGTCGCTCAATGCCATCAATCTGATTGCGGTGGTGGCGGCGGGTTATCTGTTTCAGAGCTGGATCGCAGAGCGCTCGCTGCTGTCTTTGGGTGATGATCTGGGAGTGGCGGGCGGTGCCCTGGCCACATTCATGATCGCCAGCTTCGTGGCCTACTGGTGGCACAGGTTACAGCACAGATCAGATCGCCTCTGGCGCTGGATGCACCAGCTTCATCACAGCCCTTCGCGTATCGAGGCCCTGACCGCTTTCTACGTCCATCCGTTCGATGCTCTGGCTGCGACCCTGCTGAATGCGCTGGTAGCCTATGCCCTGCTGGGGGTTGGGCCCTGGTCGGCAGCACTGGCGCTTCTGGGCGTGACGATGTTCAACCTGATCGCCCACGCCGATCAGAGGACGCCGCGCTGGCTGGGCGTCATCGTCCAGCGGCCCGAGATGCATCGCCTGCATCATGAGCGGGGCCGGCACCGTGACAACTATGGCCTGCCTCTGTGGGACATGATGTTCGGCACTTGGCGCAACCCGCGCGAGGGCCGTGTGGAGTGCGGCTTCGTGCCTGAGAAAGAGCGCCAGATCGGGCGGATGCTGATGTGCGAGGACGTGGACGGCTGATCGCTAGGCCGTCAGGGCATAGATCATGATGCCCGCCGCCACCGACAGGTTCAGGCTGTCGGCCCGCCCGCGCATGGGAATCTTGACGTTGACGTCGCAGGCGGCGGCCAGATCATCGCTCAGCCCGGCCTGCTCGTTGCCCAGCAGCAAAAGCGAGGGCCTGTGCGCCTCGACCTCGTGGTGGGCCGTGGACGCATCGAGGCGCGTGCCGACCACCGAGCCGGGCCAGCGCGCGCGCCATTCCAGAAAGCTGTCCGCATCGGTCTGGGTGATGGAAACCGCAAAGACCGAGCCCATGGTCGCGCGCACCGCCTCGACGCCATAAGGGTCCACGCACTCGCCGATCAGGATCACGCCGCCGCAACCGGCTGCGTCCGCCGTGCGGATGATGGTGCCCAGATTGCCCGGATCGCGCACCTGTTCCAGCGCCACCCAGCAAGGCGCGCGCGCGGGCGCGATGGCCTCCAGCGGTGTGAACACCTGGCGGAACACGGCCAGCACGGTCTGGGGGTTGTCCTTGCGCGAGACCTTGGCGAGGATTTCGGCGCTGACGCTGACCACCTGCCCCTGCGCCGCTTCCGTCTGCTGCCGCGCCCGCTCCAGCAGGGGGTGGGGGCGCGCATCGCGTCCCACCAGCAGGATTTCAGGCGCACGTCCCTGATCGAGCGCCTCGCCGATGAACTTCAGCCCCTCGGCCAGAAACAGCCCCGTCTCGCGCCGCTCCTTGCGCATGTGCAGCGCGCGCACCGCCTTGACGGTGGGATTGGTCAGGGAGGTGATGACACGCTCGCTCATGGCGTTCACCTCAGCGGCTGCGCCAGCGGGCAAAGAACGACAGGCCGATGCGCCGGGCTGCCTCGCCGTCACTCGCCTGCTCGGCAAGGGCCAGCTCGCCCCAGTCGATCACGCCGCCGCGCCCCGACAGGCTCTCGGCCATCAGATGCGCCAGCGAAAGCCCGGAGATGCGCGCCGCATAGGCATTGAGCAGCAGAAAATCCGCCTGATCGGTGAGCAGCCCGGCACAGTCAGCCAGCAGGGCCGGCAGATCCTCGAACAGGCGCCAGACATCGCCGTCCGGCCCGCGCCCGTACTTGGGCGGATCAAGGATGATGCCGTCATAGCGCGACCCGCGCTTGAGTTCGCGCGCCACATATTTGCGCGCATCCTCGACGATCCAGCGCACGGGCCGCTCGGCCAGGCCGCTGAGGCCTGCGTTCTCGCGCGCCCAGGCCACCGATTTCTTCGAGGCATCGACGTGGGTGACCTCGGCGCCTGCCGCCGCACAGACCAGCGAGGCGACGCCGGTATAGCCGAACAGGTTGAGCACGCGCATGGCCGGTCTTGCCTGCACCCGGCCCTTCAGCCAGGCCCAGTTGGCGGCCTGTTCAGGGAAAAAGGCCAGATGGCGGAAGCTGGTGAAGCGGCCGTGAAAGCGCACGTTTTGCCAGCCAAGCTCGAAGGTTTCGGGCGGTCGCTGCGAGAAGCGCCAGCGTCCGTCATCCTCATCGCCGGACGGATCGAAGATCGCGTCAGCATCGTGCCACAGGTACGGCCGGGCGGGCTTCCAGAAGCACTGGGGCTCGGGGCGCACCACGCGATAGGGGCCATAGCGCTCCAGCTTGCGGCCATCGCCGGAGTCGAGCAGGGCATAGTCCTCCCACGCGCCGGTGGTGAGCACCTCGGCCAGATCGGACAGGGGAGGAAAGGGGCCATGCGACATGGCTTTCGCTTATGGCCCAGGGGCCGCGCCGTCCAGCCCCTGATGCGGGTCAGGTGCGCGTGACGGGCTTGGGTGGAAGGGCCTCGGTCAGCGCGGATACAGAGGTAATCTTCAGCGCGGTTCAGTCACACAGACGATAAGTGCCTATGTGAATCAGTCAGGCCGTGTCCGAGGAAGTGGTGATAGATATCCATATCGATGAGGTCTCATTTCGATATTTATCACGCCATTTCGATCCAGTCGAAACACCGGTTAGGCGTTTCGAATGGCCCGCTCTATTGGGTCATAGCCAAGATTACCGTCAATGAAGCTCCAGCCGGTGAATATCTGCCAGATGAAACGGCACAGGAGCCTACTCTCATCGTATCCGGCGCCGTTGCGTTCGATGCGTCTTAGCATGGCGTCCAGCCTAAGCAGCAAATTGTAAGCCTCGGGGTTGTCGAGCAAATTTGCATCGATCAGCCGATCAACTGCTCGGCCGATGATCTGCAAGTTGAGGACGATCTCATCGTATTCCGGTGTGTGGTCGCTCATTTGGTTCTGGAAGGCATAGAAGCCCTCGTCGGCCTCCCGCCCTCCAGCGAATAATGCTTTGAACCCGTCCACCGTCAGTGCGCGCTCAATGGTGCTTATGTCCGCGATCAGGTCAGTGCGACCACCTTTTATACTCGCTACGATCACTGCAAAAGCTATGTCGTGCTTTGCGTTTCGGTAGCTTCGCAACGCTCCCGCTTTGACGAGATCGCGTCTCCTGGCTTCGATCCGTTCGCTGACGACATAGTAGAATATGAAGGCAACGATGCCGCTCGTGCCGATGGTCAGAGCGACACTGAGGGCGGGCGCGTATCTTAAGTCCTGAACGTTGGGGAATACAAAGGGCGCGACGAGTGATCCGCCTGTGAGCAGCACTAAGCAGAGCAGTGCAATCCACTCCAGCCAGCGACGCTTCGCGATCCTGGCGAAAGCTACAAATGCCTTCCCCACTTTGGTTTGTATTTTGCCCCTCACTATCGCCACCGATGTCTGAATGGAGTCGACATGCCCAGTTGAGCCGCTACAGCCAAGCCCCTTCACTTTGGAGAATGCGTGCTTCAGCCCTCTACCCACATTGTGCCGACGTTTCGTGTCGAGGTCAGTGTGGAGATCCTTGCGAGATAAGGCTTTCTAGTAGCTTCAATGGGATTGAGGCGGTGGCTGGGGAACTAGGACTCGAACCTAGAATGACGGTACCAAAAACCGTAGTGTTACCATTACACCATTCCCCAGCAGGAACGGCCTGACCGGGCGAGCCGCCCGGGAGGCGGTCAGATACTCCAAGCGTGCGCGCCATGCAATATCGCATTTCGCTTTCCAAGGCCGCTTGCGAGCCCTTACGCCGGGGGCTATAAGCCGCGCCTCACGTCGGAGTGTGGCTCAGTCTGGTAGAGCACCGCGTTCGGGACGCGGGGGTCGCAGGTTCGAATCCTGCCACTCCGACCATCTTTCCCGAAACCCCTTATTCCTCAGGCTTCTCCGGGGCATCAGCGGCCCTTTCGGCCACGCGCGAGAGGTGTGCGCCGACACGCTCGATCAGGCGTTCGCCCAGGGCCTTTCGCCGCGCCAGCAGCTCTGGCGAGCCGGCGTCGTGATCGTTCATCAGATCGCGCACGAAGGCGCCCGAGCGCACATCGGCCAGCACCGCGGCCATGGTCTGTCGCGCGCGCGAATCGATCAGCCTCGGCCCCGTGCGATAGGCCCCGAACTCGGCAGTGTTGGAGATGCGTGCGAACGCTCCCGCGATGCCGCGTGCGAACATCAGGTCCGTGACCAGCTTCAGCTCGTAGAAGCACTCGAACCAGGCGACCTCGGGCGGATAGCCTGCCTCCACCAGGGTCATGAAGGCCCCGTCCACCAGTTCGGCCACGCCCCCGCACAGAACCACCTGTTCGCCGAACAGGTCGCTCTCGCACTCATGGGCAAAGGTGGTTTCAAGGATGCCCTTGCGCCCGCAGCCCAGCGCCGCCGCATAAGACAGGCCCAGACCCCCGGCGCGCCCCGAGACATCCTGATGCACGCCGTAAAGGCAGAACACCCCTTCGCCTGCCTCGTACAGCTCGCGGATGCGCGGGCCGATGCCCTTAGGCGAGACAAGGATCACGTCCACGCGCGGATCGGGCTCGACCAGACCAAAGCGCACCGAAAGGCCGTGGGCAAAGATCAGGGCCTGACCTGCCCGCAGGTGAGGCGCGATCTCGCGGGCATAGAGATCGCGGTGCGCCTCGTCCGAGGCCATGATCGCCAGCACGTCGCATGACGCGGCCAGTTCGGCCACATCCGCCACCATGAACCCGTCGCCTTGCGCCAGCGCGCGGGTGGGGGAGGCGGGCTTCAGCCCGATGCGGATGTCCGTGCAGCCCGAATCGCGCAGGTTCAGCGCATGGGTGCGCCCCTGGCTGCCATAGCCGATGATGCCGATCTTTCGCGCCGCGATGATCGACAGATCACAATCGCGGTCATGGAAAACGCGCAGCGGCGTGCCTAAGTCCCTGTCCATGACCCAAGCTATATCGCCATCCGATGTCGTTGCCTTCTGGAAAGAGGCCGGTCCCGAAAAGTGGTTCGCGCGCGATGATGCTTTCGACGCCCTGTTCCGCCAGCGCTTCGAGGCCGCCCACTTTGCCGCCGCCCGGCGCGAGCTGGATCACTGGATGGACAGTGCCGAAGGCGCCCTGGCCCTGCTGATCCTGCTCGATCAGTTCCCGCGCAATGTCTGGCGCGGCAGTGCCCATGCCTTTGCCACCGATCCTCTGGCCCTAAGTCTTGCGCGCCGCGCGGTCGGCCTTGGTCATCACAGCGCCTTTCCCCTGCAGCTGGCCAATTTCATCCTGCTGCCGTTCGAGCACTCGGAGGTGCTGGCCGATCAGGACCGCTATCTGGAGCTGGTAGCGGGCGATCCCGAGCTGGAGAAATGGGGCCACATCCACCGCGACATCATCGTGCGCTTTGGCCGCTTTCCGCACCGCAATGCCGCCTTGGGCCGCGAGACCACGCCCGAGGAACAGGCGTTCCTCGACGCTGGCGGCTTTGCAGGCTGAGAGCGGGGGAGGCCCAGAATTGAGCGAGGGCCCAGAATTGAGCGAGGGGACGTAAGCCCGGTCGAACCGTTGCTCGCGTCCCCTCGCCAAGTCCGGGTTGGACTTGGCCATTCGGGTCAGGCCCCTTGTCGTCCGCACAACCGGGCAAGCCCGCCTGTGCCCCGCAGGTCTCCTGTCGGCTCGGAAGCGACTGGCGCCGATGCGGGGTCACCCCCGTCTTTGCCATCGTTCAGTCCGGTTCCCCGCGACCTCTTGCGTGAAGTCCGCTCGAAGCGGTGCCTCGCACTCCTGGTAGGGAGCCTGGACCCTGCCCGCTCAGCTCAGGCCCGAAGGCATGAGAGGTTCAGGTCAGAGAGCCGGTCAACGTGCCTTGTCGTCGTTGCCTCCGATTTCGGCGCCGCTGTGTCCCTCGGCCTGTTGACGTTCCCGCGAAATCGGCTATCAGGCAAGCGCCCCGATCCCGCCTCCTGTGAATGGACGGCCTTGGATCGGTGGATAACCCTCTGATGACGGAGGGACGTGCGGCCAAAAGCGCTGCAGCTTCAGCATCTTGCAGTTTATCCCCAGATGCGCGCGGTGACCGCTCCCATAACGGCTCAAAGGGCCCTTCTCACGCCTTCAGGGTTCGCAGCATCAGGGCGTGGCGATAGGCGGCGACATCTGTCAGGGCCTCGGCGAGGCGGTCGTGAAGGCGCGTGATGGCCGCTGATGCCAGGGCGGGGTCGGCGCGCTCCACCTCGTCGCACGCCCCTTGCAGCGCGTGGGCGCCGATGCCTGCGGCCGTGCCCTTCAGCGCATGGGCGGCATCGCGCCAGCCCTCGCCCGCCGGGTCGAGTGCGCCCGACCACAGGGCCGCCTGTTCGCAGAACAGGGCCAGCACCTCGTCCAGGGTGGCGAGGTCATCGCCCACCATGGTCTCGAGCACGGTGAAGTCCACCGCTCCGCTCAGATCTCTCAGAGCCATTGTGTCCGGGCCATTGTCTCAGGGCCGGGGCCCCCTCCATCGCCGATCGCCACGCGGCCATTGTCGTGCGCAGCGGCCTCTTGCGAAAGGGCTAACTTGCCTGTAATGGGAGCGCCCGCCGCGCGAGGGGCCGATCATGGCCCAGTCCCGGCGCATCTGGCACCGGCCTTGCAAGGCTGTGTCAGGCATCGGTCCGGGTGTGCACGTCTTTCCCGAACTGATACAGTGGGGCCTGATCGCAAGTCTGATCCGGGCCTTGCAAAAGTGGCGTCAGTACCGGGCGTATCGCTGGTCCACCGGGCCGCGCCAGACGCGTTCCGGCCCGCACCAAGGGGCCGACGTGACGATGACGGGTGATTAGCTCAGTTGGTAGAGCAGCTGACTCTTAATCAGCGGGTCGTAGGTTCGAGCCCTACATCACCCACCATCGTCCTTCATATTTCCCCGCACTCTAAAATCGACGACTTCACGATGTGAATGGAGGCTACCGTTTCGGTCACGCCGGTCGTCGAACTTGAGCGCAAAACTCAGTGGCTCCCCCCGCTGGGCCTCAGAATCTCCTGACCGGGCCCCGAGGACCCAGGAAACTGCCAGCCCATATGCATGACGGAGTTGATGACAGAACAGCACAGCTCAACCACGTGCTTTCTTGTCTGCACCAAGTGATCAACGTCGATCCGCGTGTCGAAGATCATCATCTCCTTGTTGTCGATGAAGAACGGGAGCGAACTGCCGTCATCACTCGGCACGCCCCACGAGCCGTGACACAGCACATTTCGCAGACGTGCTGCCTTTCGAAGATCGGCGATCAGGTCACTGGCGTTGGTAAATCGCACATCCGGATTGTCATTGAGCGACTCATCGTAGAGGCCAATCAAACCGCCTAGAGTGTCGGATGCCGCCCTTTCCAAGGTCGGAATCCATTTGAGGTAGGCCTCGTCAATCTCGTCTTCTTCGTATCGACGGGTAGCTGTGAGGGCGAAAATCGCTTTGCCCAGGACTTCCTCAAGGAAACCAAAGGTCGCTACTGCACGACCTAACTGCTCCCAAAACTCCGCCGAGTGCATGTGGGTGGGAAAGTCAGTCGGAAGCCCGTCAGCGTGAGTCAGGTAGCCCATATTATCACTCATCCTCATTCTATGGATTGGCCGAAGTTTTTTTCAGTATATTTCAGATTGGGGCTTTGGGTGTGTTGGATATCTATATTTTTGCTGCTTTGAGGCGCAGACCACTAAACAGCCAAAAAAAACCGGGGCGCGGTGGGCTGGCACCGCGCCCCGGTCGGGGCTGTTCTCGCCTGTTGGGCTGGGCTGGCGCCCGCGCGCCTTACCAGCGGTTCTGGCCGTAGCGATAGCGATAGTTGGCGCGCATGGCGTACTGAACATTGGCCTCGAGGCGCTGATAGCGGTGGTTCAGCTCGGCGCGCTCGCGGCGGTCCAGCCCGTTGCGGGCAAAGCTGCGTTGCAGGCGCACGGTCTGGTTCAGCTCGGCGCGCAGGCGGTTTGCCTCGCCGCGATGCAGGCGGCCCTGACGCTCGCCGATCATGATCTGCTGGCTGATGCGCGCGGCCTGGTTCTCATAGGACCGCAGCGACTGGGCCGCGGCGGGCATGGCCACCGAGGCGGCAACGACGGCCAGGGCGGGCAGAAGGATGGTCTTTTTCATCTGTCGTCTCTCTTTCCTTGAAAGTCTCGATCCGTGGGACTGACCCCCGTCATGAAAGCGATGAAATCACGCTGTGGCTGAGCCCGATCTGAGCGCGGATTTAAGCCGGGGTTCACCTGTCTGAACGCGGTGCGGCATGGGCGACAGGGATGGGGAAATGGCGCATCTGGCGGCTTGAATCGCGCCGCGATCGCTCCTTTGATGGGGCATGGCTAAAGGCAGTGATCTCATCCCCCGACCAGGCGTGCGCCCGGCCGAAATGCCGTCCAGACCGTGGTTCTCGAGCGGCCCGACCGCCAAGCCGCCGGGCTGGGCGCTGGAGCGCCTGCCCACCGCGCTGCTGGGACGCGGCATTCGTGCGCCCGAGGTGGTGGAGCGCTTTTCCCACGCGCTCGAGCTGACGCGCCAGGTGCTGGAGGTGCCGGACAGTCACGCGCTGGTCTTCACGCCGGGCTCGGACACCGGGGCTGTCGAGGCGGCCATGTGGTCCCTGCTGGGCCCGCGCCCGGTTCAGGTGCTGGCCTTCGAGAACTTCGGGCGCGTCTGGGCGGACGATGCACGCGCGCACCTGAAGATCGAGCCGGAGGTGATCGAGGCACCCTATGGCGCGCTGCCCGATCTGGCACGCGTGCGCCATGACACGGACGTGGTGTTTCCGTGGAACGGCACCACCTCGGGCGTTCGCATCCCCGATGCTGCATTTCTGGCCAAGGGGCGCGAGGGCCTGGCGATCTGTGATGCGACATCCGCCGCCTTTGCCATGGAGCTGCCTTGGGAGCGGCTGGATGTGGTGACCTTCTCGTTCCAGAAGGCGCTGGGCGGTGAGGCAGGCATCGGCATGGCGGCTTTGTCACAGCGGGCCATCGCGCGGCTGGACGCGCACCGCCCGCCATGGCCTGTTCCGAAGGTGCTGCGCCTGCATGGTCCCGGCGGCGGCTTCGAGCGTGCCCTGGCGGCCGGCCAGATGATCAACACCTATTCGGTCATGACCATCGAGGACTGGATCCTTGCGCTTGAGTGGGCGCAGTCCATCGGCGGGCTTGGCGCCCTGATCGCGCGCTCGCACGAGAGCTTTGCAGCGCTGGAAGCCCATGTGGAGGGCTGTCCTCATCTGGAGTTTCTGGCGCGTGAGCGGGCCTGGCGCTCGCACACATCGGTGTGCCTGAAGCTGGCGGGCGAGACGCTGTGTGCGCTGGATGAGGGCGGGCAGCGCGAGGTGGTGGCGCGCATCAAGACCCTGCTGGAGCGCGAGGGCGCGGGCTTTGATCTGGAGGGCCACCGCAATGCGCCGCCGGGCCTTCGCGTCTGGTGCGGCCCGACCGTCGAGCCCGCCGATGTGCGCGCGCTGCTGCCCTGGCTCGACTGGGCTCTGGCGCAGGTCATCGCCGAGCGGCAGCCTTGAGCCGCCTTTGGGTTTGCCCGGCTGGTGGCCAGAGGCTATTGCAGCGCAACAGCGAGGCCCACGCTGGCGCCAGCGGGCGCTCCAGCCAATCGAGGTAGACCATGCGCGTTGCAATGATCGGGACCGGCTATGTGGGTCTGGTGTCGGGGGCCTGCTTTGCCGACTTCGGCCACGAGGTCACTTGCGTCGACAAGGACGCGGGCAAGATCGAGCGCCTCGGCCAGGGCGAGATTCCGATCTTCGAGCCGGGGCTGGACGATCTGGTCGAGCGCAATGTACGTGCCGGGCGCCTGTCGTTCACGCTCGACGGGGCCAGTGCGATCCGCGGTGCCGATGTGGTCTTCATCGCCGTGGGCACGCCGACGCGCCGGGGCGACGGCCATGCGGACCTGTCCTACGTCTATGCCGCCGCCGAGGAGATCGCCGATCTGATCGAGGGCTTCACCGTGGTGGTCACCAAGTCCACCGTTCCCGTCGGCACGGGCGATGAGGTCGAGGCGATCATCCGCCAGCGCCGTCCCGACGCCGAGTTCGCCGTGGTCTCGAACCCGGAGTTCCTGCGCGAGGGCGCGGCCATCGAGGACTTCAAGCGCCCCGACCGCGTGGTGATCGGCACCGACGATGCGCGCGCGCGCGCCGTGATGGGCGAGCTTTATCGCCCGCTGAGCCTGAACGAGTTTCCGGTGGTCTACACCAGCCGCCGCACCAGCGAGCTGATCAAATATGCGGGCAACGCCTTCCTCGCCATGAAGATCACCTTCATCAACGAGATGGCGGACCTGTGCGAGAAGGTGGGCGCGGACGTGCAGCAGGTGGCGCGCGGCATCGGGCTGGACAAGCGCATCGGTGCCAAGTTCCTGCACCCCGGCCCCGGCTATGGCGGAAGCTGCTTTCCCAAGGACACCCTGGCGCTGGTGCGCACCGCCCAGAAGCATGACAGCCCCGTGCGCCTGATCGAGACGACCGTGGCGGTCAACGATGCGCGCAAGAAGTCCATGGCCGGGCGGGTGATAGAGGCGCTGGGCGGCAGTGCTGCGGGCAAGACCGTCGCCGTGCTGGGTCTGACCTTCAAGCCCAACACCGATGACATGCGTGACAGCCCCAGTCTCGATCTGGTGCCCATGCTTCAGGCCGCCGGTGCCTCCATTCAGGCCCATGATCCCGAGGGCATGAACGAGGCGAGAAAAGTGCTGGGCGATCTGGATTACCGCGACGATCCCTATGGTGCGATCGCGGGCGCGGACTGTGTGGTCATCCTGACCGAGTGGGACCAGTTCCGCGCGCTGGACCTGTCACGGGTCAGGCTGCTGCTCAATCGTCCCGTGGTGGTGGACCTGCGAAATGTCTATCGCCCCGAGGAGATGGCGCGCCACGGCTTCGACTATTTCAGCATCGGTCGCGGCGAAGCCTAGAGCCCGCGCCAGTCCCGCCACCAGCGCACGAAGCGCGGCAGGCCCTCTTCCAGAGTGATGCGCGGGCTGTAGCCGCACAGGCGGTTCAGCTTGGTGACATCGGCATAGGTCGAGGTGACATCGCCCGGCTGCATGGGGCGCATGACCATATCGGCCTGCCTGCCCAGTGCGCTCTCCAGCGTGCGGATCATGTCCATCAGGCCCACGGGCCTGCTGTCGCCGATGTTGTAGATTTCGTGGCCGCCGCGCTGGGGCGGGTGATCGAGCACGCCGAGGATGCCATCCACGATGTCTTCGATGAAGGTGAAGTCGCGCGCCATGCGCCCCTCGCCGTAAACCTCGATCGGCTCGCCCTTCATGATCTTCTCGGTGAAGCTGAAATAGGCCATGTCGGGCCGACCATAGGGGCCATAGACGGTAAAGAAGCGCAGGCCGGACTGGGGAAAGCCATACAGGCTGGCATAGGACTGCGAGATCAGCTCGCCCGATCGCTTGGTCGCCGCATAGAGCGAGACGGGCATGATCGCCGCATCGCTCTCACGAAAGCCTGAGCCCTCCAGCGGGCGATCACCATAGACCGAGCTGGACGAGGCATAGACCAGATGCGCGATGTCATTGTGCCGGCACGCCTCCAGAACCGACAGATGGCCTGCCAGGTTCGAGCGCTCATAGGCAAAGGGATTGTCCAGAGAATAGCGAACACCGGCCTGGGCGGCGAGGTGGACGATGCGCCGCGCCCCGCTCTCGCGCACCAGATCGCCAAAGCCTTGCGCGTCGGCCAGATCGAGGCGGTGCATGACAAAGCCCGGCTGGCGCTCAAGCGCCTGCGCGCGCGCCTCTTTCAGGGCCGGATCGTAATAGCTGTTGAAGCTGTCCACCCCGATGACGCGCTCGCCGCGCGCCAGCAGCCTCAGCGCCGTGTGATAGCCCACGAAGCCCGCCGCGCCCGTGACGATGATGCTGCTCGACTGGCTCATGAAGACTGGATACCCGAGTGAGGACGTGGCGATTTGTGGCGATGTCGCGCGCGGGGGTCAACGGATTAACCCTGTTGCCTAACCTGACATTGAACGGGGCGGATTTATGGTGAGCGCATGGGAAGCGATGTGGCCATCGGCACAAGGGTGGAACCGCGTGCCGGGCGCGAGGCGGGGCCGGTGCGCACCCTGACCCTCATGGGCCAGCGCATGGACGCGGTGACTGCGTCCGAGGTCATCGCCCTGATGCTGGGCGCGCGTGCTGGCGGGCGCACCATCCTGATCGCCAATCACAACCTTCATTCGCTGGCTCTGGTTCGCACGAGTGCGGCCATGCAGGCCTTCTATGCCCGCGCCGATGTGGTCGAGATCGATTCCACGCCGCTCATTCATCTGGCGCGCCTGCTGGGTCATGAGGTGGGTGCCGAGCACCGCTGCACCTATCTGGACTGGCGGGAGGCCTTCTTTGAGCAGGCCGCCGCCCGAGGCATCACCCTGGCCTATGTCGGCGGGGCGCCCGGTGTGGCCGAGCGCGCAGCCGAGCTTCTCATGGCTCGCTGGCCCGGCGTGCGGATCATCGCGCGCGACGGCTATTTTGATGCCGACCCGGCGTCTGGGGACACGGCGGCCATCGTGCGCTGGCTGGGCGAGCACCAGCCCGATGTGCTGATGGTCGGTATGGGCATGCCCAGGCAGGAGAACTGGATCGCGGGCGTGATCGCGCAGCTTCCTCCCATGGCGGTGCTCTCGGTCGGTGCAGCCTTCGACTATGAGGCCGGGGTGCAGAAGGCAGCGCCGCGCTGGATGGGGCGGGCAGGGCTGGAGTGGCTCTATCGTCTGGTGCACGATCCTGTGCGCCTGGCGCGGCGCTACATGATCGAGCCGTGGCTGCTGCTGCCCGAGCTGCATCACGCGCTCAGCCACGAGGCCGTCAGCCAGCGCCACGCGGCCTTGCGCGCCGTGCTGGCGGCGATGCTGTGGCTGCCTGCGCGCGCGGCGCGGCTCTTGCGTCCTCAGTCGCGATAGAGGCGCACCAGCTTGCCGTTGGACTCGTCGGTCACGACATAGACCGCCCCGTCCGCGCCGACCGCCACGTCGCGGATGCGCTCGCCCAGATCGGTCAGCAGGCGCTCCTCGCCCACGATGCGGTCGTTCTCGACCACCAGCCGCGCCAGGTGCTGACCGGCCAGCGCCGTGACCAGCAGATTGCCGCGCCAGCCCTCGAACATGGTGCCCTCATAGAAGGCGACGCCGCCCGGCGCGATGGACGGGTCCCAGTAATAGATCGGCTGTTCGGTGCCCTCCATCTGGGTGATGCCCTGACCGATCTCGCCGCCGCGATACTCGATGCCATAGGCCACCAGCGGCCAGCCGAAGTTCTGACCGGCGCGGGCGATGTTGATCTCGTCACCGCCGCGCGCGCCGTGCTCCACCGCCCACAGCTCGCCGGATGACGGATTGAGCGCCGCGCCCTGCACATTGCGATGACCCAGCGACCAGATCTCGGGCAGGGCGCCTGACTGGTTCACGAACGGGTTGTCGGCGGGCACCGAGCCGTCGGCATTGATGCGCACCACCTTGCCGTAGTGCGAGTCCATGTCCTGCGCCTGGCCGCGCGTGGCCACGTCCGAGCGCTCGCCCAGGGTCACATAGAGGCGCCCCTCGCGATCAAACACGATGCGCGCACCATAGTGCATGAAGTTCCCATAGGAAGGCACGGCGCGGAAGATCACCTGCGCGTCCTCGAGGCGGGTGTAGTCTTCCGACAGACGCGCGCGCGCCACCGAGGTGCCGTTGCCTCCGCCCTCACGCGCTTCGGAGTAGGCGAGGAAGATGGTGCGGTCGCTGGCAAAGCCGGGGCTCAGCGTCACATCGAGAAGGCCCGCCTGACGCTCGGCCACCACGGCGGGCACGCCTGCGATGGGCTCACCCACCGTGCCCGAGGCGCTGACGATGCGCAGGCGACCGGGTCGCTCCGTCACCAGCCAGTTGCCATCGGGCAGCAGGGCCAGCGCCCAGGGGTTCTGAAGACCCTCGGCGATCACCTGATGCGACAGCGTGGCCTCGGTGCGCACGCCCGGTGCGCGGGTCTGGCCCTCGAAGGCGGGTTGCTGGTTGCGGGCATTGGGCGGGCTGGTCTCGACCGGTGCGCCGGGCGCTGCGGGGCTGTTCTGGCCGGTGGCATCACAGGCCATCAGAAGGGCGGCGACGGACACAAGGGCGAACAGACGCATGGGCGATCCTCCGGCATGGCGGGACGTGTTTCTGGGCTTCGTCAACGAACGCCGGTGGCTGGCGACTGTTCCCGGCGCGGTTACGAAATTAGGGCTCCCTCAGCGCCTGGCAAGCGGGCCTGCTCTCTGCCTTGCGCCCCACGAACCCGCTCGCCCGCCCGCTGTGATCTGCGCGAGCCGCGCTCGCAGCACGCGCAGGGCCCGCAATGCACATCAGGCCGCGAGGGGCGGGGCAGGGCCGGGCGGGCAGGGATGAGAGCCGGGCGATGCCCTGTGCGCGCTTCGCGCTTGAAGTCGGGGCACACGCGCTATATAGCGCTCGCTCGCGCGATGCTCCGCCCCTGCGGGATCACGACGCGGCTGGGTAGCTCAGCTGGTTAGAGCGGTGGATTCATAACCCACAGGTCGGCGGTTCGAGCCCGCCCCCAGCCACCATCATCACCTCGCATGCTCCATGCCCGGTGCCAGGCTCAATGCCAGGCCAAGCGGCTTGAGCTGCAGACTGGCACAGCCGCATGTGAATCTCTGCAGCCGTCGAGAAAGTGGCGGTTGTTAGCGGCCAGCGTCTTGCAACTGTCGAATTATTTCCTGGTCCAGGGTGTGAAACTCCAGAAAAAGTGCATCACAATCAGCGCGTTCGGCATCGCAGCGCATGGATCGTCTCATTCGGACAGCGCCGTCTTCCTCATACACCTCACGGCACGTGACCGCCGGATACGCTGCCTCTGAGGGCAAGGTGGCGACGAGCTGATACATGATAGAACTGCCGCCTGAGAACATTATGAAACGGTCAGAGGCGATTGGCATGGGCCTGAGCTCAGCCGACCGGTGGGCGGCCGTGAGAAGATCGCTGGCGTTCGCTCCAACGAGACCACACATCTCGGACGGGCCTTCTGCAGAACTATAGACGCCGTCAGGGATGCTTTGTGCGCCGCTCGGGGTTGGAAGGCCTGCAAGCAAGGCCGCCATTAACATCAGTCTGTTCATTCCATCCCCCGGTGTCGCGCGCCCAGTGACCTTACTCGAGCAGATGATGTCCGAGAAAGGGTTGCTCGTGCAACCATAAGTCTCAGAAGGCATAGACAGTCCAGCGCGAACTTGTCTGGGCGGACAGGGCCGGGCAGGGGGCGGGCCTTGTATGGCGAGCATCCTCCAGCCGGACAAGGCACACGTCTTGAGTGGGAGGGCGGCGGATGAGGCGCCTCTGGAGAGCCTCGGGCGACCAGTTAAACCAGCCAAAGGGATCAGTGAATCAGAACGCTCCGCCACGCTACGATCGCAGAGCTGATCCCTCGACCTGTTCAGGAGGGCTATGTTCTTGAGTGTCTAGGACGGGAGGAGTGGCGGAGCGGCTGACTCAGGCACCCAACTCTCTCCCGTGCCATATCAGATAGCACGGGAGCGTTGCGAAATCCTGCGCGTCATTGGCGGACGGTAAAATCCGCCCCGTCAGGCGATGCCTCGGTGGCGTCGGGTTCATCGTCGGCCGTCAGCCGGCGGACCGCCACCAACAGCTCCTCGATCGCCTGCTCTGCGGCCGCGAGCTTCACGGCCACCATCAGCTCCTCACGCCCGGCCATTGCGAGGAACATCCCCAGCACCTCGTCGGAGTGTCGCGCCAGAGCAACCAGGTGCTCTCCGCTCGGACCATATCTGCCGGCGAACCAGTTCTTCACTGTCTTCTCGTTGGCGCCGGTCCAGGAGGCGACGATCTTCGCCCCCGCCCGGCTGTCTCCGAGTGATCGCTTCAGGGTCGATGCGATCTCAGCGGCGAACCAGTTGTTCGGCTCGTGCCGACCATTCCCAGTATACCCGTTATCTTTCGGAAAGAACTTGCCCTTTTTCGGAAACGACATTCCAGACTCCCTCGCGTTACATGGACACGGGGATTCAGCCGCAGCTCCGCGCGGATTGGACGAATTTGCCTGGAATGACGAGGAGATGCGTGCTTGGGCGGTCGTTGGACGACCAATTCGGATAGTAGCGACGGGCCGCCCGAGGTGGATGTGCCTGCGGTCGCCTATGTCCGGATGTCGACCGATCACCAGAAATACTCGACCGAGAACCAGCTCGACGTCATCCGCAGCTACGCGGAAGCCCGCGGCCTGAAGATCCTGCGCGTCTTCGAGGATTCAGGTCGGAGCGGACTACGTCTCGACGGCCGAGAGGCGTTGCAGAACCTGATGGCAGAGGTCGAATCCGGGCGAGCCGACTTCAAGGCGATCCTCGTCTACGACGTCAGCCGCTGGGGCCGATTTCAGGATGCTGACGAAGGCGCCTACCATGAGCATGTCTGCTCGCGCGCCGGGATCCGTGTCCACTACTGCGGCGAGCAGTTCGAGAATGACGGCAGCATCGGCTCGAACCTGCTGAAAACCGTCAAGCGGGTCATGGCGGGCGAATACAGCCGCGAACTCTCGGTGAAGGTTTTCGCGGGCCAGTGCCGCCTGGTCGAACTCGGTTTCCGCCAGGGCGGTGCGCCCGGATACGGATTGCGCCGGGTGCTGATCGACGAGCACGGCAATCCCAAGGGCGAGTTGTCGCGCGGCGAGCAGAAGAGCCTTCAGACCGACAGGGTCATTCTCGTTCCCGGCCCCGAGGACGAACAGGACGTCGTCCGGCGCATGTATCGCATGTTCGTGGAGGACGGCCGATCCGAGCGCGAGATCGCGGATGCCCTGAACGCCGACGGACTGCGCACCGATCTCGACCGGCCATGGACGCGGGCGACGGTCCATCAGGTGCTGACCAACGAGAAATACATTGGCAACAACGTCTTCAACAAGATCTCCTTCAAGCTGAAACAGCGCCGGGTGGTGAACCCGCGCGAGATGTGGATCCGCGCCGAGGGCGCCTATCCGGCCATCGTCGATGAGGCACTGTTCCTGCGCGCCCGGGAAATCGTCGATGCCCGCAGTCGCCATCTTTCCGACCAGGACCTGCTGGACGCACTCAGGGCTCTGCTTGCCAGCAGGGGTTTCCTTTCCGGGCTGGTCATCGACGAGCACGAGGACACGCCGTCATCGAGCGCGTTCCGGTCCCGGTTCGGTAGCCTGCTGCGGGCCTATGAGATGGTCGGCTATCAGCCCGACCGGGACTACCGGTACATCGAGATCAACCGCAAGCTCCGCGAGGCTCATCCACAGATCGTTGCCGACGTGATTGCTGGGATCGAAAACGCCGGTGGCAGTTCCGTCCAGGATCCCCGGACCGAGTTGCTGACCGTCAACGGTGAATTCACGGTATCGGTCGTGCTGTCGCGATGCTTCGAGACCGCGGCAGGCTCGCTGCGCTGGCGCATCCGCCTCGATACGGGGCTCTTGCCGGACATCACCATCGCCATACGCATGGACGAGCTGAACGCGGCGCCACGCGACTACTACGTCCTCCCGAGCATCGACATGACCGCGGATCGGCTTCGGCTCGCCGAGCAGAACGGCCTGTCTCTCGATGCCTATCGCTTCGACACGCTCGATTTCTTCTTCGCAATGGCCGGCAGGGCCAGATTCTCGGAGGTGGCCTGATGCCCGACGACATTCCGCCCGATGACCACAAGCATGTGACCCTCATCCCGACCGACAGGATCCGGATCCTCAATCCGCGTGTGCGCAACCGGCGAACATTCGAGGAAATGGTCGAGAGCATCGCGCGCATCGGCCTCAAGCGCCCGATCACCGTGACCCGGCGCGGAGACACGGAGCCAGCAGAATACGACCTCGTCTGCGGCCAGGGGCGGCTTGAAGCCTTCATCGAACTGAAGCAGGACGCCATCCCCGCCATCGTGATTGATGCCGACGAGAGCGATTGCCTGGTCATGAGCCTCGTCGAGAATTGCGCCAGGCGTCAGCATCGCGCGATCGACCTGATGCAGGAAATCGGCACCCTCCGGAAGCGCGGCTACAACGACCGCGAGATCGCCGACAAGATCGGGGTCAGCCCCGAATACGTCAACATGATCGCCGGGCTGCTGGAGCGAGGTGAGCAGCGTCTCGTGTCTGCCGTCGAGACCGGCCTCATGCCGCTGAACCTCGCGATCGAAATTTCCAGAGCGGACGACGAAGGTGCCCAGCGGGCGCTCATGGATGCCTATACGGAGAAGAAGCTGCGCGGGAAGAAGTTCGCGGCCGTGCGGCGCCTGCTGGAACGGCGCCAGCGCCATGGGCGGCGCGTCGATGAAACGCCCTTCGGCCGCAAGGTGAACCGCTCCGGGCGCCCCTTGACCAGCGATGCGCTCGTGCGCGCCTATCGTCAGGAGGCCGATCGCCAGAAGCTGATGATCAAGAAGGCGGAACTGACCCAAGGCCGGCTTCTGTTTGTCACGGAGGCGTTCCGCTCGCTGCGGAGCGACGAGAACTTCCTGACGCTGCTGCGTGCCGAAAGCCTCGAGGTGATGCCCACTTATCTGGAGGAACACGCGAGGACGGATCCATGACACGGAAAGATCGCCGCCTTTCCGATGTCGTCGGTCATGCCTTTGAGGACGACTGCGTGACGCTGCCTGTGGACGCCCTTCTGCCGGTACGGGTGCTCAGGACCGCCACGAAATCCAGCAAGAAATACCAGCAGATCACCGCCTCGATCCGCGAGGTTGGTCTGGTCGAACCGCCCGTGGTCGCCCGCGATCCCGCGAATCCGGGCACCTTCCTGTTGCTGGATGGCCATGTTCGCATTGAGGTGCTGAAGGATCTCGGCATCGAACAGGTCGAGTGCCTGGTCTCCACCGACGACGAAGCCTTCACCTACAACAAGCGGATCAGCCGGTTGTCGCCGGTCCAGGAGCACAAGATGATCCGGCGCGCCATCGAGCGCGGCGTTCCGGAAGAAAAGATCGCCAAGGCGCTGGACATCAATCCCCAGAGCGTCCGCCGGAAGGTCCGCATGCTGAACGGGATCTGCGATGAGACAGTCGCCATCCTCAAGGACAAGCCCTGTCCAATGGCCGTGTTCGAGATCCTCCGGAAAATGAAGCCGCTGCGCCAGCTCGAGGCCGCCGAACTGCTGGTCAACGCCAACAACTACTCGGTCGCTTATGCCTCGGCGATCCTGGCCGGCACGCCGCAGACGCAGCTTGCGGAAGGTGCGAAGCCCAAGCGCATCAAGGGCATCACGCCCGAAGCCATGGCCCGGATGGAGAGCGAGCTGGCCCGCCTGCAGGAGTCTATCACCTCCATTCAGGAGACCTATGGTCAGGATCACCTGCATCTGACCGTCATCAAGGGCTACCTCGCGAAGTTGCTCGGGAACGCCCGGGTGGTTCGCTACCTCATGCAGCATCGTCCCGAGTTCCTGACAGAGTTCCAGGCGATCGCGGACATGACATCCACGCTGCCGCCCGAGGCAGCCTGACAGGATCACGACGACCGATGGGGACCCGGACCCGATAAGCGCGGGGACCGCGGGAGACGCCGCACTGTGGGGCGGATCGAGCGCGGTGGTGGGGATGGCGGCGAACCCGCTCGGAGCCCACCAGGCCGGCTCGAGTTTTCGCCGGCCGCGTGGCCGGCGTGGTGTCGGTCATGACGCGGGATGGGCGTGCCGGTCGAGCGTCGATGGGCTTCCCGGCACGCCCAAGCGCTTGCTCATGAATGGTGCCATCGCGATCATCTCCGCCCAGGCGCGGTCAAATACCACCAAATCGGACGAAACCCGCCTTGAACCCGTTTACTCCTGCTGAGTCGGGTGAGATAGTGAGAACTTGGAGAAGGCTGACCTCTCGAGGGCCGTATCATGTCCGACCGCTGGGTTTCTGTAGAAGAAATCGCTGAACATCTCGGCGTCAGCAAAGACACGATCTACGGATGGATAAGTAAGAGAGAGATGCCTGCTCATAAGGTCGGGCGACTTTGGAAGTTCAAAACTGGCGAAGTCGATGACTGGGTAAGGAACGGAAAAGCATCGGACGATTACAGAGAAGCAGAAACATCGGGGCATACTTCACAGAGGGAGAAGCATGCGGGAGGAGGGAAAGCGGATGGCTGATATTGCGTGCGTCGACCTTTTCTGCGGGGCCGGCGGCCTCACGCATGGGTTGATTTCTGAAGGCATCAAGGTCGTTGCGGGCATAGACGTCGATGAGGCATGCCGTCACCCCTTTGAAGCCAATAACGCGGCGAAATTCATCAATGAGGATGTGGGACGTCTGACTCCCAAGCGTCTCGACGAGTTGTTCGGTGATGCTGAAATCCGCGTGCTCGCCGGGTGCGCGCCCTGCCAGCCATTCTCGACCTATGCCCAGCGTTACGATGTCGTTGGTAGCCCCCGTTGGGGCTTGCTCTACCAGTTCGGCCGCCTGATCAAAGCGACGCACCCCGACTTGGTCACGATGGAGAATGTCCCGTCCGTGGCCAAGCATGCGGTCTTCGACGACTTCGTCGAAACGCTGCAGAAGATGGGGTACCACGTCAAGCAAGGGGTGGTCGATTGCTCTTTGTACGGGCTACCGCAAAGTCGGAGACGCATGGTGCTCTTAGCCTCCCGGCTTGGTCCCATTGAATTAGTCGCGCCGACACATGATCGTCCAGTCACCGTTCGCTCGGCGATCGGCCGACTTGCGATAATCGATCAGGGTGGTGCCCATCCAAAGGACCGGCTGCATGCGGCATCCAAGCTCTCCGATCTGAACCTCGAAAGAATCCGTGCCTCTCGTCCAGGTGGCACTTGGCGAGACTGGCCGGACCATCTCGTCGCCGCCTGCCATCGCCGTGAAACGGGCCATACCTATCCGGGGGTCTACGGACGAATGGTATGGGACGAACCGGCGCCAACCCTGACCACACAATTCTACGGTTTCGGGAACGGCCGGTTCGGACACCCCGAACAAGATCGAGCCATCTCGTTGCGTGAAGGGGCGATCCTTCAGGGATTTCCCAAGTCCTATTCCTTCATTCCGAAAGGGGCTCCCGTTCATTTCAAGGCGTTGGGTCGCATGATCGGGAACGCGGTACCGGTCACTCTCGGCGAAGTGATAGGCAAGAGTATCGCGAGCCATCTCGGGATCGAAGCCGAGAGGACGAAAAGAAAAAAGAAGGGAGCCGTCGCGGATGTCGCGCGTAAGTCCCTCGTCGCATGAAGCCAGCCGTCGGATGGCTCGCGTCCGGCAGAAGGGCACGCAGGCAGAGATCGACCTGCGCAGGGTGCTGCATTCCAAGGGTCTTAGATATCGCCTGCACGTGCCGTTGCTGACGAAGCCCAGACGCGTCGCCGATATCGTCTTCCCCAGTGTTCGGATCGCCGTCTTCGTCGACGGTTGCTTCTGGCATGGTTGTCCCGAGCATGCCTCTTGGCCGAAGAGCAACGCCGAGTTCTGGCGTGAAAAGATCGAGACCAATCGCGCCAGGGATGCCGATACCGATCTGCGGCTGAACGCACTTGGTTGGACGATCGTGCGGATTTGGGAGCACGAAGATGCCAGCGATGCCGCGGCTCGCATCGCTGAGCTCGTCGGCGCACGCAGGAAGGATGGAGGCGGCCCATGTCTATGAATGCAGATGAGATCGCAGCGAAGATCGCTCACAATACCGCCCCTGAGCCGGGCCAGTTGGTCGAGGCTCGCCGCCGCCAATGGATCGTTTCCGAGGTCGACGGCGGCACGATCGCGCCCGGGTTCCCCCAGCGACATCTGGTTCGACTTGCTTCCATTGATGAGGATGCGCTCGGCGAGGAAATCGAGGTGCTTTGGGAACTCGAACCCGGCGCGCATGTAATCGAGCGGGCCGGATTGCCTCGAATGACCGGCTTGGACGACCCTCCGACACTTCAGGCATTCCTCGATGCCGTCCTTTGGGGCGCTGCTACGAATGCAGACCGCGGCTATCTACAGGCGCCATTCCGCAGCGGTGTCAGCATCGAAGACTTCCAGTTGGATCCGCTGGTGCGTGCCATCGACATGGCGCGCACCAATTTGCTGATCGCCGATGACGTCGGCCTCGGAAAGACCATTGAGGCCGGGCTCGTCGTCCAAGAGATGCTCTTACGTCATCGCGCCCGCACCGTTCTGGTGCTTTGCCCCGCCTCTCTGCAAGAAAAGTGGCGCATCGAAATGCAGGAGAAGTTCGGGCTCGAGTTCCGGATCGTCGATACGGAATACGTCAAGCGTTTGCGCCGCGAGCGGGGCCTGCATGCCAATCCGTGGACGTCTTTTCCCAGACTCATAACATCGATGGACTGGGCGAAGCAGGGTGAAGGCCTGCGCCTCCTGCGCGATGCTTTGCCGCAGCACGTAAGTCATCCTCGAAAATTTGACCTGCTGATCATCGACGAGGCCCACAACGTCGCTCCGACCGTCGGCCGATATGCAGTCGAGAGCCTTCGGACACGGTTGGTGCGACTCGCCGCGCCCCACTTCCAGCACAAGCTGTTTCTCACGGCTACGCCGCACGACGGCTATACGGAATCCTTCACTGCGTTGCTCGAGCTCCTTGACGACCAGCGGTTTGCAAGAAACGTGCTGCCCAGCGATCCGCAACTCGCCCGGGTGATGGTTCGCCGCCTCAAGAGCGATCTCGTCGATGCCAACGGCAAGCGTATCTATCCCGAGAGGCGACTCGAAGCACTGCCGATCGAGTATTCGGATGAAGAGAGGGACGTTCGGCGGCAACTCGAAGCATACATCAAAAGCCGTGAGAGCGGCGATGATGGCAGGCGTGCGGTCGATCACTTCGTGCACCAGTTGCTGCGCAAGCGCCTCTCTTCGTCTCCCGCGGCATTCGCAGCCACGCTGGAGCGGCATATCTCGACGACCGAAGGTCGGGCGTCGAGTGAGCGCGGCCAGAAGAAATTCGATGATCGCATTCTCCGGCGGGCCATTGCGAAGACAGAGGAGGACTACGCGGACGACGCCCAGCGAGACGCCGCCGAGGAAGAAGCGATCGAGGTGGCTGGAAAGCACATCCGACCGCCGACCGCCGAAGAACGTCGGATGCTCGATCGGTTACGCTCATGGGCTCAGCAAGCGGCCCGCCGAACCGACGCCAAGGCTGATGCCTTGTTGGACTGGCTGGCCAAACATCTGAAGGATGGGGAACGGTGGACGAACGAGCGGGTGATCCTGTTCACCGAGTACCGCGCTACACAGCAATGGATGCACGAGATCCTTGCAGCCCAAGGCTTCGGGGCTGAGCGGCTGGCTCTAATCTACGGCGGCATGGATCCGAAGGAGCGTGAGGCCGTGAAGGCGGCGTTTCAGGCCGATCCCTCGGAATCGCCTGTGAGAATCCTGTTGGCGACCGATGCTGCCTCGGAGGGGATCGATCTCCAGAACCATTGCCACCTGATGATCCACCTCGAGATTCCTTACAATCCCAACGTCATGGAGCAGCGGAACGGTCGCATCGACCGCCATGGTCAACGTGCCAGCGAGGTCGTGATCTGGCATCCAGTGGATGCTGAGGGTGGCCACGGAGACGACATTCTACGCGCTCTCCGAAAGCTGGATGCGATGCGCGCGGACATGGGCAGCGTCAACCCGGTCATTGCACCTCAGCTACCGGACCTCCTCGAGGGACGGCGTCGCGATCTCGACACACGACAAGCCGAAGCTCGGATGGAGAAGTCGCGTCGTTTCGTGAAGGCTGAGCGTGATCTGCGCGAACGTGTCGCCAAGCTCCACGAGCGACTGAACGAGACCCGGCGCGAGCAGAGTCTCGTGCCCGATCACATCGAACGGGCCGTGCGCACGGCTCTGCGTCTCGCAGACAAACCCGACCTCGAACCAATCTCACTGTCTGGAGCGCCGGACGGCACCGTCTTTCGCATGCCGTCTTTGACGGGATCATGGTCGCGGTGCCTGGAGGGGCTAGAACACCCTTATAATCAGAAGATTCGGCCCATCACCTTCGACCACGATGTCGCGAGGGGACGAGACGACGTGGTTCTCGTCCACCTGAACCACCGTCTGGTCCAAATGAGTCTTCGTCTCCTGCGTGCGGAGATATGGGCGCGCGATGACGTGAAGAAACTGCACCGAGTCACCGTGCGCTCGCTCCCGGATGGTCGTATCGAGGGACCGGCCGTGGTCGTGATGTCCCGGCTCGTCGTGACCGGCGGGAACCATCACCGCCTGCACGAGGAGCTCACGGAAGCAGGGGGATATCTGCGCGACTCTGGCTTTCGGCGGGAGGAACGGGTTACCGAGGTTCGGCGCTGGCTGGAGGAATCTCTCCCAGCGGCGCTTGCGGATCCGACGTTCGATGCTTTGCGGACCCGCTTCGACAAACAGCGCGATGCCATTCTGGCCGCCGTCGAAGCTCGCTCGAAGGACCGACTGCGCTTTCTCGTGAACACCATCGAGAACCGGAAACGGAAGGAAGCCGATGACATTCGTCAAGTTCTGGACGACCTCGAGCATGCGCTGAAGAATGAAATCGCGGCAGAACAGCAGCCCGTACAGCTTTCCCTGTTCTCCGAAGACGAGCGCACTCAGCTAAAGCGCGACCGGGCAGCCCTCGAGGCACGCCTGGCCCGAATCCCGAAGGAACGAGAACAGGAACTGCTGGCGATCGAAGAACGGCACTCCAACGCCATCGAGCACACCTTCCCGGTGGCCGTCCTCCTGTTGGTGCCGAACGCCCTCGTGACGGAGAAGCGCGGATGAGCACCGATCACGAATGGCTGAATCTCATCGAAGTATCGGGCCCCTTCCTGGCGGTGCCCGTACTGAAGGAAGTCTTTCCCCAAGGTCTCGAAGCTCTTCCTTCCGGCCGCCCCCAGCGATTGCGTCGAACATATGAGGAATGGCGCGATGCCGTCGACATGGACGACCTCGACTTGCCTTCCCTGCACGCGGCATGGATCGACGACGTACTGACCACGGCCCTGGAGATGGATGACGCGGTGTTGCGTCGCATCGGGGCTTTGCCCGAGCGCCTGACGGTCGCACTGCCAGAGCATGGGGTTACGGTCGCGCCCGATCTGGCGGTGGTGAATCCGACGAATGGCGACGAACCGCTCCTGCTCATTCACGTCTACGATCCCGACACCGATCTCGATGCGACTCACCGTTTCCACGGCCTTGCCATCACGCCGGCCGATCGGATGGTTGCCCTGCTCCGTGCGACGGGATGCGCCATCGGCATCGTCACCAATGGTGAGCGCTGGATGCTCGTCCATGCGCCCGTCGGGGCCGTGGCGGGTTTCGCCAGCTGGTATGCACGTCTCTGGGGACAAGAACCGGAGACATTGCGTGCCTTCGTCAGCCTTCTGGGCGTCCGTCGCTTCTTCGGACCCGACGAGGGAAAGCTGCCTGCACTCTTTGAACGGTCCCTCAAGCACCAGGACGATGTGACCGAGGCGCTGGGCGAACAGGTCCGGCGGGCCGTCGAAGTGCTCGTTCAGGCTCTGGATCGTGCTGATCAGGACCGCAATCGCGAGCTACTGCGCGACGTCGATCCCCGCGAGCTCTACGAGGCCGGTCTGACGGTCATGATGCGGCTCGTCTTCCTGCTGGCTGCCGAAGAGCGCGCATTACTGCTGCTCGGCGATCCTCGCTACGACTCCTTCTATGCAATCTCCAGCCTGCGGATGCAGCTGCGCGCGGATTCCGAAGAGATCCTTGAGCGCCGCCGGTCGGCATGGTCTCGTCTGCTCGCATTGTTTCGTGGCGTCTATGGCGGCATCGATCACCCGACTCTCCGCCTTCCGGCCCTCGGCGGTTCGCTGTTCGATCCCGACCGCTATCCCTTCCTTGAGGGGCGCAAGAAGGGAACGAATTGGCGCACCGACTCCGCGGAGCCTCTGCCGATCGACGACCGCACCGTTCTGCTCCTGCTGGAGGCGATCCAGACCTTCGAAGGCCGCACGCTGTCCTATCGTGCGCTGGACGTCGAGCAGATCGGCCATGTCTACGAGGGTCTCCTCGAACGCACGGTGAAGCGCGTCGAGGATGTGACGCTGGAACTCGACAGCGGTGCGAAGGCGAAGAGCCCGCGCGCGACGCTCGGCGAGATGGAGTCCGCGCGCCTCGACGGAATGGCGAGGGTTGCGGAGCTGCTGAAGGAACGGAGCGAACGCTCTGAGTCCGCCATCCGAAATGCCCTTGAGCGGGGGGCCGACGATCGTCTCGCCACGCGCCTGCTCACCGTCTGCCGTGGTGACATTGGCCTGCGCGACCGCCTTCTCCCCTTTGCACCCCTCTTGCGGACCGATCCGTGGGGCTATCCGCTCGTCCATCATTCCGGTGCCTTCGTCGTCGTCCTCGGCGCCGACCGGCGTGAGAGCGGGACGCACTACACGCCGAAGAGCCTGACTGAGAAGATCGTGGAGGAGACGCTCACCGCAGTCGCCTATCGCGGCCCGGCCGAGGGCGTGGCGCCAGAGGAATGGGAGCTGAAGAGCGCCAAGGAGCTGCTCGACCTGAAAGTCTGCGATCCCGCCATGGGATCGGGCGCTTTCCTCGTTCAGGCGTGCCGCTGGCTTTCCGACCGGCTGGTCGAGGCCTGGTCGGTTATCGAAGCGAATGGGAAGAAGATCGATAGCGAAGGCCGCATCCTTGGCGAAGGCGATAACGAAGGGTTCGAGCCCTTGTCACAGGACGTCGAAGAACGCGCGATCCTCGCGCGGCGTCTCGTCGCCGAGCGCTGCCTCTACGGCGTGGACCGGAACCCGCTTGCCGTCGAGTTGGCGAAGCTCTCGCTCTGGTTGACGACCATGTCCAAAGGGCGGCCTTTCGGCTTCCTCGACCACAACCTTCGCAGCGGTGACAGCCTACTGGGGATTCATGATCTCGACCAACTCGTCGAGCTCAACGTGAATCCGAAGGGCCAGGCTCAGCTTCGGCTGTTCGGTCGGACCATTCGGTCGGCCGTCGACAAGGCGCTTGAGTTGCGTGCCCGGCTGCGGGACATCCCCATTCGCGACATCCACGATGTCGAGGCGATGGCAGCGCTTGATGCGCAGTCGCGAGGCGAGCTGGAACTGCCTGCGATCATCGCAGATGCATTCGTTGGCATCGTCCTCGCTGAAGAGCGCGCAGGGGAGCGGAATACTCGGATCGAGACAATAGCTGCATTTGCCGATGCCGCCGCCAGCGGTGACAACCCAGCAAAGGGTAGGCTCCGGCGCGATGCGTCGAGTGATTTGGCCAAAGATTCGCCGGACGGAGCAGCACGAAGACCTTTCCACTGGCCATTAGAATTTCCAGAAGTGTTTCTCCGTGAGAAAGGATTCAATGCCATCGTGGGGAATCCCCCATTCCTCGGCGGGCAGCGGATCACCGGAGCAATGGGTACGGCCTTCCGAAATTGGCTCGTGGGTCAAATTGCAGAAGGTCGGCGCGGATCAGCTGACCTCGTTTCTTACTTCTTTCTGCGTTCATTCATGTTGCTACGCAACGGCGGCGGCTTCGGCTTGCTTGCAGTCAATACGATCTCGGAGGGGGACACGAGATTTGTTGGGTTGGAAGCGATGATCTTGGCCGGGGCGGTCATTCGTACTGCGTATCCAAACGAACCGTGGCCGGGAACGGCGGCCGTAGCCACCAGCCGTGTTCATGTGCAGAAGGGAAATTGGAACGGGCAGCGGACACTGCTTGGACAACCGGTATCCTATATCTCCGCTTTCCTTTCAGACCATGAGGAGTGGAGTCCTCAACGGCTGAAGTCCAATGAAAATACCGCTTTTCAGGGCTCTATCGTTCTTGGGATGGGGTTCGTCATCACTCCGGAGGAAGCAAGCGACTTGATCGCGTTAGATCCACGTAATGCCGATGTGTTGTTCCCATATATGAACGGCCAAGACCTCAACTCAGAGGCAGACCAACAGCCAACTCGTTGGGCAATCAACTTTTGGGACTGGCCGGAAGAGAGGGCGCGGGCGTACGAAGGGCCATGGAGAATAGTGGAAGAGCGGGTCAAGCCAGAAAGACAAAGACGAAAATCAAATGGTCAATATGCACTGAGGAATCCGCTACCACAGCGCTGGTGGCAGTATGGCGAGAAGCGCCCTGGTCTTTATCACAAACTTGGCCGAGGCCATGCCTTTGAGCGTCACCCCGAAGAATGGGATCCGGCCAAGGCGCCGCTTGATCAGGTGATCGCAATACCAGAAACTACAAAATACTGTGTATTTTCCCTTGTTTCTAATTCGATCGTTCTTTCGCACATGCTCAAGGTGATCGCTAGCGATTCACGTGACATGTTTTGCATTCTGAACTCATCTCTCCACGAGTGCTGGGCCAGAAAGCAATCTTCTACGCTTGAAACTAGGCTTAAGTATATTACTACGTCAGCATTCGAGACATTTGTTTTCCCAAGTATTGTTAGAAATCAGCTTTTTGAGCTTGGAGATCGCCTGGCGAAAGCAAGAAACTTGACGATGTCGCAGGATGGGGTTGGCATAACGCGTCTATACAATAAGCTCCATAACGCTTCGGAAATTGATCCGAATATCGTGGCGCTTCGCGACTTACATCGCCAGATAGATGATGCCGTCGCCAATTCTTATGGCTGGGGCGACCTAAAACTGGGTCATGGCTTCCATGAGGTGCCATATCTACCCGAGAATGATCGGGTCCGGTTCACGATTTCGGAGGAGGCTCGCGTCGACGTTCTGCATCGCTTGGCCGAGCTGAATAGACAGCGGTACCAAGAAGAGGTCGATCAGGGCCTTCACGACGGGACGTCTGCCTCCGGCAAAGCGCGTGGGCGGAGACCACGCGCGACTTCTGCGCCCGAACTGACTTTCGACCTTGAAGACATCCTTCCAACAAACATCGAGGGGGGCGATTGACCATGGCCAATTTGACCACGATTACCGAGCCATTAGTCAGCGTCTGGATCGTCAAGCGAGTATCCAACTCGCCTCGCTATTCCGTGCGCGTCAAAGGCAGAACGGCGAGTCAAAGCGCGATCGAAGAAGGCCACTGGGTCGTCGTTCTAAACGATGATGGCGGTGTCTCCGGCATCGGCCGTATCCTCCGTATCCGCTCGGATCTTGGCGGCTCCACGATCCATTTCGACCACTGGCACCCTGTGACTCCGTCGATCCCGCTCGTCGACCTTGGGCTAACCGTGCCGACCGGACCTGCCGCGCGGCTGCCATGGGACGATTTCTTGCGTGTCCTGCCGCTCCTCGGCATCGCTGATCCGGGGGCGGTGCCGCTGATCGACGATATCGTCTATGTCCGCGAGCTTCTTGAGCTGGCCGTGCGTGACGATCTGCTCGGCCCGGCCGGCGGGCCGCACGAACTGATCAAGGACATGAGCGTTCGTGACCGGTACCTCGTCGGCAAGTTGGCGCCGCGTCGGCCGGACGACGACCATGCGCCCCAGGTGGAGCCGGCTTCGGCCGCCGACGAGAGCGGCGACCTCGAGGATGAGCGAACGGCGCCGCTGCACGAGCCCGGCGCGGAGTTCGCGAGCGTATCGGGCCGCGTGGAGCCGGAAGATGACGCGCTCGATGAGATCGACACGACGAATAATCAGTCGCTGGTGCCTTCGAGCATGGGCCTCACCTTCTGCGTGGCGCCCGATGTCGAGACATTGGCCGTCGATGCACGATGGGGGCGTTACGAACGTGTCCCCAACGATGAGCATGACATCGTAAAGACCCGTAAGAACCGCGAAACCGGTCGTGAAGAAGAGGTGAAAGTCAGAGTCTGGCAACGAATCCCTTGCGGTGGCGTGGTCCGATTGCCGCTCGTCGACGGTCAGATCAAACCATCAACACCTGATCCGGATCAGCCGGATGTCCGCTTGCAGGGTACGGTTCGGACGAACAACAAGGGGGAGCGGCTCGTCACCCTGTTCCTGGTGAACGGCCAGCTGGAGCCCAACGACAACAAGGACCGCGCCTGGCTGTTCCAACCGGAGATCAGCGTGGAGGCCTCCGAGGGACAGAGCGACAGGGCTGTGTTTCGGCGTCGACCGTCCAACGACGTCGTGGTCGATGACGCGGAGCGCGATCGGCTCGCACTCATCTATCGCAATCGGCTGGAATTTGCCGTCGGGCATGGCGTATCCGTGCACGCCGATACGACGCCCGAGGATCCGACGAAGGCCCACCGCGTCAGAACCGAGATCATCCCGCGCTACGAAGTCGCCGTCACCGAAACGCCCGGCCTCGACCCCAGGGACCGCCCAGCCATGCGGCGCATGGTCGACGAGGGCTGGCTGGATATGACACGTCTGGCCGAGATGGTGCCGGACGCGTTGCGCGATGCCCTCTCGTGCCTCGTCGACGACTACGCCGTTTGGATCGACGAGCAGAAAGCGCGGCTGGGGTCCGAGATCACCGGTTTCGATGATCCGGGAAAGGATGTCATAGAACGCTGCGAGGAGATCCTGCGCCGCCTTCGGGACGGCATGGCCACACTCTTTGCGGATCCGAAAGCGCTGGAGGCGTTTCGCTTCGCCAATCGGTCCATGGCGATGCAGCGTGTCCGAAGCATCTACGCTCTGAAGCGCAGGCGAAACGAGACCGTGGATGTGGCCACGTTGGACGTGCCGAAGAACAGGTCGTGGCGGCCGTTCCAGCTTGCATTCTTGCTGCTATCGATCCCGTCGCTCGCCGATCCGGCTCATCCGGACAGGACGCAGCCGGTCGAGGCGTTCGCCGACCTGCTCTGGTTCCCGACCGGCGGCGGCAAGACCGAGGCCTATCTCGGTGTGGCGGCGTTCGCCATGGCCATGCGCCGCCTCAAGAATGATCTGGGCGGCCTCGACGCTTCCCGCGGTCTCGCCGTCATCATGCGCTACACGCTGCGACTGCTGACACTGCAGCAGTTCCAGAGGGCAACGACGCTGCTTTGCGCGATGGAAGTCATCCGCCGTGCGGACGACAAGACGTGGGGCACGGAGCCGTTCACGCTCGGCCTTTGGGTCGGAAATCGCGTGACACCTGGGACCACCGATGCGTCTCACCAGGCTGTGGAGGCCATCCGCAACAATGACCGCAACAAAGCGGGCATCGCTTCGCCCGCACAGCTGACCAGCTGCCCTTGGTGCGGATCGGAGATCTCCGGTGGTCGTGACATCGAGGTCGACAGGATCGCCGGCAGGACACTGATCCACTGCGGTGACAGGCTGGGTAGCTGCGATTTCTCGAAGGCGAAATCCAGCGGACAGCCCCATCCGGGGCTTCCCGTGAAGGTCGTCGACGAGGAAATCTATCACCGTCCACCGACGATGATGATCGCAACCGTCGACAAGTTCGCGATGATGGCCTGGCGCCCTCAGGTACGGACTCTGTTCGGCCGTATCGATCAGGAATGCGGACGCCATGGCCTGCTCTGGCCGAGCCATGACTGCGGCACTGGGCACCGAGCGAGGGGCGCATATCCGGCCGCCAGCGTGAGGCCAGTTCGCGCCATCAGACCGCCGGACCTGATCATTCAGGACGAATTCCATCTCATCAGCGGCCCGTTGGGTACGATGGTCGGTCTTTACGAGACGGCCGTCGATGAACTGAGCAGCTGGGTTCTGGGCGATATGAAAGTTCGTCCCAAGGTGGTTGCCTCGACCGCGACCGTCCGGCGAGCCGATGATCAAGTGCGCAACGTCTTCATGCGGCGAATATCGGTGTTCCCGCCCTCGGGGCTGGATGTCGAGGACAACTTCTTCTCGGTTCAGAGACCGATCAGCGAGAAACCCGGGCGGCGCTACATGGGCGTCTGCGCACCGGGAAGTTCGCGCCCTGCGGTCCTGATCAGGACTTATACGGCTTTCCTGACGGCCGCGCAGGCACTGTTCGATCGGTTCGGCCCGGTGGCCGACCCCTACATGACGCTCGTCGGCTACTTCAACTCGCTGCGAGAACTCGGTGGCATGAAGCGGCTGGCAGAAGACGATGTCCAGACACGTTCCTTCCGCGTCAATATGAGCTTGGTGGACAGGCCGGGGCTCTCCCAGCGACGCGTCGACGAGGTCAGCGAATTGACGTCGCGCGTCTCCAGTCAGGACATTCCCCGCTACCTCGATCAGCTCGAGGTCCCGTTCGAAGGGGCTTTCGATCCGGTACAGGGAAAATGGGTGACCAACCGGAAACCAGGAGAGGCCCGACCGATCGATGCCGTCCTCGCGACCAACATGTTGTCCGTCGGTGTCGACGTGAATCGTCTCGGGGTTATGGTCGTCAACGGTCAGCCCAAGGGAACGGCCGAGTACATCCAGGCGACCAGCCGCGTAGGCCGGACGCCTCCGGGACTAGTGGCGACCGTTCTGACTTGGGCCCGGCCGCGCGACCTGTCGCACTACGAGACCTTCGAGCATTACCACGCGACGTTCTACCAGCATGTCGAAGCTCAATCCGTCACCCCATTCTCACCACGAGCGCTGGATCGAGGACTCACCGGGGCGATGCTTTCGATCATGCGCCACACCTTTGATTCCTTCGCGGCGAATGACGGGGCTGGCGCCATGAATAGTCCGAGTCGCAAAGAGATGCTGGAAACGATAGGCGCCATCGCAGCTCGTACCTGGGAGGTAACGGAAGACTCGGGGAAGAAGGCTTTGACCGAAGCCGAGATGAAGAGTCGAGCCGACGAATGGGCCAGTGAAGCGGGCGTCGGAGGCCGCACGCTCGTCTACCAGAAGCATGGCGCAGGCCCCACCGCCTATCCGCTGCTCTCGGCGCCGGGCATCAAGCCTTGGACCGACTGGACCGTCCCGATGTCGATGCGCGAAGTCGAGCCCGGTGTAAGGCTCGTGATGGAGGACGACCGATCGACAAGTGATCCGACGTGGCGGCCGCGGGTGATGCAGCCCGAGGAGGATCAACAATGAGCAAGACACCCGTAGGAGAAATTCGACCGAGCCAGTTGCTTTGGACCTACGGTCCCGGAGCCTTGATCGATCTTCCGAACATGTCGGTCGTCACCATGGGGATCGATCGCTGGGAGAAAGACAGGTGTCAGCCGATACAAGAGGCACGATTGCTTGCCAACGTTCGTAGCGTGCTCGGTCCCCAGGTTGAATCATTGCGCATGCCGCCTATCGGCGAAAGGGACATCGTTGATCCGTTTTCTGCCGCAGCGCTGATCGGGGTACCTGTCAAACCCTTCCCGAGATGGCTGCGCTGCGTCAAATGTGGCTTGCTGTCACCCTATGACGCCGGCTTGTTCAAGCTGAAAGAGAACAGATACCGCCCGGAATTGACGCGCTTCGTTCATGAGGGGTGTAGAGGGTCGAACAACGATCAAAGAGCCAGAGATGCCGATGCTGTTCCGGCGCGCTTCCTCATGGCATGTCGGGCCGGCCATCTGGATGACTTCGCTTGGCACTGGTTCGTTCACGGCGGACCAAGCACATGCCGAGCGACGCTGAGATTCTTCGAGAGCGGAGCATCGCTTCAAACCGAGAATCTGTGGGTCAAGTGCGACGGCTGCGGCGCATCGAAGAACATGGCACAGGCCTTCGGTCAGGCGGGTCGAGACAATCTTCCCGGCTGCCGTGGGCGACATCCGCATGTGGATCGGTTCGAAGACGACTGCACCGAGGAACCCCGCGCAATCCTCCTCGGCGCAACCAACGGCTGGTTTCCGGTCACGCTCTCTGTTCTCGCAATTCCGCAAATAGGAAGTCCTCTGGCCCAGCTAGTCGCCGATGGCTGGACGTTCTTCGAAGACGTTGGTTCCGCTGCCGAAGTAGCCTTCGTCGTCAAGACCCTCAAGAAGACTGCGCAGCTGCCCGGCATCGAGCAGTTCACCGATGAGCAGATCTGGTCCGCAATAGAAACCCATCGCAATGGCGGACAAGCGATCGAACAGAATGACCTTAAAGGGCCTGAATGGGATGTGCTTACGGCCGAGAACCCGCCCACCGACTATCCGCATTTCATGAGCAAAAAGGTCGACGTCCCGTCGGATTTTGGTTCGTCGATCACACGAGTGCTATTGCTGGAACGCCTGCGCGAGGTGAATGCCCTTCTGGGATTTACGAGGGTCGAATCCCCGGATGAGGGCACAGGGGACGACGCAGCTCCACGGGCTCCACTCGCACGTGCCGCGCCGAATTGGGTGCCGGCCACCCAAGTTCACGGGGAAGGCATTTTCATCCGCTTCGATGCAGATTCCTTGAAGGCCTGGGCGGGCAAGGAGCCCGTAAAAGCCCTCGACGCACGGCTACGGCAGGGGCACCGCGGATGGCGCCACAAACGGAACCTCGACCCGAACCAAGGTTATCCGGGGGTTCGCTACGTCATGCTGCACACCCTCGCGCATATGCTGATCCGGGAACTGGCCTTGGAGTGTGGCTATAACGCCGCGAGCATTCGCGAGCGAATATATGCAGATGTCGAGGACGGCAGAGATCAAGCCGGATTTCTCATTTACACGGCCGCAGCTGATTCCGATGGGACCCTTGGAGGACTCGTAGAACTCGGGAAGCCTGAAAATCTCGGCCGACTTCTTCGTCAGGCGCTGGATCGCGCGCACGTCTGTGCTTCCGATCCCCTCTGCGCGGAACACGATCCCAGTAAGGATCAGTCGCTTCACGGCGCTGCGTGTCACGCATGTTCATTCGTCTCGGAAACTTCCTGTGAGCGCGGGAATCGCCACCTCGATCGTTCGCTGGTGGTCCCCACTCTCGAAAACCCCGATGCAGCATTTTTCGAGACGATCTGATGGAGGCAATGCTGATCGCAGCCATGGACCTCGTAGTCCTGTTGCCTCCGTCGAGGATCGAAGCACTCGCTGATCGGATTCGCGGCTCAGGGGCAGCCGAGAGAGATGGAAGCCTGAATCAGATTGTTACCACACCGATTGCTCGTGCCGCGCTCGATCGCCTTATCGCCACATGGAAGCAGACGGGGATCTCGGGAGACATAGTAGCTGGTATCTTGGTCGGTGCGGCATTCGCCCGGCAACGGGTACAGCAGGAAAGCAGTGTCGAACTCGTTTGGACTGGTCCGACGACCCCCTTCGTCGCCACCCGTCGCACAGCGCAGGTGCTCTTGGACCTTATCGGCCACTCCCAAAATGACCTCTTCCTAGTCAGCTTCGTTGCGTATGACGTCTCCTCGGTCGTCGACGCATTGAACGCTGCTGCCGCTCGCGGCATCGACATCCGCATTCTTCTGGAGACGTCCACGAGTCATGGTGGCAGCCTGTCTGTTGATGCTATCGCCACGATGCGACGCTGTGTGCCTTCGGCGAACTTGTATGTTTGGACCGACCGACCGGCACCATTCACGGAAGGAAGGGTGCACGCGAAAGTGGCAGTTGCCGACGGGCATACAGCATTTCTGACCAGCGCAAATCTGACGGGACACGCGCTCGAAAAGAACATGGAAGCTGGCGTCATGATCCGTGGTGGGCACGTTCCGACGGGTCTCCGTGCACATCTACATGCTCTAATCGAGACGAAGGTCATTCGTAAGATTTAGCAGGGGAATATATCACTGTCGGTATGAACGAGCCTGATCCCGCATGGCTTCCGCCGCTCACCCGACCTTGCAGCCCCAGAAGGACGTGTGATTGGCGGCGAAATACCCGTCGGCCACACGAAAGGTGCCCTGCAGCTCGACCGTGTCGCCTTGTGCGAGCGACACCATGGTCTGCAGCCAGAGCGCCGTCGCCTCGGAAGCGTGCGCCCCGGATATCTCGCCGAATGACCCACGGATTTCGGCCGAGCCGTTCAGCACGAGTCGCCCGCGCATGCGCGCCGTGGTGCTGGAATTGACCTTGTAGAGCAGCGTGGCGCCGAGGAGGTAGGTGCCGGCGACCGGAGCGACGAAACGGTTGTTGCCTGCGTCGAAGGCGCTCTGGTCGTTGTAGTCGGTGTTGTTGATGGCGATCTTTGTCCAGGTGTCGACGGCAACATAGTTGTCGTAGTTGGTATAGCCCTTGAAGCGCGGCAGCCGGGGCTGGTCGACGATGCCGGTGGCGTTGTCGACGATCAGCCCGTCGAAGAAGGCGCTGCCGTCGGCGGAGACCGCCAGCCGGAACCTGTCCGAACCGAAGAGGCCCATCAGCGCCTTGGTGACATAGGCGGTCTGGAAGGTGAGCCCGAGGTCGCGACCGGCGGCTTCCTTGTTCATGGTATAGAAGAGATCGCCGGTGCCTCCTTCGGCGACGGTCCTGCCGGTCCAGAGCGCGGCATTGAGCTTCGCCGAGAACGGATTGGCCGCATCGGCGGTCGTTCCGAGACCGAGCAGCACCATGTTCTGTAGCTCGACGGGCGTCGTGACGATCCAGACGGAGCCTTCATAGACCAGCAGCAACCCCTCGTCCTCCACCCATGCCCGCCAGCCGGTCCGCGGCGGAAGGCGAAGCCAGGTGCCGTCGGTCCAGAGCGCGACGTTCAAATCCCACCCTGTCCAGGCCCCGGTTGCGCCTGACGCCACGATGTAGCGGTCACCGTCGGCGGGGCTGCCGGGCGGCGCCGTCAGATCCCGATCGAGGACGGAGAGCTGGACGAGTCCGTCGAGCAGCCGCAGCGCCTCGTTGTGGGTGACATGCTTCTGTGCCTGCGCCGCCAGGATGTAGGGCAGGAGCAGATGGGTGGTGGCATCGGACATGGGCGTTCTCAGAATGTCAGTGTGACGGTCTTGGGCATGCCCCGCCCGATCAGGGCGGAGAGCTGGAAGATGCGGACGGTCAGCGTGTCGCCAGACCCGAGCGGTGCGCCCCAGTCGGCGGACTGCTGGGCGGTGGTGTAGACCACGCTGGTGCTGGCGGCGGCCAAGGTTCGCTTGACGGCCGGGCCATCGAGGATCTCGACCTCGTAGGCTTCGACCTCCTCGGCGAGCGGTACCTCGCCGGTGCCCCAATTGTCGGCCGAGAGGGATCGCGAACGGCGGGTCCAGCGGATCGTCAGATCACCCGGTGTGCGTGGCTTTCGCCATGGCTGCTCGACATGAGCGACCGAGAACGGCCGGAGCCCCACGCCCTCGGGCGTGAAGGTGGTGGCAAGATAGGTCTCGTCGCTGGCCGGACGGCTTGCCGGGCCGATGCGCCAGTTCCAGGGAAGCCCGAGATCGGCCTCGGCGATCGGCAGCGAGGCAATGCTCTCGTCCAGCACCACGACCCGCGCCCCGGCTGGGACCGGATTGCCCATGGCGCCTTCCGTACCGCGCTGGCCGCGCAGGAGCCGGGTCAGACGATAGCGCCCCGGTGCGATCAGTTCGGCCGCCCCCGCCTGCACGATTTCCCAGATGCCTGGTGCGCTCTCGACGGCGAGTGCATTGCCGCCGCCGAACAGCGCCAGATCCGTGACGCTCTCCAGCGTGCCCGAAAGCAGATCGATCACCAGCACGTTGCCGAGATCGAAGCGTGAGGTCGGCCCCGACCAGAAATCCGAAACCAGGACGCCGATCCGCGCCCGACCGCCGAAGGTGGTCAGCAGCTCGAAGCCATCGGACGAGCCGCTGCGGAACACCGCCATCTCCCCGGGCCATGGAACGGCATGGGCTGCGACGAAGGGACGATGCGCCGGCTGATCCTCGGTCAGTTGCGGCAGGTCCATCAATGTCGCGTCAGGGGCTCCGAACACGACCGGGCGCGTCAGTGAAGCCGCACGCGGATCGCCGGGCGGCAGATCGTAGGTCGCGCGGTCCTGGCGGATTGCCTCCACTCCGCGCGCTTCGGCATCCGCAACCGAGACGAGACGGAACTCGATCTCCCGCCCGTCATGTGCGAGCCGGACCACGTCGGCGGGATCGAGCGCCAGCCGCGAGGGCGGAAGGCGGAAGGCCGCGCTCTCGCGGCCGGTCCAGGCTTCGAGCAGCGCGCGGCGGCAGCGGCGTTCCGCCTCTTCCGGCGGAACCGCCATCGGGAAACTCTCCGATGTGATCCGCGCCGTGTCGACGGTGATGCGCCGCGCCTCGACGAGCGCGGCGTCGTAGTCCTCGTCGGCGCGGGCCAGCTGCCACTTCAGGGCCTGCGGCAGTTCGGTCTCCTGGCCCCGCGTCAGTTCCAGCACGTCACCCTCGCGGGTGGAAACCAGATCCTCGGGCGCGATGGTGATGATGGACGCCCGGCCGCGCATCATGAAGCGGATCACACCCTCGGTCTCCACCGCGTCGAAGCCGAAATGCCGCGACAGTGTGGTGATCGAGGCGCGCGGACTTTCCAGCGCGCCGATCGCGTATCCCTCGACCGCGCCCCAGAGCCCGGTGACATCGATCCGGTCCTCGGGCATCCCCGCGTGCAGGCAGAGGTGCCGCACGAGGGCCGCCAGCGAGACCGCCCCGAGGCGGCCGGTCAGCCAGTGCCCGAGCCGCCAGTTCGGACCATCGGTCCAGACGTCGGTCAGTTCCGGGAAGAACGGATAGGGGCGTGCGTCCCAGGTCCAGGCAGCGCATTCCGGGACATGGACCATCCGGCCGCCATAGATGGCGGAGACCGGGTTGTTGGCGGCCTCGCCCCACCAGAGATAGCTCGCCTCGAGATAGGCGCGCTGGATCGCATCGTCGCGCCAGCCCCGCGAGAAATACGGCGTGAAGCTTTCGGAGGACTTCGGATCGAAGAAGACGTTCGGCTGGTTGGTGCCCCGGTCGATGGCCGGGCAGCCGAGTTCGGTGAACCGGATCGGCTTCGACTGCGGCGCCCATGGCGTCGACGTCGCGCTCTCCACCCCGCCCGGGCGGTTGTAATGCGGGTTCGACCACCAGGCGCGAAGGTCCTTGTAGCGGAAGACCCACGGCTTGGCGTGGGCGCCATCGGTGATCGGCGTGCGGACCTGCGCCGACCGATCGGCGGCGCTGGCGTAGAACCAGTCGAAGCCTTCGCCGCCCGCGATGTTCGCCTGCAGATAGGCCCGGTCATAGATCGCAGGCCAGCCTGCGGCAGCGTCGGCATGCTCGAACCCGTCCCGCCAGTCCGACAGCGGCATATAGTTGTCGATGCCGATGAAATCGATCTCCGGATCGGCCCAGAGTGGATCGAGGTGGAAGAACACGTCGCCGCTGTCGTCGCCCGGCTGGTGCCCGAAATACTCCGACCAGTCCGCGGCGTAGCCGATCTTCGTGCCAGCCCCGAGGATGGCCCGGACATCGGCTGCCAGATCCCGATAGGCCTGCACGGCCGGATAGGTGGATGCGCCCGAGCGGATCGTTGTCAGCCCCGGCATCTCGGTGCCGATCAGGAAGGCGTCGACCCCGCCTGCAGCCGCGCAGAGATAGGCATAGTGCAGCACCATCCGCCGCAGGCCCCAGTCGCCCGATGGGCCGGTCCAGATAACCGACTGGCCCGAGACGCTGAAGTTAGCTGGCGTGGCTGTGCCGAAAAGCGCCGAAACCTGCGCGGCTGCCGTCGCGGTCTCGTCGACCGATCCCGCATAGCCCGCAGCGGGCGAACAGGTGATCCGACCCCGCCAGGGGAATGCGGGCTGGCCGGTCTCGGTGGCGTTGTCGGAATACGGGTTCGGCAGCGTGTTGCCGGGCGGCACATCCATCAGGATGAAGGGATAGAAGGTGACGCGCAGCCCGCGCGCCTTCATCTCCTGGATCGCCTGCACGACGGCGAAGTCGGACGGTGTGCCGCCATAGACCGGCCGATCCTGATCGTCGCGACTGACGAGGAAGGCATTGGCGCGGCTGACGCCATTGACCGACCAGGACAGAGGCGTGGTCGACTTGGCGGACACCTCGACACCCGGCCGCACCTTGCAGGACCCCGCACGCAGATCGTCGCCGAACCAGGCGACGACGAGGCTCACGCTCTCGACCGCCGGGACCATCGCCTGCAGCCGGTCGAGCGCCACCACGATGTCGGTGGCATCCGGTAGCGCGTTCAGGTTCTCGGGCTGTGTCACGCCGCCTGCGGATTTGCGGATGGCCTGCGTCGCGTAGGTGAACTCACCCGATGCCGGGATCATGGTGACGGCGCGGGTCAGTCCTTCGGCGGTGTCGGGATCGGCGAGTGGCCGGAACAGCTCGAAGGAAAGCTGCGGCAGACGGTTGCCGTAGCTGGAGAGCGGCAGTTCCTCGAAGACGACATAGGCGGCGCCGCGATAGGCGGGCGTGTTCACCGCGCCCATCTTCGCCGCGATGAAGGGATCGGCGGTCTGCGCCTCGTCGCCGGGATACCAGCGCCAGGTGACGCCAGTCAGGTCCATCGGCTTGCCGTCGGCCCAGATACGGCCGATGCCGGTGATCGGCCCTTCGCAGAGCGCGACCGCGAAGCTCGCATAGTAGAGATATTCCGTCGTCCTGACCTTGCCGCCACCGCCACCCTTGCCGCCGCCCTGCGTGGTGGTCCTGGTCTCCTCGCGGAAATCGGTCGCCCAGACGATGTTCCCGCCGATCCGCATCCGGCCATAGAGGCGCGGGATGACGGCGCCCTCCGTCGAGGAGGTGATGCGCAGCGTGTCGAGACGCGCGCCCTCGATACGCTGGGTGGGCGCGAGTGACGAGATGATCCAGCTGTCGACGACCGAACCGATGCTGGAGCCGATGAAACCGCCGATGGTGGCGGCGCTGACACCGAGGATCGCGCCGCCGATGCTGCCGCCGATGGCGGCGCCTGCGACGCCGAGAACGAGGGTGGCCATGGTGGATGCTCAGCGTTGCGGGAACAGGAAGGCGAAGGCGATGCGCCGCCGCCAGACAGAGGTGAGCGGCTCCTCGATCACGCCGAGCCGCTCGTAGGCGTGGAGAAAGGTGCCGGGCCCGGTGAGGATCCCGACATGCTTGGCGATGGCGCGGGGCTTCATCCGGAAGAGGACCAGCGCGCCGGGTTCGGTCGCCGCGGGTTCCACTTCGATCATCATGCGCCGCGCGCCTTCGGCCAGAACCTCGCGCGGGCCGGTCTCGCCCCAATCGCGGCTATAGGGTGGGATGGGGAACGGCTCGGGGCCGACGAGCTCGCGCCAGAGCCCGCGGGCGAGGCCGAGGCAGTCGCAGCCCACACCGCGCAGACTTGCCTGATCGTGGTAGGGCGTGCCGAGCCAGGATCGCGCCGCCGCGATCACCCTGTTCGGCTCGGCCCCGCGCGGAGCGCGTTCTTTCGGTAGGCTCGTCACAGCACGCTCCCGTCGTGCCCGCCGTCCTTCGTCGCGTAACGGAGAATGGCATCCTGACCGGGGATATGCGGAAAGCCCCGGAAGTTGGCGACATTGGCGAACTTCACGCCACAGGTCTCCATGCGCTTGTCGCAGCCCGCGCGGACGACGAAACCATCACCCCCGGCGATGGACCGCACCGGCGCTTCGAGCAGCGTCAGCACGGCGATGCCATCGGTCAGGTCATGCGCGATGATCTCTGCCCGCCGCCCGGCATTGGCGCCGCTGGTCCATTCGACCGTGCCGAAGGTGAACCAGCCCGCGGCAAAGCCGCCGAGGCCGGAAGCCGTGAACGTCCGGTCACGCAGGAGGTCGATGACGACGCCCGTTCCCCTGAAGGCCGATGCGTTCAGATCGACACCGCAACGTCCGTCACCGAGCGCCGCGTCGCAAGTGGCCTGAAACGTCCGCCCGACCGTCTGTCCAAGGACATGCGCGAGCGAACGGACCTCCGCCACGAAGGCAAGCCGTCCCCGCCGGATCTGGCCGATCGCCCCGCGGCGCATCAGCACACGCTGCGCCGGATCGTTCCAGTTCACCCGCCAGACCTCGACCTCGGCATGGTCCCAGCGACCGTCGAGGATGTCGGTCTCGGTGATCCGGTCGGAGGTCAGCACGCCCTCGGCGTCCTGCGCGTCGACGGAGAGATCTGATCCGGAGCGGACCTCCGATGCCGTCAACCCGCTCTCGGGCTCGAAGTCAGTGCCGTCGAAGGCGAGCGTCCGGTCATGGTCGGTGAAGCCGAAGGTTGTGCCGTCCGCGCGCACGATCCGCCAGCACCAGGCGAGCGTCGTCGTGCCTTCGTCGAGATGGGCCTGAAATGCGGGTGAGAGGGACTTCACTTCCGCCCCCAGCCGCGCAGGAGCGCCACGGATGCCAGAAGCGAAGACACCACGCCACCAGTCGCGCCGGTCAGGGCGTAGAGATTGAAGGGCCGGATATCGAGGGTGCCGGTGGCGAGGTCGAAATCCGCCAGCCCGGCCATGGCGAGGCCGGATGCGGCAAGACAGGCTAGGTAGACGAGGCCGCGAGCAAGGTTCCAGTTCATGGACGTCCTCCGATCAGGGTGGTGAGGAATGCAGTGAGGCGAGACAGCAGCGTGGGCGCAGCGGGCGCGGCCGGGACCGGCATGGGGTCAGCAGCCATCGAAACTGGCGCCGTCTCCGGGCGCAGCAGCGCCAGTGCCTCGTCCTCGGTCAGCCGCCGGATGGGTCGCGAGAAATCGACCCGGCCATTGCGGTCGACCGCCCAGACCGGGATGGTCCCGGTGGGGTAACGGCCATGGCGGAAGAGGTCACGCTCGGCCTCGCGCCGGGGGCGGATCGCGGCGGGCTTGAGCCAGCCCATGAAGGCGTCGGCCGCCGCCATGCGGTTGTCCACGTTCAGGTGCCTCGTCAGCGCGGCTCTCGCGATGCCGCCGGTGTTGTAGTGGAAGCTGACCAGCGCATCGAATTCGTGGGGCTTGAGCGGCACGGTCACGGCCCGTCGCACCGCCGCCTCGTAGGCGGCCAGATCAGTCCGGAATACCTTGAAGGACTCACGGATACCGGCATTGAGATCGGCGGGCATGCCACGGGGCATCCTGGCCGGATCGGGCGACCCGGCCGAGGCCGTGTGGCCGATGCCGAAGGTCCAGACCTGTTTCACATCGAGATAGGGTCCGGGCACGATACCTTCGTGCCGCACGAGGGTCAGCAGGCCCCGGTCGGTCATGTGCATGGGATCACCCCAGAAGCGAGAGAGTCAGGATGAGAGCTGCGACGGCGAGGCCAATGCGCAGGCGGTGAGCGAAAGTCTGACGCGGAGCGATGGGGTCGCAGCGAATGAAGCGCGCAAGGCGGAGCAGCTCATTCATCGCCGTCGCCTTTCTTTGCCTCGCGCAGCCGGGCGAGGACGAGTTCGATGAAGGCGGGGCCGAAGACGCCGACGAGATAGGCCGCGGACCCCGCAGCGCCCCCGGCCGGGATCGCCTCGGGCGGCAAGCCGAGCCAGCTGGTGACGAGCGCCATGGAAAGGCTGCCCATCCCTGCCGCGATCAACCCGCCGAGCAGGATGTGCCGCAACGCGTCGCGCAGGCGCATCCTCGTGGTCAGTGCGTTGGTCGCCCCGCCGAGCGCGCCCCAGGCGGCCAGGATCACCGCCGTCGACGTTGCGAGCTCCTTCAGCACCGCGGCGAGGAACCCGGTCTCGTCGTTCATCTGCGGATCTCCAGCAGCGGGATGGAAGTGATCGAGCCGAGGCGTTCGAGATCGAGGGTGACGTCGAGTGCATCGGTGTCGAAGCGGACGGGCACGTCGAACGCGAAGCCCGCCGTGATGGCGACGCCTGCACCGGGTGCGGAGCCGAAGGTGACGAGGCCGGTCGTGGTATCGACCGACCAGCCCGACATCTGTTCGACGCCCGCGAGCGCGACACGCACGCTACCGGTGACCGGCTTGGCGATGCTGCGTGTCCAGGACTGCGCGCCGGAGGCGTAGCGCTTCGCGAGCTGGAACTGCGTCGTCGTGCCGTCGCCGGTGCCGATCTGCTGGTCGGTTGCGCTCGGTGCCTGCGACGGCAGGCAGGACTTGAAGTCGGCCCAGTCCTTGAAGCGGAAGCCGTGAAGGCGGCCGTTTCGCGCCTCGAAGAAGGCGACCACTGCCGCGAGATCGTCGGCACGACGGATGCCATAGGCCACGTCATAGCGGCGGCGCGAGTTCGCCCAGCTGGCGTTGCGTTCCTCGTCGCCCGATGCCAGTTCCACGATCTGGGTGCGCCGCTCCGGTCCGCCGCGCGCACCACGGCTGATGTCGTCCGGGAACCGGACCTCGTGGAAAGCCATGACGATGCCTCACATGCCCCTTCGGCCGAGCGAGACCGCGCGGGCGATATCGGCCGCGATCTGCGTGCGGGACTGCCGGAAGCTCTCGGCATCGCGGGCATTGATCGTGACATTGACGGTCTGCGCGGCGGTGGTGCCGTAACCTGCTGCCTCTCGCCGCGAGAGCACCCGCTCACCACGTTGCAGGATCGCAGGCACTTCATCGGGCCTGAGCCCCGCCCAGCCCCCGGAATGCATGCGCGGGGCATTGGCGAAGGCGAGCGCGGGCACGATGCGGCCCGGTCCCGCAGATCCGACCATGCCGCCGGCGTGCAGGATGTTGGCGAAGATCCCGCCGCCGAGATTGCCCAAAACACCGGAAAGCACGCCTGCCAGCGGGCCGAGGATGAAACGCCGGGCTGCGAGCTTTGCCAGATCGGCGATCAGCGAGGTGACCAGGTCGCCGAACTTCAGCTTGCCGGTCTTCACGAACTCGCCGATCGCGTTCTCGGCGCTGCGGAACGCTCCCACCAGTGCGTTGCCGATGTCGCCGCCGATCTCGCGCGCCTTCGTGGCATAGTCAGCCAGAGTCTGGCTCACCGCCGCCCATCCGGTCGCGGCAGCCTCGGCCCCAGCCTTCGTCTGCTCGCCGGCACTGCGCCCGGCGGCTCCGGCACGACCGGCAGCGGTCGTGGCATCGTTCAGAGCCGCCGTCACCCGGCCCGCCGATGCGGCAGCCTCGTCCAGCGGGTTCTCCGCGTCCCCGCCGCTCAGTGCATCGCGCAGCGCCTGCATAGCCGCGCCCACACCATCGAAGGCTCCGGCCCTGGTCTCGGCCGCGCGCTGGCGGTAGCGGTCGGCCATCGCGCCGGCATTGCTGGCGGCGTGATCGAGCATCGAGGCATAAGACTGCGCCCCGAACCAGTCGATCCGCGCGTCGGCACCGATCGTCTCGGCGACCGCGTTGAAGGTCGGTCCGATGGTGCCAAGGAAATCTGCCCATTTGTTCGACAGGAAGGCCATCAGCCGCAGCCAGATCGCCTCGATATCGGCGCGCAGGGCGCGGAAGTCGTCCACGAAAGAGCCGAGCGTGGCCTTGAACCCGTCCCAGACGGCACGCGCCACGTTGCCCATCAGCTCGAGCGCCGAACCGAAGCCGCCCGCGCCCTTCACGAGTTGCCCGAACCAGTAGATCAGCTCGCCCGCACCGACGATCAGCGCGCCGATCCCGGTGCGGATGATGGCGCCGCGCAGGAGCGTGAGCGCACCCGACAGGCTGAAGGTCGCGACACGGGCGGCAACGAACGCCGCGACCCAGCGCCCGGCCATGAAGGCCGCGAAGGCGATGCCGATGGCTGCGAGCCTCTCCAGATTGTCGGCCAGCAGGATCAGCCCCTCGGCCACCGTCGAGGAAGCGCCCGCCGTCTGATCCCAGGTCCCAACCAGCTGCAGGGCGGCATTGCCGATCAGCGTGAAGGCATCGCCGATGGTCGCCGGCATGCTGTCGGCTTCCTCGCGCAGCAGTTCGAGATTGCCGATCAGCGCCGTGCGGATGACATCGCCGGTGATCGCGCCCTGCTGACCGAGGTTGCGCAGGCCTGAGACCGTGGTGCCGAGTTCCTCGGCCAGCAGTTCCGCCACGCGCCCGCCGTTCTGGATCACGCTGTTGAGGTTCTGACCGGACAGGGTTCCCAGCGCCATGGCGCGCGATAGCGCGGTCTGGACCGAGGCCGCGCGCTCCGCCCGCGCGCCCGAGACGACCATGGCGTTGTTCAGCGCCTCGGTGAAATCCAGCGATTCCGCCGTCGTCAGCCCCAGTTCGCGCAAGGCCGTGGCATTGGCGAGCCAGGACTCCGTGGTTTGCCCGAGGCTTGAATAGGTCCGGCGCGCCATGGTGGCGAGCCGGTCCATGACGGCCGCGCCCGCTTCATGCGAGCCGGTGGCGAGATCGACACGCGAGCGCAGGTCGGTCCACTGGTCGGCATAGGCGACGAGCTGGCGCGTGCTGATCGCCGCGCCGAGGACGCCCATGACCCGGCGCACCACCGCGCCGGTGACGTCGGCCTGCCGCTCGATCCGCTTGAAATTGTTCTCGCCCGCGTCGCCTACGCCCTGGAACTCGGCTTTCACCTGCCTTCCGCCCTCGGCGACGAGGCGGACGGAGACGCGTTTCTGGGCCATGGCTCATTGTTCCTGACGCGCGGGACGAGGCTTGTGGGCCGGGCTCATCGCTCCGGCCCCGGCGCCGACCGGGCACCGGACGCCATCTGTTCGTTGAGCTTGCGGACAATCACGGCCTCGATGTCGGGCAGGCATTCGGCAGCGATCAGCGGATCGACCCCGAGCGCCCGCGCGATAGTGAGTGCCGCCCCCATGTCCCAGCCGAGCACCGTGGCGCCGCCCATGCCGGTTGCGATGCGAAGCTGCCCGGTCAGGCGCTGCGCCAGATCCCAGACCTGCCAGCCCTCCGGCGTCAGCGGCCGGTTCGCGCGGCCCGGGCAGTCCGGGCACGGGCCTTGGCAGGCTTCGCAGTAGCGGTCGCCCCCGCCGAAGTGCCATTCGGCGAGGGCGCGGAGGCGTTTTTTTCCGCGTCCAGCATCAGATGCGGCGCGAGGCAGCGGGTCTGGAACGCCTCGAATACCGGCCAGATGTCCAGCAGGGCGTCGATCCCTTCCGGGGTGACGGGAACGGGATTGCCGTCGGCATCGCCGACACCCTCCCAGCCGGTGACCACGCGGCGGGCGACCGCCTTCGCCATGACCAGCGCCTGCTCCTCCTTGCTCGCCCCTTCGGGCAGCGCCTCGACAACTGGGTCGTTGCGCGCGGCGACCATGATCGCGGTTGTGACGGGCAGGACGTGCAGGCGCAGGCCGGGGCCCAGATCGAGCCATTTCGGCCCGCTGGAAAGGTCGAGACGGATCATGGTCAGTAGCTTTCGATGTCGTTGACGAGAACGGCGGTGCACATCCGTCCCAGCGCGGCGTCGCGGGCGGCCTGCCAGTCGAAGCTGGCCTGCACGCCCTGCGGTCCGGAAATCTCGATGCGCGGGCGGGGCAGATAGACGGCGTGGACGGTGAAGGTGAAGCTCTGGCCCGAGGTCAGGCCGTAGGCGAATTCCAGTTCGCAAGGGGCGCCGCTGATCGCCTGGCTGACGAGCGTACTGTCGGCGAAGCGGACCTCGGTGCGGCCGGTGAGCGCGGCGATCGAGGGATCGGCGCCGTCGATCATGCCGTCGGCGCGGATGGTCTCGATCCGGTCGAGGTTATTGGCATAGGTGATCTCGGTCGAGATCACGTTGCCCAGGGCGGTGCCGTTACGCTTGATCGAGCCGTTGAAATGCCCGAAACGGATAAGGTCGAGCTCCGCCGGTGTTCCCGCGCTGCTGCTCGTGGCGACCGTCTCGCCCTGCGCCACCAGCCGCGCGGTGGCGGTGAGCAGGCCCGACCGCTGCATCTGCCAGCTGAGCTGGTCCAGCACCACGCCGGAATATATGGCGTAGCGCGGCACCTCGGGCATGGCCGTCTCGATCGCCATGCTGGGCAGTGTCCAGCTGCCGGACTGGAACGTATGGGTATATGGGCCGGGAGAGCTTCCGGTGGTGGTCGGAGCGCCGAAGGCCGCCTTCAGCCAGAAGCCGAGGGCCTCAGCATCGATCGGCACCACCACATCGCCATCGGCGGTCACCGCGTCCTTGATGGGCGCGAGAGGATCCCGGCCGTAGCCCAGAAGCTCCGAGTTCAGGAGCGGCTGTTCCGCCCCGAGCGTGGCGCTGGCAAAGGGCATCCTCGTGTAGCCGCTGCCGGGCGGCGTTCCATAGGTCGTCTCGAACGCGAGCGCCATCCGCGCCCGCGCCCCTTGGGCGCGTGCCATGTCGGTCTCCTTGTCGAAGGGGTTCAGCCGAGCGGGTCGGCCGTGGAATAGTGCAGCACCACCGGAATGACGGCCGCCTTCAGGCTGGCCGCGCCATCCACCGGCAGATCGACCGGCTGCGGGGCTTCCGCCTCGACCCAGTCGCAGAGACCGCCGAGCGTGCGGTCGGCTGCGAGCGCCGCGCCGATGCTGGCGCAGAGCGTGTCGAAGGCCGTGTCCCGGTTGGCGCCCTGCACCACGGCTTCGATCTCTGCACGGTGCTGGTAGTGGTAGCGCAAGGGCGAGAGCGTCACCTCGGGCTCACCGGGTTCGCCGTCGCGCAGGATCAGCAACCCGGCTACTGGCACACGCTCGGGCAGGACCTCGCCGCGCAGGGCGGTGGCGGGCAGCGCCGACAGCCGCGCATGCAGTGCGGCGAGGATGGTTTCGCGGGTGGTGGGCATCTCGAACCGTCTTCTCTATGTGGCGCAGTGAGTTAGTTCCGATTACCTTGCCAAGTATGGGAGCTGCGGGAGGCGGAATCACATGCGAAAGATCAGTCCGGATGGTGTTTGGAACGATTTTGCTGCGCAGCTTGACGAGCAATTCGCGTATTACCAAAAATCGTGGAACACTCTCGCGGGAGCAGACGACAGAAAGATCGCGACGGAAAACTACATACTGACCATCGGCGTTATGTTTGAGGGATATGTAAACGATCTAATTTTCGCATATGCCAACAGAGACTGCTCGAAAGTTATGGAGCACCTTGAGAATAGCCTTCGTGCTTGCTTGCACGCATCACCCAAAGCAGAAGCCGCATTTAATAAGTTTGGGGATTTCAAGCATAGAGATCATCTGACGAAGGCTGAACTCAAAGAAATTCTCGATCCGGAAGGCCGGAACACGTCCTTTCCCGACTTTGGAGCAATCGAAGACCGGGCTCAGCAATGGCTCGTGGCGGCACACGCACAGCGGTTCACAAATATGAACGCCCAACAACGGGCGGTCGTAAACGCCGCAATAGCAGCGAGAAATAATCTTGCGCACCGTAGTAAGTCTTCTCTAGACAGGCTGAACGTGGCATTCGACGCCGGTGCCCTTTTTCCGACTGGGCTCAAGCGGAACGTTAATCTCATCCAGCAAGCCGGACACTATCTTAAGGCTCGCCCAAACAACGGGGACTCGCGGGCGACGATTCTGGGGCAACTTCTTAGAAATGCGTCCGAGTTTCTGGTTCATTGAACAACGGTCGGGCTGGAGCACGCACGAGCCAATATCCCAAGCGGCAATCTTCCACACTTTATCGTAACTGCACTTCTACCCAGTTCGCCACGATCAGCCCCGGCACCGCATCGCGCACCCGCTCGGCATCCCGCGCGAGGTCCAGCCGCTTCGGTAACCTGACCTGCGGGACGAGGAGGAAGATCGGCACGGTGGTCAGTCCCCGGCCGGTCTTCGAGCGGGACGCCACAGCACGACCCTTGCTGTTCAACCGCCCCTCGGCGACCAGCAGGCTCGGACCCGTCCGGCGATAGACGAAGCGCAGTCGCAGGCCGGTGCGACGTTCCCATTCACCGGGAGTGATCCGGCCGCCGCGCAGGGACTTGCCCGCCGCAGGGGTCGGGATCGCCAGCCAGAAGCCGTTCATCGAGCGGATCAGCGGGCCGGTATCGTGCGCGCCGACGATCACCGGGGCCTTCGACCAGACCAGTGCCGCCGCGTTGAGGCTGGTCCTGCCTTTCGGGAACTGTTCGGACCGGATGGTGCGGGCAAGCCGCGCCCCGAGACCCGAGCCGGTGATCTGCGCACGCCAGGCGGTCTTGAGGCCGGTCCCGGCATCGCGCATCGCCGTAGTGACGGCCTTCTCGCCGGCCTTTGCCTCGGCTTCCATCAGGCGGACGATATCGCCGACGATGCTGACGCCGAATTTCATGCGGGCCTCAGATCCACGGTCCAGACGAGCCGTTCGCGGTCGCGGACGGGTTCACCCTGAATGAGGAAGGCGTCGCCGCCGATCTCGACGCGATCGCCGGAACGTGGGTTCGGAACCTCGGCTACGCGCAGGTCGATCCGCGTCGTTTCCGACCAGAGCCGCGCATCACCGAAGTCCGTGATCGCATCGGCCCGCCGGACGACGAGGCGCACCGGAACGGGCGCACCGCCATCGGCGATGTAGACAGCGTCCCGCCCGATGTTCGGATCGGCGAAGAGCGCGTCGACAGCGGCGGCGAAAGCACTCATCAGAAGCTCGCGTTCAGGCGCACCCGACCGATAGTGTCGCCCGCGCCGTTCGCCACGGCCTCGACGGCCACACCGATGAGCGTGTTGTCGGTCGAAACGGTCGTGGTGCGCTTGTTGGTATCATCCCAATAGACCTTTGCGCCGACGGTCCAGGCCTGGCTGCCGACCTTCGTCAGGTCGAAGACGCCGACGAGCGCGGTCTCGACGGGTTCGCCACTGGCGGCGTCGCCCGCGGCCACGCCGAAGATGGAGCCGACGAGCAGGCCGTCACCGGAGGTCACCGCGTAGGGGGCGGTCAGGGTGATGGTGTTGCCGGGCTGGACGTAGTTTTTCATCGCGAGGGTCCTTTCAGAAATGCGAAGGGCGGCCCGTCAGGACCGCCCGGATGTCAGGGTTCGGGATGGCGCGCGCGTTACGCGCCCGGGTTCTTGTAGAGGCCGCGCCAGTCGATGGCCTTGGCGCCGAAGTCGAGGCGGCACTTGATCTCGACGCCGTCCACGTCGAAGCCGTTGCGGGTCTCGATATAGGCGCCCTGCTGACCCTCGAGATAGGCGTATTCGATGGTGTCGATCTGGTTCGGGCTCGCCGCCAGATACCAGGCGGTTTCGCTGGCGGCGTCGAGCCGGGGCTCGCTGATCGGCGCCAGCGTGCGGATCGACTGCGGCACGACGTTCCCGCTCTGGGCGGGCACGAGGTTCTGGGCGACCAGTTGCTCGGCCTTCAGCTCCAGCGCGGCGGGCACGATCAGGAAGGCGGGGCGGATGTTGAGCACCGTCTTCTTGTCGAGCCCGGTCTGTTTCGCCATCGCGGCACGGGCCGCACCGACGCTGGTAACGTCCAGCGCCGCCCCGGTGCCCGCGAGGTTCCTGTGGTTGGCGTGGAACAGCGCCGTGCCGTCGGCCATCGCCGGGTTCGAGGTGACGATCCCCCAGACCACGTCGGATTCCAGCTGCGCGATGGAGTTGCCGTACATCGCCGGGATCCGGGTGAAGGCGTCGAGATCGTCGTTGATCAGCACTTGGCGGGTGATCGCAACCACCCGGCCATAGGTCTTGACCTTGTAGCTCTCCTTCGACTCGCCGAGCGTGCCGCGCTTGAACTCGCCGCTCTCGCCAACTTCCAGCAGCTGCGGCGCCTCGCCGAGCTGGACCCGATGCATCGCCTTGAAGTCGGTGGCGAGCACCTGACGGCAGAACAGCATGAAGGTGCGAGGATAGGCCTCGTAGGCCTGACGCAGCGTCTTGTTGGTGACGGCGGCGAGGATCTCGGGGAAGTCCGATGTCGAATGTAGCGCCCGCGTCGCCACCTCGTCGCGCGACAGACCGCGCGTGCTCACGCCCGCATTGCCGAGACTTTCACGGGCGAGTTCCAGAAGCGTCATGCCGCGATACTGGCGCGCGGCATCCTCGAGCGGGAACAGCGTCGGGCTGTAGCGGTGCAGCAGCGCACTCGCCACCGCGTCGCGGCGGGTGATGCGCTCATCGCGGCCGCCGAGCGGAACCGACACCTGGCCGAAGGTCCGGGTTTCGTCCGACTTCGCGGCGACCTGATCGAGGATCAGGCGGCGAGCTTCGTCGACGCCGACACCGCGCTTCACCAGATCCTCGGCGAAGCTGCGCTCGAGGTTCAAACGGCCCGCCAGATCGTAGATGGTCGAGACGCGGTCGCGTTCGGCCTCGCGGGCGCGGGTGGCGACAGCCTCGGTGTCGGGCGCTTCCGGTTTCGCTGATGCGGTCTTTTGGTTCGAGGGCCCGGGCTGGCTGCGCGTGTCGATGGCATGGGCCTGCGCCTCGGCCGCACCGGTCTTGTCGTCGGTCATGGTGGTCTCCTCGGTCGCTGCCGTCTCGTTGGTCTGGTCGGCCGGAGCGGCCGGGGTCTTGTCGGTCATCGGGGATGCTCCTTGCTCTGTGGGGGCGTCCCGGCGATGGAGGACGCAATCGTGTTGTTCGCCCTTGGCGCGGAAGCCAGCAGCGGGATCGGCGCCGACCGGCACGGCCGAGATCTCGAAGGGCGTCCAGTCGACCGCCCGCCAGAGCTCGCGCCCGCCATCGGGTTTCGAGATGTCGAAGCGATGGACCTGGTAGCCGATCGAGACCGCGCGGATGTGCCCGGCCTGGATGTCGCGCCAGATCGGCTCGACATCGGCCCGCTCGCTGATCCGCACCTGCGCGATGCCGCGGCCGTTCTCGATGCGCGCCGTTCCCGGCACGACCGAACCGATGACGGCGTCGAGCGTGTCGATCTCGTGCACCTTCAGGAAGGGCGCGCCCGCGTTCAGCCGTTCGAGCCGTACATGGGCGGGGTCGAGGCTCAGCTCCTCGTCATAGGACTCGCCGAAGAAGCTGGCGCGGCGGACGCGGGCGCCCGCCGACCAGATCACCTCGACGGTGCGGGCGTCGGTATCGACGCTGTTCGGCGCAAGCTCCGCCGTCCGGCGCATGGCCGGCAGTTCGATCATCGTGTCCATGGGGTCAGTCCTGTTGGTCGGCCTGCGCAGGATCGGCTGCCTGCGCGCTGCCGGTCTTGGTGACGCGGCGGGGATCGCTGTCGAGCACCAGCCCGAGCGCGTCGAGCTTGGCGTTGGTCGCGGCGATCTCGGCCAGCACGGCGTCGGGATTGCGGCCCTGCTGTGCAATCACCTCGGCCAGAGTCATGGTGCCCGAACGGATCGCCAGAAGGTTCGCCATCGCATCCTTCTGCGGATCGACCGCCTCGAACTTCGGCGGCGACCATTCGACCGGCACATCCGGCACCGGGATCTGGCCTGCCGCCCATGCGGCCTCGGTGAACCAGCGCCAGACGGGGGCGCAGAGCATCGGGATGAAGAGCTGCCACTGCACCGCGTCGATCATCCGGCGGAACTCGACCAGCCCCGCCCGGATCGAGGAATAGTTGACCTGGCTCAGATCCCCGGTCAGCAACTCGTAAGGCACCCGGAACCCGGCCGAGATCGTGTGCAGGCTGGCGCGCTTGTATTCGCCATAGCCGCCGGTGGCTGCGGGCTGATTGAAGCGGATGTCCTTGCCGCCGCGGGCATATGCGATCAGTCCCGGCTCGAACTGCTCGACCCTGTTGCCATCGGCATCGACCACGGCGGGCGCGATGCCCTGCTGCGCCTCGTCATCCCCGAAGACGATGGCGGTGACGCAGGCCTCGGTCTTCTTGCGGACGATTTCGGCGACCTCGTAATCGTCGAGATCACGCAGCGCCCGGATCACCGGCGCACCCCATGGAACGCCGCGCGCCTGCGTGCGCTGCTTCTCGTAGACATGGGCGATCTCGGTCGCCGGGACCGGGCGAGACCCGAGCCCGCCCTGAAGCATGCCCCAGGCATCGCCGGGGTGTTCGCTGTACAGCCAGTAGGCCCGGCGTTTGCCGACCGGGTCGAACTCGATCCCCTGGACGAGACGACCAGCTCCGATGGTGCCGGATTTCGTGGCATCGAGGAAATCGGCCTCCAGAACCTGAAGCTGCAACGGCACCGGCAGACCGTCCGAGGATCGCCGCAGGCGACGGCGCACCAGTACCTCACCCGCTTCGATCATCTCCCGGCAGATCAGGGTCTGCAGCCCGTAGAAATCGAGCTGGCCGTCCGCATCGCACTCCGTCGTCCAGCGTTCGAACAGGGCATCGACCTTGCGGTCCAGCGCCTCGTCGCCGCTTGCGGCGCGCGGCATGATCCCCGCGCCGACGATGTTGTTCACAAGCACCGCCACGGCCTTGGCCGCATGTGGGTTGTTGCGCACGAGATCGCGCATCCGGTCGCGCAGGAGCGCCCCGGCCATGCCGATCTCGGTATCGGCCGAGGATCCAGGCGCGCGCCAGCCATCGGTGCGACGCCCGCGCGCAGCCCCGTCATAGCCCCGCGCGAGCGTCTCGAAGGCCTGCCGTGCCAGCACCCGACGTGCAGCGGCCCGCGGGGCGACCGACGCGATGGCGCGGTCGAACCAGTTCACGGCCATCAGCGATCCCCGCGCGAGAAGCCCGCGAGACCGGCCACCGGCAGCGGCCGGCCGACACCCGCGATGGCGCGCTCGATGGTTCGGATACGGGCAAGCAGATCCTCGGCCGAACCATAGTCCACCGACTTGCCGTCATAGCTGACGCGGGTCGTGCCGCTGGCATAGGCCCGGCGCAGCGCCGAAAGCTCAGTTTCCGTCCAGTCGGTCATCAGAACCATCCCTCCCGCCGCCCGAGCCAGTCGGAGCGGCGTTTGCCCTGCGGGGCCTGTCCCGGCCGGTTGATCTGCCCGGCGGGATCGTTGTCAGTGGGGGCGGCCCCGAGCTGATCCTCGAGGTCGCGCCATTTCTCGTCCGGCCAGCGATCCGCGCCGGCGATCCAGGCGGCGGCACGGGCGTAGACCCGGCAATCCAGCGCCTCGTTCCGCTCGCGCAGTTTCTGCCATTCGAGCTTGGCGAAGCCGCGCTTGGTGCGGACCGTCACCAACTGCTCGGCCACGACCTGCTTCAGCCACTCGCTCTCCACCCATGTCGGCAGGTGGATCGTGCCGGGCGGGAAACCCGCTCCCTCGGCGCGTTCCTCTGCCGTCGGTCGATCAAGCCGCAGGAAGCGGTAGGTCTCGGCCTTGAAGGTGGAGACCGCTACCGTCCAGAGCCGGGCGCCGCGTCGCAGGCGGCGGCCAGCCTCGGTCGCGTCGACGAAGGTCGGACCCGAGACCGGGCTCGAACGGCTGAACCCCTCGACGCCCTTCACCGGCGAGACCTGCGCGAAGCCTTGCGCCCGCGACCAGGAATAGACCGCCGGGGCCTCGTAGCCCGTGTCGATGGCGAGCCGCGCGATCCGCAGATGCGCGCCGCGCTCGTGCGGCCAGCTTCGATCAAGAAGCGCCGTCAGCTCCGACCATGCGTCGTGCCGGTCCGGTCCGCCCTCAATCACGACGTGATCGACGAGCCAGCTCTCCAACCCGCGACCCCAGGCCCAGACATCTATCTCGATCCGGTCCTTCTGGACGTCGGCCCCGGCGGTCAGGAACAACCCGCCCGCAGGCACCGTTCCGGGCCGCCATGCCTCGCGGCGGTCATAGAGCCGCTGCCAGTCGGGCGCTTCGCCGGTCTCGACCCAAGTCTCGCCAAGGATCGTGTTGCGGAACGCCTTGATCGCCTCGTCTGACCCTTGGGCCGCCTCCCAGCCGAGGGCGATCCGCGGCCAGCTCAGCCAACCTACCGGCGAATAGAGGGCCGAAAGGTGGTAGCCGACCGTCGTCGGATCGCTCGCCACTGCCGTCGCGCGCCACTCGCCGCGCTCAAGCATGGCCGTCTTGTGATGCTCAGCGATGGACCGGTCACAGCCCTCGCACTGATACTCCGCCGTCTCCGGCCGCCCCTTCTGCCAGCGCAGCCGCTCGAACTTGAGCCATTGCATCGCGCCGCAATGCGGGCATGGCACGAAGTAGCGTCGCTGATCCGACGCTTCGAACTCGCGCTCGATGCGTGACAGCCCCCGGATCGTGGGAGTCGAGACCAGCAGCACCTTGCGCCGGTGGGCGAAGGTCAGCGACCGGGCTTCGGCCAGCGTGACTGGATCGCCTTCCTCGTCGGCCGAGGCCGGATAGGCGTCGACCTCGTCGAGGAAGATGTAGCGCGCCGGGGTGGACCGCAGGCCGACGGCCGAGTTGGCCCCGGTCATGATCAGGATCCCGCCCGCGAACTCCTTCGACAGCATCGTGTTGCCCGCGTCACGGGACCGCGCGGGCTTCACCCGCTCGCGCAGCTCCGGACTTTCGTCGATCAGCGGATCGATCCGCTGGCGCGAGTTGCGCTTGGCCAGTTCCACCGTCGGCTGGACGGCCAGCATCGGGCCCGGCGCCTGGTGGATGACGAAGCCGATCCAGTTGTTCCCTGCCTCGGTCGCGCCGACCTGCGCGGCCTTCTGGAACACGACACGGCTAGCGGGATCGCCCGGCGACAGCCGGTCCATGATCTCGCGCATGTAGGGCGTGCGCACCGTGCGATACCGCCCTGGTTCGGCCGAGGCGCGACCCGACAGCATCCGGTGTCGGTCCGCCCATTCTGACACGGTCAGGTCCGGGTCGGGCCGCAGCCCGTTGCCCCAGGCACGCAGGATCTCCGCCGCGCCGTCGAACCCGGTCAGGCCATCGTCACCATGCTCACCATCATCGGAAGTCGGGCCGGACCTCGGCGAGTTCGTCGAGGTGGGCGCGTACATGTTTCTCCAGAGCCTTCTGCATCGCGGCAGGCTCCACGCCGAGATCGGCCGCCATCAGCGCCGCCGCGCGCGCAGGCCAGTTCACCCATGAATCCCGTTCCTCCCGCGCCAGCCGGAACACCAGTGCCAGCGCCCGGGCCCGGTCGATCAGTTCCCCCTTCAGCTTCTGGAGCCGAATGCGCCGCTCCTGTGCCTTCAGCACCTCGTTCGCTGTCTTCGCCTGTAGGAAGGTCGTGCCGCTGCCGATGGCCGGGGCGGTCAGCCCCTGTTCGCGCAGCGTGTCGCCGACGGCTGTCAACGCCGCCTCGGGAACGGGCTTTAGCCGGGCCGTGGGCGGTTTGCGGGTCTTGGACGGGTCGGTCGTTTCGGCACGCCGCGCATCGCTCGCCGCCGCGTTGATGCTACCGTCGGGATAGAGGACCAACCGATCGGCCGTCTTCGCCTTCTGGATCGCGCCGCGCGACAGACCGACATGCGCGGCGTACTGGCGCTCGCTCATGCCTAGCATCGGTCGCTCCGATTATCATTCAGTTTCAGGTGCTTATTGAGTTGATAAGCAGCGCGACCGGAGCGAACGTCACTCCAACGACGCGATGCAACTCGACCACGGAGCCACCACGATGACCCGCCGCACACAGGACAACACGAAGGCCCTCGACGCCTTCCTCGCCGCCAAGTTCGAGATCGACGCGATGCTGGAACGCCTCGCTGCTCTCAGCGCGGACCACTTCGAGGTCCACCCCGACGAGATCCACTGGGGCCATGTCGGCACCCTGAACCACTACAGCGCCAGACTGCGGGAGATCACCGACATGGCGTTCCGCGAAGGCGAACACGCCGAGTAGCGCCAGCCTCTCCGAAGCCTGCCCGCCGCGAGGCGGGCTTGGGGTCGTAGAAGGGCCGCGATGGGCGCGGCCCCGACCATGGAGACGACCCCGATGACCCAGCTTTCCGACACTCAAGCCGTGATCCTCAGCGCTGCTGCTCAGCGCGACGACGGCAACGTCCTGCCGCTGCCCGGTTCCCTGCGCGGAGGCGCCGCCGTCAAGGTGGTGGGCGTGCTTCTCTCTCGCGGACTGGTCGCGGAAACGGTGACCGACAGGCGCACGAAGGCCGACGCCGCGCTCAACCGCATCTGGCGCAACGACGAGAACGGTTGCGCCATCCTCCTGCACATTACCGACGCTGGTCTCGCCGCCATCGGCATCGAGCCGGAGGGGCCCGACACCGCGCTCACGGACGCCAACGAAACGCCGCGCGCGGACGCCCCGGAGGATACCCCGCGTGAGAGCGATCCCGCGCCCAAGGCGCGCACGCGGCGCGAGGGCACCAAGCAGGCAAGCCTGATCGCCATGCTGCGCGCGCCGGAAGGCGCGACCATCGAGGAGATCATGACCGCGACCGGCTGGCAGTCGCACACGGTGCGCGGCGCGATGGCCGGGGCGCTGAAGAAGAAGCTGGGACTGACCGTCACCTCCGAGAAGGTGGCGGATCGCGGTCGCGTCTATCACATCGCCGACTGAAGGGGCACCATGACTTCTGATCATTTCCAGCGTCCGGCGAAACTCCCCATCCAGATCATCGGGCCGACTACGCTGAAGAAGGCGCGCGACGCCTATCGAGCACGATGGGGCCGTTCATGGCCTGAAAGCGATAGCTACCTTGCGATCCTGATCATCGAAGCCAAGGAACTCGAGGGTATCGCCCCAAGTTCAAAGGCCAAGCCCGACAAGATTCGTGAGATAACGCTCGAACTGATGCGCGCTGATCACGAATTCTGAATGGGACAATGCAAGTGGTGAAGCCGCCGCCTTTCGGGGCGGCGGTTTACGTTCCGGCACAACCATGATACGCGCGTTCCCGCGAAAATCACCCCGACTTCGATCCTCATCGCTGGTTCCTCATTCGCGGCCCTCCGGACCGCAGGCATTCGTATGTCTGCAAATCCCGGAGGACGAATGATGAACTACAAGCGAAAGAAATCCCGAACCAGGAGTCGTAGCACCGGCGCGTTCCCGAACGGAACGCCGTCGCACTGGAACATCCTGTTCCACAGCCGTCCGCGCCGCCGCCGCAGCGCCCGGACGATCACTCGGCTGCTGCACGGTGCCGATCCCGATACGCTGATCTGGGATCTCGGCAACCACAAGCCGCACAAATACTACTGGTGATGCCATGACCGATGTTTCCACCGATCACGGCACGGTCCTGCCGCCGGGCTCGTCTGCCCTCGTCGTCTCTGCCGAGGGCGAATTGTCCTTCTATCTGCCCGACAATCCGCCGGATGCACCGGTCCCGCGGCTGGTCCAGCTTCTCGTGGCCGTGCTGATGCGGAGCGAGGACGAGGACTGGGTGGAGGAGATGCTCAGCATCTTCGAGGATCAGTCCCGGAACTGACCGCCGACTCGGATCGCCTCGAAAAACCTCCGCAGCAGGAAGCTGCGCAGAATCGAGACGACGGTGAAGATCGCCCCGATCGCCAGCGCGTCGTCGAGACGCGCGGGCAGACCGAACCACGGGAAAACCATCAGCTGGGTCACAACCGCGACGCCATAGCCGACGGCCACGTTGGCGCTGGCTTCGACCAGCGACATGAGGCGCGACTGCCTCATGCCGGCGCACCTTTACCCATCGGCCAGCAATTCAGCTGCGAGAGTTCTGAGCGCATGCGCTGCAACCAGCGGGACCACTCCGTTGCCACAGAGGCGAAGCCGGTCCACCCGGTGGGCCAGCCCATCAGCGCCTCGACGAACAGCGGGTTCAAGGTCCGGCGCGTCTCGCAGGAACCGCTCCCAGCCATCGGCGTCACCAGGACCTGGCGGCCAAGCAGGCCGTTCACCGGCGTGTTCGCCAACGTCGTCGCCCCATCCTTGTGGTCGCGCGCCGTCGGCGTCATCCATATCCCCGCCGCATGGGTCAGGTCGGCCGTCCGGCGGTTGCCGGCACTCGGCTTGCACCCATCGTTCGCCATCGGCGTCGGCCAATCCCGCGCCATGCGGTCCAGGCCCTTCTCGTCCTTTCGGTCGCCGCCCCGGCTGCGAAAACTGTCGGTCTGCGGCGTCGGCCATATCGCCGCCGTCGTCGCAAGGTTCATCCCGTGCTGACCCGCTTCCTGCGAGGGCTTCGTCTGCCGGTTCTCGTTGGCGCTGGCGCGGGGCGTCGGCCAGAGCTGCAGCAATTCGGTCCGGTTGCCGCCACTCGACCGGGTTCCAGAGCAGGCGCGCGGGGTTGGCCAGTTCGTCTCCCTCGCGGATGGCGAGGATGAAAAGCCGCTCACGCTTATGGGGCGCGCCGACTTCCGCCGCCGTGAAGAGGCCTGCCGCAAGGCGGTAGCCCATGCCGACCAGTCCGCTGGCGACTTCGGGGAAGCCGAGGCGGAGATGATGGGCGACGTTCTCGAGGAAGACGAAGGGCGGCTCGACCTCGCCGATGATCCGGGCGACATGTGGCCAGAGGTGGCGCGGATCGTCAACGCCCCGGCGCTTGCCCGCGACGGAGAACGGCTGGCACGGATAGCCCGCAGTGACGATGTCCACCGCGCCGCGCCACGGGCGGCCGTCGAAGGTTCCAACGTCGTCCCAGACAACAGCCTGATCCAGGGACGTGTCTTCCATCCGCGCCACGAGAGTGGCTGCGGCGTAGGTTTCCCGTTCGACATGGCCCACAGCACGATATCCGGGGATGGCGATGGTGAGGCCGAGGTCGAGACCGCCCGCGCCGGAGCAGAGGGACAGGCCGAACAGGCATGCGTCTGCGGTTCCGGAAGCGCATCCGGAGGAAGGTAGAGCCAGGTCATGCATTGCCTCAGCGCGGCTTTTCTGCCAGCTCGGCGAAGGTCTGGCCCGTACCGTCGAGCACTGCCATCTGTCCGGTGAACTGCTGCCACCGGGACACAGCAACATCGACGTAGGCGGGGTTGAGCTCGATCCCGAGGCAGACACGCCCCGTCGTTTCCGCCGCGATCAATGTGGTGCCTGAGCCCATGAACGGCTCGTAGATGGCCTGACCGGGGCTCGAGTTGTTGAGGATCGGCCGGCGCATGCATTCGACGGGCTTTTGCGTGCCGTGCACCGTGTCGGCATCCTGATCCTTGTTGGCTATCTGCCACAGCGTCGTCTGCTTGCGATCCCCGGCCCAGTGGCCCTTGCCGGTCTTCCTGACCGCATACCAGCAGGGCTCGTGCTGCCAGTGGTAGTCGCCGCGGCTCAGCACCAGCCGGTCCTTCGCCCAGATGATCTGCGACCGGACGGTGAAGTCGGAAGCCTTCAGGCTTTCGGCCACGGTTGCCGCATGCAGGGCCCCATGCCAGACATAGGCGACATCGCCAGGGAACAGCGCCCAAGCCTCGCGCCAGTCGGCACGGTCGTCATTCAGCACCTTGCCGGTACGCCGGGTCGTCGCGGCTCCGGCCTTGTTACGCCATGCTGGATCGTATTCCACGCCATAAGGCGGATCGGTGACCATCAGGAGTGGCTTCACTCTCCCGAGCAGCCGCTCGACGTCCGTTGCCACTGTGCTGTCACCGCAGAGCAGCCGATGATTACCCAGCACCCAGAGATCGCCCGGCCGGCTGATTGGGTCTTCGGGCGTCTCGGGAACATCGTCTTCGCCTTCCTGTGGGCCGGTGCCGTCCTCATCTATGCCGCTGAGGAGCTGATCGAGCTCCGTGTCGTCGAAGCCGACCAGCGACAGGTCGAAATCTTCGGCCAGCAACTCGTTCAGTTCGGCAGAGAGCAGCGCCTCGTCCCAGGTGCCGAGTTCGGTCAGCTTGTTGTCCGCGATGCGGTAGGCCCGGCGCTGCGCCTCGGTCAGGTGACCGAGCACGATCACCGGCGCCTCCGTCAGCCCGAGCTGCGTCGCGGCCAGCACGCGCCCGTGGCCGGCGATCAGTTCGCCGTCCTCCGCCACGAGGCAGGGCACGGTCCAGCCAAACTCGGCCATGCTGGCGGCGATCCTGACGACCTGGTCCGCCCCATGCACCTTCGCGTTCTTCGCGTAGGGATGGAGCCTGGCCAACGGCCACATCTCGATCCGCTCGGGAGCGAAGCTCAGCGTCATGGCCAGGTGGTTTCCGTCGTGTGGGTGGATTACCGGCTGGCTTCCGGACACTGGATGCCGCGCTGGACTCCACGCGGGGTCCAGCAACGTCCGGGCTATCAGGACGGAAAGTCAGCGTTCATTGGGATCTGCGCGGGGTTCGGCTGGATCCGGCTTCCGGGTGGCTTCCCAAAAATCCGGCCCTGTCGCTGGCGATGCGCCGCGCTTCGCCCGCCAGCATACGGTTTTCGCGAGGAAGGACCCGCGAATTCGCCTGACGTGCCGGCTTTGGCGCGAGGCGCATCAATGCAAAGGGGAGAGCGGGCCCTTCGGCGCACTCTCCCCATCTTGTCCTTCGGATAGCACGATCATGTTGCAGATGTCGAAGGGAAAAGTGTTGCAACACATTGGAGTCACTGCGCATTCAGCCGCGCCGCGATCTTTGTGAGCGCGAGCTGCCAGCGCCGCCATGCGGTGGTGCGGTCGCAGCCGAGCTCGCCGCTGATCTGCTTCCACGGCACGCGGGCGGCGCGGGACCAGACCAGCTTCCGTTCGGCTTCCTCGATCCAGAGCACCCAGTCGAAGGTCTGCTCGAGCCGCGTGATCGCCGCGGCCGACGGTCGGATGCGCATCGGCTCGGGTTCCATGAAGGCGATCTCGCGACTCGTCCGGACGATCTCCGGCCAGGTGTTGAAATAGCCCTGCACCTTCACCGGCGGCAGCTTGCGCAGGGTGCGGAACGCCTCCTCGAAATGGTCGGCGACGTCGTCGGCGGCCCAGATGCGGTCAGCCATGGCGTGCCTCCCTTTCCGTGGGGCGCGGGCCGTAGAGCTTCTCGCCCAGCTGCCGGACCAGTTCACGCTCGGGCCATGTCAGCCGGTCATCATCGGCGGAGACCGCAAGGACACCCTGTTCCTGCCAGCCCTCGCGCTTGACCTGCTCGGGATCCCGGCGTTCGCCGCCGTAGCCTTTGGGATGCCACCTCATGCGACCCCTCCGTTCGTCTCGATCGCCCAGAGCAGGATCGCGATGGCGTCCGCCTCGTTGTCGTCGACGGGGCTGAAACCGCGGGCGCGGACGGCGGCGATCATCGTGGCCTTGTCGGCATTGCCCCTGGCCGTCGCGTGGCGCTTGATCGTACCGACCGGGACGCCCTCGTAGGGCACGCCCCGCAGTTCGGCCCATGCGGTCAGCGTCGCCATGAGCCCGCCGTAGATGTGGCTCGCGTCGGTGCCTGCATGGCGGCGGACCTCCTCGAACCAGATCGCCGCGATGGGCCCGGACAGCCGATCGATCTCGGTCAGCCAGTTGGTGAAGCGCAGGTAGCGCATGCCGCCGCCATCGAAGCGGCCGGGGCGCAGCGAGACGGTGCCGCTGGTGATCAGACCGTCGCGGCCACGCAGCGCCCAGCCGGTCGAGGTGCCGAGGTCGAGCGCAAGGATGCAGCGGTTGCGGGGCGTGGCGAGCGGCAGCGATTCAAACCTTGCGCCGTCGGAATTCGGGATCAGAGTCGGCTGAGCCATGATGGGCCTCCTTTGCCGGTGGCTTGTGGTGGTGGAAGACGACGGCGGTCTGGTGCTTGGCGGTACGGGGCCGCCGTCGTCGGATCGGGTGTCAGAAGCCATGGGCGGAGGCGCGCGAGGCCCCGCGACGTATGGGGGCGAGGCCAACCCTGACGGGTGGCCGCCCCATACGTAGTATGGGGGCTTCCCTATCAGTCCTCCGAGCGACGCAAGCGTCTGTGAAAAAAGGAATTTTCGCCGTTTCGGAGGACGAACAAGGAGGACGTGGTTGTTCGTCCTCGTCCTCCGCAAACCATTGACTTTGTTGGCTGAGGACAAAGTGAGGACGAGGACCGACAACTTCGTCCTGAGGACGAGGAAGATTTCGGAGAGGACGAAGTCAGTCATCGAGCCCCTCCGGGTAGACCCAGATGGCGGGGTTCTCGACCTGCAGGCAGGCTCCCGTGCTGGCGCATTTATAGTGGCTCGGCAGCACCGGCTGGCCTTCGCCAAGAACCTCACCGGTATCGGGATCGATCTGGGTTTCCGTCCCGAAGCGCATGGCTTCGACGACGAGATAGCCGAAGCGGGAGCGCACTACGGCCATGCCGAAGGGGCGGCCATCACGCAGGAACTTGATCTGCCCCTTCGTCGTCAGCACGCCGATCCGGTCGCGGATCGTGTACTTGCTGCCCAGACCCGCCTTGTTCTCGAAGGCCTCACCGAACTGCGTGGTGGTGTAGAACCGCCCGGCCGCCGCTTCCTCGTGCAGGATCGTGAGGATCACGTCTCCCTTGCGGAGCCGCTCAGCATCGAGCTTCGCTCCCGCCTCCTTGCGCACCAGGCGCTCGTTCATCGGGTTCAGCTCGACCCATTCGCCCTTCACCTTGTCGATCAGCTTTCCCGGCAGCGCAGGTCCGTTGCGCAGCTCGATTTCGAGCCTGCGGATGGTGCTGTCCTCGTCGGGAAGGTGCATCAACAGGCCGGTGGTGTAGAAACCGCGCAGCGCGCTGGCACCGGAAAGGGCCAGAAAGGGATCGTCCTTGACCTGTTGCCTGGTGGCCTTGCGCGTGTGGTGGGCGAGGATGACGCCCGCTTCCGGATTGATCGCCTCGCGCAGGGACTCCACCCGGTCCTTCAGGAAGAACATCATGGCGGCGTTGTCGTTCTCGCCGCCGCCGTCGGGGCCGCCGTCGAAGAGGTTGCGGATCGGATCGATGACGATGATGTCGGGCGGCGCATCCGGAAATGCGGCCCGGATCGCTTCGGCGACACGGGCGACGCCTTCAGCGTCGAGAAGGAGCTTCAGCTTCGGCGTGGCGATGAAGGTGTCGCGCGCGGCGGCGATCACGGCGGCGGGCAGCGCGATCTGCTGCATGCGCTCGCGCAGATAGTGATACTGGATCTCGGCCTGGAGATAGAACACGCGCAGCGGACGGGGCGGCGTGAAGCCGAGGAACGGCACGCCCGCCGCCATGTGTACGAGCCAAGAGATCAGGAAGTCGCTCTTGCCGACCTTGGGCGCGCCGCCCAGCACCAGTAGCCCGCCCGGCGTCAGCAAGCGCGGCCCGATGATGTCCTCGGGCATCGGACTTGTGTCGTCGAGGAGAGCGCCGAGGCTGAAGGTCGGCAACGGACTGGCCGGGACGTCGGTCCGTGCCGCGCGCAGAAGCGGCGGGCCGTTGCGCTTCACATGCAGCGCCCAGAGCCGTTCGGCCTCGGCCTGCAGCCGATCGAGCGGCCAGGAGGGGCGCAGCATCGCGGCGTTGTAGCCGCAGATCGCCTCCCAGCCCGCGAAGGGATCGAGGCGACCCTCGTGCACCAGGCGGATGTAATGGCCGATGGCGGCGCTCGCCCCCTGGAACCGCGACCAGTCGTCGACCGCGCCTTCGCGCACCGGCGTGGTAAGCACCGCGTCGATGCCGGGCTTGGTCGCCGGGGCGGACAGATCGCTTGCGAGGCCGACGCCGGGCAGCGGCGGCATCTCGGCGACCCGCTCGGCGAAATCCGCAAGATCGACCTCGACCGCGCGGTGTTCGCGGATCTGCACGAGACGCTGGTGGCCGCCCTTGTGATAGACCGTGCCCGGCACCCGGATCGGCTGATGGGCCGAGCGGAAATGCGTGTCGCCGCCGACCTTCACGGCGATCTCGCCGCGAAGGCGGCAGAGGGTGGCCAGGTCCTCGCCCTCGGCAGGCTCGGTCAGTTTCCACCAGACATGGAGCTTCGCCGCACCCTCGGGCGTGCGCCCGCCGCTCTCAATGATCAGCGTCGGCGCGCCGAGGTGGCGGGTGACATGGTCGAGCTTGGCCGGAATGTCGCCGGCATCGAGATCGACGACGATGGCCTGCATCTGCAGCACGTCGGCTGCGCGGGCCTGGCCCTGTTCGGCGACGGTGCCGGGGATGACATAGACCGCCGTCCCCTCGCGGTTCGCCCATGCGGCGAAGGTCGCGAGCTTCTCGGGTGCGGTGTCGTCGGCCGGGATCCAGATGTTGTGCGGCTTGCCGTCCCGGCCCTGACCCTTGTCGACGAAGCCGCGGAGCGGGATCAGCCCCTCGCACCAGCTGAATACGGTGTCGAGGAAGATCGCGATCTGCTCGGGCTCGGGATCGCAGCCGAACGGATTCTCGGCCGGTGGTCTGTCGTTGAAGTCCATCCACGGGTTGAAGTGCAGGATGCCGTCGTCGCTCACCGCTCCAGCCTCCAGCAGCGCTCGGCCCACGGGCAGAAGCGGCATTCGAAGAAGTCGCGATTGGCGGCGATGCGCGGCAGCAACTCGCCCGCGTCGGTCGCCTGCAGGATCCGCACGCCGCGGTCGGACATGCGCTGCGCGAGATCGGCATCGAACGGGACCAGTTCGTGATGAAGCTCGGCGGTGTCCTTGTTGATCGCGGTGAACACTGCGGGCGCGGCCGAGAGGCCGGGGACCGTCCCTTCCATGTAGGCCTGGTAGAGCGCGATTTGGGCGGCGTAGACCGGCTTCGACTTCGTCACGCCGTCCTTGACGCAGGCGCGCCAGTTCTTCGCGTTCATGGTCTTGCATTCCCAGAGCGCGGGAACGGCGAGACCGAAGCCCTCGGGTCCGGTGGCGATGATGCCATCGACATGGCCACGGATGCGCCCGCCCGCGGCGGAGAAGCCGAACTGGCCGCCATCGGACCGGTTGCCCTTGCGGGTGTAGAGATCGAAGCCCGCCCTCCGCAGCCAGGTGACGGCGAGATCCTCGAGCGCATGGCCGATGGCGAAGATGCGCAGCGCCTGGCCGGTAAACTCCTGGCCATCGTCCATCGGCGTCGCGGTGAACTCGAACTGCAGGGCGCGCTCGCAGGCATGGCCGAGGCGCGAGCCGCCGAGATAGTCGCGCGGCGGCTGTATCGCCTGATCGGCGGTCAGCGCCTGATCGACGGCGGCGTTGACCCGGTCGGCGAAGCCGGGGCGGTGGTTGAAATCCAGCATCAGAACGGCACCTCCGGTGTCTGTGCCCGGGCGATGTCGGACATGGCCTCGCGGAAGCCCTCGACGGCCTCCTCGATCAGCGCGCGCACCTGTGCCTCGGTCAGATCGGCGAGCGGGATCGCCCAGCCGATCTCGTCCATCAGCAGCGCCACACGTTTCATCGTGGCGGTGATGGCGGCGCGTTCCTCCTCGGTCAGGTCAACCATGGCGACACGCCCCCGCGCCAAGCGCGTCCAGAAACCCTGGCAGGACATGGAGCAGAACCAGACCGAGGGCCGGGGCCGTTTCGACCGGAACGGATCGGACCAGCCAAAACCACGGGTGGGTTGCCGGCAGACAGCACAGAGCGTTCCACGCGGATGCCAGAGTCGCCGCCGGTCCTCGGCCGTGATGGAAGTGAAAGGGGTCATGGATCATGCCGCCCTCCGTTCGGGAGCGGCCGCCGCGTCGATCAGCTGACGGACGGCGCGCTTGTTGAAGCCGAAGGTCATCAGCGCCGAGGCGCGATAGCGCGTCAGGCCGAAGTCGTGTCGGCACTCGGGCGGCAGGTATTGCAGCTGCTTTTCGGTCGGCGGCTGGCGTAGCCAGGAGCGGGTCTTGAAGGCGCTCTCGTCGCTCTCGTGGGTGTTGAGCCAGTCGTCCGCCTGCGCGAGGCAGACGGTGCGCTCGCCTACGCCCAGCAGTCGCGGGCGTTCACCCTTCGCCCCGCCGATCGCGTACCAGACCCCGTCCAGCCAGAAGATGCCGCCCCAGGCCGTGAAGCCGGTGGCCATCAGCGCATCGTCCGTGCCGAAGAGATCGACCCATGCGAAGCTCGACCGCTTCAGGAGGTCGATCTCGGTCATCATGAAGCCGGAGAGCGGCGCGGCGGCCCCGCCTTCGCCCGCGTCGGGTTCTTCGCGCGGGAGCGCCTCGCCGCAGATCGGGCACTCGGTGACGGCGAGCGGAATCTCCGCCTCGCAGGCAGGGCAGATCTTCGTCGGCGCCTCGCCGGTCTCGGTCTTGCCGTCGAGATCGACATCCTGTTCCAGCGTGCCGTGGATCAGGCTCGAGGTGCCGAAGTCGAGGACGATGCAGTCCGTCTTGACGATACCGGGGTGTTCCTCGGGATCGACGGTGCGCAGGCCGCGCCCGACCATCTGGATCATGGTGGACTTGTAGGAGCTGGGGCGCAGCAGCACGACGCAGGAAGTGGGCGGGTGATCCCAGCCCTCGGTCAGCACGGCCACGTTGACGACGACGCGGATGTCGCCCGCCGCGTAGCCAGCGAGGAGCGCCTTGCGGGTCTCGGCCGCCAGATCGCCATGGATCAGCGCGGCGGAAACGCCTGCCGCCTTGAATGCTTCGGTGACGTGTTCGGCATGCGCGACGGTGGAGCAGAACACCACGGTCTGCCGGTCGCCCGCCTTCTCCTTCCAGTGCCGGATCACTTCATCGGTGACAGGGGCGCGGTCCATGATGCCCGCCACCTCGGCCATGTCGAAATCCGACATGGTCTTGCGCACGGAACGCAACTCGTCCTGCACGCCCACATCGATGACGAAGGTGCGCGGCGGCACGAGATGGCCCGAGGAAATCAGTTCGCCCAGCCGGACCTGGTCGGCGACATTGTCGAAGACCTCGCGCAGGCCCTTCCTGTCGCCCCGGTTCGGCGTCGCCGTGACCCCGAAGATGCGGGCGTCGGGATTGGCTTCGCGCACGCGGTCGATGATGCGACGGTAACTGTCGGCGACGGCATGATGCGCCTCGTCGATGACCAGCAGATCGAGGCGCGGCATGTCCGCGAGGTTCGAGGCCCGCGCCAGCGTCGGCACCATGGCGAAGGCGACCTGGCCGCCCCAGGACTTCTCCGTGGCGTCGATGACCGAGGTGGCAACGCCCGGCACGACGCGCCGGAACTTGGCGCGGTTCTGCGCCGTCAACTCGTCGCGATGCGCCAGCACGCAGGCCCTGGCGCCGCCGCCGATCATCTCGCCGGTGACCGCCGAGAGCATGATGGTCTTGCCCGCGCCGGTGGGCGCCACGCCCAGCGTGTTGCCGCGGGAGGCGAGCGCAGCCACGCTGCGCTCGACGAAGGTCTTCTGGCGGGGGCGCAGGCGCATGACCGTCCCCCCCTTACTGTGCCCAGCTCGGCCGGCTGGCGATGCCGGGGGCGGAAGCGGGCTGGCCAGACTGGGACGCCGCAGTGGACTGCTGCGGAGCGTGGCCCTGCGCCGGGGCGGCGGCGAACTGCGGCGCGACCGCGCCCATCAATGCGGCATAGTCGCGGTGATCGGGCGTGACCGCGGCGCGGATCTCGTTCTTGTCCTCGCCGTTGGTGTCCTGACCGATGTCGATGCGGGCGACAAACTCGATCCCGTCGAGATCGCCGAAGCCGTTGATGCGGCGGCGGGCCTGCGCTTCGGGCGAGTTGTCCTTGTCGGACACGCCGCGCGCCGAGTTGAGGATACCGCGGATCAGTCCGCGACCCATGTTGGCCCAGTCCGGACCCTTCGGGCTGTAGAGGCCGATCAGCGACCAGATCTTGCGCCGGGCATAGGGTCCTTCGAGAACGGTGTATTCGGCGTCGAGATAGACGGCGCCGGTGGTGGCACGACGCGCCCAGCCGCCGGTCCAGCCCTGCGAGGGGTCGTCGAAGCCGCCGGGACGCAGCGTCAGGCGCACCTTGGCGAGTGTGCCCTTCGGAATGACGTTGGTGTTCGATTGCGCGGAGTTGAAGTCGTTCCAGGGTCCGGACATGGCGCGGCTCCTTTCAGTTCTGGAGGGTGGATTGAGTGGGGGATGCCGCCTCGGCCGCGGGATCGGCCGGGATCACCGGCGGCCAGGACAGGCGCTCGGACGCCGGGCGCGCGGGGCGCTGGATCTTCTCCATGAGGCGGCCGAGATGCGGGGGTTCGACGAGATCGAGGCGGCCCGAGCGATCCTTGGCCGGATAGAGCCAGAGGTTCAGCGTCTGGCAGACGAAGGCGCGCTGCGGCTGACCTTCCGGGTCCGGGATGTCGGCCATGGTGATGACCTGGTCGACGATCCCCGGCAGCTCGAGCCCGGTCTTCGATCCGTCGATCTGCGGCTGGAAGACCTTGCGGTTGAAGTCGTCGAGCTTCTCGTCGAGGATCCCGACGAACCAGACATGCTTGCCGCGCGTGTGCTGCAGATGGGTCAGCCAGGCGATCATCTCGCGGCCGTGCAGCCCGTAGGCGCCGCGGATGTCGGGCTTGCCGGTCTTTTCCGACGTGGCCTCGGGCTGCCCGCGGCACCATTGGAAGCAGAGCCGCCCCGCCACGGTGATCGAGTCGATGAAGACGGTCTCGTATTTCCCGATCACCGCTGGATCGCCGTAGCGGCCGCAGACCTCGTCGAAATGCGCCTGGCTGTAGGGCTGGTCCTCGCGCAACGCCGGGTTCGGGCCGCCGATGAACACCGCGAAATCGCGGCATTCCTTCCAGGTGCGGGGCCTCAGCGTGTCGATCTCCAGCCCCTCGACCGCCAGATCGCCGGCCTCGAGATCGATGAAGAGCGTGGTCGAGGCATTCAGCGTCCAGAGCAGCGACGTCTTGCCGATGCCCGACCGGCCGAAGATGACACCCTTGATCCCCTTGCGCTGCGCGAGGCGCTCGTCGGCGCCGATGATGGGAAGGGCCATCACTTGCCTCCCGTCTCGGCGATCAGCGCGTCGATCGCGATGTCCGAGCCGAGCGCGCCGGCCTTGCGCGCCTCGTCGTGAACGGTGCGCAGCGCATCGATCTCGCGATAGAGCGCGGATGCCCGCTCGTTCAGGCCGAGGAGAGCGAAGGCCAGATCGTCGACCGTCGCGGTCTCGAACGGCTTGACGGTTTCATCGCGGCGGTTGCCAAGGGCGGGGATCCGGACGGTCTCGGGCAGCTTGTCGAGGCCGTAATGGCGCTCGCGCAGCTGGCCCAACTTGTTCGGGACGGTCATTTCGTCACCTCGTCGTTCAGGGAGAAGCGGAAACGCGGCTTACCGGTCCGGATCGTGCGCGCGCCCTCGAAGGCCGTGCGGATATGCGCGGGCCAGGCGGAATACTTGCGCTCGGCAACATCGAAGGAGATGTCGACGTATTCGGCGGGATCCCCGCCATCAGCCTTGATGCGCTCGACGAGCGCCGCGAGCTTCGTCTGGTCCCAATCGACGCGCTTGGGCAGGTCGGCGATGACGATCACTGCGCCGTCCTCGAAGCGGATCGTGCCGGTATCCTTGCCCTCGGCCCGGCGAGCTTCCGTCGCCCGGTCGCCGTATTTCAGAGCGATGGCCCCATCGAGCCAGTCGCAGAGGGTTTTCGCTGCGCGCAGCTGCCCGGCGGCTTCGTCATGCAACGACGCGAGCTGTTCGGACGACAACGCCGCGATTTCGCGGATCTGCATGGTGCGCAGGTCGTCGAGCGTGAGGTGGTTGGGGGTCATCGTGTCCGCCTCCCTCACGCCGACATCGGGCGCTGGGGCTCGGCTTCCGACCCGCGGACCTGTTCGGCCTCAAAGGCTTCGACGTCCTCGAGGCGGTAGATGACCCGGCCACCGAGTTTGATGAATTTCGGGCCTTCGCCTGTCCACCGCCAACGCTCCAGCGTGCGGTGGGAAATGTTCCAGCGAGCTGCCAGCTCGATCTGCGACAGGTGCCTGAGCGCCATCTGAACCTCCTTCGGGTTTGTTCGAAAACCTGCGGGGGTGAAGATCGCAGAGGGGCTGGTAGGGCTTCGGAAGGGCAGCGGTAGGGGAAACGGTAGGTGCCCCGGAAATGCGAAAAGGCCGCCCTTCCGGACGGCCTTATTCATGAAATCCAATGGCTTGGATCAGACCTCGATCCAGCAGTTCCCTTCCGATTGTCGGATGAACTTCTGCCAGTCGTCTCGCCCGCTGAACGCTTTCGACAGGCTGTTCGTCTTGTCCGAGAACCCGGCCTCCGCGAGTGTCACGGTGACACGCAGCACTGGTTTCCCCGCCCAATAGGCGTCGAACAGCTGCTCGAGGAGCTTGCGATGCTTGTCGCCGCGAAATTCGAACGTCTCGTCTCTGAGCCAGACGGTACCGAAGTCGTCGGAATGGTCGATCGGGTATCGCCGTTGCGCCTGTTCTGGATAAACCCGCGCGGCAAGAACCCTCGGAGATATCGCCAACCGATCCGGGGTCTCCAACACGTCCTCGACCGCCACCAGGGCATGCCGTCGGTCCGGTGCCGCAGGCAGACGGTCACCGCGGGTCGAGGTGAGAATGATGCGCCTCTCGGTTGACGGCCGACGACCCACAAGGACGCCGACCTGAGACCAGACGTGAGGATCGCCAAGGCGGCGGCCGAACCAGACGGGCACCGGCGTCCTGGCCCCGGCCATCCTGATCGAACCGATGTCCCAGAGATGGTCGGGGATCAGCGGGGTCATCTTCGCGGATCCTTGCCGCTCGAACGGCATGAGCATTGCAGCGAACATGCGAGCGTGATCGACCTGATAGGCAGAGATCGCGTTTTCCTCGATTTCGATCCAGCGCCCCACGCTGTTGAGATATCCGAACGCCTTGCGCTCGGGCGACCAGACTGCGGGGATTGGTTCGTCTTCGTGGGCATCCGTCGCCGCGACGACGAGAACCTGTCCGTGCGCCGCCAGCAGACCGGAAGCGAGCAGTGCTTCTGCCGCTCGCGGAAAGTACTCGGTGAGCGTGGCGCCCGCGATCTGTGTGCCGCGAGCTTCCAGCACTTTGAACAGCAGGTTGATGGCGGCCTTATTCAACGAGGTCGCCGACATCGCTGTCATCCTTCAGGATACCCCATCGCCGCAGGTACTTCTCGCCGATCAGGCGCTCCTGCGGCGTCATGTCCTTGAGGTTGCAACCATGCGGCATGGTGACGGTGAGCGTCAGGGATTTGCCGCGACCACCGTCGGGTCCGGGCCGAAACTTGATGGTGAAACGTGCACGGGTGATCAGCCACTCCGGAGCCTCGCCGAGGAGCCCCGGTGCGTGCAAGCTCCCGGACCCGCCACCGAGATCCAGCCCGATCCGGTGGTTGGCCATCTCCCAGATCGTGCGTTCGGCGCCCGACATCGATTCCAGCGTGACACGCTCCTTGGGATCGCCGAGATCCATGAAGCGCAACTCCTTCACCGTGACGCCCTTGATCCCGTCTGCCGCGTCGGTCGGGAAATCGAACGGCTTCAGCAGGACGCCCAGGTCGTACTCGCGAAGAGGGATGTGCTTCTCGGCGAACTCGATACCGAGCAGATCCCGCGCCATGAACCGGGTCAGGTCCACCCGATCCTCGCGCGTGTTGGCGACGACCTCGATCACGCCCGTGGCCGCTTCGTAGGTCAGCGCCGCTTCGAAGACCGGCCGCACGATGCGCCGGGCCAGCTTGCTGTTGGCATCGAAGCCCAGCATGTCCTCGGGGCGCCCCTCGCGATAGATCGCCACCTGAACGAGTTCGCACTCCTGGTCATCGAGGATGACACGGTGCCGGTCGAAGATGTCCACATGGACATTCGGAGTCTCGAACCGTTCCCGGATCGCCGTGGTGAAAGCCGCCACCGAGATGGGATCCTTCCGGACCGAGCGGCCCTTCTCGACCTCGAAGCCATTCCACGAGCGCCCGCGGCGGCGTTCATCGTTGTAGCGAACCTCCTCGGCGAGACGGAACCGGTCATTCTCATTCAGGAACACCCAGAGCGAACGGTTGTTCGCTCCCTCGAGCGTGTCGAACGTCGCCCGGTCGACCACTACATTCTGGAGCGCGGTCTGACCGGGCTCATTGGCCAATGCCGCGACGCGGCCCGCATCGAGGATGACGCGCTGGCGCTCATCCTCGTTCATGGCATCCACCGCCTTGATCAAAGGCTCGACGACCTCCGCCTCGGGCTTCGTCCAATCGACGGGCGGCAGCGAGGTGAATGCGCATGCGGTGAAGTAGTCCTGCAGGCGAGTTACCGGGGTCTTGCGGAAGAAGGAGGCGATCGACGTCATGGGAGGCCCTTTCCTGGCCAGAGGAGGAGAGAATCGGCGCGCAGCGATACGCTATCGTTCGATATATATCGAACATCACCGGCTGTCTACTTGCGCGAACCGTTTTTGTTCGGCATACCGAACACGCCATTCCATCCATGAAGGCATGCAAGGAAGATCAGATGACCACGTCCCTCGGCGCCAAGATCAAGCGCCATCGGCAGGAAAAGGGCTACTCCCTCGACAAGCTCGCCGACCTGACGGACTCCAGCAAGAGCTACATATGGGAGCTCGAAAACCGCGACACACGAAAACCATCGGCGGAAAAGCTGACCCGCATCGCGCAGGCCCTGTCCGTCACCACCGACTATCTCCTCGATGACAGCGCCGAACCGGGTGACGAAGTGCTGAAGGAAGCCTTCTTTCGCAGGTTCAGCAAGCTGACCACCGAGGATCAGGAAAAGATCAGTCAGATGATCGATCTCTGGGGGAAGAAGGATTGAGCTTCCCGACGACCCCGCAAGGCTGGGCGATCCGCCTCACGCAATTGATCTCCGCCGTCCATCAGGCCCATGGCCTGCCGCGCTTCCCGATCGACGTGGCAACGGTCGCCAAGGACTTTTCGCAGCAGGTTTTCCCGGACGCACCGATCACCATGGTGGAGGGAACCGCGCTGTCGAAGGGCGTCGAGGGCATGTTGCTGCCACATCCGAACGGCTCGGGCGAATGGGGGATCGTCTACAATGACGCGATCAGGTCGCCCGGCCGGCGGAATTTCACGCTGGCCCATGAGCTCGGCCACTATCTGCTGCACCGCCACGCTCATCCCCGCGGACTTCAGTGCTCGAGCCGCAACATGGCCGACTGGAGCGCCGAGCGCGGTACCATCGAGGCGGAGGCCAACACCTTCGCGTCCTACCTTCTGATGCCGCTCGACGATTTCCGAGCGCAAATCAGGGGGCGGGACGTCGACATCGACACCATGACCGAGCTTGCCGATCGTTACGCGGTATCGCTCACCGCCGCGATCCTCAAATGGCTCACCATCACCGACAAGCGGGCGATGATCGTCGTCAGCAAGGACGGCTTCATCGACTGGGCGTGGTCCAGCGGCCCGCTCATCCGGTCTCGGATCTACTACGCTGCCCGCCAGACCGTGATCGCATTGCCGGCCGGGTCGCTGGCGGCGCGGGAAGTCGATGCGGATACCGGGCGGCACGGTGTCCTGCACGCGCCAGGCGTATGGCTCGGCACCGAACCGGTCCGGGAGATGACGGTGTTTTCTCCGAGCAACGAGATGGCGATCTCCCTGCTGCTCTATCCCGACCATGCACCATCGAGATGGGAAATGGCCGATCTCGATGAGGAAGCAGCGCCCGATACCTACGACAGGTTCATGGGCGGGCGCGCAGACTGATTCGTCGGGCTCGCTGATTGCTCCGCTCGTTGGGATGATTCTCGCGCGATCCATGTCGCGCAGATTTTCGCGGGCGTGCGAAGCAGGGCTGAATGTCCACAATATATTGAAATACTTGTGTTTTTATGATTTCGCGATACGGTTTTGGTAGCATCCAGATCGCGAACCATCACCATGTCCAGCCATTTCGACAGCCCGCTCGCGGGCGCCAATCCCCTGAGTCCGGAGCGCATGTCGCCTGGGGACCGACTCGCCGAGATCGGCCGGATTCTGGCCGCTGGCGTAGTTCGGCTTGAGACAGGGAAGGCAAGTTCTTTATCTGCCGACCCCGGAGACTGTTTTGTGGACTTCCGCCCCCGAAAGAGCGGTGCTCGTCGCGGAAAACGCATCCGCATCGGAGGGATTCATGAAGCATGACAAGAGGATGATGGCGCAAGTCCCCGGCAAGAATGCCGAGGTCGACCGAACGGTGCTCGCCCGGCTGACCGCGCTGAAGGCCAAATCGGTCAAGGAGCTGAAGGCAGATTGGCAGACTCTGTTTGGCGGCGCGGCTCCGAACAACAGCCGTGCCTTTCTCGAACTGCGCATCGGACATCGGATCCAGGAGCTGGCCTACGGCGGCCCCGACCGTGACACCAGGCGAATGCTCGATCTGTTGGCGGACGAGATCGAAGGCATCGGACGCGGCAAGAACCAGATCGTCGATCCGCGCAATCCGGTCGTGGGAACCCGCCTCGTTCGTGAATGGAACGGGACCGAGCACACCGTGACGGTCATGAACGACGGGTTCGAATGGCAGGGCCGAAGGTTCCGCTCTCTTTCTGCCGTGGCTCGGGAGATCACCGGTACCCGCTGGAATGGTTACCGCTTCTTCGGCCTGCGTGAGCGGGAGGGTGCCTGATGGAGGGCATGGTCAACCCGAAACGCCGCCTCCGTTGCGCCATCTACACCCGGAAGTCGAGCGAGGAAGGGCTCGACATGGAATTCAACAGCCTCGATGCCCAGCGCGAATCCTGCGAGGCCTATGTCGCCAGCCAGAGGTCGGAGGGCTGGGCCACGATCCGAGAGCGATATGACGACGGCGGCTTCTCCGGTGGCACCCTCGACCGCCCGGCGCTGAAACGGCTGCTCGCCGACATCGAGGACGGGCTTGTCGACGTCGTGGTCGTTTACAAGATCGACCGGCTCTCGCGCTCGCTGATGGATTTCTCGAAGTTGGTCGAGGTGTTCGACCGGAACGAAGTGACGTTCATGAGCGTCACCCAGTCATTCAACACCACCACGTCCATGGGGCGGCTCACGCTGAACATCCTGCTCAGCTTCGCCCAGTTCGAGCGCGAGGTGATCGGCGAGCGGATCCGCGACAAGGTGGCCGCGTCCCGGAAGCGCGGGATCTGGATGGGCGGCTACGTGCCGTTCGGCTACGATGTTCAGGATCGCAAGCTGGTGGTCAACGCGGCCGAGGCTGCCGCGGTGCGCCGCATCTTCGAACGCTTCGTCGAACTCGGCTCGGCGACGACGCTGGCCCGTGAACTGCGTGCGCAGGGGTTCCGAAACAAGCAGGGGACGCTGGTCGACAAGGGCTATCTCTACCGTTTGCTGAATAACCGCGTGTATCGAGGTGAAGCCGCCCACAAGGGGAAAGCATATCCCGGCGAGCATGAAGCCATCATCGATGCCGAGCTCTGGAACCGCGTCCACGCCATTTTGCAGGAGAGCCCGCGCAAGCGCGCAAACAACAGCCGGATGCAGATGCCCGCACTGCTCAAGGGCCTGATCTTCAGCGAAACTGGCGCAGCCATGACGCCGACTGCCACGCGCAAGGGAACCAAGCTCTACCGCTACTATGTCTCGATGGATGTGATCCGGAACCGCGAGGATAGCGAATCCGATGTGCCGTCGCGCCTTCCGGCAGGCATGATCGAAGACGCAGTGGTGACGGAAGTCCGTCGTATCGTGCAGACGCCCGAGGTGGTGACGAAGGTTCTCGACGCCTTGCGGCAGGGCGGCCTGCAGGTTCGAGAAGCTGAGGTCATTGCTGCGTTGAACGATTTCGACGCGCTCTGGAACCAGCTCTTTCCTGCGGAACAGGCGCGGATCATCCAGTTGCTCGTCCGGCGCGTCACCGTGACCGCTGACGGGCTCGCGGTCGATGTCCGGGCCGAGGGAATCGGTGGAGTCATCCGCGAGATGATCGCACCCGCTCGCATGGAGGCTGCTGAGTAATGACACAAGCCAATGACACGATCAGGGTGCTGATCCCGCTGAAGGTGCGAAAGAAGAACGGGCGGCCGAAGCTCCTGCCGCCGGTGGACTATCGCCCGAGCGAGGACCGTACTCCCGATCCTCACGTCCTGCGCGCGATCGGCCGGGCGTGGAACTGGCGCCGCCGCATGGAAGCCGGAGAGTTCGCCACCGTCCATGATCTCGCCAAGACTGTCGGTCTGGCAGAGCGGCATGTCAGTCGCCAGTTGCGATTGGCCTATCTGTCGCCCACGGTCCTCAAACGCCTGACCTGCGGCCGGGAGTCTCCGGCGGTCAGCCTCATATCCCTCGTGGAAGCAACTGCCGCACCGTGGCCGGAGCAGGCAAAGAAGGTATTCGGCTGATCGTCAGTGAAAGCTCGCCTGAAACGTCGTCGCGGTCAGAGCGACATGGGCATCGAGCGGCGGGTGGAGTTCGAACGCCTTCGGCTCGCGCGAGAAGTTCCAGAGCCGGAACAGGCGCCATTCCGACCGGCGTTCCTCGGCCACGGCCAGTTCATTGCGGGTGATCAGGAACGGCGTGCGCTCCCATCCGTTCGTCGTCTTCACCTCGATCAGGCGAGACAGCCCATCCGGTGCAAAGCTCTCGATATCATAACCTGCGCCGTCACCATCCTCTTCCGACACCCAGCGTACCTTCCGCGCCAGATCCTCCCGCCCCACGGCCTGAAGCGAAGCCCGCTCATGCGCCAGCACACGTTCTTCGCCTGCGCGACCGAGAGCGCGGTTGCGCTCGTCTCGGCCCGCAACATCGAATTTGCGGGCGATGTGCAGCATCTGCTCGAGCTCTTGCGGCGGTGGCTGGTTGGACAGCGTGGGCGGTGGGCCGATCCAGAGCTGCGCGGCCTCCTGTAGACCGGTGACCGGACGCAGGCCCGGCATCCGGCCGAGCCAGTCGGGATGGAACGCGAGCCAGCGCGCCACCGCATCGACCAGCGTCATCTGGAAATTAAACGCTGGTTTGTAGCCGGGGATCCAGTCCTCGCCGAGCCCCTTCAGCACCGCACTGATGTTCTGGTGCTTGAACTCGACCGATCCTTCCGAACGATCGTTGAGCAGCGGCAGGAGCGTCCGGCGATGCTCCGTTTTGCTGTAACGGCGCCCGGCGATGTCATCGGCCAGCATCGCGAAGTAATCCGCGACGATCAGGTCGTTCTCTTCATCCGTCCAAGGCCCGTTTGACATTGCGCCAGGCTAGAGGGGAGAAGTCCTTTTGTCATCAGAGACTTCCGATGCGCAGCCAACGGTCTGCCCGTCTGAACGCGCACATCCGCGCATCGAGCCGCAGAGCTTCGCCGCCCCCGAGTGTCTCCGCGCGTCAGCCTGGCGCTCATATCCGCGACAACGCGCCAGCATGAGTGCTTGCTCAATTGACTGAAAACCCGATGAATTTCGATGCCGCCCTGATTTTCCGGCAGGGCGCTCGAAGAGAGACACGGGCCGTTCAGAGACCAATATCGGCCGTGGCAGCAGTCTCCGCAGGGCGGACCCAGCCGCCAAACTCCTTTGAGATAAAAAGAAAAAAGCCCCGCACTGGGACCTCATGGCAGGTTCGCAACTTGAAAGTGGCGGAGAGGGTGGGATTCGAACCCACGGTACGCTTCCACGTACGCCGCATTTCGAGTGCGGTACTTTCGACCACTCAGCCACCTCTCCGCATGCCTTGAGGGCGTGGTCTCGAAGGAGGCGGAACCTAGTGCGAAGACCCTGGCCGCGCAAGAGCATGGGCGCGGCTTTTTCGCCCCCTCACGCGCCGTCCTGACGCAGGCCCGGCAGGGGCAGGCCCAGGGCCTGCGCCGCCATGGGATCCTGGCCCCGATAGGTGAACAGCTCGGCCGGCCGGCCGCCCGTGGCCGTGGCCATGCGTCCCGTCGCCGTCACCAGCCCCGTCCGCTCCACGCCGCGGCGAAAGTTCTGCTTGTGCAAGGCCATGCCGACAATGGCCTCGGCGGCGGACTGGAGCTGGGAGAGGGTGAAAAGCTCGGGCGTCAGCTCGAACAGGATGGGACGATACTTCAGCTTGCCGCGCAGGCGCCCCAGGGCCGTGGCGAGGATGCGGCGGTGATCGGAGATCATGGCCCGGCCCAGCTGCGGCGGCTCGGCACCGGTGCCAAGGGCGTTGTCACGGCGGCTTTCGAACACCAGCCCCGCCTCATAGAGAAGCTGATAGCGCTCCAGCACCTGCTCCTCGCGCCAGCGCACCGCGCCGTGCAGGGCGAACAGGCTGTCGGCACGCGCGCGGCGGGCCTGTAGGGTGGGTGCATCGGGCGCCGCATCGATCCATGCCGACAGGCCGGGCGCGATCACGCTGTCGATCACCGCCGGGCGGCCGTTGCGAAAATCCTCCCACGGGAAGAAGTCGAGCACGCGCGACCAGTTCACGCCCTCGCCGCCCACGCCTTCGGCCAGGCGCGTCAGGGCGAGATAGCCGACCGAAACCACGCGAACGGGCTCGCCCCCCGGCCCCGCATCCTCACCGCGCAGGGCCGCGCGCGGGGCCTCGCGACCGGCATCACCAAAGGTGTAGAGCTGTTCGACATAGCCGAGCGAAAAGCCGGTCTGCTCGGTCACGAAGTTTCGCAGGGCCAGCTCGAAGGTGCGGTGTCCGCCCGGATCGAACGGGCCGAACGGCAGGCCGATGCCGCTGTCGCTGCCTCCGGTGGTGAGCACGCACGCCTCGCCCCGGGACAGGGTGATGACCACGGCAGACAGGCCGATCAGAACGCCCTGCGCGCCGCCGGCCATGCTCAGCGCCGCCCGGCAGGAGAGGCCGCGACGCGCCGTGCCCGCAGCGCCTGACTGACCGGCACCCGGGCCTGTTCGCGCGCGTAGATCCCCATCAGCTCGTGGAAACGGGCCAGATAGGCGCGCTGGGCGACCGAGGTGGGTTCGGGCTCAAGGTGGATGTCGAGGCCTGCGGGCGGTGCGCCGAACAATTTCAGCGACTCCTCGCGCCCAAAACCGGCCAGCTGGGTGGCCTCGAAGAAGGCGCAGGCGCGATCGGCCTTCTTGATCAGCTTCTTGATCTCGACGGGGTTCTTGGGGGGCAGGCCGAAGCGCACATGGATGGCACCTTCCAGGCGGGCCTCGAAGTCCTTGTAGCTGAAGCCAAGGGCCGACTTGAACGGCGAGATCATGTCGCCGATCACATATTCGGAGGCATCGTGGATCAGGGCGGCCAGCTTCCACTTCGTTTCCAGCTCGGGGCGAATGTGGCACACGATCCGCTCGACGATCAGGCTGTGCTGGGCGACCGAGAAGGGATGATCGCCGGTCGTCTGGCCGTTCCAGCGCGCCACGCGGGCCAGGCCGTGGGCGATGTCCTCGATCTCGATGTCCATGGGCGAGGGATCGAGCAGGTCGAGACGCCGCCCGGACAGCATCCTCTGCCAGGCGCGGACGGGCGCGGCGGGCTTGGACTTGGGGCGGGCAGGGGTGGACAAGGCGGGCTCTCCGGCATTGGGGCGGCCCATGGAACTGGCCCAAGCGGCGCGCAAGATCAATGGCGCGACGCCAAAACATGCGTGGATGATGGCGCGCAGGATCAATGGCGCGTCGCAAAACATGCGTGGATGAGGCCGTCTGGGCTGCCCGGCCGGCGCTATGGGCCGACGTTGCGCGTCACCAGGGCCTTGGCCGACGAGAAGGTCTCGTCCTCGCGCCTGTCATGGGTCTGGACGATGGCCACGATCAGGGGGCCGGAGAGGGGGCCGCGGGCCTCGAAGCCGACCAGCCGCCACTCGGGCGAGATGGCGCGCTCGTCAATGACGATGTAGGTGCTGCGCACACCGCCTTGCAGGTTGCGGGTGCGGATCTCGGTGGCATCGTCGCGCGCCAGCACCGTGACTGCTTCCTGATCGCTGCTGACATTGACGCTGCCCGTGTCGTCGTTGGCATTGATGCTCAGCCCGCCGATGCGCACGCGCGCCTCGTTGCCCATGGTGTCGATGGACACTCCCGGCAGGCGCACCACCGCATTGTCGCCCTCGGTGCGCACCGACAGCCCCGGCAGGCGGACCGAGGAGCGCTCGGCGGCGGGCGTGGCGGCGTCTTCGGCGCTGGCGCCCTCGGCGGTGGCGCTGATCGAGGCCGAGGTGCCCGAGCCTGCGTTCAGGCGCGCATAGGCAGCCGGCGTCAGGGCGCGCACGTCGCCCTCGAGCTGATCGAGTGCGCCGATCGCCTCGCCGGAGAAACGCACCAGCCGCAGCGTGACACTGGCGCCGCGCGGGCCGGAATAGGTGCAGGACAGGCCATCGGCACTGGTCTGGGTGCGGGTGAGCACGCCTTCTGTCTGGGGGCATTCCAGCGTCTCGACCACCCGCAGGGGGCCGCCGGATGCCTCCTCGCCGGTGCCGCTGGTCGCGATGCGCACCGAGCGCTCGGAGTCACAGCCCGAAAGGGCACTGCACAGCGTGATCGCCCCCAGAACAGTGACAATGGCAGAGAGTCCTGCACGCGCGGGGCGCACGGTCATGGAGGGTCGGGAGATCGGCGACATCATCGGGCTCCGGCAGGGATTGTCCCTCGAGACATATTGTGACGCTCACGCGGCGCTGGCCAGTGAAATCGCCGTTAGCCCGTATCCGCTTCCGGCCCGCTTGTGGCCGACATCACACCAGTATCCGGCCATGGGAGGCGATGCCGCCGGGACTAACGCACGCCTTCCTTGCGCGACAGGAAGGCGAGGCGCTCGAACAGGTGCACGTCCTGTTCGTTCTTGAGCAGGGCACCGTGCAGCGGCGGGATCAGCTTGCCCGTCGCATTCTCGCGCAGGGTCTCGGGATCGACGTCATCGACCATCAGCAGCTTGAGCCAGTCGAGCAGTTCGGACGTCGAGGGCTTCTTCTTCAGGCCCGGCGTCTCGCGGATGGCGAGGAAGGTGCGCAGCGCCTCGCTGATCAGGCGCGGCTTCAGGCCCGGATGATGGACCTCGATGATGGCCCGGAGCGTGTCCTCGTCGGGAAAGCGGATGTAGTGGAAGAAGCAGCGGCGCAGGAAGGCGTCGGGCAGTTCCTTCTCGTTGTTCGAGGTGATGATGACGATGGGGCGCGTCGTGGCGCGGATGGTCTCGCCGGTCTCCTGAACGAAGAACTCCATGCGGTCGAGTTCCTGAAGCAGGTCGTTGGGAAACTCGATGTCGGCCTTGTCGATCTCGTCGATCAGCAGGACCGGGCGGGCCTCGCTGGTGAAGGCTTCCCAAAGCTTGCCGGGCTTCAGATAGTTGCGAACCTCGTGCACGCGCGCCTCGCCCAGCTGGCTGTCGCGCAGGCGGCTGACGGCATCGTATTCATAGAGCCCCTGATGGGCCTTGGTGGTCGACTTGATGTGCCAGGTGATCAGCGGCGCATCGAGCGCGCGCGCGATCTCATAGGCCAGCACGGTCTTGCCCGTGCCCGGCTCACCCTTGATCAGCAGGGGCCGTTCCAGCGCGATGGCGGCGTTGACGGCGACCTCAAGATCGCGCGAGGCGACATAGCGGTCGGTGCCGGAAAAGCGCGCGCGCGAAGGGGTGGTGAGGCTTGCGTCAGAAGGCTTGGTCATGGGGCTCTTGCAGCTGGGCAGGCGAGAGGGGTTTCAGTCATGCCTAGCCGAGCCCGGCGCGCATGAACAGTGTTCACACAGGCCCGCAGCCCCAATGAGCGCGATCAGGTGATGTTCTTGGGGGTCGGCGGATCGGAGGCCGGGAAGGATTCGTCCAGCGCCTCGTCGATCAGGGCCTCCTGACGATCCTCCGCATCCTTGCGGTGCTCCTCGGGCAGCTGGTCTGGCTTGGTGTTGCGCGAGGACTCGGTGGCTGTGCGCGCAGGCGGGCAGTTGGGGTCGAGGTCTTCGTGGCGGCGATTGCCGGTGTCCTGGGCCTCGGTCATGGGTCTCTCCCGATAAGGTCTGGTCCTGTGGGGACTGAACGCGGCGCAGGCGCGGCCCGTTCCGCAGGGAACAGCGCTATCGGGGCAGGGACTCGATGGCCGAGACGATGTCGCCCATCACCTGGTCCCAGGCGTTGAAGGCCGGCAGTACGAAGGTGCGCGCCTTGGGATAGGCCGGAATGCGGTCGGTGCCGAACGGGGTCCAGCTTCCGGGCGTGATGACGAACCAGGCGTTGGCTCCGCTGGCCCCGCCCAGCGTCAGGGTGGCCGTGGACGGCCCCATGACCGCATCGAGCGCCACGCACAGGGCGGCCACGTCCTCAAGGTCGTCCTTGAGGTTGATGCCCGGCGGGGTCCACAGCGGGTGACCGGCGGCGCGGGCGCGCTCAAGCTCTTCGGTGCAGTCGCCGTACTGGATGTTGACGAAGTGCACGCCCGGCGTCGCCAGCACCGGATACCAGGCCTCGATGGCCGCATACTGGCGCGCGCGCGAGCCGCCCGTCACCTGACTGCGCCAGCCAAGGCCGACCTTGGGGCCGGGGCCGAGCGCCGCAAGCTGCTCACGCCAGTGCGCGATGCGCGCCGGATCGGGTGTCAGATAGCCATCGTCGCGCGGAAACTGGTCGGGCTGGCGGCGGAAACGCTGGAACAGGCTGGCCATGGGCACCCACAGGTCGGGCCGGGGCGCATCTTCGGCCAGGATCGGGTGGCTGTAGATGCGCCCCTCGTGGCGCACCGTGCGGTGAGGGATGATCCGGGCGGACGGAAAGCTGCGTGCGAACAGGGGCATCAGGCGCGGCTCCAGCGCGATGGTCATCTGACCGCCCTCGCCCAGAGCGCGCAGGGTGTCGGGCAGGATGTTGGCGAACAGCACCTCATCGCCAAGGCCCTGCTCGCCCATCACCAGCAGGTGACGGCCCTCGAGCGGAGTATCGGCTTGCCAGCGTTCGCCCTCGCACAGGAAGGTCGGCGCATCGGGAAGCTGCGGGTCGAGCCGCGCCTCATAGAGGGCAAAGCCTTCCTCAAGATCGCCGCGGCCCATCAGCGTCAGGGCCAGGGCCATGCGGATGGTGGCCTGCTCCATCGGATCGGATGTCAGGGCCAGCGCGCTGCGCATGTCCTGCGCACCGCTGTCGGCATCGCCCAGGCTCATGCGCGCCACGCCGCGGTTGTAGAGCGCCTTGGCAAAGTCGGCATCGAGGCGCAGGGCCTCGTCGAAGAAGGGCAGGGAGGCGTCCATGTCGCCCCGGTCGGTCAGCACGGTGCCAAGCGTGTTCCACAGCACCGGCTGGGCGGCATCGATGGTGATGAGGGCGCGCAGAAGCTCGATGGCCTCGTCGTAGCGGTTCTCGTCGCGCAGCACGCAGGCCAGGTTGTTGGTCGCCTCCACGTGGCCCGGATTGGCTGCCAGATAGCGCTGGAGAAGCTTGCCGGCGATCTCCAGATAGCCAAGCCTGTGGGCCAGCCGACCCAGATTGTGCGCGATCTCCGTCTCGTCGGGCAGCAGCTTGAGTGCGGCCTCATAGGCGTTCAGCGCATCGGACAGGCGCCCGCACTTCTCCTGGGCGATGGCCAGCACGTGCCAGGCATTGCCGTTGCGCTCATCATGGCCGAGGGCGTCCAGCGCGCGCCTCGAGGCATTGGTGAAATCGCCCTGGCGCATGGCAACGAGCGCGCTGCGCAGCGCCTCTGCCGCCTTGCGCGCGGCCTTGCCCGTGGCACGCGAGCCCGCCACGGCGCGAGAGACCTGACCCAGCACCCGTGCGGACGCCGCGTCGCCGCGCACGTCACGCAGGGCATTGCGCGCATCGAAAGGTGCCGGCTGGCCGGTATCGGTGCCCGGGGTGTTCTGGGTGCTCTGGGCTGAATCTGGAGCCGTGCTCATGGGATGGCTCTTGGCAGGCGGTGTCACAAGAGATGGTTAACCACGATTCTTTAACGTGCGTTCGGGCTGTCGCCTTAAGCCTGTTTTCGATTGCCGCACACCCGTGCGCAAAGGGGGGAAGATGCCGCTGAAACTGTCGCTCAAGCCGGGTGAACGGTTCGTGCTGAACGGTGCGGTCGTCCAGAACGGTGACAAGCGCGGCGTCCTGATCCTCCAGAACAAGGCTTCGGTGCTGCGCGAGAAGGACATCATGCAGGCCGAGGACGTGAACAGCCCGGCCCGGCGCATCTATTTCCCCGTGATGATGATGTATCTGGACGAGGCCAATGCCGACCGCTTCTACGACGAGTTCGTGCGGCGCATGACCGAGTTCATGGGGGCGGTGCGCAACCCCGAGGTTCAGGCCGACTGCGTGGCCACCTCCAAGCACGTCCTGGCCCGCGAGTACTACAAGGCGCTGATGATGGCGCGCAAACTGGTTGAATACGAAGAGTCGAGACTGGCGAATGTCGCTACAGGCCTACAAGACAGCCACCCAGCGCGCTGAAAATCCCCGCGATGCGGAGTACCGCCTGTTCGGACAGGTGACCCGCGCGCTCATGGATGCCGCCGCCGACCCTAACGCCGAGCCTGCCCGGCGCATGGACGCCCTCGACTGGAACCGGCGCCTGTGGTCGGCCCTGGCCACAGACTGTGCCGATCCCGACAATGCCCTGCCCGTGAGCGTGCGCGCCCAGATCATCTCGCTGAGCCTGTGGGTCAGCCGCCATACCTCTGCGGTCATGCGCCGCGAGGAGGAGATCGAGCCGCTGGTCGAGATCAACCGCATGATGATGCAGGGCCTGTCCGGCGGCGCCGAAGCGGCCTGATCACCCGGCAATTCCTTCCTCCGGGCGATGGGCGCGCGCTGGCCGATCGTGCCGGGTGCTGCACGGTGCCTGTCCTGAATATCGAGTGAAATCATCTGTCTGGCGCTCTGCGCGCAGCGTGGCCGTTCGGCCCGGAACTTGCTTCGCGCACCTGTGAGCCAGAACGCTCGGCGACCAAAACGGCCGCCAGAACCCCCGACCAGAATGGAAGGATGACCGATGAACAACTCGGTGAACACCAACGTGGGCGCGATGATCGCGCTCCAGAACCTCAACGCGACCAATGCTGAACTGGCATCGACCCAGAACCGCATCAACACCGGCAAGAAGGTGGCATCTGCGAAGGACAACGGGGCCATCTGGGCTATCGCCCAGGGCCAGCGTGCCGACGTCCGTGCCCTTGGTGCCGTGCGGCAATCTCTGGATCGCGGCATTTCGGCGGTTGATGTGGCCATTGCCGCCGGCGAGACGGTCTCTGACCTCTTGCTGCAGATGAAGGAGAAGGCTCTCGCTGCAAGCGATCTGTCTCTGAAAACGGCCGACCGGGCCGCGTTGAACGAGGATTTCATGGCCCTGCGCGATCAGATCGCCAGTGTCGTCTCGAATGCCGAGTTCAACGGGATCAACCTTCTGGCTGCGGGCTCGCCGGGCTTCTCGGCGCTGGCCAACGCCTCGGGAACATCCAACCTGACGGTCGGGGCCGAGGTGATGTCGCTCTCGGGCGCCATCGTCACGCTCGGCACGGGGCAGGTCATCTCCACCCAGACCACCGCATCGGCGTCGCTGACGCTGGTGGATGCTTCGATCGCCAACGTCTCTGCGGCGCTGGCGCGACTGGGCACCAAGAGCAAGGCCCTGGCGACGCACGCCAGCTTCGTCTCGAAGCTGATGGACACGCTGGAGGCCGGTGTGGGCAATCTGGTGGATGCGGACCTGGCGAAGGAAAGTGCCCGCATCCAGGCGCTGCAAACCAAGCAGCAGCTTGGGGTTCAGGCGCTGGGCATCGCCAACCAGGCTCCCCAGATCCTGGTCAATCTGTTTGGTCGCTGATGTGAAGACGGGCAGGAGGGTCGACCTCCTGCCCGTTGCTTTGTCCACGCTGTGAGCGTGTGCTCAGCGCAACTAAGTATCCGGGTGCTTAGCGCACCTTGCGCGAACGCTCCAGCACCGGGCGCTGGCCCTCGGCGGAGAGCGCGCCCGAGGGCGCGATCTTTGAATTGGGGCTGGGCCTCATGCCCTTGCGCGCATTGCGATAGGTGGGAATGGGGGGCCGCTCGGCCTGCTGCTTGCGGCGCAGGGCCTTGCGCGCCAGCCCGGCCTGATCCTGGCGAGCCATGCTGCGGCGCCGGTCCAGCTCCTTGTTGACGCGCTTCATGGCCGCAGCCAGCAGGTCCTTCTTGCGCTCGCCGCGCGACTCGCCCGCAGGCGGGGTGCCTTCGCCGCGTCCCTTGCGGTTGCGGCGCTGGGAGCGGACCAGATCGCGCGAGCGGTTGCGGCGTTCGCGCAGGCGCTTGGCCAGATCGACCAGCTTGTCGTGCTCCATCTCCGACAGGGCGGGCTGGCGCGCCGCCTCGGTCAGCTCCAGCTCGTCCTTGGTCAGCAGCTCCTGATCGCGTTTTCTCGCCTGCGACATGGTCTCTCCTTTTTGCCTTGGGACGGAGCGTTGTCCGTCCGGTCGATCATGGCCCTCAATGGCGGGGCCGGTGTGGGCGGGATGGACGATGGCGTGTGCCGATACGACTGCCATAGCCGCGCGTCCCGAGTGCTCATAACACCTGCCCAAGCGCCGCCGTTCCAGAGATTTGTGCGCCTTTGGCGCCCTTTCGGCATGACGATCGCACCGGGGCACCCTAATAAAGGCCGGGAGCCATCTGCTTGGGGGAAGTGTCCATGTCCAGCCGCCGCAACCATAGCCCGGCACGCACCATTTCGCATTGGCGCGGCCTGAGCCGCAGGGCGATCGCCGGCGCGCTGGGGGCGCTGGTGCTGAGCAGCTGTGCCGGCCTGCCCGGGGCCCTGCCCATCGGCCTCGGCGAGCCTGCACGTGTCGATGGTGCGGCGCTGATGGCCGATGTCACCATACTGGCCGATGACCGGATGCAGGGGCGAGAGGTCGGCACCGAGGGCGCGGCGCTGGCACGCGAATACATCATCTCGCGCTATCAGCAGATCGGCATCCAGTCGTTCGGCGACGGCTACGAGTCCGGTTTCACCGCCCCCGCCAACCGCAGGCGCGGCGAGCGCGAGGGCGTGAACGTGGCCGGATGGCTGCCCGGCCGCTCTGACAACGACCGCGTCATCGTCATCACCGCCCACTACGACCATGTTGGCGTGCATGACGGCCAGATCTTCAACGGCGCCGACGACAACGCATCGGGCGTGGCCGCCATGCTGGAGCTGGCGCGCCTGATCCGCGCCCATCCGCTACACCACCGGGTGCTGTTCGTGGCGCTCGATGCCGAGGAGAGCGGTCTGGTGGGTGCGCGCGCCTTCGTCGCCAGCCCGCCGGTCAGCGTCAGTGCCATGGCGCTGAACCTCAATCTCGACATGGTCTCGCGCGGCGACAACGGCATACTGTGGGCCGTGGGCACCCACCAGAACCCGAGCCTGCGCCCGGTGCTGGAGGCCATCGAGACGGGGCCGGGTATCACGCTGCGCTTCGGGCGCGACCGGCCCGAGGATCAGGGCCGCGACAACTGGGTGATGCTGTCCGACCAGGCCGCCTTCCACGCGGCGGGCGTGCCCTTCATCTTCTTCAGCGTGGACGACCATGCCGACTATCACCAGCCGACCGACGTGGCCGCCAACATCGACCCGCAGTGGTACGAGGCCTCGGTCCAGACCATCTGGAACGCCCTGCGCGCCATGGATGCCCATCTGGCCGGTCAGCAGCCCTGAGCACGGAGCCTCTAGCATGAGACTGCGCACCCTTGCCGCCGCCGCCGTGCTGGGCCTTGGCCTGACGCTGGCGTCCTGTGACCGCCCGACCCCGCCCGAGGCCGAGCCCGATGCGCCTGCCGCGCGTGACGCGCCCGGCCCGCTGGAGGGCTACAGCCACACGCTGATGTCCGATGTGTCGGGCTTCTATATGCCGCTGAGCGCCGTGAGCGTGGGACGCTGGCAGCTTCATCACCTGTTCGTAGGCAGGGCGGGCGAGTTCGTTGCCTTTGAGGGCGGCGAGCGCAGTGAGACCTTCGCACCCCTGATGTTCGAGTTCCACGACATGTCGAGCCCGCGCATGGCCAACGAAATGGGTGCCGAGGTGCCCAGCATCAGCGAGCGGGTGCTGCCCGGTGCCTATCTGATCAACGGCGAGCAGGTGCGCTTTGCCGGCCAGCACCCCGAGCTGGGTCCGGTCCGCTTTGAGGGCACCATCGACGCAGGCGCGCTGGCCCAGTCGCGCCGCACCCTGGGCGGGGATCGCTCGGCGGTCCTGAGCGGGACGCTCACCGTGGGCAGCCGCACCTTCGAGGGCCAGCAGTTCCTGTGGTGGGCGGGCGACTGAGGGCCTCGGCCCTGCCCATGCGGAATGTGCCTGAACGAAAAAGGGCGGAGGATCGCGCCTCCGCCCCCTGATTCCCTGATGCGTGTGCGCGTCCGCCTCAGCCGACCGTGGCCTTGACGATACGGCCCGGCTCGCGCGGGGGCTCGCCCTTGGGCAGGGCGTCAACGTGCTCCATGCCTTCGCTCACTTCGCCCCAGACGGTGTACTGGCCATCGAGGAAGGTGGCGTCATCGAAGCAGATGAAGAACTGGCTGTTGGCCGAGTTGGGATCGGACGTGCGCGCCATCGAGCACACGCCGCGCACATGGGCCGCGTCCGAGAACTCGGCCTTGAGATTCGGCTTCTTCGAGCCGCCCATGCCCGTGCCCGACGGATCACCGCCCTGGGCCATGAAGCCGGGGATCACGCGGTGGAACACCACGCCGTCATAAAAGCCCTCGCTGGCCAGTTCGCTGATGCGCGCGACGTGGCCGGGCGCCAGATCGGGCCGCAGGCGGATCACGACATCGCCAGTGCCAGAGCCGGTGTCGAGGGTGAGGGTCAGGGTGTCAGCCATCATTATCTCCAGTCGGAAGGTTCGCTCGATGCGCGAATGTTCGGGCGCGGTCATAGCCCTTTGGCCCGCCAGTCGCTATGGAAAATGCCCGATCAGGAGCGTGTATGACCAAGGACGACGACGAGACCCCGCCCGAGCGACGCCGCATGGTGCGTCCGCCGACGCGCGGAACGGCGGCGGGCCGGGGCATGGGCCAGAAGATCAAGACCGCCGACCGCAAGTCGCTGTCATCGCAGCAGTGGATCAAGCGCCAGCTCGCCGATCCCTATTCCGAGCGCGCACGCAAGGAGGGCTGGCGCTCGCGCGCGGCCTTCAAGCTGATGGAGATCGACGACCGCTTTCACCTGTTGCGCCCCGGCGTGCGGGTGATCGATCTGGGCGCGGCGCCCGGCGGCTGGGTGCAGGTGGCGCTGAAGCGTGGAGCCGCCTCGGTGGTCGGGGTGGACCTGCTGCCCGTCGAGCCCATCGAGGGGGCCACGCTGATCGAGGCGGATTTTACCGAGCCGGGCGTGGACCGGCAGCTTCTCGACGCCCTGGGCGGCGCGCCGGACGTGGTGCTGTCGGACATGGCGCACAACACCATCGGGCACAGGGCGACCGATCACCTCAAGATCATCAGCCTGATCGAGATCGCGGCCGAATTCGCCCTGCGGACCCTGCGGCCCGGCGGCGCCTTCGTGACCAAGAACTTTCAGGGCGGCGACGCCCACGGGGTGCTTGAACAGCTCAAGGCAGGCTTCGATCAGGTCAAGCCGTTCAAGCCCCGCTCAAGCCGCAAGGACTCGTCCGAGGTCTATCTGGTGGCCCTGGGACGGCGCAGGCCGGACTAGTCTCGCGGCACGGTGTCGGGAAACAACCTGCGCCCCAGCCACAGCGCCACCGACACCAGCAGGATCAGCACCGGAACCTCGACCAGCGGACCGATCACCGTGGCGAAGGCGACCGGAGAGGCGAGGCCGAAGGTGGCGATGGCCACGGCGATGGCCAGCTCGAAATTATTCGACGCTGCCGTGAACGCCAGCGCCGTGGTGCGCGGATAGTCCGCCGCGATCAGACGTCCCATCACGAAGCTGACGACGAACATGATGAGGAAATAGAGCGTCAGCGGAATGGCGATGCGCAGGGCATCCAGCGGCAGGGCCAGAACATCCGCACCCTTCAGGGCGAACATGGCAAAGATGGTGAACAGCAGGGCGATCAGCGTCACCGGCCCGATACGCGGCAGGAAGCTCTGTTCGTACCAGGCCTCGCCCTTTCGGCGCACCAGAATGTAGCGGGTCAGGAAGCCCGCCAGAAAGGGCAGGCCCAGATAGGTCAGCACCGCCCCGGCAATGGTCAGGAAACCGACGTCGATCACACTGCCTTCAAGGCCGAACAGGGGCGGCAGCACACTGAGGAACAGCCAGGCATAGACGCTGAAGAACAGGATCTGGAACACCGAGTTGAAGGCCACCAGCCCGGCGACATACTGGTTGTCTCCGCGCGCAAGCTGGTTCCAGATCAGCACCATGGCAATGCAGCGCGCCAGGCCGATCAGGATCACACCGGTCATGTACTCGGGCTGATCGCGCAGGAAGATCACGGCGAGCGCGAACATCAGCACCGGCCCGATCACCCAGTTCTGGACCAGCGAGAGCGTGAGCACGCGGGTGTCCGAGAACACGCGCGGCAATGCCTCGTACTTCACCCGCGCCAGGGGCGGATACATCATGGCGATCAGGCCAAGGGCGATGGGAATGTTGGTGGTGCCGACGCTCATGGCATCCAGCGAGGCGGGCAGGGCCGGAAGCAAGGTGCCCAGGGCCGCGCCCAGCGCCATGGCTGCAAATATCCACAGCGTCAGCCAGCGATCGAGGAAGGACAGGCGGCGGCGCGGGGCAGCGGCGGTGGCATCGAGGCTCATTTTGCGACCCGCTTTCCGTCCTGATCGATGACGACCTCGCCGTCTTCCTTGGTGAAGGGTTGCAGGGCAACGCCGGGCAGCAGATCGAGAACCTTCTCGGAAGGACGGCACAGCGCCGCCGCCGTGTCGGTCACGACGACCGGGCGGTTGAGCAGGATCGGGTGCGCGGCGATGGCATCCAGAAGGGCCTCATCGGTCAGGGTCTCGTCGCCGAGGCCGAGATCGTGGAACGGCGTGCCCTTCTCGCGCAGGAAGCTGCGCAGCGGCTGGCCCGACAGGGCGACGAAGGCGCGTATCTCGTCGCGCGACGGCGGTGTCTTGAGGTACTCGATCACGCGCGGTGCAATGCCGTGCTGCTCCAGCAGGGCCAGGGTGTTGCGCGAGGTGCCGCAGGCGGGGTTGTGATAGACGGTGACGGTCATGGCCTTGAGTCCGGTGAAGGGGCGATGAGGGGTTCGATGTCGCGAACCAGCGGTCCGCACAGGTCGGGCCGGCCCGAGCAGCAGTCCAACAGCAGATAGCCGATCAGCGCTTGAAGGCGCTGGGGCTCGGCCCGGTAGAGGATGGAGCGGCCCTGGCGCGTGCTGGTGGCCAGACCGGCCTGGGTGACGACAGCCAGGTGGGCCGAGAGCGTATTGGGCGCCACGCCAAGCTGCGTGGCGATGTCGCCGGCGGCCACGGCCTCGGGCGCGCGGCTCAGCAGCAGACGGCAGATGTCGAGGCGCGTGGGCTGGCCCAGAGCCGCAAGAACCGAGAGCGCTTCGGATGATTCCATATTTCCTGAATAATCGAAATAACAGTTCGTGCAAGAGGCCGTGGTCGCGGCTCAGGTCGCTGCGACGCGAGCTTCAGGCCGCAGCCAGCCTGCGCGCACGCCGGGCCTCGATGCGCGCCCAGATGCGGTCGTGAACGGTGAAGAACACGGTCTGGACCAGCGGCTCGATCAGGCCGATCGCCAGCGCCAGCGCCAGATTGCCCCCGGTCAGCACGAAGGCTACGCCCACCGCCACGGCAAAATGCATCACGCCATAGCTGAGGGTCTTGAGAGCGATCTGCTTCAGCGAGGTGGGCAGGGCATGGCTATGGCCATGGTGATAGAGCGGCCCGTGGCCGTGCGCGCGCTGCTGCTCGCGCGCATCCATCAGGTCGAGGCGGGCCGTGACGGCCTCGGCGGTCTCCTCGACGCTGGAGCGCATGCGCCTGCGCTCTATGCGGTGCCAGGCCCGGTCGTGGATGGCGTAGGCGATGGTCTGGACGACCGGCTCGATCAGGCCGATGGCCAGGGCGATGCGCCAGTCGCGCGTGATGGCCAGGGCCACCAGAATGGCGACGATCAGGTGCATGACGCCATAGCTGGCGATCTTGAGCGCCAGCGCCCTGAACGAGTGCATCAGCATCCTGACCATGGCAGCGAAAATGGGCGCGAACGCGCGCAGTTGCAACGCTCTCGTGCTTTATGGCCTGCAGTGTGCGTTTTATGCGCCAGCGTGTGCCGCCACCCCTTTCGCCGGGCGGGCGATCAGGCTATACGCGCCTCGCAAAACGGAGGCTCCTGATGGAGATACGCGAAGGGCTCACCTTCGATGATGTTTTGCTCGAACCCGGCCCGTCCGAGATCATGCCCGCCGATGCGGATGTCTCGACGCGCCTGACCCGGGACATCTCGCTGAACATTCCGCTGGTCTCGTCGGCCATGGACACCGTGACCGAGGGCCGTCTGGCCATTGCCATGGCCCAGGCGGGGGGGCTCGGCGTGATCCACCGCAATCTCTCCATCGAGGAGCAGGCCGAGCAGGTCCGCATCGTCAAGCGCTATGAGAGCGGCATGGTGGTCAATCCGATCACCGTGAACCCCGACACCACCCTCGCCGAGGTGCGCGCCATCGTCGAGCGGCGCAAGGTGACGGGCTTTCCGGTGGTCGATCCGGCCAGCGGGCGGCTGGTGGGCATGCTCACCAACCGCGACATGCGCTTCGAGAGCGATGCCCAGCGCCCGGCCCGCGAGCTGATGACCACCGAGAACCTCGCCACGGTGCGCGAGGGCGCCGGTCAGGACGAGGCGCGCGCCCTGCTGCGCGAGCGCAAGATCGAGCGGGTGATCGTGGTCGATGACGCCTATCGCGCCGTCGGCCTCATCACCATGAAGGACATCGAAAAGGCCCAGACGCATCCCCATGCGGCCAAGGACGATCAGGGCCGCCTGCGCGTCGGCGCTGCCTCGACGGTGGGGGATGCGGGCTTCGAGCGCTCCCTGGCTCTGGCGGACGCGGGCGTGGACGTGGTGGTGATCGACACCGCCCACGGGCACTCAAGCAGCGTTTCCGAGGCGGTGCGCCGCCTCAAGCGCGAGAACAACAAGGTCCAGATCATCGCCGGCAATGTCGCCACCCATGACGGCGCGCGCGCGCTGATCGATGCGGGGGCCGATGCGGTCAAGGTCGGCATCGGGCCGGGCAGCATATGCACCACGCGCATCGTGGCCGGCGTGGGCGTGCCCCAGCTGACCGCCATTCTCGATGCCGTGCGCGCGGCCGATGCAGACAATGTGCCGGTCATCGCCGATGGCGGAATCAAGTACTCAGGCGATCTGGCCAAGGCGCTGGCGGCGGGTGCCTCGGTGGCCATGATGGGATCGATGTTCGCGGGCACCGACGAGAGCCCCGGCGAGGTGTTCCTCTATCAGGGCCGTTCCTACAAGAGCTATCGCGGCATGGGCTCGGTGGGTGCCATGGCGCGCGGATCGGCCGACCGCTACTTCCAGAAGGAAGTCTCGGACTCCCAGAAGCTGGTGCCAGAGGGCATCGAGGGCCAGACGCCCTACAAGGGGCCGGTGGCGCCGGTCATTCACCAGCTGGTGGGAGGCTTGCGCGCGGCCATGGGCTATGTGGGTGCCGCCGATCTGTCAGAATTCAGGCGTCGCGCGCGCTTCGTGCGGATCACGGGTGCGGGCCTGCGCGAGAGCCATGTGCATGACGTGATGATCACGCGCGAAGCACCCAACTATCGGCAGGGCTAGGGGAGAGGGGTTGATGGAAATCATTGCGACAGAGCTTTACTGGCTGGGCGGGGCGGTGGTCCTCGGCCTCGTCATCCTGATGTGGTCGGCCTATGCGGCGCGCATGCAGCAGGGCATGAAGTGGGCCGCCGGTCCGCGCGACCGGGACCGGCCCGTCACGGGCGTGGCCGCGCGCCTTGAGCGGGCGCACCGGAACTTTCTGGAGACCTTTCCCTATTTCGCCGTGCTGGTGGTGGCGGTGGTGCTGAGCGAGCGCACCAGCGCCCTGACGCTGCTGGCGTGCCAGCTCTATCTGGGCGGGCGCGTGGCCCATGTGATCCTCTATGCGCTGGGCACCCCGCTGGTGCGCTCGCTGGCGTGGTTCGTGGCCAGTGCGGGCATTGTCATGCTGCTGCTGGCGCTGTTCGGCCTGATCGGGGCATGAGGCCTGATCGCCTGATGAGGCCTGATCGCCCCATGAGGATGGCGTGACACCGGCAGCAAGGCTGGCAGCGTCAGCACGGATTCTCGATACGCTGAAAGCGTCGCGCGAGCCCGTCGAGGCCGTGCTCAAGGCCTGGGGGCGGGCCAATCGCTATGCGGGCTCCAAGGACCGGCGCGCCATCGCCGACCGCGTCTATCGCTGCATCCGCGCGCGCGCACGGCTGGAGTGGGCCATGGGCGAGGCCAGCGGGCGGGCTCTGGTGCTGGGCTCGCTGTCCCTGATCGACGGGCTTGAGCTGGACGAGATCGCGGCGCTGTTTTCGGGCGAGGGCTATGGGCCTGAGCCGCTGACGCCCGCCGAGATCGCGCGTCTGAGCGCTCCTGCCGGGGCCTTGCCCGGATGGGTCGAGGCCGGTCTGCCCGGCTTCGTGGCCGATGATCTCAAGGCGACCTTCGGCGATGAGTGGCACCACGAGGCCGTCGCCCTGATGCAGCCGCGCGCGCCCATCGACCTGAGGGTCAACACGGCCCGCAGCAGCACGGATGCCGTCATGGCGGAGCTGGAAGCGGCGGGGCTGGCCCCGCGGCGCACGACGCTCTCGGCCACGGGTCTGCGCCTGTCTGCCGAGCCGCCGCCCAATGTGCAGGCCTTGGCCGGGTTTCGTGACGGGGCGTTCGAGATTCAGGACGAGGGCAGCCAGATCGCCTGCTGGCTGGCGGGCGGCGCTCTGTCGCTCGGCGGGGCGGTGGTGGTGGACTATTGCGCGGGCGGGGGAGGCAAGACCCTCGGTCTGGCCCAGCAGATGAGCGGGCAGGGCGTGCTGGTCGCCTGCGATGTGGTGCCGCGCCGCCTGGGCAACATCCGCCCGCGCCTTGAGCGCGCAGGCGTCAAGGCCGAGCTGCGCCTGCTGGGTGAGGACGGGCAGGGCCTGGACGATCTGGAAGGCCGCGCCGATCTGGTGCTGGTGGATGCGCCATGCTCGGGCTCGGGCACCTGGCGGCGGCGTCCCGAGGAGGCATGGAGGCTCACGGAAGGTGAGGTGGAGCGTCTGCACCGCCTGCAGACCGACATCCTCTCGCGCGCGGCGCGGCTGGTGAAGCCGGGCGGGCGGCTGGCCTATGTGACCTGTTCGATCCTGTCGCGCGAGAACGAGGCCAGCGCCGACGCCTTTGCCGCAGCCCATCCCGACTTCGCCCCCGTCGCCATCGAGGCTGCGTCGCACACCGACCTGCTGAGTGAGGCGGGCCGCGTGCAGCTTGCGAAGCTGGCGGGCGGCGGCCATAGGCTGCGCCTGTCGCCGCATCGCACCGACACCGACGGATTTTTCATCGCCCTTTTCGAGAGACCCGCATGAGCACGCCCGCGCCCGGGGCTGGACACCAGCCCGAGCACCAGAAAGTCCTGATCGTCGATTTCGGCAGCCAGGTGACCCAGCTCATCGCCCGGCGCCTGCGCGAGGCGGGGGTCTATTGCGAGATTCACCCCTTCGACAAGGCCGAGGCGGCGCTGGATGCCATGGCGCCCGAGGCCATTATCCTGTCGGGCGGCCCGGCCTCGACCACCGAGAGCGAGAGCCCGCGCGCCCACCCCGACCTGTTTCGCGCAGGCGTGCCCATTCTGGGCATCTGCTATGGCGAGCAGCTGATCTGTGCCGAGCTGGGCGGGCGCGTCGAGAGCGGCCATCATCGCGAGTTCGGCCGCGCCGAGATCACGCTGGAGCGCGCCTCGCCCCTGTTCGATGGCATCGGCGGGGAAGGGCACAGCGAGCCGGTGTGGATGAGCCACGGCGACCGCGTGGTGGCCATTCCCGAAGGCTTCGAGGTGATTGCCACCTCACCCGGCGCGCCCTTTGCCGCCATCGCCGACGAGACGCGGCGCATCTATGGCGTGCAGTTCCACCCCGAGGTGATGCACACCCCGCGCGGCTCGCAGATGCTGCGCAACTTCACCCACAAGATCGCGGGCCTGACCGGCGACTGGACCATGAAGGCCTATCGCGACGAGCAGATCGCCAGGATCCGCGCCCAGGTCGGCGATGCCAAGGTGATCTGCGGGCTCTCCGGCGGGGTCGATTCCTCGGTGGCAGCGGTGCTGATCCACGAGGCGATCGGCGACCAGCTCACCTGCGTGTTCGTGGACACCGGCCTGCTGCGCAAGGACGAGGCGGCCCAGGTCACGAGCCTGTTTCGCGAGCACTACAACATCCCGCTGATCCACGTTGACGCCTCGGCGGAGTTTCTGGGCGCACTGGCGGGCATCTCGGACCCCGAGACCAAGCGCAAGACCATCGGGCGGGTCTTCATCGAGGTGTTCGACCGCGAAGCCGCGCGCATCGAGGGCGCGCGCTTCCTGGCCCAGGGCACGCTCTATCCCGACGTGATCGAGAGCGTCTCGGCCTCGGGCGGCCCGAGCGCGGTCATCAAGAGCCATCACAATGTCGGCGGCCTGCCCGACTTCATGAAGCTGGAGCTGGTCGAGCCGCTGCGCGAGCTGTTCAAGGACGAGGTGCGCGCGCTGGGCCGCGAGCTGGGCCTCAGCGACGCCTTCGTGGGCCGCCACCCGTTCCCCGGTCCCGGCCTCGCCATCCGCATCCCCGGCGAGATCACGCCCGAGGCCGTCGCGACCTTGCAGGAAGCCGACGCCATCTATCTGGAGGAGATCCGCAAGGCGGGCCTCTATGACCGCATATGGCAGGCCTTTGCCGTGCTGCTGCCGGTGCGCACCGTGGGCGTCATGGGCGATGCGCGCACCTATGAGAAGGTGCTGGCCCTGCGCGCGGTCACGTCCACGGACGGCATGACGGCGGACTTCTTCGAGTTTCCGTGGGACGTGCTGGGGCGCACGGCCACGCGCATCGTCAACGAGGTGCGCGGCGTGAACCGCGTGGTCTATGACGTGACCTCAAAACCCCCCGGCACCATCGAATGGGAATGATTCAGGCCTTCCAGAGCCTTTCGACAGCATTTCCGAAACTCGGCACAAACTACTGAAACAAAATAAAAAAGGTGCCGATACCTTTCGGCGCCTTTCGACCCTCCGTGTTTCGGTGTGACGGTGCGCCAGACGGACATGGCCCCCGTTGATCCCGTGCGTCTCGATCCATACCGTCAGGACTCGTGAGGGCCATGACGGTGTTTTCTATGGCCTAGTGAACTGAAGTCACTAGGGAAAATCACGTCGAAAGTCCTCAAAACCGCCTGACGGTGTTTCTTGAGGAGAACGACATGCTTACTGACGCATCGCTGCGTAATTTGCGCCCAGAATCAAAGGCATACAAAAAGACCGACAGGGACGGTCTCTACGTCCTCGTCACGCCGGCCGGCGCCGTCTCTTTTCGCTACGACTACCGCTTCAATGGGCGGCGCGAGACGGTGATCTTCGGCCGTTACGGACGAGGCGGATTGTCGCTCGCCCAGGCGCGCGAAAAGCTGATCGACGCCAAGCGCGACATCGAAGCCGGCGTGTCCCCGGCCGTCGAAAAACAGCGGGCCAAGCGCCGACTGAAGGAGGCCAAGTCCTTCGGCCAGGTGGGCCGAAAGTGGATGGACCAGGCGGCCATGGCCGACAGCACGCGCGATATGCGCCGCGCCATCTTCGACCGGGAGATCATGCCCCGTTGGTCGAACCGGCTGTTGGCCGAGATCACCGCCGATGACCTGCGGGCAGAGTGCGCCGCCATCGTCGAACGCGGCGCCCCAGCGACGGCGATCCACGTCCGCGACATCGTCAAGCAGATCTACCGCTACGCCATCCTTCACGGGGAGAAGGTGGTGAACCCGGCTGACGACGTGGCGCCGTCCTCCATCGCCTCCTTCGTCCCGCGCGATCGCGCGCTGTCGCCGACCGAGGTGCGCATCATGCTGGGTCAGCTGGAGCATGTGCCGACCCTGCCCACCATCCGCCTCGGCCTGCGCTTCCTGCTCCTGAGCATGGTGCGGAAGAACGAGCTGCGCGAAGCCGTCTGGACGGAGGTGGACTTCGAGAACGCCGTCTGGACCATCCCCAAGGAACGGATGAAGCGGTCCCGGCCGCACAACGTCTATCTGTCGCGGCAGATGCTCGACATGCTGATCGCCCTGAAAACCTGCGCCGGTAACTCGCCCTACGTGCTGCCCTCGCGCTACGAGGCCGACGCGCCCATGTCGCGCGCCACCTTCAACCGCATCACCACGGCGGTCGTGAAGCGCGCACAGGACAGGGGCCTGCCGCTCGCGCCCTTCACGGTCCACGACCTGCGGCGGACCGCCTCGACGCTCCTGCATGAGATGGGCTTCGACTCCGATTGGGTCGAGAAGTGCCTGGCCCACGAGGAGCGGTCGTCGCGCAGCGTTTACAACAAGGCCGAGTTCGAGGCGCAGCGCCGCCACATGATCCAGGAATGGTCCAACGCCGTGGAAGCGTGGGAGCGGGGCCGACCCTACAAGCCCACGCTGGTCATGCCCGTGGCGTCCGCGCCGACCTTCGACCCCAGGATCGGGACCGCCGCGCCGGACGCCCGTCCGGCGGCCGCCTAAGGGGAGGCGGCGCGCGCGCCGCCGGTCTCGTCCTTCACGGGACGGGACCGGCGCTTGCGCACGTCCGGCGGCTTGGCGCGGGCCACGGGCCGCGCGCGCCGCAGCGCGAGCCACGCTTCGACCTCGGCCAGGTCCCAGCCCACGCAACGCGGCGTCAGCAGGAATCGGCGCGGGAATTGCCCGCGTTGTTCCATTTCCCAGATCGTGCTGTCGGCCAGGGGCACCATCTGCCGAAGTTGGGCTTTTCTGATCGTCCGCCGCAGGGGCGCTTGGGGCTGGGCCATACTCGAAACTCCTCGAAAAGGGAGAATCGAAATCGAAAGGCCGCGCACAGCCAATCCGCAAACCTGGCGCCGTGATCTTCCGGTCCCCGCCCGCTGAATCGCCTTCGGCGGCGAATCCCATTTCCCTCCAAGTCTTCGGAATCCGCGGGATTCCGAAACGGCCCCGTCCCTGGTTTCGCGCCATCCGCCGGGTGCGGCTCCCGACCCGCGCGCCGAACGGCCCGCGGCTTCTAACCGACTGTCGTCCGAGGTGGGATCGACGCATGTCCCAGTCCCCTGTTCCCGACTTCCTCCGCACCTTCTCCGTGCGCCGGGTCGAACGTCTGGAGCCGTTCCTGGACGAGGCGGTCGTCTATGAGGTGAGCGGTCTGGACGCCGTGGAGGGACGGCGCGCCGTGCTGGCCTTTTGGCGGCGGATGTTCGAGACCTATGGGGAGATCGGGATGGGCCTCGTCCGCCATGTGGCGGACGAGGACATCGTCCTGGCCGAGCAGCGCCAGGTGTTCGTTCCCCATGGACGTCCGCCGGTGATCCTGGACAACCTGGCGGTCTATCAGCTGCGCGGCGGTCGCATCCGGTCCTGGAGAGAGTATGTGGACCTGGAGGCGGCGGGCCCCGACGAGGTCGCCCTGTGGCGCCGGCTTCGCACGGCGCGCTGGTGACCACGGGCAGGGCGGGCGGTCCCTCCGGGCGTTCCGCGCCACCGCCCCGACGCCCGCCCGGCGATCCCAAGGGCTAAGGGCTCCGCCCTCGCGCGCGCCAGGGTGCGCGGCCTGGCGGCCGCCGGGCGGCCGGTCTCCCCGGCCTTCCGCGCCCGCGACGACATCGCCTTGCTCTCCATGCGGTCAGGCTTGTGCAGCCCGGGCGATCCCCCTCCGGCCGCCCGCCCTGGCCCTTGCTACCCCGGTCTCGCCGACGGGCAGGGTTTCAGGCGCGCCTTCCGCGTGCCTGCAACCCTTGCCCAAAGGAGGCAGACATGAGTGCTCAACCTATCGAAACCGCCGCCGAGCCGAGCGGTTCCCCTATGTGTTCGCGTTGCATGACGAGGGGCGGCAGCCCCACGTCCATCTGACGGTGCGCGTCCTCGGCGCCGACGGCAGCCGACTCAATCCGCGGAAGGCGGACCTGGCGCTTTGGCGTCAGACCTTCGCCCAGGCCCTGCGCGATCGCGGCGTGGAGGCCGAGGCCAGCCCGCGGCGGGCGCGCGGCGTCATCCGCAAAGCGGAGCGGACGCCGGTGCGGAAACTGCGGGAGCGGTTCGTCGAGCGAAAAGGCCCCGCGCCGAAAGTTCTGGTCGGGGCCGTGCACGATGCGATCGACGGCCGCGCTGAACAGGCGCCTTGGGAGCGCGCCATCCACGACCGGCAGGCGCGCATACGGCGCGCGCTCGTGGCCGAGGCTGTCGCTCTATCGCGGTCCGATCGCGCCGAGGATCGTGTCCTGGGGGCGGCCCTTGCGGAGCATGTTCGGACTCTGCCGAAGGTCGAAACCCGCGCTGAGCGGCTGGCGCGCATGGCCGAGGAGCAGCACGGCGACGAGGGGCGGAAGCGATGATCGGCCCGCTGATGGGATGTGTGTGGATTGTACCGGTATCCTATTTCGACCCCGAACAGGATTCGCTCAACTGGGCGAATCGCGTGACCGAAGGACGAAGGCGCAATCGGGGGATCGTGACAGCAGGCATGGACGGCAGCTTCACACCACTCACAGTTACAGCCTATGCGGACCAGGCCGCCAAGACAGATCGGGGCGTCGAAGGACAGTCATTAGCGTTCCCGCTGCTCGGCCTCTTTGGCGAAACCGGAAGTCTGCTGAGCGCCCTGAAGAAGAAGCAGAGGGACCGGGCGTCGTCCGCGGCCTATTCGGACGCCGTGGCCGAAGAGCTCGGCGATGTCCTATGGTATCTCGCCGCCATCGCCCGACGGGGCGGCCTAAGCCTTAGCGCCATCGCCGCCCACCTTTACCGCAAGGACGAACAATGGCTGAATCAGGATGACGCGACCCTGACGTTCGAGGCGCTCCAGCCGCATACGATCGTGCGAACCGCCGCGCCGCTTCCCCAGTTCGAGGAAACGCTGCTCGCCCTTGCGGCTGAAGTCGGCGCGATGGTCGCCGATCATCAGAACGCCGCCCTCGTTCCCGGCGGCGAGGCCTTGGCGCGGCGGCTGACAAACGTGTTCAAGCTGCTGCTGAAGGCCTCCAGGGAAGCCGGACTGACCCTGGAAGGCGCGGCGGTCAAAAACCAGCACAAGATCCTGGGGCGCTGGCCGGAGGAAAAAATCTATCCGGCCGCCCCCGACGCCGACAAGGATTCCGACGAGCAGTTGCCGCGCCAGATGGCGATTGAGGTCTTCGAGAAAAGCGTGGGCGACCGACCCTTCGTCTTCCAGCGGTGCAACGAGCTTTTCATCGGCGATCGCCTGACGGACAACGCCCACGAGGCCGATGACTACCGGTTCCACGATGTCTTCCACTATGCGTTCGTGGCCGTGCTCGGCTGGTCTCCGGTGGTTCGATCGCTCCTTCGCCTTAAGCGGAAAAGCGACGCCAAGCTCGATGAAACCGAGGATGGCGCTCGCGCCATTCTGATCGAGGAGGGCATCTCCACCTGGGTGTTCAGCATGGCGCGCCCGCTGGACTATTTCCGCGACATGAAGGCCGGCGAGTTGCCGCTCGACCTGTTGAAGCAGGTTCATCAGTTTGTTCAGGGCTATGAACCCCAGGACTACCCCTTGTGGCTTTGGGAAGAGGCGATCCTCCAAGGGTATGAGGCGTTCCGCTTCCTGCAGGAACATCGCCGCGGCCTGGTCACGATCGATTTTGAGAATCGGCAACTGCGTATAGAGCCGCTCACGTCATGACCCCGTCCGAGTTCGTTTGCGCCCTAGAGGCTGCTTCCCTGCCCAACGTCTTCAACCCCTGGCGGGACCATTGCGCCGTGCATGATCGTGGGGACGCCGCAGCGTTGCGGCGGGAGAACCTCCGGCTGTTCCTTGATCGGGCGATCGCCACGGAAGTGTCCACCATGTGGGTGGGGCGCGACCTCGGCTACCGGGGGGGGCGTCGCACGGGGGTGCCCCTCACCGATGAAGTTCACCTGGCGTCGGCCTCGACATTGCTGGGGGACATCGATCTGGTTCGAGCGACCGAAGGGCCCATCATGGCGGAGCGGACGGCCGCCGTGGTGTGGCGTGTGCTGGAACAGGTGGGCCAACCCGTCGTCCTGTGGAATGTGTTTCCCTTCCATCCCCACCAGGCCGACGATCCGATGTCGAACCGATGCCATACGCGAGCCGAACGTGACGAGACCTGGCCGCTGTTGGAGGCGTTGATCGAAATGGTCCAGCCGCAACGCATCGTCGCGATCGGCCGGGATGCGAGCCTCGCCCTCGCTGATCTGGGGGTCAGCGCGGATCCCGTTCGCCACCCCAGCTACGGCGGTCAGGCCGAGTTCATGGCGGGGATGTTCGCCCTCTACGCGCCGTCTTTGACGGGCTTGCCGCTAATCGACGCCCAGGATCGCTCTTCAGTCCGCCACTAGGGCGTCGCAAGCGGCCAAGAGCGCCTTGATCTCCGAGACAGAAGTTTGGTGCTTCTGGGCGTCCCTGGGCTGGTCCGCGCAGGCATGGGTCGAAACCACCGTCAGAGCTCCCACCTGGACGCCGGATTGCTCGGCGACGAAAGCCATCAATCGGCCGAGTCCGATCAGATTGCCGAGCAGCTTCTCGACGTAGAAATGGTTGCGGTAGAGAACCGTGAGATCGAGCTTGTCCACGGTTCCGGCCTTGCGCAGTTTGAAGCTGCCGTGGCTTAGGCATTGCCCCCCATAGGGGGACCGGGTCACGTCCCGGGTCGGATCGAAGGTCTGTATCTCGAATTTATTTCGGGCGATGACCTTCGGATCCGAAATCCGGTCGATGATGTCGGCAAGCTGATTGATGGCAACGCCGTCCGGCCCCCGCATATGGATCATCCGCTCGAAGTAGTAGCCAGACCAGGGTCCGCTCTTGCCTGCGGCGCGAAGGACCTTCGTCATGAAGGCGTCGTAGACGTCCGGACCGGGGTAACGCCGGGAGAGAGCCGCCGGGAACAGGGTGTTGGCGACCGTCTCGACAGGTTTGACGCTCTTGGAGCGCAGGAATTCATCGACCTTGCGAACCACCGGATCCGCCAGAGTCGCTCCGGCGGTTGGATCGGCGACGTCGAGGATGACGTTGTGCGCTTCCATCCCTTGGGCGATGACCGCGCGAAGCGCCTCGCGCCAAGTGGTGGCGCAATCAGGCTGCGATGGAATGGGAAAATACATTCTCATCCTCATTCAAAAGGGCCATGCCAAACAGGCGCGCCATGACAAAATCAGCGGTAAGCCAAGCGTGCCCAGCCATGCCCCAGGACTCGCCCCAACTGTTACGCACCAAGACGGCGGCCTTGCCGTCGACGGCTCCGTGGGCCACCGCCAGAACCGCGTGTCTGAGTGTCGGATCGGGCGCTTCGTCATTGGCGGCCTCCACCATGCCTTGGACAGGCCGGAAGAAGCTAGGCGACAGCGTCATCATGAGCAGGACCGGGCGCCCTGCATTGAGCTGGTCCGTGAGGTGAGGCCAGCCTGGCGTGACGGCGGAGCCCGGACGCTTGAAGGTTTCCCCGGAAAAGGACGGCGGCGTCCACGCGCCTGACCCGTTGGGGGTCTCGGCGAGATAAGGCCATGCCCCTTCCACAGGCTGGCCGTCGAACGTGAGCGCTTCGAGCATGGAAGGGAGGGTCGCGCCGACCGACGGCGGGCGGCCGGCGCGACGTTGCGCATGGAAAAAAGCCGTCTCACACGACAACGGATCCCAGCCGGGTCGGATGGCCGCGTGCAGGTCGCTCGCGGCGAACGCCAAGCAGGTCGGTCGGGGACCCTGGTCTCTGGCGGAACCCAGCCGGGACCTCAGGTCCGTCGTGAAAACGATGGAACGGCTCATGCGGCCGCCAGACGTTGACGGCGCTCGGCGCGGGACAAGCCGCTCTCCTCCGGCCCAGTGAGGTCGAAGGGAACCGTCAGGGTCGATAGAGGCGCAGCCGACGTCCAAGGACGGCGTTGTTCGAGGTGCAGCAGTCCATGCGCATCCTCATCGGGCGCGGCCAAGACGCGACGGGTATTCGGCCCGCCGATTCCCTCTCCGTCCACGCTGAGACGACTGTCCCGCACGATGCTGAAGCCGCTCTCCACGAGCGTATCGAAGTCCCAAAGATAGCCGGCGGCGCCCAGCTCCGGCAGTTTGATGACGAACAGGTCGTTGCGGCTTCCGTCGATGCGGCCGCCCCGGTCCTTTTCGGTCAGGAGCCAGACATCGCCGTGGTAGCTTGAGGGGGTGAAGTCCTCGAGCAGACTGACTTTCAGCGCTCGAGGCTGCGTGCGCAGGAGCGCCGCCCGGCACCCTGCATTGAGGAGGCCGTAGCGTTCGAGGGTCCACACGGTGGCCTCATAACTCGCGCCGATTCGAACGGAGAGTTGGTAGACATTGTCGGCCTGCTCAAGATGCGAGACCCGCCAGCCCTGGCGGGCGCAATGGGCGAGGATCAGCCACTTCGGCATCATCAGGGCGACGGCGAAGGCGTCGGCCTCTGTCTCCTGGAAGCCTGTGTGGGCGTCCTGCGCGCGAGGCGCCCGCCGCAGAATCTGATCTTCGTCATCCAAGCTGGGTTCATGATCCAGAAGGCAATGACCCAACTCGTGGGCGGCGGTGAAACGCTGGATGCTCAACGGCCGCTGGGTGGTGACTAGAATTCCTGGCGTGGGAACCTTCAGGAAAGCGCCCAGGAGTCCCTTCAACGGGCGCAGCATCAAAGGTAGGTCAAGGTCGGCGATGATGGCGAAGATGTCCACGGCGCCGGGCTCAGCTTCGAGCCTGGCTTGCCAATCGAGCCGCCGCAGCAGCTTGCTCGCTGCTGCGGTCCCATTTCTGACGGCCTCTGCATAGGTGCGCGCCAAGAGTCAGACCTTGTCGAGTTTGGCGCGTGTGCGCAGATAGTCCGCAAAGCGGGCCAGTTCTTGCCGGTCGTCCTGCGACAAGTCGGCGGCCTGACGGGCGAGGTGCGCGACATCGGGGGGAAGGTCACGCGCCTGCTCCTCCTCGCCCGTCAGATAGCCGACCGACTGGCGGTAAAGCCTGGCCAGCCGGGTGAGTTCGATCGCCTCCACCTTGCGCTGCCCCGTCTCAATCCCGGTCAGGGCTGTTCGTGGCAGCTTGAGATAGGCGGCGACCTCATCCTGTTTGAGGCCCAGGTATTCCCGAGCTTCGCGCAGGCGTTCGCCAAGGCTCTTGCGCGCCGTCTCGTCGTCAAGGTCGGTCATGCCTTCACCGGATGGCGCTTGGCCCATGCGGCCTCGATACGCGGCATCATGTGTTTCATGGCGGCGTCGATCGAATCATATCCGCCAGCCTTGACGATGTCCTTGGGCTCGAAGCCCAGAATCTCGTCCAGCGCACAGGTGATGGTCACGACCGTCAAGGAATCCAGGCGGATGTGCATGGTCCTGAGCGCGGCCGGCTGGGTGGGGAGGGGAATGCCCTGAATCTGGGCTTCTCCTTCCACCAGCAAGGTGAGTTCGGCGAGCAAGGCGTTCGACACCTCCTGCAGCGGAAAAACCTTGACCTGAGTCTCTTCGTCAATCTGGGTCATTGGGGAGTATCCAAAATCCGACACCAGACCAATGTAATGTCTGAAAATCAGACATTCAACCAGACTCCGAGATTTTTCGCTGAATGGCTCGCCAGGTAGTGCGCCGGATGGATGATGGTCGTGCGCACTGGCGCCGCCTCAAACGGCGTCTGGCAGCTTCAGGCGGATTCCAAGGTCGTCGGCCTCAGCCGGGTCCATGAAGGCGTGGCAGCGCTCAAGAACGGCGTGGGTTGCGGCGATGTCGGTCCAGGGCATGGCCGCCACCCACCGCTGGGCGAAATCGAGAGAGCGCACCAGGGTGGTCGGGTTGTTGACGTTGGAAAGCGCCTTGAGACCGCTCAGATAGTTGCTGCGGAAGATGGTGGGGATGATGATGCGTTCCTCACCCGCGGACACCAATTCTGCGTTCATCATAATACGCGCGATCCGCCCGTTGCCATCGGTGAACGGATGCACCTCGGACACCAGGAACATCATATAAACGGCGCGAGCGAAGGGGGTTTCCAGGCTGTGATAAAGTTCCAGGCCGCGCGTCAGGGTCCCTTCCACATGGGCTGGATCCACGAAGACCGTCTGGCCCGCCCGATTGGCTTCCCGCTTGAAGGCACCAGGGTTCTTCTCCGGGCGCGCGTCCATGAGCGCTGCATGTCGGTGTTTCAGAAGCTCGAACAGTGACGCGGCGTCGCGCGGCGTGCGGGCCATCTCCAACGGATCGGACACCAGCCGCCAGGTTCCCAGGATGTCGTGGGCGTCCGAGGGACGGTCTCGCGGAATGACATTGCCGAAGACGATGGCGGCGGCCTCGCCGACCTCGAATTCCGTGCCCTCGATGAAGTTGGAGAAATAGGCCTCGTAGAAGGCCAGAGTGGAGCGGTCCTCCGTATCCCGCGCCCGGGCCATCCGCGTAACGGGCGCCGTCGCGCGAAGCTCCCGATGCAGGAGCTCAAACAGAGCGAGCCGGTTCGGATCGAATGGCAGGCCGGCGTGACGCGCCTGCCCCTGGTCGGACACAAGGGGTTCGTCGCGTGTGCCGAGAAGTGAACTGATCAACTTGTCCAGGGCCTCGAATTCCGTTGCGCGGTCGATCTGGGGCGCGATCCGACGTGCTTCGTCGCGGAGCCGATTAACCGCTTGCTCGCCGCCCAGACGGATCATGTCGTCGAGGCGAGTTTCGATCTCCTCGCGGCTGAGCGTGCGGCTGATCCCGCCGTTGCGACGACGGGACGGCGCCATGTTGTCGAGATAGGCCCGCGCCGTGGACGACAAGTGCAATTGGGCGACGAAGGGACGATCCTCCGGCTGCGGCGGCGGCCCCTTCCGGGGGCGGATGGTGACGCCGGGCAGTGCGATGTCGCGCTTGCGATCTGAAACGACGAAGATCGAGCCATCGGCCGCCGGGGCGTTCTCGATCGCGGTCCGATCCGCGATCAGGGCACCTGGCGCATAGCTCGCCACCAGCGGCCAGAGATGGCGCCGGACGATCTGTTCCGGCGTATCGACGAGGTTCTTGGTATAAAGACGGGAACCGATCTGCCGCAGACGGCCCTGCGCCAGGCCGCGCGAGACGATCATCGACGTTTCGCGGGTTGAAACGAAGACTTCGGGCAGGGCGTCGAGCGGATTTTTGGGCATTAGAAGGCTCCTCCGCCGCCCCAATAGCAAACAATCGGGATTTAAGCGCCAATTTTTGCAAACTTTCGGGGATTAAGGTGCCGGCCCTTGCCCAGGCAACCGTTCCAACAAACGCCCTTATATGGGTGTTAGAGGCGCATATGGGCTTTAAGCGCCCATATAAGGGTTCTTGTGAACGGTCTATTCAAAGCGGGCGTCACCGATCGCGGCCCCGATCAGCGGCCCGCGCCGTATCTTCTCGCAGATGGGATTGTCCGAGTCCGGCGCGCGCGACGGCATGAGCGATCAGGCGCTGTTGCCCCTCCGGATCGGCGATCAGGGTCCGCACCACGGTCGAGGCCATGCGTAGCCGCTGTTCCATCTGAGCCCGGCCGTGCGGCAAGCCCGCCGCCCCGCGGTCCCGGTCGCGCGGGCGATAGCCCTGCACCTCCAATCCCATCGCCCGGGCCTGGACCCAGACCTCGCGCCGGAAGGCCTCCTCGCCCTCGACCTTCAGGCGGGACCAGCCGCGATGCTGGGCGACCTTCAACATATCGGCCACCGTGTCCGGATAGGCCCGGTCGGCGCTCAGCCGCCGGCCCGCATCGCGGAAGGCCGGATCGGCGGTGCGATGGTCACGGTAGAACCGTTCGGGCCGGCCCCTGAGATCGCGTTCGATCAGATAGCGATCCAGCAGGGCCTGGGGCACGTCGCCCTTGGCGACCGAGCGAGCCCGCGCTTCGCCCGGGCGGGTGCGATCCGGTCCGATCTTGTTGGGGGCCGGGCCGTCCTTGGCGCGGCCGCGCGACGGGGTCGGATCGGTCATGGTTCACGCTCCTGGGCTGGCGATGGCGGCCCGGCCATGACGCGGTCGAGCCAGTCGCGGACCTCGCCCTCCGAGGCGCCGTGGGCGGGGGGCGGCAGGCCCTCTTCGGCGAAGGCGCGAACGATCGCGTCGAACTCCATGTCGGCGTCCTCCTGCGGCGGCGATGACATCGGGAAAACCGGCGCGGGGGCCGGCCGCGGCGGGGGCGGCGGGGCCTGGGCGATCTCCGGCGGCGGGCGCAGGCGGCGGCGGAACACCGCCTCGCGGTAATAGACGATCTTGCGCCCGCGCACCGGCGGCGTTCCGGCCTTGAACACCATCAGCGTGGACGGCGGCAGCTGGATGAGCTCCTGCGGCAGCATCAGCGGCCGACGCTGCTCCGAGGTGGTCAGGGTGCGCCGCCCCGGGCCGAGGGCGCGCGGCCGGCTGCGGCTCTGGGCGCCGTAGGTGTAGGCGCCCAGCCGTTCGCTCAACTCCTGGGCCACCTTCAGTTCCTTGGGGGCGAACACCACCTCCACCCCGCAGTTGGCGAGGATGTCCTCGGCCAGGTCCGGGCCATAGAGACCGCGCAGCTGCGACGGGCTCTGGATCACCGGCAACAGCCGAAGCCCATAGCCGGCGACCCAGGAAAAGGCGTGGGCCAGCACCGGGGCCGGGCCCAGCCGGGCGAACTCGTCCAGCAGGACGAGGACCGGCCGGTTGTCCGGACCCGGCAGGCTGCGGCTGTTCAGGTCCACCAGCTGCTGGAACAGCAGGCTGTAGAGCGGGGCCACGCGCAACAGGTTGTCGGGGGTGGCCCCGAGATAGAGCGACATGGTCCCTTGTCGAAGATCCCGCAGGTCGAAGTCGCTGGCGCTGGTGGCCGCATCCACAGCCGGGTTCAGCCATAGCCCCATGCGGGTGGTGATCGACTGGCGAATGGAGGCGAAGGTGTTTTCGCTGGAGGCGCAGAAATCGTTGAGGGCGGAGACGCACGGCGCCGGCAGCGGATCGCCGGCCTGGCGGCGCGCTTCGATCGCCTTGGGGAAGCGCCGGCGCGGATCATCCTCGGTCAGCTGGCGGAACACCTCGCCCATGGTGAAGGGCAGGGACGGGCTGGCCGCCACATAGGCGCCCACGCCGATGAAGCCGGTCCGGGCCGCCTCCGCCCAGAAGGGATCGGCATGGTCGTGGCCCGGGAACAGCATCGCCGCCATGCGCTGCAATTCGTCCAGCACGACAAGGGAGTCCGTCCGATCCACATGGCCGAGCGGGTTGAAACGGACCGTGCGGCCGTCGAGCGCCAGGGGATCGAACAGCAGGACGCGCTGGCCGCCCTCGGCGCGGAAGCCCGCCGTGGCGGCGAAATTCTCGCGCTTGATGTCCAGCGCCACGACCGAATGCGGCCAGGCCAGGAGATTGGGGATCACCACCCCGACGCCCTTGCCGGTGCGGGTCGGGGCGTAGAGCATCACATGCTCGGGCCCGTCCGAGACCAGGAAGCCGCCGCCCGCAGCATGGCCGAGGAGGATGCCCGTCGGCGCGCGCAGGCCCGCGGCGCGCTGTTCGGCCCCGGTGGCCCAGCGGGCCGCCCCGTGCAGCGGCCGGCGCCGGGAGAGGGCTGCGGCGGCCCCGGTCAGCAGGACCAGCAGGCCGGTCGAGGCGCCGCCGATGGCCAGCCAGCGGCGGACTTCCGGGTCGCCGCGATAATACCAGAACCAGGCCGGCGCCCGGAGCGGATCGACGTCGCCGGAGAACTGGCCGAGGCCGACCAGGGCGATGGTCCCGCCGCCGACCGTCACGAACAGGACGGCGGCGAACAGGCCGAAGGCCAGCTTGGCGGCCTCAGGCCCCGGCGCGGCGCTTGCGAAGCGGCTCATGCCAAACCTCGGTCATGCGGAAGCGCCCGTCGACCTTTTTCATCTGCACCACCACGTCGATCAGCAGATGCAGCAGGGCGCGGATGTCGTCGCGGGGAAGATCGCGGCCGCCTTCGGATTCCCGCACCAGCAGGGTCAGTTGCTCGAAGGCGAGCGCCGCGGAATCAGCGTGGACCGTGGTGATCGAACCCGGATGGCCGGAGTTGACGTTGCGAAGATAGAAGAAGGCCGTCCCGTCGCGGAGTTCCTGAAGCAGGATGCGGTCCGGCCGCATCCTCAGCGCGCTTTCCAGCAAGGCCTTTGGCCCGACTGGGGCGAGGCCCTGACCGTCCTTCGAATAGACCATGTGGACGATGTTGCGATGGGGCGCGACCAGTTCGCGGGTGTCCTCGATGGTCAGGAGCCGTTCGTCGGCCGGGATCAGTTCGACCAGACCCTTGGCGAAGGTGGTCTTGCCCGAGCCCGTGGCGCCGGAGACCAGGATGTTGCGGCGCGCTTCGACGGCCAGGCGGAAGAAGGCGGGCCAGTCGCCCTCATCGCGCAGCCGGATCAACTCCGCGTCGATGGCGTCCGTCTCGCCCTCGCGGGCCACGGCCGTCTGATCGAACAGGCCGCCGGCCTGGAAATCCTCCAGGGTCAGCCGCCGCCTCGAGGGCTTGCGGATGGTCAGGGACACCGTGTCTTCCGGGGCCACAGGGGGCAGGACGATCTGGCAGCGTTCCTCGCCGGGCAGGACCGTGGAGCAGATGGGCCGATCCGCGCCCACATCCTGGCGGGTGTAGGCCGCCGCCGCCACGGCCAGGGTCCGCAGCCAGGGTTCGGACAGTTCCGGCACGTCGCGCCAGACCCACCGGCCGGACCGTTCGACGCCCACCTCGCAGGGCCGGTTGACCACCAGCTCGGTCACATCGTCGGGCGCCAGCAGCGGCCGCAGCGGCGTCAGATAGTGGTCGAGGACGGCGGTGTCGCCCATCAGCGCGGCCTCAGCCGATAGACGGAGGCGAAGTCGAGATCCTGGGCCACGAAGATGGAGACCTCCGATCCCTGATCCTTCCTCAGGGTCGGCGGGATGCCGACGGAGTCCTGCAAGGCCACGGAGGCGGTGTCGGACGGGGCGCGGACGGCGGACCGCTCGGCGCCGGCGTCCACGGCGGCGTAGGTGGCGCCATCGACGATGCTGAGGACGAGGGCGCCGCCGAACCGCTCCCAGAAATGACTGTCGATCCGGCCGTCGAAACCGGACCGACCGAGCGCGTCGGCGGCTGGCGAGGCCAGGGTGATCGCCACGCCCTCGGGAGTCACGGCGCGGGTCCACAGCACGAACAGCCGTCCGCGGCCGCGCTGGAGGCCGGAACGGTATTCCCCCAGGACGCGGGCGCCGCGCTCCATCAGGATCACCGAGCCGTCGTCGGAATAGACGTCGCGCGGAACGATGCAGCTGACGAAGCCCGGCGTGGCGCTGTCCATCGCCGTCTGGAGGATGCAGGGAATGCTTGAGCCGGCGGTGATGAGGAAGCGCCGATCCGGCAGGCGGCCCGCCTCGGCCCGGCCGATCGGGCTGACCTGGCGCAACCGATCCAGAGCGTTCGGCTCGCCGGGAGCCGATGGCCCGACCGTCGGCCCGTCGCCGGGGGCCGGGCGCGCGCCGCCGCCGGAGCGGCTGTAGGCGAGCACCGGGGCGCGCTGGGCGCTTTCGGCCAGGGCGCGGCGCTGATCCTCGGGCGACGGGCCGCGAGGCGCCGGGGACGCGGCGCCGTCTATGGCCGGGACGACCGGCTCGTCCGTCAGCGCGGGCGCAGCCGGGTCAGGGTCGGAGAGCAGCGGCGGTTCGGCCGGGCGCCGGGCGGGCTCGAACGGCACGAACTGCCGCGCCGGTTCGTCCGACGCCGCGCGATCCGGGCGGTCGCCCCGGTCCCAGGTGGCGAACAGGAAGGCGCCGCAGCCCGCCGTCAGGGCGGCCAGGGTGACCCAGCGGCTGCGCGGGCCGCCCAGGCGGCCGGCGATCGGCGAAATCGAGCGGTCAGCCGCGATCGGCTTCGGGTCCGGCGTCCGGGCGTCCGCCGCATCTGCGGCGCGGCGGGGCTCGATCGGTTCGTGGGGGTCGCTCATAGCGCGCCTCCCGCCGGGACGCGCTCGACCTGGGGCGAGGCCGTGCCGGTGCCCGTGGCCCCGGCGCGATCGTCGAACGCCTCATTGTAGATGCACAGGACCGTCTGGCCGCGCCGCAGCCTGAGCCCGCGCACCACGCCGTGGATGACCACGAACTCGCCGCGCACATCATAGGGCACGAGCCGCTCGGTCTCGCCGTCCACCTCGAACAGGGCCGGGATGGCCTGGCCGCCGGGAAAGCGCAGGACGGTGAAGCGGCCGTTGTCGCTGACCTCGCTGGGCTGGAGGGAGGCGTCGCCCTGGACCGAATAGGCGAGGTTGCGGCGGCCCTCCACGGCGCCTTGCGCCAGCTCCAGACCGACCAGACGGGTCTCGGCCGCTTCCGTGGCCCGGGCCAGGACCGCCTCGGCGGCGGCCCGCTCGTCGGCCGGATAGCGGAAGCGGACCTGATAGACGGCCGAGGCCGCGTCCCGCGCGCCGAGCTCGAAGGCGTAGTGGCGGATCGCGCCGGCGCGTTCGGTGACGACCAAGAGATTGGTCGGGGCATGACGCTCGCGCGGCTTCAGGAACAGCACCGAGCCCTCGGCCGCCACCTCCCAGGCGACGCTGTCGCCGATGGCGGCGTGGCGGATGGTCTCGTCCGGCGAGAAGATGATCTGCGTCGCGGTGCGAAAGGCGCCGTCGATGCGATAGACGGCGTCCGGCGCATAGGTCAGGTCGCGGATGCGGCCGTCTTGGGCCACGGCCGGCGCGGCCAGGGCGAGGACGGAGGCGCCGAGCAGGACGGCGAGCGGTCTCATCGGATCACCTCCGGGTCTGAGCGGTAGGAGAGCACCTGGAAGCCCAGGGGATTGCGGAGCCGGTCGGCCTCGGTCATCGGCGCGCGCGTGTAGGAAAAGGCGATGGTGGCGATCCAGTCGCTTTCCTCGACCTGCTGGGCGCGGCGCACGGTGCGTCGGTAGCGCACGTTGGCCACCTCCGGATTGATGAAGCCGACGGCCCGGATCGAGATCGAGGCCTCGGCCGCCCGGCCGTAGAGGTTCTGCGGACTGGCCGCGTTGGTCCCCCGGAACAGGTCGGCCCAGCGCCGCTGTTCGGTCGGAGCCGAGAGGATCGAGACCAGGCGGAAATTCTCCTCGGCCGCCGCGTCCAGATAGCCCTCGCGGGCGCGGACATACTGGGCGAGGAAGTATTTGCTGACCGCCTCCTCGTAGCGGACCGGGCCGGTCTCCTCGGAAAGGCCGCGCGCCAGGTCGACGGCGCCGGTCGCCTGATCGACGCGGATCACGAAAGGCTCGACCGTCTTCAGCGGGGTAAGGCCGACGACGGCCAGGACCGCCGCGATGGCGAGCCCCCCGGCCGTGGCGGCCACGGTCTAGGCGAGCCGCTTGGAGCGCACGGCCGAGGCCAGCCGATCCTGATCCCAACGCTTCGCCTCGGTGAAATACCGCTTCAGCTCGTTGGACGGGACGCCGCTCATAGGCAGCCTCCCGTCGCGCCGCCCGGGAGGGACTCGGGCGGTTCCGCGGGATCGGCCGCGGGGCCGACCGGCGGTTCAAGGGCTACAGGCGGGGGCGGAAGCAGCACCGAGCCATAGGGGTTGGCGGGGCGGCGGGCCTGACCGTCGCAGACCGGCGGACGGTCCGCCGTCAGGCTGGCGCAGCCGCCGACGAGCGGCAGGAGGGCGGCGAGGAGAAGAGGCGAGCGCATGGGTCAGCGTCCTTGAGGTCGGATGGAGCCGCCGCCGCGCGGCGGCGCCCGGCCCGCTTCGACGGGACCGGCGGCGCGTCCGGAGCGGCTGGGGCCGAGGGCGGCGGCGTTGGCGAAGTCGGCAAGGCCGGCGCTGGCGCCGCCCGCCACGCCCGCGGCGATGGCCGGGGTCTGGAGGAAGAAGATCGCGCCGAGCAGGCACAGGGCGATGAAGATCAGCCCGCCCACCATCGGATCCTGACCTTCGATCGCGCCCCACTGGTCGCGCACCAGGGCCAGGATCAGCTGGAAGATGGTGATGATGAGGGCGAACAGGACGAGGTAGTTCACCGCCTGGCTGAGCCAGCCGAAGAAATAGCGGCGCGTGGCGTCGAACAGGGCGGCGGCGATGAAGATCGGCCCGAGCGTGACCAGCAGCGCCAGGGCCAGCTTGGCCACCATGACGATGCCGAAGCCGATGGCGCAGGCCAGCGCCCCGATGACCAGCACGGCGGCGGCGACGAGATAGGGCGCCAGGTCGAAGGCCGAGCCTTCCCGTGCGATGGTCTCGCTGAGATAGCCCGCATAGGCGAGGAACTGGTCGAAGGCCGCGCCGACATTGGGCCCCCCCGAGCCGCTGACCGCCTGGGTCAGGGCGTTGGGCAGGTCGACGAACAGGGGCTGGGTGACGAAGCTGGAATAGGCCGCCGTGGTCGCCAGGGCGTAGAGGAAGGCCAGCTTCACCGAGCGGACCGCGAAGTCCATCACCGGCTCGGAGATCGCGCCCCGGAGAATCGCGTAGCCGTAGAGCAGCACATAGAGGACCAGCGCCACGCGCAGCGGGCCTTCGACCACGGCGATCACCGATGACAGCCGATCGCCCAGAAAGACGTTCAGGCGGTCGTCGATGAAGACGTAGCTGGGCTCGAAGACGCGGAAGCTCATGGCGCCGATTTCCTCAATGGGCCTGGCGGTAGAGGTCTTCGCGGTCGCGGCGTCTGGCCTCGGCCAGGCCCTCGCGCGCGGCGTCGCAGCTGCGCGTCCGGCGCCCGGCGTCGCACTCCGCCACGGCCGCCTCCGCCGCCTTGCGATCGGCGGCGAAAGAGTCGACCGAGCCGCCGTCGTCGGAACAGGCGGCGACGGCCAAGACCGCGAGAGCCGGAAGAACGGCTCTCACTGGATCGCCTCCCGGTAGGTGGACAGGCGGGCGTCCCGGGCGGCGACGGCGCGCTCACGGGCGCGCTGTTCCTCCAACCGCGCTTCGGCCGCCTGGGTCAGGGCCAGGCCTTGCAGCCGCACCTGTTCGTTCTGGATCAGCGCCTGTTCGGCGGCGAGGCGCGCGTCCAGGTCCATCACCGCGCGGGCGCTGGGCGCCGTGTCGAGCGCCTGGCGCAAGGCTTCGAGCCCGGCCAGCCGCTGGTCGGCGGCGGCGCCGACGGCCTCGCCCACGGCCAGGTCGCGGGCGGTGCGGGCGCCGGAGCGTTCCAACGCCTCGCGGTAATAGCGGTCCACCTCGGGGACGTCGCCGGCCGGGGGTGTATAGACGCGGGTCTCGGCGCGGATGGCGTCGGCTCGGGCGGCCAGGGCGCCAAGCGCCGACAGATCGCCGTCGCCCGCCGCCCGCAGCGACCGGAGGTCGGGGAGCGGATTACGCACCTCGGGCAGGCCGAGCTCGCGCGCCAGGGCGTTGACGTCGGAGATGTCGTTCAGGCTGTCGAACAGCTGCTCGCCCTGACGGACCTGCTCGCGCAGTTGCTCCAGTTGCTGGAGCGCGGTCTGGGCCTCGCGCACCAGCTGGGCGTAGGACGTGGGATCGTGGACGATCTGTTGCGCCTGTGCGGCGCCGGTGGCGAGCAGGAGGGCGGCGGCCGCTGTGGCCGCGCCGACGAAACGGCGGATCATGGGAGTCTCCTTTGCTGGTGGAAGGCGTCGCGCCAGTGCGCGTAGGCGTCGCCATGCTCGGCCCTCAGGCGGTCGAGAAGGGCGACGGTCTCGGCCCGGCCGGACAGGACCGCCAGGGCGTCGTCCAGGCCGGACAGGTCCAGCTCCACCACCACGCTGGCGTGACCCTGCTTGATGAGGAAGCGATGCGATTCCGGGGTCAGCTCATCGCGGATCAGGCGGAATTCGGTCTGGGTCAGGCCGAAGCCGTCGACATAGTCGCGGGCCTGGCCGTGGGCGTTCGGCAGGAAGATCTTGGTGGCGCACTGTTCGAGGATGGCCGGGGCGATCGGCGAAGCCAGGGCGTCGGACGGCGACTGGGTGCCGAACACCATCACCGCGTTCTGCTTGCGCCAGGTCTTGAGCCCATCGCGGGCCAGATCGGTGAAGGCCGGGTCGCCCAGGGCCTTCCAGAACTCGTCGATGTCCAGCACCAGACGGCGGCCGTCCACCCGCTCGCCGATCCGGTGCAGCAGATAGAGCATGACCGGGGCGCGCACCTCGGCGTCGTCCAGAATGGTGGTGATGTCGAAGCCGACCAGCCGGGCGTCCAGCGCGACCTGGTCTTCCGGATTGTCCAGCACCCAGCCGAGCGGCCCGCCCTGGGCCCAGCGTTCCAGCCGGGCGCCGATCCCGCCCGCGTCGCCCTGGCCGAGCAGGCTCCGGAGCGCGGACAGCGAACGCTGAGGGGTCGGCAGCGCCTCCAGGGCGCGCACGCCCTCGTCGATGGCGCGGACCTGAGCCACGGTGAGGGTTTCGCCGGGCCGGTCCACCAGGGCGCGGACCAGTCGCGCGAGGAAGGCCCGGTTGGACGGCGACGGCTTGAGCGCCTTGAACGGGGCGAAGCCGGTCGGCTCGCCGGCTTTCAGCGCCAGATAGTCCCCGCCCGAGGCGCGCACGAAGATTTCGGCGCCGCGATCCTTGTCGATGAACAACTGCTGGACGCCGAACCGTTCCAACTGGGCCAGGATGAAGTTCTGCACCACGGTCTTGCCCGACCCGGACGGGCCGCAGATGAAGGTGTGGCCGAGGTCGCCGATGTGCAGGTTCAGATAGAAGGGCGAGGCGGCCGTGGTCCGCAGCACCGCCAGGGCCTCGCCCCAGTGATTGCCGCTCCGCCGCCCGACCGGATGGGCGTGGAAAGGGGCCAGGGCGGCGAAATTGCGCGAGGTGACGGCGGCGGGTCGGGTGCGCCTGGTGAAATTGCCGGGAAACTGAGCCCAGAAGGCGGCCTCCAGCCCCAGATCCTCGCGCGCGACCACGAGGCCGGAATCGGCCAGGACGCCCCGCGCCTTGGCGAGGTGATCGGCTAGGGCTGCCGGATCGTCGCCATAGACCAGCACCGAGGCGTGGTGTTCGCCCAGCACGAAGCGGTTCGAGACCAGATCGTCCAGCGCCGCGTTCAGCCCGTCGATCTGCGAGGCCGCGCGGTCGCGCGCGGAGACCATCTGGTTCTGCTTGCGCTCCATCACCGCGCGGGCGGCGGGCTTGGACAGGAAGGCGAAGGACTGGGCGACGACGAAGGGGAAGCGGGCGTCGAGCAGGCCGTCCCACAGGCCCGGCCGGGTGACGGACGGATATTCCTTGATCGCCAGGACGCCGGCGAAGCGGGTGTCGGCGACGTCGCGCAGCTCCAGGGCCTCGCGGCCGAAGATGACCCGCGACGCATAGGCGGCGTCGCCCAGGTGGCCGCAGGTCAGCGGAACCCGCTCGGCCCGGCCGGTCAGGATCAGCCGGATCATCTCCAGCGGCTCGGAGAACCACAGCCCGCCGTGTTCATAGAGGGTGAGGCGGCGCGGGCCGTAGCGGCCGAGGAACTGGACGAGGTCGCGCGCGGCGTCCTCCAGCCGGCGCAGCAGGGCCGCATCGACCTCGGCGCCGCCGCGCCGGGCGGCGCGCAGCCGCCGCATCAGGGCGCCGGCGCGCTCGCCGGCCTCGCGGCCCGGATGCAGCACCAGGGAGACATAGAGCTCATTGACGAACAGGCGCCGCGCCGCGAGCCGGGCGTCATAGTCGGCCGACAGCTCGCGGGCGAAGGCCGAGGCGTGGCCCTCAGCCGGCGCGAGTTGGATGGGGCGGCGCACGACATGGTGCCAGATCGCCAGACGGTCGTCGGCGAGGTTGCGCCAGGCCTGGTTCAGCTTGACGTGCCAGTCGTTCAGGTCGCGCGCGTCGGCCGTCTCGAAGCTGACGCCGTCCAGCTTCAGGCTCAGCATCAGGGCGCCGCTGTCGAGCGCCACGATCTCATCGGTGACGTGACGGGCGTAGGGCAGCGCGCCGCGAACCTCCGGCTCGCGCTTCAGGCGCCGCAGGGGAACCGCGCCGTCAGCCATGACGCAGGCCTCCGGCCGTGAGGCGGCGCACCAGCGGCAGAGGGGTCGGCGAGGAGCCGCCCCAGGTCGCGCCGTTGCGCGCCCGGCCCTTGGTGTCGACATAGACGAACAGCAGCCGGAAGGCGTTGTGGTCCGCCTTGCAGATGGCGCGGAACACCAGATGCAGCGCCGGGGCGACGAGCAGATAGAGCAGGCTGCCGCCGACGAGGAAGACGATCCCCGACAGGATGACGTTGACGCCCACGGCCTCCATCGGCACGCCCATCACCATGGCCGGCCGGGTGCAGGCGAGGAACAGCGGGTCCTCGATCAGGCGCTCGTCAGCCATGCCCGCCTCCCGCCGCCTGGACGAACCCGGCGCCGATCGTCAGGCCCGCGAGCGCCTGGGCGAAACGCTCCGGCGCGATGAGCCGGCGGAGCGCCATGAGGACCAGGGCGGCGCCGAGGAGCGCGGCGGTGAGGGCGAGGGCGGACATCAGCCGCCCCCGGTGATGAGGTTGACGATCTCAGCCGCGCCGAACACCACGATGATGCCCAGGACCACAATGGCGGCGCGGCGCAGGTCGAACAGGCCGAACATCCACAGGATGCCGACCACCACCACCGCCAACACCGCCAGGAGCCGCGCCGTATTGCCGGTCAGCATGCCGACCACGTTCTGGAGCAGGCCTTCCACATTGGCGGAGGCGAAGGCGGGTCCGGCGGCCACGAGGGTCGTGGCGGCGGCGATCGCGGCGGCGGCCCAGCGGCGCCGGGACGAGGCGGTCAAGGTCATGGCATGGAGCTCCCGATGGGGTCGGATGAGAAGGTGAGAACGCGGCTCGCACGGGCGCGCGCGAACACGTCCCACGGCGCGGGCGCCGGCTCGGCGGTCAGTCGCGCCGGGCCGCCGTCGGGCGGTTCGACGGCCGCCGTCAGGGGGTGCGGTGGCGCGGGCGCCAGCGACAATCGGACCGCGGCGTCCTCGACCCGCGCCACATAGCCATTGCGGAATCCCCGCTCCGGGTGGCCGGTGTTGTAGCGGGACAGGGCGATGCGCAGGGCCGCCTGGCGGTCGGCGGCGCTCGATCCGGCGGGCCGGTAGCCTGCTTCCAGCACCGTGGCGGCCGCCGCCAGGCTGCGGCAGGGGTCGAAGGCGTCCGCGATGCTGAGGCCCAGCCAGTCGAGGTTGTCGCTGTTGATCTGGGCCAGGCCGAGGTCGAGGTTGGCCCCGCGCGACAACAGGTCGGCGGCGATCCGGGCGGCGTCCGCGCGGTCGCGCGCCTGCCTGGTCGGCCGTGGGCCGCGATTGACGCCGATGGCCAAGGGGTTGAAGCGGCTCTCGGCGTAGGCGACGGCGGCGAGGGTCGCCGGGGCCGCGCGCGGCGCGCAGCTTTCGGCGAGGGCCAGGACAAGAGCGAGGTCAAGCACGGCGGCTCTCCATGGAAAGCCTCAGCAAAGACCTTCGGGGCGCTCGTGCGCGACCCGCGGCCTCGCGCCCGTCGATCTACGGTAGGAAACTGCGCGGCTCAGGCGTCCGGCGTTCGGCCCCGGCGAGTATGGCCACGGCCTGGACGCGCGTGCGCACGCCGAGGGCGTCGCAGGCCGCGGCGAGATGTTCGTCCACCGTGCGCGGTGAGAGGCCCAGGGCTTCGCCGATCCGGGACGAAGTCATCCCCTCAGCGGTCAGGGCGAGGCAGGCGCGCTGACGCTCGGACAAGGCCGGGAGCGGGTCGCCGCGCGCGGTTCCGGTGGTGGCGGATGACGGGCGCATGGGGGCCAGGAGACCCGGTCCGCCAACGCGGCGCCAGCCCGCAACCCTTCGCCCGAAATCCTACGGTGTATCCTTGTCGGGCCCGGGGCCGCCGTCGAACGGAGGCGTGAGCCGGCGGCGGCGCTCATCCAGCCAGACGTCGGCTGCGCCGTCACGCCGGACGGCCTGGGCACCCAGGTCCTTCAGGGCCTTGGTGAAGGTGTTGATGATGGGCCGTGCGTCCAACTCCGCCACCCCGTCCCCAACGTCTTCGTCGAATTCCTGGAGCGCCACCATCAGGATGGTCATGAACTTGTTGTCGGCGCACCGCAGCGCGAAGGCGGGCGAGCCGATGTCGAGCGCCGCCAGGATCGCATAGGGGTCGGAATCCGTGACCTCGGCGAAGCGGTGAATCCGCTCCAGATTCAGCCGTCCGCCGCCGGCCTCGAAATGCTCGTAGGACCGCAAGGCCATGCCCATGGCCCGCGCCACCTCGGCGGTCCTCATGCGGCGATCATTGCGGATCGACCGCAGCACGGTCGACAGCATCGCCGCCTGGGGCGGGCGGACGGCGCGCTCCATGGATCGGCTCTCCCCATCGCTTCCGGCGGCGTCGGAATCACAGGACCCGCACGCCTCCTAGTTGAAAAATGCCCCACGGACGCGCCAAATGAAAGCGGCCAGTGAACTTGCGGTCGTAAGCTTGCGGAGTCGCGCAAACTTCTTGCGGGTAGAAGTATATCGACGTGTGGCGATTTGTAATGATGTCAAGGTTACGGTCGGGCGCGTTCGGGTGTTCCCGATTCGCGCGCGCCTTTGCACGCCGGGCCCTGGCCGATCAGTCGGACGCGCCGAGATGAGGACGCGCGATCCGTTCGGGCAGGCCCTCGCCGCGCTTCGCCTCGCCCTGGGCGAAGGTCTGGCCCCCGGACACCACCTTTCCATCGCGGACATCGCGCAAGATCTCCGCCTGAGCACCAGTCCGATCCGTGAGGCCCTGTCCCGTCTGTGCGGCGAAGGGCTGATCGAGGATCGGCGGGGCCAGGGCTATTTCGTGCGGTCCACGCCGACCGAGGACATCGTCGGCCTGCTCCAACTGGAGCAGGCCCATGTGGAGTTGGCAATGCGGCTGGAAGGCGTCTCCGAACCAAGCGTCAGCACCGACGCCGAGGTCGCCGCCTGGATCGCCGCCCTGATGGACCGTTGCGTCAGCGAACCCCTGGCCGAGAGCTATGGTCGGATCGCCGGGCGTCTGGCGCCCATTCGGCGCCTCGGCGCGCCCACGTCGGACGACTCCGCCGGCGGGCTGGGCGCCTACTACGCCCGGTGGACGGCCGCCGCGCCGTCGCTCGCCGTCCGACTTCGGCGGTTCGGCCAGGCGCCCGCCGAATACACGGACAATACAGTTTGAATCGACGGGCTGACGGGCGCTCCGTGTCGGCTGTCGGCCCCAAGGGCCGATGTTCAACAAGGGAGACGACCATGAAGACGCAGACCCCGGCTCGCGTGATCCGCTTCGGCGCCGCGCGCAAGCTGACCCGTGCGGTCACCCAGGGCGAGTTCGAGGAGCTGAACGCGACCCGCCGCTACGACATCCCGAGCGGCGGGTGACGGCGAAGGGCCGCCCCGACAACGGGCGGCCCGATCGCCCGGACCGCATCGCCTGAATCCAAGGAGACGACCATGCCCTATCGCACCCCCTTGCGCCTGGTGCGGATCGGACGCGCCCGCGTCCTGACCCGCGCCGTGGATCACGGCCCAATGGCCGAACTGAACGCCAGCCGCCGCTGGATGATGTGAGCATGAGCGGGCCGCCGCTATCTGGGCGGCCCGCGCCGCCGTGCGTCGACGCTGTCCTTGCGCCCGACGTCCATGCGGTCATGGTCCGGGACGACCTTGTGGTCCTGGACGTGCGCGACGACAGCTACGCCTGCGTGCCCGGGGTGCCGGGCCTTCGGATCAACGGACGGCTCGCCGCCGCGCCCCGGATGGTCCTTGACGAGCTTCAGAGCCTGGGCCTCACGACGCCGCTGCGCGCCGGTGTCTCTCCCGACATGCAAATGACAACACCGCCCCAGCCCAGGATCGGGGTCGCGGCGGCCGCAGGCGTGGCGCCGACTTTCGGGGAGACCGCGGCGTTCATCGCCGCCTGGCTGCGGGTCGCGCCTCGGCGGCCGACGGTGGGCGGACTGGCCGCGGGCCTCAGCGCCCGGCGGGGGTCGCGGGAGGACCTCGACGCCATCGCGCGGCGGGTCCGGGTGTTCCGCCAACTCCTGCCCCTGGCGCCGTTCGCGGGCGAGTGCCTGTTCCAAGCCGAACTGCTGCTGCGCTTCCTGAACGCAGCCGGACTGGACGCGGCGCTTGTCTTCGGCGTGCGCACATGGCCGTTTCTCGCCCATTGCTGGCTCCAAGCGGGCGAAGTGTGCCTGACCGACCCGCCGGACATCCTGGCCATGTATCGCCCCATCCTGGCGGTGTGATGTGAGTGCGGGCGCGGTCCTCATGCTGCTGGGCGACGATCCCCGCGCGCTGGATGCGCTAGTCGGACCGGTCCGCCGTCGCCTGACCCGGGCGCGATGGACGCAACGGCTCGCCGAGCCCTTCATCCGGGTCTTCGCGCCGCCCGACGCACGGCTTGAGCTGTCGCCGGCGTTCGATGGCCACGGCGTATTGGTGGGCGAGGTGTTCGACCAGGGCGGACGACGCCTCGGGCGCGATGAACGCCGGTCCCTGGCGTCGCGTCCCATGGGCCCGGACGCAGCCAAGGCCGTGGTCAGCGCTGTCTGGGGCCGCTACCTGCTGGTCCGGCGTGGCTCCGAGGGCGCAGCGGTCCTGCGCGATCCGTCCGGCGCCGTGGAGGCGGTCGCCTGGCGCAAGCGCGGCGTGACGGTGATCACCAGCGTCGCGGACGCCGCCCTGGACCCGCTGATGCCGGATGACCTTTCCCTGGACTGGGCGAGCATCGCCGCCATGGCCCGCCAGTCCGGCGAATTCCGCCATGAGCTGGCCCTGCCGCCGCTATTGCCCGTGGCCCCGGGGGAGTTGCTGAGGCTGTCTCCCCAAGGCGCCTTCAGCTGGCAGATATGGCGCCCGGCGGCGATCTATCGCAGCCGGGGCGCCACGCCCGGGGCCGAAGCGATCCGCGACACGGTCATGACCGTCGTCCAGGCGCTGGCGGGCGAGGACCGATGGATCGCCGAGGTCAGTGGCGGCCTGGACTCCGCCGTCGTCGCCGCCTCCCTCTCGGATGCGCAGCGGACGCGGGTCGCGGCCTGGGTCAATCACTATGTGGACGACCCCGAAGGCGACGAACGCGGCCACGCCCGGGCTGTCGTCGCCGGATTCGGCGCCGGCCTGACCGAGGTGCGTCGGTCAGGCCTGGATCTCGACGAGGCGGTGTTCGACCGCGCGGCCTGCGCCTTCCGGCCCTCCCTGAACGACCTGGACCCCGCCTACAATGACGACATCGCCCAGCGCATCACGTGGGCGAACGCGGACGGGAGCCTGACGGGGCAGGGGGGTGACGCCGTGTTCTTCCAGATGGCCACGCCCTTGATCGCCCTCGACGAGATGCTTGAGCGGGGGCGCCGGGCGCGACCCGGCGCGATCCACCGGGTCGCCAGCTGGACCCGCACCTCGGCCTGGCCCCACGTCCTGCTGCGCGCCTGGCGCCGGCATCGGGCCGAGCGGCGAGGCTGGAGCCATCCCTGGTTGGATGACCTTGGCGGCGTCCCGCCCGCCAAGGCGCTACAGATCAGCGCCTTGGCCTACTGCCAGGCGTTCCAGGCCCCGGCCGTGCGCAGCCGAGCGGGCGCCTGCGTCAATCCCCTGCTCAGTCAGCCGATCATGGAGTTGGGCCTGGCCATGTCCAGCGTCGACCTGACCTGGGGCGGTCGGGACCGGGCCGCCGTGCGCGCGGCCTTCCATGACCGTCTTCCGGCCGGACTGATCGCGCGGCGCTCCAAGGGGGAGTTGAGCGCCTTCTACGGCCGCGCCGTGGCCGCCAACCTGGCCTTCCTGCGAGACTACATCCTCGGCGGGGCCTTGGCGGAAGCCGGGTGCATCGACCAGGCGGCCTGGTCGGAGCGGCTGACGCCGGACCGACTTCTTTGGAAGGGCGGTCACGGGGCTATCCTCAGCCTGGCGCTCACCGAGGCCTGGGCGCGCCACTGGCGCGCCCGCCTGGCGTCTCGGCGCCCGGATTGAGGTGGCGGTCGAACCAGTCGAGGACATGGTCATACATGACGCGCAGATTCCCGGGGCCCCGGATGCTGTGCTCCTCGCCCAGGAAATAGATCAGCGCCGGGTCCCGCCCGAGGCGATAGAGCGCCCCGAACATCTGCTCGGATTGCGGCACGCCCATGTCCAGATCGCCGACCAGGAACAGGACGGGCGCCGCGATGCGGTCGGCGGCGTCAAACGGGCTGTTGCGCCGATACCGGTCCCGATCGTTCCAGTAGGGAACGCCCATGGCGGCCTGGCCCGCCTCCAGCCAGCCCGCGTTGCTGAGCACCATGGACGGCAGCCCGCCGTCCGCGCGGCCGGACAACTGGGTGGTCCCGATGACGCTGGGAAAGTCATAGGCGCCGTTCAGGGCCGCCACGGCGGCGAAGCGATCCGATTGGGCCGCGGCCATGAGGGAGGTCCAGGCGCCGAAGCTCCAGCCCCACAAGCCGATGCGCGACGGATCGACCGGAGCGTCGCGGGCCGCTGCGTCCACTACGGCCAGGATGCGGTCCGCCAGGCGGTCCGCAGGCTCCGGCGTCGCCGGAAGGTCGGGGAACAGCACCGCATAGCCTTCCGCCGTCAGCAGCTGGCCGTTGCGCGTGAGGTTCACGACCCCCGGGGCCATTTCGTCGGGCGGGGCGGGATGGGCGTCCCCCTGGTAGGGAATGACCACCATGGGCGCAGGGCCGCCCCCGCGTGGCCGTGTCGGAAGATAGAGCCAGCCGCCCCCGCCGACGCCCGCGTCCACGCGAACGGGCTCGGCGTGGTCCACCTCCGCCAGATGGGGGTTCAGGACGTGCAGGGCGTCGGTTCGGCCGGCGTGTTCGCGTTCAAGCACGGCCGGGCCGTGGGGGCGGCGCGTCGTGCGATAGACGTCGCCGTGCCCCCAGCGGACCGCGCCGGGCGCGGCCGGTTCGTCGATGCAGACGCGGCGCAGGTCGGCGGCGGCGATGCGGCACAGCCGGCCGTCCGCCTGGACGGCGGCCGCCGAGGCCGCCTTCATGGGATCGGTGAAGGCGCGCACGCCCAGGGGGCCGTCGGGTCTCGGCAGGGCGGCGTGGCGTCCGAGGGCTTCGGTCGACAGGTCTTCCCCCAGCGCCGTCAGGGTTTCGCCGTCCGCGAGAAACACGCGGGATGCGGAGGCGGCGACCATCCGGCCCCGGATCGCCAGGGACACGGCGGCTTCGCGTCCAGCGGCGGCGAGCCGCCATACCGGCTCCGCTTGGCCGTCCGACGCCCATACGAGCGGCCGGCGCCCCAGCCAGCCCGCGCGGGGCACGTCCAGCCGGAAAAAGTTGCGGTCCGTCACGGCGCGGTGGCCGCCGAGGTCGACGACCGTGGCGCGCCCGTCGACGCCGACGCGCAGGACGTCCCCATCGGCCGCCCCATGGACCAGCAGTTCCGGCGCGACCGGGGACCAGTTCAGCAGCCCTGGCGAGATGTCGTCCGCCGCCGGGGGGCGGACGGCGGTCCCACGGTCGAGGTCCACCAGGGTCAGATAGCGCCGCCGCTGCGGCCCGGCGACGGGCGCATCGGCGCGGGGCGGCGTCATCGCGCCGTTGGTCAGCAGCGCGGCCCAATCCCCGTCATGGGAAAGCTCAAGGTCGAGGAATTCGCCGTCCGCCAGGCGTCGAGCCTCGCCCGTGACGGCGTCGAGCGCCCACAGTGTCCGGGACGAGGCGGCGGTGTCCGCCGCGTTATGGTGGATCGCCACGGCGGCCTCGCCCCGGGCCGCCGCATCCCACGCGGCGGCGGTTCCAGCCTGGGCGTTGTGGGACTTGGCCAGCCGCCACGGCAGGTCGTTCGCGGCGGCGCCGACGACCACCAGGCGCTCGTCGTCGCGCCACTCAAGGGCCCGGCCCCAGTCTTCGGTTTCGGGGACGATCCCGGTCCAGAACACGGCGCCGGAACGCAGGTCCGCCACGCCGAGGCGCCAGGTCGCGCCCTTGAGGCGGAACACGGCCGCCCTGCGACCGTTCGGCGAGACGGCGCCCAGGGTGTAGCCCGCATCCGCATCCATCGGGAAAAGCGGCTGGAGGACTCCACCGTCCTCGTCGATGGTGAAGATGTGCGCATAGCGCATCGACCCCTCGGCGTGGAAATCGAAGCGGGGTTGGTCGGCCTGGGCGCGGCGGATCTCGACCAGGACCCGCTCGCCGGTCGGGTCGACCGCGACGCGCCCGAAGCTTTCCAGGCCGAGCAGGTCGTCCAGTGTCAGGGGGCGCGGGGGGGGGGGGGGGGGGGGGGGGGGGGGGGGGGGGGGGGGGGGGGGGGGGGGGGGGGGGGGGGGGGGGGGGGGGGGGGGGGGGGGGGG
>NZ_JBKBHQ010000001.1:0-542608 GCF_046299595.1 Brevundimonas sp. | reverse complement strand
CCCCCCCCCCCTCCCGCCCCCCTCCTCCCTCCCCCCCCCCCCCCCCCCCCCCCCCCCCCCCCCCCCCCCCCCGCGACCAGGAGCGCGCCGAGCGCGATCCAATGTGTTTGGCGCATGATGGCCTACCAGCGCTTGACCAGCTGGAGCGACACCTGGCGGCCGAGCACATGCGTATTGGCCGCGTCGTAGCCGATGCCCTGGGGCGAGTCATAGAAGGGCGGGTCCCGGTTCAGGAGGTTCAGGGCGTTCAGGGTCAGCGACAGGCCCCGGGCATAGCCGTTGTCCGCATCGAAGTCGTAGCGGACCTGGCCGTCGAACGTCGTCCAGCTTCCGATCTCGCGGCCGCCGACGGGGTCGCGGCCGCCGCTGACGAAGTTGACGCCCAAGCCCAGGCTCAGCCCGTCGCGGGTCCAGTGGCCCCCGGCGCGACCGCGCCAGCGGGCCGGGAAGTGCGGCTGGCCGAGAAGATCGACCGCCGGGGCCGCGACGGTGATCTGCCGGTCGTTCTCCAGCAGATGGGTGACGGCCAAGTCGAGCATAGCCCGCCCCGCGACGGCGTCGAAGGCGTATCGGGCCGCGACGTCGACGCCCTCGATCTCCACGATCGCGGCATTGACGAAGCGCGAGTCGATCACCGCGCCATAGGCTTCGGCCGGGAAGATGCCGGGCAGGAAGTTCCCCGGTTCGTCCAGCAGGGACTGGACCAGCGCCCGATCGGCGGCGTTCGTCGCCGGACTGACGCGGGTGACGAAGGGCGCCAGGGACGGGTCCGTGAGCTCAGCACCCACACTCTCCGACACGGGCCGGGAGATACGGTCGCGGAACGATGTGCGGAACCAGCCTCCTTCCAGGCGGAGGCCGGGCGCGGCGGCGGGGGTCCAGACGAACCCGGCGGTGATGGATTGGGCCGTCTCCGGGCGCAGGTCCGGGTTGCCGCCATACTGGACGATGGCGATGACGTCGGTCACCCCATCGTTCCGAATGACCGGACCCAGCTGATAGGGGTTGGTGAGCTCCGGCAGGGACGGGGCGCGGAAGGATTCCCCGTAGCTGGCGCGCAGCAGCAGTTCCGAGGAGGGCGCATAGAGGACGCCGACCTTCGGATTGGTGGTGGAGCCGATGTGCTCATAGTGTTCCGTCCGCCCCGCCAGCGAAAGCTCCAGCCGCTCGATACCGGGACGGGCATTGGCCGGACCCACGAGGGGGACGCGCAGTTCGGCGAAGGCGGCGGACACGTCCCGTTCGCTTTCGCGCGGGCCGCCGGTCGGCGCGGTCCCGAAGAAGAAATTGCGGTTGTCGGTTCGGAACGCCTCGCGCCGGAAGTCCGCGCCGAGCGCCAGACGCAGGGGGCCGCCGGGCAGCTCGAACAGGCTGCGGTCCGCCTTGAAATTGACCGTGGCCACCGTGCTGACGCCGCGGCTCGTGCCGTAGCCCGAACCGATGAAGGCGAGGATTTCGGGGCTATTGGCGGCGGGGTCCCCGTAGGGATTGAAGAAGCCGTGGACGGCGGTGCTGAACGGCGTGTTCGGATCGTCGGGGATCGCGCCCAGCGCTTCGGCCACATAGGTCTGCTGTGCGCGGTTGGTCGCCTCGCGGGTGTTCGTCTCGCGGCCGCCGCTGGCGTAGAGGCTGAGGTTCCAGCCGCCCAGCGCGCCTTCCAGGCCGACGGCGCCGCCCCAGCTGCGCGAGCGTCCGGTGTCCAGGCCGGGACCGAGGTCGTTGATGAAGGAATAGGCGATCTCGTGGAACGGCAGGCCGTCCGGCGAGGCGAAATAGGGATTGTCGTCGGTCACGAACAGGACGCCGATGTCGGCGAAGGACCGCAGGACATGGTCCCGTTGGGTCAGCCGGAGGTCGGCATCCAGGGTGAACCCGCCACCAAGCTCCTGCCTCAGAGCCGCGAACACGCTGTGGCGCTTCTGGTGCGGCAGGCTCCAGCGGCCCTCGTGCTGGTTCGTGCGGTTGACCACGCCCGGCAGGAAGTCGCCGGGGGTCAGGCCGACTCCGTCCTGGCCCGGCGGGATGGCAAACTCGGGCGTGAAGGCACCCGTGGTGGGGTCGAAGAACATGATGTTGCCGGGCGCGGCGTAGGTTTCGCGCCAGTCCGAGCCGCCCAGCGGTCGAAGGTCGGCGTTGGCCGTCGCGCGTCGGTCCGCCGCCAGAAGCTCGCCCCGGTCGTAGTATTCATAGGACATCACGAGATTGCCGCTGGACCAGTTGAGGCCGCCCAGCTGGGAGAACAGGAACTCCCGCGCGCCGCCGTCCGTGGTCCCGCCCGCGCGCACCCGCGTCTCGAACCCCTCGTAGTCGCGCTTGAGGATGATGTTGACCACGCCGCCGACGGCGTCCGCGCCGTAGAGGGCCGACGCCCCGTCGAGCAGCACGTCGACCCGGTGGATCGCGGAGGTGGGCAGGTTCGAGACGTCGGCGAAGTCGCCCGTCGTGCCGGTCCCGGTGATGCGGCGGCCGTTGACCAGGACCAGGGTGGCGTCCGCGCCCAGCCCGCGCAGATTGACGCCCGTCGCATACTGGGCGTTTCGGAAGGAGCGATCCGCTGCGTTCCCGGCCGATCCCTCGTAGGCCGCGCCCGTGAAGTTCTGCGGCAGGTCGGCGAGAACCTCGGCCACCGTCGCCCGACCGCGCCGGTCCACGTCGTCCCGGGTCACGATCACCACGGGAGACGGGCTCGACGCCCCGCGAAGGTGGGAGCCCGTCACCACCACCTCCTCCAGTTCCGTGACGTGGCCGTCCGGGGCCACGGCGGCGTTCGCGGGATCGTAAAGGACGAAGACGCCCGGGCGGGTGCGCCTGAACGCCAGGCCGGAATCGCGCAGGAGCGTGGTCAGAGCGGCTTCGGCGGCGTGCTCGCCCGAAAGCCCCGGCGACCGGCGCCCGACGGTGAGCGCCGCCGAGTAGAGAATCTGCTGACCGCTCTGCCGGGCGAAGGCGGTCAGGGCCTGATCGAGCGGTCCGGGCGCGACGTCATAGCGGCGAACGTCTTGGGCGGGTTGAGCGATGGCTGCGGGCGCAGCCAGCAGCAGGGCGGCGAGTGCGGTCGAGCCGAGCAGATTGGACATATGTCTCCCCCATTGTTTGGTGGTCCCGCTTGGGTGCGGGACGGGGAAGAGACGAAGGAGGAGGCGGGTCCCCCTAAGTCGGCCTACGAATTATTTTCCGGCGCCGCATCGACCGGGCGCAGGAACGTCGTTCCGTCCCCCGCGCGATGGGCGCGCAGCGGGTAGAGCACGGTTACAGCGGAGATGAAGGCGTCCACGTCGCCTGCATTGAAGGCACCGCTCACACGGATGTCGCCGTAGTCTTCTCCTTCGAGCCTGATCTTGGCCGTCGTATAACGGTTCATCTCCGCGATCGCGTTGCGCAACGGCAGGGCCTCGAACACGAGGCGGCCCGTGATCCAACTGGTCGCGGCGTCCACGTCGGCCTGCGCCACGATCGGCGACGGCGATGATGTGACGATCTGTTCGCCCGGTGAGAGCGACCACGTCGCCTCGGATCGCCGTGTGTCGCGGACATCCACCTGGCCTTCGAGCAGGATCACGCGGGCGCCCCGGGCGAGGCGCCGCACGTCGAACCGCGTGCCGATGGCGGTGACCTCCACCTCGCCGGCCGTCACCACGAACGGACGGTTGTCCGGGGCGACATCGAACAGCGCCTGTCCCGAAAGAAGGGCGATCGCACGTCTATCGTCCGTCAGCCGGATCTCGACACGGGACGCGGTGTCGAGGATGACGCTTGAGCCATCGGTTAGCTCGATCGTTCGGCGCTCGCCTACGTCCGTCCTGTAGGTGGTCGGCTGGCTGGCGAACCACATCATGCCCAGGACGAGGGCGGCGAGCGCGCCCGCTCCGGCGCCGGCGAGGCGCAACGCTCCCTTGAGGCCTCTGCGCGGGCTCCGCGCGGTCCTCGACAGGGTTTCGCGGGTGAGCGCGGCGACGGCGGGGTCCACGGCCATGGTCTCGGCGGCGTCCCACAGCGCCTCCATGCGCTCGAAAGCGGCGGCGTTCGCCGGCGTGCGCCGCCAAGCGCTGAAGGCGCGCACGTCGTCAGCGGAGACCTTTCGCTGGCTGAGCTTGGCGAACCAGGACGCCGCTTCGCGGCGGCGGATTTCGTGATCGGCGTCGACCGTCATCATGCCCTGCCTAAGCGTCGAGTTGCGACGCGCAGAATTCAAGCGCCTTCGACATTCGCCACTCAACCGTCTTGATGCTCACTCCAAGTCTCGCGGCGATCTCACCATGTGTCATACCGCTAAACCGGCTCATGACGAAGACGTCACGATAGAGCACGGGCATGGACGCAAGCATCTGCCGGAACGCGAGCACGTCGAGCTGGGGCGCGCCGGTCGCGGGAGCGGCGGGCGGCAGCTGCGCGATCCGGTCGCGCAAGGCGTTGCGGCGATGCTGGTCGCGGACAAGGTTCAGCGCGATCTTCAGGATGAGCGACTTCGGGTGGCGTATGTCCGCGTGCCGATAGGGGGCCAGGCGCAGATAGGTCTCCTGGACGACGTCCGCCGCATCCTCCGCGCGCAAGTGCGCACGGAGTCGGCGGTCCAGCCAGCCCGAATAGAGCCGATAGAGCCTGTTCAGCCCCTCGGACGCATCCGGTTCCAAAGGCTTCGTGTCAGTCACACGTCTCTCCGGCCAAAGCCAAGAGACGGGAATCCGCAACGCGGCCGCGCACCGCCCAGCCTCGACGGCGAGAACGGTCACGGAGGACAGCGACGACCAAGCATCAGCGGGCGTCGATGAGTTGAGTTCGCAAAGGGGATTCCACGCCCCTATCGGCGCATGCGCCGACAGGGCCAGCATGAATCATTCCGAATCCGGGCGCAAGGGAAGGGGTCGGGCGTTGGAATCCCCTGCGATAGGGGCCCGCTGCTTCGGCTCGGAGCGCCGCCTCCGCAGAACGGACCCTGGCTCCAGCTCGTCGCCTATCTCACGGCGCCCGACCCTTGTGGGCATAGGGGGCTAACGCTGGCGGATCAAGGCGAGCCAAACCGCAAGAAGTTTGCGGCCTGCCCGCAAGACGCCTGCGTTGGCGATGCTCGGTGTGCGGAATAATTCTAGGACGAATCAACCGGGAGGACGCATGGTCCACCGTGCCCATTCATACCGCCAACGTCCCGATGCGGCCCTGAGCCCGCGCGAATCCGAATGCCTCGTCTGGGTTGCTCGGGGAAAGAGCTCGACCGACATCGGCACGATCCTTGGTCTATCTCCGCGCACCGTTGACAGCTACCTGGAGAAGGCGTGCGCAAAGCTCCGCGTCCGCACGCGCGTGGAAGCCGTCGCCGTTGCGGTTCGGGACGGGATCATTGATGCGGGGTCGGAGTAACGAACGGCCGAAAGGCCATGGTATTTCCGGCGCGTGTTGGTTGAGCGGAGGGAAGCCGTCCTCACGCGACCGGACCGTCGCCGTCCTTCACGGTGACGGCCGCCGCTTCTAGTGCACCATGAAGCGCACGGCGCCGGTCATCCGGTGGCCGTCATCGCCTTCGGCCGCCCAGGTCAGGGTGTAGTCGCCCGCAGCCAGCTGGGGGAGCCGCGCCGTCACCCGCGTCGTGGCCGCCGAGGCGGCGACGGGCACGTTCATCGGATCACCGCCGTCTGCGGCCACGCTGACCGACGTCAGCCGCATGGGATGCTCAAACGTCGCGGTGAACCACGCCGGGGAGCCGTGGGTCATCTCCCCGTCGGCCGGGCTGGTCACCACGTCATGCGCCTGATGGGCGTCCGATCCGTGCTGCGCACCGTGGACCTGGTGGTCCTGGTGATCCTGATGGCCGTCGTTGGCGTGCTGCGTGGCCGCGGGCGTGGCGGCGAACAGCACGGCGGCGGTCGCGAGCGCTATCTTCATCATCATCCTTCTCCTCAAAACCAGGCCTTGACGCCGACCACCCACCGCACGGCTTCGGGATCGTCGCCCCGCGCACGGGCCAGGTCGGCGGTGCGGCCGAGGTGGCGGCTCCATTCCACCCCCACATAGGGCGCGAACTCGCGCACGAACTCGTAGCGCAGGCGAAGTCCGGCCTCGACATGGGTGAGCCCCGATCCCAGCCCGCGCTCCGGGACATCCGAGGCCGAAGCCTCGACCTCAAGGCGAGGCTGGAGGACCAGCCGCTGGGTGATGCGCAGGTCGTATTCGGCCTCGACCCGGGCGGCCAGGTCGCCCCTGGTCGACAGGAAGGCCGCCGCGTCCACCTCCCACCAGTAGGGCGCGAGCCCCTGGACGCCGAGGACCAGATGGGTCGTGTCCGGGCCATCGCCGAAGTCCTGACGCACACCGGCTTGGACGTCCCAGAAGGGCCTGACGGCGCGGCTGTAGAGCGCCTGGACCTCGCCGCTCGCCGAGCCGTGGAAATCCCCGCCGCCTTCGGACTTCCACCAGAACCGGTGAATGTCGCCGCCGTGCCAGCCGCCCATGTCCCAGAGCCAACCTTCAGCGCCGTCGCCCGACCACGCCTCCAGACGGTCGATGACGACCGCCGTGGTGGTCATGGCGCCGGTTTCCGCGCGCAGCATCGCGCGCGCGTCGGCCATCGTCCCGGCGCCCCAGATCGCATCCGCGGCATGCGCCGGACCGCCGAGGGCGGCGGGAGGTGGCGGCGGTTGGGGCGGACGGCCGGGATCGTCGGCGCTGGTCGGGATGTTCGGCGGGCCGGACGCCGCCGGGGCGCCATGACCGGCGTGGGGGTCCGCCATGGCGTGACCCGCATGAGGATCGGGCGGCGCGCCGTGACCCGCGTGATCCTGGTCCGCGGAGCCGGCGGGCGCGGGGGCCGGCATGACATGGCCGGCGTGCGGATCGGCTGTGTCCGCCGGGGCCTGCGCGTCCTCGGCTGTCGCCGGCGGTGACTCGGCGTGATGATGGGCGTGCGGATCGGCCTCGGTTGTGGGGCGGCTCTCTGCGGGTGGGGGCGGCGCGGGCGGATGCGCGGGCGCGGGATGGTGGCCGCGATGATCCTGCGCCTGGGCCGCGCCGGCGGCGAGGAGGAGGGGCGCGAGGCAGACGACAAGGCGGTTCACGAGGCGTCTCCGTCGAGCGGGCGCACCGTGACCACGTTGAACATTCCCGCGTGCATGTGCATCAGCATGTGGCAGTGGAAGGCCCAGTCGCCGGGCGCATCGGCGGTCAGGTCGAAGGTCAGCTTGGAGCCGGGCGCGACGTTCACCGTGTGCTTGAGCGGCTGGTGGCCCGCCGGGCCGCCGGTCACCAGTTCGAAGAAGTGGCCGTGCAGGTGGATGGGGTGGGCCATCATTGTGTCGTTGACCAGGGTCACCCTCACCCGCTCGTCGCGCTCGAAGCGGATCGGCTCGACGATCTCGGAGAAACGCCGCCCGTCGAACCCCCACATGAACCGCTCCATGTTGCCGGTCAGGTGGATCTCCAGCGCGCGGGAGGGGGGGCGCTGGTCCTTGTTGGGCGCAAGCGAGACCAGGTCGGTATAGACCAGCACCCGGTGGGGGACGTCTTCCAGCCCCATGGGGCGCTCGCTCAGGCGGTTGACCGGGGCCGGCGCGATCATGTCGACGCCGACACCGACCGCCATGCCTTCGGGGGCGTTGTCGGGATCGCGCATGCTGTGGCCCATGCTTCCATGACCGGACGGCGCGGCCTCTCCGTGGCCCATGGCGGAATGATCCATCCCTCCGTGGCCCATGGCCGAGTGGTCCATTCCGCCCATGCCCATGTCGCGCATGGTCAGGGTCGGGACCTCGCGCAGCGGCGGGACCTCCCCTGACATGCCTAGGCGCGGCGCGAGCGTGGCGCGGCCCAGGCCGGAACGATCCACCGACTCCGCCACGATGGTGTAGGCGCGATCCCCGGCGGGGCGGACGATCACATCATAGGTCTCGGCAACCGAGATCTGGAACTCGTCGGTCTCCACCGGCCGCACGTTCTCGCCGTCGGCGTTGACCACGGTCATGGCCAGGCCCGGGATGCGGACGTTGAAGATGGACATGGCCGAGGCGTTGATGATCCGAAGGCGCACCCGCTCGCCCGGCCGAAACAGGCCCGTCCAGTTCTCGTCGGGGCCGTGGCCGTTGACCAGATAGGTGTAGGTCGCGCCGTTGACGTCGGCGATGTCGCGCGGGTCCATGCGCATGGACCCCCACATCAGCCGGTCGGACAGCCCCATGCCGTCCTCGCCCGAGATCAGGCCGGACAGGGTGGTGCGCGACTGGTTGAAGTAGCCGGGGCTTTTCTTCAGCTTGTCGAGGATGACGTGGGGGTGGAGGAAGCTCCAGTCCGACAGGACCAGGACATGCTCGCGGTCGTAGGCGACCGGGTCCGTCTCCGCCGGGTCGATGATCAGCGGGCCGTAGTGGCCCATCGCCTCCTGCAAGTTGGAGTGCGAGTGATACCAGAAGGTGCCCGCCTGGATGATCGGGAACTCGTAGAGGAAGGTCTCGCCCGGACGGATGCCCGGAAAGCTGATCCCCGGCACGCCGTCCATGTGGAAGGGCAGCAGCAGGCCGTGCCAGTGGATCGACGTGTCCTCGTCCAGGGTGTTGGTCACCCAGAGCCGGACATTCTGGCCTTCGCGCAGTCGGATCAGGGGCGCGGGAAGCGTGCCGTTGACGGTGATGGCGTGGCCGGTTCGCCCGCCCACGGTGAAGGGGGAATGGCCGACGCTCAGCCGGACGTCCGGGCCGTTCAGCACGCCGGATTGAGACGGCAGCCCTTGGGAGCCGGTGGCGGCCCAGGCCGGCAGTAGGCCCTGCGCCGCCAGCAGCCCCGCGCCGCCGGCCATGCCGCGCAGCAGCGCACGGCGGTCGGTGTTCACTCTGTTCATGTGTCGATCTTGAAGCTCGGGTTTCGTCAGCCTTACGCCCCGGCCGCGCCGATCCCTCGCGACCGCTGGTCGCAGCCGTCAGGAGGCGCGGGGCGCCATCCGGTCCATCAGGGCCTTGCGGGCGCGGGCGATGCGCAACTCCACGGCCTTCGGCGTCAGGCCCATGATCCGGCCGATCTCGGCGTGCGACCGTCCCTCCAGCGCCGCCAGCAGCAGCGGCGCGCGCTGACCGTCCGGGAGGGCGCGCAGGGCGGCCTCCAGGCGTTCCACCTGTCGACGATCGTCCGCCCGCGCCTCCGCCCCGGGCGTCGGGTCGCCCACGGATCGGGCCTCGGGCGCGTCCAGCCCCATCGCCCCGCGCACGATGCGCCGCACCCGGCGCCGGCGGCCCCAGTCGCGGCACTTGTTGAGCGCGATCGTGCGCAACCACGCGCCGAACGGGCGGGCCGGATCATACCGGGCGATCGCCAGCCAGGCCGCGGCGTAGGTCTCCTGGGCCAGGTCGAGCGCTTCGTCGGCGTCGCCGACATGGCGGGCGATGAAGCGATGCAGATCGGCCTTGGTCGCCGCCATCAGGCGCGAGAAGGCGGCCCGGTCGCCGCGAACGGCCCGGGTTTCGTCGCTGTCGCCCGGTCCCACGCGCAAGTCAGTCTGCGTCGGCGCGCAGGGTCTCGACCACCACGCGGTCGAAGACCTCGACCTGGTCGGGCGCCAGCACGGCCCGCATCTCGAACACATGGGCGATGGTGGCCAGTTGCAGGTCGCCCATGGCCATGTGGAAATGCTCCACGGCGGCCCGGACCTCGGGCGTGTCCCCCCGGCTCTCGCCGATGGCGGCGGAGAGCTCGCGGTTCGCCTGGCGAAGCTCCGCCTCCAGGCGTCGGCGCTCGACGGCGAAGTCGGCCTCGACCTCGTCCAGCCGGCGGTCCTGCTCCGGGGTCAGGTTCAGCCGCTGGTGGATGACCGCGTGCAGGTCGGCCGGCGCTTTGGAGCGCGCGGACCACTGCATGACGCCCCAGGCCGCCGCGGCGCCCACCACCGCGGAAAGGACGACCGTGACGAGCGTGGACCGCCAGCCGCTCATCCGAGGACCCCCCGGATGTCCAGGGGCGTGGCGGCCATGTGCGGGCTGAAGATCGAGAGCTCGCCGCGCGGCGCCTCGAAACGCGGCGTCGTAACCCCGCCGGCCAGCCCGCCGACCAGGGCGGCGAGGCCAAGGGCCGCTGCCCGCAGCCGTCGCTCGCGGCGGCGGGTCTCGACCCGGCCGACGCGACGCCAGACGCCGTCCTCCAGACCATCGAGCCCGGCGGGCGTCGGCGGGACCGCGCGCGCCAGAAGGCTGTCCAGTTCCATCATGGCGAAGGTCTCCGTTTCGTCCGCATCAATACGCACCGCCGTCGCCGCCCCCTCGCGAGGGTTTCGTCCCTTTCTGCCGTATATCGCGCATAGTCCCTGTCATCCGCCAAGGAGCCTGCAATGAAGCGTCTGTTGTTCGCGGCGATCCTCGCCGTCGCCGCGCCCGGCGCAATGGCCCATGACGGGGCTCGGGCCGCCGCGAACACCCAGGGGGATGGCGAAGCCGCCCGGCCCGCCGTCGCGGCCGTGGAGGCCTTCCACGCGGCTCTGGGCTCGGGCGACGCCGAGGCGGCGCTCGCCCTCCTGGCCCCGGACGTGATGGTGCTGGAAGAAGGTGGCGCCGAGCGCTCGCGGGAGGAATACGCCGGCCATCACCTGCCCGCCGACATGGCCTTCGCCGCCGCGACCGAGACCGTGACGACGCACAGGGCCGCCTGGATCGAGGGCGACCTCGCCTGGGTGCTGACCGAGGGGCGCGTCACCCGCCGGTTCAGCGACCGGCCCGTCGATCGCCTGACCGCCGAGACGATGATTCTCCAGCGCCACGCCGACGGCTGGCGTATCCGGCATATCCATTGGTCGTCCCGCGCGGCGAACTGATCGTCGTCACATGGCGACGGGGGGCATTTGCACCCCCATGGCCGCGACCAGGCCCAGCAGAATGGCGCCCGCCAGGAACTCCAGGCCGACGCTGACGCGCAGGCCCGCCGTGGCCGCGCCCGGGTCGTCGCCGACCGTCAGGGCGCGGCGCAGCGCGGGCGTGAGCCTGAACCGGTTGTGGGCGGCGAACCCGAGCATGACCAGGAAGACGCCGAGCTTGACCATGAGAAGCACGCCCCAGCTCGAAGCCGGGAGAACCGCAAGGCCGTCGGCGCCCGCCAGGAAGACCGCATTGACCAGGCCGGTCACGACCAGGGCGGACACCGCCGCCGTCCCGATCATGGCGAAGTCCGCGAGCGCACGCGCCGCCGTCTCGATCCCGGCGGCCTGCGAACGTCCAAGCAGCACCAGGAAACCGGGGAGGGCGCCCAGCCACACCGCCGCCGCGAGGGCGTGGACGATGTCCGAGGCCAGGTGAACCATCCCGCCCGCGCCCTCGGTCGCCGCGCCATGGCCGCTCCAGGCGAAACTGGCGACGGCGCCCGTGAGCGCGACGGTGGCGGCGACGCGCGCCCAGCGGCGCGTTCGGCCCGCCAGCAGCAGGGCGGCGCCCGCGAGCGCCAGGCCCGCCCGCGTGAGGTTGGCCGCGCCCAGGCCGGTGGATTGCGCCACATAGCCGAGGGCCGCCGGATCGAACGCCGCCCCCCATCCTCCGGCCATCATCGCCGTCTGCGCCACGACCCCGGCGAGGGCCGTCAAGGCGAGCAGCAGGCCGGCGACGGCGGCGATGGACGAAAGGCGCGCAACGCCTGACGCGCCGCGCCCATAGGCCTGGAACAGGAGCAGCCCCAGGGCCGCGGCCGCCGCCGCATACTGCATCCAGCGCAGACCGATGACAGCCGCCTCGATCATGGCGTCAGCGAACGGTGAAGCTGTATGATCCGGTCATCCGGTGACCGTCCGCCGCCGCGATGGCCCAGCGCACCTGATAGACGCCGGGGGCCAACGGGCCGGCGGCGTCGGCGATGAGCGTCCTGCCGTCCCCCGAAACGCTCTGGCGCACGGCCACCGGGCGGCCCTCGCCATCCTCAAGCTCGATGCTGGAGAAGGGAGCGGCGAATCGCTCGCTGAAGGTCAGGCGGATCGTGCTGGGCGCCGACACGGTGGAGTCGGCGGCGGGGGTTGCGGACACCAGGCGGGCATGCGCGAACGCCGGCGAAGCCGCGACCACGGCCGCGGCGGCGGCCAGGATGGGGACGAAACGGACCATGGGGCCTCCTTGGACTGACCTGTGTTACGCGCGTCGGCGCGGCTCCCCTCGCTGACGCCATGCCTGCCGCAGGGTTCCTTTCGAGCCTGTCCGCCTGTTGAGGTGGTTGATCTTTGGGGTTTCGATAAGTCCTTGATCGACGGGCCAAAGTATTCGTGGGTCGCCCAGCTGTAAACTTATAACGCATTGCACGACGATCGCGCGCAGACTATGTGGCGGACATGGTTGCAAGGAGACAGCCGCTGGCGCCGCTCTACGCCGTGATCGCCCTGTTGATCGCGGTGTTCGTGGCCCCGTCGGTCGACGCTGCCGTCTGCGCTATCGAGGCCCCCGTCGCTGCGGCCCATATGGCGGACGATCATGCGACCCAGGATGAAAACGGCGACGATGACGCGGGCGAGCGTGGCGGCAGTCATGGGCTTTGCTCGCACGGCCATTGTCACCACGGCGGCTTCGGGCGCATCGATTCCAATCCCGAGCCTGTCACCATAGTTGTGACAGGGGCGAGAGCGCCCCTGGTCGATGACAGCCTGGTCTCCTACGCTTCCGAAGGTTTGAAGCGCCCTCCAAGGGGCTGACTGCGAGATCGCGCCGTCGCGGGCGCACTTGCTTGTTCAGACCCTTGGATGATGACTCATGCCTGCTTCCCATCGCCGGCGGCCGTCTTTGACGGCCAGTTGCGCCGCCTTGCTGGCGGCCTTTTCCAGCCCTGCCTGGGCTGACCCCGCTCCTTCCTACTTCGAACTGCTCGCCCGACTTGACCAATCCCCGGCGGCCGTGGAGGCCGGCGCGCTGGTCGAGGCAGCCGATGCGCGTGTCCGCCAAGCAGGTGTGCGCCCCAATCCCACGGTCTCTCTGGATGTCGAGAACGCCTTCGGTTCGGGACCCTTTTCAGGGTTCAGCAACGCCGAGAGCACCTTTGCCGTCACGCAAGACCTTGAACTCTGGGGGCGCCGTCAAGCCCGAGTCGATGTCGCCCGCGCGGAAGCCGGCACAGCCGTGCTCCTCCGCGACCTTGCCGTGATCGACGCCGCCGGGCGCCTGGCGCTCGCCTACGCCGAAGCGGAAGCGGCGCAACGCCGTGCCGAACTGGCGGAAGAAGGGCTCGACCTCGCACTCGCGGACGCCCGCGCGGCGCTGACGCTCGTGGAGGCGGGGCGTGAGCCCTTGTTCCGTGGCATACAGGGCGAAGCCGAAGTGGCCGCCGCGCGCGCGACATATGATGAAGCGATCGCCGAACGAGACGCCGCATTCGCTCGACTGACCGCCGTGGCGATGCTGGCGGCGCCGGTCACCGAGATCACCATCAGCCTGCTGGACCTGGAACCGCGTTCAATCCCATCTGGGGATGTCGCGCCGACCGTGCGCGTAGCCGAGGCTGAGCGGCAGGCGGCAGAGCGTCGTGTCGGCGTTGAGCGCGCCAGAACGCGTCCCGACGTCAGTGTGAGCGTCGGCTTCCGCCGCTACGAAGTTGAGGACGCCACCGCGCTGACCTTCGGCATAAGCATGCCGCTGCCCTTCTTCGATCGGAACCGAGGAAACGTCGATGCGGCGCAGGCTGAGGTCCGGGCAGCCGATGCGCGCTTGGTCAGCGCGCGCCAGGATGCGCAGGCGGACCGTGCCGCCGCCGAGGCGCGCCTTGCGTCGTCGGCAAGTCGCGTCCGGGCCGCTGATGCCGGCGTATCCGCCGCTGAAGAAGCCTACCGATTGGCCCGTCTTGGCTTCGACGCAGGTCGGATTTCCCAACTGGAGCTCCGGGCGACTCGAACCGCCCTCATCAGCGCCCGATCCACCGCCATCGACGCGCGCCTGGCGCGTGTTCGCGCCGAGATCGACCTCGCACGTCTAGAGGGCCGCCTGCCCTTCCAAGGAGCCCAATGATGCGCAAGCCCACAGTGAACAAGTCCGTGTTGATCGCGGGAGCCGCCGCTGTCGTGCTGATCGGCAGCGCGGGCGTCTTCCTCGCCCTGAATCCTTCTCCACCTCGGGAGACGCAGAGCCAGCCGGGACAGGAGGCCGACGGTCACGATGACCACGGCGATGAGGCCGAGGGCGTCGAGCGTGAAGGCTTTGTGGCCCTGACCGCCCAGCAGATCGAAGCCGCAGGCATTCAAATAGTGGCCATAGGGGGTGGCGGCGGTGGCGAAACCCGGTTGTCCGGACGGGTCGAGTCCATGGTCGATTCCCGCGCGACGGTGGCCGCCGTCGTCGGCGGCCGGGTCGAGCGGGTCCTGGTGGCGCCGGGCCAGTCCGTTCGCGCCGGCCAGCCGCTGGTCAGCCTGGTCAGCGGCGACGCCGCCACCCTAAGGGCCGAAGCCGACGCGGCGCAGGCCGCCTACATCGCGGCGGAACAGGCCCACGGCCGCGATGAGGAATTGGCCGACCTGGGCGTGGTAGCCCGGCGCGAGGCCGAGGTGTCGCACGCGGAGGCTCTGAGCGCACAGGCGGCCGCTGGCGCCGCGCGCGCTCGGGCCGCCGCCGCCGGGGCGCCCAGCGCTTCGGGTCGGCTCAGCGTCACGAGCCCGATCTCCGGTGTGGTCACTTCGGTCCAGGTCGGCCCGGGCGGCTTCGTGCCTCAGGGCGGCGTGGTCGCCGAGGTCACCAACCCTGCGCGAGTGGAACTGGTGTTCAACGCGCCTCCGACCCTGGCCGCCAGCGTCCGCGTGGGCGCGTCACTGCGGGTCGTCGGCCCGTCAGGCGAGTTCGACGCCGTGGTCACGGGCGTGGCCGCCGGAGCCGGCGGCGAGAGCGGAGCCACCGTTATCCGTGCTCGGCCCTCAGGCGGCGGCCTGCCTCCGGCGGGTTCCGCTGTCTCCGGCGCCATCGTCACCGGCGAGATGCCAGGCGGCCTCACCGTGCCGACGGAAGCCATCCAGACGGTCGAAGGCGCCACCGTGGTCTTCGTCCAGGTCACGGGGGGCTTCCAGGCCACGCCCGTCCTTGTCGGGCGGCAGGCGGGCGGGCGCACCGAAATCCTGCGCGGTCTGAATGGCGGCGAGCGCGTCGCCGGAACCGGAGCCTTCCTGCTCAAGGCCGAACTGGCCAAGGGCGAAGCCGAGCACGGGCACTGAGGGAATCCGGGACCATGTTCAAACTCATCATCGAGGCGTCCGTCCGCTTCCGCTGGACCGTCGTCCTCGTCACCGCCCTGGTCGCCGCTGTCGGTCTCTATAACCTGACGCAACTGCCCATCGACGCCGTGCCGGACATCACCAACCGGCAGGTGCAGGTCACCACGGTCGCTCCGGCGCTCGCGCCAGAGCAGATCGAACGGCAGGTGACCTATCCGATCGAGACCGCCATGGCCGGCATCCCCGGCCTGACCTCGACCCGGTCTTTGAGCCGCAACGGCTTCAGCCAGGTGACGGTCATCTTCACCGACCGCACCGACATCTACTTCGCCCGCCAGCAGGTGGCCGAACGGCTGGCTGCCGCGCGCGAAACCATGCCCGAAGGCGTAGAGCCCGCAATGGCCCCGATCACCACGGGTCTCGGCGAAGTGCTGATGTGGACGGTCGATTATGTGCCGTTCAACAGTGACAACCTCTCCCGACAGGGTCAGCCGGGCTGGCAGGCAGGCGGCGCCTATCTGACGCCCGAAGGCGAACTGCTGACCACCCCGGAAGCGCGGGCCACCTATCTGCGCACCGTCCAGGACTGGATTATCGCGCCCCAGATGCGCACTGCGTTGGGGCTTGCGGGCGTGGATACGGTGGGCGGCTATGTGAAGGAATACGCCGTCCGTCCCGACCCGTCGCGACTGTCGGCCTATGGATTGAGTCTGGGTGATCTGATCCAGGCGCTCGACCGAGCCAACACCCAGGCCGGCGCGGGGTATGTTCAGCGTTCGGGAGAGGCGTTGACGGTTCGCACCGACGCCCTGGCCTCGACCATCGAGGACCTGGCCCAGGCGCCCGTGGTCAATCGCGGCGGTCTGGTGGTGCGCGTCGCAGACGTGGCCACGGTGGAAATCGGCCAAGCCCCGCGCATGGGCGGCGCCACCCGCGACGGTCATGAGGCGGTGTTGGGCACGGCCCTGATGATCGCCGGTGGCAACAGCCGCACGGTGGCGCAGGCGGCCGGCGAACGGCTGGAGCAGATCAGGCCGACCCTGCCGCCGGGGATCGAGGCGGTGACGGTGCTGGACCGCAGCGCCCTGGTGAACGCCACCATCAAGACGGTGGCAACCAACCTCACCGAAGGCGCCCTGCTGGTGATCGCGGTGCTGTTCCTGCTGCTCGGCAACATCCGTGCGGCGGCGATCACGGCCCTGATGATCCCCATCAGCTTCCTGTTCGCGGTCATCGGCATGAACCGGTTCGGCATCAGCGGCAATCTGATGAGCCTGGGCGCGCTCGACTTCGGCCTGCTGGTCGATGGCGCGGTCATCGTCATCGAGAGCACCCTTCTGATGCTGTCCCAGAAGCGGGTGGAATTGGGACGGGCGCTGTCGCGTATCGAGCGGCTTCAGGTCGCGGCCGCCGCAGCGAGGAAGATGGTCCGCCCGGCCGCATTCGGCCAACTGATCATCCTGCTAGTGTTCACCCCGCTGCTGCTATTGGAAGGAGTCGAGGGCAAGACCTTCATCCCCATGGCCGCGACGGTGATGCTGGCGCTCGCTGGCGCTTTCATCTTCTCCTTCACCTTCGTGCCCGCCATGGCGGCGCTGCTTGTGCGTGAGCCGAAGACGATCCACCTGGATACGGAAGGCCGCGCGCTGGAGCACGAAACCCGCATCATCCGCTGGGTGCGTCAGCGGGTGGAGCCGATCATCCGGCGCGCCGTCGCCCGGCCGCGCACGGTGATGGCCTCGGCGGTCGCGGCGCTGCTAGTCGGCCTGCTCGCCTTCTCCACCCTGGGGCGCGAGTTCGTTCCCACACTGGACGAGGGCGACATCGCCATGCAGGCGCTGAGGGTGCCTTCGGCCTCGCTGGAGCAATCGCTGGCGATGCAAATGGCGCTGGAACGGGCCATCACGGAACAGCCCGAGGTGGAGACCATGTTCTCGCGCACCGGCACGGCGGAGGCGGCGGTGGACCCCATGCCGCCCAATATCTCCGACGCCGTCATCGTGCTGAAGGACCGGCGCGACTGGCCCGATCCGAATCTCTCCAAGGAAGCCCTGATCGAGCGCATCGAAGGCTTGGCTGCCCTCCAGATCGGCAATGCCTTCGAGTTCAGTCAGCCGATCGAGTTGCGCTTCAACGAGCTGATCTCGGGCGTCCGGACCGATCTCGCCGTCATGGTCTATGGTGACGACTTCGCGCAGCTGAACCAGGTCGCCGACCAGGTGGCCAATGCACTTCGTCAGACCGAGGGCGCCGCCGATGTGCGGGTGGAGCAGACCTCCGGCCTGCCGACCCTGACCATCAGTGTCGACCGCTTCGCCGCCGCCAACTACGGCCTCGCGGCGGCCGATGTCTCCGAGGCGGTTTCGGCCGCCATCGGCGGAGCAGAAGCCGGCCAGGTGTTCGAGGGCGATCGCCGCTTCGACGTGGTGGTGCGCCTGCCTGCCGCCATGCGCGACGACCCGGCCGCGCTGGCGGCCCTGCCGATCGTGTCGCCCACGGGCGTCTCCGTGCCCCTGTCCTCGGTCGCCCGCATCCAGGTCTCCGAAGGCCCCAACCAGATAAGCCGCAACGACGGTAGCCGCCGCGTGGTCGTTCAGGCCAATGTGCGCGGGCGCGATCTGGGCGGCTTCGTCGCGGAGGCGCAGGATCGCGTCGAGTCCATCGCCCTGCCGACGGGAGTGCGGCTCGATTGGGGCGGGCAGTTCGAGAACCTGCAACGGGCCGAGCAGCGCCTGGGGCTGGTGGTGCCCCTGGTTTTCCTCATGATCGGGGCTTTGCTGTTCATGGCGCTCGGCTCCTTTAAGGAAGCCGGACTGGTGTTCGCCTGCGTTCCGCTCGCCTTGGTAGGCGGGGCACTGTCGCTGTTCCTCAGGGGGATACCCTTCTCGGTGTCGGCGGCGGTGGGCTTCATCGCCGTCTCGGGCGTCGCGACGTTGAACGGCCTAGTGCTGATGCAGTCCATTCGCGAACGGCTGGACGGCGGCCTGCCGCCGCATGAGGCGGCGATCCAGGGCGCCGCCAGTCGTCTCCGCGCGGTGCTGACCACGGCCTTGGTGGCCATCGTCGGCTTCATCCCCATGGCCCTGGCCCACGGAGCGGGCGCGGAGGTGCAAAAGCCGCTCGCCACCGTGGTCATCGGCGGCTTGATGACCGCGACAGCCCTGACCCTGCTGGTCGTTCCCACCTTTGCCGCGCGGGTCATGCGGCCCCGCGTCCGGGAGGAGGGGCTGTGAGCGGGTCACACGCATCGCCGCGAATCCAGAAGCGTATGCTTCTGATCGTCCTCGCCCTCAACGCACTGCTGTTCGCGATGCTCGGAATCGGCGGCCTCGCCGCCGATTCCAGCGCCCTGATCGCCAACGCGCTGGACAACGCCTCGGACGCGGCAGTCTATCTCATCAGCTTCCTCGCGGTCGGGCGCGCCCTGGCCTGGAAGCAGGGGGCCGCCCGTTTCTCCGGCGTCATGCTTCTGATCTTCGCCGCCGGCGTGCTGATCGACGCCGGGCGGCGCTGGTGGTTCGGCACGGAGCCCATCGGCTGGACCATGATGGGCCTGGCGGTCGTGGCGGCGGTGATCAACCTCGTCTGCTTCGAACTCATCCGCCGTCAACACAGCGAGGACGTGAACATGAAGGCGGCCGAGACCTTCAGCTTCAACGACTTCGCCGCCAACGGCGGCATCCTGGTCGCCGGCGCCCTGGTCTTGTGGCTGGATCAGGCTTGGCCCGACCTGTTGGTCGGCGTCATGGTCGCCGCCATCGCGCTGAAGGGCGGCGTCCAGATTCTGCGGGACGCCCGAAAGTCCAGACTGACCAAGGAAGGAGAGGTCAAATGACCGCTCGACTCCCTCGCCCCGCGCCTTCCTGGAGGACGCCATGGCCATGAAGAAAATCCGACCCGCGACCATCATCGCCGCCGTCATCGCCGTCCTTTCCCTTCTGCTCGGCCTGACCACGCGCGCATTGTGGGAGGAATGGCGGCACCACAAGCGGGGCCACGCGGCGCCTGCGGCGACATCCTCGCCGCAGGAAACCTCGTCCCTGCCGGAGGCCCCGGACCTTCAGCCCGATCTCGCGGGCGGGCCGTCCGGTCCCGCCTGACACGCCTATCGCCGACCTGGAGCCGCACCATGTCCAAGACCACGAAACTGGACCTCCCGATCCTCCTGCCGGGCGCGCCCGACGCCTCGGACGCCTGCGTCGGGCGGCTGATCGCGACCCTGCGCAGCGAACCGGGCGTGGCCGTGGCCCATATCGTCGAGGGCGAGACGCCGCCGCGGCTCTGCATCCACTATGACCCGGACCAGCTCACCCTCGCCCAGGTGCGCAAGCGCGCCCGACAGGCCGGCGCCGAGATCAGCGGACGCTACGGCCATCTGGCCGGATGGCTGGACGGGGTCCGGCACGCCCGGCACGCGCGCACCATCGAGGCCGCCCTGGCGGACTATCCGGGCGTCGTGGAAGCGGTCGTCGACGCTTCCGGCGCCGTGCGCCTGGAGTTCGACCGCGAACACATAGATCGGGCGGGTATTGATCGGCTGCTCGCCGGGCACGACCTGGGTTTCTCGGACACGCCTTCCGAGCCGACGCCGGGACGATCCGAGGAGGGTCACGGCGAGAGCGGCGCCCACGACCACGCCCACGACCACGCCCATGACCACGGCGAGGGCCGCGACCATGCTCATGGGCCGGATGACGGGCACGGCCACACCCACGGCGGCTTCCTCGGCCCCAACACCGAACTGATCTTCGCCCTGGCGAGCGGCGCCGCCCTGATCATCGGTTTCGCCCTGGAGAAGCTGGTCGCGGGCCTGACGGGCTGGATTCCGCTCGCCCTTTATCTGACCGCCTACGGCTTCGGCGGCTTCTTCACCGTGCGCGAGGCGATCGAGAACCTGCGCCGCAGGCGCTTCGAGATCGACACCCTGATGCTGGTGGCCGCCGCCGGCGCGGCCGCGCTGGGCGCCTGGGCCGAGGGCGCGCTGCTGCTGTTCCTGTTCAGCCTCGGCCATGCGCTGGAGCACTACGCCATGGGCCGCGCCAAGCGCGCCATCGAGGCCCTGGCCGAACTGGCGCCGCGCACCGCCCATGTCCGCCGTGAAGGCCAGGTGGTCGAACTGCCGGTCGAGGCCCTTGAGGTCGGCGACATCGTGATCGTGCGGCCCAATGAACGCCTGCCGGCTGACGGCTTCGTCGTCGCCGGTTCGACCAGCATCAACCAGGCTCCGGTCACCGGCGAGAGCATGCCGGTCGACAAAGAGCCTGTCGCCGATCCTGCGGAGGCGCGCACCCGGCCGGCTTCGGTCGGATCAGCCTCCGTCGTCTTCGCCGGCACCATCAACGGCTCCGGGGCCATCGAGATCGAGACCACGCGCAGGTCCAGCGACACGACCCTGGCCAAGGTGGTGCGCATGGTCAGCGAAGCCGAGACCCGCAAATCCCCGACCCAGCGGTTCACCGAGCGGTTCGAGCGCATCTTCGTGCCGCTGGTCCTGGCGCTCGCCTTCGTCCTGTTGTTCGCCTGGGTGGTGGTGGACGAGCCGTTCCGCGACAGCTTCTATCGCGCCATGGCCGTGCTGGTGGCCGCCAGTCCTTGCGCCCTAGCCATCGCCACCCCGAGCGCGGTTCTGTCCGGCGTGGCCCGGGCCGCTCGCGCGGGCGTCCTGATCAAGGGCGGCGCGCCGCTGGAGAACCTGGGCTCGCTCGACGCCATCGCCTTCGACAAGACAGGCACCCTGACCGAGGGTCGTCCCCGCATCGTCGACGCGGTCGCCGTGGGTGGCGTCGCAGGGGCCGAACTCCTTACGGTCGCCGTCGCGGTGGAGCGGCTCAGCGATCACCCCCTGGCGGCCGCCATCGCCCGCGATGGGGCCGAACGGCTCGGCGGCGTCCACATCCCGCAAGCGACTGGTCTGCAAAGCCACACCGGCAAGGGCGTCACCGCCGAGTTCGGCGGCGAAACCATCTGGATCGGCAAGCCCGACATGTTCGGCGCGGATGGTCTCGCCCCGCTCAGGGGCGAGACGGACATCGTGGTGGCGCGGCTGCGCGACCAGGGCCGCACCCTGATGGTGGTGCGCAAGGGCGAACGCGACCTGGGCGTCATCGGCCTGCTCGACACGCCGAGGGCGGCGGCCGGACCCGCGCTCGATGCGCTGCGCGCGCTCGGCGTCAAGCGCATGATCATGATCTCCGGCGACCACCAGAAGGCGGCCGAGGCGATCGCCGGCCAGGTCGGCCTGACCGAAGCCTGGGGCGATCTCATGCCCGAGGACAAGGTCGAAGCCATCAAGGCGATGCGTGACGAGGGCAAGGTCGCCATGGTCGGGGATGGGGTGAATGACGCCCCGGCCATGGCCACGGCGACCGTGGCTGTCTCCATGGGTGCGGCCGGTTCCGACGTCGCCCTGGAGACGGCGGACGTGGCGCTGATGGCCGACGACCTCTCGCAGTTGCCCTTCACCGTTGGCCTGAGCCGCCACACGCGGCGCATCATCTTGCAGAACCTGTTCGTCAGCCTCGGCATCGTGGCGTTCCTGGTCCCGGCCACCATCCTCGGCCTCGGCATCGGACCGGCGGTCGCCCTGCACGAGGGGTCCACCCTGATCGTGGTCATCAACGCCCTCAGGCTCCTGGGATACCGTGAGCCCAAACGCATCCTGAATCGCCGAAAGGCCGAAGACTGACGCCCTTGCGACGTGGAGGCGTTCAGGCCTCCGCCCGCGCCTCATGGAGATGACGCCGTGAAGAAGATTGGATGGATTTCAGCGATCGCGGTGTTGATCGCCCTCGCGCTCGGCGTGTTCGCCTTCAACTACGGGGAGAGGATGAAGCCCCGCTCGCCCGAGTCGGCCGCCTCCTCAACCGGGAGCGTTCCGGCCCGGGACCTGCACGAGGGCCACGACGACAGCCCCCAGGACGCGCCCTCGACCCGGGCCTACCGCGCCGCCAACGAGCGCATGCACCGGGACATGGACATCGCCTTCTCCGGGGATTCGGACGTGGACTTCATGCGCGGCATGATCGCCCACCACGAGGGCGCCGTGGCCATGGCTCGCATCGCCCTGGAGCATGGCGAAGACCCCGAGGTCCGCAGCCTAGCCCAGGACATCATCCGCGCCCAGGAAGTGGAGATCCGACGAATGAGGATATGGCTGGCGCGCCGGGACCGTTGAGCAAGGGGACCAGGCCATTGCTGAAGGTCCGCGAATCCGCGCAGAAAGACCGTTGATCTTGGCGTGGAGCTGGCGGCGGTCGCCGCTCTTGAAGTTCTGGAATTCTCGCCGCAAGATGATTGCGGAACATTGACGACATCCCGCAAGTTGATGGCGTATTCCGCAATATATCAGAGCGCCGGTCGGTGGATCATAAGGTGTCAAAAGTCCCCGAATTCACGCGAATTTGATAACCGATATTTTCCTCAGTAGATTCAATACTTAAGAATTTTGACGGTGCTTTAGACGGTGTTTTTGCCAACAAGTCAAAAAAATCGTGTTGAAACAACACGATGTCAGTCAGAGCACCATCGAGTGGGAGTGAGGGGCGGGTCTTTATCCTTAGAAGCGCGTGAATGCCTTCAAGATCAGGGTGTCCGATCACAGTGATTTCCCGTTCGGGAATATTTCGCGGCCGGGACAGCGAGGAGGAGCAAGCTTTCCCGAACGGGAAATTCTGATAGACATTTTTCTGAAATCCATGATACTTTCCCGTTCGGTAAATATCATGGCCAGACGCAACCTTACTACTGCCGAGATCGGCGACATCGTCCGAACCACCCGCAAGGCCGCTGGCCTGCGACAGGACGAGCTTGCGGGTGCAGCGGGCGTCGGCCTGCGCTTCATCGTCGATCTGGAGGCCGGCAAGCCGACCGCGCAAATCGGCAAGACGCTTCAGGTCCTGTCTGCGCTCGGATGTTCGCTTGATATCACGCCGCCCCCCGACACCAAAGGAGCGCGGCCAAAGGGTCCTCAGAAGGCATGACGCGCACCCTCGATATCTGGTGGGACGGGCGCCTGGTGGGCCAGTTGACGCAGGATCAGCATGGTGAACTCGGCTTCGCCTATGCGCCGCCCTGGCTCGACGATGAGGCGGCGCAGCCCTTGTCCGCTTCGCTGCCCAAGCGGGCGGAACCGTTCACTCGCCGCGAGTGCCGCCCGTTCTTCGGTGGCCTCCTGCCGGAGGAAGGTCAGCGCGACGCCGCGGCTCAGGCACTCGGCGTGTCGCGCGCCAATGATTTCGCCCTTCTTGATCGCCTCGGAGGCGATGTCGCTGGCGCGCTGCAACTTCTGCCGCCCGGCGAACTACCGGCCACTCTTGCCCCCGATCAACGGCCAACGCGGCTTGACGAGGCAGGCCTGATCCGGGTGCTGGATGCGCTGCCTGTCCGCCCGCTGCTCGCGGGCCAGGAAGGATTGCGCCTTTCGCTCGCCGGCGCACAATCGAAGGTGCCGGTGGTGCTGGTGGATGGGGCGGTGGCGTTGCCTGCGCCGGGCCAGCCGACGACGCATATTCTCAAGCCCCCGATATCGCGCTTCGCGGCTACGACCGAGAACGAGGCGTTCGTCATGCGCCTTGCCGCCGCCATCGGTCTCGATGTCGCGCCGGCAGAAGCGCGCACCGTTCAGGATCGAACGTTTCTGCTGGTCCAGCGCTATGACCGCACCATCGGCGATGATGGCATTGTGCGCCGGATCCATCAGGAGGATTTCTGCCAGGCGCTCGGCGTGCCACCGGAGACCAAATATGCCAGCGAAGGCGGCCCAACCTTCAAGGATTGCTTCGCGCTGCTCCGCCGTGTCGCCGCAAGGCCTGCTGTCGACGTGCTGAAGCTTCTCGACGCGGTGATCTTCAATGTGATTGCCGGGAACGCCGACGCACACGGCAAGAATTTTTCGATCCTCTATGACGCCGAAGGCCCACGCCTCGCCCCGCTGTATGACCTGCTGGCGACCGTTGCTTATCCCGATCTCTCGCCGAAATTCGCCATGAAGGTCGGGAAACGCGCCACGCTCGCCGAACTGGACGCGAAGGGGTGGGCAGCGTTCGCGGCGGACGCGGGTATCGGCTTGCCGCTGATACGCAGGCGGGTCGCGGAGATCAGCAATGGCGTGATTGCGCGAACAGGCGAGGTTGCCGCCGAGTTGGTGCGCCCCGGCTTCGATCCTGTGGCGATCGAAAGTCTCGCCGCGATGGTCCACGAACGAGCGGAGCGCTGCGTTCTGACAGTGGTGGAACCCGCCCGCTCGGCCAGCCAACTGCGCGATGGAGCGAATGTCGAAGGGAGCAATGGCCAATGACGTTTCTCTACTTCGCTTATGGCTCCAACATGTTGCCGGCTCGACTGCTTGGCCGCTGCCCGTCGGCGAAGGTCGTCCGGACGGGAGTTGCACGCGCCTGGAGTCTCGCGTTTTCGAAGGCGAGTAAGGACGGTTCAGGAAAGGCGACCCTGGTTACCGCCCCGAACTCCGCCGTGCCCGGGGTCATTTTCGAGATTGATCTGGCCGAAAGAGAGCAGTTGGACCGGCACGAGGGAGCAGGCTCTGGTTACCGCCGCGACGACACTTTCGCTGTCGAGGGAAGCGCCGTTCCGGCGAGCAGCTATATTGGTACCTCGTTGGACCACACATTACGGCCTTTCGATTGGTACCTCGCGACCGTCATTGCCGGCGCCGAATATCATGGGCTGGACAAAGCTCATGTCGCCGTTTTGAGGGACACGCGCTTCGTCGAGGATGCAGAACTGGATCGAAGGACCCGCGTTGAAGCCATCGAGGCCATGCGGGAGCATGGCATTGAGGATTACCAAAGCTTGCTCTCAAGCGCCTGACAACCGCGAGTCTGCCTCGTCACATTGGCACTTCTGACGGGTAGATTCCGCCTGATCACCTCATGCGCGGCGGTGACGGGCTTGAGGAGCGGGTGCCCCTCACGCCCGTCCCGATGCGTTCAGATGCGTCAGCCGATGCGATCGGCGATGCGGGTCAGCGTATCGCGCAGGGCGTCGAGACGGCGCCCGCTCATGCCCTCGGCGCGCGGAAGCTGGCCCGCCTGGGTACGCAGATCACGTGCCACGCCTGCGTCGCGCCCGCCGCCATCCACCAGAGCTGTGGCCCGCTCCAGCGTCGCCGTGAGGCCCGCTGCACTGGCTTCGGACAGGGCATTGTCGCGGCCGAGCTGGTCCATATAGGCGCGCGCCACGACCGGGTGCGCAGGCCAGGTGACCTCGAACTGCTGCTGCGGATTGACGGTTTCGCCGAGGTTGGCCATGCGCGCCGCCGCGATCTCGTTCTCGCTGAGATAGGCGCTGGGCGTCAGGGCGAACACGTCGAGGCCGCGCGCGATCTCGGTGCCGTAGATCAGGCCATTGTACCAATAGACCGACCAGTAGCCGGCCATGGTCATGCGCTCGGCATTCAGCGGACCGCGGTCGAAATAGGCGATCTCGACCGGATTGGCCGTGTCGGTGAAGTCGCTGATCGAGATACCGCCCTGATACCAGGCCTGAACGAACAGGTCGCGGCCGGGCACGGGCACCAGCGAGCCGTTGTGGGCCACGCAATTCTCGAGATCGGTCTGGGGCGCGGGCAGCTTGTAGTAGCTGCGGAACACGAGGCGACCCTCAACGATGTCATAGATGGCGTTGGCGCCCCAGGTCTGGGGGTCCTGCACGCGGCAGCGCGGACGGCCACCGCCGCCCCACTCGTCGGTGAAGATCACCTTGGTGCCATCGTTGTTGAAGGTGGCCGAGTGCCAGTAGGCGAACGCCGGATCGACCACCGCATCGATGCGGCGGGGCTGGCGCGGGTTGCTGATGTCGAACAGGATGCCGTTGCCCGAGCACGCCCCCGCCGCCAGGTTCAGCGACGGAAAGATCGTGATGTCGTGACAGTGATCGGTGCGGTTGGTGGTCTGGGTGCCGTCGCCGTGATCACCCCCGCGCCACAGCCCCGCGAGCTGGTCGCCATCGGCAAAGACGGCGGGGCTGTCGATGATCCGCGCGCGCGACGGATCGGCCAGCGGAATCTCGATCACGTCGACACGGAACAGGGCCGTGCGGGTCTCGCCCGGCTGACCCACCACGCACCCGGCCAGCTCTTCTTCGGCGCGAACGCTGGAGATGCCCGAGTTGTAGACGATCAGGCGCTGGTCATTCGCATCGACGATGGTGTGGGTGTGAGAGCCCCGGCACGTCTGGACCTGGCCCACCTGGCGCGGGCGCGACAGATCGGAAATGTCGAAGATGCGCAGGCCACGGAAGCGCTCGGGGCTGGGGTCGGGGCCGACACCTTCGCGACCGCAGTCGACACGCGCGCTGGGGGATTCCACCGACATCAGCAGCAGGTTGCCCGCGATGGACACATCGCCCTGGCCGCCGGGACAGACGATGGCACTGATCAGCTCGGGCGCAGGCCCGTCGCCCATGCGATAGAGCTGCACCCCGTGATAGTTGCCCACGGCCAGCAGGTCGCCAGAGAACGCCATGTCGGTGTTGGCAAAGCTGAGGAAGGGCGCGCGGCGGCTGGTCAGGTCGGCGGTGCCCCGGCGCGCATCGCCGTCCTCGGACGGCGCGGGCACACGCATGGGCAGGCCCTCGGGGTTGGACGGATCATAGAAGCCGGTCGGCTTGGGCAGGCTGGCCAGCAGCTCCATGTTGTATATGGCCTCGCCCGCATCGCGGAAGCCGGGGCGCAGGTTGACGCGCGGGTCCGACGAGCGCGCCCGCAGCATGGCCGCCATGCGGTTGATCTCGGCCTGCTGCTCGTTGGAGACGTCCGTGGCAAAGCGATAGAGAACGGGATCGAAGGCCGAGCCGGGCCGCGCGAACAGCTCGGTGACCATCTGCAATGCGCCCTCGTGATGACGGATCATCAGCTCGAGGAACATCTGGTCGAAGGCCTCGCCGCGGGCGGCTTCCAGCGCGCGCATCTGGGCGGGCGTGGCCATGCCCGGCATGCCCGCATGGGCGCTGTGACCCATGCCGTGGTGCCCACCATGGTGCCCCCCGTGATGGTCGCCATGATGGCCCGAATGATCGTCTCCCATCGTGGGGGCAGGCGCAGGGGCGTCCTCGCCGCGCTCGCGAAGCCAGTCCTGCATGAAGGTGATCTCGTCGGCCTGGGAGGCCTCGATGCGCGCCGCCAGCTGGATCAGTTCGGGGGTGTTGGTGCGCCCGCGCACAAGTGCCGACATCTCGAGCGCCTGGCCGTGGTGGTGGATCATGTCCTGCATGAAGCGCACGTCGTCCGCCGAATAGCGGTTGTCGGCCACCCGCGCGGCGTCGCGGCCCTCCAGCGTGCGGCTGTCCTGTCCGGGCGCGCCGGGCTGGATCAGCGGGGCCTGCTGGGCGTGGGCGCTGGCGGCGGCCAGCAGGACAGCGGCGGCGGACCCGCACAGAAGGGCGGAGAGCGAAGGCTTGATCACGGACAAAGGACACCCCGGCGACAATATGAATGATACGCCGTTACACCATAACCACCCCCACCGCGCAGGCTCAAGCCCGCAAAGGCCGGCGGGGGGAGGGGGCTACAGCCTTCCCTTCCTGAACGCTTCCGCCGAGGCGGCTCTTGCGGCGGCGCGCGCGCGTTTGGGGGCCTCGGTGTCCACGGCTTCGCCTGCGGGCGTCAGGGCTTCGTTGGCGAACTCCAGATCGAGCATCTTGAGGCGCTTCAGCTCGTCGCGCAGGCGTGCCGCCTCCTCGAACTCCAGATTGGACGCCGCCTCGCGCATGCGCTTTTCCAGATCGCGCAGGCTGGCCTGGAAATTGGAGCCGAGGAACGGGCGCACGTCCTCGGCCACGCCGACCGGCACGGTGACGCGGTCGCGCTCGTAGGGGCTGTCGAGAATGTCCTGGATGTCGCGGCGCACGCTGGCGGGGGTGATGCCGTGCGCCTCGTTGAAGGCCTGCTGCTTTTCACGGCGCCGGGTGGTCTCGGCCATGGCGCGCTCCATGGAGCCGGTGATGCGGTCGGCATAGAGGATAACGCGCCCGTCGACGTTGCGCGCCGCACGCCCGATGGTCTGGACCAGCGAGGTCTCCGAGCGCAGGAAGCCCTCCTTGTCCGCATCGAGAATGGCGACCAGGCCGCATTCGGGAATGTCCAGCCCCTCGCGCAGCAGATTGATGCCCACCAGCACGTCAAAGGCCCCGAGGCGCAGGTCGCGGATGGTCTCGATGCGCTCGATGGTGTCGATGTCGGCGTGCATGTAGCGAACGCGGATGCCCTGTTCGCTCATGTACTCGGTCAGATCCTCGGCCATCTTCTTGGTCAGGACGGTGATGAGCGAGCGATAGCCGCGCGCCGCCACCTCGCGCACCTCGGCGATCACGTCATCGACCTGGGAGAAGCCGTCCTTCGATACCGGGCGCACCTCGACGGGCGGATCGATCAGGCCGGTCGGGCGGATCACCTGCTCGGTGAAGACGCCGCCGGTCCGCTCCATCTCCCACGGGCCGGGCGTGGCACTGACGTGGATGCTCTGGGGGCGCATGGCGTCCCACTCCTCGAACTTGAGCGGGCGGTTGTCCATGCAGGAGGGCAGGCGAAAGCCATACTCGGCCAGGGTCGTCTTGCGCCGCAGGTCACCGCGGAACATGGCGCCGATCTGGGGGATGGTGACGTGGCTCTCGTCCACGAACAGCAGGGCATTGTCGGGGATGTATTCGAAGAAGGTCGGCGGGGGCTCGCCCGGATTGCGCCCGGTCAGATAGCGCGAATAATTCTCGATGCCCGCGCACGACCCGGTCGCCTCCAGCATCTCCAGATCGAAGGTGGTGCGCTGCTCCAGTCGCTGGGCCTCCAGCAGCTTGCCCTCGGCATTCAGCTCGTCGAGCCGGACCTTCAGCTCGCGCCGTATGGAGTCTATGGCCTGTTTGAGCGTCGGGCGCGGGGTGACGTAGTGGCTGGCGGCATAGACGGTCACACCCGGCAGCTCGGCGGTCTTGTGGCCGGTGAGCGGGTCGAACTCGTGAATCGACTCGATCTCGTCGCCGAACAGGCTGACGCGCCAGGCGCGGTCCTCGTAGTGGACCGGGAAAATCTCGATGGTGTCGCCGCGCCGCCGGAAGGTGCCGCGCTCGAACGCCTGGTCGTTGCGCTTGTATTGCAGGGCGATCAGATCAGCGCGCAGCTTCGCCTCGTCGATGACCTGACCCACATCGAGGCGGAAGGTCATGGCGGTATAGGTCTCGACCGAGCCGATGCCATAGATGCAGCTGACCGAGGCGACCACGATCACGTCGTCGCGCTCCAGGATCGCCCGCGTGGCCGCGTGGCGCATCCGGTCGATCTGCTCGTTTATGGAGCTGTCCTTCTCGATGTAGGTGTCGGTGCGCGGCACATAGGCTTCGGGCTGATAGTAGTCGTAGTAGGAGACGAAATACTCGACCGCATTGTCGGGGAAGAAGCTCTTGAACTCGGCATAGAGCTGGGCGGCCAGGGTCTTGTTGTGGGCCAGGATCAGGGCCGGGCGCTGGGTCTGCTCGATGATCTTGGCCATGGTGAAGGTCTTGCCCGAGCCGGTGACGCCCAGCAGGACCTGATCGCGCTCGGCACCCTTCAGGCCCTCCACCAGCTCGGCGATGGCTGCGGGCTGATCGCCTGCGGGCTCGAAGGGGCTGGCCAGGCGAAAGCGGCGCTGGCCGCCGCGCTTCTCCGGGCGGGCAGGGCGGTGCGGCACCCATGCCGCGCTGGCGGCGGGTCCGGCAAAGTCGTGGACGAAGGCGGCGGACATATCGCCAAAGCCGCCGGAAGCAGGGGTGCGGGCCATCATGCCAAGGTAGTGCGCCGACGGCCCGTCAGGAAGGCCCCTCAACCATGCGGAAATCTATCGCTGCGATAATGGCGGTAGTGGCATTGGCCTGGGGTGATGCGTGGCAGACAGCAATCTGGTTCCCGAAACGAGCAGAGCGCCGGTATCCGTCCCTCCCGCAGAGGCCTGTGGCTGGGAGCAGCTGAGCCGCCCCGTCTGGCTGTTCGATCCCCATGCGCTGCGGGGCGTCTATGCCAATGCGGCGGCGCTGGCGCTTTGGGATGCCGAAAGCCTGGATGAGCTTCTGTCGCGGGACTTTCAGGGGCTTTCGCCTGCGGTGCAGGCCCGCACGGCCATGCTGGCCAGTCGCACCGCGCGCGGCGAGGTGGTGCAGGAGCGCTGGACCTTCTATCCGCGCGGGGTGCCCACCACGGTTCAGGCCTCGATTTCCGCCTTCGAGCTTCGCCCCGGCTATCGCGTGCTGCTGTTCGAGGCGTCGCCCGTTGATGTCGAGGAGGGTGAGCGCCGCGCGGTCGAGGCTCTGAGGCACACCTCGACCGTCATCAGCCTGTTCGACACGTCAGGCAGGCTGATCTTTTCCAATCCCGCAGGCTATCGGATCTATGGGCCGGACGCTCCCGATTTCCTGGGCCGCTTCCACGATGTGATGGAGGGCACCGGCCTTCTGGCCGTGGCGGGCGCGGGCGAGACCACTACGGCGCTGGTTCAGGTTCGCACCACGGCGGGGCTGCGCTGGCATCACGTCGATGCCCGCCCCACGCTCGATCCCGTCACGGGCCAGCAGGGGCTGTTGCTGAACGAGCAGGATGTCACGGCCCAGATCGAGGCGGAGCGGGGCCTGCGCGAGGCCGACCATCGTGCCGCCGTCGCTGAGTCTCGCCAGCGTTTCCTGGCCAACATGAGCCATGAGCTGAGAACGCCCCTCAATGCCATCATAGGTCAGGCCGCGCTGTTGAGGGGTCGGGTCGATGGTGACGATGTCGCCATAATTTCCGATGCGGCACGCACTCTGCTGGATTCGGTCAATGACATGATCCTGCTCTCCGAGCTGGATCTGGGCCGTGTCAGGCTGGCGCAGATCCCCTTCTGCCCGCAGACCTGTGTCGAGGCGGTCAGCTCCGGGCTTGTGGTCGAGTCGGACTGGCGGGCTGGAGAGCGGCTACAGGGTGACGCAGAGCGAACGGGCCTGATAGTCCGCCACTTTGTCAGCAATGCCATAAAGTTCGCAGGTCGTGAGGGCGCCAGCATCCGACTGGGCCATGAACGCGATGCCGAGGGCAGGGTATGGCTGAGCATCACCGTACAGGATCGCGGTCCGGGCATCGACAACGCACGCATATCTGCGCTGTTCGAGCGCTTCAGTCAGGGCGACAGCAGCACCACCAAGAGCTTTGGCGGCGGCGGGCTGGGTCTTGCGGTGAGCAATGAACTGGCGGCCCTGATGGGTGGGCGGGTCGAGGCACACAACCGCGACGGAGGCGGAGCCGTGTTCAGGCTGGTTGCGCCGTTTGCTCCGGCCGCGAGTGTCGAGGCTCCTCTTTCAGGGGCGGAGCAGGCACGGACGGACGTTGCGGGCACTGTGGCCCTGATCGCCGATGACGCGGTTGATCATCCGGCTGGCTTCAAGGTGCTCTACGCGGACGACCATGAGGTGAACCGCAAGATCGTGACAGCCATGCTGGCATCCCGGGGGATTGTCTGCGAGACAGTCGAGAACGGCGCCCTCGCCGTGGAGGCGGTAGAGCGCGGCCACTACGGGCTTGTGCTGATGGACATCCAGATGCCGGTCATGGATGGGGTCGAGGCCACGCGTGCCATCCGAAGACTGGCCGGTGCATGTGCAACAGTGCCGATACTGGCGCTCACGGCCAACACGCTCGATGACCAGCGCGCCAAGTATGCGTCGGTCGGCATGCAGGCGTGTCTGGCAAAGCCCGTCGACATGGCGGCCCTGTTCTCCGCCGTGGATCACTGGTCTGGAGCGATCTGCGACACGAACCCTCAGGCGGCCTGAACCGGCGTCGGGCCTGGCCTCGACACGCTTTCGAGGCTGCCATGAAGGCTCTCCACATTTGTCTTCGATCGAGGGGGCAGGTGCGTGCGCTTGACTCTCGTAGGTCTTGTGCGCCATACACTGTGTGTCGCACACTATGTGGCGCAGTGGGAGAGCGGGCGTGAACGAGGACGAGGTTTTCGAGGCCATGCGGCTGGAACTGCGGCGAGGCTCGCTGGTCCTTGCCGTGCTCGCGAGCCTTCGTGCCGAGCAGTACGGCTATTCCCTGCGCGTCACCCTGAACGCGGGCGGAATGGAGATCGAGGAATCGACGCTCTACCCCCTGCTGCGACGCCTCGAGAGCCAGGGCCTGCTGACCAGCGAGTGGCGCGAGGAGGCCAGGCGCAAAAAGCGGTTCTATCGCCTCTCGCCTGCGGGCGAGCGCGTGCTGGCGCGTCTGACAGACGAGTGGCGCAGCCTGTCGGGCTCGGTGGAGTCCCTGCTGTGAGCGTCCACGATCCAATGACCGAGGGAGGGCAGGCATGAGCCTGATCGAGAAATATCTGCGTGCGGTGGCCGCCCAGTTGCCGCCCGAGGTGCGCGAGGACGTCGTCGCCGAGCTGCGCGACGAGATCATGAGCCGTGTCGAGGCGCGGGAAGAAGGCCTTGGCCGCCCCCTCACGCCCGATGAGGTCGAGGAGGAGCTGCGCCTGCTGGGCCACCCCCTGCTGGTGGCCGCGCGCTTCGGCGGCGGGCCGATGCATGTCGTGGGCCCGGAGCTTTACCCTTTCTGGGCCTTTGCGGTGAAGATCGCGCTTCTGGTGATGATCGCCATCACCGGCATCGGCGCTGTGGCGCGGGTCGTGCTGGGCGATGCCAGTGCGGGGCAGGTGATCGGACAGGCCTTCTCGGGCATGTTCTGGAGCGCCATGGGCATCGTCGGTCTGGCAACCGTGGCCGGATTCATCATCGAGCGGCAGAAGACCCGGCCCGCGTTTCTGTCGCGCTGGCGGGTGCGCGATCTCGAAATGTTCGAGATGTCCCGCATGACCGGCTGGATGGTCGGTCTGGGTCGCGAGACGACGGCAGAGACGGACGTTGGCGCGAGCGCAGAGGCGCAGTCCTCACGGGCAGCCTCTCGCCAGTCCTCCCCGGTTCCGGGTGCCCTCGGCAGTGCGGTGGCGTGGGGCGTGTTCCTGTTGTGGTGGTCGGGCCTGATCGGGCTGGGCATCCGGCCCGAAGACCTCGGCGGGCGCGTCGCGGCCGATGATGGGCGCTATGCCAGCTTGCTGGCAGAGCTGGTCGCCATCGCCTACTGGCCCGTCCTGCTGTACGCCCTGGCGCGCAGCGCCTTCCATCTGATCCGGGTCGTGACCGGGGCACCGGGGCGCCTGACAGCGGCGGGCGATGCCGTGTTCGGAGCGGTGACGATGGGCTTCATCGGCTGGTTCTGGCTCTATTCGCCCTTCGCGCCCCTGATCCGGGTCGACACGGTGGAGGCGTTCTTAGCAAGGCTCTCAACGATGTTCGGCAACGGCGGTGCGGACATCGCCTCTATGATCATGGCGGGCACGGTCTTTGCCTTCATCGCCGAGGTGCTGAACGTGCTGGGCGCGCTGCGCAGTCTTGTCACCGGTCAGGCCCGCTAGGCGGGCGCGGCGCACATCCACGTCCGAAAACCGCCAGACAGCATCGCTGGCCCGTGCGATTGTGAGCCATGAGCACGACACGCGGAACACTGGCGGGCGGAACACTGGCGGAACGAACGGTGGCAGCAGAACTGCGGGCCGGGGAGGGCGATGCGCTGGAGCCAAAGCTTGATGCCCGCGCCTGCTACCGGGCCGTGCTGGCGCGCGACCGCCGCCATGACGGGCGCTTCTTCACCGGCGTGCTCAGCACCGGCATCTACTGTCGGCCCATCTGTCCCGCGCGCGCGCCGAAGTTTGAGAACGTCAGGTTCTTTGCCAGTGCCGCAGCCGCAGAGGCCGCGGGCCTGCGAAGCTGTCTGCGCTGCCGTCCCGAAAGCGCGCCAGAGCTTGGCGCATGGCGCGGCACCGCCGCCTCGGTCAGTCGCGCCCTGGCCCTGATCGAGGCCGGAGCGCTGGACGGGGGAGATGTGGAGGCTCTGGCCGCCCGGGTCGGCATGGGCGAGCGGCAGCTGAGGCGCCTGTTTCGTCAGCATCTGGGCGCATCCCCCGTGGCCGTGGCCCAGACGCGCCGCGTGCGTCTGGCCAGCCAGCTCATTCACCAGACCGAGCTTGGCATGGGCGAGGTGGCGCTGGCGGCGGGCTTTGGCAGCGTGCGCCGCTTCAACGAGACGTTCCAGGCCCTCTATCAGCGCCCGCCCGCACAGCTGAGGCGCGCAAGAAAGGCGGGAGCGCAGAGCGAGCGGTCAGGCGGGCCGGATGGCATCATCACGCTCGAACTCAGCTATGGCGAGCCGTGCGACTGGCAGGCCCTGTGGGCCCATTTTCGCCTTCGCGCCGTGCCGGGGCTGGAGTGGGCGGGAGATGATGCATACGGGCGCACCTTGCGCATCGGAGCGCATCAAGGCTGGTTCACGCTGGGGCCTGCGCGTGCCGGTCGCGTCTTACTGGAGGTCAGCCATGGCCTTCTTCCCGAGCTGGCCCGCATGATCGCGGCGGTGCGGCGCCAGTTCGATCTGAACTGCAACCCCGAAGCCATCGACGCTGCCCTGTCTCTGGACGAGAGCCTCGCGCTCGATGTGGCGGCCCATCCGGGCGTGCGCGTGCCGGGGCTGGCTGACCCCTTCGAGCAGGCCGTGCGCGCGATTCTGGGCCAGCAGGTCAGCGTGCGCGCCGGTATCAAGCTGGTGCACACTCTGGTGGAGATGACCGGAGAGCCGCTGGAGGGGCCGCAGGGCCTGACGCGCCTGTTCCCCCGGCCCGAGGTGCTGGCGCGGGCCGATCTGTCGGCCCTGCCCATGCCCGGAGCGCGCAGGAGAGCCATCGCAGCGCTGGCACGCGCGGTGTGCGAGGATCCGGCCTTGCTGGAGCCGGGGCGCGGGCTGGACGAGAGCGTGGCCGCACTGTGTGCCGTCAGCGGCATCGGGCCGTGGAGCGCGCACTATATCGCCATGCGGGCGCTGGGCGAGCCGGACGCCTTTCCCGGGACCGATGTGGGCCTGCTGCGCGGCTGGCAGAAGCTGGGAACACAGTGCGAGCGCCCCACGCCGACTCAACTGGCGTCGCGCGCGCAGGCGTGGCGGCCTTGGAGGGCCTATGCGGCCCAGAGACTGTGGCTGATCGACAGCCGCGCAGACGGAGATGAGCCGGCATGACCCCGACCCTGTTCACGGCCCGCCGTGCCAGCCCGCTGGGCGAGATGATCGTGGCCTGGGACGAGGCGGGTGCCGTGCGCATCCTCGATTTCGCCACCCATGAGGCGCGGGCGGCTGCCATGCTGGCGCGCCATGGCGAGGGCGCCCGGATCGAGCCGCGCGCGCTGGATACGGAACTGGACGATGCCCTGGAGGGCTATTTTTCAGGTCGCCTCGACGCACTGCAAGGCCTTGCGGTCAGCACCCGCGGCACCGCCTTTCAGGAGCAGGTGTGGCAGGCGCTGCGCACCATCGCGCCGGGGTGCACGCTCAGCTACGGCGCTCTGGCCGTCCGCATGAAAAGGCCCACAGCCGTGCGGGCCGTGGGCCTTGCCAACAGTCAGAACCCCGTGGCGATCATTACGCCGTGCCACCGGGTGATCGGGGCAAACGGGCGCCTCGTGGGCTATGCGGGCGGCATGGAGCGCAAGAGCTGGCTGCTCGCGCACGAAGGCGTCACGGTCCGGACCTGAGCGCTACCCGGCCAGCGCATCAGCGCCTGAGCGTCTTCAGTCGTCGGTCGCCTTGCTGACCGCCGTGCCCGCGGCACCGCCGACAACGGCACCGGCGGGACCGGCCACCACGGCACCGGCGATGGCACCGGTCGCAGCGCGCTGCTCGACATTGGTGCCGCAGGCGGCCAGGGCCACCATGGCACCAGAGATCATCACGGCACCGGCAATTTTCCTGATGGAAGGGATCGTCATCACATCCTCCTCTACGCTTTCGGGATGATCCGGCCTACGCGATCGCGATGTTCAGGCCAGAGCCCGGGTGTCCCAACTCTTGCGGGGATAACGGTCGCGGGCACAGACCGGTTCCTGACGGCGACGCTGCCGGTCGTGGGCTCAAGAATTGCCTTTGAAAGCCGGGGGCTGATCAAGGTTGTCCCCATGATTTCTTTGATGCACTGCAAACAAAGCTGTTCAGTCACAGGATTCAATACATGTGGGTGGATGCCATATGAGGTATCAGTATCGTGCGCCGATACCATGGAGTGATCTGTTGCGGGTTCATCCACAGCCGCCGCGATGTTGCGCCGCACGCCGCGCTTGCGAATCGATCACATTGCTGCCACATTCTTTGGCATAAAGGCGCATCCCCGGCGGGCGAAACATGCGTGCCCGGCCGGTTCCGCCATCGGCAATGAAGTGATGCCCCCCACAGGAACGGGGCCGCTTTCGATGGTGTGATTGTCCTGGGGGCTTGTCCCTCGCCGCAGAGGAATTCCCACCTTGGATCGTGACTCGCAGACGCGTGCGCCTGTGCGTGGCTCGCACCTTGCTGTCGCCCTGGGCGGGCTGGTGGGGCTTGCCATCGGCTGTGCCTATGTGGGCGGCTCGGTCGCCAAGGCGTCCAGCGTGCGCCTGCAGGCAGAGCGCATCATCAGCGTGCGTCAGGCCGGTTACTCCGACGAGGCCCTGATCGCCGCCACCGGCGGCTATGACGCCAGTGCCCTGGCCATTGCGCGGCGCCACGACCCGTTCACCGTGGCGGGCGGTGCCCAGCGTGACCGTCAGGCCGTGCTGCTGACCGCGCGCCTTGAGGAGCTGCGCGGCACCGGTTCGGCCAGCGCCCAGATCCGCCAGATTTCCTACAGTCCCGCCGACCGTACGCCCGGTCAGGTGCCCGGCGTCAGCCCGTTCCGCCTCGGGGGCTCCATCGATGCCTCGCGCGATCTGGAGTGCCTGACCCAGGCGGTCTATTACGAGGCGCGCGGCGAGGGCCGTGCGGGCATGCAGGCGGTGGCCCAGGTCGTGCTCAACCGCGCGCGCCATTCGGCCTTCCCCAACACCGTCTGCGGCGTGGTCTTCCAGGGTGCGGGCCGCCGCACCGGCTGTCAGTTCAGCTTCACTTGCGATGGCTCCATGCGCCGACCCGTCAATCGCTCGGCATGGAGCCGGGCGCGCGACGTGGCCAGCTCGGCCCTCAGCGGTCAGGTCTATGCGCCCGTGGGCACGGCGACCCACTTCCACACCACGGCCGTCTCGCCCGCCTGGCGTCACAGCCTGGTGCAGGTGAACCGCGTGGGCAGCCACATCTTCTACCGCTTCGGCGGTCGCTCGGGCGGCTCGTCCGCCTTCGCCTACGAGCCCGCGCCATCCACCGGCCTCGAGGGTGCCCCTGCCACCGTTCAGGCCGGGCTCGATGCGCCCGTGCGCCAGATGGGCGAGGCCGTGGCCTATACGCTGGTTCTGGCTCAGGAGGGACTCACGCCCCCTGATGCCGAGCGCAGCAGCGAGCGTAGCAGCGAACGCCAGTCCGAGCGGGGGCAGGAGCGCCAGCCCGCCGCGCCCGCCCAGCCTGTCGTCAGGGCCGCAGAGGTGCCCGTCAGCGAGAGCTGATCGCACCGCTGATGTCGGGCATGCTGCGCCAGGTCGGCGCATATCTTCTGGCCTTATGATTGCAGCGAACCTGCCCGACTGTGCCGCTTTGGCGCAGCGGAGCCCGGATCATGACTGCGACCCCCGTTTCCCATCGAGATGAGCGCGCCGTGAGGCCTGACAAGGCCGTGCGCGGCGGGGCGCTGGATGGCCTGCGCTTTCTCGCGGCCATGTTCATCGTCATCTATCATTTCGGGGCCAGCGCGCCAGCGAGTCTTGAGCAGGTCTCGCCACTGTTCGCGCGCGGCTGGCTGGCGACAGACTTTTTCCTGATCCTGTCGGGCTATGTGCTGGGCCGTGCCTATGGCGCCGGGCTGGATGCGCGCCGCATCGACATGCCGGGCTTCGTCGGGCGAAGGCTGTCACGGGTATGGCCGGGCCATGTGGTGATCCTGGGCGGCTTCGTGGCCCTGCTGGTCGCCACTTCCCTGGTCGGTATCGCCCCCAACAATCCCGAGCGCTTTCAGGGCTATGAGCTGCTGGCCCAGCTGGGCCTCGCCCATGCGTGGGGTGTCACCGCGCAGGCGGGCTGGAACGAGCCGAGCTGGACGCTGTCTGCCCTTGTGGTCTGTTATGTCGCCTTTCCGCTGGCCTGGAGTGCCACACGGGCCATGAGCGGGCGCGCACGCGCCCTGGTAGCCGCCATCGCCCTGCTGAGCGCAGCGACCGTGGCCGCGCGGGTGGTCTTTCACCACGACCTGCACAATCTGCCCTTCCAGCTTGGCGTGTTTCGGGCGCTGCCCATCTTTCTGTGCGGGCTCTTTCTGGCGCGCTATGTCGACCGGCGCGAGCCCTCGCGCCCGCTGGGCTTTGCCCTGCTGGTCAGCGGTGTTGGCCTGCTGGCCGTCATTCAGGCGGGGCCGGTCAGCACGCTCATGGGGTTTGTCTCGATCCTGTGCCTGGCCATGATCGTGCTGGGCAGCGATCAGTTGAGCGCGCGCGGGCATGTTCTGGTCGCGCGCGCCGCCGACCTGTCGTTCGCCCTGTTCATCAGCCACGCCCTGTCCGGCGCGGTCTGGTTCGGGCTGAGCGCGCTGCTCGCGGAGAGGCTTGCCCTTTCAGAGCCGTGGCTGTGGGTGATCTGGGCGCTTGCCATCCCCTTCGCACTCGCCTGTGCGGTGGCCTTCCAGAAGCTGATCGACGATCCGGTGCAGGCCTTCATAAAGGCGCGGCTGGATCAGCGACGCGAGGTCATCACGGGTCACCAGCACGCCCACTGAGGCGCGGAAGGCAGGATCACGCCGCCTCTCGGGCCGCGTCCAGACCGAAGTCGAGCCAGCGCGCCGAATGAGTCAGGGCACCCACCGATATGACATCCACGCCCGTGCCTGCGATCGCGGCCACACTGTCGAGCGTGACGCCGCCCGATGCCTCCAGCCGGATGCGCCCCTCCTTGGGCGCCCTGTTGCGCCGCACCGCCTCGCGCAGTTCATCGAGACTGAAGTTGTCGAGCATGATCACGTCGGGGCGCTCGGCCAGGGCCTCGTCGAACTGCTCGAGCGTGTCGACCTCGACCTCCACGGGCGTGAGATGCCCGCCCATGCGGCGGGCGCTGCGGATGGCCTGAGCCACGCTGCCGACGGCGGCGATGTGGTTGTCCTTGATCAGTATGGCGTCGTCTAGCGCCATGCGGTGATTGATGCCCCCGCCGCAGCGCACGGCGTATTTCTGGATGGCGCGCAAGGCAGGGATGGTCTTGCGCGTGTCGGTGATGCGCGCGCCCGTGCCTGCGACGGCATCGACATAGGCGCGGGTCAGGGTGGCGACCCCGGACATCAGGCCCACGAGATTGAGCGCCGTGCGCTCGGCGGCCAGCAGGGCGCGCGCATTGGCCGTGACGTCGAGCACGCTCATGCCGGGGGCGAGGCTGTCCCCGTCCTGCGCGTGAATGGCGATCAGCGCATCGGGATCAAGGCTGAGGATTGCCAGCTGCGCAGCGCGCAGGCCCGACAGCACGCCGCCCTCGCGCGCCCTCAGCGAAACGGAAAGGCGCACATCCGGCCCGAGGGTGGCCAGGCCCGTCAGGTCGCCCGCGCGGCCCATGTCCTCGGCAAGGGCTGCCTCGATGAGGTTGCGATAGATGAAGTCGGGCAGGGGAGGGATCATTCGGCGGCCTGAAGAACGGCGGGAGGGTACTGGCTGAGGCTGTGGCGTGCGCCGGACGCTGAATGGGGGTGGTCCGAGCGGAAGTGAGCACCGCGGCTCTCGCGCCGGGCCAGCGCCTGTTCGGTCATCAGTCTTGCGGTGAGGCCGACATTGGAGGGCGGCAGGGCGTCGATCAGATCAAGCAGCTCGCTCATGCCCGCCTCGTCCCGCACCACGCCCAGATGCTCGCTCATGGCCTGACGAAGGCGGGCGAGATCGGCGGGCGGCAGGGCGGTGTGCTGCGTCATGAATGCGGAACCGGGTGCGAGCGGCCGCCCCGCGCGAGGCGAAAGGTCGCGCAGGTGCCCGCCGGTGATCGTGCCGCACACCACTGCCTCCAGCAGAGAATTCGACGCCAGCCGGTTAGCGCCATGCATGCCGTAAGACGCACACTCGCCTATGGCATGGAGGCGCTCGACGCTGCTCTCGCCCGAGGGCGATACCGCGATGCCGCCCATGTGATAGTGCGCGGCGGGCGCGACGGGTATGGGCGTGGTGCGCGGGTCAAGACCGCGCGACATACAGGCGGCGAAGGCGGCGGGGAAGCGCTCGGCAAAGGCCTCGCCCAGCGCCTGGCGGGCATCGAGAAACGCCCCCCTGCCATCGCGAAGAGCCCTGTGCACGGCCCGTGCCGCCTCGTCGCGCGGGGCCAGATCGCCCAGCGGATGATCGCCCATGATCGGCTGGCCGGAGGCGTCTGTCAGGCGCGCGCCCTCGCCGCGCAGCGCCTCGCTGGCCAGCGGTGCCGGGTCCAGTCCGATATCCATGGCCGTGGGGTGAAACTGGACGAACTCGAGGTCGCGAAGCTGTGCCCCCAGCCTCCACGCCATGGCAAGCGGCTCACCGCGCAGGGCTGCCGGATTGGTGGTCACGCTGTAGAGCCCGCCAAGACCCCCGGTGGCCAGAGTGATGCTCTCGGCCTCGATGGCGAGCGGCCCGCCGGGGGTGTCGAACACGGCCATGGACGCCGCGCCATGGTCATCGGCTACAAGCTCGCGCAGGTGCCAGTGCTCGCGCAGGTCGATGTGGCTGGCACTGCGGGCGGCGGCGAGCACGGCGCGCAGGATGGCGAGGCCCGCGCCGTCGCCTCCGACCCGCACGATGCGCGCACGCGAATGGGCCGCCTCGAGGCCGGGGCGATAGCAGCCCGCATCGTCGCGATCGAAGTCCACGCCCAGATCGCTCAGCCAGTCGACAGCCTCGCGCGCACGCGCGGTGACGGCCTCGATGCGCTGGCGCTCCCCAAGGCCATGGGCGACGGCAAGGGTATCGTGCGCGTGCAGGGCGGCGCTGTCGCCCTCGGCCACGCTGGCCGCGATGCCGCCCTGGGCCCAGGCGCTGGAGGCATCGGTGAGGAGGGCGCCTGCACTGGCGACCAGCACGCGGCGCGGCGCGGCGTGAAGCGCGGCGGTCAGACCGGCCAGGCCCGCACCGACGATCAGCGGCCCGTCGTGACGCATCCGCTGTATGGTCATCAGATCAGCTCGATGGCGGGGGTGTGGCCACGGGCGCGCACCAGATCATAGCGGGCAGGCTTGGAGGGCGGGGGCAGGTCGATCATGCGCTGGACGGCCAGACGCGCGCGCGCGGCCATGTCCTCCGGCACGATGATCTCGTGGCGCATGTCGCGCAGGCAGTCGCGGATGTTCTCGAGCGTGATGCGCTTCATGTGCGGGCACAGGTTGCACGGGCCGATGAACTGCACGCCCTCGACTTCGCCCGCAATGTTGGAAGCCATCGAGCATTCGGTGATCATCACCACCTGACGCGGGCGCTTCTTCATCACATAGTCGGTCATGGCCGCCGTCGAACCGGCGAAGTCGGCGGCATTGAGCACGTCCTCGGGGCACTCGGGGTGGGCGAGAACCTCGGCCTCGGGCCAGGCCTCGCGCATGTCGGCGATGTCCTGGGCGGTGAAGCGTTCATGCACCTCGCAGCTTCCTGCCCAGGCGATGATGCGCACATCCGTCTGGGCGGCGACATTGCGTGCCAGATACTGATCGGGGATCAGGATCACGCTGTCCGTGCCCCATTCGCGCGCGGCCCACTCGACCACCTGAACCGCATTGGCCGAGGTGCAGCAGATGTCGGTCTCGGCCTTCACGTCCGCCGTGGTGTTCACATAGGTGACGACCGGCACGCCCGGATAGCGCTGCTTGATCAGCCGCACGTCCGCCCCGGTGATCGAGGACGCCAGCGAACAGCCCGCGCGCAGGTCGGGCAGCAGGACAGTCTTGTCAGGCGAGAGGATCTTGGAGGTCTCGGCCATGAAGTGCACGCCTGCCTGCACGATGACGGCGGCGTCGGAGCGCTGGGCCTCGCGTGCCAGGCCGAGACTGTCTCCCACATAGTCTCCCACGCCGTGAAAGATGTCGGGCGTCATGTAGTTGTGGGCCAGGATGACGGCATTGCGTGCCTGCTTCAGGGCCTGGATTTCGGCGATCAGCGGGGCCTTGGCAGCCCATTCCAGCGGCGTGACGTGCTCGCGAACCTTGGGCCAGATCGCCGCCGTCGCGGCCTCGACCTGCGGGGTCAGAGCGGGAAAGGTGCCATCAGCAGCCATGTCGACCTCCATCGCCCGCTTTTGCTCTGAATGAGCATATGGCAGGCCTGAAAAGACGCGCACAGGCGCAGCAGCGCCGATGCGCGAGACGAGAGCCGCTTGGGATCGGGAACTCCTCCGGGCGGCCCACTTATGCTAAGAGTGAGCATAAGTGGTATTGAATGTAGTCCCCCCATGCAGGGATTCAAGCCAAATCCTCAGGTCTCGGCCGGTTTTTTTGCGCGCGTGCGGCGCGGCCTTGTCAGCACCCTGCGGGTCTGTGAGCGCAGGTCGTGGGCGGTGTAGGGCTTGCGCAGGAAGGGCCAGGACGACTGTTCGAGCTGTTTGTCGAAGGCCTCTCCCGCATAGCCTGACATCAGCATGATCCGAAGATCGGGATACTTGCGCGAGACCTGATCGGCCAGTTCCACGCCGTTCTGCCCGCCCGGCATGATTATGTCAGAGATCATCAGGTCGAAGCGCCGTGCGGCCAGCCGATCCAGCGCCGCCTGCGCCGAGGTGACGTGCTCCACGTCCACGCCAAGGCTTTCCAGAACGTCCACCGCCACGGAAGCGACCGCCTCGTCATCCTCCACCAGAAGCACCTCGCGGCCGCGGATGTCGACGTCCGCCTCGCTGTCGGGCGCTGCGGCTCGCGTGGCCTTTCGCTTCTGCAAGGCCTCGACCAGAGGCAGATAGAGCGAGACGCGCGTACCTTCGCCTTCGCGGCTCTCGATCTCAACGCCCCCGCCGCTCTGGCGCGCAAAGCCATAGACCTGGGACAGCCCCAGCCCCGTGCCCTTGCCCACTGCCTTGGTGGTGAAGAAGGGCTCGAACACGCGCTCCAGCACGTCCTCGCTCATGCCCGTGCCATCGTCCGATACGCTGATGACCGCATAGGCGCCGGGCGACAGCGGCCCCTGCGGGGTGTCGAGGCTGCGCTGGCTGATGGTGACATGGATGTTGCCCTTGGCCGAAACCGCGTCGCCGGCATTGACGATCAGATTGAGCAGGGCCGCCTCGAACTGGGCCGGATCGACATTGGCGTGCACGGCCGAGCGGCGCAGGTCGAGCGCCAGGGTGACGCTTTCGGTGACGGCCTTGCGCAGCAGGGGCTCGGCCTCGCGCACGAGCGCATTCAGTTCCACCACCTCGGGGCGGAGGGTCTGACGGCGCGAGAAGGCCAGAAGCTGATTGGTCAGGCGCTCGCCACGCCGGGCTGCGGACAGGGCGGCCTCGGCGAGACGCTGGCTGCGGGCCGTGTCGCCGGGGCTCTTGAGCACCATGTCCAGCGCGCCGATGATCACGGTCAGCAGGTTGTTGAAGTCGTGGGCGACCCCGCCGGTCAGGCGCCCGAGCGCCTCGATGCGCTGGGCGTGCATCAGGTCGGCCTCGGCGCGGGCCTTCTCGTCCAGCGCCTCGCTGACGCGCTCCTCCAGAAGCTCGTTGATGCGCTTCAGCTCCGCCTCGGCCCGCTTGACCTCGGTGACATCGAAGTTCGCACCGACATAGCCCTGGAAGCCGCCGGACGCATCGAAACGGGGCACCCCTTCGCAGCGCAGCCAGCGCTCGCCCACCTCGGGGTGGACGACCCGCACCGTCATGTCGAAGCGGTCCAGCCGCCCGAAGGCATCCTGCACCATGGCCTGTGCCTGCTCGCGGTCATCGGCATGGACCATGTCGAGGGCCACCTTCGGCAGGGCGGCGAGGTCGTCACTGCCGTAGAAGGTGCGGAAGCGGCGGTTGGCGAAGACCATGGTGTGGCTCTCGTCCGCCTTCCAGATCATCACCGGGGCGCTGTCCGACACGGTGCGGAATCGCATCTCGCTTTCTGTGAGCCGGTTCTCGGCGCTGATGCGGGCGGTCTCGTCGCGCAAGGTGAGCACGGCGCCGAAGGCGATGCCCTCGGAGTCCAGCAGGGGGCGCGCATTGCCCACGGCCAGAACCTCGCTGCCATCGGGCCTGCGGATGCGCCAGCGGGCATCGGTCAGCGTCTCGCCGTTGCGCACGGCACGCACCAGAGGAAGGGTCTCGGTGGGGTGCGGCTCACCCTCCTCGGTCAGCAGGGCGTAGGCCTCGACATAGCCATCAGGCCCGACGTCCAGTGTCTCGACGCCGTGGATACGACTGGCGGCCTCATTGACGAAAGTGATGCGCCCCGCGGCATCGGTGACGATCACGCCCTCGGCGAGCTGACCCAGAATGGCCTCGCGCTCGCGCGCCAGCCTCGAAAGCTGTTCGTTGGTCTCGCGGGTTTCGGTGATGTCGTAGGCGACGCCGACAAAGCCGATGACATCGCCCGAAGGGGTCAGTCGCGGATGGGACAGCGAGCGCAGCCAGCGCCATGCTCCGTCCGCCCGCCTGTAGCGCGCCTCGAGCGAGAACGGCTTGCCGCTGGCCTCGCCCGCGATCGACTCGGCGATGATGCGCTCCTGGTCATCCGGGTGGATGGCATCGCGCCAGTTGGCGTTCAGGGCTTCATCGTAGGTGCCGCCGTTGAACGCGACATAGGCCTTGTTGACGAAGGCGCGCGTGCGGTCCTGCCTCGTCACCCAGATCAGCACGGGCGCGGTGTCGGCCACATCGCGGAAGCGCGCCTCGCTCTCGCGCAGGGCCGCCTCGGCGCGCGCGCGCTCGATCTCGCTCCAGCTGCGCTCGGCGGCCTCGACCAGCAGGTCGGATTTCAGATCGCACCACTGGGTGCTGGAGGCAGCATCCACATAGACCAGCGCCTGAAGCCGCTCCTGACGCATCAGGGGCACCAGGGCAAAGCCGCGCACGCCCTGGACGTGCAACTCGGCATACTCGATGGCGTCGGCCGCATCGGGCACCACCACAACCTGACCCTGATCGACGCGCGAGATGACGGCGGGCGGCAGGCCACCGCGGATGGCCCGCGCCAGCGGCGTGTCGGTGTCGCTGGCCATGATAGACCACTCGTCGCCCTCAGGCTCGGCCAGACCGACGACGCAGCCCTCGAACTCGGTCGAAAGCGCGCGCACCAGATGATCGGCGATGGCGCGCGGGTCGTCATGGGAGCGCAGGGCATCGAGCAGGTCGATGAGAAACTTCTGACGCCGCTCGCGCTCGGCGATGGAAGCAGTGGTTTCGCGCGCCTCGGTCACATCGAGATTGGCCCCCACCATGCCCATGAAGCTGCCGTCGGGGCCAAGGCGCGGCTGGGCGTGGGTGGAGAGGATGCGCCATGCACCATCCCCGCGCTGGTACCGCGCCTCGATGGTCAGGGGCTTGCGCTGGTTCAGGGCCTCGAGCGAGGCGTGCAGCACGCGCTGGCGGTCATCGGGATGGACGGCTTCCAGCCAGGGCATGGCCGAGGCGTGCCCCATGGGACGCTCGCCCCAGAACTTCAGGAACTCGGCATTGACATAGACGCGGCCCTTGGCGTCGGCGGTCCACAGCATGGCCGGGGCGATGTCGGCGATCTGCTGGAAGCGCTCCTCGCTCTCGTCGAGGCGGCTGGCGGCATCCTGCTGTGCGATCAGGGAGGTCTGCAGGTCGCGGATGGTGCGCCGGAGCGAGGTCGAGATCAGCACGGCAAACAGGCTGACCAGCAGAATGACGGTGTAACGGCTCGGGTTACCCGCCAGGTCAGGGGGCAGCAGTGGCGTCGCGATGGCCAGCGTCCAGGCACCAAGATATGACAGGATCAGGGTCGCGACACCTGCCAGCGTGCCGGCCATCAGGCTGGCGAGCAGTATGCCCGGCAGCAGCAGCAGCAGGCCCGAGGTGTCGGCAAACACGGGATTGAGAGCGATGCGCAGCGCGATGCTGGCACTGGCGAACGACGCGGCAATGACGAGCGAGCGGATAGGCCCTGCGGGCTCATACAAGGCCAGCTTACGGATGAATTTATCCGCGATCATGACACCCCCTGAGACGCCCAGACCGATTGCAACGCACAGCCGCCTCGCGCGTTCCCGATACCCGCCTCTGCCGTGCCGGCCGCGCCACCCTTCCTGACCGGGTGTCCCGGCGCTGCGGCAGGTGCCGGCGCGCAGCTTGAAGCTGGAAGACGCGCGCCCATCTAGTCACGCACGACACCCGAAAGACGACATCAGGAGCCGCCGAACCATGAATGCCACCATCAAGACCGGACTGCCCAAGGCCGACCGCGCCGAGGTTGCCAATGCCTTGTCGAAGGCTCTGGCCGACAGCTTCCAGGTTTATCTCAAGGTGCACGGCTATCACTGGAACGTGCGGGGCGAGAACTTCTTCAGCGCCCATAACCTGCTGGAGCAGCAATACACCGAGATCTGGGCCGCGCTCGACGATCTGGCCGAACGCATTCGCGCGCTTGGCGAATACGCCCCCCAGAGCCATGCGGCCTTTGCCAATCTGACCAGCATCAAGGACGGCGATGCCTCGCAGGACTGGGAGGCCATGTTCCGCGAACTGATGCGCGACCACGAGACAGTAATCGCCACCTTGCGCGATACCATCAAGGTCGCCTCCGACGCCGAGGACGAGTCCACCGCCGATCTGTGCACCCAGCGTCTCGCCGCCCACGAAAAGCACGCCTGGATGCTGCGCTCGACCCTCGGCGGAAAATAGGCGATTCTGAACCGCAACCGGCCCCGGCCAGCAGGAATCCGACAGCCATGAAACCGCCGACAAGACGCGGCCCTATGTCTGTCATGAAAGTCGTGAGCGTCACGAAAGAGCGGCTGCGCGCCATGGCGACAGGGGCGGTGCGCGCTGCATCGGCCCTGAGGCAAGCGCCGGGCGGGCGTCCTGGCGGGGCAGGGGGCGATGGCCCGACGGAGCCGCGCCCGCCCGCACGCGCTACCCTCGCGGCCCCCCTTGCTGTCCTGCCGCTGATCGCCGTGGTGGGCTTTGCCGGGCTGGCCAGCGGCTCCACGCCTTCGCGCGACGATGTGCATGCGGCGCGGCGCATCGCCAGTCTGACCGACGGCCAGTTAGGGGCTGCGGGGCTTGAGCGCCTTCGCGGCGGTCTTGATCCCGCCACGGTCGGTCTGATCGACCGCCACGCAGATGCCAATGCTCGCATCAGCCGCCTGGGGCTGACGCCCGGGTGGGAGAGCGTCAATCTCGGCGGTCGTCCCAGTCTCGATCCCGGCGCGGCCACCGGCGTTGATGCCCAGCGGCTGAACGCGGCCCTGCCCACCCAGAGCGCGGCCCTCCGTCCCATGCGCCCCTTTGCCTTGGGTCAGATCGCGACTGCGGATCGCGCACGCGCGCTGCGCTGCCTGACCCAGGCGGTATATTACGAGGCGGCGCTGGAGAGCACCGCCGGACAGGAAGCCGTCGCCCAGGTGGTGCTGAACCGCGTGCGCGATCCCAACTATCCGGCCAGCATCTGCGCCGTGGTCTATCAGGGTGCCGAGCGCACCACGGGCTGTCAGTTCACCTTCACCTGCGACGGCTCGCTGGCACGCCCGCCCGTGCGCTGGGCGTGGGAGCGTGCCGAGGCGGTCGCCGTGCGCATGATCTCTGGCCATGTATCTGCCGCGGTCGGCAGCGCCACTCACTATCACGCCGACTATGTGCACCCCTGGTGGGCACCCAGCCTGACCAAGATCGCCCAGATCGGCACGCACATCTTCTATCGCTGGCGCGGCGCACCCGGAGATCCGCAGGCCCTGACCCAGACCTATGCAGGGCGCGAACCCGTGATCGACGAGGCCCGCTTTGCCCGCCCGCGCATCCTGATGGCCTCGCAAGGCACGGTGGTCGAGGGTCTGGCCGAGCCGGTGCGCACCGTCAATGTTGATGGCGTCGAGCGCGTGGTGGGTGTGGTCTCCCTGGGCGGGCGTCGTCAGCCGACCCGCGAGGAGGTGGCCGAGATCAACGCCCGGCTTCGTGCCTTCGAGGAAAGCGCCGCGCCCGCACCCGCGCCTGCTCCGGCCGGAGTCGAGAGCCTCGAGGTCATAGAGCGCGGTCGCCCCGAGCGCAGCGGCATCCGCATGGCGCCAGAGCCCGGCGAGGGATAGGGCTTGCAACCCTCAGCGCCTCCAAGGCATTGATGCTCGTCGGCTGCACCCCGTCGAGGTGCGGAAATCTCGGGATCGGACGTGTCGGCAGACTCCGCCAATACCACTGTGGACGCGCTTGAGGAGCGCAGGCTGGCCGAGCTGGACAGCTATGGCATCCTCGATACGCCCCGTGATCCGGCCTTCGACAACATCGCCGAACTGGTGGCGATGGCGTGCAACGCTCCCATGGCCAGCATCACCTTCGTGGGCCGCGAGCATCTGTTCTTCAAGAGCGAGAAGGGTGTCGGGGTGCGCGAGACGCCGCGTGGTAACACCTTCTGCGACTTTGCCATCCGCGAGGATGAGCTGTTCGTGGTCCCCGACGCGCTGGAGCACCCGGTGCTGAAGGACCATCCGATGGTCACGGCGGGCCGCCTGCGCTTTTATGCGGCGTCGATCCTGAAAAGTCCCTCCGGTGCGCCCATCGGCACGCTCTGCGCCATGGACAGTCAGGCGCGTGCAGGCCTGAGCGAGAGGGAAGTGTTTGCACTCAAGGCCTTGCGCGATCAGGTGCAGGCCCAGCTTGAACTGCGCCACACCCTGCTGGAGCGGACCCGCGCCGAGGAGCGCCTGCAGATCGCCCTGCGGGCCTCGGAATATGTGGGCACCTGGGACTATGACGTCATCAACGACCGCATGGTGGCCGATCCGCAGTTTGCGCGTCTTTACGGTGTCAGTGCCGAAGCCGCGGCCGAGGGCCGGCCCGCCGAGGCCTATATGTCGCGATTCCACCCCGAAGATCTGGAGCGGATGACCCGGGCGATCCGTGATGTCATCCGCTCAGGCAGCACTTTTGAACACGAGTATCGACTGGTGCAGCCCGACGGCGAGGTGCGCTGGGTCATCGCGCGCGGCCAGGTCCAGCGGGACGAGACCGGGCGTGCGGTGCGCTTTCCCGGCACGGTGGTGGATATCACCGAGCGCAAGCGTGTCGAGCTGGAGCTGACCCAGACAGCCGCCGCCCTGGCCGAGAGCGAGGCCAAGTTCCGCCTGATCGCCGATGCCATGCCCCAGATGGTCTGGTCGACCCTGCCGGACGGGTTTCACGACTATTACAACCGCCGCTGGTACGAGTTCACCGGCGTGCCCGAGGGGTCGACCGACGGCGAGGGCTGGAACGACATGTTCCACCCTGACGATCAGGAGCGGGCATGGGCGAAGTGGCGGCACTCGCTCGAGACCGGAGAGCCCTACGAGATCGAGTACAGGCTCAAGCACCACAGCGGCACCTATCGCTGGACGCTGGGCCGCGCCCTGCCCATGCGCGACGACCAGGGGCGCATTACGCGCTGGTTCGGCACCTGTACGGACATCGATGACCTCAAGCGCATGGAAGAGGCGCGCGAGCTGCTGAGCCAGGAGCTGTCGCACCGGATCAAGAACATCTTTGCGGTGGTCTCGGCCCTGATCGCCCTGTCGGCGCGTCAGTTCCCCGAGGCGCGGGAGTTTGCCGCCACCTTGCGCACGCGTATCGCCGCCCTGGCGCGTGCCCACGAGTTCGTGCGGCCCCACACCGAAACCTCCGCCCCCGATTACAGCCGCACCACCCTGCACGCCTTCCTGAACGACCTGTTCGAGCCCTATGCAGCTGCCGGGGGGCGCCAGCGCATCGTCATCGAGGGCGAGGACGCAGTGTTCGACGACCAGGCGGCCACGCCCGTGGCCCTGCTGTTTCACGAACTGGCGACCAATGCGGCCAAGTACGGCGCCCTGTCCAACGATCAGGGAACTGTGAGCCTGCACACGCGTATCGAGGGCGACCGTTTCATTCTGGAATGGACCGAACGTGACGGGCCGCCGGTCATGGCCGAGCCGCATGGCAGCGGCTTTGGCACCAGCCTCACCCAGCTGTCGGTCGAAAACCAGCTGGGCGGGCGCATCAGGCGCCAGTGGGATGCGCAGGGCCTCAAGGTCATCGCCGACCTACCGAGAACTGCGTTGTCCCGCCGCAGGGCTGCTCTGGCCTGACATGAAACTTGCAGGGGCTGTCGTGCGTTATCCCGGAAACAGTGGGGACTCTCTCACCGGCTTTCCGGCCTTCGGGTCAAGGATATGAGTGCAAGGATACTGATCATAGAAGATGAGGCCCTGGTCGCGATGGACCTGCGCCTCATGCTTGAGGATCTCGGTCACGAGGTCGTCGCGACGGTCGCCGATGCGCAGGCCGCGCGTGATGTCGTGCGTGACAGCGAGATCGATCTGGCCATGGTCGACATCCACCTCTCGGACGGACCCAGCGGCATCGCCATCGGTCGCGAGCTGGCGCAGGAGCACGGCGTCACCGTCATGTTCCTGACCGGCAATCCCGGCATGGTGCGCGAAGGCGTGAGCGGCGTCATCGGGGTCATGGGCAAGCCCATCGACGACCGGCTGGTCAGCCGCGCAGTCGCCTTTGCCCTGGCCCGGCGCGAGGGCATCAACGATCTGCCTGCGCCTCCGGCCCTGCGCCTGTTCAACTGAGCCGAACAGGCATCACACCCGCTGAAGGCAGGCAGGCGAGACCCGGCCCCGCGGACTACCAGGTTCCGATCTTCTCGGCTTCCGAGGCGGGCAGGGGGTCGCCCTTGGCGGCATGGTCCTTCTCGGCCAGGAAACGCACCGCCTCGAGAGCGGCCATGCAGCCCATGCCCGCAGCCGTGACCGCCTGGCGATAGACATCATCGGTTACGTCCCCGGCCGCATAGACTCCCTCGATGGCAGTCTTCGGGGTGCCCGGCACGACCCGAAGATAGCCAGAGTCATTGGTTTCGAGCTGACCGACGAACAGTTCTGATGCGGGGGCATGGCCGATGGCCACGAAGAAACCGTCGCACGACACCTCGCGCTGCGCCCCCGTCTCGACATGGCGCAGGCGAAGGCCCGTCACGCCGCGCGGCATGTCCGTGCCCAGCACCTCGTCGATCTCGTGGTTCCAGACCACTTCGACCTTGGGGTGATCGAACAGCCGCTCCTGCAGGATCTTTTCGGCCCGCAGGGTATCGCGCCGGTGCACCAGGGTGACCTTGGCGGCGAAGTTGGTGAGGAACAGCGCTTCTTCTACCGCCGTGTTGCCCCCGCCGACCACCACCACGGATTTGTCGCGATAGAAAAAGCCGTCGCAGGTGGCGCAGGCCGACACGCCGAAACCCTTGAAGTGCTGTTCTGAAGGCAGGCCCAGCCACTTGGCCTGGGCACCGGTCGAGATGATCAGCGTTTCGGCCAGCAGGGTCTCGCCGCCATCCAGCTCGAGGCGGAAAGGGCGCGAGGACAGGTCAGCGCGCGTGACCAGATCGTGGATGATCTCGGTGCCGACGTGCTCGGCCTGGGCGCGCATCTGCTCCATCAGCCACGGGCCCTGAATGACCTCGGCAAAGCCGGGATAGTTCTCGACATCGGTGGTGATGGTCATCTGCCCGCCCGGCTGCATGCCGGCAATGACCACCGGATTGAGCATGGCGCGCGCGGCATAGATGGCGGCCGTCCAGCCCGCCGGGCCAGAACCGATGATGGCGACGCGGACTTTACGGGGGGAGGCAGAAGCGTTTGTCATGAACCCTAGATAGGCTCAAACATCACCGCTTGCGAAGGAGGTTGCGTCAATGAATGCACAAGATAGCGACCAGGCCGGGCGAGATGCAGACGCCTCGCGCAAGGCGTCATCCGCCATTGGGCTTCCCCTCGGCATTGCCGTGGGACTGGCGATCGGTGCGGCGCTGGGCGTGGCGCTGGACGACATCGCCATCGGTGTGGGGCTGGGCCTGATCTTCGGGGCGTCGCTGGGCTTGATGCTGACTCTGGGCAGCGGAAAGAAAAAGGCGCGCGGGGGCAGTGTCGCGGGCGGGGGCGATACATCCTCGGTCTCACCCCGGGACGAGAGCGGGGACAGGCCTGCGAGCGGTCCCTCCGAAGCCGGTGACGCGGCAGGGGGCGGCGACGGCGGTGGCGACTAGGGTGTGCCCTCGGCGGGTGCACCGGCGCTGTCTGCCAGCACGGGCGCGGGCTCGGGCGGGCGGTAGTCGAGGCTGAGCGGCACGGTGCGCGCGCCGCTGGCGATGGCATCGAGCGTGTTCAGCGGGCCGCCGAAGATGCGCTGATAGATCCAGTAGGCCGCCATGACCTCCTCGACATACTGGCGTGTCTCGGCCACCGGTATGCTCTCGATGATGAGAAGGGCATCGGCATCGGCATCAAGCTGGCGCAGCGTGGAGATCACCCGGCCCGGCCCGCCGTTGTAGCTGACTATGGCGCGCAGGATGTCGCCCTCGAAGCTGGGAAGCTGAAGCATCCTTTGCAGATAGATCTGGCCCACGCGCAGGCTGGTCGCCGGGTCAAGCAGGCGCTCGGGATTGCGCGCCAGACCCACATCGCCCGTGATCTCGGCGGCGGTGGTGGGCAGCACCTGCATGATGCCATAGGCCCCCGCATGGCTGCGCGCGGAGGGGTCGAACCGGCTTTCCTTGCGCACTATGGCATAGACGAGCGCGCGCTCGACGGTGAAGCCGCCATCGGGCTCCAGCAGGGGCACCGGATAGTCGCCGGCACGGATGCGGCCCGTGGCATTGCCGGTCACGCGCGGGCCAAGCGCCTCGGCAAGCTGGCGCCACATCTCGCGGGCAGGGGCGGTTTCCGCGTTGCGAAGGCCGAGGCGAAGTTCCTCGCGGGCCTCGGCCAGATCGTCCAGCTCGACATAGGCCACCACGCGCCGCGCGCGCGCATCATCGCGCACGAACACTTCCAGCGCGTCGTAATCGAGGTCGGGTGGCAGGCTGACGGCGGCGCGCGAGCGATCCTCGGCGGCGAGGATGTCGGCATAGGAGGTGGGGCCGAGATTTTCGATCACCGGCGTCTCGCCGAGGCGATGCAGGGCGATCTGGCCATAGAAGGTGGCGGGCCAACGCGCGGCCAGGCGCAGGAACTCGGTCTCGCGCTCGCCCTGTCCGAGCTGCTGCAAGGCCCGCGCGGTCCAGTAGGCACCGCCGGAGCGCACCCATATGTCCTGAGTGGGGTCGGTGGCCACGCGCTCGAAAGCGTTGAGGGCCTCGGCATAGTTGCGCTGGCGCCATGCGGCCAGTCCCGCGACCCACCAGTCGGCGGTCAGCGAGCCTAGCATGAAGGCGCGGTCCAGATCGCCGTCGTTCAGCGCCATGCGTGCATCGCGCGGGCCGGGCGGCTCGGGCATGGCCTGCTCGGGCGAAGCGGCATTGATGTCGGCCCAGGTCCGCAGCAGGGGCGTGCCGCCGGGACGGCGCGGCTCGGGCGCGCCCTCTGGCCTGCGGCGCATGGCGAGGTTGTAGACCCGCGTGGCCATGGGCAGGTCCGCATAGGCGTTCAGCCAGTCGGAAAGCTCCTCGAAGCTGGCGGTGTAACTGGGGTGAAACAGGCGCTCGAACTCGAGCCTGCCCAGCAAGGTGTGGTCCTGAAGGCGGCTGGCCTCGGCCCGGGCGCGGTCGATCTGGCCGCGGCGCAGTGCATCGAAGGCGGTGGTGTAAGACAGACGGTCCGAAGGACTGAGGGCGGAAGGCAGGCGCGGAAAGCCGCTCTGGGCAAGGACGGGAGAGGACAGGAGACACGCGGCCAGTGCACCTGCAAGACCCGTCAGAATGATGCTGCGCGCGCGCCGTGATGTCACAGTGTCCCCCAACTCAAAGAATCGCCCGCGCCTATGCCGGTCCCGGAACGGGACGGCCTGGGCGATGCTCCACAGGATCGAGCCAGCCCTATGCCACAGTTTGGGCATCATCAAGGCGTGCCCGCACCGCCAGCACATCGGCCCAGACCTCGCGCTTGGCCTGGGGCTGGCGCAGCAGGAACGCCGGATGGAAAGTCGGCATGGCCGGAACGCTCACGCCGCCTTCGCCAAGGCGCCAGTCGTGCCACTGGCCGCGCACCCTGGTGATGGCCGCGGGACTGGCCAGCACTACACGCGCCGCCGCCGCCCCCAGAAGCAGCACCGCCTGAGGCTTCAGCAGCTCCAGCGTGCGCTCCAGAAAGGGCAGGCACACCGCCTGCTCGTCCGGCGACGGCGTGCGATTGCCGGGCGGGCGCCAGAAGACGGAGTTTGTGATGAAGGCCTCGCCCTCAAGGGAGGCTGCGGCCAGTATGCGATCAAGAAGCTTTCCGGCCTCGCCGGCAAACGGCTCGCCCGTGCGGTCCTCGTCCGCGCCCGGAGCCTCGCCGATCACCAGAAGTCTGCCTGCGCCATTGCCGCGCGCGAACACCGACTGGCTGGCGCCCTGGCCCTTGAGGGGGCAGCCGTCAAAGGCGGCGATGGCTTCTTTCAGCTCATCGAGACTGGCGGCCTCGCGGGCCATGCGGCGGGCCTCGGCCACGGCGGCGTCAAGCGTAGGGGCGCTGGTGATTCTTTCGGGCGAGGCCACAGGTGCCGCCGCGATGCCGCCGCGCTGGCCGGGAAGGGGCAGCACCGGGGCCAGAGGTGCACGTCGATCGACGGGGGCATCGGCATAGGCGTCGTCCGCTCCGGCATCGTGCCAGAACATCAGCCAGCTCTCGACGGCGCGCGCCGCATCGCCCGGGTTGCTCATCACCATGGCTGATCGGATAAACCTTGACCGCCCTTGCGTCACCTCCTGATAAAGGATGCCGTCGCTTCCGATCACCACAGGACATTCCGAAACAGCATGACCACGGCCGAAGACGCCCTGCCGCCGCCCTCCGAATCCTCCGCCAGCGAGCGCGAGGTGATGGAATATGATGTCGTCATCATCGGTGCAGGTCCGGCGGGGCTGGCCGCAGCCATCCGCCTGAAGCAGGACGCTGCACGCGATGGCGGCGAGGTCAGCGTTGCGGTGCTGGAGAAGGGATCGGAGGTCGGTGCACACATCCTGTCCGGCGCGGTCATCGATCCTGTCGGTCTCGAGGCGCTGTTCCCCGACTGGCGCGAGCGCGGCGCGCCGCTGGACACGCCGGTAACGAAGGACCGCTTCTTGGTGCTCGGCCCGGAAGGCGCGCTCGACATCAGCTGGCTGCCCCAGCCGCCCTACATGAAAAACCACGGCTGCTATGCCGGATCGCTGGCCAATCTGTGCCGCTGGCTGGCCGAGCAGGCCGAGGCGCTGGGCGTCGAGGTCTATCCCGGCATGGCCGCCAGCGAAGTGGTGTTCGACGAGCCGTCCGGGCGTGTGAAGGGTGTCGTCGCGGGCGTGTTCGGCATCGGCCGCTCGGGCGAGCGCAAGCCCGACTATCAGCCGGGCATGGAGATCCACGGCAAATATGTGCTGATCGGCGAGGGTGTGCGCGGCTCTCTGGCCAAGGTCATCATGGCCCGCCACGATCTGTGCGCCCGCAGCGATCCGCAGAAGTTCGGTATCGGCATCAAGGAACTGTGGCAGATCCCGCGCGACCGCCATCAGCCCGGACTGGTGCAGCACACTTTGGGCTGGCCGCTGGACGACAAGACCGGCGGCGGCTCATGGCTCTATCACTTCGGCGACGGCTACGTTTCGGTGGGCCTCGTGGTGCACCTGAACTATCGCAACCCGCACCTGTCGCCCTTCGACGAGTTCCAGCGCTTCAAGCACCATCCGGCCATCAGCGAGCATCTGGAAGGAGGCACCCGCGTCTCTTACGGTGCGCGGGCCATCACCGAGGGCGGATACCAGTCGGTGCCGAAACTGACCTTCCCCGGCGGGGCGCTGATCGGCTGTTCGGCCGGCTTTGTGAACGTGCCGCGCATCAAGGGCAGTCACAACGCCATGCGCACCGGCATCATGGCCGCCGACGCCGCCTGGGAGGCGATCAGCGCGGGGCGCGCGGGCGACGAGCTGAGCGCCTATCAGGAAGCCTATGAGACCTCTGATGTGCGCCAGGAGCTGAAGCTGGTGCGCAACGTCAAGCCGCTGCTCTCGCGCCTTGGCACCACGCTCGGCACGCTGGTTGCGGGCGTGGACATGCAGATCACCCGCCTGATGCACGGCTGGTCACCACTGGGCACGCTGTCCCACGGCAAGACCGACGCAGCTTCGACCGAGCAGGCCGACAAGCACAAGCCCATCGCCTATCCCAGGCCTGACGGGGTGCTGAGCTTCGACAAGCTCAGCTCGGTGTTCATCTCGAACACCAACCACGAGGAAGATCAGCCCGCGCACCTGAAGCTGATCGATCCCAGCGTGCCGATCCGGGTAAACCTGCCACTCTATGGAGAGCCTGCGCGCCTCTATTGCCCCGCAGGGGTCTATGAGGTGCTCTACGACGAGAACGGGCAGAACCCGCGCTTTCAGATCAACGCGCAGAACTGCGTTCACTGCAAGACGTGCGACATCAAGGATCCGTCCCAGAACATCGTCTGGACCACGCCCGAGGGCGGCGGCGGCCCCAATTATCCCAATATGTAACGCGACACCTGTCTCTTCTGCCCAGCATCAAGGCGTCCTGCCCATGAAACGCGTGCCCATCCTGATGACGTTCACGGCCCTTGCGGCTCTCGGCATGAGCGCGCTCTCCGCCATGGCCGATACGCGCCCGCGCATCGCCGCGCCCTCGGAGCTGCCCCCCGAGGCGGCAGGGGGATCGCCTTACGGCCAGTTTCTGGCCGGGCGGGTGGCGGTGAATCTCGGCTCGACCGAGACAGGTGCCTCCTATCTGGCGCGCGCGGCAGGCGGTGCGCCCGACATCGACAGCGTGCGCGAGCGTGCCTTCACCACCGCACTGATTGCCGGCGATCTGGATGTGGCCGCACGCCTGGCGCCCACCGGACGCGAAACCTCGGCCACTTTCCGCGAGGCAGGGCGGCTGACCCAGGCGGTGCGCAGGCTGGGCGCAGGCGATGCGCGCGGTGCCAACCAGCTGCTGCGTGACAATCCGATCGGCTTTCCCCATGCGCGCGCAGGCCAGTTCGTCTCGCCCTGGGTGGCGGCTGCCGCCAATGACTGGGAGCGCGCGCTGGCCCAGCCCCCCGCCACCCTCGATCCCCTGAGCCTCGCCTTCGGCCGCTATCACCGCGCCCTGCTGCTCGAGCATCGCCGCAGGTTCGACGAAGCCGAGGCCGAGATCCGCGATCTGGCCACCACGGCGCCGCTGTCGGTGCTGTTCCGCGTGCCCTACGGCGAATATCTGGAGCGGCGGGGGCGCCGCACAGAGGCGCTGGCCCTCTATCAGCAGGCGCTCGACGAGGGTGCCGACGATCTGGCTCTGCAGGTCGCATTCGCCCGCGCCAGCACGGGCCAGAGTGCACCTGCCGCCATCACCCTGATCGAAGGGGCGGCCATGGGGCTGGCCACGGCGGCGGCCATCGCCCAGGCCGAGGAGGTCAACGAGTTTGCCGTCATCTATCTGCGCCTCGCCAACGGCCTGACCCCGGAGGAGGCCAGCTTGCTGCTGCTGGGCGAGCTGTTCACCAGCATCGGACTGAACCAGCAGGCCCGCGATGTCTGGGCCCAGGTCAGACCCGACGAGCCGCTGCTCTATGCGGCCGCACGTCAGCAGATGGCCATGAACCTGATCGACGAGGAGCGCTCTGCCGAGGCTCTGGTCGAGATCCGCCGCGCGGCAGCGGCCTTGCCCGAGGATCCCACTGTGCAGCTCATGCTGGCCAGCGTCCTGATGGGAGAGGGCCAGTACGAAGAAGCGGTCGAGGTCATGAACGGTCCGGTTCTCAACATGGAGGATCAGGGCTGGATGGTGCGTTACATGCGCGGCTCGCTCTATCAGGAACTGGGCCGCAACGCCGAGGCCGAGGCCGAGCTGTGGGCGGCACTGCAGCTCGAGCCCGACGATGCGCCGACGCTGAACAACCTCGGCTATCTGTGGATCGACACCGGCACGCGCGTGGACGAGGGCGCCGAGATGGTCGCGCGCGCCGTCGCCGCGAATCCTGACTCCGGCCACTATCAGGACAGCCTGGGCTGGGCCCAGTATCGCATGGGCCAGTACGAAGAGGCGGTCGAGACGCTGGAGCTGGCCGTGTCGCTGGAGCCGGGCTCTGCGGTCATCAATGACCATCTGGGCGATGCCTACTGGCGCGTGGGCCGCAGGCGCGAGGCGACCTTCCAGTGGAGCCGGGCCCTCAGCCTCGATCCCGACGAGAGCCTGAGTGCCGAGATCGAGCGCAAGCTGCGCGAAGGCCTCGACTGAGCCCCCTGTGAGCAGGACCGCAACCGACGCCGTACGGCTGATCGCACCGGCCAAGGTCAATCTGTGCCTGCATGTCGGGCCGCTCGGCCCTGACGGCTTTCACCCGCTCGAAAGCCTGGTCGCCTTCGCCGATGACGGAGACGTGCTGGAGGTGGTCGAGGCCGACGCGCCCTCATTCCGCGTCACCGGCCCCTTTGCCGCCGATCTGGGCGCGGGCGAGAATCTGGTCGAGCGGGCGCTGGCGGTTTTTGGTGCGCAGGTCGATTTGCCCTCGCTGCACATCACGCTCGACAAGCGCCTGCCCGTGGCGGCAGGACTGGGCGGGGGTTCGATGGACGGGGCTGTGCTGCTGGCGCACCTGCGCGATGCCTATGCACCCCGGATGCCGGATGATGATCTGGCGGCCATGGCCCGAACCCTCGGTGCAGACGGGCCGATGGGCCTTTACCGCAAAGCCCTCATCGCTCGTGGCCATGGCGATGAGATCAAGCCTCTGGCGGGCTTTCCGCGCCTTTTCGCCCTTATTGTGAACCCGCGCGTGCCGTGCTCGACCGGGCCGGTCTATGCCGCCTTCGACCGCAGCGAGACCCGGCGCGACTGGCGCTTCGGTGCGCCGGAACCGGCGGCCTTGAAGAGCGCCGAGGCGCTCATTGCCTGGCTGGCCGCGCAGAGAAACGACCTGCAAGCACCGGCCATGGCATTGCAGCCAGCCATAGCAGAGGTCATGGATGCGCTGGCGGGGGCACCCCTCGTACGGATGTCCGGCTCTGGGGCCAGCGTGTTCGGGCTTTACGTCTCCGAGGCCGACCGTGATCGCGCCTGTAGGCAGATCAATCACGGCGCGCCCCACTGGTGGTGCCTGAAAACTCAGCTCAGCTGAGCGTGGCGACTTATGGGCAATTCGGACAGAATTGCGGTCAACACTACGCAAATTCAGAAGGTTGCCTTATTCGAGACACTGAATGTTCTCTTTGATGAAAACTGTGATCGGAAAAACGCATACAAGGGGGAACTCATAGTATCCGTCGCTGTTACTTGGCCATGAGGAGCGCGGGCCCACGTCCCGTCTCCCGATCAGAGGCCAGCAAAAGGCCTCGTAACAGAAAGGACGACTCGGATGCTTCGTACCCGTCTTCTTACCGCGACCGCCGCCGTGGCCCTGATGGCCGCCCCGGTGTTTGCTCAGGATGTCCCCCAGGATGCCACGACCTCGGCGCCTGACTACACTCAGGACATGAGCACCGACCCCATGGCGCAGGATACTGTGACTCAGGACACCACCATGGCGACCCAGGCTCAGGCTGAGGGCACTGTGGTGGATCAGCTCCGCGCCAGCGGCAACTTCGAAACCCTGCTGACGGCGCTTGAAGCGGCCCAGCTGACCTCGGTGCTGGAGTCGGAGCAGGGCATCACCATCTTCGCGCCGACCGACGATGCCTTCGCGGCCCTGCCTCCCGGTGAGCTGGAGCGCCTGACCCAGCCCGAGAACGCCCAGGAGCTGCGTCAGCTTCTGCTCTATCATGTCATCAACGCCGACGTGTCTTCTGACATGATCGTCAACCGCCGCGGTGCGGTCGCCACGGCTGCGGGTTCGGAAGTCCTGCTCGACGGTGCTGACGGCACCATCCGTGCCGACGCCGCTACCGTGACCCAGGCTGACATCCGCGCTGGCAACGGCGCCGTGTTCGCCATCGATACCGTGCTGAACCCGGCCAGCTCCATGGCGGCCATGGGTGACGCCGAAGTCGGCGTTTCCACCGAGGCCGAAGCCGAGGCTGAAGCGGAAGCGGGTGCCACCGGCGGTGCCGCCCTGAACACCGAAACCGCCACCGAGGTCGACGCCAGCCTCGAGGTCGAGCGCGAGGTGGATGCCACCGGTGCGGTCAACGAGACCATCAGCAACACGCCTGTGTGGACTCCGGGCGATCCCGCCCCGAGCGATGACGCTGGCTATGCGCCCTCCACCACCATGGACGACGCTGACGTCAGCACGACCCCGCCGGTGGATGAGCCCACCGACGAGGAGCCGGTCGAAGACCCCATGGTCTAAGACCCCTCCAACCGCTTGATGCAGAAGGCGGCGGGCCCTATGGTCCGCCGTCTTTTTTTGCGCGCGGCGCAACCCTCCCAATACTGCGGACCTGATCTTGGCTGCGAAGTCCACCGAACCCCTGAGCTTTCAGGACCTGATCCTGACCCTCCAGGCCTATTGGAGCGAGAAGGGCTGCGCGATCCTGCAGCCTTATGACATCGAGGTGGGTGCGGGCACCCTGCACCCGGCCACGGTGCTGCGCGCGCTGGGCACGCGGCCGTGGAAGTGCGCCTATGTCCAGCCCTCGCGCCGCCCCGGTGATGGTCGCTATGGGGAAAACCCCAATCGTCTGCAGCACTACTATCAGTTTCAGGTGCTCCTGAAGCCGAACCCGGACGACTTGCAGGAGCTTTACCTCAACAGCCTCAAGCGCATCGGCATCGACCCGAAGCTGCACGACATCCGCTTTGTCGAGGATGACTGGGAGAACCCTACGGTGGGCGCGTGGGGGCTGGGCTGGGAAGTCTGGTGCGACGGCATGGAGGTGACGCAGTACACCTATTTCCAGGGCGTCGGCGGCATCGAGGTCGATGTGGTCTCGGGCGAGCTGACCTACGGGCTGGAGCGCCTCGCCATGTATGTGCAGGGCGTCGACAACGTCTATGACCTGCGCTTCAACAACGACGGCGTGCGCTATGGCGACGTGTTCCTTGAGAACGAGCGCCAGCAGTCCGAGGCAAACTTCCACGGCTATGACGTCGAGGGCCTCAGGCGCCGCTTCGAGGACATGGTGGCCGAGGTCTCGCGCCTGCTGGCGATGAAGGGGCCGCAGGGGCAGGCGCTGGTGCTGCCGGCCTATGATCAGGTGCTGAAAGCTTCGCACCTGTTCAATCTGATGGATGCGCGCGGTGCCATCGCCGTGGCCGAGCGCCAGAGCTACATCGGGCGCATCCGCGATCTGTGCAAGGCGTGCGCGAGCGAGTGGCTCGAGCAGGAGCGGGGGCGGGCGTGAGCGCTGGCAGTGATCAGGCTCCCTTCCCCCTCGATGGGGGAAGGGGCGGGGATGGGGGTGAGAGCCTGCCCGGCAGGCCTCGCCACCGCACTGGGGCCATAGCGCGCGCGCGCCGGATGCGCCGTGCGCCCAGCCTCGCCGAGAAGCTTCTTTGGGCTGACCTGCGCGCACGAGGTGGCTTGAGAGCCAGGGCTACCGCGTTATTCGCTTCACCGCGCGTCGGGCCGTCGAGGACCGCGACTCCGTTGTGGCGGCCATCCGCGCAGAACTGGTTTCGCCTGCGTCACAGGCTTAACTTCACCCCCATCCCAACCCTTCCCCCATCGAGGGGGAAGGGCTTTCTGGTGCGCCCGACGAGTGGGTGCGAGATGACAGAGACTGATGCCCCAGCTTCTTCTTGAAATCCTGTCCGAGGAAATCCCTGCACGCATGCAGGCGGGGGCCGCGCGCGATCTGGAGCGCATGATGGCCGAGCGCCTCAAGGCTGCGGGCCTTTCCTGGGACAGCCTTGTCACCCATGCCGGGCCGCGCCGCCTTACGCTGGTGATCGAGGGCCTGCCCACGGCCACGCCCGAGCGCAACGAGGAGCTGAAAGGCCCGCGCGTTGGCGCGCCCGAACAGGCCATGGAGGGCTTTCTGCGCAAGACCGGCGTGGCGCGCGAACAGCTGGTCGAGCGCGACGGCGTGTTCTTCGCCACCATCAATGCGCCGGGCCGGGCCAGCGCCGATGTGGTGGCCGAGACGCTGGACCATGTGATCCGCAACTTTCCCTGGCCCAAGTCCATGCGCTGGGGCACGGGCACCTTGCGCTGGGTGCGTCCGATCCGGCGTATCCTGTGCCTGCTGGACGGGCAGGTGGTTCCCTTTGCCATCGAGGGCATCGAGGCCCACGACGCCACCGAGGGGCACCGCTTCATGGGCACCGGGCGGCCCCTGAAGATCCGCAGCTTCGACGATTATCTGCGCCAGCTGCGCGACAACGCCGTGCTGGTCGATGCCGAGGAGCGACGCGCCCGTATCCTTGAACAGGCGCGCGCCGTGTGTGCCGCGCGCGGGCTGGAACTGGTCGAGGACGAAGGCCTGCTGGACGAGGTGACGGGCCTTGCCGAATGGCCCACGCCCATTCTGGGCGACATGGACCCGCAGTTCCTCGATCTGCCGCCCGAGGTGGTGCGCCTGTCGATGAAGGTGCACCAGAAGTATTTCGCCGTGCGCGATCCCGCCACCGGGCGCCTCGCGCCGCACTTCGTGGTGGTCGCCAATGTCGAGGCGTCGGACGGGGGCCGTGCGCTGGCGCAGGGCAATGCTCGCGTGCTCTCGGCCCGCCTGAACGATGCGCGCTTCTTCTGGGACGAGGACCGGAAAGTGGGCTTCGATGCCTGGCTCAAGAAGCTGTCCGGCGTCACCTTCCACGCCAGGCTGGGCACCATGGCCGAACGGGTCGAGCGGATCGCGGCGCTGGCGCGCGAGATCGCCCCGCTGGTGGGTGCGGACCCCGATCAGGCCGAGCAGGCCGCGCGTCTGGCCAAGGCTGACCTTGCCAGCGGCATGGTGGGCGAGTTTCCCGAGCTTCAGGGCATCATGGGCGGCTATTACGCCCGCGCCCAGTATGGCGACGCCATCGCCGATGCCATCCGCGATCACTACAGGCCGCAGGGGCCGAGCGACACGGTGCCCAGCAAGCCGCTCACCGTGGCCGTGGCATTGGCAGACAAGCTCGACACCCTGGTCGGCTTCTTCGCCATCGACGAGAAGCCCACCGGCTCGAAAGACCCGTTCGCCCTGCGCCGCGCGGCGCTAGGGGTTATCCGGTTGATCTTAGACAATGGCCTTCGCCTCGGAGTTCAGGGTTGGGCCTATGTCACAGGTGAGTACCTGTCTGGAGTTCGTCGCCACGCCAAGCTGTCGAACTATGAATCGGCCGGTCGAGTCAGGGAGATTGTCCTGAAGGGCGAGACCGAACCTGACCGCCTCAGGCTGACGGCGCAACTCGCCGCCAGCGAGACGGAAGCCGAGTGGGGCCATGGCTGGTCTGACTACCAAGCTGCGTTGACTGATCTCGGCTGGGATGTCCTCGCCTTCTTCGCCGACCGCCTGAAGGTTCTCCTGCGCGACCAGGGTCAGCGGCACGATCTGGTCGATGCGGTGTTCGCGCTGGGCGACGACGATCTGGTCCGCATCGTGCGGCGCGTCGAGGCGCTGGGGGCCTTCCTCGAGACGGACGACGGGGCGAACCTGCTGGCTGGCTACAAGCGCGCGTCCAACATCCTCAAGGCCGAGGCAAAGAAGGGGGATCTGCCCACCGGCATGGTCCAGACCGGCCTGCCGAACCAGCCCGAGCAGGAGGTCGCCCTGGCCTTTGCTGTCGGCGCGGCACGCACGGCGGTCGACAAGGCGCTGGAGGCCGAGGATTTCGCCGCCGCCATGACCGCGCTCGCCCACCTGCGCGCGCCCGTCGACGCCTTCTTCGACAAGGTGATGGTCAATTCTGACGTGCCCGCAGAGCGCGAGAACCGCCTCAAGCTGCTGGGGCAGGTGCGCGAGGTCATGGACCGCGTGGCCGTGTTCGGAAAGATCGCCGGGTGAGTGCCGCCGCACGCCTCAGGCCTCTGGCCGCCCTTCGCGCCGCACTGGGCTTCGTGCCGCGCGCGTGGGTGAGGGTGCCGCTGGCGCTGTTGCTGGCGGGCGCGAGCCTGATGCTGCCCATTCTGGTACCCGAGGCGGCCAGCCTGCCCGGTGCGGCGCCCCTCGCGCTGGTGGTGCAGGTGCTGGCCCTGATTGCCGCTTTCGGCGCGCTTTATCGCCTCTGGTTCGCTCTGCCTGCGGGGCTTCTGGGGCTGGTGGCCGGGCGGCCCGAGCTGCGCCTGCTGGGTGCCTTCGTCCAGACCGGCATCTTTCTGGCGCTGATGTTCACCGTGCTGGCCCTGATGGTCTTTGGCGTGTTCGGGGCGACGGGGCTCGATCTGGAGGCGCTGGCCGCCACGCCCGTCGCCGCCGGGCCGGGTGCCATGGGCGTTGAGGGCTGGAAGCTGGCTCTGGCTGCGGCGCTGGCTCTGGCCGCTGTTGTCGTGTTCGTGGTGCTGCTGGCGCGTCTTGCCCTGTCCGGTCCGGCGACGGTGCAGGGCGGGCGCATGATCGGGCTCGACGTCATGAGATTCGCCCGCGGGCAGGGGCTGAGGCTGGCCGCCGGGCTGGTGCTGGCCAGCGCGCCCCTGCTGGGGCTCATGCTCTGGCAGGTGGTCGGCGCGGCGGGCCAGAGCCGCTGGCTTGGCGGGCTGTTCGACTATGGCTTGTGGGCCGCCGTATTCGCAGGCGTGCAGGTGCCGCTGTGGGCGGGCTATCTGGCCGGTTGCTGGTCCCGGCTCGATGAGGCGTCACCCCCGCCTTCATGAGCGCGATGTCATGTGCATTCACCGCACAAGTCGCTAAGGTGAGCCCATCAACGTCATTTCTGATGGAGGGGCTTTCATGACGTTCTCACCCACCGATGCGGCCTTCGAGGGCTTTCGCGTCACGCGCCGCGCGCCCGTGGCCGTGCTGATCTGGATCGGGCTCTATGTGGCTTTCAGCCTGGGCACGCTTTTCCTGCTGGGCGGCAACCTGTCCGAGTTCATGGCCAACGCACAAAGCCTTGAGGGCAACACCGAGCCGTCCATGGAAGAAATGAGCGCGTTTTTCGGCAACTTCTTCGGCTTCCTGCTCCTTGCGATGCCTCTGGGCATCCTGATGCAGTCTATCCTCTACTGCGCCATGACCCGGGCTGTGGTGCGGCCCGAGCAGCGGGGGTTTGGCTATTTGCAGGTCGGGCGGGACGAAATGAACGTGGTGATCGCCCTGATTGCCCTCGTGGTTCTTTTCTTCATCGGCATGATCGTGATGAGCGTGCTGCTCGGATTGACGGGTGTCGGGCTGGGGTTAGTGGCCGGTGAACAGGGGGGAGCTGTGGTTGCCCTGCTCCTGATGTTGGCTCTTGTGGTCCTGGGCGTTTACGTGGCGCTTCGCTTTGCCTTCGTGGTGCCCATGACGGTGGATCATCGCGCCATCCGCATCTTCGAGTCGTGGAAGGCCACCCGCGGGCAGGTGTTGAAGCTGTTCCTGACGGCACTGATCGCCATCGTCATGTCGATCGTGGTGTGGATTCTCGTCTATATGGTCGGCCTGCCGGTCATGTTCTTTGCTGGCGGGGGCTTCGAGGCTCTGGCCGCAGTCAACGATCCCGAGAGCTTCAACCTCACCACCCTGCCGCCGCAGTTGCTGGCCCTGATGATCGCCTGGCTCGTGCTTTCGGCCGTCATCTCGGTGCTGACCAGCGTGATCATGTACACGCCGTTCGTGCGGGCCTATGTCGATCTGAAGGGTGCCAGCGTGGCATCGGGCGTGGCTCCCGCGCCCTGATACGGATCAGGCCCGCGTGACGGCGCGGGCCTTTTTCGCTTTTGCAGGCAGGGGATCGGATGCGGGCGTGCTGCGCCGTGCCCGGGCCCTGTCTCTGGCCCGGTCCAGCACTTCCTTCAGATAGCGGCCGGTCCAGCTGGCGTCGTTGGCCGCCACGTCCTCGGGCGTGCCCGTGGCCACGATCTCGCCGCCGCCGTCACCGCCCTCGGGCCCGAAGTCGAGGATCCAGTCGGCGGTCTTGATGACATCGAGGTTGTGCTCGATCACCACCACGGTGTTGCCGGCTTCGACCAGCTCGTCGAGCACCTCGAGCAGCTTGCGCGTGTCCTCGAAGTGCAGGCCCGTGGTGGGCTCGTCGAGAATGTAGAGCGTCTTGCCGGTGGCGCGCTTGGACAGCTCCTTGGACAGCTTGACCCTCTGGGCCTCGCCGCCCGACAGCGTGGTCGCCTGCTGTCCGACCTTGATGTAGCCGAGGCCCACGCGCTCCAGTGTCTGCATCTTGTCGCGGATCGAGGGCACCGCCTTGAAGAAGCGCGCCGCCTCCTCGACCGTCATGTCCAGCACATCGGCGATGGACTTGCCCTTGAACACGATTTCCAGCGTCTCGCGGTTGTAGCGCCGCCCCTTGCAGACATCGCAGGTGACATAGACGTCGGGCAGGAAGTGCATCTCGATCTTGATGACGCCGTCGCCCTGACAGGCCTCGCAGCGTCCGCCCTTGACGTTGAAGCTGAAGCGGCCGGGGCCATAGCCGCGCGCCTTGGCCTCGGGCAGGCCCGCATACCAGTCGCGGATCGGCCCGAAGGCACCGGTGTAGGTGGCGGGATTGGAGCGGGGCGTGCGCCCGATGGGCGACTGGTCGATGTCGATGACCTTGTCGAAATGCTCCAGCCCCTCGATGCGCTCATGGGCGGCAGGCGCGTCCGAGGCGTTGTGCAGGCGCCGGGCCGCGGCCTTGTAGAGCGTCTCGATGGTGAAGGTGGACTTGCCCCCGCCCGACACGCCGGTGATGCAGGTCAACAGCCCGACGGGGATCTCGCCGGTCACGGACTTGAGGTTGTTGCCGCTGGCACCGTGGATGCGCAGCACCTTCTTCGGGTTGCGCGGACGGCGGCCATCGGCGGGCAGGGCGATCTCGCGTGCGCCCGACAGATACTGCCCGGTCAGGGAGTCGGGATGGGCCAGCACCTCTGCCGGCGAGCCCTGTGCCACCACCCGCCCGCCATGAACGCCCGCCGCCGGGCCCATGTCGATGACGTGATCGGCGGTCAGGATCGCTTCCTCGTCATGCTCGACCACCAGCACCGTATTGCCCAGGTCACGCAGGCCCCGCAGCGATTCGAGCAGGCGGCTGTTGTCGCGCTGGTGCAGGCCGATGGAGGGCTCGTCCAGCACATAGAGCACGCCCGTCAGGCCCGAGCCGATCTGGCTGGCAAGGCGGATGCGCTGGCTCTCGCCGCCTGACAGCGTGCCCGAGCTGCGCGACAGGTTCAGATACTCGAGGCCGACATTGTTGAGGAATTTGAGCCGGTCGTTGATTTCCTTGAGGATGCGCCGCGCGATCTCCAGCTGCTTGGGCGTCAGGCGCTCCTCGAGCGAGGAGAACCACAGGAAGGCGCGCGAGATGGACAGCATGGAGATGTCGGCGATGTCGGCGCCATCGACCTTGACCGCCAGGGCCTCGGGCCTGAGGCGCTTGCCCCCGCACGCCTCGCAGGGCGTCTCGGCCTGATAGCGGCCCAGTTCCTCGCGCACCCAGGCCGAGTCGGTCTCGCGCCAGCGACGCTCCAGATTGGGCATGACGCCCTCGAACGCCTTGGCGACCTCGTATTTGCGCGCATTGTCGTCATAGACGAACTTGATCTTCTCCCCGCGCGAACCTTCCAGCACCACGGTGCGCGCCTGCTCGGGCAGGTCGCGCCAGGGCTTGTCCATCGAGAAGCCGTAGTGACGCGCCAGTGCCTGCAATGTCTGGGTGTAGAGCGGAGAGGGGCCGCGGGCCCAGGGTGCGACCGCGCCCTGATGCAGGCTCTTGTCGCGGTCCGGCACCACCAGATCGGCATCGAAGGCGAGCTTGACGCCCAGGCCATCGCAGGCGGGACAGGCACCGAAAGGGTTGTTGAAGCTGAACAGGCGCGGCTCGATCTCGGAGATGGTGAAGCCCGAAACCGGACAGGCGAAGCGCTCGGAAAACACCATCTGACGCGGGCCGTCCTCGCCGTCCTTCGCGTCCGCCCACTCGGCCACCGCCAGGCCATCGGCCAGGCCCAGCGCGGTTTGCAGGCTGTCGGCGTAGCGGCTCTCCAGCCCCTGTTTGGTGACGATGCGATCCACCACGATGTCGATGTCGTGCTTGAACTTCTTGTCCAGCGCCGGGGCATCCTCGATGGGATAGAACTCGCCGTCTATCTTGAGGCGCTGGAAGCCCGCGCGCTGCCACTCGGCGATCTCCTTGCGGTATTCGCCCTTGCGGCCCCGGACCACGGGCGCCAGCAGCAGGATGCGCTCGCCATCGGGCAGGGCGATCAGCTTGTCGACCATCTGGCTGACCGTCTGGCTTTCGATGGGCAGGCCGGTGGCCGGGGAATAGGGCACGCCCACCCGTGCCCATAGCAGGCGCATGTAGTCGTGGATCTCGGTGACGGTGCCGACGGTGGAGCGCGGGTTCTTCGAGGTCGTCTTCTGCTCGATGGAGATAGCCGGGCTGAGGCCCTCGATCAGGTCCACGTCCGGCTTGCTCATCAGTTCAAGGAACTGGCGCGCATAGGCCGAAAGGCTCTCGACATAGCGGCGTTGCCCCTCGGCATAGATGGTGTCGAACGCCAGCGAGGACTTGCCCGAACCCGACAGGCCCGTGATGACCACCAGCTTCTCGCGCGGAATGTCGATGTCCACGTCGCGCAGATTGTGCTCGCGCGCGCCGCGAACGCGGATGAAGCTGTGGGAGTCGGTCATGCGTCGGGCGGTCTTGGTCTGGGGTGATGGCGAGGGCGCGGTGGGGCCGGCCGCTCTATATGGGGAGCATAGCGCGCGATTCAGCAAGAACAATAGGAGAACATTTCGTCCCTGTCTGCCTGCCAGGCACGCTCTTGACGGCGCGGGCTCTTGCGCAAGCCACGGTTTGTGACCACCTTCTAGGGCAGACGACAGCGTATGAGCCAGCAGGTGTGGAGTGCTGAGATGATCGCTTTGATGACGACAGGACTGGTGCTGGGCCTCGGCGCGCTCTCGATCGCCGCAGGCGTCTCGGCCATGATGGCACCCAGGCCCGTGCCCGTTCGCATCAAGGCACGCCGTCGCCGCCGCTGACGCTCTGCGCAGTTCGCGCCAGGGCCTCTGGCGCAGTGTCTTCCTGACCTTACCGATATTTCATGCGCCCGCCTGCATCCGCAGGCTCTCCTCGCTGCCTCTTCATGGACAAGAGGCCGGACACGGTGTCTGGTTCGCTCCATAGCGAAACGCAGGGGAGACAGTTCATGAACTTCGGTATTCTGGTGCCGCTGGCACCCTTCATCGTCGCCATCGCCATCGTGGGCATCGTCATCTGGGCGGGCGTGAAGAACCGCGAGGAGACCCACAAGACCATCCGGCTCGCGCTCGAAAAGGGCCAGCCCCTGCCGCCCGAGGCCATCGAGGCCCTCAAGGGCAGCGGCAAGAAGGTCTCCACAGCCCAGTCTGATCTGCGCACGGGGGTCATCTGGCTGGCCGTGGCGCTGGGTATCGGCGCGTTCGGCTATTTCGTCGGCATGGAAGAGGGCGATGCGGTCTATCCGCTGCTGGGCATTGCCTCCATACCCGGCATGATCGGTCTGGCATTCATCGTGCTGAGCTTCTTCAACAAGAACAAGGCCTGAGGCGAAAGGAGCCTGCGCGGAGAGCCCTCGATGAGCCTTCACCAGTCACTCGCCTCGGGCGGGCCTGCCACCGGACGCATCAGCGACATGCACGATGTCGAGCTGGCGGCCCTGTCGGCTGCGGGCGGGCGTCGCGAGTTCGGCGAGCTGGTGCGTCGGCATCAGGCCGGGGTACGCGCCCTGCTGCGTCGCATGGGGGCGGACCCGGCGGCGGCGGATGACGCGGCTCAGGACGCCTTTCTGACGGCGTTCGGCAAGGTGGCGGAGTTTCGCGGCGAGGGCACCTTCGGGGCCTGGCTGCGGCGCATCGCGGTGCGCCAGTATATCCGCAGGGCCCAGCAGGCGGCCGGGCGCGATCGGCAACTGGCGCTACTGCACGATGATGAGCCGGGGACTCCGGTGGCGTCGGACCCCGGTGTGCGCATGGACCTCGATGCCGCCCTGCTGACGCTTACGCCTGCCGAGCGCCTCTGCGTCACGCTTTCGCACGGGGCGGGGCTTTCTCATCCCGAGATCGCCGATGCCTTGAATGTGCCACTGGGAACGGTCAAATCCCATGTCAAACGTGGTCTGGATAAACTCCGCGCGCGGCTGGAGCCGCCGCGCCAACCGGCCGGGAGGTCTGTCGATGTCGGGGCCTGACGAGTTCGATGCCTATATCGCCCGTCTGTTCGAGCAGCCGGTCAGCCTGGAGGGCGGTGAGGCCTTCGTGCGCCGTGTCGAGGGCAGGCTGAAACAGTCCACGGCCCTGCGTCATGGCCTGATCTGGGCTGCGGGACTGGTCGGTGGTGTGTTCGCAGTGCGCGAGGCCATCGGCGGCAACCTGGCCATGAGTCTTGGCGGGGCCGGAGCGGGCGCGGTGCGTGCGGTCGAAACCTCCATCGAGACGGGTGTGCAGGCGGGCACCGCCACCATTCTGTCTGCCGTGCCCGATCCGGTCTCCGCCGCGCCTGCTGTGGGCGAGGCCGCCGGGGTTGCGGGCGTGAGCACGGGCAGCACCGGAGGCACTGGAACGGGCGAGGTCTGGCGCACACTGCTGGACGCGCTCTCGACCTATGCTGGCTCGGATGTGATGATGGGGGCCCAGCTTTTCTGGGTCGCGACCGCCCTGCTGATCTCGGTCGCCGTCGTGGCCACCGTTCGCATGGTGGCCGACGTCTGACAGTCCAGGGAGTTTCCTCCATGTCGGCCCAGAGCCCGCAGACCGGCCAAAAGCGCATCACCGCCCCCGACATCCGCGCGCGCAAGGGGGGTGAGCCGGTGGTGTGCCTGACGGCCTATGACGCACCCATGGCCGCGCTGATGGACCGGCACTGCGACCTGCTGCTGGTGGGCGATTCGGTCGGAATGGTCGTCCATGGCCTGCCCAATACCGTCAGCGTCACCCTCGAGATGATGATCCTGCACGGTCAGGCGGTCATGCGCGGCGCGCACAGGGCCATGGTGGTGATCGACATGCCCTTCGGCTCTTATGAGGGCGGGCGCGAGATCGCCTACGAGAACTGCGCGCGGGTCATGAAGGAAACCGGTGCCCAGGCCGTTAAGCTCGAGAGCGGCCCGACCGTGCCCGAGACCATCGCCTATCTGGTCCAGCGCGGCATTCCGGTGATGGGCCACGTCGGGCTCAGGCCCCAGGCTGTGCTGACCGACGGTGCCTTCCGCGCCAGGGGCCGCACCGAGGACGAGCGTCTGCGCGTGATGGCCGAGGCCGAGGCCACCGCCGATGCGGGCGCCTTTGCAGTGGTGGTCGAGGGTGTGGCCGAATCGCTTGCGCGCGAAATCACCGAGGCCATCGACGCGCCTACCATCGGCATCGGGGCGTCCAGTGCCTGCGACGGCCAGATCCTTGTCAGCAGCGACATGCTGGGCCTTTTCGACTGGACGCCGCGCTTCGTGCGCCGCTACGGCACCATGCGCGAGGATGTGGAGCGTGCGCTGGCCGCCTATGCCAGCGATGTGCGCGCCCGCCGTTTTCCTGCCGAAGTCGAGACTTACTTCTCGAAAAAGCCGACCTGAGGCCGCACGAGCGCGTTGCGGGCGGCAGGGCGAACCTTTAGGGTCGCGCCGCATTGTCTCTATTCGCGCGCGGGGAGCGCACTTCCGTGGTTGATGTTTTTGACGAGGTCGAAGAAGGCCTCCGTGGCGAACGCTGGAAAACGCTGGCGAAGACCTGGCTGCCGTGGGCGGCGGGCGCGCTGGTTCTGGTCCTGCTGATCGTGATTGGCGTCTGGGCCTATGGAAACTGGCAGGATGGGCGCACCGCGCGCGCTTCCGTGGCCTATGACCGGGGCCTTCAGGCCTTGCAGGCCCAGGATGTCAGCGCCGCACAGGCCGCGTTCGAGGAAGCCGCCGACGCAGGCTCCAGCGCCTATCGCGCCATGTCGCTCATGCAGCAGGCGGGTCTCGCCCTGCAACAGGACGATACCGCCCGTGCCCTGGAACTGTTCGACGAGGCCGCCCGCGCGCACCGCGATCCGCACATCGCCGACCTGGCCCGCCTGAAGGCGGCCTATCTGGCCATGGACACCGAGACGCTCGATCAGGCCCGCACGCGCCTCACCGCCATCAACGCCGAAGGGCGGCCCTTCGCGGCCTATGCCAACGAGGCTCTGGCCCTGCTGCTGGTCCAGCATGGACAGCTCGAGCAGGCCCGCCCCATCCTGACCCAGCTCACCCTTGGCCAGAACGTCTCCGACGGTGTGCGCCAGCGCGCCCAGGCCCTCAGCCTGATGATCGACAACGGCACCGCCAGCGCCATTGCCGACATTGTCGAGCGCATGAGAGATGCCTCTGCCCAATCTGCCGGGGCGGCTCCAGCCGCTGCTGCTGCGCCGACCGCGCCGCCCGCCGAGTAATAGGAACAGAAACCGCCATGTCCCGTACTCTCAAGGTTTTCGCCATCGTGGGTCTGGCCGCCAGCGTTGCGGCCTGTGGAACCGTGCGCAACGTGTGGCCCTTCAATCGCGATCAGGCCGCCGCCGTCGCCAGTGCGGGCGAGCGCATATCGATCATCGGGCTTGACCAGACCGTCACGCCGACGCCCTCGCTGGCCGGGCGCGATTTCTTCCTGCCCGCCCCGCGTGCGGTGACCAGCTGGCCCCTGCCCGGTGGCAACACCGATCAGGTGCTCGAGCACGTCGCAGGCGGCGAGAACATGCAGATCGCCTGGCGGCGCAACATCGGTCAGGGTGCCTCGCGCACCACCCAGGTGACCTCTCCAGTGGTCGCCTCCGATGGCCGCATCTATGTCATGGATGGCGAGTCCACCGTGGTGGCCGTCGATGCGCAGTCCGGTGCGATCCTGTGGCGCCAGAACATTCGCCCCCAGACCCGTGACCGCAACTCGTTCGGCGGCGGCCTCGCCGTGGCCGGGGACCGGGTCTATGCGTCTTCGGGCTATCGCGTGACCGTGGCGCTGGACGCGGCCAGCGGTGCAATCGTCTGGTCCTCGCCCAACGACTCGCCCGTGCGCGGCGCGCCGACCGTGGCGGGCGACCGGGTCTATGTGGTGGACATCGACAACCAGATCCTTGCCTACAACCGCGCTGACGGTTCGCTGGCCTGGTCCTATCAGGCCATCGCCGAGCCCGCCCGCATCATGCGTGCCTCCAGCCCCGCCGTGACCGGCGATACGGTGATCGCGCCGTTCTCGTCGGGTGAACTGGTGGCCCTGCGCGCGTCCAACGGCTCGCAGCTCTGGACCCAGGTGCTCTCGCGCACCAGCCGCACCAACGCCCTGTCCGAGCTGCGCGACATCTCGGGGCGCCCGGCCGTGTTCCGCGGTTCGGTCTACGCCATCAGCCACTCGGGCGTCATGGCCGCCATGGACGTGCGTACGGGTGCGCCCACCTGGAGCCTGCCGCTGGCGGGCACCAGCGCGCCGTGGGTCGCGGGCGACGTGGTTTATGCCGTCTCGACCGCCGGTGAGCTGGTGACGGTGAACCGCGCCAACGGCCAGGTCTATTGGGTGCGCAACCTCAACGAGGGGCGCGAGCGTCGTCGCGGCGGCTTCCTGGGCGTGGGCGCACGCACCGAGCGCCCGGTCTGGACGGGCCCCATCCTGGCGTCGAACCGCCTGCTGCTGGTGAACTCGCGCGGCCAGATGATCAGCCTCGATCCCAAGACCGGCGTCGAGAACGGTGCCCTGAACCTTGGTGCGCCCGCCTATATCGCGCCCATCGCCTACAACGGCGCGCTCTATGTGCTGACCGACAACGGCCAGCTCATCAGCATCCGATAGATCGAGAGGGCGGCAGAACCCATGGCGCTGAAGGTCGCCATCGTCGGCCGCCCCAATGTGGGCAAGTCCACCCTGTTCAACAGGCTCGTGGGCAAGCGCCTTGCGCTGGTCGATGACCGGCCCGGCGTCACGCGCGACAGGCGCTATGCCGATGGTCATATCGGCGACCTCGAACTGACGCTGATCGACACGGCGGGCTATGAGGACGTCACCGACGAGAGCCTCGAGGCGCGCATGCGTGCCCAGACAGAGGCGGCCATCGAGGACGCCCAGCTGATCTTGTTCATGGTCGATGCGCGCGAGGGCGTGACGCCGCTGGACCGCATCTTTGCCGAGCAGCTGCGCCGTCAGGACAAGCCCGTCGTACTTCTGGCCAACAAGGCCGAGAGCAGGGCGGCAGAGGCGGGCGTGGGCGAGGGGCACGGCCTCGGCTTCGGCGAGCCGGTCTCGATCTCGGCCGAGCACGGCGAGGGCATGGCCGATCTCTATGCCGCCATGGTGGCTCACGCTGACAGCCTTGAGGTCGAGGACAGCGACGATGCCGACAAACCCGTGCGGGTGGCCATCATCGGTCGGCCCAACGCGGGCAAGTCCACACTGGTGAACCGGCTGATCGGCGAGGATCGCCTGCTGACCGGGCCAGAGGCCGGGATCACGCGCGATTCCATCTCGGTGGACTGGGAGTTCGACGGGCGGCGCGTGCGTCTGGTCGATACCGCCGGGATGCGCCGCAAGGCGCGTGTGCAGGAAAAGCTGGAAAAGCTGTCGGTGGCCGACACCATCCGCGCCATCACCTTCGCAGAGGTGGTGGTGCTGGTCATGGACCGCGACAACGCCTTCGACACCCAGGACCTGCAACTGGCCGATCTGGTCGAGCGCGAGGGCCGCGCGCTGGTCTATTGCGTCACCAAGTGGGACATGGAGCCCGAGCCCCAGGCGCGCCTCAGCCAGATGCACGAGACCGCCGAGCGCATGCTGCCGCAGGTGCGCGGCGCGCCTCTGGTGGCGCTCTCGGCCCTGACCGGGCGTGGTGTCGAGCGTCTGATGCCGGCGATCCTCAAGGCTCACGCCACATGGTCGGTGAAGGTCAAGACCCGCGATCTGAACGACTGGCTGGCCATGGCGGTCCAGCGTCACCCGCCGCCTGCGGTGGACGGGCGGCGCATCAAGCCGAAATACATGGCCCAGACCAAGGCGCGCCCCCCGACCTTCGTGCTGTTCTCCAGCCGCGCGTCACAGATGCCCGACCACTACCGGCGCTATCTGATCAACTCGCTGCGCGAGAGCTTCGACATGCCCGGCACGCCCATGCGCCTGACGGTCAAGTCAGGGGCCAATCCCTATGCGGAAGGGGGAGAGCGCGCGCGGCCCAAGGGTCCGGCCAAGTCAGCTCCGCGCCGCAAGACCCGCGCCCAGATGGCCGCAGAGGCCAAGGCCAGCGCACCGGGCCTGCCCGGAAACCGGCTCAAGGATGCTGTGGGCACCAAGAAGCCTTCTGGTGCCCGCAAGGCGGCCCCGGCTGGCGGCAAGGCGAAAAGCAGCAGCGCTCCGCGCGCCGGTGCGCGCTCGGTATCGCGTTCGGGGCGCATCCGCACCGGTGGGCCGGGCAAGCCCAAGCGTTGATCAAAGGCTGACGCTCAGATCAGGGCGGTGACCTTCGGCCCGTCACGCCAGTCGGCAAAGCGGATGATGCCGGGCGGCGGCTGGCTGGATGCGCTGGCCAGATCCAGCACGAGCGGAGCGATCTCGTCCGGGTCGGGCAGCTTGTCGGGGTTCTCGCCCGGATAGGCCTGGGCACGAAGCTGGGTTCGCATGCGGCCGGGATCGACGACGGCCACGCGGATGGGCGTATTCTCGATCTCGTCGGCCCAGCAGCGCATCAGGGCTTCGGACGCGGCTTTGGTCGCGGCATAGGCACCCCAGAAAGCCCGCGGCTCGCGTGCCAGCGAGCTGGTGAAATGAATGACCCGCCCGGCATCGGACGCACGCAGCAGGGGCTCCAGCGAGCGGATCAGGCGATAGACGCCCGTGAAGTTGACCTTCTCGATCTTGGCGAACTCGCGCGGCTGGGCGTGCGCCACAGGCGTCAGGCCCGAGGCGCCTAGCGTGGCGATGGTGTGCACCCAGATGTCCAGCCTTCCGAAGCGCTCGAACAGCGCGCCGCCCAGCCGGTCGACCGCTCCGCCATCGACCAGATCGAAGGGCACCAGAGAGGCATGACGGCCCGTTTCGGCGTGAATGGCATCGTCCAGCTCTTCCAGCGCGCCCTGACTGCGGGCCGCGACGATGACATGGGCGCCGGCCTTGGCCAGCGCCAGGGCCGAGGCCCGGCCGATGCCGCGCGAGCCCCCCGTGACGAGGGCAATGCGGTCCTTCAGGGGCTGATCCGGGCGCGGTTGGTCAGGTTGGTCGGGCGTGGGCTCACTCATGGCCCCTCGATAGCCGATGGCGCACCTTCAGGCCAATGCTGAAGGCGCTCATGCGCGGATTTGCTCAGGCCCGGACTCGTTCAGGCACTGGCCAGCAGCGAGAGCTGCTTGTCGGCGCTGCGCTCGCCGCTCATCCGCCGTTCGTGATCGATGAGGCGGGTCGGATAGTCGCCGGTGAAATAGTGGTCGGTCAGCTGGGGCAGGGCGGCATTGCGCGGGCCGACGCCAATGGCCTGATAGAGCCCGTCCACCGACAGGAAGCCGAGCGTGTCGACCTCGAGGCGCGCACGCATTTCCTCCAGCGTATGATTGGCGGCGATAAGCTGGCTGCGCTCGGGCATGTCGATGCCGTAGAAGTCCGGCCACATGATCGGCGGGCTGGCGGACAGAAGGTGCACCTCTGCCGCCCCGGCCTCGCGCACCGCCCGCACCAGCTTCACCGAGGTGGTGCCGCGCACGATGGAATCGTCGATCAGGACCACACGCTTGCCGCTGAGCACGGCGCGGTTCGGGCTGTGCTTCATGCGCACACCCAGCTCTCGCACGCCCTGGCTGGGCTGGATGAAGGTGCGCCCCAGATAGTGCGAGCGTATGATGCCCATCTCGAAGGGCAGGCCGCTGGCCTGGGCATAGCCGAGTGCGGCGGGCACGCCGGAATCGGGCACGGGCACGATGACATCGGCTTCACGCGGGTGCTCGCTCGCCAGCTGGGCACCCATGCGCTTTCTGACGTCATAGACCGAGCGGCCGTTCACGACGCTGTCGGGGCGCGAGAAGTAGACGTACTCGAACACGCACGGACGCGCGCGTGCGGCGGGGAAGGGGCGCAGCGAGCGCACGCCCTTCTCGTCGATGATGACGATCTCACCGTGCTGGATGTCGCGCTCGAACTTGGCGCCGATCATGTCGAGAGCGCAGGTCTCGGAGGCCAGCACCCACGCATCGCCGAGGCGGCCGAGCACCAGAGGCCGAATGCCCAGCGGGTCGCGCGCGCCGATCAGCTTCTTGTTGGTCAGGCCCACCAGCGCATAGCCGCCCTCGATCTGGGACAGGGCGTCGATGAAGCGATCGACGATCTTGCGTTTCTTCGAGTGGGCGATGAGGTGGAGAATGACCTCGGAATCGGACGTGGACTGGAAGATGGCGCCTTCCTCGACCAGCATCTCGCGCAGGGCCATGAAGTTGGTCAGATTGCCGTTGTGCCCGAGCGCGATGCCGCCGGTGCGAAGATCGGCAAACATGGGCTGGATGTTGCGCATCCCCGCCCCGCCTGCCGTGGAATAGCGGGTGTGACCGATGGCCGAGCTGCCGGGCAGTCTTTGCAGCAGGTTGGGGCCGGAGAAGGCATCGCCCACATGGCCCAGGTGCCGCTCGTTGTGAAAGCGCCCCTCGCCAAAGCTGGTGATGCCGCACGCTTCCTGCCCGCGATGTTGCAGGGCGTGCAGGGCCAGGGCCGCGACAGCCGAGGCGTCAGGCTGGCCCCAGACACCGACCACGCCGCACTCCAGCCGCGGGCGGTCGTCGTCGGGATCGCGCTCGAAGGTGCGGTGGACGATCACGTCGCTCGCGGGGGCGAGGGCCATGCGGGTCAGCTCCAGAACCGGTCTTGATTGATGCGGGGGCGGATCATTGTGCGGGGCGCGCCTTAGCGCCGGATTGGGGCGAGGCGGTGGCGGGCTCTGCACCAAAGCCCTCGCGCACAGAGCGATCCAGATGAGGCGACAGGGTGTCTGCGCCGCGCCCGATGCCCGGCAGGATGCGCTGGATCACCCGCGCCGCACCCTCAGAGACCGGGAAGACGGCGGCCTCGCGGAACCATGCAGGCACGCGCTCGGGCGGGGTCGCGGCATGAAACACCAGATGGATGGCTCCCAGCAGCACCAGCGCACGCACCGCGCCTATGCCCACACCCATCACGCGGTCCACGGTGCCGAGCTGCCTCGCATCGCGCAGGCGGCGGCTCATCATCGCGCCGATGATGCGGATGCCGAAATAGATGACGAGGAAGGTCACGACCGCCGCAAGGATCGAGCCGGCCCAGTCGGGGTCCACCAGCGCGCGCCCCAACGGTCCGGTCAGGGGCAGGGCGATCAGGGCGATGATGGCGGCCAGGGTGAATGACAGCAGGGTGACCAGCTCGCGCAGGCCGCCGCGTGCCCACCCTGCCATGGCGGACAGCAGGATGACGACGCCCGCAAACAGATCGAAGCCGGTCATGATGAGCCCTCGAAGCGCGACTCGGAGATGCGGGCCACCGCCTCGCCCAGACGGGATACGCCAGTCAGGCCGAAGCCGCCAGAGGGGACGGCCTCTGCGCCCTTGCGACCGGGCAGAACGGGGCACAGGGCGTGGTCGAAGCCCAGCTTGGCCGCCTCGCGCAGACGCCCCTCGAACCGGCTGACCGGGCGCACGTCACCCGACAGGGAAATCTCGCCAAACACCACGCAGTTCTGGGGCAGGGGCGTCTCGCTGACGGACGAGACCAGAGCGGCGGCGGCGGCCAGATCGGCGGCGGGCTCGCTGATGCGCAGACCCCCGGCCACGTTGAGATAGACATCGCGGTCGCCAAAGCCGAGCCCGCAGCGTGCCTCCAGCACCGCCAGCACCATGGCCAGCCGCCCGGTATCCCAGCCGACCACCGCGCGGCGCGGTGTGCCATAGGCCGAGGGTGCGACCAGGGCCTGCACCTCGACCAGAACCGGGCGCGTGCCCTCTATGCCCGCAAAGACCGCGGAGCCCGGCGCGCGGGCACCACCTTCGCCAAGGAACAGGGCCGAAGGATTGGCGACCTCGCCAAGGCCCTGATCGCCCATCTCGAACACGCCGATCTCGTCGGTCGCGCCAAAGCGGTTCTTGTTGCCGCGCAGGATGCGGAACGGATAGCCGCGCTCGCCCTCGAAGCTGAGCACGGCATCGACCATGTGCTCGACCACGCGCGGCCCGGCGATCTGACCGTCCTTGGTGACGTGGCCGACCAGAATGACGGCGGTGCCGACCGACTTGGCAAGGCGCACCAGCTCGCCCGCACAGGCGCGCACCTGGGTGACCGAGCCCGGCCCTGCCTCATGGGCATCGGACCACAGGGTCTGGATGGAATCGATCACGACGATGTCGAAGCGCTCGCGCTTCAAGGTGGCTACGATGTCGCGCAGCGCTGTGGCGGCGGCCAGATTGACCGGGGCATCGGCCAGGCCCATGCGGCTGGCACGTGAGCGGATCTGTTCCACCGCCTCCTCGCCCGAGACATAGGCGATGCGCGCACCGCGCCGCGCGGCGCTGGCGGCGGCCTGGAGCAGCAGGGTGGACTTTCCCACGCCCGGATCGCCGCCCAGCAGTATGGCCGAGCCGGGCACGACGCCGCCCCCGCACACCCGGTCGAACTCGCCGATGCCGGTCAGGATGCGCGCGGGCTCGGGCGTCTCGCTCTGGAGGGTCTCGAAGATGACGCCGCGCGCCTTTGCTGGCTTGAGCGCACCGGGCGGGCGGGACTGTTTCTCCTCGACGAGGCTGTTCCACGCGCCGCACGACGGGCACTGACCGGCCCATTTGGCGTGCACGCCGCCGCACGACTGACAGACATAGTGGGCACCATCGCGGGCCATCGGCACTCTCACGCAGGATTGAGTCCCGACCCTAGCAGGAGTCGCGCAGGCTCGCAGGGGGTGTGCGAGGGCCTTGCGACCCCCTTTGACGTATCAGGACTGATGTATCAGGGCTGGCCCAGATAGCGCCGTTCGACCCTGGGGCCTATGCCTGTCAGCAGTTCATAGCTGATGGTACCCGCCGCGCGCGCGGCATCCTCGATGCGCCGGTCCTTGCCGAAAATCTCTACCCAGTCGCCCGGCTCAAGCGCGGTGTCGCCCAGGTCGATGCCGGTCAGGTCCATCGAGATGCGCCCCGCCAGCGCCAGCAGGCGCCCGCCGCCATGGACCGCGCCATCAGGGAAGTGGCTTCGGCCAAAGCCGTCCGCATAGCCGATGCCAATGGTGGCGATGCGGGTATCGCGTGGTGCGCGCCAGGCACCGCCATAGCCGACCGGTGTGCCTGCACGCACCTCTCGCACCTGAAGGATCATCGCGTGCAGACTGGCGACGGGGCGCAGCAGGGTGCCGGGCTGTTCGGTGGGCTCGATTCCATAGAGTGACAGGCCCGGTCGCACAGCATCTCGCGCATAGTCATGGCCGAGAAACACCCCGCCCGAGTTGGCCAGCGAGCGGGGCACGCCGGGATAGAGGGCATCGCACTGCGCGAACAGGGCGCGCTGGGCCTCGTTGCCCGGTGCGGCCGGATCGTCGGCGCAGGACAGGTGACTGAGCACCATGGAAAGATGGGGCACTTCGCGCGGCAGGTCCGCCCCCTCGAAGCCCAGCCGGTTCATGCCGGTGTCGATCTGGATGGCGCACGGGCCGCCCGCATCCCATGCGCGAAGCTGCTCGTGGCTGTTCAGAACGGGACGCAGGTCATGGGCGATCAGGCACGCGCGCGCACCGGACGCACAGCCGTCGAGCACATAGATCAGCGGCCCGCTCCCGAGGGCGGCGCGCAGTTTCACGCCGCCGCCCAGCCTTGCCACGAAGAAGGTGTCCGCCCCCTCGCGCATCAGCCGCCGCGCCACAGGTGCAGCGCCCAGACCATAGGCGTCGGCCTTCACGACCGGGTGCACGGGCACGCCCGCGCGCGCCTTCAGGGCATGATAGTTGGCCGCAAGCGCATCCAGATCGACATCGAGGCGCGCGGTGGCCGGGGGAGGAACAGCCGTCATGAAGACGCCATAGCAGCGCTGGTTCCTCAGCGCACCTCGTAGCGGCCGGGCGGGGAGGAGATCGAACCCCTCGCGCCCGTCTGGCTGTCACTGCTATCAAGCTCCTTGACGGATTCAGTCGCGTCCCCGCCACCGTGAGCCATGAGGCGGTTCGGGTATCTGGTCCTGCCAGCACGGCCACAGACTGCGTTTGGCCTGCCTGACAAGCTCGGCGATTGGACCTTCCTGCGCGGCTATGGTCACCTGATGCTGGCTACGATAGCCATCTTCAAACTGGGCCACACTGCGGGCAAAGACCTCGTAGCTCTCGTATCCTTGGGACGGAATGGGGCCTGCCCTGCCGGGGCCGGACACATTGAGGCCGATCCGAGGAACCTGCCTGAAAGCGTCCACCACATCAGCGATCTGAGGGCACTCAGTGCTGATGGCCCATCTTTGAGCCTGTTCGGCTCCCTGGTGGAATGACGCCAGGGCAAATACCCACCCTTCAGCCGGGACACCCTCGTCCGGCAGGCTGAAACGGTATCCCAGCAAGATGCTGGAACTCAGGGAATCGGCGTTGAAACTCGCGAGGTATATGTCAGTGGTCCGCTCATTATACCGGATAGCGCGCATGCGACCTTCAAACTCCGAGAGCGCCAGGTTGGCCTGCTCACGTGTCAGTCCGCCATAGTCATAGGAGCCGCCCGGCTCCCAGACACTGGGTGGCGATGAGGGGGTCTGGGCGATTGAGACGCTGGCGAGACAGAGCGTACAGAACGCGGCGATCAGCGCTCCGGTCTGGCCTGCTGGCGGGATGCTTTTCATCAAACGGCTCCTCATTCACTGCACGGCGGCAGGGGCTGTTCGGGGATCGCGCCCCTCGCCACTCACACGCCTCTCGTGGCTCTCCGAAAGCTGTTCCGCCGAGGTTCAGAGGTAGCCTTCGTCCCCTTCGGGTCTCGGCGGCATTTCACGGCTCCAGCATGGCTGCAGCGTATGTCTTGCGCCATGTACAAAGGCTTGGAGTGGCCCGTCAGCGCCCCTGTAAGTCACCTCATGCCAGCTGTGAGAGCGAGTATCTGCCTGCATAATGCCACGGCTCGAGACCTCGTAAACGAGCCCGCGGGAAACTGGAAAGGGCCAACGCCTGCCCGGCCCGAAGAAATCGAGGCCAAGTGTCGGCAGATTGCGGAAGCTCTCGATGACCGTGGCCATCTGCGGGCAGGTGTCGGAGCTTGCCCATTGCGGCTCCGACTCCACGCCCTGGGAGAAACCCGTTCTCATCATGACCCAGTTTTCATGAGTGACGCCATCACGATGCTGAAAGAAGCGATATCCGAGCACGATGGATGTTTGAACATGCCGGATATCAAACATGGCAAAGTGGATCAGCGGGCGTGCATCACCGTAGCGGATGAACCGCATCCGACCTTGAAAGGCTGTGTTCGCTTCTTCAGCCTGCTCGCGCGTCAGACCACCGTAATAGAAGGGTCCGCCCGGCTCCCACGGGCTGGCCTGAGAGGGCTGCTGTGCCTGCGAGGTACCAGCGTGCGAGATGACACAGGCGGCCAAGGCAAGTGAGAGAGCGCACCTCATGACTTCGGCCTTGCTCATGAGCTTTCCCCTCATTCACTGCACGGCGGCAGGGATAATGAGCGCACAACCGCCGCGCGAAGGCCAGTCAATCCGGCGTGAGGACGCGGCGCGGGACAGCGACCAGCCGCGCGGTGGCCGGGGGAGGAACAGCCGTCATGAAGACGCCATAGCAGCGCCGATGCCCTAGCGCACCTCATAGCGGCCGGGCTGGGCCAGATTGCCGAAGCGGGTCGTGTCCTCGTCGAACGAGAGCTTGACGGTGCCGATGGGGCCGTGGCGCTGCTTGCCGATGATGACCTCGGCCTGACCGCGCAGGCGGTCCATCTCCTCCTGCCACTCAAGGTGCTCGGGCGAGCCCTCGCGCGGCTCGGCGCGCCCCTTGTAGTAGGACTCCCGATAGACGAACATCACGATGTCCGCGTCCTGCTCGATGGAGCCCGATTCACGCAGGTCCGAGAGCTGGGGCCGCTTGTCCTCGCGCTGTTCGACCTGACGCGAGAGCTGGGACAGGGCGATGACCGGCACGTTCAGCTCCTTGGCCAGCGCCTTGAGCCCCTGGGTGATGGCCGAGACCTCCTGCACGCGGTTCTGCTCGCGCGAGCCCTCGCCGGTGGTCACGAGCTGGAGATAGTCGACGATGATGCAGTCGAGGCCATGGGGCTGGCGCTTGAGGCGGCGCGCGCGCGCGGCCAGCTTGGACAGCATCAGACCGCCGGTGGCATCGATGTGCAGGGGTGCGTGGGAAATCTCGGCGGCCGCCTCGCGCAGGCGGCCATAATCGGTGGCGTTGATCTCGCCCTTGCGCAGCTTGTCCGACGAGATGCCCGAGACATCGGCAAGGATACGCATGGCAAGCTGTTCGCTGGACATTTCAAGCGAGTAGAAGGCGACGACGCCGCCCGCGCTGGCCTTGCGGGCACCGCCCGGCTCGATCTCGAACTGATAGCGGCGCGCGATGTTGAAGGCGATATTGGTGGCCAGGGCGGTCTTGCCCATGGAGGGGCGCCCGGCGAGGATGATCAGGTCGGACTTGTGCAGGCCGCCGATCTGGCGGTCGAGATCGTCCAGCCCGGTCGACAGGCCCGCCAGCTTGCCCTCGCGGCTGTAGGCCTCGCCTGCCATCTCGACGGCGGCGGCGACGGCGTCAGAGAACGGGATGAAGCCCGACGACGGCTTGCCCGTCTCGGCCAGATTGTAGAGCTTGGCCTCGGCCTCCTCGATCTGGGTATCGGCCTCGATCTCGGCCTGGGGGGCCTGAACGATGATCTCGCCGCCGATGCGGATCAGCTCGCGGCGCAGGGCCAGATCATAGATGACGCGCGCATAGTCGGGGGCATTGGCCGCGGGCGGTGCCCGGTCCACCAGATCGGCCAGATAGCGCAGGCCGCCGATCTCCTCGAAGGCCGGATCGGCCTTGAAGCGCTCCATGAGTATGGCGGGCTCGGCCAGCAGGCCCTTCTGGACGTATTCCTCGATCAGACTGAACAGGCGCTGGTGAAAAGGCTCATAGAAGTGATGGCCGCGCAGCCGGTCGCTGAGGCGCTCGAACACCGCATTGTCGAACATCAGGGCGCCCAGCAGCGCCTGTTCGGCCTCGATGTTGTGCGGCAGGCTGGCGGGGGCGGTGCCGCCGATGGGAGTCAGAGCGTTCATGCCCTCACTCTAGTCAGAGCCCTGCGCCAGGTCAGGACGCCGACGCGTGAACAGCCACAGCAAAATTGGTCGACTGTGGATGCTTCAGCCGCGGCAGGGATAACGCTCGACCATCCAGTCGTTGATGGCGGCATGAACCGTGGTCTGGCGTCGGCGCGCGGGCGGGATCGACTGAAAGCGCGTCAGCAGCTGCTGCGGGTTGAGCTGGATGCGCTCGGGCATGCAGGTGGGCGGGGTGCGACCGGCTGCGCGGGCCGCGATCTCGCGCTCGCGCACGGCACGAAAGCCGCTCTGGACCTCATTCATCAGGCGCCGGGCCGTCGGGCTGGCAAGGGCGCGCGCATCGCGCGGAACGCGCTCTGCCTGGGTGAGGAAGTCTGCCACATTCATGTTCTGTGCCGAGGCCGGGCCCGCGCCCAGCATCAGCCCCGCCGCCATGCCCGCAGCCACCAGAAACGCCCGCATACCCCCCCTCACTCCTGAACATCACGGCCCCTCACAGACACGGGCCACCGTCCAGTGCTGCCACGCAAGGCGCTGTGCATCCAGCAAAAACTTCGTGAGGGGCTTGGGGGGCGGCCGCAATTGAGAACGGCGCGGCACCTTGGGGCACCACGCCGTTCCTCTACGCTTGTCCTGTGCGCAGCGATCAGTCGGTTTCGCCGAAACCGTCCTGCTGACCGGCACCGCCCTCGATCATGTCCTGGGCCTGTTCGGCGGCGAGCTGACGCTCCTCGTCGAACTGCGAGGCGATGACGTCCTCGCCGCGGGCCTGACGCTCGGCCTCGTCGGCAGAGCGGGCGATGTTGACGTTGACCGTCACGCTGACCTCGGCGTGCAGGCGCACCTTCACGGGGTGAACGCCGAGGGTCTTGATCGGCTTGTCGAGCGAGACCTGCGAGCGCTCGACCTTGCCGCCTTCCGCGAGGATGGCGTCAGAGATGTCGCGCGCGCTGACCGAGCCGTAGAGCTGGCCGGTTTCGCCGGCCTGACGGATCAGCACATAGGTCTTGCCGTCCAGACCCTCGCCCTGCCTGGCCGCCTCGGCGCGGTTCTTTTCGTTGCGGGCCTCGATCTGGGCACGCTCGGCCTCGAACACCTTGAGGTTCGAGGAGGTGGCGCGCAGGGCCTTGGAGCGGGGAAGGAGATAGTTGCGGGCAAAGCCGTCCTTGACCTGGACGACGTCACCGATGCCGCCGAGATTCTCGACGCGTTCGAGCAGAACAACCTTCATCGGATCACGAGCCTCACTTCACGACATAGGGAAGCAGGGCGAGGTAGCGGGCGCGCTTGATCGCGCGGGCCAGCTCACGCTGCTTCTTCTGGGAGACGGCGGTGATGCGCGAGGGCACGATCTTGCCGCGTTCGGAGATGTAACGCTGGAGCAGCTTCACATCCTTGTAGTCGATCTTCGGCGCGCCTTCGCCCGAGAACGGGCAGACCTTGCGGCGGCGGAAGAAGGGGCGGCGGGCCGGACCGGAACCGACCGGGGCGCCCGGGGTGGGGGTGCTGTTGTCAGCCATTGTGTCTGTCCTAAGCCTGATCGTCGTTGTCGCTGTCGTTGCGCGGGCCGCGCTCGCCGCGTTCGCCTCGCTCGCCACGCTCACCGCGTTCGCGGCGGGCCAGCAGGGGCGACAGTTCGAGGTCGAGTTCCTCGACGCGCACGGTCAGCCAGCGCAGCACGTCCTCGTTGATGGACAGCTGACGCTCCAGCTCCTGGATCGCATCGGCCGGGGCGTCGAGCGCCAGCAGCGAATAGTGAGCCTTGCGGTTCTTCTTCACGCGATAGGTGAGGTTGCGCAGACCCCAGTATTCGATCTTGGCGACGGAGCCGCCTTTTTCCTCGATCAGGGCCTTGATGGTGTCGTTGAGGGCTTCGGCCTGCTGCGCGCTGATGTCCTGGCGCGTCATGACCGTATGCTCGTAAAGAGCCATGGGTATCATCTCCCGCTGGCGGAGTGCGGCGCCGATGGGGGCGGGTGTCCGCCCATCGACGATGGCTCCCGGTACGGCGAGCGGGATGATCCCGCTCCTTTGGCGCTCCGTGCCCGGGACCGCAGTCCTGGAAAGCGCGCGGCTATACGCCATCAGCCCTGCCGAGGCAAGGGCGCCAGGCGGGCCGTGGCGGGGCTCAGATACCCTTGGCCGAGCCAAAGCTGCTGCGCGCGCGCATCATGGCGGTGATCAGGGCGCGTTCGCCCTCGCTGAGCAGAGGGTTCCAGATGTCGAAGATCAGGATCACCCGCAGGGCATCGGCATCGTTCCACGCCTCGTGCTCGATGCTGTCGTCGAACACCCACGCCTCGCCCATGCGCCATGTGCGCTCCTCGTTGCCCACGCGAAAGCGCGCAGGCCCCGGCAGGATCAGGGGCAGATGCACCAGCAGGCGCGTGTTGGCCGAGCCGGTGTGCGGGGGAATGTGGGTGCGCGGCTCCAGGGCTGAGAACATGGCCGTGGGTGCAAAACCGGGCTGGTCCTGCATGGGCAGGCGCTCCAGCAGGGCTGTGGTCTCGGGGCAGGCGGCGCAGGCCTCGTCCTGGCGCGTGCCGCAGTTCCACAGGAAATAGCTGCTCCAGCGGCGCGAATGGTTCAGCTCGCCCCACTGATTGACGGGCGCGTCGGGCGGATAGGCGATATAGGGCGCGAATGCCTCGCTGGCCTGCTCCAGAGCACGCTCGCACTCGGCGCGGATGGTGTCGGTGGCGGCCTCCAGTTCGCCGAGCCAGGGAAAGGCGTCGCGGTCGTGGAAGGGAATGGCCGGCAGGCGCGGCAGGGTGAACAGCAGCGGCTCCTGAACGAAGGCGCGCCTGATCCCGCAATAGATGTCGAGGCTCTCGTCCAGTCTCTCCCAGCGCTGGCTCGGAAACTCGCCCTTGAGTGGCTCGATGGCCGCCTTCAGGTGCGCTCGCAGCGCCTCGCGCCAGGTATCGACGATGGTGCGGGCACGCTCGACCTGAACCCGCAGGCCCTGGGGGATGCGCTCGGGCGCAGGGGCGATCTTGAGGGCATTACCGCAATCCAGCGCCGCCTCGGCGTGCTGGCCCGCATCGTGGCGCAGCAGGCCGCGCGTCAGCAGGGCCACGAAGTTGTAGGGCTCGAAGGCCAGAGCGTTGGACAGGGCCTCGATGGCCCGGGGCAGGTCACCCTTCATGCGCCACGCCACGGCGCGGGTCATGCAGACCTCGACACCCGGCTGGGTGGCTTCGGCCTGATCCAGCAGGGCCAGGGCGGTATCGGGGTCGCGGCCCATCAGGGCGGCCTCGGCGTGCCTGACCGTGCTCATGCCCGTGGCACCCACAGCGGTCGCACCCGTAGCGGGCATGGAGCCGGGTGGGGCTCCGGGCATGGGGCTGGTATTGAACGTCATCTGATTGGTCCCCTCAACGCGCCTATGCTCTCCCAGTCCCCCCTGCTGGCAAGAGAAATCTGCGCGCGCGGTTGTGCGGGCGATCACATTGTTGTATGGGCCGCTGCTCAATGCTTCCGGGCGAAAGCCGGGAAGCGCCTGTCCGAGAACTTCGGGGCTCTGGGGCCGCCAGAGCCGTAAACGTGCGGGAGCCCTCGCACACCGTGGGGAGACGGGGATGATCGCGACCGCCTCAAGCCACGGGCTCCACGCCCTCAGCCGGGCATCGCGCTTCCTTCGGACAGTTGAAACGGGTCGGCTCGCGACGGGGCATCGCCTCGCCGTGTGTTCGGCCCAGCCGATGCCGGGATGGTCCCGGTGTCGAAACCGCATACGGAGACCGCAATGGACCGCGCACAAAAAGCCGAGTCGATCGAAACGCTGAAAGGCGTCTTCGCCGAGGCCGGCGCCGTGGTCGTGGCTCACAATCTGGGCCTGACCGTTGCGGAAATGACTGATCTGCGTGGCCGACTGCGCGAGCAGGGTGCCACCTTCAAGGTGGTCAAGAACCGCCTGGCGCTCAAGGCGCTCGACGGCAAGGGCGGCGACGCCGTGCTGGACCTGTTCAAGGGTCCGGTCGGCATCGCCTATGCGCCCGACCCCGTTTCGGCCGCCAAGGTCACTTCCCAGTTCGCCAAGGACAACGACAAGTTCGTGATCGTCGGCGCGCTGATGGACGAGACCGTCCTCGATGCCAAGGGCGTGGAGAGCCTCTCCAAGCTGCCCTCGCTCGACGAGCTGCGCGCCAAGATCGTCGGCCTCGTGCAGGCCCCGGCCACCAAGGTGGCGGGCGTGCTTCAGGCTCCGGCGGGTCAACTCGCCCGCGTGTTTGGCGCCTACGCTGCCAAGGACGCGGCCTGATCGCTCACAGTCATCTCTGCACACCTCTGAATCCATCCGAAGGAAAACCCAATGTCCAAGCTCGAAAAGATCGTTGAAGACCTGTCCTCGCTGACCGTGCTGGAAGCCGCCGAGCTGTCCAAGCTGCTGGAAGAGAAGTGGGGCGTCTCCGCCGCTGCTCCCGTGGCCATGGCCATGCCCGGCGTTGCCGCTGGCGGTGGCGATGCCGCCCCGGCCGGTGAAGAGCAGACCGAGTTCACGGTCGTGCTCGTCGACGGCGGCGACAAGAAGATCAACGTCATCAAGGAAGTGCGCGGCGCTCGCCCGGACCTCGGCCTCAAGGAAGCCAAGGATCTGGTGGAAGGCGCTCCGCAGAACGTTGTCGAGAACGTCTCCAAGCAGGCCGCTGAAGAGCTCAAGAAGAAGCTCGAGGAAGCCGGCGCCAAGGTTCAGGTCAAGTAAGACCTCGCCTTGTGGCATCGAAGGGGGCCCGGTGTTCGCGCCGGGCCCTTTTTCATGCGCGCTGAGAGCCTGAGCCCCGCGGGGCCTCACTCCTGCGCCGGATTGACCTCGTGCAGGCTGACGCGAAAGCGCAGCGCCGAGCCCGCAGGGATCAGGCCATCGCCGATGGTGCGATCGCCATAGGCCAGATCGGCCGGAATGAGGAACTCGAAGGTCTCGCCCTCGCGCATCAGCTGCACCCCTTCGGTCCAGCCGCGAATGACGCGATCAAGCGGGAAGGTCGCGCTTTCACCGCGCGCGAATGAGCTGTCGAATACCGTGCCGGTGATGAGCTGGCCCTCATAGTCCACCCGTACCCGGTCGGTGGCCACTGGGGATACACCGCGCGGCATCGCCCGTGACACGCGCCGGTATTGCAGGCCGCTGTCGGTGGTGCGCCAGCCCGCCCTTGTGCGGTTCCATTCCAGATGGGCCTGCTGGGCCGCGCGCCATTGCTCGGGCGTGGTCGGGCTGCTGCTGGCCACCGGTTCGGCGAGCGGCGCGCGCGCGGCCGGTGAGGCGCAGGCACCCAGCAGGGCACTAATGCCGAGGGCCATGATCAGGGCGGGGGTTCTGAGGGTGCGCATGAAGTCTCCGGGCGGGGGGCGGTGATGAGTCTGCGCATTGATGCGACGTCACAGCCCATAAGACAAACCCTCCCCCGCGCGAGGCAGGGGAGGGCTTGCCGCTCAGTGTGCCGGTAAGGCTCAGGCCGCCTTGTCGAGGGCCTCGCGCACCAGATCGAAGCGGTCCGCGTCCATGACCTGCACCCAGGCCTTGACGAAGTCGCGCACAAACTTTTCCTTCGCATCGTCAGAGGCATAGACTTCCGACAGGGCGCGAAGCTGGGAGTTCGAGCCGAACACCAGATCGGTGCGCGTGGCGGTCCACTTCTGCTCGTGGGTGTTGCGGCAGGTGCCCACGAACAGCTCGTCGCTGCTGTCGTCGACCTGCTTCCACGCCGTGCCCATGTCGAGCAGATTGACGAAGAAGTCGTTGGTGAGCTGGCCGGGGCGATCGGTGAACACGCCGTCTTTCGAGTCGTTGTGGTTGACGCCCAGCACGCGCAGGCCACCGACCAGAACGGTCATCTGCGGCGCACTGAGGCCCAGAAGCTGGGCGCGGTCGATCAGCATCTCTTCGGTCGGCACGCTGAAGCGCACCTGAAGATAGTTGCGGAAGCCGTCGGCCTTGGGCTCGAGCACGTCGAAGCTGTCGGCGTCGGTCTGATCCTGGCTGGCATCGGTGCGCCCCGGCGTGAAGGGCACCTCGATGCTGTGACCGGCGGCCCTGGCGGCCTGCTCGATGCCGACGCTGCCGCCCAGCACGATCAGGTCGGCAATGGAGACCTTCTTGCCGCCGGACGCCGAGGCGTCGAAGTCGGCCTTGATGCCCTCATAGACCTCGAGCACGCGCGCCAGCTTGGCCGGTTCGTTGACCTCCCAGTTGCGCTGGGGCTCGAGGCGGATGCGCGCGCCATTGGCGCCGCCGCGATGGTCCGAGCCGCGATAGGTCGAGGCCGAGGCCCAGGCGGTGCGCACCAGATCGGCCACCGACAGGCCGGAAGCGGCGATCTTCTCCTTGAGGGCCTTGATGTCGGCATCGTCGATCAGGGCGTAGTCACGCGCAGGGATCGGGTCTTGCCAGATCAGCTCCTCGCGCGGCACTTCGGGGCCGAAGTAGCGGGCGATGGGGCCCATGTCGCGGTGGCACAGCTTGAACCAGGCGCGGGCGAAGGCGTCGGCGAACTGGTCGGGGTTGTCGCGGAAGCGCTCGGAAATCTTGCGATATTCCGGGTCCATCTTCATGGCCATGTCGGCGGTGGTCATGATGGTGGGTACGCGCCGGTCCGGGCTGTGCGCGCCGGGGGCCATATCCTCGGGCTTCTGGCCGACCGGCTGCCACTGCTTGGCACCCGCAGGGCTGGTGGTCAGCTCGTAGTCATAGTCCAGCAGCATACGGAAATAGTCGCCGTCCCAGCGGATCGGATTGGGCGTCCAGGCGCCCTCGATGCCCGAGGTGATGGTGTGATCGCCCATGCCGCTTTCGTGGCTGGAATGCCAGCCGAGACCCTGCATGGCGATGTCGGCGCCCTCCGGCTCCGCACCGATCTTGGAGGCATCGCCCGCGCCGTGGCACTTGCCGAAGGTGTGCCCGCCTGCCGTCAGGGCGACGGTCTCCTCATCGTTCATGCCCATGCGCGCGAAGGTCTCGCGGATGTCGCGCCCGGACTGCACCGGATCGGGATTGCCGCCGGGGCCTTCGGGATTGACGTAGATCAGGCCCATCTGGATCGCGGCCAGCGGGTTTTCCAGCACCTTTTCCTGTTCGGGATCGATGCGGGTCTCGCCCAGCCACTCTTCCTCGGTGCCCCAGTAGATGTCCTTTTCCGGCTCCCAGATGTCGCGGCGACCGCCGCCGAAGCCGAACACCGGGCCGCCCATGGACTCGATGGCGACGTTGCCGGTCAGGATGAACAGGTCAGCCCACGAGATGCTCTGGCCGTACTTCTTCTTGATGGGCCACAGCAGGCGGCGGGCCTTGTCGAGGTTGGCGTTGTCCGGCCAGCTGTTCAGGGGCGCGAATCGCTGCGAGCCCGACGAGGAGCCGCCGCGCCCGTCGCCGGTGCGATAGGTGCCCGCCGCGTGCCAGGCCATGCGGATGAAGAAGGGACCATAGTGGCCATAGTCGGCCGGCCACCAGGGCTGGCTGTCGGTCATCAGGGCGTGCAGGTCGCGCTTCAGCCCTTCATAGTCCAGAGCCTTGAAAGCCTTGACGTAATCGAAGTCGGCTTCCAGCGGGTCGCCGTGCTTGCCCTGCTGGTGAAGGATGTCGAGCGAAAGCTGGTTCGGCCACCAGTCCCGGTTGGTGCGACCGGTCAGGGCGCGCCGCGCCGCCGGGTTCTTCATCGGACAATTGAGGGGGGAGCCGCCTGAGTTTCCGTCCATGGTCTGGTCCTCTTGATCGGGAAGGTTGGAAGCGATGGCGCACCCTAGCCAAGCCGCGTGTCAAAATAAAATCGATAAGCGTTGTTCGCATGAACAGGAAAATCTATGGGCGCCGGATTGCCCCGGAACCTCACGTGCAGGCGCGGGTTGGCTTCAGGACAAGCCAACCACGAGGAGATCGCTGTGGAGAGTTTTCAGGCCATTCCGTGGGGTTTCGTGCTGATCGGCGGACCCGTTCTGCTGGGCGCGGCCCTCCTGTTCGCCAAGATGCGCAATGCCAGGCGCAATCGCGCCGTCGATCCCGAAACCCCCTCGGACGATCCCGCCAAGGGCATGACCGGCCATCACTGACGCGGCCTTGCCGGGCTTGGCCCCCGATCAGGGGTGGGCACAGGCCCCCGGCATCTGCTAGCTGACGCGCCTGTGAGCCCGATGCATTGCGGGCGGGGAGGGGCTTGGTGAGGGTTCTCTATTTCCATCAGCACTTCTCGACCCCGCAGGGCTCGGCGGGAACGCGCTCCTACGAGATGGCGCGCGCCCTGATCGCGGAGGGCCATGAGGTTGTCATGGTCTGCGGTCGCTATGCCCAGGCACGCACCGGCCTTGATGGCCCCTATGTGAAAGGCAAGCGCCGCGGCGTGGTCGAGGGCATCGAGGTCATCGAGTTCGATCTCGACTACGGCAATCACATGGGCCTTCTGAAGCGCGCAGGCGTGTTCGCGCGCTATGCCATCGGGGCCATCGAGGTGGCCCTGCGCGAGCGGGCCGACGTGATCTTCGCGACATCGACGCCACTGACGGCAGGGATTCCGGGCATTGTCGCGCGCTGGCTGAAGGGGAGCCGGTTCGTGTTCGAGGTGCGCGACCTGTGGCCCGAACTGCCGCGCGAGATGGGCGTGATCCGAAATCCCCTTGTTCTGGCCATGCTGTCGGTCCTGGAGTGGGCCAGCTATCGCTCGGCCCATCGCCTGATCGGCCTGTCGCCGGGCATCGTTCAGGGCATCGAGCGGCGAGGGGTGCGGCCAGAGCACATCGCCATGGTGCCCAATGGGTGCGACCTCGACCTGTTTGCCAGCCCGGCCGAGCGCTGGCGGCCCGAGGGCGTGGGCGAGGATCAGCTTCTGGCGGTGTTCTCGGGCACCCACGGCAATGCCAACGGGCTGGGCGCGGTGCTGGACGCCGGGGCCGTGCTCCAGGCCCGCAGGCGTGACGACATCCGCATCGTGCTGATCGGCACGGGCGGCGAGAAGGACCGGCTGAAGGCACGGGCGAAAGCGGAGGGCATCGACACGGTCCTGTTCCTCGATCCGGTGCCCAAGACCCGGCTGAACGGCCTGCTGGCGGGTGCGGACATCGGCCTTCAGGTGCTGAGGAACGTGCCGGCCTTCTATTATGGCACCTCGCCCAACAAGTTCTTCGACTACATCGCGTCGGGCCTGCCGGTGCTGAACAACTATCCCGGCTGGCTGGCCGGACTGATCACCGAGAGCGGCTGCGGCTATGCGGTGCCGCCCGATGATCCCGAGGCATTTGCCGATGCGCTGATCGCAGCCTCGGAAAACAGGGCCGCTCTGGCGCAGATGGGGCGGCGCGCGCGCGCTCTGGCAGAGGCCCGCTTTGCGAGGGCCGCTCTGGCGCAGCAGTGGGTGGCGTGGGTCACGGGCGCGGCCAGGGGCTGACGCAAGGCTCAGGCAGCAGCGTCAAGCCGCTCGAGGATCGCCGCGATCACCTCGTCCTGCTCGGCGTCGCTCATTTCACTGCCCGAGGGCAGGCACAGGCCATTGGCGAACAGCCGCTCGTCCACGCCCTCGCCGTGATAGGGCGCGCCCTCGTAGAGCGGCTGCATGTGCATGGGCTTCCACAGGGGTCGTGACTCGATGCCGAGGCCGAGCAGGTGCATGCGGATCGCCTCGCGGTCCACACCCAGCTCCTCGGGATCGAGGGTGATGGCACTCAGCCAGTGTGTGGAGCGATAGCCGTCCGGCTCGGGCATGAAGGCGATGCCGGGGCGGGACAGGGCCTGCTGATAGCGCACGAAGATCTCGCGGCGACGCGCCACGCGGGCATCCAGCACGCGCATCTGGCCAAGGCCGATGGCCGCGCAGATGTTCGAGAGCCGATAATTGTAGCCAAAGGTCGAGTGCTGGTAGTGCGGTGCCGGATCGCGGGCCTGGGTGGCCAGAAAGCGCGCCTGCTCGGCCCATTCCCCGTGCCGCGTCACCAGCATCCCGCCGCCCGATGTGGTGATGATCTTGTTGCCATTGAAGGACAGGATGGCGGCGTCCCCGCCGCTGCCCGCGCGCCGCCCGCCCGGCGCCGATGCCCCGAGGCTTTCGGCGGAATCGATCACTAGACGCACGCCGTATCGGTTTGCCAGGGCCTCCAGCGCCTCCAGGTCAACGCTTTGGCCGTAAAGGTCGGTGGGCACGATGGCCTTGGGCAGGCGACCTTCACGGCTGGCCAGTTCCAGCTCATGGGCGAGGCGCGCCGTATCGATGGTCCAGCTCTGCGCGCAGAGGTCGAAGAAGCGCGGGCGCGCGCCCAGATAGTTCACCGGAAATATGCCGCCCGCAAAGGTCATGGACGAGATCCACACCTCGTCACCGCGGCCCACGCCCGCGATCCTGAGCGCCAGATGCAGGGCGGCCGAGCCCGATGACAGGCCCACGCAGTGAACCTCGCCGCCCAGATAGTCGCGCACAGCGGCTTCGAAGGTGTCGAGCTGTGGCCCCAGCGGGGCGACGAAATTGGAGCGGAAGGCCTCGGCCACCTCGCGCTCCTCGTGGCCGGACATATGCGGGCGCGACAGCCAGATGCGGATGGTCACGATCGCCGCTCCATCTGGCGGGCCGGATTGCCGACAACGGTGACGCCGGCGGGAACGTTGCGCGTGATCACTGCGCCCATGCCGATGATCGCGCCCTCGCCGATGCTCAGCCCCTGACGGATCACCGCACCCGCACCGACATAGACGTGATCGCCCAGGGTGACATTGCCATTGATCATGGCACCCGGCGCGAGGGTCACGAAATCGCCCACCCGGCAGTCGTGTTCCACATAGGCATAAAGATTGGCATGGAAGGCCCGCCCGATGCGGATGTTCGAGGTCAGGGTGACGAAGGGCGAGAGGCACGCGCCGTCACCGATCTGCACATCATCCATCTGAACGACGTTAGCAGCGCGCGCTTCCGCCAGAGCGATGCCGGACTGATCGCAGGTCCGGGCCAGCCTTTCGCGCACCTGTGAGTTGGCGATGGCGAGGCACACGCGCCGCAAGGTGGCAGGTCGGGCCAGAAAGCCCTGCCAGTCCACGCAGTCATGTCCGTTGATCGTCTCGCCAGCGCGCCCGTCGTCGATGAAGATGACCTCTGCATCGCGGTTCTGTTCGCGCACCAGGGGCAGGATTCCACGCCCGCAGCCAGCAGCGCCGTAAACCCCGATCAGCTCTCGCGTGGCCTGCCTGTCCATCAGCCCTGGCCCTCCAGCGCATCACGCTTCTGATAGTCGTCCATCTGGCCGCCCTGTCCGGTGAAGCGGGGCATGGTCACGTCCCCCGGCGCAGAGATGCCCTCGCGGCGAAACACTTTCAGCACGGTCAGGCCGATGATCTTCAGGTCCAGCCACAGGTTCTGATTGTCGACATACCAGATATCCAGCGCGAACTTCTCGTCCCAAGAAATGGCATTGCGGCCATTGACCTGCGCCCAGCCGGTGATGCCGGGGCGCGCCTCGTGCCTACGGGCCTGAAAGGGCGAATAGAGCGGCAGATATTCCATCAGCAGCGGGCGCGGGCCAACCAGGCTCATGTCGCCCCTGAGCACGTTCCACAGGCCGGGCAGCTCATCGAGCGAGGATGCGCGCAGGAACCGGCCAAGCGGCGTCAGGCGCTGGGCATCGGACAGCACATTGCCTCTGGCGTCCGTGCCATGGCGCATGGTGCGGAACTTGACCATGTCGAAGGGCTGGCCGTGCAGGCCGGGGCGGGTCTGGCGAAACAGGACGGGGCTGCCCATCCGCAGCCGTATCAGCACGGCGACCACCAGCATCACAGGCGCGAACACGAGCAGGCCAGCACCGGCCCCGAGCACGTCCATGACCCTCTTGAGCCGCTGGCTCCGCATCTGATCCCCGCCGTGGCTTGCAGCCCTCTTGTCAGGCAGGGCTTTGCCGCAAAACGCCCCGCGGTGCAATCGGCAGCCCTGTCAGCGTGCCCGCTCGAGCATCAGGCGCAGCACCTCCCGCGCGGCCCGGTCGGTCTCGTGCAGGGGCTCATAGGTCCAGTGCGCCAGCGGAAGGGTGAGTGGGCGGGCGATGCCGCGCCGCTCCAGATCGGTATGCAGGCGCGCAAACTTGTCGGCCTTGCCGCGTCGCTCAAGGCGCAGGATGTGCACCGGCGCGCCCGTACTCGCCGCTTCGGCGGCCATGTTGGCGCTGTCCTCGGTCACGAGGATATGGTCCGCGCGGCCAAGGAAGGCGAAATAGGGATTGTCGCCGCTCCCGTCCCAGATCATGCCCGGCAGGGGAGACAGGGCCTCGGTGATGATGGCGCGCGCCTCGTAGGGAGTGCGGCGCGAGAAGGTCAGCATCAGGCTGCCGCCGCTGCTTGAAACCGCCCCGGCGATCTCTGCCGAAAGACTGCGCGCGCGCTCCGGCGACAGGTCGTGGCTTTTCGAGCGACCGCCGATCAGGCAGGCGATGCGCGGGCCGGGCATGGCGTCGAGGCGCTCGGCCCAGTGCGTGCCCTCGGCCTTGAGCTGCTCTGGCGTGATGCGGTTGGGCGAACCGGTAATCGACAACACATTAGGTCCGCTCAGGTCATCGTGCTCTGGCGCCACGACCAGATCGAAGCGATCCAGCCGCGCGCGCGGATCCTGGGTCTGGACAATGAGCGTGCGTCCGCCCGACCATCGCTTCATGCGCAGTGAAAAGGGCAGGCTGGCGCGGCCCGTGGCGATCCACACGTCGGGCCAGGGTGGCTCGATGCGCGGCAGACCCTCGGCCAGCATGGCATTGGGCGCGAGGCGCAGCGCGGTGGGCCAGCGCTCGAACAGGGGCTGATAGCGCACATGGCGGCGCACCACCTCGGCCGGTGTGATCCGGGCAAGGGCCTCGGCCAGACCGAGCGCCTGATTCTCTATGCCGGTGCGGCCGTCCGAGACGGCCCAGACAAGCAGGGGGCGATCACCGCCCTGCCGAGGTGCGCCCGCTAGAGCCACTCGACCTTGAGCACCTCGTAGGCCTTGACGCCGCCGGGCGTGTTGACCTCGACCACATCGCCCTGCTCCTTGCCGATCAGGGCGCGGGCAATGGGGGAAGTGACGGAGATCTTGCCCGACTTCACATCGGCCTCGTGCTCGCCGACGATCTGGTAGCGGCCTTCTTCCTCGGTGTCCTCATCGACGACCGTGACGGTGGCACCGAACTTGATCTGGCTGCCGGACAGCTTGGACACGTCGATGATCTGTGCGCGGCTGATGCGGTCCTCGATCTCGGCGATTTGACCTTCGATCCAGCCCTGACGCTCCTTGGCGGCATGATACTCGGCGTTTTCCGACAGGTCGCCGTGGCTGCGCGCCTCCGCGATCGCCGCGATCACGCTCGGGCGCTCGTTGGACTTGAGATGCTTGAGCTGCTCGTCGAGGGCGCGATAACCCTCGGCGGTCATGGGCACTTTTTCCATAGGTGATGAGGTTTCTGCTCGCCCTCAGACACACAATACGCAACCGGTCCGGTCGGGGCGTTGCGACCGGGCAGGGAGGATAGGGCGCGAAGGCACGGACTTCAAGCTGATCGATTCCGCGACTGCGAAAAGGCCGATTTCAGCATCGACCATCCCAGCCAGACGAGGGCAGCAGCGCACAGGGCTGCGAGCGCGGCAAAACCCAGTGCCGCACCTGATGCCATGAAGGCCAGAAGCAGGGCCAGGGCCGCCAGGGCGGCGGCAGACAGACGAATGAGTTCTGATCGCATGAAGGCCCAAACGCGGGCCCGGCAAGTTGGTTGCTGCGATAACGGCGTTGTCAGAGGGCGCTGTCAGGGCTCTTTCAGGCGCCGCTGTCAGCTTTTGGCGTAGGCATAGTCGCCGCCCGACGCCAGCGCCCGTCCATAGGCGGGGCGGGCATGGATGCGTGCGAGAAAATCGCGGATCGGTGCGCTCTCGCTCACCTTGCCGATACGCGTGCTGGCCGCCTCGAGCGGAAAGCTCATCATGATGTCGGCGACCGAGAAGCTTTCTCCGGCGAACCAGCCGCTGTGCGACAGGCTCTGTTCCCAGAAGCGCACATGGGCTTCGATCTGCGGATCGATGAACGAGTGGCCCGCCTTTTTCGAGATGGCTGCGGCGACGGGGCGAATCAGGGCCGGTGCGCGCACGGGCAACTGGCTGAACACCAGCTTGAGCAGCAGGGGCGGCATGGCCGAGCCCTCGGCATAGTGGGTGAAATAGCGGCACTGGCGGTGCGCCTCGGTGCCGTGAGCGGGCCACAGGCTCGAGCCGGGACCGCTGGCGGCGAAGGCCTCGCCCAGATAGTCGACTATGGCCCCGGTCTCCGCCACCCGGATCGTGCCGGACGCCGTTTCGTGCTCGATCACCGGCGATTTGCCCAGCGGGTGCACGGCCTTTAGCTCGGGCGGCGCCAGCATGGTGGCCGGATCACGCTCATAGCGGCGCACCTGATAGGGCAGGGCCAGCTCCTCCAGCAGCCACAGCACGCGCTGGGAGCGGGAGTCGGCCAGATGGTGCACGGTGATCATCGGGCATAGTCCTGAATGGCGCGCACATCGAGCGCGTCGCTGCGGATGGCGGCGATGGCCTGGGCGGCGGCCAGAGCCCCGGCAGCCGTCGTATAGTAGGGAATCTTCATCATCAGGGCCGTGCGCCGGATCGAGAAGCTGTCGGCGATCGACTGCTTGCCCTCGGTGGTGTTGAACACCAGCTGCACCTCGCCGTTCTTCATGGCGTCGACGATGTGCGGGCGGCCCTGCTGGACTTTCTTGATGTAGCCGACATCGAGTCCCAGTGCCCTGAGATGCTCGTGGGTGCCGCCCGTGGCCAGGATGGAAAAGCCCTGTTTCATCAGCAGGGCGACCGCTTCGGCGATGAAGGGCTTGTCGGAATCGCGCACCGAGACGAAGGCGCAGCCCTCTGTCGGCAGATGCGTGCCGCCGCCCAGCTGGGACTTGGCAAACGCGCGTGCAAAGGCCTCGTCGAGGCCCTGTTCGTCCTCGCGGCGCCAGTCGATGCCCATGACCTCGCCGGTGGAGCGCATCTCCGGCCCCAGCAGGGTGTCGACACCGGCAAAGCGCGCGAAGGGGAACACCGCTTCCTTGACCGCGATGTGGTCATAGGCCCGCTCGCTCAGCTCGAAGGCGGACAGCGGCTCGCCCGCCATGATGCGCGCGGCGATCGAGGCGATGGGCGCGCCCATGGTCTTGGCGACGAAGGGCACGGTGCGGCTGGCGCGCGGATTGACCTCGAGCACGAAGATGCGCGGCGCATCCGAGTGCGGCTCCTCGATGGCGAACTGCACGTTCATCAGGCCGCGCACCCTGAGTGCACGCGCCATCTCGGTGGTCTGGCGCTTCAGCTCGGCGATGACGGCATCGGACAGGGACCAAGGCGGCATGGAGCAGGCGCTGTCACCGGAGTGCACGCCCGCCTCCTCGATGTGCTCCAGCACTCCGGCCACGAAGACGTTCTCGCCGTCGCACAGGGCGTCCACGTCCACCTCGGTGGCGCGGTTCAGGTAATGGTCGATCAGCACCGGATCGTCGCCCGACACCCGCACGGCCTCGTGGACATAGCGCTCAAGCTGTTCGCGGTCGTGCACGATCATCATGCCGCGCCCGCCCAGCACATAGGAGGGACGCAGCACGACCGGATAGCCGACCTGATCGGCGATGGCGGCAGCCTCGTCGGCAGAGCGGGCCAGGCCGTTGGGCGGCTGGGTCAGGCCGATGCGGTGCAGCATCTGCTGGAAGCGCTCGCGGTCCTCGGCCAGGTCGATGGAGTCGACTGAGGTGCCCAGGATCGGCACGCCGTCAGCCTCCAGCGCATGGGCCAGCTTCAGCGGGGTCTGGCCGCCGAACTGCACCACCACGCCCAGCAGCTCGCCGCGCGTGCGCTCGACGTCGATCAGCTCCAGCACGTCCTCGCCTGTCAGCGGCTCGAAATAGAGGCGGTCGGAGGTGTCATAGTCGGTCGAGACGGTTTCGGGGTTGCAGTTGACCATGATCGACTCGATGCCGACCTCGGCAAAGGCGAAGGCGGCGTGGCAGCAGCAGTAGTCGAACTCGATGCCCTGCCCGATGCGGTTGGGACCGCCCCCCAGAATGATCGCCTTGCGCCGCTCCGAAGGCTGGGCCTCGCAGTGCGGCTCATGGCCCAGCACGCTGGTCTCGTAGGTCGAATACATATAGGCGGTGCTGGAGGCGAACTCGGCGGCACAGGTGTCGATGCGCTTGAACACCGGCCGCACGCCCAGACCCCGCCGCGCCGCCCTGACACTCGCTTCGTTCTGTCCGGTCAGATGGCCGAGACGGGCATCGGAAAAGCCCTTGGCCTTGAGCCGGCGCAGGGCGCGCGCAGCACCATCGCCCCGGGGCAGGCCTTGCTCGCGCAGGGCCGCTTCCTCGCGCACGATGTCCTCGATCTGGCGCAGGAACCACGGCTCATAGGCGCAGGCCGCCTCGATCTCCTCGATGCCCAGCCCCTCGCGGAAGGCCTGGGCGATGACGCGCAGGCGGTCAGGCGTCGGCAGGCCCAGCGCGCGCAAGGTCGCCTCGCGCCGCTCCTGCTCGCTGCTGTCGGGGGTGATGCCCTCGATCTCGATCTCGTCGAAGCCCGCAAGGCCGGTCTCGAGACCGCGCAGGGCCTTCTGCACGCTCTCCTGGAAGGTGCGCCCGATGGCCATGACCTCGCCGACCGACTTCATCGAGGTGGTCAGGCTGGGCTCTGAGCCGGGATATTTCTCGAAGGCGAAGCGGGGAATCTTGGTGACGACATAGTCGATGCTGGGCTCGAAGCTGGCGGGCGTCACGCGGGTGATGTCGTTGGTCAGCTCGTCGAGGGTGTAGCCCACGGCCAGGCGCGCGGCGACCTTGGCGATGGGAAAGCCGGTGGCCTTGGACGCCAGGGCCGACGAGCGCGAGACCCGCGGGTTCATCTCGATCACGACCATGCGCCCGTCGCGCGGATTGACCGCGAACTGCACGTTCGATCCGCCGGTCTCGACGCCGATTTCGCGCAGCACCGCCAGAGAGGCCGAGCGCATGCGCTGGTATTCCTTGTCCGTCAGGGTCAGGGCAGGGGCCACGGTAATGGAATCGCCCGTGTGCACGCCCATGGGGTCGATGTTCTCGATCGAGCAGATGATGATGCAGTTGTCCGCCCGGTCGCGCACAACCTCCATTTCGTATTCCTTCCACCCCAGCACCGATTCCTCGATCAGCACCTCGGTGGTGGGCGACAGGTCCAGCCCGCGCTCGACGATTTCGCGGAACTCCTCGACGTTGTAGGCGATGCCGCCGCCGGTGCCCGCAAGGGTGAAGCTGGGGCGGATGATGGCAGGCAGGCCCACCAGCTCCAGCGCCGCCTCGGCCTCCTCGAAGGTGTGGGCCACCTGGGAGCGCGGGCTCTCCAGCCCGATGGCGTCCATGGCGTCGCGGAACTTCTGGCGATCCTCGGCCTTGTCGATGACCTCGGCGCGCGCACCGATCATCTCGACGCCGTAGCGGGCCAGCGCGCCCGAACGCTCCAGCGCCAGGGCGGTATTGAGCGCAGTCTGGCCGCCCATGGTCGGCAGAAGGGCGTCGGGGCGCTCCTTCTCGATGATCTTCTCGACGATCTCCGGCGTGATCGGCTCGATGTAGGTCGCATCGGCCACGCCCGGATCGGTCATGATCGTGGCCGGGTTCGAGTTGACCAGAATGATGCGATAGCCCTCGGCCTTCAGCGCCTTGCAGGCCTGAACGCCCGAATAGTCGAACTCGCACGCCTGACCGATGACGATGGGACCGGCGCCGATGATCAGGATGGATTGGATGTCTGTCCGTTTGGGCATGCCACTCGCGCGCAGGGTTGGGGCCCGCTGGCACCCCTCGGGGGGCTGTCAGCAGGCGTGCAGGGTCTGATTGTCGGTCAAGCGGCTCGTTTAGAGGTGACGCGCCCCGATCACAAGGCCGAATAGGTACAGGGCCGAACAGGCCGGGCAGGGACGAGACTGGGGCGGCTCAGCCCCGGTTGCGCGCTTCGACCCACGGGGGCACCTCGCTGATGCTGTCCAGCGCGGCAAAGCGGGGCTCGTCGGCGGGGGCATCGGCCACCTCGTGCGACCAGGTGACATGATAGGGAATGTGCACGCCCCACGCCCCGGCCAGAATCGCGGGCAGGACATCGGATTTCATCGAGTTGCCGATCATGGCGGCCTGGTGCGCGCCCGTGCCGTGGCGGCGAAATGCGCTGGCATAGGTGTCGGGTGTCTTCTCCGAGACGATTTCCACGCCCGAGAACAGCTCACCCAGCCCCGAGGCGGCCAGCTTGCGCTCCTGATCCATCAGGTCGCCCTTGGTGATGAGCACCAGACGATAGCGCCCCGACAGCCGGTCCAGCGTCTCGCGCACGCCGGGCAGGGGCTCCACCGGATGGCCCAGCATCTCGCGCCCGGCGGCCAGAATCTCGCGGATGACGGCGGGCGAGACCTCGCCGTCGGTGAGTTCCATCGCCGTCTCGATCATCGACAGGGTAAAGCCCTTCACGCCATAGCCGTAAAGCCGCAGGTTGCGCCGCTCCACGGCCTCCAGCCGCGCCTCGATCTGCTCGCGGTCGTGATGCTCGGACAGAAGTTCGGCAAAGCGGTCGTGCGTCAGGCGAAAGATCGTCTCGTTGTGCCACAGGGTGTCGTCGGCATCGAGGCCAAGGGTGGTGATGGTCATGGCAGCGGTTTAGCGAGGCTGCGCGCCTGCGCCAACACGGGCCGCGGGATTCACCTTGTGTGTTCGCCATATCTCTTAGCCTTGCGTTGCGAAATGAGAGCGCATCATGGCTTTGTGGCGCTCTCACGCGCTGTCAGAGTCTCAGGGCCGTGGGGGCGTCCCTTCATCGGGAGGGTCTCATGCCCTATCCAGTCCTTCCGCCCGGCCAGCCCGGCGCCGATTACGACCCCAACGATCCCCTGGACTTTCGTCCGGGCGATGCCATCGCGGACTATCTGTCCGAAGCCCATCACGCCCCGCCGCGCAGCCTGACCTTTCCGCTGATGACCGCCCAGCGCCGCTCGGTCAGCATCACCCTGCGCCCGGCCATGGTGTTCGACCTGCAAAGACGCTGTCTGGTGGGCACGCGAATCGCGCGCTCGGTGCGCCGCGTGGGCGGCGAGAGCGCCCTGCACGGTAACCAGCGCATCCGGCTGGAGCCCATGGATTTCCAGCGCATCGACGTCGAGACGCTGAAGCACGGCCTTGGCCTGTTTGATCTCAGCACCGGTGGGGCCGGCATACTGCCGGCCTTCTGGAGCACGGTGGCGACCACGCGCGGGCGCTTTTCGCTGCTTTACGCCGGGCTCCAGACCGATGCGGACCCCGGCAGGCTGCTGGTGGAGATCATGGGCCTTGGCCCCGGCATCGGCGTCGAGGGCGTCGTCAATGCGTGCGAGCACATTCAGGCCCAGCGCCGGGGCGTTGTCCTGCACGCAGCCCCCGATCTGGCCAGCATTGCGCGGCTGGGGCTGGCGCGGCCCAATTGCCTGTCGCTCGACTTTGCCAGCGTGGCCACCAGAAATCTCGGCGACTGGGCCGAGGCCGAGCGCCTGATCGTGGCGGCCCGCAAGGTTGCGCCCCATGTGCTGATCGCCCACCTGTCGCCCGAGCGCGGCGAGGCGGCGGCCGCTGCGGGCGCGACCCATGCCGTCTTTGCGCCGCTGTCCGACATTAAAGCCTGAGCCGCGCTTGACGCCGCCCATGGCTGGCCATAGCTGCTTGCGCGTTTGCCTGCTGGCGGATGAGCCCGCGACGCCCGATGTGAGGATGGATGGCCATGACGACTTCGCTGCCCGAGGGAACGACCGGCGTGCTGGTTCTGGCTGACGGCACCGTCATGGCCGGGATTGGCGTGGGCGCCGAGGGCGAGGCGCTGGGCGAGGTGGTCTTCAACACCGCCATGACCGGCTATCAGGAAATCCTGACCGACCCCTCCTACATGAGCCAGATTCTTGTCTTCACCTTCCCGCACGTCGGCAATGTCGGGGTCAATGTCGAAGACCTGGAGCAGATCGGCGGCGGTGCCGAGACCTCTGCGTGCGGTGCCGTGTTTCGCGACCTGCCCACCGATCCGGCCAACTGGCGCGCTCAGGGCAGTCTCGATGCGTGGATGAAGCGGCGACAGGTCGTGGGTCTTGCCGGGATCGACACACGCGCCCTGACTGCACGCATCCGCGATGCTGGCGCGCCCCACGGCGTGATCGCCCACAGCGCCACGGGACAGTTCGATATTCCGGCTCTGATCTCGCGGGCGCGCGAGTGGGCCGGGCTGGAAGGGCTGGATCTGGCCAGGGCGGCCTCGACTCTGCAGCCGTTCGAGTGGAACGAAGGGCTGTGGCAATGGCCTGAGGGCCATGTTCAGTCAGGCGAGCCCCAGGCCGAGATCGTGGTCGTGGACTATGGCGTGAAGCGCAACATCCTGCGGGCCCTGGCCTCGACGGGGGCGAAGATCACCGTGGTGCCCGCCACCACGGACGCCGAATCGGTGCTGGCGCGCAATCCCGATGGCATTGTGCTCTCGAACGGGCCGGGCGATCCGGCGGCCACGGGCCAATACGCCGTTCCTGAAATCCGCAAGCTTGTGGACTCGGGCAAGCCGGTCATGGGCATCTGTCTCGGCCACCAGATGCTGGCGCTGGCGCTGGGCGGGCGCACGGTCAAGATGGCCCAGGGCCATCATGGCGCGAACCATCCGGTCAAGGATCTGACCACGGGCAAGGTGGAGATCGTCTCCATGAACCACGGCTTCACGGTGGATCGCGACAGCCTGCCCGAAGCGGTTCAGGAAACCCATGTCTCGCTGTTTGACGGCACCAACTGCGGCATCCGCCTGAAAGACCGTCCGGTATTCTCGGTCCAGCATCACCCCGAAGCCTCGCCGGGGCCGACCGACAGCCTGTATCTGTTCGATCGCTTCATGGACGCGGTGCGCGCCCACAGGAGCGCCTGACAGCGTTCACGGCAGGGCAGTTCTCAGGGTAGGGCAGGCAGATGCCCCGACAGGCGAAGGTCACGGGCCTTGCTGACCGCAAAGCCGACCCCGCCCAGCCAGTATTCGGCGTCCTCGTGCCTCTCGCGCGCGCGCCGCTCGATGCCGCGAAGGCGCCGTGCGCTGGCATTGCCCAGCAGGCGCGCGTGCAGCGCGCGGGCGGTGTCGGGGGTCAGGCGTGGGCTGTGGGGTGTGGCAACCGCATCAGGCCCCCGGGGCCGGATGGCGGGCCGCGATACGGGCATGAACACGTCACGGGCTCCTCAGTCGTCTATGCGCCGCACGCGGAGCTTTCTGAGGCGGGCGGCAGGGCAGGGCCATTTCCCGGCCCTTGTGGAACGAGTAATCCACAGCCCCTGTGAGTAGTTCCGAATTCGGACGATAAAATGTCAGCTATTTCAATGCGATAGAGTCAAGGTTTTGCCCATATGGTAAACAAAGGCTTAATGCGGACGACCTGCCCGGGCGCGTTGCTGCGCGCGCGACATCTCCCGCCTCACCCGGCTATAAGCAGGCCATGCGCTTTGACGAACGCTTCATCGAGGAACTGAAATCCCGCCTGCGCCCCTCCGATGTGATCGGGCGCACGGTGAAGCTCAAGCGACAGGGGCGCGAGTGGGTCGGGCTGTCGCCCTTCACCAAGGAAAAGTCGCCATCGTTCTTCGTCAATGACGACAAGGGCTTCTTCCACGACTTCAGCTCGGGCAAGCACGGCGACATCATCAGCTTCCTGCAGGAGACCCAGAAGCTGAGCTTCGTCGAGGCGGTGGAGCGGCTGGCCTCCGAGGCCGGCATGGCCCTGCCCGCACCCGACCCCCAGGCCCAGGCCCGCTTCGAGCGCCAGAGCGACCTGATCGACTGGATGGAACTGGCGGCCAAATGGTTCGAGGCCCAACTGCGGCGCAGCCTCGGCGAGAGCGCCCGCGAGACCCTCAGGCGGCGCGGCCTGCCCGACGAGCAGTGGAGCCGGTTTCGCATCGGCTATGCCCCGCCTTCGCGCACGGGCCTCAAGGACGCGCTGGTCCAGAAGGGCGCGCGCCCTGCCGATCTGGTCGAGGCCGGGCTGCTGATCGCGCCAGAGGGCGGAGGCTCGCCCTATGACCGTTTTCGCGACCGGATCATCTTTCCCATCCTGGATGCCCGTGAGCGGGTGATCAGCTTTGGCGGCCGGGCCATGAACCCGGACGAGCGCGCCAAGTATCTGAACGGGCCGGAGACACCGCTGTTTCACAAGGGCAGCACCCTCTATGGCCTGCCCGAGGCGCGCAGGCTGATCGCGCGCGGCGGCGAGAGCGCGCATCTGACGGTGGTGGAGGGCTACATGGACGCCATCGCCTGCCAGAGGGCCGGCATACCGGCGGTGGCACCTCTGGGTACGGCGCTGACCGAAGACCAGATGGGGCTGCTGTGGCGCGTCAGCAGCGAGCCGGTGCTGTGCTTCGATGGCGATGCGGCGGGCCTGCGCGCTGCCTACCGGACCGTGGAGCGCGCCCTGCCGCTGCTGAAGCCGGGGCGCTCGTTCCGCATTGCGCTGCTGGGCGGGGGCAATGATCCGGACGACATTCTGCGCGATTCGGGCGCTCCGGCCCTGCGCCAGGCCCTGTCCGACACCCGCCCGCTGGTCGAGGTGCTGTTCGCCAAGGAGCGCGATCTGGAGCCGCTGGACACCCCGGAGCGACGCGCCGGGCTGAAGGCGAGGCTGCGCGAACAGGCCCGCAAGATCGCCGACACTGATCTGGCCGAACAGTATCGCCTCGACCTCTACCGCCGCTTCGATGCGCTGTTCGCCGGACAGGGCGGGGGGCAGGCTGCCCGCCCGCCCCGCACGGGCGCTTACCGCCGAAAGGACGGGGGCCTTGTGCCTCCGATCCAGATCACCGACGAGGGCCGCGCCGCCGCCCGCGCCCTGAACCGTTCGGTGGAGCCCATGGCCGCGGCGCTCCTTCAGGCGGCGCTGGATGATCCCGAGCGTCTGGACGATCATCTGGAGCAGATCGCCGCCCACGGCTTTGGCGATGCCAGCGTCGAGCCCATGGCCCAGGCTCTGGTCGCCCTGAGAATGAGCGATCAAGGCCTTGACACAGAAGCGTTGCGTCGCCATCTGGCCCAATCGGGCTTTGATGCGCTCATGCGCGAGGTCGAGAAGGCGGCGGCAAGGTCCGGCGCGCCCTTCCTGGCCACGAGTGTGCCCCTCGCCGAGGCGCGGGCCCGATGGTCGCTAGCGTTTGAGACCCTGACCCGGATGGCGGCGTTGGAGGAAGCGATTGAGTCTGCCAAGAAAGATGGCCTTTTCGCCATCAATCCTGCAGCCTATCGAGGCCTCGTGGGCGAGCGTGATGCGCTGAGGCGCGCGATCAAGACCGGAACAATTTGGGACGTGGCGGCATCCTGATGATGGGCGTGCCGCCCTTGGCATATACAGGCCCCGCCGGGCCTATGCGGGTGAGAGCGCCCGCCGGAGATCGTGAATGAGCAGCCAGGCCGATACGCAGGAAGCCGAAACCACACACGACGGCCCCCTGCTCGATCTGACCGACGCGGGCGTCAAGAAGTTCATCAAGCAGGCCAAGACGCGCGGCTATGTCACCATGGACGAGCTGAACAAGGTGCTGCCGTCCGAGGAGGTGACCTCCGAGCAGATCGAGGACACCCTCGCCATGCTGTCCGAGATGGGCGTCAATGTGGTCGAGGCCGAGGACGTCGAGGCCGACGGCGGCCCCGGCGAGGTTGCCGTTCGCGAGGAAACGGCCGTCACCGAGGCGGAGTCCAAGCCCGCCTATGACCGTACCGACGATCCGGTGCGAATGTACCTGCGCGAGATGGGTGCGGTCGAGCTGCTGTCGCGCGAGGGCGAGATCGCCATCGCCAAGCGCATCGAGGCGGGCCGCGACGCCATGATCTCGGGCCTGTGCGAGAGCGCGCTCACCTTCGAGGCGATCATGGTCTGGCGCGACGAGCTGGCCCAGGGCCGCATCCTGCTGCGCGAGGTGATCGACCTCGACCAGACATATGGCGGCCAGAACGCCGAGGAGAGCGGCTCTGGCGAGGGCGAGGCTCCGGCGGAAGAAGAAAAGGAAGAGGGCGGAGAGGAAGGCGAGGAGGACGAGGACGACTTCGACGACGGCGCGGGCCTGTCGATTTCGGCCATGGAGGCCGAGCTGCGCGACGGCGTGATGGAGATTCTGGACGCCATCGCGGTCGACTTCGAGAGCTTCCGCAAACTCAACGACAAGCTGGTCGAGGCGCGCCTGAAAGGCGGCGATCTCAGCACCAAGGACCGTGCCGCGTATACGGCCCTGACCAGGAGCATTTCTGACCGCCTCAAGACCCTCAAGCTCAACAACAACCGCATCGAGGCGCTGGTCGAGCAGCTCTATGCAATCAACAAGCGCCTGATCGGTCTGGAAGGGCGCCTGCTGCGCCTGGCCGACAGCTATGGCATCTCGCGTCCCGAGTTTCTCAAGGCCTATTTTGGCTCGGAGCTGGACCCCGCCTGGCCCGAGAAGGTCAAGGAAATGGGCGTGCGCTGGACCAAGTTCGTCGAGATCGAGGGCGACCAGGTGGCCGACATCCGCCAGCAGGTGGCCGCCATCGCCACCGAGGCGGGCCTGCCCATCGACGACTATCGCCGCATCGTCCAGACCGTCCAGAAGGGCGAGCGCGAGGCGCGTCAGGCCAAGAAGGAAATGGTCGAGGCCAACCTTCGCCTGGTGATCTCGATCGCCAAGAAATACACCAACCGCGGCCTGCAATTCCTTGATCTCATTCAGGAAGGCAACATCGGCCTGATGAAGGCCGTCGACAAGTTCGAGTATCGCCGCGGCTACAAGTTCTCGACCTATGCCACCTGGTGGATCCGTCAGGCCATCACCCGCTCCATCGCCGATCAGGCCCGCACCATCCGCATCCCGGTGCACATGATCGAGACGATCAACAAGATTGTGCGCACCAGCCGCCAGATGCTGCACGAGATCGGCCGCGAGCCCACGCCCGAGGAGCTGGCCGAGAAGCTGGCCATGCCGCTGGAAAAGGTGCGCAAGGTGCTCAAGATCGCCAAGGAGCCCATCAGCCTAGAAACGCCCATCGGCGACGAGGAGGATTCGCATCTGGGCGACTTCATCGAGGACAAGAACGCGGTCCTGCCCATTGATGCGGCCATCCAGTCGAACCTGCGCGAGACAACCACCCGCGTGCTGGCCTCGCTGACGCCGCGCGAGGAGCGGGTGCTTCGGATGCGCTTTGGCATCGGCATGAACACCGACCATACGCTTGAGGAAGTGGGCCAGCAGTTCTCGGTGACGCGCGAGCGTATCCGCCAGATCGAGGCCAAGGCGCTGCGCAAGCTCAAGCACCCCTCGCGCTCGCGCAAGCTGCGCTCGTTCCTGGACGGCTAGGGAGCCCCAGCCAGCGGGCCTCAGCGCGCGGCGTCGGCGGCGGCCTCCAGCGCGGCGATGTCGATACGGTCCATGCTCATCATGGCCGTGAAGGCCGCGTGCAGGCGGGCGGGATCAGGATCGTCGTAGAACTCCATCAGGCGCCGGGGGGTGATCTGCCAGTTCACGCCCCAGCGGTCCTTGCACCAGCCGCAGTGGCTGGCCTGACCGCCGTTGCCGATGATGGTGTCCCACAGGTGATCGGTCTCGGCCTGATCCTCTGTCAGGATCTGGAACGACACGGCCTCGGTGTGGGGAAATCTGGGCCCGCCGTTCAGGCCCATGTAGCGCCGCCCGGCCAGGGTGAACTCGACCACCAGCTCGTCGCCGGGAGCGGACGAGGGTGTGGCGACGGGGCTCTTGTGGATGTGCTCGATGCGGCTGTCGGGCAGGCCCAGCGAGACATAGAAAGCCGCCGCCTTGCCGGCCTGGCCGTGGTCGTACCACAGGCACGGGGTGATCTTCTCGCGCATGATGCTCGCTCCTTGCGGGTCAGGCTTCGGCCATGGCCTGCGGCCCTTCGGCGGCAGCGGCAGGGTCCATCCACATGACCTCCCAGATGTGCCCGTCGGGGTCTTCGTAAGAGCGGCCATACATGAAGCCATAGTCCTGCTCTGCAATGGGATCGGGCCGCCCACCCGCGGCCACGGCAGCCTCTAGCTGATCCAGAACCGCCTGCTTCGACGGGCACGACAGGCACAGCAGCGCCTCGACGCTGTCGCGCCCGATGATCCGGCGGGAGGTGAAGCTGGCGAACTTTTCGTGGGTCAGCAGCATGACGAAGATGGTGTCCGAGATCACCATGCAGGCCGCCGTCTCGTCGGTGAAGTCGGGGTTCACCCTGGCCCCGGTGGCTTCGTAGAAGGCAATGGAGCGCGGCAGATCGCGCACCGGCAGGTTGATGAAGATCATGCGGGGGGCGGCAGCAGTCACGGCTATGCTCCGGGTTGAAGCTCTGACTCCCGCAGGCTGGCCGAATTGGTCATCAAAGTCAACCAGTCAGTTATTAAAAATAACCAGATGAGCTGCTCTTGCCCGTGTGCGCAGGACCGGGGCACTGTGCGGGCATGAACCAGACCACGCGGCACCCGAACCATCCCGATGGCGCGCCCGAGCGCCGCTATCAGAGCTTCTCCGAGTTCTATCCCTTCTACATGAGCGAGCACACCAACCCGGTTTCGCGGCGGTTGCACGTGATCGGCACGGGGCTGGTGCTGGTGGCGCTGGTCGCGGCGATCGTGACGCTGAACCCGTGGTGGCTGCTGGCCATGCCGGTGATCGGATATGGCTTTGCCTGGGTGGGGCATTTCTTCTTCGAGAAGAACCGGCCCGCGACGTTCAAGTATCCGCTGTGGAGCCTGATGGGCGACTTTCGCCTGTTCTTCGAGACCGTGAGCGGACGGCGCCGGTTCTGACCATCCCCCTGGCCTGAATGAAAAACGCCCGCCGGGTCTGCACCTGGCGGGCGTTTCTCATGCTGTGCGCGGAGCGGATCTAGTCGTGATCGCGTCCGGCGTTGCGGTGGCCCTTGGCGAGGGCGAACACCACCCCGGACAGGACCGCCAGTGCGATCAGGTTCGGGAAGGCCATGGTGGCATTGGCGATGTCACCCATGCGCCAGACGAAATCGACCTCCTGCAAGGCGCCCACGAAGATCATCACAACCCACAGCAGGCGCCACGGAATGGCGATCTTCTGGCCGAACAGATAGGTCGCGGCCCTCTCTCCGTAATAGCTCCACGTCAGCAGGGTCGTGAACACGAACATGATCAGCGCGATCGAGGCGACGAAGCCGCCGATGCTGGTGCTGCCGAACAGCAGGGTCGGGAAGGCGGTGTTGAAGGCCGCCAGCGTCATCTCGAATCCGCGCAGGTCCGAGTTCCAGACGTGCTCGACCGTGCCGCCTCCTGCGGGGAACGCGCCCTGCACCGTCAGCAGCACGAGGCCGGTCATGGTGCAGATCACGATGGTGTCGATGAAGGTGCCCATCATGGCGAAGCGACCCTGGCGGGCGGGATCGTCGGTTTTGGCCACGGCGTGTGCCATGGGCGTGGAGCCCTGACCGGCTTCGTTGGAGAACAGGCCGCGTGCCACGCCCGCGCGGATCGCCATCATGACGCTGGCACCGAGGAAGCCGCCCGTGGCGGCCATGCCGTTGAAGGCCGAATTGAAGATCAGGGCAAACGAGGCCGGCAGGTCTTCAAGGTTCAGGATCAGCGCCAGCAGGGCCATGAGCAGATAGGCCACGGCCATGAAGGGCACGACCTTTTCGGCCACGCTGCCGATGGACTTGATCCCGCCGATGATCACGATGAACACGGCCAGGGCGACCAGCAGGCCCGCAGCCCAGGTCGGCACGCCCGTCATGCCCGTGATCGACACGGACACCGAGTTGGCCTGGATCATGTTGCCCGTGGCGATGGACGAGAACAGGGTGCCCACGCAGAACAGCACGGCCAGCCAGGTCCACTTCTTGCCCAGCCCCCGGCGGATGTAGTTCATCGGCCCGCCCTGGAAGGTGCCGTCCGCACGCTGCTCGCGATAGCGGATGGCCAGAGAGCCCTCGGCAAAGGCCAGCGCCATGCCGAACAGGGCCGTGATCCACATCCAGAACAGTGCGCCCGGCCCGCCCAGCGTCAGGGCCGTGGCCACACCCGCAAGGTTGCCGGTGCCGACCTGACCGGACAGGGCGGTGGACAGGGCCGCGAACGGCGAGATCTCGCCCTTGCCGTCCTTGTCCTTCTTGAACAGACCCGCGAAGGCTTCGCCCAGTTTCAGGATCGGATAGAAACGCAGCCCGATCATGATCCAGGCGCCCACGCCCAGAAGCAGCACCACCATGGGCGGCAGGACCAGCACGGTCTCGCCGTTCCACTGGCCGCCCCAGATGAAGTCGCTGACGTTGCTCACGACAGCGTAGAAGGCTTCCATGCCTCCGGTCTCGGTCGTCATATCAGGATATTCCCCGCCCATGGCCCCTCGAACGCAGGGGCGGCGGCGAGATTAGCCGTGTTTCTCAACGGCTGGCCAGCCATAAATGACACGCCAGTGACGCCGGGGGGGTGCGGGCGCGCGTGGTGCGGGCAGTGGCCGGGACGCCTGCGCGCCCCGGCCGTGCCTGCGGCTCTAGAGCACCCCGATCATGCTGGCGACCAGCGGGTGGCGCACGATGTCGCCCTCGGCCAGTCGCACCACCGAGATGTCCGGCACAGCCTCAAGGCGCGCGGCGATGTCCGACAACCCCGACAGCTCGGGCAGCAGGTCCGACTGGGCCGGGTCGCCCGTGACCACCATGGTCGAGTGCCAGCCAAGGCGCGTCAGCAGCATCTTGAGCTGGGTGTAGGTGCAGTTCTGGGCCTCGTCGACGACGATGAAGGCGTTGTTGAGCGTGCGCCCGCGCATGTAGCCCACCGGCGCGATCTCGATCAGTCCTTCGGCCAGCAGCTGCTTGACCCGCTTCATGGACAGCCGGTCTGACAGGGCGTCGTAGAGCGGGCGCAGGTAAGGAGCCAGCTTGTCTTCCATGTCGCCGGGCAGATAGCCGATGGACTCTCCGGCCTCCACGGCGGGGCGCGAGAGCACGATGCGCCCCACCTTGCCGGCCTCAAGCGCCTCGACGGCCTTGGCGACCGCCAGATAGGTCTTGCCCGTTCCTGCCGGGCCCAGCGCCATGACCAGGCTGTAGGCGTCGATGGCCTCCATCAGCGCGGCCTGACCGGTGGACTTGGGTTTGAGGGTCTTGAGATAGCTCTGGTCCCGGTCATCTCCATGAGCCCCCATCGGGCTCCAGCCGCCGCGATCTACGGGCAGCCGACGAACCTTGGCATCCTCGCTGTAAGGGTGGTGATCGAACACGCCTTCACGAGCCTGACGCTTGAGCGCACGCTTGGTCATGGAAGTCTCCGGGCAATAAAAAAGGCGAGGCCGGGAAAGGACTCGCCACAGGAGAGGGGAGGGTAGGGCGCGGAGGTCTGCGAGACCACGGCCGGGCCTGGCGGCTCGGGCAGCGGTCCTGGAGGCCCCGGGCGGGACCAGGGGCCCCGGCGATGGCCGGTTCGGGGATCGTGGCACCGAAGCGCCAGGCGCGACAAGAGACGCGACACCCGTGTAAACCTCCGCAATGGCCGGATCGGTTATGATCCGGCTGCAAGACCCGAGAGAGACTCTCGAATCGCCACTCCATGTTGATGGTAGCGTCCTTTCCCGAGTGTTAAACCCGGGAAATTCAAAGAATAGGAAGTGTTCTGATGAGTTTATACGCGCTCGGCGACAAGCAACCTCAGCTCCCGCCCGAAGGCGAATACTGGATCGCACCAAACGCAACCGTCATAGGTGACGTGATTCTCAGGCCGGGCGCCAGTGTCTGGTTCGGGGTGACGATCCGGGGCGACAACGATCCCATCACCATCGGCGAGGACAGCAATGTTCAGGACGGCTCGGTGCTGCACACCGACGTGGGCATCCCCCTGACCATCGGGCGCGGCGTGACGGTGGGGCACAAGGTCATGCTGCACGGCTGCACCATCGGGGACAACTCGCTGATCGGGATCAATGCCGTGGTGCTCAATCGCGCGCGCATCGGGCGCAACTGCATCATCGGAGCCGGGGCGATCATCACCGAGGGCAAGGAAATCCCCGACAACTCGCTGGTGGTCGGCGCACCGGGCAAGGTGATCCGCACGCTCGACGATGCGGCCGTGGCCATGCTGAAGATGTCCGCCGAGCACTATGTGCAGAACTGGAAGCGCTATGGGCGCGATTTGCGCGCCCTGTAGGGCTCAGCCCAGTCGCCTGCCGTCGATGGCAGCCAGCCTGAGGGCCTGGATCGCCGGAGTCTCACAGGCGCGCGCTTCGATGAACTGAAGCCGCAGGGGCGCCTCAAGCGCATCGCTGCTGGCCATGCGTATCAGACCAATCAGCCGGTCGGGTCGTTCGTTGGCGCTGCGAAAGGGCAGCAGGCACAGCTCTGCGGGCGTGCCCTCCAGGCTTTGAGCGGAAATGACCATGGGCTGATGGCGCACGATGGCTTCCATGGCGCTGGCATGGACCGCTGTCGCATCGGCGCCATCGGCAAACAGGCCCGTCAGCCGCTGTCCCGGTGCCAGGGCGCTGGCCTCGCGCAGGGCCTCGCCCAGCAGGCGCAGCACAAAGCCCTCGCGCTCGAAGCGCGCCGCCAGAAGCCATGGCACCAGCGGGCCGAGGCGCGAGGGATCGAAGCGCGCGCGCATCGGCAGCCCGCTCTTGCGAGGCAGGCTGTGCCAGTGGTCGATCAGGGTCTGTGTGTCAGGATGAAACATGGATGAGGCTCTCGCCCCTGATGGCGCAAGGCCCGCGCCACAACCGTACGCACAGCTATTTCTGGCCCGCGGCATACTGTGGCAACGGAAACGCAAGGGTTTTCGGGCGAAGTGGTCGATCAAGGGTTCCGGCGCGCGACTTGCAGGGGCCCGTCCGATTGCCACGCGGAGTCCCGGCCCATGCGACTGCGGATCTTGAGCCTGCTACCGGTCCTGGCCGGTCTGTTCGTCATTTTCGGCGCCACCGAGGCCGATGCGCAGTGCTGTGCGCCGCCGCCTCCGCCGCCGTGCTGCGAGCCCCCGCCGCCGCCGCCTCCGCCGCCTCCGCCGCCGCCCAACTGCTGTCACGCACCGCCGCCCCCGCCGTGCTGTTTCGGCGGCAATGCCAACATCAACGTCAATGTGAACGTCAACGCCAATGCCCGTGCGGGCGCGCGCGCCTCGGCAGGCAGCACCGTGATCGTCGGCGGTGGAGGCGGGGCCTATTTCCAGGTCGACCAGCCCTATCCGACCACCATAAGCAATCTGACGGTCGAGGCCGCCGCCATGGCGCGCCTGGTGCGCGTGCCCTACACCGAAGTGGTGCGCCGCACGCGCCGCGTGGTCATCCAGGCCTTCTGCATCGACACGCGCGGCGTGCCCCATCCGGCGGCCCAGGTGCGCCCTGACCGCGACATCCATGATGGCTATGACGGTGAGCTGTATCGCTGTCTGGCCGGCACCTACCTTCAGGTTACGGTGGCCGAATACGATGGACGGGTGGATTTTTCGGGCGGCGACACCCTGGTGTGCAACCGCGCCGAGGCCCTTTATCACTCGCCCGGCGGCCTGCTGCAGTGCCGCCCCCAGCGCCGCGAGCGCGACTGCAACGAGCGCTCGCTGCTGCGCCGTTACGGTGCGGGAATCAAGGTGCTGACCATGGTGCGTGAGGAGACCATCACCCTGTGGCGCGAGGAGACCGTGATCGAGAGCGGTGTGATCGCGTCCGGCGCATCGCTCACGCTGGATGGCGGCGTGGGTGGACGGGTGTTCTGATCGGCGACGACGGTGTGCTCCGGCGTGCCGCCAGAGTGAACGGCACATGAAGTGCGCCGTTCAGGTGCACGTCAGCCCCGACATGAGACAAAGGCATCGTCGACGTGTTCGGCGATCCTGAGTGCGAACCTTGCCCCGACCGGCCCAGCCGGCCGGGGCTTTTTCGTCAGCGGTTGCGCGGCGTTACCGTGGCCCGCCAGGCCCGGTCACGCACCAGATAGGTGCGTGCCGCGCGCTGGATTTCCTCGGGCGTGACCCGCTCCAGATCGGCCACGGCGCTGCGGATGGCGTGCAGGCGCGTCTCGTCGGTGTGCAGGTCCTGGAGCTGGCCGCGCCAGTACTCGTTGGTGTTCATGTTGCGGCGCAGGGCCTCGACGGCGGGACGGCGCGCGCGCTCAAGCTCGTCGAGGGTGATGGTCTCGTTCACAAGCTGGGCGGCGATGTCGTCCACGTCCGAGAAGAACTCGGCCATGGCCTCGGGCGGCGCTTCCATCGAGGCGGACAGATAGCCGTAACCGGGGAAGTTCCACGAGGCGGTCGAGCCGACGCTGGGCGAATAGGTCACGGCCTGACCCTCGCGCAGTTCCTCGATCAGGCGCAGGCGCATCACGCCGGCCAGCAGGCTGACGACACGGGCCTCATAGAGGTTCTCGCGCGAGTCCACCGTGGGCCAGGCCACATAGCCGAGGGCCTGATCGGCACGCCCGCTGTGGGTCAGCTGCACCGGCTCGAGCACGCCTTGGGGGAAGCGCACGTCGCGTGCCGACGCCTGCACCTCGGGCGCGCTCTGGCGGGCGGGCAGGGCGCCGAAGGTGCGCTGGACCTCGGCAATGGCAGTGTCCACGTCCACGTCACCGACGATGATGACCTCAATGGGCCCGCGCGCCAGATCGGTCATGACCGGATCGCGCAGCTGCTCGACGCGCGCCGAGGCGATCTGTTCGGCGGTGGGGAAGGCGAAGCGGGCATCGCCCGAGCGCAGCAGCGCGCCGCTCTCGCGGCTGAACACGCCCGAGGGCGTGGCATCGAGCTGGCCCAGCGCCTGACGATAGACGGTCCGCAGCCGCTCGAACGGCTCCGGGCGCCAGGCGGGATCGGTCAGGTAGGCGGTCAGAACCTCGAGCTGGACGCGCAGGTCCTGCGGACGGGTGCCGCCCGAGAACAGATAGCTGCTCTCGCCCGGGGTGACGGAAGCGCCATAGACCCGGCCGGCCAGGGCCTCCTCCAGTTGCTGGGCGGTAAGCTGTCCAAGCCCGCCCTCGGGCATGACGTTGCTGAGCGCGAACAGGGGCGTGAAGCGATCGCGCGGCACGGCGAGATAGCCCTGGCCCGCACGCACCGAGACCAGCACCTGATCGTTGCGGTAGCCCGTCGGCTTGACGGTCAGGGTGACGCCGTTCTCGAAGCGCACCAGGGTGGTCTCGAGGTCCGCGATCTCGGTCCTGGACGCGATGGCCGAGCCCTGACCGAAGTCGCCATAGGGCCAGGCGATGGCGCTGGCCTGCTCCACCGCCTGCACCGCAGTGGCCCGGGAGGCGTTCAGCGCCGCAAGAACGGCCGCCTCGCCGCCCTCGATGGGCGTGGGGGAGGTGATGAACACCAGCGGACCCGAACCGGAGAACGCCTCGCGCAGCACGGCCGACACCTGTTCGGCGGTCAGGTCGCTGACCGTCGCCTCGAAGATCTCGAGATTGGTGGCCGGGGCGGTGAACACGCGGTCGTCGTTCACCGTGCCGATGATCTGGTTGGAAAGCTGGGGCGTGCGGCGGGTGTCGGCCCCGGCCACGGCACTCTCGAGCGAGGCACGGCTTTCGGTGATCTCCCGCTGCAACTCGGCCTCGGTGATGCCGAACTGGGTGATCCTGCGTGCTTCCTGCTCCATGGCTTCGAGCGCGCGCTGCCAGTTGGCGGGCTCGAAGCTGGCGTAGAGCGAGACCGTGTCGATGGCGTTCAGATCGGTCGAGCGGAAGCCCGAAGCCGAGGTGAAGGGCGGGTTCTCGCTGCGCGCCAGGTTCTGATAGCGACGGTTCAGCACCGCGAAGCCGAGATTGCGGATGGTGCGCAGACGCCGCGCTTCCAGGGTGTCGGGGCTCAGGTCAGGCGGAGAGACCCAGGCGATCTGCATGGAAGGCTGGGTGCCGGTCTCGACATAGATGCCGACTTCCGGCCCGCGCTCTGCCACGTCGCCGATGACGGGGTCGGGGCCTGCGGGATTGTCATTGCGCCAGTCCGAGAAGGTGCGGCGGATATGCTGCTCCATCACATCGACGTCGAAATCGCCCACGGCCACGATGGTGGCGCGCTCGGGCCGGTAGTAGCGCTCGTAATAGGAGACGAACGCCTCGCGCGGGGCCGTGCGCAGCACCTCGACATCGCCGATGGGGAAGCGCCGGGGAATGAGCTGGCCGCGCATCAGGAAGTCATAGCGGGCCATGACCGCGCGCAGGCCCGGCGTGGCGCGCGTGCGCTCCTCCGAGATCACGATACCGCGCTCGCGGTCGATGGCTCCGGCATCCAGCGTCATCTCGCCGACCATCTCGCGCAGGATGAAGAAGGCGTTGTTGACGGTCTCCTCACCCGTATTGGGCAGGTCGAGCTGATAGACGGTCTGGTCGAAGGACGTGAATGCGTTGGTGTCGGGGCCGAACGCGAGGCCCAGACGCTCCAGGATCGGGATCAGGTCGCCCTCGGGGATGTTGGTCGTGCCGTTGAAGGCCATGTGCTCGATGAAGTGGGCGAGGCCGAGCTGGTTGTCGTCCTCCATCAGCGAGCCCGCCGCGATGCGCACGCGCAGCGAGGCCTGACCGGGCGGGCTGGCGTTGCGCATGATGGCATAGCGCATGCCGTTGGAGAGCTGGCCGAAGCGAACGCTGGAATCGGCGGGAATGTCGCTGCGCTGCTGGGTCCAGGTCTGGCTGCCGGGCGGCAGGGACTGGGGCGAGGCGGGCGCGGTGGCCGGGGCATTGCCGGCAGGGCTGGCGGGCACACCGGCCGGACGCTCGGCCTGCATCATACCCCCGCTCGCACAGGCCATCAGCGCCAGAGCCGAAACGGTGACGCCCAGAATCCGGGCCGTGCGATTGGCCGAGCGATGAAAGGTCATGTCTGAAATCCCCACGATCCGTGTGCGGCCATGCTCGCCGGGCAACCGGACAGAGGGCCATTATGAGTGCTTGTCGCCACCGTGACGGCATGAGGGCGGCAGATGCAAGGGGGCCAGTCTGAATTCCATGTAATGTTGGCAAGCGCGCGAGAGAGACCTTAAGTCTGGACCATGAGCGGCAATGAGCGATTGAGCGGGATCGAGGCCCTGATGCGGATGCAGGGCGCAGAGGGGCAGGGTCGGCGCGCCTTGCCGCCCGTGCATCTTTGGAACCCGGACAATTGCGGCGATATCGACATCGTGATCCGCGCCGACGGGGTCTGGATGCACGAGGGCACGCCCATCGGACGACCCGAACTGGTGCGCCTGTTCTCGTCGGTGCTGCGGCTGGACGATGACGGCTATTATCTGGTCACGCCGGTCGAGAAGCTGAAGATCACGGTAGAGGACGCGCCTTTCCTGGCCGTGCGGGTCGATCGGAACGGCGGGGATCTGGTCTTCACCACCCATGTCGGTGATCGCGTCCGGGCGGGGCCTGACAACGAGATTCGCGTCGAGGTGGACGAAACCACCGGCGAGCCGCGCCCTTATGTTCATGTGCGCGCGGGCCTCGAGGCGCTGATCTCGCGCAATGTCTTCTACGAATTGGTCGAGATGAGCGAGTTGCGCGGCGAGCACCGCGTGGTGCGCTCAGGCGGCAGCACCTTTGTGCTCGGCCCGGCCCACGGGGCGCAGGCATGAGCCTCGAAGCGCGGCTGCTGCGCGTGCTCGACCCGCTGGATCGTCCCGGCACGGGCCAGGCCGCTGCCTGCTCGGACTATGATCTCAATCCCGACATGGCGGTGCCAGAGGGCGTGCCCTTGCGCGAGGCCGCCGTTCTGGTGGCTGTCGTCATGCGCGAGGTGCCGACCCTGCTGCTCACGCGCCGCTCCGATGCCCTCGCCAGCCACACCGGCCAGGTGGCCTTTCCGGGCGGGCGTCTCGATCCGGGCGAGAACGCCATCGAGGCGGCCCTTCGCGAGGCCGAGGAGGAGATCGCCCTGTCGCCGCGCGTGGTGCAGCCTCTGGGCCTGCTGTCGCCCTATCGCACCGTGACGGGCTATGCGGTCACGCCCGTTGTGGCCAGCGTCGGGCCGGACATAGAGCTGCGCCCCGACCCCGCCGAGGTGGCCGAGGTGTTCGAGGTGCCCTTCGATTTTCTGATGAACCCCGAGCACCACCAGCGCGCCCACTACGATCTGGACGGAGGCGTGCGCCGCTGGTTCTGGGCCATGCCCTATCGCGACGGCACGGTGGAGCGATACATCTGGGGGGCCACGGCCGGGATGCTGAGAAACCTTGCCGAGCGTCTGGCGCGCGCCAGCGGCGAGGTGGCGGCATGAAACCCTCCTGGCTGGATGATCCGGCGCTTTGTCAGATCCTGGACGCTCTGGAGGCCGCAGGCGGGCGCGGCTGCGTGCGCGCCGTGGGCGGGGCGGTGCGCAACACCCTTATGGACCTGCCGGTCGCGGACGTGGACCTTGCCACCACCCTGCGGCCCGAGGCCGTGATGGATGCGCTGGAGGCGGCGGCGCTGAAGGCCGTGCCGACGGGTCTGGATCACGGCACGGTAACGGCAGTGTCGGGCGGGCGCGGCTTCGAGATCACCGCCTTGCGCCGCGATGTCGCCACCGATGGCCGTCGCGCAGTGGTGGCCTTCACGGACGACTGGTCAGAAGACGCGCGCCGCCGCGATTTTCACCTCAACGCCCTCTACATGAGCCGCGACGGCACGGTGCATGATCCGACCGGACAGGGAGTGGACGATGCGAGGGCAGGGCGGATCGTCTTTGTCGGCAACGCGGGCGAGCGCATCCGCGAGGATTATCTGAGGGTGCTGCGCTTCTTCAGGTTCCAGGCCTGGTATGGTCGCACCGCCCCGGACGAAGCAGCACTTCGGGCCTGTGCCGCGCACCGGGACGGTCTCGCTGGGCTGTCTGTCGAGCGCATCAGCGCCGAGTGGCTGAAGCTGCTGGCTGCGCCCGATCCCGGTCTGGCGCTGGAGCTGATGGAGAAGACGGGTGTGCTGGCGGTTATCGGCGGTGATCAGCTCCGCCTCAGCCCCCGGATCATTGCGTTCAGTAACGATCCGCTGGTGCGCTGGCTGGCCATGCTTCAGGGCGACGCCGATCAGGTAGATGCCATGGCGCGGCGCTTTCGCCTGTCGCGGGCCCAGACGAAACGCATGGTCGAGGCCAGACGCGCGCAGGCTGTTGTCAACATTGACACGAGTGAGCGCGAAGCGCGCCGCAGCCTTTACCAGCATGGGGTTCAGCCGTTTCTCGACGCTCTGGCCCTGGCCGAAGCCGCCGCCGGGCGCCGCGCCGAGGCCTTGCGCGATCTGGCCTCGCAGTGGCGACGGCCGGTCCTGCCGGTGGATGGCGCGCGCCTGAAAGCCCTCGGCGTGCAGCCCGGTCCGGCCATGGGCGAGCAGCTTGCCCGGCTGGAGGCCCGCTGGCTGGAAAGCGACTTCGACGATGACGCCATCGACTCCGAACTTGATTTAATACGTGAGAAAATCAGTAAAACAGAATGAAAATAATCCATATAATTGAAACTGGTGCTCCGCCTGCCAGTTTGCAGGCTCGCCATGGCCGTTACACCGACATGATGATCGCCATGCTGGGCGAGGGCTTCGGGGCGCAGGTGCATGATGCGCGCCGGGGAGACTTCCCGGGCACGCTCAAGGATGGCCTGATCGTCACCGGCTCGCCCGCCGGGGTTTACGAGAGCGACCCGTGGATTGCCGCTCTGATCGAGTGGCTGGCGCAGCAGCGCGGCAAGGTGCCCATGGTTGGCATCTGCTTTGGCCATCAGGCCATGGCCACGGCCTTTGGTGGCAGGGTGGAGAAGGTCGAGCGCGGCTGGGGCATCGGCTTGCAGAGCTATGAGGTGCGCGCGCGTCCGCCCTTCATGCACGACGCGCCTGACACCATCGCCATTCCCGCCTCGCATCAGGATCAGGTGGTGGTCGCGCCCGCAGATGCGCTCGTGACCCTGAGCAGTGATTTCACCCCCCATGCCGGGCTGGCTTACGGCGATGATGCGATCTCGTTTCAGGCGCACCCCGAGTTCACGCCCGCCTTCGCCCGTGACCTGATCGAGACGCGCCGCGGCAGGGCGTTCAGTGACGAGCAGGCTGACGGTGCCATCCAGAGCCTGTCCGGCCCTGATGAGCGCCTGCGTGTCCAGGGCTGGATACGGCGTTTCCTGAGCGCCTGAAGCTCAGATCGGCCCGATCAGGCTGCCCGCCCGATAGGTGTGGGGCTGGAATGTCGCCAGCGCCAGAATGGGCCGCATGGCTTCCACCACATCGGGGTGGCGGGTCATGGCCTTCCAGTCCTCGACACTGTGCCAGACCGCATAGTTGGCGACATGCCGGCCATCGAGACCCTTGTGCAGCCGCGCCGAGACAAAGCCGTGCAGCCCGGCCATGACATTGCGGGTCAGATCGTCGAGCAGGGCCATGAGCGCATCCTGACTGGACGGCTCGCAGGTAAAGACATTGATCAGCACGATCGCGCCTTCGGGCACGCTGTCTTCGGGCAGGGGGGGCGAGGGGCTGGCCATCAGGGCCACCTTACCACCGGCGGCATGGAACTGAGGATGGAATCGACATTGCCCCCGGTCTTGAGCCCGAAGGTGGTTCCCCGGTCATAGAGCAGGTTGAACTCGACATAGCGGCCCCGGCGCACAAGCTGCTCCTCGCGCTCGGCCTCGGTCCACGGTTCGCCCATGCGATCGCGCACGATGGCCGGATAAACGTCCAGGAACGCCCGGCCCACATCTTGTGTGAAGGCGAAGTCTCGGGCCTGATCGCCCGAATTGTGGTGGTCGTAGAAGATGCCGCCCACACCGCGCGGCTCGTTGCGGTGGGGCAGGAAGAAATACTCGTCGCACCACGCCTTGTAGCGGGCATGCCAGCTTGGGTCGTGGGCGTCACAGGCGGCCTTGAGGGCGCCATGGAAGCGCACGGCATCGGGCGCGCCCTGGTCACGCTGGGAGCCCAGCAGGGGGGTCAGGTCGGCGCCGCCCCCGAACCAGCTTCGCGTGGTGGTGATATAGCGTGTGTTCATGTGCACGGCAGGCACGCGGGGGCTGCGCATATGGGCGATCAGGCTGATGCCCGTGGCATAGAAGCGAGGGTCGTCGGCCGCGCCCGGAATGGTGCTGGCGAACTCGGGCGAGAAGGTGCCGAACACGGTCGACACATGCACCCCGACCTTCTCGAACAGGCGGCCATGCATCATCGACATCACCCCGCCGCCGCCGTGGCCCTCTTCGCGCTGCCAGGGCGTGCGCTCGAAGCGCCCCGCATCGCCCGAGTAGAGATCGGCAGGGGCCTCGTCCTCAAGGGCCTCGAAGGCGGCGCAGATGGAGTCCCTCAGGCTCTCGAACCATTGCCGGGCCTGACCGCGCATGGGATCGGCGGGCAGGGCAGCGAGAAAATCGGCGGCATCGGCGCTGGGCTGGGTCATGGGGCTATGTCGCGGCAACGGCCCGGGCAGGCAACCTGTCAATCTGGCGCAGGGCCTCGAAGGTAGCCACGGCGGCCGAAGTGGCCAGATTCATCGAGCGCGCGCCGGGCATCATCGGAATGACGAGGCGCGCATCGGCGGCGGCATGGACGAAATCGGGCACGCCCGCGCTCTCGCGGCCCATCAGCAAGGTGTCGCCGGGCTCGAAACAGAATCGCTGGAGCGGCACGGCCGCGCGCGTGGTCATCAGCACCAGCCTGCCGGGCTGCCGATCGCGCTGGAATTGCTCCCAGTCGCCATGGACGCGCATGTGCGACAACGGGCCATAGTCCAGCGCCGCACGCTTCATCGCGCGGTCGTCAAGCCTGAAAGCACAAGGCTCTATGACGTCCAGACCCACACCCAGACAGGCAGAAAGGCGGATACATGCCCCCACGTTCTGTGGAATGTCAGGTTGAAAAAGCGCGAGCCTCATTCTAGAGCCCTTGTCAACGCGCGGCCCGGGGGCTCGTCGCGGACTGGTTTGGTGTGCCATCCTCGCGCGATGGCTTACATCTTGCGGCGATCCGTCGCAAAGCCGGTTCGGGCTCCACCCCCGGTTTTCGCATAGACTTTGACGTCGTCGGTGACGCCTGGCCCCTCCGGGTCATGAGCCGTCTCCGCCCTGCAGAGGTGAACCTGTGACCGAAGTGGTCTCCAACGGCCCCGAAGGCCCCGGCGAGGAGCACGACGCGACCCGCCGCGATTTCATCCACATCGCCGCCGGCGCGGCGGCTGTGGGCGCAGGCGCGATGGTCGCCTGGCCGCTCATCAACCAGATGAACCCCGCTGCCGACACTCTCGCCCTGGCCTCGATCGAGTTCGACCTGACCAAGGTGCTTGAAGGCCAGCAGGTCGTCGTGCTGTGGCAGGGCAAGCCGGTGTTCGTGCGCTATCGCACGCCCGAGGAAATCGCCCGCGCGCGCGCTGACGACAATGCCAGCCTGCCCGACCCGCAGACCGATGCCGAGCGCGTCAAGCCGGGCAACGAGCAGTATCTGATCCTGGTGGGTGCCTGCACGCACCTGGGCTGCGTTCCGACGTTCGGCACCGGGGATTACGGCGGCTGGTTCTGCCCCTGCCACGGCTCGCACTACGATGTGTCGGGGCGTATCCGCAAAGGCCCGGCGCCGACCAATCTGGTCGTGCCCGATTACGAGTTCCTCTCTGATACGCGCGTGCGCATCGGCTGACCGGCGGAAAATCCATGAGCGCTCACGAATCCACCTACGTCCCCAAGACCGGCTTCGAGCGCTGGCTCGACCAGCGTCTGCCGATCATCCGCTTCGGCGCCGATTACATGGCCCTGCCGACGCCGAAGAACCTGAACTACTGGTACACCTTCGGTGCCATCCTGATGCTGTGCCTGGTGATCCAGATCATCACCGGTGTGGTGCTGGCCATGCACTACCAGCCCAATACCGAAATGGCCTTCGCCTCGGTCGAGCGCATCATGCGCGACGTCAACGGCGGCTGGCTGATCCGTTATGTGCACTCGAACGGGGCCTCGATGTTCTTCATCGCGGTCTACATCCACATGCTGCGCGGCCTCTACTACGGCTCCTACAAGGCGCCGCGCGAGATGATCTGGATCCTGGGTGTCGTGATCTTCTTCCTGATGATCGCCACGGCCTTCCTCGGCTATGTGCTGCCCTGGGGTCAGATGTCGTTCCACGGCGCGGTGGTTATCACCAACCTGATCGGTTCGATCCCCGTGGTCGGCGGTCCGATCCTGACGTGGCTGCAGGGCGGCCCGGCCATCGACAATGCGACGCTGAACCGCTTCTTCTCGCTGCACTATCTGCTGCCGTTCGTGATCCTCGGCGTGGTGGTGCTGCACCTGTGGGCGCTGCACACGGCCGGCCAGAACAACCCGGTCGGCATCCTGATCCCGAAAGAGCGCGTGGCCAAGGACACGGTGCCCTTCCACCCCTACTACACGGTCAAGGACGGCTTCGCGATCCTGGTGTTCATGCTGCTGTTCGCCTGGTTCGTGTTCTTCATGCCCAACGTGCTGGGCCATGCGGACAACTACATCCCCGCCGATCCGCTGGTGACGCCCGCGCACATCGTGCCCGAGTGGTATCTGCTGCCGTTCTACGCGATCCTTCGCGCCATCCCCGACAAGTTCGGCGGCGTGGTGGCCATGTTCGCGGCCATCGGGGTGATGTTCGTGCTGCCGTGGCTGGACACCTCCAAGGTGCGCTCGCTGCGCTATCGCCCGATGATGCGCGTGTTCTTCTTCATCTTCGTGGCCAATGCCTTCGTGCTCGGCTGGTGCGGGGCCATGCTGCCCGACGCGCCCGTGGTGCCCGGCATGCCCAGCTTCGTGCTGCTGGACGGCCAGCTGAACAGCTATCTGTGGCTGACGCGCCTGGCGACGCTCTACTACTTCGCCTTCTTCCTGGTGATCATGCCGTGGGTGGGCCTGAAGGAAGTGCCACTGCCAAGGCCCAAGTCCATCTCCGAGCCCGTGCTCGCCGGACCCGACGCCGCGCCCGCCCCGGCCGTTGCCGCGCCCGAGAAGAAGGGCTGATGAGGATGACCATGCGCAACTTCACCTCCCGTCTGGCCAAGCCCCTGTCGGTGGCGGTCGCCGCTGCGGTGCTCGGCCTGGCCAGCGGCCCGGCCATGGCTGCCGGGGGTGCCAAGCATCCCGAGCGCGCCGGTTTCTCGTTCGAGGGACCGTTCGGCACCTTCGACCAGGCCCAGCTTCAGCGCGGCTATCGCGTCTATCGCGAGGTCTGCGCCGCGTGCCACGGCATGAACCTGCTCTCGTTCCGCAATCTGGGCGAGCGCGGCGGGCCGTTCTGGGACAGCCGCTATCCCAACCCGAACGACAACCCCTATGTCCGCACCATCGCGGCAGAGTTCGAGATCGCCGACATCGACAGCGAGACAGGCGAGGAAATCTTCCGTCCCGGCATTTCGTCGGACGGTTTCCCCGAGCCCTATCCGAACCGCACCGCCGCTGCTGCCGCCAACGGCGGGGCACCGCCGCCGGACCTGTCGGTCATGGCCAAGGCGCGCCATGACGGGGCCAACTACATCTACTCGCTGCTGATCGGCTATGGTCAGGTGCCTGCGGGCCTCGATGTGCCGACCGGCCTCTACTACAACCCCTACTTCCCCGGCGATGTGACGCCGTTCTGGAGCGGTGATCCCGAGCACGTGCCCTATGGCGGGTTCCTCGCCATGGCCCAGCCGCTGCGCGATGGCCAGGTCACCTATGACGACGGTACCGCGGCAACCGTGGACCAGATGTCGCGCGACGTGGCGGCCTTCATCGCCTGGGCCTCCGACCCGCGCGCGACCGAGCGCAAGCAGACGGGACTGGCCGTGTTCCTCTATCTGCTGATGTTCGCCGGCCTGACCTACGCCAGCTATCGGCGCATCTGGAAGGGCGTCGCCCACTGAGGCGGCGCTCCTCCGGCACCCTCGCGCAGGAGTGCCGGACGACAAGTTGTGATGACTGGACCCGCCGGTGTGTGCTTCACTCCGGCGGGTTTTTCATGGGCCGCGGGAGGCGCGAAGGTGGAGCCGGTGCTGGACCTCAGGGACTATGTGCGCACCATCCCGGACTATCCGAGGGCGGGCATCCAGTTTCGCGACATCACCACCTTGCTGGGTCACGCCGGAGCGATGCGCCATGCGGTCGAGCACATGAGCGCGCCGTTCCGCTCGGCAGGCATTACCCATGTGGTTGGCATAGAGGCGCGCGGCTTCATCCTTGGCGGTGCGGTGGCCGTGGCGCTGGAGGCGGCCTTCGTGCCTCTGCGTAAGCCGGGCAAGCTGCCCCACGTCACCACGGCCCAGACCTATGAGCTGGAATACGGCACCGATGCGCTGGAGATGCACATCGATGCGCTGTCGCCGGACTGCCGCGTTCTCATCGTCGATGACCTGATCGCCACGGGCGGCACGGCGCTGGCCGCCGTCACCCTGGCGCGGCGCTCTGGCGCAGAGGTGACGGGGGCGGCCTTCGTTATCGACCTGCCCGAACTGGGCGGATTGCAGCGCGTGGCCGAGCAGGGGGTGCGCGCCGAGGCCCTGATTGCCTTTGACGGCCACTGAGCGCGGATCGCCCCTGACATTGGCGTGACAGGTCAAAATTGAGCCGCTAGGGTTCGCCAACCTCAGAACCGACCGTCCAAGCAGAAGGTAGCTTCATGCGTCATATTCCCCGTCTCGCAGCGTTTGCGGCTGCCATCGCCCTGCCGGTGATGTCGGTGGCCGCCGTGTCCGACCCCGCCATCAATGCCGAGCGCCTCGAAGCCAATATCCGCGAGCTGGCCAGCGACGAGTTCCAGGGCCGCGCCATAGCCACGGAAGGCGAGCGCATGACTGTGGAGATGCTCACCCGCGCCTTTGCCGAGGCGGGCTTCGAGCCGGGCGGAGAGAACGGCGGCTGGACCCAGACCGTGACCCTGCGCCGCTTCGAGGTAGCCAACACAAGCGCCAGCATCACCGTCGGCGACTGGAACCGCCCGCTGGTTCAGGCCGAGGACGTGGTGATCTCGACGCGCCTGCCCAACGAGCACGTCAGTCTGAACAACCTGCCGCTGGTCTTTGTCGGCTATGGCACCACCGCGCCCGAGCGCGACTGGGACGATTTCAAGGACGTGGACGTCACCGGGCGCATCATCGTGGTGCTGGTCAATGACGCCGACTTCGAGCAGCCCGAGCTCAACACCTTCGGCGGGCGCGCCATGACCTATTACGGGCGCTGGACCTACAAGTATGAGGAAGCCGCGCGGCGCGGTGCTGCGGGCGTGCTGATCGTCCATGAGACCGAGCCGGCGTCCTATGGCTGGGCCACCGTGGCCAACAGCTGGACTGGTCCCCAGTTCGACATCGTTCGCGAGAACCCGGCCGCGGAGCGCGTGCCGCTGGAAGGCTGGATCCAGCGCGACCTGGCCGTGGAGCTGTTCCAGCGCGCCGGTCTCGACTTCGAGGCGCTCAAGGTCGAGGCGCGCTCGCGCGACTTCCGCCCCGTGGTGCTGGAAGGCGCCAGCCTCTCGGCCAGCTATGGCGTCAGCACCGACACCATCCAGACCGACAATGTCATCGCGCGCCTGCCTGGCAGCCGCTATCCGAACGAGACCATCCTCTACACCGCTCACTGGGATCACCTCGGCGTGGTCGAGCGCGAGGACGGCACGGTCGAGATCTTCAATGGCGCCGTGGACAACGCCACCGGCACCGCCGCCCTGATCGAGGTGGCCCACCACTTCGCCAGCGGCCCGCGCCCCGAGCGCTCCATCGTGCTGATCGGCTTCACTGCCGAGGAAAGCGGCCTGCTGGGCTCGGAGTTCTATGCTGCCAACCCGGTGTGGCCGCTCGAGACCACGGTGACGGGTTTCAACATGGACGCCATGAACGTCTATGGCCGCACGACCGACCTCAACATCAACGGCTATGGCCAGTCCGCCGACATGGACAACCGCCTGCGTGCCGCCGCCGCACAGCAGGACCGCACCATCGCCCCTGATACGCGCGCGGCTGCGGGCATCTATTTCCGCTCCGACCACTTCCCGCTGGCCAAGCGCGGCGTGCCGATGGCCTATGCGGGCGGCGGCATCACCTTCCGCGAAGAGCCTGTCGCCCTGCGCGAGGAACTGCGGGCCGAATATGGCCGCGACCGCTATCACCAGGTCGGTGACGAGTGGGATGACCGCTATGACCTCAGCGGCATGATCGAGGATCTGGAGCTGTTCATCCGCATCGGTCAGGATCTCGCCAACAGCCGCGACTGGCCGCAGTGGAGCGAGTCTTCCGAGTTCGGACCGGCCCGCGCGCCCTCTGCGGCGGCGCGCCAGTAAGAGCTGCCTCAAGGGGCGCGAGCGAGCCGAGGCTCCCGCGCCCCTTTTCTTTGTCCGGGTGCTTCTGCCCGATGCGAAAGTCTGATCCTCCATGCTGAAGACCTCCCGCCCGCACCTGATCAAGCGCAGCCTGATTGTCGCCGTCGCAATGCTGCTGGCCGTGCCGGTGGCCGCGCAGGACTTCTCGACCCAGCGCCTGTCCGACGGCGTGCGCGAGATCGCTTCCGATGCCTACGGCGGGCGCTGGCCCGGCACGGAAGGCGAGCGCCTGACCCTGGAGTGGCTGCGCACTCAGTATGAGGCCATCGGCCTGGAGCCCGGAGGCGAGAACGGCAGCTGGTATCAGGAAGTCACCTTGCAGCGCATCACGCCTGCGCGCGAGGCTACGGCGCGCTGGCGCGGCAATGGCGGGCAGGGCGGCGCGCTGCGCCTGTCTGACGGCCTGGCCCTGCGCGCGCTGGCCAGCGGCCGCTATCAGGGCGAGGGCGTGCCGGTCGTGTTCGCCGGGTACGGCATCCATGCGCCCGAGCGCGGGTGGGACGACTATGGTGATGTGGATGTGCGCGGCGCGGTGGTCATCGTCATGGGCGGCGAGCCCGACTTCGGCACCGGCTTTCCGACCTTCTACCGCAATGCCCGCCACAAGGAGGCCGAGGCCGTGCGGCGCGGTGCGGTCGGCCTGATCACGCTTGTGCCCGTGAACGCCAGCGCCTCCAACTGGCAGCAGGGCTCGCGCCAGGCTTCCTCGACGCGCACCACGGTGCCGGGGCTGAACAGCGTTCCCCTAACGGGCATCGTTGCACGCGACCTGTTCGACCGATGGGCCAGCGCAGCCGGGCTGAGGGGCGGTGATCTGGTCGCCGCCGTATCCAGCGGAGGTTTCCGTGCCGTGCCGCTTGAGGGCGTCAGCCTGTCAGCGGACGTGGAGGAGTCCATCGAGACCCTGACCACCAACAACTTCGTCGCGCGCATCCCCGGCACCGATCTGGCCGACCAGACCATCGTGTTCTCGGCGCACTGGGACCACGTGGGCGAGCGCGGCGGCCAGATCTATAACGGTGCCTGGGATAATGCCACGGGCACGGTCGGACTTGTCGAGATGGCGCGCGAGCTGAAAGCCGCAGGCGCCCCCCGGCGCACCATCGTCTTCCTGCACGTCACCGCCGAGGAGCAGGGCCTGCTGGGCGCGTTCTACTACACGCTCAATCCGCTCTATCCGCTCGAGACCACGGCGGCGAACATCAACATCGACATGCTGCCCCTCTCGCCGCCCACGCGCGATCTGCAGATCTTCGGCTATGGGCAGAACACTCTGGAGGACGATCTGGCGGTGCTGGCGGCAGAGCAGGGCCGCGTGATCACCGATGACGGCCAGCCCGAGCAGGGGTTCTATACCCGCTCCGACCACTTTGCCTTTGCCGTGCGCGGCGTGCCCGCTCTGATGCCCTGGCACGGGGTCGACTGGGTCGAGGGCGGGCGCGAGGCTGGCCTGCGCGCCTATGACCAGATGTTCCGCGCCAACTATCATCAACCCAGCGACATCTGGACGCCTGATCTGGACTTCCGCGCGGCGGTTCAGAACCTCGAGCTGCTGTATCGGCTGGCGCTGGACCTGGCCAACTCGGAGCGCTGGCCGCAGTGGAAGCCGGGCTCGGAATACGCGGCCACCCGTGCGCTCAGCGACGACCAGCGCCGCCAGGAACCCAGGTGACGCGCATCACTCCGATTTCCGCTGAAGGCTCCCCGCCGGTGCAGGGTGCCTATCCTCAAGCCGCTTTGGTCGAGGGGGCGACGCGCTGGCTGTTCATCTCGGGTCAGGTGCCGGTCGCGCCCGATGGCACCGTGCCCGATGACTTCGAGGGCCAGTGCCGTCAGGTGTGGGCGAACCTGCGCGCCCAGCTCGACGGCGCAGGCATGGGCCTCGACAATCTGGTCAAGGTCACGACTTACCTGGCCGATCGCAGCCATGCCCTGACCAATCGCGCCGTGCGCCTCGAGATGCTGGAGGGCCGCCAACCTGCCCTGACGGTCATCATCACGGGCCTGTTCGAGCAGGGCTGGATGGTCGAGATCGAGGCCGTGGCCGCGGCCTGAGTGCTGGGAGCGAACCGCGCAGGCGCTGAGGCGTTCCGCTGCACAGGCAATTCTGTCAGGACTGTTCTCATGCCGCGTCTTTTTGTTTCCGTTTCGGCTGTCTGCCTCGCGCTGGCGGCCTGCACCGATGCGCCCAGCGGCGCGCCGGAGCCTGCGCCCCGGCTCGCCTTTGTCGGCACATGGGCCGCCGATGCCCAGTGGTGTGCCAACACGGCCATGACCACGGACCGCGTGCCCGTGCGCATCAGTGAGACGCGCTTCGAGGGCTATGAGAACAGTTGCGATATCATCGCGCTGGATGAGACCGGGGAGGGCTGGGATGCCCAGATGATCTGCATGGCAGAGGGCATGGAATACCGCCACACCGTGCGCATGGTGGCTGACGGCGACACGCTGCGCCTCACCTATCTGGAGCGCGGCACCGACCCGATCATGCTGGTGCGCTGCGATTAGGGCCGCAGCCCTTCCGGTTCAGGTATTGAACAGGAAGTGCATCACGTCGCCATCCTTGACGACATAGCTCTTGCCCTCGGCGCGCAGCTTGCCGGCCTCGCGCGCACGCGCTTCGCCGCCCAGGGCGACATAGTCGTCGTAGGCGATGGTCTCGGCGCGGATGAAGCCCTTCTCGAAATCGGTGTGGATCACCCCGGCGGCCTGAGGTGCCGTGGCGCCCACGGGAATGGTCCAGGCGCGCGCTTCCTTGGGGCCGACGGTGAAATAGGTCTGCAGGCCCAGCAGGGCATAGGCCTCGCGGATCAGGCGGTTGAGGCCCGGCTCCTCCAGCCCCATGGTCTCAAGAAACTCGGTGCGCTCCTCGGGCTCCAGCAGGGCGATCTCGGATTCGATGCGCGCCGAGATGACCACCGAGTTGGCGTTGTCGGCGCGCGCGCGCGCGGCCACGGCGTCGGACAGGGCATTGCCCTTGTCGGCTGACGCCTCCTCGACGTTGCAGACATAGAGCGCGGGCAGGGAGGTCAGAAGCTGGAGCATCTGCCAGCCCTTCTCGTCTTCCTTCGAGATGTCGGCGGTGCGCGCGGGCTTGCCCTCGCGCAGCTTCTCCAGCGCAAGGTTCATCAGGCGCAAGGTGGCCTGGGATTCCTTGTCGCCGCCCTTGGCGCGCTTCTCGACCTGCACCACGCGGCGCTCAAGGCTCTCCAGATCGGCCAGCATCAGCTCGGTCTCGATGATCTCGAGGTCCGAGAGCGGATCGACGCGGCCCTCGACGTGGGTGATGTCGTCATCCTCGAAGCAGCGCGCGACAAAGGCCACCGCATCGCAGTCGCGGATATTGGCCAGGAACTGATTGCCGAGGCCCTCGCCCCTGGACGCTCCGCGCACCAGCCCCGCCACGTCCACAAAGGTGATGCGCGCGGGAATGATCTCCTTCGAGCCCGCGATGCGCGCCAGGGTGTCGAGGCGCGCCTCGGGCACGGCCACGTCGCCGGTATTGGGCTCGATGGTGCAGAAAGGATAGTTGGCAGCCTGGGCCGCAGCGGTCTGGGTCAGGGCGTTGAACAGGGTGGACTTGCCGACATTGGGCAGGCCGACGATGGCGACTTTGAGCGACATGGAGAGACTTTCACCCGGTCAGGCAGGCAGGAAGGGGAGGCGAGGGCGGCGCGCGCCATCAGCGAGGGCGTGGCTTTAGCCCATAGCAGACGCCCTGTCAGCTTCGGTGGTCGATCAGCCGGCCATCAGCCGCCTGAGGCCGCGATCAGGCGCTCACGCTCCTGTGCGCTCAAGCTCCGCCAGCGCCCCTCGGGCAGGTCGCCCAGTTCCAGCGGCCCGATGCGATGGCGAAAAAGATCGATGACGCGCAGGTCCACCAGCTCGCACATGCGCCTGATCTGGCGATTGCGCCCTTCGGTGAGCGTGAAGCTGAGGGTCTGGGCCGTCAGGCGGGTGACGATGGCGGGCTTGAGGCGGCGCCCGTCCAGCTCCAGCCCGTGACGCAGTCGCGACAGCTTTTCCGGCGTGATCTGGCCGCGCACGATCACGCGATACTGCTTGTCGAGGCGCGACTGCGGCCCGATCAGCGCCTTGGCCAGGACGCCATCGTCCGACAGCAGCAGCAGGCCGCGCGAATCCTTGTCCAGTCGCCCCAGCGGGGGCAGCGAGGCATCGGAAGGGGGCACGGGCGCGTCGTCATGGCGGCGCTCACGCGTCAGCAGGCGCGCGGCAGGCACATCGCCGGGCTCGGGCTGTCCCGAGACATAGCCCACCGGCTTGTGCAGCAGGATGCAGAAGCTGCTGGACAGGGTGGTGGTCGCCTCGTCGGCGAGGGTCAGGGTCTGGCCCGGTCCGATCTTGCGCCCGGCATCGGTGACACGCTCGCCGTCGATGCTGACCAGACCGCGCGCGATCAGGGCCTCGGCCTCGCGGCGCGAGCAGACCCCGCTCTGGGCGAGCCACTTGTTGACCCGCTGGGGCTCGGGCCCGTCGTATCGGCGCGTGAAGGACATGGAGCGTGGACGTCAGGCCGCTTCTTCGCGGGTCAGCACATCGCCCACGGTGGGCTTGTCGTCGCGGCGCACCACGTCGATGTCGGTCGGAGCGACGATCTCTCCGCAGGAGGCGCAGGCGATGCGCGGATCGAGCGGTGCGCCGCAAGGCCGATGGGTCAGGACCACGCCCGCATCGCAGTCGCCGTAGAGATGCTTCTGGCCCCAGTCGTGAAGGGTCAGCAGCACGGCATACAGATCCTTGCCCTTGTTCGTCAGCACATATTCGTTGCGCGGTGGGCGCTCGGAATAGAGGCGCGGTTCCAGCACGCCATGGGCCACCAGGGTCTTGAGGCGGGCGGCCAGCACGTTGCGTGCGACACCGAGGCGCTCCTGCCACTGCTCAAAGCGACGCACGCCCTGAAAGGCATCGCGGATGACCAGCAGGGTCCACGGATCACCGATCACCTCCAGGGTGGCGGCAATCGAACAGCTCTGGCGCGAATAGTCGGCGGTACGTCCCATGGCCCTAAAGTGCCCTTGCGTCAGCCTGATTACAAGTGGGTTGCGTTTTAAGATGCAGTCGGCATGGTGTGCCCCATAAGTGATCGCAGTTCAGGAACGGGATGGGGCAATGAGCACACTCATGCAGTCCTACGACGAGGCCATCACCCTGACGCCTGCGGGCGAGGGCACGCTGGAAGCGACCCTGACGGGCGATTTCTCCAATGCGCCCATCGCCGCTCCGCCCGAGGCCGGACCACCGTTCGGCGGCATGATCGCAGCGCTGGCGGCGGGCGCGATGCGACAGGGCCTTGGCCTCGAGGTGCCATTGCAGAGCCTGAGCGTTCAGTATCTTTCCGCCTCGCGCTACGGCCAGCCCCTGCGCTTCATGCCGCGCCTGCTGCGGGGCGGACGTACGGTCAGCTACAGCGCGCTGGACGTGTATCAGGGGCCGCGCCAGACCCATCACGCCACTGCCACCTGGGGCCAGAGCGCGGACGGACCGGTCATCACCCCGCTGGCAGAGCGGCCCCCCGCCCTCGACAGCCTTGACCCCGCCCGCCAGCTGGATGGCGGAATGTCACCGCGCTTCACCCGGCACGTGGACTATCGCTTTGCCGACGGACCGAACCTGTTTGGCGGCAATGCCGGTCGCGCGCCGGTCGAGCGGGTCTGGATGCGGATGAAACAGGGCGGGGCACTCGATCATGGACGGCTGTGCTATCTGCTCGATGCGCTGTACCCGCCGTCCTGGACCGCCCTGGCCTCGCCGCCCATGATGACGACGGTGGACCTGCGCTATGATTTTCTCTGTGCCGATCCTGGCGCGAAAGCCCCTGACGGCTGGGCGTTCTTCACCTTTTCCATGCTGGACCTGGGCAGCGGCTGGACGGTGGACGAGGTACTCTGCCACAGCGCTGACGGCACGCCCCTGGCCCTGTCGCGCCAGCGCCGCAAGCTGCTCTAGAGTGCGGCGCGCGCTTGCATGACAGGGGCCAGCGCCCCTATGTCAGCCCCGTCCGATCCATTGTGTTCATTGTCGAGAGCCGCACCATGTCCGATCCCATCGTGATCTGTTCCTTTGCCCGCACGCCCATGGGCGGCTTTCAGGGTGCCCTGGCCGGGGTCAAGGCGACCGATCTGGGGGCGGCAGCGGTCAAGGCGGCCGTGGAACGCGCCGGGGTCGAGCCCGCGCGGCTAGAACAGATCTTCATGGGCTGCGTGCTTCCCGCCGGTCTCGGCCAGGCGCCAGCTCGACAGGCGGCTCTGGGCGCAGGGCTGACGCTGGGCATCGAAGCCACCACGGTGAACAAGATGTGCGGATCGGGCCTTCAGGCCGCGATCATGGCGCACGACGCGCTGCGGGCGGGCTCGGCGGAGCTGATCGTGGCGGGCGGCATGGAGAGCATGACCGGCGCGCCCTATGTCATGGCCAAGCACCGCGGCGGTGCGCGCATCGGCCACGACGTCATCTCGGACAGCATGTATCTGGACGGGCTGGAGGACGCCTACACGCCCGGCAAGCTGATGGGCGCCTTTGCCGAGGATACGGCGCGCCACTATCAGTTCACGCGCGAGGATCAGGACGCCTATGCCATCGAGAGCCTGAGCCGCGCGCGCCGGGCGACCGAGCAGGGCGACTTCCGCGACGAGATCACGCCGGTCGAGGTCAGCACCCGCAAGGGCAGCGTCACGGTCGATCAGGACGAGCAGCCCATGAAGGCCGATCCGGCCAAGATTCCCGCTCTCAAGCCTGCCTTTGCCAAGGACGGCACCATCACCGCCGCCAATGCCAGCTCGATCTCGGACGGGGCGGCGGCTCTGGTCATGACGCGCGAGAGCGTGGCGCGGGCGCTGAACCTGCCCGTCGTGGCGCGCATTGCCGCCCATGCCGCTCACGCTCACGAGCCCGGACAGTTCACCACCGCGCCGGTGCCGGCCATGCGCAAGGCGCTCGATCGCGCAGGCTGGAGCGCTTCGGACGTGGACCTGTGGGAGGTCAACGAGGCCTTTGCCGTGGTCGCCATGATCGCCATGCGCGAACTTGAGATCGATCATGCGCGGCTGAACGTGAACGGCGGAGCCTGCGCGCTGGGCCACCCCATCGGTGCCTCGGGCGCGCGCGTGCTGGTGACGCTGCTGGCGGCACTGAAGGCTCACGGCAAGTCGAAGGGCATGGCCAGTCTGTGCATCGGCGGCGGCGAGGCCGTGGCCATGGCCGTCGAGATGGCGTGATCGGTCCTGCTCACCTGAGCCATGGCCAAACGCGCGCGGCGCTCTAAACTCGGCGCGTGAGCGAGCCTGCATCCTCAGCCCAGATGACGGCCGCCGCCGCGAGCCCTGCGCGCGGCTGCGAGGGCTGTGGCCTGTGCTGCAAGATCATGGGCGTGAACGAGATCGAAAAGCCGCCCCATCGCTGGTGCAGCCATTTCTCGAAGCGCGGCGGTTGCGCCATCTATGAGACCCGCCCCGGCGCGTGCCGGGCCTTCAACTGTCTTTGGCTGCTGACCGAGGCGCTCGGCCAGGAGTGGCGGCCGGACCGGGCAGGTTTCGTGCTGCACACCGAGCTGTCGGGCCAGCGCCTGATCGTCGAGACCGAGCCGTCCCGCCCCAATGCATGGCGCAAGGCACCCTTCGAGGCCGCGATCAGGGCCTGGGCCTCATCGGGGCTGGAGGTGATGGTGTTCTGCGGCGCAAGCGGCCTTCGCCTGCTCGCCAGCGGGGCGGAGGTGCCGGTCCGGCGCAAGCTCTAGTCGCGGCGCTGGCTCTGGTCGTGGCGAACCGGGCGCAGCAGGCTCAGGTCATAGCCTAGCGCGCGGGCGCGGGACTCGATGGTCTGGCGCGTGGCCGGCGCGGGCTCGGGCGTGCGGGACAGCAGCCACAGAAAACGGCCCGAAGGCTCGCCCACGATCGCCCAGCTGTAGTCGTCCGCCCGGTCCAGCACCCAGTAGTCGCCAAAGAAGAACGGTCCGAAGAACGAGACCTTGAGCCGGGCATTGCCGCTGCCCTCGATCACCCGCGCCCGGCCCTCGGCGATGCGCTCCCGCCCGTCCACCAAACAGCGGTTGGTTACGCCGATCAGGCCGTCGGGGCGGCGGGTATAGGTGGCGGTGGTGTTCTCGCACCCGCGCTCGAAGCTGTTTTCGTAGCGGGCCAGCTCGAACCAGGTGCCCGCATAGCGATCGAGATCGACGCTGACGCGCGGCTGGGGCACAGAGGCATTTCCCACCGGCCCGGACACGAGCGAGACGCAGGCTGACAGGCTCAGGGTCATGATCAGGCCCATGACCAGAATGGTGAGGTCTTTTCGCATGAACGGGCTCTCGCGATGCTGGTCCGCTGACCAATAGGGGCGGGAGGGCTAACCGCACGGCACCGCAGCCGGTTCCAGAGCTGTCTTGAGGCAAGAGTGCGTCTTGCGGGGCCGTGCTGCAACGCCCACCTGCACGGGGCAGGAGGTGGTCATGCAGGAATCTGTGGATGCGGCAGTGCTGCCCGAGAGCCACACGCCATTTCCTCCCGGCGGCGTCGCGGTTGTGGCGGGGGCGGGGGGCGGCATCGGGTCGGCGCTGGCCGACCTGCTGGAGGCGCAAGGCGCGTTCGCAAGGGTGGTGCGCCTCTCGCGGCCCCACTTCGACCTGCTGGACGAGGCCAGCATCATCCGCTGCATGGGCGCCATCCATGGCGAGATGCGGCTGGTCCTTGATGCCACGGGCTTTCTGCATGATGAGCGTTTCCGCCCCGAGCGCAGCCTTGCCGAGCTGGATGCCGAGCATCTGGCCCGTGCCTTTGCGATCAATGCCAGCGGCCCCGCCCTGCTGATGAAACATGCGCTGCCCCTGCTGGCGGGCGAGGGCAAGGCCGTGTTCGCCAGCCTGTCCGCGCGGGTGGGCAGCATCGGCGATAACCGTCTGGGCGGCTGGTATGCCTATCGCGCATCCAAGGCGGCGCTCAACCAGCTTTTGCGCACGGCGGCGGTGGAGACGGCAAGGCGGCGAAAAGAGACGATCATCGCCGCCCTTCACCCCGGCACGGTCGAGACGAAGCTGTCCGCCCCCTTCGCTAGATCGGGGCTGAAGGTGCGTCCTGCCGCCGAGGCCGCCCGCGATCTGTGGGAGGTGCTGCTGCGCCTGCGGCCCGGGCACAGCGGCGGCTTCTGGGACTGGCAGGGCGAGGCGGTGCCCTGGTGACGCACGCCAAGCTCACGCTGCCCAGCAAGGTGTGCCTGCACTGCCAGCGACCCTTCGTCTGGCGCAAGAAGTGGAAGCGCGACTGGGAGCAGGTGAAGTTCTGCTCGCGCCGCTGTGCCGGCGAGGCCCGTCGCACGGCGAGGACCGCGACATGAGCACGCTGAGAATCGTTCTGGGCGACCAGCTCTCGCGCGGCCTCTCGGCCCTGTCCGATCTGGACACGGATGCGGACACCGTCCTGATGATGGAGGTGGCGAAGGAGGGCACCTATGTGCGCCACCACAAGCAGAAGATTGCCCTGATCCTTTCGGCCATGCGCCACTTCGCCGAGGATCTGCGCGAGCGCGGCGTGAATGTCGACTATGTGCGGCTCGACGATGCGGATAACACCGGCACCTTCACCGGCGAGCTGGAGCGCGCCGTCGCGCGCCACAACCCCGAGCGCATCATCCTGACAGAGCCGGGCGAGTGGCGGGTCGAGCAGATGATCGGGGATTGGCGTGAAAGGTTTGATGCCGAGATCATCGTGCGCCCCGATCAGCGCTTCTTTGCCAGCCGTGATCGCTTTGCCCAATGGACGCGGGGGCGCAGGCAGTGGCGCATGGAGCATTTCTATCGCGAGATGCGCCGCGAGCACGACATCCTCATGGACGGCGATCAGCCCGAAGGCGGGCGCTGGAACTTCGATGCCGAGAACCGGCGCAAGCTGCCCGCCGGTCATGCTCTGCCCCATCGCAGGCGCTTTCGCCCTGACGGGATCACCGCCGAGGTGCTGGCGCTGGTGGGCGCGCGCTTTGCCGATCATCCCGGTCGTCTGGAGCCGTTCGGCTGGCCGGTGACGCGCACCGAGGCTTTGGCGGCGCTGCGCCATTTCATCGAGGAGGCCCTGCCGTCATTCGGAGACTATCAGGACGCCATGAAGCGCGGCGCGCCCTTCGTCTATCACTCTCTGCTCTCGCCAGCCCTGAACATCGGCCTGCTGGAACCGCGCGAGGTCTGCGAGGCAGCGCTCAAGGCCTGGCGCGAGGGCCATGCGCCGCTCAATGCCGTCGAGGGCTTCGTGCGCCAGATCCTGGGCTGGCGCGAATATGTGCGCGGTGTCTACTGGACGCTGATGCCGGACTATGCGCAGAGCAACGCGCTTGAGGCCGAGCGTCCGCTGCCCGACTTCTACTGGACCGGCGAGACGCCCATGCGCTGTATCAGCGAAGCGGTCGGCCAGACCATGGACCACGCCTATTCTCACCACATCCAGCGCCTGATGGTCACGGGCAATTTCGCGCTTCTGGCCGGAATCAGCCCCCGCCAGGTCGAGCGCTGGTATCTGGCCGTCTACGCCGATGCCTTCGAGTGGGTCGAGATGGCCAACACGCTGGGCATGGCGACCTTTGCCGATGGCGGGCGCATGGCCAGCAAGCCCTATGCGGCCTCGGGTGCCTACATCGACAGGATGTCGGATTTCTGCGGGCGCTGCGCCTATGATGTGAAACAGAAGTCCGGCCCCGACGCCTGCCCCTTCAACCGGCTCTACTGGGCGTTCCTGATCCGCAACGAGGAAAGGCTGAAGGACAATCCGCGCCTGGCCATGCCCTATCGCACGCTCAAGGCTTGGGAGGCCGCTCGCCGCCGCGAGATCGTGGCCGATGCCGAACAGTTCCTTTCCACGCTGAAAGGTCATGAGTGGAACGAGGCGGGCTGAGGCGACCTGCGGCGATTTATCGGCCCGGCCCCACTTGAACGAAGTGTTATCATGTAACATATCTCGTGGACTGTGACTGACCATCCGCCCCCGTCCGCGAACCCCTCCATGGCCCGCTATCCTTCGCTTGATGCTGCCGCGATAAGCCTGTCCGGCCTTTGCCTGGCACACTGTCTGGCCCTTCCGCTGCTCGTGGTGGCGCTGCCCGTGCTTGGCACCATCGCCCAGGCCGAGTGGCTGCACTGGAGCTTTGTGGCGCTTGCTGTGCCCGTGTCTCTGGCGGCATTTCATCGCGCGGGCCGGCGTGCCGTACTGGCCAGCTGCATGGCTGTCGCAGGGCTGGTGTTCCTGATCATGGGCGCTGCGGGCTGGCCTCAGCCGCATCTGGAAGTTCCGCTGACCGTGGCGGGCAGCCTGATTCTGGCCGCAGCGCACCTGCTCAACTGGCGTCGCATCGTTCGCGCCCACCGCGCCGTCGCAGTCGCCTGACAGGGACCGGGCAGGGCGGTCCTGTTCTTCTTGCCCGCAATGAGCGATCCGCGGGGGATTTTCGCGCCTTGCCCTAATTGTGTACGGTTTCGAACAGAAACAGGGTAAACCCGCGTGGATTTGCAATCGCGCCCGGTCTGGATTACCGGCTCGGCGCGTACGATTGATCGGATAGTGCGTTGCCTGCCTCAGATATTCTGCGTGTGCTCATCGTCGAAGATCAGCCCATGACGGCTGTGGCGCTGACCATGATCGTCAGCGATGCCGGTTGCGAGGTGGTGGGCACGGCCATCGATGCCACCGGTGCCCTGAACAAGGCCCGAGGCACCCATGTCGATCTCGCCTTCGTGGACGTGAACCTGACCGACGGGATCTCCGGCCCCGATGTGGCGCGGGACCTGATTCAGGAGCACGGGGCGTCGGTCATTTTCATCACGGCCAATCCCGAGCAGGTTCCCGCCAACATGAACGGGGCACTGGGCTGCATCTCCAAGCCTTTCGACGAGGATACGGTGTTCGAGGTGATCGGCTTCGTGCGCCGCTATCTGCATGAAGGGGTCATCGGCGCCATACCCCGCAGGATGCGGCCCGCGCCCTGGATTCCGCTGCCGCCGCGGCGCTGATCCCCCCGGAAGAGGGGGTTTTTGCAAAACAATGTTCTTGAGAACATACTGTCCAACAGGGGTTTGGAGGACAGAAGCATGAAAGCGATCCGCACATCGTGTGCGCTGGTGCTGGGTGTGGCTGCGGCGGCGGCACCGCTCGCGGGCATCACCCCGGCGGCCGAGGCGCGCCAGGCCAGTGTGACCATTCGGGTGTGTAACAACACCAACAACACCGCCCTCGTGGCCCTCAGCTACATTCCAGTGGGCGAGAGCCGGTTCCTGAACCGGGGCTGGCTGCGTGTCGGGCCGCGCCAGTGCCAGAACCTGGCGACGACGGGGAACCGCAACTTCTACGGCTATGCCGAGGTGGACGGAAACTCGAACCTCAGGTGGGGCGGCAACTTCAACCTGTGCGTTCAGTATCCGGGGCCGTATCGCTTCTATTCGACGGGCTCCAGCTATTGTGCGTCGGGCCAGTCCCTGGTCGGCTTCCGCGCCATCCGCGCTGACCACGAGGGCGTGTTCACCTGGAACCTGAACTACTGATCGGCTGACAGCGCATCCTGCCGGGCGTAAGGGCCGGAGAGTCGCCGCTCCGGCCCTTTCGCGTGGCTTTCCGGGCTGTTCTCAGGCCTGCTGCCATCCCCGCTCGACGGCCCAGATGGCAAAGGCATAGTCGAAGGCGATCTCCTTGAGGAAATCGAACCGGCCCGAGGCTCCGCCGTGTCCGGCCTCCATGTTGATCTTGAGCAGCACCGGATTGTCCGAGGTGGTGCGGGCGCGAAGGCGCGCGACCCACTTGGCGGGCTCCCAGTAGGTCACGCGCGGGTCGGACAGACCACCGGTGGCCAGAATGGCCGGATAGGCAAGCGCGCCCACATTGTCATAGGGGCTGTAGCTGGCGATGTAGTCATAGGCCGCCTCGTCCTCGAGCGGATTTCCCCACTCGGGCCATTCGGGCGGGGTGAGGGGCAGGGACGTGTCGCTCATGGTGTTCAGCACGTCCACGAACGGCACGGCCGCGATGATGCCTGCCCAGAGGTCCGGGCGCATGTTGGTCACAGCGCCCATAAGCAGGCCGCCCGCCGACCCGCCATAGGCACACACCTTGCGGCGGTCTCCGAAACCGTTGGCCAGCAGATGCTCGGTACAGGCGATGAAGTCGGTGAAGGTATTGATCTTGCGATCCTTGCGACCGTCCTCGAACCAGCCGCGTCCCTTTTCCGAACCGCCCCGGATGTGCGCCGTCGCCCAGACCCAGCCGCGGTTGACCAGCGACAGGTTGCGGATCGAGAAGTTGGGCTCCATGGCAAAGCCGTAGGAGCCATAGCCATAGACCATCAGGGGTGCCGTGCCGTCGATGGGCGTCGAGCGCAGGGCCAGCACCGTGATCGGCACCTCGGCACCGTCGCTGGCGGTGGCATAGAGGCGGTGAACGACATAATCCTCGGGGTTGTGGCCTGACGGGATTTCCTGACGCTTGCGCAGTGTCTCCTGGCGGGTCACGACGTTGTAGTCGTAGGTCTCCACCGGCGTGCTGGGCGAGGTATAGGTGTAGCGCAGGATGTCGGTCTCGTACTCGTAACCGCTGGAGTAGCCGAGCAGATAGGCGTCCTCGTCCTGGGCGATCTCGTGCTCGCTGAGGTCTGCCTTGCGGGTGATGACGATGCGCGTGTTGGCATTGACGCGCTCGCGGCGCACCAGATGGTTGGCGAAGGCCGTCACCTCCATGATGAAGATGCCGGGGCGGTGCCCGATCCATTCGCGCCAGCCCGACCGGCCGGGGTTGGCCGCATCGGCCCACATCAGCTTGAAGTCCGTCGCGCCATCGTCGTTGGTCTGCACCACGAAGCGATCGCCCCAGTCTTCCAGACTGTAGAGAACACCCTCGCGGCGCGGCTCGACCAGGCGCGGCGCGCGCGTCGGCTCGCTGGCCGGGATCAGGTGAACCTCGCTGGTTTCCTGATTGGCGACGGTGATCATCAGCCACTGGCGCGACTGGGAAAGGCCCACGCCGATGAACATTCCCGGATCGCGTTCCTCATAGACCAGCTCGTTCTCGGCGCTGCCGACGCGGCGGCGATAGATGCGCGCGGGGCGGCCGTTCTCGTCGCGCCACGTCCAGAAAAGCCACTGTGAGTCCGGCGTCCAGGTCAGGTCGCCGTACCCTGCGTCGATGGCATCGGCGAGCACCTCGCCCGAGGCCAGATCCTTGATGCGGATGGTGTAGTATTCCGAACCCTGCCTGTCCTCGGCCCAGGCGTAGAAGCGATGGTCGGGGCTGTGTCCGGCCGCATTGATCTCGAAATAGTCGTGGCCCTCGGCCATCTGGGCGACATTGATCAGCACCTGCTCGCCGTCTGTGCGCCCGCGCGGACGGCGCGCGTGGATCGGGTGCTGGGCGCCCGTCTCGTAGCGCACATAGTATTCCCAGTCGCCATCGGGGGCAGGGACCGAGGAGTCGTCCTCGCGGATGCGCCCGCGCATCTCTTCGAAGATGGTGTTCTGCAAGGTCTCGGTCGGCGCGAGCATGGCGCGCGTGTAGGCGTTCTCGGCATTGAGATGATCGCGTATGTCCGCCCGCAGCACGCCCGGATCGCGCATGACCTGCTGCCAGTTCTCGTCCTTCATCCAGTGATACTCGTCGATGCGGGTGCGACCGAGCTGGGTGATGGTGTGCGGCTCCTGACGGGCCACGGGCGGCACGGGCATTCGGCTGGCTCCACTGGATTGGCGGGCGAGAGCGTGGCCGGACGCCGCCAGGGAGGCGGTCGCGGCCACGGAGGCGATCAGTTCTCTGCGGTTCATGGAAGAATCTCGATGACGATGCGGTGGGCAAACTTGTGCAGACGGCCAAGCTCGCGTCAAATGAAGCTTGCGAAAGGGCCAAATGAGGGCGCGAGCCCCCAGTGCCTTGAGTTTCCGGTGCCTTGAGTTTCGAGGGGAATGCGGTGTTCGATCTTGCGGTGCCGGCATGGGACATGACCGTGCATTTCATCAATGCGACGGTGCAGATCGACCAGCCGCTGGGCGATGGCACGCGCACCGTGGGCACGGGCTTTCTGCTTCAGGCCCCCCGCGCCGATGGCAGCCCGCGCGTGGTGCTGGTCACGGCGGCGCACGTCCTTGACCGGATGCCCCACAACGAGATGCGCGTGGGCTGGCGCTTCGCCCAGGCGGACGGCTCGTGGCAGTATTCTCCCGCCCAGGTCCGCATCCGCGACAATGGCCTCGCCCTGTGGACCCAGCATCCCGAGCGCGACATCGCGGTGATGGAGGTCAGCGCGCCAGAGCCCTTTGCCGGTGCCGCCCTGCCGCTGGGCTGGCTGGCCGATGAGCACACCTTCGAGCGCGCCCAGGTCGGACCGGGCGACGAGGTCATGGCGCTGGGCTATCCGCGCGGGCTGTCTGCCAACCGTGCCGGTTTTCCGATCCTGAGGTCGGGGCGGATCGCGTCCTATCCGCTCTCGCCCATCGAGGCATTTCCGACCTTTCTCATCGACTTCACCGTGTTTCCCGGAAACTCTGGCGGGCCGGTGTTCTTTACGGCGGGCACGCGCAGGCGCGACGGGCGCACCGAACTGGCCCATCCGTTCATAGCGGGCATCATCACCCGTCAGGTCGAACTGAACGCCGAGCGCCTCGAGATAGGCGTGGTGGCCCATGCCCTCTATGTGCGCGAGGCCGTGGCCCTGCTGGATCAGGCCCAGGCCTGGCAGGGCGCCTACTCGGGCGACTGAGGCCTATTGCGCCGCCAGCACCTCGGGCGTGAAGCGGGACAACAGTTCGCCGCCCTGACCGATGGCGGCAAGACGCGACGAGGCATGGCCCAGCACATTGGCGGCATAGGCCTCATAAAGCGATATGCGGCTCTCCAGCCAGGGATCGTTCTCGCCTGCATCCAGACGCGCGCGCGCGGCCAGTGCCCCCTTGGCCAGCAGCCAGCCGCCCGTCACATCGCCCATCAGCTTCAGATAGGGCTCTGCCGCCGCCAGCACGTCGGCACCCGCCTCGGGATCCTTCTTGCGATCCAGCAGCCACAAGGTGGCGTCTTCGGCGGCCTGCACCGCAGCGGTGAGGCGCTCCAGCGGCTTGCCCGAGAACAGGCCATGCAGGGGCACCAGTGTCTCGCGCATCTCGCGGATCAGGGCGATGGCCGCAAGTCCGCCGTCCTGTCCGAGCTTGCGGCCCACAAGGTCCATGGCCTGAATGCCGTTGGTGCCCTCATAGATCGGGGCAATGCGCGCATCGCGGTAATGCTGGGCAGCGCCCGTTTCCTCGATGAAGCCCATGCCGCCGTGAATCTGCACGCCCAGGGACGCCACCTCGCAGCCCACATCCGTGGACCAGGCCTTGGCGATGGGGGTCAGGATGTCCTCGCGGCGCTTCCAGTCGGCTCGCGCGTCCTCTGGCGCATGGCGGGCCTGATCGGCGGCGACCGCACACGACAGGCAGATGGCCCGCGCCGCCTCGATCTTCGCCTTCATCAGCACCAGCATCCGGCGCACATCCGGGTGATCGAAGATCGGGGCATTGGCCTCGCCCGTCCACACCGAGCGGCCCTGCCGGCGGTCGACGGCATAGGCGAGGGCCTGCTGATAGGCGCGCTCCGCGATGGCCACGCCCTCGACACCGACGGCCAGGCGCGCGGCATTCATCATGGTGAACATATGTGCCAGCCCCTCGTTGGGGCGGCCCACCAGCTCGGCTCTCGCATCCTCATAGGCCATTACGCAGGTGGGCGAGGCGTGAATGCCCAGCTTGTGCTCCACGCTGACGGGACGGAAGCTGTTGCGCGCGCCCAGGCTGCCGTCCTCGTTCACCAGAAACTTGGGCGCAAGAAACAGCGAGATGCCGCGCGATCCGGGCGGCGCGTCGGGCAGGCGCGCCAGCACGAGATGGACAATGTTGTCCGTCATGTCGTGGTCGCCCCAGGTGATGAAGATCTTCTGGCCGCTGAGGCGGTAGGTGCCGTCGCCGTTCGGCACCGCCGTGGCGTTCAGGGCTCCGAGGTCCGAGCCCGCCTGCGGCTCGGTCAGCACCATGGCCCCGGTCCATTCGCCCGACACCAGTCTGGTCAGATAGCGTTCCTGCTGTTCCGGTGTGCCGTGGGCCTCCAGCGCCTCGATGGCCGCCTGGGAGAGCATGGGGCACAGGCCAAATGCCATGTTCGCGGCATGGAAGGCCTCGAAGGCGGCCAGTTCCAGGGCCTTGGGCAGGGCCTGACCGCCCCAGCGGGCGGGAGCGGCAAGGCTGAGCCAGCCGCCCTCGGCGAACTGGCGATAGGCATCGGCAAAGCCCGGCGCGGCGCGCACGGCTCCGTTGGCGCAGGTCGAGCCCTCGCGATCCCCTATGGTGTTGAGCGGTGCCAGAACCTCGCTGGCGAACTGTCCCGCCGCATCCAGAACCGCCTGGGCCAGATCGGGGTCGTAGTCGGGATAGGCGCCCGTCTCCACCAGAGCAGGCAGGTCCGCGACCGCCTCAAGGCAAAAGCTCAGTTCCCGCACGGGCGCGCGATAGGTCATGGGCTAGGCTCCTGAAGCTGAGGGCGCGATGGCGCGACTGATCTTATCTAGAAGCGTCCGGGGTGCTATCCAAGAGGCCTGAAGGGATCAGGAGGCAGGCATGAGCGCGCGCTATTCCACGGTTGCCATTGTTCTGCACTGGCTGATCGCCTTGCTGGCCTTCGCCCAGATCGGCCTGATCATGGTGGCGGACGGTCTGGAGGGCCCCGAGCGCGGCCTCTACATCATGCTGCACAAGTCCGGCGGCATGACCATCCTGCTGCTTACGCTGGTGCGTATCGGCTGGCGGCTCGGCCACCGGCCGCCGCCACTGCCCGAGTCCACGCCACGCTGGCAGAAGATCAGCGCGCGCACCGTGCAGACGATGTTCTATGTGGTGCTTCTGGCCCTGCCGCTCAGTGGCTGGATCGCAGCCTCGGCGGCGGATCGCCCGACCATCTGGTACAGCCTGTTCACCATCCCCAACCTGCCCGCACCCCAGTCGATGGACCTGGCACGCCAGATGATCGGCATCCACTCGCTGTGGGCCAAGGTGTTCTATGTGCTGGTGGCGCTGCATCTGGCCGGGGCGCTCAAGCATCATTTCCTCAACCGCGACGGCGTGCTGGCGCGGATGCTGCCCCTTGTGGGACCGGGGCGGTGAACCCCCTCGACGTCGAGGCCTGCGCCAGCGCCCTGAAGGCGGGAGAGCTGGTCATCCTGCCCACCGAGACGGTCTATGGGCTGGGGGCCGATGCTGCCGATCCGGTCGCGGTGGCGCGCGTGTTCGAGGCCAAGGGACGCCCGAGGTTCAATCCTCTCATTGCTCATGTCGCGGATGCGGCCCACGGCGCGCAGATCGCCCGCTTCGATGGCCGTGCCGAGGCCCTTGCCGAGCGTTTCTGGCCCGGTCCGCTGACGCTGGTGCTGCCGGTACGGGACGAGCAGGCCGTCTGCGATCTGGCGCGCGCGGGCCTGTCGAGCGTGGCGGTGCGCTCTCCCGGTCACGGCGCGGCACGGGCCGTGATCGCGGCCTTTGGCGGCGCAGTGGTGGCACCATCGGCCAATCGCTCGGGCAGGCCCAGCCCGACGACCTATGCCGACGCTATGGAGGAGACGGGCGGCCACGCTGGTGCCAGTCTGGACGGCGGGCCGTGCGCGGTGGGCCTGGAGAGCACGGTGGTCTCGCTGCTGGACGGTGAGGTGCGCCTTCTCAGGCCCGGCTCTATCACCCGCGCCGAGATCGCCGAGGTGGTCGGAGACCTCAGTGGCAGCGAGGCCGAGGCCCATCGCTCGCCGGGGCGGATGAGCCTGCACTATGCCCCCGACGCCCCGGTCAGAATCAATGTTGACGCGCGGCCCTTGGGCGGTGTGCTGATCGGCTTTGGTCAGGGGATGGCCGATGCCGACTTCAATCTCAGCGAGAGCGGAGACCTGCGCGAAGCCGCCGCCAATCTGTTCCGTATGCTGCGCGAGGCAGACAGGAGAAAGCCCGAACTCATCGCCGTGGCGCGCGTGCCCGACGATGGGCTGGGAGAAGCCATCAACGACCGCCTGCGCCGTGCGGCCGGCTTTGTCGGCTAGAGAAAGCGCGCCTTAAGATCGACGCTGCTGCGCTCGCCGACCGCTTCGGCGCAGGTCTCGAGCCAGTGGGCCGCGGCCTCGCGCCCTTTTTCCTTCAGCTTGTGAAGAAAGCTGCGTTCGGTATTGAATTTGCTGCTCAAGCTGTATCCGTCCAGCCAGCCGTCGGCGCCAATGGCATGGATGCGGATGCGCCGATAGCGATGGCGCCCGCTGCGCGTAAGCAGGCCCTCGTCGATCAGCTTCTGCACGAAGGCGACCGCGCGAAGCTCGGCCGACAGAGGCGCGTTGAAGGAAATCTCGTTGAGGCGGTCCACGATCTCGCCTGCGCTCTTCGGGGTCTCGTCCCGGCGAAAGGGATTGAGCGTCACCAGCAGCAGGTCGTGGGGCGTGTCCTCGTAGAACAGGGGCCAAAGCGGCGGATTGGCGAGATAGCCGCCGTCCCAGTAGGGCTCGCCGTCCACCTCCACGGCCTGGAACACATGGGGCAGGCACGCCGAGGCCAGCAGCATCTCGGCGCTGAGGCTCTCGCCCTTGAAGATGTGCGGCTTGCCATGACGCACCGAGGTGGCACCGACATAGAAGCGGATCGAGGAGGCGCGCACGGCCTCGAAGTCGATGCTGGCGTCCAGCACGCGGCGCATGGGGTTGAGGTTGAAGGGGTTGAACTCGTAGGGGCTCATGGACAGGGCGAGCGTCTCGAACGAGCGCCACAGCGGATTGGCCTTCAGCCAGCTCTGGCCGAGCGCGCCCGACCAGATGGCGCTGTTGCCGAACATATTGCGCCCGCCCGAGCGATTGACTTCGTGCCACAGCCGATCCAGCGCTTCGCGTGCCCCGTCGCGACCTCCGGCTTCAAAGCCGGTGATGAAGGCCGCGCCGTTCATGGCGCCTGCCGAAGTGGCGGTGATCGCGCGGATGTCGAAGCGCCCGTCCTCCAGCAGGCGGTCCAGCACGCCCCACTGGAAGGCCCCGTGAGCGCCGCCGCCTTGCAGTCCCAGCGAAAGGGAGGGAGGGGTGTCCATGGCCCGCTACTGGGCCGTCCAGCCGCCGTCGATGGAGAACGCCGTGCCGTTGGCCGAAGCGCCGAGATCGGACACCAGATAGAGGAACAGGCCCGCCAACTCGTCCGTGGTCACGAATCGCTTGGTCGGCTGGGGCTTGAGCATGATTTCCTCGACTACGCGGTCCTTAGAGATGCCGTGGGTGCGGGCCTGATCGGCGATCTGGTTCTCGACGATGGGCGTCATGACATAGCCCGGACAGATGGCGTTGCAGGTGATGTTGTGCTGGGCCACTTCGAGGGCCACGGTCTTGGTCAGGCCGATGACGCCATGCTTGGCCGCGACATAGGCGGACTTGTAGGGACTGGCGACCAGACCGTGCGCCGAGGCGACATTGACGATGCGCCCGCGGCCCTGGGCCTTCATGATGGCGACCGCCGCGCGCGTGGCATAGAAGGCCGAGGACAGGTTGATGGCGATGATCTGTTCCCACTTCTCGGCAGGGAACTTCTCGATGGCCTCGACGTGCTGGACGCCGGCATTGTTCACCAGAATGTCGAGGCGATCGAACTTGTGGCGGGCAAAGGCGACCAGATCGCCGACCTCGTCGCCCTTTCGCATGTCGGCAGGGTGATAGAGGACTTCCACCCCGCACGAGGATTCCAGACTGGCACGCGTGCGCTCGATCTCGGCCGGATCGCCCAGGCCGTTCAGCACCACGCGACAACCGCGCATGGCCAGAGCGCGCGCCAGGGCCAGCCCGATGCCGGAAGTCGAGCCGGTGACGACAGCAGCCTGTCCGCTCAGATCATAGGGTGAGCCCGCCGCCGCAATGCCCGCCTCGCTGACGCCCGCACCGGGCTTGTGTGCTGGAGATGTGGGCGTGGGTGCCCCCGCTCGCTTGAGCCACTGAAACATTTATATTCCGCACGCAATGAATAACAGATCAGGTTGAACCCTAGCTTGTCGCCGCGCTCTTGCCGAGGGGGAAAAACGCCCGTTCGCCCGAGCTTGCGCGATCAGCCCTGATACTCGCGCACGAACAGCCATTCGTGGGCGTCGGACTGCTCGGCCACGAAGCGGTAGCCCTCGCGGTCAAAGCCCTTGAGGTCTTGGGCGCGCGTGATGCGGTTCTCTATGGCATAGCGTGTCATCAGGCCGCGCGCCTTCTTGGCATGAAACGAGACGAAGCGCGTCTCGCCATCGCGCACTTCCTTGAAGTGGGGCGTGATGACCTTCAGCTTCAGCGCCGCGGCATCGACGGCACCAAAATATTCGTGACTGGCCAGATTGATCAGCACCGCGTCACCGTGGGGCTCGGCAGCCTCGTTGAGATGCCTGGCGATGCGGTCGCCCCAGAAGTCATAGAGCGTCGCGCCGCGCCGGGTGCGCAGCCGGGTGCCCATTTCGAGGCGATAGGGGCGGATGGCATCGAGGGGGCGCAGAACGCCGTAGAGGCCTGACAGGATACGCACGGTGTCCTGAGCGAAAGCCAGATCGTCCTCGCTGAGCGAGCGCGCATCAAGACCTGCGTAGACATCGCCGGCAAAGGCCAGGGCGGCGGGCAGGGCGTCGTCGCCGGGCGCGGGATCGAAGGCCTGAAAGCGCGCGTGATTGAGATCGGCCAGCTTTTCCGAGATCGACATCAGGCGGCGCAGGTCCGCACGGGTCAGCTTGCGTGTGGCCTTGGCCAGTTCCTCGACGTCCCGGCCGAGCGGCGGCTCGGTGGCTTCGACCTTCACCGGCGGAGGCGAGAAATCCAGACGCTTGGCCGGTGACAGAACGATCAGCATGAAGCCACTCCAGAAGGCACGTCAGACGAAGGGGTGAGACATTGGAACCCGTGCTGCGCGCGAGGCGGGCAGGCGCCGTGCAGCCGTGGCTCATGCGGGGCCAGATAGTGGCAAAGACGCCGATGTCCACCCTCGCGAGCGCTAGAACAGCACCCCGGGGTTCATGATGCCGTTCGGATCGAGCGCGCGGCGCAGGCGCTGCTGCAGGTCGATCTCCGTGGCCGACTTGTAGGCGCGGGCCTGTTCGCTCTTGAGCCTGCCAAGGCCGTGTTCGGCAGAGATCGAGCCGTGCAGGCGCGCCACGATGTCATGCACCAGCGCCATGCCCTCGTCGCGCAGGTCCATGAAGGCGGCGCGATCACCGCCTGCGGGGGCCATGACGTCATAGTGCACATTGCCATCACCCACGTGACCGAAGGCACTGATGCGCACACCCGGATAGCGCGCTTCAAGTGCCCGGCCGGCTTCGTCGATGAAGTCCGCGATGCTCGATACAGGCACTGATATGTCGTGCTTCCAGCCCGGCCCCTCGGGCTTCTGGGCGGCGGACTGATCCTCGCGCAGCTTCCAGAAGGCGGCACGCTGGGTCTCGTTCTGGGCGATGGCACCATCCGAGACCAGTCCTTCGGCAAGAGCCGCTTCCAGAAGCCGATCCATGGCCGCCTGCGCCGCGCCTTCCTCCCCCGACCCCAGCTCGATCAGCACATACCATGGCGAGGGAGCTTCGAGGGGTTCGCGGTTCCCTGGCACGTTCGCGAGCGCCAGCTCGACGCCGATGCGCTTCATCAGCTCGAAGGCCTCGACGCCGCCAGCGGTCTCTTCCCTGGCACGGGCCAGCAGGGCAACGGCGCTGTGCGGATCGGGCACGGCCAGCATGGCGGTGGCAATCGAGCGCATGGGTGCGACCAGTTTCAGGCTGGCAGCCGTGATGATGCCGAGCGTGCCTTCGGCGCCGATCAGCAGTTGCTTGATGTCATAACCGGTGTTGTCCTTGCGCAAGCGCTTGAGACCGCGAAACACCTCGCCGGTCGGTAGCACCGCCTCCAGCCCCAGCACCAGATCGCGCATCACGCCGTAACGCAGCACGGCCGTGCCTCCCGCGTTGGTCGAGATCACCCCGCCGATGGTGGCGCTGGCCTCGGCAGCGAGGCTGAGCGGAAAGCGGCGCCCGATTTCGGCGGCGGCGGTCTGGGTCTCGGCAAGGGTCACGCCGGCTTCGACTGTGATCGCATCATCCAGCCTTGAGACATCGCGCACCGCCCGCATCCTGCGTGTCGAGACCAGAAGCTCGCCAAACGGGATCTGACCGCCCACCAGGCCGGTATTGCCGCCCTGGGTCACTACGGGGATGACGTGGGCATTGCAGAGCCTGAGCACCTCGCTGACCTCTGCGCTGGAGGCGGGCAAGACGAGGGCGGGGGTGTGGCCGTGCCACTGGCCGCGCCATTCCTTCAGGTGCGCAGCGAGGCTGTCTTCATCGCGCACGATGCCCTTCGGGCCGACGATGGCCGCGATCTTTTCGATGACATCGGGAGTCAGGGCCATGGTTTGAGGTTCCGCTCAGGTGGGCCTCTGTTGTGGCAAAGGCTGCAAGGCTATGAAAGGGCCATGAGCCAGAGTGCGCCCCCCGATGTGCCGTCCCCCGGTCACACGCCCGTTCCCGTGGTCGGTGTGATCTGTTTTCGCGGCGATGAGGTCTTGCTGATCCGCAGGGGGCGGCCTCCCAGGCTGGGCGAGTGGTCCATTCCGGGTGGCCGGGTCGAGTGGGGCGAGGGCGTGCGCGAAACGGCCCTGCGCGAGCTGTTCGAGGAAACGGGCGTGCGCGCCGAGCTGGTCGCCCTGGTCGATGTTGTGGACGGCCACTTTCCTGAGGCCGGGCGGCACTATGTGATGATCGACTACGTGGCGCGCTGGCGCTCGGGCGAGCCAGTGGCAGGTGATGATGCCAGCGATGCGGCTTTCGTCACTCTGGCCGAGGCCATGGAGCGGGTTGCATGGCCGGCCACGCGTCAGGTCATCCGTGATGGTGCGCGCATGATGGGCCTGAACATGAGCGCGACGTAATCCATCGCACCGTCCGGTTTTGCTGGCGGCCAGGGCGCGCGGGCGCTAGCGTGTCTGAACGACAAGGCGACCTGCCGGGCGGGTCGCGCAAAGGGTGAGGAGATGTCCATGGGCTATTTCGGTCTTGTGCTGCTGGTTCTGGCGATCGTGCTGCTGTTCAGCACCATCAAGATCGTGCCCCAGGGCCGCGAGTTCACCGTCGAGCGGTTCGGCAAATACACCCGCACCCTCTCGCCCGGCATCAGCTTCCTGACCCCCTTCGTCGAAGGGATCGGGCGGCGCATGAACATGATGGAGCAGGTGCTGGACGTGCCGACCCAGGAGGTCATCACCAAGGACAACGCCATGGTGAAGGTCGACGGCATCGTGTTCATCCAGGTGATGGACGCGGCGGCAGCGGCCTACCGGGTCGATGACCTGAACTATGCCATTGCCCAGCTCTGCATGACCAATCTGCGTACCGTGGTGGGCTCGATGGAGCTGGACGAGGTGCTCAGCCAGCGCGACAGCATCAACACGCGCCTGCTGCACGTCATCGACGCGGCGACCGAGCCGTGGGGCGTCAAGGTCAACCGCATCGAGATCAAGGATCTGACGCCGCCGACCGACATCACCAATGCCATGGCCCGCCAGATGAAGGCCGAGCGCGAGCGCCGCGCCGTCATCACCGAGGCCGATGGCGAGAAGCAGGCCGCCATCGCCCGCGCCGAGGGGGCCAAGCAGTCGGCCATCCTCCAGGCCGAGGGGCGCAAGGAAGCGGCCTTCCGCGACGCGGAGGCCCGCGAGCGCGAGGCCGAGGCCGAGGCGCGCGCCACCGCCATGGTCTCCGAGGCCATTGCGCGCGGAGATGTCAATGCCATCAACTACTTCGTGGCCCAGAAATATGTCGAGGCCTTTGCCCAGCTGGCCACCTCGCCCCAGCAGAAGACGGTCATCGTGCCTGCTGACCTCGCCTCGCTGGTGGGCTCCATCGCCGGGGTGGGCGAGCTGGTCAACATGGCCAAGGATCAACAGCGCAACGATCCGGGCACGCCGCGTGGCGGCGGCACCGCGGCACGCCGCGGCTCCGTTCCGCCGACGGCCTGAAACTGAGCAGGGGAGGGCATCAGCATGGATATCGTCGCCTTCTACGCCAGTCATCCCTACTGGGTCTGGCTCGCCATCGGTGCGGTGATTCTGGCGGTCGAGGCCGGGGCCAATACCGAGTGGCTGCTCTGGCCGGCGGTCTGCGCGGCGGTGGTGGCGGTTCTGACGGCCATCGGCCTGCGCTTCGGCTTTCCGATCGATCTGGCGGTCTTTTCGCTGCTTACCATCGGCACGACACTGGCGTCGCGCAAGCTGACCAAGCGGGTCAATCCGCCCGATGCGGACATCAATGACCGCAATGTGCGTCTCGTCGGCCTTCAGGCCCAGGTCACGTCCCCCTTCGAGAACGGGCGCGGGCGCGTGTTCGTCTCCGGCTCGGAGTGGCCGGCCGATATCGAGGGCCCGGCCCCGCCGGTGGGCGACAAGGTCGTAGTGATGGGCTTTCAGGGCACGCGACTGACGGTGCGCGCCATAGAGACGCCTCCCGCGCCCTAGGCCGAGGCGGGGCCCGCCGAAGTGAGGCCCAGCACCTCGTCCACGCCCCTGTTCGCCAGGGCGTCGGCGCGCTCGTTGAGTTCGTGCCCCGCATGGCCCTTGACCCAGTGCCAGCGCACCTTGTGCCTGCCCACCGCCTCATCCAGCCGAAGCCACAGATCGGCATTCTTCACCGGCTTCCTGTCGGCGGTCTTCCAGCCGCGCGCCTTCCAGCCCGGCAGCCACTGGGTGATGCCCTTCATCACATAGGTCGAATCGGTGTGCAGCGAGACCGTGCAGGGGCGCTTGAGGCTCTCCAGCGCCATGATGGCGGCCATCAGCTCCATGCGGTTGTTGGTGGTCTCGCGCTCTCCGCCCCACAGCGCCTTTTCGTGCCCGCCCCATTGCAGAAGCGCGCCCCAGCCGCCGGGACCGGGGTTGCCGCGGCACGCGCCGTCGGTGTGAATGATGACCTCTTGCGATGGCGGCACGGGCAGGCTCGGAAGCTTGAGGGACAGCGAAGGGGCCATGGGTTCGCACTTATCACCCGTGCCCGCAAGCGCGTGCCATTTGCGTGCTTGAAACTTGGCGTCGTGCCGCGCAATGGCCTATATGATCGGCACAATGGAACCCGAAGGGGCGATGGCATGACGCCCGCCCCGTTGATGCGAGAGAAGTGACCTCATGCAGCCCAGTATCTGGCAGTTGTTAATCGTCGCCGCGCTGGTGCTCCTGCTTTTTGGCGGGCGCGGCAAGCTGTCCGGCCTGATGGGCGATGCAGCCAAGGGCATCCGGGCCTTCCGTGACGGGCTCAAGGGCGAGCAGGACGAGAAGGGTCCGAGCGACGGAGTCAGCTCCCTGCCGCGCACCGAAGCCGAAAAAGAAGACCTGAAATCCTGACGCCTTCAGCGCGGAGAGCCTGACCCATGGGCGGCCTCGGCCCCGGCATCGGGGGTTTTGAGCTATTTGTCATCGTGGTGCTGACCCTGATCGTGGTCAGGCCCGAAAACCTGCCCGCCATGATGCGCAAGATCGGCGAGTTCGTGGGCGGGATGCGGCGCATGGCCAACGAGTTCCGCGCCAGCTTCGACGAGATGGCGCGCCAGTCAGAGCTGGACGACCTGCGCAAGGAGGTCGAGGCGCTTCGCAAGGGCCAGGGGCTCTATCCGCTCGGCGAGGATGCGGACAAGGCGTTCCGCGAGATCAGCCAGGACCTGAACGAGGCGGGCCGGGCGATCCACACGCCCGCGCCTGCGCTTGGCACGCCCGACGGCGGTGACGCCGCGCCTCCGGCTCCGCTGCCCGCGCCCAGCGAAGACGCGCCGGTGGTGCCGAAGCCCAGTACAGGAGCTGCCAGCCCGACCCCCGCCAGGTCGGCTGCGAAGAAGCCAGCCGCCAAAAAGTCGGGCCCCAGGAAGCCCGCATCTGAAAAGCCGACCGCCAGCAGGTCTTCGAGCAAGGCAGCGCCAGCCAGGCGAGCCGCCAGGCCCACCCGCAAGGCTCCGGCCGGCGACGGGGGGGCAGGCTCATGAACCTGCCCCTTGATGACGATGCCGACATCGAGGCTTCGCGCGCGCCCCTGCTCGATCACCTGCGCGAGCTTCGCAAGCGTCTGATCATCTGCGCGGCGGCGTTTCTGGTCGGCTTTCTGGTGTGCTTCGTCTTTGCCGAACCGCTTTATCTGGTGCTCGTCAAGCCGTTCTCGGCGGCCTATGCGCTCTACAGCGCCAGCGCGGGCGAGGGGGTATCGCCGCTCGATCTCATCATGGTCACGGCGGGCCTCGCGCCCGTTCCCGCCGAGGGCAGCGGCGTGGTCAGCCTGATTTCGACCGGTCCGCTGGAAATCCTCATCACCAAGATCAAGCTGGCCGCGTTTGGTGCCATCGTGCTCACCTTTCCGGTGATCGCGACCCAGCTTTACCGCTTTGTCGCGCCGGGGCTCTACAGGCGCGAGCGCCGCGCCTTCCTGCCGTTCCTGATCGCGGCCCCGGTGCTGTTCTGCATAGGCGCGGCCATGGTCTATTTCATCATGCTGCCGTTCGTCATGTGGTTCTCGCTGAGCCAGCAGATCGTGACCAGCGAGGTGTCGGTCGAACTGCTGCCCAAGGTGTCCGAATATCTCAGCCTGGTAACGGCCCTGCTGCTGGCGTTCGGCCTGTGCTTCCAGTTACCGGTGATCATGAGCCTGCTGGGCATGGCGGGTCTGGTCAGCGCCAGTGCCATGGCCAAGGGACGCCGCTATGCCATCGTCGGCATCTTCGTGATCGCAGCCTTCGTGACGCCGCCCGATCCCATCAGCCAGACCCTGCTGGGGCTGCCGCTCCTGTTGCTCTACGAGGTCTCGATCTGGTGCGTGCGTCTGATGGAGCGCCGCCGCGCCGCCGAGGACGCGCTGCACGCCTGACGGCGCCTTACATCGCGCCCAGCGTCTGTTTCCACCATGCCTTCCAGCGTGCGACGGCCTCGGGATCATCCAGCTTTTCGTGGCTGACGCCCACCCCGACCTTGCCCGGAGACTTGAGGCTCAGGTGCACGGTTGCGCGGCTTCCGTCGGCAAGGCGCGCCTTCCAGTAACGCCACTTTTCGGTGGCCGATGTCTCTGCCGGTGCGGCAAACGAACAGCCATCCAGCGCGTCCAGCGGCGCCAGGTGCGCACAGACGCGGGCGAACACCTCATCGAGATCGCCGGCCATGGTGCGCGAGGCGCTGGCCTGAAAATCGCCGCGACAGCTCTGGCCCGGCGCGCGCAGGCCGGTCTCCTGTTCGAAGCGGACGGTCAGGGCTTGCGCCCACCAGCCCGGCACGCCGTGGCCTTCGGCCAGCAGGTGCACGATCCGGGCATGAGACAGCGCGCCTGCGCCGGCCTGTTCCAGCGCGCGCTTCCAGTCCGCCCAGCCGCGCCCGGTGGCCGCGATCAGGGCCTCCTCGGTGTGTCGGGCAGGGCGGACCGGATCGCTCACGTCAGCACTTGTAGTACATGTCGAATTCGACCGGGTGCGGATGCAGTTGCAGGCGCATGACCTCCTCCATCTTCAGCTCGATGTAGGAGTCGATGAAGTCGTCATCCATGACGCCGCCGCGCTTGAGGAAGGCGCGGTCCTTGTCGAGATTCTCCAGCGCCTCGCGCAGGCTGCCGCAGACCTCGGGGATGTCCTTGCGCTCCTGAGGCGGCAGGTCATAGAGGTTCTTGTCCGCCGCCGCGCCCGGATCGATGCGGTTCTCGATGCCGTCCAGACCGGCCATCAGCAGGGCCACGAACGTCAGGTAGGGGTTGCCCATGGCGTCGGGGAAGCGGGCCTCGATGCGCTTGGCCTTGGGCGAGGACACCCACGGAATACGGATCGACGCCGAGCGGTTGCGCGAAGAATAGGCCAGCTTCACCGGGGCCTCGTAGCCGGGCACCAGGCGCTTGTAGGAGTTGGTGGTCGAGTTGGCGAAGGCGTTGATCGCCTTGGCGTGCTTGATGATGCCGCCGATGTACCACAGGCACATCTCGGACAGGCCTGCGTATTTGTCGCCTGCGAACAGGGGCTTGCCGTCCTTCCAGATCGACTGGTGAACGTGCATGCCCGAGCCGTTGTCCGCGAACATGGGCTTGGCCATGAAGGTGGCCGACTTGCCATAGGCCGCCGCCACATTGTGGATCACATACTTGTAGAGCTGCAGCCGGTCGGCCATGGTCAGCAGGTCCGAGAACTTCAGCCCCAGCTCGTGCTGGGCGGGGGCGACCTCGTGGTGGTGCTTTTCGGGCTGCATGCCCAGCTCGGCCATGACGGCCAGCATCTCGCCGCGCAGGTCCTGGCCCGAATCAACCGGATTGACCGGGAAATAGCCGCCCTTGGGGCCGGGCCGGTGGCCCATGTTGCCCTCGGGATAGATGCGTCCGGTGTTCGACGGCAGCTCGACGGAATCGAAGGCATAGGCGGTGTTCTCGGGCGCGGTCGACCAGCGCACGTCGTCGAAGACGAAGAACTCGGCCTCGGGGCCGAAATAGACCTGATCGCCGACGCCCGACGACTGGACATAGGCCAGCGCCTTCTTGGCCATGGAGCGCGGATCGCGGTTGTAGGGCTCGCCCGTGTCGGGGTTCAGCACGTCACAGAACAGCGCCAGGGTGGTCTGCTGATAGAACGGGTCGATGATCGCGCTCGACAGGTCGGGCTTGAGCAGCATGTCCGACTCGTTGATCGCCTTCCAGCCCGAGATCGAACTGCCGTCGAACATGGTGCCTTCCTCGAGGAAGTCCTCGTCCACGAGGTCGACGTCAAAGGTCACGTGCTGAAGCTTGCCGCGGATGTCGGTGAAGCGAAGGTCGACGTAGCGGACCTCCTTCGACTTGATTTCGTCGAGAATGGCCTTGGCGCTCATGGGTGGTGGTCCTGATCTGGTCGTTGCGGGGAGGGAGGACGCGGGGCCGGCCGCCGTCAGGCGGCCGGTGATACTCTAAAGGGCCTGGTTGTCGGTCTCGCCGGTGCGGATGCGGATGACCCGCTCGACGGGGGTGACGAAGATCTTGCCGTCGCCGATCTTGCCGGTGCGCGCGACCGTGGCGATGGCCTCGATGACGGGGTCGAGCTGGTCGTCGGTCACGACGATCTCGAGTTTGATCTTGGGAAGGAAATCGATGACGTATTCGGCGCCGCGGTATAGCTCGGAGTGCCCCTTCTGTCGCCCGTAGCCCTTGGCCTCGATGACCGTCATGCCCTGGACGCCGATTTCCTGAAGCGCCTCTTTGACCTCATCCAGCTTGAAGGGCTTAATGACGGCTTCGACTTTTTTCATGACAACCCCGAAGCGCGCCCGTGATGCGGCGCGATCTGCTCGGGCACAGATGGGACATTGCATTGCAGCATAAGGCAAGCCCCTTTGCGAAAAACATGGCTCCGCACGCGGACGATTCCGGGGGCACGGCGACATGAGAGTAACAGCAGAGCCCAACGCACCGCCTCTGTGGGCTGGCTTGCTTCGCTGGCCGGGACCGCAGACCCACAAGCACAATCGCGGGCGTCTCGGGGTGATTTCTGGCGGGCTGACCAGCACGGGGGCGGCACGGCTGGCGGCGCGGGCGGGTCTGCGCGCGGGTGCGGGTCTGGTGCGGGTGCTGGCGCCGCCCGAGGCCATACCCGCCCTGGCCCCTGCGCTCGAAGCCATCATGCTGTCGAGCTTCGAGAACATCGAGACGCTGGAGGCTCTGGCCCGGCCGCTGGATGCCATAGTGATCGGCCCTGCCGCAGGGCTCGACGCGCGCACCCGTGCCAATCTGACCGCCCTGTCGCGAACGGGCGCAGCGCTGGTGGTCGATGCCGATGCGCTCTCGGTGTTCGAGGGCGAGGCCGCCGCCCTGTATGCCGTGCTCGATCAGGACGATGTGCTCACCCCGCATGAGGGCGAGTTCGAGCGCCTGTTTCCCGGTCTGCTGGCCGCTGAGGGCCGCGAACGTGCCGTTTGCAGCGCCGCAGAACAGGCCAATGCCACCGTGGTGCTCAAGGGCCACGACAGCCTGATCGCCAGCCCGGCGGGGGGCTTGCGCGTCAACAGGGGCGGCTCGCCCTGGCTGGCCACGGCGGGCACGGGCGACGTGCTGGCCGGTCTGATCGGCGGTCTGCTGGCACAGGGCGTGCCGGGCTTCGATGCGGCCTCGGCGGCGGTCTGGATGCACGCGCGCGCGGCGGACAGCTTCGGCCCGGGTCTGACGGCCGAAGACCTGCCGGACCTGCTGCCGGGCGTCCTGCGCCAGCTTCACGAGAAGCGATGGTAAGGGTCGATGGTAGGCAGCGAGGGATTCGAACCCCCGACCCCCTCGGTGTAAACGAGGTGCTCTAACCAGCTGAGCTAGCTGCCCATCGAACCAATCAAAAACAGGGCGCAGGGTGGCGCGTGCGCTCCCATACAAAAAAGGCGCGGGCTGCGATAGCCCACGCCTCTTTCGAGCCTGTGTTCAGGCGGGTCCTGTCAGCCGTTGAGAGCGGTCTTCAGGCCCTCGCCCACGCGGAAGCGCGCGGTCTTGGAAGCCGGGCGATGCACGCTCTCGCCGGTGCGCGGATTGCGGGCCATACCGGCCTTGCGCTCGCTCACCGCAAAGGTGCCAAAGCCCACCAGGCGCACGTCCTTGCCGGACTTGAGCGAGGATTCGACCGTCTGGGTGAAGGCGTCGAGCGCCTTCTTGGCCTGATCGCGGGTGATGCCCGCACCGTCGGCCATGGCGGCAATCAGTTCAGCTTTTGTCGTCATTGTTTATCTCCAGCCCTATTGCAGGCAGGCCCTCCGCCCGAAGACGATTCGACCGCTCGCTGCATGATGTGACTATGGGCGGAAATTCCCTTGCGTCAAAAGGGAAAGGCGGCCCGCAAGCCCGCAGGCCGCCTTTTTGTGCGGTTTTCCACCGGATTTCAGTGCGCGAGGGGCGCTCCGCCGTCATCGGCAGGGGAGGGAGGGGGCATGGGCTCGGCCTCCTCGTCCCACTCGATGGGCTCGGGCTTGCGCACCAGGGCGTGGCTCAGCACCTCATCGACGGTCGAAACCGGGATGATCTCGAGCGCCGACTTCACGTTCTCGGGGATTTCGGCCAGATCCCTGGCGTTCTCCTCGGGGATGAGCACGGTCTTGAGATTGGAGCGCATGGCGGCGAGCAGCTTCTCCTTCAGGCCGCCGATGGCCGTGACGCGTCCGCGCAGGGTGATCTCGCCGGTCATGGCCACGTCCTTGCGGATGGGAATGCCGGTCAGCACCGAGACCATGGCCGTGACCATGGCCACGCCCGCGGACGGCCCGTCCTTTGGCGTTGCGCCGTCGGGCACATGGACGTGCACATCGACCTTTTCGAACAGCGGAGGCTTGATGCCAAAGCTGACCGAGCGCGCACGCACATAGGACGCAGCAGCCGAGATCGACTCCTTCATCACGTCCTTGAGGTTGCCGGTGATGTTCATGCGCCCCTTGCCGGGCATACGCACCGCCTCGATGGTGAGGATGTCGCCGCCGAACTCGGTCCAGGCCAGGCCCGTGACGATGCCGACCTGATCGGTCTCGTCCGTCTCGCCATAGCGATACTTGCGCACGCCCGCATAGCGCGCGAGGCGCTCGTCATCGATGGTGACGCTGAGCAGCTTTTCGCGGGCCATGTCGCGCACCGCCTTGCGGGCCAGGCGACCCAGTTCCCGCTCCAGCGAGCGCACGCCCGCCTCGCGGGTGTAATAGCGGATCAGGTCGCGGATGGCCTGATCGGGCACGATCCACTCGCCGTCCTTCAGCCCGTGATCCTTGGCCAGCTTGGGCAGGATGTGCCGCTTGGCGATCTCGACCTTCTCGTCCTCGGTGTAGCCCGAGATGCGGATGATCTCCATGCGGTCCAGCAGCGGCTGGGGCATGTTGAGCGAGTTGGCCGTGGTGACGAACATGACCTGCGACAGGTCGTAGTCCACCTCCAGATAGTGATCGTTGAAGGTCGAGTTCTGGGCCGGGTCCAGGACTTCGAGCAGGGCGGAGGAGGGGTCGCCGCGCCAGTCGGCACCGAGCTTGTCGATCTCGTCGAGCAGGATGAAGGCGTTGGTGGTTTTGGCCTTCTTCATCGACTGGATGATCTTGCCCGGCATGGAGCCGATGTAGGTGCGCCGGTGGCCACGGATCTCGGACTCATCGCGCACCCCGCCCAGCGACATCCGCACGAACTCGCGATTGGTCGACTTGGCGATGGAGCGGCCCAGCGAGGTCTTGCCCACGCCCGGCGGTCCGACCAGGCACAGGATCGGACCTTTCAGGCTGCCGGTGCGGGCCTGAACCGCCAGATAATCGAGAATGCGTTCCTTGACCTTCTCAAGGCCATAGTGATCGGCCTCGAGGATTTCCTCGGCCTTGTCCAGATCGATGGCCTTTGTGCGCGCCTTGCCCCACGGGATCGACAGCAGCCAGTCCAGATAGTTTCGCACGACGGTGGACTCGGCCGACATGGGGCTCATGTTGCGCAGCTTCTTCAGCTCCGCCTCAGCCTTGGTGCGCGCCTCCTTTGAAAGGCGCGTCTTGCGGATGCGCGCCTCCAGCTCGATCAGCTCGTCGCGCGCGTCGTCGGTCTCGCCCAGCTCGCGCTGGATCGCCTTCATCTGTTCGTTGAGGTAGTACTCGCGCTGGGTCTTCTCCATCTGGCGCTTGACGCGCGAGCGGATCTTCTTCTCGACCTGCAGGACCGAGATCTCGCCCTCCATCAGGCCATAGACCTGTTCCAAGCGCCGGGGCACGGCCACGGTCTCGAGCAGGGCCTGCTTGTCGGCGATCTTCACCGAAAGGTGCGCGGCGACCGAGTCGGCCAGCTTGGACGGATCGGCGATCTGGGGGATCGAGCTGAGGGCCTCGGGTGGGATTTTCTTGTTCAGCTTGACGTAGGACTCGAACTGTTCGACCACCGCGCGCGACAGGGCCTCGACCTCGTGCTCGGCGCCGGACTCGTCCTCCAGCCGGACCGATTCAGCCTCATAGTATTCCTCGCGCTCGGTGAACCGGGTCAGGCGCGCGCGCTGCACGCCCTCGACCAGCACCTTGACCGTGCCGTCGGGCAGTTTGAGCAGTTGCAGCACGGTAGCGATGACACCCACGCTGTAGATGTCGCCCGGCGCGGGATCGTCGTCCGACGAATTCTTCTGGGTGGCCAGCAGGATCGCCTTGTCGGCCTGCATCACCTCGTCGAGGGCCTTCACGGACTTCTCGCGTCCGACGAACAGCGGCACGACCATGTGCGGGAAGACGACGATGTCCCGAAGGGGCAGGACGGGCAGGATGCGGGGTTCAGTCATGATGATGCACTACTCCATCGGCGTGCATCGCGTTCCCTTTCGGGCATCGGACCGGCAGCGACTTGGCGTCGAAGCGCGGTCCCGGCACGCCGATTCAACGGCTCTTGTTCATTAAACTATGTGGCCCCGACGCCGCCGAGTTCAAGCGCGGCACCAATCCGCCCACAGCAGAAGCGCAGGGCCTCGCCCCGACAGGCGATTTGATCGAAGAGGAGAGCAGACAGAGCCGGAAGGCCAGGGCAGCGTCGAATGCTGCGCGCGCAGGGGGCAGCGGCGCTTTCGGCAGTTGTCCGGCGGGCCGGACCTTGTGTTCGGATTTTCGCTGAAGATCACAGGGGGAACTGGCGCGAGTGACGGGGCTCGAACCCGCGACCTCCGGCGTGACAGGCCGGCACTCTAACCAACTGAGCTACACCCGCAGTTCCCTGGCGGCGCCCGGTGGCGCCGTGGTGAGGGGCGTCGTTTAGGCACCCCTCACCAGCGTGTCAAGCACCATCAGCGCGCGGGCGGCGCTGCCGGTTCCAGCGGCCCGTCAGTGGCAGGCTCGACCGGTGCGGCAGGGCCGACCGGATTGGCCGGCTGCACCGCTTCGGCAGGGGCGGGAGCGGTGTACTGCACGCCCTCTCCCGGCCCGAGCGCGAGGCCCGCTGCGGCCCACAGGCCCGTCATGATCGCACCCACGATGGAGAAGACGATCGTATAGGGCAGCATCACGGCCATCAGGCTGCCGAGCCCGAAATCACGCACCCAGCGCTGGGCGAAGGTCAGCACCAGCGGGAAATAGACCATCAGCGGCGTGATGATGTTGGTGGTCGAATCGCCCATCCGGTAGGCAGCGGTCGTCATGTAGGGGCTGACACCCACCAGCATCAGCATGGGCACCAGGATCGGGGCCAGGAACGCCCACTTGGCCGAGGCCGAGCCGACGAAGATGTTGATGAAGCCCGCCACGAACACGATCAGCATCAGGATCATGAAGATCTGGCCCGCGCCGATGGGATCGGTGGAGCCCGGCTCGATGCCCGACAGAAGGCGGATCTGCTCGGCACCCATGATCGCCATGATCGCCCCGAGGTTCGACCAGTTGAACAGTGCCACGAAGTGCGCCGCGACGAAGGCGAGCACGATGTAGGGGCCCATGTCGGACATGGCCTGGGAGGTCATGCGCACGATGTCGCGGTGATTCTTCACCGTCCCGGCCATGACGCCATAGGCCACGCCCGTGAGCAGGAACAGCAGGAAGAAGGCGGCTACCAGCGAGTGGAAGAACGGTTGCAGCGCGCCCGGCGTGGTCTCGGCCGTGGTGTCATAGAGCGGCGCATTGGGCGACAGCACCAGCCACGCCATCAGGCCCACCACCAGCAGGGCGGCAAGGCCCGCAGCCCACAGGCCGCGAATCTCGCGCTTCTCGAGGGGAGCCTCGGCTTCCTGGATCGGTGCGCCCTCGATGGGCTGCCACGGCCCGAGGCGCGGCTCGACGATCTTGTCCGTGACCCACCAGCCAAGCGGCACGAACAGCAGGGTCATGGCGCTGATGAAATACCAGTTGCCCGCCAGATTGATCGAAAAGCTGGGATCGATGATCTGGGCGGCAGGCTCGGTCAGGCCCAGCAGCAGCGCATCGAGCTGACCGGGAAGGATGTTGGCCGAAAAGCCGCCCGACACACCGGCGAAGCCTGCGGCCAGACCGGCGATGGGATTGCGCCCGGCAGCCGCGAACAGCGCCGCCGCCAGCGGGATCAGCACAACATAGGCCGCATCCGCCGCGTGGTTGGCCACGATGCCGGTGAAGATCACCACAGGGGTCAGCAGGGCGACGGGCGCCTTGCGAACCGCCGCCTTCATGGCCGAGGAGAACAGACCCGTGCGCTCGGCCACGCCCGCGCCCAGCATCACCACCAGCACATAGCCCAGCGGGGCAAAGCCTGTGAGCGTGCGCGGCATCTCCTCGAACAGCCGCCGCAGATTCTCGCTGGCGAACAGGCTCTGGGCGACGATCGCCTCATTGGTGACGGGGTTGACCGCCGACCAGCCGGCAGAGGCTCCGAACACGCTGATGGCCATCAGGCCAACGATCAGCCACACGAAGATGAAGACGGGATCGGGCAGTCGGTTGCCGACCTTCTCCACCCCGTTCAGTAGCATATTGCCGATACCCATGAGCGTCCCTCTCCCGACGAAATCACGCTGTTGAACTGCGCTAGAGCCTTGTGCGAACCGGCTTCTTGGCACTGATGGCGACCTGTCCGCGGGCCGGACTATGACGAGGGTGCGACGGGCTGTCCATTCCCGCACCCGTGATCGGCGATATGTTGCGAATGATTCTCACAAAATCCTTTTGTCGCATGGGTTTGAACCGCGCGTTTGATCGGTCTAATAAGCCCTCGATTCCGCCGCACCGTCAGCGGCCACGGCCTTGAGCGGCCACGGGATGTCTCATGACTGAGTTTCTGCTTGAATATCTGCCGATCGTTGTCTTTGCGGGCATAGCGACGGCGCTGGGACTGGGCTTCATGATCGCCGCCTGGGTGATCGCGCCCAAGAACCCCGACTCCGAAAAGCTCTCGGCCTATGAGTGCGGTTTCAATGCCTTCGACGACGCGCGCATGAAGTTCGATGTGCGTTTCTATCTGGTCTCGATCCTGTTCATCATCTTCGACCTGGAGGTGGCCTTCCTCTTTCCGTGGGCGGTGACGATGATGGACCTGTCGCGCGCAGAGACCATCTTCGCCTTCTGGTCGATGGTGGTGTTCCTGGGCGTGCTGACGGTCGGCTTCATCTATGAATGGAACAAGGGCGCGCTCGAATGGGAGTAGTCACACCCTATGGCGGCGCGGGCCGCGCGAGTGTCGAGGGCTATGACCCCCAGCGCCACGACCCCTTCTTCGAGCAGGTCTCGAGCGAGCTGGGAGAGCGCGGCTTTCTGGTGGCCGCGGCCGACGACATCATCACCTGGGCGCGCACCGGCTCGCTGATGTGGATGACCTTCGGTCTGGCCTGCTGCGCGGTCGAGATGATGCAGGCGTCGATGCCGCGCTATGATCTGGAGCGCTTCGGCTTTGCCCCGCGGGCCAGCCCGCGCCAGTCGGACGTGATGATCGTGGCGGGCACCCTGACCAACAAGATGGCCCCCGCCCTGCGCAAGGTCTACGACCAGATGCCCGACCCGCGCTATGTCATCAGCATGGGAAGCTGTGCCAACGGCGGCGGCTATTATCACTACAGCTACAGCGTGGTGCGCGGCTGTGACCGTATCGTGCCGGTGGACATCTATGTGCCCGGCTGTCCGCCGACCGCCGAGGCGCTGGTGTATGGGGTGCTCCAGCTCCAGAAGAAGATCCGCCGCACGGGGACCATCCAGCGATGAGCGCCGTCACTGTTTCCGCCGATCTTCAGCGGCTCTCCGACGAGCTGGCCCCGGCCCTGTCGGTGCAGGCCGAGCTGGCCTATGGCGAACTCACCCTCACGACCACGCGCGATCAGATCATTGAGGTGCTCACGCGCCTGCGCGACGACTTCGGCTTCCAGCAGCTGATCGACCTGTGCGGCGTGGACTATCCCGCGCGGGCCGAGCGCTTCGAGGTGGTCTATCACCTGCTGTCCCTGACCCGGAACCTGCGCCTGCGCGTCAAGGTCTCGACCGACGAGCACCAGCCGGTGCCCAGCGCCATCGAGGTCTATCCGGCCGCCGGCTGGTTCGAGCGCGAGGCATTCGACATGTACGGCGTGATCTTCGCCAATCACCCGGACCTGCGCCGCCTGCTGACCGATTATGGCTTCTCGGGCCATCCGCTGCGCAAGGACTTTCCCATGACGGGCTATGTCGAAGTCCGCTACGACGAGGCCGAGAAGCGCGTGGTCTATGAGCCGGTCAAGCTGACCCAGGAGTTCCGCAACTTCGACTTCCTGTCGCCATGGGAAGGCATGACGCCGCGCGGCGTGCTGCCCGGCGATGAAAAGGCGGGAGGGCAGGGCTGATGAGCGAGAGCACCACCGAGCCTCTGGCCATGACGGCGGCGCGTCAGCAAGACGAGCGCAAGTTCACCATCAACTTCGGGCCTCAGCACCCGGCGGCGCACGGCGTGCTGCGGCTGGTGCTCGATCTCGACGGCGAGATCGTCGAGCGCGTCGATCCGCATATCGGGCTGCTGCATCGCGGCACCGAGAAGCTGATGGAGGCCCGCACCTATCTTCAGAACGTGCCCTATTTCGACCGCCTCGACTATGTGGCGCCGATGAACCAGGAGCACGCCTTCTGCCTGGCGATCGAGAAGCTGCTGGGCATCGAGGTGCCCTACCGCGCCCAGCTGATCCGCGTGCTCTATTCCGAGATCGGGCGCGTGCTGAACCACCTGCTGAACATCACCACCCAGGCGATGGACGTCGGCGCCCTGACCCCGCCGCTGTGGGGCTTCGAGGAGCGCGAGAAGCTGATGGTGTTCTATGAGCGCGCCTGCGGGGCGCGCCTGCACGCCAACTACTTCCGCCCCGGCGGCGTGCATCAGGATTTGCCACTGGAGCTGATCGAGGACATCGGCCGCTGGTGCCGCGAGTTCCCCGCCGCTTTGGCCGACATCGAGAAGCTCGTCACCGAGAACCGCATCTTCAAGCAGCGCAACGTCGACATCGGCGTGGTCAGCAAGGAGCAGGCGTTTGCCTGGGGCTTCACGGGCGTGATGCTGCGCGGTTCGAACGTGGCCTGGGATCTACGCAAGTCCCAGCCCTACGAGTGCTATGGCGAGCTGGATTTCGACATCGTGGTCGGCAAGAACGGCGACTGCTGGGACCGCTATCTGTGCCGCGTCGAGGAGATGCGCCAGTCGCTGCGGATCATGGAGCAGTGCCTTGAGCGCCTGCGCGCCAACCCCGGCCCCGTCATGGTCGAGAACAACAAGGTCGTGCCACCCCGCCGCGCCGAGATGAAGCGCTCGATGGAGGCCCTGATCCATCACTTCAAGCTCTATACCGAGGGCTTCCATACCCCGCCGGGCGAGGTCTATGCCGCCGTCGAGGCGCCCAAGGGCGAGTTCGGCGTCTATCTGGTGTCGGACGGCACCAACAAGCCCTATCGCTGCAAGATCAGCGCGCCGGGCTTCCGCCACCTTCAGGCGATGGACTGGATGAACCGCGGGCACCTGCTGGCGGACGTCTCGGCCATTCTGGGATCGCTCGACATCGTGTTCGGGGAGGTTGACCGTTGAGCGCTCGTCGTCTCGCCAAAATCCAGCCTGAGAGCTTCGCCTTCTCCAAGGAGACGATGAAGAAGGCGCAGTGGTGGATCGCAAAATATCCGGATGACCGCCGCCAGTCCGCCGTGATTCCCGTGCTGTGGCTGGTGCAGAAGCAGGAAGGCTGGGTCAGCGAGCCTGCCATCCGCGCCATCGGCGACCTGCTGGGAATGCCCTACATCCGGGTGCTGGAGGTGGCGACCTTCTACACCATGTTCCAGCTCGAGCCCGTGGGCACCAGCGCGCTGATCCAGGTGTGCGGCACCACGCCATGCATGCTGCGCGGCGCGGGCGAGCTGATGAAGGTGTGCGAAAAGCACATCGGCCCGCGCGACACGGTGTCAAAGGACGGCAAGTTCACCTGGCAGGAGGTCGAGTGCCTCGGCGCGTGCGTGAATGCGCCTATGGCCCAGATCAACGACTATTACTACGAGGATCTCACGCCCGAGAGCCTCAAGGCCATCATCGAGGACTTCGCGGCGGGCAAGGCGCCCAGGGCGGGCTCTTACGCCGGGCGCCACTCCAGCGAGCCCGAGGGCGGCGCCCTGACGCTCAGCGATCCGGCGCTCTATGACGGCTCGGCCGCCAGGCCGATCAAGACGCTTCCCAATGCGCCGCAGAAGTCCGCCAGGGGCAAGGTCGAGGCATGAACACGCGCCACGATCTCGAAACCGAGCAGGGGCGGGCCGCCTATCGCGCCGAGCTGCGCGGCGTGGGCCGTCCCTACCGGCTGGCGGGGCTGGTGCTGATCCTGATCGGCGCGGCGATCACCTGGATGGCGCAGCCGGGCGGTGCCCTGCCTTCGGGTATGCAGCCGCTGGGCTATGGGGCCCTTCTGCTGGGCTGGGTTATGATCATCGCCGCCGTGGTGATCCGCACCCGTCATCATCGCCGCCACCTCGAGGAGGGGCTGTGATGGGCCTCGAACGACACGACGCACAGGCCGCCGCACGGCATGGAGAGCTTAGCTGAACATGGTCGGCATTCTCGAAGACAAGGATCGCATCTTCACCAACCTTTACGGCCTGCACGACTGGGGCCTTGAGGGCGCGAAGAAGCGCGGCGCGTGGAACGCCACTGGCGACATGCTTGCCCTCGGGCGCGACTGGGTGATCGAGCAGGTCAAGAATTCTGGCCTGCGCGGGCGTGGCGGCGCGGGCTTTCCGACCGGGCTGAAGTGGTCGTTCATGCCCAAGGAGGTGCGCGAGCGGCCTCACTATCTGGTGGTCAATGCCGACGAGTCCGAGCCGGGCACCTGCAAGGACCGCGAGATCATGCGTCATGATCCGCACCTGCTGATCGAGGGCTGTCTGATCGCCAGCTTCGCCATGCAGGCCCACGCCTGCTACATTTACCTGCGCGGTGAATATGTGCGCGAGCGCGAGGTGCTGGAAGAAGCCGTGCGCCAGGCCTATGAGGCCCGCCTGATCGGCAAGAACAACGTGCACGGCTGGGACTTCGACGTCTATGTGCACCACGGCGCGGGCGCCTACATCTGTGGCGAGGAGACCGCGCTGCTCGAAAGCCTCGAGGGCAAGAAAGGCCAGCCGCGCCTCAAGCCGCCGTTCCCGGCCGGAGCGGGGCTCTATGGCTGCCCGACCACGGTGAACAATGTCGAGTCGATCGCGGTGGTGGGCACCATCCTTCGCCGGGGTGCGGACTGGTTTGCCGGCTTCGGTCGCCAGAACAACACCGGCACCAAGCTGATGTGCATCTCGGGCCATGTGAACAGGCCGTGCAATGTCGAGGAAGCCATGTCGATCCCGCTGCGCCAGCTGCTCGAGGAGCACTGCGGCGGCGTGCGCGGCGGCTGGGGCAACCTCAAGGCGGTCATTCCCGGCGGCTCGTCCGTGCCCCTGATCACCGCCGAGCAGTGCGAGACCGCGCTGATGGACTTTGACAGCCTGCGTGATCTGAAGTCGGGCCTCGGTACGGCGGCGGTGATCGTGATGGACCAGTCCACTGATCTGGTGAAGGCCATCGCGCGCATCAGCTATTTCTACAAGCATGAGAGCTGTGGCCAGTGCACGCCCTGCCGCGAGGGCACGGGCTGGATGTGGCGCGTGCTGGAGCGCATGGCCATCGGCGAGGCGGACCCTTCCGAGATCGACCTGCTGCTCGACGTGGCCGGTCAGGTCGAAGGTCACACCATCTGCGCGCTCGGCGATGCGGCGGCCTGGCCCGTGCAGGGCCTGATCCGGCACTTCCGCCACGAGATCGAGGACCGCATCGCCCAGTATCGTTCACGTCGCGGCTCGTTTGCGGGCCACGCAGTAGCGGCGGAGTAGGGAACAATGCCCACAGCCAAGGTCAATGGCGTCGAGGTCGAGTTCGAGCCCGGCATGACCGTTCTGCAGGTCGCGGAGCGGGCGGGCGAGGAGATTCCGCGCTTCTGCTATCACGAGCGCCTGTCCATCGCGGGCAACTGCCGCATGTGCCTGGTCGAGGTGAAGCCCGGCCCGCCCAAGCCGCAGGCGTCCTGTGCGCTGCCCGCCGCCGATGGCCAGGAAATCTTCACCAACACCCCGCTGGTCGAGAAGGCCCGCAAGGGGGTGATGGAGTTCCTGCTGATCAACCATCCGCTCGACTGCCCCATCTGCGATCAGGGCGGTGAGTGCGATTTGCAGGATCAGGCCATGGCCTATGGCCGCGACGGCTCTCGTTATGCCGAGAACAAGCGCGCGGTCGAAGAAAAGCACATGGGCCCGACCATCAAGACCTTCATGACGCGCTGCATCCAGTGCACGCGCTGTGTGCGCTTCATCACCGAGGTCGCGGGCGTGCCGGATATCGGGATGGTCAGCCGCGGCGAGGGGGCCGAGATCACGACCTATCTGGAAAAGGCCGTCGATTCAGAGCTTTCTGGCAATGTCAACGACCTGTGCCCGGTGGGTGCCCTGACCCACCGCCCGTGGCAATACAACTATCGCCCCTGGGAGCTGAAGAAGACCGAGACCATCGACGTGATGGACGCGCTCGGCTCCAACATCCGTGCCGACTCTCGCGGTGCCGAGGTCATGCGTATCCTGCCGCGCGTGAACGAGGCCATCAACGAGGAATGGCTTTCGGACCGCAGCCGCTATGTGGTCGACGGCCTGTCGCGCCAGCGCCTCGACCGTCCCTATGTTCGCGAGAACGGGCGGCTGCGCCCCGCATCATGGGACGAGGCCCTTGGCGTGGTCGCCGGGCGCCTGAAGGCGGCGGGCGGGGAGCGCATCGGTGCCATCGCCGGTGATCTTCAGGACGCCGAGTCCATGAAGGCGACGCTCGACCTGATGCGGGCGCTGGGCTCTGCCAACACCGACTGTCGCCAGGATGGCGCTGCCCTGGGCGAAGGTCCGCGCGAAGGCTGGCTGTTCAACACGGGCATCGCCGGCATCGAACAGGCCGATGTGGTGCTGCTGGTCGGGGTCAATCCGCGCCTTGAGGCGCCGCTGCTGAACGCGCGCCTGCGCAAGAGCTGGCTGGCCGGGCGCTCCGAGATCATGCTGATCGGCGAGCAGTCCGACCTGACCTATGACTATCAGTGGCTGGGCGCAGGCACCAAGACCCTGGCGCGCCTGCCCAAGGCGGCGGGCGACCTGCTGGCGGGGGCCGAGCGCCCCGCCATCATCGTCGGCACGGCGGCCCTGGCGGGCGACAGCGGCGCTGCGGTCCTCAACCAGATCGGTGCGCTGGCGGCCAAATATGGGGTCGTGCGCGAAGGCTGGAACGGTTTCAACGTGCTGCACTGCGCGGCTGCGCGCGTGGGCGGCCTCGACATGGGCTTCATCCCCGCACAGGGCGGGCTGTCGGCCATGCAGATGGTGCAGCCCGGTGCGCTGGGCGTGCTTTTCCTGCTGGGTGCGGACGAGATCGACACCTCGGCCAGCGATGCCTTCAAGGTCTATCTGGGCAGCCACGGCGATGCGGGCGCACACGGTGCGGACGTGATCCTGCCCGGCGCGGCCTGGACCGAGAAGCCGGGCCTCTATGTCAACACCGAAGGCCGCGTTCAGATGGCGCAGCGCGTGGTGTTTCCCAAGGGAGAGGCCCGCGAGGACTGGGCCATCATCCGCGCCCTGTCCGAGCGTGTCGGTCATACGCTGCCCTATGACAGCCTCGATGAGCTGCGTGCACGCCTGATGAGCGATCATCCGACCTTCGGGCGCATCGACTATCTGCCCGAGGCACTCAGCTTCGATGTGGCCGCCCTGGGGCGCAAGGGCACGCTGGGCGACCAGGCTTTCGGCCCGGCGCTGAAGGATGCCTATCTGGTCAACCCGATCGCCCGCGCCAGCGTGACCATGGCCGAGCTCTCGGCACAGCGCACCTCCGCGCGTCTGATGGCAGCGGAGTAGGGCGATGATGATTGGCGGTTATCCACTGTATGTCTTCCTGCCGCTTGTCGTGGCAATGGCCTGTTCGGTGGTGGTGCTGAAGGGTTTCATGGACCTCTCGAGCCGACTGAACCCCCGCAAAGATACGGCGGGACAGGACCAGATCACCCGCGCCCTCTATGCTTCCGAGCGGCGCCTGCATGATCTGGACGTGCATCACATCGTGTGGCGCATGCGGATCGCCTTTGTGGTGCAGTTCATCGCGATCCTGCTGTTCGCCTATCTCATCTATATCGAGACCGCCTGATGGAATTCTGGACGACGCCTGCGGGCTGGACCCTCATCACCATCGGCCAGATCCTGCTGGTCACGGTGGGCATACTGATCAGCCTGGCCTTCCTGCTGCTGGCCGACCGCAAGATCTGGGCGGGCGTGCAGATGCGCAAGGGCCCCAATGTGGTCGGCCCGTTCGGCCTGCTGCAGTCCTTCGCGGACTTCTTCAAGTTCGTGTTCAAGGAGATCGTCGTGCCGGCGGGAGCCGACAAGGCGGTGTTCCTGCTCGCGCCGCTCATCACCTTCATTCTGGCGTTCATCGCCTGGGCCGTGATCCCGTTCGCGCCCGGCTGGGTGATCTCGGACCTGAATGTCGGCGTGCTCTACCTGTTCGCGATCAGCTCTCTGGGTGTCTATGGCATCATCATGGGCGGCTGGGCGTCCAACTCGAAGTATCCGTTCCTGGGTGCCCTGCGCTCGGCGGCCCAGATGGTGTCCTATGAGGTCTCGATCGGCTTCATCATCATCACGGTGATCCTGCTGGCGGGCACTATGAACCTGACGGCCATTGTCGAGGCGCAGTCCGGCTGGTTCTGGAACTGGAACATGTTCGGCAACGGCCTGGCCAACTGGCCGCTGATCTTCGTCATGATCCCCATGCTGGTCATGTTCTTCGTCTCGGCCCTGGCCGAGACCAACCGCCCGCCCTTCGACCTGCCCGAGGCCGAGTCCGAGCTGGTGGCGGGCTATCAGGTGGAATACTCCTCCACGCCCTATCTGCTGTTCATGATCGGCGAGTACGCCAACATCGTGCTGATGTGCGCCATCATGACCCTGCTGTTCATGGGCGGCTGGAACCCCGGCTTCATCCCGCAGGACGTGCTGGACAGCCTGCCGGCCTTCGTGGCCTACGCCATCTATCTGCTGACCTTCATGGCCAAGGTGGTGTTCTGGTTCTTCATGTTCGCCATGGTGAAGGCCTTCGTGCCGCGCTACCGCTATGACCAGCTCATGCGCCTGGGCTGGAAGGTGTTTCTGCCCACATCGCTGGTGGCCGTGGTCCTGGTGGCGGGCTGGCGCGTGTATGGAGGCGGCGCATGACCATGCCCAAAGTGATCCCCCTCGGTGCCCTGGCCCTGCTTCTGGCCGCATGCGGGGCCTATGAGGCCAATCCCACCTCGCCCTATCAGTGGGAGCAGCGTCAGGCGCGCATCGAGCGCGACTATCAGGAGACCCTCGCGCGCTGCCGCACCCTGGATCGCGCCTCCGAGCGCTTTCAGCGCGAGTGCGCGGGCCTGCGCGAGTTCCGCGCCGACGATACTCAGGAAGGCGGTAGCTAAGCCATGATGCAGCGATTGGGACAGGCGGTGCGCGGTGCGCTGCTGCTGGATGTGATCGGCGCGTTCGGCCTGTCGATGAAATACATGCTGCGGCCCAAGGCCACGGTGAACTATCCGTTCGAGCGCAACCCGCAGTCGGTGCGCTTTCGCGGCGAGCATGCCCTGCGCCGCTATCCCAGCGGTGAAGAGCGCTGCATCGCGTGCAAGCTGTGCGAGGCCATCTGTCCCGCCCAGGCCATCACCATCGAGGCCGAGCCGCGCGCGGACGGCAGTCGCCGCACGACCCGCTACGACATCGACATGGTCAAGTGCATATACTGCGGCCTGTGCCAGGAGGCCTGCCCGGTCGATGCCATCGTCGAGGGACCGAACCAGGAGTTCGCCACCGAGACGCGCGAGGAACTCTACTACGACAAGGCGCGCCTGCTGGCGAACGGCGACCGGTGGGAGCGCGTCATCGCGAAGAATCTGGAACTGGATGCGCCCTATCGCTAAGAGGGGCGCGCATTTCGTCACCGGCTGACTCGGGCCCGCCCATGATGCCGCATTATCAGAGCCGACCGGTGCTTCCCAAGGCCCGGCCCGAGCGCAAGACAGGGGCAACGACCCGCCGATGTTGCAGGCGATCGCATTCTATCTTCTGGCTGCCGTGACGGTTCTGTCCGGCGTGCTGGTCGTGTCGGGCCGCAACCCGGTTCACTCGGTGCTGTGGCTGATCCTGGCCTTCTTCTCGTCGGCGGGCCTGTTCGTGCTGCTGGGTGCCGAGTTCCTCGCCATGCTGCTGGTCGTGGTCTATGTGGGCGCGGTCGCTGTGCTGTTCCTGTTCGTGGTCATGATGCTGGACGTGGACTTCCTGCGCCTGCGAGAGGGCTTTGCGAAGCATCTGCCGCTGGGCACCATCATCGCGGGCGTGCTGCTGGCCGAGATGGTGCTGGTGACCATGGCGGTCGCCCAGGGTGGGCGTGCGGCGGGCATGGCCCTGACTGCGCCGGGTGATGTGAGCAACATCGAGGCGATTGGGCGCGTGCTCTATACGGACTACGTCTACATGTTCCAGGCGGCGGGTCTGGTGCTGCTGGTAGCCATGATCGGGGCCATCGTGCTCACGCTGCGCCACCGCACCCATGTGCGCCGTCAGGACATCGCCAGTCAGGTCGGCCGCCGCCGCGCGGACGCCGTGGACATTGTGTCGGTCGAGACCGGCAAGGGGATTTCGGAATGATCGTCGGGCTGGCGCACTATCTGGCAGTGGCGGCCATGCTGTTCACCATCGGGGTGTTCGGCATCTTCGTGAACCGCAAGAACATCATCATCATCCTGATGTCGGTCGAGCTGATCCTGCTGGCGGTGAACATCAACTTCGTCGCCTTTTCCGCCTATCTGAACGACGTGTCGGGACAGATCATGGCGATGTTCGTCCTGACCGTGGCCGCAGCCGAAGCCGCTGTGGGCCTGGCCATTCTCGTGACCTTCTTCCGCAACCGCGGCGACATCGCCGTGGACGACGCCTCGATGATGAAGGGCTGATCCGGTGAGCCTGCAAACACTCGTCACCCTCGGTGTGTTCGCGCCCCTGCTGGGCGCCGCCATCGCCGGCCTGTTCGGCCGCCGCATCGGCGATGTCGCGTCCCAGAGCGTGACCACGGGCCTGCTGCTGTTCTCTTGCGCGGTGTCGTGGATCATCTTCTCGGCCCACACCTGGGGCGGGATGGAGACCTTCACGCTCGAGCTGCTGCCCTTCATCAATGTGGGCGACTTCCGCTCGACCTGGTCGATCCGCATCGATGCGCTGTCGGCGATCATGCTGATCGTGGTGACCACGGTGTCGGCGCTGGTGCACCTCTATTCGTGGGGCTACATGGCCGAGGACGATTCCCGGCCGCGCTTCTTCGCCTATCTGTCGCTGTTCACCTTCGCCATGCTGGCGCTGGTGACCGCCAACGATTTCATGCAGCTGTTCTTTGGCTGGGAAGGCGTGGGCCTTGCATCCTATCTGCTGATCGGATTCTGGTTCAAGAAATCCAGTGCTTCAGGGGCTGCTATCAAGGCCTTTGTCGTCAACCGTGTGGGTGATTTCGGCTTTGCGCTGGGCATCATCACCGTGTTCTGGATGTTCGGCACCATCCGCTTTGACGAGCTGTTCCCGCTAATCCCGGCCATGAGCGGGCAGGGTTGGAGCTTCCTCGGCCAGACGTGGAGCGCGCTCGATCTGGCGGGCCTGCTGCTGTTTGTGGGCGCCATGGGCAAGTCGGCCCAGTTCTTCCTGCACACCTGGCTGCCTGACGCCATGGAAGGGCCGACGCCCGTCTCGGCCCTGATCCACGCGGCCACCATGGTCACGGCGGGCGTTTACATGGTCTGCCTGCTGTCGCCGCTTTACGAGTTCGCGCCCCAGGCCGCCTTCGTCATCGCCATCGTGGGTGCCATCACGGCCCTGTTCGCCGCCACCGTCGGTCTGGCCCAGAACGACATCAAGCGCGTGATCGCCTATTCGACCTGTTCGCAGCTGGGCTACATGTTCTTTGCCGCAGGCGTCGGAGCCTATCAGGCGGCGATGTTCCACCTGTTCACCCACGCCTTCTTCAAGGCGCTGCTGTTCCTTGGCGCGGGCTCGGTCATCCACGGGATGCACCACGAGCAGGACATGCGGAAGATGGGCGGGCTGTGGAAGCTGCTGCCGGTCACCTATGCCATGATGATGATCGGCACCATCGCCATCACGGGCCTCGGCGTGCCCGACCTCAGCCGCTTCGGCATCGACTTCAAGTTCGGCTTCGCGGGCTTCTACTCCAAGGACTCGGTGCTCGAGACCGCCTTTGCCGCCGGTGCCGACAATCCGGCCGGAATGTTCGCCTTCTTCATCGGCCTGTTCGCCGCAGGCCTGACGGCGTTCTATTCCTGGCGCCTGATCTTCATGACTTTCCATGGGAAGCGCAACTGGGAGGAGGGCGAAGCCCCCGACCCCGCCAGGGACCAGCACGAGACCGGCCCGCAGTTCGAAACCCATTCCGAGCCTCTGGCCGACGATGCGGCGGCGGCCCATCACGATCATCACCACGACGGGCACCATCACGGACCGCTGAAACCCCACGAGAGCCCGTGGATCATGCTGGTGCCGCTGCTGGTGCTGGCGGTGGGTGCGGTGGCGGCGGGCTTTGCCTTCTATGGCCAGTTCGTCGGCTACTACGAGGAAGCGTTCTGGCGCGGGGCCATCTTCACGGCCGAGAGCAACCATGTGCTCCATGACAGCCACGAGGTGCCGACCTGGGTGCTGTGGGCGCCTCTGATCGTCAGCCTGACCGGCACGGCGGCGGCTTTCTTCATCTATGTGGTGAAGGCGGGTCTGGCGCGGCGCATTGCCGAGCGCGGCGGGCCGCTGCACAGCTTCCTCTACAACAAGTGGTACTTTGACGAGCTTTACAACGTCGTGTTCGTCAAGGGTGCCAAGGCGCTGGGCGACCTGTTCTGGAAGATCGGCGACGTGCGCATCATCGACGGCCTTGGCCCCAACGGTGCCGCAAGAGCCTCGCTCGAATCCGCCCGCAGGCTGGTCAAGCTCCAGTCGGGCTATGTCTATCACTATGCCTTCGTGATGCTGGTGGGGGTCGCGGGTCTGCTCGCCTTCGCCATCTACGCGTGGGGAGCCTGATCCAATGCCCTATGCCTTGAGCATCATCACCTTCACGCCGCTGATCGGCGCGCTGCTGATCCTGGGGCTGCGCCTCGCCAGCAAGCAGGCGGACGCGCGCACCGACAATGGCGCACGCTGGATCGCCATGATCACCAGCCTGCTTACCCTGGCCATGTCGGTGTGGCTGGTCGCCGCCTTCGATCAGTCCAATCCGGGCTATCAGTTCGTCGAGCTGGTGCCGTGGTTTGCGGGCATCAGCTATCACATGGGCGTGGACGGGATCTCGATCCTGTTCGTCCTGCTGACCGCGTTCCTGCTGCCGATCTGCATCGCGGCGAGCTGGCAGCCGATCCGCGAGCGCGTCGTGGAATACATGATCGCGTTCCTGGTGCTGGAAACGCTGGTCATCGGGGTGTTCACCTCGCTCGACCTGTTCCTGTTCTACGTCTTCTTCGAGGGCGGGCTGGTGCCGATGTTCCTGATCATCGGCATCTGGGGCGGGCAGAACCGGGTCTATGCGGCCTACAAGTTCTTCCTCTACACCCTGCTGGGCTCGGTGCTGATGCTGGCGGCCATGCTCTACATGTTCGCGACGGCGGGCACATCGAGCATTCCCGAACTGGCCGCCTATGACTTTGCCATCGGGGTCCAGCCGCTGCTCTGGCTGGCCTTCTTCGCCTCGTTTGCGGTCAAGATGCCAATGTGGCCCGTGCACACCTGGCTGCCCGATGCGCACGTCCAGGCACCGACCGCAGGCTCGGTCATCCTGGCCGGCATACTGCTGAAGCTGGGCGGCTATGGCTTCCTGCGCTTCAACCTGCCCATGTTCCCCGATGCCTCGGCCATGTTCGCGCCGCTGGTGTTCGCCCTGTCGGTGGTGGCGATCATCTACACCTCGCTGGTGGCCTTCCGTCAGACCGACATCAAGAAGCTGATTGCCTATTCGTCGGTGGCGCACATGGGCTTTGTCACCATGGGCATCTTTGCGGTGAACGATCAGGGTGTGCAGGGCGCGGTCTTCCAGATGATCAGCCACGGCCTGATCTCGGGCGCGCTGTTCCTGTGCGTCGGCGTTGTCTATGACCGGATGCACACGCGCGAGATCGCCTTCTATGGCGGTCTGGCCAACCGGATGCCGTGGTTCGCCGCCGTGTTCATGCTGTTCACCATGGCCAATGTGGGCCTGCCGGGCACTTCGGGCTTCATCGGCGAGATCCTGACCATGGTGGGCGCCTATCAGGCCTCGACATGGACTGCGTTCGGCGCGGCCTTCGGCGTGATCCTGTCGGCCGTTTATGCCCTGACGCTCTATCGCAAGGTCGTGTTCGGCGAGCTAAGCAATCCCAAGCTGTTCGAGATCACCGATCTGGACTGGCGCGAAGTGGCAATCTTTGCGCCGCTGATCATCGGCACCTTGTGGCTGGGCATCTATCCTGCCGCCGTTCTCGACATCACGGCCAGCTCTGTCGATGCGCTGGTGACCACCTATCAGTCTGCCGTGGGCGGATAAGACATGCTTCAGACCGCTCTCAATCTGGCCCTTCCCGAACTGATCCTGGCCATCGGCGCCATGGTGGTGCTGATCTTCGGCTCGATCCGCGGCGACAAGGCCCACGATCTTGTGGCGTGGGTGTGCGCAGGCCTGCTGGCTGCGGCTGCGGCCGTCTCGGCCACGGGTGCGCTTGGCGTGGCCTTCAACGGTGCCTTCGTCATCGACAGCCTCAGCGTCTTTGCCAAGGTCGGCATCTATCTGTTCAGCATCGTGGCGATCATGCTGGGCGGCGGGTGGCTGCACCGTCAGGGCATAGCGCGCTTTGAATATCCCATCCTGATCGTGCTGGCCGCCATCGGCATGAGCATGATGGTCTCCAGCGGCGACCTGATCTCGACCTATATCGGCATCGAGCTGCAGTCGCTGGCGCTCTATGTCATGGCCGCATTCCACCGCGACGATGCGCGCGCCTCCGAGGCGGGCCTGAAGTATTTCGTGCTGGGTGCCCTGTCGTCGGGTCTGCTGCTTTACGGTGCGGGTCTGATCTACGGCTTTGCCGGCTCTATGCGCTATGAGGACATCGCCGCCGTGGCCGCCGAGGGCACGGGCGTGGGCCTGATCTTCGGTCTGGTGTTCCTGATGTGCGGGCTTGCGTTCAAGGTATCCGCGGCGCCGTTCCATATGTGGACGCCCGATGTCTATGAGGGCGCGCCCACGCCGGTTGTGGCCTTCTTTGCCACCGCGCCCAAGCTGGCGGCCATGGTGCTGTTCGCGCGCGTGCTTCAGGACGGCTTTGGCGACGCGCTGGGTCAGTGGAGCCAGGTGCTGATCATCATTGCCGTGCTCTCGTTCGTGGTCGGGTCGCTGGGCGGTCTGATGCAGCGCGACGTGCAGCGCCTGCTGGCCTATTCGTCCATCGCCAATATGGGCTATGCGCTGCTGGCCATCGCAGCGGGCACGACCATGGGCCTTCAGGCCCTGCTGGTGTTCATGGTCATCTACATGATCGACACCCTGGGCTTCTTCGCATGCCTGCTCAGCCTGTCGCGCGACGGCAAGCCCATCCGGCGCATCGAGGATCTGGCCGGACTGAAGAAGGACCGGCCCGGCACGGCCATCGCCCTGACGGCCCTGTCGCTGTCGGTGCTGGGCATGCCGCCCTTCGCGGGCTTCTGGGCCAAGGTTTATGTGTTTGGCGCCGCGATCAGTGCAGGGCTGTGGATGGCGGCGGCGGCCGGTCTGGTGGCATCCGTGGTGGCGGCCTTCTACTATCTTCGCATCATCAAGGTGATCTGGTTCGACCCGGCACCCGGCGGCGTTGATGCCGCGCCCAGAGTGCCGCGCTTCGTGGCCTATGTGGCGGCCCTGTTTGCTCTGCCGGGCGTGATCGTGCTGATCGCCTTCCTCGATCCGATCACGGCCAGCGCGGTGGCGGGTCTCGGCGGCGGTTGAGCGTGAGCGCGCCCGCGCCCCGGCTGATTCTCGACGAGATCGACTCGACCAATCTCGAAGCGCGCCGCAAGGCCGAACGCGGCGAGGTCGGCCCCCTGTGGATCGTGGCGCGCCGCCAGAGCGCGGGCAGGGGGCGTCGCGGGCGTGCCTGGTCGGCGCCTGAGGGCAATCTGTCAGCGACCTTGCTGACCACGACGCAAAGGCCGCCTGCCGAGGCGGCGCGGGTCAGCTTCGTCGCGGCCCTCGCTGTGGCCGAGACCATCAGCCTCTATGTCCCCGAAAGCCTGGTCAGCATCAAATGGCCCAATGACGTGCTGATCGACGCGCGCAAGGCATCGGGCATACTGGTGGAGTCCGGTGCGCTGAACGCATCGCTGGGCGAAGGGGCGGGGCTGTGGCTGGCAGTGGGCATCGGCATCAATATCCGTGCCCATCCCGAGGACGTGGAGCGCCCGGCCACTCATATCGGCGCGCATCTGAGACCCGAGTTGCGCGAGGCCCCTGATCTGGATCAGGTGTCGGAGACGCTGGCCGCAAGCTTTGCACGCTGGCAGTCGCTGTGGGAGGGAGCGGGCGACGGGCCGGTGCTCGACGCCTGGAGCCGCCGCGCGCGCGGGCTGCACGGCCCATGCAGCGCGCGCCTGGGTCACGAGACGCTGACAGGACGGGCGGATGGTCTGGCCGAGGACGGCGCACTGCGCCTGATCGACGATGCGGGCCGTCTCCACCTTATCTCGGCGGGCGATGTCTTCTTCGGGGAGCAGGTCTGATGCTGCTGGCGATCGAGCAGGGCAATACCAACACGCTGTTTGCCGTTCATGACGGCGAGCGCTGGCGCGCCCAGTGGCGCACGGCCACCGAGGCCAGCCGCACGGCGGACGAATATGCCGTCTGGCTGAGCCAGCTGCTGGCCCTGGCGGGGCTTTCGCTCAAGGATCTGGACGGCTGCATCATTTCGAGCGTGGTGCCCCAGTCCCTGTTCAACCTGCGCAACCTGTCGCGCCGCTATCTGGAGATCGAGCCCCTCGTGATCGGCGAGAACGTCGATCTGGGCATTGCGCTGCGCATCGACAATCCGGGCGAGGCGGGCGCTGACAGGCTGGTCAATGCCATCGGCGCGCACCTGAGCTATAGAGGCGATCTGATCGTCATCGACAGCGGCACCGCCACCACCTTCGATATCGTCGCCGCAGACGGGGCGTTCGAGGGCGGCATCATCGCGCCGGGGATCAATCTGTCGCTACAGGCTCTGCACGATGCCGCCGCCAAGCTGCCGCGCATCGCTATCCAGAGACCGGCCCGCGTGATCGGCAAGGACACCGTCACCAATATGCAGTCGGGCATCTTCTGGGGCTATATCGGCCTGATCGAAGGACTGGTGGCGCGCATCCGCACCGAATGGGGGCGGCCCATGAGCGTGATCGGCACCGGCGGTGTGGTCTCGCTGTTTGAAGGCGCCACCGACTGCATCGACCACTTCGATCCCGACCTCACCCTTCGCGGCCTGCTGGAAATCTGGCGTCGCAACGCACATCTGGCAGGCCAATGAGCAAGAAACAGCAAGCGGACGAACTCGTGTTCCTGCCTCTCGGCGGGTCCGACGAGATCGGCATGAATCTCAACCTCTATGGCTACGGGCCGGAACACGCGCGTCAGTGGGTGATCGTGGACATGGGCGTGACCTTCGGCGACCTGAGCACGCCGGGCGTCGATGTGATCGTGCCCGACCCCTCCTTCATTGAGGGCGAGAACGTCCTCGGCATCGTGCTGACCCACGCGCACGAGGATCACATCGGGGCGGTCGGCTGGCTGTGGTCGCGCATTCGCGTGCCGATCTATGCAACGCCGTTCACGGCCTATCTGGTACGCGAGAAGCTGCGCGATGCGGGCATTCTCGACGAGGTCGAGATCATCGAGGTGCCGCTGGGCGGCGATCTGAAGCTGGGTCCGTTCGAGATGACCCTGGTGACGATCACCCACTCGATCCCCGAGCCCAACGGTCTGGCCATCCGCACGCCGCTGGGCACGGTGCTGCACACGGGTGACTGGAAGATCGACGATCAGCCCATCACGGGCGCACCCACCGATGTCGATGCGCTCAGGCGCCTTGGCGACGAGGGTGTGCTGGCCATGGTGTGCGATTCCACCAACGTCTTCGTCGAGGGCTCGGCGGGCTCGGAAGAAGGCGTGCGCGAGGCCATGACCCGCCTGATCGGAGAGCTGCGGGGGCGGGTCGCCGTGGCCTGCTTCGCCTCGAACGTGGCGCGCCTCGACAGCGTGATCCGGGCGGCAGAGGCGTCCGGGCGCCGGGTCGGTCTGCTGGGCCGGTCCATGCACCGCATCACGGCGGCCGCGCGCCATGTGGGCCTGTTGCAGGACATCCAGCCCTTCCTCACCGATGCCGAGATCCGCGTATTTCCCAAGGAGAAGGTGCTGTTGCTGTGCACCGGCAGCCAGGGCGAGCCGCGCGCGGCGCTGTCGCGTCTGGCCGAGGGCACCCACCCTCATGCCAGTCTTGGCCAGGGCGATCACTGCATCTTTTCCTCGCGGGTCATTCCGGGCAACGAGCTGGCCATCGGGCGCTTGCAGGACAAGCTGGCCGATCGGGGCGTGCGCCTGTACACCGAAAAGGATCACCCCGGCATTCACGTCTCGGGCCATCCGTGCCGCGAGGAGCTGCGCCAGATGTATGGCTGGGTGCGCCCGCGCATCGCCATCCCCACCCACGGCCAGCGCCGCCATCTGGTCGAGCACGTCAATCTGGCGCGCGACCTTCAGGTGCCCGAGGCCGTCGCCATGCGTAACGGCGACATGGTGCGCCTTGCGCCGGGCCGTGCCGAGATCATAGACGAGGTGCCTGCGGGGCGTCTCTACGTCGATGGCGGAATGCTGGTGCCTGCGGCGGGCGAGGCCCTGCGCGAGCGTCGCCATGCCTCGACCAATGGCGTGCTGATCGTCAGCTTCGCCCTGGACGGCAAGGGGCGGCTGGCCAGCGACATCGACATGCGCTCGCTTGGCCTGCCGGGCGACGAAACCCTTCCGCTGGGCGATGCGCTGGATGATCTGGCCGAGGAAGTCGAGCGCGTCGTCGAAGGGCTGAAGCGCGAGGAGCGTGACGACGACACCGCCATCGAGCACGCCGTGGCGCGGCGTCTGAAGAAGGCCTCGCAACGCCTGTGGGACCGCCGCCCCATCGTGGAGACCGTTGTGCTGCGCGTCTGAAGGCCCGGCGCGCGCCCATTTGCAGAGCGCCTCTTTATGGGCCACCCTTGGGCCTGAGGGGAGCTGTCAGGCTCTGCAACAGATGAGGGCTTTGCCATGGGTATCAGCGTGCCGCTGCCGGTAGCGTGTCTTGTCGCGCTGTTTCTGGCGGGATGCTCGCCTGCCGAGGACGGGCCGCCCACGCGCGAGGCCGAGCCTCTGCCTGAGCCCGCAGCCATCACCGAGGGTGCCGACACCCCCGCAGAGCCGCCCGACAGCCTGGTGCGCACGCTTTATGGCGAGGATTCCATCCCCGTCACGCCTGCCCAGATCCGCCGTTTCTTCACCGAGGAGTTTGTGCCCGGCCTGACGCCCGATCCGGGCGAGGAGCCCCTGATAGACTTCGACTACCGCTTTGATGCCCAGGATGCCGAGATCACAGGCTTTGCCCTGAGCGAGGTCGCCGCCGGGCCGGAGGGCTCGCGCATCGAGGCGCAGTTTCGCAACTTCGGACAGCCCATGCGCGTCGCCTATGACCTGTGCCGCCGCGACAACGGGGAATGGCGCATCCAGAACGTCGAGGGTGTAAGCAATGGCTGGAACCTGCGGGCGATCCTGAGCCTGCCTGCCACACCCCCTGCGGGATGCTGAGAACGACATGATCGGAAGACTGAACCACGTCGGGGTGGCCACGCCCTCCATCGACGAGAGCCTGAAAGCCTATGAGACCCTCTTCGGTGCCCGCGCGTCCGGTGCGCCTTTCGATCTGCCCGTACAGGGGGTGCGGGTCTGCTTCATCGACCTGCCCAACAGCCAGATCGAACTGATCGAGCCACTGGGCGAGGCCTCGCCCCTGCACGGCTTTCTGGCGCGCAACCCCAAGGGCGGCCAGCACCACATCTGTTTCGAGGTCGATGACATCATCGCCGCACGCGATGCCATGCGCGCCAAGGGGGCGACCATCCTCGGCACCGGCGAGCCGCGCATCGGCGCGCACGGCACGCCAATCATCTTCCTGCACCCCAGGGACACCGGCGGTGTGCTGGTCGAGCTGATGCAGGCCCCGCAGGAGGGGCACCCGTGATCGGTCCCCTTACGGCCATTGCCATCTTCATCGTAATCTGGTGGGTGGTGCTGTTCGCCATCCTGCCACTGGGCCAGGGGGGAGGCGAGCGCGAGCGCCCTGTCGATGGGGGGGACTGGGGCGCGCCCCCGACCCACCAGCTGAAGCGCAAGTTCATCACCACGACCCTGGCGTCGCTGGTGATCTGGGTGCTTGTGCTGATCGTGATCTACTTCGGCCTGATCCCGCTGCCCGACTTTCCGGTCACCAGCACCTATGTGGGCGTGCAATAGGCCAGCCAAAAAGCTGAGCTTGTGCGTTGCCATCGGCGCCCGCCAGCGGCTAGATCGCCAATCCTCCCCCGTTCGCCTCGATGACAGGCGTGCCTCTGACCTGCGGACCTGATTCATGCGCCTGTCGCGCTATTTCCTGCCGACCCTGAAGGAGACGCCTGCCGAGGCGCAGATCGTCTCGCACCGTCTGATGCTGCGCGCCGGCCTCATCCGTCAGGAGGCCGCGGGCATCTATGCCTGGCTGCCGCTGGGTCTGAAGGTGCTGAGGCGCATCGAGCAGATCGTGCGCGAGGAGCAGGAGCGCGCAGGCGCGGTCGAGCTGCTGATGCCGACCATGCAGCTGGCCGACCTGTGGCGGGAGTCAGGGCGCTATGATGACTATGGTCAGGAGATGCTGCGCATCACCGACCGGCACGAGCGCGACATGCTCTTCGGGCCGACCGCCGAGGAGGTCGTGACCGACATCTTCCGGGCCTACGTCAAGAGCTATCGCGACCTGCCGCTCAACCTGTTCAACATCCAGTGGAAGTTCCGCGACGAGCAGCGCCCGCGCTTTGGCGTGATGCGCGGCCGCGAGTTCCTGATGAAGGACGCCTATTCCTTTGACGTGGACGAGGCAGGCGCGCGCCGGGCCTACAACCGGATGTTCGTGGCCTATCTGAACACCTTTTCCCGCATGGGCCTGAAAGCGGTTCCGATGCGCGCGGACACCGGCCCCATCGGCGGCGACCTGAGCCACGAGTTCATCATTCTGGCCGAGACCGGCGAGAGCCAGGTGTTCTGCGACCGCCGCCTCGTTGACATGGCCGCGCCCGGCCCGGACGTGGACTGGGACGACCTTCAGGCCCTGGTCGATCAGCGCACCGCCCTCTACGCCGCCACCGAGGAGATGCATGAGCCCGCACGCTTCGAGGCCGAGGTGGGCGAGGGCGACCGCCTGTCGGCCCGCGGGATCGAGGTGGGGCATATCTTCTATTTCGGCGAGAAATACTCGCGGCCCATGCGCGCCTTCGTGGCCGGGCCCGACGGTGCCGAGCGCCCCGTGCACATGGGCAGCTATGGCGTGGGCGTCTCGCGTCTCGTGGGTGCGATCATCGAGGCCAGCCACGATGAGGCCGGAATCATCTGGCCCGATCCGGTCGCCCCGTTCGATGTGGCCCTGATCAACCTTCGCCCCGACGACGAGGCCGTAGCTTCGGCGTGCGAGCAGGCCGTGCAGGCGCTGGAGCAGCGCGGGCGCAGCGTTCTGCACGACGATCGGGACGATCGCCCCGGTGCCAAGTTCGCCACGGCCGATCTGATCGGTCTGCCCTGGCAGCTCATCATCGGACCCAAGGGCCTTGCCGAGGGCAAGGTCGAGCTGAAACGCCGTGCCACCGGCGAGCGGCAATCGGTGCCGCTCGAACAGGCACTGGAGATCATCTGCGCATGACGGACAGAGGCTCTGCGCGCTTCACCGGACCGTTCTCGCCATGGGAACTGGGGCTGGCGCTGCGCTATCTGAAGGCGCGCCGAAAGGACGGGGGCGTGGCGATGATCGCCATCATCTCGTTCCTCGGCATCATGCTGGCGGTGGCGGTGCTGATCAGCGTCATGAGCATCATGAACGGTTTCCGCGCCGAGCTGCTGGGCCGGATTCTGGGCTTCAACGGCCATGTCTATATCCAGGGCGAGGCGCTGGCGCGGCCCGACCGGGACCAGATGGTGCGCTCGCTTCAGGACACGCCGCGTGTCACCCTGGCCGCGCCCCTGATCGAATCCCACACCGCCGTGCGCGTGGGCGGCCAGCTTTCCGGCGTGATCGTGCGCGGGGTGCGGCCCGAAGACCTGCCGCGCATGAGCCTGGTGGCCAGCTCGCTCGATCAGGCCGCCATCGACAGCTTTGGCGCGGGCGAGTGGGGCGGCGACAATGTGCTGATCGGACGCGCTCTGGCCGAACAGCTCGGCGTGGGCGTGGGCGATGTGATCTCGCTGCTGTCGCCCACGGGCGGTGGCACGGCCTTTGGCTCGCTGGGCCTCGAGAAGGCCTATACGGTCGGCGGCATCTTTCAGGTCGGCATGAACGACTATGATCGGGCCTTCATCTACATGCCGCTGGAGCAGGCGCAGATCTTCTTCGGCAAGGACGGCATGTGGGACGTGGTCGAGGTCATGATCGACGATCCCGACCAGACCCGCAGCGTCATCCCGGCCATTCAGGAGGTGGCGGGGCCGGGCGGCTACATCACCGACTGGACGACGCGCAATGCCAGTTTCTGGGAAGCCTTGCAGGTCGAGCGCACGGCCATGCGCATCATCCTGATGCTGATCGTGCTGATCGCGGCCATGAACATCATCTCGGGCATCGTCATGCTGGTGAAGAACAAGGGCCGCGACATCGCCATCCTGCGCACCATCGGCGCGGGTCGAGGGGCCATCATGCGGGTGTTCTTTGCGGCCGGAACCCTGATCGGCGTGTCGGGCACCATCGCGGGGCTGATACTGGGTGTGCTGTTCTGCACCTATATCGTGCCTATCCAGCAGCTCATCGAACGGCTGACAGGCGCGCGGGTGTTCAACCCCGAGGTCTATATGCTGGCCCACGTTCCGGCGCGGGTGGAATGGGGCGAGGTGCTGTTCGTGGCCTTCTGGGCCCTGTTCGCCTCATGTCTGGCGACCCTGCTGCCCGCACGCGCGGCCTCGCGTCTCGACCCGGTGGAGGCGCTTCGCTATGAATAGTGTTCTGAAACTGGTAGATGTGGGCCGGACTTACGAGACCGCACAAAGCGCTCTTGAAGTGCTCAAGGGCGTCAATCTCGAACTCGTGCCGGGCGAGATCGTCGGGCTGATCGGCCCGTCAGGCTCGGGCAAGTCCAGCCTTCTGCACGCGGCAGGGCTGCTGGAGCGTCCCACCTCGGGGCGGATCATCATTGACGGCGAGGACACCAGCACGCTCAGCGAGCGGGGCATGACGCGCCTTCGCCTGTCGCACATCGGCTTCGTCTATCAGTTCCACCACCTGCTGCCCGAGTTCGATGCGCGCGACAACGTTGCCCTGCCACTGCGGATCGCAGGCGAGCGCCAGGGCCCGGCACGAGACAGGGCGGTGGCGCTGCTTCAAGAACTCGGGCTGGGCGAGCGCACCCATCACCAGCCCGCTCAGCTCTCGGGTGGAGAGCAGCAGCGCGTGGCCATCGCTCGCGCTCTGGTGAACCGGCCGCGCCTGCTGCTGGCCGACGAGCCGACCGGCAACCTCGATCCCACCACCAGCCAGAGCGTGTTCGACGCCCTGCGCCGCGTGGTGCGCGAGACCGGCGTGGCCGCGCTGATCGCTACGCACAACATGGAATTGGCCGGGCACATGGATCGCGTGTTCGCCCTGCGCGAGGGCCATCTGGAGGAGCGTGCCGCCGAAAGCCACGCCTACTGAGGGCGCTCGGCACGCGGGCCTGAGCGCCACATTGCGGCTTGACTGGAACAATAAGAGAACATAGAACAGACCCAGAACAGCCTTTCTGGGGATAAGTCATGTTGCGCCTCATTCGTGAGACCCTCTCGGCGGTCTCGGTCGCTAGCTTCGTGTGGATGGTCTGGCAGGTCGGTTTCCTGATCGGCTAGCGCGGGCGCCTGTCGGCCCTGACCTTGAGACAGAGGAGTTCGCGCGAGTCATGCAGAAGGGGTTTGTCCATCTTCGCGTGCGCTCGGCCTATTCACTGCTGGAGGGGGCCATCAAGGCCGGCGAGATCGGCAGGTTGGCCGCCAGCATGGCCATGCCCGCCGTTGCCATGGCCGACCGCGCCAATCTCTTCGGGGCACTGGAGTTCAGCCAGAGCACCAGTGCCGCCGGTGTCCAGCCGATCATCGGCTGCGCCCTGCCGGTCAGCGGTATCGGCGCACGACCGCCTGAACGGTGGGCCAAGGCCCCCACCGTCACGCTGCTGGCTCAGGATGAGGTAGGCTATCTGAACCTGTGCGCCCTGTCGTCCATGGCCTATCTGGATGGCGTCGAAGACGAGAACGAGCCCTGCGTGCCGTGGTCGGCTCTGGTTCGCCACAGTGAGGGTCTGATCCTGCTGTCCGGCGGCCCCGACGGCCCTGTGGACAATCTCTATGCGCTGGGGCGGATCGATCAGGGCGATCAGGCGCTTGAGGCCATGTCCGAGGCCTTTGCCGGGCGCTTCTATGTCGAGCTTCAGCGGCACGATCTGGACCGTGAGCGCTTGGCCGAGCCGCACCTGGTTCGCCATGCCTATGCTCGTGACCTGCCGCTGGTGGCGACCAACGACGTTCACTTCGCCCGGCCGGAACAGGCGCGCGCGCACGATGCCCTGCTGTGCGTGGCCGATGGAGCCTTCATCGGTCAGGACGAGCGGCGCCGGGTGACGCCCCAGCACTATTTCCGCTCCGGCGACGAGATGCGCGCCCTGTTCGCCGACCTGCCCGAGGCCTGCGACAACACCCTCGACATCGCCAGGCGCTGCGCCTTCATGGTGCGCACGCGCGCGCCGATCCTGCCCGGATTTGAGACCGGCGACGGTCGCACCGAGCCCGAGGAGCTGGCCTATCAGGCTCGACAGGGGCTGAAGGCGCGTCTGGCACAGGTCACACCCGCCGCGCCCGAGGAGGACTACTGGAAGCGTCTCGAGTGGGAGGTGTCCATCATCCAGCAGATGGGCTTCTCGGGCTATTTCCTCATCGTGTCCGACTTCATCAAATGGGCCAAGGTCGAGGGCGTACCGGTGGGGCCGGGGCGCGGTTCGGGTGCGGGCTCGCTGGTGGCCTGGGCCTTGACGATCACCAATCTCGATCCTCTGCGTTTCGGCCTGCTGTTCGAGCGGTTCCTTAACCCCGAGCGGGTCTCCATGCCCGACTTCGACATCGACTTCTGTCAGGAGCGGCGCGACAGGGTCATCGAGTACGTCCAGAACCGCTATGGCCGCGACCGCGTGGCCCAGATCATCACCTTCGGCACCTTGCAGGCGCGTGCCGTGCTGCGCGACGTGGGCCGCGTGCTGCAACTGCCGTTGGGCCAGGTGGACCGCCTCGCCAAGATGGTCCCGAACAACCCGGCCAATCCCGTGACGCTGGCCCAGGCCATCGAGCAGGAGCCCCGCCTGCGCGAGGCGCGCGCCCAGGAAAAGTCCGTCGAGACCCTGCTGGACACGGCGCTGGAGCTGGAGGGGCTCTATCGCAACGCCTCCACCCATGCCGCGGGCATCGTGATCGGCGATCGTCCGCTGACGCAGCTCGTGCCGCTCTACAAGGATCCGCGCTCCGAAATCCCGGCGACCCAGTTCAACATGAAGTGGGTCGAGAGTGCGGGACTGGTCAAGTTCGACTTCCTCGGGCTCAAGACCCTGACGGTTCTGGACCGCGCGCACCGCTATCTGTCCAAGCGCGGGGCGGCCCGCGATCTTGATGCGCTGCCGCTCGATGACGCGCGCACCTATGAGCTTATGGCCTCGGGACAGACGGTCGGCGTGTTCCAGCTCGAAAGCCAGGGCATGCGCGACACGCTGCGCAAGATGCGCTGTGGCTCCATCGAGGAGATCACGGCGCTCATCTCCCTCTATCGCCCCGGCCCGATGGAGATGATCGACACCTATGTGGACCGCAAGTTCGGCCGCGCCGAGGTGGATTACCTGCACCCCAGCCTGACCGAAGTGCTCAAGGAGACCTACGGCGTTATCATCTATCAGGAACAGGTGATGCAGATCGCCCAGATCCTGGCGGGTTACAGCCTTGGCGAGGCCGACCTGCTGCGCCGGGCCATGGGCAAGAAGAAAAAAGAAGAGATGGACCTGCAGCGCGCGCGGTTCATCTCCGGCGCAGCGGAAAAGGGCGTCAGTGCCGAGCAGGCGGGCGGCATCTTCGATCTGGTTGCCAAGTTTGCGGGCTATGGCTTCAACAAGAGCCACGCGGCCGCCTATGCGATGATCGCCTATCAGACCGGCTGGCTTAAGGCGAACCATCCGGTCGAGTTCATGGCGGCCTCCATGAGCCTCGATCTGTCGAACACCGACAAGCTGGCGGTCTTCTATCAGGATGCGCGGCGCTTCGAGGTGCCGGTGCTGGCCCCGGACATCAACCGCTCCCAGGCCGACTTCGACGTGGCCGAGGGCGAGGACGGGCGACTGTCCGTGCTCTATGCGCTGGGGGCCATCCGCAATGTCGGGATCGAGGCCATGCGCGATGTTGTAGCCGCGCGCGAGGCCGGCGGCCCCTTCACCGACATCTTCGACTTTCTCGAGCGCGTGGACCCGCGCAGCGTCAACAAGCGGGCGATCGAGAACCTTGGCCGGGCAGGGGCCTTTGATGCCATCCACCCCAACCGGCGCCAGATCGTCGAGCAGGCCGACATTCTGGTCGCTTACGGGGCCAGCGTCGCCGCCGAGCGCGCCTCGTCCCAGGTCAATCTGTTCGGTGCCGATCAGGCCACCGCGACGCGCCCGCGCCTGAAGCCCGTGGAGCCGTGGTCGGCACCCGAGCGACTGGATCAGGAGCTGGCGGCCGTGGGCTTCTACCTGTCGGGGCACCCCCTAGACGACATGATCGCCATGTTGCGGCGCAGGCGCGTCACGCTCGTGGCCGAGGCCATGCAGCTGGCCGAGCAGGGGCATGAGGCCTTCATGATGGCCGGGGTGGTGCGCCGCAAGCAGGAGCGGCCCTCGGCGCGAACGGGCGAGAAGTTCGCCTTCGTGACCTTCTCCGATCCTTCGGGCGAGTTCGAGTGCCTGTTCTCGGGCGACACCCTGCGCCGCTGCCGCGAGAATCTGGAGCCGCAGAGCGTGGTCTTGCTGCGCGTGCGGGCGAAGTCGGGCGATGGCGAGGTGCGCCTGTTCGGTGACGACGCTACCTTGATCGACACGGTGATGAGCGAGAACGATGCAGGCCTTCGCGTGCACCTCCAGGCCGAGGTGGCGCAGGCCGCTTCGCTCAAGGCCCGGCTGTCGCGTGCCGAAACGGCCCAGGGGGGCGAGGTGATCATGGTCGCCCAGCTCAAGGACCGCACCGAGGTCGAGATGCGCCTGCCCGGCCGCTATCGCCTTGATGCAGCGCTCAGAAGCGCGCTGAAATCGGCACCGGGCGTGCTGTTGATCGAGGACGTGTGATGCTCAGACCCGCCCTCCCGTTTGTCGCCCTGTCCATAATCGCTGTCACCGTCCTGTCGGTACAGCCGGGAGCCCTTGCCATGAACAGCACCGATCCTTCCTTGAGCGTCGCCGAGGGCACCTTCAGCGTGCAGATGACGCCGGTGGCGCGCGAAGGCGTCGATGAAGGGGCGGTGCCCATGCACGTGCGTCTCGACAAGACCTTCGAGGGCGAGCTGAGCGGCATCGCTTCGGGTGAGCTGATCGGAGTGCCGCCGGGCGAGATCGGCTCAGGCGCCTATGTGGCGATCGAGCGCTTCGAGGGGGTGCTGGCGGGACGTGCGGGCACCTTTCACATGGTGCACAGGGGCGTGATGACCCGCGGTGGGCCTGACCTGCTGGTCACCATCGTGCCCGACAGCGGCACGGGCGAGCTTTCCGGCCTCTCGGGGCGAATGCACATCCTGATCGAGCCGGGCATCCACCGCTATCGGCTGGAATACACCATCGCACCCTGAAAAGGCGCACCCTGAAAAGGCGCACCCTGAGCGAGCGCATACCCCGGCGGGGCCTGTGCGCTTGCCTTTGCCGGGCAGGCGGGCTATAGGCGCGCCCACTTCACACGCAGGCATGGCGCGTGCCGGGGAGACATCCCGCCCGCTCCGTTCCGAGGTCGGCCTTCGGGTCCGTCTTTAAGTGCCTGCGCCAGGACAGATCGGAAAAAGGAAAAACGATCATGGCTCTGCCAGACTTCTCCATGCGCACCCTGCTGGAATCGGGTGCCCACTTCGGCCACCAGACGCACCGCTGGAACCCGAAGATGGAGCGCTACATCTTCGGTTCGCGCTCGAACATTCACATCATCGACCTGTCGCAGACCATGCCGCTGCTGCATCAGGCCCTGGTCCAGATCCGCGACGTGGCGGCCAAGGGCGGGCGCGTGCTGTTCGTCGGCACCAAGCGTCAGGCCTCCGACCCGATCGCCCAGGCGGCCAAGCGCTGCGCCCAGTATTATGTCAATCACCGCTGGCTGGGCGGCACGCTCACCAACTGGCGCACCGTGTCGGGCTCGATCACGCGCCTGCGCGAGCTGGAAGGCGTGCTGGAAGGCGGCGGCGAGGGCCGCGTCAAGAAGGAACTGCTCAACCTGACGCGCGAGCGCGACAAGCTGGAGCTGAGCCTCGGCGGCATCAAGGACATGGGCGGCATCCCCGACATCATGTTCGTGATCGACACCAACAAGGAAGCCATCGCCATTCAGGAAGCGCGCAAGCTGAACATTCCTGTGGTGGCCATCCTCGACACCAACTGCGACCCGGACGGCATCACCTATCCGATCCCCGGCAATGACGACGCCGCACGCGCCATCCAGCTCTATTGCGATCTGGTGGCCGATGCCGTGCTCGATGGTCTGGCGGCGGGTGCTTCGGCCTCGGGCGTTGACCTTGGCGCTTCGGAAGCCCCGGTCGAGACGCTGCTGCGCGAGACCGAGGAAGAGGCTCCGGCCGAGCAGGCCACTGCTGAAGCCGAGCAGGCCGCCTCTGACGAAGTGGTCGAGCCCGCCGAAGCGGAAGCCGAGAAGACCGAGGGTTGATCCCTGACGGGCTCGCCCTGGCGCGGGCTCACGAAAACGACACACGGCCGGGCTAATCACCCGGCCGTCAGCGCATGAAATGAAATGGAGAAGGTCATGGCAGAGATCACCGCTGCACTGGTGAAGGAACTGCGTGAGAAGTCCGGCGTCGGCATGATGGACTGCAAGAAGGCGCTGCAGGAAAACGACGGCAATCTTGAAGCGGCCATGGACTGGCTGCGCGCCAAGGGCCTCAGCAAGGCCGCCAAGAAGGCCGACCGCGTCGCCGCCGAAGGCCTCGTCGCCATCGCCAGCCGTGAAGACGGTGCAGGCGAGCGCGCCGCTGTGATCGAGTTCAACGCAGAAACCGACTTCGTGGCCCGCAACGACCTGTTCCAGAGCGCCGCGCGCCGCTTTGCCGCCGCTGCCATCGAGGTGGACAGCGTGGACGCTCTGAACGCCGCGGATGTGGGCGGCAAGACCGTTCAGGACGAGGTGACCAACCTGATCGCCACCATCGGCGAGAACATGCAGGTGCGCCGCATGGACGCCATCGCCGTCTCGCAAGGTGCGGTCGCATCCTACATCCACAACGCCACGGCGCCCGATCTGGGCCGCATCGGCGTGCTGGTGGGCCTCGAGTCCGCTGCCGACCGCGCGGCGCTCAAGGAGCTGGGCCGCAAGATCGCCATGCACATCGCCGCCACCGCGCCCCTGTCGCTGGATACCTCCGACCTGGACCCTGCGGCCATCGAGCGCGAGCGCGCGGTGCTGATGGAAAAGGCCCGCGAGGAAGGCCGCCCCGACAACATGATCGAGAAGATCGTCAGCGGTCAGATCGCCAAGTTCCAGAAGGAAGTGGTCCTGCTCAAGCAGCCCTTCGTCATGAACCCCGACGAGACCATCGAGCAGCTGGTCGAGAACACCGGCAAGACGCTCGGCTCGCCGATCAAGGTCACGCGCTTCGTGCGTCTGGCGCTGGGCGAGGGCGTCGAGAAGAAGGCGGATGACTTCGCTGCCGAAGTCGCGTCGATGACCGGCGGCTGATCACCGGCGAATGATGACGGCGGCCCGGCTGGCGTAGCCGGGGCAAAGTTTTCTGGACTAAAGGGGCGCGTTCGGCTTTGAAGGCCGTCGCGCCCTTCGTCTATGATGGCGGGCGATTCCAAGGGCAGTGTAAGCGAGAGCGTCGCCATCACCTGCCAGACCCGTATCCATCTCGCGCGTAGCCGGACCCATCCCATGACTGTGCCAGACGCTACCCAGCCCGACGCCGGAAAGCCGAAACCGCATTACAAGCGCGTTCTGCTCAAGGTTTCGGGTGAAGTGCTGATGGGTGAGCAGGGCTATGGCATCGACATGAATACTGTCGACGCGGTTGCCGAGGAGGTGGCCGAGGTGGTGGGCATGGGCGTCGAGCTGTGCCTGGTGATCGGCGGGGGCAACATCTTCCGGGGCCTGTCGACGGCTGCGCGGGGCATGGAGCGCGCCAGTGCCGACTACATGGGCATGCTGGCCACAGTCATGAATGCGCTCGCCATGCAGAACGCACTGGAAAAGCTGGGCGTCAGCACGCGTGTGCAGTCGGCCATCCGCATGGACACCGTTTGCGAGCCCTATATCCGCCGCCGTGCGCAGCGGCACCTGGAAAAGGGCCGCGTGGTGATTTTCGCGGCGGGCACGGGCAATCCGTTCTTCACCACCGATTCGGGCGCGGCACTGCGGGCGGCCGAGATGGGTTGCGATGCCCTGCTGAAGGGCACCAGCGTCGATGGCGTCTATACGTCCGATCCCAAGAAGGATGCCTCGGCCACGCGCTATGAGCGTCTGAGCTACATGGATGTTCTCTCGCGCGATCTGCGCGTCATGGATGCCTCGGCCATCAGCCTGATGCGCGATAACGGCATTCCGATCGTGGTGTTTTCGATCCGCCATCCCGGCCGCCTGCGCGACGTGATCCTGGGGCAGGGCACGCGCACCATCATCAGCGAAGGTCGGCTGGAGCGGGAATAGGACAGGGAAACGGACAAGATGAGCAAACCCGACATCAAGAGCTATCGCGACCGCATGGATCGCTGTGTCACGACCCTCAAAGAGGAGTTCGCGGGGCTGCGCACCGGGCGGGCCAGCTCGGCCCTGATCGAGCCGGTGCAGGTCGAGGCCTATGGCGGCACCTCTCCGATCACCGCCGTCGCGGCCATTTCGGTGCCCGAGCCGCGCATGATCTCGGTGAGCGTCTGGGACAAGGGCCTCGTGGTCTCGGTGGAAAAGGCCATCCGCAACGCCGGTCTCGGCCTCAATCCGGTCGTGGACGGCACCACCTTGCGCATCCCGATCCCGCCCCTGACCGAGGAGCGGCGCAAGGAGATCGCCAAGCTGGCGGGCAAATATGCCGAACAGCAGCGCGTGGCCGTGCGCAATGTGCGCCGCGACGCCAATGACGACCTCAAGAAAGCCGAAAAGGCAGGGGACATCAGCCAGGACGAACAGAAACGTCTCGAGGGCGAGGTTCAGAAGGAAACGGACGCGGCCATCAAGCGCATCGACGAGACGCTGAAGGCCAAGGAGCAGGAGATCATGCAGGTCTGACGCCCACGGCGCTCAGGCCCGCGCATGGGTGTGGGAGACAGTCGAGATGGCCAGCGGTGCCGACCAGAGCGGCGTCCTGCAAGGGCAGGGCGCTCAGGGCGATGAAAGCCCCGGTCCGGCGCGTCACGTCGCCATCATCATGGACGGCAATGGCCGCTGGGCGCAGAGGCGCGGCGTGCCGCGCGCCGTCGGCCACCGCGAGGGCGTGCAGGCGCTCAAGCGCACCGTCGAGGCCGCACCCCAGTTCGGAATCCGGTGCCTGACGGTCTATGGCTTTTCGACCGAGAACTGGAACCGGCCGCTGGACGAGGTCTCGGATCTGATGGGCCTGGTGCGCGCCTATGTGCGCAGCGATCTGGAGCGGATGGTGCGCGAGAACGTGCGCCTGCGGGTCATCGGCCAGCGTGAAGGCGTTCCCGATGACATTCTGGAACTGATCGACGACGCCGAGGCGCGCACGGCAGGCAACGACCGGTTCCTTCTTCAGGTGGCCTTCAACTATGGCGCCCGCGCCGACATCACCGAGGCCATGCGCCGCCTGCACGCCGACATGAAGGCGGGCGTCATCGACGAGATCACCGACGCGGCCATCAGCCAGCGCCTCTCCACCTGCGAGGCCCCGCCGCTGGACCTGATCATCCGCACCAGTGGCGAGGTGAGGCTGTCGAACTTTCTTCTTTGGGAAGCGGCCTATGCGGAACTGGTGTTTCAGGAGGTGCTCTGGCCCGACTATGGCCCCGAGGCCCTGAGCGCCGCGCTGGAGGCGTTCCGGTGCCGCCAGAGGCGCTTTGGCGCGCGACCCGGCCCGATGCGGGCGGCGGGCTGATCTTGCGCGCACGGGACATCAGATTGAGGGTTGCATCCGCGCTGATCCTGGCGCCGGCGGCCATTGCGGCGACCTGGGCCGGAGGGGGCTGGTTCCTGGTGCTGATCGCCCTGGCCGCGAGCCTGATGGCGATCGAGTGGGGCCTGATGAGCGCACCTGCCGCGCCCAACCGCATTTCGGTGGCTGTGGGCGTGGCCCTGCTGGCGGCGATCTTTGCCACTTTCGGGGGCTATGTCTCGCTGGCGCTGGTGCTGCTGGTGTTCTCGGCGGTGGCGGCGGCCCTGTTCGCCCGGCGCATGGGCGTGGGGGCGATCGATGCGGCCTATGGGGTGCTTTATCTCGGCTGGCCGCTGATCCTGATCATCTGGCTTCGGGGCACCGAGAGCGGATTCGGTTTCGTGGTGCTGCTGTTTGCCGTCGTCTGGGCCTCCGACAGCCTGGCCTATGTGGTGGGCAACATCCTGAAAGGCCCCAAGCTGTGGCCGCGCTTCTCGCCCAACAAGACCTGGTCCGGTTTCTTCGGTGGGCTGGCTGCGGGGATGATCGCGGGGGCACTGTCGGCATGGTGGCTCGATCTGGGCGCAGTGACGCCGCTGTGGGGCGCCATGCTGGGCCTTGCGGCGGCGGGAGCCACCATGGCGGGCGATCTGTGGGAGTCGGCGCTGAAGCGGCGCTATGGCGTCAAGGATGCCGGCGCGCTCATTCCCGGCCACGGCGGGCTGCTGGACCGGGTGGACGGATTGATGTTCGCCGTCGTGGTGGTCGCTGGCGCGCGCGTGTTCCTCATTGCAACCGGGCAGGGCTGAGGCGTGGAGAAAGTCGTCACCATCCTCGGTTCGACGGGCTCGATCGGGGTCTCTACACTGGAGCTGATGGACGAGCTGGAGCGCAGCGGCCAGTGCCGTTTCGCCATCGCGGCCCTGGTGGCCGGACGCAATATCGAGCGCCTGATCGAACAGGCCCGGCGCTGGAAGCCTGCTCTGGCCGTCTGTGCTGACGAGGCGGACGGCGAGCGCCTGCGCGACGCCCTGGCGGGGCAGGGAACGGAGGTCGCCAGCGGGCGCGACGCCGTGATCGAGGCCGCGCGCAGGCCCAGCGACTGGACCATGGCGGCCATCGTCGGCGCTGCGGGGCTGGAGCCGGTGTGGGAGGCGATGTCGCGCGGCACGACCCTGGCGCTGGCCAACAAGGAAAGCCTCGTCTGCTGCGGTCCCGCCCTTATGGCGCACGCATCAGCCAGCGGCACGCGCATCATCCCGGTGGATTCCGAGCACTCGGCGATCTTTCAGGCCCTCGAGCCCGAGAACCGCGCCAGCGTGGCCCGCGTGACCCTGACCGCCTCGGGCGGGCCGTTCCTCGATGTTCCGCTCTCCCGGATGGAGCGCATCACGCCCGAGCAGGCGGTGCGCCATCCGCGCTGGAGCATGGGCGCCAAGATCTCGGTGGACAGCGCCACCATGGCCAACAAGGGGCTCGAGGTGATCGAGGCGGCCTATCTGTTCGCCCTCGCTCCCGACCAGATCGAGGTTCTGATTCACCCGCAATCCATCGTGCACAGCATGGTGGAATATGCAGACGGCTCGACCCTGGCCCAGCTCGGGCCGCCGGATATGCGGACGCCTATCGCCTGCGCGCTGAGCTGGCCCGAGCGCGTGCGTTGGGAAGCGCCGAGGCTGGACCTCGCCAGCCTTGCCCGACTGGACTTCTTCGCCCCTGACGAGACACGGTTTCCTGCCCTGCGGCTGGCGCGCGAGGCCCTGGTGCAGGGCGGGGCCATGCCGGCGGTGTTCAATGCGGCCAACGAAGTCGGAGTCAGCGCCTTTCTTGACCGACGCATCGGCTTTCTCGATATTGCGGCAGTTGCGGCCCAAACCCTTGAGAAATGGGAGGGCGGCGAGGTTCGGGGTGATCAGCAGGTCACATGTGCAGAGGCGCTGGCCATCGATGCCAGAGCGCGGCGCATTGCTGACATGGTTGTGTTGCAACGAGCGCGAGCGGCCTGATCCTGGTGCCGCTCGGTCCCGCCGATGCTTGAGAGGCAAGCCTGAAGCATGATGGACTTTCTGAGCCAGACCCTGGTGGTCGTGCTGTCTTTTCTGGCCGTGCTGACGCTGGTCATCACCATCCACGAGCTGGGGCATTTCTATGCCGGGCGGCTGTTCAAGGTGAAGATCGACCGGTTCTCCATCGGCTTTGGCAAGGCCGTTTTCAGCCGCACCGACAGGCGCGGCGTGGAGTGGCGGCTCGGCTGGATTCCGCTGGGCGGCTACGTCAAGTTCGCCGGTGACGTGAATCCCGCCAGCGTTCCCGACAGCGCGCACCTCGAGGAAATCCGCAGCGAGATCGCCGCCGAGACCGGTGCGGGATCGGAGAAGGACTACTTCCACTTCAAGCCGGTCTGGCAGCGCGCCATCATCGTGGCCGCAGGGCCGGTGGCGAACTTCGTCCTGGCCATCGTGATCTTCGCATTCCTGGCCCTGATTGCGGGCGAGGTGGTGCGCGTGCTGCCGCGGGTGGCCTCCGTCGAGCCGGGCAGTCCTGCGGCCGAGGCGGGCTTTCTCGAGGGCGATCTGGTCGTCCAGGCCGACGGGCGCCGCATCAACGAGTGGGCCGACCTGCAACAGTATGTGCTGATGCGCTCTGGCGAGGCGATCCGTTTCACGGTCGAGCGCGGGGGCGAGCGTGTCAGTCTGACGGCCACACCGGGCGTGCGCGAGTTGCAGAGCGGCATTGACGGCTCGACGTTCCGCGCAGGCTACCTCGGGCTGGCCGCCAGCAATGCCCCCGAGAACATCGAGCGCGCGCGCTACGGCCCCGTCGAGGCTGTGGGGCAGGGCTTTGTGCAGACCTTTGCCGTGCTGGACACCACCTTGACCTACCTGCGCAGAATCATCACCGGGCGCGAGTCGGGCGACCAGCTCAGCGGGCCGCTGGGTATCGCTACGACCTCCGGTGCCGTGGCCGGTGCCGCTGCGGCGAGCACCCAGGACCCCGGAGAGGCCGCCGGGCGGGTGTTTCTCTCGCTTCTGACACTGGCCGGCCTTCTTTCTGTCGGGATTGGTTTCCTTAATCTGCTGCCTGTTCCTGTGCTGGACGGGGGGCATCTGGTGTTCTACGCCTATGAAGCTGTGGCGCGACGGCCTCTGGCCGCTCAGGTTCAGGAGGGGGCCTATCGTGTTGGACTTGCTTTGCTGGTCTGTTTGATGTTGTTCGCCACCTGGAACGATCTGAGAAAACTCAGCGTCTTCGATTTCCTCGGCGGGCTCCCTTCGTGAGCCGCCGTAGTCCGCCGATGGTTACCCGCATGAACGCAAACGTCTCTTCTCACGCCCGCCGCACGCTCGGCTCCCTGCGAGGCTTCGCCAGCTTTGGCGCCCTTGTGGTCGCAGCCAGCCTGGGCACTGCGGCGCTGGCCCAGTCCGAAGAAGACGCCCTGCCGCCGCCTGACATCCAGCCGCGCCCCTCCGCTGCCGTGAATCCGGCCGAGGTGGGTGTGGTCAACCGCATTCTGGTGACGGGCAACCAGCGCATCGACACCACCACCATCATCTCCTACCTGCCGATCCAGGCCGGTGACACGGTGAACCCGGCCATCGTCGATGTGGCGGTGCGCACGCTCTATCGCACCGACCTGTTCGCCGACATCCAGATCGGCCTTCAGGGCACGGATCTGATCGTCGAGGTGACGGAAAACCCGGTCATCAACCAGGTGGTGTTCGAGGGCAACCGCGCCTTCAACGAACAGAAGCTGCGCGAGGAAGTCACCATCCGTCCGCGCGGCATCTTCACCCGTTCGCGCGTGCAGCAGGACGCCCAGGCGATCATCGAGCTCTACCGCCTGTCAGGCCGCATCGGCGCGACCGTGACGCCGCGTCTGGTCCAGCTGGACCAGAACCGCGTGGATCTGGTGTTCGAGATCGACGAGGGCGCCCAGACCGGGGTGCGCTCGATCAACTTCCTCGGCAACGACGCCTTCTCGGATCGTGACCTGCGCGAGGTGATGGTCACCAAGACGTCTCGCTGGTGGCGTCTGTTCTCGTCTAACGACAACTACGACCCGAACCGCCTCGAGTACGACCGCGAGCAGCTGCGCAGCTATTACACCAACCGCGGCTATTACGATTTCCGCATCCTGTCGGCGGTGGCCGAGCTGTCGCCCAGCCAGGACGACTTCGCCATCACCCTGTCGGTCGATGAAGGCCCGCGCTACAATTTCGGCGAGATCACGGTCGTCACCGAGAACGAGCGCCTGAACCCCGAGTTCCTGCGCCGCCTGCTGCCGATCCGCAGCGGCCAGCTCTACGAGAGCGACAAGATCGAGCAGGCCGTCGATGCCCTGACCTTCGCGGCGGGCGCGGCAGGCTATGCCTTCGTGGACATCCGTCCCAGCTACAGCGCCAACCCCGACACCCAGCTTGTCGACGTGACCTTCAACGTGCGCGAGGGCGAGCGCGTCTATGTCGAGCGCATCGACATCGTGGGCAACACCCGCACGCTCGACTCGGTGATCCGCCGGGAACTCCTGCTGGCCGAGGGGGACGCCTTCAACCGCGTGCTGGTGGACCGCTCGCGCAACAATCTGCGCGCTCTGGGCTTCTTTGGCGATGTGACCATCTCCGAGACGCGCGGCAGCGAGCCGGACCGCTCGGTGGTTCAGGTGCAGGTGCAGGAGCAGGCCACGGGCGAGCTGTCGTTCGGCGCGGGCTTCAGCTCCATCGACGCCTTCGTGATCAACCTCGGCATTTCCGAGCGCAATTTCCGCGGACGCGGCCAGAACCTGGTGGCGCGTCTGGAGTGGGGCTCGCTGCGCCAGCAGGTCGACTTCCGCTTTACCGAGCCGCGCTTCCTGGGCCGTGACCTGCGTGCGGGCTTCGACCTGTTCCACTCGCGCTATGACTTCCAGACCGAGTCCTCGTTCGACTATCGCTCGACGGGCGGCGGTCTGCGCCTGTCCTGGCCGATCAATGGCAACACCTTGCTGTCGACGCGCTACTTCCTGCGCCAGGACCAGATCATCGTGCCGCCGGGCTATTGCGACGGCGTGGGCTCGCGCGCGCTGTGCGAGCAGATCGGCAGCTTTACGAACTCGTCGGCGGGCTACACCCTGTTCGTCGATTATCGTAACGATCCCATCCGGCCCACGCGCGGCTGGACCGGCAGTCTGCGGCAGGACTTCGCGGGCATCGGCGGGGACGTGAACTATATCCGCACCGAGCTCGAGGGCGCTGTCTTCTACGGCATCCGCCCCGAATGGGTTGTCAGCTTCCAGGGTTCGATGGGCTACATCGGCGGCTGGAACGGCGACTCGATCCGCATCAACGACCGCTTCTTCAAGGGCGGCAACAGCTTCCGGGGCTTCGAGACGGCGGGCATGGGTCCGCGCGATCTGCAGAGCCTCGGTGGCACCGGCGATTCGCTGGGCGGCAACTTCTACGCCATCGGCACCGTGGAGTTGACCGTGCCCAACGGCCTGCCGGAAGAATACGGGATCCGCACTTCGCTGTTCGCTGACGTCGGCACGCTCGGTCTGCTCGACAACCGCTTCAAGCTGTTCCCCGACGGGACCGAAGACCCGGCGATCGTGGACGATCTGGCCCTGCGCGCATCGGTGGGACTCAGCGTCCACTGGCGCTCGCCCATGGGTCCGATCCGCCTCGATTTCAGCCGCGTCCTGGCCCGCGAGGACTACGACCGGACCGAAACCTTCCGCTTCTCGACTTCAACCCAGTTCTAGGCTCAACAGATGAAAACTTCCGCTCTCGGCGTGCTGGCCACTGTCAGCATCTATGCCATCGCCGGTCAGGTCGCTGCCCAGCAGCAGCCCTCCGCGCCGCAGAATCCCGGTCCGGCCATTGCCGGCGTGTGCGTCTATCACAACGAGCGCCTGCTCGCGCAGTCGGCAGCCGGGCGCGCGTTGCAGCAGGGCATGGAGCGCCTCGCCAACGACGTGCGCACCGAGCTTCAGCCCTATGCGACCAACATCCAGAACGAGTACCAGGCGCTCCAGCAGGGTGCCCAGACCATCCCCCAGGCCGAGCTTCAGCAGCGCGCCCAGGCCCTGCAACAGCGCGCCCAGGAAGCCGAGCAACTTGAGCAGACCCGCGAAATCGAGCTTCGCTACACCCTTCAGATGCAGCGCATGGCCATCGCCGAGCGCGTCGATCCGATCATCATCCAGGTCTATCAGGAGCGCGGCTGCGGCATCCTGATCGACCGCGAGAGCGTCTATCTGATGAACCCGGCCATGGACATCACCGATGTCGTGATCCAGCGCCTCGACCAGCAGCTGCCCACGCTGAACTTCCAGCGCATGACGCCGCCGGTTCAGCAGCAGCAATAAGGGCATACGGGTCGCGATCATGCCCGATCCGCGCTTTTTCGCGACCCGTGAGCCTCTGGCACTTGATGCCTTCATCGCCGCGCATGGGCTCGAGGTCCGGCGCGGCGATTGCATTGGGCGATCCATCAGCGCCGCCGCGCCTCTGGGCGAGGCCGACAAGGACGCACTCGCCTTTGCCCAGGACGCCAAGTTCAGGGATGCCCTGTCGAACACCCGCGCGGGCATTCTGATCGTCCATCCGTCGCTGGCCGAGCACGCACCCGAAGGCAGCATTGTGCTGACCAGCCGCTTTGCCCAGGCTTCGTGGGCTGCTGCTGCCGCCAGCCTGTACAGCGGCCACGACTTCGTGCCTGCCACTGCCGCCCAGCTGGCCGCGTGGCGAGACGCGGGCGTGGTGATCGAGGACGGGGCCGTGATCGGTGCCACGGTCGAGATCGGCGAGGGCACGCGCATCTGTGCCGGTGCCGTGGTGGGCATGGGTGTCGCCATGGGCCGGGGCTGCACGCTGGCGCCGCGGGCGGTGGTGGGCTTTGCCCTGCTGGGCGACCGGGTGCGCATCGGCTCGGGCGCCGTGATCGGAGAGCCTGGATTTGGCGCTGCCGCCTCGCCGCGCGGTCCGCTCGATATTCCCCAGCTCGGCCGCGTCATCATTCAGGACGATGTGAGCGTCGGTGCCAATACCTGCATCGACCGCGGCGCCTTTGGCGACACCGTGATCGGCGAGGGGACCAAGATCGATAACCTCGTCCAGATCGCCCACAACGTCACCATCGGTCGCCATTGCCTGATCGCGGCCCATGTCGGCATTTCCGGCTCTGTGATCGTGGGTGACGGCGTCATGTTCGGCGGACGCGCGGGCGTGGGCGACCACCAGAGCATCGGCGAGGGCGCACGCATCGCGGCAGCCGCGGCGGTGCTCTCCAGCGTGCCGGCGGGCGAAACCTGGTCTGGATATCCGGCCAGGCCCCTGCGACAGTTCTTGCGCGAAAGCGTCTGGGTGTCCAAACAGTCAGCCAGGAGACCGGATCACGGGAAGGGCTGAGTGCATGAGTGAGTCGCAAAACGGGACCAGCGCCACGGGTGGCAGGATCGATTATGCCGAGGTGCTGAAGCGCATTCCGCACCGCTATCCCTTCCTGCTGGTGGACCGCGCCGAGGACTATGTGGCGCACACCTCGATCACCGGGATCAAGAACGTCACCGCCAACGAGCCGTTCTTCATGGGGCATTTCCCCGGCAATCCCGTCATGCCCGGTGTTCTGATCATCGAGGCCATGGGCCAGTCCGGCGCGCTGCTGATGTCCAAATCGCTCGACGCGGACGTGTCGGGAAAGACGATCATGTTCATGGCCGTGGACGGCGCGCGCTTCCGCCGCCCCGTCCGCCCCGGCGACGTGCTGCGGATGCATGTGATCGTGACCAGGCATCGCGGCGACCTGTTCAAGTTCAAGGGCGAGGCCTTCGTCGATGGCAAGCCCGCCGCCGAGTGCGAGTTTGCAGCCATGGTGGTCGAGACGCCCGCGTGAGCACGATCCACCCCACCGCCCTTGTCGATTCCGGCGCCGAGATCGCCAGCGGCGCAAGGATCGGCCCCTGGTGCCAGGTCGGCCCCGGCGTGCGGCTGGATGAGGACGTCGAACTGGTGTCCCAGGTGATCGTGGAGCGTGACACCCACATCGGCGCGCGCACTCAGATCCATCCCTTTGCCCTGATCGGCGGAGCGCCCCAGCACACGGGCTACAAGGGCGAGCCGGTGCGCCTCGAAATCGGCACCGACAATGTGATCCGCGAGCACGCCACCTTCAACCGCGGCACGCCCGGCGGACATGGCGTGACGCGCGTGGGCTCGCACAACTTCTTCATGACCGGCGCGCACGTGGGCCACGACTGTGTTGTGGGCGACAACATCGTCTTTGCCAATCAGGCCACCCTGGGAGGCCATGCCGAAGTCGGCGACAGGGTGTTTCTGGGAGGCTTGAGCGCGGTGCACCAGTTCGGGCGCGTCGGCACGGGCGCCATGGTGGGCGGTCTGGCGGCTGTGACTCGCGATGTCATTCCGTTCGGCTCGGTCTGGGGCAATCACGCGCGCCTGCACGGGCTCAACATGGTGGGGCTGAAGCGCCGGGGCGTGGAGAAAGCTGGCCTGAAGGCCCTGCTCGCCTTCTATCGCGAACTGTTCGAGGGCGAGGGCACTTTCGAGGCGCGGCTGGAGGGCGTGCGGGCGCGCACTGACCTGCCCGAGGAAGCGCGGACCATCCTGGCCTTCATCGAGGCAGGGGGCAGAAGACCGCTCTGCCTTCCCGAAGCATGAACAGCGCAGGCAGGCTGGGACTGGTCGCGGGCGGCGGCGATCTGCCCGTGCGGGTGGCTGCGCGCTGTGAGGCCGAGGCGCGTGCGCTGTTCGTCGTCCGGCTCAAGGGCTTTGCCAGTGATACACTTGCCCGCTTTGAAGGCATCGACTCAGGGCTGGGCGAGTTCGGGCGCACCTTGTCCGCGCTGAAGGCTGCCGGCTGTCGCGAGGTGTGTTTCGCAGGCACGGTGAACCGCCCCGACTTCTCGCAACTGAAGCCCGACCTGAAGGGTGCCACTGTTCTGCCCGGTCTGATCAAGGCGGCCACGCGCGGTGACGATGCCCTTCTGCGGCAGGTCTTGTCGGTCTTCGAGGCCGAGGGCTTTGCGATCACGGGGGCGGACGACCTGCTGGGCGGCGACACCCTGGGCGAAGGGGCTCTGGGCCGGGTCCGCCCGAATGCCGAGCAGGGCTCTGACATCGCCAAGGCCCTGCAGGTTGCGCGCATGGCCGGAGAAATGGACATCGGCCAGGGAGCTGTGGTGTGCCGGGGTCTGGTGCTGGCGGTGGAAGCGCAGGAAGGCACGGACGCCATGCTGGATCGGGTCGCGGCCCTGCCCGAGGCCTTGCGCGGGCGGGACGGCGCGCGTGCGGGCGTTCTGGTCAAGGCTCCCAAGCCGGGCCAGGACCGTAGAGTCGATCTGCCGGTTATCGGGGTCCGCACGCTGGAGAACGCGGCGCGGGCAGGTCTGGCGGGTGTTGCCGGTGAGGCCGGGGGCCTGATCGTCATCGAGCCCGAGGCCGTGCGCGAGGCGGCGGACCGGCTGGGCCTGTTCGTGGCGGGCGTATCGTGATGCCTCTCAAGATCATGCTGGTTGCCGCCGAGACGTCCGGTGACATGCTGGGCGCGGATCTGGCGCGCGCGCTCAAGGTGCGGGCAGGCGAGGGGGCGGTCTCGCTGTCCGGGATCGGCGGCGAGCGCATGAAGGCAGAGGGCATCGACAGCCCGTTCGACATTTCCGAACTCTCGGTCCTGGGCTGGATCGAGGGCCTGATGGCCTATGGGCGCGTCAAGAAGCGGGTGGCCGACGCTGTAGCCCATGTGCGCGAGGTCAGGCCGGATGCGGTCGTGCTGATCGACAGCTGGGGCTTCACCATCCGCGTGGCCAAGGCCATCCGCGCGCAGATGCCCGAGATCCGCCTTATCAAGTATGTCGGACCCCAGGTCTGGGCCTCGCGCCCGGGCCGTGCTGCGACTCTGGCGGCGAGCGTGGATCACCTGCTGGCGCTCTATCCCTTCGATGCGCCGTGGTTCGAGCGCCAGGGACTGGCGACCACCGTGGTGGGGTCACCCGCCCTGCACACCGACTTCTCTCAGGCGGACGGCGCAGCCTTTCGCGCCGCGAGGGCCATTGCGCCGGACACGCCGCTGCTGCTCGTGCTGCCCGGAAGCCGCCGCTCGGAGGTGCTGCACCTGATGCCCGTGTTCGAGCAGGCCGTGCTGCGCCTCAAGGACCGCCATCCCGCCTTGCAGGTGGCGGTGCTGGCGGCACCGGGCGTCGAGGGCGAAGTGCGGGGACGGGCCGCAGGCTGGCCGCTGCGAACACACATCGTCACGGGCGAGGACCGGCGCGATGCCATGAAGGCGGCTCATGCGGCGCTGGCGTGCAGCGGCACGGTCTCGACAGAACTGGCCCTGGCGGGGGTGCCCATGGTGATCGCCTACCGGCTGGGGGCTCTCAGCTACGCCATCATGAAGCCGCTGGTGACGGTGGAGCACATTACCCTGTTCAATCTGGCCGCCGGACGCCGCATCGCGCCCGAGTTCGTGCAGGGCGAGGCCACGCCCGATGCTCTGGCAGGTGCGGTGGACGCGCTGCTCTCGTCGCCCGAAGCCGCTGCCGCCCAGGCCCGGGCCCAGTCCGAGGCGCTGAAGCTGATGGGCAAGGGCGAGCGCGATCCTTCTGATGTGGCCGCCGAGGCCGTGCTGGCGCTGGTAACGCACAGAGACTGAGGCCCGCTGCAATTGACAAGCGCCGCAACCCCGAGGGATTGCGGCGCTCGCTTTGGTTCAGGCCTGATTGCAGGTGTCAGCCGCGATCCTTGATCGGCACATAGTCGCGGGCCGTCGGACCGGTGTAGAGCTGGCGCGGACGGCCGATCTTCTGCGAGGGGTCGGCCATCATTTCCTGCCACTGGGCGATCCAGCCCACCGTGCGCGCCAGAGCGAACAGAACGGTGAACATCGTGGTCGGGAAGCCCATGGCCGACAGGGTGATGCCGGAGTAGAAGTCCACGTTCGGGAACAGCTTGCGCTCGATGAAATAGTCGTCCTTGAGCGCCACGGCCTCCAGTTCCTTGGCGACCTGGAACAGCGGATCGTTCTCGCGGCCCGTGGCGGCGAGCACTTCATAGGCTGACTTCTGCATGACCTTGGCGCGCGGATCGTAGTTCTTGTAGACCCGGTGGCCAAAGCCCATCAGCTTGTAGCGCTTGTCCTTCACCCCCGCGATGAACTCGGGGATGTTCTCGGGCGTACCAATCTGTTCGAGCATGGTCAGCGCCTCTTCGTTGGCACCGCCGTGGCTCGGGCCCCAGAGGCACGCAATGCCCGCCGCGATACAGGCAAACGGGTTGGCTCCCGACGAGCCTGCGAGGCGGACCGTCGAGGTTGAGGCGTTCTGTTCGTGGTCGGCGTGCAGGATGAAGATGCGGTCCATGGCCCGCACCAGTGCGGGGTCGACCTCGTAGTCCTCGGCGGGCACGGCAAAGCACATCCGCAGGAAGTTCTCGGCGTAGGACAGCTCGTTGCGCGGGCTGATGAACGGCTGGCCGACGTGATATTTGTAGGCGCGCGCGGCGATGGTCGGCATCTTGGCGATCAGGCGGATGGCCGAGATGTTGCGCTGGACCGGATCGTTGATGTCGAGGCTGTCGTGATAGAAGGCCGACAGCGCGCCGACCGTGCCCACCATGATCGCCATCGGGTGAGCATCACGCCGGAAGCCCTCGAAGAAGCGGTCGAACTGGGCATGCAGCATGGTGTGCCGCGTGATGTTGTTCTCGAACTCCTCGTACTGGGCCGCCGTAGGCAGCTCGCCCTTCAGCAGCAGGTAGCAGACCTCGATGAACTTCGACTGCTCGGCGAGCTGTTCGATGGGATAGCCGCGGTGCAGCAAGATACCCTCGTCGCCGTCGATGAACGTCAGGGCGCTCTCGCACGAGGCGGTCGAGGTGAAGCCGGGATCGTAGGTGAATGCACCCGTGCCCGCGTACAGCTTGCGGATGTCGACCACGTCCGGGCCGGTCGATCCGGTCAGAACCGGCAGGTCGATCGTCTTGTCACCAAGGGTAAGTCTGGCGGAGCCCGAGGCGCGGTTTTCGGTCGTCATTTATGATCTGTCCCATGGGTCTGGCGCATGGCGGGGAGGAGCCGTGCGTTTCGCGTGTGCCTCACTTAAGCCTTCATGGCTCAAAGTGAAAGGGCGTCGCCCATGCGTGCCAGGCTTTCCTCCCGGCCGAGGCTGGCGAGGGTGCTGGCGATGTCTGGCGCGCCCTGCTCTCCTGCCAGAACCAGCCGCGCGACGGGACCGATCTTGCCAAAGCCTACGCCCTCGGCCGCGGCAAAGTCCTTCAGGGCGGCATCGAGCGGGTCTTTCGACCAGTCGGCCATCTGTGCCAGATGATCGCGCAGGCGTGACAGGCGCGCGCGCGCCTCATCCGTCAGCAGGACCTCGGCCTTGCCGCCTAGCGGGATCGGTCGGCTCTGGCGGGCGAAGCGGGTCTGGGCCTCGAGGTCCAGCAGGGTGCTGGCGCGATCCTTGACGAGTCCGATGGTCCGCACCAGCCGCTCACGATCAATCGCTTCGTCACCCAGCCGTGCGGTGACCAGATCGGCCAGCCGTTCATCGTCAGCCAGACGGATCCAGTGTGCATTGACGTGGGCCAGCTTGTCGAAGTCCAGCCGGGCAGGCGCGCGATTGATCGCTTCGAGCGAGAACCAGCCAATGGCCTCCTCGTCGCCGAACAGCTCGGCATCGCCGTGGCTCCAGCCCAGCCGGGCCAGATAATTGCGCATGGCCTCGGGCAGATAGCCCATGTCGGCATACTCGTGTACGGCCTGCGCGCCGTGTCGCTTGGACAGCTTGGCCCCGTCCGGCCCGTGGATCAGCGGGATGTGGGCAAAGACAGGCACGCTCCAGCCCAGCGCCTTGTAGATCAGGCTCTGGCGCGCGGCATTGTTCAGGTGATCATCGCCCCGGATCACATGGGTGACGCCCATGTCGTGATCGTCCGCCACCACAGCCAGATTGTAGGTCGGCGTTCCGTCCGAGCGCATCAGCACCAGATCGTCGAGATCCTTGGCCTGCCAGCGCACCGTGCCCTGGACCACGTCCTCGATCACCACCTCGCCCTCGCCGGGGCTGCGAAACCGGACGACGTGAGGCGCAGCGTCATCACCATCGGTGCGATCACGCCAGGGAGAGCGCAGGGCGCGTCCCTCGGCCTTTGCCCGCTCGCGCTCGGCTTCGGTCTGCTCGGGCGTCATGAAGCAGCGGTAGGCCGCGCCTACTTCCAGAAGCTGCTGCACCACGTCCTTGTGGCGGGCGATGTTGGCATGCTGGAAAACGGGCTCGCCGTCGCCTTCCAGCCCCAGCCAGCTGAGGCCCTGCAAGATCGCCTTCACCGCCTCGGGCGTCGAGCGCTCGCGATCCGTGTCCTCGATGCGCAGCAGGAACCGCCCGTGGTTGTGTTTTGCGAAAAGCCAGTTGAACAATGCGCTGCGGGCGCCGCCGATGTGCAGATAGCCCGTGGGCGAGGGGGCAAAGCGGGTGACGACGGGCGATGGGGCGTCGGACATGGCAGGGGGAACCAGTGGGCTGGGGGCTGCTCGGGGCGCCCTTATAGCCGCTGGCGAGCGCCTCGCCATAGGCCTGCGTGAAGCCCTGGCCTTGCAGAAGTCGCGCTGGCGGCTGTGGGCACCGGTCGCCTTCGGGATCGGCTGCGCCCTTTATTTTGCGAGCTCGAACGAGCCAGCGCGCTGGCTGGTCTATGGCGGTGCGCTGTTTGCATCGGCCCTGTGGCTGGGCGCGCGGCGCCTTGGCGCGGGGCGGGCGGTGAGTGTGCCGCTCATGCTGGCGGCGTGCGCGGCACTGGGGTTGGCGGCGGCGAGCGCGCGCACCGACCGGGTGGACGCCCCCATCGCGCCGGTCAGCAGCGAGCCTACCGTCATCACCGGCTGGGTGGTCGATGTGGACAGCCCCGGTGCTCGCGGCTCGCGCGTCGTGCTGGCACCGGTGCGCGTTCGCGGCCTCGATCCCGAAGCGGTGCCCCATCGCGTGCGCGTAACGGTGCGCGGCGCACCGCCCAGTCCCGGCACGGCCATCGAGGTGTTCGCCCTGCTGGGACCGCCGCCCCCGCCGCCCAGCCCCGGCGCCTATGATTTCGCCCGCACCAACTATTTCCAGAGTATCGGCGGGCTGGGGTTCGGGCTTGGGCAGGCGCGCAGCGTGACCCTGGCCGAGCCGCCATCGGCGCTGAAGCTGCGCATGCAGGTCAATGCGCTGCGCTATCGGCTGGGCCTGCGTATCGTCGAGCGGTTGGGCGAGCGCAGCGGCGGCATCGCGGCGGCCATGGTGACCGGCCATCGTGTCTGGACCGCGAGCGAGGACATCGATGCCATGCGCGATTCAGGCCTGGCGCACCTGCTGGCCATCTCGGGGCTGCACATGATGATCGTGGGTGGCTTTGCGTTCTTCTTTGCCCGGCTGCTCATCGCGGCCATTCCGCCGCTGGCCCTGAGGGTCAATGGCAAGAAGCTGGCGGCGGTGTTCGGTCTGATGGCGGTGGGCACCTATCTGGTCATATCGGGTGGCCCGCCCCCGGCAGAGCGCGCGGCCACCACGGCCAGCGTGGCCTTCCTCGCCATACTGCTGGACCGGCGCGCCATCAGCATGAACGCGCTCGCCATCGCGGCCTTCGTGGTGCTGGCCCTGAGACCGGAGTCGATCGTCCAGCCGGGCTTTCAGATGTCGTTCGCGGCCACCGCAGCCCTTGTGGCCCTGGCCGAAAGCTGGCCGAGGCGCATAAAGGAAATCTCTGCGCCTGCGCTCCTGGCCACCTTTCAGCGAACGAGAAGCTGGTTGCTGGCCACTATTGCCGCCAGCCTTGTGGCGGGCCTCGCCACCGGCCCCATGGCGATGCAGCATTTCAATCGCATGGCCGTCTATGGCCTGCTGGCCAATGTCGCCAGTGCGCCGGTGACCAGCTTCATGATGATGCCGGCGCTTGCGCTCGGGGCCGCCCTGGAGCCGCTGGGCCTCGGCGGCCCGTTCCTGATCGTGGCAGGCTGGGGCGTCGAGATCATGCTGGCGGTGGGACACTATGCCTCCAGCCTGCCCGGTGCGGTGTCCGCCATTCCCAGTGCACCCGTGCTGGCGCTGCCCGTGGCGTTCTTGGGCATCTTGTGGGTCTGCATCTGGCGCGGCTGGGGCCGGGTGCTGGGCGTGCCCTTTGCCGCCGCCGTGATCCTGTGGCCACGTCCCGCCGTTCCAGACCTCTGGATTGATGCCAGCGGCACCCAGGGCGCGTGGCGCGAGGGCACCCAGACACAGCTGGTGCGCCAGCGCGTGCGACGGTTTCCCGCCGAGATGTGGAGCCAGAGACGCGGCCTGACCATCTCGCCGCACGCCGAGGGCACATTCAGCTGCACGCGCTTCTCCTGCCGTCCCGTGACGGCCGAGGCGGCGCCGCTGGCGATCTGGTGGGGGCGGCGAGAGCCTGATCGTGCGGCGCTCGAGAGCCTGTGTGCCACCGCCGAGGTGGTCGCGGTGCGCGTGGTCCTGCCCAGTCTTCCCGAAGACTGCGAGGGGTCTCTGGTGCTGGACGGGGCGGACTTTGCGCGCGGCGGCGCTGTTGAGCTATGGCGTGACGGCGCAGGCGGCTGGCGCGCGCTGTGGGCAGAGGACGTGCGCGGTCGCAGGCCCTGGTCGGGCGCGCTCAGTGATACCGGCGGATGAGACCCACAAGGCGCCCCTGCACCTCGACCTGATCGGGACCGAAAATGCGGGTCTCATAGTTGCGGTTGGCCGGCTCCAGCGCAATGGAGGCGCCCTTGCGCCGCAGCCGCTTCAAGGTCGCTTCCTCGCCCTCGACCAGCGCCACGACGATTTCGCCGCTGTGAGCTGTGTCGGTCTTGCGGATGACCACCAGATCGCCATCCAGAATCCCGGCCTCGATCATGGAATCACCCTCGATCTCGAGCAGGAAGTGCTCGCCTGCGCCGAGCATCTGTTCGGGAACGCTGAAACGGTCGCGCTCGTGCTGGATGGCGCTGATGGGCGTGCCCGCCGCGATTTTGCCGAGCAGAGGCAGCTCGCGCGTATCGTTGTCGGCAACAGGTGCGGCAGGGGCGGGCTGGGCACTGCCTTCGATCACCTGGGGCCTGAAGCCGCCGCGCCCGCGCGCCGGTGCAGAGGCCGTGGCCTGCTCTGGCAGCTTCATCACCTCGAGGGCCCTGGCCCGATGGGGGAGGCGGCGGATGAAGCCACGCTCCTCCAGCGCCGTGATCAGGCGGTGAATCCCGGACTTCGATGCCAGATCGAGCGCTTCCTTCATCTCGTCGAAGGATGGCGAGACCCCGGTCTCCTTGATCCGCTCATGGATGAACATGAGCAGCTCGTGTTGTTTGCGGGTGAGCATCGCCGCGGACCCCTTGGAACAAGCCGTGAACTGATGCAGATGTTCTGTAAGTGTTCTTCCTTAATGTCAACCTAATGCCATCAGGGCGCGTGTCGCGGCCTCGAGGTCGCTCTGGCGCATCAGGCTCTCGCCCACAAGCACCGCACGTGCGCCGCACCGCGCCACGCGGTCGATGTCGGAGGGCGTGAACAGGCCGCTCTCGCTGACCAGAAGCACATCTGGCGAGACCTGTGCGGCCAGGGTTTCGGTCACAGCAAGGTCAACCGAGAAATGCCTGAGATCACGATTGTTTACGCCGATCATCTGTGGTTTCAGCTCAAGTGCGCGCTCCAGCTCCATGGCGTCGTGCACCTCGATCAGGGCATCCATTCCGAGTGCGTATGCCTGGTGAAGAAGATCGCGCGCCAGAGCGTCCTCAACCATGGCCATGATGATCAGGATGCAGTCCGCGCCCAGCGCCCGGCTCTCCCTGAGCTGCCACGTATCGACCAGAAAATCCTTGCGAAGAGCGGGCAGGGCCACCGCTTTGCGCGCCTCGACAAGGTAAGAATCAGCGCCCTGGAACGAGGGAGAATCGGTCAGCACCGACAGACAGGCGGCACCGCCGGCCTCATAGGCCATGGCATGGGCGCGCGGGTCGAAGTCCTTGCGGATGACGCCCTTCGACGGGCTGGCCTTCTTGATCTCGGCGATCAGGGCCGGGCGCCGGTATTGGGCGTGATCGCGTCTCAGCGCCTCGATGAAGCCACGCGGGGGCGACTGTTGTCTGATGGCCTGATCGAGGGCGGCTTGGGACAGGGCTGCGCGGCGGTGCGCGACCTCATCCAGCTTGTAGCGCGCGATTTTCTCGAGCGTGCCGCCGGAGCGGATGATGCCGTTCATCGCGGTGTCCCGGTGATGTCGCGCAGGCGCTCGAGGGCCTGCATGGCGCGGCCCTCGTCGATGGCACCAGCTGCCAGAGTGATCGCCTCGCGCAAGGTGGCTGAGAGGCCCGCGACCACTAGGGCCGCACCGGCATTCAGCAGCACGATGTCGCGATAGGCGCTCCGCTCCCCGCGCAGCACGCCCAGCAGCGCCTCGGCGTTCTCGCGCGCATCGCCGCCGCGCAGGGCGCTGATCTCGACGCGCTCCAGGCCGAAGTCTTCGGGGCGCACCATGAAGGTATCGAGTCTGCCCTCGTGCCACTGGGCCACGAGCGTCTCACCCGTGGTGGTCAGTTCATCGAGCCCGTCGCCATGAACCACCCAGGCCCGCTCCGAGCCGAGGCGACCGAGCACCTCCGCCAGAGGCTCGATCAGGCGCGGATCATAGACGCCCATCAGCTGGCGCCTGGCCCCTGCCGGATTGGACAGCGGCCCCAGCACATTGAAAACGGTGCGAAAACCCAGTTCGGCACGCACGCTGGCCGCATGGCGCGTTGCCGCGTGGTAGCCAGGTGCGAACAGGAAACACAGGCCCGCTTCATCCAGCGCCCGTGCCTGCACGTCGGTCGGGGCGCTGATGTCGACACCCAGCGCGCTCAGCACGTCCGACGAGCCCGACCGCGAGCTGAGCGCCCGGTTGCCGTGCTTGGCCACCCTGGCGCCTGCGCCCGCCGCGACAATCGCAGCGGCTGTCGAAATGTTGAAGGTATCGAGCCCGTCGCCGCCCGTGCCACAGGTGTCGATCACCGCGTGCTGCGTGACAAAGGGCGAGGCGGCTGCGCGCATCTCGCTGGCGAAGGCGGTGATTTCCTCGACGCTCTCGCCGCGCACGCGAAGGGCGGTCAGGGCTGCGGCCATCTGAACCGGGCTCGCCTCTCCCGCCAGCATGGCGCGAAACAGAGTGCGCGCCTGCTCACCGTCAAGCGTGGCCCCGGCGGACAGGCGCGCCAGTATGGGTCTTAGCGCCTCGGTCATGCCGATCTCCGCTGGTGAGGAATCCCTGCGAGATCGAGGAAGTTCGACAGCAGGGCGTGGCCGTGTTCGGTCGCGACGGATTCGGGGTGGAACTGCACGCCGTGGATGGGGCGCTGCCTGTGGCGCAGGCCCATGATCTCGCCATCCTCGGTCCAGGCCGTGACCTCCAGCACGTCGGGCAGGGTGTCGCGGCGCACCGCCAGGCTGTGATAGCGCGTGGCGGTAAACGGCGAGGGCAGACCGGCGAACACGCTGGCCCCCGAGTGCAATATAGGCGAGGTCTTGCCGTGCATCAGGCTCCTTGCCCGCACCACCTCGCCGCCGAACGCCTGACCCATGGCCTGATGACCGAGGCACACGCCGAAGATCGGCAGGTCTGCCGGAGCCTGATCAAGAACGCCGAGGCAGATGCCTGCCTGATCGGGCGCGCATGGCCCCGGCGAGAGCAGAATGGCATCGGGCTTCAGCGCCAGTGCCGCCTCGACCGCCATTTCGTCGTTGCGGATCACGCGCGTGCGCGCGCCCAGCTCGGCCAGGTAGTGCACGAGGTTGTAGGTGAAGCTGTCGTAGTTATCGATGACGAGGATCATGCCCTGATGCCCCCGCCGGCTTGACCGTTGCTTAACCGGCTCTGGCGTTCAGTGCCCGCGGACACTGACCGTGCGGTGAAAGCGATGGATGCATCCTTCGACATCAAGCTGGCGGCTGCGCGCGCGCGGCTGGGCGAGGGCGTGCGCGAGGGTGTGCGCGAGACTTCGCGCGGCCACGCTGTGGCCCTGCTGCTGGCGATGGCTCTGCTGGCGACGTCTTCTGTGGTCATGGCCGGTTCGATCATTCTGGGGCCGGGGTTCGTGGTCGAGAATGGCGCGCTGGTGCGGCCGGGCGAGGGCTAGGCTCAGCCGAAGCGCCAGCTTTCCTCGGCGGCACGGCGGATGGCACGCGACTTGTGCAGGGTTTCCTCGTACTCGGCATCCGCGTCGCTGTCTGCAACCACGCCGCCACCGGCCTGAACATGAATCATGCCGTCCGCAAAAAGGGCGGTACGCAGGATGATGCAGGTGTCGATCTCTCCGCCCGCCGAGATGTAGCCCGCTGCCCCGGCATAGCCGATGCCGCGCTTTACGCCCTCCAGCTCGTCGATGATCTGCATGGCGCGCACCTTGGGCGCACCGCTGAGCGTTCCGGCGGGCAGGGCGGCCAGAATGGCATCGACGGGGTGAACGCCTTCGCGCACCCTGCCGGTCACGTTCGAGACCAGATGCATGACGTGGCTGTAGCGCTCGATGAAGAAGCTGTCGGTGACGCGCACACTGGCAGGCTCGGCCACGCGGCCCACGTCATTGCGACCGAGATCGAGCAGCATCAGGTGCTCGGCGCGCTCCTTGGGGTCTGCCAGCAGGTCCGCCTCAAGCGCGCGATCTTCCTCCGGGGTGGCACCGCGCGGCCGCGTGCCCGCGATGGGGCGGATGGTCAGTTCGCCGTCGCGCAGCCGCAGCAGGATTTCGGGGCTGGAACCGCTGAGACAGAAATCGCCAAAGTCCATGTAGAACAGGAACGGCGAGGGGTTCGTGCGGCGCAGCGAGCGATAGAAGGCAAAGCTGTCGCCATCAAAAGCGGCTGAGAAGCGCTGGCTGGGCACGACCTGGAAGATGTCGCCTGCCGCGATGTAGTCTTTCGCCCGCGCCACCACCTCGTGATAGCGCGCGCGCGGCACCGAGCCCTCGAAACTGATCGGGGCGGGCGTGCTGGGGGCCATGGGCGGCGCAGGCTCGCGCAGGGCCTCTTCCACGTCGTCGAGACGTGCATGGGCGCGGGCGAGCGCGTCAGCCGCTGCAATATCGCTGCTCGGCCAGACGGGTGCCGAGAGGATGATTTCCTGGGCCACGCCGTCGAACACCGCGATCACGGAAGGGCGGGTCAGTACGGCGTCGGGCAGGCCGAGGGGGTCAGGATTGGCAGCGCCCAGCGGCTCGATCAGCCGGATCATGTCATAGCCGAAAGCGCCGAAAATCCCGGCCACCATAGGCGGCAGGCCCGCAGGAATCTCCATGCGGCTGTCATCGACGAGAGCACGCAGCGTGTCGAGCGCAGCGCCGGGCAGGGCAGAGAAGCGCCCTGCGGTCACGTCTTCGCCCCGTGCGATCTCGGCCGCGTTGCCGCGTGCACGCCAGACAACATCGGGATCGAGGGTCAGCACCGAATAGCGCCCGCGCCAGCTTCCTCCCTCGACCGATTCCAGCAGGAAGCTGTAGGGCTGACCCCTGCGCAGCTTCAGATAGGCCGAAACCGGGGTCTCGATGTCATTGACCAGGCGGCGAACCACCACCTGGGCCGCGCCCTGCCCATAGGATCGCTCGAACGCCTCACGCTCCTGAAGCGTCATGACCGATGACTATTGCGCACTGGCCGGCGCGGCGCGGCGCTCGGGCAGGTTCAGCGCCCGGCGCGCACGCTCGGGATTGGTGCGGACCGACATGGAGGAAGCGGCCTCACGCTGGGCCGTGGCGATCATGTCTTCGGCCACCTGGCCGGTTATGCGCGGGCGGAACTGCTGGGCGGGAACGGCGGCGATCTGGGGATCGGGCGCGCGGGCGGCATCGACGCGGCCGACCGCAACGCGGCTCTGGTCGCGCGGAGCGGTGAAGACCTGACCGGGTGCCTGGCCAAATACGGCCTGCAACACGCCGCCGCCAAGGGACTCCTGTGCCTCGCGGTTCTGGATGATGCCGGTCCGCACCACCACGGGCGCGCCGACCGAAGCGGCCACCTCGGCGATATCCTCGCCGCCGCGCACGCGCGCGGCCAGTTCGTCAGCCCGGGCGCGCAGCAGGCGGGCATTCTCGCGCGCCACCCATTGTTCGGCGAGGAACGGGCGCACTTCGGCCAGAGGCGGCAGGCTGGCGGGCTGGACCTCTTCGAGGCGCAAGGCGAAATACTGGCTGTTGCCCGCATCGACCAGTTCGCTCTCGGTATCGACCGACATGGCGAAGGCGGTCGAGAAGATCTGATCCGGCGCATTCAGGCGCTGGGTGTTGGGCAGCAGTCCCTCGCTGGTGAAGGGCGGCAGGCTGATCGGACGGACACCGACGCGCTCGGCGGCATCGGCAAGGCTCGCACCGTCTGCGCGGGCAGCTTCAAAAGCCTCGACCAGCTCGAATACCCGGCCGCGTGCAGCTTCCTGCTGCAACTCCTGCACGATGGCCGCGCGCACGTTCTCCAGAGTGGCGGCACGTCCGGGCGTGACCGACTGCATCTTGATGACGCTCCAGCCCAGATCACCCTCGATGGGATCGGAGATGGCATCGGCGCTGAGCGCGAAGGCAGCGGTGCCCACGCGGCGGTCGATGACCGAGGATTGCGGGCGCTGGTCGTAAGTGACCGGCTCGACGTTGTTGGCGCGGGCCACGTCCTCGACGCTCTGGCCGGCGCGCAGGGCCTGGCTGATGCGCTGGGCGATCTCGCGGTCACGCACGGTCAGGGTCACGAACGAGCGCGTCTCGGGCGTGGACAGGGCCTCGCGGCGGAAGTTGAAGCGCTCCACGATCTGCTCTTCGGTGACCTCGACATCGTCCATGACGGTGGCGGGCGTGAAGATCACGGCCGTGACGCGGCGGAACTCGGGGATGCGCAGGGCATCGGCGTTCTCGTCGAGGAAGGCCTGAAGCTGCTCGTCCGTCGGCGCGGGCGCCGTTCCGGCAATGGCCTGGGTCACCTCGAACCAGCGCGCGTCGCGCTCCTCCAACCCCTGGGCAGCGACCAGGGCGCCATAGGCGCGCGGCAGGCGCATACCGGCATAGAGCGCGGCACCGTAGTGCTGCACGATGATCTGGTCGCGCAACTCCGTCTCGTAGATCGCCTGGGTCAGGCCGGCCTCGGCCAGACGCGCACGATAGGTCTCGGGATCGAAGGCACCCGTGATCTGGTTGAAGAAGGCCGGGAAGTTGCGGATCTGGGCGGCGAGAAGCTCTGCGCCCGGACGGATTCCCGCCCGCCATGCCCAGGCCAGGAACGCCTCTTCCTGAGCCGTGGATTCGAGGAACTGCTCGACGAACCCGCGCCGGTCCACCTCTTCCATGCTGATGGTCTGGCCGGACTGTTGCTCGAAATCGCCCTTGGCGCGCTCGAACTGCAGTTTGAAGGTCTGACTGTCGAGGCGCCGGTCGCCGACGCTGATGACGCTGTTGCCGCCACCGCTCTTGAAGGCGTCGTCCATGCCGACGAACACGAATGCCAGGACCAGCATCGGAATGATGAACAGCAGGGCGACCCACGACTTGGTGAACCGGCGGATGTTGGTGAGCATTGAGCGGACTCTGAATGATGCGGCGGCTTGGAAAATGCCGTCTGAGCCGTATAGGGGAGGGCGAGACGTGACCGCAAGGGCGCTTGTGCCACCGTGCGGCTCAATAATCATGACGCCCGCGCACCGTGCGCGAGGCGCAAAAGGCGCTCAGGGAAACGCACCATGACCGGACCCACCCGCATCATCGCCGGAAACTGGAAAATGAACGGCACCGGCGAGAGCCTCGATGAGGCCAGAGCGGTGGCCGAGGCGCTCGCCCAGTCGCCCGCAGCGGTTCGTGTGGCCCTGTGCCCGCCCGCGACGCTCATCTGGCGCATGAAGGAGGCGCTGGGGGCGGGGCCGGTGGAGATCGGCGGGCAGGACTGTCACGCAGAGCGCGAGGGTGCCTATACCGGCGACGTGTCCGCCGAGATGCTGACAGATGCAGGCGCGCGCCTGGTAATTCTTGGCCACTCGGAGCGGCGCGCCATGCACGGCGAGACGGACGCCTTCGTCGCGGCAAAGGTGCGGGCGGCCCTGTCGGCCGGGCTGGAGCCGATCATCTGCGTGGGCGAGACCCTGGCCGAGCGCGAGGCCGGGCAGGCCGAGCAGATCGTGGAGCGCCAGTTGCTCGCCTCGCTGCCGGAGGCACTGGCAGGGCAGGCATTCGCTGTCGCCTACGAGCCGGTCTGGGCCATCGGCACGGGCCGTGTGGCCGAGCCTGCCGATATCGCCACCATGCACGCGCACATCCGCGCCGTGCTGGCCCGGCATCTGGGCGACAGCGGGGATCGCGCGCCTATTCTCTATGGTGGCTCGGTCAAGCCGTCGAACGCCGCGGAGACCTTGAGCGTACCGGAGGTGGGCGGGGCGCTGGTCGGTGGTGCCTCGCTTAAGGCCAGCGACTTTCTCGGGATCATTCGGGCGGCCTGACACCCTGGTTGTCCGCTCTTGGCAGGGCGACGCGCGTCTCGCGCCGTTCAGGGCTTTATTGCTAAGCGAGACGCGGGGTGCTAGAGCCGCGCGCTTGAACCGCGCAGCCCTGCGCCGCATATCAGTCGTGTCATGCTCCAGACCATCCTTCTCGGCGTCCAGATCCTCATCTCGGTCATTCTGATCGGGCTCATCCTGCTGCAACGCTCAGAGGGCGGTGCGCTTGGCATGGGCGGCGGCCCCTCGGGCTTCATGACGGCACGCGGTGCGGGCAATCTGCTGTCGCGCTCGACGGCGGTCATGGCGGTGCTGTTCTTCATCTGCGCCATTTCGCTGACCATCGTGGGCAATATGCAGCGCGGTGACCGCTCGCTGCTGGACGCCGGCACGATCGGGACGATCGACCTGGATGCGCCGCCGCCTGCTGAAGCGCCCGAGCCCGTGACCCCGGCACCGCCTGCCGAGCAGACCGGCCCGACGCTGGACGACCTGCAGTCGTTCGGCACCCCGCCCGCGCAGTAGGGCGTACACCGCAGGCGAGACCGGCGGCAGGTTATCCACGCCGCCGGTGCCCGTCACACGACTTCTGGCAGGCGAGAAGCGCGAATCGGCGCTAAGGTGAACCCCCATGGCCCGGTACGTTTTCATCACCGGCGGCGTGGTTTCCTCACTCGGAAAAGGTCTCGCGTCCGCCGCCCTTGGCGCGTTGCTGCAAGCGCGCGGCTATTCGGTGCGTCTGCGCAAGCTGGACCCCTATCTGAACGTCGATCCCGGCACGATGAGCCCCTATCAGCACGGGGAAGTGTTCGTGACCGACGACGGGGCGGAGACCGATCTCGATCTGGGCCACTACGAGCGCTTCACGGGCGTGTCGGCGGCGCGCTCGGACAACATCACCACGGGTCGCATCTATTCCACCATCCTCGAGAAGGAGCGGCGGGGCGACTATCTGGGTGCCACCGTTCAGGTGATCCCGCACGTCACGGACGAGATCAAGAACTTCGTCCTGAACCCCGCCCTGGGCGAGGACGGGCGCGAGGTGGACTTCGTGCTGGTCGAGATCGGCGGCACGGTAGGCGACATCGAAGGCCTGCCGTTCTTCGAGGCCATCCGCCAGCTCGGACAGGACCTGCCGCGCGGGCAGAGCTGCTTCATGCACCTGACCTTGCTGCCCTTCATCAAGACCGCGGGCGAGATGAAGACCAAGCCGACGCAGCACTCGGTCAAGGAGTTGCGCTCCATCGGCATCCAGCCCGACATCCTGCTGTGTCGCTGTGAACAGCCCATTCCCGCTGATGAGAAGCGCAAGATCGGCCTGTTCTGCAATGTGCGCGAGAGCGGCGTCATTCAGGCGATGGATTCGGCCGACATCTACGCCGTGCCGCTCGACTATCACCGCGAGGGGCTGGACAGCGAGATTCTCGCCCACTTCGGCATCCATGATGCGCCCGAGCCCGACCTGTCGCGCTGGGAGGAGATCGTGCGGCGCAGGCTCCATCCCGATGGCGAGGTCACCGTCGCCGTGGTCGGCAAGTACACGGTGCTGAAAGATGCCTACAAATCGCTGATCGAGGCCCTGCATCACGGCGGCGTTGCCAACAACGTTAAGGTCAACATCGACTGGGTGGAGGCGGATACCTTCGCGGGCGATAGGGAAGCCTGCGAGGCCCGCCTGCAAGGTGCCCACGCGGTGCTGGTGCCCGGAGGCTTCGGCGAGCGTGGTGCCCAGGGAAAGATCGAGGCGGTGCGCTTCGCCCGCGAGCGCAACATTCCCTACTTCGGCATCTGTTTCGGCATGCAGATGGCGGTGATCGAGACTGCGCGCAATCTGGCGGGTCTGGCGGACGCGTCATCGAGCGAGTTCGGGCCTGCGCGCGAGCCCGTGGTCGGGCTCATGACCGAATGGGTCAGCGGCAATGCACGGGTGCGCCGCTCTGCGGGCGGCGACCTGGGCGGGACCATGCGTCTTGGGGCCTATGAGGGCGTGCTCACGCCAGGCTCGCGCGTGGCCGAGATCTACGGCGGCACCGAGATCAGCGAGCGCCACCGCCATCGCTATGAGGTCAACATCGGCTATCGCGACAGGCTGGAAGCGGCAGGGATGCACATTACCGGTGTCTCGCCCGACGGTATTCTTCCCGAGGTGGTCGAGCGCCCCGATCATCCGTGGTTCGTTGCCGTTCAGTATCACCCCGAGCTGAAAAGCCGACCCTTTGCCCCGCATCCCCTGTTTGCCAGCTTCATCGGCGCGGCGGTGGTTCAGAGCCGCCTCGTCTGAGCCCCCCGTTCAGGGGGCATACGCTGGTGCGCCCGGGCGACATTCTCTCCGGCATCCAATTGGAGGGAAGATCGATGGGATTCATCAAGTCTGGCTCGCGTCACGTCATGCGCACCGCAGCTCTTGGGGCCGTCGCGGCAGCAGGTCTGGCCCTGACGGGCTGTGCTGATCTCGTGACCGGCGGGCCGCTGATCCGGCCCGGAGAGCCCGTCGGTTCCATCGAGATCGTCAATGTCTCGGGCCGCACCTTGCGTGAGGTGCTGATCTCGGCGTGCAACATGTCCAGCTATGGCCTGAACCGCCTGCCCAGCGGCACGGTGATCCCTTCGGGTCGCAGCTATCGCTTCACGGTTTCGGCCGGCTGCTGGGACATCCATGCCGACGCCGGCACGGGACAGTCAGGTCGCCGTCGCACGCAGGTACTGGCGGGGCAGAACATGCGCATCAACATAACGCCGCCGAGGAACTGAGCCGCGCGTGCGGGGCCTTCAAGCCCCCTTGCGTTTTGTCCGACCTTGCGGCATAAGCCCGCGCTCGCGTGGCGGCTCCCTTGCGGGGCCGCCGCAACTGTTTTCACGTCGGGGCGCTTTCGTGCGCTGACGCACCGCTGCCAAAGAAAAAAGAGACGGACATGGCCGTTCCCAAGCGAAAAGTATCCCCGTCGCGCCGCAACATGCGCCGCTCGCACCACGCCCTCGGCTCGAACAGCTACACCGAGGACAAGGACACGGGCGAGCTGAAGCGCCCGCACCACATCGACCTGAAGAGCGGCACCTATCGCGGTCGCCAGGTTCTGACGCCCAAGGAAGACTAGGTCTTTCAGGAGCGTCTCGGGACTTCGATGTCCCGGCGATATCAAGCGGCGTGTCTGCAAGCGTGCAGACGCGCCGTTTTCGCATGTGTGCCGCGGCGCATCGCGCGTCACACCTTTGGGGGTGATATGGGCGGCGTGCGGGTCTAGTCTGGGCCTGAACACGAAAGGCTGCGACATGACCCCTCACGGTTTCAACGGGCATATCCTCGGGCGCGCACTCGGTGCGATGGCGGGCTCGGCCCTGCTGCTGACAGCTTGCGGCCAGCCGGAGCCTGCCCCAGGCCCCGCCCCGGACGCTCCGCCTGCCGAATCAGCCGATGCGAACACCCTGACGCCTGAGGGCCTGGGCGAGATTCGCATCGGCATGAGCCGCGACGATCTCGAGCGCGCTGTCGGGGCCCTGCCGCCCGAGGCGTCGGCGGTAAACGATCCCATGGTCTGCACCTATGGCCGCCCGGCCAGTGCCCCCGAGAACGTGCTGGTGATGCTGGAGAATGATCGCGTCACGCGCATCACCCTGATCCGCGAAAGTCCCGTGCGCACCGCAGACGACATCGGTCTGGGCGATGAAGCCGCTCGGGTTCTGGAGACCCTCGGCTCGCGCGCCGAAACGCTGCCGCACAAATATGTCGAGGCCCCTGCGCAGTACATCGACGTCTGGACCAGTGCCGGTCCGTCCTCGCCCGACGCGCGCGGCTATCGTTACGAGGTCAATGCCGAGGGCCGTGTGAGCCTGATCCACGCGGGCACGCCCAGCATTCTCTACGTCGAGGGCTGCGCCTGATCGCTTGTTGCCGAAAGGGATGACGGGTGGCGGGCCTTACGCTAAAGCCGCACCAGACCTGACCGCGCCACCGCCTGGTGCCATTTTTCACGGATACCCGCCATGACCGACATCGCCGACATCTCCGCGCGCCAGATTCTCGACAGCCGGGGCAACCCGACGATCGAGGTCGATGTGGTGCTCGATGACGGCAGCTTCGGGCGCGCTGCCGTGCCCTCGGGCGCATCCACCGGAGCGCATGAGGCGGTGGAGCGGCGTGACGGCGACAAGTCGCGCTGGCTGGGCAAGGGCGTGGGCGATGCGGTCGATGCGGTCAACGGCGAGATTTTCGATGCCCTGTGCGGCATGGATGCCGAGGACCAGCGCGGCATCGATCAGGCGCTGATCACCCTCGACGGCACCGAGAACAAGAGTCGCCTCGGGGCCAATGCCATTCTGGGCGTCAGTCTGGCGTGCGCCAAGGCCAGCGCCATCAGCGCCGATCTGCCGCTCTATCGCTATGTCGGCGGCGTGTCGGCGCGCGTTCTGCCCACCCCGATGATGAACATCATCAATGGCGGTGCCCATGCGGACAATCCCATCGACATCCAGGAGTTCATGATCCTGCCGACCGGAGCCGACAGCTTTTCCGAAGGTCTGCGCATGGGGGCCGAAATCTTCCACGCCCTGCGCAGCAAGCTCAAGGATGCGGGCCACAACACCAACGTCGGTGACGAAGGCGGCTTTGCGCCCAATCTGTCGTCGGCAGAGGAAGCGCTGGCCTTTGTGGTCGCGGCGGGCAAGGCGGCCGGTTACGAGGCGGGCGAGGACTTTCACCTGGCGCTGGATGTTGCCTCGACCGAGTTCTTCAAGGATGGCCGCTATGTTCTTGAAGGTGAAGGCAAGTCTCTCGATCAGGCGGGCATGGTCGACTATCTGGCCGGGCTGTGCGCGCGCTTTCCGATCGTCTCCATCGAAGACGGCTGTGCCGAGGACGATCTGGAGGGCTGGCGTCTGCTGACCGAGCGCCTAGGCGAGAAGATCCAGCTGGTCGGCGATGACCTGTTCGTGACCAACCCTGCGCGCCTTGCCGCAGGCATCGGCGAGGGCCTGGCCAACTCGATCCTGGTCAAGGTCAACCAGATCGGCACGCTTTCCGAGACTCTGGATGCGGTCGATATGGCCCACCGCGCGGGCTATACGGCGGTGATGAGTCACCGCTCGGGCGAGACCGAGGACGCCACCATCGCGGACCTGGCCGTGGCGACCAACTGCGGTCAGATCAAGACCGGCTCGCTGGCGCGCTCTGACCGCACGGCCAAATACAATCAGCTTCTTCGCATCGAGGAGATACTGGGCGATCGCGGGCTGTATGCCGGTGCCTCCATGCTGATCGAATAGGCCAGGTCGAACAGGGCCAACGCCGCCGCTGTCACGGTTATCGGGCCGTCACTGCGCATAAGGTCAAGCTACGATTAATTAGGCATTTTCACGCCATAGCTGAGACATCGGTTCTGACGCTCAGAAGGAGCGTGCGTGGTGATTTTCGTGCTGGTAGACCGGATGCGTCCTTTTGCGACGACCGCATTGATTTTCCTGCTGATCCTCTATTTCGGGGTTCAGGCGATGACGGGCGAGCGGGGCCTTCTGAGCGGCGCCGAGCGCGAGGCCATGCTCCGCGAGCGCGAGGCCGAGCTGTCCACTCTGACGGCCCAGAAGGCATCGCTTCAGGTCCGGGCCCGCTATTTGCGCAACGAGAGTCTCTCTCGCGACCTGCTTGAAGAGCGCGCGCGCGTTCTTCTTGGGTACGGCGATCCGCGCGACGTGGTGATCCGCGTCCACACGCCTGGCTGAAATTTCGTTACAATCGCGCCGGTTCGCTTTGGCACCTTGGTCAAGGGCTGCTAAAGCCCCACTTCCGTAACGACAAGAACGCTGCGCGACCGGCCCCTTGCCGGATCGACAGCCAGCCGGAGGGAACCGGATGGCGCCAGGTGCCGCCAAGACATCGTCAAAGACCGCTTCTAAGAAGGCGGGCGGCGCGGCCGCTGCCTCCAAGCAGGAACTGCTCGGCTACTATCGCGAGATGCTGCTGATCCGCCGCTTCGAGGAGCGTGCCGGACAGCTCTACGGCATGGGCCTGATCGGGGGATTCTGCCACCTCTACATCGGTCAGGAAGCCGTGGCCGTGGGCGTGCAGGCCAACGTCAAGCAGGGCGACCAGATCATCACCGGCTATCGTGACCACGGTCACATGCTGGCAGCGGGGATGGACCCGCGCGAGGTGATGGCCGAGCTGACCGGGCGCATCGGCGGCTCGTCCAAGGGCAAGGGCGGCTCGATGCACATGTTCGATGTGCCCACCGGCTTTTACGGCGGGCATGGCATCGTCGGGGCCCAGGTGAGCCTTGGCACAGGCCTCGCCTTTGCCAACACCTATCGCGGCAATGACAATGTCGCCTTCATCTATTTCGGCGATGGCGCGGCCAATCAGGGCCAGGTCTATGAGAGCTTCAACATGGCCCAGCTGTGGAAGCTGCCGGCCATCTATCTGATCGAGAACAACCAGTACGCCATGGGCACCTCCATCGAGAGGGCCTCGTCCACGACCGATCTCAGCCAGCGCGGTGCCAGCTTCGGCATTCCTGGTGAGCAGGTGGACGGCATGAACGTGCTTGAGGTGCGCGACGCCGTGGCCCGTGCGGTCAAGCGCGCGCGCGAGGGTGGCGGCCCGTTCATCCTCGAGGTCAAGACCTATCGCTATCGCGGACACTCCATGTCCGACCCGGCCAAGTACCGCACCAAGGAAGAGGTGGACGAGGTCAAGAAGACCCGCGATCCCATCGACCTGATCCGTGCCATGCTGGCCGAGGCCAAGGCGTCCGAGGCCGAGATCAAGGCCATAGACGACGAGATCAAGGCCATCGTGGCCGACTCCGTCAAGTTCGCCCAGGAAAGCCCGGAGCCCGATCCGTCCGAGCTTTACACCGATGTCTATGTGGAGGCCTGAGCCTTGACCGATATTCTCATGCCTGCCCTGTCTCCCACCATGGAGGAAGGCACGCTCTCCAAGTGGCACATCAAGAAGGGCGACACGGTATCGGCCGGTGACGTGATTGCCGAGATCGAGACCGACAAGGCGACCATGGAGGTCGAGGCGGTCGACGAGGGCGAGGTGCTGGAAATCCTCGTGGCTGAAGGCTCCGAGGGCGTGAAGGTCAACACCCCCATCGCGCGCCTGTCCGGCGACGATGCCGCGCCTGCCAAGGGCGACGACGCCGGCAGGGAGGCCCCTGAGGCCGACAAGGCGGGCGATCCCGAAAAGAAGGCACCGGAGGCGGCCGAGGCGAGAAGCGAAGGCGAGGGGCCTGCGCCCGTGACGCAGAAGGCGGCTCTGAAAGACCCCGAAATCCCCGCCAATGCGAAGCTGGTCAAGATCACCGTGCGCGACGCCCTGCGCGACGCCATGGCCGAGGAAATGCGCCGCGACGAGAACGTCTTTCTGATGGGCGAGGAAGTGGCCCAGTATCAGGGGGCCTACAAGGTCAGCCGCGAGCTGCTGCAGGAGTTCGGCGAGCGCCGCGTGGTCGATACCCCGATCACCGAGCACGGCTTTGCCGGGCTGGGCGTGGGCGCGGCCATGGCGGGGCTGAAGCCCATCGTCGAGTTCATGACCTGGAACTTCGGCATGCAGGCCATCGACCACATCATAAACTCTGCGGCCAAGACGCTCTATATGTCGGGCGGCCAGATCCGCTGTCCGGTGGTGTTCCGCGGTCCCAATGGGGCTGCGGCGCGCGTGGCGGCCCAGCACAGCCAGGACTATTCGGCCTGGTATGCCCAGGTGCCGGGCCTCAAGGTGATTGCGCCCTATGACGCCGCCGATGCCAAGGGCCTGCTGAAGGCGGCGATCCGCGATCCCAACCCCATCGTCTTCCTCGAGCACGAGATGATGTATGGCGTGGAGTTCGACATTCCCGATCCCGCCACGCCCGAGGGCGAGGACTGGATCGTGCCCATCGGCAAGGCCAAGGTGCGGCGCGAAGGTACGGACGTGACCATCACCTGTCACTCGCGTATGGTGGGGCTGTCGCTCAAGGCCGCCGAACTGCTGGCCGGTGAGGGCATCGAGGCCGAGGTCATCGACCTTCGCACCCTTCGCCCCCTCGATCACGAGACCATCGTGGAGAGCGTGAAGAAGACGAACCGTCTGGTCTCGGCCGAAGAGGGCTGGGGCCCGATGGGCGTGGGTGCCGAGGTGGTTGCGCGCGTGATCGAGCACGCCTTCGATTATCTCGATGCCCCGCCGCTGCGCGTGCACCAGGAAGACGTGCCGCTGCCCTATGCTGCCAATCTCGAAGCCCTGTCGCTGCCGTCCGTGGAGCGCATCGTCAAGGCGGTGAAGGAAGTCTGCCAATGAGCGTCGAAGAGTTTGCCCTGCCGATCCCTGACGAGGTTCTGAAGGCCGAGGCCAGGGACCGCATCACCGAGCTGGTGCGCATATGGTGGGCCGATCAGGGCCCTCAGATGATCCTACGTCCCGCCGTCACCGATCCCAAGCTGTTCGGCATGATCATGGCCGAGCTGGCCTGGCACTATGCCAGCGGGCTAGAGGCCAAGCACGGGCACAAGCGCGACGAGGCTCTGCGTTCCCTGCTTGAGGGTTTTGCCGAGGCCAACGAGTCCATGCGCAAGATGGGCGAGCCCGGCGCGCCGGAGAACGGCCAATGACCGACATCCTGATGCCTGCGCTCTCTCCCACCATGGAGGAGGGCACCCTTGCCAAGTGGCACGTCAAGGTGGGCGATCAGGTGTCTGCCGGTGACGTGATCGCCGAGATCGAGACCGACAAGGCGACCATGGAGGTCGAGGCGGTCGACGAGGGCGAGGTTCTGGAGATTCTCGTGGCCGAAGGCTCGGAGGGCGTGAAGGTAAACACACCCATTGCGCGCCTGTCCGGTGACGATGCCGTGCCCGCGCCCTCTCCCGTTGAGGCAAAGGCTGGCGCCGCTGACGACAAAAAACCGAGCACCAACAAGGCAGCGGCCGAAAAAGCTGATGCTAATGCTCAGGACGAGAAGGTCAGTGCTGAACCCCGGACGGGCGCTTCGAAGTCTGCGAAGGGCGAAACCGCGTCGGGCAGGCGCCTTCGTGCATCGCCCCTGGCGCGGCGTCTGGCCAGTCAGTCTGGCCTCGATCTGGCCAGCATCGAGGGCACGGGTCCGCACGGTCGCATCGTGAAGCGTGATGTCGAGGCAGCGGCCTCGGGCGCGCCCGCGTCAGCCCGATCCGCTGAGAGCCCGGCCGAGGGCGGTGCGCCGCGCAAGGTCCAGTCCCTGGCCCAGATGGGCATCCCCGATGGCACCTACGATCTGGTGCCGTTGGACGGCATGAGGAAAGCCATTGCCCGGCGCATGACGGACTCGTTCCGCGACGTGCCGCACTTCCCGCTCACCATCGACTGCGAGATCGACGGCCTGCTGGCAGCGCGCGCCCAGATCAATGCGCTGCTCGAGCCGCGCGGCATCAAGGTCTCGGTCAACGACATGGTGATCAAGGCTGCGGCCATGGCGCTGAAGGCCGTGCCTGAGGCCAACGCCAGCTATTCGCCCGAGGGGCTGGCCATGCACCATCACGCTGACATCGCCATGGCGGTGGCGATTGAAGGGGGGCTGATCACCCCGATCATCCGCAAGGCCGAAACCAAGTCTCTCGCGGAGATCGCCGAGGAGGCCAAGGATCTGGCCAGGCGTGCCCGCGAGCGCAAGCTCAAGCCCGATGAGTTCCAGGGCGGCACCTTTTCCATCTCGAACCTCGGTATGTTCGGCATCAGGTCGTTCGCCTCGATCATCAACGAGCCTCAGGGCGCGATCATGAGCGTGGGCGCGGGCGAGAAGCGCCCCGTGGTGCGTGGTGACAGGCTCGAGATCGCCACGGTGATGACCGTCACCCTGACCTGCGATCACAGGGTGGTGGATGGAGCCGTCGGCGCGCGCTTCCTTCAGGCCTTCAAGCCCATGATCGAAAACCCCGTGACGATGCTGGCGTGAGGACTTGAGCGTGGCTGACTTTGATCTGATCGTTATCGGCTCGGGGCCGGGCGGCTATGTGGCGGCCATCCGCGCCAGCCAGCTAGGCCAGAAGGTCGCCATCGTCGAGCGCGAGAAGCTGGGCGGCATCTGCCTGAACTGGGGCTGCATTCCCACCAAGGCTCTGCTGAAGTCCGGGGAGAAGTTCGAGTCTCTCAGCCACCTGAAGGACTATGGCCTGTCCGTCGACAAGGCGGCCTTCGACTTCGAGGCGATCATCGCGCGCTCGCGCGGCGTGGCCAAGCAGCTCAATCAGGGCGTCGGCTACCTGATGAAGAAGAACGGGATCGAGGTGATCGAGGGCAACGCCAGGCTGGAGAAAGGGCAGGGTGCCCCGAAGGTCGTGATCGCCCTTCATGACGGCAAGTCGCGCACGGTGCAGGCCAAGGCCGTCATGCTGGCGGTTGGCGCGCGCGCGCGTGCCCTGCCGCAGATCGGGCTGGAAGCGGATGGCGAGCGCATCTGGGCCTATCGCGAGGCCATGACGCCGAAGGCCCTGCCGAAGTCCATCGTGGTGATCGGCTCTGGCGCCATCGGCATCGAGTTCGGCAGCTTCTATCGCGCGCTGGGCTGTGAGGTGACGGTGGTGGAAGCGGTCGAGCGCATCATGCCGGTCGAGGACGAGGAAGTCTCGAAGGCAGCGCAGAAGGCCTTCGAGAAGCGTGGCATGAAGTTCCGCGTCGGGGCCAAGGTCACGAAGGTCAGCAAGGACAAGTCGGGCGTCAAGGTCGCCATCGAAACCGGCGGCAAGACCGAGACGCTGGAGGCCGAGGTGTGCATCTCGGCGGTTGGCATCACCGCCAACACCGACGGTATCGGGCTGGAGGCGCTCGGCGTCGAGATGGACCGCGGCCACATCAAGACCGATGCGCACTGCAAGACCAATGTGCAGGGCCTCTACGCCATCGGCGACTGCGCGGGCGCACCTTGGCTGGCGCACAAGGCCTCGCACGAAGGCATCCACGCCGCCGAGCACATTGCAGGCTTCAAGACCCCGAACGTGCATTCGCCCATTGCGGGCTGCACCTATGCCCAGCCCCAGGTGGCCTCGGTCGGCATTACCGAGCAGCAGGCGAGGGCAGACAGGCGCGAGGTGAAGATCGGCCGCTTCCCCTTCAAGGTGAACGGCAAGGCCATTGCGGCGGGCGAGACCGAGGGCTTCGTCAAGGTGATCTTTGACGCCAGGACCGGTGCCCTGATCGGCGCGCACATGATCGGCGCCGAGGTCACCGAGATGATCCAGGGCTATGTCACCGCCATCACCATGGAAGCGACCGAGGAAGACCTGCACGGCACGGTCTATCCGCACCCGACCATGAGCGAGGCCATGCACGAGGCGGCCCTGGATGCCTACGGGCGCATGATCCACCTCTGAGGCGTTCTGCTGCGGGGTGATGACGGGACTGTCCGGGGTTAGGCACAAGCCTGCCGGGAAGGATTCTGCCGCCAGCTAGCCTGATGAGCAGGTGTCTCTGGATCGGGTGTCCCCGGGGCAACGGATTAATATTACTTCTCGCCCAGGAGGTGCGAGCGGTTGATTGCTCGCAGCGCGCGTGATTATCAAAAACTGAAGTTTTTCTCGCGGCGATCTTTTTTGCGTCGCAGCCATATTCCCGTGGGGGGAGAGAATATGTCCAGCCGCATCCGTGCCGATCGCGCGCAGCTTCTCCGTTTGGCCGAACAGGTCGCATCGGCGGCCCGCAGGATCGAGACACACGGCATTGCGGGCTCGGGGCGGACGACCCCGCTTCAGACCGCCGAAATCGTCAGGGGGCTCAGCGATGATGCCCGCCATCGCGACGGTGCGGGCTGGTGCGAGCTGGTCATGGCGCTGGACGGGCTGGAGCGAGCCTTGCTCGGCGCGCAGACGGTCGAGACCGGCCGGGACGTGCTCGAGGTTGCCGATCTCAAGCGCGTGAACGGCCTGCTGAAGCGCGCCCGTGCCGTGATGGTGGCCGCCGCGCTCGGCTCGGCCATGATCGGCACTGCCGCCGCCGCACAGAACGATCCTTGCAGCCTCTCGGGCGGCGTCTTCACCTGTCAGGGCAACCAGGCGGGTGGTGTCCTGCAGACGGGCGGCAACGGGCTGAACGTCATCAACATCACACAGAACATCGTACCCGCTGCGGGCGCGCGCGGCGTCTTCTACAGCTCCAACGGCGGTGCGGGCTCGACCGGCAGCAGCCCGACCGTGGGCAACGGCGGCGGCGGCGGTGGCGGCGGCACCGGCATTTCCACCTTCGTCAATGTTGACACATCACCCTACGGCATTGTCACGAACGGCACCTTTGCCATTGGTCTTCAGGCCAGTTCCAACGGCGGCAGCGGCGGCAACGGCGGAAACGGTTCGGTCATAGGCACCAGCGGGGGCAGCCTCAGTGCCACTGGCGGCAATGGCGGTCGTGGTGGCAACGGTGGCTTCATAGAAATCACCTTCGACGGCGAGATCGAGACCAACGGCAGCAATGCCTATGGCATCTATGGCTCCTCCTCGGGCGGCAACGGCGGGCGCGGCGGCAACGGGGCGGGCATCGTGGGCAAGGGCGGTAACGGTGGGCGCGGCGGCGATGGCGGCTTCCTGTCGATCGCCAACAACGGCAGCATCAGCACCCTGGGCCAAGTGTCGCACGGCATCTATGGCTTTTCCGCGGGCGGCAACGGCGGCAATGGCGGCAACGGGGCCGGTGCAGAGGGCGAGGGCGGCAATGGCGGCGGCGGCGGCGCTGGCGGCAGCGTCAACATCACCCATGACGGCACGATCATTACCGCCGGAAACAGCTCCCAGGGCATCTTCGGGCACAGCATCGGCGGTGCCGGTGGCAGCGGCGGCTCGGGCAGCGGTATCGTCGGCAGCGGCGGCGATGGGGCAGGCACGTCCAATGGCGGTTCCGTCAACATCCTCAGCCGGGGTTCGATTACCACCTCCGGCACGGCGGCAGCGGGTATCGCGGCGCTCAGCGTCGGCGGATACGGCGGCTCGGGCGGCAGCGGCTCGGGCCTGTTCGCCTATGGCGGCGGCGGTGCAGGCGCGGGTAGCGGCGGCACAATCATCGTGTTCAACGAGGGCCGGATCGACACATCCGGCACCGGCTCCTACGGCATCATCGCCCAGTCCGTTGGCGGCGGCGGCGGCTGGGGCGGCAGTGGATCGGGCCTGGTGGGGCTGGGCTCGACGGGTGGTGTCGGCGGCAGCGGCGGTCGCATCGAGGTCTTCAACGATGGTATGATCGTCACGACGGGCAGCGGTGCCGGCGGCATACTGGTCCAGTCCATCGGCGGCGGCGGCGGTGACGGCGGCACGGGTTCTGGCCTTGTTAGCATCGGCGGTCGCGGCGGCGGCGGCGGCAACGCCAATTTCGCGCTGGGCCAGAACTTCGGAACCATCCTGACGTCCGGTGCCAATGCGCACGGCCTGCTGGTGCAGTCCATCGGCGGCGGCGGCGGCAACGGCGGCAATGCAGGCGGCGTCGCAGCCATCGGCGGTGCAGGCGGCAGCGGCGGCTTCTCGCTGGGCGCGGAGGGCGCGAACTTCGGCTTCATTCAGACCGAGAGCGTCAATTCTGCGGGTCTGATGGTCCAGTCCATCGGCGGCGGCGGCGGCAACGGGGGCAGTGCTGTCGCAGGCGGAGTCTTTGCCAGTGCCGCCATCGGCGGCTCGGGCGGCAATGGCGGCAGTGCGGGCAATGTCTGGGTCAACCGCGGCACGGACCAGACCCTGGCAGACGCAAGCATCTACACGCGCGGGGACCGCTCGGACGGCATCATCGCCCAGTCCATCGGCGGGGGCGGGGGTAACGGCGGCTATGCGGCCTCTGCGGCCATCGGGCCGAGCTTTGCGGCCGCTGTCGCGCTCGGCGGCTCGGGCGGTCTCGGTGGCTGGGGCGGCAACGTCAATGTCATGTACAAGGGCTTCGTGCTGACCGAAGGCGACAACGCGCGCGGCATATTCGCCCAGAGCATCGGTGGCGGCGGCGGCAACGGCGGATTCTCGGTTGCCGTGGCGGCCTCCGACCAGGTGGCCCTGACGGCCTCGGTCGGCGGGTCTGGCGGCGGCGGCGGCAGCGCAGGCAGCGTGACGGTTCGTTCTTGGGCTCATGTCCTGACCCTCGGCGATCACTCGACCGGCATCTTTGCCCAGTCCATCGGCGGCGGCGGCGGCAACGGCGGTTTCTCCGTGGCGGGCTCCGTGGGCGGCAGCTGGGGCGGTGCCCTGACAATCGGCGGCTCTGGCGCTGCGGGCGGTGCCGGTGGCGTGGTCAGCCTGATCAACGAGGGCTCGGTCTTCACCTCGGGCGCATTCTCCCACGGCATGATGGCCCAGAGCATCGGCGGCGGCGGTGGCAACGGGGGCATGGCCATCTCGGGTGCGCTCAGCACGGGCGTGGGGCTCAGCATCGGCATCGGTGGCTCTGGTGGCGGTGGCACCACGGCGGGCACTGTCACGCTGTCCAGCACGGGCAACGTGCTGACCCAGGGCGATCAGTCCTTCGCCCTCATCGCCCAGAGCCTGGGCGGCGGCGGCGGTAACGGCGGTCTGGCCGGTGCACTGGCCGGCGGCATGGGCGCGCTCGGCCTGACCCTTGGCGGTGCAGGCAGCAATGGTGGCTCGGCAGGCAATGTCACCCTGACCGCCCTGGGCGATCTTGAAACCTTGGGCGCGGGCTCGCACGCCATCGTGGCCCAGAGCATTGGCGGCGGCGGCGGCACGGGGGGTGCCTCGCTCAATCTGGTGGGTGCCAGCAAGGCGGCCCTGAACGTCGGTCTTGGCGGTGACGGTGGTGCGGGCAGCGAGGGCGGCACGGTCGAAGTCAGCCACGAAGGCAGCATCTGGACGCGCGGAGACAAGGCTTTCGGCATTCTGGCCCAGAGCATCGGCGGTGGCGGCGGTGACGGCGGCATGAGCCTTGCGGGCAATTTCTCGGTGGGCAACGGCGGCATCGGGGTCAGCCTCGGAGGCGACAGCGGCAGTGGCGGTATCGGCCGCAATGTGAGCGTCAGTCTTGAAGGGGACATCTGGACCGAAGGCGCAGGCTCTCACGCCATCGTGGCCCAGAGCATCGGCGGCGGCGGCGGCACCGGCGGCATTGCAGGCGCGGCGACCCTGACCGGTCCAGGCGTGGCGGCCAGCTTCTCGCTCGGCGGCTTTGGCGACGCGGGCGGAAACGCCGGTGCCGTGAGCGTCAACCACTCCGGCTTCATCACCACCAGCGGGGCCGTCTCGCACGGCGTGCTGGCCCAGAGCATCGGCGGCGGCGGCGGTGACGGCGGCTTTGCCCTCACCCTGGCAGGGGCGAGCGGACAGTCGGCGATCTCCGGGAGTGTGGGGGGCTTTGGCGGCACCGGCGGCACCGGCGGCAGCGTGAGCGTCAGCACCGATGGCCAGATTCTGACCCTCGGCGCAGCTTCTTATGGTGTCCTGGCCCAGAGCATCGGCGGCGGCGGCGGCAATGGTGCCTTTTCAGGCGCACTGGCTGCGGGCGGCGGGCAGACGGGCAATGTCTCTCTCACTCTGGGCGGTATCGGTGGTCAGGGTGGAACGGGCGGTCTCGTCACCCTCGCCAACGCCGCCAATGTCTTTACCCACGGCGATTTCAGCACGGCGCTGATCGCCCAGAGCATCGGCGGCGGCGGCGGCAACGGCGGTTTCACTGTCAGTGCTTCGGGTGCCAACCAGAACGCTTTCGCCTTTGGTGTCGGCGGCGCGGGCAATGTCGGCGGCATCAGCGGCATCGTCGACGTGATCAATACCGGACACCTCTACACCGAGGGCCTGCGGGCCTCGGCCCTGGTGGCCCAGAGCATCGGCGGCGGCGGCGGCAACGGCGGCTTTGCCCTTTCGGGCACGCTGTCGGTACGCGGTGGCTCCCTGTCCGGCACGCTGGGCGGCTTTGGCGGACAGGGTGGCAGCGCTGGTTCAGTGGGCGTCGATCATGCGGCGAGCATCCTGACCAAGGGTGACGGCGCGCACGGCATCATGGCTCAGAGCGTGGGCGGTGGCGGCGGCTCGGGCGGCTTCGCCGGTTCGGTCAGCACCAATTTCGACGGCCAGGGCACCGTTGGCCTGACGGTGGGGGGTTTCGGCGACACCGGCGGCGATGGCGGGATAGTCAATGTCATCGTGCGCGCCACTGACGGCCAGGACGATGCGATCCTCACCGAGGGCCACGGCGCCAATGCCATCATGGCCCAGAGCATCGGCGGCGGCGGCGGTGATGGTGGCTTTGCCTTTACCGCGGGGCTCGCCTTCAATCAGGATTCCACCAATGTGGGCGTGACGCTGGGCGGCTTCGGCGGCGATGGTGGCGATGGCCGCCGCGTGACGGTGCTGAACGATCTGCAGCTCTACACCAAGGGCGACAACGCTTCTGGGATCCTTGCCCAGAGCATCGGCGGCGGCGGTGGCACGGGAGGCATTGCCGTCACGGGTGTTCTGAGCCCGGGCACCGGCGCGCGCCAGCTCGGCTTCGCGCTGGGAGGTTTCGGCGGCGATGGCGGTGATGCGGGTCTGGTGTCGATCACCAACAACGCCCTGATCCGCACCGATGGCATGTTCAGCAGTGGCATCTTTGCCCAGAGCATCGGCGGCGGCGGCGGCAACGGCGGGCTGGCCTTCTCGGGCAGCTTTGTCGGCGGCGATTCCAAGCAGCTCAACTTCACCATGGGCGGTTTTGGCGGGATCGGCGGCCACGGCGGCGAGGTGAGCGTGACCAATCGCGGCGTCATCGGCACCTTTGGCGCCCATTCGACGGCCATCCTCGCCCAGAGCATCGGCGGCGGCGGCGGCAACGGCGGCTATGCCATCGGCGCGGCCCTGGGGCTCAGCGGCACGGATGCCAATGTGAACATCGGCGTGGCCGTGGGCGGCGAGGGCGGCACGGGCGGGCTCGGCGGACTTGTCGGTGTTTCCAACTGGGCCGATCTCTATACCGAGGGCACCGAGAGCTACGGCATCTTTGCCCAGAGCATCGGCGGCGGCGGCGGCAACGGTGGCGGCAGCTTCTCGGGCGTGCTGGGCGTATCGAGCGTGGACGAGAGCCAGACCAAGACCCGCACGGTCAATATGTCTGTCTCGGTGGGCGGTGCCGGGGGCAGCGGAAACCACGCCGGCCAGATCGAGATCGAGAATGTCGGCGGCGTCATGACGCTGGGCCATGGTGCCCACGGCATCTTTGCCCAGAGCATCGGCGGCGGCGGCGGCAACGGCGGCAATGCCAACAACATCTCGGTCATCTTCGGTGCGGCCTGCGGCCTGCCCGTGGTGTGCAGCGTCGACAATTCCTCGCGCAACCTGAACCTCAGCGCCACGGTTGGCGGCCAGGGCGGCGCGGGCGGCAACGGCGAGGCCGTCAGCATCACCAACAGCGGACTGATCGTCACGCGCGGGGCCGACGCTAACGGCATCTTTGCCCAGAGCATCGGCGGCGGCGGCGGTACGGGTGGCAACGGCGTGATCGGATCCGGCGGATTGCTGGACGTTCCGGTGGAACTGGGCTTCGTGCCCGTGGGCCAGGTGCCGATCTGGCGCAGCATCCAGGTCGCGGTCGGCGGCTCGGGTGGTGCCAGCGGTGACGGTGCGCGGGTCGACATCACCAACAGCGGCGATATCGGCACCGAAGGCGTGAACTCTGCGGGCATCTTTGCCCAGAGCATCGGCGGCGGCGGCGGTGTGGGCGGGCGCGGCGTGGTCGGAGCCACAGGCACGATCGGCATCGGCGGCGAGGGCGGCGCGGCGGGCAACGGCGGTGCCGTCGTGATCGCCAACAGCGGCACCATCGTCACCGAGGCTCACGGATCGTTCGGCATTTTTGCCCAGAGCATCGGCGGGGGCGGTGGCATGGCCGGCAATGTCGACCGGGCCCTGGCCAATCCCGTCAGTGCCGGACCGGTGAGCATCCCCGGTGTCAACATGGGCATCAATCTCGCCTTCCTGCGCCCAGGCGGCAACGGAGGAGACGGCGGCGCGGTCAGCATCACCAACAGCGGAAACATCATCACGCGCGGTGATGCGGCCATCGGCATCTTCGCCCAGTCGGTCGGCGGCGGCGGCGGCATGATGGGCAGCACGGGCAACGATCTGCCCATTCTGGGCAGCATCACCGGCTTCCTGGGCAGTGTCGGGGGCAACGGCTCGGCAGCAGGCGTGAGCGTCAACCAGACCGGCACCATCTGGACCCAGGGCTATGGCGCCCACGGCATCCTCGCCCAGAGCGCGGGCGGACAGGGCCGTGGGGGCGATGTCAATGTCACCATCAACGGCAATGTGGTCGTGGACGGTGAAGCCGACGGCGTGATCGTTCAGAGCGTCGGCTTTGGCGGCAATGGCGACAGCCGGGTGGAACTGACGGCGGGACAGATTGTCGGCGGCGTGGGCGGTGCAGGCGTCCGCATTCTCGATGGCGGGCGCAACACGGTCGTCAACGGCGGTCTCATCACCACGCGTGACGGCATCGACGGCATGGCCATCCAGGGCGGCGTGGGTTCGGACATCGTGCGCAACGCGGGCACTCTGGTCGGCAGCATCGATCTGGGCGGCGGGCTCAACGAGATCGTCAACCAGGTCTCCGGTCGCGTCCTCAGCGGTGATCTGATCCATGTCGGCGCGGGCAACCTGCTGCTGAACCACGGCATCTTTGCGCCGGGCGGCTCGGCCACGCTGCGCATCACCCAGATGGTCGGCAACTACGTCCAGAGCGGAACGGGCACCTTCCTGTCCGACCTCGATTTCGCGCGCACCCTGGCGGGCAACGAGGCCGATCGCCTGAACATCACCGGCAGCGCCGAGGTGGGCGGTCGCGTGATGCTGGAAGTGCGCAACGTCGGGCGCATCCTGCCGGGCAGCCATTCGGTCACCCTCATGACGGCGAGCGATGGCCTCACGCGCAATGACCTGAGGCTGACGGCACCGCGCAGCGCGGTGGCGGGCTTCGTGCTGGCCCAGCCCGATGCCAATACGCTCAACCTCGACTATGAGGTGGATTTCGCCGTCAACGGCCTCAACCGCAACCAGACCTCCACCGGCAATCACATCAATGCCATTCAGCTCGCGGGCGGCAACCCGGCCTTTGATCCGCTGATCGAGGCGCTGTTCTGGATGCCGGAGCGGGACATGGTGGCGGCTGCCTACGACCAGTTCACGCCCCAGCCCTATCTGGCCGAGGTTGTGCGCACGGTGGAGGCGCAGCAGCGCTTCGACGATGCGATGTTCAGTTGTTCGGCGGAGGCCGGTCACGTCTATCCGGGGCAGGAGAACGCCTGCGCCTGGGTGCGTTACGATGCCCGCAGCGGCAGTGCGGACGCGACGTTCGAGCGGCTCTCGCAGGAAGAAGACACGGTTCTGCTGGCCGGCGGTCTGGAGCGCGGGGTCGGCGGCGGCTGGCGCCTGGGTTCGGCCATCGCCTTCGAGCGCAGCCGCCAGAGCTTTGGCGACAACGTCAGCATGGAGACCCGCCGCCATATGCTGGGCGGGGTGCTGAAGTATGTGGGCGGGCCGATCGACACGGCGTTCACCGTGTCTCTGGGCCGCACCGAGACCGACACCGAGCGCCTGATCACCGTGCCTGCGCCCGCTCTGGCCCGCGGCCAGCAGCAGGCCGATCTTGTCGCCGTCGGGGTGCGCACCTCTCGCACCTTTGGCGATGCGCGCGCATGGTGGCGTCCGGGCGTGGAGGTCAGCGGGACCTTCGTCAGCATCGACGCCTTCGAGGAGCGCGGCGCAGGCCCGCTCAATCTCGATATCGAGGCGCGTGACGAGACGTTCTGGCGCGTGCGCCCCAGCGTCGAGATCGGCACCGAACTGGGCCACGATGAGGGCCGCGTTCGTCTCTCGGGCCGCCTCGGCGTCAGCCATCTGGTCGAAGGCCACGACACCAGCCTGATGGGCCGCTTCGAGGGCGCACCTGCCAGCGCGGGTCTGTTCGAGACCTGGTATCAGAGCGACAGGACCATGGGCGAGCTGGGCCTCAACGCCGAGATCACCAACGGGCGCGGCGTGGCGTTGCGGGCTGGCTACTCGGGGCAGTTCGGGCGATCCTCCGACAACCACGGGCTGAGCCTGAAGGCGGTCATCGCGTTCTGAGCCATGCGACCGGGCTGAAATCCATCACCGAAATGTGCGGGCCGTTAATCTCTTGGCCCCAGCAAGGCCCCAATGAGAGGCTTCGATTGTGGCACAATCGGGCAGGTCATCGATTCGGCCCCTTGCCCGGTGCCAGAACTCAGGAGCTGTCCATGCATCGTCGCCAACTCATTCTCTCGGGGCTGGCTGCCGCGGGCACCGCAGGCACCGCCGGATGTGCGGTCAACTCGGCCCCGAACTATCCGATCCAGAGCGACACCCAGACCCGCACCTACACCTCTGACGAGCTGATCGCTGCAGGCTCGCGCGAGCTGGGCGTGGCCGCCGAGGCCATCGGCGGTGCCATCGAGCGCATCTTCGCCGATCAGGGCGATGCGCCCACGGCCTATATCGCGGGCGAGGAGGGGGCGGGTGCGTTCACGGTCGGCCTGCGTTATGGCCGCGGCGCCCTGCACATGAAGGATCTGTCCGCCAGTCAGGAAGTGTTCTGGCAGGGCGCGTCCATCGGCTGGGATGTGGGCGGCAACGCCAGCCGCGTCTTCACCCTGGTCTATGGCCTCTATCACCCCGACATGCTGTATCGCCGCTATCCGGGCGTAGAGGGCTCCGCCTATCTGGTAGGCGGTCTGGGCGTGAACTATCAGCAGGCCGACGGCATCATACTGGCCCCGATCCGCACGGGCGTGGGCCTGAGGCTGGGGGCCAGTGTCGGCACCATGTCCTACGCGCGCCAGCGCAGCTGGTGGCCGTTCTGATCAGGCCGCCAGCGCCTTCATGTCGATGACGAAGCGATAGCGCACGTCACTGCGCTCCATGCGCGCATACGCGTCGTTGATCTGGTCGGGTGTGATCGTCTCGATGTCGCAGACGATGTCGTGCTGGCCGCAGAAATCCAGCATGGCCTGGGTCTCTGAGATGCCGCCGATCAGGCTGCCCGCGATGCGGCGGCGGCGGAACAGCAGCGGCAGAGCCATTACCGGCATGGCTTCGGTCGTCAGGCCCAGCATGACCATGGTGCCGTCTCGCGCCAGCAGATTCACATGGGCGCCCAGCTCGGTCGGGGCCGAGACCGTATTGATGATGAGGTCAAAGCGCCCCTGGGCCCGCGCCATGGCTTCACGCTCGCGCGAAATCAGAAAGTCGCTGGCACCCATGGCCAGGGCATCGGCCTTCTTGCGGTCGGATGTCGAGATCACCGTCACTTCCGCACCGAGGGCAGCGGCCAGCTTGACCGCCATGTGGCCCAGCCCGCCCAGTCCGATCACCGCCACCTTGTCGCCCTTGCCCACGCCCCATTCGACCAGCGGTGACCAGGTGGTGATGCCTGCGCACAGCAGGGGCGCCGCCGCATCGAGGGGTAGGGAGTCAGGAATGCCGAGCACGAAATCCTGATCGACGGTGATCACGCTGGAATAGCCGCCCTGGGTGATCGCCTCGCCGCTCTGCTCTGCGTGCGCATCGGGCGAGCCGTAGGTCTGGACCATGGCCTCGCAATATTGCTCCAGGCCCGCGTCGCACTCCGAACAGTGGCGGCAGCTGTCCACCATGCAGCCGACGCCGACGCGATCGCCCGGCCTGAACCGGCTCACGCTGTCGCCGACGGCGCGAACCACGCCCGTGATCTCGTGGCCGGGCACCAGAGGATAGCGCGTGCGACCGAGGTCGTTGCGGGCGATGTGAAGGTCCGAGTGGCATACGCCGCAATAGTGGATGTCGATGACCACGTCGCCGGGCCCCGGAGAGCGCCGCGTGAAGCTGTAGGGCGCCAGGGGCTTGTCACTGGCGTGGGCGGCATAGGCCTTGGCGGCAATGGTCATGAGCGTATCCCCTTCGGCAGGCAGATGGTCATGGCGCAGGCACGCCGCAAGGCCGCAGGCCCTGCTCAGATGTCGACCATCTCGCGCGCGAAGGCGGCATTGTCCTGAATGAAGCGGAAGCGCGCCTCGGGCTTGCGGCCCATGAGACGCTCGACCAGATCCTCGATGTCCTCCTCGCTCTCGGGCAGGGTGACGCGCGCCAGCGTGCGGCGCGACGGATCCATGGTGGTTTCTTTCAGTTGGGCCGCCATCATTTCGCCCAGGCCCTTGAAGCGTCCGATCTCGACCTTCTTGCCCTTGAACGGCCCGGCCATCAGCTCGTCGCGGTGCGCATCGTCCTTGGCATAGGCGCTGAGCGCCCCCGAGGTCAGGCGATAGAGCGGCGGCAGGGCGAGGAACAGCCTGCCCGAGCGGATCAGATCGGGCATGGCGCGATAGAAGAAGGTGATCAGCAAGGCGGCGATGTGCGCGCCATCCACATCGGCGTCGGTCATGATGATCACGCGCTCATAGCGCAGATCGTCGAGGTTGAAGCGCGGCGCGGCCTGAACACCCAGCGCCAGCATCAGGTCCGACAGCTCCTGATTGGCGCGCAGCTTGTCGCTGGAGGCCGAGGCGATGTTCAGGATCTTGCCGCGCAGGGGCAGGATGGCCTGGGTGGTCCTGTCGCGCGCCTGTTTGGCCGATCCCCCTGCCGAGTCGCCCTCGACGATGAACAGTTCGGTGCCGTCGGCTTCCTGGCGCGAGCAGTCCGACAGCTTGCCCGGCAGGCGCAGCTTGCGGGTCGCGGCGGCGCGGGCGACCTGCTTGTCCTTGCGCCGTTTCAGGCGCTCTTCCGCGCGCTCGATGATCAGATTGAGCAGAGCGGCGGCGTTGCGCGGGCTCTCGGTCAGCCAGTGGTCGAAGGGATCGCGCAGGGCACCTTCGACCAGTCTCTGTGCCTCGCTGCTGGAGAGGCGATCCTTGGTCTGACCCTGAAACTCGGGGTTGCGGATAAACACCGAGATGAGCGCACCGGCCTGTGCCAGCACATCCTCGGCGGTGATCAGGCCGCCGCGCTTCTCGCCCACCATTTCGGCATAGGCCTTGAGGCCCTTGACCAGAGCGGCGCGAAAGCCCGCCTCGTGGGTACCGCCATCGGGGGTGGGAACCGTGTTGCAATAGGACTGGATGAAACTGTCGGCGTCACCGCCAAAGCCCGCCGGGCTCCACGTTACGGCCCACTCGACGGCACCGGCCTCGCCCTTGCGCTCGATGCGCCCGGCAAAGGGCTGGGGCGTGACCGTGACCTGGCTGCCCACGCGCTCGGCCAGAAAGTCTGCCAGACCGTTGGGGAAGTGGAAAACCGCCTCGGCGGGCGTCGCGTCATGGATCAGATCGGGCGCGCAGCTCCAGCGGATTTCGACCCCGCTGAACAGATAGGCTTTAGAGCGCGCCATGCGGAACAGGCGAGAAGGGCGGAACTGGGCACCCTCGCCGAAAATCTGCGCATCGGGATGAAAGCGGATCTCGGTGCCGCGCTTTCTCGACGGACCGAGCTTCTCGATCGGCGCCTGGGCATGGCCGCGCGAGAACGACTGTCGCCATTCATGGCCATCGCGCCAGACGCGCACGTCCAGATGATCGGACAGGGCATTGACCACGCTGACGCCGACGCCGTGCAGGCCGCCCGAGGTCTGATAGGCCTTGCCCGAGAACTTGCCGCCCGAGTGCAGCACGGTCATGACCACTTCCAGCGCCGACTTGCCCGGATGGCGCGGGTGCGGGTCCACGGGAATGCCGCGCCCGTCGTCGCGCACGGTCAGAAAGCCCTCGGCATCAAGGCTGACGTGGATCACCTTGGCGTGGCCGGCGACGGCCTCGTCCATGGCGTTGTCGAGCACCTCGGCGAACAGGTGATGCAGGGCGCGCTCGTCCGTGCCGCCGATATACATCCCCGGACGCTTGCGAACCGGCTCCAGCCCTTCAAGCACCTCGATGGACGAAGCCGAATAGCCCGAGGGCGTCGCCGCAGTGGGCACGGACACGCTCTCGCTCCGGGGCGCAGGCTGAAGGGCCTGGGGCTTCAGCTCACTGGCGGGCGAGGGCTCAGCGGGGGTGTCGAACAGGGGAAGGTCGGAAGGATTGCCCATGGCGCCGATACTGATGCGATTCGCGGATCGGCTTGGTAGGGCTGGCCCGTCCGGGGTGCAAGCCTGTGGGCAGTCTGTGGCTGTGATTGTGTGCAGGTGCGCTCTGAGTGGCGGCGGTGGGTGCGAAGCCACGGGCCAGAATGGCGATGAACAGAACCCAGCTCAGATTGTGGTGCAGCATCAGCACGCTCTCGGACAGGCTGAGCAGGAAGAACACGGCCAGATAGGCCGCGCCCCAGAAGCCCTCGCGCGCACCACTGCCGGGCAGGCGCACCATGGTGGCAAGGCCGGCGAGAACCACGGCGATCCCCACAGCGATGGTGCCCGGCCAGCCGATCTGCACCAGCACCTCCAGCCAGCCGTTGTGCGCCGAGGGCACCAGCCAGCCGGTCTCGTGACGGATGAAGCGCGCGGGCACCGAGTCGAGCCCCCAGAAAGCCGCATAGCCATAGCCCGTCATGGGCCGGGCATCGACCTGACGCATCAATGCTTCCCAGATGTCGGTGCGCCCGGTCAGGGTGGGATCCTTGCCCAGCAGGGCCAGGATGATCTCGGCCTCGGTGAACAGCATGAGCAGGCCCAGCGCACCAAGGCTGACCCCGATCCAGACGCCCACGACGGCTAGAGCCGGTCCCATCTTCCGCAACATCCAGAAGCCGATGATCAGGCCGATGCCAAGGGCGAGGCACAGCAGAGAGGTCTTGGACTGGGTGGCCAGTATCAGGGCGCTTGACACAGGCAGAAGCCCTATGGCCAGCCAGCGCACCGGCCCCGGCGAGGGCTCCTGCGCCGCCAGAATTGCCATGGCGGCGATGGCCACCGCGACCATGACCAGGCCCATCTGATTTTTTTCGTACCAAAGCCCGCGCCACAGCCCGGCATTGACGTCCGAGTGTATGCCATAGGCCGGAAAGGCCGCGATCATGATCAGGCTGCCGATCGCCATGACGACGCCTGCGATGACCAGAAGCCGCGCGAGTCTCACACCCGGCCAGCCTGCGGCCAGATAGAGCCCGAACAACATGGTGATGCCCAGTGCGATGGTGCGCCTGCCCGTGGTCTCGGGGTCTATGGACCACCAGCGCGAGGCAAAGGCGAAGCCCAGCAGCACCAGCATGACGAGCGCCGCCGGCCACAGGCGCACCATTTCCCTGAACCGGCGCGCGGCCAGAACAAGCACCAGCGCATAGATCGGAGGCCAGATCATGCGCAGGATGGGCGTTTCTTCCTGGGTGGGCGCGAAGATGGGTCCGACCAGCGCACCGGTGAGCATGATGACGATGAAGGCCGCCATTGCCGTCTCCCACGCTGCCGGGGCAGAGTGCAGGGCAGGCAGGGCAGGGCCGGAGCGATACGTTCGCATGAGGGTGCGAAAATCGCCCCCCGCGCCTTAAGGATTGGTTTGGATTTCACGCCGCCAACGCGTGAGGTGTGGGGGAGGGGCAGCCGTGTTTGGTTTAGGTGAGAATAGGGTCATCGACAGGGATATCGAGGACTGGCACTGGGCGACCTGGGAATACCTGATTGAGAAGCTTGGTCCGCCAACGGATACACCCCTAGTGCTTCCCACGGCTGAGTTCTTTCCGCCGGGGCCAAAGCGTGGACACGAACTGGCCTCGCATCTTTTTTCTTGCGTGAAAGAAAGCATGGGAATGAGCGAGTTCCCAGTGGTGCTGCGTCCACAGCCATCGAGACCAGGCAGCGCCAGGGTCGATGAATTTCTCTTTCTCGTGAACGAAGGTGTCCCCTTAGGGACATTCAGCATCGAAAATGGCCAAGCCATAATCACCTATGAGCCGAGCCTGACTTCCAGTCCGAAACAGCTGATTGCGACCTTCGCCCACGAATTGTCCCATTATCTCCTGGCCCCGCATCATAACGAGCTTGGTGAGGACATGGAGCTGGTTACCGACCTGTGTGTGGCCTATGCGGGCTTTGGTGTTTTCGGCGCTAATGCCTCTCCTAGCCTAACCCAGCACGGGGATGCCTTCGGCCAAGGCTGGCGAGTGTCCGGCGGTGGCTATATGTCACCGTCAAGCTGGGGCTTTGCGATGGCCGTGTTCATGGCACTGGTTGAGAATCAGTCCGACCTCAGCTCGTGGCTTCGGAAAGACATTCTCGGTTACTACAAGAAGTCGAGAGCACATCTTGCCAAGAATCCTGGTCGGCTGGCGGCGTTGAAGCAGGTGTGATCCAGGCTGCCCTTTAAGTGGGCGGGGGCTCTCAACCCGCCTTTTCGACGAAGGTGTCGATGACCTTTTTCTCGCCGGCCTTGTCGAAGGCCACGATCAGCTTGTTGGCGTCAATGCTGACAATGGCGCCATAGCCGAACTTCTGATGAAAGACCCGCTCGCCGATCGCCCATGGCTGCGAGGCCTGGGGTGCGGGGCGGCTGACTGCGGTTGCGCGCGCCTCGATGGCCGGTTGCTGGCGCGAGAAGCGCTGCGCGCGCTGCCAGCCCGGAGAGCTGTAGCCGCCGCCGAAACGGCTGTCTTCCCAGCGTGATGCGGGCATGGCGAAGCCGGGCGCGGCCCCGTCGTAATAGCCGGTGTCCGAGCGTGTCTCGATGTGCGCAGGCGGCAGTTCGTCCACGAAACGCGATGGAAGCTGGCTGGTCCAGCGGCCATAGACCTGCCTGTTGGCCGCAAAGCTGATGCGGGCAAAGCGGCGCGCACGCGTGACGCCGACATAGGCAAGGCGCCGCTCTTCCTCGAGGCCTTTCTCGCCTTTCTCGTCTATGGAGCGCTGGGACGGAAAGACGCCTTCCTCCCAGCCGGGCAGGAACACCAGCGGGAACTCCAGCCCCTTGGCGGCGTGCAGGGTCATGACCTGCACCGCGTCCTCGCCCGCGCCGCGATCAAGCTCCATGACCAGCGAGACGTGCTCGAGATAGGACTGCAGGCTGTCGAATGCCTGCATGGACTGCACCAGCTCCTTGAGGTTGTCGAGGCGGGCAGGTCCGGTGGCCTTGTCCGCACGCTGCATGTCCGTGTAGCCGCTTTCCTCGAGCACGGTTTCGGTCAGGGCGCTGAGGCTTGAGCTGTCGAGGCCGGCGCGCCAGCGGTCGATGTCGCGCACGAAGGCGGACAGAGCCGTGCGCGTGCGGGCCTGAAGCTCGTCCGAGGTGAGCAGCTCGCGCACCGCTGCCATGGCCGATACACCCTGATGGCGGGCGAGCGACAGGATACGCTGGACGGAGGTGTCTCCGACCCCGCGCTTGGGCACGTTGACGATGCGCTCAAAGGCCAGATCGTCGTCGTCAGATTGGATCAGTCGCAGATAGGCGTGGGCATCGCGGATTTCGGCGCGCTCGAAGAAGCGCGGCCCGCCCACCACGGCGTACGGCACGGCCGTCAGAACGAAACGCTCCTCGAATGCCCGCATCTGGAACGAGGCGCGCACCAGCACGGCCATGTCGGCATAGCGCAGCCCGGCACGACGGGCCTGTTCGATCTCCTCGGCGATGAGGCGCGCCTCGGCCTCGCCGTCCCAGACACCGCGCACCTGCACCTTCTCGCCGCCTTCCGCCTCGGTCCAGAGCGTCTTGCCCAGCCGCGCGCGATTGGCGGCGATCAGGCCGGACGCCGCGCCCAGTATGTGCGAGGTCGAGCGGTAGTTGCGCTCCAGGCGGATCACGCGCGCGCCGGGGAAGTCGCGCTCGAAGCGCAGGATGTTGTCCACCTCCGCGCCCCGCCAGCCATAGATCGACTGGTCGTCATCGCCCACGCAGCAGATGTTCGCGCTGGTCCCGCCTGCGAGCAGGCGCAGCCACAGATACTGGGCGACGTTGGTGTCCTGATACTCGTCCACCAGCATGTAGCGAAAGCGGCGCTGATACTCGCCCAGAACGTCGTCATGGCCGGTGAAGATCGTCAGGTTGTGCAGCAGCAGGTCGCCGAAATCGCACGCATTCAGGGCTTTCAGCCGCTCCTGGTAGGCGCTGAAGAGATCGCGCGCCCTGCCATTGGCGAAGTCCTCGGATGCAGGAAGCTTCTGCGGTGTCCAGCCCCGGTTCTTCCAGTGATCGACCAGCGTGGCGAGCGAGCGCGGTGTGAAGCGCTTGGTGTCGACATTGGCGGCCTCAAGCACCTGTTTGAGCAGGCGCTCCTGATCGTCGGTGTCGAGGATGGTGTAGGTCGAGCGCAGTCCCACCAGCTCGGCGTGGCGGCGCAGGATGTTGGCAGCAATGGCGTGGAAGGTGCCCAGCCAGCGCAGACCTTCGGCCCCCGGTCCGATGATGTGCGTCGCCCGCTCGCGCATTTCTCGCGCGGCCTTGTTGGTGAAGGTGACGGCCAGCACTTCCCATGGCCTGGCCCGGCCCGTGGCCAGAATGTGAGCCAGCCGCGTCGTCAGCACGCGCGTCTTGCCGGTTCCGGCCCCGGCGAGCACGAGAACGGGGCCATCGGTGCTGAGCACGGCATCGCTTTGCTCCAGGTTCAGACCATTCAGATAGGCAGGCGCGCCCCCGGACGGCGGGGCAGGGGGCATGGCGGCAGGGATAGGCTGATCGGACAAGGCTTACGCGGAAAAATCGGGTGGCAAGGCGGTGATTCGCTCACAGCCTTAACATGGGCACGCGCGGCGCGCTTGGGAACCGCAGACGCTGGCTGTCGTTCTCACGCCATCATTCATGCCGGAGGGAAATGAAATGGCTGAAGGAAACAAGGGTGGCAACACCGGTCTGGCCCTGCTGGTCGGTGGCCTCGTCGTGGTCGTGATCGTGATCGCCTGGTTCCTGTTCGCGGGCGGCAACGTGCCGAACGACACCCAGGATGTGAACATCGATGTCAGCGTGCCGGACGCGCCCTCGGTGCCCGCGCCCAGCGGTAACTGAGCCCTGTCAGGAGGGATAGCGACGTGACCCATACCGATCCCAATGTGCCTCCGCCGCACAGCCCGCCGCCCAACAATCCCCCGCCGCAGAACAGCAGCAATGGCGGTGGCGGCGGCAATGCCTGGCTGGCGCTGCTGGTGGGCGGCCTGATCGTAGCCGTGATCGTGATCGGCTACATCCTGTGGTCAAACAATCAGCCTCGCGAGACCGAGATCACGGTCGAACTGCCCGAGATTCAGCTGCCCGAGGTTCCGACCCCGGACCTGCCCTCGGTGCCCAATCCGGACCCGGCGCCCGCGCCGCAGCCGGTGCCGGAGGCGACGCCGCAGCAGTAGGCGGATTGCAGTATATCTTGCTCAAGCGATGGCCGGGCCGCGAGGTCCGGCCATCTGCAATTCAGGAGCCCCGCTGGTCGGCGCACGCCTTGAGCGCGAACACCCGGCAGGCAGAGGTGAGAGGGCGCCCGGCGCGGCTCTCGTCGATCTGCGAGACGAGTTGGCTCAGCGTCAGCCCGCGGGCGGCACAGACCGCGTCGAGCACCGCCCAGAACTCGGGCTCCAGTGCCACAGAGGTCGGGTGGCCCACCACCAGAAGCGAGCGCTTGATCAGATTGCCTTTCAAGGCGGGCTCCCGGCAGGGCTGGAGAGGTGCGAGGGTCTCACACTCTGCTGCAATCCGTGATGGGACGAAAGAGGCGCGCGATGCTAGGGAGCGGCCCATACCCGGAGAGTGGCCTTGGCACCGTTTCGATCGCTTTACAGACCGCGTGCGCGCACGCTTGCCATAGCCTCGGTGCTGATCTGCGCCCTGATCTGGGGCACGACCTGGTATGCCATCACCCTGCAACTGGGCACGGTCGATCCCATCGCCTCGATCTCTTACCGGTTCGGCATCGCCGCCGCGATCCTGTTCGCTTTCTGCCTGCTCACCGGTCGCTCGCTGAAGCTTACGCGCGCCCAGCATCTGGCCGCGCTGGGCCAGGGGCTGTTCGTCTTCGCCATCGACTATGCGTTCGTCTATTGGGCCGAGGAGCGTATCGCCTCTGCGGTGGTCGCCGTGATCTTTGCCGCGCTGGCCTTCGTCAATCTGATCGCCTTCCGCGTGGTGGCGGGACAGAAGGCTTCGGGCTGGGCCTGGGGCGGCGCCATGCTGGGCATGGCGGGCGTGGCCGTGCTGTTCGCTTCGGAACTGGTTCGCGCCGAGCTGGACCCGCGCGCTCTCACCGGGCTCATCTTTGCCGTCATCGCGGTGCTGGGGGCCGCCATCGGCAACCTCTATGCGTGGCGAGGGCAGGTGCTTGGCACGCCTGTCATTCAGGCGACCGCATGGGCCATGGCGTATGGCACGGGCCTTCTGGTGATCTATGGCCTGGTGACAGGTGTGGCCTGGACCTATGAGGCGAGCTGGTCCTATGCCCTGTCGCTTGCGCACCTGTCGCTGCTGGGATCGGTGGTCGCCTTCCTGCTCTATTTCAAGCTGGCACGATCTTCGGGCTATGCGCTGGCCTCCTACATCTCGGCCCTGACGCCGCCGGTCGCCATGGTGGTGTCGGTGCTGTTCGAGGACGCGCGCTTTGGCATTGGCGCGTTTGCAGGACTGGCCCTCGTGCTGCTCGGCCAGGCCCTGCTGATCCGTGCGCCGAAGCTGTCGGATGCCTGATCCCGCTCAGTCCTCCCAGCCCCACGGCGCGGGCGGGGCCTCGACGCTGCGGCTCAGATCGAACGAGACCCGATAGGCCCGCTCCGTGCCCAGCCGCCAGACGGCATAGGTGAAACGCTCGCCCGGTTCCACCGACATCAGCCACACATTGGGAAAGGCGTTCGGGATCGTCTCGAAGGTCTGCCGGTCGGCCGGAAAGATCTGGGTGTGGGCTGATCCGGGATTGGGCGTGAAGCCGCCGTATTGAGTCACCTCGTCCTCCGAGCCGTCCTGATGGCGGTGGTCGTGACGCAGCTCGATCCGGTCGCCCTCGCGCGTCAGCACCCAGGTGCGCGACAGGTCATCGCCGACGACGAAGGGAATGCGGATGCGGTTTTCCTCGCAACTGCGCACATGCATGACCAGGCGCTGGCCCTCGAAGCTGGTGTCGCCGGCGGGCGCCTGAAGCAAGGTGCCCTCGAACGCCTGACCACACAGTGCCTGAAGCCTCGCCCAGTATTCATCGACCGGCCCGCTCTGGGCCTGAACCGGTGCGGCCATGAGCATCAGGGGCAGTGCCGCAGCCATAGCGGCGCGGCGGATGGGTGCGGGGGCAGCGTTCGTATGATCTGTCACCGGGTCTCTCCGTTATCGTCCTGAGGCCGCGATCCTAGCGCGGATGCATGCGCTGTCACAGCGCACGGGCTTTCATAGCGAACGGGCTGCCGATACAAACGCGCCATGACAAACCCTTCCCCTTCAAGCACCGACCAGCCGGACACATGGACCGTCGCCGGTCGCACCTTTCACTCGCGCCTGATCGTGGGCACGGGCAAGTACCGCGACTATGCCGAGAACGCGGCGGCGGCCGAGGCCTCGGGTGCCGAGATCGTCACCGTGGCCGTGCGCCGCGTGAACCTGACCGATCCGGGCCAGCCCATGCTGGTGGACTATCTGTCGCCTGAGCGCTTCACCTATCTGCCCAATACCGCCGGCTGCTTTACCGGAGACGAGGCGGTGCGCACCTTGCGACTGGCGCGCGAAGCCGGAGGCTGGTCGCTGGTCAAGCTGGAGGTGCTCTCCGATCCCAAGACCCTTTTCCCCGACATGGAAGCGACGCTGGAAGCGCTGAAACTGCTGGTGGCCGAGGGCTTCGATGTGATGGTCTATTGCACTGATGATCCGGTCTATGCGCGCAAGCTGGAGGATGCAGGCGCCGTCGCCATCATGCCGCTGGGCGCGCCGATCGGATCGGGGCTGGGCATCCAGAACCCCGTGAACATCCGCCTGATCGTCGAGCAGTCGCGCGTGCCCGTGCTGGTCGATGCCGGTGTCGGTACGGCCTCGGACGCGGCCATCGCCATGGAGCTGGGCTGTGACGGCGTGCTGATGAACACCGCCATTGCCGAGGCCCGCGATCCGGTGCGCATGGCGCGCGCCATGAAACACGCGGTCATGGCCGGGCGTGATGCTTACCTGGCCGGGCGCATGAAAAAGCGCCTCTATGCCGACCCGTCGAGCCCTCTGGCAGGGCTTATCTGATGGAGCCGCGCGTCTCTCTCATCACCCTCGGGGTGAGCGATCTTGAGCGGGCGCTGGGTTTCTACCGGGGGCTGGGCTGGACTGTTGCCTTCGAAAACGACACCACGGCCTTCATCGACCTGTCGGGCGTGGTCCTGGCCCTGTTCAATCGTGAGGCACTGGCCGAGGACATGAAGCGCCCTTGCGAGGGCACGGGTGCCGTGGCCCTGGCTCACAACCTTGGCTCCGAGGCCGAAGTGGATGCGCTGTTCGTCCGTGCGCTGGCCGCCGGTGCGCAGCCGCTCAAGGCGCCATGCAGGGCTGAATGGGGCGGCTATTCAGGCTATTTCGCCGATCCCGACGGGCACGCCTGGGAAGTGGCGCACAATCCCTACTGGACCATTCTGGCCGATGGCCGCATCCGCATGAGCGTCTGAGGACTAACGGGTTCCGGCGCGCGCCGCGTCGATGGCGGCCTGAAGGCTCTCGGGCCGGAAGTCCTCGACATAGCGGCCGTTGACGATGAACGACGGCGTGCCGATCAGCCCCTTGCCCTGAGCGACCGCGCCCACGTCCGCCACATGGTCGCGCACGCCAGCGCTCTCGATGAAGGCCACGGCCCGTTCGATGTCCACGCCGTTGTCCTCCAGAATGCGTGTGATGGAGTCCTGATCGAGCGCGCGTGCTTCCATCAGGGCGCGGTGGACTTGCAGGTAGCGGCCCTGCTGATGGGCGGCGAGGGCGGCATAGGCGGCGGTGTGCGAGGTCACATCATCGCCCCGGTCCAGAATGGGCCATTCGCGAAAAACGAAGCGCACGTCCGGGTTCGCCTCGATCAGGGCCAGCATGGGCTCGGCGATCGCCTTGCAGCCGGGGCAGCGGTAATCGAAATACTCCACCACGGTGACGCGCGCATCGGCAGGACCGAAGGCCGGATCGCGCGGGTCGATCCGAAGCAGGGCCGGGTCGTTGTCGAGATTGGCCTGAATGGCGGCCGAGTCACTGGCCTGCTCGGCAGCCTGGGCCCGCGAGACCATCTCTTGAAGGATGGTGGGGTTGCTCAGCAGATAGTTTCGCACGCGCGCATCGAACCCGACTGTGTACGACGCCAGGGAGAAGCCGAGCGCGATGACGGCAACAAACAGTGCGATCCACTCGGGCCGCAGCATCTGCGCGTGCCAGGGCGTGCGAGCGGGATCGGTCGGCGTTTCGCTGGTCATGCGGTCGGGTCTTAGTGGTTGTGAGCGGGGGCAAGATTGCGTGCGCGACGGTCGAGCGACTGAAAGTCCTCGTCGGTCACGCCGCCCTGCATGGCGATGTCCATGGCGCGCACCCACTCGGGCGAGCCGCGATCAAGACGGTCGCGCGCGCGCAGGGCAAAGTCGCGGGCCTGACGCATCTGGCCGGTCGAATAGGCCAGCTCGGCCGAGGCCAGTCGGGCGCGGCCCTCGTCGCCGAGAACGCCATAGGCATCGGCCATCAGACGCCACGCGAGCGGGTTCTGCGGCTCCTCGACGCTGGCCCAGCGCAGCTCGGACAGGGCCAGTTCGATATCGGCGGGATCGGAGGACTGAAGCAGCGCATGGGCATGGTTGATGCGCAGCAGCGGCGCATCGTTCATCAGCTCGACCGAACGGGCGTGGGCGGGAACGGCCTCTGCGGCGCGGCCCGCCTCGAACAGCACCTGGCCGCGCAGCTCCCAGAAGTAGGGGTTGTCCTCATCCTCGGCGATAAGCTCGTCGATGGCGCTCAGGGCGCGTTCGGTCTGGCCGTCGCGATACCAGGCAATGGCACGGGCATAGCGCGCGGGCAGGCTCTGGTCGGTGGAGCGATAGGTGCGGAAGGTCTGGTTCGGCGGCTCGAGGAACGCCCGGATCTTGGCGTGGATCAGGGCAAGCTCGGCAACCCACTGGGGATTTTCGGGCTGGTTGTAGTTCGACATGCGCTCAACGGGGCGGCGCAGGTTCTCGATGCGGCGATCCGACAGCGGGTGCGAGCGGAAGTAGGGGAAGCGGCGCTGGTCGGAGAACACTTCCTGAAAGCGGAACCGCTCGAAGAAGCGCAGCAGGCCGCGCGCGGAGAGCCCTGCATCGTTGAGCGCACGCGCGCCCATGAGGTCGGCCTCGCCTTCCTGGCTCTGAAGATATTGCAGCGCGCCGATGGTGCCGAACCAGGGCGAGCTGGCCATCAGCACGGCACCGGCATCGGGTGCACCGGCCGCGACCGCGAGCGCCCCCAGCGCCATGCTGACCAGAAAGGGCTGCATGCCTGCGTTCTGGGCACCGTCGCGCTGGACGTGGCGGCCCTTGATGTGCCCGCCCTCGTGCGCAATCACGCCCAGCAGTTCCAGCGGGGTCTCGGCCTCAAGGATCAGGCCGGTGTGCAGACCCATGATCTGGCCGCGCGTGGCAAAGGCATTGATGCTGGGATCGTTGATCAGCAGGATGGTCACATCGTCCGGGACCAGTCCCATGGCGTCGAGCACCGGGTCGGACCAGTCGCGGATGATCGATTCGATTTCCGTGTCGCGGATGATCGACTGGGCGCGGGCCGCATCGGTGATGCTGAACCAGGCGAAGGCGACAACGAGAACGGCGAGGAGGCGGCGCGTCAACGGCAAAGGCTTGCTCCAACACTCAACGTTTCACTCCGGCCCGCGCTGCCGCTGACGGCAGGCGTGCGAGCTGAAGGCCCAGCACTACCCCTGCCGTCTATGTAGCAACAGTTCAGCCGCGACGCCACCAGCCCCGCTTGGGTTTGCTCGGCGGTGCCGTGATCTCGTTCGGATCGGGGGCCGGGGCGGCTGTGGGCGCAGCCTCGGCCTTGGCAGCCTCAGGCTCAGGCGCGAAGGTCTCGCTGGTTCCAGCCGTTTCCAGCACAGGCTCCGGCGCGGTTTCCGGCTCCCCGTTCTGCTCGCGCTCATGGCCCGTTTCGAGCGGATCGGCAGCGGTATCGGCATCGGCGGCGAGTGCCGCGTCCTCGACCCCGGCGGCCTCAGCCATCACGAAGGTTTCATCGCCCGGCGATGCCGTGTCGACCGCTTCGGCGGGCATGGGGGCCTGCTCGCGGGTCTTGCGACGCACGCGGCGGCGGCGCGGCTCCTCGGCGGGAGTGCCCTGGCTGGCCTCTGCGGGCAGGGGCGTGGCGGAAGTCACATCAGGGGACGCATCAGCCTCTGCCCGTTGCGGCTGAACGTTGCTGCGCTCCTCGCGGCGCGGTCTGCGTGCGCCAGCGTCCCTGTCCTCGTCGTTGCGCGCGGCCCGGGCCACATCGAAAGGATCGAACCAGACGAACGGCTGCTCGATGGAGGGCGTGCGCCCACGAACCCAGGTGAACATCCCGCTCGGGCGCGAGCCTTCCTCGCGCACGCGACGTCCGCCGCGGCGGCCGCGGCGACGGCGGCGATTGCCGTCTTCGCCATCGTCATCGCCGCCATCGGAGGTGCGCTCGTCATCATTGCCGGTGCCGTGAGCGGCATCGTCCTCGCGGGCTTCCCCATCGTCACGGCGGCCCCCGCGACGGCGACGGCGGCGGCGGCCACCACGACCGCGGCCCTCTTCGGAGCGATCCTCGCGCTCGCTGGTGTCGGACTCGGACCCTGCACCCTCTTCGTCCTCGTCCTCCGCATCGTCCTCGACCAGATCGTCGTCGAGGTCGGGCAGGGCGGGCAGGTCGCTCCTGGGCGCTTCGGGCGGGACGAAGGTCTCGTCCGTGCTGGTGCGATCGACGCGCAGCTCGTCCTGCGCCATGTCCTCGTCGACCGCCACGGCGACGAACAGGCCGTAACGCAGTTGCAGGCGCGAGAGGTAGTCGCGCTTGTGATTGAGGATGTAGAGCGCCACCTCGGTCGGCAGGGTCAGGGTGACGGTGCCTGCACCCTTCACCGCCTCGATGTCGACGGCGCGCAGGGCCATGAGGGCGCTGGTCTCGTGCGACAGCACTCGTCCGGTGCCATGGCAGTGATCGCAGACGGTCGTGGCCCCCTCAAGCACGCCCAGGCGGCGGCGCTGGCGGCTCAGCTCCATCAGGCCGAAGGTGGAAATCTTGCCCATCTGGATGCGGGCACGATCCACGGCCAGCGCATCCTTGAGACGCTTTTCGACGGCCCGGTTGTTCTTGGGCTCGTCCATGTCGATGAAGTCGATGACGATCAGGCCGGCCAGGTCGCGCAGGCGCAGCTGGCGGGCGGCCTCATCGGCGGCTTCGAGATTGGTCTTGAGGGCCGTCGCCTCGATGTTGCGTTCCTTGGTGGCGCGGCCCGAGTTGACGTCGATGGCCACCAGGGCCTCGGTCTGGTGGATCACGATATATCCACCCGACTTGAGCTGAACGGTCGGCGAGTGAATGTGCGTAAGGGTATCCTCGACACGGTAGGCCGCGAACAGCGGCGCCTGGCCCGCATAGAGCTGCACCTTCTTGGCCTGGGAGGGCATGAGCATGCGCATGAAGTCGCGCGCCTCGCGCCAGCCCTGCTCGCCCTCGACCAGAAGGGCGTCGAAGTCCTTGTCGAACATGTCGCGCACGGCCCTGCGGACCAGGGTTTCCTCCTCGTAGATCAGAGAAGGGGCCGTCGAGTTGAGTGTGGTCTCGCGGATGGTCTCCCACAGTCGCAGCAGATAGTCGTAGTCACGCTTGATCTCGGCCTTGGTGCGCTTGGCACCTGCCGTGCGGACGATCAGGCCCATGCCCTGGGGCACATCCAGGCTCTGAACCACGGTCTTGAGACGCTTGCGGTCGGTCGCCGTGGTGATCTTGCGCGAGATGCCGCCGCCCTTGGCCGTGTTGGGCATCAGCACACAATAGCGGCCAGCCAGGGACAGCCAGGTGGTCAGGGCCGCGCCCTTGGCACCGCGCTCGTCCTTGACCACCTGCACCAGCAGGATCTGCCGACGCTTGATGACGTCCTGAATCTTGTAGCGGCGCATAAGCTTGCGACGCAGGCGATCCTCGGCCGAAGAGGGGGCGGAATCGCCGTTGTCGTCGTCGGAAGCGGCTTCGGACCCGTTCTCGGCGCCATTGTCGGGGCCATGTCCGTTATCGCCGTTGGCATCGAGGCTGCCGGCCTCGTCGGTCTCACCCGCAGGCTCGTGAGCGCCGTCGTCGTCGCTGTCGGCCTCGGCAGCCAGTTCGGCCATCAGGGCTTCGCGGTCGGCGACCGGAATCTGGTAGTAGTCGGGATGGATCTCGTTGAAGGCGAGAAAGCCGTGGCGGTTGCCGCCGTACTCGACGAAGGCGGCCTGAAGGCTGGGTTCTACCCGCGTGACCTTGGCCAGATAGATGTTGCCCCGGAGCTGGCGACGGCCCCGGCTTTCGAAATCGAATTCCTCAAGTTGGCGTCCATCCATGATCGCGACGCGCGTTTCTTCCGCGTGCGCCGCGTCGATCAGCATGATCTTCGACATTAAAGGGTCTTTCTGTGAGGCGCGCGTCAGCCTCGGCCCGCGAGGGGGCGGAGGCGGCTCGCCAATGATGTGTTGCTAGGCTGGGCATGGGGACGCGCTGATCGCGCGTCGCGGCCGCGTGCGCCGGAGCGTGCTCTGACAGGTCAGGTCGGACGGCAATGCGGCCCATGAACGATTCGGTTTCCCTGGATGCGCCCGCCCGACCGCTCACTTCGAGCGGGGGACGTGACGCCTCAGCCATCGGGCTTGGTATTGGCCTCTGCGCGACGGCGGGTTGCCCCCGGTCGATGTCTCTCATTTCTGTCCGCGACAGGAGCATGAGGCGTCATCGCCGAAAACGCCGCCAACTTAGAGATGTCGGAGGCGAAAGAAAAGCGCTCGTTGGGCAAGGCCCCCAAAGTCGCATGGCGGTTGGGCCGTCCGCGGCATTTTTCGCGCGCAGCGGGGCCGCCTTAACCCCTTCCTCACCGTGCTGCGCTAGGCTTGCGCGAAAACCAGACCAGAATGGTGAGGGTGTCCGTGGGGTTTGTTCGCCCGCTTTACGACAGGGTCTCGGCGGTTCCAGGGCTCAAGGCGCGTGCCTTGGCGGCTCTGATCGCGCTTGTGCTGATCGCGTTGCTGCTGACGGCAGGCCAGGGCCTGGCCTCAGGCGGCGGCGAGATCATGCGTGTGCGCTTTGGCGGGGACGCGACCCATACCCGCGTGGTCATCGATCTGACCGGCCGTGTCGAGGGGCAGGTGATCGAGGGGGATCGCGCGCGCCCCTCACGCATGACGCTCGCACTGGTCGGCGCGCGCCCCTCGCGCGACGTGGCACCCGGACCGGGCCGGGGGCTGGTGCGATCCTATGATGTCGATGCCGTGGCCGGTGCCGCGCGCGTGCGCCTGGAGTTGAACGGTCCGGCCGAGGTCGAGCGCCGTTTCCTGCTGCCTCCGGGCGATGGGGTGGCGCACTTTCGCTATGTGATCGATCTGCGCTCTGCCCATGCTTCCGGCTCCGCACCCCGAAGTGCGAGCGCCCAGACGCCTGCCGAGCCCCGCCCGCAGGCGGCACCGCCTCCTGCGAGCCGGGCACCCGCCACAGCGCCTCAGCCCGCCCGCAACAGTCTCGTGCGAACCATCGTCATCGATGCCGGTCATGGCGGGCGCGATCCGGGCGCCCAGGGCGTGAGCGCGCGCGAGAGCGCCATAACGCTCGCTGCCGCCCTCGATCTGAAACGCGAGCTGGAGCGTCGCGGCGGCTATCGGGTCGTTCTGACGCGCGAGAGCGATGTCTATGTGGGGCTGGAACAGCGGGTGCGCATCGCCCGTCAGGCCAGTGCCGACCTGTTCATCTCCCTTCATGCCGATGCGGGCAGCGATCCGACCACGCGCGGGGCCAGCGTCTACACCCTGTCGGAACAGGGTGCCCAGCGCGCGGTGCGCCAGGTGACCAACCGCGAGGACTGGTTCCGCGACATGCGCCTGCCCGGTCGTGATCCCAGCGTAGACCGCATCCTGCTCGACCTCACCCAGCGGGCGACCCAGAACCGCTCGGCCATCTTTGCGCGCTCGCTTCTGTCCGAGGTGGAGGGCAGCGGACATCCCATGCTGCGGCGCAGTCACCGCGATGCCGGTTTTGCCGTCCTGCTGGCCCCGGACGTGCCCGCCGTGCTGCTGGAGATGGGCTTCATCACCAATGTGGACGACGAACGCCTGCTCAGCGATCCGCGCCAGCGTCAGCGCCTTATGCGTGCGGTCGCAGCCTCCATCGACCGCTACTTCGCTGACAGCGGCACCGACATGATGATCGCCGGAAGCCCTGCTGGCGGCTCGCGCTAGCTCATCAGTAGGGTTCAGGCTTCTGTCGGCAGGGTGCCTGCTCATCCACGGCTTCGCCTGTTCAAGGTTGCAGTGCCAGCAAGCACGGACCTTCCCCCGCAATCCCTCTGGCCATGAACGGGGGCGCGCGCTAAACGAGGCCATGGGGCGCCTTTCGCGGAGTATCGGGTGAAGTCCATCGCCGAACGCTGGTTCGTGATCGCGGGCATCGGCCTGCTGGGCGCGATCGCCGTGGCGGGCGTCGCGCTCGCGGTCTATGCGGCGCTGCTGTTCCGCGAACTGCCCGACGCCGCCGAGCTGGCCGAGTATCGCCCGCCGACGGCCACGCGCGTCTATGCCTGGGATGGCACCCTGATCGGCGAGTTCTCCCAGGAGCGGCGCATCTATGTGCCCTACGAGCAGATCCCGCCAGTGGTCGTGCAGGCCTTCCTGGCCGCAGAAGACCGCAACTTCTTCCAGCACGGCGGCGTCGACGTGGGCGGACTGGGCCGCGCGGCGGTCAAGAACGTCGCCAATGCCGCACAGGGGCGCAGGCTGGAGGGCGGCTCGACCATCACCCAGCAGGTGGCCAAGAACATTCTGGTCGGTGACGATCCCACCATCGGGCGCAAGCTGCGCGAGGGCATCCTCGCCTCGCGGCTCGAGGCGACGATCTCCAAGGAGCGCATCCTCGAGCTTTATCTGAACGAGATTTTCCTGGGCTTTCGCTCCTATGGCGTGGCGGCTGCGGCCTACAACTATTTCGGCAAGCCCCTCAACCAGCTGACCATCGAGGAGGCGGCCTTCCTCGCTGCCCTGCCGAAGGGCCCGAACAACTATCACCCCCAGCGGCGCAGGGCCCAGGCCACGGCCCGGCGCAACTGGATCATCAACGAGATGCAGCAGATCGGCTGGATCACGCGCGAGCAGGCCGAAGCCGCCATCGCCCGCCCGCTGGCCACCCAGGAGGCTCCGCGCCGCGCGCAGTATGCCGATGCCGACTTCTTCGTCGAGGAGGCGCGCCGCCGGGCCCTGAGCATGTGGGGCGACGACATCAATGCGGGTGGTTACTATATGCGCACCACCCTCGATCCGCGCCTTCAGTCAGCGGCGCGCGATGCGCTGATGCGTGGTCTGGAAAGCTATGACCGCCGCCATGGCTGGCGCGGAGCTTGGGGCACGGCCGAGCTTGACGGCGACTGGCGACGCGCGGCCCGCGAGGGCACGACGCCGGCCGAGCGCCGCACCTGGGAAGCGGCCATCATCGAGAGCGTCGAGGGCAGCAGCGTGCGCATCCGCACCGCTGAAAGCGACCGCACGGGCCTTCTGGAAGCGGCGGATGTGACCTGGGCGCGCGCGGGACGGGGGCTCAATCGCGGCGATCTGATCTTTGTCGAGCCGTCCAGCGGCGAGCGTTTCAACCTGCGCCAGGTTCCTGCGGTCAACGGCGCGCTGGTGGCCATCGAGCCGACCTCGGGGCGTGTGCTGGCCATGGTGGGTGGCTATTCCTTCGGTCTTTCCAGCTTCAACCGCGCGACCCAGGCGCTGCGCCAGCCCGGCTCGGCCTTCAAGCCCTTCGTCTATGCGACCGCGCTGGAAAACGGCTTCACGCCCGCCAGCATCGTGCTCGATGCACCGATCTCCTACGCAGGCTCGCGCCCCGGCGAGCGCTGGAGTCCCTCGAACTACAGTCGCCGCTTCTATGGTCCCCAGACCCTGCGTCGCGGGCTGGAGCTGTCGCGAAACGTCATGACCGTGCGCATGGCCGATCGCGTCGGCATGCGCCGCGTCGCCGATGATGCCGTGCGCTATGGCGTGGTGGACGAGATGACGCCGGTGCTGTCCATGGCGCTGGGTGCGGGCGAGACCACGCCCTATCGTCTGACTGCGGCCTATGCCTCGTTCGTGAACGGCGGGCGGCGCATCGACCCCTATCTGATCGAGATGGTTCAGGACCGCAACGGCAGCACGGTTTACCGGGCCGACCGCCGCGAATGTGCGGGCTGTGCGCGCGCCTTCGACGGCAACGATTCTCCGCGCCTGGCGCCGCGAGGCGAGCAGGTCATGGACCCGGTGACGGCTTATCAGCTCGCCTCCATGATGGAGGGCGTTGTCCAGCGCGGCACGGCGGTGCGTGCGCGCGAGCTTGGCCCGCACATCGGTGGCAAGACCGGCACCACCAACGAATATCGCAGCGCCTGGTTCGTGGGCTTCAGCGCCGACATCGTCGTGGGCGTGTTCATCGGCTTTGACGACAACCGCTCGCTGGGCAGCGGCGAGGCGGGCTCTGCGACGGCAGTGCCGGTGTTCATCGATTTCATGCGTGTCGCTCTGCAGGACCGGCCCGCACGCCCGCTGCCGCGCCCGGCCAATGCGGAGTTCCGCATGGTCAACGGCATCGAGGAGGCGTTCAGGCCCGGCACCGTGCCCGTGCGCGAGGAGCGTCCCGAGACACCATCAGGGCCGATCCCCTACCTCGATGTGCTGCGCCAGGAGCGCGAGGCGCTGGAGCGACAGCAGGGTCAGGCCCCGCCACCGCAGAGTGCGCCGCCGCCGCCGCCGCGCAAGGACACCTCCGAGGACTTGAGGGGTCTGTTCTGAGGCCTTATCTGGCCTGAACTCAATCACCGGCCGCCGTGTGATCCCGCCAGGGCGCGGGCGGGGGCCTTTCATTCGTGCTTACGGAGTGAGCCATGCGTTTGGATGTCGAGGCCATGAAGGCCGACATCGAGCAGTCCATCGGGCTGCTCAGGAGGCGTCTTTGACTGGGATGTGGCGCTTCGAAAACTCGATGAACTGAATGCGCGGGTCGAGGACCCGACCCTGTGGGATGATGCCGAGCAGGCCCAGGCCCTGATGCGCGAGCGCACGCGCCTGAGCGATCAGGTCGGTGCCGTTCAGGGCCTTGAGCGCGATCTTGCCGACGCGCTGGACTTTGCCGAGCTGGCCGACGACGAGGGCGACGAGGAGTCGCTGGAGGAAGCACGCGTCCAGCTTCGCCAGATCAAGGACCGCGCGGCGCGCGCCGAGCTTGAGGCCCTGCTGTCTGGCGAGGCGGACGGCAACGATGCCTATGTCGAGGTCAACTCGGGCGCCGGGGGCACGGAGTCCAACGACTGGGCCGGAATGCTGCTGCGGATGTACACGCGCTGGGCCGAATCGCGTGGCTATGACGTGGAACTTCAGGAGGAGACGCCGGGCGAGCAGGCGGGCATCAAGTCCGCGACCCTGCTGGTCAAGGGCACCAATGCCTATGGCTGGCTGAAGTCGGAGTCTGGTGTGCACCGGCTGGTGCGTATCAGCCCCTATGACTCCAACGCGCGCCGCCATACCAGCTTTGCCTCGGTGGGGGTCTCGCCGGTGATCGACGACACCATCGAGATCGAGATCAACCCGTCCGACGTGCGAACCGACACCTACCGGGCCTCGGGCGCGGGTGGCCAGCACATCAACAAGACCGACTCGGCCGTGCGACTGACGCACATTCCGACCAACACTGTCGTGGCCTGCCAGGCGGGGCGCTCGCAGCACCAGAACCGCGAGCAGGCCTGGAAGATGCTGCGCGCGCGCCTGTATGAGCTTGAGCTTCAGAAGCGGCAGGCTGCGGCCCAGGCGCTGGCCGATGCCAAGACCGAGATCGGCTGGGGCCACCAGATCCGCTCCTACGTCCTGCAGCCCTATCAGATGGTCAAGGATCTGCGCACCAATGTGGAGACCTCCGATACGGACGGCGTGCTGAACGGCGATCTGGACGCTTTCATGGGTGCAGCGCTGGCGGCCAGTGTCGGCGAGACACGCGAAAACGGCAGCGAGTCCTGACAGCAAAACGCCCGCCACGGGTGCACCGGGCGGGCGTTTCATCTGAATGCCGGACCGGTTCTCGATCAGGCACAGCCAGCCTTCAGGCAGCCGGAATTCAGGCGCCGGGCTTGAGCGAGATCAGCTGGGCGCCGTCGTCGGACTGGGGAGCCTCGGCAGGGCGAGGCGGCGCGAAGCCGACCGGCTGGGCGGGCTGGGGCGCGTCCTTGCGGGCCTGCAGGCAGCGGCCCTGGAAATAGGCACCCACGTCGATGGAAAGCTGCTCGTGGCTGATATCCCCGTCGACGTAGGCCGTGGCGAACAGCTTGACCTGCTTGCCATTGACCGCACCGACGATACGACCGCGCACCTCGACCACATCGGCGCTGACCGAGCCTTCGACCGATCCGGTCTCGCCGATCACCAGATGGCTGACGCGCACGTCGCCGGTGACGGAGCCTTCGATCGTCACCTGGCCGTTGCCGCTGAGATCGCCGTTGAAGCTGAGGCCCGAGGCGAGGGTCGAGCTGGACTGCGCCGGGCGCGCCTGCGGGGCGGGCTGGGGGGCTGCGGCTGCGGTCGTCACGCCCTGCTTCTTCTGGCTGGGCGAGGGCAGATCGGGCAGGTCCGGGATCGGAACCGGCTCGGCCTGGGGACGGGGGGAGGGTTTACTCTTGCTGAACATGGTCACCTGCCTGGATGAAGCGTGCGGGGTTCTGAGGGCGGCCGTTCATCCACACCTCGTAGTGCAGGTGAACGCCCGTTGAGCGGCCAGTGGTGCCCATGCCGCCAAGTCTCTGGCCGACAGCGACCCGCTGGCCGGGTCTGACAGCGATTGTATTCAGGTGGGCATAACGGGTCTTGAATCCGCCGCCGTGGTCGATCTCGACCGTGTTTCCATAGCCGCCGCGCACGCCCGTGAACGACACCACGCCCGGCGCGGTCGCAACGATGGGGTGGTTTATCGGTGCGGCGAAGTCCTGACCCTGATGCAGGGCAGGGCGGCCGTTGAAGGGGTCGAAGCGCACGCCAAAGCTGGATGTCGTGCGTGCGCCCGGCGCAGGCCGGTAGAAGGGCAGGCGCTCGGCCGCATCGGCGAGGCCGCGCATCTCTGACAGGTTGTGGGCCGCATGGCGGATGCGCTGGGCAAAGGCCTCGTCCACGTCCAGAACAGCAGCCAGCGCGCGGGTGTCATTGGCTTCGACCAGCGGTCCTCCGAGGCCGGGGCCGGAGCCCACATAGGCGGAAGGATTGAGACCCGCGAGACGGAAGGCCAGACGAAGGCGCTCGGCGCGGCTCTGGGCGAAGGCTTCGGCCCGCGCGATCAGGCGCTCCTGATCCATGCGCACGGCCACGATGCGCTCGACGGGCGTGCGCGTGGCCGGATCGAGGGGCCGCGAGGGGCGCAGGGCATCCTCGGCGCCAGCGACGCCATGGAACATGCCCATGACCTGTGTGAGGGCGGCGTGACGGCGCTCGACCATCTGCGCCATTTCATCCAGCGAGCCCGTGGTCGCGGTCATGCGCGCGACGGCACTGTCGAGGCGAGCTTGCAGATCGGCGTTGTAGCGCTCGGACATGGCGCGCACGCGGATGACCTCGGCCTCGGCGCGGCTGCCTGCGATGAAGGTGACGACCGTCGAGCCGGAGGAGAGCAGGGTCCAGCCGCCGAATGCGACAAGCGCGGCGGCGATCATCATCTGACGGCCTGTGGTGAGCACGTAGCCGCGGGTTTCCCCCCGACTGCGCAGATAGATGTGTCTTTCAGGAAACAGTGTCTCCGCCTGATGGCGTATTTGCGCAACACGTTTCTTAATCATACCTTAACGCCCCCTAGCACCGCAGCGGTTATCCTTGAACAGCCGCCCGGATGCAAGACCCATCCCGCATCAGGGGCAATCGAGACAGGGCTTTCACCTGTCACGATGCTGGGCATGGTTAACTTCGCCTATCGCGGGTATTTGGGCGAATCTAGGCGTTGGCGCAGCTTGACTGTTCCAGCCATCGCACAGACTGTTTGCGCCAGCGTGAAGCTTTAAGGTGAAGGGCGATTAAGCTGCGCTTGAAACCTCTGCCAGCACAGCATCGGCGTGGCCCTTGACCTTGACCCTGGGCCAGATGTGCGCCACGCGGCCGTCGTTTCCGACAAGAACAGTGGTTCGCTCGATGCCCATATAGGTCTTGCCGTACATGCTCTTCTCGGTCCAGACGCCATAGCGCTCGCACAGATCACCTTCCTCGTCCGAGACCAGTGTCACATCAAGCGCGTGCTTGGCGGCGAATTTCTCGAGCTTCTTCACGCTGTCCTTGGACACGCCGATCACGCGAACGCCATGGCGTTCGAAATCGGCCTTGAGCGCGGTGAAGTCCTTGGCCTCGTTGGTGCAGCCGGGCGTATCGGCCTTGGGGTAGAAGAACAATACATAGGCGCTGCCCGAGAGTGAGGCGGACGAGACCTTGCCGCCCCCAGCCACGGGAAGGTCGAACGCGGGTGCCGTTTCACCGACGCTGGGGGTGGTCATGATCGTGTCTCCGCCTGCTGTAGGGTTTGCCGCAAGTCGCGCTGGCAGATCAGATAGGCTCGGCAAGGTGGCGGGCAAGAGTGTCCCGGCGAGCTTTCCCCCGCATCAGGCTTTCCACCGCATCAGACCGGGCGCACCAGAACGATCTTCTTCTTGCCGAACTGCACCTTGAATGCCTGGTGTTCGGGCAGCAGCTCGTCATAGCCGTGCAGACGGTCCTCGGTGATCAGCTCGTCATTGATGCGGATCGCATGGCCGGCCATGTGCCGAGCGGCCTCGCTCAGCGAGCGCGCAAAGCCTGCAGCCTTGACCAGTGCGCGCGTGGAGCGCGCCGCTTCCCATTCATCCTTCGCCAGTTCGATCACGGGCAGGTCGGCCGAAAGCTGGCCCTGCTCGAAGGCCTGTTCGGAGGCTCTCCGCGCCGTGGCAGCGCCCGCTTCGCCGTGCAGCATCGAGGTGCAGGCATCGGCCAGTACCTTCTTGGCCTCGTTGATCTCGGCACCTTGAAGGCGCTCAAGACGGGCGATCTCGTCCAGCGGCAGATCGGTGAACAGCCTCAGGAAGCGCCCGACATCCGCATCGTCCACATTGCGCCAGAACTGCCAGTAGTCGTACGGCTCGCCATTGAGCCAGACCGCCCCGCTGGCGGTCTTGCCCATCTTTGCCCCGCTGGCCGTGGTCAGCAGCGGCGTGGTCAGGCCGAACGCCCGCCCGCCGGTGCGCCGGATCAGGTCCACCCCCGAAGTGATGTTCCCCCACTGGTCCGAGCCGCCCATCTGAAGTGTCACGCCCTGGGCCTTGTAAAGCTCGAGAAAATCAACCGACTGCATCAGCATGTAGTTGAATTCGAGGAAGGTCATGGGCTGTTCGCGTTCCAGCCGCAGCTTGACCGAGTCGAAGGCCAGCATCCGGTTGACGGTGAACTGGGTGCCGTACTGGCGCAGGAACTCGATGTAGCCGAAGCGCGACAGCCAGGTGTCGTTGTCGAGCATGATGGCGTCGGTAGGCCCGTCACCAAAGGTAAGGAATTTCTCGAAGACGGTGCGAATGCCAGCGATGTTGGCGGCGATCTCATCGTCGCTCAGCAGCTTGCGCGACGCATCCTTGCCGGTGGGATCGCCCACCTTGGTCGTTGCCCCGCCCATGAGCACCACAGGCCTGTGCCCGGCCTGCTGGAGGCGGCGCAGCAGCATGATCTGGATGAGCGAGCCCACGTGCAGCGAGGGCGCGGTGGCATCAAAGCCGATGTAGCCGCTGATCACCCCGTTGCGGGCGGCCTCGTCCAGCTCGTCCGTGTGCGTGATCTGGTGGATGTAGCCCCGCTCTTTCAGGGTCTTGAGGAACGTTGATGCGAAAGCGGTCTCGGTCATGGCTTTGATTTTGCGACTGGGGAGCAGGGCGTGTAGCACGAGGGCATGGACACGCGAAACCTGATCCCCGGTGCGCCGCAATGGCAGCCTTTGCGGCCTCATCCCGGCGATGGCTTTGCAGGCGATCTCGGGCTTGAGGTCTGGGTCATCAGAGACGATGCGCGGAGCCTTCGGGTTCACTACCGGCTGTCCGGGGATCTGGAGCGACTTGTGGTCCCTGCCCACAAGGGTGCCCGGCGTGTGGATGGATTGTGGAAAACCACCTGTCTCGAGCTGTTCGTCGCCGGTGAGGGCGACGCCTATGTCGAGTACAATATGGCACCGGGCGGGGCCTGGGCGGCCTATGAGTTCGAGGCGTATCGTAGGGGTGGGCGCGACGCCCCGGTGCCCGCGCCCGAGGTGGACTGGCAGATGGGCACGCGTGCATGGCAGGTTCAGGCGCGCCTGTTGCTGCCCGATGCGCTTGCGCGCACGCAGGCCCCCTTGCGTGCCAGCGTCTGCGCCGTCATTGAGTGGCGTGGCGGTGACGCCGGGGGCACGGGGCTGAGCTACTGGGCGACGCACCACGCAAGGGTCCGGCCCGACTTTCACGACCGCGAGAGTTTCGTTCTGGAGCCTGGTAGCCCTTCATGAGAACTGGTCTGGACCGCCTGTTGACCGATGCGGAGCTTCGCAAGCCCCTGATCGGCAGGCGCGTGGCCCTGCTGGCCCATCCCGCCTCTGTTACCCACAACCTTGTCCACAGCCTCGACGCGCTGGCGGCCTGTCCCGATATCCGGCTGACGGCCGCCTTCGGGCCGCAGCACGGCATGAAGGGCGACCTTCAGGACAACATGATGGAGACGCCGGACGAGACCGATCCGGTCCATGGCATCCCGGTGTTCAGCCTCTATGGCGAGGTGCGCAGGCCCACGGGCCAGTCCATGCACACCTTCGACGTGATGCTTGTGGACCTTCAGGATGTGGGCTGTCGCATCTACACCTTCGTGACCACGCTGCTGTATGTGCTCGAAGCGGCGGCCAGCCACGGCAAGAGCGTCTGGGTGCTGGACCGGCCCAATCCCGCCGGTCGTCCCGTGGAGGGCACCTTGCTGAGGCCCGGCTTCGAGAGCTTCGTCGGGGCCGGACCCATGCCCATGCGTCATGGCATGACGCTGGGCGAGATGGGCCAGTGGTTCATTGAACACTTCGGGCTGGATGTGGACTATCGCGTGATCGCCATGGAGGGCTACGATCCCGATGGCGCCCCCGGTCATGGCTGGCCCCTGCTGGAGCGCGCCTGGATCAACCCCAGCCCCAATGCGCCCAATATCTCGATGGCGCGCGCCTATGCGGGCACGGTCATGCTGGAAGGCACCACGCTCTCGGAGGGGCGTGGCACTACGCGCCCGCTGGAGCTGTTCGGCGCACCCGACATCAGCGCCCGCGCGGTGATCGAGCGGATGCAGGCGCTGGCACCGCAGTGGCTGCGAGGCTGCGTGCTGCGCGAGATGTGGTTCCAGCCCACCTTCCACAAGCACGCGGGCCAGCTTTGCTCAGGCGTGCAGATTCACGTCGAGGGCCCGCACTACGACCATCAGGCCTTCCGGCCGTGGCGCTTGCAGGCGCTGGGCTTCAAGGCCATCCGCCAGCTCTGGCCCGACTACGAGCTATGGCGCGATTTTCCTTATGAATACGCCTTCGAACGCCTGCCCATCGACACGATCAATGCCAGCACGATCCTGCGGGACTGGGTGGATGATGCGGCGGCAGAGCCGGGCGACCTTGACGCCGTGGCCCTGCCTGACGAGGCCGCATGGCAGGACGAGCGCGCGCGCTATCTGCTTTACTAGTGCAGCTTGAGCCTCCCGGTCACCCGCCGGTGCATCAGGCGGGCCAGGGCGAGGACAGCGGTGCGGCGGACACCCAGGATCGAGCGGTGATGATTGAGGTGCAGCATCATGTACATGAAGCGCGCCACCAGACCTTCGACATAAAGCCGCCTGCCAAACACCGACAGCCTCAGCGCTCCGGCCCCGTCGTGATCACCCAGGGCCACGAGTGAGCCCTGATCCCGATAGCGAAAGCCTCTGGGCACCCTTTCTCCGGCGATGAAGCGGGGCAGGGCACGGCCCAGCCACAGGGCCTGCTGGGCGGCAGCCTGGGCACGGGCAGGCACGGGCTTGTCGTCGGGGCCGGGCACCTCGGCGCAATCGCCCATGGCCCAGACGCATGGCACCTCGGTGCGCAGGAAGGTGTCCACCTTGATCTGGTTGAGCTTGTTGACCGAAAGGCCCAGTCTGGCGTTCAGCGGATCGGCCTTCATGCCAGCCGCCCACACGACCAGATCGGTCTCGATGCGCCCCTTGTCGGTGTGAAGGCCCTGCGCGTCGATGCGCTTGACCCGCGTACTTGTCCTGACCTCGACGCCCTGTTCGACGAGCGAGCGGGTGGCGTCCTCGGCCACCTGCTCGGGCAGCGGGCCAAGCAGGCGCTCTGCCATCTCGATCAGGGTGACATCCAGCTTGAAATGCTGCTCGCGCGGCAGGTTCTCGATGAAGCCCCTATGGGCTTCGATCAGTTCGGCCGCCAGTTCGACACCCGTGGCCCCGCCGCCGACGATGGCCGTTCGCACTCTTCGCTCGTCGGAGAAGGCGGCGGCGAGGAAGGTCTGGGAAAGATGCTTCTGGAATGCGCGCGCGTCCTCGGCGTCCTCCAGCCGGTGCGTGTGCTCGGCGGCACCTTCCGTGTCGAACAGATTGGTGCCCGAGCCCATGGCGAGCACGAGGTGGTCAAAGCTGATGGTGCGCGTCCCGATCAGCGCCTCGCCATCGGGATCGAGCACAGGCGCCAGGCGCACGCAGCGCTTGTCCAGATCAAGGCCATCGAACTCACCCATCACGAAGCGGAAGTGGTTGCGGCGCGCCAGCAGCGTATAGGCGAGGCCCTCCTGATGGGCATCGAGCGTGCCCGCGGCGATCTCGTGCAGGGTGGGCTTCCACAGGTGAATGGCAGAGCGGTCCACCAGCATGACCCGCCGCCGTGCCGCCTCGCTGCCTTCGCGCCGCGCGTAGTGGCGACCCAGATGAGTTGCCAGCTTCAGCCCGCCGGCTCCACCGCCGATGATGAGAATGTCTGTCTGCACAGTGCCCTGACCAACTGCCCAAGCACAGAACGACAGCGCTGCGCGTGCGTTCCGTTATCTTCAGGCGGGTTTTTCTGCCAGGCGCTTGTCGAGATAGCTGCCGACGCGCGTTTCGACTTCGGCCAGATGGTCCTGCCAGAAGTGGCTGGCGTTCTCGACCAGATCGTAGTCGATGACGATGCCCTTCTGGGTGCGCAGCTTGTTGACCACGCGCTCGACCTCGACGGGCGGCACGATGGTGTCCGCCGTGCCATGCAGGAACAGGCCAGAGGCCGGGCAGGGCGCAAGGAAGCTGAAATCATACATGTTGGTCGGCGGCGAGACCGAGATGAAACCGTCTGTCTCGGGTCGGCGCATCAGCAGCTGCATGCCGATGTAGGCGCCGAACTGATAGCCCGCGACCCAGGTCTGGCTGGCGGCCGGGTTGCTGGCCTGAAGCCAGTCCAGTGCCGTAGCTGCGTCGGCCAGCTCGCCGATTCCTGAATCATACTCGCCCTGGCTGCGGCCCACGCCGCGCGAGTTGAAGCGCAGGGTCGCAAAGCCGCGCTTGACGAACAGCTGATAGAGCTGGACCGCCACCGGATTGTTCATGTGCCCGCCCGCCTTGGGGTGCGGATGCAGGATCAGGGCAATGGGGGCATTGTCGCGCTTGGCGGGAGAATAGCGGGCTTCGATACGGCCAGATGCGCCGGTCAGAATGACTTCAGGCATGGACTTTGGGCGACCTCGACAAGAACCGGCAAAAGCGGCAGGGGCAAAAGACGGAGGGAAATACTTGACCGCACGAGTCGGACTTTCTATGTCCGCCCTGCGCGCCGTGCCCCTGCGCCATGCCTCTGCGAAGGGGCGGGTTCTAGCACAAACGCCACGGAATGCGCGCGATTTCTGACGGGGTTTTTCATGCGGCTCTCGACCAAGGGGCGCTATGCAGTGATGGCAATGGCCGACCTGGCCCGCAATGGCTCCGGCCCCGCTGCGGGCGAGAGCGAGAAGGTGCGCGCTGTGTCCCTTGCCGAGATCGCGACACGCCAGGAAATCTCGCTGAGCTATCTGGAACAGCTTTTCTCCCGCCTGCGCAGGCATGGACTGGTCGAAAGCGTTCGCGGTCCCGGCGGCGGCTATCGCCTGGCCAGACCGCCGCGCGAGACCGCCGTGGCCGACATCGTGCTGGCTGTCGACGAGCCGATCCGCGCCACGCGCTGCGCCGGTCAGGACTCGCCGCGCGGCTGCATGATGGGTGGCGAGCGGTGCATCACCCATCATCTGTGGGAAGACCTGGGTCTTGAGATCCATCGCTATCTGGCGAGCGTCAGCCTCGAGGACGTGGTGCAGCGGCGCACCCGCCGCGCCTCTCCTGCCGATCTGTCCGAAGGGGCGAGGGCATGAGCGCGATCTATCTGGATTACAACGCCAGCGGTCTGGTCCGCCCGCCCGTGCAGAACCTGATGGCTGAGGTGCTGGCCGAAGGCGGCAATCCCAATGCCGTGCACGCTCTGGGCCGCCGTGCGCGGGCGCGGGTTGAAACGGCGCGTGCCCAGGTCGCGGCTCTGGTCGGTGCCGATCCTACAGCCGTGACCTTCTCCAGCGGCGGCACCGAGAGCAATGCCCAGGCAGTGGCCTCGGCCATTGCCAGCGGCTGTCAGCGTCTGATCGTCTCTGCCACCGAGCACCCATGCGTCGCCGAGGCTGCCGTGCACAGCGGCGTACCGGTCGAGATCGTGGGCGTCGGCCCAGACGGTCTCGTTGATCTGGACCAGCTGGCAGCTTTACTCAATGAGCGCGGTCCCGCACTGGTGGCCATCCACCACGCCAACAACGAAAGCGGCGTGATCCAGCCCATCGCCGAGGCGGCGCGCCTGGTGCGAGATGCGGGCGGCTGGCTGCACGTCGATGCCATTCAGTCGGCCGGCAAGATCGCCGTTGACATGACGGCGCTGGGCGCTGACAGCCTGACGCTCTCGGGGCACAAGCTGGGCGGCCCGCAGGGCACGGGTGCCCTTGTGCTGAAGGAGGGGCGTGCGCCGGTTCGCATCCTGCACGGGGCGGGGCAGGAGCGCGGCTATCGCGCAGGCACCGAGAACGTTCCGGGCATTGCCGGCTTCGGCCTGGCAGCAGAGCTGGCCATGGCCGAGCTGGACGAGACCGGCGCTCATGCGCTCTGGCGTGACGAGGCCGAGGCGCGTGTGCGCGCTGCGGGCGCGACCATCATCGGCGAGGGCGCACCGCGCCTGCCCAATACCCTGTTCATGGCCGTGGCGGACTGGGAAAGCCCGCAGCAGCTCATCAGCCTCGATCTGGCAGGCGTGATGATCTCGGCAGGCTCGGCCTGCTCGTCCGGCAAGACCAAGCCGTCCAAGACCCTCATGGCGATGGGGCTGGAGCCTCTGGCGCTGGGCGCGGTGCGCGTCTCGGGCGGCTGGGGCACGAGCCGCGAGCACTGGCAGCGTTTCGCCGAGGTCTGGACCCGCGCCTATGGCGCTCACAGAGCGCGCCAGGAAGCGCGTGCAAGGGAAACCGTCTGACACCATGCCCGCAGTCAAGGAAACCATCGACACGGTTGCGGAGCTGGAGCGCTACAAGCACGGCTTCGTCACCGACATCGAACAGGAGTTCGCACCCAGAGGGCTGAACGCCGACATCGTGCGCTTCATCAGCGAGAAGAAGGGCGAGCCCGAGTGGATGCTGGAATGGCGGCTGGCGGCCTTCGAGCGCTGGCAGGCCATGGACGAGCCCACCTGGGCTGCCGTGCGCTATGACCCTATCGACTATCAGGCCCTGCACTATTATGCGGCGCCCAAGGCGAAGGCGGGGCCGAAATCGCTGGATGAGGTCGATCCCGAAATCCTCGAGGCCTATCGCAAGCTGGGCATCCCCCTGAAGGAGCAGGAAGTGCTGGCAGGCGTCGAGGGCGCACCGCGCTATGCCGTCGATGCCGTGTTCGATTCCGTCAGCGTGGTGACGACCTTCAAGGAGGAACTGGCCAAGGCGGGCGTGATCTTCATGCCCATCTCGGAGGCCCTGCGCGAGCATCCCGATCTGGTGCGCCAGTATCTGGGCTCGGTGGTGCCGGTGTCCGACAACTATTTTGCGGCCCTGAACAGCGCCGTCTTTTCCGATGGCAGCTTCGTCTACATCCCGCCGGGGGTGCGCTGTCCGATGGAGCTGTCCACCTATTTCCGCATCAATGCCAGCCAGACCGGCCAGTTCGAGCGCACCCTGATCATCGCGGACAGGGGCTCCTACGTCAGCTATCTGGAGGGCTGTACCGCGCCCATGCGCGACGAGAACCAGCTGCACGCGGCCGTGGTCGAGATCGTGGCGCTGGACGATGCCGAGGTGAAATACTCCACGGTCCAGAACTGGTATCCGGGCGATCCCGAAACCGGCAAGGGCGGCATCTACAACTTCGTCACCAAGCGCGCCGACTGTCGCGGGCCGCGCTCGAAGGTCAGCTGGACGCAAGTCGAGACCGGCTCTGCCGTCACCTGGAAATACCCCTCGTGCATACTGCGCGGCGATGACAGCTCGGGCGAGTTCTATTCCATCGCCATCACCAACGGGCATCAGCAGGCCGATACCGGCACCAAGATGATCCATCTGGGCCGCAACACGAAAAGCCGCATCATCGCCAAGGCCGTCTCGGCGGGCCGGTCGGACTCGACCTATCGCGGCCTTGTTTCGGTGCATCCCAAGGCTTCGGGCGTGCGCAACTTCACCCAGTGCGACAGCCTGCTGATCGGCAAGGACTGCGGCAGCCACACCGTGCCCTATATCGAGGCGCGCAACGGCTCGGCCCAGCTGGAGCACGAAGCCACTACAACGCGCCTGTCGGATGACCAGCTTTTCTACGCCCGCTCGCGCGGCCTGTCGGAGGAGGAGGCCGTGGCCCTGCTGGTCAACGGCTTCGTGCGCGACGTGCTCCAGACCCTGCCGATGGAGTTCGCGGTGGAGGCGCAGAAGCTGGTGGCGATCAGCCTCGAAGGCTCAGTTGGATAAACAGAAGAAACAATGCTCTCTATCAACAACCTCCACGTGACCATCGGCGACAAGCCGATCCTCAAGGGCCTGTCGCTGGATGTGCCCGCAGGGCAGGTGCACGCCATCATGGGCCCCAATGGTGCGGGCAAGTCGACGCTGGGCTATGCCCTGGCCGGGCGTCCCGGCTATGAGGCGAGCGAAGGTGTCGTGACCTGGCGCGGCGACGACCTTCTGGCCATGGAGCCCGAGGAGAGGGCGGCGGCAGGCGTGTTCCTGTCGTTTCAGTATCCGGTCGAAATTCCCGGCGTTCCGGCCCTGACGTTCGTGCGCACCGCCCTCAATGCCCAGCTTCGCGCACGCGGACAGGACGAGGTGTCGGCGCCCGAGTTCATGAAGCGCGTCAAGGCTGCGGCCTCGGCCCTGCGTATGGACTTCGACATGCTCAAGCGCCCGCTCAACGTGGGCTTCTCGGGCGGCGAGAAGAAGCGCATGGAAATCCTGCAGATGGCTCTGCTGGAACCCTCGCTGCTGGTGCTCGATGAAACGGACTCCGGCCTCGACATCGATGCCCTGCGCATCGTGGCCGAGGGCGTGAATGCGCTTCGCTCGCCCGATCGGTCGATGCTGGTGATCACCCACTATCAGCGCCTGCTGGACCACATCAGACCGGACCGGGTGCACGTGCTGGCGGCCGGGCGCATCGTCGCCTCGGGCGGACCGGAGCTGGCGCACGAGCTGGAGGCGGAGGGCTACGACAAGTTCCTTCCCGCAGCGGCGTGAGCACAACCCAACTCGACATTCTCGATCCGTCCACCTGGCCCAGCCGCCGCAGCGAGGCCTGGAAGTGGAGCGACCTGTCGCGCATGACGCGCGATGCGCCCTCCCGCTCGGCGCCCGTCGCCGTGGCGCAGGGCGGGCCGTTCAGGGCACTGGGCGGCGAGGAGATGACGTTCGGCAACGGGCACACCCCAGGCACGGGTCACTTTCAGGCGCGCGGTCAGCAGACCCTGAGACTGCGCTTCGTTTCCAACACCGTTGGGACGGGCCATGGCGCCCATGCCAGTATCACGCTGGAGCCCGGAGCGGACCTGCTTTTGCTGGAGAGCCACGAGGGGCTGGGCACCACCTATTTCGCCCACAACCGCGTCAGCATCGAGGTGCCGGTGGGTGCAAAGCTCACGCGCATCGTGCTGGCCGAGGATGGCGAGGGCGCCACGGCAATCAGCGAGGCGAAGGTGAGCGTGGCGCCGGGCGGCACCTGTCACCAGATCGTGCTCATGACCGGGGCGCGCCTGCAACGCGCAGAGACGCACCTGGCCCATTCGGGCGATGGCGCCGAGGTGCGCATGGACGGCGTCTATGTGCTGAAGGGTTCGCGCCACGCGGACATGACCAGCGTGGTGCGCCACAGCGGGCTTGATGGCGTGACGTCGCAACTGACCAAAGGCGTGGTGCACGACCAGGCGCGCGGCGTGTTTCAGGGCAAGATCGTGGTCGAGCGCGGCGCGGACGGCACCGATGCGCGCATGGGCCACCACGCGCTGATTCTTGGCGAGCGCGCCGAGGTCAATGCCAAGCCAGAGCTTGAGATCTATGCCGATGACGTGAGCTGTGCCCACGGCAATACGGTGGGTGCGCTGGATGAGAGCGCGCTGTTCTATCTGCAAAGCCGCGGCCTGCCGCGCGATGAGGCTCAGGCGCTGCTGACCGAGGCTTTCCTCATGGAAGTGGTCGAGCGCATCGAACACGAGCAGGCCCGCGAGGTGGTGAGGCAATGGCTGACGGACAGACTCTGATGAGCCGTTTTGACCCCGCTGCCGCGCGCGCGCAGGTGCCGATCCTGTCGCGTCAGGTCAACGGGCACCCGCTGGTCTATCTCGACAATGCAGCCTCGGCCCAGAAGCCCGAGGTGGTGATCGAAGCCATGAGCGCGGCCATGCGCGGGGCCTATGCCAATGTGCATCGCGGGCTGCATACGCTCGCAAACGAGGCGACAGAGGCCTTCGAGGCCGTGCGCCATACGCTCGCGCGCTTCTTGAATGCGGGCAGTGCCGAGCAGATCGTGCTCACGCGCGGTGGCACCGAGGCTATCAATCTGGTTGCGGCAGGGCTGGCCCTCAAGCCCGGCGACGAGGTGATCGTCACCCAGATGGAGCATCACTCCAACATCGTGCCCTGGCACATGGCCTGTGAGCGCAGCGGCGCGCGTCTTGTCTGGGTGCCTGTCCTCGATGACGGCCAGCTCGACATGGCGGCGCTGGAGCGCGCCATTGGCCCGCGCACGCGCATGGTGGCCGTGACCCATATGTCCAACGTGCTGGGCACCATCAACCCGCTCGACAGGATCGTGCGTCTGGCCCATGCGGCGGGCGCGAGGGTGCTGGTCGATGGCTGTCAGGGCGCGGTGCACGCCCAGCCGGACATGCAGGCCATCGGCTGTGATTTCTATGTGCTGACCGGGCACAAGCTCTATGGCCCGACGGCCATAGGCGCGCTCTATGGCACTCAGGAGGCACTGTCGTCCCTGCCGCCATGGCAGGGCGGCGGCGAGATGATCGAGAGCGTCAGCGAGGATGCCATCGTCTATGCCGGGGTGCCCCGTCGCTTCGAGGCGGGCACGCCGCCGATCCTCGAGGCCATCGGTCTCGATGCCGCTCTCAATTGGTTCATGGCTATGGATCGCACCGCTGTGCACGCGCACGAGCAGGCGCTGTACGAGCGTGCCCTGTCCGGGATTGGCGCGATCGAAGGGGTCAGGGTGCTGGGTGAGGCGCCCGGCAAGGGTGCGATCCTGACCTTTGTCATGGAAGGGGTCCATGCCCACGATCTGGCGCAGATCCTTGATCGCTACGGCGTGGCCGTTCGCGCGGGCCTGCATTGTGCAGAGCCACTCGCCCGGCGTCTTGGCGTGACGTCGAGCGCGCGCGCCTCCTTTGCCCTATATAATACCCTCGACGATGCGGACGCCTTCGTGGCCGCCGTCAGCAAGGCCCAGAGTTTCTTTCGATGAGTGCAGTCCAGCCGTCCCAGGCCCCAGACCTCGAAGCGCAAGGCGCGACCGGCGCGCCCGCGCCTGACGATCAGGCCCATGCCTCGCTCTCGCCCGACGATCTGGCGCGTCTGACCGATGCGCTGATCGAGGCGCTGAAGTCGGTTTATGATCCCGAGATCCCGGTCGACATCTACGAGCTGGGGCTGATCTATCGTGTCGACGTCTCGGACGACATGGACGTGCGCATCGACATGACCCTGACCGCGCCGGGCTGCCCCGTGGCAGGCGAGATGCCCGGCTGGGTCGAGGATGCGGTGCGCAAGGTCGAAGGCGTACGCTCTGCCAGCGTGAACCTGACATTCGACCCGCCGTGGGATCCCTCCAAGATGAGCGATGAGGCCAAGCTCGCGCTCAATATGTTCTGACGAGGCGATGATGAGCGAGACCGTCATGCGCCCGCGCCGTCCCCGCCCCCGGGTGGTCAGCCTGACCGAGCGGGCTGCCGAGCGCGTGCGTGCGATCATGGCGCGCTCTGCCACGCCCGTGCGGGGCCTGCGGATCGGCGTGAAGAACGGCGGCTGCGCAGGCCAGGAATACACGCTCGACTATGCCACCACCATCGATCCGCTCGACGAGGTGATAGAGGACAAGGGCGTGACCCTGCTGGTCGAGCCAAAGGCCGTTCTTTTCCTGATCGGCACCGAGATCGATTTCGAGGAGACGGCGCTTGCCTCGAAGTTCGTGTTCCGCAATCCCAACGAGACCGACGCCTGCGGCTGCGGCGAAAGCGTGACGATCACGCCCGCCAGCGAGGACTGAGACTCAGGTCTCGCGGACCCCACGCTCGTCCGGGGCGGGCACGCGCACGGCCGGGCTTATGGGCTGGCCCGATGCCTCACTGACCAGTTCTGCGGTGCGCTGCTCTATGGCGGCCTCAAGAGTTTCCATGAACTGCGCCTTGGGCAGGTCGGGCGCGATTGGGGGCAGGAAGGCGAGGGTGGCCAGGCCCGGTTGCTTGCGGTGGCTCTGCTGAGGCCAGAACAGACCGAGGTTGGTCGCCACGGGCACCACGGGCATCTGGAAATCGCGCGCCATGTGCCACACACCGGCGCGATAGCGGAACTTCTCGCCCACGCGCGCCAGATGGCCTTCGGGATAGATCAGGATGCGCCGCCCCTCGGCGTGGGCTTCGGCGGCGCGGCTGGCAAGGGCGCGTCGCGCTTCGATCCCGCCGCAGTTATTGACCACGATCGCGCCCAGCTTGCGCAGCACGGTACCAAGCAGGGGAAAGCGCTCCAGATGATCGCCCGTGACAAAGGCCAGATCGTCGAACTGGCTGTAGATGCAGAAGCCGTCGCCCCATGACTGGTGCTTGCACGCGAGTATGAAGGCCCCCTCGGGCAGATGCTCGCGGCCCTCAACGTGCAGACGGATGCCCGCGACATGGCGCATGGCCCATACCATCGAGCGTACATAGGCCCGGATGACGCCGCGCACGAGCCCACGACCGGGAAACAGCGCCGCCAGTGCCGCCAGCAGGGTGTAGCCGACCGACAGGACCCAGTAGGCCGCGGCAAAGAGAAACGATCTCATGGTGCTGCGCGCTCCGCAGGTCCTAATTCCGGCGTAGCCTTGACCGGCTATGCGGCCTCTTCAAGGCTCTCGGCGATGGTGATGCGGTTCCGGCCCGAGCGCTTCGAGTGATAGAGCGCTGCGTCGGCCCGCTCGAACAGCGAAACGGGCGCTTCCTGTGGCTGACGCTGGGCAAGCCCGGCCGAGACCGTGACCGAGCCCAGCTCCTCGTTGGTCGAGCGGCGCCGCAGTGAGCGTGATGCAATCTCGGTACGCGCGCTCTCCAGGGCAGAGAACACGATCGGCGCGCTCTCGGCGGGGAAGATCATGGCGAATTCCTCGCCGCCGTATCGCGCCGCAACGCGCGGGCTGCGCCCGATGCGCGCCAGCACGCTGGCCACATAGCGCAGCACCTGGTCGCCCGTCTGGTGGCCCCAGGTGTCGTTGAAGGCCTTGAAGTGATCGATGTCGACCACGGCCAGCGTCAGGGGGCTGCGCTCGCGATCGGCAGTCTCGCACAGACGCTCAAGCTCCTCGTCGAAGGCCTTGCGGTTGGCCAGATTTGTCAGGGCGTCTGTCATGGCATCACGGCGAACCTGATCGAGATGCTCGCGCAGCACCTGAATCTCGCGCGTGGACGCGGCCAGACGGGTCTCCAGCGCACTGTTGTCCTCGGCGACCTTCAGTGTGGCAGATTGCAAGGTGGCGACCATGGCGCCCAGATCATCCGCGCTGACGCTGGCGTTCAGGCTGCGGCTCGCATCGCTCAGGTGCTCGCCATAGGCGCTCTGGGCATTGCGGGCATCGGTTATGGCCTGGGTGACCGAGGCCAGCTCGCGCGTCAGGACCGCACCGGCATCGTAGATGTCTTCGGAAAGGCGCATGCGCGGCAGATACTCTGCCGCCAGGGTCTCGCTGACTTCTTCGGTGATGGTGTCGCCGGACGCGATGATCCGGGACAGCTCACGCGCCAGAGCCCCGTGGGGGTCGCCCAGATGATGCAGCCAAAGCTCGAAGTTCAGGGGAGTCGGCCAGACGCGGGCCTTTTCCATCTCGTCCAGAGCCTGGCGCGCGAGCGCATAGGCCTCCGGCCCCCTGATCTTGGTCTGGACGGCTGCACCCATGAACGCTCCCCTGCACCCTATAGCCTTATCTTATGGCGATATAAGGCTAAGCATGGGGTTTCGTAACACGCGGTTAAGCGCGCGGGCGGACAGCGAATAATCGCCGCAAACCGGGCGGATCAGTAACCGCGTCGCAGGAAGGCGGGCACATCGGACGCCGAGCCAAAGGCCGAGGCACCGACAGGCTCGGGCTGGGCGCGACTGCGCCCGCGCGCAGCGGTGTCAGCACGACTGCCAGCCCGGGTGCTGTCGCCGGAACGCGAGGCCTTGCTTGCGCTGGCCCTGCCCCCGTCCTTGTCGCCACTGTCCTTGTTGACCCTGAGTTTGTCTGCCTTTTCCGACCTGGGCTTGCTTGCCTTCTTTTCGGGCTTGTCGGCGCGCGTGCGAGTTTCTTCCGCAGCGCGCTCCTGGGGCTCGGTGCCTTGAGCCTCCGACATGGCCGGGGCAGGGGCATCACTGCTCTTGGCAGCGCCGCGGCGCGTGCGACCCGCGCCAGAGGGCTCAGGGCTTGACGCCTTGCGACCCGCAGGCTTCCCGCGCGACTCGGTCGGAAGGTCAATATCCAGATCAAGTTCTTGCGGCGTTTTCTTGATCAGCTTCAGCAGCTTGTCGAGCGCCTTGTCGTCCTGGGGCGTGACGATCATGTAGGCCTCGCCCGTGCGCCCTGCACGGCCCGTGCGCCCGATCCGGTGCACATAGTCGTCGGGGTGATAGGGAACGTCGTAGTTGAAGACGTGGCTGACCTCGGGAATGTCGAGACCGCGTGCGGCCACGTCCGAGGCCACCAGCAGCTTGAGATCTCCGGCCCGGAAACTGGCCAGGGTCTTCATGCGCAGCGACTGGTCGAGATCGCCGTGGATGGGGGCCGCGTCTAGCCCGTGCTTGCTCAGCGACTTGGCGACGATGTCCACGTCACTCTTGCGATTGCAGAACACGATGCCGTTCCTGACATCCGCGCGCTCGATCAGGGCGCGCAGCGCCGTGCGCTTGGCCTTGGGATCGCTGGTGGGCAGGCGCGTCATGAACTGGCTGATGGTGTCGGCGGTCGTGGCCGGGCGGCTGACCTCGATGCGGGTCGGGTCCTTGAGAAAGGCCTCGGTCAGGCGCGTGATCTCCGGCGGCATGGTGGCCGAGAAGAACAGGGTCTGACGCCGGGGCGGCGTCAGTTTGAAGATGCGCTCGATGTCGGGAATGAAGCCCATGTCGAGCATGCGGTCGGCTTCGTCGACGACCATGATCTGCACGCCGGTCAGCAGGATCTTGCCGCGCTCGAACAGATCCAGCAGGCGCCCCGGCGTGGCGATGAGTACATCGACGCCCTTGTCCAGCGCCGCGACCTGATCGCCCATGGACACCCCGCCGATCAGCAGCGCCCAGCTCAGGCGCGTGCCCTTGGCATATTTGCGAAACGACTCCCCGACCTGATCGGCCAACTCGCGGGTCGGTGCCAGCACCAGCGCGCGGGGCATGCGCGCCCGCGCCCGCCCGGCCGACAGCCGGTCGATCATGGGTAGGGTGAAGGCAGCGGTCTTTCCCGTTCCGGTCTGGGCGATGCCCAGCACGTCGCGCCCCGCGAGGGCGACGGGGATGGCCTGCGACTGAATGGGCGTGGCTTCGGTATAGCCGGTTTCGGCGATGGCCTGCAGCGCGTGTGCGGACAGGCCCAGTTTGGTGAATTCGGTCATGAAACTCTTGGAGCAAGCACGCGGAGCCGCCCGGATCGTGGGCGAGCGGGCGGCGCGGATTCGCCAGTCCTGCTCCGAGGTGGCCCCTGACATAGGTGAAAACGCCGGAAAGTCAATGGGCTGAGTTTCATGACAGTGAAGTGTTATGCCGTCTTGATTGCCGCTGATCTGGGCGAAGACTGAAATCTTGAGTCGCCGCGCCAGTATTGCTAGCCTCCAGACCGGGAGAAACGAGGGGAGGGTTTCATGAAAACCTGCATGACTTCAATTGTCGTCGGCGTCTTTGCGCTGACGGCGGCTACTGCGTTTGCCGCACCCATGGATGTGCTGACCAGCAACACGCTGGTGTCGCGCAGCGATAGCGGCATGGAAGTGCGTTATCACTTCAACGAGGACGGTACCCTGGACGCCAGCGCAGGGGCCATGCGCATCACCGGGCGCTGGACGCTCGATCCGAATGCCGGGCTGCTCTGCGTGACGATCGAAAGTCCCCAGCCTTCGAGCGAGCCCTATTGCCGTCCGCTCGACGAATCCCTCGCCGTGGGTGCGCAGTGGGATGATGTCGATGGCAACGGCCAGCCCGTGACCTATCGCATCGAGGCCGGTCGCTAGCTGGTGGTGAGTCCAGTCCGGCCGCAACCGAGGGCTCCGGCCGGGCTGGACTCGGTCACTCAGTCGATCCTGAGTCTGAGGAAGATCATCATGCCTCTCGGGTCACTGCGGCCGTAAAACATCGCCAGGGCATCCGGCAGGGTGTTGATGGCATACAGGGCACCCAACCCAAGGCGAGTTTGCCTGCCGATACTCCAGTCGTGAATGGCGCCAAATGAAATCTTGGAGACCCTGTAGACGTCCCCATGATGTCCGCCGTGGCCAGGCATGAGTTCGTCGCTCTCGATGCTTTCCGCACGGGCAAACAATGTCCAGCGGTTGTCAGGGGCAAGCGCGGTCTCAAGCAGCCAAGCATCCTTGCTTTCACCGTGATCGTCGATGCGACGTCCGAAGGCGATTGTAGAGGACCACCAGCCGCCGCTTCCAAGGTTACGCGTGTGTATAGCGCTTGCTGACCATCTGCGTTCATCATCGTCTGGGTGGAGCTGTTCGGGTGCGGTGATGTCAGCCCAAGAAACCTGCACTGCCCACTCGGAATTCGGCAGCCAGCTCAGGCGCAACGCTGCACTGTCCAGACGTGGCGATTCGATGTCGAGGCGATTCTGGTCAGGCTCCCTTCCCCTGAAGGCGGACGCCTCGAATTTGAAATTTCTCCACGCGTATCCCGCCGTGATCACGCCGAACACAATGTGTGTGGAATCGAGCCAGTGGTGGGTGATCGGTGCTTCCGGGCTGTCCATGGCGCTCATACGGTGCATGAAGGCTGGCGGCCCGAATGCTGGTTCGCCAGGCAGACCCGCATAGAGATAGGCGGAAGAATTCTCTCCCAGTCGTCTCGAAAGCGATGCTGAAAGCTCCATGATGAGCTCGTGGGGATGCTGTCTGTCCACCAGCGGTGTGACCCCGTCCGCAGTCTCGCCGGCAGCCAGCAGCAGGGGATAGCCCTCACGCCCCATCGAGGGGTCGGGGCTGAGCATGGCGCGCAGATTAAGGGTCGTCTCCTGGCTGAGCTCACGTCGTGCCGAGCCCATGATCATTCCCGAAGCAAAGACCTGCTGATCGCCTCGGGGACCATTCTGGCGGCTGTAGGACAGATTGAGCAGGGTGTGACTCATGAAGGACCAGTCACCATTCTGCCAATGCAGGCCGCCATGACGGGAAGCATCGGGCTGCCAGCTGGTACCGGAGGCATCACGAGCGATGGTCCAGGGGCCAATAGGACTTGGCATGTGGTGGCCTGACCCGTTTTCGTTATGCGCCATGCGATGATCGCGGGTGTGGTCTTCGTCGTGGTCATGGTGGGGCGGATGCCGCCCTTCGTGGTCGTCCTCTTCAGATGGCTGGTGTTCGTGATCATGAGGGGGATGAGATGCGTGTCGTGGCGGCTCGCCTGCCGAGGCATTGATGCTCGTCAGTGACAGAATTGCGGTGCCGAGCGCCAAGGCGGCCAGGCGCGCGTTATGGGTTGCAGACATGATCTGCTCCTGTGTCTGGGTGCTGTGTGTCAAAGACCCGTCTCGACGATTGCCCGCTGGTGCAAGCCGTCGCGGTGCCTCGTCCGAGGCCCAAACAGGTCTGCGCTTTGCTGTGTGCCCGAACGATGCAGGGCCAGCGATCTCAGATCCGTGGGGGACCGTGCTCAGGCATCGGGTCCAGTCCGCACGCGACAGAGCGATGGCGGGGGCTGTGCGTGATCATCAAGGTCGACACAGCGGCCTGCGTGGTCGGCTCGGTCGCAACACAAGCCGATATGACGCAGCAGCCCATGAAGTTGATGGATAAGCCGGGATCGTCGGGAGCTTGCCGCGACTTGTCCTCGCTCACGGTTATGGCGTCCGCAATGGTTTCCTGATGACAGGGGATGGATGGCACCTCAGCCGCTACGGGTGGTGTGGCACCCAGCATCAGGGATGCGATCACACCCAGCAAAAGCAGACCTGCTCGCACCATCGACATTATTAGAGCCTGCATCAACCATGCAGATCACGCAAGGCCGTCAGGGTTCTGCGGCGGGAGCGTCGTCCTCGCGCCGCGCATGATCCAGGACGCGATTCAGGGAGGCCCGCTCGGCTTTTGCGGCCGTGATCTGCTCGCGCGTCTGGCCGTGCAGGGCACGGTTCTGTGCGGCCCTGGCCTGATCCTTCGATCGGGCCGCGCGCTTGCGAACAGTCCTGAGATTGATGATCTCGGCCATGACCGGCGCGCCTCAGCCCGGCGAGATCATCTTTTCGGGGCGCACCCACTGATCGAACTCCTCGTTCGTCAGATAGCCGCCGCCCACCGCTTCTTCGCGCAAGGTGGTGCCGTTCTTGTGTGCGGTCTTGGCGATCTTGGCACAGGTGTCATAGCCCAGCTTGCCGTTCAGCGCCGTGACCAGCATCAGGCTGTTCTCAAGCCCACGCTGGATGTTGTCGCGACGCGGCTCGATGCCGACCACGCAGTTGTCGGTGAAGCTTATCGCCGCATCGGCCATCAGGCGCACGGACTGCAGGAAGTTATAGGCCATCACCGGATTGAACACGTTCAGCTCGAAGTGGCCCTGCGAGCCCGCAAAGGTGATGGCGGCATGATTGCCGAACACCTGCACGCAGACCTGGGTGAGGGCCTCGCACTGGGTTGGATTGACCTTGCCCGGCATGATCGACGAGCCCGGCTCGTTCTCGGGCAGGGACAGCTCGCCCAGCCCTGCGCGCGGGCCGGAGCCCAGAAAGCGGATGTCGTTGGCGATCTTGAACAGGGATGCGGCCACCGTGTTGATCGCGCCGTGGCTCATGACCATGGCATCGTGGGCGGCCAGGGCCTCGAACTTGTTGGGCGCGGTTGTGAAGGGCAGGCCGGTGATGGCGGCGATGCGATCGGCCACCCCTTGCGCAAAGCCCACCGGCGCGTTCAGCCCCGTGCCGACCGCGGTGCCGCCCTGGGCCAGCTGCATCAGATCGGGCAGGGTGCTTTCGATGCGCTCGATGCCCTTGGTGATCTGCTGGACATAGGCCGAGAACTCCTGCCCCAGCGTCAGCGGCGTGGCGTCCTGGGTGTGGGTGCGTCCGATCTTGATGATGTCGGCCCAGCTGTCCGATTTCGCGCGGAGAGCATCGCGAAGGTGCGTCAGGGCAGGCAGCAGGCGATGCACGACTTCTTCGGCACAGGCCACGTGCATGGCCGTGGGATAGGTGTCGTTGGACGACTGGCTCATGTTGACGTGGTCGTTGGGGTGGACCGGTTTTTTCGAGCCCATCTCGCCGCCCAGAATCTCGATGGCGCGGTTGGAGATCACCTCATTGGCGTTCATGTTCGACTGGGTGCCCGAGCCGGTCTGCCAGACCACCAGAGGGAAATGATCGTCGAGCTTGCCCTCGATGACCTCGTTGGCCGCCGCGATGATCGCTTCGGCCAGGGAAGGATCCAGTTTGCCCAGCGCCAGATTGGTCTCGGCGCAGGCACGCTTGACGATGCCGAGCGCGCGGACGACGGGCAGGGGCTGCTTCTCCCAGCCGATGCGGAAGTTGCCGAGCGAGCGCTGGGCCTGGGCACCCCAGTAGCGCGAGGCATCGACCTCGACGGGGCCAAAGGTATCGGTTTCGGTGCGGGTGCTGCTCATGGTGTCGGCCTCGCGCAAAGGGGCTTATGGTCGCGTCGGCGCGGGTGTAGCACGAGCGTGGCCCTGAGCAAGACGCAGGCCGGAGCGGGCGCGTCCCGTGATCAGCGCAGGTTTTCAGGCAAAGGGACCGCAGGAACTTTGATGAGCGGGGAATGGATCGGCACGGGCAAGGTGCGCGCACGCGAGCAGGCGAGCGGTCTCGAGATCGTCATCGACGGCCTGACCACCCAGGCGAAATACTACAAGCCGCTGGTCTATGAGTTCTTCCGCAAGGAGTGGCGCGGTCGCCGCGCTGCGTGGGGGGACCACGACGTGCACATCGTCATGGAGCACATCGGCGAACCACCCTGGCTGGACCTCGACAATCTGGCCAAGGCCCTGCTGGATGCCGTCAAGGGCTATACCTTCCACGACGACGCCCAGGTCGCGCGCCTGCTGGTCGAGCGCGTCGAGGGCGAGCGCGAGCGGATCGTGATCAGGGTCAGCGCCCGCTGATGTGCGTCAGCGGCCCCGGAACGTCAGTCCAGGCAGGATAGCGGCGATCTCGCTACCGATGGAGATCTGGGGCTCGGAGGGCGGTGACAGGCGCTCCTCGCGCTCGCGGCGGCTGACACAGGTGCGCGCGCCCTCGGCCAGCTCGACGAAGTTGCGCGCCGTGCGCAGGCCCTCGAGCATGCAGCCGTCGAAATAGGGATAGGTCGCTTCCTGGCTGCAGCCGAAGGAGTTGCGATCCGGGCGCGCTGCCGTCACGACCATGCGGTTGGGCGCGGCCAGGGCGGGAACGAACACCCCCGAATAGCAGGCCGAGACCACTACCACCGTGGGACGCGTGCCGCACCACTGATCGACCAGGCTGGCCATCTGCGAGGGGGCCATCAATCCGCCCGGACCAAAAACGATACCGCGCGGCGAGCCGTGCGAGGTGAAATAGAGGAAGCACCCTGCCGTTCCGCGCCGGGCCGTCTGAGCGATGCCGTTGAGGGCCTGCTGCGGCGTGGTCGGCTGTCTCACATCCGGGCGCAGCGAATAGTTGACGAAGGTTGCCTGATCGAAGCCAGCGGCGATGAAGGCCGAGGTCAGGTCTCGCCGGGCGTTGTCGAAAGCGTCGATGGGGCGCCGCACGCTGTCGGTCCAGTCCGCCGAGACCACCGCGCCGGTCCAGCCGGCAAAGCGCGCATCGGCGTGGGTATGGGCACCCGGAGACGGCGAGGGCGTGCAAGCCACCGCCAGCACGCACGCCAATGCCGCCGCGCCTGCGCGCACGAAATGCTGCCCTGACTGGCGCAAGAATCGATTGAACACGATGAGCCCCCTCCCAGAAGCGCCAGCAGGCACGAGCGCGAGCTGACCGGTGGGCCGATCAAATCATCTTTTGCGGAACGTATCCAGAGATACGACCTTGGCCGCGCCATCCTCGCCGTCCCCGGCGGCGCTCGAAGCCTCGTCCGGTGCCTCTGTACCCTTGGTGTCGTCCGGGCTGTCGGAAGGTGCTGCGAGTGGGGGCAGCTCGAACTGGAGAAGGAACTGCACGCTGGGATCGTAGAAGCGCGTCACGGCCGCATAGGGCACCACCAGCTTCTTGGGCTGGCCCGAGAACTGCAGAACGATCGAGAACTCGGTCTCGCTCACCACCAGATCCCAGAACTGGTGCTGGAGCACGATGGTCATTTCGTCGGGATAGGCCCTGGCCAGATCCTCGGGAATGCTGACACCGTCCGCGCGCGTCACGAAGGTGATGTAGAAGTGATGATCGCCCGGCAGGCCCTCGGGCTCGCCCGCGCGTCGCAGCGCCGCCCGGATCACCCCGCGCAGGGCCTCCTGGGCCATGTCCTGATAGCCGAGGTGGTCGACCGGAGCCTCGTCCTTCATGCCGCCGTCCCTGTGATCGCGTTGGCCGGGCGTGTTCGCCGCCCGCGCAAAATAGACAGGAGGCCCCTGCGGCGAAAGGGGCGCAGGCGCATCAAAGCCGGTCACAGCGGATTAAATTTAATCGGGGGAGGGTGGAGGCTTCTGTTGCCAGGCGCCTCCGGGCCCCGCCTGAGGATCTGAACCCCCAGGAGTTTAGATGCGAAATCTGTCGGACCGCATTACGCGGCCAGACGGACTTCTCCAGCGAAGTTATCGTTCGCAGTTAGTTTAATGACCCGAAACGGTGGGTCAGGCCGAGAGAAAGCAACGCCTTTACACGTCCGTCGATGCTGATCGGCCCCGCACTTTCCAGCCTGCCCGAAGTGGGACGGGGGAAAGAATGGTGGTGGAGCCGCCGGGAATCGCACCCGGGTCCGGTCCGCTTATTATGCGCGCGTTTATCTCCATAGTCCGGGCGAACCCGGACACCTTCAATATAGTGCAAACGCGGGCGATCCGCCAGACAGGGGCTCATTGGGCCGCACCGCCTGTGCGCTCTCGCCACGGACGCGCCACGGCGCTAGAAGCGCTGTCCGATGACCTATGCGGTTTCCGTCCTGACCATGTTCCCCGAGGCGTTCCCCGGCCCGCTCGGCGTTTCGCTGATCGGCACCGCGTGGCGCGAAAAGGCCTTGTGGTCACTCGAAACTGTGGACATTCGCGACTTTTCGAACGATAAGCGCGGCTTTCTCGACGACACCCCCGCGGGCGGAGGCCCCGGACAGGTGCTGAAAGCCGATGTGGTGGCCCGCGCGCTCGACAGCTTCGAGACCGGCAAGCGGCCACGGCTTTACATGAGTGCCCGGGGCAGGCCCCTGACCCAGGCACGTGTCAGGAAATGGGCGCAGGCACCGGGACTGATCGTCCTGTGCGGGCGCTTCGAGGGGGTGGATCAGCGCGTGCTGGATGCGCGCGGGTTCGAGGAGATCGCCGTCGGCGATGCCGTTCTTGCCGGAGGCGAGGCGGCGGCCATGGTGGCGATCGAGGCCTGTGTCAGGCTGATACCCGGCGTGCTGGGTCAGGCCGACAGCCTCAGCAGTGAGAGTTTTGAAGATGGGCTTCTCGAGCACCCGCAGTTTACACGGCCGCGGACGTTTGAAGGGGTCGATATTCCCGAGGTTCTTTTGTCGGGCGATCACCGCAAGGTGGCCGACTGGCGACAGCAGCAGCGGGAGCAGACGACGCGGGAGCGGCGGCCCGATCTATGGGAACGCCACCTCGCCAACTTACAGGCAAAGGGCGACTGAAGCCCGAGGAGAGATGACATGAATATCGTTCAGCAGATCGAGGCCGAAGAAAAGGCCAAGCTGATTGAAGGGCGCACCCTGCCCGATTTCCGCCCCGGCGACACCCTTCGCGTCAACGTGCGCATCAAGGAAGGCGAGCGCGAGCGCGTCCAGGCCTTCGAAGGTGTCTGCATCGCGCGCGCGGGCACGGGCATCAACGAGACCTTCACGGTCCGCAAGATTTCCTTCGGTGAGGGCGTGGAGCGCAAGTTCCCGATCCTGTCGCCGAACATCGAGTCCATCGAGGTCAAGCGTCGCGGCATCGTGCGCCGCGCCAAGCTCTATTACCTGCGTGACCGTCGCGGCAAGTCCGCCCGTATCGCCGAGCGCCAGCAGCGCCGCGATGTGGACACCACCGCGGCCGGGGACGCTTCCGAGTAAGGCCTCCTTCAGGAATGTGAAAAAGCCCCGGTCGTCAGACCGGGGCTTTTTTTTGCTGCGTCATGGACGGTTCAGTCCGCAGGCGCTCAGGAATGACCCTGCATGGCGTGCTTGATGTCGCGCATCTGGTCGTGGCCGTCCTTGATCACCGGATAGGTGCTGGAGATGAAGCTGCGCGTGGCGGGCGTCAGGTCGTCGTCCTTGAGCGCCTTCTCATACTTGTCCTTGATGAAGTCCTCGCCGTTCTCGACCGAGTTGATGACGGCCTGCTCGTCCTTGAGCACGGCGTGCTTCACGCTGAGGAAGGTGCGGTGGGCCTTGGCCAGAACGGTGCCGTCGTCCTCGGGCTCTCCGCCCAGGGCGCGCACCTTGCTCTGAAGCTCGCTGGCGACCTGACGGCGCTCGGAGCCGCGCTTCTCGAACAGAGAGCGCAGGGCGGTGTTGTCGGTTTCCTTGGCTGCTTCCGCGTAGCCGTCGGCGGAATCAAGCGTCGTTTCGATCAGGCCGTTGAGAACCTTGATGTCGTGATCGATGTCGGAGCCCATGTCTGTATCCCTTCCATGGCAGTGTAAATCAGCTGGCACTGGCCGTTTCCGACCCGCCTGCACGCCGACAACCGCGTGCGTGGGCATAAAGTTTCAGCTCGGCAGAATACATCCAATGCGAGTGTTTTGACGATTTACTCGCGTTTAACGCGATGCTGGCACTGTTGCACCCTGAAGGCGAAGGAGGGCGTCGCGTGGGGCATCATCGGGGGCATTGCGCCAGCACGGACAGCGCCATCGGGTGCTGTCGCATGACGCACTGCGAAAAGGGCGCGTCGGCGGTCGAGTTCGCCCTGATCGCGCCGCTGATGCTGGTGCTGGTCTTTGCCATCATCGTCTATGGCAGCTGGTTCTGGATGGCGCAGAGTCTCCAGATGCTGGCGTCCGATGCGGCGCGGGTCGCCATCGCGGGCCTTTCCGAAGATGAGCGGCAAGGACTAGTGCATGGCTATGTCCGCTCTGCGGGCAGTGGCGCCATGGGGCTCGATCCCGAGGGGATAGAGGTCAGCGTGGCTAGTGATGCCGAGAGTATCAGCGTGCAGCTTCGCTATGCAGCCAGCGCCCACCCGTTGCAGGCGTTTGCCGTCATGCTGCCCCCGCCGCCGGAGCACATCGTCCGCACCGCTGTCGTGCGTACCGGAGGCTACTGATGAGCGTCTCGCGCAAGCGCTTCTGGTGCGACACGCGCGGTGCCACGGCGGTGATGGGGGCGCTTGTGGCTGGCCTGCTCTGCCTGGTGGTGGCGGTAGCGACCGACCTTGGGGCCGTGGCCTTTCATGCCCGCAAGGTGCAATCGGCGGCCGATCTCTCGGCTCTGGCCGCCGCGCGCGATCTCGGACGTCATGAGCGCGCTGCACGGGCCACCGCCGAGGCCAATCTGGCCGGGGTCGAGGTCATGAGCGTGCAGGCCGGGCTCTATCGTGCCGATGCCCGGCTGGCACCGACGGAGCGTTTCACGCCCGATGCCGACGCGCCCAATGCCGCCGAGGTGCGCCTGCGCGCACCTGCAAGGCTGTACTTTGGCGCGCTGGTCCTGGGCCGGGACAGCGTCATGATCGAGCGCCGCGCGCGCGCCAGCGTCAGCCTTGCCAGACCCGAAGCGGCCTTTTCGATCGGATCGCGTCTTGCACGCCTCGACGGGGGTCTGGCCAACAGTGTGCTGAGCGAACTGACGGGCAGCCGCGTCTCTCTGACGGTCATGGACTATCAGGCCCTGGCCGGTGCCGACATCAGTCTGCTGGACTATTTCGATGCCCTGGCCAGCGAGATGAACCTCGACCTGGCATCCGACAGTGCCGTGATGAGCGGGGAGATTTCCCTGGCACGGGCTCTGGGGGTGCTCGAGACTCTGGCTCAGGGCAGGGCCGCCAGCGCACTGAGCAGCCTCTCCCGCGCCGCCGTGGCGGACCGGAGCGTGCGCATGGTCGACGTGCTCGATGCGAGCGTCGGAAGCCTGCGCGACAGCCCGGCTGTCAGGGTCTCGGCCCTTGATCTTGCCAGTGCGATGATCGAGGTCGCGGCCGGATCGCGGCAGGTGGCGCTGGCGACGGGCGCACACACTGGACTGGCCGACACCCAGATTGTACTTGCCATCGGCGAGCGCCCCAACCGCTCGCCCTGGATGACCGTGAGCGCGGACGGCACCCCGGTGATCCGCACGGCCCAGGCGCGCCTTTTCATCACGGCCCTGACTTCGCAGAAGCTGGCGGGCCTGGCGCAGGTCAGGCTGCCGCTGCTGGTCGAGCTGGCGGCATCGGAGGCGAGGCTGGGTGCCCTGAGCTGCGATGGCGGCAGGCAGGTCAGGCTGGAGGCGCGCCCCGGCCTGGCGCGGGCGCGGCTCGGCGATGTCGATACGCGCCACCTGGCCGATTTCACGCGCGAGGTGGCCGTGCAGCGGGCCACGCTGATGTCCGTCGCCGGTCTGGTCAGCATACGCGCGCAGGCGGACGTATCGGTCTCTGACCTGCGCTGGCAGACGCTCAGCTTCAATGGCCGTGACATCGAGGAGCAGAGAGTAAAGCGCGTGTCCGTGCAGCAGGCCGCATCGGGCCTGATCGCCAGCTTGCTGGGACGCATGGAGATCGAGGTCAATGTGGTGGGGCTGGGGCTCGGCCTTGGTAATCTGGCGCGCGCGCTCGAACTGCTGGTGGCGCCGCTGGGGCCGGTGCTCGATGCCCTTGTCGGACAGGCTCTGGCTGTCGCAGGCCTGTCAATCGGGGAAGCCGACCTGCGCGTGCACGCGCTGAGCTGTCCGGGCGAGCACGGCCTGGTGCCGCGTCTGGTCGGATAGGGCCTGCTCGCGCTAAGACGGGTCATGACCCAGACGCCCGACGCCCCGCGCGAGATCACCTATGCCAGCTACCTGTCGCTCGACGCCCTGCTGGATCAGCAGAAACCGCTGAGCGCCGAGCATGACGAGATGCTGTTCGTCATCATCCACCAGACCAAGGAGCTGTGGCTCAAGCAGATCCTGCACGAACTGAGCCTGTCGATGCGGCTTGTGCGTGAGGGCAATCTGGTGCCGGCCTACAAGAGCCTGGCGCGTGTGTCGCGCATCCAGAGCGTGATGACGCAGAGCTGGGACATCCTCTCGACCATGACGCCTGCGGACTATCTGCGCTTTCGAGGCGAGCTGGGCACCAGTTCGGGCTTTCAGAGCGACCAGTTCCGCACGGTCGAGGCCATGCTGGGCCTGAAGGACGCGCGCTTCCTGAAATATCACACCGCAAGGCCTCACGCGCTTGCCGCCCTGCGCCAGGCCATCGAGGCACCCAGCCTATACGACGAGACCCTGCGCCAGCTTCATGCCCAGGGCCTCAGCCTGCCCGATCATGTGATCCGGCGCGATGTCAGCCAGCCCTATGTGTCCGACCCGGCCGTGGAGGATGCGTGGATGAGCGTCTATGCCGACACCGGGCGATGGTGGGCGCTCTATCAGCTTGCCGAGAAGCTGGTCGATCTCGACGATGCTCTGCTCACCTGGCGGCACAAGCACGTCGTCACGGTCGAGCGAATCATCGGCCGGCGACGCGGCACAGGCGGCACGGACGGGGTGGGCTATCTGATGAGCACCCTGGAGCGCCGCTGCTTCCCCGAACTGTGGGCGATCCGCACGCGCCTGTAGGCCTCGCGGCGTCTTCTCCGGCGCGTTTCTGCGACAAACTGGCGCAGATCGAAAAATGAGCGCATTGTAGCCACGGGAGAAAACGTCACGAGGGAGGACACGATGACGTCAAGAGGTAGGCTCGCCGCTTTCTGCATCGCAGCCTGCATGGGTGCCGGAGTATTCGCCGCGTCCTATGCCGCCATGGCCCAGCAAACGCCTGCACAGCCGACGCCGGCACAGCGACAGTGCATGCAGGAGTGCAACGCGCCCTTCCAACGCTGCACCCGTGCTCGGACCAGCAATGAGGACGTCTGTCGCCAGCGCTGGCACAGGTGTCGCAACAGCTGCACAGGCCAGAGCACGCCAGCACCGAAATAGGCTGCTGGCGCCGTGATCCGGGCCTGACGTCGGCGCGCGCGTTTGGCGTCATCAGGTGGGGTGGTCCGGTATGCGCGGCGCAAGCCTGCCCGACAAATAAGTTTCAGCCTCCGGCCAGGGGGCTTTCAGCGAGGGATCATGGTGCTCCGGGTGCGGCGCGATGTTCTGCGCCGGGTGCGAAGTCCCGCAGATGATGAGATGACGATGAGACTATCCGCAGCGAAGTGGGCCAGCCCCGCCAGCATGATGACTGCCATGGCCTGCACGGTGCTTGTCGCGTGCGAGGCGCCCCAGGCGCCGGTGGATGAAGACCCGCCCGAGCCGCCCGCGCGCACCGGCTGGAGCGCCGACAGCATGGGCCCCTCTGTGTCCTATGCGAGCGATGATGGCACGCCCCTGATCCGCCTGACCTGCCTGTCAGGCCCTGCGCGGATACAGGTGGTGGGCGAGCGCTTCGAGCCCATCGCCAGCGAGGACCGCATGAGCGTCGGCGTGGGCGATGAGGTCTATGCCTTTGTCGCTGACCTCGAGTCGTCGCGTTCCAGCGGCGTGCTGGCCAATGGCGACGCCCCCGATGACCTGTTGCAGCGGCTGGAAGCCGGCGGCGAGATCGGCCTGTCCTACGGTGCCCAGAGCGAGGGCCCGGTGCCGGGGCTGACAGGCGAGCTGGCCGCGAACTTCGTGGCGGCGTGCCGGGGCTGAGACCCGCGCGCCCTCAATAGCCGTGACGGCGCGCCAGCGCCTCGGTGTGCCAGGCCGCATCGCCCAGCCATTCCTGGGCGACGCGCACCCGCTTCATGAACAGGCCGATGTCGTGCTCGTCGGTCATGCCGATGCCGCCGTGCATCTGCACCGCTTCCTGCACGGCCAGTTCGGCCACGCGCCCGGCCTTGGCCTTGGCGATGGCGACGTCTGCCGCAGCGCTGTCTGCATCCTGATCGAGGCGCTGGAGGGCGGCGAGGGTGGCGGCGCGCGACAGCTCGATCTCGGTGAACAGATGCGCCGCGCGATGTTGCAGGGCCTGAAAGCTGCCGATGGGGCGATCGAACTGCTGGCGCGTGCGCAGATACTCCATGGTGCGCTCGAAGCACTCCGCGCTGATGCCGTTGAGATGGGCGCTGATGCAGGCGCGCCCGGTATCGAGGGTGGGTTGCAGGGCTGAAAGTCCCTCGTCGAGCGGCCCGATCAGGGCATCGCCCGCCACCTGCACCTTGTCGAAGGTGATGCGCGCGGCGTTGTGGCTGTCGACCATGCGCGTTCGCTCAATGCCCACGCCCGAGGTTGCGGGATCGACCAGGAACAGGCTGAGGCCGTGGGCTGAGCCGGCTTCGCCGGAGGTGCGGGCCAGCACCACCACGGCATCGGCAACGTGGCCGTCGACAACGAAGGTCTTGCTGCCGTCGAGCACGAAACCGTTGCCCGACGGGCGTGCGCCCAAGGCTGTGGCCTGCGGCCTGTGCTTGGTGTGCTCGTCAATGGCCATGGCAATCAGCGCCTCGCCCGATGCGATGGACGAGAGCCACTGCTCGCGCTGGGCCTCGCTGCCGAGCGCGCTGATCAGGTGCGCTCCAAGAACGCCTGTCGAGAAATAGGGCGTGGGCGCAAGGGTCCGGCCCAGCGCCTCGGCGATCACGCCCGCCTCGACCGCGCCTAGGCCCGATCCGCCATGGGTCTCGTCCACGAGCACGCCCGCAAAGCCCATCTGCGCAAACCGTGTCCACAGGTCAGGGTCGTAGCCACGCTCATCGTCCCTGTCGCGCAGGGCCCGCAGGTGCGCCACGGGGGCATTTTCGCGCACGAAGCCGTCTGCGGCCTCGGCCAGCATCTGCTGTTCGTCATTGAGCATGAGAGGCATGGATCAGGCTCCGGGCAGTCGCAGCAGGTGCTTGGCGATGATGTTGAGCTGGATTTCCGAGGTGCCGCCCTCGATGGAGTTGGCCTTGGTGCGCAGCCAGGCCTTGGCCCGGCGGCCATCGTTTGAGCGCTCGCCTGACCACTCCAGCGCGTCAGAGCCGCCAGCGGCCATCAGAATCTCGTGGCGGCGCTTGTTCAGCTCGGAGCCGTAATATTTCAGCATGGATGACAGGGCAGGGTGCGCCTGACCGGCCCGAGCCATGTCGCCCGTGCGCTCCATGGCCAGACGGAATGCGGCGGCGTCGACATCGAACTCGGCGATGCGCGCGCGCAGGATCGGGTCGTCGAGGCGGCCTTGCGCATCCGCTCCCAGACTGTCGGCACAGACCTGACCCAGTGGGCGGAAATCGAGGCCCTCGCCCATGGCCCCGATCATGGTGCGCTCGTGGGCCAGCAGATATTTCGCCACGTCCCAGCCCCGGTTCAACTCGCCGATCAGGTTCTCTTTTTCGACGCGCACATCATCGAAGAAGGTCTCGCAGAAGGGGGACTTGCCCGAGATCAGCGTGATCGGGCGGGTGGAGACGCCGGGCGTCTCCATGTCGAACAGCACGAAAGAGATGCCCAGGTGCTTGGGGGCCTCGGGATCGGTGCGCACCAGACAGAAAATCCAGTCGGCCTTGTCGGCGTAGGACGTCCAGACCTTCTGGCCATTGACGATCCAGTGATCGCCGCGATCCTCCGCACGGGTCTTGAGGCCGGCGAGGTCCGAGCCTGCGCCCGGCTCGGAATAGCCCTGACACCAGCGAATCTCGCCGCGCACGATCGGCGGCAGGAAGCGGCGTTTCTGCTCCTCGGTGCCAAAGGCCAGCAGGGCAGGGCCAAGCATCCAGATGCCGAAGCTGGCAAGAGGAGGGCGGGCCTTGATGCGGCGCATCTCGCTGGCCAGAACCTTGGCTTCCTCGCGGCTGAGGCCGCCGCCGCCATATTCGCGGGGCCACTCGGGCGCCGTCCAGCCGCGCGCGGCCATGCGCTCCAGCCACAGCTTCTCGCCGGGCGAGCGGAACTGCCACTTGCGACCGCCCCAGCAGTAGTCTTCCTCTGAGAGCACGGGCGTGCGCATCTCGGGCGGGCAGTTCTGCTCCAGCCAGAGCCGGGTTTCCTGTCGGAAGGTTTCGAGATCAGCCATGGTGGGCACCGTCTGAATGAGCGCGAAGGGCTACACTAGCGGCATCGTTGCGAAACGCTACCCGCTGGTTCGCGCTTTGCTTCAGTCCGTGTCGGAACGCTCGGGGCGCCAGTCGAACAGGGCCGAGAGATTGGCCAGGGCGCGACGGCGTTCGGCGGGCAGCCGCTCGCCCATCTGGCTGATGAGGCGTGCGTCGTCGCTGGCTGCCAGCATCAGATCGCGGTGCACCATGGGGTCGGCGAATCTGTAGGCGGGGAAGCCGCTCTGGCGCAGGCCCAGCGGGTCGCCTCCGCCGCGCAGGCGAAAGTCTTCCTCAGCGATGTGAAAGCCGTCGTCGCTCTGGCGCAGGATGTCGAGCCGCTGTCTGGCCACGTCGCTGAGCTGTCCGTAGAGCAGGATGCAGGCGCTGCGGTCAGATCCGCGCCCGACGCGCCCGCGAAGCTGGTGAAGCTGGGCGAGGCCGAAGCGCTCGGCGTGCTCGATCACCATGATGGTGGCGCGCGGCACATCCACACCCACCTCGACAATGGTGGTCGCCACCAGCACATCGAGGCGGCCATCGGCAAAACTCTGCATCACGCTGTCGCGATCGGGACCGGCCATGCGACCATGGGCGAGGCCCACGCGCAGGCCGCTGACCTGCCGAAGATGATCCGCGCGCGCCACGGCGGCTGCGACATCCGTAGTCTCGGACTCGTCGATGAGCGGGCATATCCAGTAGGCCTGCGCCCCGGAGGCTGCAGCCGACTTCAGCCGTTCGGTCAGCTCCCCGATCCGCTCCAGCGGCAGGGCTGCGGTGGCGATACGCTGGCGACCCGGCGGTTTCTCTGTCAGGCGCGACACCTCCATGTCACCGAACTGGGTCAGCTCCAAGGTGCGCGGGATGGGAGTCGCCGACATGGACAGCAGGTGCACACCCTCACCCTTGGCCAGCAGGCGCTGACGCTCGCTGACGCCAAAACGATGCTGTTCATCAATGATGACAAGCCCGAGGCTTGAAAAGCTAACGTCATCTTGAAAGAGCGCATGGGTGCCGATCACCACCTGAACCTCACCGGCATGAATGCGTCGCTGGCTCTCCCGCCGCCGTGCCGGGGTGTCGCGTCCGGTCAGCAGCAGTCCCGGCACGCCGACCTGTTCCAGCAGGGGCAGAAGCCGCTCGGCGTGCTGGCGCGCGAGAATCTCGGTGGGAGCCATCAAGGCCGCCTGAAAGCCGCTCTCGCCGGCATCGGCCATGAGGACGGCGGCCACGATCGTCTTGCCGCTGCCCACATCGCCTTGCAGCAGTCGTCCCATGCGCTGACCGCTCATCAGGTCGGCGCGGATTTCGGCGATGGCGTCGATCTGGGCCCGCGTCAGGGTGAAGGGCAGATTCGCTTCAAGCCGCGCAGCCGTATCCGAGGGCGTGATGACCGGCGCACTTTGGGCCACGCGCTCGGAGCGGCGGGCCTGCAAGGCAAGCTGGTGAGCGAGAAGCTCGTCATAGGCCAGTCGTGCGCGCGGCGGGCTGCGCGGATCGAGACTGCTGCTGCCAGCGGGGTTGTGCGCCTCGCTCAGCGCAGCTTTCCAGCCGGGCCAGCCCTGCCGTTCCAGCCAGAGCGGGTCTTGCCATTCGGGCAGATCGGGAACCCGTGACAGGGCCTCGTGAACGAAGCGCCGCACCACGCGCGCCGACAGTCCCTGACCGGCCGGATAGACGGGTTCAATGCGCACAATCTCATCGGCGCGGGCGGGTGCAAGAATATAGTCGGGGTGGGCGATCTGGACCTGATTGTTGAAGCGCTCGGCCCTGCCTGCCACGATCCGCACCTGACCGGGTGGGGCGAGGCGCTCGAGGTGACTTCCCCCGCCCTTGAACCAGACCAGATGCACGAAGCCCGTGTCATCGCTGGCGCGCACCTTCCACGGTATGCCGATCTTGGGCGGCGGGAGGTGCTGGTCGATGCGCACCTCGACGATCACCTGCTCGCCGTCGGCAATATCTCCGGCCCTGGCGTGGCGGCGCTCGATTAGGCCGGTCGGAAGCAGGAACGCAAGATCACGCACGACCGGACCGGCGATGTGAGCGAGCGCAGGCGCAAGCCTGGGCCCCACGCCCTTCAGCGTCGAAATCTCCGCGAACAGGGGAAACAGAATCTCCGGGCGCATGGCTCGAGGCTACACCCTGGGCGGGCGGCTGTGGCTATATCTGTTGGCCCGGATCGGAAAATCGGTGCGCGCGGCGGGATCGGCGGGCCTTCCTGCGGGTTTGAACGGCCATGGAGTCGCTGGCCTTGGGCGCATCGAGGGACTATGTGAGGCGCTCATTTCAACCCCCTAGCGGAGCGGGGAATCACCGTGGCCGATGACGATGCGCGTCTGAAACGCCTCAGGTTTCGGGCCTGGAGACGTGGGTTTCGCGAGGCGGACATGATCTTCGGGCCGTTCACGGACCAGCACGCCCGCGCCATGAGCGATGAGGAGCTTGATGTGCTGGAACACCTGCTGGATGCGCCCGATCAGGAACTCTACGCCTGGGTGATCGGTCGCGAGCCGGTGCCCGAAGCCTATCTGAGCCCCATCATGACCCGCATCCAGCAGTTCGTGCGCGAAGGCGGCGGTGTGATCGGCGATGAGTGATGTGATGCGCGCCACAAGCGCGGGCAGTGATGCGGCGACCTCCTATCCCCTGATCGCGGGTGCGCCTGAGGGACTGGACGCGCTTCTGATCGCGCGGCGTGCGCGTGCACGCGGCGGCATCAGCCTGATCGTCACACGCAACTTCGCCCGCGCCGAGGCGCTCAGCCGCGCCCTGGCCTTTTTTGCGCCGGATGTGGAGTGTCTGTCCTTTCCGGCCTGGGACGTGCAGCCCTATGACCGGCTCAGCCCCACCGCAGGCATTCTGGCCGCGCGCGTGGCAACCCTGGCCCGCCTGCTGAAAGAGCAGAGCCATCCCCTGATCGTGGTCACCACTGTGGCGGGCGCGCAGCAGGTGACCTTGCCTCGCGAGGTGGCGCGCGGCGCAGGCTTCTCCATCAAGGTCGGCGAAGATCTCGATCTTGCCCGTCTGGAGGCCTACGTCAGTGCCAATGGCTATGTGCGTGCCTCGACCGTCTCTGATCGCGGCGAATATGCGCGCCGTGGCGGGGTGATCGATGTCTTTCCGCCCTCCAGCGAGCAGCCCGTGCGGCTCGACCTGTTCGGCGATACGCTGGAGAGCGTTCGCACCTTCGATCCGGCCACCCAGCGATCGACAGGATCGCAGGATGGCGTGAGCTTCCTGCCCAGCTCTGAAGTGCTGCTGAGTGCCGAGACCATCTCGAACTTTCGCCGCGGCTATCTGGCCAGGTTCGGCGCTGCGGGAGACGATCCGCTCTATGTCACGGTCAGCGAGGGCGCGCGCCGTCAGGGTATGGAGCACTGGCTGCCTCTGTTCTATCCCGCCACCGAAACCCTGTTCGACTATCTGCCCGAGGGCAGTAGCATCTATATCGACCATCAGGGCGAGCAGGCGCGCAAGGAGCGCCATGCCCTCATTCTCGATGCCTATCAGGCGCGCAAGGAGGCGAGCCCGGTCAAGGGCAGCACAGGCCACCGGGTTCTGGAACCGGATGCGCTCTATCTCGATGACGCCCGCTGGCATGAAGCCCTGATCGCCCATCAGGTCCACCAGCTTTCGCCTTTTGCGCCCTCGGGCGAGGGTGAGGATGCAGGCGGGCGGATTGGCTACAGCTTTGCCGGTGAGCGCGCCCAGGACAGCGTGAACCTGTTCGAGGCCGTGGCCGCCCACGCGAAGGGCCATCAGGAGGCCGGGCGCAAGGTTCTGTTCGCGTCATTCTCTGAAGGGGCGTCAGAGCGGCTGGGCCTCATGCTCACCGATCATGGCCTGTCTCCCGTGGTCCAGGTCAGGGATGGCGCGGACCTTGATGCGGCCAATCCCGGCCTGTTCCTGCGCGGCGTTCTTCCCCTCGATCAGGGCTTTGTCACCGACGATCTGGCGGTCATCTCCGAGACCGACATCCTCGGCGAGCGACTGGCGAGGCCCACCCGGCGCAAGCGGGCCACCAACTTCATCGCCGAGGCCTCATCGCTTACCACCGGCGATCTGGTGGTGCACCTTGAGCATGGCATCGGCCGCTATGACGGGCTGAAAACCCTGTCTGTGCAGGATGCGCCCCACGACTGTCTCGAGCTGGCCTATCACGGCGGGGCGAAGCTCTATCTGCCAGTCGAGAACATCGACCTTCTCACGCGCTATGGAGGCTCGGAGGACGAGACCCAGCTCGATCGGCTCGGCGGCGCTGCATGGCAGTCGCGCAAGGCTCGCGCCAAGGAGCGGCTGCGCGAGATGGCCGAGGGGCTGATCGCTCTGGCCGCCAAACGTGCCCTGCGCCGCAGCGAGGTCATCGACCCGCCCTCTGGCGTGTTCGACGAGTTCTGCGCGCGCTTCCCTTACGACGAGACCGACGATCAGCTCAACGCGATTTCCGATGTCCTTGAGGACCTGACGCGCGGCGTGCCCATGGATCGCCTGATCTGTGGCGACGTGGGTTTCGGCAAGACTGAGGTGGCCCTGCGTGCCGCCTTTGTGGTGGCCATGTCCGGCAAGCAGGTCGCGGTCGTCTGCCCGACAACCTTGCTGGCGCGTCAGCATTTCCGCACCTTCGAGGAGCGCTTCCGGGGCTGGCCCGTCAAGGTGCGCCACCTCTCCCGCCTGGTCAGCGCGAAGGATGCCGCAGAAACCCGCGCAGGCCTCAAGGACGGCAGCATCGAGATCGTGGTCGGCACCCACGCAGTCCTGTCCGAGCAGGTCGGCTTTGCCGATCTGGGCATGGTCATCGTCGACGAGGAGCAGCACTTCGGTGTCAAGCACAAGGAGCGCCTCAAGGCCCTGCGTGCGGACGTCCATATGCTGACCCTGACGGCCACGCCCATTCCACGCACCTTGCAGATGGCCCTGTCGGGCCTGCGCGAGATGTCGCTGATTGCCACGCCGCCGGTCGACCGCATGGCCGTGCGCACCTATGTCACGCCGTGGGATCCGGTGCTGGTGCGCGAGGCGCTGCTGCGCGAGAAGTTCCGGGGCGGGCAGACCTATTTCGTCGTGCCGCGCATCTCGGACCTGCCGGACATCGAGAAGTTCATGCGCGAGCAGGTGCCCGAGGTGAAGTTCGTCGTCGGCCACGGCCAGATGGCACCCACCCGCCTCGAGGAGGTCATGACCGCCTTCTACGAGGGGCAGTATGACGTGCTGGTCTCGACCACCATCGTGGAGTCCGGCCTCGACATCCCGGCCGCCAACACCCTGATCGTGCACCGCGCCGATATGTTCGGCCTCGCCCAGCTCTATCAGATCCGCGGACGGGTCGGGCGCTCCAAGGTGCGGGCCTTTGCCTATCTGACCACGCCGAACGACCGGAGCATGAGCCTGTCATCCGAGCGGCGCTTGCAGGTCCTGCAATCGCTCGACAGTCTGGGCGCGGGGTTCCAGCTGGCCAGTCACGATCTGGACATTCGCGGCGGGGGCAATCTGCTGGGCGACGAGCAGTCCGGGCACATCCGCGAGGTTGGCGTCGAGCTGTATCAGCAGATGCTGGAGGATGCGGTCAATTCCTTGCGCGAGCAGGGTGATGACGTCGTGGACCGCGGCTGGTCGCCCCAGATCAATGTCGGGGCCTCGGTGCTGATCCCCGAGGCCTATGTGCCCGACCTCAACGTCCGAATGTCGCTCTATCGCAGGCTATCGGAAGCGGAAGCGGCGACCGATCGCGAGGGCTTGGCCGCAGAGCTGATCGACCGTTTCGGCCCCCTGCCGGACGAGGTGCAGCAGCTCATCCGCATCCTGGGCGTCAAGGCCCTGTGCCGGGAGGCCAATGTGGCGCGCATTGATGTGGGGCCCAAGGGCGCGGTCGTGGCGTTCCGCGAGGATCGCTTTGCCAACCCTGCAGGTCTGGTGGGCCTGATCCAGCGTGCGCCTGCCGCCTGGAAGATCAGGCCCGATCAGAAGGTCGTCGTCATGGGCGACTGGCCCGGCAGCGCCGACCGGCTTCAGGCGGCAGAGCGCATCATGACCGCCCTCGCGGGCGTGGCGCGCAAGGGCAGCGCCGCGTGAACGGGCCTGCTAGGCTTCGGCGGCGGCTGTGGGGGCGGCGAGCGTTGCAGCGGCGCGCTCCAGAAGCTCGCTGGCGCTTTCGCCGGGGCGGATCTCAGCGACGCCCGTCACCAGCTCGACCACGAACGGGGGCTTGTCCTCGCCTGCATCGAAGGCCGTGCAGCCGATGACCGCAGCGATGCGCTCGGCAGCAAGGCGCGCGGCGCCCTCGCGCGTGGCGGGCAGGGCGAGGGCGAACACTTCCTCGGACAGACGTGCGGCCGTGTCCTCGCTGCGGACCAGGCGCGAGATCATGGCACCGATCTGGGGCATGGCACGGCCCAGCCAGCCGCCCCTGCGGGCGCTGGCCACCTCGGGGCTGTCGCTGACCTTGAGCACGGCGACCGACAAGGTGCGCCCCCGCTCGCGCGCACTGCGTGTCAGGCTGGAGAGATGGGCGGCGAAGAGCGGCAGGGTGAAAAGCCCCGTTGTCTTGTCCATCAGGCCCGAACCGCGCGCCTGATCGAGGGCGCGCCGCGTCGCCTGCTGGCGTCGATAGCTGCGTGCCAGGGTCATGATCCGCGCGGCGGTCTCGGCCTCTGACGTCTCGACCGTGGCCACGTCGCTGATGCCGCGGTTGTAGATTTCCGACAGATTGAGGTCTTCGGGACGCCTCAGATAAAGCACCGAGGGAATGTGATAGAGGCGCGTGTTGCGCTTCATGCCCGTCGCGATGGACAGGGCCTGTGTGTGGTCGCTGGCGCCCCACAGGACCACGGCGTCGAAGGCGCTTTCGTGCAGATAGTCGAATGCGGTGTAAGGGGTCAGGGCCGCCACCGTCACGGCACCCAGATCGTTCAGCGCATTGGACAGGGCCAGAAAGCGCCGGTCCGCCGCGCCCACGGCCAGCACCCGGATGGGCGCGGTGTCGCTGTGGGGATCGGCCAGGCTGGCACCATGCTCGGCAAAGGTGGCCCTTCGCACCAGCAGTTCTTCCTCGGTGACGGCGGCACGCACAAGCTGCTCGAGACGCAGGGCCAGCTGGGCCGGATGGGGCATGCCTGCCATGCACAGGTCCAGAACATGAATGCCCGCCGCAGCGCCCTCGCCGGCGTTGAAGCCCACCATGGCGAGCCTGCGCGCGCCCGCTGCTTCACGCACGGCGTCGGTGGCCTCGATCAGCGATGCGTCGGAAAGATCGAGCACGACCGCCTCGATGTTCATGTCCGACAGGGCGGCAATGGCGGCATCGACGCTGTAGGCCGTGAGCGTGCGCCAGCCCAGCGCGTCGAGGCCCGACGAAAGCGGTCCTGCCGCCTCGTCAGAAGACGCAATCAGAAGAACGCGGGCGATGGAAACCACGCTGACAACCTTTACGCGCTCGGCCTGCGCGCCCCCAGATCAGCCCCGAACCGGAGCCGAGCGGACCATAAACACTGTTGCCAGAGTCGCCAACGTCCGCGTAGGCAAAGCCCACAGATCGACTGGGGAAAGACGCCTTGGGGTGTCCGATCCGACGGAGTGCCTTGTGAAATCACGTCTGCGGCAGGCTCTGCCCTACATGATCCGCTTCCTGCGCCTGATGGGGCGCTCGTTCCGGCGCGTATGGGGGCGTGATGTGATGCTCTACACCGGCGGGGTGTCGTTCTTTGCCCTGCTGGCGATCTTTCCCGCTATCGCCCTGCTGATCGGGGCGCTCAAGGTGGTGCTGAGCACGGGCCAGATCACCGAGCAGGCCGCAGCGCTGGCCGATCTGGTGCCGGTGATGGCGCGCGACATCTTCGAGAACGAGGTGCGGCGGCTGTCCGAAGCCTCGGCGCGCACCGTTTCTGCCCAGAGCGCCGTCGCGCTGGTCATCGGTGCCTATGCCGCCCATCGCGGCTTCAAGGCGCTGCTGGCCGGTCTGAATCTCATCCATGGCGAGGACGAGGGCTCTCACAGCTTTCTGAAGTTCAACCTGCTGGCCCTGATCGTGGCCGTGGTGGCGTTTCTGCTGTTCACGGTGATTTCGGGCATGGTGGTGGTCTCGCGCGTGCTGGAGCGGTCCATGCCGACCAACGGCGTCGATGGTATCGCCAGCCTGACCGAATGGCTGTGGGCTGCGGGAGGGCTGACGCTGGGGCTTTGCGGGCTTTATCGCTATGCCATGTCCCACGAAGGCCGCGTGGCGTGGGGGCCGGCCGTCACCGGGGCGGTGACTGCTACGCTTCTGTCACTGGTCGCATCATGGCTGTGCGCGATCTACGTGGAGCAGGTAGTGGAGCTGGGTGCCACCTACGGCTCGGTCGGTGCCATAGTGGTGATGCTGATCTGGCTGTCGTGGAATGTGAACGCGGTGTTCTTCGGCGGCGCCCTGGCCACCGAGCTGGAGCTGTCTCACCGCAAGCGCCCGGTCAATATGATGCGAAAGCTGAGGTCGCCGTTCTCGGCCGTCTCGACACTGGCCAGATCGGCAGGCAGGTCGCTGAGAAAATGAGGAACGTCGATCCGCGCCATCGGGTCGGAAGCGTGCAGGATCAGGATATCACCGGGCTCAGCCTCCTGCATGGCACGGCGCAACCTCAGGGTCGGCACGGGGCACCGATGCCCGCGCGCATCAATGGTGATCTCGGCCATCAGGGCAGCCCCGCCGTGCCGTCGCCCCGTTCCATCATCCTGAGCATCAGGCCGAGCGCCGTCACCACCGAGGCGCGGCGCACCCCCTCACGGTCCAGCCCGGCAAAGACGTGATGCTCATGCACGCTGGCCTCGCCCCGGCGCGCGCAGGCAAAGTGGACGAGGCCCACGGGCTTGCCCGGCGTGGCACCTCCCGGTCCCGCAATGCCCGTGATCGACACCGCCAGATCCGCTCTCTCGATGCGGCTCAGCGCGCCTTCGGCCATGGCGAGCGCCACTGCCTTCGATACGGCGCCATGGGTGTGGATCAACCCGGACGGAACACCGGCCAGAGCGGTCTTTGCCTCGTTGGAATAGGTGACAAGTCCGCATTCGAGCACGTCTGACGAGCCGGCAATGTCCGTGAGCGCGGCGCTCACGAGACCGCCGGTGCAGCTCTCGACGGTGACGATCCGCAGCGAAAGCGCCCTGGCCCTGTCCGTCACCTTGGCGGCCAGTCGCGAGACGTCTTCGGAATTGAATGCGTTCATGGGCGATCCCTAGCCCATTGCGGGAGCGCGGCAAAGTCGGCACTACAGCCGCATAAGGCTGTTTGCGAGCTTGGGCCGAACGGGGCCGACAGGGGATGACATGACCGATACGGTGGACGCGAACGAGGCGCCGCGCGCGCGCGGTTTCGATCTGAGGAAACTCGACCCGCGCCGGATCGGATTCGCGTCTGCCCTGTTCGCGGTGACCATCTTCACCAGTGCGCTTCTGGTGTTCGTGGTTCAGCCCATGGTGACCAAGCTGACCGTGCCGCTGCTGGGCGGGTCGCCATCGGTGTGGAACACCTCGATGGTGTTCTTCCAGGTCGCGCTGCTGGTCGGCTATGCCTATGCGCACCTGCTTCAGCGTATCCGCTCCATGCGCGGGCAGATGATGGTGCACATCGCCCTGCTGGCCGTGGCGGCCCTGTTCCTGCCTCTGCGCCTTTCAGGACTGATCGGCGATCCAGACACCAGCCAGCCGATCCTGTGGCTGATGGCGATCCTGCTGCTGTCTGTGGGGCTGCCTTTCGCGGTGCTGTCGGCGACCGCGCCGCTGGTTCAGGCCTGGTTTGCGCGCGCACGGGCAGGGGAGGCAGATGGTGCCAATCCCTATGTGCTCTATGCGGCCAGCAATCTTGGCAGCTTCCTTGCCCTGATCTCCTATCCGCTGCTGGTCGAGCCGCTCGCCACCCTGACCCAGCAGCGTATCGGCTGGAGCATCGGCTACGGGCTGTTCGCCGCCCTGATCGTGGCCCTGCTGGTGGTGACGTGGCGCAAGGAGCGGGCCGCAGCGCCCACGCCGCTACTGGAGCGAAGCGCGCCGATCGCGTGGCGCGAGCGTCTGATCTGGGTCGCGCTGGCGGCCATTCCGTCCAGCCTGATGCTGGGCGTGACGGCCCACCTGTCCACCGATGTCGCCTCGGTGCCGTTTCTTTGGGTGCTGCCGCTGGCCCTCTATCTGCTGACCTTTGTCATCGCGTTCCAGAGCCGCGCGCTCATTCCGTACTGGCTCACCCTGACGATCCAGGCGGCGCTGGCGGCGGCGACGACGGCCCTGATGCCGTTCCGCACGGGCGAGTGGCTGGTCATCTTCGCCATGCACATCGCCACCTTCTTCTTCACCGCCCTGATGTGCCACCAGCATCTGGCCGCGCGCAGGCCACCTGCGGACCGGCTGACCGAGTTCTATCTTTGGCTGTCCGTCGGCGGTGCGGTCGGCGGGGCCTTTACCGCTCTTCTGGCGCCCTCGCTGTTCGAGGTGGTCCTGGAATATCCGCTGGTGCTTGTGCTGGCGGCGCTGGTGAGGCCGTGGGGGCGGGGCCGGTTCACGCCAGCCCAGTGGGCCTTGCTGGGCGGGGTGGTGATGGTGGTGCTCATCCCGCCCGTCCTGATGTGGCTTATGCGCAATAATTCCGATGTTCTGGCGATGTTTACAGCCGACACCTACAACACCATTACACGCATCGTGCTGGGGGTGGCCGCTGTCACCGCCTTCATGCTGAGAGAGCGGGCGCTGCTGTTCCTGGCCGCTCTGGCCATGATTTCGGTCTCGGCGCACCGCGCCATGGATCGTCAGGAGTATGTGTTCACCGAGCGCAGCTTCTTTGGCGTGGTGCGGGTGGCGCGCTTCTATGATGCCCAGATCGGGGGCTGGTCGCACATGATGATGCACGGCACGACCCTGCACGGTGCCCAGTCGCTGGCCGAGGAGTTCCGCTGCGCGCCGACGCTTTACTACGCGCCCCAGACCCCGATGGGCGAGGCCGCGCGCCTGATGTACGAGCGCTCGGAAAGCATCAGCTTCGGCATCGTCGGTCAGGGCACGGGGGCCATGGCGGCCTACAAGCGCTTTGGCGACACCATGACCTTCTACGAGATCGATCCCATGGTGGACCGTATCTCTCGCGACCCGGACTATTTCAGCTTCATCACCGGCTGTGCCGACGGCCCGGTCAACACGGTGATCGGCGACGCGCGCGTGACCTTGCGCAACGAGCCCGACGGCCTGCATGACCTGCTGGTCATCGATGCCTTCTCGTCCGACGCGATCCCGACACACCTGCTGACGGTCGAGGCCATCCGCGAGTATCTGCGCGTGGTGAAGCCGGATGGCGTGGTGCTGTTGCACCTGTCCAACCGCAATATCGAGCTGGCGGTGCCGACGGTGAACGCCGCGCGCGCGCTCGGCGCCCATGACCTGCACCGCATCTACATTCGTAGCAGCGAGACGGGCGAGTTGCAGGAGGCCTCATCGGAGGTGGTCATCATCTCGGCCACGCCCGAGGGGCTCGAACCCTTCAGGGAATCCGGCGCATGGCGGACCGTGGCCGATATCGACGTGCGGCCCTGGACGGATGACTATGTCGATCTGGTCGGCGCCATCCGCCGCAACATCGAGTACACGCGCCGCTAGGGTTCAGGTCAGGCGGGCAGGGTGATCGTCGCGATGGCCTGGGCGAACAGGCCCTCGCCGCGTCCCGTGAAGCCCATGCCCTCCATGGTGGTCGCCTTGACGCTGACGCGCGCGAGGTCGAGGCCAAGCAGTTCGCTCAGACGCTGGCGCATGGCGGCGCGGTGCGGCTTTATGCGAGGCTGCTCGCATACCAAGGTGACATCAACATTGACCAGTGCGCCGCCGCGTGCCCGCAGGCGCTCCAGTGCATGGACCAGGAATTGATCCGACGCTGCGCCCTTCCACCTGGGATCGGTCGGCGGGAAGTGGTCGCCGATGTCACCATCGCCCAGAGCGCCCAGTATGGCATCGGTCAGGGCGTGCAGGCCGGCATCGGCATCCGAATGCCCGATCAGGCTCTGGTGGTGGTCGATCTCCACCCCGCACAGCCAGACGCTCTCGCCCGGCCCCCAGCGATGGGCGTCGAGGCCCTGGCCGGTGAGGGTTATGCGCGGAACCAGGGCTTCGGCCATGGCCAGGTCCTCCTGATGGGTGAGCTTGAGCAGGCGCGCGCTGCCGGGAACCAGAGCGACCGCGTGGCCCGCGTCCTCCATCACCCGCACCTCGTCGCTCGGATCATCGCCGCTCCATGCTGCGAGAGCAGTCATCAGGGCGTGACGATGAAAGCCCTGCGGGGTCTGGGCGCGCCAGAGCTGATCGCGGGGCACGGTCTCGATCACCCGGCCATCGGCGGCGCGTTTGATCGTGTCTGTCAGGGGGAGGGCGGGCAGCGCCGCGGGCGCTGCCTCCAGTGCCCCCAGCACCGCCTCAATCACCGGGGCATCTAGCAAGGGCCGGGCTGCATCGTGAATGAGCACGAGATCGGGCGCATCCGCCCCCAGCGCCGCCAGACCGCTTCGCACCGAGTCGTGGCGGCTCGGGCCACCTGCAACGACGCGATAGCCCTCCAGCCCTTGCAGCGCGGTCTGACAGGTCTCTTCCTGTCCAGGCGCGACCACCACCAGCAGCGGCGCGGCACCTGCGCGCAGCAGCGCTTCCGCCGACCAGCGCAGCACGGGCTTTCCGGCCAGCGAGACGAACTGCTTGGACATGCCGAAGCGGGTGCCCTGACCGGCCGCGACCAGAACGGCGCAAAAGGCGCTCATGACGGGTTCCTCATGGGCTGCTCATTGCCTCAAACCCGGGGGGCTCACAATGCGTCGTTGCGGATTTTGACCCAAGGGCGCCTTGTCGTGCATTAGGGGATCATGAGCGTGCCCACACTCGAACCCGCGATGAAGATCGGCGATGTCACTGTGCCCGGACGGGTGCTGATGGCGCCCATGACCGGCGTGACGGACCTTCCGTTCCGCCAGATCGCCAGCGCGCTGGGCGCGCCCTATGTCGCGACCGAGATGGTGGCCAGCGATGCCTTTGCCAGAGGCCGGCCCGATGTGGTGCGCCGCGCCGCCGTGGGCGAGGGGCTGCCCCTTACCGTGATCCAGCTTGTCGGGCGCGATCCGACCGCCATGGCCGAGGGCGCGCGGCTGGCCGAAGCGGCGGGAGCGGACATCATCGATCTCAACTTCGGCTGTCCGGCCAAGGAGGTCACGGGCGTGCTGTCGGGTTCGGCCCTGATGCGCGATCTGGAGCTTTCCTCCCGCATCATCGGCTCTGTCGCGGACGCCGTGCGTTGTCCTGTCACCGTCAAGATGCGACTTGGCTGGGATCGTGCCAGCATGAATGCGCCTGAGCTGGCGGCGAGGGCCGAGGCGCTGGGGGCCATGGCCATCAGCGTGCACGGGCGCACGCGATGTGACTTCTATAACGGGCAGGCGGACTGGAGCGCGGTGGCCGCGGTGCGCTCGGCCATCAGAATCCCTCTCATTGTCAACGGCGACATCACCGACCCCGAAAGCGCGAGGGCGGCGCTGGCGCAATCCGGTGCTGATGCCGTGATGCTGGGGCGCGGCGTCTATGGGCAGCCCTGGCTGGCCGCAACCCTCAATGCCGACCTGACCGGAGGGGTGCACACACTGCGCGGCCCGGATGCGGTGGGGCGTTTTCAGATCGTGATGGATCATCTCTCCCGATCCATCTGCTTTTACGGTGAAAAGCACGGCATCCGAATGTTCAGAAAGCACCTGGGCTGGTATGTGCTCAACGCTCCATGGCCAGGGGATGCAAGCGTGAGGCGCGAGGCCAAGGCGCGGCTTTGCCGACTGGAGAGCCCCGCCGAGATCGAGGCGGCGCTCACGCGATTGTGGCTGGGCGAGAGCACACAAATTGCCGCTTGAGCGCAACATGACTGTTGAAAATTGAACACAGTCGCGGCATAGCCGGATCATGTCCGATACGGCAGATCAGCAGGATCGTCGGCGTTTCCAAGGCCTTCTGCCATCGCGGTGGGCCGACCCGAGCCGCCAGCGTCTGCTGTTTGGTGGTGCTTACGCCGTGGCGGCTTCGGTCGTGGCGATGGCCATCTGGCTGCTGGCTGCGGCACCCGGTGCCGGGGCGGGTGACGGAGCCGTGGATGTCGCCAGCCGCGCCGTGCTCTATGTGCTGCTGGCCAACCTGATCCTGATCGGTCTTCTGGTGTTCGCCATGGGCACTCGCGTGCTGCATCTGGTTCGTCACAAGACCGACGATCCGGCCTCGCGCCTGCACCTGCGCTTCGTCACGCTCTTTTCCATTGTCGCTGTGGTTCCTGCCGTGCTGGTGGCGCTGGTGTTCGGCGTGCTGGTCAATCGCGGCGTCGAGGAGTGGTTCAGCCGCAATGTGCGCGCGGCGGTCGAGAACGGTGCCGACATCGGCCGCATCTATGTGCGCGATGTCAGTCTGCAACTTGAGGCCGACATGTCCTCCATCGCCGAGGAGCTGAGCGGAGAGGTGCGCGCGACCTTTCCTCGCCGCATCGAGTTCAACGGCTATCTTGCGGGAATCGCAGAATATGTTGGCTATCCGGCGCTCTACATCCTGGATGCTGAGGGTCAGGTTCTGGCCAGCGGCGAGATTCCCGGCGCGCCGCCCTATCTGGCCCCGCCCGCAGAGGCCCTGGCCATCGCTGCCCAGGGCGAGGATGCGCCCGTCCAGGTGACCGAGAACCCGGATGTGGTGCGCGCGCTCTATCCCCTTCCGGCCTATGGCGACGCCTATCTCTACGGGATCAGGCCGCTCCAGCCCGGCATGATTGCACGCCTCGCCAGCGGACTTGAGGCCATCGAGGCCTATCGCGAGGCCGAAGAGAGCCGTGCGCGTATCCAGGCGGCCTTTGCGGTCAGCTATCTGGAGACGGCCCTGCTGGTCCTGGTCGGCGCCATGTGGCTGGGGATGGCGGCGGCGGGCACCATCACCGCACCGATCGCGCGCCTGGTTCAGGCGGCCGACAAGGTGGCCAGCGGCGATCTGACAGCGCGGCTGGATCCTGATCGAGACCCCGCTGAAATTGCTGTCTTGTCTCGTGCTTTCAACCGGATGACGACCGATCTTCAGCAACAGCAGGAAGCATTGCGCGCTGCCGGCGAGGAAGCCCGTGCGCGAAGTCAGTTTACGGAATCCGTCCTTTCCGGTGTCAGCGCAGGTGTCATCGGCCTCGATACAGAGGGGCGGGTCAAGGCGATCAACTCTCAGGCTGCGCACTTTCTTGGCGTGGACGAGAGCGAGGCCCTCGGCGCGCCGGTCGAAAGGATCGCGCCGGAGTTCGATGTTCTGATCCAGAACCTTCAGGAGACCGCAGAGACCGAGATCGACCTGACGCGCGATGGCGAGACGCGCCGCCTTCAGGTCAGGGCTGATGCGGGCATGGGCGGCGAAACGGTGCTGACCTTCGATGACATTACCCGCCTGATCGCGGCTCAGCGCAACGCCGCGTGGAAGGACGTGGCGCGGCGCATCGCCCACGAGATCAAGAACCCGCTTACGCCCATCCAGCTCTCTGCCGAGCGCCTGCGCCGCAAGTATCGCGATCAGGTGGGACAGGACGTCGAGACCTTCGACCGCTGCACCGACACCATCATCCGTCAGGTCAACGACATCGGGCGGATGGTGGACGAGTTCTCGTCATTTGCCCGGATGCCCGCTCCGCGCTTTGCTCCCGAGAATGCGGCCGAACTGCTGCGCGAGGCAGTCTTCGCCCAGCGTGTCGCCGCCCCCGACATTCCGGTGCATCTGGGCGACGACCTGCCTGCCGTGAGCATGGTCTGCGACGGGCGCATGGTCGCCCAGGCGCTGCTCAACATTCTCAAGAACGCGGGCGAGGCCGTTGCGGCCGTGCGTCCGGCCTCGGGCGGTCCCCTGCTGGCCATTCACGCCGAGATGAGCCTCGATGGCGATCACCTGTTCTACATCATCGAGGATGACGGCCCCGGCCTGCCCGAGAGGGACCGCGACCGGCTGATCGAGCCCTATGTGACCACGCGCGAGAAGGGTACGGGCCTTGGTCTGGCCATCGTTCGCCGCATCCTCGAGGACCACGGCGGCGAGCTGCAACTGGCCGATGCCCAGACCCTTTCCGGCGCGCGCATCTGTCTGAAGTTCCCCCTGCGCCAGAGCGCGTCTTCGGCACCGACCTTGCAGGACGAGGCCACAGTGCGCCCGGCGTCCGACGGCGGGACGGCCCAGAAGCCTGCGCGAGCCGCCCCGACGAAGCGTTCCAAGTCCACGACGAAAGCCTAGGTAATCATGCGAAACCCTGCTGGAACCGACATTCTTGTGGTCGATGACGAGGCCGACATCCGCGAGCTGGTGGCGGGTATCCTTGAGGACGAAGGCCACAGCGTGCGCATGGCCTCTGACTCTGATGCCGCGCTGGCAGCCATCCGCGCGCGCAAACCGTCCCTCGTCGTGCTCGACATCTGGATGCAGGGCGGCGGGCTCGACGGGCTGGAGCTGCTGGATGTGGTCAAACAGCTGGACCCCGACCTTCCCGTGGTGATGATCTCGGGGCACGGCACCATCGAGACGGCTGTGAGCGCGTTGAAGAAGGGTGCCTACGATTTCCTCGAAAAGCCCTTCAAGTCTGACCGCCTGATCGTCGTGGTCGAGCGTGCGCTGGAGGCTGCGGCCCTCAAGCGCGAGAACCGGCGCCTGCGGGCCCGCGCCTTCGTGCCGGATGGTCTGGTCGGTCGATCGGCGGCGGCGCAGGCGCTGCGCAGCATGATCGCCAAGGTGGCTCCGACCAACAGCCGGGTGCTGATTTCGGGCGCGCCGGGCTCGGGCAAGGAGCTGGTGGCGCGCATGATCCACGAGGGCAGCTCGCGCGCCCGGGCCGAATTCGTGGCGATCTCGGCGGCAGGCATGACGCCCGAGCGCCTCGATGTGGAGCTGTTCGGAGAGGAGGGCGCAGACGGCCGCCCGGCTGTGATCGGCGTGTTCGAGCGCGCCCACAACGGCACGCTCTATCTCGACGACGTGGTCGATATGCCCCGCGAGAGCCAGAGCCGAATCCTGCGCGTGCTGGTCGAACAGCGCTTTCGCCGCGTCGGCGGCGATCAGGACGTGCAGGTGGACGTGCGCGTGATCTCCTCGACTTCGCGCGACCTGCGCGCCGAGATTGCCGAGGGCCGGTTCCGCGAGGATCTGTTCCACCGGCTCAATGTCGTGCCGATCCGGGTGCCGCCACTGTCGGAGCGGCGCGAGGACATCGGCAGCCTGATCGAATTCTTCATCGAGTCCCTGTGCGAGAGCCAGGGCCTGCCGCGTCGGCGCATCGGCGAGGATGCCCTGGCTGTGCTTCAGGTTCAGGAGTGGCCGGGCAACATCCGCCAGCTTCGCAACAACGTCGAGCGCCTGCTCATCATGAGTTCGGGCGAGCCCGGCGACGTGATCACGGCGGATATGCTGCCCCAGGAGACGGCCCAGACCAGCTCGGCGGGCTCGCTGGGTGCCGAACGCATCATCGGCCTGCCGCTGCGTGAAGCGCGCGAGGTGTTCGAGCGGGAGTATCTGAACGCCCAGATCATGCGCTTTGGCGGCAACATCTCGCGCACGGCGGCTTTCATTGGCATGGAGCGCTCGGCCCTGCACAGAAAGCTCAAGTCCCTCGACATCGCGCCGGTGCGCGGCGGCAGCGGCGAGGCGGACGGGGACGAGAGCGAGGCATGAGCCGCATCGCCTATGTCAACGGCACCTATCGGCCCCATGGCGAGGCCAGTGTGCACATCGAGGACCGCGGCTTTCAGTTCGCCGATGGCGTCTATGAGGTCTGGGGCGTGTTCGATGGCCGACTGGCCGATTTCGATGGCCACATGACGCGCCTCGAGCGCAGCCTCACCGAACTGGCCATGGCCCTGCCCATGAGCCGGGCGGCCCTGACGCTGGTGCTGAAGGAAACCGTGCGTCGCAACAAGGTCCGCGATGGTCTGGTCTATATCCAGGTGACGCGCGGCACGGCGCGGCGCGATCATGTCTTTCCAGCCCCCGGCACGCCGCCTTCGGTCGTTGTCACGGCGCGTTCGGTCGATCGGCGCGCCCAGCTGGCCCGCGCGCAAAAGGGTGTTGCCGTCATTACCCGGCCCGATATTCGCTGGGGCCGATGCGACATCAAGACCGTCGGTCTCCTGCCCAATGTGCTGGCCAAGCAGGCGGCGCGCGAGGCCGGTGCGGCGGAGGCGTGGCTGGTCGACAGTGATGGCCTCGTCACCGAGGGCGGCTCGACCAATGCGTGGATCGTGGACGAGCACGGCGTGCTGAGGACGCGCGACACCGGGGCCAACATACTGCGGGGCATCACGCGCGCGGCCGTCATGGCGCTGGCACCAGAACATCAGATCCGCATCGAGGAGCGGGCGTTCAGCGTGGATGAGGCACGGCGCGCGCGCGAGGCGTTCTTCACCGCAGCCTCGGCCTTTGTCACGCCCGTGATCAGCATCGACGGGCAAAGGGTCGGGGATGGGAAGCCAGGGCCTGTGACGCGGGCTCTGGCCGAGGCCTATCTGGCGAATGCCAGCGCAAGCGCGATCTAAAGACCTTCAGATAAAGGCCAGATCAGTCGGGTTTTTTTGCTCGTGGATTCGATGCGGTCTTGGCCTTGCTCGACTTGCCAGAGGCTGCCTTTTTCGCAGCGGCCTTCTTTGCTGCCGGCTTCTTCGCGGGTGCCTTGGCCTTGGTCGGAGATTTGCCCGCCTTGGCCTTGATCAGCTCGAGCGCCTGTTCCAGCGTCACACTGTCCGGCTCCTGTCCCTTGGGCAAGGTGGCGTTGACCTTGCCCGCCTTGACGTAGGGACCATAGCGCCCGGCCAGCACCTGAATGGCCTCACCGGATTCGGGATGAACGCCCAGTTCCTTCAGCGGAGCCGTGCCGCCGCCGCCGCGCCGCGCCCGCTTTTCGGCGATCAGCGAGACGGCGCGATTGATGCCGACCTCGAACACCTCGTCGATGCTCTCCAGATTGGCATAGGTTCCCCCGTGAGCGATGAACGGCCCATATCGGCCAAGGCCCGCCGTGATCAACTTGCCGTCCTCGGGGTGGGTGCCCACCTCGCGCGGCAGGGACAGCAGGCGCAACGCCCGCTCCAGCGTGATGGATTCGGGCGACCATCCCTTGGGCAGGGAGGAGCGGCGCGGCTTGTCGGCATCGGGCGGCGTTACTTCGACGTAGGGGCCGAAGCGCCCGATCTTGAGGCTGACCAGCTGGCCGCTCACCGGGTCCGTTCCCAGTTCGCGATCACCGCTGGCGGCGGCCTGACCACTGCCGTCGACGGGTGCGCCAACGGGGCGCGTGAAGCGACACTCGGGATAGTTGGAACAGCCGATGAAGGCACCGAAGCGGCTGGTCTTGAGGCTGAGCCGCCCGCTGTCGCACGATGGGCAGGCACGCGGATCGGTGCCGTCCTGCCGCGGCGGGAAGATGTGCGGGCCCAGCGCTTCGTTCAGATGGTCCAGAATCTCGGCGGTTCGCAGCTCACCCGCCTTCTGGGTGGCCTCGTGGAAATCGGACCAGAAGTCGCGCAGCAGGATTTTCCAGTCCAGATCGCCTGCCGAAACTTCGTCCAGTCGTGTTTCGAGGGCTGCGGTGAAGTCATATTCGACCCAGCGGGTGAAGAATTGCTCCAGAAAGGCCGTGACCAGTCGGCCCTTGTCCTCGGCGATGAAGCGGTTCTTGTCCATGCGGACATATTCGCGATCGCGCAGGGTGGTCAGGATCGAGGCATAGGTCGAAGGGCGCCCGATGCCCAGCTCCTCCAGCTTCTTGACCAGAGTGGCTTCGCTGTAGCGCGGCGGCGGCTCGGTGAAGTGCTGGCTGGTCTCGACTCGGTTCACGCTGGCGTGCGCGCCTTCGCTGACGGCGGGCAGGCGACCGCCCTCGTCATCGTCATCGCCCCCGCTGTTGCGGTCGTCGCGCCCTTCCTCATAGACGCCGAGAAAACCGTCGAACACGACGACCTGGCCGGTGGCGCGCAGGCCCGTCTGCGCGTCGGCGCTCTCGATTTCGATGGTGGTGCGATCCAGACGCGCGTTCTCCATCTGGCTGGCCAGGGTGCGCTTCCAGATCAGTTCGTAGAGGCGCTGAAGATCGCCATCGAGGCGCAAGGAGTCGGGGTGACGCCCGATCTGGGTGGGGCGGATGGCCTCGTGCGCCTCCTGGGCGTTCTTGGCCTTGCTTCGATAGTGGCGCGGCTCGGCAGGCACATAGGCCTGACCGAAGCGCTGGCCGATCACGGCCCGGATCTCGCCGATTGCCTCGGGCGCGATCTGGACGCCATCGGTTCGCATATAGGTGATCAGGCCGCCGCTGTCGTCCACGCCCTCATAAAGCTTCTGGGCCGCCTGCATGGTGCGGCTGGCCGAGAAGCCGAGCTTGCGCGACGCCTCCTGTTGCAGAGTCGAGGTGGTGAAGGGCGGGGCGGGCGAGCGGCGCACCGGCTTTTTCTCCACCGAAGTGATGGACAGTCTACCCGCCTCGATGGCTGAACGCGCCGCGCTGGCATCTGCTTCGGATTTCAGGTCGAGCCGGCCGATCTTGCGCCCGTCCAGTTTTACCAGCCTCGCCTCGAAGGGCGGGCTGTCGGCGGCGACCTCGGCGAGCACGCTCCAGTATTCCTCGGCGCGGAACCGCTCGATCTCGTTCTCACGGTCCACGACCAGCCGCAGGGCGACCGATTGCACACGCCCGGCCGAGCGCGCTCCAGGCAGCTTGCGCCACAGCACCGGCGACAGGGTGAAGCCCACCAGATAATCCAGCGCCCGGCGCGCCAGATAGGCCTCGACCAGCTCCATGTCGATCTGGCGCGGGCTGCGCATGGCCTCGGTGACCGCATCGCGTGTGATGGCGTTGAAGGTGACACGCTCGACCTGCTGATCCTTGAGCACGCGCTTGCGCCGCAAAACCTCCAACACGTGCCACGAGATGGCCTCGCCCTCGCGATCCGGGTCGGTGGCGAGGATCAGGCGGCTGGACGACTTTACCGCATCGGCGATCTCGGAGAGGCGCTTTGAGGCCTTGGGATCGACATCCCATTCCATCGCAAAGTCTTCATCGGGACGAACCGAGCCCTCCTTGGAGGGCAGGTCGCGCACGTGGCCGTAGGAGGCGAGAACGCGATAGTCCGGGCCGAGATACTTGTTGATGGTTTTGGCCTTGGCCGGGCTCTCGACGATGACGACGTTCATGAAAAGTCCGCTTCGATATGGGCGCGCGAAGGTGGTGGGTCGCGCGCCGACTGTCAATCTAACTTGCGAAGCCCAGTGGAATGTACGGTTGCCACCACACGTTTAACGGGTATTATCCATGTCATCTGTACAGGAAGGGGAGCAGATATGGGACGTCGCGCCGCCATGGATGTCACCTTTGAAGCGGGCCAGCCCCCGCGTGCAGGCGCCTCGCAGGTAGGCCACGATCCGTTTCCGATGCGCGAGTATATCGGGGCCATGGCCGCAGAACTGGCTGCCATGGCGCGCCACGAAGGGGACGAGCCGCTGGCGCGCGTGCTTGAACAGGCTGTGGGCATCGCCGAGCGCGCGCCATCTTCGGATCGCTCCGGGCGCTGATTTCATCAGGCGCGGCTGACCAGACCGCCGGGCAGAAGCGCGGCGCGGCCGGCCAGCGTCATTTCCAGCAGGGCAGCGCTGATCAGGGCAACGTCCACGTGCAGGGCGCGGGCCAGCTCGTCGCGCGGGGTCGGAACGGGCGAGAGCAGCGCGTCGATGCGCGCGATCAGGCTCTCATCGACCTCGTCCACGCTCGTCGGCGTGTGTGACCACTCTGGGCGGGGTGGCTCAAAGAGGCTGCGCGGGCCGTTGAGCACCCGCAGCACATCGTCTGGCTCCTCGCACAGGTGCGCGCCCTGGCGGATCAGGTCGTTGGTGCCGCGCGCGCGCGGATCGAGCGGCGAGCCCGGTACGGCGAACACCTCGCGTCCCTGCTCCGCAGCCAGGCGTGCCGTGATGAGCGAGCCCGAGCGCATCTCGGCTTCGACCACGACAACGCCGAGGCTGAGCCCCGAGATGATGCGATTGCGCCGCGGAAAGTCCCTGGCCTGGGCGCGGGTACCCGGTGGGCTTTCGGACATGATGGCACCGCGCTGGACAATCTCGCCATAGAGCGCCTCATGAGCAGAAGGGTAGATGTCGTCAATGCCGCCGCCGAGAACGGCCACCGTGCCGCTGGCCAATGCACCGGTGTGTGCCGCGCCATCGATGCCCAGCGCCATACCCGAGACGATCACATGTCCGGCCTCGCCCAGCCGGGTGGCCAGGCCCCGCGCGATACGCTGACCGCCCACAGAGGCCGTGCGTGCGCCCACGATGGCAATGGGCTCGCGGGTCAGCAGGGTCGCATCGCCCATAACCCAGAGAACGGGAGGCGGCGGATCAAGTGCCGCGAGGCGCGCGGGCCATGTCTCGTCTCCGAGCACCAGCAGTCTGGCACCGAGAGCCTCGCCGCGCTCAATCTCGGCGGAAATGTCGCTAAGGCTGGCGGGATCGAGCGCGCGACCGCTGCGACGGGATAGGGCGGGCAGGGCCTCAACAGCGGCCTCGGCCGAGCCATAGCGGCGCAGAAGCTCGGCGAAGGTGACCGGTCCGATGCGGCTGGTGCGCGCAAGGCGCAGTCGGGCGCGGCGCTCGTCCTCGCTGAGAGCGCCGCTCAGGGTCATGCGCGCCCGGCGCCGATGCGTGGCTCTGTTCCCCGGCGCAGGCGCGTGATGTTCTCTCGGTGACGCAGGATGACCAGCAGGCCCATCACCACGAACAGGGCGATCACCGATGAGCTGCCGCCCAGCGCAAAGGCATAGAGCGGTGCCAGCGAGACCGCCAGCAGGGCCGCCAGCGAGGAGATGCGCATCAGAAGGGCCGTCAGAATCCAGGTGACGGCTGCCAGTGCGCCCACGGGCCACGCCACCGCCAGGGCCACGCCGAAGAAGGTCGCTACCCCCTTGCCGCCCCTGAAACCCAGCCAGACCGGAAAGATGTGGCCTACAAACGCCGCGCCGCCTGCGAGCACCGGCAGCACGTCGTCGCTGCCAAGCCTGCTGGCCAGCAGCACGCACACCGCACCCTTGGCCGCATCGAGCACCAGCGTGGCCAGGGCCAGGCCCTTGCGTCCTGTGCGCAGGACATTGGTGGCACCAATGTTGCCCGATCCGATCTTGCGCACATCGCCCGCCCCGCCCAGCGCAGTGATGATGAGCCCGAAGGGTATGGCACCGATCAGATAACTGACCAGCACGACGGCGGCGGCCATAAGGGACGGGTTCTGTGTCAGGCTCTCTATCAAACTGGCCCCCCGGCCATTGCTAGCTCAGATCATCGTGAACGATTCGCCCGCCCACCAGCGTCATGCTCACCCTACCTTGCAGCAGCCTGCCGTCGAAAGGAGAGTTTCTGGAGCGCGAGATGAGCTGGCCGGCATCTATGCTGCGCGGGGCACCGGGATCGAACAGCAACAGGTCGGCAGGCGCCCCCTCTGTGACCGATCCGCGCTCCAGCCCCAGCAGGGCAGCGGGTCCGCAGGTCAGGGGACGCAGCACCTCGATCAGTTCAAGGCCATGCTCGTGGTGCAGGCCGAGCGCGGCGGGCAGCAGGGTTTCCAAACCAACGGCACCGGGCTGGGCATCGGCGAAGGGCAGGCGCTTGTCCTCGGCGGGCGCAGGGCTGTGGGCACTGGTGATCACGTCGATTTCGCCGTCGCGTACGGCCTCGATCAGGGCCAGCCGGTCGGCCTCGGGCCGCAGCGGCGGATCGAGACGATAGAAGGTGCGATAGTCGCCGATGTCGATCTCGTTGAAGCAAAGATGATTGATCGAGACCGAGGCCGAGACCTCGAGGCCGCGTTTGCGAGCCCGGCGCAGGGTCTGAAGTGCCTCGGCCGTCGAGAGCATATCAACGAGAAAGCGCGCGCCGGTCAGCTCGACGAGGGCCAGGTCGCGCTCCAGCCCTATGCGCTCGGCGATGGCGGGCACGGCAGCAAGGCCGAGCCGTGCGGCCAGCTCGCCTTCCGTCGCCACGGCGCCCTCGCACAGCCAGGCATCGACCGGCCGATGGGCGATCAGGGCGTTGAAGGCACCGGCATAGGCCATCACGCGGCGCAGGGTCCGGCTGTCGGCGATCACCCGGTCGCAATCGGTGAAGTAAAGCGCGCCAGCCTCGTGCATCAGGCCGATCTCGGCCATGCGTCTGCCGTCATGGCCGCGCGTGGCGGCGCCTGCCACCTCGACGCGAACAAGGTCGTGCGAGGCCCCGCGCCTGCGGATGAAGTCCACCATGGCCGGATCGTCCACGGTGGGGTCGGTGTCCGGCTGGACCACGATGGTGGTGACGCCTCCTGCCGCTGCCGCGCGCGCGGCGCTGAGAAGGGTTTCCTTCTGCTCGTTGCCAGGCTCTCCGGTCTTGACGCGGATGTCGATCAGACCGGGCGCGAGGCACAGCCCGTGCGCCTCAATGACCCGTGCAGCACCCGAAGCATCGAGCCCGCCTTCACCGATGGCCGCGATCACGCCGCCTTCGATACGCACATCGGCGGGGCCGTCGAAGTCGCGGGCGGGGTCGATCAGGCGCGCGCCGCGAATGACGATGTCGCTCATCGGTCGGCCTCCTGACGTGCGGCCAGGCTGGCCAGCACCGCCATGCGTGCGGCCACGCCCATCTCGACCTGATCCTGGATCAGCGAGATTTCGGGATCGTCGGCGATGACCGAGTCGATCTCGACACCGCGGTTCATCGGGCCGGGGTGCATGACGCGAACGCCCGCGCGGGCCAGAGAGAGCTTGTCGGCGTCGAGGCCGTAGAAGCGGAAATATTCGCGCGTGGACGGCACATAGGCACCTTCCATGCGCTCAAGCTGAAGCCGCAGCATCATGACCACATCGCATCCGGCCAGCCCTTCCTTCATGTCGTGATGGACCTCGCAGCCCCAGCGGTCCGCATCCGCGGGCACCAGGGTGGGCGGGCCTACCAGGCGAACGCGCGCGCCCATCATCGACAAAAGCGCCACGTTCGACCGTGCCACGCGGCTGTGCATCACATCCCCGCAGATCGCGACGCACAGCCCGCCGACATCGCCAAACGCCCTGCGCAGCGACAGCAGGTCCAGCAGGGCCTGCGTGGGATGCTCGTGGCGGCCGTCTCCGGCATTGATCACCGAGCAGCCGACCTTTTGCGACAGCAGGCTCGCCGCACCTGACGAGCCGTGGCGAACCACCAGCATGTCGGGCTTCATGGCATTGAGCGTGACGGCCGTGTCGATCAGGGTCTCGCCCTTGGTCACCGAGGAGGTGCGCGCGCTCATGTTCACGACATCCGCACCGAGGCGCTTGCCCGCCAGCTCGAACGAGCTTTGGGTGCGGGTCGAGTTCTCGAAGAACAGATTGACCAGGGTGCGGCCCTTGAGCAGGTCGAGCTTCTTGTGATCCTGACGATTCAGCTCGACGAAGGCCTCGGCCAGATCGAGCAGGGCGAGCACGGACGGCGGGTCGAGGTCGCCTGCGCTGATGAAGTGATCGTGCGGAAAGGCGATCTGCCGGGAACGGATCAGATCGGTCACGACGTCGAGCTGGGTCATAAGCTGCTTGCTATACGCATCCGCCCGTCGATGGAAAAGGGGCATGATCAGCTGTAGCCGAAGGCTATCAGCAACAGCGGAATGGTCACGGCGCTGGCGATGGTCGTGGCCGCCACGATTCCCGACATCAGCGAGGCATCGCCGCCCATGTGCCTTGCCAGCACATAGGAGGCCGCAGCGCCCGGCGCGGCTCCGCACAGCAAGGTTACGCCCCGTGCCAGCGCGTCACCGCCGAACGCCCCTGCCAGCCACCACATCAGAACGGGCAGGACGATCAGCTTGAAGGCGCTCACCAGGGCGATGGTGACGGGCCGGTCGATCGAGGCGCGGAAGCTGAGACCCACCCCGGCCAGAATCAGGCCCAGTGCCAGGGCGCCCGCACCCAGAAGCTGGATGGGTGCAACGATCAGCTCCAGGCGCGGCACACCCATGAGATTGAGCGCAATGCCAATGGCGCAGGCCCACAGGATCGGATTGACCCAGAGCGCGCGCAGCACCATGCGCAGTGATGTGCCCTGACCCTCGCCCCAGCGCGAGAGCACCAGCACGCAGGCGACATTGATGACGGGGATCAGCGCGCCCACGGCCACGGCAGCCAGCGCCAGACCCTCCTGCCCGAACACCGCGGCGGCGACGGGCAGGAACACGAAGCTGTTCCAGCGAATCACGCCCTGAAAGACGCTGGTGAAGGCGGGGCCGGGCAGGGGGATCAGCGGCCTCATGGCCACGGTGACAATGCTGACCAGCACCGCAGCGCTGGTCGTGGCGAGCCCTACGGCCCCTGCAGAGAGTCCCGAGAACTCCGCGCTCCAGATCGTCGGGATCAGAAAGCCCGGATAGAATACGAAATAGGTCAGCCGCTCGACCGGACGCCATTGCTCTGGCCCGAGAAAGCCTGACTTCTTCAGGCCCCAGCCCAGCGCGATCAGGGCAAAGACCGGAAAGACGCCAAGCAGGACCGCGTGCATGGCCGCTCAGCCCTCGTGAGCGGGCGCGGGTGCATCCTTGATGCGATCCAGCGCACCTTGAAGGATCCATGCGGCCGCCGTCCGGTCCACCACGCCTGCGCGGCGTTTGCGGGTCAGGTCCATCTCGTCGATCAGGAAACGCTCTACCGCCGAAGTCGAGAGCCGTTCATCCCAGAAGGCCACGGGCGTCTCGCGCAGCCGGTCCAGATTGCGGGCAAAGGCGCGCACGGACTGGGCGCGCGGACCTTCGGTGCCGTCCATGTTGACGGGCAGGCCGATGACGAGCGCGCTGGCTCGCCGCTGGTCCATCAGGCGGAAAAGGGTTTCAGCGTCAGGCGTGAACTTGACCTTGCGGATCAGTTCCAGCGGGGAGGCGATGGTGCGCGTGGCGTCGGACGCAGCGACCCCGATGGTCTTTTCGCCGAGATCCAGTCCCAGCCACGGCGTGCCGGGCGGGCTGAGGCGTTCCATTTCGAAAAGGTCGAGCACGGGCACGGCCTTGCGGTAAGACTGGTCAGAGGGCTTGTCAAAGGCCAAGATGGCAGCGGTTTGGCGAAGGAGGGCTGTCATCATGCGTAAGACCGATGCTTTGAGGGGCTTTCTGTTTGCGGCTGTGTTCGGCCTGGTGGTGGCCTGCGATGTACCCCAGGTCGAGCCGCCTGCAGGTGCCGAGCGCGAGGGCGACGCCGAGGCTCAGGCGGCCGCCTCGGAGGCCAGTGCTGACGCCGCCGAGCGCGCGCGGCCACGAACCAATCCCACCGGCCCTGCCGAAACTCTGGAGCCCAGCGTCGAGCCGCAGTTGCAGGGCCCGGCCTCTGTGGCGCGTTTGCACGCCATGGAAAGCCAGAACGCCAAGCTGTTCTCGACGGCGGGCGGCGATCCGGCGATCAACGGCCTCTACACATATTTCGCGCTGTTTCTCGGTCCGGCAGAGGGCTGGCAGGTGTTCCAGATCGGCGACTTCGAGGACTGGACGGTTCTGTCCGAGCGTCAGGGCCGGGTGGTGATCGAGGCACGCGAGAGCACGCTCAACCCCGACACGGGCCTGGCCATGACGCGCACGCGCCGCATCATCATCGGCTTCGACCCTCGCCAGAGCGACAGCATTACCGTCACGCCGGGGAGCTGAGGCGTCACAAGGACCGCCAAAGGTCCATGCGTCCAAAGCCCTTGCCAAGTCCGCGCCCGCAAAGGTAACGGACGCCATCGCCATTGCCACCATCAGGAAGCAGTCCCGCTCATGGCCATCGACGCCGCGACCGTTCGCAAGGTCGCCCATCTTGCCCGCATCAAGACGCCCGAGGAGCGGCTGGAGCCGCTTGCCGCAGAGCTGAACGGCATCCTCGCCTGGATCGAACAGCTCAACGAGGTGGATGTGTCGGGCATCGAGCCCATGACCTCGAACGTCAGCCAGAGCCTGCGCCTGCGTGATGATGTGGTCACCGACGGCAACCGGATCGAAGCCGTTCTGTCCAATGCGCCCAAGTCCGCTGATGGCTTCTTCGTCGTGCCCAAGGTGGTGGAGTGATGGCTGCGCTGACCGACCTGACGCTCAAGGCCGCGCTCGATGGCCTGAAGGGCAAGGCCTTCTCTTCGGTGGAGATCACCGAGGCCTTTCTCGACGCGATTGCGCAGGCCAACCCTGCGCTCAATGCCTATGTCGAGGTGACGGCCGAGCGCGCGCTCGATCAGGCTCGCGCCGCAGATGACCGGCTCTCGAGGGGTGAGGGCGGAGCGCTTGAGGGAGCGCCTCTGGGTATCAAGGATCTGTTCTGCACCGAAGGGGTGCAGACGGCGGCGGGCTCCAACATGCTGCGCGGCTTTGTTCCGCCCTATGAGTCGACCGTCACGGCGAATCTCTGGCGCGACGGCGCGGTGATGCTGGGCAAGCTCAACATGGACGAGTTCGCCATGGGCTCGTCCAACGAAACGAGTGCCTTCGGACCCGTCGTCAATCCGTGGAAGTCGCGCGGGTCGAACGCGGACCTGACGCCGGGCGGCTCGTCGGGCGGATCGGCCGCCGCCGTGGCCGCGCGTCTGTGCCTCGGGGCGACGGCCTCCGACACGGGCGGTTCCATCCGCCAGCCCGCTGCCTTCACCGGAACCGTGGGGATCAAGCCGACCTATGGGCGCGCCAGCCGCTATGGCATGGTGGCCTTTGCCTCGTCGCTCGATCAGGCAGGGCCCATCGCCCACACGGTCGAGGATGCGGCCATCCTGCTGCGTTCCATGTGCTCGTTCGACGAGCGCGATTCCACCTCTCTGGACGTGGAGACGCCTGACTGGAGCGCCTCGGTCGGCAAGTCGGTCAAGGGGCTGCGCATCGGCGTGCCCAGCGAATATGTGGTCGAGGGGATGCCCGCCGAAATCCAGGCGCTGTGGGATACGGGCGTGCAGTGGCTGCGCGACGCGGGCTGCGAGATCGTCGAGATCAGCCTGCCGCACACCAAATATGCCCTGCCGACATATTACATCGTCGCGCCCGCAGAGGCGTCCTCGAACCTGGCCCGCTATGATGGCATGCGTTTCGGTCACCGGGCTAGCGAGGCGAAATCCCTGACCGACCTCTATGAGACCAGCCGCGCCGAGGGCTTCGGCAAGGAAGTGCAGCGCCGCCTGACCATCGGCACCTATGTGCTCTCGGCCGGTTTCTATGACGCCTATTATGTGCGCGCCCTCAAAGTGCGTCGCCGCATCGCTCAGGACTTCGACGATGTGTGGGGCCGCGTTGACGCCATCCTGACCCCCTCGACGCCCTCAGCGGCCTTTGCGCTGGGCGACAAGCAGGTCGACCCGCTGACCATGTATCTGAACGACATCTTCACGGTGACGGCCAATCTGGCGGGTCTGCCGGGCATCTCGGTGCCTGCGGGGCTGGACTCTGGCGGACTGCCGCTCGGTCTGCAGGTCATCGGCAAGGCGCTAGACGAGGCGACGGTGTTTCAGGTCGCCGGGGCACTTGAAGATGCGGCTGGCTTCAACGCGCGCCCTGACAAGTGGTGGTGAGAATGAACGAGACCAGTCAAACCGCACGCTACGTCATCGAAGGCAGCACCGGCCCGTGGGAGCTGGTGCTGGGGCTTGAGGTCCATGCGCAGGTCGCCTCGAAGGCCAAGCTGTTCTCCGGGGCGGCCGTGGGCTTCGGGGCCGGACCCAACGAGCAGGTCTCGCTGGTCGATGCGGGCTTTCCGGGCATGCTGCCGGTTCTGAACAGGTTCTGTGTCGAGCAGGCGGTGCGCACGGGCCTCGGCCTGCGGGCGCAGATCAACGAAAAGAGCCAGTTCGACCGCAAGAACTATTTCTATCCCGATCTGCCGACCGGCTATCAGATCAGCCAGCTCTATCACCCCATCGTGGGCGAGGGCGTGGTCGAGGTCGAGCGCGACGACGGCAGCTTCTTCGACGTGCGCATCGAACGCCTCCATCTGGAGCAGGATGCCGGCAAGCTGATCCACGACCTCTCGCCATCCGAGAGCTATGTCGATCTGAACCGGGCGGGCACGGCGCTGATGGAAATCGTGTCGCGCCCCGATATGCGCTCGCCCGACGAGGCGGTCGCCTACCTCAAGAAGCTCCGCACCATCCTGATCTATCTGGGCACCTGCGACGGCGACATGGAAAAGGGCAACCTTCGTGCCGACGTGAACGTGTCGGTGTGTCGTCCCGGCCAGTACGAGAAGTATCGTGCCAGCGGCGACTTCGCGCACCTGGGCACGCGCTGCGAGATCAAGAACGTGAACTCGTTCCGCTTCATCTCCCAGGCCATCCAGTACGAGGCGCGACGCCAGATCGAGATTCTGGAAGACGGCAGCGAGATCATCCAGGAAACCCGCCTGTTCGATCCCGGCAAGGGCGAGACGCGCTCCATGCGCTCCAAGGAGGAAGCGCACGACTATCGCTACTTCCCCGATCCCGACCTGCTGCCGCTGGTGATCGAACAGGCTTGGATCGAGCAGATCAGGGCCTCGCTGCCCGAACTGCCCGACGACAAGCGCCGCCGCTTCATGAGCGACTATGGCCTGTCGCAGTACGATGCGGGTGTGCTGATCTCCGAACAGGCCAAGGCGGACTATTTCGAGGCTGCGGCAAAGGGACGAGACGCCAAACTGGTCGCCAACTGGGTCACTAACGAGGTCTCGGCCAGGCTGGCGGCGGACGGCCGCGACTTTGCCGACAATCCTCTGCCCGCAGGCCATGTCTCCGAACTGGTCGCCCTGATCGAGGACGGCACCATCTCGTCCAAGATCGCCAAGGAGGTGTTCGATCACGTCTGGAACGGCGAGGGTTCACCCTCCGAGGTCGTCGAGAAGCACGGCCTGCGTCAGGTGACCGACACCGGGGCCATCGAAAGGGCCATCGACGAGATCATCGCGGCCAATCCCGACAAGGCCGAGGCTGTGCGGGACAAGCCCCAGGCGATCGGCTGGTTCGTGGGTCAGGTGATGAAGGCCACCGGCGGCAAGGCCAATCCTGCGGCGGTCAACGAGATTCTCAAGGCGCGCCTTGGCCTCTGAGGCCGGTCCGAAATGACAACGGCCCCCGGATCGCTCCGGGGGCCGCTTTCATGGGCAGGCTTTCGCCTACCAGATCCACACGTCCCAGATCACGTCGATGATGTAGCCATCATAGAGATCGACCAGATAGATGTGGTTGTTGACATAGATCCAGGCCGTTCCGGGCGGCGGGGCGGGCAGGCCATAGAAGCGCCAGTCAACGACGCGATAGCGCCAGAAGAAGTTGGGCAGATACTGACCCGCGAACCAGCGCTGGTTGAAATACTGGCGCGGCACGCTGTAGTAGCCATAGCCCGGCGCGAAATAGAAGCCGACCCTTACGCCCTGATAGCCACGGAACCGGGGGTGGTTGCGGTGCCAGTTGGGCTGGTGACGACGCGAGAAGTCACGGCGCCAGTTGTCGCGGTTCCAGTTGCGCTGGAAGTTCTGATGATTGCGACGGCGTTCCTCCGCGCGCGGGTCGCGGCGGTTGTCGGGACGGCCCTGCCAGTTGCCGCCACGGTTGTCGTCACGACGCCATTCGCGGTTGCCGTCGCCGCGATTGTCGTCACGACGCCCGTCAGGACGTCCTTGCTGGCCGCCACGGTTGTCACCCCGGTTCCAGTCGCCGCGGTTGTCGCCGCCGCGCTGCCCGCCGGATTGCTGGCCGCCACGGTTTTGACCCCGGTTCCAGTCACCGCGATCATTGCCGCCACGATTGTCGCCGCGTTGCTGACCGCCGGATTGCTGGCCGCCACGGTTCCAGTCACCGCGATTGTCACCGCGTTGCTGACCACCAGACTGCTGACCACCGCGTTGGCCGCCCGATTGCTGGCCGCCGCCTCGGTTGGAGGGCGGGGCACTTTGCTGAGGCGCTGGCGCGCTCTCGGCCTGGCGCTGCGGCGGTGCGGGACGCTGACGCTGCGAGGGTGCCTGGGTGGTGTCGCGGGAATCGCGTTCGGGCCGCTGGGCCGATGAGCGGTCACCGCCGCGCTGACCGCCGCGATCGGCACTGCCGCGATCACCGCGCGACTCGGATCTTTCCCCCCGGCCGCCACGATCCTGGGCCATGGCTTCGGATATGGGTGCCGCGAGAGGCAGGACGAGCGATGCGATCGCCGTCGCTACGAGCAAGGATTTTTTCATTTCGGTTCAGATCTCCCGGCGCCCCTGTCATGCGCTTGTTCATGAAAATGAAGAGCGCGCCATGAACCTTTGCTGAACGGTGCCGTCAGGCGACGGAATCCAAGCGGCTTTGCGTTGCGCGCTCGAAAAAGGGGCCCGTCGCGCCCGGCAGGCCCCTCGTGTCCGCGGGCGTCTTGTCTCAATAGACGCCGTAGACGATCTCCGCGATCAGACCCGTGGCCAGGGCGATCAGGACGATATCGTTGTTGACGTGCACCCACCGATAGCCGCGCGGGGCAGGGCGCAGGCGATAGAGATAGGGGTCGCGTACATAATAGGTGCGATAGGCAGGCGGCAGGATGTGCCCGCGCGCCCAGCGATGACCGTAGTAGCGCGGCTCGACCCGGTAATAGCCATAGGTCGGAGCGTAGTAATAGCCGTGGCGCGCACCGCGATAGTCGCGGAACTCCGGACGCCCGCGCCACCAGTCCGCACGCGCATCGCGCCTGTCGTGGCGATAGTCGCGCCGGTGATCGCGTCGGTCATAGCGATGATCGCGGCGATCCTCGCGCCACTCGCGCCGGTCGTGGCGCGACTGGGCCTCTGCCGTCATCGGGGCCGCGACCACGCTCAGCGCGATGGCGGCGATAGCCAGCTTGGCGAAGTTCTTCATGGCTGCCTCATGTCTTCGGCCACGATCCCTGTCCCGACCGTGCCCCTGCCAGGTGTCGAACACCCATCCCTCTCAGCCCGCAGGCAGATGTGCTGGTGCCTGGCTGAACGCCTGTTGAATGACCCGTTCACAAGCCTGAACGGGCGGCGCCCCACGTTGAGCCGGGTGCCGGTTGAAAGCGGTGCATCAAGCGCCCACCTGTGCAGAAACCACATGAGGCTGTCCGATGATCGAACTCTGGTACTGGCCCACGCCCAACGGCTGGAAGGTCTCCATCGCGCTGGAGGAAATGGGTCTCGATTATGAGTTGAAGCCCGTCAATATCGGCAAGGGCGAGCAGTTCGAACCTGCCTTCCTTCGCATCTCGCCCAACAACCGTATGCCTGCGATCATCGACCGCGGCGTGGAGGGCCAGCCGATCAGCGTGTTCGAGTCCGGCGCCATCTTGCAGTATCTGGCGCGCAAGTCAGGCCAGTTCTATCCATCCGACGAGCGCGCCCGCGCCGAGGTCGATCAGTGGCTGTTCTGGCAGGTGGGCGGGCTTGGCCCCATGGCAGGCCAGACCCATCACTTCAGGCAGTATGCGCCCGCGATCATTCACGACCAGCGCCAGCTGGCCTACGGCGTGCGCCGCTACACCGACGAGACTCACCGCCTCTATGGCGTGCTTGAGCGCAGGCTCAGCGATCGTGAGTATGTTGCCGGCGACTATTCCATTGCCGACATGGCCATCTGGCCCTGGATCGTGCCTTACGCCAATCAGGGCCAGGACCTGAACGACACCCCCGCGCTCAAGGCGTGGTTCGAGCGGGTCGGGTCGCGTGAAGGGGTCAAGCGCGGCTTTGCCGTAGGGCAGGAGCTGCGCGGCAATCTGGCATCGAGCGGAAAAAGCGCAGAGGAAGCGCGCAAGGTGCTGTTCGGCCAGCGCGCCCTGCGGTGAGGGTGATCCGGCGCGCGCACCATGCAGTCGTAGAGGATCTGTTTGCCTCTGTTGACGCGCCATGAAGTGCGCGTTCTGCGTAAAGGGCTCCTTTACGCAAAAGTCTGCTGGCGCCGTTCGGCGTTAACCCTGGCTTCAGGTGCGCGGCGGTTTCATCACCTCATCAAGCGGGCCTCAGAACGGGGCTCAAGCCAGGGATGATGGTTATGAACGCGCAAGAATTGACGCAAGGCGGCCTTGAGGACGGCTTCATGCCGCTGCCCACGCCGGACATGGACGCAGAGGCCCTGTTCGAACTGGGGCGGATGTATTCGACCGGCACGGGCGGTGCGCCGCTCGATCTGGTCTCGGCCCACATGATCCTGAACCTTGCGGCCATGCGCGGTTCTCAGGCCGCGCGCGATTTTCGCCGCGAGCTGTCGCGCGAGATGGAGCAGGACGACATCGCTGCCGCCCAGCGCGCCGCGCGCCAGTGGATCGATCAGGGCCGGGTCGCCCTTTCGGCCTGAACCGCCAGCCGCAAGCGCTGTCAGAACTGCTGATACTGCCCGTTGATCGTGTAGTTGAAGCCAATCGGCAGGGCGTCGCGGATCTGGCTGAAGAACACCGCAAGCTCGGCCAGGCTGGTGCGGGGCACGAACAGGATGTCCGAGCGGCGCAGCGCCACCGGGTTGAGCCTCTGGCGAAGGTCGATGACACGCATCATGCGCACGCTGCCCGGCCCGCGGCGGATCAGTGCGACCTCGGAGCGTCGTGCACTGGGCCGGAATCCGCCCGCCATGATGATGGCCTGCCACGCATCGATATCGCCGGGCATATCATAGACGCCGGGCTGGCCCACCTCTCCATCCACCCAGACCTTGAGCGGAGCGGACTGCGCCAGGGTGATCTCGACGACGGGGCGGCGCAGCTGGGTGCCATAGGCCCGCTCCAGATCGGATGACAGCTCCGGCAATGAGCGATCCGCCGCCATTACCTGTCCGATGAGGGCAAGCTGGATGCGCCCGTCGGGGCCGACCCTGACATCGCGATTGAGCTCGCTCGCCGTGGGAAAGCGGATGTTCAGCTCATCGCCCGGATAGAGCAGATATTCCGGCTCGGCATCGGACCAGTCCGCGAACGCAATATCTGGAAAAGCCGGCGCCCGGCCGGCCTCACGTGCGCTGCCTTGGCCGGGCAGGGGCATCCGGGACGCATTGCCTCCAGCGGCACAGGCCGTGAGCCCGGTGCCGATCAGCGTCATCATCATCACGCGGCGATTGATCATCGTGCCTGTCGGTCCGCTTCTGGCGAGGCGCGCATCGGTTGGCGACGCGAAGGCGCTACGGCAGGATCATGCCCTGAGTCGCGCCGCGGGCGCCTACCGGCCCTCGCACGGGCCAAGCTGCCCGCGAGAAGGTAAGCAGTGGTTAACGCACCTTCGTTCAGGGTGCATGGCGTTAAGGTTTATCCGATTCCTCAAGCCGAGCGGTCGTCATAGCGTTCATGCGTTCCAGCACCACAGTCGTGACGAGGCCGCGCTACGGCCTGTTCGACCTCGCCGCCCTGCTGTGGCGCGAGCTGTTCGTCATGCTCGGCGTCTTTCTGGCCATCGCCATCGTGGCCGCAGTGGCGATCTTTCTGCTGATCCCGCGCACCTACACGGCCAATGCCAGCCTCTTTGTCCGCCTGGGCCAGGAGTATGTCTATGAGCCCCGAGCAGGCGATGCGGCGCGCGGGGCCGTGCCCGAGGTCGAGCAGCTCGTGCAGTCCGAAGCCGCCATTCTCAACAGCGAGGAGCTGAAGCGACGCGTGATTGCCGCACTGGGGCTGCAGGCCTTCCAGCCGCGCCTTGGCGACAATCCGTCGGCAACCGAGCGTCAGGCGGCCGAGCGCGCCGCCATCCGGGCGCTGGGCTCAAATCTCAGCGTCGGCATCGCTCCTCAGAACAGCGTGGTCTCGCTAAGCTATCGGGATCGTGATCCCGCTTTTGCCTCCAGAGTGCTGAACACGGTCATCGATCAGTATCTTGTCTACCGGCGCGAGGTGTTCCGCGATGTGACCACGCCTCTGCTGCGGGGCCAGCGCGAGGTGTTCCAGAACGAGCTGGAAGCGGTGGATCAGGAGTACGAGCAGTTTCTGGCGGCCAACGGCATCGGCGATTTCAGCTCGCTTCGCAGCGCCCTTGCCGCGACCTATCAGACGACTTTTGCCGAGCGCCTCAGCGTCGATGCCCAGGCGGGCCAGGCGGCACGAAGGCTGGTCTCGCTGACCGAGCAGATGCGCGCCGTGCCGCCGGAAGTCGCCCTGTCCCAGGATCTCAACATCGCCGCCCAGGATCAGATCCTGCAACTGCGGACCGAGCGCGAGAGCCTGCTGTCTCGCTATCAGCCCGATGCCCAGCCCGTGCAGGACATCGAGGCACGCATCGCCCAGCTCGAGGGCTTCGTCGCCAGCGGCACGGCCATCGGCCCGCGCGAGATGCGCGTCGGCCCCAATCCCATCTGGGTCGATCTGGAGACCCAGCGCATCAACACCCAGGCCGAGCATGACGCCCTTGTGGCCAGGCGGGCCGTGCTCGACCGCCAGCTTGCCGACCTGCGCGACCGCCAGACCCGCATGACGGAGCTGGAATCGCGCAACGCGACCTTAAGCGCCCAGCGCGACGTGCTGACCACCTCGATCCGAGAGTTCACAAGCCGTGAGGCCCAGAGCCGTGCCTCGAGCGACCTTGCCAGAGGGGGAGCCGACTCCGTCACGGTGATCGAGCGTGCCAGTCCGCCCACGCGCGGTTCCAGCATGAAGTTCCCGCTTATGCTGCTGGCGCTGATCTTCGCCGGGTTCACCGCGCTGTGCGTGGGGCTGGTGCGCATTTTCTCGCGCCGGGGCTTCATCACCGAGCACAGCGTGTCGCGCACCCTCGACCTGCCGGTGCTGGCGGTCGCCCCGGTCAAGGCGCGCTGATTTCAACCGGGGCGCACTTGGTCTAGGCTGCGGATGTCTTTGTGCGTGTGACGATTCGATGGTCGATCTGACATCCGAAATGGCGGGACTGTGGGCGGCGCTCGGGCCGTCTGCACCCCACCGTGGGCGGGTGATCCAGTTCGTGGCTTCCAGCTCTGGCGAGGGTGTGTCGAGCGTCGCGCGCGAGTTCGCCCGCATCTGTGCCGTGCGTGCGCGCAAGCCCGTGTGGCTTATTGATGCCGATCTGATGAGCCCCTCGCAGATGGATGCCGTCCATCAGGATCCCGAGCGTTTTGGTGCTTTGGGATCGGCCACGGCCTCGACTCCTGACGGCTCGAGCTTCTTCACCATTGCGCCGCCGCTGAAGTCGCGCGAGGGCCGTGCGATTGCACCTGCCCGCCTCATGCTGGCGCGTCCCGCACTGGGGCGCAGGCTGTGGGTCACGCGCTTTCGCGTCGAAGCGCTCAAGGCCGGACAGCGCCCGGTCATCGTGGCATCGGAGCGATACTGGCAGGCGCTGCGCCCCCATGCCGATACCGTGATCGTCGATGCGCCAGCTCTGGATCGCTCGGATGCAGCCCTGGTGCTGGCACCTTATGTCGACGCCACTGTTCTGGTGCTGGCGGCCGAGAGCACCGATGTGGCTGACGCCGGAGTGCTGCGCGACGAGATCGAGGCCGCAGGCGGCACGATTGCCGGAGTGGTTCTGAACCGCTCGCGCTTTGAAATGCCGGGCTTTCTGAGGCGCGTTGCGGGTGGCTGATCAGCTCTGGCGGTAAGTTCGTCTCAGTTCAGCCGTTCCGTAAAGATGAGGCTCGAAGATACTGAACCAAAATAACTTTCCAAGACCTCGTGCGGCCTTGTCCCAGCGCGCCGGAGCCTGTTCGCGCGATGATGCGAGCGCAGCGATGGAGAACACTGCGGCCTGGCCCGCCCCTGTGCCCATGTGCCGGATCAGGCTTGCCATGTCGCGTCTGCGCGCTGCGTCCTGACTGGGGCCCTGGCCATAGGCGAATGCCCGCTTCAGCACATAGGCCATGGTGGCCCGGTGGGCGGGGGCATGTTCCAGCACGCGCGCGTGTGGTGCCCAGCCAAAGCGGCAGCCCTTGGCTTTCAGCGTACCGAACAGCACATCGTCCTCGCCGCCGGTGGCATCCATCCGCACATCGAAGGGGGCTGATCCCGACAGGGCGCTGGCGCGGTTCATCAGGCTGTTGCCACAGCCGTAGGGCTCATCGATCAGGGCAGGCTCGGCGGGGCCGTGGCGGCCGAAGAAGTGCTCTAGGTGGGCGCGTCCCCGCGTCACGCTGTCCGGTATGGCTCCGGTGATCGCCCCGAAGGTGACATCGGCACCCAGTGCTTCGTGGGTCTGGCAAAGCGTGCCCAGCCAGGAGGGCATGGCCTCCTGATCGTCGTCGAGAAAGGCGATCTGCCCGGCCCTGGTGGCGGCCAGTCCGGCGTTGCGCGCGGTTGCCACACCAGGCCGGGGGGCGTGCACATAGGTGAGGGGAAAGGGCACCGGGAGGGCATCTGTGATCGCGCGCGCCGAGCCATCGGGGTCATTGTCGACGACAACGACCTCAAAAGGCGGGGCACCTTGCTGGCGAACCAGCGAGAGGAGCGCGCGCTGAAGGCTGTCAGGCCTTCGCAGGGTAGGGATAATGACAGCGAGCGCGACCATCAGATCACATCGCCCACGCGCGCGATCCTTGCCCCCGACGCCTTCGCATGACTGACCAGTTTCTCCAGCGTGCCGGGCGTGCAGCCAAAGTCGGACGGGCTCTCGCGCACGTCATGGGAATAGAGAATCAGCCAGGCGCGCTCCTGCACCGCCCGGTCGATCCAGCGCCGCGCGCGGTCCAGACCATCGGCCCCTTCGATGCCCACGGCAGGAAGTTGGTTCCGGTCGCTGCCCGCCTTGACGAGACCGGGATGCAGCGCACGCATGGAGCCGTAATGCGCGCCGAGCATGGCTTTGGCCGATGCCGAGACCTCGCCGTAAGGGTAGGCGAAGTGGCGCAGATCAAATCCCTTTCGTGCCAGAGCCTCACGGTTGCGCTCACAGTCCTCTCCCGTGGCATCGGGGAGCGCGCGTCCGCAGTCGAGGTGGCTGTAGGTGTGGCAGGCGATCTCGTGACCGCGCGCGGCCAGATCGGCAATCTCGTCGTGATCAAGAAAGCGGCCCATGTGGCTGTCCTGCCCACAGAGCCCCGCACAGACATACCAGGTGCCCAGGCTGCCGCTGGCCTCCAGAATGGGCGCGCCGTGCTCGCGGCTGCTGGCCGGAGCATCGTCGAAGGTAAAGCTGACGATCGGCCCCTCGGGCAGGTCGACGAGACTGCGGCGATGGCGCAGGCGCGCCAGCCTGCGCCGCAGCTTGCCCTTCAGGCTCCGGTCCGCGCTGTAGATCGGGTTCATCGGACCACCTCGGCATAGAGGGCCGCGCGATAAAGGCGAAGCAGGCGCGCACGCACGCGCCCGGGAAGGCTTGAGGCGAGCACAGCGGCGCGCAGTATGCGCCTGAACACACTGCGCAGCGGCAGGGCACGGATCATGCGCGCGACGCGATAGCTGGGATAGCGGCTGACCACCTCGGGGTGGCGCGCAATCATGCGGGCGAAGTTGGCAGGAGACTGCTCGTACTTGGCGACAAGGGCCTCGGGCGTGTCGAGACCCAGGTGACTGGCGGTGTTGTCGATGTGCACGATGTGATGATGGCGCGCGACGCGCATCGCCCACTCGACATCCTCCCAGCCCCAGCCGCTGAAACTGTCGTCGAAGGCGTGGGCGTCAAGCACATCACGACGCACCAGCAGGTTCGAGGTGAAGACGTGCTTGGCCGGATCGCGGGCGCGCTGTGCGGCATCAAGGCATTCGCCGTGTGCAGCAATGGCGCGGTGCAGGGCGAACGGGGCGCTGTCTGGCGCGCGCTTCAGGCTGAAGCCACCAAAGGCCACCGCCGGATTGTCTCTGCTCGCAAGCTCGCGCCAGCGCAGCAGATAGCCCGGATCGTCGGGCAGCATGTCGGAATCCACAAACAGCAGGTGTCCGCCGCGTGCCGCGCCAGCGAGAATATTGCGCCCCGAAGCCCGCCCGGCGTTGCGAACCAGAGTGATCAGGCGGGCCGGGCAGGTCATGGCAGTGACTTGCTCAGCGAGCCGCCGCGTCAGGGCGCTGTCGCCTGTGCCGTCATCGAGCAGGCATATCTCGACCCCCTCGGGCGCCATGGCTTCAAGCTCGGCCAGCAAGGCGGAGGGATCATCCTTAAAAAACGGGATCAGGACCGACAGCGAGACGGGCGCGCCGCGCTCGCGGGCGGCGTTCTGGACATATGCGACTGGCGCAGGGGCGCTCACGCCATTCCTCCACCTTCACGCAGGCGAAGCAGGCGGCCTCTTACCAATCTGCGGATGCCTGCGGTGTCGAGCGCAAGCACGACCACGCCATACACTCCGGCCCCTACCGCCGCCTTGAGCAACAGCTCCGGCAGCCCACCCCATGCGGGCAGCATGAGCACCACGACCGCCATGACAGTGCAGCCAAGGCCGCATTGGGCCAGGGTGCGCCAGTGCACCGGCATGGGCATGACGGCGCGACCGATCAGGATCGAGGCCAGCAGGCCCACTGCAAAACTGGCCACCGTCGCCCAGGCCGCACCCATGATGCCGAAGGCGGGGATCAGCAGCACGTTCAGCACGACATTGCTGAGCGCCGGGATCGCCATGACGCCCAGCAGCCAGCCGGTGCGCCGTGCCAGGGTAAAGGCCTGGTGGAAATAATAGGTCGTCATGCCTGACAGCAGCGCGGCGAGAGCGATCCACGGCGTTATGCGGGTGGCATCAGCGCGCAGGGCCTCGCCGATCATGAGGGTGTTCAGAGGGCCTGCGACCAGCATCAGGCCGACGCAGGCGGGCAGGGCCAGAAGCACGAAGGTCGAGAACTGTTCCCTCGCCGCCGAAGCCAAGGCCTCGCGCCCGCCGCGCTCCAGCGCCATGACAAGGGCCGGGCCACCGGCAGCGCCCAGCCAGATGAACATCACATCCAGCGTGCGGTTCGCCAGCGAATAGCCCGCGTGATAGGCGCCCACCGTGGCCTCGTTCATGAAGGCCGCCAGCAGGAAACGGTCGGTCGACGACAGGATCACCGTCAGGGCCAGTGATGCGGCGATGGGATAGCCGTAGGCCGCATAAGAGCGCAGGCGTGCACTGTCGACCTGGCCCTCGCGGGCGAACTTGAGTTCGGCAGGCAGGATGAAGGGCAGGGCAAGAACGGGCGCCAGCGCCAGCCCGATCAGGGGCGCGGCCCCGCCGAATCCTGCCCAGGCAAAGCCGACACCGATCAGCAGGCCGAGCACGCTCTGGGCCATGTCGAGACGGGCGGCGGGCCCGACTTCACCGGCGGCGCGGTATCGCTCCTGCACGAGGCGCACGACGCAGCGCACGGGCACACCCAGCAGGCCTGCCGCCAGCGCGGCCTTGAGAGCCATGGGGGCGGGCCACAGCCACAGCACCAGGGCAACCATGGGCACGAAAAGAGCGCTGAGGCCAAAAACGGTGCGATACAGGCTGCGGAAGTGGTCCGCGATCTGTGCGGGCGTCTGCTGCGCGGCCCAGAAGCGCGCCATGGCCGCTTCCAGCCAGGTGAACACGGCGACGTGGCTGAGGGTCAGGACCGCATAGGCAAGGGCATAACGGCCGAAGTCGTCCGGCGTGAGCAGGCGCGTGAAGATGACGATGGCCAGAAAGCCGACCGCGCCCTGAACGATATTGGCGGGCAGATAGCCCCAGAGTCCGCGCCAGAACATGATCAGCGCACCGCCGCGCGGTCTCCCAGCAACACGGGCGCGGTCATGGCGAGCACATAGAGATCGAGCCAGAGCGACTGGCGCTCGATATACTCCACATCCAGCTGTACGCGCCGCCTGACGTCCTGTGCGCTGTGCAGCGGCCCTCTTGAGCCCTTGATCGCGGCCCAGCCCGTCATGCCCGGCTTGATCCGGTGACGATGGGCATAGTCGGCGACGAGGCGCGCGGACTCGGTCTCGCCGGTCTTCATCCCGATGGCGTGGGGTCGCGGGCCGACCAGCGACATTTCACCCGAGAGCACGTTGAACAGCTGGGGCAGCTCGTCGAGGCTGGTCTTTCTCAGCACCCGCCCGACGCGCGTTATGCGCTCGTCGTCCGCCGTGACCTGACGCTCGGCGCGCGCGTCGGCGCTCTCGGGGCGCATGGTGCGGAACTTCCACACCACGATCTCCTCGTTGTTGAAGCCGTGGCGGCGCTGGCGGAAAAAGATCGGTCCCGGCCCGTCCAGTCGGATGAGCAGGGCAATCACGGCCATGACAGGCGCGAGGGCGAGCAGCATGACCATGCCGACGATCAGATCCTGCACACGCTTGTGAAAGGCGCGCTGATCAGGGCTGGCGCGCCCCGCCATGCTGGCCAGCGGCGTGTCGGCAAGGCGGCGCAGGGCCTCGTCGGCGCCGGTGCCATCAGGGCTGTCGATCAGCATGGAGACGCTGTTGGGCAGGGCGGACAGCCGCTCTGCGATCTCGCGCACGCGCCCGCGCGCAGCCGGATCGACCGCCAGCACGATGGAATCGACATAAGGGATCATGCGATGGCCCATCAGGGTGTCGACATCGCCCAGCACCGGCACACCCGACACGCTGTCAGGCGAGCGCGCCAAACGGTCGTCGAAGATGCCCAGCACATTGATGTCCCGTCGCTTCAGCGCCGCATCGATCAGGCGCTGGGCGTGGCCAGTGGCGCCGACTATGACGACATTGGGCGAAAGCAGACCCTGCCTGCGCCAGCGCCCGACCCTCGCATTCCAGATGCCATGAAGCCCCGTAAGGCACAGCGCCAGCACAGCGCCCCAGATCAGCACGCCTGACAGCGGCAGGGCAGCGGGCCGCGCCAGCCACAGCATGCAGGCCAAGGCCAGACCGCTCGCCACGCTCAGCAGCAGCTTGGCCAGGTGGCGGCGTGTGCGCTCACGGCCCGTGAAGCGATAGACACCGAGCGAGGCGCTCATCGCCAGCACAGTGGCGGCTCCGGCGAACAGGGGCAGCACGGCAGCAAGGCGCGCATCGAGCAATTCGGGCGCGCCGCTCAAGTAGGCCAGTGCCAGCAAGGTAAGGGCAATCACCGCCAGGGTGTCGAGGGCACGGAAATAATGGGCCGCCAGATAGACGCTCTGGCGCTCGCGGGCGCTGGCCCATGCGCCGGGGCGGAAAGGGCCGCGCCGCGCTTCGATGCTCAGGCGCTGGCGGGTCTGGTCCGATGGGGCCGTCTTCTCGCGCGCGCCGGGCTCGGTGACCAGACGCGCCGCCAGGGCCTGCAAGGCATGGGCGTCGAGGCGCGGGCGGGTGCGCGAGGCACCCTCGTCACCTGTTTCCGGGCAGGCTTCGGCGCGGGGGCGAGAGGCAGGCATGAGCTGGACTTGGGCTTTCGGAATCAGCAGCGCTGGCAACGGGTTCGGGGCCGATCATGCACAGGGCGCGTGGATGTCGCGTTAACATCCATCATGTCCATTGCGCGCGTGCGCATTGCCCGCTATTCGGTGCGCCCCAGTGGAGACGTGGCCGAGAGGCTGAAGGCACCGCTTTGCTAAAGCGGCATACCCCCAAAGGGTATCGAGGGTTCGAATCCCTCCGTCTCCGCCAGGACTTCGCTGGCCGACTTCCGGCCCCCGCGTTACTCAGCAGCCTCTCTGATAGCTCCGCGGCCTGCGCCGCGCGCACGTGGGTTCGCGTGGATTTCTGCAAGAGCGTTACTCTTGATCGTCCCCGCCGGTTTTTGGTCGAAACTCATTCCGATGTTTTCACCCACGCCGTGGGTACTTGGCCGCCGGGGGGGGGGGCAGAGGCTGCCACACTGGCAAGTCAGCTTACATCTTTGGGGTGGCGTAATATGTACAGATTCTAGCGATTATGAGCAGATACCCAATGCGGACACGGTGTAAGACGCCTTGAATTTCGCGAGCCAGAAGGAAGGCGTTAAATTGATGCATGTCTTGAGTCTGTCCTTGCGACTGTTGACATCCGTTATGGTTATCGCTTTGGCAGCAATGTTGGGATCACAGACCTCATCGCAGAGTGATCGAACCCTAGCGCTAGAAAAAGCGCTTCGTTGTGGGGGCGACTGGGGGCCTACGTGCTTGTGGGGTGGAGGAAGCATAAGCCACGAGGAATTTGTTCAAGCAACATCTGAACACAGGATGGCGTGCCTCGGTCAGGAAATGATTGTCGGCCCAACTATACGCTCCGCAAATAAAAGCAGTGTTATAGTTTCGTGTGCAGGCAGGGCTCCGGCTGTCGACCACCTTGTTGAATTAAGCTATCTTGCTCGCTTCAACACTTGGTTCGGTGAAATGCATTTTTGGCCGACAGCATAATCGTGGTGGCGCACCTGTCATGATGAGTGCGAGCGTAGCCGGGCTAGCTTTTTGTGCCAAGCAATATGTAAGTCAGCACAGTAACTTTAAATGAAGTTTGTCTTCCACCGGGCGAAATTGCAGAGATTGTTGAAAATTCATGCCGAAACATAGAACAGATATGTTAATTCTGCAGACATCCGCTCTAGGTTTGATGGGTATATTTTTCTTTGGCCTGAGCGCGTGTCATTTGATGGAAGCCAAAGAGTTTGAGCACCTGAGAGTGGGCGACCGGTTCGTTTATACAGAGGACGTCTTATTTGAAGGCTATTATGTATACAGCTACCTTTGCGCCCGAGAGTCAATTAATATTGATGGAGACCGCTACATGCGGAACGATGGAAGCGATTGGTGCGCAAAAAATGGTGCTCTTGCTGTAAGAAACAAACATATACAGTATAGTATTTTGACGTCAGACGGCATTGTTGTTCGCATTGATCGGTATGTTCTCGATTTGTGGCCATGACAGGCGTTTTTTTGACCCAGGGGCAAGGTGAATATCTAGAGCCAAAGGCACGCGGCAGCACTCGTTGGGCGACGAGGGCGCCCAGTCCGTAGGTGACGCTTTGGCGGCTGACCTGGCGCCAGCCCACCGCTTTACCGACATGCCGCGCTGACAGGCCCCGCGTTTCTCAGCAGCCTCTCTGATAGTTCCGCGGACTGCGCTGCGCGCTCCCAGCCCACACGAAAAAGCCGGGCCCCTGTGCGAAGGGCCCGGCCAGTCTCGTTCAGACAGTACTCTCCAGAAAGACTGGAGCCTCTACGCCTGGCGTCAGAAACGCAGGCGCACCCCGACGCTGAGCGTCTGAGTCCTGATCGGGCCGACATTGAAGCCCGAGTCCGTATCCCACACGATCTCCGAGGAGCCCGCGCGGCGATAGCGATAGTCCGCCGTAATGGCGAGGTTCGGGGTCACGTTGAAGGCCATGCCCGCGCCGACCTGCCAGGCAAAAGTGGCGTCGCCCTCACCGCCGGTCTCGAAGCCGTTGATGCCGATGCCGCCGCCGACATAGGGGCTGAACTGGGTGGCGACCGGCAGGTCGAACCAGACGCTGGCCATCGCGGTCGCCTGGCGCACGCCTTCACCCGAGAAGTTGATGCGGTTGCCCGAGCCCGAGCAGTTGTCGACTTCCAGATAGTCGCAAATGTCGTCGTAATCGGCAGGAGTCAGCGTCGGCACCGGCCCGCCATTGACCGAGGTCAGGCTCAGGCCCTCGATGTCGTTACGGCCATAGCTGATCTCGACATCGGACCGCACGGCGCCGAAGTCATAGCCGAGGCTGATGCGAAAGGCAGTGCCGCGCTTGATGTGATAGGTGCCCTCGATGCTGTCGCGCGTGCCCGTGCCGCCGAACGCGCCGCCGATGTCGTAGTACTCGATGTCGACATCCTTGACCGAGGTCGTGCCGATGTTGACCGAGCCATAAAGACCCGTGTCCTGTGCAGCGACGGCCCCGGCGCTCAGCACCATGCCCGTTGCGGCCAGCAGTCCGATGGTAATCTTACGCATTGTCTTCCCCCAGGAAATGAAGCCTTGATACGAGGCGCGCCTACGCGGCCCTGGGGCGGAATGTGCGAGAGTGAATCAGCCGCCGCATCCCCAATAAGAGGTATGCGAACGGCGAATGGTCAGGATGCGTCCGGGCCGCAGACCTGACCCAGAGCCTGATCGAGATCGGCGATCAGGTCGTCGGGATCCTCAAGACCGATGTGCAGGCGCATCAGCGCGCCTTTCAGCACCGGCGGATGCAGGCGGTGAGACAGCTGCGGGCTTTCATGGGTGACGAGGCTCTCGAACCCGCCCCAGGAATAGCCCATGCCGAACAGGTTGAGCGCCTGCATGAAACGATGCGCCTGTTTCTCGTCCGCGCCGTTCAGCACCATGCCGAGCAGGCCGGGTGCGCCAGTATAGTCACGGCGCCACAGCGCGTGTCCGACCGAGCCGGGCAGGGGTGGATACAGCACGCGATCTACCGCCGGATGCGCGTCCAGCCACCGGGCGATCATCAGCGCCGAGCGGCCATGCTCGCCATAGCGCAGCGGCAGGGTGCGCAAGCCACGCAGCACCAGCCAGGCGTCGTCGGGCGAGACGTGCCAGCCCTGATCCTCGATCACTTCTGCAACCGAACGCGCGTGAACGCCCTCAGCGGTACAGATGGCGCCCATCAGCACGTCCGAATGACCCGAGGCATATTTGGTGAGCGCCTGAACGCTGATGTCCACGCCGTGCTCGAGCGGACGAAAGGCCAGCCCCGAGGCCCAGGTGTTATCCATGATGGTTGTGACCGCTTGCGCGCGCGCTGCTGACGAAAGGGCGGCGACGTCCACCATCTCGAAGGTCAGCGACGCCGGCGATTCGATCAGCAGCGCTTTCGCGCCAGGCAGGGCCGCGATGATCTCGTCGGTGTCTGCGCCTGCCGCATGATAGCGCACGGTGATTCCCGAACGCTTCAGATAGCGCTTGAGAAAGCGGCGGCTGGGGCCATAGAGCGCATCCGTGGTCAGAACGGTGTCGCCGGGCCGCAAGCTCGCCATCAGTGCCACGGTGACGGCCGACAGGCCCGAGGGTGTGATCGCGCAGTAGGCCGCGCCCTCCAGATCGGCGATGGCGGCGCGCAGGTCCTTGTTCGCCTGCATGCCATCAAGGCCATAGACGGGGCCGAGCGTCTCGTCGCGCATGCGGCCCGGGTCGCCGTTCAGCATGGTCGAGGCGCGCTCGATGGGCGGATTGACGGGCCTGCGCAGTCCATCGCGCCGGGTCGTCGCGGCGATCAGGCGGGTTCTGTCGGCGGGACGTCGGGCCATGAATGTGCAGCTTTCATGAACAGGCAGGCATGGGCGGGCTTGACGGCACGGGGTCAAGACTGGCTTTTGAAACCATGATGGCAGGGCAGGCGCTCCGTTCAAGCGCCACTTCCCTCAACAGCCCGCCAGGCGGTATCGAGTTCGAGGAGAACGCTTCCATGATCAGGTCGGCCCCCGCAGCGATTGCCGCCAGCCTACTGGCAGGTCTGACGCTGGCGGCCTGTGGTGATCCCGGATCGGCCGTCGATCAGTCGCCCCCCACGGCGGCAGGCGTGGAGGGCGTGCCGGATTCCTCGCTGACAGAGGGCGCGCGCCCCAGCGGCCAGACCCTGCGCACGGTGCGCCAGCGCGGGCGCCTGCACTGCGGTGTGCACCAAGGGCTGGTAGGCTTTGCCTACACCGACAATCGGGGCCGCTGGCGGGGGTTTGACGTGGACTTCTGCCGCGCGACGGCAGCAGCCGTGCTGGGCAATGCCGATGCCATCCGCTTCTCGCCCCTGTCGGCTCGCGAGCGCTTCACCGCCCTGCAGTCGGGTGAGGTGGACGTGCTGTGGCGCAACACCTCCTGGACCCTGTCGCGCGACGCCAGCCTCGGGCTCGACTTCGGCGGGGTGAACTATTACGACGGCCAGGGCTTCATGGTGCGCCGGTCGCTGAACCTGAACAGCGCCACCGAGCTGAACGGCGCGCGCATCTGCGTGCAGACCGGCTCGACCACAGAGCTGAACCTCGCCGACTATTTCCGCGCACGCGGGCTGCGTTACGAGGCCGTGGTGGTCGAGACCGAGGATCAGGCGCGCTCCAACTATGCGCGCGAGGCCTGCGATGCCTTTACCGCAGACATCTCTGCGCTGGCGGCGGCGCGCACCACCATGCCCAATCCGCAAAGCCACATGATCCTGCCCGAGGTGATCTCGAAAGAGCCGCTCGGCCCCGTGGTGCGCCAGGATGATGCCCAGTGGGCCGACATCGTCCGCTGGACGCTCTACGCCATCGTTCTCGCTGAAGAGCTTGGCGTAACCTCTCAGAACGTCGATGAAATGCGGCGCACATCAACCAACCCGGACGTGCGGCGCCTGCTGGGTGTCGAAGGGGGCTTCGGTGAGATGCTGGGGCTTGGAAATGACTGGGCGGCGAACGCAATCCGCGCCGTGGGCAACTATGGCCAGATCTTCGACCGCAACATTGGCTCGGGCTCTCCGCTCGACCTGGAACGCGGCCTCAATGCGCAGTGGAACGCGCCCCGGCCCGGCCTGATGTATGCGCCGCCGATCCGCTAGGTCCTGATCTCATGGGGGCAAGAGACAACATCCGGGCCTGGACCGGAGGCTGGCCTGGGCTGATCGCCCAGACTCTGCTGCTTGGGGCGTTCGTGGCCCTCATCGCGTGGCTGGCATCGAACGCAGCCACCAACATGGCCGCGCGCGGCCTCTCTTCCGGCTTCGACTTTCTGGGGCGAGAGGCCGGGTTCGACATCTCGCAGTCCCTGATCGACTATTCGCCCACAGACACCCACGCGCGGGTGTTTCTGGTCGGCGCGCTGAACACGCTCCAGGTGGCAGCACTGGGCATACTGACCGCGACCTTTCTAGGCCTGATCGCCGGGGTGATGCGGCTGTCGCGCAACTGGCTGGCCCGCATCATCTCCTCCACCTACGTCGAGGTCGCGCGCAACACGCCCCTGCCGATCCAGATTTTGCTCTGGTACAGCCTGATGCTGGTGGCACCGCCGCCGCGCGATGCTCTGGGCGCGGGCGGGCTGTTATGGCTGTCGAACCGGGGCCTCTACCTGCCCAGGCCCGAGTGGAACGATGCCGGAGGCACGGCCCTGATGCTGGCCGCCGCCGCTCTGGTCATCGGCCTTGTGCTGTCATCCATACTGAGGCGCCGCCGCCGCGAGATGGGTGCGCGCGTCTCGCCGCTTTGGGGCTGGGCCGCTGCCGGTGTCGGTGTCACCGCCGCCATGCTTCTGACAGGCAATCCCACGGGCTTTGACCTGCCGCAGGCCGAGGGCTTCGGCTTTACCGGCGGCATCTGGTTCTCGCCCCCGCTGGTCGCGCTGTGGGCGGCGCTGTCGTTCTACACCGGCGGCTTCATTGCAGAAGTGGTGCGCGGAGGGCTGCAATCCGTTCCGCCCGGCCAGAGCGAGGCCGCGCAGTCCGTGGGCCTGGATGAGCGGCGCACCCTCAGCCTGGTCGTGCTGCCACAGGCCATGCGCGTGATCGTGCCGCCGCTGGCCAGCCAGTACCTGAACCTGGCCAAGAACTCTTCGCTGGCCGTCATCATCGGCTATCCCGATCTGGTCGCGGTGTTCGCGGGCACCAGTCTGAACCAGACCGGCCAGGCCATCGAGACCCTGGCCATGGTCATGGCCTTCTATCTGGCACTCAGCCTGTCGATCAGCGCCTTCATGAACTGGTGGAATGCCCGCACCAGCCGCTGGGCTAATCCGAGGTGAGGGCGGCATGAGCGAACAGATGAGCCAACCACTGCCCTCCCGCGCCGGCCGCAGGCCTCCGCCGCGCGCGGCCGGTCCCTATGCGTGGATGCGCACCAACCTTTTTGCCACGCCGCTGGATGCCATAGTGACCCTGATCGTGGGGGCGCTGGTGGTCTGGTTTGCCTGGATCACCCTCGACTGGGCGGTGCTGCGCGCCACATGGGTGGGCGAAGACCGCAGCGCCTGTGAGGCGGGCGGCGCGTGCTGGGCCGTCGTTACGGCGCGGTGGCGTCAGGTTCTGGCCGGCTTCTACCCCGAGGGACACCTCTGGCGGGTCGCGCTGGCGACGTTGCTGCTGGTCGGCGCGTGCCTGCCGGTCATCGTGCGCAGGCTGCCGTCATGGACGCTGGCGCTGGCGCCGCTGTTCGTCGTGGGTGCCTGGGCCGTTCTGGGAGGCGCGCGCATCCTGCCCTCGGTGCCGACCGATTACTGGGGCGGCGTGTTTCTCAATCTGCTGATCGGGATTACGGGAGCTGTTTTCTCGCTGCCTCTGGGCATAGCCCTGGCGCTGGGGCGCCGCTCGCGCCTGCCGGTCGTCAAGGCCCTGTGCGTCGGCTTCATCGAGTTCGTGCGGGGTGCGCCGCTGATCACCCTGCTGTTCATGGCGTCGGTCGTCCTGCCGCTCTTTCTGCCCACGGGTGTGAGCCTCGAGAAGCTCACCCGCGCGGTCGTGGTCATCACCCTGTTCTCGTCCGCCTACATGGCCGAGGCGATCCGCGGCGGGCTGCAAGCAATCCCGAAAGGGCAGGGCGAGGCGGCACGCGCGCTTGGCATGGACTGGAGCCGCACAACAGCGCTGATCGTACTGCCCCAGGCCATGCGCATCTCGATCCCGGCCGTCGTCAACACCTTCATCGCCCTCTTCAAGGATACCACCCTGGTCTACGTCATCGCGCTACTGGATGTGACCGGGGTGATGCGTCAGGCGCTGGCGGACTTCTCGTGGCAGGGGCTGGAGGGCGAGGCCTATGCCTTCATCGCCCTGTTCTTCTGGATCATCTGTTTTTCGCTGTCGCGCTGGTCGGCATCGCTGGAGCGTCGCCTGAACGCGCGCCCCGATGTCATCGCCATTGACCGCGCCCCGGCCAAGGAGACCGCCTGATGGCCTCAACGCCTGCCAGCCAAGCCGAGGCCGCTCAGCCGGTCGTCGAGATCAGGAAGCTGAACAAGTGGTTCGGCAGCCTGCACGTCCTGCGCGACGTGGATCTCACCATTGCCCCGCGCGAGCGGGTCGTGGTGCTGGGGCCTTCGGGCTCGGGCAAATCGACCCTCATCCGCTGTGTCAACGGGCTGGAGCCCTATCAGGAAGGCACGGTCAAGGTCAGCGGCGTCGATCTGGCCGGGCCGCGCAAGGCCGCCGAACAGGCGCGCAGGCGCACGGGCATGGTCTTCCAGTCCTTCAATCTTTTCCCGCATCTCACCGTGCTGGAGAATGCGACCCTTGCGCCGATCTGGGTGAAGCGAGAGCCGCGCCGTCAGGCCGAGGAGCGCGCCATGGCCCTGCTGGAGCGCGTGCGCATCGCCGAGCACGCGCGCAAGTTCCCGGCCCAGCTGTCGGGCGGTCAGCAGCAGCGTGCGGCCATCGCGCGCGCACTGGCCATGCAGCCCGAGATCATGCTGTTCGACGAGCCCACATCCGCCCTCGACCCCGAGATGGTCGGAGAGGTGCTGGACGTGATGGTGCAACTGGCCGAGGGCGGCATGACCATGGTGGTCGTCACTCACGAGATGGGCTTTGCGCGCCAGGTCGCCGACCGCGTGATCTTCATGGACGAAGGCGAGATCGTCGAGCAGGCGCCGCCCGCCCAGTTCTTTGACAATCCGCGCGAGGAACGCACCAAGGCCTTCCTGAGCAAGATTCTCTAGGTCGCAGAAAGACGGTGCCAGCCCTGCTGGCCCAGGGCCTCCAGCGGTCGGAAGCGGGCCTTGTAGTCCATCTTGTCGCTGCCCCTGACCCAATAGCCCAGATAGACATGCGGCAGGCCCACCAGCCGCGCCTGGGCGATGTGATCGAGGATGGTGAACACACCCAGGCTGCGCCGCTCCATCCTTGGGTGGAAGAAGCTGTAGACCATCGACAGCCCATCCGACATCACATCGACCAGCGCGCAGGCGACCAGATCACCCGGCCCGTCGTCCGGGGAGGGCAGGCGATACTCCATCAGGTGCGTGCGCACTGCCGTGTCCTCGACCATGGCCACATAATCGGGCCAGACCATCTCGCTCATTCCTCCGCCGGGATGGCGCGCGGACAGATAGCGGCGCAGCAGGTCGAACTGTTCGGTCGTCGCCTCGGCCTCGACCAGATTGCGGGTGAGATCGGCGTTGCGGGCCAGCACGCGGCGCTGTCCACGGCTGTGGCGGAACTCCAGCACCGGCAGGCGCACCGAGACGCAGGCGCTGCAACCCTCGCAGGCGGGGCGATAGGCAATGTTCTGCGAGCGCCGGAAGCCTGCATGGGTCAGATGGTCATTGACGATGGAGCCATCCGAAAACGGCAGGTGCGCGAACACCTTTCGCTCTTCGAGACCGGGCAGGTAGGGACAGGGCGAGGCCGCCGTCAGGAAGAACCTGAGCTGTCGCGATGTGTAGAGCTGTGTCACAGCGCCATGACCCCATGCGTCCGCGCAAGTCCTCGGACCCTGAGCGTGATTTGGGGACAAGTCGCACCCCGGCGCAAGGTCTGGCGCGTGATGGGCGAACGCGCCGCTGCCACGGCTCAGAACCGCGTGTCGGTGGGAAGCACCGGCGCCTCGCGCAGCAGCACGATGGCGATGCGCCGATTGCCCGCCAGGGAAGGATCGTCGGGATAGAGCGGCTCGGCACCGGCCCGCCCCGAAACCTGGAACACGCGGTCCGCATCCACGCCTGCGGTCATGAGGATCTGGCGCGACGACTCCGCCCGTGCGCTCGACAGCGGCCAGTCACCGGCGGATGACGCCCGTGACGATCCGGCCACAGCCGAGGTGTGGCCGGTGATGCTGATGCGGTTGGGAAGCTGGTTGATCACCCGGCTGATGGCCCGCAGCAGAACGCGCGCACGCTCGTTGGGGCGTGCCGAGTTTTCCTCGAACATGGAGCGGCCCTCCTGATCGATGAGCTGGATCCGCAGGCCCTCGGGTGTCTGGTCGATGATGAGGTGACGCGACAGCTCGGCCAGTTCGGGCATATCCTGCATGGCCTGTCGCAGGGACGCCGCCGCGCTCTGGAACGCCGCGTCCTCGCGCCGCGCGATCTCGCTGCGCAGGGCTTCCTCGCTGGCCGAGGCCAGGTTGGTGCTCTGGCCTGCATCGGGCGGGGCATTGTCGGGGGCCTCTGGCGCAAGCTGGCTGACGACCGAGCTGGAACCGTCGCTGCGGAAGCCGTCCTGGCCCAGCGAAGTGCCCCCCAGTATGCCGCCCGAGCCGGAAGTGGACTGGGACACGCTGGCGGGGGCGAAATATTCGGCGATGCCGCGCTTCTGTTCGGGGTCGGTCGTGTTGATGAGCCACATCAGCAGGAAGAACGCCATCATGGCGGTGACGAAATCGGCGTAGGCGACCTTCCATGCGCCGCCGTGGTGGCCGTGGTGGCCTCCCTTCTTGATCTTCTTGATCAGAATCGGACGGTCGTTCATCGACATCGCAAAGGCCCCGCACAAAGCACCGTGAACGCTAGGGCGGTTTGGTTAAGAGGCCGTTGCGGGGCTCGCGCAGGCGCAAGGCCGAGACTATGTGTGACCTTCAAGCACGCCAGAGCGGGACATTGCCTTGACGACAACCCCACGGCCCATATCAGGAGCGGCGTATGGCGGGATGGACCCGGCGGCCTATCGCCGGGCGCTGGGCGGCTTTGCCACGGGCGTCTGCGTGGTGACGGCCCACACGCCGCAGGGCGCACTGGGCATCACGGTCAACTCGTTCACCTCGGTTTCGCTGGAGCCACCTCTGGTGCTGTGGTGCCTCGACGAGAACTCGGAGCGGTGGCGGGCCTTCGCGGGTGTTGAGCGTTTCGCCATTCATGTGCTCGCAGCCGAGGACCGGGCCATGTCCGATCGCTTCGCCTGGGGCGTCTGCGCCCTGTCTGACGAAGAGTTCGACCGCCACAGCGAGGAGCCGCCGCGCCTGCGCAGCGCGCTCGTGCGCCTCGACTGCACCACCCATCAGCGCATCGAGATGGGCGATCACATGGTCATTGTCGGAGCCGTCCGGGCCTTCGAATCGCGCGAAGGTGACGCGCTGACATTTTATCGCGGCCGCTATGGCCGGATCGGCACGGAGGGCAGCTGATGAGGATCGGCTATGTCGGACTGGGCGTCATGGGCGCGCCCATGGCCAGCCATCTGGTGCGTGCAGGCCACGAGGTGAGGGGCTTCAATCGCACCTTCGCGAAGGCGCAACAGTGGTCCGAGGCCAACGGCGGTGCGGTGGCGGCTACCATCAGGGAGGCTGCTGACGGCGCGGAGTTTCTTGTCTTGTGTGTCGGCAACGACGACGACGTTCGCGCGGTCGTGCACGAAGCACAGCCAGTACTGAGCGATGACGCCATTGTCGTGGATCACACCACCACCTCGGCCACGCTGGCGCGAGAGATGGCCGACCTGTTGTCGCCGGGCGGGCGTCATTTCATCGACGCCCCCGTCTCGGGAGGGCAGGCGGGGGCCGAGAACGGCACGCTCAGCGTGATGGCAGGCGGCGACGAGACCGCCTTTGCGCGCGCCGAGGCGGTCATGGCAGCCTATGCGAAGGCGATGCGTCTGATGGGTCCGGCGGGCTCAGGCCAGCTCACCAAGATGGTGAACCAGATCTGCATTGCGGGCGTGGTTCAGGGGCTGGCAGAGGCCCTGCATTTCGCGCGGCGCGCCGGGCTCGACGAGACGAGCGTCTATGAGGCCATCTCCAGGGGCGCGGCCCAGTCCTGGCAGATGGACAACCGCTGGGCCAGCATGAGCCGGGGCGAGTTCGACTTCGGCTTTGCCGTGGACTGGATGCGCAAGGATCTTGGTCTGGTTCTGGACGAGGCGCGCACCAACGGCAGCCATCTGGCCCTGACCGCCCTGGTCGACCAGTTCTATTCCGAGGTTCAGGCCATGGGCGGCAATCGCTGGGATACTTCCAGCCTCGCCGCGCGCCTCACCGGGCGCTAGGCCCCGAGCAGGCGACAGGCCCTAGGCGCGAAATAAGACACGATGCCCGCGCAGCCCGCGCGCCGGAACGCCATGAGCGTCTCGATCACGGCCCGGTCCTCGTCCAGCCAGCCGTTGGCGGCCGCAGCTTTCAGCATCGCATACTCGCCCGACACCTGATAGGCGAAGACCGGAACTTCAAAACGCTCTGCAACGCGCTGGATTATATCGAGATAAGCCAGTCCTGGCTTGACCATCACCGCGTCTGCACCCTCACCGATGTCGAGCGCCACCTCGCGCAGGGCTTCATCGCTGTTGGCGGGGTCCATCTGATAGGTCTTCTTGTCGCCGCTGAGTGCGCGCGCTGAGCCCACCGCATCGCGATAGGGGCCGTAGAAGCACGATGCGTACTTGGCCGCATAGGACAGGATCATCACGTCCCTGTGGCCCTCGCTCTCGAGCGCATCGCGGATGGCGCCCACGCGCCCGTCCATCATGTCCGAAGGCGCAATGATGTCGGCCCCGGCCTCGGCCTGAACCAGAGCCTGCTCGCACAGGCGCGCCACGGTCTCATCATTCAGTATGACACCCTCGCGCAGCAGCCCGTCGTGCCCGTGATCCGTGTAGCAGTCCAGCGCCACGTCGCACATCACGCCCAGATCGGGTGCGGCATCCTTGATCGCCTTGATGCAGTCCGGGATCAGCCCGGAAGGATCGGTGGCACCCGAGCCTTGGGCATCCTTCACCCGAGGGCTGACATGGGGAAACAGGGCGACAGCGGGCAGGCCCATGGCCACGGCCTCACGCGCTGCTTCGGCACAGGCGCGCACCGACAGGCGCTCGACGCCGGGCATGGAGGGCACGGGCTCGCGCGCCTCGTCCCCGTCATGCACGATCAGGGGCCAGATCAGATCGGCAGGCGACAGCGTGGTCTCGGCCACCAGGCGGCGGCGCCAGGGACTGGCGCGCAGGCGTCTCGGACGGCTGTAGGGATAGGGGGCAGGAGGCAGGCTCATGAGGCTGTCGAGGCTCGGCTCAGCTGGCCGCGCGGCCGAAACCGCGTCCGGCGTTCAGCCTCAGTATGCCCACCACGACATTCACGATCAGCCACAGGGTTGCCATACCATAGCAGGTGGCAAAGGCGATGAGCCCGACCAGCGAGGCGGCGGGCAAGCGCGGCGAGACGTCCATGGCCACCGCTTCCCACGGATCGGCCGGCGTGGCGGACAGCAGCGAGAAGAGGTTTTCGTAAACGAGAAAGCCCACGGCCACCATCAGTCCTGCGGCCGCCAGGACGGAAAGGAAAAAGGCGATCCAGAAGGCGAATATCTGATGGCGATAGTGGCTCGCCACGACCGGCTCGGCCTCGGGCTTGCGCACATAGGCGATCACCACGGCGATCAGGGCGGTCAGGCCGAACACGAAGGGCGAGGCGAACAGAAGCGCATAGGTCACGAAAGCGAGATTGCGATCATCACTCGACGCAGAGGGCGGGCGTCCACTAAAAGCCGTTTCCGTCATCGTGGGTCTGTCTCCTGCGCCAGAAAGCGCGCTATGAGCGGCTGACGATGCGCCCATCGGGCTCATAGCTCAACCGTGCAGGTGGTTAAAACTGCCGACGGCCAGATACAAGACCGGGGACGACCCCGCACGTCACAACGGGATTTCGCTCATGGATTTCGCCCTAACCGAGGACCAGCGCGCTATTGCCGACATGGCAAGGGCCTTTGCCGACAGCGAGCTTGCACCCCATTCCGCGCGCTGGGACGAGGAGAAACATTTTCCCGTCGATGTGATGCGCAAGGCCGCCGAGCTGGGTTTTGCCGCCATCTACACCGGCGAGGAGCACGGCGGGACGGGTCTGGGCCGGGTCGAGTCGGCCATCATCTTCGAGGAGCTTTCGCGCGGCGACGTCTCTGTGGCGGCCTTCATCTCGATCCACAACATGGCGTGCTGGATGATCGACAGTTTCGGCTCGGACGAGCTGCGCGCGCGCTATGTGCCTGCACTGGTGGGCATGGACAAGATCGCCAGCTACTGCCTGACCGAGCCGGGCTCGGGCTCCGACGCCGCCGCCCTGCGCACCACAGCGCGGCGCGAGGGCGAGCACTATGTCCTCAACGGCTCCAAGGCGTTCATCTCGGGGGCGGGCACGTCTGACGTCTATGTCGTGATGGCGCGCACGGGCGAGGACGGGCCGCGAGGCATCTCCACCTTCGTCGTCGACAAGGACACGCCGGGCCTCGGCTTCGGGGCCCAGGAAAAAAAGATGGGCTGGAACGCCCAGCCGACCGCCATCGTCAGCTTCGATGACTGCCGCGTGCCGGCCCGAAACCTGCTGGGCAAGGAAGGCGACGGCTTCCGCTATGCCATGATGGGGCTGGATGGCGGGCGGCTGAACATCGCCGCCTGCTCGCTGGGCGGGGCGCGCCTGGCGCTGGAGACGGCCCAGAGCTATGCGGCCACGCGCAAGCAGTTCGGCAAGTCGCTCGATGCCTTCCAGAACACCCAGTTCAAGCTGGCGGACATGGCTACGGCGCTGGATGCGGCACGCCTGATGGTACTGCGCGGGGCCTGGGCCATCGACACGCGCCACCCCGACAAGACCAAGTGGTGCGCCATGGCCAAGCGCATGGCTACCGATGCCTGTTTCGAGATCGCCGATGACGCGCTTCAGATCCACGGTGGCTATGGCTATCTGAAGGACTATCCGCTGGAGCGCATCGTGCGCGACCTGCGCGTGCACCGCATTCTGGAAGGCACCAACGAGATCATGCGCGTCATCACCGCGCGGGAGATGATGAGGCAATGAACCACTCAAGCCGAACGACAGCTGCTATGGCCCTTGTCGCGGGTCTGATCGCTGCGACTCCCCTTGCCGCACAAGACATGCCCGAGCCTGCCGAGGCCGGGCAGGATGAGGGGCCCGCGCATCATATGCGGGTCAACTGGGCGTATCTGCCTATCGCGCAGATGCCGTCGGCAGACTTCACTCAGGTCAGGATAAGCTGTGTGATCGCGCCGCAAGACCAGGTCCGGAACTGTCGTCTGATCCGTCAGCTGCCCGAGCGCTCCCGCTTCGGCCAAAACCTGGTGCGCCGCATGCACCTCGCGCGCCTTGAACCTGGCTTCGGGCGGCCGGGCGATACGATCACATTTGACCTGTGGCTCTGTGGGCCGACTGCTGCGGCCACGTTGAACTGCAGACCCGAGCTATGGCCGCACGATCAGTAAGTGCCTCAGCGCCCGGTGCGGGCGCTCTTGCATGAAAACAGTATCGATGGAGCGTTCTGTGAGCGAAGCCGAAATCCTCACCCGTGTCGAGAATGGCATGGGTGTCATCACCCTGAACCGCCCCAAGGCCCTGCACGCGCTCAACAAGGCCATGTGCGAGGCCATGATCGAGACCCTGCGAAGCTGGCGCGATGATCCCGCGGTCGGCTCGGTGCTGATCGACCATGCGGGCGAGCGCGGCTTCTGCGCCGGGGGCGACATTCGCATGATCGCCGAGAGCGGTGCGGGCGATGCAGTGGAAGCCAGGGCGTTTTTTCACACCGAGTATCGCCTCAACCAACTGCTGTTCGACTATCCCAAGCCGGTCATCGCCGTGGTGGATGGCATCGTCATGGGCGGAGGTGTCGGCATCTCGGAGCCGGCCGCGATCCGCATCGCCACGGAGCGCACCACCTATGCCATGCCCGAGACCGGCATCGGCCTGTTCCCTGATGTGGGAGGAAGCTGGTTCCTACCGCGCCTGCCGGGCCAGAGCGGCACCTGGCTGGCCCTGACGGGAGCACGGCTGAAGGCGGCAGACACAGTGGCGCTGGGCATCCATACCCACTTCGTTCCTGTCGAGAAGATCGAGGCCATTAAGGCGGCGCTGCTTGCGGGCGAGGCCCCTGCAGAAGATGTCCTTGCCGAACTGGCGGCTGATCCCGGCCCTGCACCGGTCAGCGAGCATCTCGAGGCCATCGACCGCCTGTTCGGCCATGACAGCATCGAGGCGATCTTCTCGGCGCTGGACGATGAAGGCACCGAGTGGGCCGCGGCGCAGCTTGCTATCTTGCGTGCCAAGTCACCCCAGTCCCTGAAGGTCACACTGCGCCAGCTTCGCGAGGGCGCGCGCATGGCCAGCTTTGCCGAAGCCATGGCCATGGAATACCGACTGGGCGGGCGCATCGTTGGCACCCATGACTTTCAGGAAGGCGTGCGCGCCGTGATCATCGACAAGGACAACGCGCCGCGCTGGTCGCCAGCGCGCATCGAGGACGTCAGTGACGAGACCATCGCGGCCCTCTTTGCGCCGCTGCCCGCGGGCGAGGAATGGACCCCGCTGTGACACAAGGCTGATCGCGTGCTGGCATCGGCACGCCATTGGGTCTAATCCAGCGCCCTGACAGAACAAACACCGGGAGACGACGCCATGAAGATCGCCTTCATTGGACTGGGCAACATGGGCAGCGGCATGGCCGCCAATCAGGCGCGCGCCGGTCGCGAGGTCATCGCATTCGACCTGTCGAGAGAGGCTCTCGACAGGGCGGTGGAGGCGGGCTGTCTGGCCGCAGGATCGGTCAGCGAGGCGGTAGCAGACGCCGATGCCGTGATCACCATGCTGCCGGCCGGTCCCCACGTGCTGAAAGTCTATACCGATCAGGTTCTGGGCCATGCACGCACGGATGCCCTGCTGATCGACTGCTCCACCATCGATGTCGAGACGGCCCGCAAGGTGGCGGGTCTTGCGGCCAACGAGGGCTACAGCTTTGCCGACGCACCGGTGTCCGGCGGGACGGCAGCGGCGGATGCAGGCACCCTGGCTTTCATGGTCGGCTGTGACGAGGACGCCTTCAGCAGGATCGAAACCGTGCTTGAGCCCATGTCGCGCGCCACCATCCGCGCGGGCGGTCACGGGGCGGGGCAGGCGGCCAAGATCTGCAACAACATGCTGCTGGGCATCAGCATGATCGGCACCTGCGAGGCCATCGCCCTGGCCGAGCGGCTGGGGCTTGAGCCCGAGCGCTTCTTCGAGATCGCCTCCAAGTCTTCGGGCCAGTGCTGGAGCGTGACCAGCTATTATCCCTGGCCCGGACCGGTGCCTGCGGCCCCGTCCAATCGCGGCTATGAGGGTGGTTTTGCCACGGCCATGATGCTCAAGGATCTGAAGCTGGCGCAGGACGCTGCGGCCAAGGCCGGAGCCACCACCCCTCTGGGGGCCCAGGCCGAAGCCACCTATGCCCTGTTCGACCGGCTGGGCTATGGCGGCAAGGACTTCTCGGCCGTGCTGCAACTGCTGCGCGGGCGCCTGGCCGAGATCGGTCAGCAGGACTGAGTCCCTGTTGAGAACCGTTATCAATTAAGGCTTTGCGGCGTTTTGTCCCGTCCGCGGCATGGACGCAGCCAAAGCGAATATGCGAAAAAGCCCGTCATCTGTGCCGCAACGCACCGGAAGGTCTTTCCTTGTTCGATTATCAGTCCGCATTTGAATCCGCCGTCGAGCGCGTGAGGGGGGAGGGGCGCTATCGCGTCTTTGCCGACCTCAAGCGTGTGCGCGGTGCGTTCCCGCGGGCCGTGCGCCGCCGCCCTGACGGCAGCGAGCAGGACGTGGTGGTGTGGTGCTCGAACGACTACCTCGGCATGGGGCAGAACCCCGTGGTGCTGGACGCCATGCAGCAGGCCATCGCCGAGGCCGGCGCCGGAGCAGGGGGCACGCGCAACATCTCGGGCACGACGCGCTGGCACGTCGATCTGGAAGCCGAACTGGCCGACTGGCACGGCAAGGCGGCGGCGCTCCTGTTCACATCGGGCTATGTGGCCAATGAGGCGACGCTCTCGACGCTGCAACGCCTGCTGCCCGGCCTGATCGTCTTTTCCGACTCCCTCAATCACGCCTCGATGATCGCGGGCATCCGCCACGGTGGCTGTGAGCGGCACATCTTTGCCCACAACGATCTTGAGCATCTCGAAAACCTGCTGAAGGCCGCGCCCGCCGACGCGCCCAAGCTGATCGCCTTCGAGAGCGTCTATTCCATGGACGGCGACATCGCCGATCTGGCCGGAACCGTGGCTCTGGCCCGGAAGTACGGCGCCCTGACCTATCTCGATGAGGTTCACGCCGTCGGCCTCTATGGCGATCGGGGCGCGGGCATCGCCGAGCGCGAGGGCCTGATGGAGGAGATCGACATCATCGAGGGCACGCTGGGCAAGGCCATAGGCGTCATGGGCGGCTACATCGCCGGCAGCGCTGCCCTGGTGGATGCGATCCGCCTGTGGGCGCCAGGCTTCATCTTCACCACGGCCCTGCCGCCCGCCCTGACCGCAGGCGCGCTTGCCTCCGTCCGTTACCTGAAACAGGCCCGCAACCTGCGCCTCGACCATCAGGCGCGGGCCGCAGAGCTGAAGGCGCGTCTCATGAGCCAGGGCATCCCGGTCATGCCTTCGGTCAGCCACATCGTGCCGGTGCTGGTCGGCGATCCCGTCCACTGCAAGATGGTCTCGGACCTGCTGCTGGACGAGCACGGTATCTACGTCCAGCCCATCAATTATCCGACCGTGCCCAAGGGCACCGAGCGCCTGCGCTTCACGCCCTCGCCCGACCATGACGACGGCATGATGGAAGCCCTCGTCACGGCCATGGACCGCCTGTGGACGCACTGCAACGTGGCGCGTCGTCCGGCAGCGGCCTGAGCCAGAACTCCGGCCATGACACGCCAGATGGCGGAGGGGCTGGGCGAGATCATCATCGAGCTGAGCCGTAACGGCCCCTTTCTCAAATGCGCCGTGGTCCATGTTGCCACGGGCACCGAAGCGACGGCCATCGGGCCGGTGAGCCAGCGCGCCTCGCTGGAGCGCATCGCGCTTTCCAAGCTGCGACGACAGCTCGCAGGCCTCTGAAGCGCAAGACCCGCTGACCCACAAGATATTGTGGCCAATCCGCGCGGGGTCTAGAAAGGTCTGTGTTTCACACCCAGCCGGACAGCGCCGTGACGACAGCAACGCTCGACACCCCCTTCACCCATGCGGATTTCTTTCAGGCCACGCTGGCCGAAAGCGACCCGGACGTTGCCGCCGGCATCGCGGGCGAACTGAAGCGCCAGAGCGAGCAGATCGAGCTGATCGCGTCGGAGAACATCGTCTCGCGCGCGGTGTTGCAGGCCCAGGGTTCGGTGCTGACCAACAAGTACGCCGAGGGTTATCCGGGCCGTCGCTACTATGGCGGCTGCGAATATGTCGACATCACCGAAGACCTGGCAAGAAATCGCGCCAAGGCCCTGTTCGGATGCGCCTTTGCCAATGTGCAGCCGCACTCTGGCGCTCAGGCGAACCAGGCCGTCTTCATGACCCTGCTCAAGCCCGGCGACACTTTTCTGGGCATGGATCTGGCCTGTGGCGGGCACCTTACGCACGGCAGTCCCGCCAACCAGTCCGGCAAGTGGTTCCGGCCCGTCACCTATCAGGTGCGCCGCGATACCTGCCTGATCGACTATGACCATGTGGCCGAGATGGCCGAGCGCGAGCGCCCCAAGCTGATCCTTGCCGGGGCTTCGGCCTACAGCCGCCACATCGATTTCAAGCGTTTCCGCGAGATCGCGGACTCGGTCGGCGCCTATCTGATGGTGGACATGGCCCACTACGCGGGTCTGATCGCGGGCGGCGTCTATCCCGACCCTCTGCCCCACGCCCATGTGGTGACGACCACCACCCACAAGACCCTGCGCGGCCCGCGCGGCGGCATGATCCTGTCGAACGACGAGGAGCTGGGCAAGAAGATCAACTCTGCGGTGTTTCCGGGCCTTCAGGGCGGGCCGCTCGAGCACGTGATCGCGGCCAAGGCCGTGGCCTTCGGCGAGGCGCTCAAGCCCGAGTTCCGCCTCTATGCCCAGCAGGTGATCGACAACGCCCGCGCTCTGGCTGCGGTGTTGCAGGAGCGCGGCCTCGACATCGTGTCGGGCGGCACCGACAGCCACCTGATGCTGGTGGACCTGCGGCCCAAGGGCGTGACCGGCAAGGCCACCGAGGCGGCTCTGGAGCATGCCCTGATGACCTGCAACAAGAACGGCGTTCCCTTTGATGAGGCCCCTTTCACCATCACCAGCGGCGTGCGCCTCGGAACCCCTGCGGCCACCACGCGCGGCTTCGGCGTGGCCGAGTTCCGCCGCGTCGGCGAAATGATCGCCGACATCATCGACAGCATGAGGGGCGAGGCCGAGGCCGATCCCGAGGTCAGCGCCCGCGTGGCCGATGAGGTGCGGGCCCTGACGGCGCGCTTTCCCATCTATCCGGCCTGAGGACACACGCGATGAAGTGCCCGTTCTGTGGCAATGCCGACACCCAGGTCAAGGACAGCCGCCCCTCCGATGACGGGGCAGCGATCCGGCGGCGGCGCTTGTGCGCGGCGTGCGGCGGGCGCTTCACGACCTTCGAGCGGGTACAGCTGCGCGAACTGACCATCCTCAAGCGGAACGGACGGCGCACACCCTTCGACCGCGACAAGCTTGAACGCTCGCTCAATGTCGCGCTCCGCAAAAGACCGGTGCAGCCCGACCAGATCGAGCAGCTTGTCAGCCGCATCACCCGCCAGCTCGAAAGCCTGGGCGAGACGGAAATCCCTTCGCACGTCGTGGGAGATTTCATCATGAAGGCGTTGAAATCGGTCGATGAAGTGGCCTATGTCCGCTACGCATCCGTTTACAAGGACTTCCGCAAGACGAGCGACTTCGCCCAGTTTCTTGGCGACGAGGGCCTGAGCGATCCCGATCCGCGGGGATGAACGCGCTCACGATCACGCTCAAGCTGGCCACATCCCTCGACGGCCGGATCGCCACGGCGCGGGGCGAAAGCCAGTGGATCACCGGCGAGGCGGCGCGCGAACAGGGCCATCGCCTGCGCGCCGAGCACGACGCCATTATGGTCGGCGTGGGCACGGTTCTGGCGGACGATCCGCGCCTCGATTGCCGCCTGCCCGGATACAGTGGCCCGCAACCTCTGCGTATCGTCATGGACAGCGCGCTTCGCACGCCGCCCGGCGCTCGCCTGCTGGGTCCGGGCAGCCTGATCCTGACGACCTCTGCCGGACCGGCTCATCATCTTGATGCTGAGGTCGTGAAGGTTCCCGCCGACCCTTCGGGCCGCGTCGATGCGCAAGCGGTCGCACGCCATCTCTCCGGGCGCGGACTCAAGCGCCTTCTTATCGAGGGGGGAGGGGCCGTGGCGGCCTCGTTCCTGCGGGCCGGGCTTATTGATCGCATCGAGTGGTTCCGCGCGCCTGTGGTGATCGGCGAGGAAGGTCTCGCGGGCATCGGTGCGCTGGCGGTCAGTGCACTGGGCGATGCGCCGCGCTTCGACAGACTTGACGTTCAGCCCCTCGGCCCCGACCTGTGGGAGCGATACGAACGCGCCGCATCGAAAGGCCGCGCCTGAAATGTTCACGGGCATCATCACCGATCTGGGCCGCATCCGCAGCGTCGAGCCAGACAGCCAAGCGCTGCGCCTCGAGATCGAGACACGCTTTGACCTGTCCACAGTCGATATCGGTGCCTCCATTGCCCACGACGGCGTTTGCCTGACGGTCGTCTCCAAGGGGGCTGACCATTACGCGGTCGAAGTGTCGCGTGAGACGCTGGACCTGACCACGCTGGGGGAGTGGCGGCCTGACCGCCGCGTCAATCTGGAGCGCGCCCTGAAGGCCGGCGACGAGCTGGGCGGACATATCGTCTCGGGCCATGTCGATGGTGTCGGAACGCTGGTCTCCGCCAGCTCCGAGGACGGATCGCTGCGCCTGATCATAGAAGCGCCTGTGCCTCTGCACCGCTATATCGCCCGCAAGGGCTCCATCGCCATCGACGGCGTGTCATTGACGGTCAACACGGTCGAGGACCGCTGCCTTGGCGTGAATATCATCCCCCACACGCGCACGGCGACGACACTGGGAGAAAAGCGGCCCGGCGACCGGCTCAATCTGGAAATCGACATGCTGGCGCGCTACCTCGCGCGCTGGCATGAGACAGAGCCCGCCGCGCGCGCGGCTCAGGAGACATGATGATTACCCCCGCCGCCAACCGCAACGACAGTCCGATAAGTCCCATCGAGGACATCATCGAGGATGCCCGCAACGGACGCCCCTACATCCTGGTCGATGCCGAGGACCGCGAGAACGAGGGTGACATCGTCATTCCCGCCCAGTTCGCCACGCCCGAACAGATCAACTTCATGGCCAAGCATGCACGCGGGCTGATCTGTCTGGCCATGTCCTCCGAGCGAGCGCGCCAGCTTCGCCTGCCGCCCATGGCCAGCGACAACCGCACCCGCATGGGCACGGCCTTCACCGTATCCATCGAGGCGAGGGAAGGGGTCACGACCGGCATCTCCGCCGCCGACCGCGCCCGCACCATCCAGGTGGCTGTCGATCCCAACCGCAGCGCCGACGATCTGGTCTCGCCCGGCCATGTCTTTCCGCTGGTGGCGCGCGATGGCGGCGTTCTGGTGCGCGCGGGCCATACAGAGGCGGCTGTCGACATCGCGCGCATGGCCGGTCTCAACCCCGCCGGGGTCATCTGCGAGATCATGAACGATGACGGCAGCATGGCGCGCCTGCCGGACCTCATCGGCTTTGCCCGGCTGCACGGCCTGAAGATCGGCACCATCGCCGATCTGATCGCCTATCGCCGCCGCACCGAGCGCCATGTCGAGCGGGTCATGGAAACCCCGTTCCAGAGCGTGCACGGCGGCGATTTTCGCCTCATGCTTTATCGCAACAGCATCGAGGGCGTGGAGCACGTGGCGCTGGTCCATGGCAAGATCGCGCCGGGCAAGCCCACCTTGGTGCGTATGCATCAGGTCGATTTCGCAGCGGACCTGCTTGGTCATGCCGAGGCGCGCCACGACTATGTGCCGCGCGCCATGCGCAGCCTGAGCGCGCATCCGGGCGCGGGCGTGATGGTGTTCCTGCGTGATCCCGAGTTGAAGGGCCTTGCCGAGCGGCTCAGCGGCGGCGACAAGCCCGCCAGCAGCGACCGGGCCATCAAGGCCTATGGTGTGGGCGCCCAGATCCTGCTGGACCTCGGCGTACGCGACATGATCGTCATGAGCACGACCCGTCCCAACCCGACTGCGCTGGAAGGCTATGGCCTGCGCATCGTCGGCTGGCGCGACATGGATGGAAAGGACGCTCAGTGACCGACCGACCCAGAATCCTGATCGTCGAGGGACGCTTCTACGACGATCTGGCTGAAGCCCTGCTGGCCGGTGCGCGGGACTATCTCGAGGTTCACGGCGCGCAGGTTGATGTGGTCACCGTGCCCGGCGCACTGGAAATCCCCGCGGCCATCGCCATGGCCGAGGAAGCCTCGCGCTCGCCCGCCGGTATCCACTACGACGGCTATGTGGCCCTGGGCTGCGTGATCCGTGGTGAGACCTACCATTTCGAGATCGTCTCCGATCAGTCCTCGGCCGGCCTGATGCAGCTGGCCACGCGCGGGCTGGCCATTGGCAACGGCATACTGACCGTCGAGGACGAGGATCAGGCCTGGGCGCGCGCGCGCGCCAGCGAAGGCGACAAGGGAGGGGGGGCTGCCCGTGCCTGTCTCGACCTGATAGCCTTGCGCCGTGTTTTCCGGGGAGCCCCCGCATGAGTGATCCGACCTCCATCCGCGCCGCGCTCGAACAGCTCGAGGCCAGCGGTGCGCCTGCCTCCCTGACCTCGGCCGAGCGGCGCGCGCGCACCGTCGCGCGACTGGCTGCCGTTCAGGCTCTCTACCAGATGGAGCTGGGCGGAGAGGGCGTCGAGACGGTCGTGCGCGAGTTCTCCGATCACCGCTTCGATACCGACATCGAGGGCGAGCCTCTGGCCCAGGCCGACGAAGCCTATTTCGCCCAGATCGTTCGCGGCGTCGTCGATCAGAGAAAGGCGCTGGATCAGGCCATAGCCGCGCGTCTGGCCGAGGGCTGGAAGCTGGAGCGCATCGACGCAACTATGCGCGCCCTGCTGCGCTCGGCGAGCTGGGAGCTGGCCCATCGGCGCGACGTTCCCACCGAGGTGGTGATCGACGAATATGTCGAGCTGGCCAAGGCGTTCTTCGATGTGGCCGAGGCCCGGTTCGTCAACGCCGCACTGGACGGTATCGCGCGTGACCAGAGGGCTTGAGAGCGCGGACGAGTTCGAGACCATAGCCCGGCTGTTCCGCCCCCTGGCCGAGCACGAGGCCGCCCTGTCGCTCATGGACGATGCCGCGTGCCTTAGCCCCCCTTCGGGGCATGATCTGGTTCTGACCAAGGACACCATCGTCGAGGGCGTGCACTTCCTGCCCGAAGACCCCCTCGACCTGGTGGCGCGCAAGCTGCTGAGGGTCAATCTGTCCGATCTGGCCGCCAAGGGAGCCATGCCCTTCGGCTATCTGCTGTCGACGGCGTGGCGCGAAAGCTCGGGCTGGCGCGAGCGTGAAGCCTTCTCGGCCGGACTTCGCGAGGACCAGAGTCGATACGGCCTGACCCTGCTGGGGGGCGACACGGTCGTAACCCCCGGACCATATGTCTTTTCCGCCACCCTGATCGGACTGGTCAGAATCGGGCGCATGGTGCGCCGCTCGGGCGCGAGGCCCGGCGATCTCGTGCTGGTCACCGACACCATAGGCGATGGCTATCTGGGCCTGAAGGTCGCACAGCAGACCCTGTCGCTGGAGCCTGAGCGCGAGGCGGCCCTGCTGGAGCGCTATCGTATCCCTGAGCCGCGCTGCGACTTCATCGAGCCCTTGCAGGCCCATGCCAATGCTGCGGTCGATGTCTCCGATGGCCTGCTGGCCGATCTGGCCCACATCTGCAAGGCCAGCGGCACGGGTATGGAGATTGATCTTGCGCGCCTGCCCATGTCGCGCGCCGCACTCAGCTGGTTCGAGAACCGGGTCGATCCCGTCGATGCCGCCCTGACGCTGGCGACGGGTGGAGATGACTATCAGGTCGCGTTCACGGCCCATCCCGGCGCGCTTTCTGCTCTGGAGCTTGAGGCGCGGGAGCGGCGCCTGCGCCTGACTGTGCTGGGCGAAGTGACCGAATCCGGTCACCTGCAAGTCCGCTATGGCGACAGTCCCCTGACCCCCTCGCGGCTTGGCTGGCGTCACGGAGAGGACTGACGCTCGCGCGCCACGGCGAAAAAGGTTTCGCTAACGGGGCTCTGGCAGTGTGCAGGGCATGAACCGCCGCGCCGCCCTGATTCTCGCCGCTGTTGCCGCTTCTGCTTCTGCGGGCCGTGCCATGGCCGGTGGCGGTGACGAGGCACCCGCTGCCGCCACCGTCGAGTTGCAGCCCGTTGGCCTGCCGGTGCTGAGCGAGGGGCGCATCCGCAACTATGTGTTCGTGCACATCCGCCTGCATCTGGCGCCCGGAAAGGACCAGACCCAGGCGCGCAACCGCTCGGCCCACATCCGCGATGCCATTGTCAGGGCGGCGCACCGCGTGCCCTTTACCCTGCCCGACACCTGGCTCCTGCTCAGCGAGCCGCGCATCCGCGCCGCCGCAGAGGCTGCCGCGCGTGTCCACCTTGGCGAGGGCTTCGTCGTGCGCGCCGAAGTCACCAGCCAGACGCCGCGGCGGCGAACATCCATGCTCGGCACCTGATTATCCACAGCCCGCCCACTGACAGGTTGCGCAAGCCTTTGGCATTTGGCACTTTCCTGCCGCAATTCCCGGGGGGCGAACATGCGCCCGCTGCGCACGGGGGGACCGGAAGGCGGCACGCCTGTTCAGGCACCGCGCCAAGGGTCCGCGCGCATCACAAAACAAAGGGCTGAAACGCTATGAGTTCCTACCTATGGCTCGTCATCGGGGCCGGTGTGCTGGGGGTGCTGTATGGTGCCATCCAGACCGCCTCCCTGCTCAAGGCCGAAACCGGCAGCGACAGGATGCGCGAGATCGCTGCCGCCATCCAGGAAGGCGCATCCGCCTACCTTCGCCGCCAGTACACGACCATCGGCATCGTCGGGCTGGTGATTCTGGTGGCCGCCTGGCTGCTGATCGGCGGTTATGCCGCCGCCGGTTTCGTCATCGGTGCCGTGCTGTCGGGTGCAGCGGGCTATGCGGGGATGCTGATTTCGGTGCGCGCCAATGTGCGCACCACCCACGCCGCCTCGCTGGGTCTGGACAAGGGCCTGTCTCTGGCCTTCCGTTCGGGTGCGGTAACGGGCCTGTTTGTCGCCGGTGGCGCCCTGCTGGGCGTGGCAGGCTATTATGCCGTGCTGACCGAGGTGCTTGAGCTTGAGCGCACCAGCCGCGCCGTGATCGACGGCCTGGTCGCCCTCGGCTTCGGTGCCTCGCTGATCTCGATCTTCGCGCGCCTGGGTGGCGGCATCTTCACCAAGGGTGCCGACGTCGGCGGCGACATGGTCGGCAAGGTCGAGGCTGGCATCCCCGAGGACGATCCGCGCAACGCGGCCACCATCGCCGACAATGTGGGCGATAACGTCGGCGACTGCGCCGGCATGGCCGCCGACCTGTTCGAGACCTATGCCGTGACGACCGTGGCCACCATGGTTCTGGCCGCGATCTTCTTCCGCGAGACGCCGTTCGTGGACCTGATGATGCTGCTGCCGCTCGCCATCTGCGGGGTCTGCATCGTGACCTCGATCATCGGCACCTTCTTTGTGCGCCTCGGCAAGAGCCAGAACATCATGGGCGCGCTCTATCAGGGCCTGATCGTAACCGGGGTGCTCTCGGTGATCGGCCTCTATTTCCTGATCTCGATGCTGGTCGAGGGGCCGGTGACGGCGTTCAACGGTTCCGTCATCGAGCCCATGAACCTGTTCTGGTCCGGCGTGATCGGCCTTGCCGTGACCGCCGCCATCGTGGTGATCACCGAATACTACACCGGCACGGGCTTCCGCCCGGTCAAGTCGGTCGCCAAGGCTTCGGCCTCGGGCCACGGCACCAATGTGATCCAGGGTCTGGCCGTGTCGCTGGAATCGACGGCCCTGCCCGCCCTGACCATCATCCTCGGCATCGTCTCGACCTATCAGCTGGCCGGCCTGTTCGGCATCGCCATCGCCACCACCACCATGCTGGGCGTGGCGGGCATGATCGTGGCGCTGGACGCCTTCGGTCCCGTCACCGACAACGCCGGTGGCATTGCCGAGATGGCGGGCCTGCCTGCCGATGTGCGCGTGTCCACCGATGCGCTCGATGCCGTGGGCAACACCACCAAGGCCGTGACCAAGGGCTATGCCATCGGCTCGGCGGGCCTCGGCGCGCTGGTGCTGTTCGCCGCCTATACCGAAGACCTGCGCTACTTCTCCTCGAACCCGGAGAGCTATCCGTTCTTCGCGGGGCTGGGTGAAGTCGCCTTCGACCTGTCCAATCCCTATGTGGTGGTGGGCCTGCTGTTCGGCGGTCTGCTGCCCTTCCTGTTCGGGGGCATGTCGATGATGGCGGTCGGGCGCGCAGCCGAGGCCGTCGTGGCCGAGGTTCGCCGCCAGTTCCGCGAGATTCCCGGCATCATGGAGCACAAGGCCAAGCCCGAATACGGCAAGGCCGTGGACATCCTGACCCGCGCCGCGATCAAGGAGATGATCGTGCCGAGCCTGCTGCCAGTGCTCTCGCCCATCGTCCTGTTCGTTGCCATCATGCTGATCCAGCCGGACAAGGCCAATGCCTTTGCTGCGGTCGGCGCCATGCTGATGGGCGTGATCGTGACGGGCCTGTTCGTCGCCATCTCGATGACCTCGGGCGGCGGCGCGTGGGACAATGCCAAGAAGTACATCGAGGAAGGGGCCTATGGCGGCAAGGGTTCGGAGGCGCACAAGGCTTCCGTCACCGGCGACACCGTGGGCGATCCCTACAAGGACACGGCCGGCCCTGCCGTGAACCCGATGATCAAGATCACCAACATCGTCGCGCTTCTGCTGCTGGCGGTGCTGGCGAGCGGCCGGATCGTCTGATCCGTTCGCCTCGGGCAAACCAAAGACGCCCCGGAGAGCGATCTCCGGGGCGTTTTCCTGTGTTCAGAGAGCTGAGGCGCGCTGACTGTGTGCGCCAGTTCGGGTCCAGCCAGTATCAGTCCGGGCGGCGACGGCCCGGATCGTTTTCCTCGGTGTTAGGAAGCTGTCCGCGACCCACGTTGCCCAGCAGCTGTTCGAGAATGGTGAGCTGGCGACCGCGGGTCGGAGTCTCGCGGCTGTTCATGGCCACGCTCTGGCCGTCCTCCAGGCCCAGGACGCGCACGTCGCTGACCTGATCGCGCTCGTTGAAGTGGATGGCCACCACCTGACGCTGGGAGACCTGCGGGCGGTTGTAGGTGTACCGCTCGGTCGTCTGGCTGATGTAGTACCAGATGTCGTTGTCGAAGGTCGTGACCGTCGAGGGCGAGCCGAGGCGCGACAGCACCGTCTCGCGGGTGTCGGTGCCCGCGACGATGTCCGTGGGGCGCGCGTCGACGGGCTGAAAGCCATGGCGGCCAACGGTGGGCGCGCAGGCCGACAGTCCGGCCAGCAGTGCAGCACAAGCGGCTGCGCCGACGAGAAGCGAGGAGGGGGTGCGTTTCATGATGCCTGCCCGAAAACTCAGATCACTTTGACCTAGCGCCCCGCGAGCATTAGTTCAACGCCAAGGCCGAAAAGGGGCAGCGCACCGTGCTCAAAAGACTGTTTTCATCCATCTTCAGACCCGCCGAGCATGAACTGGCGATCGTACGCCTCTACGAGCAGGCCTGCGAGCAGGCGCGCAGCCGGGTTTTCTATACCGCGCTTGGGGTCGCCGATGAGATCGACGCCCGCTTCGAGCTTTACACCCTGCATGTGCTGCTGCTGGTCATGCGTCTGCGCGACGAGGGCACGCCTGAGGGGCTGGAAGCCTCGCAGAGCCTGTTCGACACCTATGTCTCGGCGCTGGACAACACCCTGCGGGAGCTGGGGGTGGGTGATCTGTCCATCGCCAAGAAGATGCGCAAGCTGGGCGAATCACTGTTCGGGCGCATGAAGGCCTATGAGCCCCTGATACGCAGCCAGAGCGAGGCTCTGCCCGCCGCCCTGGGCCGCAACGTCTATGGCAACGAGGCGGCAAGCCACGCCCCGGCCCTCGCCGACTATGTGCACCGCACGAGAGCGCATCTCGCGGCTCAGGACATCCGCGAACTTCTTCAGGCCAGGGTCGCCTGGCCGGAGGTGGTGACATGAGTGCGCCGCCTCCCATCCACTCGATGATGTTCGATCTGGCCTCGGCCAGAGCCGGTGCCTCGGCCCGCGTGACACCCGATGAAGCCGAGCGCGCCGTCATTGCCCGCGCCCTCGATCTGGCCAGTCTGGGCCGCCTTGACGTGACCTTCGAGATCAGTGGCGGGCGAGGGGAGTGGCGCCTGTCGGGCCATATCGATGCCGAGGGCGAACAGGTGTGCGGTGTGACCCTGGCCCCTCTGGCCTTCCGCATCAGCGAGCCGTTCTCGCTTTGGCTGGTTCAGGGTGATCAGGCGCCTGTGGGTGAGGACGGCGTGCTGGAACTCAACCCCGATGACGAGGGGCCGGACCTGATCGACAGCCCGCGTGTGGACCTGGGCGTCTATGCGGTCGAGCAGCTCGCGCTGCGCCTCGATCCGTTCCCGCGCGCCCCCGGCGCCGTGTTCGAAGCTCCCGAGAGCGAAGCGCCGCCATCACCCTTTGCCGTGCTCGCCAGGCTGCGCGATCAGGACTAGAGACTACGCGGACGAGGCCCTGAAAGATTTCCCCTGCGCAAGGTTTGCATCAGGCCAGCCGGGCGCTATCGTTCGCCGAAACATCCATGCGCCAAGTGCCAGGGGCGGCGGGCGCACCTCGGAGCCTTACCTTCTTGCCAAAAGAGATCATCATCTCGCTGGACGCCATGGGTGGCGATCACGGTCCGTCCGTCGTTGCGGGCGGGGTGGAGTCCTACCTCGAGAACAATCCTGATGCGGACGTGCGCTTCGTTCTGCACGGGGACGAGGCGGCCCTGCGCGAAGAGCTGAAGCGTCTGGCACGTGCGCGCCGCATCTGCCAGATCGTCCACACCGAGCGCGTCGTGGCCATGGACGAAAAGCCGGCCCAGGCCGTGCGCCGCGGCAAGGGCACCAGCCTTTGGTCCGCCATCGAGATGGTCCGCGACGGCAAGGCCGATGCCGTGGTCTCGGCGGGCAATACCGGCGCGCTCATGGCCATGTCCAAGCTGATCCTGCGAATGTCCGCGCCGGGTCTGGAGCGCCCTGCCATCGTGGCGAGCTGGCCGACCCTGCGCGGCATCACGGCGGTTCTGGATGTCGGGGCCAATGTGTCGAGCGACGCAGAGCAGCTTGTCGAGTTCGCCATCATGGGTGAGGCGTTCCACCGTGCCGTTCACGGTGTCGAGCGGCCCAGCATCGGCCTGCTCAACATCGGCTCCGAAGACATCAAGGGCAACGAGGCCGTGCGCGAGGCCGCCAGCCTGCTCAGGACCGGCGGCTTCGATCTCGACTATCAGGGCTTCGTCGAGGGCGACGACATCGCCAAGGGCACCGTGGACGTGATCGTCACCGACGGCTTCACCGGCAATATCGCGCTCAAGACCGCCGAGGGCACGGCACGGTTCATCTCATCGCTGATGAAGGAGGCACTGACCAGCGGTGTGCGCTCGCGCGTCGGGGCTGCCATCGCCATGCCGGCCCTGCGCCAGATCCGGGCGCGCATAGACCCCAATGCCATCAACGGTGGCCCGCTGCTCGGCCTCAACGGCGTGGTGGTCAAGAGCCACGGCGGCGCCAGCGCCTATGGCTTCGGCAATGCGATCCGCGTCGCCGTCGACCTGGCCCGCAGCGACTACACGCGCAAGGTCACCGCCAATCTGGAACGCCTCGGCCGTGTCATGGATGGCGCATCCGCCGCCGCACAGGCGCATACGCAGCACGCCGAGGAAAGCAGGGTCTAGTCATGTCCGCGTTCATGCGTAGCGCCATCACCGGCGTGGGCAGCTATCTGCCCGAAACCATCGTCAGCAATGCCGATCTGGCCAGGATCGTCGATACCTCGGACGAATGGATCGTCGAGCGCACCGGCATACGTCAGCGTCACCGCGCGCGTGATGATCAGCCGACCTCGGACCTGGCGGTTGAGGCCGCGCTCGCGGCACTGAAGGATGCGGGTCGCGACGTTGGCGATGTGGACCTTATCATCGTGGCCACCACCACGCCCGACCTGACCTTTCCCGCCACGGCCGCTATCGTGCAGAAGAAGCTGGGCGTGCCGGTCTGTGCGGCCTTCGACGTTCAGGCAGTCTGCTCTGGCTTCGTCTATGCCCTCAGCGTGGCCGACGGCTTCGTGGCGCGCGGACAGGCCCGCTGCGCCCTGGTCATCGGTGCCGAGGAAATGACGCGCCTGATGGACTGGAGCGACCGCACCACCTGCGTGCTGTTCGGGGACGGTGCGGGTGCCGTGGTGCTCGAGCCCGTCGAGGGGCGCAACACGCCCGCCGATACCGGCATCCTCGGCTTTGCGCTGCGCAGTGACGGGCGCAAGTCTGATCTGCTCTATGTCGACGGCGGCGTGGCCACAGATGGCCGCGTGGGCCACCTGAGGATGCAAGGCAATCAGGTGTTCCGCCACGCCGTCATCAACATTGCCGAGGCCATCGAGGCCGCCGCCGCCGCCGCAGGCATCACCATCGCCGAGGTCGACTGGTTCGTGCCCCATCAGGCCAACCAGCGCATCATCAAGGGCGTGGGCGAACGCCTCGGGCTCGACGAAAACAAGGTGATCTCCACCGTCTCCCACCACGCCAACACCTCTGCGGCCTCCATCCCGCTGGCGCTGGACACCGCCATCCGCGATGGGCGGATCAGGCGCGGCGACCTGGTGCTGTTCGAGGCCATGGGCGGGGGGCTCACCTGGGGGGCCTGCGCCGTAAGGCTTTAACCTTAAGCGGAAAACCGCTGTTCGGCTTTGACAGTTCTGGCTTTTGGGGTCAGATGTTACGCCCTCGCGCATGAGGTGAGGGCACGCGGCTGCCTCTCGCTGCGAGTATTGACGATATCATTTCAGCCCATTCTTGTCGGGAGCGTATCCATGAGCCAGTCCACACTGACCCGTGCCGATCTGTGTGAGGCGGTGCATCAGGAGGTCGGGCTGTCGCGACAGGAATGCGCCGCTCTGGTCGAGCGCACCCTCGATCTGATCGTCGAATCGCTCGAGCGCGGCGAGACCGTCAAGCTGACCGGCTTTGGCGTGTTCCAGGTGCGCGAAAAGCGTGCACGCATGGGCCGCAATCCCAAGACGGGCGAGCCCGCCGCCATTCACCCGCGCCGCGTGATCAGCTTCCGCGCCTCCCAGATCATGAAGGGCAAGGTCGACGAAGCGAACGGTCGGGGCTGAGCGCTTGACCAAGGGGCCCAACGCGTTCCGCACCATCTCGGAAGCCTCCGAGGAAGTCGGGGTGCCCCAGCACGTCCTGCGCTTCTGGGAACAGCGGTTCGCCTTCATCAAGCCCATGAAGCGCGCAGGCGGACGCCGGTTCTATCGCGCCGCCGACATCGACACCCTCAAGGCGGTGCGCCGTCTGCTCCAGGACGAGGGCCTGACCATCAAGGGCCTGCAACGGCTCTACAGGGAACATGGCGCGGCGGCCCTGTCGGGCAATCTGGCCACCATGCTTGCCGCGAGCAACGAGACAGGCCTGCCCTCTGACGCGCCCGCCGCCACAAGCGCCCCAAGTGATACGCCCGCATCGCGTACAGCCTTCCACATCGCTCCTCGCATGGCCGAACTGCGCGCCGCCCTGGCCGAGATCGAGACTGCCCGCGCCCGCCTCGACCGCGTGCTGACCAGCTGACCGGCCAGGGTGGCAAGTCTGCCGGAAAAATGCTGTAGCAGGGCGGGATTTAGGGTTTGCGGTCGGGCGCGCCCGCGTCTATACGGAGCGGCCTCGGAGCGTGGCGCAGCCTGGTAGCGCACTTGACTGGGGGTCAAGGGGTCGCAGGTTCGAATCCTGTCGCTCCGACCATCTTCCTCAATGAAGACGGTTGGTTGAAGGGGTCGCCCACGGGCGACCCTTTTGCATATGGGGGCACCCGCCTGCTCGGCTCACCGATCTCAAAGGGTGGCGGACAGGGTGGGATTCGAACCCACGGTAGGCTTCCACCTACGGCGGTTTTCAAGACCGCTGCCTTAAACCACTCGGCCACCTGTCCATCCGGGAAGCGGCGTTCTAGCAGCATCACCGGGCGTTAACCAAAGCTGAAATCGGCGCTGCCAGAATAATTGCTCTGCACCAAGCTGCCGGTTGAGACCCATGACCTCGCGATCCCTGCCATCCCTCGTCATCAGCGCCATGTCCGCTCTGGTGGTCAGCGCCTGTGCCAGCGTCTCCGCGCCGGTGGGGGCGGGAGCGGGGGGCGCTCCGGTGCGCGCACACGCCCCGGTCAGGGCGCCGATCCCCGAGGTGACCGACCCGGCCCCGATCGTGCGCGGGACGCTGCGGCCCTATCAGATCAGGGGCGTCTGGTATCACCCGGCCGAGGACCCCGACTATGACGAAGTCGGTCTTGCCTCATGGTACGGCGATGCCTTTCACGGTCGGCCCACCGCGACGGGCGAGATCTTCGACATGCATGGGCTTAGCGCTGCCCACAAGACCCTGCCTCTGCCGGGTCTGGTCGAGGTCACAAACCTCGAGAACGGGCGCACCGTCATCCTGCGACTCAATGATCGCGGCCCGTTCGTCGAAGGGCGCATCATCGACCTGTCGCGACAGGCGGCCGTTGAACTGGGCCTGCTGGAGCGCGGCGTGGGCCGGGTGCGGGTGCGCTATGTGGGCCGGGCACCGCGCACGGGCGGAGGCGTGCCGGCCCAGTTCGCAGGCACTCCGTCGCCTCAGACCGGCGCAGCCGCTCAGGCTCAACCCCCGGTCCAGACCCAGGCCCATGCAGCAGGCTACTGGATCGAGGCCGGACGCTATGATGCCCGCAGACCGGCAGAGCGGGCCGCACGCCGACTGGGCCAGCAGGCACGCGTGGACGAATTCTCTCGCGGGGCCTATCGGGTTCTGGTCGGGCCCTGGGATGATCCCAATCGCGCCGAACAGGCCCGCCAGGCCGTGATCGCGCGCGGCTATCCCCAGGCGTCCCTGCTGCCCTCGCGCTGACGCCGGGACCACCCGGCCCCGCACAGCGGCGTTCGACCACAGGAAATCGCGCACCCCGGGCTTTGCCTGCGGGCCTCGCAGCGCCATGGTGCATGGGACATGGGCGGACGATTCATCACATTCGAGGGCGGGGAGGGGACAGGCAAGTCCACCCAGCTCACCCGGCTGAAAGCGCGCCTCGAGGCGTGCGGACACAGCGTACTGGCAACGCGCGAGCCAGGCGGTACGGCCGGGGCCGAGGCCCTGCGCGCGCTTCTGGTGCAAGGCGAGGCCGGGCGCTGGTCGCCGCTGTCCGAGGCCCTGTTGATGTATGCCGGGCGCAACGACCATCTGGAGCGGGTGATCCGCCCGGCTCTGGCGCGCGGCGACTGGGTGCTGTGCGACCGCTTCGCCGACTCCACCCGCGCATATCAGTCCGAGGCCGGGCTGGTCAGCGCCGATCTGATCGAGACACTGGATCGCAATGTGGTCGGCGAGAGCCAGCCGCACCTGACCCTGATCTTCATGCTGCCTCACGCCGAGGGCCTGAAGCGGGCGCTGGCGCGCGGCGGCGCGGAAAACCGCTTCGAGAGCAAGGGCGAGGCCTTTCATGCCCGCCTGAGCGGCGCGTGGGAGGCGATTGCGGCGCGCTATCCCGATCGCTGTGTTCTCATCGACGGCTCGGGCACGGCAGACGAGATCGAGGCGCGGGTGTGGAAAGTGATCGAAGCGCGCCTCAATCCGTGTCCTTGAGGGGAACCGTTCATGAGCGACGCACCTCGCCATCCTCGGGACAGCTATCATCTGGTGGGCCACGCCGAGGCCGAGGCGGCCTTTCTCGATGCGCTGGGACGCGGGCGGCTGCACCACGCCTGGATGCTGGTCGGGCCTGAGGGCGTCGGCAAGGCAACCTTCGCCTATCGGGTCGCGCGAAAGCTCCTGGGCGGGCAGGGCGAAGGGCTCGACGTGCCCGCCAGCGATCCGGTCAGCCGCATGATCAGTGCCGAGGCACACCCGGACCTGATGGTCATCGAGCGCGTCAGCGAGGGCGGCAGGCTCAGGAAGTCCATCTCGGTGGACCAGATGCGCGAGCTGCCCGGCTTCTTTGCCAAGTCCCCCAGTATGGGCGGGGCGCGGGTGGCGATCATCGATGCCATCGATGATGCAAATGTGAACTCCGCCAATGCTTTGCTGAAAAGCCTTGAGGAGCCGCCTGAGAAGGGTGTGATCCTGCTGGTGTGTCATTCACCCGGCAGCGTGCTCGACACGATCCGTTCGCGCTGTCGCAAGCTGACCTTCCGCCCCATGGACAGCGACACGCTCATCGACTGGCTCGCCGATGCGGGGGTCGAGCGGCACGATGCGCGTGAGCTGGCGCGGCTGTCGCGCGGCGCGCCGGGCGCGGCCCTGTCGGCGCAGGCGAGGGGGCTTCTTGAGCTTGATGCCCTGGCGGCCGGTATCGTCGAGGGCACCGTGAGCCCAAGCGAGGTGCTGGCCCACAGCGATCAGTTGAGGCGCGCCGACGGTCAGACGCGCTTCGAGGACACCTTTGCCCTGATTCAAGATCACATCCGCACCCGCGCCGTCAGCGGCAGTGACGGCGCACGCCTCAGCGAGCGCTGGGCCGCATTGTGGACCGAGATCGGCGAGTTGCGCGAGCGCGCCCTGGCCTTGAACCTTGATCGCGGCGAGGTTTTCCAGCAGGCAGTGGCGCGCATCCGCACCCTCGCGCCGCCTTCCTGAGTTCGCCCCGCCATGCTCATCGACAGCCACGTCAACCTGCACGCCCCCCAGTTCGACGAGGATCGCGATGCTGTCATCGCGCGCGCGCGCGACGCCGGTGTCGGCATCATGGTGGAAATTTCGGATCGGGTATCGACCTTCGAGGCCACTCACGCCCTCGCCATGGCGCATCCTGACATCTGGTGCACCGTGGGCACGCACCCGCACGAAGCTAAGGAGAACCCGGACCTGTCGGCGCACACCCTGACCGAGCTGGCCAGCCGCCCGAAGGTGGTCGGAATCGGCGAGTGCGGGCTCGACTTTCATTATGACCTCAGCCCGCGCGATGTGCAGGCCAAGGTCTTTCGTACCCATATCGAAGCGGCTCGCCTCAGCGGCCTGCCGCTGGTGGTGCATACGCGCGAGGCCGATGCGGTGATGGCGGACATCCTGCGCGAGGAGCATGCCAGGGCACCCTTCCGCTTCCTCATGCACTGCTACACAAGTGGGTCGGAACTCGCGAGAATATCAGCGGAAATGGGGTGCTGGTTCTCGGTGTCAGGCATTGCCACCTTCAAGGCGGCAGAGGATGTCCGGGCTCTGATCCGCGACATGCCCGCCGATCGCATCATCGTCGAGACGGACTGCCCCTATCTGGCCCCGGTGCCTCACCGCGGGCGGCGCAACGAGCCAGCTTACATCTCGCACGTGCTCGACAAATTGGCCGAAATCAGGGGCTGGTCACCGGATGAGGCGAGGGCGCGCACCGAGGATGCCTTCTTCGCCCTGTTCGACCGGATCGAGCGACCATGAGGCTGCGCTATACCCTGCTGGGAACGGGCTCATCGGGCGGTGTGCCGCGCGGCGATGGCGACTGGGGCGCATGCGATCCCGCCAACCCGCGCAACCGCCGCCGCCGCTGCTCCATGCTGGTCGAGCGACTGCCAGAGAATGGTGAGGGCGAAGCGACAACGGTGCTGGTCGACACATCGCCCGACCTGCGCGAACAGATGCTGATGGCCGGGGTGCGCCGCGTCGATGCGGTGCTCTACACCCACGATCACGCCGACCAGACCCATGGCATCGACGACCTGCGCGTCTTTGCCATGCGCCAGCGCAGCAGGATTCCCTGCTACATGGACGAGCCCACGCACGCGGCTCTTGCGGGCCGCTTCGGCTATATCTTCGAGAGCGTGCAGGGCTATCCGGCCATCTGTGAAGCGAGAGCGCTGCCGGAGCGCGCGTTCGAGATCAACGGGCCATCGGGGCCGATACCCGTCACCGGCTTCGATCAGGCTCACGGGCCGGTGCGCGCGCTGGGCTATCGTATCGGCGGTCTGGCCTACAGCCCCGATGTCTCGGACATTCCCGACGCCAGCTTCGAGATCATTTCGGGGGCGAGCGTCTGGGTGGTCGATGCCCTGCGCTATACGCCCCATCCGACCCATGCCCATCTGGACCGGACATTGCAGTGGATCGCGCGCGCCGGGGTCGACAGGGCGTGGCTGACCAATCTGCATATCGACATGGACTACGACAGTCTGTCACGACTGCTGCCCGCCCATGTCGGCGCCGGCCATGACGGACTGCAGATCACGCTGGACCACGCTTAAGCCCCTGAGAGGTGACAGTTCGGCACCGCAACAGTCTTGTTTCCCAGGCTCGGCATCAACTATTTCTGATAATATCCATTAGGCGACATTTGGATGCGGGCGTCAGGCAAGACCAATGTTCCTGCTCAGCGCGCGAAAAAGTAAGTGGCCAGTCCGCCATCTGATCGCAGGCCAAGGGCGCGATCGCGCAACATGGCGGCATGGGCGATAAGATCCTGACGCTCAGCAGCATCAGGCAGGCCCTCGGCCAGACTTGCGGCCTCTTCCATGCTTGCAGCATCGCGCTGACGATCACCCAGATAGTCGACGGGCAGATGGTGCTGGTTGCGCTCCACCATGTCGCACAGCGCATGGATCACACCGCGTCGCGCCGCAACCAGCCCGGCATCGCGTTCCAATGCGCGGCGGTAATGATCCAGCGGCGAAGTATCGTCCAGCGACCAGTTGTGAAATCTGGCCAGAAGCAGATGCGCCATGGCATCCGCAGGCTCGGCCTCGGCCCATGCCCACAGCGTCGGCAGGACCAGCCGAGTCATCAGCGGGTGCGGAGTGATCGCCCGGCGTGCGCCCGTCTGTTCGCTGGCCTGATCAAGCCAGACGACGAAGTCGCGCCGCCGCGCTTCGGGCCACGTAAGAGCCTCGTTGAGAAAGTCCCCCAACGCCGCCTTGGCCTGATCCTTCAGCCCTGCCCCGCGGGCCGCCAGCCAGGGACCATATGCATGGCCGACCGAGCCAGGCTGCAGACTGCGTGCGAGCGCTTCAATCCGCGTAAAATCCTCCGCGTCAGGCATGACCTGTTCCGCTGATCATCAAAGAAGCTGCCGGATCGCGGCCCTGAGCTGATCGGAGGTGGGCTCGACGCGGCTGCCGAAAGCGGCCACGGCCCGCCCTTGCCTGTCTATGAGGATCTTGTGGAAATTCCAGCCGGGCACGGCGCTCTCGCCCAGCTCTGCGCGCGCCCAGCGATAGAACGGATGCGCGTTGTCGCCAATCACGTCCGTGCGCCCGGCCATCGGAAAGGTCACGCCGAAATTGGTAGTACAGAACTCGCGGATATCATCGGCCTCGGCGAACTCCTGATCGTTGAAGTTGCCGGACGGCACGCCCAGCACAACGAGGCCCTGATCGCGATACTCGCCATAGATCTGCTGAAGGCCCTCATATTGCCCGGTGAAGCCGCACTGCGATGCGGTGTTGACCACCAGGATCACCTGTCCCTCGAAGGCGGTCATGGGTACGGACGGCGCCGTCAGCCCCTCGAAGGTGTAGGCATAGGCGCGGCCCTCATCCTGGGTGTCGGCTGCTCTGGCGGATGCGAAAAGCGCCTGCTGCTCGCGCACGGCCTCGGCAACAGCCGCGTTGCGCTCAGCCTCGACCTCGGGCGTGGGCGGCTCGGTGCGTCCGCACGCAGCCAGCGCCAGAGCCATGACCGCCATCGCTGCCAGCGACGGCGCTCTTCGGGGTCCAGTACGAAGCGCCATAGGCCGATCCTCCCTCACCATGGTGTGCCCACACATATAGGCCGGGATTGCGCATTCGGATGCAAGTGCGCGCTGAAAGCCGCGATCAGGGACCGACAGCCTGGCGGGTGCCGTAGAGCGCGCGGGCGCGGTCTTCGAAACAGCTCATAAGCCTGCTGACCGCACGGTCGAAATTGGCTGCAAGCAAACCGTCAAGCAGGCGCGAGCGAAACTCGAAGTCGATGAAGAAGCGCACTTCGCAGCCCTGCGGATGCTCGACGAAGGTCCAGCGATTGACCAGCCTGCGAAACGGCCCGCGGATCAGATTGACCTCGATGGTCCGCTCTGGCGCATTGCGCGTTACCCGCGTGGAAAAACGCTCACGCAGAAAGGCAAAGCCGACGCCCGCCTCTGCATCGAGCTGGTCTGCCCCCTGCCCCAGAACCCGCTCGTTATAGACGCGCATGGAGGTGATCCACGGCACGAAGTCGGGATAGAGGCGCACGTCGCCGACCAGATCGAAAAGCTGATCCGGCCCATAAGGCAGGATGCGAGTCACGCGATGGATGGGCATGGGCTGCGATGGTCCTCAGCGACCCTGGCGGGCCTCGCGCGCGGCCTTCAGCCGGGCGAAGTCGTCACCCGCGTGATGGCTGGATCGCGTCAGCGGACTGGACGACACCATCAGGAAACCCTTGGCGCGGGCGATGGCCGCATAGGCCGAGAACTCATCGGGCGTCACGAAGCGGTCAATGGCGGCGTGCTTGCGCGTGGGCTGGAGATACTGGCCGATGGTGATGAAATCGACGCCGGCGGAGCGCATGTCGTCCATCACCTGCATGACCTCCTCCTTGGTCTCGCCAAGGCCTACCATGATCCCCGACTTCGTGAACTGTGCAGGCGCGCGTTCCTTGACCCGCTCCAGCAGGCGCAGGCTGTGATAGTAGCGCGCGCCGGGCCTGATCTTGAGATAGAGCCGCGGCACGGTCTCGAGGTTGTGGTTGAACACGTCCGGGCCGGAGTCGATCACCACCTCGGCGGCGCCATCCTTGCGCAGGAAGTCGGGGGTCAGGATCTCGATGGTCGTGCCCGGTGCCTGGGCCCTGATCTGGCGCACGACCTCGGCGAAGTGCTCGGCACCGCCATCTTTCAGATCGTCGCGGTCGACCGAGGTGATCACAACGTGATTGAGACCCATCTGGGCGACGGCGAGGCCGACCTTGGAGGGCTCCTCGGGATCGAGTGGCTGCGGCAGGCCCGTCTTGACGTTGCAGAAAGCACAGGCGCGCGTGCAGGTATCGCCCATGATCATCAAGGTCGCGTGCTTCTGGCTCCAGCACTCGCCGATGTTGGGGCACGCCGCCTCCTCGCAGACGGTGTGCAGGCCCTTCTCGCGCACGATCGCACGGGTGGCGTTGTACTGTCCCGAGCCGGGTGCCTTGACGCGCAGCCAGTCGGGCTTGCGCAGCACGGGGCTGTCGGGGCGATTGGCCTTTTCAGGATGGCGCAGTTCCGATGGCTTGCGCGCCAGAGTGTCGATCACCGTGACCATGGGGCCTCATACCCGTGCGGCGCCTGCTGCGCCAGTATCCATCTGAGTGCATCCATCTGCCCGCGCAAAGGGGCACTAATCGCGCACCGGGGGCGTTCACGCCCTGTGACAAGTCTTTTCAACCGCTCGGACCCCATCTAGTGTGCCCGGCCAAACAAGGAAGACTCGATCTTTCAGGGAGAAACGCTCCATGCCGCGTCCTTTCGATGCGCGGGAGGGGAAAATGTCGGTGTTCGATGCGCTGATCGCAGCGCGTGAAACCTATGGCGACAAGGTGATCCTCGAGGATCAGGATCGCAACCCCCTCACCTATACCGGCCTCATTCGCGCGGCCTTCGTTCTGGGTCGCAAGATCGCCGCCATGACCGAGCCCGGAGAGCGGGTCGGCGTACTGCTGCCGTCCAGTTCCGGTGTGGTGGTGACCTTTTTTGGTCTGCATGCCCACGGGCGCGTGCCGGTGATGCTGAACTTCACCTCCGGTGCCCGCAACGTGCGCGCGGCGCTCAAGGCGGCGGGCGTACGCCGGGTGCTGACCGCGCGGCGTTTCATCGACCAGGCCAAGCTGGACGACCTGATCGAGCTGGTCGCACAGGACGCCGAGATCGTCTGGCTGGACGACATCCGCAAGACCATCGGCCTGGCCGACAAGCTGTATGGCCTGATGTCGGGCATGATGCCGCGCCAGTTCCGCGCTGCGTCCGAGCCTGACGGCGTGGGCGTGATCCTGTTCACATCCGGCAGCTTCGGCGCGCCCAAGGGTGTGGTTCTGACCCAGGCCAATCTGGTCACCAATGTGCGCCAGGTCGCATCCCATATCGATCTCGATCCCGACTGGGTGATGTTCAACCCCCTGCCCACCTTCCACTGTTTCGGCCTGACCGGCGGGGTGCTGCTGCCGATCCTGTCGGGGCTGAAGGTGTTTCAGTACCCCTCCCCCCTGCACGCCAAGCAGATCGTGACCCTGCTGCCCGACGTGAAGGCCTCGCTGCTGCTGTCCACCGACACCTTCCTCAACCAGTATGCGCGCGTGGCGGCTCCCGGCGATTTCTCCACCCTCGTTTTTGTGGTGGCCGGTGCCGAGAAGGTGCGCGAGGAGACCGTCGAGCTGTTCCGCCAGCGCTTTGGTGGCCTGGAAGTTCTGGAGGGCTATGGTGCCACCGAGGCCGCGCCCGTGGTGGCCGTCAATCAACCCGGTGCCGCGCGCGTCGGCACGGTCGGCAAGCTGCTGCCCGGCATGGAAGCGAAGATGGAAGCGGTCGAGGGCATCGAGCGCGGCGCGCGGCTTTACCTGCGCGGGCCCAATGTCATGGCGGGCTATCTGTCAGAAAGCGATCCTGACGCCATCGAGCCGCTGAATGACGGCTGGCACGACACCGGCGACATCGTGGAGATCAGCGAGGACGGCTATGTCAGCATCCTCGGACGGGTCAAGCGTTTCGCCAAGATCGGCGGCGAGATGATCTCGCTCACGGCCGTGGAAGGGCTGGCCACCGCCGTCTGGCCCGATGCGCGCCACGCCGTCGTCTCGGTGCCCGATCCGCGCAAGGGGGAGCGGCTGGTGCTCGTGACCGACGAGCGCTCCGCCGATGTCACCGCCCTGGCAAGCTGGGCCAAGACCCACGGCGCACCCGAACTGGCGGTGCCCAAGCGCATCCTCAAGGTCTCCGAGGTGCCTGTGCTGGGCACGGGCAAGACCGACTATGTCGCCATACAGAAGATGGCCGAGGGTGAGGCCGCCGCCGCCTGACGCTGCACCCCGTAGCTGGCCGTTTCCGGCTCGCTCCTTGCTGACACTCTTTCCCTGAACGGTGTTTGGGAGGATCGTGAGCGGGCCCGGACACGATTCGGGTGCAGCGTTGAGGGGGAGACCTCCATGAACGATCTGAACCGCTGGGCACCTCAGATGCTCAGTGTCCTGCGTATCGTCACCGGCCTGCTGTTTCTTCAGCACGGCACCCAGAAGATCCTCGGCTTTCCCGCTGGTGATCGCCCCCAGCCAGAGCTGTTCAGCCAGCTCGGCATCGGCGGGATGCTGGAGCTGGTGGGCGGCGTGCTCATCATTCTCGGCCTGTTCACCCGCCCTGTCGCCTTCGTGCTCTCGGGCATGATGGCGGTGGCCTACTGGCAGTTCCACGGCCTGCAAAGCGCCTACCCCATCCTGAACGGTGGGGAGCTGGCCGCGCTTTACTGCTTCGTGTTCCTCTACTTCGTGTTCAGTGGTCCCGGCCCGTGGAGCCTTGACGCACGCCTTCGCAACCGCACCTGATCTAACAGGTGTCCCCTCCACGCCTCGCGCGCCGGATCGAGCCCGAAGGTCAGGCTTCAGCGCGCGTCGAGGCGGGAGGCTTGGCCTTGCGCTCGCCCTCGCTGATGTCGAAGGCGATCTTGCCGTCGCTGAGGATGACGCGGACGTGCCCTCCGCGCACCAGCCTGCCGAACAGGATGTCGTCAGCCAGCGGCTTCTTGATCGAGTCCTGGATCACACGGGCGAGCGGGCGCGCGCCGTAAAGCTCGTCAAAGCCGTTCTTGGCCAGCCAGTCGGCCGCCTCGTCGCTCAGCTCTATGGTGATGTTGCGGTCGGCGAGCTGCGCCTCGAGCTGCATCACGAACTTCTGCACCACGCTGCGGATGATGTCCGGCCCCAGCGGCCTGAAGGCCACCACGGCATCGAGGCGGTTGCGGAACTCTGGCGTGAACAGGCGCTGGATGGCCTTTTCGTCCTCGCCTTCGACCTTGCCTCGGCCAAAGCCGATGGCTGCGCGGGCATTGTCGGCGGCACCCGCATTGGTGGTCATGATGAGCACCACATTGCGAAAATCGACCTTCTTGCCGACCGCATCGGTCAGGGTGCCGTGGTCCATGACCTGAAGCAGGATGTTGTAGAGATCCGGGTGCGCCTTCTCGATCTCGTCCAGCAGCACCACGGCATGGGGATGCTGGTCCACCGCATCGGTCAGCAGGCCGCCCTGGTCGTGACCGACATAGCCCGGAGGCGCGCCGATCAGGCGGCTGACCGTGTGGCGCTCCATGTACTCGGACATGTCAAAGCGCAGCAGCTCGATGCCAAGCGTCTGTGAGAGCTGGCGCGCGGCCTCGGTCTTGCCCACGCCGGTCGGGCCCGAGAACAGATAGCTGCCGATGGGCTTGTTCGGATCGCGCAGACCCGCCCGCGCCAGCTTCATGGCTGAAGCAAGCTGGGCAATCGCCTCGCCCTGACCGAACACGGCGCGGTTCAGATCCGCCTCGAGGTTTTTGAGCGCCTCGACATCGGAACGTGACACCGACTTGGCCGGAACGCGCGCCATCTTGGCAATGACCGCCTCGATCTCCTTCTGGCCGATCAGCTTCTTGCGGCGGCTCTCGGCCAGCAGCATCTGGCTGGCCCCGGCCTCGTCGATCACGTCGATGGCCTTGTCGGGCAGCTTGCGGTCGGTGATGTAGCGCGCCGACAGCTCGACCGCCGTACGAATGGCCGCGTCGGTGTAACGCAGCTTGTGAAAGGTTTCGTAGTAGCTCTTGAGTCCACGAAGAATTTTGATCGTGTCTTCGAGGTTGGGCTCATTGACGTCGATCTTCTGGAACCGGCGCACCAGGGCGCGGTCCTTCTCGAAGTGCTGGCGATATTCCTTGTAGGTGGTCGAGCCCATGCAGCGCAGGGTGCCGGACGCCAGCGCCGGCTTGAGCAGGTTCGAGGCATCCATGGCACCGCCAGAGGTCGCGCCCGCACCGATCACGGTGTGAATCTCGTCGATGAACAGCACCGCGCCGTCGGTTTCTTCCAGCTCCTTGACGACCTGCTTCAGCCGCTCCTCGAAGTCGCCGCGATAGCGCGTGCCGGCCAGCAGCGCGCCCATGTCGAGCGAGAAGATGGTCGCGTCCTTCAGAACGTCCGGCACCTCGCCGTGCACGATCTTGCGTGCCAGGCCCTCGGCGATGGCCGTCTTGCCCACGCCCGGATCGCCGACCAGCAGGGGGTTGTTCTTGGTGCGACGGCACAGGATCTGGATGGCGCGCTCCACCTCGGCCTCGCGACCGATCAGCGGGTCGACACGGCCTTCGCGCGACTTTTCATTCAGGTTGACGCAATAGGCCTCGAGCGCCTCGCCGCCCTGCTTGACGGCGGCGCGCTCCTCCTGCTCCTCGGGAGCGGCGGCACCCTTGACGGGGCGGGCCTCGGCCACACCGGCCTTCTTGGCAATGCCGTGCGAGATGAAGTTGACCGCATCATAGCGCGTCATGTCCTGCTCTTGCAGGAAGTAGGCGGCATGGCTCTCGCGCTCGGAGAAGATGGCCACCAGCACGTTCGCTCCGCTGACATCCTCGCGCCCTGATGACTGCACGTGGATCACCGCGCGCTGGATCACGCGCTGGAAGCCCGCCGTCGGCTTGGCATCGTTGTCGCTCGCGGTGGCCAGCGCCGCCAGATCGTTGTCGATATAGAGCGTCAGCGCCGCGCGCAGGGTGGACAGATCGACATTGCACGCACGCATGACATTGCTGGCGTCAGGATCATCGATCAGGCTGAGCAGCAGGTGCTCCAGCGTCGCATACTCATGACTGCGTGCGTTGGCGTAACCCACCGCCCGGTGAAGCGTCTCTTCGAGGTGGCGGGTGAATGAGGGCACGCTGTTCTCTCCTGTCAGTCCTTTTCCATGGTGCACTGCAACGGGTGCTGGTGTCTCCTGGCCGTCTCGATGACCTGGGCTACCTTCGTTTCTGCCACCTCGTATGTGAACACACCACAAACGCCGACACCATGCTGATGTACATGAAGCATGATGGTCGTGGCCTCCTCGCGCGACTTGGCGAAGAAGCGTTCGAGCACGTAAACGACGAACTCCATCGGGGTGTAGTCGTCATTCAGGATCAGGACACGATACAGCGACGGGCGCTGCACCTTGGGCTTGGTTTCGGTGACAATGGCCACATCGCCCGCACCCGATCCCGACCCGGGCTGTTGTGAGGGGGGCTTTCGCGTCATCCTCGCCGTTCCGTCTCCGACTCGATGGACCGCAGTTGAGCGGACCTGATGATTAGATATGGCAAACGCCCCGGTTTGAAAGGGCTTGCGGGCCACAGACCCACAAGATTGCGCGCCTCACCCGCACGCCCCGGCTGATCATGTGCTGACACAACGAAAAAGAGCCCGCAGCGTTTCCGCTACGGGCTCCGTTTCAGGCTTGGCCTCGGTAGCGCTTAGCGCACCGACTGCATGCGCTCGACCGTGGCGGTCACGCGGTCGTTGATCGGCTTGAAGGAGTCCTTCACCGACGACGACATGATCTCGGTAGCCTTGGTCATTTCCGACAGATAGGTCTCGACCCAGTTCTTGGTGAAGCTGGTCTGCAGCTCGATCACTTCCTGGATCGAACGGGCCTGGGCCAGAGTCTGGGCGGCCGACAGACCGTCTTCCCAGCCCTTCTTGCCGAGCGAGACGGCGTGGCTGGTCAGGGCTTCGGCACCGCGGGTGGCGGCGGTGGCGCACTCGACGAAGGCTTCAAAGTTGCGCTTGCCCTCGGCGTTCAGCTCGGCCATGCCGGCCAGGCTCTTGTCGACACCTTCGCGGAAAGCCTGGGTGCCGGCGGCATGAGCGCGCTCGGCGCCTTCCTGAGCCTTGTCCATGGTCTTCTTCACGTTTTCGGTAGCAGTGGCCATCTGAATTCTCCTGTAGCGAAGTTCGTTCCGGGAGAGCCCATCTTGATCGCGGCCCTCTTCCATGGATCGCATATGGTGCAAGTGCGAAGGCGTGTCAAGATTTTTTGTGCGCCGCACAATCACCATACCCCGCTTCAGGCGATCACAAGTTTGTTTGGCGTGCCTTTACCCTACCGTAAGTGTGCCCTGGACATGTTAGGCTCGTTCCGAGCGGGCGCTTCGGGTCCGCTCCCGTTTGTTTTCCGCAAGCAATCTTTAGTCCCGCAAGCAAGACGACGGCTGGTAGCAATGGCTTCAAGAACGCGACTTTTCCCGACCTTCGCCTCGCGCATAGTGCCGGTGCTGATACTGGCCGCAGGTCTGATGCTGGCGCCGCTGTCCCAGCACGCCGCCCAGGTGGTCGCGAACGACTCCGACAATGTGCGCTACGCCGCCATGGTCGTGGATGCCGAAAGCGGCGAGGTGCTGTTCGCGCGTCACGCCGATTCGCCGCGCTATCCGGCCTCCATCACCAAGGTGATGACGCTGTACATGGTTTTCGAGGCGCTGAACGAAGGCCGGATCAGCCTCGAGGACCGGGTCGTGATCTCGCCGCGCGCCGCCTCCCAGCCTCCGTCCAAGCTGGGCCTGCCCGCCGGACAGACCATCAGCGTCGACGACGCCATTCGTTCGCTTGCCGTGCGCTCGGCCAACGACATCGCCGTGGCCCTGGCCGAGCACGTCGCTGGTTCCGAGGCCCGCTTCGCCAGCATGAGCACCCTGCGCGCGCAGGAGCTGGGCATGACCGGCTCGCGCTTCGTCAATCCGCACGGCCTGCCCGACAGCCGCCAGATCTCTACCGCCCGGGACATTGTCGTACTGTCGCGCGCGATCATGCGCGACTTTCCGCAGTATTATCACTACTTTGGGCAGCAGCACTGGCTGTTCAACGGCCGCGAGTACGCCAACACCAACGGCCTGCTGCATTCACGCACGGGTTATGACGGCATCAAGACCGGCTTCACCAATGCCTCGGGCTACAATCTGGCCGCCTCATCGGTCCGCGATGGGCGTCGCATCATCACCGTTGTGCTCGGCGGCCGCTCGACCCAGACCCGCAACAGCCACGTCGCAGAGCTGACCCAGACCGGCTTCGAGCTGCAACGCAGGCGCAGCCTTGGCGAGCCCATTCAGGTGGCCCAGGCCTTCTTCGAGCAGCGCGGCTACGGCATCCCGACGCCCAGTGCGCCCGTGACCTATGCCTCCGCCACGCCCATGACCCCGCCCCAGCCGAGCGCCCCTGCCAGCACAGCAACGCGGGAGCCTGCGCGCGAAGTGGCCACCGCCACCTTTGCTTCAGCACCGGCACCGCGAGATTATACGGCTTCGCTGAACACCGGACGCCCGATCGAGCAGGGAAGCAATGAGCGCGCCGAGGTTCGTACCGCCCCTGTCTCGGCTGCGGCCTCAGCATCGGGCGAGCGCGGCTGGCAGGTTCAGGTCGGCGCCTTCCGCGACGAGGCGGTGGCGCGCAACTGGCTGGGAGAGATCGGGCGTCGTTTCCGCGACCAGTTCCGCGAAGCCGAGGGCCGCGTGCAATCGGCCTCGGGCTGGTACCGGGCGCGCTATACCGGCTTTACCCGGGATGCGGCGGAAGCGGCCTGCGCGGCCATGCGCGAGCGCAACGTCTCGTGCCTGGTGCTGCGACCGGACTGAATCCCGAGCGCGTGCTCCAGACCTAGCGTCTCAGCAGCCGCGCGCGCGCTGCATTGACCTTTTCGGCCAGCCCCTTGGTGCCGCCACGATCAGGATGGGCGGTCGCGATCAGCCGTCGCCAGGCAGCCTGTATCTCGGCCTCGCTGGCCTGCTCGCCCACGCCGAGAATGTCGCGCGCCTCGGATTCGCTCAGCGCTTCTGAACGTGTCGGCACCTGCCGCCCGGTGCGCGAGGCCGTGAGCAGATAGAGCCCCGCGCCTACCATGACCAGGCCGATGGGCCATTGCCCGCGCGCACTGACGATTCCACCCCCGCCAATTAGTGCCAGAGCGAACACGCTGGTGGAAATGCGCCAATGGCCTGATCCGGGGCCCGCGCCCCTGCCCTCGCCTGCCCGGCCCAGTCTCACCAGGGCATAGATCCCCAGCACCGCCAGCAGCAGCCAGAACCCGGCCATCAGGCGGCCTGGTCGAGATCACCGCCCCGGTCGTCATCGTGCGCGTGGCCAAGCGCCAGCATCAGATTGCGCAGCTCCTGGCGCGCGGCGACATGGGCCAGCGACACGGGCACCGGACGCACCTGCGGCGACAGATCGGCCACCGTCAGGCCGAAGGGGAACAGCTCGCGATAGATCACCCGGTCGCGCAGGCCGGGTCCGATGCGAAAGCCGACCCGCTTGGCCAGCTTGGCCATCCGCTCATCGAGACGTTTGCGGTTGCGCGCCTCGGGCACCCCGAGACGGTTGGTGAGCACGACCCAGTCGATGGAGCCCTGCCCCTGTGCCGCGCGGCTCTTGCGCGCCTCCCACACCGTCTCGCTGTAGATTGATGGCTGAAGCAGATCGAGCGTGACCGGATCGACGTGCCCCAGAAGGTCGAAATCGACAAAGCTGTCGTTCATGGGGGTGACGATCTGATGGGCGCGCCCGTGGGCATGGCGTGACAGGGCGGTATCGCCACCGGGCGTATCGATGACGATGAAATCGCAGTCGGTGACCTCGGCAAAGGCAGCATCGAACCGCTCGATCTGTGCGGCGGCGGGCATGAGGGCGAGGGCCTTGCCATCGGCACCGAGATCGGGCTCCAGCGGCATGGGAGCCACGACTCCATTGGCTTCGAGCCAGCGCCTGCGGTTGGCCACGAAGCGCCCCAGCGAGCGCTGGCGCAGGTCGAGGTCGATCACGGCCACGCGCGCGCCCTGCTCCATCAGGCCGGCGAGAACATGGATCGCCAGCGTGGACTTGCCGGCCCCGCCCTTTTCGTTGCCCAGAACTATGGTGGTTGCCGTATTCATCTGCCCCGAACGCTCCCGGCCCAAATCAACAAAGGCGAGGAGGGGCGAAGACTCACCGCCTCTGTGCCAGGCGGCCAGAGTCGCCCATGGCGGTGTGTGCGGTCAATCGTGGCCCCGAGGGCTTCTGTGGAGAAACGCCTAGCTGCGCGCGCGCGCACACCAGGGATCGCTGACGCCCAGCGCCGCGCACAGACCCGCCGCCGCCTCGGCAGGCACAGGTCCGATCTTGAGACGGGTAATGGAGCGCCCGCCCACATCGACGGTTTCGAAGACGGGCTGGTAGGTGGCATCCACGCGCCGGGACAGGGCCTGCCACGCCGAGCGCGCAGCGGCCTCCGAGGAATAGGCACCGACCTGGATCACCGAGGTCTGGCGTGAAGGCGCAGACACACTGGCCGGCGCGGGGCCGGTGACGGCCTCGGCGATCTGGCGGGTGCCCTGCCTTGCCGCCTCGCTGACGACCTGACCGGCGGCGCGGCCCGCCAGGTCCATGGCACCGCGCAGCACCGGATCACGCGCTTCCCAAAGCTCGTGCGGCTCGACGACCACGACGTGCAGCGCCGGGCGCAGGCCCGCCTGTTCGGATGGACGCTCGCCCATGGCCGCCACGGCCTGTCCAGCGCGGGCGCGCGCATCCTCGACGGACAGCGGAATCTCGGCGACGCTTTCGGCCCAGCGCTCGAAGCGGTGCGGGTCGTCCTCGACCCCGCTGCATCCGCCTGCGACCAGCAGTGCGCCCGCACACGCCAGCGCGCGCAGGGGCAGCTTCGATGCTGGACGGATCGGGTCGGCTCGCGTCATAAGGCCACCTTACCCACAGCCCCTCAAGACCGGGTTGAGAGACAGGCTTAACCAGCACGGTAAACAGGCGTGAACCCTTCGCGTTCCGAGATCATCCGAGAGTCCGAGGCGCTGAGAGTGCGCATCACTCAATGGCGCGAGCAGGGTCACAGCGTGGGTTTCGTGCCGACCATGGGTGCCTTGCATGAAGGGCACCTCGATCTGGTCCGCGCCGCCCTGCGCCTTTGCGATCGGGTGGTGGTGAGCGTGTTCGTCAACCCCAGGCAGTTCGCGCCCCACGAAGATCTCGCGCGTTACCCGCGCAGCGAGGCGCGTGACCATGATCTGCTGTCACAGGTTGGTGCCCACGTCCTGTTCGCACCCGAGGTCGAGACCATCTATCCGCCCGGCTTTGCCACCTCGGTACGTGTCAGCGGACCTGCGCAGGGTCTGGAGAGCGATTTTCGCCCGCACTTCTTCGAGGGCGTGGCCACGGTGGTCGCGCGGCTGCTCACTCTGGTGGCGGCGGATGTGGCCGTGTTCGGCGAGAAGGACTTTCAGCAGCTGAAAGTGATCGAGCGCCTCGCCGCTGACCTCGCCCTGCCGACGCAAATCACGGGCGCGCCGACCAGGCGTGATGGCCACGGCCTGGCCCTGTCATCGCGCAATGCCTATCTGAGCGATGCCCAGCTTCTGATCGCGCGCAAGCTCAACCGCATCATGGCCGAAGCTGCGCGCCAGGTGGCGACAGGGCGTCCCATCCCCGGTATCGAGCGTGAAGCCCATGGCGCGCTGCTGAAAGCGGGCTTCGATCGCGTGGATTATGTCTCGGTGCGTCGCAGCGCGGACCTGTCGGTCTTCGAGAACAATGTGGCCGATGGCCCTGCAAGGGTGCTGGTTGCCGCCTGGCTGGATCAGACCCGGCTTATCGACAACATGGCCGTACCATCGCCCTTGTGAGGGTCAGGCCGACGCCGCGCGCCGACCTGACCTGTCCTCAGCCATGCAGCTTGAGCGCAATCTGTGCGATGTGGCGGCCCTGAAAGCGCGCACCCTCGAGATCCGTCTCACTGGGCATCCTCGACCCGTCCCCGCCCGTTATGGTGCTGGCCCCATAGGGCGAGCCGCCCACCACCTCGTCGATGCGCATCTGGCCTTGAAAGCTGTAGGGCAGGCCCACCACGATCATGCCGTGGTGCATCAAGGTGGTGTGAAGCGAGGTCAGGGTCGTCTCCTGCCCGCCGTGCTGGGTCGCCGAGGCCGTGAAAGCACCGCCCACCTTGCCAACCAGGGCACCGCGCGCCCACAGGGGTCCGGTCTGATCGAGGAAGGCGCGCATCTGCGAGGCCGCCGTGCCATAGCGTGTGCCCGCACCGATGATGATGGCGTCATACTCGGCCAGCTCTTCGACACTGGCGATGGGCGCATCCTGATCGAGCTTGAACCCGGACGCGCGCGCCACCTCCTCGCTGACCGTCTCGGGCACGCGGCGGATGTCGGCACTGACGCCCTCAACAGAGGCCGCACCTTCGGCTACCGCCTTGGCCATGACCTCGAGATGACCATAGACCGAATGATAAAGCACCAGAACCTTCGCCATGTTCGCTCCTTGCTGGATGAGATTGACGCGCGGCGGCGCGGCCGCACGGCCCTACTGAAACTGCAACTGTGGCCAATGTGGTGAGGGCGCGCGTTGCTGCAAGAGCGAAGCAGCAGAAATGTGCGGAAAAAGAAGGTGCCCTCAGGGCGTCACGGCAGGCGCGCTGGCATTTGCGACCGGACCGACCCACTCCCAGTGCCAGGGCTCGTAGATGTAGTTCACGAAGCCGAAGCGATGGGCGTTCAGGACCAGCCAGCGATAGGCCGCACCCCGGCTCTGTTGCAGGCGGTTGTAGTGGTCGGTGGAATCGACCCCCCAGCCGGTGGCGTGGCCGACATAGATGTCGATGGCCGTGCCGGTTCTGTGCGGTGAGCAGACAGCACGGCGCAGGCCATCGCAGTTGCCCTCCCGCTCGCAGCGCAGGCGATCCTCGTCCGGGTCACGCCAGCCGGAGAATATCTTGAGCAGTTCAGGATCGGCGGCGATCTCGGGCACCTCACTCCGGGCCGCCTCCACCATGGACAGATAGGCCTGCAACACGTCCCGGCGCACAAGGCGGGTCATGCGCTCGGCCTGCTCGTGCTCGACGGGGATATAGGCCAGCAGCAGCAGCGACGGGCTTTCGGGGCACTCGCCGTTGATCCGCGCCATGACGAAGGGCCGCCGCTCCTGCATCACGCCGCGCAGCACCTGAAAGCTGGCAGGATCGAACACGCCCGTGCCCGGCAGGTTGTAGCGTACCTGCCAGCTTGCCAGCGCAGCGGCAAAGCCCGTCGTCTCATGGCCGCAAGCGGTGCCGACCTCGCGCTGGAGCAGCGGCAGATAGGTCTCCCAGCCCACCTCGGGGCCTGAAAAGGGCGCCCACTCCATCCAGTAGAAGCTGGCCGCATTGGCGTCGGCGGGCTCACGCCAGCGCGGATCGTCCTCTGTGCACGGATCGTCATGGGCAAAGACGGGACCGGCCACCACCAGCCCCGCAAGCATCACGATCATGGCCAGCAGCCTCGACATGAGCCCATGGAGCCACGAGGCCATGGCGCATGCAAGTGACTTGCGAGGCGACGGCCGAACAGGCTCACTGCATCGCCTGTTCTGCTCGGGAATCACCCATGGCCCCCTACCCCGCCACGCCCTCCGATACCGCATCCTCCGGTGCCCCGGCTCCAACACGGCGCAGCAATGCAACCCTCGCCGCGTTCGCCGCAAGTTGCCTGCCCTATGCGGCGCTGGGCCTGCCGGTCTATGTGACCCTGCCCGAGTTCTATGCCAGCCAGATCGGCGTGCCCCTGGCCGTCGTCGGCCTTGTCTTCATGCTGGTGCGGATCGGAGACATCGTGCTCGACCCGCTGTTCGGCGCCATCATCGACCGCACCCGCACGCGTTTCGGGCGCTACCGGGTCTGGATGCTGGCCAGCGCCCCGGTGCTGATGATCTCGGTGGCCATGCTGTTCTTTGTCGAGCGCGGTGCAGGGCCGGCCCACCTGATCGTGTGGCTGGTGATCATGTATCTGGGCTATTCCGCCAGCCTGCTGTCCCAGATGAGCTGGGCCTCGGTGCTGTCCAGCGACTATGACCAGCGCTCGCGAATCTATGGCTGGTGGCAGGCGGCCAATATCGTGGGCGTGCTGGCGGTGCTGCTCATCCCGCCGGTGGTTCAGGCGCTCGGACAGGACTATCTGAGCGCCGTGCGCCTGCAAGGGGCCTTCATCGTGGTGCTGCTGCCTCTGGCGCTGTTCATCACCGTGCGCTTCACGCCCGAGCCGCAAGCCCCCGCCGATGCCACCCGGCGCGAAGGGCTGACGGCGTGGCTCTCGCTGCTCAGAAGCCGCGCCCTGCAACGCCTGCTGACGTCCGATCTGATGCTGGGGGCGGCGCGTGGCACGGTGGCGGCCCTGTTCTTCTATTTCTTCGAGCACGCCAAGGGCTTCGAGCGCGCCGAGACCTCGATCCTGCTGCTGGTCTATTTCGTGGCAGGGCTCGTGGGTGCGCCGGTCTGGGCCTGGGCGGCGATGAAATGGGGCAAGCACCAGACCCTGGCCGTCGCCTCGGTCTATTTCGCGCTCACCCTGCTGATCGCCTCCCTGCTCACGCCCCAGGGCGCACTGGTGATCGCGGCCATCGCCATCTTCGCCACCGGCCTGGCCTTTGGTGCCGCCGACCTGCTGCTGCGCGCCATGATGGCAGATGTCAGCGACGAGGTGCTGCTCGACACCGGCACCGACCGCACGGGCCTGCTGTTCTCGGTGCTGACGGCCACATCCAAGCTGGGCTATGCGATCTCGGTCGGCACCTTCATCGCGCTTCAGCAGATCGGCTTTGATGCCGGCGTCGGCGCGGTCAACACGCCGGAGGTGATCGGCTGGCTGACCGGCATCTTCGTGGGCGTGCCGCTGGTGCTGCTGCTGATCTCGGCCGTGGTGCTGAAAGGCTATCCGCTGGATCAGGCCCGCCACGCCAAGATCAGGACCGAACTCGACGCCCGCAGGTGACGGGGCCGGCATCATCCTCTAGGCACGGGACATGAGCACAGAGCCAATCCCACAGCGCCCTCTCGCACGCCTGCTCGCGATCATGGCCCGCCTGCGCGATCCGCAAGGCGGCTGTCCGTGGGACGTGGAGCAGACCTTTGCCTCCATAGCGCCCTACACGATCGAGGAGGCCTATGAGGTGGCCGACGCCATCGAGCGCTCCGACATGGACGACCTGCGCGGCGAGTTGGGCGACCTTCTGTTTCAGGTGGTGTTCCACGCCCGAATGGCCGAGGAGCAGGGACTTTTCACCTTCGATGACGTGGCCACGGCCATAGCCGACAAGCTGCAGCGCAGGCACCCTCACGTCTTTGGCGAGGCCGGGCCGCGCACGGCAGCCGAGCAGAACGCGGCCTGGGAGGCGGTCAAGGCGCAGGAGCGCAAGTCCCGGGCACGCCATGGCATCCTCGATGACATCCCGACCGGCCTTCCGGCCCTGACCCGTGCTGTCAAGCTGACGGCGCGCGCGGCGCGTGTTGGCTTCGACTGGCCGCAGGTGGAACAGGTATTCGACAAGCTTGATGAGGAGGTGCGCGAGCTGCGCGCCGAGGTCGACGGCGCCGATCACGCGCGCCTGCGCGAGGAGTTGGGCGACCTGCTGTTCGTCATCGCCAATCTGGCGCGCAAGCTGAATGTGGAGCCCGAGGATGCCCTGCGTGCTGCCAACGCCAAGTTCCAGCGGCGCTTCGCCCACATCGAGACACAACTGGGCAATGACGGGCGCACGCCCGATCAGTCCAACCTGGCCGAGATGGACGCCCTGTGGAATGCCGCCAAGCGGGCTGAAAGGGCCTAAAGATCAGCCTGAGGGAACTGGCGCTCGAAGCGCCCGATGGCGGCGGGGTGCAGGCGGACGCTGAGGCGGATGGAGCCGTCGTCCAGATCGGTGCGCGCTACGATCCGCCCGTTGGCATAAAGCCAGGCCAGAGCCTCACCATCGCCCGCCTGTAATGTGACATCGAGCGCAGGCTCATCGTCGATGCGCGCAGCGATCTCGGATCTCAGCTTCTCGATCCCCAGCCCGGTCAGGGCCGAGACAACCACGGCTTCGCCGGAGCGCGCCGCCTTGAGCGCCAGAGCCTCGGCCTCGTCCTCGGCAAGCTGGTCGATCTTGTTCCAGACCTCGAGGATGACCCGTTCGCGCCCCTCGACGGGGGGAATCATCTCCAGCACCCGCTCTACGTCCAGCTTCTGCGCTGCGCTGTCGGCGCTGGCGATGTCGCGCACATGCAGGATCAGATCGGCCTCGGCCACCTCCTCCAGCGTGGCGCGGAATGCGGCCACCAGTTCGTGAGGCAGATCGGAGATGAACCCCACCGTGTCGGACAGGATCGCAGGACGGCCCTGAGGAAGGCGGATGGCGCGCTGGGTCGTATCCAGCGTGGCGAACAGCATGTCCTGCGCCATCACCTCGGCGCCGCTCATGCGGTTGAACAGGGTGGACTTGCCGGCATTGGTATAGCCCACCAGAGCCACGGTCGGATGGGGCACGGCGGTGCGCGCGGCGCGCTGAAGGCCGCGTGTGCGGCGCACCTCCTCCAGCTCGGCACGCAGGCGAACCATGCGGTCATTGATGAGACGCCGGTCCAGCTCGATCTGGGTTTCACCGGGACCGCCGGTCTTGCCGAGGCCGCCACGCTGGCGCTCGAGGTGGGTCCAGGTCCGCACCAGACGCGAGCGCTCGTAATCCAGCCGCGCCAGCTCGACCTGAAGGCGCCCTTCGCGGGTGCGCGCGCGCCGGGCGAAGATCTCGAGGATGAGCCCGGTCCGGTCGATGACCTTGGCGCCCCAGGCCTTTTCCAGATTGCGCTGCTGCACGGGCGTCAGGGCTTCGTCGACGATGATGACGCCTGCATCGCCCGCACGGGCCAGAGCACCCAATTCATCGACGCGACCGCTGCCGAACAGGGTCGCCGGAACCGCACGCCTCAGCCGCACGACTTCTTGGACCGCGACTTCGAGGTCGAGGGCCTCGGCAAGTCCGACCGCCTCGGAGATTCGATCCTGCGCATGGCGACCCTCGCCTGCGGGCCGCGTGCCCTTGGGCGAGCGCGCCAGTTCCACTCCCACCACCATCGCCCGCTGAACTTCCGGTTGGTGGTCGATCAGGGAACGTTTCAACTGGCGTCCGTTTCGCCCTCGGCCTCGAACAGTTGAACGGGCTGGGCAGGCATGATGGTGGAGATGGCGTGCTTGTACACCAGCTGGGACTGGCCGTCGCGGCGCAGCAGCACGCAGAAATTGTCGAACCAGGTCACGATGCCTTGCAACTTCACGCCGTTGACCAGAAAGATGGTCAGTGGCGTCTTCGACTTTCTGACGGCGTTGAGGAAGGTGTCCTGCAGGTTCTGCTTCTTGTCTTGGGACATGTCGGTTTGGGTCCGGCCTTATGTTCTTGGTTTCGGCATCGCACCATCGGTGCGCCCGCGATGCCAAACTAGTCCGCCCCTTGCGAGGCGCGCAACCGTTGAGCGCCCCAAGCGCAACAATTCCCGTAACAAAAAAGGCGCCCGGCAAGACCGGACGCCTTCTTGGCGATAAATCGCCTGTTCGACTAGCGCTTCGAGAACTGGAAGCTGCGGCGAGCCTTGGCGCGGCCGTACTTCTTGCGCTCCACGACGCGGCTGTCGCGGGTCAGGAAGCCATGGGGCTTCAGGACGGGGCGCAGCGCAGGCTCATAGTAGGTCAGCGCGCGGGCGATGCCGTGGCGGATCGCGCCAGCCTGGCCCGACAGGCCCGAGCCCTCGACGGTCACGTCAACATCGAACTGGCTCAGACGATCAGCGACCTGCAAGGGCTGGGCGATCATCATGCGCAGCACGGGGCGGGCAAAGTACACTTCCTGATCGCGGCCGTTGATGGTGATCTTGCCGTTGCCGGGCTTCACCCACACGCGGGCGATGGCGTTCTTGCGCTTGCCGGTGGCATAGGCGCGGCCCTGGGCGTCGATCTTGGGTTCGCGCACAATGGCCTCTTCGGCCTGGGCGGTGCCCATGCCTTTGAGCGCGTCAAAGCCCGTGGCGGTATCGGTCATGGTCTCGGTCATGGTCAGGCGCTCCGCACATTCTTGGAGTTGAGCGCCTTGAAGTCGATGACCTCAGGCGACTGGGCTTCGTGCGGATGGCTGTCCGACGTGTAGAGGCGCAGGTGCGTCATCTGGGTGCGCGCCAGCGGGCTTTCCTTGGGGAGCATACGCTCGACGGCCTTCATCAGCACGCGCTCGGGATAGCGGCCCGAGAGCTGCTTGCCGGCGGTGATTTCCTTGACGCCGCCGGGGTGGCCGGTGTGACGGTAATAGACCTTGTCGGCCAGCTTCTTGCCGGTGAAGCGAACCTTGTCGGCGTTGATCACGATGACATGGTCACCGCAATCGACATGGGGCGTGTAGTCGGGGCGATGCTTGCCGCGCAGACGCATGGCAATGAAGCTGGCGAGACGGCCGACGACAGCGCCGTCGGCATCGATCACGATCCACTTCTTCTCGACCTCCGAGGGCTTCAGCGAAGCCGTGGTGGTGTTCAGCATGGGAGTGTTCCTGGCTGCACCGGGCCTGTCCCGGCGCGCGAAGCGGGCTCAATAGGGTACGGCGGCTGCAACGTCAAGCACTGAAACAGTTCAGCCATACAGTTAGCGCGTTGTAAAACATCATGAAAAGCAATTCGGTATCATAATACCTGCATAATGTGGCCGCCAGGGTCTCGGTTTCATACCCCTGTGATGATCAGACAGGGTGCGGGCTGTTAGGAAAGCGCATCACTTCATCGATTGATATTTCCGGAGTCTGCTCATGAGCCTTTCGCGCCGCCGCTTCCTTGGCCGCTCGCTCGCGTCCACCGCCCTGGCCGGATATGCCCTCGCCGCGCGCGCCCAGACCGGCGTGATGGGCGAGACCTATCGCAACGAGGTTTACGGCTTCGGACCGCTTCAGAGCGACCCGGCAGGCGTGCTCGATCTGCCTGAAGGCTTCAGCTATCGCGTCCTCTCGCGCTTTGGCGACACCATGAGCGACGGCATGGTCGTGCCGGACAAGTTCGACGGCATGGGCTGTTTTGGCCTCGATGACGAGCGCGTGGCCCTGGTGCGCAATCACGAGCTGAACCCCCGCGATCTGGCGCGCGGCCCGTTCGGACGCGATCTGTCAAGGCTGGGCCATGTCGCCGCCGACAAGGCCTATGCCAAGTACGCAGACCGTGACGTGCCGATGGTGGGCGGCACCACAACCATGATCTACAACCTGCGCACCGGCCAGATGGAGGAAGAATACCTCTCGCTGGCCGGCACCATGATCAACTGCGCGGGTGGCATCACGCCCTGGGGCAGCTGGCTGACGTGCGAGGAGACCACGCTCGGTCGCGCCAACGGTCTGACACAGGATCACGGCTGGGTGTTCGAGGTTCCTGCCGCCCAGCGCGGTCTTGCCGAGCCGGTCCCGATCACCGGCATGGGCCGCTTTCGCCACGAAGCCGCCTGCATCGACCCACGCACGGGCATTGTCTATCAGACCGAGGACACGGGTGCGGGCCTGTTCTATCGCTTTCTGCCCGACGATCCGCGCCACCTGCATCGCGGCGGTCGGCTTCAGGCCATGGTGCTGCGGGATGTGCCCTCGGCCGACACCCGCAATTGGGAGGAGACGCTCTGGCAGCAGGGCGACAGCCGCGAGGTCTCCTGGGTCGACATCGATGGTGTTGACAATCCCAACGCCGACATTGCGGAGCGCGGGCATGAGCGCGGCGCGGCCTATTTCGCTCGCGGCGAGGGCGTGATCTGGGCGGGCGATCATCTCTATTTCGCCTGCACCTCGGGCGGTCGCGACCGCCACGGCCAGATCCTGCGCTATGTGCCGAGCCCCCATGAGGGGCAGCCCGGCGAGACCGACACGCCCGGCGTGCTCGAGCTGTTCGTCGAGGCGACCGACCGCGCGGTTCTGGACTACGTCGACAACATCGACATCTCGCCCTGGGGCCATGTGATCGGCTGCGAGGACAAGGAAGTCGGCATCCAGCACATCAAGGGCGTCACGCCTGAGGGCAGGGTCTATACCATCGCACGCAACGCCCTGCCCCTCGATACGCCCGAGGGCTCGAACACCGAGTTCGCGGGCGTGTGTTTCTCGCCCGACGGCCAGACCATGTTCGTGAACCTCTATGCGCCGGGTCAGACGCTGGCGATCACGGGCCCCTGGAGCCAATTCCGTAGCTGACGAACATGCGCGGCTGGCTGCGGCGGACCACCCACAGGTTCACCGTGGCCAGCGCCACCACAATGGCCGCACCGCCCTGGTGGATAACGCCCATGGTCAGCGGCACGGCGAGCATCAGGGTGATGATGCCCAGCACCGCCTGAACAATGACTCCGCCGACCACCAGCGCGGCCATCAGTCCCTGCTCGCCCGGCACCTTCTGTGTCCATGACAGCAGGCCATAGACCAGCACGCCCAGCAGCAGCAGATAGCCCCACATCCGGTGCAGGAACTGCACCAGCGCCTGATCGTGAAGCCAGACCAGCGCGCCCATGGACCAATCCACCGGCGCCAGCAGGGCGCCGTTCATCAGCGGCCAGTCGGTATAGATCATCCCCGCCTTGGAGCCTGCGACCAGGGCGCCGATCAGGCACTGGATCATCACCCCGACCAGAATGAGCGTTGCGGCCAGCGTCCAGCCCCGCGAGGGCCTGACGGTGCTGCGCCCTGCACGCGCCTCGAGGCCCGTCCAGATCAGGCCGATCAGGATCAGGAACGCGAGGCCAAGGTGAACCATCAGCCGCTCGGGCGCCACATCCACGCGGTCGGCCAGCCCGCTGGAGACCATCCACCAGCCGATCAGCCCTTGCAGCCCACCCATGGCCAGCAACACCCAGCCACGCCACACCAGGCGCGAGGGCATGGCCGGGAAACTGCCCGACAGGGGCGTATGGCGCACAAAGGTGAAGAACAGGAAGGGGACGGCATAGACCAGCCCGATCAAACGCCCCAGAAAGCGGTGCACCCACTCCCACCAGAAGATGAACTGGAACTCGTCCAGGCTCATGCCCGCATTGACCTCACGATACTGCGGGATCTGGCGATACTTCTCGAACGCCTCGTTCCAGTCGGCATCGGACAGGGGCGGGATCGCGCCCATGATCGGCTGCCATTCGGTGATGGAAAGCCCCGACCCGGTCAGCCGGGTGATGCCACCGACCACCACCATTGCAAAGACAAGGGCCGCCACGAGAAACAGCCACACGGCCACTGCCGTCGATCGGTCGTCGGAATAGATTCGCGTCATCAAACTCTGCCGCAAATGATCGTGCCGGGCGCGGGATCGCCCCTGCCTTGCCCGCTTCATGCCCAAGGTTTGCTGCGAGCGCGAGTCTTCAATATGACGCGGTTGGAGAACCTCGCGTGGCAGGAGGCCGCATCATGAGCAACACCCACCTCATCATCGCCCTTGTCGGCGTGCTCGCCCTCGCCTTCAGCTTTGAGCGCCTGACCGGTCGCAGGCAGGGCCTGATCGCGTGGCTGCCCGTGACCCTGACCGGTGCGGTCATTGGCTGGTTCCTCTCGACGCGCGTGTTCCAGACAGCACTGGTGCAGGACTTCGACTGGGTGCTGTGGGCGTGGGGCGCTGCCCTTGTGGTGGCCCTGCTCTATACGGCAATGAGGTCCAAGCGATGAGCCTGTCCAGCGGGCGGGTGCGCCGCGCGCTCGCATCCTTGCTGACGCTCGTGTTTCTGGCGCTTTATGTCTGGGCTGCCATCGAGATCGGCACGCACATCCCCGACAATCCGTGGGTCGAGCTGCTCTATTACGGACTGGCCGGAACACTGTGGGGCGTTCCCCTGATCCCGCTCTACATCTGGGCCGGTCGCGGGCGTTAGCCGGTAGACACCAGTGCGCGCCTGGCGAGCTGGGGGCATGACGCCCCCGCCGACAGAGAACCTGAACAATGACGGCATTCGCCACGACCTGTTCATGGACTGGCTGCGTAGCCAGTGAGGTGCGGTGCTGGCGGCCCTGTCCACCGGCTCAGCGGATGACCCGGGCGCCCTTTGCCGTGATGGCCGCCTCGACCTCGCGGCGGTTGACCATCGAGGTATCGCCCGGCGTGGTCATGGCCAGAGCGCCGTGCGCGGCCCCGTACTCGACCGCTGCCTGAGGCCCGAGCCCTTCGAGAAAAGCGAAAGCCAGACCGGATGCAAACCCGTCACCGCCGCCCACCCGGTCATAGATCTCGAGGTTCTCACGCAGGCGCGACGCATGGAACTCGCCGCCTGCCCACAGGATCGCCGACCAGTCGTTGACGCTGGCGGTCTTGGCGTTGCGCAGGGTGGTGGCCGCCACCTTGAAGTTGGGGAACGCCTTCACGCAGGTCTCGATCATGGTCTTGAAGTTGGCCGGGTCGATGGCGCTGATGTGCTCGTCCAGCCCCTCGACCTCGAAGCCGAGACAGGCGGTGAAGTCCTCCTCGTTGCCGATCATCACATCGACGTGGCGGGCGATGGTGCGGTTGACCTCCTGGGCGCGTGCCTTGCCGCCCTGGCTCTTCCACAGGCTGGGGCGGTAGTTCAGGTCGTAGGACACGATGGTGCCGTGCCGGTGTGCCGCCTCGACCGCCTCGATCACGGCCTCGGCCGTGTTGGGGGCCAGGGCCGCAAAGATGCCGCCGGTGTGGAACCAGCGCACGCCCTGCTCGCCGAACAGTCGGTCCCAGTCCACCTCGCCGGGGCGGATCTGGGAGGCCGCCGAGTGGCCCCGGTCGGAGCAACCCAGGGCCGGGCGGATACCGAATCCCTTTTCAGTGAAGTTCAGACCCACGCGCGTGTTGCGGCCAAGCCCGTCGAATTCGCGCCAGATGACATGGCTGGTATCGACACCGCCCTGCATCATCAGGTCTTCGACCAGCCAGCCGAGATCGTTGACCGGCAGGGCCGTCACGACCCCTGAGCGCAATCCCCAGCACTTTCGCATGGCCCGCGCGACATTGTACTCGCCGCCTCCTTCCCACACCTGAAAGCTGCGCGCATTGCGGACCCGGCCAAAGCCCGGATCAAAACGCAGCATCACTTCGCCGAAAGACACGCAGTCAAAGCGGCAGTCTTCGGCCTTGCGCAGATTGAGGATCGGCTGGGTCATGCTTGATAGCCCCTAATGCAATGAAACTACCCGCGCACGCGGGCGATAAGCTCGACACAGGCGCGAACCGAAGCCTCGATCCCGGCCCAGTCGCGCGCGTCCAGATGCGCCTTGGTGATCAGTTTGGAGCCCATGCCCGCCGCGACGATCCCGGCGCCGAACCAGGCGCGCACCGAGGCCTCGTCAGGATCGACACCCCCCGTGGGCATGATGCGCGTCCATGGCATCGGGCCAAGTACCGCCTTGACGAAATCGGGACCGCCGACGCTCTCGCCGGGGAACACCTTGACCAGATCGCATCCCAGCGCATGGGCATCGCTGATCTCGCTGGCCGAGCCGCAGCCCGGCGCATAAAGGACGCGGCGACGATGGCAGAGCCTGGCCACCTCCGCATTCAGGACCGGGCCGACGACAAAACGCGCGGCGCTGGCGATGTAGAGAGCGGCCGTGGGCGCATCGACGATCGAGCCCACGCCCAGCACCGGGCGCGGCCCCCCGGTCTTGCCAGCGAAGTGGCGCGACACCTCGTGAAAGATGGACGGCGCGAAATCACCCCGGTTGGTGAACTCCACGCATGGCGCGCCCGCGCGCGCGCACGCCGAGATGACCTCGATGCACACCTCCGGGTCGGGATGGAAGAACACGGGCACGACGCCCTGGGAGCGAAGGGCGATAAAGACGTCGATCTTGTCGATCATGGCAGCAACTGCACTTCTCATCTGTGTGGGGCGCACGCAGCGGCACGCCGGTTCGAACCGGGCCCGACTATGGGTCAAGCCACTGGCGGCAGGCCACCAAAAAGGCGGGCGGTATCACGAATGCAATACCGCCCCAGTTCGCTCAGGAAGTGAACTCTACGCGGAAACTCAGAAGCGGTAGCGCACGCCGACGTAATACTGGCGGCCGGTGTGGTGATAGACCGAGGTGCTGTAGCGGTCGTTCTCGCCGCCCACCCACTGATGGTTGAACTGGTCGGTGAGGTTCAGCCCCTCGAACGTCAGGGTGACATTGTCGTTGAGGCGATAGGACGCCGACATGTCGATGTTCAGGGTCGAGAACTTGCCCTCGAAGGGGTTGGCATTCCGGCCCGGCACGTTCTGCAGATAGTCGTCGCGATAGGCCGCCGACACGCGCGCCCGCAGACGGTCATCCTCGTAATAGAGGGTCGCGTTGTAGGACTCGGGCGACAGGTTCGCCAGCTCGGCCGTGGTGAAGGTCGAGCACAGCGCGTCGTTGCAATAGTCGATCTCGGAGGTCACGCGGGTGTAGTTCAGCTGAACGCCGAAGTTATCGAACGGCGCGGGGAGGAAGCTGAACGGCTGCTGGTAGCTGATCTCGAAGCCCGACAGCGGACCGCCTTCGGTGTTCACCGCCGAGGTCAGGGCGAACACGGTCGTGGGCGAGCACACACCCGTGCAGAAGCCGGGCGCGAAGGCCTCGGGGTTCAGCAAGGTGAGCTGCTGATACTGCAGGTCCTGGCGCAGCACCTGGATGAAGGTGTCGATGTCCTTGTAGAAGAAGGCCACTGACAGCAGGCTCTCGGGCGCGAAGTACCACTCGAAGCTGAGGTCATAGGTCGTGGCGCGGAACGGATCGAGGGTCACATTGCCGATGGTGGCGGTGAAGTTCGGCCCTGAAGCGTTCAGCGACGTGGTCGGCACCAGATAGTTGGCACCCGACACCGAGTTGTTGATCTGGGGCCGCGCCATGACCTTGGCCGCGCCGAAGCGCACGATCAGGTCGGGCGTGACGCTGAGCGCCAGATTGAGCGACGGCAGGGTGTCGGTATAGCTGTGCGTGCCGCGCACCAGGGTGCCGCCGCCGGTCGAGCTGTAGCCTTCGGCATAAAGCTCGGTCTCGACGTGACGGACGCCGACATTGCCGCGCAGGATCATAGAGCCGATGTCGGCGGTGAAGTCGGCTTGCAGATAGGCCGCGATGTTCGATTCCTCGACATAGCGGTTGCCGCCGCGCGCATTGCCGTTGGTGATGCTGGTCAGGCGGAAGTCGCCGCCGGGCACACCGGTGTCGCAGTTGCAGTAGATGTTGAACAGATTGGCGATGGCGCGCAGATCGGGCACCACCCACGACAGCGGCGTGCCGGCCGGAACGCTCAGATTGCGCCCATAGCCCGTCAGCAGCTGGGTGATGTTGGCCATGGTCACGCCCGGCGGCAGGGCGGGCACGACCGTCTCGTCGGTGCGGCGGAACTCGTAGGATGACGAGCCAAAGCGCTTCCAGTTCAGACCTCCGCGAAGCGTCAGGCTGTTGGTCATGTCGACCGACAGGTCGGCCTGCACCGAATCGAAGATCGTATCGACGCCCTGGGGCCGGATACGGATCTCGGAGCGCGGCACCGAGGTGCCGATCTGACGCCACTCCCACTGGTTGGGGTCAGTAACATCGAAGCCATAGGTGATCAGCGGGGTGTTGCGGTTGCCCCGGAAGTCCCAGCTGTAGTTCTGCACGTTCTGACGGTCGATCGTAACCGTGGTCTGGAACGGATTGCGGAACTCGGACTCGGCGCGCCCCATGAAGAAGCGGCCACGCACGCGGTCGCTGAAGGCGTGATCGATCTCGAAGGTAAGCTGGGTGAACTCGGTGGTCAGCTCATCGTAGCGCTGCTCGGAGCGGATATCGACATTGTCGAACACGCCATAGACCAGCTCGCCGTTCTCGACGACCGCATCGCGGACGTGAATCTGGGTCTTGCCGCCCGCCGCCGCGTTGCGGCTGAACGAAAGGGACTCGAGGAAGTCCTCCTGGCGGGTCATGTCGAGCTGGGAATAGAGCAGGTCCACGCTGAAGGTCGTGGTCTGCACCGGGCGGAACTGGACCGAGGCGGTGACGCCGATGCGCTCCTGCTCGTGCGTGAGGCGACCATAGCGGGGCAGGCGCGGGTGGAACACATTGGCGCTGTTGGCCGTCTGGTAAGCTGCCACGTTCGAGGGGGTATTGGCCGGGCGCGGCACACCCGTGGCGCAGTTCGCAGCCGACGAGCCATTGGCGGCACTGTTGCCCGGATTCTGGGGAGCAAAGCCCACGGGCGAGCAGAAGCCGCCGTTGTCCGTACCGCGCTCCCAGCGCACCGAGCTGAAGCCTTCCTCGAAGGTGTTGCGCTGCGAATAGGCCACCGACAGCAGGGCGCCGAGCCGGTCATCGGCAAAGCGGTTGCTGATCAGGAAGGCCGCGCGCGGGCTCCAGGTCTGGGACAGATCATTGTAGCCCCCCTGGATCGAGGCCGCCATGCGAAAGCCGTTGTAGTCGAACGCACGCGTGGTCCGCAGGTCCACAGTGGCGCCCAGCGAGCCCTCTTCGGTCTCGGCCGCCGCTGTCTTGCGCACGCGGACGTTGCTGAACAGCTCGGAAGCGAAGACGTTGAAGTCAAAGCCGCGGCCTCGATTTGCGCCGCCAGAGGAGTCCGTGCCGCCGGTCGTGGCCTGGGCTTCCATGCCGTTGATGCGCGTGCGGGTGAAGTCAGAGCTCAGACCACGCACGGTGATCTGGCGACCCTCGCCCGCGTCACGGTCGATGGAGACGCCGGGGATGCGCTGGACCGCTTCGGCCAGGTTCAGGTCGGGGAAGTCGGCAATGTCCTCGGCCACGATGGCGTCGACCATGCCCACTTCGTTGCGCTTGATTTCCAGCGCCTGATTGAGGCTGCCACGGAAACCCGTGATGACGACCTCGTCGACCGCCGTCGCCTCACTGGACGGCTGAGACTGGGCCTGGGCCATTCCGGCCATGCCTACAGCGAGGACCATGGCGCCAAGCGAGACACCAAAACGGACGGCGCGGTTCGACCGCAATTGAACTGGATGCGACATATGCCTCCTCCCATTGGGCACAGCTATAGCCGGATTTCCCGGTCAGCAGTTGTTGGAAGGGCTCTGTCGCCCCCCTTCGTTTATTTGGAGTGGCGTGCGCGCCCCTCGTTGACACCGGTGTCATTTACGCTTGCCTTACCTTTGACACCGGTATCATCTAGAGGATAAGCAAAACTCAGAGCCCGTGACAAGGTGTCAGTTCGATGAAATGCACAGCCCGCGGCTGGCTCCGCCCCGTCCTTGCAGCGCCCGCAGCCTTGCTGCTCATGGGGTTGACGTCGATAACGAACGACGTTCACGAACCGTGTCAGCCCGGTGACACGCCTGCCTTTCCAGGTGCGGAGGGAGCAGGATTCTGTGCTGTGGGTGGGCGCGGCGGCGCGGTCATCAGGGTCACGAATCTGGATGATGACGGGCCAGGATCGCTGCGCGCCGCCATCGCGCTTCGCGGGCCGCGAACGATAATCTTCGATGTCTCGGGCACGATCCGCCTGCAAACCCCGCTGGTCATCCGCCATCCCCACATCACCATCGCGGGGCAGAGTGCGCCGGGCGATGGCATCACCCTGGCCGACCAGCCCCTGATCATTGCCGCGGACGAAGTGATCGTGCGCTTCATCCGCTCGCGGCTGGGCGATGCCTCGGGCTCGGAGGAAGATGCCATATCCATCACACGCGGCCGGCGCATCATTCTCGATCACGTCTCGGCCAGCTGGTCCGTGGACGAGACCCTGTCGGTAGGCAGCCGCTACGATCCGCCCGAGCGCGGCATCTATGACGTCACCGTGCAGTGGTCGATGATCACCGAGTCCCTGAACGCCTCGGGCCACGACAAGGGCGAGCACGGCTATGGCTCACTGCTGCGTGGAGGCTACGGCGCACGCTTCAGCTTCCTGAACAATCTGTGGGCTCACCACAGCGCGCGCATGCCGCGCCCCGGGAACTATACGGCGCTGGAAACCGATCCCGAGGGACCGGTCATGGAGTTCCGCAACAACGTCTTCTACAACTGGGGCGCAAGCCGCGCGGGCTACAATGTCGATACCGACAGCCGCTCAACCTACGCCTTCATCGCCAATGCCTACATCAGCGGACCCGACAGTGAGGGCCTGCACATTTTCGACGAGCGCAACCCTCATGCCCGCGCATGGTTCGAGGTCAACAGCCTGAACGGCGTGGTGCCAGACGATCCGTGGTCACTGGTGCGCGGCGCCGATCGGGCGGGATACCGCCTTGAGGGTGCGCCCCTTGTCTCCGCCCTCCCCCGCCTCGACGTCAGCGCCGCAGAGGCCATGGAGCGCGTGCTGGCCCACGCAGGGGCCAGCCGGGCGCGCGATGACGTGGATGCGCGCGTGATCGAGACAGTGCGGACCGGCACGGGCGGCATCATCGACTCGCAGGACGATGTGGGTGGCTGGCCCGCTCTGCACAGCGGCCCACCCTGGCGCGATACGGACGGCGACGGTCTGCCGGACGAATGGGAGCGCGCCCACGGTCTCGATCCCGACGATAGCGACGACGCCGCGCTCGATGCAGGCGAGGGCTACAGCTGGCTGGAGGTCTGGCTGGCCGAGCTGGCGGCTCGCTAGCGGGCCAGCCAGCCGCCGTCCACGGGCACGATGGCACCGTGCATATAGTCCGCTGCACTGGATGCCAGAAACACGGCCGCGCCTGCCAGATCGGACGGATCGCCCCAGCGCCCGGCGGGAATGCGGGCGAGAATGTCGCAATTGCGCCCCTCGTCGGCACGCAGGGCCTCGGTGTTGTTGGTGGCGAAATAGCCCGGCGCGATGGCGTTCACATTGATGCCCCTGCCCGCCCACTCGCACGCCAGAAGGCGCGTGAGCCCGGCAAGGCCGCTCTTGGACGCGGTATAGGATGGCACGCGAATGCCGCCCTGAAAGCTGAGCATGGACGCAATATTGATGATCTTGCCGCCGCGGTTATCAGCCACCCATTGCCGCGCGATGGCCTGGGAGAGGAAGAACACGGACTTCAGATTCACATCCATCACCGCATCCCAGTCCTCAAGCGAGAAATCGAGGCTGTCGGCGCGGCGGATGATGCCCGCATTGTTGACCAGAATGTCGACATGGCCGAAGGCCGCGTGCGCTTCCTCGGCCACGCGCGGCAGATCCTCGATCCGGCCGAGATCAGCGCTGATGGCGTGAAAGCGGCGCCCGAGGGCACGCACAGCCTCGCCGGTCTCATCGGGCCTGGAGCGGCCTGCGACGATGATGTCAGCCCCTGCCCTTGCCAGCCCTACGGCGATGGCCTGGCCCAGGCCCGTATTGGCACCGGTCACAAGCGCATGACGACCGGCCAGTGAGAACATTTCCACGGGGCGCGCTCCTAGTTCAGCTGGCAGATGTCGATGACCTTCATGTCGGTGTAGTCGAGGTTCTCGCCGCCCATGGCCCAGATGAAGGCATAGTTCGACGTGCCCGCGCCCATGTGGATCGACCACGGCGGCGACACGACCGCCTCGCCATCGGCCACGACGATGTGGCGCTGGGCCTCGGGCTCACCCATGAAGTGATAGACGCGGTTGTCCTCGCCGAGGTCGAAGTAGAAATAGACCTCCGAGCGGCGGTCGTGCAGGTGCGGCGGCATGGTGTTCCAGACACTGCCGGGCTTGAGGATGGTCAGGCCCAGCAGAAGCTGCGCCGACTGGCACGTCGCGGGCACGATGTATTGATAGATGGTGCGCTCGTTGGATGTCTCCAGCGCGCCGCGCTCCAGCGGCACGGCCTGATCGATGGAGATGTGCTTGGTCTCAAAGCGCGCGTGGGCAGGCGTGGAGGCCAGATAGAAGTGCGCCGGGCCGTCCGCGCCGCCCTCGAACACCACATCGCGCGTGCCCATAGGAACATAGAGGCCGTCCTTGGGCGCCAGGGTGTAGGCGGTGCCGTCCACACTGACCACGCCGGTGCTGGTGCCTACATTGACGATGCCAAGCTCGCGCCGCTCAAGGAAGGGGTGGCCCGCCGCCGAGGCAGGCTCGCTCTGGTCGGGAAGACGCACCGCGCCCGATGCCACCACCCCGCCGATCACGAAGCGCTCATAATGGGTGTAGTTGAGCCTCACCTCGCCCTCGGCGAACAGCTCGTCGATCAGATAGCGGTCCCGCAGGCTGTCGTTGTCCACGCACTCCATCATGTCCGGGTGGGTGGCGTGATAGGTCTTGCGGAACATGATGTCTCTCCGGTGAACTCTGAAGATCGGGTCGAGGGGATGGCCCTTTGGTAACCGGTGTCACCGCCCTAGACAAGCCACGGACGGTGCGGCGGCAAGATAGCATCAGGATCCGCGCGGCGGTGCCGATGACTGGCGCGCCACCAGCGAGGGACGAACCACGGGCTGCTCCAATGTGAGCGGATCGAGGCCCCTGCTACGCGCCGTCAGCTTCTCGGCGGCCATGCGGCCCATGTCGCGGATCGGCAGACGCACGGTGGTCAGGCTGGGCCACAGACGCCCGGCCATGGGCAGATCGTCGAAACCGACGATCGACAGATCACTAGGCACATCGAGCCCGCGATCACGCGCCGCTGTCATGACGCCGATGGCCATTTCATCGTTGCCCGCGAAGATGGCCGTAGGCGGCACGCTCATGGAAAGCAGGTCGTTGGCCGCAGCCTGCCCGGACTCGAAGGTATAAGCGCCCACGCGGGTGTATCGAGGGTCCAACTCGCGGCCGAACTCGCCCAGACCCTCGCGAAAGCCCCGGCGCCTCTCGTGGGACGAGCGGAAGGTCTCGGGCCCCGAGATGAAGGCGATGCGCTCGTGGCCAAGCTCGGCGAGGTGGCGGGCCGCCTCGGCGGCACCCAGGCTGTCGTTGGTCACGACCATGACCTCGGGCACGTCAAGGGCGATGGAGGCGATGCGCACATAAGGACAGCCCACCTCGCGCAGCATCTGCACCACGCGCTCGTCCTCGGACACCGAAGGGGGCATGACCACTCCGAACAGCTTCTGGCGCACGACAAAGCCGCGCACGTCATCCATGAAGCTGGCGGACTGGCGGTTGCAGGGGTGAACCACCAGCTCAAGGCCCGAGCCGCGCACGGCGTCGAGGATGCCCTGCTGCATGTTCACCACATAGTTGGGACTGGGATTGTCATAGATCATGCCGATCAGGAACGAGCGGCGAAAGGCCAGTCCGCGTGCCTGGGGGTCGGGCACGAAGCCGTGCTCGGCAATGATGGCCTGAACCTTGACGCGGGTTTCCTCGCGCACCGAGGGCGAGTTGTTGATGACGCGCGACACGGTCTTTTTCGAGACCCCGGCGAGTCTCGCGATATCATTGATGGTGGTTGCCCGTGCGCCGCGTGCCAAGCCCTTTATCCTTTCGCTGATCGCATCTCATACCATGACCGGCGACCTCGCAAGGGCTACTCGGGTCATGAACCGGCCATGCCCGACCCCGTGACGTTTGCCCAGAAGAATCCACGTGTCAGAATAATCCGCGCGTCAGGGGCCGGGTCTGATCCGCAATCAGATCAGGTCGTCAGGCGACGGCCGGGGCGATCAAGCACGCTGTCATCGATCGGTGTCATGAAGCGCAGGTCCCACTCGTCTGGATTGAAGGGGCGGCGCGTGGGCTCGCCCTGAGCGGGATAGCCACCGACTTCAGATTCATTGTCGATGATCGCCCCGCGCCCCTCGGCGACCTCTGCGATCAGCCACACGTCCTGGATGTCGCGATCCCACGGACGGGCACCCACGTTGCGCAGCAGCGCGCTCTGGAGCTGGACGGCGGGGATGGGCTCAAGCCCGTCCCACCACACGGGCGGGCGGCGCATCTCGATGATCCGCGCCGGGGTGGTGGTGTAACGACCGAACATGGGCAGGGGATTGCCGCGCTGATCAACGGCGATGTTGTCACGACCATAATACTCCAGATCCCCTGCCCCGCCGATCATCAGGAAGGCAATCTGGTCGCTCAAGGTAGAGGGGCCGGCGCGCATGACATTGCCCACGGCGGTCATCTGGCCGGGGATAGGCGGCACTGCTCCCCACTCCTCGACCATGAGGTTGTAGTGAATGGCGCGCGCACCGGGATTGTAGATCAGGTTGTTGGCGATCACACCGCGCACACCGCCCTTGAACAGCGGATTGCGCTCGAAGTTGTGCGCATAAAGGTTGTTGACGATCAGGATGTTGCTGACGTTGTCGTGGATCAGCGAGCCCTTGGAGTGCTCGCCCTTGGCATGGCTGGCGTGGGCCAGGCCGTTGGCGATGATATTGTTCGAAAAGGTGATGTTGTGCGAGGTGCCCCGGCGCCAGTCGTCGGGCGTCTCGCCCGTGAAGCGCGGCCCCGATGCCGAGAGGTTCTCGTCGGTCGCCCACGTCAGGGTACAGTGGTCGATGATGACGTTGCGCGCACCGATGGTGGAGATGCTGTCCGCGTCCCAGCCACTGCGCGGAGCCTCGCCCGCATTGCCCGAGCGGATGCGGATGTGCTGGATGATCACGTCATGAGTGGCGATGTCGAGCCCGCCACGGATCAGGGTGATGCCGGGCGAAGGGGCCGTCTGGCCTGCAATGGTCAGATAGGGATTACGGATGCGCAGACTCTCGCGCTCCAGATCGATGACCCCGCCCACCTCGAACACGATGATGCGCGCGCCGTCATGCTCCAGCGCCGCACGGAAAGAGCCTGGACCGCTCGAATTCAGATTGGTGACGCGCAGGATCTCGCCCCCGCGCCCTCCCGGCGTGGTCGATGCCCACCCCAGTGCGCCCGGAAAGGCAGGGAGCTGCTGCGCCTGCGTCTCCTGCCTCGCGCTGACGGCGGCCTCAAGCGGCGCGGCCGGCGCGAGCATCAGCAAGACGCCCGCGGCCGCTGCCAGAAGTGCGATCGGTGATCTCATGATGTCTCTCCCTGCTTCAAACCTTGTCTAGACCATTCTTGGCGCGGGACAGAGATTGCTGTGCCGCAAGCCTCGGGGTGCCGGTTTCGCGATTCAAATTGACACCGGTTTCCTTCCAAAGCAATCTTGATGGCAAATCAGGGTGGAAACGCCCCAGAACAACAAGTGAGGGCCGGGCAAAGCGTCACGGTCCGTCGAGGGAGCAGGCAGCCGTGAGTTTGGTAGCCACGCACGCAGATCGTGCGTCCGAGCGCGAGATCGCGTCGCGTTTCGTCAAGGCGCGGCTGGGGTTTGAGGCCATCAGCGCCTACCCCGGAGCCCTGCCCGAGAGCCTGTCTCAGGCCTATGCCATCCAGGACCAAGCCATTGCGCTCTGGCCCGGAGAGGTGCGGGGCTGGAAGCTGGGCCGGATCCCTGACCCACTTGTGCAGCGCTATGGTGCCGACCGCCTCGCCGGACCGATCTTCAGTGGCAACATCTGGCCCATGATCGACGATGACAACGGTGTCGCCGTTCCCGTCATCAACGGAGGTTTCGCCGCCGTCGAGGCCGAGTATCTGATCCGCATCAACCGCGACGTCTCGCCCGACGAGCGCAGCTGGACACGCGAGGAAGCGGTCGATCTGATCGATGAGGTTCTGACCGGTATCGAGCTGGCAGGCAGTCCGCTGTCGCTGATCAATGATCTGGGCCCGGCGGTGACGGCTTCGGACTTCGGCAACAATGCCGGACTGATCGTGGGCAAGCGCGTCGAGGACGGCATCGCGCGCCTTGATGATCTGGAGTGCCGGATGCTGATCGAGGGCGGAGAGGTCGGCCGGGGGCGTGCCGGAAACCTGCCCGGTGGCCCCTTGCAGGCCCTCGTGTTCCTGCTCGACCTCCATGCGCGCCGCGGCATCAGCCTGCGGGCCGGTGACCTGATCTCGACAGGCGCGGTGACGGGTGTGCATCGTATCGAGGCGGGCCAGCGCGCGCTGGCCGACTTCGGCACCGACGGCAGCATCGCCTGTCACGCGCGCGCCGCCGACGCAGATGCGGGAGACAGCTCATGAGCGCAACGATGAACCGCCGCCACTTTGCCATGGGCCTGGGCGGTGTCTCGCTGGCGGGCCTGGCCACCGGCTGCGCCCCGCGCGAACAGGCTGGGCAGCGCATCCTATCGGTCGCGGATGTGCACCCGAACGGCTATCCCACCGTCACGGCCATGCAGTGGATGGGCGAGGAGCTGGGACGGCTCACCGATGGTCGCCTTGGCGTGCGGCTCTACCCGTCAGGTCAGCTCGGCTCGGAAGATGATTCGATTGGCCTTGTGCGCTATCAGGCCATCGACATGTGCCGCGTGGCCGTCGCCGCCCTGAACAACGCCTTTCCCGAGACCCGCCTGCTCGCCCTGCCCTATGTCTTTGAGGACAAGGCCCATATGCGCCGCGTGGTCGATGGCGAGGTCGGCACCGACCTGCTCAATGTGTTCGAAAGCCGTGGCCTTGTGGGTCTTGCCTATTACGACGCGGCCCCGCGCTGCCTCTATAATGCGCGCCGGCCGGTGAGCGAGCCGGGCGAGCTGCGCGGCATGAAGATCCGCGCGCCGCTGTCCAACATCTTCCTCGAAACCATCAGCGCCATGGGGGCCAATGCCACCCCGCTCAGCTTCGGCGGCGTGTTCTCGGCCATGCAGACCCATCTGATCGACGGGGCCGAGAACAACTGGGCCAGCTATCACTCCAGCCGCCAGTACGAGGTGGCGACCTACTGGTCCCAGACCGAGCACTCCTATTCACCCGACGCCCTGCTGATCTCACAGGAGACCCTGGAGCGCCTGACGCCCTCTGACCGCGATCTGGTGCGCGATGTCGCCCGCCGGTCAGTCGAGGTGATGCGCGTGGCGTGGGATGCGCGCGAGATCGAGGCGCGCGATGCCGTGCTCGCCCATGGCACCCAAATCACCGAAGTCGACCGCGAGGCCTTTGCCCGATCGGTGCAGCCGGTCATCGAGCGACACCTCGCCGAGCCGCGCGTGCGCGCCCTCTATGACCGCGTCATGGCCGGAGCCTGATGATGAATCCGCAAGACGACACGATCCACCCGCCTGCGCGCCGCACGCTACTCGATGCCCTGGCCACGGCGACCCTGGCGCTGGCCGGTATTGCGCTGGTGGTCATGAGTCTGGTGCAGGCCTGGCAGGTCTATGCGCGCTATGTGCTCAACAGCTCGCCCGGCTGGACCGAGCCGGTCGCCCTGCTGTTCATGAGCCTTGCCGTCATGTTCGGTGCCGCCATTGCCGTGCGCAACGAGGCCCATTTCGCCTTTCCCACCCTGGTCGAGAACAGCCCGCCGCCCATGCGTCGTGCGCTCAAGGCCTTTGCCCGCCTCGTCGCTGTGGCCGCCGGCCTCGGGCTGATGGTGATGGGCGGATACATGATGGTCGATGACTGGGGCGTGGCCATGCCCGGCGCGCCCCTGCCCGCAGGCCTCAAGTTCCTCGCCCTGTTCGTGGGCGGAGCCCTGATCGCGATCTTCGCCGTCGAGCGCCTGCTCAAGGGCGATGTCGAGCCCGCCGAATAAGGATTGCCCCCATGGAACTGATCATCCTGTTCGGCGTGCTGGGCGTGCTGCTGCTGCTCGGCGTGCCCGTCGCCTTCTCCCTGCTTGCCGCTACCCTGGCCACGGTCGTCTATCTGGCGGTGCCGCCCATTGTGGTGTTTCAGCAGATGGGCTCGGACATCACCTCGGTGGCCCTGCTGGCCATTCCGCTGTTCATCTTCACCGGCGAGCTGATGATGAAGGGCGGGCTGTCCGACCGCATGATCGCCCTGGCCTCCAGCGTGTTCGGCCATGTGCGCGGCGGCCTCGGACAGGTGACGGTGGGTGCCTCGACCCTGTTCGGCGGCGTCTCCGGCTCGGCCATCGCCGATGTCTCGGCGGTCGGCGGCACCATGATCCCCCAGATGGTCAAGCGTGGCTACGAGCCCGACTATGCGGTCAATGTGACCATCTCTGCGGCCCTGGTCGCCCTGCTGGTGCCGCCGTCGCACAACATGATCCTCTATTCGGCGTCGGCCGGGGGCAGCGTTTCGATCTCGGACCTGTTCGCCGCCGGCATCGTGCCCGCCCTCATCCTTGCCGCCGCCCTGATGGTCACCTCCTATCTGGTCGCCCGCAGGCGCGGTTATGCCGCCGAAGCCTTCCCCGGCATGAACGCGGTGCTGCGCCGCACCGTGGCCGCCCTGCCCGGCCTTCTGCTGGTGGTGATCATCTTCGGCGGCATCCGCGCAGGCATCTTCACCGCCGTAGAGAGCGCCTCGGTCGCGGTGGTCTATGCCACCTTGATAACGGCCATCGTCTATCGCTCCATGGGCCCGGCCCAGTTCAAGGCCGCCTGCATCAGCGCCGTTCGCACCTCGGGCGCGGTGCTGTTCATCATCGGCTGTGCGGGCGCGTTCGGCTGGCTGATGGCCTTCCTGCAACTGCCCTCGGCTCTGGTCGGCGCCCTGACCGCCCTGACCGACAATCCCATCCTGATCCTGCTGCTCATGAGCCTGATGCTGCTGATGCTCGGCACCTTCATGGACATGGCACCGCTGATCATCATCTGCACGCCGATCTTCCTGCCCGTGGCACGCGCCTTCGACGTCGACCCGCTGCAGTTCGGCGTGATCCTGCTGCTCAACTGCGGTATCGGCCTGATCACGCCCCCGGTGGGGTCAGTGCTGTTCGTGGGATCGGCCATCGGCAAGATACCCATCACCCAGGCGCTGCGAACCCTCTGGCCCTTCTATCTTACGTGCCTGTTCGTGCTGGCGCTGGTACTGTTCATCCCGGCCCTGTCGCTGTGGCTGCCGCAGGTGTTGCGCTAGGGCCGGATGAGCGTGCCATGCCGGGTCAGGCTCGCCCGACCCTCTGAGACCTCGAACCCGAGCGCGGCCAGTTGCGCCAACTCGGTCTCGTCGAGACCGGTGATGCTCAGGTCGGTACTGATCCGACCGTCCGCAAAGAGCGTGGATGCGCCCGAGACGTCCGCGCCCTCGAACCGGGCCGTGACGCGGCCCTGCTCGCAGGTCATCGCACCGCCCAGCCCCAGCGGACGCTCGGCCCATTGCGCCACGGCCTGAATCTCCCCGCGGGCCTCGCTGCACCGCCCGTCCTGCATCGCGACCTCAAGCCCCGTGATCTGGATGGGCGAGCGCACGATCTGCTCCAGTCCGGCCATCTGTGCAGGCACATCGACACGCTCCGCGCGAAGTGCGAAGCGTGCACCATTGACGCGCAAATGCCCTCGCATCGCCCCTGACAGCTCGAGGTGCAGCCCGCCTGAAAGCAGCCTGACAAGCGATGTCCGCACCCTGATGTCCCCGAGACGCTGACTGCCATAGCTGACGTCGCGAAGCGTGCCCGACCACAGCGTGCCCTCCATGGCCTCGACCGCGAGGCCCGGTGCCCGCGCCTCCAGCACCCCGCGCGCAAGGCTAAGCGGCGCGAACGCGATCATGGCCACCACAAGACCGGCAGCCCCCGCCAGCCCCCGCATCATAATGCCATCCCTGTCATTGTGCCACGCGGCTCAAGGTGACCTGAGCATCGAGACCCGCATCCCCCCGCACGACACTGGCGTTGGCCGTGCCGATTCCGGCACCGTTCTCCAGCGCGGCCAGCCAGCCGAACAGGGCCCCCGTGCCCGCACCCGTGATGTGCACTGTCACGCTGCCGTCCTCGGCCACGTCGTGGCGTTCGACGCTCAAGCCTGTGCTGGCGGCCAGATCGAGCGCGGTCTGCTCCAGCGGACGGGACAGATCCATGCCCTGACGGCGCGCACGCTCCGCCTCGATGACCGCTGCATCGCTGACGGCCCGGACGTGCTGACTACGCGCCGCCGCGGCTCGATCCTGCGCCGTCGCGCGCGCATGGCGCAGCGGCGAAGCCAGAGTGTACCAGAATGCGACCGCAAGCACGACAGCTGCACCGAGCCCGAGCATCCACCGCTCGCGTGCTGTCAGAGCAAGCCAGCGGGTCTTCAGAGCCTCGATCATGGGCGCTGCCTCACCACATAGTCACTGACGCGAATGCCGCGCTCGTCCAGCGCACTGACTTCCTCGAGAACGAGGCCGTGAGCACCGGCCTGGTCCATCAGGGCGGTCGATAGCGCATAGTCCGAATAGGCGACCGTGGCGCGCATCACCCCGCCTTCCTCGATCATCAGGCTCTCCAGAGCCGTGCCGGGCACGCTTTCCATCAGTGCGAACAGGCTGGCGCTCATGTCCACAAAGCGCGAGGTGGCCCCGAGGCTGCTGCGCCAGCCGGAAAGTCGCTCGTGGGCTGGAGCCGAGGACTGGAAGGAAGCAGGCACGGACTGGCGCGCGAGGCGGGCTGTGGCGGCCTCAAGCCGCTCTGCCTGGGCGTTGTCACTGATCAGCCCCGCCACCGGAACGGCGAGCGCCATGACCAGAGCCGCCGCAGCGAGCATGGCCGTGCGCCCCACCTCGCGCGCGCCGAGCGCGGGCCTCGGGCGGGGCGGCGTCAGATCGAGCAGCGGTCCGCCCAGACCGTCCGCCAGAAGCCTCAGCGTCTCATGCTCGTGATCGAGGCGCACAAGCGCGCGCCCTTCGGTCAGGACTGTGGCCAGCTCGGGCTCGACCGCCGCACTCATGTCGTGACTGCGCAGCAGCACCCGCTGGCCTATCGGCGCCGCCAGAACCTGCCCGTCATCGGGTGGCGACAGCAGCATGTGATCTGCCACGACGACACCTGGTTCGAAGCCCAGGCCCTGCACCCACGATGACCAGCGCGACAGGGCCGTCAGGGACACGACCGCCACGGTGCGCACGCCCGTCTCGTCCGGCGGCGAGACCGCGACGTGACAAGGCTCGCCTGCGCGGGCCAGCTCGGGCGCGATGCGGTGTCGGGCCAGGGCGGTGGCCTGGCTTTGGGTACGGGCCTCAAGAGCCATGCGATGCACGACAACATCCGGTCCCGGCACGATCAGCGCCGCGCCCTGCAACAGGGCCGTATCCGATCCCCCGGAAGGCATCTCGCTCAGGCGTCCATCGATCAGTTGATAGGCCTGCACGACACCCTCGGGCTCGTCGGGCAGAACAAGGAAGCTGGTGAAACTCATTCGGGAAGACTCCAGCGTCTGGCGACAAGTCGGATCGCATCAGGGCCGCTGGCCTCGATCAGCGCAGAGGACACGATCTGCGCGCCTTGAAAGGTCACATGGCTCTCCAGGGCGAAATAGCGCGTGGTCAGGCCGAGCTGTGCCAGAAGAGCGCCTTCGGGCGGGCGGCCATCGAAGGCGCGCGAGGCCAGAAAGTCGTCGAGACTGCGCCAGCCGCCGGGCGGACGCTGGGCCAGCACCTGCTCGAAGGTGCCCACGCCGATCTGCCCTTCACTGAGCGCCGCGAGCACCACAGCGCTTTCGGGCGCAAGGGTATTGATGTTGACGGGCGTTGGGCCGCTCTGCGGCAGGGCGCAGACATGGGGACGGATCAGGGCATAGACCTGCGGATCATAACCCCGGATGGCGCGCAGCTCGCTCGGCTCGCTGAGCAGGGTGCCCGCCGTGCGATAGCCCAGTGACGCATAGGCTTCATCCTCGGCACCGGCGGGCGAGCGGAAGGCGTCGGTATCAATGAAGTCTGCCAGTGCATCGGCCAGTTGAGCAGCACGCGCCTCGCCGATTCCCAGCAGGCCGAGCAGAACGCGGTACTGCCGGATGCCCGCCTCGCGCGACCTGATCAGGTCACCGGCACCCTCGACGACGCTGTTGAGATTGAAACAGGCCCCCGCATCACGAAGGCTGGCCGTGAGCGTGCCGTCATCATCAGTCGGAAAGCTGAAGTCCTGCTGGTGCCAGTTGCCGGCGAGAGATGTCCGCGCACTGTCCGCATCCAGAAGCCTTGCGATGCGCACCATGGCCAGTTGCTCGAGGCCGTGCGCGTACCAGCGCGCCTGGGACGCAAAGCGGGTGTTCTCGGCGCGCCTGATGCCAAAGCGGATATCGTCGACAAAACCGATCGACAGCGCCGAAATGATCGTCACCAGCAGCAGCACGTTCAGAAGCGCCATGCCCCTTCGCCGATTGGGTTTGCTCATGGCGCGCCGGCTCCCACGAGGAAAATCTGCTCCACAGGGCCGATGCCGGGCCACGAGGCGCGCAGACGCACGGCCTGGGGCAGGCGACCCGCGATCGGCCACTGCTCGATCCACTCCGTGCCTGCCAGAAACCGCACATCGACCTCGCCCAGGCCCTCGACCAGCACGCGCGCAGGCAGGTCGGGCGCGCCGTCCAGGTGCGCGCGCACCCGCCGCTCCAGCCGCCCGTCGATCAGGTGATACTCGACATGCTGAACCGAGGCGCGGCTTTCGGCGTCCGGGTTCTCCGACCCGTGGCGCGTGACGGCCAGCAGCAGGCTGCCCTCACCGCCCCGCATCACCTGCTGGCGCAGGCGGCCATCGGCCTCGCGCACCGCTCGAAGCCCGGCCTGGGCCATGTCCGCACGCATGATGGCGCGGGCACGCTCGAACTGGCCGAGGGTATCGGTGCGCTCGCCCAGCGCCGTGCGTGTCTGCACCGCATAGCCCATGACGGCCACGCCTGCGCTGGCCAGCAGGGCAAAGATGCTCAGGGCAACCAGCATTTCGACCAGGCTGAAGCCCCTCACGGGCGCCTCCTGAACGCGGTGACCTCGGCCAGGGTCTCGCGCCGCTCCGCCAGGCCGACTCGAACGTGCACCCGCACCATCTCGGGCTCAGGCGTAGGCGAGACGATGCGAATGAAGCCCCACTGGCGCTCGGCCATCTCGACCTCGCCGCGATCTTCGCCCACGGCCAGAGGAACAGCGCCGGAGATGACCTCAAGCAGGCGGTTCTCTGCCACCACCGCGGCCATGGCGCGCTCTTCAAGGCTGGCAGCCGTGCGCGTGCTCTCTCCTGTCAGGTTGAGCAGGGCCACGACAGCGATGCTGAACACCGCCAGCGCGACCAGCAGCTCGATCAGGCTGAATCCGGCGGGTGCAGGCCTAGGGGGCATGGACTTCAGCCCTTCCGTCATCACCGAGGCGCACGGTGAGAGAGTCCGCACCCGCGCGCAGCACGATGTCGGCGGGTGTTGCATCTCCGCCCGCAGAGAACCTCAGGCTCAGCGGCCGATCTGCCGCGAACTGCACCTCCGGCGACCAGCGCGCCTGCGCCAAGGGCCCGCGCTCGATGTCGCGCCGCTGCGCACCCGCAAGCGTGCGGAAGCGATAGCCCTCGTCATCCAGTCGTGCCTCGATGGTGTGGCCGGACAGCACAGCCTCCTCGCTTGCATGGCCAAGCACGCTGGCAAGGCGCTCGGCATCGCGGCGCGGCGCGCCATTGCCCGCAGGAAAGGTCAGGATAGCGGCCGTGGCCAGCACACCCATGATGGCAATCACCACCATGAGCTCGATAAGGCTGAAGCCCGCGCGCGCCCTATTGCCAGTTGCCGATGTCGGCATCGTTGCCCTCACCGCCCTCGCGCCCGTCTGCTCCGAAGGAAAAGATGTCGAACGGCCCGCTGCGACCGGGCTGGCGATACTGATAGGGATTGCCCCACGGATCTTCGGGCAGGCGGCGCACATAGCCGCCCTGGCGATAGCGGTCCGGCCGCGCGAGCCCCTGCGGCGGGCTGACCAGAGCCGCGAGCCCCTGCTCGTTGGTGGGAAAGCTCAGATTGTCGAGCCGGTAGGTCTCGACCGCCTGCTCAAGGGTGGCAATGTCCGCGCGCGCCTTCTCGATCATGGCGCGGTCCTGGCTGGGCAGCACATTGATGACCACGATGGTCGCAAGCAGGCCGAGAATGACGATGACCACCATCAGCTCGATGAGACTGAAACCGGCACTGCGGCGGCGACCCCTGCGGCGGGAAGCGATCTGAGAGGTATTGGGCTGGCGAATGCGGGCCATGGCGTTCCTAACGGGCAGTGAGGGTGTTGATCTGTAGGATGGGCAGCAGGATCGACAGCACGATCACGGCCACGACCGCCCCCATGACGATGATGATGGCGGGCTCCATCAGGCTGAGCGCCACGGCCGTGAAGGTGTTGAACTCGCGCTCGAGAAAGTCTGCCGCGCGCTCCAGCATGACACCAAGCCGCCCGGCGTTCTCTCCGCTGGTCGCCATGGACACGAGTATGGGGGGAAAGACACCGACCCTGCGCATGGCAGCGGACAGGGCACCGCCCTCGCGGATAGCCGCAGCCATGTCGAGTGTGGCCCGTCGCAGCACCCGGTTGCGAATGGTCGGCGCCACGATCCCAAGGCCCTCATAGACGGGAAGCCCGCTGTCCAGCATGGTGGACAGCATCCGGGCGAAGCGCGCGGCGTGAAGATCGCGGATCAGTCGGCCGATCAGCGGCAGGCTCAGCACCCAGCGGTCGAAGCCAAGGCGAAAACGCTCGACCTGCAAGGCGCGCCACAGCGCGACTCCAGCGCCAAGCAGCAGCAGAAGCATCAGCCAGCCGACGGACTGCATCAGGCTCGATGCTCCAATCACGATCTGGGTCAGCAGCGGCAGGGTCTGGTTCATGGAGCTGAACTGCTCGACCACACGCGGGACCACAAAGGTCATCAGGGCAGCCACGACGACCAGAGCCACCAGCGCCAGCGCTGCAGGATAGACCAGCGCCGTGATGATCCGCCCGCGCACCGCCTGCTCGCGCTCCTGCACGTCGGCGAGGCGCGTCAGGATTTCGGGCAGGGAGCCGGAGCTTTCGCCCGCAGCGATCATGGCGCGATAAAGGGGTGGCCATGCCCGGGGCAGGCGCGCCATGGCCGCAGAAAGACGCAGGCCTTCGAGCACGCCCGCGTGCGTCTCGGCCAGAACCCTGCGTGCAGCGGGCGCCTCGGTCTGGGCGATCAGGGTGCGCAGGGCCTCCTCCAGCGGGCAGACCGTAATCAGGGTGGCGAGCTGTCGCGTGATCATGGCCAGAGCGCGGCTCGACAGTCGCGCTTTCGCATTCGCCCTGCCTGCCGCTTCCTCGCGGATCTCGAGCGCCATAAGCGAGCGGGCGCGCAGCCGCGCCTCGGCGTTTTCCCGGCTGGCCGCCTTCAGCCTGCCTCGCCTGACCTGGCCGCTCGCATCGAGGGCGTCATAGTCAAACCGATGCATGATCATCGCCCCCGCCATGGGCCGTGACACGCAGGACTTCCTCGATCGTCGTCTGACCGGCCGCGATCAGCGCGCGGGCGGATACCGCAAGCCCCCCTGCCTCTGACAGATGGGGCTGGTACTGGTCCTCGGGGGCACCGGAGGCAATGAGTCGGCGTACCTCGTCTGTAACCCGGATGGCCTCATAGATGCCGATACGCCCGCTGTAGCCCGTGTTCCGGCACGCGTCGCAACCCACGGCGCGTCTGATCCGGGTGCCGGTGCGAAGGCCGCTGAGCCCTGCCTGCGCCGCATCGACCGTCACTTCCTCGGCACAGGCCGTGCAAACGCGGCGCACCAGCCGCTGGGCCATGATGAGTCGCAGGGTGGAAGCCAGCAGGAAGGGCTCGATGCCCATGTCCCTGAGGCGCGTCACAGCCCCGGCCGCATCGTTGGTGTGCACGGTCGAGAGCACGAGGTGTCCCGTCAGGCTGGCCTGGACGGCGATGCTGGCCGTTTCGGAGTCGCGTATCTCCCCGACCATCACAACGTCGGGGTCCTGACGCAGGATGGCGCGCAGGCCCGTGGCGAAAGTCATGCCCACGCGGGTGTTCACCTGGGTCTGACCCACCCCCTCGACCGCGTATTCCACCGGATCTTCGATGGTCAGGATATTGCGGCTGGCATCATTGAGCGTGGCAAGTCCGGCATAGAGCGTGGTGGTCTTGCCCGATCCGGTAGGGCCTGTGACCAGAATGATGCCGTTCGGCTCCGACAGCGCGCGCTGGTAGGCCGCCAGCATCTCGGGGCGCATACCCAGCGCCTGCAAGCTCAGGTCGGCCTGCTCCTTGTCGAGAATACGCAGCACCACGCGCTCGCCCGCGCGGGAAGGCAGGGTGGACACGCGCACGTCCAGCGTCTTTCCTCCAAGCGCCAGCGGAATGCGCCCGTCCTGCGGGATGCGCTTCTCGGCAATGTCGAGGCGGGCCATGACCTTGATGCGCGACACCAGCACCGGAGCGAGGCGGCTGTGCAGGCTCAGGGTCTCGCGCAGGACGCCGTCGATTCGAAGGCGGATGCTGAGCGTGCTCTCGAACGGCTCGATGTGGATGTCCGAGGCGCCGCTGCGCACCGCCTCGGCGATCAGGCCGTTGATCAGGCGGATGACAGGCGCATCGTCCTGGGTGTCCAGAAGGTCTGCGGCGGTGGGCATGTCCCCCAGAAAGCCCTCCAGACCGTCCACAGGCAGATCGTCATGGGCCGCAGTCACCATGACGTCACCCGCATAGGTCTCGGACAGCAGCCGGTCAAAGGCCGCAGCGGACAACCGCTGAACGTGGCAGGGCACGCCAATGGCACGGCGCGCCTCGATCAGACCGCGCGGGTCGGCACCCTCGCGCAACATCAGGCACGGTCCGCCTTCGTGCTCGGCGACAAGCACGCCCTTGCCGCGCGCAAAGCTGTAGGCGAGCTTCGGCACCGGCGCGTGGAGGGGCGCATCATCAAACTCGATGACAAGCGGCTGGGCGCTCATGGCTGCTCCGCGCCCGCGGGCGCGGCACTGCGGCCCTGCTCTTCGAGGTAGAGGCGCACATAGTCCTCGAGGCTGCTCACGCCGTCCGGGTTCGACATCCGCTGCTCGCTGGTGATGTGGTCGTAGCGCCGCGCTGTGGCCGCGCGTGCCTCCTCGTGCGTGCGGATGATGGTCGGGCGGATGAAGATCATCAGATTGGTGCGCTGCTGCTGGCGCGAGGTGCTGCGGAACAGGTTGCCCACAACGGGCACGTCGCCCAGCACGGGCACGCGCGAGTTGGACACGCGCTCGTCCTGCTGCAGCAGGCCGCCCAGAACGATGATGTCGCCGTCATCGGCCAGGGCGATGGTCTGGGCTTCGCGCTTGTTCAGGATCAGCTCCTCGAAGCCGGAGCTGACGGTGCCTGCGATGCTGGAGACCTCGACGCGGAGATAAAGCGTGATCTCGCCACCGGCATTGACCTGGGGGCGCACCTCCAGCTGCACGCCGACATTCTGTCGCTGGATCGTGCGGAACGGGTTGGAGTTGTTGACACCCAGCACCTCGCCCACCGTGATGGGCACCTCCTGACCGACCAGTATGCGCGCCTCCTCGTTGTCGAGGGTCAGGATCGAGGGCGTGGACAGGATGTTCGAGGCACCGTCGTTCTGCACCGCATTGAGGATCAGGCCGAACAGCGCACCGTTGTCGAGCTGGCGACCAATGCCGCCGATCAGGCCCGCAGAGTTGATAAGCGATCCCACCGCCGTTGCGCGAAGGTTCTGGAGCAAGGCGGAATCGTCGGGAAAATTGCCATCGGCCGCGATGGCCCCGGCGATGGCCAGAAGGTTCGGACCTGTGCCCGTATAGTTCGTCGCCACCAGAGGCACGCTGTTGCCATTGCCCCCGGCCAGCAGGAACTGCACCCCGAGCTGGCGCGCGGCATCATCCGACACCTCGACCACGATGGCCTCGACCAGAACCTGCTGGCGGCGGGTATCGAGCTGGCGGATCACTTCGGCCAGGGCGCGCTGGGTCTCGGCATTGCCGCTGATGACGAGGGCATTGGCACCCGGATAGCGCGCTATGGCCACGGGCGCGCCGCCCAGGCTGGCTCCGGCAGGCGCGGCGCTGCCCGTCTCTCCGCCAGCAGCCGCCTGCGCTGCGCTCGCCTGACCGGCACCGGTCGGCCTTGCGGGCTGAGGCACCTGACCCACGAGCTGTTGCAGGACGGGAAGAAGCTGCTCGGCATTGGCGTGCTGAAGATGGACCACGCGCACACCGCCACTGGCCCCGGCGCGGCTGTCGAGGTCGGTGATCAGGGCCACGGCTCTGGCCAGGGCCTCGGGGTCGCCACGAAGAACGATGGCATTGCTGCTGTCCACCGGCACCACCGACAGGAAGCTGCTTCGCTCCGACAGCCCCAGAATCTGGCTGACGACACCGGCAATCTCGCGCGCGGAGGTGTTGCTGAGCGGCACGATCTCGATATTGGAACGGTCCTGATCCAGCCGGGCCAGAATGCCGCGGATACGCGCCAGATTGTCGGCGTAGTCGGCGACGACCACCACATTGCTCTCGCCCCCAGCCAGCACCTGACCTTCGGCAGAAACAAGCGGGCGCAGGATTTCAGCCACTGCCGCCGCGTCCATGCTGCGCAGGCGGAACACCTCGGTCACGAAGCGGTCGCTGCCGGCGCTGCCCGGCTGGCGCGCTGCGCCCTCCGCCGGGGAGATGCGATAGGCCCCCGAGCCGCTCGGCGTAACCACATAGCCGTTGGCCCTCAGGGCGGAGACGAAGACGTTGAACACCTCGTTGCGGCTCAGCGGCTGGCTGGAGACCACCGAGATGGTGCCCTGGACGCGCGGATCGAAGATGAAGGTCCGCCCTGTCACGCGCGCCACATCCTGTGCAACGACGCGGATGTCGGCATCCTGAAAGTTGAGACTGTGTGCAGCCGGGGAGGACTGGGCCAGCGGCGCGTGAAGGGGCGCGGCGAGCATGAGCACAAGCGCCACAGCGGCACACAGATTGCGAATGATGATGTTCACGAAGCCTCGCCTTCCTCAGCAGCAGGAGCCATTCCCGGGACGGGCGCGGTCGTCCGGGCCGAGGGAAAACTGATGGTGTAGCGCCGCCCGCCTTGCTCGATCACGGCATGGTCGGGGCCGACCCCCACCAGCCGACCGCCGCCGGGCAGGGTGTCGCCCGGCGCATAGATGCCCTGACGCCCACCCTCGACAGCAATGATGGCGCTGCCCCCGCCGCCGGCCTCGTAGCGCAGACCATGCAGCCGATAAGCCCCCGCCGTCGCTGCCCGCCCCTCTATGCCAGAAGGCTGGCCGGCGCTCGCGGCAAGGGCGAACGGGTCGAAGCGGGCCAGCACGCTGCGGTCAGCGCGTGCTGACACATCCAGGGCTGCGGCCGGTGTCGTCAGAGGGTCTGCCGGAGGGCTGATCACGATCCAGATCAGGCGGGCCAGCAGCACGGCAATGAGCACGATCAGCAGCAGCTGCACGACCGCATTGAGGGCGCGACGATCAAGTCTCGCCCACAGGTAGGCTGAGGAATCCGTAGAGGGGGAAGCACGCACCTTGAGCCCCGACGCTCGACGCGAAATCACGAAGCCTCGCTTCTATCCGCGCTAGCCCAATCGTGCGTGACAACTCTGCTACGATAATATGACAAAGCCCCGCCCGGCGGACCGGGCGAGGCTCTGCACAGAGTTCATCGAACGCGATGTCTTCTAGAAGCGCGTGCTGAGGCTGAAGGAGATGCTCCGGCCGAGGTCGTAACGGTTGATGTCGATACGGCTGTCGTTCAGGAGCTGATACTCCTGATACTCGGTGTTCAGGATGTTGCGAAGCTCGAAGCCGAACTGCAAATCGCGGTTCCACACGGTGAAATCCTGACGCAGCACGAAGTCGAGCATGAAGCCCGGCTCCTGGATAAAGTCAGGCTCGCCGGGGCGGCCGCGCGCCGAGACACGCTCGCCGACATAGGTGCCGAGCAAGGTGCCCTGCGATCCGCTCGCCGCATTCTCCCATCCGAACTGGATGTTGAAGATGTGGTCCGACTGACCCTGCAGGCGGCTGCCGTTGATGATGTAATCGAGAGCGGGGCGCGGAGCTCCGCCACCCACCAGCGGGAACACCACGTCGTCAGCAGAGGCGCGAACCTCGGAGTTGGTGTAGGTGTAGTTGGCCTGAAGCAGCCAGCGGCGAGTGCCGATGAAGCCCCAGTCCGGGTTGAGGTCGAAATAGACCTTGCCTTCCAGCTCGACACCCCAGATGCGCGCGTTGGGCGCATTCAGATAGGTCTGCTGGACCGTCGCACCCGCATCGTTCACCGCCGCTTCCACCGGACGGTCGATGTCCTTGTAGAAGACGCCGCCGATCACATACTGCTGCGGCGCAAAGTAGTACTCCACGCGCGCATCCAGATTGGTCAGCTCGGTATCGACCAGGAAGGGGTTGCCGATGAAGAGGCGGTCGCTGTCGGGGTCCAGATACTGCTGAGGCGCCAGCTCGCGGAACTGCGGGCGGCCGATGGTGCGCGAGGCACCGAGGCGCAGCTGCATGTTCTCGGCGAAGTTCCACGTCAGCGTAGCCGACGGCAGCCAGTAGCTGTTCTCCAGAGGTGCCGCACCCGGCAGAGCCGCACCGGTGAAGATGTCGATCGGCGTCACCGTCTGGGTGGCATCCTCGTAGCGCACACCGAGCGAGGCACGCACGGTCGGCATGATGTCGATGTCGGCCTTGGCAAAGCCGGCACGCACCTCAAGCTCGCCCGAATAGGCCGCGGCGCCGTCCGCACCGGTCGTTTCCTGAAGCACCAGGGCGTCGGGGCGGATGTTGAAGTCGGCCAGCAGGAAGTCGACGCGCGTGCGCTGAACTTCCAGCGGCAGCGGCACGTTGAGGGCCACGAAGCGGAACTCGCGGCTTTCGGAATCGCGCGTGTTGCGCAGCGCGTCCGCACCCACCGTGAAGGTCGCCTCGCGCCCGCCGATGAAGCCGGTGGTATAGGCAATCTCGGCACCACCGCTGAAGGTGTCGTCGTCCAGTGTGCTGAAGCGCGTCGAGTTACGCTGCTGCGAGCTGTCGTGGTAGTAGATGCCATCGTCGAGGCGATAGCGGATCTGTTTCTCGTAGGGCGCATCGCGCGAGGTGGTCGCATAGGCGATGCGCCAGCCCAGATCGAGCGACGGCATCAGCATGTGCGCGCCGGTCAGCTGGGTGCTGAACAGCTGGCGCTCGTACCAGGCCGTGAAGTCGTCGCGCACGATACGGCCGGCCAGGTCGTCGTTGCCCTCGCGCACGCGCGTTTCCTTGGTGGTGTTACGCACATAGAGGTTGGTCCAGCGCACTTCGTTGCCGGCACCCCACTCGAGACCAAACCCGCCCAGGGCATTGAGCCGCACGTCGTTCTGGGTCGACGAGAAGCCGAAATCGGTCAGCGGCACCAGTTCGTCGATGTCGATACGGCCTTCCTGCTGCACACCGTTACGCGTGGTCCAGCTGTTGGAGAAGCCGAACACGCCGATCACGCCAAGCTGGCCGCGGCCCAGATCGAAGGAGCGCCCGCCCGACAGACCGAGGCTGAGATTCGCAGGCACGGTGTCGGTGCGCTGGATCAGGTTCAGGGGCGCATTGCGGAAGCTCTGGCCGATGAACTGCAGGTCGTCATCCGAGAAGTTGGCCTGGTTGACGCGAAGGCCCGTGGCGATGGCCTGGCGCAGCGGCAGGGGCATCTTGCGGGTGCCGTCATCGAATCCGAAGAAGTCGGTATCCGAGCCATAGTGCGTGAAGCCGCTCTGGAAGGTGGTCGCGGTGTTGCCGCCGGTGCCGATCGAGAAGTTCAGGAACGGATTGATCGGCGTCGTCACGGTGCGCAGATCGATCACGCCGCCTCCGAACTCGCCGGGAAACTCCGAGGAATAGGTCTTCTGCACCAGAACGGTCTGCAGGATGCTGGACGGGAACAGGTCCAGCGGCACGACGCGCTGCAGCGGCTCGGGGCTGGGCAGCGGCGAGCCGTTCAGCAGGGCCGAAGAATAGCGCTCGCCAAGGCCGCGCACATAGACGAAGCGACCCTCGGCGATGCTGAGGCCCGTCAGGCGGGTCACGGCGGCGGCGGCGTTGTCGTCGCCCTGACGCGCAAGATCCTCGCTGGTCAGGATGGCCGAAACCTGCGGCGTTTCACGCAGCGGCTCGGGAATGTAGCGGCCCAGGATGACGATCTCGTCGACCGCAGTGACCTCAGGGTCCTGGCCCGGCGCGGGCTGGGTTTGGGCGAAAGCCGCCACCGGCGCGACCAGCGCGGTTGTGGCCAGCAAAAGTCCGCTCAGCGAGCGGGAGAGCGTCTTCATGGGTGAAGCCTTTGAATGCGTGCACGATAAACGGGAACGGGCGGCGGTTTCCCGCCGCCCGCAGGGTCATCAGCAGGTCGAGCCGGCCTCCAGACCGCAGGTCCAGCCGCGCCACCAGTTGTCGTTGCTGTCGCGCACGGCACCGATGTAACCCACGTTCTGGAAGAAGGGGTTGAAGGTGCTGGCGTTCACCGGCGTGCGGGCCGATTCGTTGGCACCGTTGATGAACACGCTCTGAAGCGTGGACGTGCCGTTCGAAACGTTGCTGGCGTCGGTGAACAGCGCCTGGGTGCGGGTGATACCGATGCTCGATGCGTTCGCGGAGAACGGGTTCGGGCAGGAGAAGAACACGCCGCGGAAGGTCGGCGCCGCCGCTTCGGTGTTGTTGCCATCGACGCGCAGGCAGGCCGTGGTCGCCGTAGACGGGGCCGTGACCACCGAGTTGATCAGGGTCAGGTCCGTGCCCGAGTTGATGATGATGGCATCGCCACCACCGGCACGACCCACCAGGGTGGCATTGGCCACCATCGGGTGCGAACAGAAGGCCTGGTTGCCCGCGCAGCTCATTTCGAACATGCGGTCGCCACCGGCGGCGCGCTGGGTCACGATCATGAACTGGGCCGCACCGCGGAAGCCGGTGTCGGTGTCGTAAGAGTCGTCGTCGTTGCCGGTCAGGACGATCCAGCGCAGGTTGACCGTGCCGCCGAACATCTCGATGCCGTCGTCCGAGCTGTTGTGGACCTGGATGTATTCCAGGGTCGTGCCGTTGCCGACACCGGCGAAGGTGATGCCGTTCAGCTCGTTGTTCGGCAGGATTTCAAAGCCGGGGTGCTGGACGCGCACATAGCGCATGCGGCCCGAGTTATCGCCGGGCGTGTTGCCGCCGTAGAAGGCGTTGGTGCCCTCGACCTGGGTTTCACAGGCGATGTTCGGCGGGGTCACGCCGCCGGGGCAGACGTTGGTCGGCGCACGGCCCAGAACCACGATGCCGCCCCACTGACCGATCGAGTTGGCGTTGGTCGTGCCCTCGATGCTCTGGCGGCTGGTGAAGATGATCGGGTTATTGGCCGTGCCCTCGGCGTAGATCTGCGAGCCGCGGTTCACCACCAGATAGTCCAGACCGCCCGAACCGAAGAGGCGCACGCCCGGCTCGATGGTCAGGATGCCCTGCTGGCTGCCAGCGGTCGGCGCGGCAGGGTTCGGTCCCATGTCGGTGCCGACGTTGACGCGGCCAGAGAGCGAATAAACGGTGCCCGTGCGGAAGGGCACCACCAGATTGCCGATGATCGTCGCAGGCAGCTGGCAGTTACGCAGGTTGTTGATCACACCCACGTTGGCAAAACCCGTCGGGCAGTCAGCAGCCGGGCCGGAGCCACCGCCGCCACCACCGCCGCCGCCACCGCCGCCACCGCCGGGACCGCCGATGAAGCGGCCCTCACCGGGCGAGGCCACATCGTCAGCACCGCAGGCCGACAGGAACATCACGGCCGCACTGGCCATCAGGATTTTCTTGAAACGCGAGGAGCCGATCATCTTCATCTCCGCCAATGGGACACGGCGAAGAGGTCCGGGCGGAGCGCCCGGCGCGATTACATCCCCGCCTTGGGGCGATGGTCTAGGCGAGCGAAACGACAGTTTTGTTTCAGCCAGGTAGCCGAAATTTAGTATCAGATTTTCGTATTAGAGTTTTCACGGCACTGTCATGCTCTTTATACTGACTTATATGCCAGCGGCTTGAAACAATCCGTTTGCGGATTATTTCAACTCGCGTTAAGTCGCAGGCAACCCTTGGGCTGTACCCGCCCCCTCCGGCGCAGACCCTTTGCACAGATTGCCCCTGGCCTGGAACGGCCCTTCGAGATGCACGCTTTCGAGACCGCCCTGAACCAGCTTTCTGATACCCCGCTGCTGGCCCTCGTTCTGGCTGGAGCAGGCCTGATCGCGGGCAGTTTCATCGCGCTGCTATCCAGCCGAATGCCCCACGACGAGCCCGTGGTCATGACCCGTTCGCGCTGTCGCTCATGCCAGGCGAGTCTGGGGCCGGGCGATCTGATTCCCCTGCTGAGCTACGCCTTCTTGCGAGGGCGCTGCCGCCACTGCCGGACGCCGATACCCCCACGCTATCCCCTGATCGAGATCGCCGCGGCGCTCATCGGCGCCCTGTCTGCATGGCTGGCGCCCGAGGGCACCATCATGCTCACGGCACTTTTCGGCTGGTGGCTTCTGCTGATCGCCGTTATCGACCTGGAACACTTCTGGCTGCCCGATCAGCTCACCTTGCCCCTGGCGCTGGCGGGGCTTGTGGCGGCCATGACCTTCGCACCCGAGGCGCTCGAAGCGCGTGTGTGGGGCCTGGTGGCCGGTGCAGGCGTGCTGGCGCTGCTGGCGTGGCTCTACGAGAAGATCCGCAGGCGAGAGGGCCTTGGAGGCGGCGATCCGCGCCTGCTGGGCGCCATAGGCGCATGGCTAGGCTGGCAGGCTTTGCCCCTGGTGCTGCTGGTCGCGTCCCTGGCGGGCCTGTCGCTATGGCTCTCGCGCCTCATCGTCAGGCGCGAGGGCAGCTTGCAAGACGCCCTTCCCTTCGGAACATTCCTAGCCCTCGCGGCCTGGCTCGTTTGGCTATGGCAGCCGCTCAGCGGGTGAAAGCGTTCAGCCTGCGCTCTGCATCCGCCTCGATGTCCGCATAGAACAGATTATAGGGCTTGGCCTTGCGCCGGTCCGCCCACGAACCATCCTGCTCGAAGGCCTCGGAGCGCGGCTCGGTATAGCGCAGTATTCCATCGCGGCACTGGGCGGCGATCTGTCTGGTGATGAAGGCCGGCCTGGCCCCGCGCTCCATGCCGGTGGCATTGGCTCCGCCCAGATGCTGACGCGGCTGCGAAGCCTCGCCCGACACCTGCCCCAGCACAGGATTGACGCAAAGAGCCGGGCGATCGCCTAGGGAATCGAGCTGTCCGCGATCATTCCATACCAGCGCCCTCGCCCGCCTGCGTCGCGCCTCGTCGTCCGAGCCCTCACGCACCGGCGACCATGCCAGAACGCAGCCCGCTTGCGCCGGAGCCGTGCAGGCAGGAACAGCGGCATCGGGGCCATACTCATCGGCGGGCACCACCACATCGATCAGATAGGCCGCCACCAGACGGCTTCGCAATGACAGGTCCGGCCCGATGCGCTCGCGGATCAGGCGCGCCAGAAGCTCTCCGCCCTGCTCCACTCCCACCACGATGACGGGCATGTCGCCCGGCACCGCGCGCACGAAGGCCTCGAAGCTGGCTGCCGCGTCCCGATAGGCGAAGGCGCGGGCCTCTCTGGCATCCTCGCGCAGGGTCATGCGGGTGTAGAGGCTGGCCTGGCGATAGTGAGGCACCATGATGAGCGCCTGACCAAAGAATGGCCCGGCATAGTTCGGCACCATGACACGCATGAGCTGTCGGCGTGCCCGCGCATCGTCATGGGCCGCGTTCCAGTCACTGCCGCCGTCGTGGGTCGTGGGATGCAGGAAGAAGACGGCGGCGCGCTGGCCTGCGGGCGGGTCCATCACGGCCCAGGCAGCAGGCTCACCATAGTCGGGCGCAGGCGGAGGCGTATAGGTCTGGAAGGGTATCTGCGGGTCCAGCGAGGAACGCACGATGTCGCCGCGCCAGATCACCACCCCGACGGCCAGCAGCAGCAGCACGCCCACGACCACCGCGCCCATGATCCGCATCGACAGTCGTCTGTGCGCCGGTGCCGTCATCTCAGCGATAGGGGTCGTCGTGCATCAGGAACTGGGTGACATAGCGATGCACCCCGTCTTCCAGGCGGGTTGGTTCGCGCGCGAAACCGGCATCGCGCGCGCGGCTCATGTCGGCACAGGTGTAGTACTGATAACGCTCGCGAATCGCCTCGGGCATGTCGATGAAGGTGATGTCCGGCTCGCGCCCGGCCGCCTTCAGCGTCGCGGCGGCCAGATCGGCAAAGCTGCGCGCCTCGCCCGATCCGGCGTTGAAGATTCCGCTGACCTCGCGCGTGGCCAGCAGCCACATGACCTGATCGACCACGTCATCCACATAGACGAAGTCACGAAGCTGGCCTCCGTCGGCATAGTCGGGATGGTGCGAGCGGAACAGGCGCACCGGCTCGCCGTCCCTGACACTGGGCCAGATCTGGGCCACCACCGACTTCATGCCGCCCTTGTGATACTCGTTGGGGCCATAGACGTTGAAAAACTTGAGCCCCGCCCACTGCGCCGGCGCTGACCCGCGCGCGCTGTGGCGCACCGCATAGCGATCGAACAGGGCCTTGGAATAGCCATAGGCATTCAGCGGCCGCAGCCTGCCCAGCGCCTCTGCGCTGTTGTCGTCGACAAAGCCCTGCTCGCCGGCACCGTAGGTAGCCGCCGACGAGGCATAGATCAGGCGCGCACCCGCCGCCTCGCACCAGTGCCACAGGTCACGCGACAGGCGGAAGTTCTGTTCGATGATGCGCTCGGCGTCCGGCTCGGTGGTCGAGGAAATGGCACCCATGTGCACCACGGCCTCGACATTGCCCGCGCACGCATCGAGGTCATCGAACAGGGTCTCGGGCGACCAGATGTCGGCCACGTCGTGCCCGGCAATGTTGCGCCACTTGCCGCTGTCGGCCGTGCGCAGGTGATCGCAGACCACCACGTCATGGGTGCCCAGCGCGCACAGGCGCGCCACGACGTTGGAGCCGATGAAACCGGCGCCGCCTGTGACAACGATCATGGGTCTTGTCATGGCTTCACACCCCCGGTCTGCATCTTTTCGATGGTGCGGCTGGTGGAGAAGCCGGGCTCGAAGCTGGCCAGCCGCACCTGTCCGCCCCAGCTTTCCACCTCGTCGGCCCCGACCACGCCCTCACGCGTGTAGTCAGCGCCCTTGACCAGAACATCCGGGCGGATGGCCTTGATCAGTGACAAAGGCGTGGGCTCATCGAACACGGTCACGCGGTCCACGCTCGACAGACCGGCAATCACGCTCGCGCGTGCATGAATATCGTTCACCGGGCGGCTGTCGCCCTTGAGCGCGCGCACGGAGGCATCGCTGTTGAGCGCGACGATCAGCCGGTCGCACCAGCCACGCGCCTGCCGAAGGTAAGCCACATGGCCGCGATGCAGAATGTCGAAACAGCCGTTGGTGAAGCCGATCTTCAGCCCCTGACGGCGCCAGGTCGCCACCTCGTCGAGCAGGACATCCAGATCGGTCAGACCATCGGCACCGGCGCTGACCTGCCGCTCGCGCTCGGCGTCGATCAGCTCTTCAGGCGTCACACTGGCCGTGCCCTGCTTGCCCACCACCACGCCCGAGGCCACGATGGCAAAGTGGGTCGCCTCCTCCAGGTCCGCGCCGCTTCCCAGCGCCAGACCCAGCGCCGCAAGGGAGGTATCGCCCGCGCCAGACACGTCGAACACCTCGCGCGCCCTGCCAGGCACATGGATCACGCCCCCGCCGCGCCGCGCAATGCTCATGCCGCGCCCGGCGCGTGTGACCACGATGGCCTGCGCCTCGCAGGCCTCCAGCAGGGCAGCCAGCGCCGCCTCGATCTCGCCATCGCTATCGACGGGCAGCCCTGTTGCCAGCGCCAGCTCGCTGGCATTGGGCTTGATCACGTCCACGGGGCCGTATCTTGCGAAGTCACGGCCCTTGGGATCGACGATGACGGGGATGGCCAGCCGCGCGCCTGTCTCCAGCACTGCGCCGATCAGGTCCGCACTGACCGCACCCTTGGCATAGTCGGAAACCAGAATGGCCTGAGCCCCTTCAAGAACCGAGGGATCGAGGCGATCGGCGCTGGCGGGCGCATCTTCGCGGTCGAGCCGCATCATCTGCTGGCCCGCGGCCACGAAGCGCGTCTTGACGATGGTGGAGAGGTGCGCGCTGCGCGTCAGTTTCGCCTTGATGCGCGCATCACCCGTCAGCAGGCTGGACAGCTCGCGCCCGGCCTCGTCATCACCGATCAGTCCGCCGAGAACGACATGCCCGCCCAGTGCCGCCACATTGCGTGCCACATTGCCGGTCGCGCCCGGCATGGCGATCTCGGACAGGTGGCGCAACACCGGGATGGGCGCCTCGGGCGAGATGCGGCTGACCTCGCCATAGACATAGCGGTCCAGCATCAGATCGCCGACGCACGCCACACGCACGCCCTCGATCTGCCGGATGCGGTTTCTGAGAGCGTTGATTTCCATGTTTCGGAGCTATCGCGGCACCAGCCCGAGGTAAAGCCCCGTCAGCGGCCCGGCCGCCGTGCGAAGGTGCGCTTGGACAGGTCGTCAAAGGCAATCAGCTCGGCCGCAAGGCGCTCGAACTCGGACAAGGGCACCATGTTCGGCCCGTCGGATGGCGCGCGGTCGGGATCGGGGTGGGTTTCCATGAACACCGCGTCCACCCCCACCGATACGGCGGCACGTGCGAGCACGGGGACATACTCCCGCTGTCCGCCCGACGACGTGCCCTGCCCGCCCGGCTGCTGCACCGAATGGGTGGCATCGAACACCACCGGACAGCCGATCTCGGACAGAACCGGCAGGGCGCGCATATCGGACACCAGCGTGTTGTAGCCGAACGAGGTGCCGCGCTCGCACGCCATGACATTGGCGTTGCCAGCACCCGTGACCTTGGCGATCACGTTCTTCATGTCCCACGGCGCGAGGAACTGGCCCTTCTTGATGTTGATGGCCTTGCCCGTGGCTGCCGCCGCCAGCAGCAGGTCGGTCTGGCGGCACAGGAAGGCAGGAATCTGGAGCACATCGACGGCTTCAGCGACATTGCGGCACTGCTCTTCGGAGTGCACGTCCGTCAGCACCGGCATACCCGTGACCTCACGGATTTCGGCGAAGATCGGCAAGCTGGCCTCAAGGCCGATGCCGCGCGCCGCGCTGGCCGAGGTGCGGTTGGCCTTGTCGAAGCTGGTCTTGTAGATGATGCCCACGTCCAGCCGCTCGCCGATCTCGCGCAGGGCATGAGCGGTCTCCAGCGCATGCTCCCGGCTCTCCATCTGGCAGGGCCCGGCGATGAAGGCGATGCGCCCGCCCCCGCCGATACGCACGTCGCGGCCCTTGCCGGTGCCGAGGATGATTTCGCTGTTGGGCTGCTGCACTGACATGATCCGCTAAAGGTCTAAAATACGCCGAGGGTCCACAGGTACGACCGGTCGCATCACTGGCGCGCACCGATCCGAACCACATATTGGTCTGCAGCCCGCAGCTTGCAAAGCAGACGCGCGCAAATCATGCACATGAGGCCTCAAAGTGGCGAAAGATCAGGCTCCCGTCATTATGTGGTTTCGCCGCGACCTGCGCATCGCCGACAATCCGGCGCTGAGCGCTGCGCACGAGAGCGGACGCCCGATCGTTGCGCTCTATGTCCATGACGAGACCCTTGAGGGGCGAGCCCAGGGCGGGGCCTCGCTCTGGTGGCTGGACAAGTCCCTGCGCGCGCTTGAGGCCCGGCTCAAGGATCGGGGGCTTCGCCTGATCGTTCGCGCCGGCCAGTGCGAGGCGGAACTTCGCAAGGTGGTTGAAGAAGCGGGAGCCAACGCCCTGTATGCAAACCGGCTTTTTGAGCCAGAGGCCGCCGCGCGTGACCGGGACATCGTACACGGTCTCGAGCAGGACGGCGTCACATGCAAGGCCTGGAATGGCAGCCTGCTGTGCCCGCCTGGCAGTGTTCTCAATGGATCGGGTGAGCCCTACAAGGTCTATTCGCCCTTCGCCAAGGCGCTGCTGCGCGAGCTTGAGCTGCCGCCCGAGCGCCTTGGGCCAAGACTGATGAGCTGCGCTGCAGCGGGCCTGGAAAGCGAGAGCATCGAATCTCTCGGACTTCATCCCAAAGACCCCGACTGGTCGAGCGGCTTTGCCGACTGGCTGCCGGGCGAGGAAGGGGCAAAGGACCAGCTGTCACGGTTCCTGAAGTCAGGCATGAAAAACTATCCTGAAAGGCGCGATATTCCATCGGATAGTTCGGGCACCAGCCGCCTGTCCGCTCATCTGCATTTCGGCGAGATCGCGCCCTGGACACTGGTTCGCCGCGCGCGCGAAGCCGCGGGCTCCAATGGTGCCACCTCGAAGGATGCGGAAAAATTCATCTCGGAGGTGCTGTGGCGCGAGTTCTCCTGGCACCTGCTGCACCACTTCCCGCACCTGCCCGAGCGCAACTTCCGGCCCGAGTTCGACGCCATGCCCTGGCGCGATGCCAGGGCGGCGCTGACCGCCTGGAAGCGCGGGCGCACCGGCTATCCCATCGTCGATGCAGGCATGCGCGAGCTCTGGGCCACAGGCTATATGCACAACCGTGTGCGCATGATCGTGGCGTCGTTCCTCATCAAGCATCTGATGATCGACTGGCGCGAGGGCGAAGCGTGGTTCTGGGACACGCTGGTGGACGCCGATCTCGGCAACAATGCACAGAACTGGCAGTGGGTCGCGGGATCCGGGGCCGATGCGGCTCCGTATTTCCGGGTGTTCAATCCCGTCACACAGGGCGAGAAGTTCGATGCCGAAGGGCGTTATGTCCGACAATGGGTGCCCGAGCTGGCGCGCCTCTCCGATCGCTGGATTCACAAGCCGTGGGAGGCGACGCACGAAGTGCTGGCTGATGCGGGCGTGCGCCTCGGCGACACCTATCCGAAGCCGATCGTCGATCATTCCGAGGCCCGCCAGCGCGCCCTCGACGCCTTTTCCGCCCTGCCCAGATCGGGCGGGACTGGCCTTGAGCGGGCCTGACTGGCTAAACTCGCACTCACACCACAGGAACGCGGCATGAGCGACATCTCACACAGTGATCACGCGGGCCTGCCTGATGCCCGGGTCGGACCGGGGGCCAGGATGGTCCTCGACATGCTGTCCGCGCGCTGGGAAATCGGCACCTTGCTGATCCGCCTGCCCAACGGCTCGACGCGGGTGCTGAAGGGCAGCACGCCCGGCCCTTCGGGCGAGCTTCACATCCGCGATTTCCGCTTTGCCCGCCGCGTTCTGGCCGGTGGCGACATCGGCTTTGCGGAAGGGTACATGGCGGGCGAGTGGGACACGCCTGACCTGTCGAACCTGCTTGAGGTGCTGGCCGACAACCATGCGGGCATCCAGCGCCTGTTCTCTGGCGGCGGCGTGGTCAGGTTCGCCAATCGCCTGCTGCACGGGCTGAGGCGAAATTCGCGCTCGGGCTCGCGCAAGAACATCCACGCCCACTACGATCTGGGCAACAGCTTCTATTCCCAGTGGCTGGACGAGACCATGACCTATTCCTCAGCCATCTTCGAGAAAAGGTCCGAGCCCCTGCCTGCAGCCCAGACACGCAAATATGCCGAGCTGGCCCGCGCCATGGACCTGTCCTCCGGCCAGAGCGTGCTGGAGATCGGCTGTGGCTGGGGCGGCTTTGCCGAGTTCGCTGCCCGCGAGGTCGGCGCGCGAGTCACCGGCATCACCATCTCGCGCGAGCAATACGAGTTCGCCAGCGCGCGCCTGCAACGCGAAGGGCTGAACGAGCGCGCCGAGGTGCGCCTGATCGACTATCGCGACGTCGAGGGCCGCTTCGACCGCGTGGCCTCCATCGAGATGTTCGAGGCGGTCGGAGAGAGCTACTGGCCGACCTATTTCGGCAAGATCCGGGAGGTTCTGGGCGAGGGCGGGCGCGCGGCCCTTCAGATCATCACCATCCGCGACGACCTGTTCGAGAGCTATCGCCAGCGCGTGGACTTCATCCAGCGATATATCTTCCCCGGCGGCATGCTACCCAGCGAGAAGGCGCTGGCGCCGGTCGTGGCGGCTGCCGGGCTGGACTGGACGCACACCCGCCGCTTTGGCGAGAGCTATGCACGCACGCTCAGCCTCTGGGACCAGTCCTTCGAGCGGGCCTGGGACCGCATCCGCCCGCTGGGCTTCGACGAGCGGTTCCGCAAGCTGTGGCGCTTCTATCTCAGCTATTGCGAGGCCGGATTCCGCACCGGCCGCACCAATGTGATCCAGATGGGCCTGAGCGCGAACTAGGCGCTCAGCCTGCCTCCTGCTGGCGCTTCACGCTGACCATGGCCGAGCGCAAGGTGGTGCCGAACCACACACCGGCTACGATCAGAACAAGGCCATAGTCGATGCCGGTCCAGACGATTGGCGCGAGCGCGGCCAGCAGGATCACACCGGGATAGATCGCCGACCACGCCAGGCTGCTGGGTGCCTCGGGCGAGACCAGCGGCTGGGCCTCGCGCTTCATCAGCCTTTCAAGCATCGGCGACATCAGGCTGTAGGCCAGCACGGTGATGAGCCCCATCAGCCCATAGCGCCACCACGGCTCGGACGGCGCAAAGACCGTCGCGGTCATGATCAGTAGAATGAAGGACGACAGGGTCGTCACGGCCAGAAGGACGTTGGCATCAAGACGTTTCAAGACTTCACTTTCACATAGGAACCCGGTGCGGGCTCGATGGGCCGGAGCGGGCCTTTGCGCGGGTCGCGGGCCGGAACCTGCCCGCCGGAGTGACCGGCCAGCCAGGCAGACCAGTGCGGCCACCACGAGCCGGGGTGCTCCTTTGCACCCTGCTGCCACTCGGCGAGGGTATCGGGCAGGGCCTCGTTGATCCAGTGCTGGTACTTGGCCGCGTCGGGATGGTTCACCACGCCCGCGATGTGGCCCGACCCGGCCAGGGTATAGGTAACGTCGCCGCCAAACAGCCGGGCCGAGCGATAGACCGAGTTCATCGGCGCGATGTGATCCTCGCGGCTCGCCTGGAAATAGAGCGGGGTCTTCACCTTCGACAGATCCACCTGCACACCGCCGATCTCGAACTCCCCCCGCGCGAGGGCATTCTCTCCGTAGAGGCGGCGCAGGTAGGCCATGTGCAATGCCTTGGGCATGCGCGTCTGATCGGAGTTCCAGAACAGCAGGTCGAACGCTGGAGGCGTCTTGCCCATCAGATAGTTCGAGACGAAGAACGACCAGATCAGATCGTTGGCCCTGAGCGCATTGAAGGTATCCGCCATGGCCTGACCGGGCAGCACGCCCCCGGCCTCGTCCATCTTCTGCTCGATTTCGCGCAGCCAGTGTTCGTCGGTGAACAGAAGCAGGTCACCCGCCTGCTCGAAGTCGTGCTGGGCGGCAAAGAAGGTGGCGGCCCGGATTCGCTTGTCACCCCGCTCGGCCATGTGCGCCAGCGCCGCGCCCAGCAAGGTGCCCCCTATGCAGTATCCGACCGCGCTCAAGGCATCGGTGCCGCACTGTTCCATCACCTTCTCGCTGGCCCGGTAGATGCCCTTTTCCAGATAGTCGTCGAAGCCGAAATGCGCCTTGTCCCGGTCGGGGTTGATCCATGAGCACACGAATACGCTGAAGCCCTGTGCCGAAAGCCAGCGGATCATGGAGTTTTCGGGGCGCAGGTCGAGGATGTAGAACTTGTTGATCCACGGCGGGAAGATCAGCAGCGGTATCTCGTGCTGGGTCTCGGTGGCGGGCGCGTAGTGGATCAGCTCGAACAGCTCGTCACGCCACACCACCTGACCGTCGGCGGTGGCGACATTGCGCCCGACCTCGAACTGGCCATAGTCCGCCTGGCTGATGGCCAGCTTGCCGCCCCCGCGTTCCAGATCGGCGGCAAAGTTCTGCATCCCGCGCACCAGACTCTCGCCGTTGGTCTCGGCCATGGCCTTGAGAGCAACCGGGTTAGACGCCAGGAAATTCGACGGCGAGAAGGCGTCCGTGAGCAGTTTCGTGAAGAACTCGGCCTTGCGCCGCGTGCGCGGATCGACGTCCTCGGCGCTGGCGATCAGGCCGTTCATCCAGTCCGCCGTCACCAGATACGAGCGACGCATCACGTCAAAGACCGGGCTCTCGCCCCAGGACGGGTCGCGAAAGCGCTTGTCGGCCACGGCTGCGCTCTCGACCGCCTCGCCCATGGCGCGCCGCGTGGCATCGCTCCACAGGTCCATGTAGCGGGAAAACAGGTCAGCCTGGGCGCGGAACAGCGTTTCCGGCCGCGCGCTCAGGCTGGTGAATACGCTGGTCATGGCCGGCGCCATGTTCATCGGATCGGCAGAGACCTGGGGCGGGCGCTCGGCGCTGGCCATGGCCGCCTCGGCGATGGCGGCCTGGGCCGTAAGGGCGGCGCGGGCGATGTTCATGGACAGCGTCTCGAGGGCCTCGCGCTGGGCGGCGAAATCGAAACCCGCCGCATCCACGGGGGCCGCAGAGGCAGAAGGCGGCGGCGTCTGGCGCGCTTCGGCAGCGGGGAATTCATCAGTGCGGCGCGCGGCGGGCTTTCTGCCGCCTTTCGCGGCGGCCTTGCCCGAGGCCCCGGCCCCGGCCCGCCCAGCCTTCGGGCGTGGGCTGCGAGGCGAGGGCCCGGCGGTGTCCTTTGATCGGCTCATGTCGCGCTTTCTCCCCGGCGATGTGGCGCTGCCAGCGATCCTGCGACCGCTTCTGGCGAGCCTGCCCTTCCTAGAGGCGCGATCATGGCATATGAGCAGGGCCGATATGAACGCTTGTCGGGCAAAAAAACGCTTCAGCCTGCCGTCCGGCCCGTCGGGGCTGGCGGGCGCGCTTGGGCTGAGCCTGTGCGTGAGCGCCTGTGCCTCGCCCCTGCCCTTCAACCAGCCCGTCGATCCGGCATCGCCCGCTGCCGCGCGCATCGAGGCGCTGGTGGCGGAGAATCGGACCTATCCGCGCTGGGCCGATTTCCCCGCCGCGCCGACCGGCCTGCCCGCCCCCTACGAGATCGCCACGGAAGTGGTCAGGCTCGAAGCCACCCAAGACGCACTCGCCGAAGCCGTCTCGCGCATTCAGTGGACGCTGAACGATCCCGAGGGCTTTGCTGAAAGCACGCGCTCGCGTATCGACCCCAGCCGCACCCGACCGATCTCGGGCATGAGCCGCGCCGAATACGAGGCGTGGGCCAGAGCCCTGCGCCAGCGGGCCACCCCGCCGCCGCCGCTCACCCGTCGCTAGACACACGCGTGGCGGGCGCCGGTCCGGTGCGCCGCACACATCAGGAGAGACTTCATGGCCACCCTTCCCGACACCCTCATCAGCTATGCGGTCGAAGCGTGCGAGGACGCCGCCATTGCCGCCTCGCGCATGGTCGGTAGGGGTGACGAGAAAGCCGCCGATCAGGCCGCCGTGGACGCCATGCGCAAGGCCTTCAACCGTCAGGACATGGACGGGCTGATCGTGATCGGCGAGGGCGAGCGCGACGAGGCGCCCATGCTCTACATCGGCGAGAAGGTGGGCACCGGCAAAGGCCCGCGCGTGGACATCGCGCTCGATCCCCTGGAAGGCACGACCATCACGGCCAAGGCCATGGCCAATGCCCTGGCCGTCGTCGCCATGGCGCCCGAGGGCGGTATGCTGCAAGCGCCCGACACCTACATGGACAAGATCGCCATCGGACCGGGCTATGACGATGGCATCATCGACCTCGATGCCAGCGCCGCCGAGAATGTCGAGGCTCTGGCCAGGGCGAAGGGCGTCAGCCCCCATGAGATTACGGCCTGCGTGCTGGACCGGCCCCGCCACGCCGAGATCATTGCCAGCCTGCGCAAGGTGGGCGCGCGCGTCCTCATGATCGGCGATGGTGATGTGGCAGGCGTGATCCACACCGCCGAGCCAGAGACCGGCATCGACATCTATATCGGCCAGGGCGGCGCGCCCGAGGGCGTGCTGGCGTGCGCGGCCCTCAAGTGCGTGGGCGGACAGTTTCAGGGCCGGCTTGTGTTCCGCAACGATGACGAGCGCGCGCGCGCCGAGCGTCTGGGCATCACCGACTATGCGCGCAAGTACAGCCTGAACGACCTGGTGCGGACCGATGCGGTGTTCGCAGCCACCGGCGTGACCAAAGGCGCCATGCTGGGCGGCGTAAGCGTGCGAGGCGGCATGGTCAGCACCCACACCCTGGTCATGGACTCCTCGACGCGCACGATCCGCCGCATCCACATGACCCGTCCGGCCTGAAGCTAGCTAGAGTGGCAAACGCATTTCTCGGTGTCGAGCAGTCGCTCAGCGGGCGGCGATGGATCGCCCGTCCGGCCCGTGACACCATGGTTGCGGAGCTGATCCGTCAGCACGACCTGCCAGAGCCGCTGGCACGGGCACTGGCGGGGCGCGGCATCACACCCGAGACGGCCGCAGGCTTTCTGGAGCCGACCTTGCGCGAGCACTTTCCCGACCCGTCGAGCTTTCTCGACATGGACCGGGCCTGCGCCGCCATTCTCGATGCCGTCGAGGGGCGTCGGCAGATTCGCATCTTTGCCGACTATGACGTGGACGGGGCCACCAGTGCGGCCCTGCTCACGCGCTGGCTGCGCGCGCTTGGCGTCGAGGCCCCCTTCTATGTGCCCGATCGCCTGACCGAGGGCTATGGGCCAAGCCCCCTCGCCTTCGACCGCCTGAAGGCTTCGGGCGCGGACCTCGTGGTAACTCTCGACTGCGGGGCAGCGGCCACGGACGCCATCGCCCACGCGACCAAGATCGGCCTGAAGGTGGTGGTGATCGACCATCACCTGATGCGTGAGGCCCCGCCCGCCTGCGAGGCCGTGGTCAATCCGAACCGGCCGGGCTGCAACTCGGGCCAGGGACATCTGGCTGCCGCCGGTGTGACGCTTGTGCTGCTGGCGGGCCTGAACCGCGAGGCGCGCCGCCGCGGGCTGTTCGATGACCGACCGGAGCCCGACATCCGCCAGTGGCTCGATCTGGCGGCGCTGGGGGCCATCTGTGACGTCACCGCCCTGACCGGCTTCAACCGCGCCCTGACCGCACAGGGCCTCAAGGTGATGTCCCGGTGGCAGAACCTCGGCCTCGCAGCCCTGCTTGCAGCCTCGGGTTCGAAGGACACACGCGCCACCACCAGCACGGCAGGCTTCGTGCTCGGCCCGCGAATCAATGCGGGCGGACGGATCGGGCGGGCGGACCTCGGCGCGTTGCTGCTCACCACCGATGATCCGGCCATCGCCCGCCAGACAGCCGAGGCGTTGCACGAGCTGAACGCCCAGCGCCGCGACATCGAGGCCGAAGTCACCGACACCGCCCTGGCCATGCTCCAGAGCCAGCCCGATCTCGACGCCCGGCCTGTCGCCATTGTGGCAGGCGAGGACTGGCACCCCGGCGTGGTCGGCATCGTGGCGGGGCGCCTGCGCGAGCGGCTTCGCAAGGCAAGCATCGTGATCGGCCTCGACCCCGCCACGGGCATCGGGCGCGGGTCGGGGCGCTCCCAGCCGGGGGTCAATCTGGGCGCTGCGGTGCAGGCCGCTTTCGATGAGGGGCTGTTGCTGGCAGGCGGGGGGCACGCCATGGCCGCCGGTCTGAGCGTGCGAAAGGAGCGCATCGACGACCTTCGCGCTTTCCTTGACCGGGTCCTCGCCGATGCCCATGCCAGCGCCATGGAGGCCGACAGCCTCGAGATCGACGCCCTGCTCGAAGTGGACAGCGCCAGTCGCGCCCTGTGCGACGCCTTCGAGCGCCTGGCTCCCTACGGCCCTGGCAACCCGGAGCCGCTTTTCGCTCTCACCGATGTTGCGTCACGCGACGCGGTTGCGATGAACGGAGGGCACGTGAGGGCGCGGCTGGTGGGCCAGAACGGGCGCGCCATCAAGGCCATCGCATGGCGCTGTGCGGACCTGCCCGTGGGCCAGGCGCTTCTGTCAGGCGCAGGGGGCCTTAGCGTGGTCGGTCGCCTGAAGCCGGACGACTGGAACGGACGCAAGAGCGTGCAATTCGAGGTCGTCGACCTGCACGATCCGCACTGGCGGCCATCAGCGAATTAGGCCCTTGCGCCCGTCTGAAAGGGCGGCTATATCGCCCCCCTCGCGCCTGCGGGCCCTTCGTCTATCGGTTAGGACGCCAGGTTTTCAACCTGGAAAGAGGGGTTCGATTCCCCTAGGGCCTGCCACGCGCTCGAGTTACCGGAACGGCATCGCAGTCGCCTGTGGTGCCGTTTTTCTTTGCCGTGCCTTCCGATGCCTTGTCGCTGCGGATCACTTGAAGTGTACGCTTCCGACTTTTGACCCTCTGGCTCAGGCCGCTAAAGTGCCTGCCGTATCGATCTGGTCGCTCATGGCCGCTTACGGGATTTTCAAGCGTGCCGAACAAGCGTCACCCCGATCCGCACTCTCCCCCGGTCACGACCGAAGGCTTTGCCGGACAGGACGACATCTTCTTTGCCGCCGTCGAGAAGACGCGGATGCCGATGATCGTTACCGACCCGCGTCTGCCGGACAATCCCATCGTCTTCGCCAACGGTGCCTTCATCGACATGACAGGCTATGACGAGCACGAGATCGTCGGGCGCAACTGCCGCTTTCTGCAAGGCCCCGCCACCGACCCCGAGACCGTGGCAGCCGTTCGTCAGGCCATTGAGAACCGCACCGACATCGCCGTCGAAATCCTGAATTATCATAAAGATGGCTCGACCTTCTGGAACGCCCTGTTCATCAGCCCGGTGTTCGATGCATCGGGTAATCTGATCTATTTCTTTGCCTCCCAGCTCGACGTCTCGCGCCGCCGCGATGCCGAGGACGCGCTGCGTCAGGCGCAGAAGATGGAAGCGGTGGGCCAGCTCACCGGGGGAATCGCCCACGACTTCAACAATATGCTGACCGTGATCATGGGCAACCTCGACATGGCGCGCGAGCGGGTGATCGACCCCGTGGTGCGCGACAGGATCGAGCGCGCCATCGAGGGCGCACGCCGCGCCGAGACCCTGACCAGCCAGCTTCTCGCCTTTGCGCGCAAGCAACGCCTGGATGGCCGTCCGATCAACCTGAACGCTCTGGTCTCGGGGCTGATGGAGATGGTTGACCGCACTCTGGGCTCTGACGTCACCATCAGGACCGACTTCGCCGACAACCTCGATATGGCCCGCGTCGATTCGGTTCAGGCCGAGGTGGCGCTGCTCAACATCCTCATCAATGCGCGCGATGCCATGCCCGATGGCGGCCAGGTCACGATCCAGACCCGCAACATCAGCATCGACGGGCCGGACCCGGAGTATCCCGCCCTCGACAAGGGCGCCTATGTCGTCCTGTCGGTCATCGACACGGGCCAGGGCATTCCGAAATCTGTCCTGGGACGCGTGATGGAGCCGTTCTTCACCACCAAGGAGGTGGGCAAGGGCACGGGCATGGGACTGGCCATGGTCTATGGCTTCATGCGCCAGAGCCAGGGGCATCTGCTGATTCGCTCCGATGAGGGCCAGGGCACACGCGTCGAGATGATCTTCCCCGCCACCACCGGCGAGGCCGAGGACATCGCCGGGCCGGAGACGCGCTCGGCCAAGGGCGGCAGCGAGATCATCCTCATGGTCGAGGACAACCTCGATGTGATGGAGATGGGCAGCGGCATGCTGCGCGACGTGGGCTATGAGGTGCTGACGGCAGAGAACGGCGAGGCGGCTCTCAATATCCTGCGCGAGCGCAGCGACATCGCGCTGCTGTTCACCGACATCGTCATGCCCGGCGGCATCAACGGCGTCAGCCTGGCGAACCAGGCGCGCGCGCTTCATCCCAAGCTCAAGATCCTGCTCACCACCGGCTGGGCTGATCGGGCCCTGGAGAACAGCGAGGATCGCTCGGGCTTCGAGCTGATCGGCAAGCCCTATCGCAAGTTCGACCTCGTTCGGAAGGTGCGCGTGCTCATGGATGGCCCCACCGGCGTGTGATCAGAACAAGGTGCACGCACCCTCGCTTCCCCCATAGCGCGAAATTCCTGTTTCTGGGGCTCCCGCCTTTTCACGGAACCGTGTAATCTATGTTCAGTCACACATAGGTCGTGTGGCGTGAGGGGCTTATGTCTGGGTTTGATTTCGAGGGGCTGGACGCGTCGCAGGCGGTGCAGATCAGCGGACACGTCAAATGGTTCGATCCGGGTAAGGGGTACGGCTTCATCGTCCCCGACGATCCGAGTCTGACGGACCTCAAGGATGTTCTCATCCACATCACCAGCCTGCGTGATGTGGGCCACGAAACTGCGTCCGAAGGCGCGGCCATTACCTGCGATGTCGTGCGCCGCCCCAAGGGCTGGCAGGTCGCCCAGGTCCATGACCTCGACCAGAGTGTCGCGGTCGCGCCGCGTGCCGGCGGCTATGATGGACTGCGCCGCGCAGGCGGCGATGTTACCGCTCGCCCCGACCGCAGACACGCCCTGAGCACCGACGGTCCGTTCGAGCCCGCCACGGTCAAGTGGTTCAACCGCACCAAGGGCTATGGATTTGTGGTGCGCGATGGTGCGCCCAACGATATTTTCGTGCACATTGAGACCCTGCGTCGCTGCGGCCTCGATGATCTGCAGCCGGGCGATGCGGTGATGGTCAAGTTTGCCGAAGGGCCAAAGGGCCTGGTTGTCGCGGAAATCCAGCCGGGCGCATGATCGGCCCGGAAAAGGGCTTTGAGTCATGCTGCGTCTCGCTGTTGTCGTGTCTTTTCTGTTGCTTGCCGCCTGCTCCGCCTCGGGCAGCGAGACCCGCCACCCGGTAAGCAATCTGCGCGTGGAGCCGCTCACCGTGGTGACCGCCTCGGGCGAGCACGTCTTTCAGGTAGAGATCGCCGATACCGAGGAAAGCCGCAGTCGGGGCCTGATGTACCGCCCGCCGCTGGGCGACAGCGAGGGGATGCTGTTCCAGTTCCCCGACATGGCCGTTCGCAGCTTCTGGATGGCCAATACCCCAAGCTCGCTGGACATCATCTACATCGACGATGCGGGCCGCGTTGTATCCATCGCGAAGCACACCACCCCCTATTCGACCAGCAACATATACTCTACCGGCCCGGCCAAGGGCGTGCTGGAACTGAGAGCGGGGCGCAGCGACGAAATCGGCCTGCGCGAGGGAGATCGCATCCTTCATCCCTTCTTTGGCAGCCAATAGGTGCGTTGCGGTCAGGCTCTGCCCATGGCAAGAGGAGCGCCCGCCGTGCGGAGCGTAGCGCAGCCTGGTAGCGCATCTGCTTTGGGAGCAGAGGGTCGCAGGTTCGAATCCTGCCGCTCCGACCATCGGACCTGAACATCTGCCGGAGACTGCCCGATGCTCGCGCGCATCTATCGCCCCGCCAAGACAGCCATGCAGTCGGGCAAGGCCCGCACCCAGCACTGGGTGCTGGAGTTCGCCCCGGCCTCGGCGCGCACGCCCGATCCGCTGATGGGCTGGACCAGTTCCACGGACATGAATGCCCAGGTGAAGCTGCGCTTCGACACCCGCGACGAGGCCATCGCCTATGCCGAGCGTCACGGCATCCCCTTCCAGCTTCAGGAACCGCGCGAGGCACCCGTGATCCTGAAGGCCTATGCGGACAACTTCGCCTACAATCGCAAGCAGTCCTGGACGCACTGAGCCAGTGCGCACCTGCGACTGAGCGCCCGTAGCTCAACCGGATAGAGCATCCGCCTTCTAAGCGGACGGTTGCAGGTTCGAGTCCTGCCGGGCGCGCCACCGCCACCCTCACCATCCTATGGCCTTTGACCGTGTTGCGGGTAATCTTGTTCCGGGACCGGCGAGGGAGGCCAGACTCGGATGGGGCGGCTCTACACACCGGTCGCGCGCCTGACGCCGTTCGTGGCGCTGTCGATGGGCACCGTGCTTTATGTCATCGCGCTCGGCATCCAGCCTCCCGGCGGGTGGAATCTGGCGCCCGGCACCTGGCGCCCGATCAGCGCCATTTCCCTGCCGGTCTGGACCTCGCTTTTTACGGGCGCGGCCGCGTGCGTGCTCGGCGGCTGGGTCTGGGCGCTGAGGCCGCGTGACCTGGCTGCGGGCCTGTTCGCCTTCAGCGGCGTGATGACCCTCGGCTTTTGCGTTGCGGCGGTGTTCTGGCTGCTCCAGACGCCGCTCAGCCCGGACTTCCTGTTCACGGCCAGCCTGGTGAACATGATCAGCGCCTCAGGCTTCGGCATCGCCATGATCGCCCTGTTCCTGATCTATCCGGTGCGCCTGCGCGCATGGCGGTTCTGGATGATCGTGACGGCAGGCGTTTTCGGCCTGTGGACGGCGATGGTCGCCCTGGGCCCCTCGCCCGATCATGTCGAGGTACACCGCATCACGCTCAGCGAGATGGTGCTGATCGTGGCCCTTGCGGCCGTGCAGATCGCAGCGGCCCGTCACGATCCGCGTACCCGGGCCATCGCAGTCTGGCTCGGCGCCAGCGTGGTGGTGGGTGCAGGTGCCTTCATCGCCCTCGTTGCAGCCCCCAGCAGCTTTGGCCGCGCGCCGGTGATGCAGGCCCATTACGCCTTCATGTTCTTTCTGGTGATCTATGCCGGACTGGCTGTGGGGCTGCTGCGCTATCGCCTGTTCGGGCTCGGCGCCTGGGCATTCCAGCTGATCTTCACTGCGGGCACCGCCCTGACCATACTGACGCTCGACGTCGCCCTGATCGGGCTTCTGTCACTTGAGCCCACCATCGCCCTGGCGTCAGCCCTGCTGCTGGCCAGCCTCGTCTATCTGCCGCTGCGTGCCCGCCTGTGGACATGGGTGGAGGGCCGCCGCGATACCGACGAGACCGCCCTGTTCCGCGCCGTGGTCGAAACCGCCTTCAGCCCCAGCGCGGGCGAGCGCTCGACGCGGTGGCAGGCCCTGCTGCGCGATACCTTCGCGCCCATGGAGATCACTGCGTCGCCTCCGCGCGATGCCCCGGCGCTGCTGGACGAGGGGATGGTGCTGGCGATACCGTCGCTTGCCGAGAGCCCGGCACTGTTGCTGCGCTATCGCTCCAAGGGGCGGCGCCTGTTCTCCCTGCGCGACCTCGCTCTGGCCGAGCAGATCGTGGAACTGATGCGTCACGCCGAGGCCAGCCGCAGTGCCTATGAGCGCGGCGTCAGCGAGGAGCGCGCGCGCATCGCCCGCGACATCCACGACAATCTCGGTGCCCAGCTTCTGAAGGCCCTTCACACCCCGGAAGGCGAGCGCAAGGACGCGGTGCTGCGCGAAACCCTGGCCGAGATGCACGAGGTCATCAACGATGCCCAGGGTGTGGAAGCGCCGCTGGCCAATATCCTCGCCGACCTGAGAGCCGAGACGGCCGATCGTCTGGAGCCACACGCCATCGCGCTGGACTGGCAGGTGCGCATCGAACCGGGCGCACGCCTGGGCCGTGCCGGTGTTCATGCGGTGCGCGCCGTGATCCGCGAGGCGGTCAGCAACACCATCAAGCATGCGCAGGCAAAACGCCTTGCCCTGTCCCTGCATCTCGACGCCGATGCCCTGACCCTGATCATGAGCGATGACGGGCGCGGCTTTGGCGGATGTGGACGCGGGCCAGCACCCGGCCGCGGGGCTTCGGGCGGCAATGGCCTCGGCAACATGAGGTCTCGCGTCGAGGCGCAGGGCGGCGCCATGGCCGTGCATTCCGATGACGGCGGCACGCGGATCAGCGCGCGCATCCCGAGCGAGCGGCCCTCAGCCTGCGAGGCCGAACCCCTTGAGACCACGATGAGCAAGGCGGCGATCTAGCGCGTGGTCAGGCCCATGCGCGCGGCCTGCCATGCGGCCTCGGCCCGCGAGGAAATACCGAGCTTGCGATAGATGTTCTTGATGTAGCCGGCCACGGTGTTCTCGCTCAGGCCCAGTTCACCCGCCACCTCGGCATTGCGCAGGCCCCGCCCGATCAGGGCCAGCACATCGCGCTCGCGTGCCGTCAGGTCGGCCTCGGGCGCTGCCGGTCCGGTCATGCGGAAATGCTCCATGATCCGGCGCGCGATGGCGGGCGACAGGGCCGGAACGCCCTCGGCCATCTGGGTGAGCTGCCTCACCAGAGTGTCCTGCGGCTGATTCTTGAGCAGATAACCATGAGCCCCCGCCGACAGGGCGGCCACGACGAAAGCGTCATCACCTACCGAGGTGGTCACCACAGCCAGCGCCTCGGGCTGCATCTGGCGCATGGCCCGCAGCACTTCCAGCCCCGAGCCGTCCGGCAGGCCAAGATCGATCAGCGCCAGATCGAACGCCTCGGCCAGCACCGCCGCACAGCCAGCCCGCACCCCGCCTTCCTCGCGGATTACGCAGCCGGGAAAGGCGCGCGTCGCCGTCTGCGCCAGCCAGCGTCGCGTCTCAGCGATGTCCTCGACGATCAGGATCTGCTTCACGGCGCCCCTCGCTCCGAAGCCCGACTTCAGATAGTGGAGCTTAACGCGCGGCGCACGCCTGCGACACCCACCCGTTCCGGGGGTGAGGCTAGAGCCCCGTCGCCTCGTCCACACCGAGCATGAGATTGAGGTTCTGGACGGCGGCACCCGACGCGCCCTTGCCCAGATTGTCGAGGCGGGCAATGAGCCGCGCCTGATCGTCGTGGCCGAACACAAAAAGCTGCATCTCGTTCGTGCCGTTCAGGGCCTCCGGCGTGATGCCGGTCATGGCGCGCGACTGATCGAGCGGCATCACCTTGACGAAGCGCTCGTCTGCATAGGCCGCGTTCAGCACTGCGTGCACATCGCCGAGGCCGGGGCGGGAAGGCAGGCGCGACAGAGGCAGGGGCACCTCGACCAGCATGCCTTGCGCGTATCGGCCCACGGCAGGCGAAAACAGCGGAGCATGATCGAGGCCTGCGTGCTGGCGCATCTCGGCCAGATGCTTGTGGCCCAGCGCCAGGCCATAGGCCCGGTAGGGCGGGGCCCCGTCACTCCCCTGCCCTTCAAACTCGGCGATCATGGCGCGCCCGCCGCCTGAATAGCCCGAGACTGCATTGACGCTGACCGGCCAGTCCTTCGGCAGCAGCCCGGCCTGCACCAGCGGCCTTGCCAGCGCAATGAAGCCCGTCGGATAGCATCCGGGGTTCGAGACGCGCCGCGCACCGGCAATGGCTTCGCGCTGCCCCTCGCCCATCTCGGCAAAGCCATAGACGAAAGCCGGATCGACACGAAACGCGCTCGATGCGTCGATCACGCGCGTGTCTGTGTCGCCGATCATGGCCACCGCCTCGCGTGCGGCATCGTCGGGCAGGCACAGGATGACCAGATCGGCGTCCCGTATGGCGCGACGCCGCGCCTCGATAGACTTGCGCTCGGTCTCGGCCAGCGAGATGAGGCGGATGTCAGAGCGCCCCGCCAGACGCTCGCGGATCTGCAGGCCCGTGGTGCCCGCCTCGCCATCGATGAAGACGCTGTGTGCCATGGCCCTAGACCGCCATGGCCTGATCGAGATCGCCGATCAGGTCTTCGATGTCCTCGACCCCCACCGACAGGCGAATCAGATTGTCGCCAACGCCGCCTGCCTCGCGCACCTCTCTGGGCACCGAAGCGTGGGTCATGATCGCAGGGTGATTGACCAGGCTCTCGACCCCGCCCAGCGACTCGGCCAGCGTGAACACCTGAACGCGCTCCAGCACGCGGCGGGTGCGCTCCAGCCCTCCTTCCAGATACACCGAGACCATGCCACCGAAGTGGCTCATCTGGCGTCGCGCCAGTTCGGCCTGCGGATGGGAGTCGAGCCCCGGATAGATCACCCTCTGCACGCCCGCGCGCGCCTCGAGCCAGCGCGCCAGCTCCATGGCATTGGCACAATGCGCCTTCATGCGGATGCCCAGGGTCTTGAGACCGCGATTGACCAGAAAGGCGTCGAACGGCCCCATCACCCCGCCGACCGAGTTCTGCAGGAACTTGACCTGGCCCGCCAGATCGCTGTCGCCGGTCACCAGCGCGCCCGCGATCACGTCCGAATGGCCGTTCAGATACTTGGTTGCCGAATGCATCACGATGTCGGCGCCCAGGGCAAGCGGCTGCTGACACCAGGGCGTGGCAAAGGTGTTGTCGACCACCAAGAGACACTGGCTGCCCTGCGCCAGCTCTGAAAGCGCGCGAATGTCGGCCAGCTTCATCAGCGGATTGGTCGGGGTTTCGACCCAGATCATGCGTGTGGACGGCGTAATGGCCGCCTTGACCGCCTCGATGTCAGCCAGATCAACATATGAGAAATCAAGCCCTTGAGAGCGCCTTCTCACGCGCTCGAACAACCTCCAGCTTCCGCCGTACAGGTCGTCGCCCGTGACGATGTGGCTGCCCGCGTCCAGCAGTTCCAGCACCGTGGCGGTGGCCGCCATGCCCGAGGCGAAACCCAAACCGTGGGTGCCCCCTTCCAGATCGGCGATGCAGCGCTCGAATGCTTCGCGGGTCGGGTTCTTGCCGCGTGCATACTCATAGCCCTTGTTCACGCCGGGGCTTTCCTGCGCGAAGGTCGAGGTCGCATAGATCGGCGTCATCACCGCACCCGTCGTCGGGTCCGGGTGCTGGCCGGCGTGGATGGCGCGGGTGGAAAAGCCCTGGGCGTTGGGCTTGCGGTTGGACGAGCTCATGCCGCTTACGCCCCCTGCCGGTTGAGGCTGAGATGGTTGATGAGGTCGACGCGCGTGATCAGACCCACGAAGTCCTCGCCATCCAGCACGATGGCCACGCGATCGCGGTCGAACAGGGGGATCAGGGCGTCGAGCGCTTCGCCCACCTGCACGGTGTCCAGCTCGCGCGTCATGACCTCACCCACCGTGCGCTTGAAGCGCGCGTCGCGGCTGATGGCGTCGGTGTCCATCTCGCGCACGATGTCGCTTTCATCGATGATGCCCGCCAGACGCCCGTCGTCGATCACGGGCAGCTGCGAGACATCGGCGCCGCGCATCCGCTTGTAGGCGCTATCTAGCGTCTCGGCGGGCGAGACCGTCACCACGTCGCCATCGGCATATTTGCGTGTGATCAGGTCCGACAGGTCGCCGTGCAGGGTGCGCTCTTTCAGACCGTGATCGGTCAGCCAGGCGTCGTTGTAGACCTTGGAGAGGTACTTGGCCCCGGTGTCGCACACGAAGGTCACGACGTGCTTTTCCTCGCTCTGCTCGCGGCACCAGCGCAGGGCCGCCCCGATCAGGGTGCCTGAAGAGGAGCCCGCCAGCACCCCCTCCTTCAGCAGCAGCTCGCGCACCACAGCGATGGCCTCGGTGTCGGGGATGGAATAGGCCTTGTGGATGAGACTCATGTCGGCGGTCTCGGGCACGAAATTCTGACCGATTCCCTCGACCGTGTAGCTGCCCTCGGGGCCAGGCCGTCCCTCGTTGACGATGCCCGCCAGGGTCGAGCCGACCGGGTCGGCCAGAATGATGCGCGTCTGGGGCGAGACTTCCCTGAGGTATTTCGCCACCCCCGTGATGGTCCCGCCAGAGCCGATCCCGGCCACGAAGGCATCGACCCGCCCTCCCATCTGCTGCCAGATCTCGGGGCCAGTCGTGTCGTAGTGCGCCTGCCAGTTGGCATCGTTGGCGAACTGGTTGACGTAGAAGCCGCCCGGCGTCTGCGCGGCCAGGCGCTCGGCCATGTCGGTGTAGTACTCGGGGTGTCCGTGAGGCACATCGGAGCGGGTCAGGCGCACATCGGCACCCATGGCCCGCAGGTGCTGGATCTTCTCGCGGCTCATCTTGTCGGGAATGACCAGCAGGACGCGATAACCCTTCTGAAGCCCCACCAGCGCCAGCGCCAGACCCGTGTTGCCCGCCGTGGCCTCGACGATTGTGCCGCCGGGCTTGAGGCGCCCGTCGCTCTCGGCGGCGCGGATCATCGACAGGGCGATGCGGTCCTTGATCGAGCCGCCGGGGTTGTTCGATTCCAGCTTCAGGAACAGGCGGCAGGGGCCGGTGTCCAGCCCGCGCACCTCGATCATGGGCGTGCGCCCGATCATGTCGAGCAGGCTGTCGGCAGGGCGCATCAGCGTGGGCGCATCGGTCAGGGTCATGGGCTTGCTCCGCAGCAGCGATCTAGCGTTGGCTGCTGGTCGCATGGACCGATGCCGGGGGCAACCTCTGGCAGCCACGCGCCGCCTTAGGCGTTTCGATCTGCCAGGGTTCAGGATAAGGAGAAGCCATGGCCAGACCCCGCCGCCCCCGCGCGCCGCACGCTTCGTCCTCCAAGCATCCCGCCTCACCCGGCCTGCCGGATCGCGAGACCCTGCTGCGCTTCATGAAGGAGGCCGGAGAGGCGGAGAAGGCAGACATCGCGCGGGCCTTCGGGCTCAAGGGTGCCGAGCGCCGCCACCTGCGCGACATGCTCAAGTCGCTCGAGGCGGAAGGCGCGCTGGGCAAGCGCGGGCGCAAGGGCTTTGCGCCCCCCGACAGCTTTCCGCCCGTAGGCGTTGCCGACGTGGCCGAGCGCGACGGCGACGGCGATATGTGGGTGCGGCTGGTCAAGGGCGATGCTAGTACGCCGCTGGTGCGTCTGGTGCCCGACGAGCGCGAGAAAGTGGCTGGTGCACCTGGACTGGGCGATCGCCTGCTGGTGCGCTTCTCGCGCGAGGGCGATGAATGGGAAGCCCGGCTGGTCAAGAAGCTGGGACAGAGCGCCCACCGCGTGCTCGGCGTGGCCCGCAAGGCTCGCCGCGAAGTGCGCATCGAGCCGGTGGACCGAAAGTCGAGGGAGTCATTCCTGCTCGCCGACGATGACGGCGACAAGGTACGCGAAGGCGATCTGGTGCTGGTCGAGCCGAGCGGCTCTCACAGCCGGTATGGCCCCAAGCGCGCGCGGATCCTTGAGGTGGTGGGCCATGAGGACCATCCGCGCGCCGCATCCCTGATCGCGATCCACAGCCACGGCCTTCCGACCGGCTTCTCCGACACCGTGATCGAGGAGGCCAGGGCCACCGAACTGCCCACCTTGAAAGGGCGCGAAGACCTGCGCCGCGTGCCCCTCATCACCATAGACCCTGCCGATGCGCGCGATCACGACGATGCCGTCTATGCCGAGCCGGACACGGACCCCGCCAACGAGGGCGGCCAGATCGTCTGGGTCGCCATTGCCGATGTCGCCGCCTATGTGCGACCGCAGACAGCGCTGGATCGCGAGGCGCGCGACAAGGGCAACTCGACCTACTTCCCCGATCGCGTCGAGCCCATGCTGCCCGAGCATCTGTCCAACGGGCTGTGCTCGCTGAAAGAGGGCGAGGATCGCGCCTGCATGGCCGTGCGCATGGTGTTCGACCGGAACGGCCGCAAGACCGGGCACAGGTTCATGCGCGGCCTGATGCGCTCGCACGCCTCTCTCTCATACGAGCAGGCCCAGGCCGGCTTCGAGGGCCAGGCCGATGCCCACACCGCCCCCCACGTCGACACGATCCTGAAGCCGCTCTGGCGCGCCTATGAGGTGATGCTGAGGGGCCGGAAGGCGCGTGCGCCGCTCGCCATCGAGACCCAGGAGCGCAAGATCAGGCTGAACGAGGACGGCGAGGTCACCTCCATCGAGCCGCGCCGCAGCCTTGAGGCCCACCGCCTGATCGAGGAGATGATGGTGCAGGCCAATGTCTGCGCCGCCGAGACGCTGGAGCAGAAGCGCACGCCGCTCATCTACCGGGTTCACGACGCGCCCAGCCAGGAGAAGATCTTCAACATCGCCGACTTCCTCGGCACCATCGGCATGAAGTGGAACAAGGGCGAGCCCGCCACCACCGCGCGCTTCAACCGCCTGCTGGACGAGACGCGCGACGGCCCCCACGGCGAGATCGTCAACGAGGTGGTGCTGCGCACCCAGATGCAGGCGCACTACAGCCCCGACAACATCGGCCACTTCGGCCTCAACCTTGACCGCTACGCCCACTTCACCTCGCCGATCCGCCGCTATGCCGATCTGATCGTGCACCGGGCGCTGATCCGCGCACTCAAGCTGGGCAATGATGGCCTGAGCGACCGCGAGGCGAGCGAGATCACCAGCATCGCCGAGCACATCACCGCCACCGAGCGCCGTTCCATGGCCGCCGAGCGTGACGCCAACGACCGCTATATCGCCGCCTTCCTCGCCGACAGGGTGGGTGCCACATTTGCAGGCCGGATCACCGGCGTGACCCGCTTTGGCCTGTTCGTGCGCCTCGACGAGACCGGCGCCGACGGCCTCGTGCCGGTCTCGCATCTGGGCCAGGAGTATTTCATTCACGACGACCGCGCCCACGCTCTCGTCGGCCAACGCAGCGGCCAGCGCTGGCTGCTGGGTCGACAGGTGGAAGTCAGGCTGGTCGAGGCCACGCCGATCACCGGTGGGCTTCTGTTCGAGATGCTGAGCGAGCCCGAACCGGCCGACCCCAATGCCCAGCGCCCGCGTCTTGGCGTGCGGGACCGCGGCCCCCGCTCTGGTCCCCGCTCCGGCTCGGGCGGCGGCAAGGGCGGCAGGGCTGCCAAGCCCGGCAGCAAGCGTCGCAAGGGCTGATGAGCACGCCGTTCGACAGCGCACAGGATCTGGCCGACGCTCCCCATCAGGCCAGCCGCATGCGCCCGCGCGATGCCGCCACCCTGATCGTGGTGAACAGGCAGGCTCAGCCTGCGGTGCTGATGGGGCGAAGGGCGGCCGGGCTGGCCTTCATGGCCTCCAAGTGGGTGTTTCCCGGTGGGCGGCTGGAGCGCACGGATTTCACCGCACCGGCTGAAGGCACCTTGTCACCTGCGTGCCTGTCGAGGCTCGCGCTCGCACCGCGCCGCGCCCGCGCCCTGGCCATGGCGGCGGTCCGCGAGACCTTCGAGGAAACGGGGCACAGGCTTGCACGCCCTGCCCCGTCCCGGCCCAGTCCGCGCGGCTGGGACGGCTTCTACGAGGCCGGCTGCGCGCCTGACCTTGGCGCCCTGCGCTTCATCGCCCGCGCGATCACGCCGCCGGGGCGCACACGCCGCTTCGATGCGCGCTTCTTCATGGCCGATGCCGATGCCCTGCTGGCACGAGACAGGCGTGCGCCCTCCAGCGAGCTGGAGGACGTGGCCTGGATACCGCTGGATGAGGCGCGCAAGCTCGACCTGCCTGCCATCACCCGCTTTGTGCTGGGCGAGGTGGAGGCGCGTCTGGCTTCACCTGACCGGCCCGTGCCCTTCGTGCGCTGGCAGGCGGGCCGCCACCGGATCGAGCCGCTCTAGGCCTATTCGCTTACGGGGTTGGTCAGGTCGAAGGCCACCCGCAGCAGGCGGTTCTCGCGCGCCAGCTCATAGACATAGGTATCGCCCGGATTGACCTCGACGGCCCAGACGTTGGTGGTCGAGACGGCCCGGTCATTGGCATTGAACAGATCGATCGATTCCTGATCGACCGGGAACTCCTGACGGGTAATCGTGCCCTCACTGGCCGTGTCCCCGCCATACCAGTGCAGGGTGTGAGCGGTGCCGTCGGGATCGCGGTGATCGTGCTTGAGGCGCAGTCCCGTGTCGGTGCGGGTGATGACCCAGGTGCGCGAGCGGTCATCGCCAACCCAGAAGGGAATGCGGATTTCATCGTCCGAGCAGTCGCGCACATGCATCAGCAGGCGGCTGTTGCGGAAGTCATCATCGACGGGATCATCGGTGACGACCTGGCCCACGAAACGCTGGCCGCACAGCTCGGACAGGTTTGAGAAGAACTGGTCCTGCGCGTTCTGCGTCGCGTGCCCGGTTTCGGCGGGCTGCTGGCAGGCCGAAAGGGCCATAAGCATGGCAGTGGCAGGGACGATGGCGGTTCTGAATGCATATCTTGTCATGGAAGGCGACCATAAAGGGTGCTCCCGCGCGATCAAGTTTGCCCGCCCACCCTGGGTTGCCGCGAGGTGAGCTTTTATTCGCCTTGAAAGCGAAACCCTTGTAGGTCAGGGTCATAGCGGCGTAGTAAAGCGTGTCTTAAGCGTAACTGTGGGGGTGGCGTTATGGTCTGGTGGTGGTGGATCATTCCGGGCGTGGTGGCCGTTCTCGCCGCCGTGCTTCTGCTGGGCGGGCTGGGATGGATCTTCCGCGGACGCCCCGGCAAGGGCGGGCGCGGCGTGATTTTCGGTGCCCTGTTCGGCGCTGTCGCCTTTGCCTTGGCCATGGTCGGCCTCGATATACAGACCTACAACCGCCTCAGCTTCGAGCGGCCCATCGCAACCCTCGACGTCGTCCAGCGCGGCACCCGGCACTATGACGTCACGCTCACCCAGCCGCCCAGCGACCAGGCGCCCGAGGGTGTGTCCCGGGTCTATCCGCTGCATGGAGATCACTGGCGCATCGAGGCGCGCGTGCTGCGCTGGAAGCCGTGGGCCAATGTGCTGGGCCTCGACAGCCAGTATCAGCTCGAACGCCTTTCCGGGCGCTATGCCGACGTGAGCAACGAGATCAGCGCCGAGCGCAGCGTGCACGACCTTCGCCCCGAGAGCCAAAGCCGCATCGACCTGTGGCAGCTGGCCCAGGAATATGGTCGCCACGCGCCGGTGGTGGACACGCTCTATGGCAGCGGGGCCTATATGCCCATGGCCAATGGCGCGCGCTACGAGGTCTGGATCACCCAGAGCGGACTGGTCGCCCGCCCGGTCAATCAAGCAGCCATGCAGGCGGCCGCGACCGGCTGGGAATAGTCATCAGCCTCGCCTCCGAACCCCGCGCGCCCGCTGACGGTTGACTTCGCAGCCGTCCTGAGTATGTTCCGCGCTCCCGATTTCGGCGGCTGCTTTTCCATGAGCGGCCCCCCGCTCAAGGTAACAAGACGATGGCAAAGCCCGCATCCATCAAGATCCGCCTCAACTCGACGGCGGATACCGGCTTCTTCTACGTCACGAAGAAGAACGCCCGCACCCAGACCGAAAAGCTCGTCATGCGCAAATACGACCCCGTCGTGCGCAAGCACGTCGAGTTCAAGGAAGGCAAGATCAAGTAAGCCTTTCCTGCCTGACAGGATGAAAAGCGCCCTGCCATGCGGTCAGGGCGCTTTTTCTATGGCCGCGCGACACGAGTCGGGGGCCTGACAGCGGAAGGGTTCAGGCCGCGCGTGCGACGACCCGGTTTCGACCTGTCTGCTTGGCCTCGTAAAGGCCCTCGTCGGCGCGCTTGAGCAGAGCCTCGGGCGTATCATTCCGGTCGCCCGACACCGCCACCCCGATCGAGATCGTCACGTCCAGCAGCTCGCGCCCGCCATAGACACGGTAAGGCGTGCCTGACGCGTGAAGGCGAATGCGCTCGGCGATCCGCTGCGCCGCTTCCATGCCCGTGGCCGGCATCACCACCACGAACTCCTCCCCGCCCGTGCGGCACGGCAGATCGATGGCGCGAACATTGGTGGCGATCCGCACGGCGAACTCACGCAGCACCTCGTCGCCAGCGTCGTGCCCGAAGGTATCGTTGATGGCCTTGAAGTGATCGATGTCGAAAGCCAGCACGGCCACAGGCTCGCCACCGCGCGCCGCGCGCCGCATCAGGGCCAGCAGCTGGCCCGACATATAGCGACGGTTGTGCAGCCCCGTCAGAGGATCGGTGACGGCCAGCTCCATGCGATGATCGAGGCGATCGCGCAGGAAATCCGAATAGCGCTTGCGCCTGATCTGGGTACGCGCGCGGGCCGCCAATTCCTCGGTATCGATGGGGCGGGACAGCACGTCATTAACGCCGATCTCCAGCGCCTTGAGCAGACGCTGGCGATCATCGGGATCGACCACGGCAACCAGCGGCAGATGGCGCGTCGCCTCGCCGGATCGCAGCTGGGCCGCCAGACGAAGCCCGTCAAAACCCTCGGCGCGCGCATTGAGCACCACCAGATCGACCGGCCCGCGTGCGGTGAGCATGGCACTCTCGGGATCGCTTTCGATCAGAGGGCGGTGCTCGCTGCCCAGAACTTCGGCGATGCGGGCAGCCTGCCGCGCGTTGTCGTCGACGATGAGCACGCGGCCACCGGCGCCGCGCATCTTGGAACTGGTCTCGTTCAGCCCCAGCCTGCGCCCGGATTCCTCACGCTCGCGCAGCTCGTCGATCACCAGCTTGAGGCGGGTGAGCGAGCGCACCCTCGCGAACATGATCACGTCATCCAGCGGCTTGGTCAGAAAGTCGTCGGCGCCCGCATCGAGCCCCTGGATGCGATCATCGCGCCCGTCCAGCGCCGTGACCAGCACCACGGGAATGTGCCTGGTCAGCGCATCGGCCTTCAGGCGACGGCAGGTCTCGAACCCGTCCATGCCCGGCATCATCACATCGAGCAGCACGATGTCGGGCTGTTCGGAGGCGGCCAGCTCCAATGCCGTGGCACCGTCGTGACAGCTGATCACGTCGTAATATTCTGCCGTCAGCTTGGCTTCCAGCAGGCGGACGTTGGCTTCCACGTCATCGACCACAAGAATACGCGCGGTCATCGCCCTGCCCTCAGTTCAGGTGCTTTCGCACGGTGTCGAGGAAATGGGTGATCGAGATCGGCTTGGAGATATAGGCCTCACAGCCCCCCTGGCGGATGCGTTCCTCGTCGCCCTTCATGGCAAAGGCCGTGACGGCCACCACGGGAATGTGGGCCAGTTCCTCGTCTTCCTTGAGCCACTTGGTGACTTCGAGGCCCGAGATTTCAGGCAGCTGGATGTCCATGAGGATCAGGTCTGGCCGGTGCTGGCGCGCCAGCGAGAGTGCCTGCAGACCCTCGCGGGTCTGCAGAGTCTCGTAGCCCTGCGAATCGAGCAGATCATGAAACAGCTTCATGTTCAGCTCGTTGTCCTCGACGATCAGGACTTTCTTGGCCATCATCAACCGAACCGTCCGCTCTTGTCCCGGCGGCATTGCCCGCCCACGACTGTTGCCCGTCGCGTTGAGAGCGCACTATGGCCCTCACATTCTTAAGTTGGCGTGAAGCCGGCATCAGCCCCTGCCCCGTTCTGTCGTGAGCCCTGTCAAGAGCCTCTGCCGCGATTGCCTACAGCCCGGCGACAGCGCGCGCTCGCGCTGCGATGCCTGCGGCTCGGTGCGCGTGGTCAATCACGAGGAACTGGGCACCTTGTGCATCGCGCACCTCGACTGCGACGCCTTCTATGCCTCGGTGGAAAAGCGCGACCGGCCAGAGCTGCGCGATCAGCCGGTGATCGTGGGCGGCGGGGTGCGCGGTGTCGTTTCGACCGCCTGCTACATAGCCCGCCAGCACGGGGTGCGCTCGGCCATGCCAATGTTCAAGGCGCGCAAGCTGTGCCCCGACGCCGTGGTCATCGCGCCCGATTTTCGCCGCTACAAGCAGGCCAGCGATCAGATTCTGGGCCGGCTCGCCGCCCTGACGCCCCTGATCCAGACCTTGTCGCTGGACGAGGCCTGGGCCGACCTGTCGGGCACCGAGCGCCTCAACGGTGGCCCGCCTGCCCTGCAATTGGTCAGGCTGCAGGCCGAGATCGAGCGCGAGGTGGGCGTGACCGTCTCCATCGGCCTCGCACCCAATCGCTTCCTGGCCAAGATCGCTTCCGACCTCGACAAGCCGCGCGGTTTTCAGGTCATCGGCGCGGCGGAGGCTGTGGGATTTCTCGCCCCTCGCCCCGTATCGATCCTGCCGGGGGTCGGCACTGTCATGGCGCGCCAGCTTCACTCGGACGGCTATCCCAGCATTGGCGATCTGGCCGCCGCCGACCTCAAGACCCTGGTGACGGCCTATGGCGAATGGGGGCTGCGCCTGCATGAACTGGCCCACGCGCGTGACGCCAGGCGCGTGAACCCGGAGCGTGATCGCAAGGGCATGAGCGCGGAAACCACCTTCAACGAAGACCTTAGCGATATCGAAGCCTTGAGGGCAGAGCTTTGGCCCCTGTGCGAAAAGCTGGCCATGCGCGCGCGCCGTGAGGGCGTGGCCGGTCAGGTCGCCATACTCAAGCTGCGCACTAGCGACTTTCGCCTGCTCACCCGGCGCGTGACCCTGCCCGAGCCCATTCAGACCGCCCGAAGCCTGTTCGCCCATGCCCGCGCCCTGCTTGATGCCGAACCCGCCGCCCGCCGCTATCGTCTGATCGGAATTGGTCTTGCCAACCTCGTCGACGCCGAAGCCGTGCCCGCCTCCCTGTTCGATCAGGGCGAGGGGCGTGCCCTGCGCACAGAGCGCGCCATCGATTCTCTGCGTGGCCGCTTTGGCCTCGATGCCGTTCAGGCCGGTCGCGCATTGAAGCCGCGCCCGCGTCCCGCTAGGAAACAGGACTGACCCACAGCCTTCAGGATCCATCGCTCATGAGCATCGACGCCCGCATTGCCGAACTCGGCATCACCCTGCCCGAAGCCGCCGCCGCCGTGGCCAACTACGTTCCCTTCGTGCGCTCGGGCAACCTGCTGCACATCGCAGGTCAGCTTTCCAACGATGCCTCGGGCGGGCTCAAGGGCACGGTGGGCGAGGACGTGAGCCTGGAGCAGGCCGTTGCGGGCGCACGCCTGTGCGGCATCAATCTGCTGGCCCAGATGAAGGCGGCGCTGGACGGCGACCTGTCGCGCGTGGTGCGCGTGGTCAAGCTGGGCGGCTTCGTGCAGGCCGGACCCGACTTCATTGACATTCCCAAGGTCGTCAATGGTTGCTCGGACCTGATGGTCGACGTGTTCGGCGACGCTGGACGCCATGCCCGCTCGGCCGTCGGCGTCTATCGCCTGCCCCTGGGCTTTGCCGTCGAAGTGGACGCGATCGTCGAGGTCAAGTGAACGACAGTGCCGGAGGATGGACAGCGAGGCTGAACCCCGCACTGTCTGCGCTCGACAGGTCAAGCTGGGACAGACTGTCAAATCCTGCCGGTAATCCATTTCTTTCATACGACTTTCTCAAGGCATGCGAGGTATCGGGCTGTGCGTCGCCCGCGACCGGATGGCAGCCCTGTCACCTCAGCCTGCACGACGAGACCGAGGCCCTGATCGGGGCCATGCCGCTCTATCTGAAGCATCACAGCGCGGGCGAATACGTGTTCGACTTCGCCTGGGCCGAGGCCTACGAGCGCGCGGGCGGGGCCTATTACCCAAAGCTTCTGGGCGCGGTGCCCTTCACGCCCGTCACTGGACCGCGCCTGCTGTGTGCGCCAGACGCACCGGAGAACACGCGGCGCAGTCTGGTCGAGGCCGCCGTCAGCTTTGCCTCACGCCTGCAGGTCTCATCGCTGCATGTGAACTTTGCCACCCCGGAGGATCAGGCCGTCATGCGCGAGGCGGGCCTGATCGACCGCGCCCAGCTTCAGTACTGGTGGCGCAATCCCGGATACGACAGCTTCGATGCGTTTCTCGGCGAGCTGTCGTCGTCACGGCGCAAATCCATCCGGCGCGAACGGCGCGAGGCCTGTCAGGGTCTGACGATCCAGCGCCTGAGCGGCTCCGACATCCGCGAGGCGCACTGGGACGCCTTCTTCGACTTCTATCTCGACACCGGCGAGCGCAAGTGGGGCGAGCCCTATTTCAACCGGACCTTCTTCTCGCTGCTCGGCGAGACCATGGCCGATCAGATCGTGCTGGTCATGGCCTTCGAGGGGGAGCGGGCGGTGGCCGGCGCCCTCAACCTGCGCGGTGGCGATGCCCTGTTCGGGCGCTACTGGGGCACGCTGATCGAGCGGCCCTTCCTGCACTTCGAGCTTTGCTACTATCAGGCCATGGACATCGCCATCGATGAGCGCCTCGCGCGCGTTGAGGCCGGAGCGCAGGGCGAGCACAAGATCGCGCGCGGCTATCGCCCGGAATACACATGGTCCGCACACTACATCGCCGATGAGGCCCTGCGCGCGCCCGTGGCCGAGCGCGTACGCCAGGAGCGCCGCCTGATGGCCCGCACCAAGGCGATGATCGAGCGCGAGCACCTGCCCTTTCGCTCGGCATGACAGCATCAGGCGCTGGATTTCACTGCGCGCCGTGGGCCATGATGGCGGGCAGCGCCACAGACCGGAGACGATCATGAGCCTGCGCGGCGACTATGACCCGAACAACATCTTCGCGCGCATCCTGCGTGACGAACTGCCCTCGGTGCGCGTGTTCGAGGACGAGCACGCCGTGGCGCTCATGGACGTCTTCCCCCAGTCGCCGGGCCATGTGCTGATCATTCCGAGACAGGGCCGGGCGCGAAACATCCTCGAGATCGAGCCCGAGACCCTCGCCCATCTGATCGAGGTCAGCCGCCGCGTGGCCATCGGGGTGAATGCGGCACTGTCACCGGACGGCATTTCCATCTTCCAGTACAATGGCGATGCGGGCGGGCAGACGATCTTTCACCTGCATTTCCATGTCGTGCCGCGCTGGGCGGACCGGCCCCTGAAGGGCCACGGACACGCACCCATGGCCGATACGGAGGAGCTGCGCGCCCTGGCCGACAAGATCGCCGCTCACATGCCTGCGGGCTGAACCGGAATCGGTCCCCTGAACACGAACCAGGCTCCGAGCGCGATCAGCGAAAAACCCATCAGGTGGTTGATCGTCAGGCGCTCACCCAGCCAGGTCACGGCAAACACGGCAAACACCGACAGGGAGATAACTTCCTGCATCGTCTTGAGTTCGGCGGCGCTGTAGACCTGATAGCCCATGCGGTTGGCGGGAACGGCGAGGCAGTATTCGAAGAACGCGATCCCCCAGCTGACCAGCACGATCAGCCACAGGGCCCGGTGCTCGACCTTCAGGTGTCCGTACCATGCGACGGTCATGAAAATGTTCGACACCACCAGCATGAGCACTGGCAGCACATGAGCAGGCGTCAGGCCTGACAGAAAGGTCGGCATGGTTGTGGTCCCGGCGGCACGATTGCCGCTTGCGGCATCTAGCGCAACGCCTCATAAGCACGCCAGCCCATGCGCCGGTTTAGCTCAGTTGGTAGAGCAGCGGTTTTGTAAACCGAAGGTCGCGGGTTCGAATCCTGCAACCGGCACCACATTTCCAAGGCTGACAAGGGGTTTGCGGCGCTCTGCCAAAGGCGCTGGATTTGGAACAAATCGGGTCAGTTCGGGACAATTCCGACCGAATTCCCCGGAATAGTCCCGAACCTGTTTCGCTATATGTTCGCGGTATACAGCGCATGTCGACCGCTCGTCTGGCGAAGCAATCACCGTCTGGCGACAACTGCGGCACCAGGGCTGGCATACTTATTCACGCGAGGATCGGCGCCGCTCGAGGCGATAAATCTCGCGCCTCAGCTCCACAAGTTCTCGGTAGTACCCCTCGAACTGACGCTCGTATTCCTTGATTCGATCATCCATCTGGCAAACCCGCTTATGGATATCAAAGGCAAGGAAATACCCTGCAATAATCAGCATCCACGCCCACCAGTCCATCACACCCTCCCGCTTGATAGCCACCTCAATCCTCAGATTGGGGGCAAATCGGAAGGAGCTTGTAAAGCTCAGAGCAACTCCGGCAGCGGTGCGGCGGGGGCCAGCCCGACCGCCCTCAGATCAGGGCCAGCGCCTGGCTAAGGTCTGCCCACAGATCCTCGACATTCTCGACACCGACTGACAGCCGGATCAGGTTCTCGCTGATGGCGCAGCGCGCCTTGGCCTCGGCGCTGTAGTCGGAATGGGTGGTGCTGGACGGGTGCGAGGCGAGGCTTTCGGTGCCGCCCAGACTGACAGCCAGCTTGAACAGCCTGAGGGCGTTGAGCACGGCAAAGGCCTCGGCCTCGCCGCCGCGCACACGTATCGAGAACGTCGAGCCGATGCCGCTGCACTGGCGCGCGAAGATCGCCTTCTGTTCCTCGCTCGCCCCGCCGGCCACCAGCACGCCCTCTACGCCGGGGTGCTCGCGCAGTCGGGAGATGAGCGTCTCGGCGTTGGCCTGCGAGCGCTCCATGCGCAGGTGCAGGGTCTCGAGACTGCGCAGCAGCATCCAGGCCGTGTGCGGGTCGGGCATGGTGCCACAGATGGTGCGCATCTCGCCGATGCGCGCCATGATCTCGCCCCCGCCCATGCATCCGCCCGCGATCAGGTCCGAGTGCCCGCCCACATATTTCGTCAGCGAATAGAGGACCAGATCGGCCCCCAGTTGCAGCGGGCGCTGCCACAGAGGGCCGAGGAAGGTGTTGTCCACCACGAGCGCGGGGCGCGCCTCGCCCGCACACGCACGCACCGCTTCGGCCGCGGCCCTGATATCGACCATTTCGTTGGTGGGATTGGCCGGGGTCTCGACATAGACCACAGCCAGGCGTCCGCCCTCGGCGCGTGCTTCGTCGCTGGCGCGCGCAATGGCCATGCGCAGCGCCTCGGTGCCGGCATTGGCGGCCACGCTCTCGACCCGGACACCCATGCGCGGGAGGATGCGGTCGAACAGGTATTCGGTGCCGCCATAGGCGGGCGCACTGTAGAGCACGCGCTCGCCGGGCCTGCACAGCGCCAGGATGCTGGTCGAGATGGCCGCCATGCCGCTCGAAAAGACCAGGGCACGCTCGGCGCGGTCCCACACCGACAGGCGATCCTCAAGGATTTCCAGATTGGGATTGTTGATGCGCGAATAGATCAGCCCCAACGCCTCCTCGGGCTCCTTTTCGCGCAGTCCATAGGCGACCTCGAAGAAGCGCTTGCCATCCTCGGCCGAGCGGAACACGAAGGTCGAGGTCTGGAAAATCGGCGTCTTGATCGAGCCTTCGGACAGGGCCGGATCGTAGCCGTAGCCCATCATCAGCGTTTCGGGCGACAGGGCGCGCGCGCCCAGGGTACGCAGCTTGTGACGGGACATGACGCTCCTCCTGGCCCGCGATTGACGGCTTGGATGCGGGCTCTCTCGTTGCCCCGCTCATAGGCGAGACGCCTCAGAATGGCCAGCCCGGGCATGGCATGCGCAGTCACGAGGCAGAACAGGCGCGCGCATCCGTCACCTTGCGAGCGCATGACACACGCGCGATCTAGGGCTGGCAGAACCGGAGGGACCCATGCGCACCATACCAACAATCATTGCCGCTGGCCTGATTGTCCTGTTGACGGCCTGCGGCCAGCCGCAGGAACAGGGGACTTCCTCACCCCCACCCTCGCTCGACGACGCTCAGCGCGCGGCGCTGATCGCGGCCCTGCCCGCTCCCTACAATGCCGGAGACTGGGCCGAGGGGCGCAGGGTGTTCGCGCGCTGCCGCGCCTGTCACACGCTCAACGAGGGTGGTGCGAACATGACCGGACCGAACCTCTGGCAGGTGTTCGGGCGCGAGGCCGGCACCCATGAGCGCTACAACTATTCGCCTGCGCTGCGCGATGCCGGTTTCGTCTGGGATGCCGAGCGGCTGGACCAGTGGCTGAACGATCCGCGCGGCTTCCTGCCCGGCAACAAGATGAGCTTTGCCGGCGTGCGCGACGAGACCGACCGGCGCAACCTGATCGCCTTCCTCAAGGTGGAAACAGGCTTCCCGCCCGAAGCGGAGCCTGCCTCGCCCGAAGCGGCTCCATAAGCCCTATTCGGCGGCCTGGGGCACCGTGTCGTTCGCAGTGACTTCCTGCGCTTCCCACTCGGCGATCTTGCGTGCCGTATACTCGGGCGAGCGGGTATAGCGGGCCACCAGCGCATAGATCACCGGCACCACGAACAGCGTCAGCAAGGTGGCGAACAGCGCCCCTCCAAAGATCACCACGCCGATGGTCTGGCGGCTGCCCGCGCCTGCCCCCTGCCACAGCACCAGCGGCAGGGCACCAAAGGCAGTGGCGATGGAGGTCATGATGATCGGACGCAGGCGCAAGGACGCCGATTCGATGATGGCATCGCGCACGCTGCGTCCCTGATCGCGAAGCTGGTTGGCGAACTCGACGATCAGGATGCCGTTCTTGGCCGCCACACCGATCAGGATGATCAGCCCGATCTGGCTGTAGATGTTCAGGCTGGAGCCCGCCATCACCAGGCCGAACAGGCCACCTGCAGCCGCCAGAGGCACGGTCAGCATGATGACTGCCGGGCTGATCCAGCTCTCGAACTGGGCTGCCAGCACCAGAAACACCAGAAGCAGCGCAAGGCCGAAAGCAATGGCCACCGAGGCGCCCGCCTCCTGCTGGTTGCGCGCCGCCCCGCCCCACTGGGTGACCACGACGCCCTGCGGCTGCTGCTCGATCACGCCTTCGAAGAACTCCATGGCCTGAACGAGGGTGTAGCCCGCGCCGATGTCGGCCTGGAGCGAGATGGCGCGCTGGCGATCCACGCGGCGGCGGTCGGGCGTGTCGCCGCTGGTCTGGGTCTCGACGACCGAGGCCAGAGGCACATTGGCGCCCGTGCCCGCGCGCACATACAGCGTCTCGAGGTCGGCCACGCTGGCCCGGTTCGCCCGGTCGGTCTGAAGGATGACGTCGTACTCACGCCCGCCGCGGATATAGGTCGTGGCCCGTCGCGACCCGAACATGGTCTCGAGCGTGCGCCCCACATCCTGTGAGGAGACCCCCAGTGCTGCGGCTTTCTCGGGATCGACATCCACCAGCAGGCGCGGCGCGTTGGGCTCGTAGTTCAGGCGCGGTCGCGACAGGTTGGGGTTCTCGAGAGCCGCGGCCAGAACCGGCTGGAGCCAGTTGTAGATGTCGCTGTACTCGCTGCCCGTGACCACCAGCTCGATGCCGCCACCGCCGCCACCGCCGCGCATCTGGAAGCCTTGGGGCACGCTGGCATTGACCTGGGCATCTGTCTGGTTGCGCAGTCGCCGGTTCAGATCCTGTGCGATCTCGTCCGCCGAGCGCGTGCGTTGGTCCAGAGGCGTCAGCGCCAGAATGCCGTTGCCGCTGTTGAAGGTGCCGCCACCAAAGCCGGGGCTGGAGACCATGTAGAACTCGGCCTCGCCCGCCTCGGCATATTCGGCAAGTATGGGCTCGAGGCCCAGCATGATGTTGCGCGTATAGTCAAAGCCCGCACCCTCAGGCCCCTGAATGCGCAGCATGACCCGCCCGCGATCCTCCGGCGGCACCAGCTCGCTGGGCAGGGCCCGGAACATCAGGAAGGCGCCAAGGCCCACCGCCAGCACCAGCGCGCCGACGCCAAGGGCCGCAGCCTTGCGCCCGATGATGCTCTCCAGCGTGCTGCGATAGGAATCCCTGAGCGCGCCAAGGCCCGCATCGACACGGCGCGCCATGAAACCCCCGCCGCTGGCCGGGCGCAGGATCTTGGATGCCAGCATGGGCGACAGGCTGAGCGCGAGGAACGACGAGAAGGCTACGGCTGCGGAAATGGCCACGGCCAGCTCGACGAACAGTCGGCCCACATAGCCGGGCAGGAACATCAGCGGGGCAAACACCGCAATCAGCACAATGGTGGTGGCAACGACGGCGAAGAACACCTGACGTGCGCCGCGCTCGGCCGCAACCAGCGGCGGCTCGCCATGGTCGATGCGCCTCTGGATGTTCTCGGTGACGACGATGGCGTCATCCACGACCAGACCGATGGCCAGCACCAGCGCCAGCAGGGTCAGGAGATTGAGCGAGAAGCCCAGCGGGGCCAGCACGATGAAGGTCGAAAGCAGACAGATCGGTGCCACGATCGACGGAATGAAGGCCGCGCGGATGGTGCCCAGGAACAGGAAGTTGACTATGGCCACGAGCACCAGCGCGATACCGATGGTGATCCACACCTCGCGGATGGCCTCGGCCGTGAACTGCGAGTTGTCGGTGCCGATGACCAGCTCGGTGCCTGCGGGAAGCGTGTCCTGAACATCGGCAAGGACCGCGCGCACCCCTTCCGAGATGGCCAGATCGTTCGACTGGCTCTGGCGCGTGATGGCCAGACCGATCTGGTCGAGGCCGTTGCCCCGGAACAGGCGCCGGTCATCGACGGCGGCCTCGACAATGCGCGCAACATCCCCGAGGCGCGTCACATAGGCAGCGGACTGCGCCGTGCCGGTCAGGCCCGTGCCTGCAATGGCACCGGCGCGAGTGATGGGAAGATTGGCGAACTCCTCAGCGGTGGCGTAGTTGCGCGCCACCCGGATCACATAGTCGGTGCTGGTCGACTCCAGGCTGCCTGCGGGAAGCTCGATGTTCTGGCTGGTCAGGGCCGTCTCGACATCCGTGACCGTCAGGCCGCGCGAGGCCAGCTCTGCCGAGTCGAGCCAGATGCGCATGGCATAGCGCTGCTCGCCATAGATCTGGATGGCCGCCACACCCGGCACCGTGGTGAAACGCTCGTTGAGGAAGCGTTCGGCATAGTCGGTCAGCTCCAGACGGTTCATCTCCGAGGAGCGCAGGAACAGGATCATGATCGGCGAGGCATCGGCGTCGGCCTTGGCCACCACGGGCGGATCGGCCTGGGCCGGCAGGGCGCGCAGCACGCGCGAGACCCGGTCACGCACATCGTTGGCGGCGGCGTCGAGATCACGGTCGAGCGAGAACTGGATCGTCACCTGAGAGCGGCCATCGCGCGAGGCCGAAGTGATGCGCTCCACCCCCTGAATGCCAGCGATCTGCTGTTCGATCGGTTCGGTGATGCGGTTCTCGATCACCTCGGCGGAGGCACCGGTGTAGGTGGTGCTGATGGAGACGACCGGCGGGTCCACATTCGGCAGCTCGCGCACGGGCAAGAAAAAGAATGCCGCCATGCCGATCACGCACAGCACGATGGCGCCCACGGCCGCAAAGACCGGGCGGCGGACAGCAAGATCGGAAAGCATCATGGCGCGGACTGCCCGGCGTTGCCGCGAACGCTGGCGTTGCCGCCTGCACCCGGACGCCCGCCCTGGGCGGCCTGACGGTCGAGGGGCTGAACCGGTGAGCCGGGCTGGATGCGATTGAGCCCCGTCGCCACAACGCGATCATTGGCATCTAGGCCAGAAAGAATCTCCACGCGCCCGCCCTCGTTGACCCCGATGGTGACCTGCACCCGCTGGGCTGAACTCTGCCCCTCGCGCTCGATGATGCGATAGACGAAGGCGTCGCCGCCCTGGAACAGTATGGCCGTCTCGGGCAACGACAGGCTGCTGCGCTCGCCGCGCACGATGGAGACGCGCATCATCATGCCCGGCCTGATCCGGCCGCCGGGGTTCGGAAACTCGGCTCGGGCCGTGACCGCGCGGGTCTGCTCGTTGATCCGGGTATCGAGGGTGGCAATGCGCCCGCTCACTTCCACGCCGTCGAGGGCGTCCGGGCGTGCACGCACAGGCTGGCCGTTGCTGATCGAGGACAGGAACCGCTCGGGTACGGGAAAATCGACGCGGATCACGCTGAGATCATCAAGCGTCGCCACCACGGTTCCGGGCGAGATCAGCGTGCCGGGCTGCACATCGGACAGACCCACCACGCCAGCGAAGGGCGCACGGATCACGCGGTCGCCGACGCGGGCCTGGGCGGCTCTCACACCCGCCTGCGCGGTCTCGTAGGCGGTGCGGGCCTGCTCGGCATTGACCCGGGGCGCGATGCCGCGATCGGCCAGCTCCTGCCAGCGCTGCCAGTCGCGCTCGGCCTGGGCCAGACGCGCCTGAGCCTCGATCAGGCCGGCATCCTGCTCGCGCGCCTGAAGCTCCACCAGCGCCTGTCCGGCACGCACGCTCTGGCCGTCACGAAACAGCACCCGCGTGACCAGTTCCGAAGTGTTGGATGTCACATTGACCGAGCGGCGACCACGCGCCACGCCCAGCACATCGAGCGTATCGGAAAAGCCGCGCGCCTCGACGACGGCCACGGACACGGCCTGACCGCCGCCGCCGCGACCACCCGGCCCGCCCGGACCCCCGCGTCCCTGCCCGCCGCTGTCATCAGCCAGCGCCAGCCGCAGGATGCCCGCGACAGCCATCACCGCAACCAGAGCGACGGCGGCAAGTGCAAAGAAGTGGCGCTTGAACAAATCGGGTCTCCAAAGCCGTGCGGGCTTGTTGACCGGCAAATCGGCCGCATCAACTAAAATCTCTGTAACCGGTGTCGTTCCATATGGAACGCGACAACCACCGCCAATCCGTCGCTACATACGGGTCAGAAACGCCGCCAGATGCCGATCACCGGTCCCGTTTGCGCCGGAACCTCGCGCCCTGCAAGAGCTGTGCGATAGCCAAGCTGAAAGGACCAGCTGCCGATCTCGCGCACGGCGCTGATCTCGGTGTTGGCCCAGGCGGGCCCGCCACCCGCCACCTCCCCCGCATAGACCTGGGACAGCAGCAGCCATCGAGGATGAGGACGCAGTCCCACAGTCACGTCGAGGCGGGTTTCGTCCTCCTGTTCCGAGCGCCAGCGCCGCGCCACCTGCACCTCGGCGAAGGCCCCGTCCAGCCATCCATCCAGACGGCCGGACCCGTGTCCGAAGGAGCGTCCCGCCAGCAGGCGCACCTCGCGCTCCGTCTCGCCGACGCCGGGCGGCGCATAGCCCGCGCCGCGCCCCTCACCCGCCCTGCCCAGAGAGGTGGAGAGCGCCAGCGCCCAGCGATCATCGCGCCACACCTGCCATTGCAGGCCGATCTCGCTGGTGCCCAGCCCCTCATAGCGCACGAAGGCGTCCTCGCCGCGCTGATAGTCCGTGCGCACGATCAGGGTCAGCCGGTCGCTCAGGCCGTGCTCGCCAAGGACAGAGGCGATGTCGTCGCGCCGCTCGGCCGGCAGGGGCAGCCGCACACCGTCGGGATCGAAACCCTCGCTGGCCCGCATGACCTCCAGCTTGACGATGACCTGGCTCTCGCCGCGCGCCTTGTTCCAGGCCCCTGCCTGCGTCGCGCCCGCGACGCTCAGCGTGACCGCAATCACGCCCGCCGCGAGAAAGGCTGCGCGCCCCCCAGCGCACATCATCAGGCCTCAGGCCTCATGTATCATAGCCGGGCAGGTGCCGGCCGAGCTGGCGCAGCGCGCCGGGCCAGGCCAGGGCGGCAACATAGGGCAGCGCGCGGCCCTGCTCCCTGGTCTCAGCCTGAGCCTCGTCGGGAGCGGGAAGCACGCCGTCGGCGCCCGCAGACAGCGCCGCGATCTGCTGACGGCACGCGCGCTCCAGAAAGAAGATGCCGAGCCAGGCCTGGGCCGCCGTTTCTCCGACTGCCAGAGTGCCATGGTTCCTGAGCAGCATCAGCGGCTTGTCGCCCAGATCAGCCACCAGACGCTCGCGCTCGTCATGGTTCAGGGCCAGCCCCTCATAGCCATGGTAGGCCACCTGGTGTTGAAGCAGGCAGGCGTTCTGGCTGAGCGGAAGCAGCCCACCCTTCTGCGCGGCCACGCCCACGCCCGCGTCGGTGTGCAGGTGGATCACGTAGTGGGCGTCGTCACGCGCCGCGTGCACCGCCGAATGAATGGTGAAACCGGCCGGATTGATGAAGTGCTGCGTCTCGGCGACGACGTTGCCCTCGAGGTCCACCTTGACCAGCATCGAGGCCGTCATCTCCTCGAAATAGAATCCGTAGGGATTGATGAGGAAATGCTTCTCCGGCCCCGGCACCCGCGCAGAGATATGGGTGAAGATCATGTCGTCCCAGCCGTGCAGGGCCACGAGACGATAGAGGGCTGCCAGATCAACGCGGGTCTTCCACTCCTCCTCGCTGACCTTACCTTTGAGCGATACCGAAGTGCCGTCGGCCATGGCGCTGTCCTCCTGTCGGGCGTCCCGTCAGGCCTGATCCGCCGGGTCGCCATCGCTATCAACCCGCCCGGGGCGGTGATGGTCAAGAGCGGCGCAGATTCACCTGCCGTTAAGGATGCCTTCACGCCACGGCGTTAACTCTGGGCATGCTATATTTTCCGCGACTTGCACCGGAGATTGTGCAGTGAGCCTGACCGCGTTCAACAGCCCCCATCCGGGCCGCAGTGCGGTTCTGTCCCCGGACATGCCCACAGGGCCTGAGCTGGTCGACCTGGCGCGCAGCCGTGAGAGGCCCGACCGCGAGCGCCTGCTCAAAGGCATTGTGGCCCTGTGCGAGGCCGCCGATCCCATCAGCCGCACCTCCAGCCCGCACCTGCTCAGCGACATCTTCACGACGCTGGTTTCCCAGATCGAGAGCGATCTGCGCCGTGTGCTGGCCGAGGAGATTTCCGAAGCCGAATGGGCGCCGCGCGCCCTGATCGACATTCTGGTGCTCGACGAGATCGAGATCGCCCGCCCGATCATCGCCCGCAGCCCGCTTCTGCGCGATCAGGATCTGCTTCGGGTTCTGGTCGAATGCACTCTGGAGCATCAGATCGAAGTCGCGCGCCGCCCGCGCATCAGCTCGCGCGTGTGCGATGCCATCATCGACAATGCCGAACCTGTGGTCATGACCGCCCTGGCCGGCAATCGCAGCGCCGACATCAGCGAGGGGGGCATGCGGCGCCTCGTGGAAGCCTCGCGGCGCATCGCGGCGCTGCGTGGCCCGCTGATTCGCCATCCTCACCTCAGCGAAAAGCTGGCTGCCCAGCTCTACGCCTGTGTTGGTCAGGCCCTGCGCCAGGCCATTTCAGAGCGCTTCCGTGTCGATACCGTCCAGCTCGACCGCGCCGTAGAGGCCAGCATGCGCAGCGCGCTTCGCAGCACGGAGCCAGGCAAGCCCACTCCGATCGAAGACCGTGAGCGCATCGAGATGGAACAGCGCCTCGTGGCCAAGCTCGATACCTCGGGCCAGCTGAGGCCCGGCTATCTGATCCGGGCGGTGCGCGAAGGGCGTCTCAGCCTGTTCGAGATCGCCCTGTCCACACTGGGCGGCTTCAATCTGGATGATGTCCGCAGGGCCATGCGTGATACCAGTGCCCGCAAGCTGGCGCTGGCCTGTGCCAGCGTGGGCATCGACCGCGCCGTGTTTCCCGCGCTGGTTCAGGAAATCCGCCGCCTGAACGCGGACCTTCCCGGTCACCAGCCCTTCGATATGACGGCGACATTTGCCCTCAGCAGCGACGCCAGCGCACGTGCCTTTCGCGAGGCTGCCACCCACGTCGCAGCCTGAGGGGCGTTGACAGTGGGGGCGGCGAAGGGTTGCTGTGGGCTGTGAGCGACACCCTTGCCCTGCACTTCACCCACTCTGATCGCGCCGATGCCGCCGAGGCCTCGCGCAAGCTGGTCGCACGCTACGGGCAGGCGCCTGTCAGTGAGGCCGATGTTATCGTGGCACTGGGCGGTGACGGCTTCATGCTCGAGACCCTGCACGCCAACCTGTCACGGCGCACGCCCGTCTATGGCATGAACATGGGCTCGGTCGGCTTTCTCATGAACGACCTCGAGATCGACAATCTGCCCGAGCGCGTGCGCCACGCCACCAGCGCCACCATTCATCCCTTGCAGATGGATGCCTGGACCCAGGCGGGCGAGGTTCACTCTGGCCTTGCGATCAACGAGGTGTCCCTGCTTCGTCAGACCCGTCAGAGCGCCAAGCTGCGCATCAGCGTGGACGGGCGCGTGCGCATCGACGAGCTGTCGTGCGATGGCGCCCTGATCGCCACGCCTGCGGGCTCCACCGCCTATAATCTGTCCGCCCACGGACCGATCATTCCGCTCGATGCCAAGGTACTCGCACTCACCCCGATCAGCGCCTTTCGCCCGCGGCGCTGGCGCGGCGCCCTTCTGCCCCACACGGCGCGTGTGTGTTTCGAGGTGCTTGAGATGGACAAGCGCCCGGTCAGCGCCGTGGCCGACAGCTTCGAGGTGCGCCGCGTGGCCAAGGTCGAGGTCTGTGAGCGGCGCGACATCGCCCTGACAATGCTGTTCGACAAGGACCGCTCGTTCGAGGAACGCGTGCTGGCCGAGCAATTCACAGCCTAGGGGTGCCGGTCACGGGTTTTTAAGGCTGCGGGGCTATGGGTAGGGCAGTCAAATGCGGAGTCCCGTCGTGAACAAGCCCTCGTCCGCCCAATTCATCCAGCCGCCCAACACACTGAAAGCCAAGCTCGGCGGCGGCTTCGGCGGCATCGATGCCTCGGCCATCGCCAAGGCCGAGGAAGCTCTGGCGGCCATGTCCGGCCAGTTCGCGGCATGGCTTCAGGACGAGCTGGACAAGCTCGAGGCCGCCCGTAACGCCATCCAGACCAACGGCTATAATACGGCAACGGCCGAGGCGCTCTATCATCGCGCGCACGACCTCAAAGGGCTGGGCTCGACATATCAGTTCCCCCTGGTGACCCGTCTGGCCGGATCGCTGTGCAAGCTGCTGGACGATCCGGCCAAGCGTCTCGATGCGCCCCAGGTGCTGCTCGATGCGCACATCAATGCGATCAAGGCTGTGGTGCGCGACGATATCAAGACCGATGACCACCCCGTGGGCCTTGCGCTCGCCACCGAGCTGGAAACGCGCGTGCGCGACTTCAACGGGCGTTGATCGCGCCCGCCACCATCCAAGCCACAATCATGAGAAGGCCCGGCGCCTCGCCGGGCTCAGGCTGCATTGGCTGCTGAAAGCGGCGGCGGCGGCGCGCTCATGTCGAGGCGGTCCATCAGATAGGCCACGTCCTCGCGCGGTGCATAGGCGCGCTGGGTCAGGAAGCGCTCCAGCATACGGTTCTGAAAGCGTGAAGGCTCGGGCGTCACGCCTTCGCGCAGCATCTCGGCCCAGGTGTCGACACCGGCACGGAACGCCGTGAACAGGCGCGGCGGCAGCCCCGCCCGGTCATAGATGGCCTTCAATCCCAGCGCCCCGGCATCATGGATCATCAGCCAGGCGCGCGCGTGCGGCACCCCTGCCAGCACGGACAGGGCGTGCTCGAAGAACGGCATGGAGCCTCGTGCCAGGGCACGCAGCAGAAGCGAGGCATTGAGCTGCCCCCTCGCATCAAGATGCTGACAGAAAACACCAAGATCATGAGACTTTTCGGCCTGGTCAATAAGATCGACCGTGGCCCGCTCGCGCGCATCGGCGGCCAGGCGGATGGCCACTTCAGGCGCAATGGCATGGCGCGAGACCAGATGGGCGCGCACGCTTTCCGAAGCCGCCTCGATCAGCCGCTCGGTGATGTCGAGCGGCAGCACACGGCGATAGGCCAGAGCCGTGACCACCTCACCGGAGTCTGCGAAACGATCCACGACCCTTGCCATGGCCTGCTCGGAAAGGTCGGCGTTGTCATTGGCGCACAGGGCGCGCACCGCGGCTTCGACGCCCTCCGCAGCGAGGGTGCTGGCCACCTCCCGGCCGACGAAGGGCCTGCTGGCCACAGCCACCTGGCGGGCCTGATCGCCCGCGCGCACGATGCGGATCAGGTCTTCATCAGTGAATACAGGTGAAAAACCGATAACGGGCAAGGCGATGGAATCGACGTCCTGCGCCAGCTTCATGGCGACATCGCGCGGCAGCACGTCGGAACAGCGCAGTGTGACCGCCAGAGCGCGGCGTACCAGTTCCGCGGCATCGTCAGCCATGATGCGGATGATGCGCTGGGCCGCCTTCAGGTCCAGATCGCCCAGCTCGGCCCGGTCGATGGCCCGGCACAGCTTGTGCGCCGCAGACGCCCGCTCGTCGTCGTCGCGGGATTTCACCAGGCGTCGAATGTCGGCTTCGGTGAGGCGGGCGCGCATCGGGCTGGCCATGGGCGGGTCGTGTCGTTCCGGGAGCGATTGAGAGTGCCCAGTATCTCGCCTTTAACCTTACCCAATCTTTACCATGCGCCCGCCTGTCGTAACGCGGAATAAATCGGTGCGCGCCTATGCTCGCATCATGACGGTCAGCAGCCCCACCTCGATCAGTGCAGACGACGCCCTCGCCAATCGCGAGGTGGGGGCGCTGGGGCTCGAAGCTCAGCTCAAGCTGCTGCCCTATGCGCTTGGATTTTTTGGCATTTGCCTGCCAGTGTTTGTGCTGATCGCCGCCCACGCGCCCAACGGAGCCTGGATGGGTCTGTCGCTGGGGATCTACGCCTTCAACTGGGCGGTCTTCTACGCCATCGCCGACTGGCATCGCCGCAGACCGCTGGAGGTCGGCAATCTGCGGCTGCGCACCGCCGTGCACATGGGGGCGGGCCTTCTGTGGGCCGTGGCCGTATTGCAGACTGCATTTCTGGCCATGGGCGCCGGCCCGTTTTCCGAGATCCTGCTGGTCCTTTGTGCGGGTGCAGCGGTGGGCGTGATCTTCTTCTGCGCGCCTTCCCTGCCCAACCTGCTTGTGGTGGGACCGGCAGCGGCGATCGGCCCGATTGTCGGCCTCTATACCCTGCATGGAGACAGTGCGACGGCGACGCTGGTGCTCAGCGCCCTGGCTCTGGCTATGGCCCTGGCGCTGATCCTGAACCGGCACCTGCGCGAACACTTTGCCCTGGCCATCGAGCGCGAACGGCTGTTCGGCGAGAACGAGATCGCCCTTCGTCACAACCGCCTGCTGGCCAAGTCGCGCTCGGACATTCTGGCCACCCTGTCACGCGAGGTCCGCCATGGCCTGTCCGGCGTGGCCCAGGTGCTGGCGGCGGCCATGGGCGCAGGCACGCGCGGCGCGCCGTCCCGCGACAAGATCGACACCGCCCTGTCCTCGGCCCGCAGCCTCGTCGAGGTGCTGGACGCCACCTTGGACAATCACAGCGCCGAGCAGGGACAGCTCGTCATCGCCCGGCAGGAAGTCGATGTGGGCCGGATCATTCAGGAGCTGCTGCTGCATCATGCCCGCAACGCCTCGGCCAAGGGCCTGACCTTGAGTTCCGACGTCAGGAGCGTCACGAGCAGGACTCTTGGCGGTGCCATCGGAGATCGCGCGCGGGTGCGCCAGATCCTGCACGCGCTGCTGTCCAATGCCATCGCCTACACCGCCCGTGGCCGTGTCGAGGTGCGTGCCAGCCTGCCCGAGCCCCAGCGCCTTCGCATCGAGATCATCGACACAGGGCCGGGCCTGACGCGCGAAGAGCTGGTCATGGCCTTCACGCCCTTCACCCGCATCGAGCGGACCAGCGCTGGCCTGCCCGGCGCGGGCCTCGGTCTTGCCCTGTCGCGCAAGCTGGCCGAGTTGATGGGAGGGCGCCTCGAGGCCGAATCCTCGCGCGGCATCGGAAGCCGCTTCATTCTGGAAATGCCCTTCGATCCTGACGCCGAGCTGGACACCACTCCAAGTGCCCCCCTCGAGCTTGGCGAGCGCCCCCTAAAGGTCGTCATGATCGAGGCCGATCCGCTGAGCGGTGCCATGCTCAAGGCCGTGCTGGAACAGCTCGATCACCAGGTCCTGAGCGTCAGGAGCCTCGAGCGGGCTGCCGAGCTGCTGCGTGCGGGACGCCCCGACGTGATGCTCGTTTCGACACAGGCCGAGCCTCAGGACATCGCGGCCTTCATGACAAAGGTCCAGTCGGGCCGAGCGCCCATGCCTGTGATCGCGGTGATCGAGAGCGAAGACACGGACGCCGACGCGCTGGAGGCCATGGGATTTGCCGCCGTGATCTTCAGGCCCGTGACCTTGAGCGGCGTCACTCATGCGCTGGAGGAGGCGCGCCGCCGCGTCATCGAACAGGCCCGCCAGGCCAGCGAGCGCGCCGCCTAAAATCCGGAGCCCGGCTCGCGCCGTCCCGGACCGAACGCCGCAAGCAGCGACCCGGTACTCAGGCCCTGCTGGTCGTTCTGGCCTGTCAGCATGGCCAGAAGCTGCTGCTGGCCACGCAGACGATCAAGCCGTTCGGCAAGGGCGCGCTCCTGATCGCTCAGGACAGGCACGGTCTGGCGAGGGCCGGACACAGCCGCCCCAGCACCATGCTGACGTGTGAGGTTGGCATAGACCTCCGCCACCGTGGCCGCGCGCCCGTCTCGATAGAAGATGGGCCTGTTGGCGGCAGCGGCCTGCGGAAACAGGCTCGCGGCGATGGCGGTCGGGCGGCTTCGGACCGCCTCGATCAGACGTGCCGAACCCTCCGGCCCGAGAAAATGCGCGGCATAGAGATCGCCTGAGCTGGGCTGGATGCCGGTTCGCCCCCGCAGGTAAGCCGCATGGTCGGACGCCAGCTCGGCCGCCATGACCGCAGACGCCTGCGGATCGAAACGCAGGTCCATGACCTGCTGGCGCGCAGCCTCGCTGACCCGATAGCGCCCGTCCGACCCGCGCGTGATGTGCTGGGCATAGGCGCCGTAACCGTGACGCGCGCCATGACGGCTGAGCGTCGCCAGCCAGGTCTGGTCGATGAACTGATAAAGCCCGCTCGCCGATGAGGTGCGCGCCCTGGCTCCGGGGTTCAGGGCGCTCTCGCGCCGCGCGGTCGCCATGAGGAACTCGAAATCCACGCCGGTGCGATCGGCCGCCCGGCGGATGGCCGCCTCGACGCTGCCCCTCGATGCGATGGCTCCGACGCTCATGATCCAGCATCTGCCCCAACGTGGTTAACGCGCGCTGAACCCGGCGATCGGCAGCAGGGGCTGTCCAGGGCCCCAATTCCACCACGAACGACGCGCCTCATGGTTGTCGCGGCGACGGCCGTCGGCTGTCACCGCACGAAAAGTGGAGGGAGAACAGTCATGATGATGCAGTTGCAAGGCGGACCCGGCGCGGTCATGCCGCTGGATTTCAACGAGAAAAAACGGCCCATCCCCAAATGGATCTGGCTTGCGGCAGGCGCGTCGCTTGCCGTGCACGCCGCCTTCGGAGCCTGGCTCTACAGCCAGAGGTTCGAAATGCCCCCGCTGCCCGTTCAGTCTGCCGAGCGCACCACCCAGATCGAATTGATCCGCCCGCCCGCCCCCCGGCTCGACCCGGCGCCCGCCCAGGCGGCGGCCCAGCCGACTCCGATTCGCCAGCCCCGCATGGCCGCGCCCAACATCGAGACTGCGCCTTTCACCCCGGTCGACGCTCCCGAGGTAACGGGCGTGTTCACACCCGAGATCATCACAGCACCCGCTCCCGGTGCTGTCACAGCGGCCAACGGCACGGCACAGCCCACAGCCCCGGCAGGCCCGCCCATGATCGTCAATCCCGACTGGCTGCAAAGGCCCACAGGCGATCAGCTTCTGCGCCACTATCCGCCGCGCGCGCTCAATGCCGGGATCACCGGCAGCGTGACCATGCGCTGCGCCGTATCGGTACGCGGCACGCTCAGCGACTGCACCGTGCTGTCCGAGACACCGGCCGGACAGGGCTTTGGCCGCGCGGCCCAGCAGCTGGCCCGCTATTTCCGCATCAGCCCGATGGTGGTCGACGGCGCACCGGTCAACGGAGCGCGCGTAGACATCCCGCTAAGGTTCAACGTGGAATGATCGCAGCGGGTTGAACGCCTGTGAGAACGGACCGGGCGGGCGCTGCTCGATGGCGTCCGCAACGGTTCCCGCCACCGCAGGGGCCAGCAGCCAGCCATTGCGGCGCGGCGCGAGGGCAAGGCACAGACCCTGCTCGACATGACCCGCAAGCGGCAGGCGGTCTGGCATGGCAGCGCGAACGCCGCAGCGCGCGCTGTGCACGAGGCCGGTCAGGGATTGGCCGGTCAGGGCCTCGGCGCGCTCCAGCAGAGAACGCGTGACCGCCGGATCGGCCACCTTGTCCTCGGCCCCCTCCTCCATGCTCGCCCCGATCATGGTGTGGCCGTCGCCGGGCACCAGATAGATGCCCGGTCCGCGCACGGTTCGAGGCACCGGCGCACCCTGCACCATCACGATCTGTCCCTTGATCGGCACCACGGGCGACATGGCCGTGCGCGCCAGCGGCGGCAGACCTTCGATGGCGCATCCATGGCCCGTGGCGATAACCAGATGGCGCGCTGTCCACTGCTCATCGACGCACCAGAGCGAGACTCCCAGCCGCCTGATCGCGCGCACTTCCGCCCTCACCACGGTGACATGGCCGGACAAGGCCGCGAGCGCCCGGACCGGCGAGAGGCGTGCATCCAGCGGCGCCAGCACGCCATCGTCCGTGTGCTGACAATCAAAGCCGAGGCCTTTCAGGCGCACCGCCATGGCCTCGCGATCAGGGCCGCACCACAGCGCACCGTCCTCGTGCAGGACAATGCCATGGCGTGCGGCAAATGTCGGCCAGATGGCACGGGCCGAGCGCAGCAGGACCGCGCCATCGTCATCAAGGCCTTCGAGCGCACTCTCGAACGCAGGCGCGATCATGCCTGCGGCCACCGATGACGCATTGTCACCGCCGGGATCGATGACCGCGACGCTGTGCCCGCGAGCGGTCAGCTCGGCTGCCGTGGCGAGACCGAGCGCGCCTGCACCGACGACGATCACGTCGAGCGGCGGCATGGGCTGGGCAGGCGTGTGCGGGGAGGCAGACACGAACCGATCCTGTGGCAGCACGAGCCTGCCTGGCAAGCGCTCTCTATTCGGCAGCGACCGCCGTGGCCTCAGAGGCGCTGGCGATGCGCCGGGTCAGGGCGGCGTGTTGATCCCACAGGGGCCGGGGCAGACGCTCGGCGAACATCTCGAAGAATGCGGGGATGCGCGAGGCTTCCTCGGTCCAGGCCTCGAGGTCGAGATCGAGCAGGGTCGACAGCTCATCGTCGCTCAGCGAAAGGCCTTCGAGATCGAGATGCTCGCGCCCCGGCACGCGGCCGACCGGCGTGTCATTGGCGCCCGCCGTGCCCTCGATGCGCTCGACGATCCATTTCAGCACGCGGGCATTCTCGCCGAAGCCCGGCCAGACATAGCGGCCGTTCTCGTCCTTGCGGAACCAGTTCACGAAATAGATGCGCGGCAGGCGCTCGCGATCGGCCCCCTCACCCATCTTGAGCCAGTGGCCGAAGTAGTCGCCCATGTTGTAGCCGCAGAACGGCAGCATGGCGAAGGGGTCGCGGCGCAGCTCGCCGACCTTGTTCTCGGCCGCTGCCGTGCCTTCCGATGCCACGGTCGCGCCCATGAACACGCCGTGATCCCAGTCAAAGGCCTCGGTCACCAGCGGCACGGTGGAGGCGCGCCGCCCCCCGAACAGAATGGCAGAGATCGGCACGCCTGCCGGGTCTTCCCATTCCGGCGCAATGGTCGGGCACTGGTGAGCGGGCGCGGCGAAACGGGCGTTGGGGTGCGCGGCAGGCTCGCCCGAGGCGGGATCGTGCGGCCGACCCTTCCAGTTGGTGAGATTGGCAGGCGGCTCTTTCGACAGGCCCTCCCACCACACATCGCCATCTTCGGTGAGGGCGACATTGGTGAAGATGGTGTTGCGCGACAGCGTGGCCAGAGCGTTCTGGTTGGTATTGCGGCTGGTGCCCGGCGCCACGCCGAAGAATCCGGCCTCGGGGTTCACCGCATAGAGACGGCCATCGTCGCCAAAGCGCATCCAGGCGATGTCGTCACCGACCGTCTCGGCCTTCCAGCCATCGAGGCTGGGCTGAAGCATGGCCAGATTGGTCTTGCCGCAGGCGCTGGGGAAGGCCGCCGCCACATAGTGCACCGCGCCCTCGGGCGAGGTCAGCTTCAGGATCAGCATGTGCTCGGCCAGCCAGCCTTCGTCGCGGGCCATGATCGAGGCGATGCGCAGGGCATAGCACTTCTTGCCCAGCAGGGCGTTGCCGCCATAGCCCGAGCCGTAGGACCAGATCTCGCGCGTCTCAGGGAAGTGGACGATCCACTTCTCCTCGTTGCAGGGCCAGGGCACGTCCTGCTGACCTGGCGACAGCGGTGCACCGAGCGTGTGCACGGCGGGCACATAGAAACCGTCTTCGCCCAGCTGATCGAGGGCGGGCTGACCCATGCGGGTCATCACGCCCATGGACAGCACGACATAGCCGCTGTCGGTGATCTCGACGCCCAGCGCGCTGATGTGAGAGCCGAGCGGGCCCATGCAGAAGGGCACGACATACATGGTGCGCCCGCGCATACAGCCATCGAACAGGCCGTCCAGACGCCCGCGCATCTCGGCCGGGTCCATCCAGTTGTTGGTCGGTCCTGCGTCCGCCTTCTGCTTCGAGCAGATGAAGGTGCGGCTCTCGACGCGGGCCACATCCTTGGGATCGGAGGCAGCATAGAACGAGCCGGGGCGCTTCTCCGGGTTCAGCGGGCGCAAGGTGCCGCGCGCAACCAGATCGGCCTCGATCATGCGCTTTTCAGCCTCGGAACCATCGCACCAGTGCACCCGGTCGGGCTTGGTCAGGGCGGCGATCTCGCGTACCCATGCGATCAGACCGGAATGGCGGGTCGGGGCCTGATCGAGGCCCGGAATGCTTGTCTCGATGGTCACTGCAGTCTCCTGAACGCTTCCGGCGGCGACACTTCAGACGGCGTCGTCTCGCTCCCGACCGTTTTCGGGCGGGGTCTTACCTGCGGCAGAGAGACAGGGGAAGCCCGTTTCGTCAACCTTGGCTGCGGCGCGAGGCCGCTCGCCTGATCGTCTGCTCGCGGATCAAGATGCGCGCGCTACCACGCACCCAGCTCGCGCAGCTGCTCGGCCAGATCGTCGGGCAACCCCTCGGCCTCCAGCCTTTGCAGGTCGGGCGGAGCCTCCCCGGCTTCCAGATAGCGCCAGCCCTGAAAGGGTCTGCGGGCCAGAGGCGCGGTACGGACCACTTCGGGCACCAGGGTGATTTCGCAGCGCGCGCCCTTGCCCTCGCCGTGGGTGGTGATGTCCTGCACGCGCTGGCGCGCACCCACGACGCCCTTGATAACCCAGTAGAGCGAGCCGCCGTCCTCGATCTCGGATGCGCGCTTGGGCGTCTGGCGCGTGTGCACGATCAGGCGCTGCCCGCCCGCCACGCGCCGCTCCAGCCATTCGACATCGGGCACGCCGACGCCCAGCTTTATGAGGTGCAGAGCCATGAGAGGGAGTTGGGGATGCAGGGGCAGAGCGCAAGCGCGCGCTGAGCCGTTCAGTTCTCGCTATAGAGTGCCGCCGCTGCCTGCATGGCCTCGCCACGATCGATCAGAACCTGGCCGCAGCGCTGGAAGTGCGGGGCCAGGGCCTCATCAGTCAGGGTGTCGGTCAGGAGGTAAAGCTCGCGCATCCAGTCCACAGCGGGCGCACGGCCCTCAAGCCGACCAAGGAAGTAGAACATCCCCAGCGCCCCGGCGGCAACGTTCTCGTCGCCCCGTCCTGCCAGATAGCCATAGACGGCCATGCACTGCATGTCGGCCAGGTTTTCGGGACGGGCAGCCTCGGGGCTGGACGGCTGATAGGCCTGGGCAGCAGCCCCGCCCGCCAGGGTCAGGGCCGCACACGCCGCGGCCAGAGGAAGAAGGGCTTTGCTCACGCGGTTCATTCGCTTTGATCCTTCGAGACGACGGCCAGGACAGTGCCCTCGCCCACCTGATCGCCCACGCCTACGCTGATTTCAGCCACCATACCATCGAAAGGTGCGCTGAGCGCGTGCTCCATCTTCATGGCCTCGACCACCACGACGGGCTGTCCGGCCACGACGTGATCGCCTGCCGCCGCCGGCGTGGCGACCACCTTGCCGGGCATGGGCGCACGCAGGCTGCCATCCGAGCTGGCCGCACCGCTGGCGCCCGTCGGCGGGAACAGCGATACCGGCCACGCCTCGCCCGCCTCGAAGATCACCAGCCCATCCCCGGTGCTGACGAAGGAGAAGTCCAAGTCGTCATCGCCCTCAAGCGACGCGTCCACTGCCTGATCCGCCACATAAATTCGGCGCGTCCTCACGCCCGGCTGGTTGAGACGCAGACCTGCCACGCCGGTCGTGCCCTCCCAGGGAGAAGCCCACTCGTCGGTGCGCTCGAAGCCGGGGGCGCCCAGCGCCCAGACCGCTGCGGCGGCGGCATCAGGTGACAGGCCCGGCGAGGCGAGAGCTTCGGCCTCGGCACCGATGAAGGCGGTGTCCACATCACCCGCCACAAAGCGCGGGTGACGCAGACAGCGCACCAGAAAGCCCGCATTGGTCCTGACCGGCGCGACCTCGACCTCTGCACAGGCCTGCGCCAGCGCTTCGGCTGCCTGCCCACGATCGTTCCGGTGCACGATGATCTTGGCCAGCATGGGATCGTAGAACTGGCTGACCTCGCTATGCTCGGCAAAGCCGGTGTCGACGCGCACACCCTGCATCTCATCAGGTAGCTGGAAGTGGTGAAGCCGCCCGATGCTGGGCAGGAAGTTGCGCGCCGGGTCTTCTGCATAGAGGCGCGCCTCCATGGCGTGACCGCTAAGGGGAATGTCGTCCTGAGCCATCGGGATCGGCTCGCCCGCCGCGACCCTGAACTGCCACTCGACCAGATCGACGCCGGTGACCGCCTCTGTCACGGGATGCTCGACCTGAAGGCGGGTGTTCATTTCCATGAACCAGATGCGGTCTGCCCGCAGCCCTTCAGAGGCATCGGCAATGAACTCCACGGTGCCCGCGCCCACATAGTCCACGGCGCGCGCGGCGCGCACGGCGGCGTCCGTGACAGCCTTGCGGGTGGCCGCGTCCATGCCCGGCGCAGGCGCTTCTTCTATGACCTTCTGGTGGCGGCGCTGGAGCGAGCAGTCGCGCTCGTAAAGATGAACGATGTTGCCGTGGGCATCGCCGAACACCTGCACCTCGATGTGGCGCGGGCGGGTGATGTAGGTCTCGAGCAGCACGCGCTCGTCGCCAAAGGCCGCACCTGCTTCGCGCCGGGCCGATGCGAGCGCAGCAGCAAAGTCCGCAGGCGCATCGACACGCTTCATGCCCTTGCCGCCGCCACCGGCCACTGCCTTGACCAGCACCGGATAGCCGATGCGCCCGGCCTCGCTGATCAGGCGCTCGTCGGACTGGTCCGCACCCAGATAGCCCGGCGTGACCGGCACGCCCGCCTTGTCCATCAGATCCTTGGCCGCATCCTTCAGGCCCATGGCACGGATCGAGGCGGGCGCAGGGCCGATCCAGACCAGACCGGCTTTGGCGACGGCCTCGGCAAACTCGGCGTTCTCGGACAGAAAGCCATATCCGGGGTGGATGGCCTCGGCCCCCATGGCGCGGGCGGCGGCGAGCACCCTGTCCTGATCCAGATAGCTTTCACGTGCGGGCGCCGGTCCGATCAGGGTCGCCTCATCGGCCATACGCACATGCAGGGCGGCGGCATCGGCCTCGGAATAGACGGCAAGGGTGCGAATCCCCATCGCGCGAGCGGTGCGGAAGACGCGGCAGGCGATCTCGCCCCGGTTTGCAACAAGAACGGATTTGAACATGGCAAGACCCTATTTCAGAGCGAGCGCCCGGACGAAAGCCCCATCTTTGCGACTTCGCACGCCTCTCCTCCCCTGACCGTGCGCCTGAGGGGGCTTAGCGTACGGCTTTCCAGCCTCAGCCGATCATCTCGTTGAAGGCCAGCATCAGCCACAGCATCATGATCAAGCCCGAGCCGATCACCGTGGCCAGGAACAGCGCGGCCATCCGTGCAAGCGTGGCCAAGGCACCGCTGCGATAGGCTCCGCGCATGTGAAAGAACAGGTGCACGGGCGACAGCCACATGAGGTTCCAAGCCAGCGGCGTGACCCACAGCGCCAGGGGCAGCACCGCTGTGAGCAGCATCAGCTGGAACGTCAGCGAGTGCATGGAAAAGATCAGGTGATCGAAAACGAAAATGTCGCGCCGCCAGAAGAACAGCGCACTCATGATCAGGGCCGAGAGCGGCAGGGCGAGAATGGCAACCCGCTGGGCCCACATCCCGAGCAGCAGGGCAAAGCGACGCGGCTCAGCCTGAGCGGCGCGCACACCCTCGCCGGTCCAGCGCTCGAAGACGCTCTGCCCGGCCAGATTTTCCTCCAGCGTCTGACCCGTTTCCGCAAGTTCCGCCTCGCGCGCCTGCTCCACGGCCCGCGCCACGGCGGGCCAGTTTCGCTGGACCGCCGCAATGGCAAGTTCGCGCTCCGTGTCGGTCAGGCTCTCGTCCGCCTCGATGCGCGCGATGGCTTCGTTGACGTCCGCCGCACTACTGCTGCCGGTGACAGGATCGCCGATGCCCCACTGCTGTATCTGTCGCCCGATCGTGCACTGACCCAGCAGGAAGGTGGCCAGCAGCACCACCAGGAACATCCGCAGGGGCGGCACCTGAAAGGCGCGCCTGCCCTCGATATAATCGCGCGTGAGATCACCGGGCCGCAGGATCAGCCGGGGCACGGTGCGTGCGAGGCGCCCGTCCAGATGAAAGAAGCTTTCGAGCGCCTCGCGCGTCAGCCGCCACATGGAGCGGTGAAAGTCCTCGGCCAGCTGTCCGCAGGCGTGGCAGTAGGTTCCCACCAGCGGCGTTTCGCAGTTCGCGCACGGGGTGCCCGGTGGAATGTCCGCGTGCCTGCGCCTCCAGCGCAGCCATCCACCGGCGGAACCGGCTGCGGCGCTCTCCAGCTCGTTGCTCATGCCCCTCCCCGCCTCAGGTCATCCAGCGAGGCTTACGCTTTTCGAGGAAAGCCCGCACGCCCTCCTGTCCCTCTTCGCTGACGCGCGCGCGCGCGATGCGCCGGGCGGTGTCGTCCATGAGGCCAGAGTCGATGTCCTTGCCCGCCACGGCGTGAACCAGCCGCTTGGCATCGCCCATGGCCCCCGGCGCGCAGGCAATGAGCGAGCGCGAGAGCTGATCGGCGAAGCCCTGCATCGCCTCGCCGTCGGGCACGACGGCATCCACCAGGCCGACATGGGCAGCATAGTCGGCATCGAACAGATTGGCCGTGCAGAACAGCGCGCGGGCCCGGCGCGGGCCCACGGCCTCGATCACATAGGGGGCGATGGTTGCGGGGATCAGGCCCAGCTTGACCTCGGAGAAGGCGAACTTCGTGCCTTTCAGCGCCACGGCCATGTCGCAGGCCGCGACCAGCCCTGCGCCTCCGCCCATGGCTGCACCCTCGACCAGAGCCACGGTCAGGGCCGGAATGTCGTGCAGGGCCTTGAGCATGCGCGCCAGCCCGAGGGCATCCTCGCGATTGTCGCTCTCGCTCCATTCCACCGCCTCGCCCATCCACTCCAGATCAGCGCCCGCACTGAATGTGCCCCCCGCCCCGCGCAGGAACACCACGCGCACATGGTCGGCGCCGTGCAGGGTCTCGAAGGTCTCGCGCAGGGCCGCGATGGTGGCGGCATCGAAGGCGTTCTTCTTCTCGGGCCGGTTGATGGTGACAAAGACGATGCCGCCCGGCGTGGAATCGAGGCTGACCAGCGAGGGATCGGCATCAGGAGCGGCATTGGCCAGCAGCGGATGGGCGATGCGGTTCATCTCGACGGCCTCGGCATCGGTGATGTCGAGGGCATTGAGGTCGGCTTGCGTCGGCTTGCGATCGGTCATGGCTCGGTTCCCTGTGCAGTTCCCGATGCAGCGGCGCGCGTCTCGGCCAGGGCCAAGCGCCAGTCCTCGACCTCGGGCGAGTCGAAGGCAAAGGGTGTAACGCACACGGCGTCGGCCAGATGCTTGATAGGGCCGCGCTGACCGATGGGCGCATCGGCCTGATAGGCGGTCGTGGTGACCTGCGTGCCCGTGTCGTCATAGGCTCGCCCGCTCGAGAGCTGAAAGACACCGCGCCCGCAATCAACCCACATCAGCATCACCATCACGGGTGCAGGTCCATCCGGCGATACGATCACGGCGGTGCCGCGCACCATGCCGGGCAGGTTCGAACGCTCCCAGCTCGAGGCATCCACATACACCCGTGTCGGCCCCGCCGAACCCATGTAGGCTAGCGCACCGTCGGGCAGAACGGGATCATCGACGGCCATCTGCACCGACTGCAGCGCCATCATCATCAGACTTGCCAGAGCGATCTTCATGTCGCGGCCCTACATCCTGAACACGCCGAATGTGGTCTCGGGGATCGGGGCATTCAGCGAGGCCGATATGGCCAGACCCAGAACGTCGCGGGTCTGGGCCGGATCGATCACGCCGTCGTCCCACAGACGCGCCGTGGCGTAGTAGGGATTGCCCTCGTCCTCGTATTTCTGGCGGATCGGGGCCTTGAAGGCCTCGGCCTGCTCATCGGTCCAGGTGTCGGCGTCGCGGTGCACCGTGGCCAGGACGCTGGCGGCCTGCTCGCCGCCCATCACCGAGATGCGGCTGTTGGGCCAGGTGAACAGGAAGCGCGGGGAATAAGCGCGCCCGCACATGCCATAATTGCCCGCACCGAAGCTGCCGCCGATCAGGATGGTGAACTTTGGCACCTCGGCGCTGGCCACGGCGGTGACCAGCTTGGCCCCGTCCTTGGCAATGCCGCCCGCCTCGTACTTGCCGCCCACCATGAAGCCCGAGATGTTCTGCAGGAACACCAGCGGAATCTTGCGCTTGCACGCCAGCTCGATGAAGTGGGCACCCTTCTGGGCACTCTCGGAGAACAGCACGCCATTGTTGGCCAGAATGGCGACCGGATAGCCCCAGATGCGCGCAAAGCCGCACACCAGCGTAGTGCCATAGAGCGCCTTGAACTCATCGAAGCGCGAGCCATCGACCACGCGGGCGATCACCTCGCGCACGTCATAGGGCGCGCGCACGTCATCGGGGATGATGGAATAGAGGTCTTCGGGATCTAAAGCGGGCGGCTCCGGCTCGGCCAGGTCCATGTCCACGCGCTTGACGCCGTTCAGGTTGGCCACGATGTCGCGCACGATGCGAAGGGCGTGCTCGTCGTTCTCGGCCACGTGGTCGACCACGCCAGAGCGCCGCCCGTGGGTCTCGGCCCCGCCCAGTTCCTCGGCCGAGATGACCTCGCCGGTGGCCGCCTTCACCAGAGGCGGACCAGCCAGAAAGATGGTGCCCTGATTGCGCACGATCACGGTCTCGTCGGACATGGCCGGCACATAGGCCCCGCCCGCCGTGCAGCTTCCCATCACGCAGGCGATCTGGGGAATGGATCTGGCCGACATGCGGGCCTGATTGAAGAAGATGCGCCCGAAGTGATCGCGGTCAGGGAACACCTCGGCCTGGTGAGGCAGGTTCGCACCGCCCGAATCGACCAGATATACGCACGGCAGCCGGTTCTGTTCGGCGATCTCCTGGGCGCGAAGGTGCTTCTTGACCGTCAGCGGGAAATAGGCGCCGCCCTTCACGGTAGGATCGTTGGCGACGATCATCACCTCGCGCCCCGAAACGCGACCGATGCCGCAGATCATTCCTGCTGCCGGGGCCTCGTCGTCATACATTCCGAACGCGGCCAGTTGCCCGATTTCAAGGAAGGGCGAGCCCGGATCGAGCAGCCGCTCCACCCGATCGCGCGGCAGCAGCTTGCCGCGGCTGACATGGCGCTCGCGCGCCTTCTCGGAGCCGCCGAGCGCAATGCGCGCGACGTGGGCGCGCAGCTCGTCCCGGAGGGATCGGTTGTGGGTTGCGAGGGCGCGGGCACGCTCGCTGCTGGTATCGAGGCTTGAGGTCAGAACTGGCATACCGCTGCAATAGACCGCCGCTGGCGTGCGCGAAAGATGCTGGCTGAGCGGTCATGGCGCGAGCACCTTGCGTGCGCCATTGCGGGCGCTGCGATTCCGCGCCAGCATCGGGCCATGGCACGGCCCGTCGATCACGCTCTGGAAAAGGCTTTGAACCGCGTGTTCTCCGGGGATCGTCACTCCCAGGCGAGCTGGTTCGCCCTGTCCGGGGGAGAGACGCTGTTCTCGGCCGGAGACGAGGCGGACACGCTCTATCTGGTGCGCTCGGGGCGCCTCGGCGTGTTTCGACGTGACGACGAATCCGACGAGGAAGCCTTCATCGGCATCGTGCGGCCCGGAGAGCCTGCGGGTGAAATGGCGCTGCTGGCGGGCACGGCGCACACCGCGACCGTGGTGGCGCTGCGCGATACCGAGGTGCTGGCCCTGCCCCGCGAGGCTTTCCTGCGCGCCGCGCGCAGCGAACCGGAAATCATGGTCGAGCTGTCGCGCCTGATGATTGCGAGGGCGCGCGAGAAGACCGGCGGGGTGGCCAATCCCAGCGTGTTCGGCTTCGTGTCCATGCGCGATGCGCCGATCCGCCCCATGGTCGATCGCATTGCCCGCCAGATCGAGGCGACCGGGCGGACGGTGCAGATCCTCGATGCCACAGCTCTTGATTCGGCCGTCACCTGGCTCTCGCGCCAGGAAGAGAGCCACGATTTTGTTCTCTATGTCGCCGAGAGCGACGAGCCCGTCTGGGCGGGGCTGTGCTCGCGCCAGGTCGATCGCCTGTTCGCCGTGGTCAGCGGCAAGGAAGCGGCGCGCAGCCACGAAAGCCTGAACACGCCCGCCTTGCGTGAGCACCGCCGTCTCGACCTGATCCTGACCTGGGACGGGCGCCAGTGGCCGCCTCAGGGCAGCGTCCGCTGGCTCGATGCCCTGGAGCCCGCACGCTGGTTTCATGTTCGCACCGGGCACGAGGCAGACGAGGCGCGCATCGCGCGGGTCATCACGGGCCGCTCCATCGGACTGGTTCTTTCGGGCGGAGGCGCACGCGCCTATGCCCACATCGGCGCGGTGAGAGCGCTGCGCGATGCGGGCGTGCCCTTCGATTTCATCGCTGCCGTATCGATGGGTGCCGTGGTCGGATCGTGCATCGCGCTGGAGTGGTCGCAGGAGCAGATGGAAGCGCGCATCCACGAGGCCTTCGTCCAGTCCAATCCGCTGTCGGACATCGCCTTTCCCTATGTGGCCATGACGCGAGGCCACAAGGTCGAGCGTCTTCTGGTCGATCATTTCGGCGAGATCGATCTGGCCGATGTGCCTGTGCCGCTGGCCATCGTGTCCTCGAACCTGACTTCGATCCGCTTTCGCACCCACAGGCGCGGGCGGCTGCGCGACGCCCTGCGCGCCTCCATCTCCCTGCCCGGTGTCCTGCCGCCCGTGATCGACGGGGACGCGGTGCTGGTCGACGGGGCGGTGCTCAAGAACTTTCCCGCCGACATCATGCGCGCATGGCACCTGGGTCCGATCATCGGTGTGGATGTGTCGCGCGCGCGCGGCGTCGAGCCCGAGGCGCTGCAACCGCCGCCCTCATGGCTGAAGTGGCTGTGGTCCGGCGATTGGATGCGCGGCCCGCCCATCGTCTCGATCCTGATGCGCTCGGCGACGGTGCCGACGGCTGCTGACCTGATCGCCTCGCGCCGGGCCACCGACCTGCTGATCCTGCCGCGCCTCACAGGTGTGGAGATTCGCAACTGGAAGGCCTGGGACCAGGCCGTTCAGGCAGGTGCCGAGGCCGCACGCGCCGCCCTGTCCAACCTCAAAGGCTCCATCTTCGACCTGAGGGCCAGCCCGGATGATCCGGCCGCCACGCCCGAAGACCTCAACGCCGAGCGATCAGGAACAGTCTCGGAAACGGCAGCAGGGTCCGACCATCCGGGCGGCGGGGAAATGCCTCCGCCAGCCGCTCAAGCAGCGCCGAAAGATAGGCCTCGCGCATGGGCGCGTCGCAAAGCGCCGTCAGATACGGCCTGAGCGCCGTACCCTGCATCCAGCCGAGCACCGCGTCATCGCCTTCCAGAGCGTGCAGATAGGTGGTGCTCCACACCTCCACTTCGGAGCAGGTGCGCGAGAGTATCTCGTAGTAGCGCTCGGGACGAAGCAGCGGCGCGATCACCGGCACTGACGCAAGCAGCCCTGCCCACGGCCCCTGCCCGGCCACCTCTCGCATCAGGCGGTGGTGTAGCGTCTGGTGGGCCATCGGCATCTGCACGGCCAGCACGCCGCGCTCGGCAAGGTGACCGCACAGCGAGGCGAACAGCGTCTCGTGATCCGGCAGCCACTGCAGCGAGGCATTGGCAAAGATCAGGTCCACGGGCGCGCCCGGTTCAAAGGCGCTGATGTCGCCCAGGTGAAAGCTTACTCCTTCGTGCGCGCGGGCGGCTTCAAGCATGGCAGGGCTGGCATCGAGCCCGTGCACCTCGGCACCGGGATGACGACGCGCCAGCAGGGCGGCGTGCTCGCCCGTTCCGCAGCCCAGATCCCAGATCACCCGCGGGTCGAGCTCGGCAGGCAGGCGCACCATCAGGTCAAGAGCGGCGCGATCGCGCTGGGCAGCGAAACGCCGATAGGTGTCTGCATCCCATCGGGTGTGAGCGTGCCTATCCACCGGCCAGCCCGAACCAGCCCAGCATGAGCGACAGCACTGCCCACACCACGCCCCAGAAAAGTATGAGTATCACCACCGCATAGACATTGGCCAGCAGCGCCGCGAACAGGGCGATGCCGTCTCTCTGCATCAGGGCGAGCGCATAAAGGGTGATGGCTATGGCCGGTGGCATGTTGCCGAACGGAATGGGCAGGATCATCACGATGCACAGCAGCACGCAGACCGCTCCTATGATGCGCTCGGCGATGCCGCTGACCAGAAACGTCAGCCGTGGCCGCGTGATGCGCTCTACATAGCGCAGGGGCTTGGCGAAGCGCTGGACGAAACCGCGATAGGCCGCGCGATTGACCGAGACACGGTTGAGCCATTTCGGCAGCCAGACGCTCTTGCGCCCCGCCGTCAGCCCGATGCACAGCACCAGCAGCGGTATGCCCAGAATGGTGGTCCCGCCCGGCGGCCACGGAAAGCTGTTGATGAGCGCCACCACCAGCATGGCCGCGCCAAAACCACGCTCGCCGAACGCCTCCATCATCTCGCCGATGGACAGGCCCGGCTTGTCGCTCTCGCCAAGCTCGACGAGGATCTCGGAGAATGTCCGTGTCGGGCCGATGGTGGCCGCGGCGTCAGTCATGGATGACCGGTCCGTGCAGGAGGTGAGCGTCCTGATGCAGATAGATGCTGACGCGGACGCGCGCTACTGAAAGCGGCGTAATGTCAGTCTTTGGACGCGCCGACGCGCTGCGGCTTGTCCTTGCGCGAGGTCGAGGCCAACTCGCGCAGCTGGCGCTCGCTCATGGACTCGGCCATTTCGCGCGACGCGCCCTTGAGCTTCGATTTTGGCGTGTCGCCGCGCTTGGCGCTGAGGGCGGCTCCGGCGGCTTTCTGCTGGGCGGCTGATTTTGCCGGCATGACTGAACTCCTTGTCATCTGGCAATCGCGCAGCGGTGCAAGAGTTCCCTTTCAGGCCAGGTCGCGCACCATATAGGCGGCGGAAGCGCCATAGGCCATGACCTTGTCGTGCAGGGCGGGCGGCAGCGCGCGCGCATCGCTCCAGCCATGGCGCAGCCAGAAATCACGTGCACCCTCCACCGCGATCAGCTCCGAGCGCTTCAGGGTCTGGGCCGCCGCCCCATGTTCGATCAGCTGGCGCGCCAGTCCGAGGCCGCGCGCCTCAGGCGCGACGCTGAGATCATGAATGTACCAGCAATCGCCCTGCGCCCTCTCCAGCACCGTGTCGGGCGCGGGCGGGCTTAGGCGCATCCAGGGATGACTGAGCAGATAGGCGAGAAGCTCGCCCTCGCGCTCCACCGCCCAACACCACTGCGGCGCCACGCGGATGCGGCTGGCAAAAGCCTCAGGGCCATCGTGAAGCGCTGGCGGATAGTTCCCGGCCTGCAACGCCAGGGCCGCAGGCAGGTCCGCCAGCGTCAGCGGACGGATCACGCTCCGAGCAGCTCGCGCCCGATCAGGAAGCGGCGGATCTCGTTGGTGCCCGCACCGATGTCATAGAGCTTGGCATCGCGCACCAGCCGCTCGACCGGCCACTCCTTGGTGTAGCCCGCGCCGCCAAGCGCCTGGACCGCCTCAAGCGTGACCTTCACCGCGTTCTCGGACGCCATCAGAATGGCACCGGCGGCATCGAAGCGCGTGGTCTGGCCGGCATCGCAGGCTCGCGCCACGGCATAGACATAGGCCCGCGCCGAGTTGAGCGCGACATACATGTCGGCAATCTTGCCCTGCATCAGCTGGAACGAGCCGATGGCCTTTCCGAACTGGCGGCGCTCTCGCACATAGGGCAGCACCACATCCATGGCCGCCTGCATGATGCCGATGGGACCGGCGGCCAGAACGGCGCGCTCATAGTCGAGGCCGCTCATGAGCACGGCAGCCCCCCTCCCCTCTCCGCCCAGGATGTTCTCCTCGGGCACCTCGCAGTCCTCGAACACCAGCTCGGCAGTGTCAGAGCCGCGCATCCCCATCTTGTCGAGCTTCTTCGAGACCGAGAAACCCTTCATGCCCTTCTCGATCAGGAAGGCGGTGACACCGCCGCTGCCCTCGCCGGTGCGCGCATAGACCACCAGGGTGTCGGCATGGGGCGCATTGGTGATCCAGAACTTCGTGCCGTTCAGCACGTAGCGGTCGCCCTTCCTGTCTGCCCGCGTGCGCATGGACATGACATCCGATCCCGAGCCCGCTTCGGACATGGCCAGAGAACCGACGTGCTCGCCGCTGATCAGCCTTGGCAGATAGGCCTGCTTCTGGGCCTCGGTGCCCCAGCGGCGAATCTGGTTCACGCAGAGGTTCGAGTGAGCACCGTAGGAAAGGCCGATGGACGCGGACGCCCGGCTGACCTCCTCCATGGCGATGACGTGCTCGAGGTAGCCGAGTCCGAGCCCGCCGTACTCCTCCTCGACAGTGATGCCGTGCAGGCCAAGCTCGCCCATCTCCGGCCAGAGCTCGCGGCGGAAGGTATTGGTCTCGTCGATCTCGGCGGCCAGCGGTGCCAGCCGGTCGGCGGCCCAGCGGGCCGTGGTTTCGCGAATGGCGTCAGCATTCTCGCCGAGGCCGAAGTCCATGTTGGGGGCGTGGTTGCTCATGGCCAGCGGGGTAGCATTCCGCCCGCGCCGCGCAAAGGGGGTGCGTCAGCAGAACCCCTTCAGGAATGGCCCTCTTCGGAAGGCCCGGCGGACGCATCATTGGCCTTCTGGCCCCAGCGCTTGAACAGGTTGTAGGCCGACACGCCCACACAGACCGCGCCAATGCCTGCCAGCAGCCAGGCGACGATGGCCGTCTCGTTGATGGCCCGGTTGCTCTCGCTGGATGCCGCAAGCTGGAAGCCGCCCATGGCTGCGGCAAAGGCCACCAGACCGACCGCCCCCATGCTCACGAAGGCACCCGCCTCGCTCAGGTCGAACAGGCTGCGCCTCTGCTCGGACTCCTCGTGGCGCAGCACGGGGCGCAGCGAGAGGGCATCGTCACTGTCCTCGAACAGGATCGGATGATCTGCGTCGGGCGCGTCCATGTGGGGCGGGCGTCCCGCCAGTCGGTCAGCACGCGCAGGCTCGACATCCGGCGGCGGGGTCAGCACCAGCACAGGCGCAGCCTCGTCCGCCCCGGCCGGTGCCTGAAGCGCTGTGTGAGAGGGCGCGGGCGCGTCCGGCGGCAAGACAGGCCCGGAAATCGTCTGGGGCTCATCCTCAACCGGGGCGTCGGGCCGGGAAAGCGCATCAGCAGCGGGGCCATCAGCCTGATCGTAGCGCGTCGGGAAATTCTCGAACTGCGGATCAGCCTGGGGCGTGAAGGCCACGACAACATTCTCGCCCGGATCGCCTTCATCAGATGTGCCCTGCAAGGCCTCGGCCTGAAGCCCCTCAAGCGTGTCTGCACTTGCCAGAGCCTCCCCGGCGGGCACGGCAGGCGGCTGTGGCGCAGCCGTGCCCGCATCAGCCGCAGCGGCGGGCTTGATCGGCAGGGCTCCGATCATGCCACCGGCATAGGGCGAATAGAGCCTCATGCTGACGGCGGCGCTCAGTTGGGTGCGCGCTCTGTGGTCGTCGGGTGCCGCATGCCCGCCAGGGGCACTGTTATCGCTAGCAGGAGTGACGGGCTCGGGAGCCACCTCGGGGTCAGGCTCGGTGTCCTTGCACTCAGACCGGCCCCCGGCCTCGTCCGAAAAAACGGGTGAGATCGCAGACTCATCCGATTGATCGGGCGCAATATCTTCTACAGACGCGTCCCCGTAATCAACTGTTGATTGGGCTGCCTGCGGCAAGGGAGACTCGCCCAGCAGTGCCGCCACGGCTTCCGCCTGAGCCGGGCTGAACGGCGCAGGCGGAGCAGGAACCTCGGCCAGAACCCGCGCCTCGGCCCCATCCAGCGGCGCGTGGGTGTGCACAACGGCGTCGGGCACGGCAGCGGAAGCCTCGGCATCCTCGCGCGGCGTCATCAGCGCTGTCGGCAGGGCCGTCGCACCGGCGGACACGCCTGACAGATAAAGCGCCTTCTCTGCGGCCCGCCTGCGGACCAGCACTGCCAGGGTGGCCGGATGCCCGGCGACCTCGCCCGAGCGCCAGGCATCAAGAGCACTGGCCGCCCGCTCGTGCGCACCTTCGTTGACGAGGCGCAACACCTCGGAACCGGCAAAGGCCTCAAGGCCGATGTTGTGGGCAAAACTGACCAGGGCGGCGAACTGAAGCTCGCTTACCTCGCGCGTCAGGAGGGATTCGACCTCGGCGATCACCGGCATCAGGTCGTAGATCAGCAGAAGCTCGGCCTCGCGCGCCGTGACCTCGATCCCCTCCCGGGTCGAGCGCGTGTGCCCATAGCCGATGGTCAGCCGCCCGTCAGGCAGGCGTGCGGGGCGAAGCCTCAGCCCCTCGAAGCTCTTGATGAGCTCCAGCCCCTCTCTGGCGATCATCTTGCGACCGGCCATGCTGTTGCGACCACTCCGGCAATTGTGGCAGGCAGAGGCCCTGCGTGCCGCTTGACCCATAATGAGACGGGCATACTCGCCCGCATGAAGGACGAGCAAGGGGCGGGCCAGCACACAACGACCGTAAGCCCTGCCTCAGAGCAGGATAAGCGTCGCCAGACCCAGAAATGTGAAGAAGCCGAACACGTCCGTCACCGTGGTCACGAACACGGGCGAGGCCACAGCGGGGTCACGCCCGAACCGGTCCAGCGTCAGCGGCACCAGCACGCCCGCCAGCGCGGCCAGGGTCAGATTGACGATCATGGCCATGCCGATCACCACCGCAAGCATGGGCACGCCAAACCAGAAACCCACCACAATCCCCAGCAGCACCGCAAAGCCCGTGCCGTTCAGAATGCCAACCATGACCTCGCGCATCACGATACGGGTGGCGTTGTTGCGGTTCAGCTCGCGCATGGCCAGAGAGCGTACGGCCACAGCCAGAGCCTGGGTGCCCGCATTGCCGCCCATGCTGGCCACGATTGGCATCAGCACCGCCAAGGCGACAAGGGTGGCGATCTGGTCCTCGAACAGCGAGATGACGGAAGCCGCCAGCAGGGCGGTGAACAGGTTCACCAGCAGCCACGGCGCTCGCGAGCGAACCACGCTAAGCACATTGGCATCGCGCCCCTGATCGGACACACCGGCCAGCGCCAGGATGTCCTCGCGGTTCTCCTCCTGGATGATGTTCACGATGTCATCGACGGTGATCTGTCCGACCAGCCGCCCGCCGGGGTCCACAACCGGTGCCGAGATCAGGTGATATTTCTCGAAGGCGTAGGCGACCTCCTCCTGATCGAGGTCCACGTCGATCTCGGTCACGGCCTCCATGATGTCGGTCAGGGCCACATCGCGGCGCGAGCGCAACAGGCGGCTGACCGGCACCGCGCCTACGGGGCGATAGCCGGGGTCGATCACATAGATGTCGAAGAAGAGCTCGGGCAGGTCTTCGCCCTGCTGGCGCAGGTGATCGATGGTGTCGCCGACATTCCAGAACTGCGGCGCGGCCATGACCTCGCGCTGCATCAGGCGCCCGGCAGTCTCCTCGCCATAGGAAAGCGAGCTTTCGATCGCGGCGCGTTCCTGCTCGGGCATGGCGTCGAGCACGATGCGGCGCTGATCGTCCTCGAGGTCTTCGACCACTGCAGCGGCGTCATCGGAATCCAGCTCCTGAAGCGCCTCGGCCAGACGCCCGGCCGGCACGCGCTCCAGCACTTCCTCGCGGATGCCGTCATCGAGCTCCGGCAGGGTCTCGGCCAATACGTCCGGCGGCAGCCACAGCACCACCATGGCGCGGTGCTCGGAGGTCAGAAAGCCCATCAGATCGGCCACGTCGGCCGGGTGCAGGTCTTCCAGCAGCTCTCGCAGATGCAGGCCATCGCCGCGGTCGGCCGCATCCACCACCTTCTCGACGAAGGCGGGGTTCAGCGCATAGTCATCATCGAGGTGATCGTCACGGTCATCCACCACGGCGGCGCTCTGGACATCAAGGCTGGTCAAGGTGCCTGCTCCTGCGCTCGCGGGTGACGCTTACGGCTTTGCCGATCCGTGATCCTCAGATTGAACAATGGTGCGGTCGAGAAGACTCGAACTTCCACTCCGGTTAGGGAACAGCGACCTCAACGCTGCGCGTCTACCAATTCCGCCACGACCGCACGTGATGGACGGCGGGGCATAGCGAGCCTGAACGCCGAATGCAAGGCGTATCACAGACCGCTGGCCATGTAATCGTAGACGTCGGCCTTGCGCGTGACGGTGATGGCGATGCGATCTTCGTTGATGCTGATTTCGCCGCGCGCCACGGGGTGGTTGTTGGCCAGAATCCAGACCTCATCGCTCTCGGATGCGTCCAGGGCGATCACGGCGCCGCGCCCCATACGCAGCAGCTGCTGCATGGGCACCACCGAGCGGCCGAGCACCACGGAAATCTCGACGTTGATCGCTTCGACCTGACTCAAGGGCACGACTGCCTCGACGCGTTATACTGTGACGCCCACCCCTTGGCGGGACCGGCCTGAAGCCTCACATTGGCGCGTCATGCTTGCCGAGCCGTTAAATACCGAAGCCGATTGCCCGCTTTCGCGCCTGAAGCGCGCCGATGGCCTGGCTGTGGAGTGGGTGATTTCGCCTGCGCCCGTCTCCTATCCCGAGGCCGTCGCCGAGATGGAAGCGCGCGTGGCCGCCATCCGTGCCGGAGACGCGCGCGAGCGGGTCTGGCTGCTGGAGCATCCCGCCCTCTACACCGCTGGGGTCAGCGCGCGCGACGACGACCTGCTCAGCCATGACCTGCCCGTGCATCGCACCGGTCGCGGCGGGCAGTTCACCTATCACGGGCCGGGCCAGAGGGTGGCCTATGTCATGCTGGATCTCGACCGGCGCGGACGCGACGTGCGCCAGTTCGTGCGCGGGCTGGAGCAATGGATCATCGGCGCGCTAGCCCACTTCAACATCGAGGGCGAGGTGCGAGACGGCCGTGTGGGGGTGTGGGTCGCGCGCTCCCTTCTGACCGAGGCCGGCAGCCGCGTGCAGCGCGAGGACAAGATCGCCGCCATCGGGGTCAAGGTGCGCCGCTGGGTCAGCTTCCACGGCATCAGCCTGAACGTCGAGCCGGACCTGTCGCACTTTGCGGGTATCGTGCCGTGCGGCATCCGCGAGCATGGCGTGACCAGCCTGGTCGATCTGGGCCTGCCCGTCGGGATGGACGATGCCGATGCGGCGCTTAAATCCAGCTTCGAGCAGGTGTTCGGGCCGGTGTCTGTCGCCGACTCGATTAACTGGGCTGATCAATCGGCTGGCGGTGCTTGATAGCTATATTCCGCCGTCGTTTCCGAGGGGCCGAACCGGTTTGCTTTGCGCTGTCCCGGCAGGAAGGCCTGAGTAATGAGCATCCACAAGGCAGCGCCCAGTATCACCACATTGGCCAGCCACACCGCCATGCCTTCAAGGCCGTAGGGAAAATCAGGGTCGGCAACTATCTGGCTCCAATTCGCAAGCTCATAAATTAGCAGCAGCACGAAGAGCCCTTGCGTCGCAAAGACCAGCCACCCCGAACCACCAAGATCATGCGCCCTGCGAACCGCCACTGCCACCATCCACCAGATGAAAGGTATCGAGAGCAGGTAGATCACCAACTGGCCCGTCGCTGTCGGCTCTGTAGTAAACCATCCAGCCTGCCACCCATTCATGAACCCGCGCAGGACAAGCGCCAGAATGGCGGAGAGCACACCGGCGACACCGGAGATGGCCCACCATTCGGAGCGGCGGGCCCTGCCCTTAAAGCTGAACAGCAAACCAAGAAGATGCCGATTTTGCATTTGTCGTTGCTCCCCCACTGACTCAGTGAGAAAAGCTCGATCACAGCCCCCAAGTCAACTCTCAGGGGCAAGGGAGACTTGCGACACCATAACGCGATCTGGGGTATCAGACTGAAGACAGCTCCGGCGCGACATAGGCCTCGTGCACCATGCGCGGATCGAGGCCATAGCGGTTGGGGCCGTTCGTGCCGGGCACGCTGGCCAGCATCAGCAGCACGATGATGTTCAGGCCAGGAATGATGCTCAGTGCTGCCCACCAGCCGCTCTGGTTCATGTCGTGCAGACGGCGCACGTTGAGGGCAAGCCCGGCGGCGACACCCGCCAGCACCAGCGCCCCGCTCATGATCGCCACGGCGCGCGCCAGATCGGAGAAAGCTGCGCTGGCCTCCCACGTCAGCACCAGCCGCCAGAGCAGCGCCATGGTCAGGGCAAAAGCCAGCAAGACAAGCCAGTAGCTGATGAAATGCTTGCGACGGAGCCGCCCGTCGAGACCGAAAAGAAACTGCACAACTGCAAACACCGCGGCACTCCTGACTGCACTTTCAGGAAATCAACGCGTTGGCGATCATAGGGTTCAGCCCGGTCCCTAACGCTCAGGGCGTCGGCGGGCCAAAGCGGTTGTGCCCGTCCTCGCCTCCCAGCATGAGCAGCTCGACGATCGCCCAGCCCAGAACGATGAAGCCCGCAAAGTCCCAGATCATCGCCGGCCAGGGCCACACCATGACGAAGGCCAGCAGCACCAGGCCCGCCCACCAGCCCGAGCGCCCGCGATCGTGCAGGCGTTTGGCCAGAAGGCACAGCCCCATGTAGCCGAGCGCGAGATAACCGATAAAGGCGATGGCACCGGGCAGGTATCCGTAAAGCGCCAGCGCCTCCAGGGCGAGAAATCCCGCCATCAGCACTCCGAGCCCCAGCCAGAATCGCAGCCGCCCCGTGCGCCCGGTCGAGGACAGCAAAAGCTCGGACCAGCCCACCACGCCGGGCACAGCCGCGTTCGTGCCCGCGCTCAAGCGGTCATCGGCCGCAAGGCCTTCGCCTTCGTTGCGGGTGCTGTCGGACTGGGGATGACTCACGCGGCTGGCCTCACTGAACGCGTCGCCCCGGACGTGAAGGGGGGCAATCCCGACTTACTCGAACTCGACCAGCACTTCGTCGGCGGGAACGCTGGCACCGGCTTCGACGTGCACGGCCTTGACCCGCCCGTCGCGCTCGGCGCGGATGATATTCTGCATTTTCATCGCTTCTATGACGAGAACCGTCTCGCCCGATTTCACCTCCTGGCCGGGCGCTACGCTGACCGAGACTATGAGCCCCGGCATGGGCGAGGCGATCAGCTTCGAGGTATCGGGGGCGACCTTTTCGGGCAGGCGGTCATAGAGGGCGGAGATGGCCGGGCGCATGACCCGCACGCGCGCCTTGGCCGCACGGTGGCGCACATCGAACCCGTCAGCAGCGCGCCGCACCTCTGCGGTGAACGCAACCCCGTCCAGCTCTGCTCGAAACAGCGGCCGACCGGGCGACCAGTCGATCTCGCTCAGCCTGGCCTCGCGCCCGTCCAGCACGACCCTAAAGACGTCGCCGACCTCCTCGATCCGGGCCGCGATCACCTGGCGGTCGAGCCGCACCGTCCACTCGTCGCGTGTCTGCGGACCGCCGGACTGCTCGCTCAGGACACCATGCATCCAGAGCGCCGCCATGGCGCTGGCGCGCACCTGAAAGTCCGTGGCGCTCTGGTGTCCGAAGCCGTCGGGATAGATGTCGGCAATATAGCGGGTGGACAGCTTGCCGGAGCGGAAAACAGGCTCGTCCATGACTGCGGCCAGGAACGGCACATTGTGGCCCACGCCCTCGAGATGGGTGTCCTCCAGCGCCCGCCCCATGGCGTCAATGGCACCTTCGCGCGTCGGCGCCCATGTGCACAGCTTGGCGATCATGGGGTCGTAGAACATGCTGATCTCGTCGCCCTCGCGAACGCCCGAGTCGTTGCGAACCAGATAGCCGCCGTGATCGCCCTCCTCGGGCTTCTCATAGCGTACCAGTCGCCCGATCGAGGGCAGAAAGCCGCGATAGGGATCCTCGGCATAGATGCGGCTCTCGATGGCCCAGCCGTTGATCTTCAGGTCCGCCTGTTTGAGCGACAGAGCCTCGCCCCAGGCCGAGCGGATCATCTGTTCCACCAGATCGACGCCCGTGATCAGCTCGGTGACGGGATGCTCCACCTGCAGGCGGGTGTTCATCTCGAGGAAATAGAACGAGCGGTCCTGCCCGGCCACGAACTCGACCGTGCCCGCCGAGTCGTAGTTCACGGCCCTGGCCAGCGCCACGGCCTGCGCGCCCATGGCCTCGCGGGTCTTTTCGTCGAGCAGGGGCGATGGCGCCTCCTCGATGACCTTCTGGTTGCGCCGCTGGATCGAGCACTCGCGCTCGAACAGGTGGATGATGTTGCCGTGCTTGTCGCCCAGCACCTGAATCTCGATGTGGCGCGGGTTCTCGATGAACTTCTCCAGGAACACCCGGTCGTCACCGAAGGCGGACTTCGCCTCGGCCTTCACCGCAGCAAAGCCCTCGGCCATGTCGGCATCGGAGTGGGCCACGCGAATGCCCTTGCCGCCGCCACCGGCCGATGCCTTGATCATCACCGGATAGCCGATGGTGCGCGCGATCTCGACGGCCTGCTCGGGACTGTCGATCAGGCCCATGTGGCCCGGCACGGTGCTGACGCCCGCCTCGGCCGCGAACTTCTTGGAGGTGATCTTGTCGCCCATGGCCTCGATGGCCTCGGGGTTGGGGCCGATGAAGGCGATCTTCTCGTCACGCAGCCGCCGGGCAAAGCCGGCATTCTCGGACAGGAAGCCAAAGCCGGGATGCACGGCCTCGGCACCGGTCTGTCGCACGGCCTCGATGATCCTGTCCGCAAGCAGATAGGACTGGGCAGCAGGAGCAGGTCCGATCAGGACCGCCTCGTCGGCCATCTCGACCGCCAGCGAGCCCGCGTCGGCCTCGGAATAGACCTGCACAGTCTGGATGCCCATGCGCCGACAGGTCTTGATGATGCGGACGGCGATCTCGCCTCGGTTGGCGATCAGTATCTTGGAGAACATGCTGGCTCCGGCCCGGCTCGTGCGTGAGCCGCATGATCTAGCGGCGCGCATTGGGCTTGGCAAACCGGGGGTGCATGGGCTTTAAGATGAGGCACCTTCGCAATCCGCGAACCCTCGCAAAGTCTGCCTCTTGCGACACACCCACGATTTTCAGGGAGCTGCCACATGAGCCTCCGCCTTGCCACCGCGCTTGCGCTCTCCACCGCCCTCACCGCCACCGCCACCGTGGCCCAGGACTGGCGCGGCCAGGCCGAGCAGGATCTGACGGCCATCCACGCGGCCCTGCGCGACAACCACCCCGCTGCGGTCATCGATCAGGACAGCAGCACCTTCCGCAGCTGGCTGGATGCCGGTCTGGCCGAGGCGCGCGAGAATCTGGGCCGGGTCAACTCGCCCAACGCCTTTGGCTACATACTGCGCGGCTATGCCGGGGGCTTCCGCGACGCCAACATTCAGGCCGGCCCGAGCTGGGAGGAGAGCGAGCCCTGGTTCGGCGTGGCCTGGCCCTCGTTCGCGACCCGCTGGGAGAATGGCGGCTATGTGGTGTCCTATGTGGCCCAAGGTGTGCGCAACGTGCCTCCGCTGGGCGCGCGCCTGATCGACTGCGACGGCACGCCTGCGGCCGAGATCGCCAACCGCCGCCTCGACCGCTATGAGGGCAACCTCCAGCTTGAGGCCGACCGCTACGCGACCGCGCCCTATCTTCTGTGGGACCGTGCCAACCCCATGGCCGGCAGCCTGCCCGCCCAGTGCAACTGGCAGGTCGGCAACCGCCGCCGCGCCTTCCCCATCACCGCCGTGCCCGCCAGCGCCCAGGAGCGCGAAGCCGCCTATCGCGCATCGGTGTTCGCGCCTCCCTCCACCACCCTTGCGGTGGAGCCCTGGAACGGTGGTCACTGGATCCGGGTCCACACCCTCGAGGCCGATGGCGCATGGGATGCTTTCTATGCCCAGATCGAGTCCATGAGCGAGGCCATCCGCGCGGGCTCTCATATCGTCATTGACCTGCGCGGCGTGTCGGCGGGCGATGTCAACTCGACCGCATTCGGCTATCGCCTCGCGAACCGCATCTGGGGGCCGGACTATTTCGTCTCGCGCCAGCCGGGCAGCGCCAACATCGGCTATCGCGTGAGCGCGGCCAACCGCCAGTGGTTCGCAGATGCCCTCGCGCGCATGGAGGCCGACCCCGCCTTCGTTCAGATGAATGCCGCCACCATCGAAGAAACCCGCGCCATCGTGGCCGCTTTCGACGAGGCCGCGGCTGCGGGGCAGCAGAGCTTCACCCGCGCCGGCCCGCCCGCGCTGCCCGATTCGGGTGAGCCCAACGCGGTGAGCGGACAGGTGATCGTTCTGACCGACGGGGCCTGCACCCAGGGCTGCCTCGACTTCGTGGACGCCCTGCTGCGTATGCCCAACACCCGCCACGCGGGCGGCGTCACGGGTGCGGACAGCATCTATATCGAGCCCACCGTGCTGACCCTGCCCTCCAATGCCGCGCGCCTCAGCTATGGTCACAAGGCATGGCTGGATCGCAGCCGCCGCAGCAACCAGCCCTACACCCCCGCCGAAGGGCTGCGCTTCAACGGCAACATGGCTGATGACGAGGCCGTGCGGGCCTTCGTGGCCGGCATTCTGGGTGCAGGCTGAGCATGACGCAGCGGGCGCTCTCGTCCTCCGGCTTCGATCTGACACCGCCTGACGAGACCGAGCGCGCCCGCCTCATTGCCTCGCTCGATGCCGAGGAGCGGCGCGTGCTGCTCAACCACGGCACCGAGGCACCCTTCTGCGGCGGGCTGCTGGGCGAGACGCGGGGCGGACATTACCTTTGCCGGATGTGCGGCCTGCCCCTGTTCGAGGCTGCGACCAAGTTCGAGAGCGGGACAGGCTGGCCCAGCTTCTACGCCCCCTTCGATCCCGGCCACATCCGCAGCGTGCGCGATGACAGTCACGGCATGGTCCGCATCGAGACCCGCTGCGCGCGCTGTGACAGCCATCAGGGACACGTCTTTCCCGATGGCCCGGCCCCCACCAGGCTGCGCTTCTGCATCAACTCGGTGTCGCTTCGGTTCGTAGCCGATGGCGATCCCCTGCCCGACCCGCTGGCGAGGGGCGACACGCTCGACTGAAGCGCCATCCGGCCCATGCAAAAGGCCCGGCGCATCACTGCACCGGGCCCTTGCCCCGCTCGCCCGACCGGGGATCGCCCCGCCTCGGGTTTATGCGGCCTGCCCGAGCGTGGACGCCACGAGGGCGAGCTGTTCGCGTGTCCTGACCGGTGTGATGTCCTCGCCGCCGATCACCGCCGCAGGCATATCCGCGACGCTCTCGACGCGTGCACCCATGACGCGGGCGGCGTCGGCGATGGCGCCTCCGAAGGCCAGGATCGGCACACCCTTGTCCAGCGCCGCCTTGACCAGGGCGTTGAACTCATCGTTGGCGGCCTCGTCGAGATCGGTGTCAGGCAGGACCAGTCCGGCAACGCTGCCGTTCTCGACATCGGCGACCTTGGCCGTCGCCATAACGGTCACGCCGTTGATGCTCAAGGTGGCGTCGCCCGTCGAAATCGGAGCGAGGGCCAGTCCCTGACCTTGCAGGACCGGCTCGATGTCCCCCAGCTCGCCGTAGGACATGGAGCGGCGCATGGCCAGGCCGAGGCGCGCACGCATGGGGACGCGCTGGAAACGACGGTTGCTCGAATTGGATCTTTGCGTGTTCAAGATATCTCCTTCAAATGTTGATCGGATCACGACCTCAGGGTCGCAACCGCAAAACAGTCGATCACAAGACTAATCGCGCCAGATAAAGAATTTTGACCCCCTCGATACGAGAGGGTCGCGCCAGTGCATCGATGACTGATTTTGGCAGTCTTTATATCATTACCGTGCGCTGAACTTCAACCGGGTAGCGTTATTTTGCGTGATCGGAACCAGCCGAGAGCCTCCGGGAAACCAGGCACAGCCCATGGCCTGGCACCTGGCTGACCCGCTGGTGGTTGACGCCGCGCCGACTGCACCTCGACAATCGGGCCATGACCTCCCAGGACACAGCTCGGGCCAGAACAGCGCCCGCCACGGCCCGAAACCGAGAGCACATTCTGGCCGTCCTGCGCAGCCACCTGCCCGCCAGCGCGCGCGTGCTGGAGATCGCCAGCGGCACGGGCGAGCACGCCATCGCCTTCGCCAGAGCGATGGCGCACTGGCAGTGGCAGCCCACCGATGCCGACCCCGACAATCTGGACAGCATTCGCGCCTGGGCATCCCGGCCGCCGGTGCCCGCCAACCTGCGCCCCGCCATGGCGCTGGATGTGACCTGCGCGGCGCACTGGCCCGATGCCCAGTTCGAGGCGATCGTGTGCATCAACATGGTCCATATCGCGCCGTGGGAGGCCACGCTGGCCCTGCTGGAGGGCGCAGCGGCGCGGCTGGTGCCGGGCGGCCTGCTCTATCTCTACGGGCCGTTTCGCGAGGCCGGTATGGAGCTGGCCGAAAGCAATCGCGCCTTCGATGAAAGCCTCAAGGCTCGTGATCCCCGCTGGGGTCTGCGCGAGCGCGAACAGGTCGCCTCCGTGGCGCGGAAGCATGGCCTGATCGAGACAGCCCGCATCGCCATGCCCGCCAACAACATCAGCCTGATCTATCGCAAGGTCTGATCGCTTGAGGCCGCCCCCACGGCGGGCTAAGAGGGCGGACTTCGCGCCGCGGCTATGGCGGAATTGGTAGACGCAGTAGGTTTAGGTCCTACCGGGCAACCGTGGGGGTTCGAGTCCCTCTAGCCGCACCACTCCTGGGCGGACCGTGTCGCTGTTACGGCCCGGCTCAACGCTTGCGCAGGACCAGTGCGCTCCACGCATCGTGGTGGATGCGCCGCTCAAGCACCATGCCCTTGTCGCGATAGGCCGCGATGATCCTGCGCTCCTGTGAGCGCAGCAGCCCGGACAGTATGGCGTAGCCGCCCGGCCGCAGCGCGCGGGTGATGTCGAGGCTGAGCGCGACCAGCGGCGGGGCGAGGATATTGGCGAACACCAGATCGTAGGGGGCGTGCGCCCGGATATTCGGATCAGTCAGGCCCGAGGCGTGAAAGAACCGGGCATGAGCACGGTTCAGGCGCGCGTTCTCGTTCGATATGCGCACCGAGGGCGCATCGATGTCGGTGCCCACGGCGATGCGGCTGCCCGTGCGGGCGGCGGCGATGGCGAGCACGCCGGTGCCTGCGCCGACATCCAGCACGCGATCGAATCGGTGCCGCTTCAGCAGTTCGTCGAACGCCTCGAGGCAGCCGATGGTGGTGCCGTGGTGACCGGTGCCGAAAGCCGCGCCCGCATCGATGCAGAGGTCCACGACATGGCTCGGCACCCGGCCCTGATCGTGGCGTCCATAGACGAAGAAGCGACCGGCGCGCACCGGCGGCAGGCCCGACAGCGACATGGCCAGCCAGTCGGCATCGGCCAGCTTTTCGACCCGCACCCGCAGCGCCTCATGCGCACTCAGACGCTCGACGATCAGATCCGCCTCGGCCTGGCTGGTGGGAAAGGCATCGATGCGCCAGATGCCCCGGTCCTCGTCCTCCTCGAGGATGGAATAGGTCGCGCCCTCGACCAGCGGGTCGTTGTCCAGTGCCGCAGCGGCGGCCTCGGCGACGGCACGCGCCCCGTGGGCAATAATTTGAACTGCGGACTCGGACATTTCTGAAACGCCGTTATGCTGTCGAATCGGAACCGGGCTTGAGGGCCTTGCGTTCAGGGAATCCAACCGAAGGGGTCGGGGAGATCATGGCCAAGAGTCCGTCTACGTCGAACACTGCGTCCGCGTCCAAGCCTAAAACCGCCGCAGCCAAAAAACCTGCAGCAGCCAAGAAGCCCGCTGCCGCCAAGTCCACTGCCGCCAGCAAGCCTGCCGCTGCTAAGGCGTCGGCACCGGCCGGGGCTGCTGCGCCCAAGACCGCTGCTGCCAGAAAGCCCGTGAGCGCTGCCAAACCGGCCGCGAGCAAGACGGCCGCCAGCAAGACGGCTGCCAGCAAGACTGGGGCACCGAAGGCGGCTGCCGCCAAGGCCCCTGCAACCAAAACCGCTGCGAAGGCATCGGCACCGGCCAAATCTGCTGCACCCAAATCCGCTGCTGCCAGGAAGCCCGCCGCGCCCAAGTCTGCGGCCCCGAAAACGGCGGCTTCCAAGCCCGCTGCGCCCAAACCTGCCGCTGCCAAGCCTGCCGCTCCCAAGCCTGCAACCACGCCTGTGGCGCCTCCTAAGGCCCAGCCTGCCGCCTCGGCCGCGCATTCCACCGCTGCTGGCGCGTCGTCGCCCCCTTCATCTGCCGCGAGGCCGGCCGAGAAGAAGAAGGGCTTTTTTGCCTGGCTGTTCGGGCGCTGAGCCCCGGCCCGGCGGCTCCCGGCCATACCGGACGGACAACCGAACGGACAACCGAACGGACAATGGGGCGGCACCTCGGGTGCCGCCCCTTTTCCGTGAAATCCTGCATCGAACTGTCAGACGGCGCGCATGGCACTCAGGCCCGCACCGTCAGCTCGCCTCAGGCCTCAAGGTCTTCGGCCAGGATCGCCATCTGGAAGGTGAAGGAGCCGTCGTCGTCCTCGTCCTTGTAGACCACGCCGATGAACTCGTCGTCCACATAGACCTCGGCGGAGTCGTTCTGCTTGGGGCGGGCCTTGAGCTTGATGCCGCCGGTGTTGAAGGTGCGCTTGAGGTGCGCCTCGATGCGCCGGATATCGGTCTCGTTCACGGGGGCCTCCTCGGATCGGCTGACAGCTTTTTCGCGCGCGGCGAGCTTGGTTCGCGCACCGCGACAGGGGCCGGACCCTAGAGGCTTCGCATCCAAAGGGGAAGGCGCGCGGCCCGTCCTAGATCACGAAATCATACACCACTTCGGCAAGGGTGTGATCCATGGTGCGCGCCGGTGCCTCGCCCGCAGGACAGTTGACCAGCCGCGCAGGCACGCCCGCGACGGTGCAGCGCGCAGGCACAGGCTTGAGCACTACCGAGCCGGAAGCGACCTTGGCCTCGTCACCTACGGTGATGTTGCCCAGCACCTTGGCCCCGGCTCCCAGCAGCACGCCGTTGCCGATCTTGGGATGGCGGTCGCCGCGCTCGGCACCCGTTCCGCCCAGCGTCACGGCATGAAGCATGGAGACGTCATCGCCCACCACCGCCGTCTCTCCGATGACGATGCCCGTGCCGTGGTCGAAGAACAGCCCCCGGCCAAGGCGCGCAGCGGGGTGGATGTCCACCTGGAACAGCTCGGACACCCGGCTCTGGAAGTGAAAGGCGAGCACCTCGCGCCCCTCGCGCCACAGCCAGTGCGCGACGCGGTGCGCCTGCAAGGCCTGATAGCCCTTGAAGTAGAGGAACGGTTGAAGCGGCCCCTTGGAGGCGGGATCACGCTCGAGCACCGCCTCGAGGTCGGCCATGGCCGCAGACACGATCGCGGGATCGGCTGCGACGGCTTCCTCGCAGACCTCGCGCACGCTCATGGCCGGAAGGTCCGTGTCGCCCAGCTTGCGCGCGATCTGGACGCACAGGGCTCCGGCGAAATCCTTGCGCGACAGGATGGCGGCATCCAGATGGGAGGCCAGACGCGGCTCGGCCCGTGCGGTCGCTTCTGCGGCCGCGCGCAGCGCCTCCCACCCCCCCGGCGAGGTGCCCACGAGCTTCAGATCGGGTTTGGCAGCAGCCGACATGGATCAAGCCTCCCTGGCCTGTTTGCGCGTCAGTCTATCACAGTCATCAGGCAGAGCTCGCCTGCACACGGCTCACCTCAGCATCGCCCTGGCCAGCGGGCCGGGCAGGTCACCCTCCACTGCCATCTGGTAGGCGCGCAGCACCGTTGCAACCGTGATGGCATCGCGCACCTGATGACGGGCGATGGCACCAAGCACCTCGCGGAAGGGCACATCGGCACTGACGAGGGCCTCGGTCTGGTCGGGATCGGCGGCATCGGCGGGCGCAAGGCCCCAGGCAATCCAGCTGATCGCCTGCTCGTCCGTGACCGAATTGGAAGTCTCGAGGCGCAGCACCTCGCGCCAGTGCCCGGCCTTCAATCCCGTCTCCTCGGCCAGCTCGCGCTTGATGCCCATCAGAGGTGCCTCGCCTGCCTCGACCCCGCCTTCGGGTATCTCCCATACGAAGTTCATCAGCGGAAAGCGGTGCTGGCCCACAAACCGGACCTTGCCATCGTCGTGGATCGGCAACACCCCCACCGCCAGCTTGGTGGGGCGCATTACCCCGTAGAGCGCGCCGTGGCCCGTCGGTGCCACCGCTTCATGCTCGTCGAGCACCAGCCAGTCATTGCCATAGACGCGCCGCCGCCCGCCATCGCGCCACGGCGGAGGCAGTGACAGGCCCTGCTGCCATGGCGGCGCGCTGAAATCAGCCTGGTCCTTGCGGCGTGCGGCACCCTCGCGGCTCTCTTGGGTCATGGAGAAGGCTTCTCTATCTATGGTGCATGACATTGCCACAGCCCGCCCTCGGCACGCCACTGCCCCTGCCCCTCCGCAACGAGGCGGTGATCGATCACTTGCGCCAGCGCCGCTCTCATCCCGCCCAGGCCCTCGCTGCGCCCGGGCCTGATCGCGCCGACCTCGAGGCGATCATCGCCCTTGGCCTGCGCACCCCCGACCACGGCAAGCTGGCCCCCTGGCGCATCGTGGTCATGGACCGCCAGACGCGGCTCGGAATCGCCGGGCGGCTGGAACCGCTCGCCGCGCGCCAGCCCGATCCAGCAAAGGCCCTGGCCGTGCTGAGGAAACTGACCGCCTCGCCCGTCACCCTGATGGTGTTGAGCACGCCTGTTCGCGAGCACAAAGTGCCGGAGTGGGAGCAGGCCCTGTCGGCAGGTGCCCTGTGCATGAACCTGTCGCACGCGGCGCTGGCCCATGGCTATGGCGTAAGCTGGATCACCGACTGGTACAGCTATGATGCCGATGCCCTAGCGATTCTAGGTGTCAGCGAAGGCGAAAGCATCGCGGGCTTCATTCACATCGGCACGGCCACCGAGCCCGCACTGGAGCGCGCGAGGCCCGAGGCGCACGCACACGTCACCTGGCTGTCTCAGGCTCCGGCATCGGACGATGGACGATCGACACCAGAACCACGCTGATGATCATGAGCAGGAACCAGCTTCCCAGCTTGTGCAGCGACACCGGCCGCCAGCCCTGCACCTGTTCGGGATAGACCCAGGCGTTGGCAAGGGTGCCCAGGTTCTCGGCGAACCAGATGAACAGCGCCACCAGCAGGAAGCCCAACAGCAGCGGCATGGCTCGGCGCGCCCTGTTGGCTGTGAAGTAGAACCAGCCCCGCCCGAACAGCAGAAGGGTCGCGGCGAACAGGGCAACGCGCACATCGGGCAGCCAGTGATGGGCAAAGAAGTTGACATAGATCGCCGCCGCCAGCACCCAGGTGCTCCAAAGGGGCGGATAGTGCCTGACCCGGATGTGGAAGATGCGCTGCACGCGCGCGATGTAGCTGCCCACAGCCGCATACATGAAGCCCGAGAACAGAGGCACCGCGCCGAGGCGCAGCACGCTGTCCTCAGGATAGATCCACGATCCGTGATAGGTCTTGAACAGCTCCATCACCGTGCCAGCGACGTGGAACAGCAGGATCACACGCGCCTCTGACAGGCTCTCCAGCCGCAGGGCCAGCATGGCGATCTGGATGAGCAGCGCGCCGATGAACAGGAAGTCGTAACGCGCCAGCCACGCCTCGTCCGGCCACAGCAGGTGGGTTGCAAGCAGCAGGGCCAGCATGGCGCCGCCAAACAGACAGGCCCAGGCCTGTTTGATGCCGAACATCAGGAACTCGAATGCCGCGCGCCCTAGCCTGGTGCCCGCGCAGCTCCGCTCCAACTGCTCCAGCCAGCGACGACCCTGCACTTCGAGGGGGAGGCCGCCCTGCCTCCCGGTCATCAGCCGCGTCCGCGATAGGGGGCGACGCCCGTATCAGGAACCCACAGCCCTTCGGGCACCGGTGCGCTCTGCCAGAAGACATCGATGGGTATGCCGCCGCGCGGGTACCAGTATCCGGCGATGCGCAGCCAGCGCGGCGCCAGAGTCTCCACCAGACGCTTGCCGACATAGATCGTGCAGTCCTCGTGGAACGCGCCGTGATTGCGGAACGCCTGGGTGAACAGCTTGAAGGACTTGGACTCCACCAGCCACTGATCAGGGCAGTAGTCCACGACCAGATGCGCGAAATCCGGCTGGCCGGTCACGGGGCACAGAGAGGTGAACTCGGGCACCACGAAGCGTGCCACATAGTTCGTGTCGGGATGGGGGTTCGGCACCTTCTCCAGCGAGGCGGCCTCGGGGTTTTCGAAACCGGCGCTGGGGCGACCGAGCTGGGTCAGTGAGGACGTGTCCGTGGTCATGTCTGCCCGCATAGACCGACGCCGCATTCATGGCTAGGCCAAGGGCGAAAGCCTCGCTATGCATAGTCAAAGAAAACCCTGCTCAGGAGACGATGCTTCATGGCCATTCCCGCACAGCTTCAGAACGGCCTGCGCCTGCCGGTGATTGCCGCCCCCATGTTTCTCGTCTCGGGGCCCGATCTGGTGATCGAGAGTTGCAACGCCGGTATCATCGGCACCTTTCCGTCCCTGAACCAGCGCACGACCGAGGGCTATGCCCAGTGGCTTGAAGACATCAAGTCGCGCCTCAAGCCCGATGCCGCCGCATTCGGCGTCAATCACATCGTCCACCCGACCAACACGCGCCTGATGGCCGACATGATGGTCTCAGTCGAGCACAAGGTGCCGCTGATCATTACCTCGCTGGGCGCGGTGCGCGAGGTGGTCGACGCCGTGCACGGTTACGGCGGCGTGGTGTTCCACGACATCGCCAATGTCCGCCACGCGCGCAAGGCGGCCGAGGCTGGCGTCGATGGCCTGATCATGGTGGCCAACGGCGCGGGCGGCCACGCGGGCGTGGTTCATCCCTTTGCGCTGATCGAGGAAGTGCGGCGCTTCTTCGACGGCACTCTGATCCTGTCGGGCTGCATCTCCACGGGGCGCGACGTGGCCGCCACGCGGATGCTGGGCGCGGACTTCGCCTACATGGGCACGCGCTTCATCGCCACGAGCGAGAGCGCGGCTCAGCCCGAATACAAGCAGATGATCGTCGAGGCCGGCTCCATGGACATCACCTACACCCCTGCGGTGTCCGGCATACCGGCCAACTTCCTCACCGCCTCGCTGCTGGCCAACGGGATCGATCCCAAGACCCTGCCTGAGCACAAGCTGGACATGGGTGAGGAAGCCAAGGCCTGGAAGACGGTCTGGTCTGCCGGTCAGGGCGCCGGTGCGGTCGCCGACGTGCCGGGCACCGCGCAACTGGTCGAGCGTCTGCGCGAGGAATACCGCGAGGCCGTGGACGCATTTGTCAGTTCACAGAGCTTCGTGTAGGAGCCTGCCAACTTTTCCGGTCTCGAAGGTTCTGCCGCCATGTCGATCATCCGCGCCCTCATCTGCGCTGCCCCCTTGCTCGCCCTCGCCCTGCCCGCCACCGCCCTGGCCCAGCCAGCCGGCGGTCAGTGGTCCGGCGCCATCGAGATCGCCAGCGACAATCGCTCCAAGGGCGTGAGCAAGAGCAATGGCCAGCCCTTTGTCAGCGGCCTGATCGAGTGGGAGAGCGCCAGCGGTAGCTGGTTCATCCAGGGCGAGGTCGAGACCGTGGATCGCGGCGCGGGCGGCGACATCGAGATCGGCACCATGATCGGCATCCGCCCCCAGATCGCGGGCTTCGACATGACCTTTGCCATCGAGCACGAGCAGATGCTGCGCGGCCTGCCCGGCGGGCGCGACAGCCAGTGGCAGGTGATCGCGCGGGCGCGTCGCGGCATCGGACCGGCTACGGCAACCGTGCGTCTTGAACACACGCCCCGCAGCATTACCAACGGCGGTCACAGCACCTGGGCCGAGGCGGAAGTCGGCTGGGCCGTCTCGCCCCGGACGGAGGTTTCCGCGGCCATTGGCAGGCGCGAACAGGAGCTGGGCGCCGACTACACGGCCTGGAACGCGGGCGTGACCTTTGCGCTGACACGCACCATCGACCTCGACGTGCGCTACTACGACAACAGCGAGCGCGATCTCGGCCGGGCGTATGAGCGCAGGCTGGTGGCCGGCTTTGCGGTGTTCTTCTAGGCCCGCTCGCCCTTCAGGATCGCCTGGACCTGATCGAAGGTGACTCGCACGGACTCGGGCGGCTCGCGGCCCATCAGGCTGACGATCACGATGGCCAGGGCGCTGGCGATGAAGCCGGGAATGATCTCGTAGATCACACTCGACAGCGTGGCACCGTCTTCCAGCACCGGCGCATAGATCCAGAACAGCACCACCACCGCACCGGTGATCATGCCCGCCAGAGCGCCGTTTCGCGTCATGCGCCGCCACATCAGGCTCAGTATGACGAGCGGGCCGAAGGCGGCACCAAAGCCCGCCCAGGCATTGGCGACGAGGCCCAGCACATTGTTTTCGGGGTTCCATGCCAGGGCGATGGCCACCAGCGCTACGGCCACGACCGACAGGCGCCCGATCATGACCAGCTCGCCCTGCCCCGCCTGCCTGCGCAGGAACAAGGCGTAGAAGTCCTCGGTCAGCGAGCTGGACGAGACCAGAAGCTGGCTTGAGATGGTGCTCATCACCGCCGCCAGGATCGCCGCCAGCAGGAAGCCGGTCACATAGGGATTGAACAGCACGTCCGAGAGGATGATGAAGATGGTCTCGGGATCGCTGACCTCAAGGTTGTTGGTGGTGGCGTAGGCGAGGCCCACGAGGCCCGTGGCCAGCGCACCGATCAGGGTGACGGCCATCCAGCTCATGCCGATGTTGCGCGCGGCGGGCACGTCCCTGAGCGATCGGATGGCCATGAAGCGCACGATGATGTGGGGCTGGCCGAAATAGCCCAATCCCCATGCCATGGCGGAAATGACGCCCACCACCGTGACCCCGGTCGTCAGGGTCAGCAGGTCCGGGTTGATCTCGGCCAGAGTGGCCGCGGTCGGCCCGATGCCGCCCAGGCTGGTCAATGCCACCGCAGGCACCACGATCAGGGCCACGAACATGATGATGCCCTGCACGAAGTCGGTCAGGCTGACCGCCATGAAGCCGCCGATCATGGTGTAGGCGACCACAACGGCCGCCGTGATCCACAGGCCCCAGGTGTAATCCAGCGTGAACGCCGTCTCGAACAGCTTGCCGCCCGCCACCAGTCCGCTGGAGGTGTAGAGTGTGAAGAAGATCACGATCACCACAGACGAAATCACCCGTAGCAGGCGCGAGGTGTCGGCAAAACGCTTGTCGAAATAGTCAGGGATGGTGATGGCGTTGCTGGCCAGTTCGGTGTGCACGCGCAGGCGCGGTGCCACAATCAGGTAGTTGGCCAGCGCCCCGATGAACAGGCCGATGGCGATCCAGGCATCCGAAAGGCCCGAGACATAGAGCGCGCCGGGCAGGCCCAGCAGCATCCAGCCGCTCATGTCCGAGGCCCCCGCCGACAGCGATGTCACCGCCGGGCCGAGCCTGCGACCGCCCAGCATGTAGCCGCTGACGTCCGAGGTGGACTTGCGCCACGCATAAAGGCCGATGCCAAGCATCAGGGCGAAATAGGCTGCCAGTGCAATGACCGTTCCGGTTTCCATGATTTCCCCCTGGACGGCCCGCCTCTCGCGCCCGGCCCGACTCTCAGCCTACTGACTTGCGACGGGCTTTGCCACCGGGCCGATGGCAGGCGCGAAATTGACCCGGCCCACCTCCCTGATGCCCCCGGCGCTGGCCGTGCCCTCGATCAGCTCATAGCCCATCAGGGCAAAGATGCGCTCGCCAAGGAAGATCGGCCGGGCATTGCCATACCAGTCGACGCAACTGGCCACGCAGGCGTCGGCGGGGCGTCCACCGCGGCTGGCAGACAGGCGCCCCAACTCGGACAGTTCGCGATTCTGACGCCGCAGGAACAGCATGTCCGCCGAGCCGAGGCCAAGCCGGTTCTCCGCACCGGGCTGGCCCCGCACCATGACCGGCAGGCCGATAATGCCACTTTCCGCCTCGCGGGCATCCCGGTCGGGACGGTAGAAGAAGGCGTGGCTTCGGCTCTCGCCCTCGCGCGCATCGGGCTCGACATACTGACTGGCAAGGCGCGGTGCGCTGCGGCTGGACAGGTCCACCGTGTCGAAAACCACGCGCCCGACTCCGCTGACGACGATGGCGTCGAGGCCAAGCTGATCGACGCGGGTGATTCGCTCTGTGTAAGGGAAATGGACGGGCTCGCCCCCAGAGACCGGCACGGCGGTCAGCTCATAGCCGTTGCCGCCCTCGCTCGCCGTGAAACTGGCGGCATAGAGCAGCCAGCCGTTGACAAAGCGCGGGTCCGAAAAGTTGCCATTTCGACGCGAGGGCAGCACCTGATAGTCCTCGAACACGGGCATGGCCGAGCCATCTCCGAAGCGGCTCATGGGCAGACGCAGCAGAGCTGGCGTGCCCCTAGCGAACTCCGATGCCCACATGCCGCTGCCGTGGCCCTGGGATGTCACGAAAACATCTAGGCGCCCGGCCTCGGCGTTGGGACTGAACGAGAACTGGTTGATCGTGCTGCCGCGCACCCGTGCCGCCAGCGGCTCGCCAGCGTCAAAAGGTATGCGGTAAAGAAAGGCGCTGGACTCCTCGATGGGCGTGCCGCGCGTAACCCCCGTCCAGACATAGACCGCGTTCTGGGACACGAAGAAATCCCGGCTGTTGGTGCCCAGCACCACGGTGGAGTCGCAGGTCATGCTGGGCGCAGTCAGGTCACAGCGCATCACCGTGTGCAGGACCGGATAAAAGCTCGAGGGATCTTCCATCAACGGCGTCGGCGCAAAGATGCGGCTGGGGCGCACGATGGTCTGGAAGTCGGGGCGCTCGCGGCCTGTCTGCCAGCGGCTCATGGCCGGCAGCGTATTGTTGCGCCCGCGCAGCTCGAGCGGCGCATAGACGATCAGGCGATTGCCCACGAGGCGCGTGGCGTAGTTCTCGCTGGAATAATAATCGTTCGAGCGCAGGTGATAGGCGTCGATGAAGGTGAAGCGCCCGTCCCGCGACAGGCGGAAACGGTTCACCTCGGTGCCTCCGCGCCGATAGCTGAAGCCGATCACCGCCACCATGTCGCCCGAGATCAGCATCTCGTCGTACCAGTCGTTGCGGGCATTGACGCCGGGCGGATAGGCCTCGATCGAGTCTATCGCACTCAGCGTCCCGCCCCGCGTCGAGACACTGAACAGCCGCCCGCGGCGCAGGATGATCAGATAGTCGCCGCTGACCTTGACGATGCCGCCTTCGTCCACGCCCTCGATCTGGTTGTTGGTGATGTTCGGGTTGTCGGGGGCAGAGGGCGTGACGCGGCTGCTGGTCACGACGACCTGGCCTGACGGCGCGGCGGAAGGCGCACTGGCCGTGGGCGGCGGCGGAGGTGGCGGCGGTGCCGGAGGCGGAGGTGCGTAGGCGTTGTCCAGCGCTTCTTCGCTGTAGTCCTCGTCCTCGTCGTCCTCGAGCTCAAGGAAAGCCCACAGCGCGTCCTCCGACGCAAAGCTGGGCATCACGCCCTGAGACTGGGATCCTCGCGAAGACGGCTGCGCGACGACAGGGGCAGACCCCATGGCCGCGATCACGAAAGCGACGACGAACTTTTCCAGCAGGCGCTGCATGCCCTTCCCTCCCTCAAGACCACCGAACAGCATTCAGCGAAATGAGGCGCTGGCAAGGCGAAACAGGCCGCCCGTAAGGATCAGCCGCAGCGCACCTGCTCGATGATGCCGGTGCGCTCGTTGTAGAAGATGTTCATCCGGTCGCCGCGATAGTCCATGGTGACGGGACACGTGGTGCACGCGACGCGCCAGTTCGCTCCGGCAGGCGTCTGGGGAATTTCACTGCGGTTGCGACCCACCAGATACTGGTAGCGATCGGCATGGCAGACCGGCTCGGAGGGCGGTCCGTTCATTATCGGCTCATCCTCCGGCAGGGGTGCGCAGGCCGCGAAACCGAGGGTGGCTGCGCCCATGAGGCTCATGAACAGCGGCGCTTTGAGGCGTTGGGCGATCATGCTTGGTCCTTTCGCGTCAGCCACAGCGAACGTCCTGAACGATGCCGGTGGACTGGTCATAGAAGATGTTGAGACGATAGGGCGAGAAGTCCCGCGTGACCGGACACGTGGTGCAGGTCACACGGCGTGTAACGACCTCGACAGGCACGGGGATTTCGCTTCGCGGCTGGCCGATCAGCCAGCGAAGCTCGGACGCACGGCACAGGTCGGGATTGCTGGGCATGCGCGAGCCCACCGGCTGGTTCTCGGCCGCTTCCTCGATGACCTGAGGCGCAGGGAGATTCGCGGCAGAATAATTCACGCCCGGCGTGCGCGGTGCCGACGCAGGGCCACCACAGGCGGCCAGGGTCATTGCCGCAAGGGCCGTCAGGGCGATGATCCGAAGTTGCGCGCGCGCTGTGCTGCTGGTCATGCCGTCTTTTCCCATCGTCCGCTCTGCGACTGCTTCCAGTAGGCGATATGGCCGTGTGCCTCGCGAAGATGGCGCCACAGAGACCGCGCCCATTCCAGCTCGGAGTCGATCCGGCCGTCAAACAGAACGAACGTGCGGGCAAAGGGTGCCATATCCGGCAGATTGGCACCGCCCAGGATGAACAGAGCCTGAGCATCGTTGGCGTTATCGCCACCGTGTGTCAGCAGGACCGGCTGGAGCGCATCGTGCGGCCCTCCGGCGAGGCCGTGGGCGAGGAAGCTTTCCGGCCGCGACGACCACAGGGCGTGGCTGAGCGCATCAAGATCGACCCGCTCGCCCGCGCTGACCAGCGAGCGCCAGCCCTGTGCCGCACAGCGGGCCAGAAGCTCGGGCAGGATCTGCTCCACGCCCGAGCGTTCCAGATGATAGAACCAGACCTCGCCGCCGCTGGCCTCACGCCTGTCCGGCTCGCTGCTCACGATGCGCTCACGCCTCGTAGTGATCGGCCACCATCTGGTCGAGCAGACGCACCCCAAAGCCGGTGGCACCGTCAGGCACGATGGCGCGCCGGGAGTCCTTCACCCAGGCGGTCGGTGCAATGTCGATGTGGGCCCACGGCACATTGTTGGTGAAGCGTTGCAGGAACAGGGCTGCGGTGATCGAGCCTGCCGGACGCCCTGCCGCGTTCTTCACATCCGCAATGGGACTGTCGATCATGCGATCGTAGGACGGCGGGATGGGCATGCGCCAGGCGTTCTCGCCGCTCTTGCGCGAGGCATCAAGGATGTTGTCGGCCAGCGCATCGTTGTTCGAGAACACGCCCGCATAGTCGAGACCCAGCGAGATGATCATGGCACCCGTCAGCGTGGCCAGATCGACCATGAACTTCGGCTTGAAGCGCTCCTGAGTGTACCAGAGGGCATCGGCCAGAACGAGACGCCCCTCCGCATCGGTATTGATGATCTCGACGCTCTGACCCGACATGGAAATGACCACATCGCCGGGGCGCTGGGCACGACCATCGGGCATGTTCTCGACCAGGCCGAGCACGCCGATCACATTGGCCTTGGCCTTGCGCCCGGCCAAAGCGTGCATCAGGCCCGCCACCGCAGCGGCGCCGCCCATGTCCCACTTCATCTCCTCCATGCCATCGGCGGGCTTGAGCGAGATGCCGCCGGTGTCGAAGCAGACGCCCTTGCCGACGAAGGCGATGGGGGGGGACTTGTCATCGGGCGCGCCGTCCCAGCGCATGACCACCAGCTGGCTCTCGCGCTCCGAGCCCTGACCCACGGCCAGAAGGGTGCGCATGCCCAGCTTTTCCATTTCCGGCTCGCCCAGCACCTCGACCTTGAGGCCCAGCGATTCGAGGCCCTTGCAGCGCTCGGCAAAGCTGGCGGGATAGAGGACATTGGCGGGCTCGGACACCAGATCGCGCGCAAAGAAGATGCCGTCGGCCAGGGCCGAGAGCGGCTCAAAGGCCTTGGCTGCAGCCTTGTCGTCGGCGCTGACCACCGTGACCGCCTCGATCGAGGGTTTCTTGTCGGCCTTCTGGGTCGTGCGGTACTGGTCGAAGCGATAGGCGGCCAGGCGTGCCCCGAAGGCTGCGCGCGCGGCCTGATCGGCATCCGCATCGAAATCGAGGCTGAGCGTCGTGGCCCCGGACAGCTTGACGGCAGCATAGGCGCGCGCGCCGCATGCCTCGGCTGCTGCGGCGTCGAAATCGGCTTTTGCGCCCGCACCCACCATCAGCACCTGATCGGCCTCAACGCCCTGGGGCGCCACCACCGCAAGCGTCGTGTCGCGCTCTCCCGAGAAGCGGCCCGCGCCGACAGCGCGTTTCAACGCCCCGCCGGTAGCCTCGTCGATCCGGCTGGCAGCCTTGCCCAGCTCGCCTCCTTCGAAAACGGGAACGGCAACGATACCCTTGGTTTCGGGGGCAGCCCGGAACGCGATCTTCATGGAAACAACTCCTGTGCGCAATCCGGCTCTGAGGTGGCAGGATTTTTGACGCTTCTGGCATACGAAGGGCACGCTGGTTGTCGCCAGCGCGCCCGGACGTGTAATACATATCCCTGCCCGGTGCGTGACGGCAACAGACCGGTCCGGTTGTATGTGCCCCAAAAACACCCTCAAGTCCTGAGACCCACGCGTCGATGCTGATTCCCCGCTACCTGTTCCGACAGATCGGCCGAGGCGTTCTGGCCGCCCTGCTCGCGCTCGCGGGCATCGGACTGCTGTCCAACAGTCTCGACCAGCTCGAACTGATCATCGAGCGCGGGCAAAGCCCCCTCCTGATCGCAAAGCTCAGCCTGCTGGCCCTGCCCCAGCTTCTGGCCGTGGTGCTGCCGATCGCCGTCTTCGTGGGCGCCCTGTTCGTGCTGAACCGCATGCACCGCGATTCCGAGATCATCATGTGCTTTGCCGCTGGCATGAATCGCTGGCGCGTCATCTCGCCGGCCATGCGCATCGCCGCCATGGCCAGCGTGGCGGGCCTTCTGCTGACCCTGTTCCTTCAGCCCTGGGCCCAGAGGGAGGTGCGCGATACCACCCATGCGGTGCGCTCCGAGCTGGCTGCGGTTCTGGTGCGCGAGGGCCAGTTCGTGGACAGCGGCAGCGGCCTGACGGTCTATGTGCAGCAGGTCGATCAGAACGGCCTGATGCGCAACGTCTTCATCCATCAGACCACCCCGTCGGGGGCGACCACCTGGGACGCGGCCACCGCCGTTTTCTCGCGCGTGGATGGCAGCCCGGTCGTGACACTGCGCAACGGCTCGACCCAGACCTTTTCCGGCGGCGGTGTGCTCAACTTCCTGTCATTCGAGGAATATGTGCTGGACCTCTCCAGCGTGATCCCGGCCGCGCGCCCTCCGCGCTACAAGGACTCCGACCTGTGGCTGAGCGAGCTGGTCAATCCCTCCCCGGCGGTGCTCGAGGACGTGGGCGATCGCACGGCCCTGATGGCCGAGGCCCACAATCGCATCAGCGCGCCGCTCTATACCCTCGCCGCCATGGCCATGGCGCTGGTCGCCGTGATCGGAGGCGCGATCAGCCGGGGCGGCTATGGCAAGCGCATCTGGACGGCGGCGGGCCTGTTCGTGACCCTGCGCGTGCTGGGCTACGGGATCGTGGCGGCGTCCACCTCTTCGCTGTGGCTGATACCGCTCCAGTATCTGCTGCCCCTGGGCGCCCTCGGGGGGTCACTGCACCTGCTGATGCGCGCGCCGGCCCGCTCCGTGCGCGCGCGCAGGACTCTTGGGCACCTGCCGTTCCGGCGTGAGGCCCGCGCATGACCCGCCTGCTGCCCCTCACGCGCATCGAGGCCTATGTGCTGCGACAGACGCTGCTGTCGCTGGCCGGAGCGCTGGGCATCATCGCGGGCATGGTGATGCTGATCGACTTCGTGGAGATCTCGCGCACCCTCGGCGCTCAGGCGGACGTTCGCGCCTTTCACCTGCTGTGGCTGATGCTGATGAAGTCGCCCATGGTGATCCTGCAACTTCTGCCGTTCGTTTTCCTGTTCGGCACCCTGGCGGCCTTCGTGTCGCTGAACCGGCGCAGCGAGCTGGTGGCCATGCGTGCAGCAGGCGTGTCGGCATGGCGCTTCGTGTTTCCCGCAGCGGTCGCGGCTCTGGTTATTGGCGTGGTGACCGTCAGCGTGCTCAGCCCCGCCGCCTCGTGGATGGACGGCGTCTGGCGCACCGAGCGCACCCGCCTGACCACCAGCGCCTCAGTGGTCAGTGCGGACGATCCGCGCGCGGTATGGCTGCGCGAGGGCGACGGGCAGCGGCAGATGATCATACGGGCCGCACGGCGCGATCCCGCGACCGGCACGCTCAGCGACGTGTCCTTCTTCATCTACGCCTCGCCTCCGGGCGGCACGCCTGTGTTCAGCGAGCGCATCGATGCGGCCACGGCGGCGCTGGGGCCGGGACGCTGGCGCCTGACCGAGGCGGTGGGCGCCTCCACAGGCGAGCGGGCGACGCGCTATGCCACGCTGGACCTGCCCTCGAGTCTGCGCCCCTCGGAAGCCTTCCAGCAGTTCATGGCCCCGGCCTCCACCCCCTTCTGGTCCATGCCGGCACAGATCGCGCGCATCGAGAACGCGGGCTTTTCGGCCACCGCCTATCACCTTCGCCTGCAACAGCTTCTGGCCTCGCCACTGATGTATGCGGCCATGTCTTTGCTGGCGGCGGCCTTTTCCCTGCGCCTCCTGCGGCTGGGCGATCTGGCCCTGATGAGCGTTTCGGCCGTGGCGCTGGGCTTTCTGTTCTTCTTCGTCAACCAGTTTGCATCGGCCATGGGCTCGGCCGAGGTGATCCCGCCTGCGCTGGCCGCCTGGCTGCCGCCCATACTGACGGCCCTGTCAGCATTCACCTTGCTCTTTTATACCGAAGACGGCTAAGCCGCTGAGGGCCTGCACGACACCACATCATGATGCCTTCACGCACCGCGTCCCTGCCCGAGCCTGACCGCCTGCGCCAGCGGCTGCTGGCGGGAGCGTGCGCCTTCCTGCTCGGCGCCCTGGCCCTGCCCGCCAGCGCACAGGACAGCGGGCCTGCATCTCGCGAGCGCGGGTCCGACGGCCTGACGCCCGGCAGCCTCTATCTGGATGCCGGAGAGATCGAACAGAGCCAGCAGGACAACCGCATCACGGCCCGTCAGGGCGTGCTGGCGCGCTTTGACGAACGCTTCATGCGTGCGGACGAAGTGACCTACGATTTCGACAGCGGACTGATCACCGCGCGCGGCAACACCGAACTGGTCAACCCTGACGGCACGGTGCTCTATGCGGACCTGCTGGAGCTGGACGAAGACCTGCGCGCGGGCATCGCCGTGGGCTTTGCGACGCGGCTGGAGGGGGGCATCAAGCTGATGGCCGCCAGCGTCGTGCGCCGGTCCGAAATGGTCTCGGAGCTGAACTACGCCCTGTTCACGCCCTGCCCCATCTGTGACGAGAACGGCAATCCCAAGGAGCCCACCTGGTCGATCCAGGCCCAGCAGGTCGTGCAGGACCGCGAGCGGCGCGCCATCTTCTATCGCAATGCGGTGTTCCGCGTCGGCGGCGTGCCGGTATTCTGGCTGCCCGTGTTCTGGCACCCCGACGAGAGCGCCGAGCGCGCCTCGGGCTTCCTCATGCCCCGGACTCTCGACCTGTCGGACCGGCGCGGCCTGTCCTACGAACAGCCCTATCTGTTCGTGTTCTCACCCTCACACGACCTGGTTGTCAGCCCCCAGATCAACACCCGCGTCAATCCGCTGCTGAACCTGACATGGCGCAGGCACTTCGGCCCCGGTCAGGTCAATATCCGCACCGGCTACACCTGGGAGCGCAACTTCGGCGACCCGGACCTGAACAATGACGGCGTCGTCTCGCCCGACGAGGAGAACGTGCGCTTCGGCCCCTATGAGCACAGGGGCTATGTGCTGGGCTCGGGCGCGTTCGACCACAGCGGGCCGTGGCGCTGGGGTTTTTCGCTCGAGCGCGTGTCGGACAAGACCTTCTTCGACCGCTACGACATCACCGATGTCTATGAGCGGCGCGGCCTCTACGAGGTGGGCGAGCGCCGCCTGATCAGCCAGGTCTATGCCGAGCGCCAGACCCGCTCCAGCTATCTGGGTCTGGGTGCCTTCACGGTCCAGAGCCTGCGCGTGGCCCAGTTCGATCCGGTCACCCCGGTCGACAACATCTTCGAGGACGACGGCACCTTGCCCATCGTCGGGCCCCTGATCGAGGCGCGCTGGGATCTGGAGCGGCCGGTCGCGGGCGGCAGGGTGCGCGTGCGCGCCAGCGCCGTGTCTCTGGAGCGGCGCGACTATGTGGGCTCCCCCGTGCTCAGCCCCGGCTTCATCGCGCCCGGCGCACCGCCTCCGGCCACGCCCGGCCTGCCCGGTGTCGATACCCGCCGCGCCTCGCTCGAGCTGGACTGGCGCCGGGTCATCATCACCCCTCAGGGCCTGCGCATCGAGCCCTTCGTGGTCGCGCGCGCCGATGCCTATCAGATCAGCGACCTCGGTCCTCTGGGCGAGGATGCCTCCATCGGCCGCGTCCATGCCACGGCGGGGCTCGACCTGCGCTATCCGCTGATCCGCGACTTCGGCGCGGGCACCAGCGTGATCATCGAGCCCATGGCCCAGATCGCCCTGTCGCCCGACGCAAGGCTGGACCCGCGCATTCCCAACGAGGACAGCCAGTTCCTCGAGCTGAGTGAATCGACCCTTTTCCGCGCCGACCGCTTTCCCGGCCGCGATCTCTACGAGGGAGGCGCGCGCCTGACGCTGGGCACGCGCATTACCGCCGACTGGGGCGCGGGGCGTCAGGCCAGCCTCTTTCTCGGGCGCAGTTTCCGCAGCGAGCGCGAGGACGGATTCCTGCAACCGGTGGCAGGAGCCCCGCCGGGCACGCTCTTTGATCCCACGGGCCTTGCGGGCGGATCGTCGGACTGGGTGGTCAGCTACGAGGTGGAGTTCTCCCGGCACCTGAATGCCTGGGGCCACGCCCAGATCGAACCGGACGGCGACCTGCGCCGCGCCGAGACGGCGCTCAGCGCCCGCTGGAGCGCGCGCAACTTCGCCGAAGTGCGCTACATCGTCGACAAGTCCGACCCCAATCTCAACATCGACCCCCTGCTTGGCCCGCTGTCGCGCAACTACGAGTTCCTGCAGGTCGAGGGCCAGCAGATGCTGGCGGGCGACTGGGGGGTGGCCGGGCGCGCCATCAGCGATCTGGAGCTGCGCACCTGGACGCGCTCCGAGATCGGCGTGGTTTTCGACGACGACTGCCTGCGCTTCGAGATCGGCTATCGCCGCGACAACACCCGCGTTGGTCCCGGAGGTGTGAGCGAAGGTGTTTATGTGCGCCTAAACCTCGCCACATTGGGAAGTACACGCTAATAGGAATCTCCAGCCGACAGTGCGCCCCGGCGCGCGCCTGGACGGCTTCGGGCACGAAGCTTCCACAAGAAGACTTCCTGAGGGAACAAGACACACCATGCGTTCAGCGCGTTTCATCTCCGGTCGGCTGATGGCCGGTATTGCGGTTGCCGCCCTTGCGGCGGGGCCGCTCAGCGTTTCCGCGCTCGCCCAGAGCCAGCCTGCGCCGCCCACGGGCAGCGTGGCAGGTACCGTCGATCCGGCCGCCGAAGGCTCGCCGACCCGGCGTGTGGACATGGCCGACTTTCGCATTGCCGAAGGCGTGGTTGCCCTGGTCAATGACAGCCTGATCACCAGCTTCGACCTGCGTCAACGCATGCTGCTGCTGGTAGCCATGACCCAGCTGCAGCCGACCGAGGAAAACCTGCCCGCCATTCAGCGTCAGGCCCTCAACGCCCTGATCGACGAACGCCTCCAGGCGCAGGAGCTGGCGCGCTACGAGCTGCGCCTGACTGACGAGGACGTCGAGGCCGAGATCGAGGAAATGGCCCGCCAGTCCGGCGTCACCGCACGTGACTACTACGACTATCTGGCCGAGATCGGCGTGCAGCCCGAAACCCTGCGCGAGCAGATCCGCGTGCAGGAAGGCTGGCGCATTCTGGTTCAGGGCCGCTACATCAACCGCGCGCGCGTCAGCCGCACCCAGGTGCAACAGACCTTGGAACGCCTCGCAGGCGTGGCCGCCCGCGAACAGTATCTGCTGGGCGAGGTCTATATCGAGGCCGCGCGTGTCGGCGGTATGCAGCGCGCCATGGATGGTGCCAACCAGCTGGTGCAGCAGATGCTGCAAGGCGCGCCCTTCCAGGCTGTCGCCCGCCAGTTCTCGGCCGCGCCTTCCGCCGAGTCCGGCGGCGACGCCGGCTGGGTCGTGCTCGACGACCTTCGCCCCGAGCTGCGCGCCGCCGTTCAGCAGATGGAGCCGGGCCAGCTCTCGCGCCCCATTCAGGTTCAGGACGGCGTCTACATCCTGTTCGTGCGCGACCGTCGCTCGGGCGCTGCCACCAACTATGCCACCTTGCGCCAGGCCGCCATCCAGTTGCCCGAGACCGCCAGCGAGGCCGAAGTCGAGAGCGCGGCCCAGCGCCTGAGCGCCCTTCGTCAGGGCCAGACCTGCGACAGCATCATCGGCGCGGCCCGTGCCCAGGGCGGCATGGTCGGCTCGGACCTCGGCGAGGTGGACATCGAAGACCTGCCGCCCCAGTTCCAGCAGATCGCCCGCTCGGCCGAGATCGGCACTGTCAGCGCCCCCGTGCGCACGCCCTTCGGCGTCCATGTGGTTGCCGTCTGCAACCGCCGTGTCGGCGCGGCAGGTGTGCCAAGCTATCAGCAGGTCGAGAACAGCCTGATCAACACCCAGCTCTCGATGCTGGCGCGCCGCTACATCCGCGACCTGCGCGACGACGCCACCGTCGTCTTCCCCTGATCGGGGTTTGAGGCGGCCTTGAGCGCGTCGTCACCCGCCCCGCTGGTCGTCAGCATGGGTGAGCCTGCAGGCATTGGCCCCGAGATCATCGCCGCCGCCTGGCGCGCCGCGCCTGCCCTCTCGCGTCCGTGGATCGTGATTGGAGATGCCGCCACGCTGGAAGCTGCCGGAGCCGAGGTCGAGCGCGTCACCTCTCTCGACGGGGGCGGCGGCGGGCACCTGCGCGTTCTTGACCGCCCCCTGCCCTCGCCCGCCACGCCGGGACGGCCAGACCCGGCGCACGGCGCGCGCATCATGGCCTGGGTCGAGGAAGGCGTGCGCCTGTGCCTAGAAGGCTCTGCGAGCGCGCTGGTGACCGCGCCCATCGGCAAGGCCAGTCTCTATGCGAGCGGCTTTCGCTTTCCCGGCCACACCGAGTTCATCGCCGACATCTGTAGCGATGCGCCCCACCATGGTCCGCGCGGCCCTGTGATGATGCTCAGCACGCATGGCTTGCGCGCCGTGCTGGTCACGATCCACGAGCCGCTGGCCCGGGTTCCCGGCCTCATCACCGGCGAGCGCGTCGCGCACACCGCCCGCGTCGCCCACGCCAGCCTGAAGCGCGATTTCGGCATGGAGGCCCCGCGCCTGGTGCTGGCCGGGCTCAATCCCCATGCGGGCGAGGCAGGCACGATCGGCACCGAGGAGCGCGACATCCTGGAGCCCGCCGTGGCCTCGCTGCGCGCCGAGGGCATCGACATTCGCGGCCCCCTGCCCGCCGACACCCTGTTTCACGACGATGCCCGCGCAGGCTATGACGCCGCCGTGTGCCTCTACCACGATCAGGCGCTGATCCCGGTCAAGACGCTCGACTTCTGGGCTGGCGTGAATACCACGCTGGGCCTGCCCGTCGTTCGCACCTCGCCCGACCACGGCACCGGCCTCGACATCGCCGGACAGGGACGCGCCCGTCCTGACAGCCTGATCGCCGCGCTTGTTCAGGCCGACAGTATGGCCGCCATGCGTGCCCTTGCGGGGGCCGCCTGATGGGCCTGCCTGCTGACCTGCCGTCCTTGCGCGAGAGCCTCGATGCCCACGGGCTCATGGCCCGCAAGAGCTTTGGCCAGCACTTCCTGCTCGACCTCAATGTGACGCGAAAGATCGTCCGTCAGGCCATGCCTTTCGACGGCGATGCCGTGATCGAGGTCGGCCCCGGCCCCGGCGGCCTCACACGCGCCCTGCTGGAGAGCGACGCGGGCCGCGTGATCGCCATCGAGAAGGACCGCCGCTTCATCGCCCTGCTCGATGAGCTGAGCCCCCATGTGCCCGGCCGCTTCACCCTGATCGAGGCGGATGCCCTTGGCGTGGACGAGACGCAGCTTCTGGACGGCGCGCGCGGCCACGTGGTGTCGAACCTGCCCTACAATGTGGGCACGCCGCTGCTCATAAAGTGGCTGACCGGGAAGTGGCGCCCGCGCTCCATGATCCTGATGTTCCAGTACGAGGTCGCCCGGCGCATCGTGGCGGGCACGGGCGAGGATGCATACGGGCGCCTTGGCATCATTGCTCAGGCGGTCTGTCACTGTCGTCTGGTGATGGAGTTGCCTGCACGCGCCTTCACCCCGCCGCCGAAGGTGGACAGCGCCGTGGTGCATCTGGTCCCGCGCGACGATGCCCCCTCCAGCGAGCGCATTCAGGCGCTGGAGCAGATCACGGCGAAGGCGTTCGGCCAGCGTCGCAAGATGCTGCGCTCAAGCCTCAAGGCCATGGGCGGGGCCGATCTGTGTGCTGCGGCCGGCATAGACGCTGACGCCCGTGCCGAAAGCGTGCCGGTCGAGGGCTTCATCGCTTTGGCCGACGCCTGGCTCGCGCGGCGCTAGACGACTTCCTTCAGCAGGGCATCACGATAGGGGCCGACCCACAGGTTGCGGTGCCTGCGGCTGCGCTCGGCATGATAGATGTGGGCCAGCTCGGCATAGGAGCGGTCGAAGTCGTCATTGACGAACACATAGTCGAACTCGTCGGCGTGCTCGATCTCGCCCTTGGCGTTCTGGACCCGGCGCTCGATGATGTGGTCCGCGTCCTGCGAGCGGGTGACGAGACGGCGGTGCAGCTCCTCGAGGCTGGGCGGCAGGATGAACACCCGCACCGCATCCTCGGGGCACTTGTGGGCGATGTCTCGTGCGCCCTGCCAGTCGATGTCGAACAGCACGTCGCGTCCCTCGGCCAGAGCCCGCTCGATGGGTGCGCGCGGCGAGCCATAGCGGAAGCCATGCACATCGGCCCACTCCAGAAAGGCGTCAGCCTCGACCATGCGCTCGAACTCCTCGGGGGAGACGAAGTTGTAGTCGCGCCCGTCCACCTCGCCCGGCCTGATGGTGCGCGTGGTCATGGACACCGACAGCACCAGATCGCCATGGTCGCTCATCAGGCGGCGGCACAGCGACGTCTTGCCCGCGCCCGAAGGGCTGGAGACGATCAGGAGGACACCGCGGCGCGGCGTGCGGTCATTCGACATTCTGAACCTGCTCTCGCATCTGTTCGATGGCTGCCTTCAGGTCGAGCCCCACGGCGGTCAGCGCCGAGGTGGCAGACTTGGAGCACAGCGTATTGGCCTCCCGCATAAACTCCTGCATCAGAAAATCCAGCTTGCGACCCGTCCCCGCCTGTCCCAGCAGGTCGCGCGCCGAGGCCACATGGACCCGCAGGCGATCAAGCTCCTCGCGCACATCCGCCCGCGCCGCCAGAATGGCGCTCTCGGCAAAGACGCGCTCGCGATAGTCTTCCGCATCAGGCAGCAGTTCCTCGACGCGGCGTGTGAAGCGCTCGCGAACAGCCTCGGTCTGGGCCGCCGCCTGCTTCTCGGCCTCGTCCACCAGCGCCTCGATGCGCGCGAGCACCCCGGCCAGAACCGGTGCAAGACGCAGGCCCTCGTCATCGCGCGCCCCTTTCAGTGCATCGAGCGCCGTTTCAAGGGTGGCAAGCATGGCACCGTGCAGGGCTGCGCGCGTGTCTGCATCAGCCTCGCCCTCGCCGCTCTCGATCACGCCACGAAGCGCCAGGATGCCGTCAGCCGAGGGCGGTGCCGCACCGCGCGCCACCAGCTCACCGGCCAGCTGAAGGTAGCGCCCCATTACATCGGCGTTGATCGAGACGTCAGCCGCCCCCTCCTGTCGGCGCAGGCTGACACTGATCTGAAGCTGTCCGCGCTGAAAGCGGCTCTGGGCCAGCTTGCGCGCCTCGCCGTCCAGCCCCTCGAAGCCGCCCGGTGCGCGCAGCCGGACCTCTAGCGTGCGGCCGTTGACCGAGCGCGCCTCGATCACCCAGCCATGGCCATGTCCCTCGCCCTGGGCGCGGCCAAATCCGGTCATGCCGGTCACGCTCATTCGAACGGCACCTCTACGGGAGTGGCAGGTCGCAGGCTCGGCTGGGTGGGCGGCTGGGGTTCATCCTGCGGTGCAGGGCGCACGGCGGGCGCAGCCGCGCGCTCCCGCTCGATCTGGCGCCAGCGCGCCACATTGCGCAGATGCTCGTCATAGGTCCGGGCAAAGGCGTGCCCGCCCGTGCCATCGGCGACAAAGAAGATGTAGTCGGTCTGGGGCGGGTTCAGGACAGCCTCAAGCGCCGCGCGCCCCGGATTGGCGATGGGCGTCGGCGGCAGTCCATCGATCTGATAGGTGTTGTAGGGCGTTCGCGCCTGCAACTCGGACAATCGGATGCCACGCCCGAGCGGCCTGCCCTGGGTGATGCCATAGATGATCGTCGGATCGCTCTCCAGCCGCATCCCCCGCCTCATGCGGTTGACGAACACGCCGGCCACCAGCGCACGCTCACCATCGATGCCGGTCTCCTTCTCGACGATGGACGCCAGAATGACTGCCTCCTGAGGCGTGCGGATGGGCAGGTCCGGCGCGCGTGATTCCCACAGGCGCTCCAGCAGGGTGCTCTGGGCCTGCTGCATGCGCGCAAGCACGGCTGCCCGGCTCTCGCCGCGCACCACCTCATAGGTGTCGGGCAGAACCGAGCCCTCGGGCGGCACCTCAACCTCGCCGGTCAGCACCGGATTGGCCATGAGTATGTCCACGACCTGCACCGAGGCGCGGCCCTCGGGCACGGTCACGAAGTGGCGCACCACATCGCCCGAAACCAGTTTCTGGATCACGTCACGCAGCGAGGATCGCGAGGCGATGCGGTATTCGCCTGCGCGAAGGCGTCGGTCCGAACCGCTCAGGCTGGCGGCAAGGCGGAACATTTCCGGCGAGCGGATCACACCGGCCTCGTGCAGCCTCTGGCCGATGGAGGCCACGCCCGACCCCGAAGCCAGCACCACCACGGTCTCATCGCCCTCGACCGCGCGCGGGCCGGGCCCGACATAGGCCGACCAGGCAAACACGAGTGCGGCGACAGCCAGCAGCGACAGCGTCGCCACCACCCCCATCAGCCCGGCCAGCAGGCCGGAGCGGGGCCGCGCCTCGCGGCGGCTCACGAGACCTTCTTCAGCACGAGGCAGGCGTTGGTGCCGCCAAAGCCGAAGCTGTTCGACACCGCCACATTGATGGGGCGAGCCTTGCCCTTGTCACGAACCATGTCGACCACGGCCTCGTGCTCGGGCTCGTTCAGATTGATGGTCGGCGGGGCGATCTGGTCGCGGATGGCGAGGGCACAGAAGGCGGCCTCGACCGCACCTGCCGCTCCCAGCAGGTGCCCGATCATCGACTTGGTGGACGACAGCGACACATTGGCGGCATGATCGCCCAGCAGGCGCTCGACGGCGCGCAGCTCGATCCAGTCAGCCATGGTCGAGGTGCCATGGGTGTTCACATAGTCGATGTCGGACGGTGCGATGTTCGCGCGAGCGAGCGCCATCTGCATGGCACGATAGCCGCCCTCGCCGTCCTCGGACGGCGCCGTGATGTGATAGGCATCGCCGCTGAGGCCATAGCCCGCCACCTCGGCATAGATTTTGGCACCGCGCGCCACGGCGTGCTCGTATTCCTCCAGCACCAGAATGCCCGCGCCCTCACCCATGACAAAGCCGTCGCGGGTACGGTCATAGGGACGCGAGGCGGTCTCGGGCGTGTCGTTGAAGGCGGTGGCCAGAGCGCGGCACGCCAGAAAGCCTGCAATGCCGATGGGCACGATGGAGCTTTCCGCCCCGCCCGCCACCATGACGTCGGCATCGCCCAGAGCGATCAGGCGGGCCGCATCGCCAATGGCGTGGGCACCGGTGGCGCAGGCCGTCACAACCGAGTGGTTCGGACCTTTCAGGCCGTGGCGGATGGAGATCTGACCCGAGGCCAGATTGATCAGGGCCGAAGGAATGAAGAAGGGGCTGACGCGGCGCGGTCCCCTGTCGCGCAGCTCGATGGCCGTGTCGGCGATGGGGCCGAGCCCCCCGATGCCAGAGCCCACCATCACCCCGGTGCGACAGCGATCGTCCTCGCTCTGCGGTGCCCAGTTCGCATCCTTGAGGGCCTCGTCGGCCGCCGCAATGGCATAGAGAATGAAATCGTCGGTACGCTTGCGATCCTTGGCCGACATGATCTGCTCGGGATCGAAACTGCCGGGCACGCCCGCGCCGCCGCCGCCGCGACCGTCCACCTGGGGCACCTCGCAGGCGATGGTGCAGCCATAGCCCTCGGTATCAAAGGTGGTGATCTGGCCGCAGCCCGAGCGCCCCTCGATGATCCCTTTCCAGGTGTGTTCGACACCCGCACCCAGCGGGGTCAGAAGGCCGATGCCCGTGATCACGACGCGGCGCATGGATTGTCCTTCCGTGGCTCGCGCAAGCCGCCCGACGCGGCCCGCCCATAATGGCTGCGACCGCCCGCGAACCCCGGAGGGAACGCCGCGGCGGCCGCAGAATCAGTCACACAGTGATTCGCCTGCCGATCAGGCGGCGTTCTTCTCGTCGATGTATTTCACCGCATCGCCGACCGTCTGGATGTGCTCGGCGGCGTCATCCGGGATCTCGATCTCGAAGGCTTCCTCGAAAGCCATCACCAGTTCCACGATATCGAGGCTGTCCGCACCGAGGTCGTCGATGAAGCTGGCCTTTTCGGTGACCTTGCCGGGATCGACGTCGAGGTGGTCGATGACGATCTTGCGGACCCGTTCGAGTGTATCGGACATAAATGTCTTGCCTTCTTGATGTTGCCGTTACGTCGGCCTTCACACCCTTGGGTGTCACGACGCCGTTGGTTTCGCAAGGGCTTTCGGCCCTGTCCGCCAGGGGGCGGCGCATACCAAGAGCGCCCTTTAGCACAGCCTCCCGAAGGCACAAATGCATTTGGTAGCGTACAAGGCCGCAAGCCCCCTGAACGGCGCAGACTAGATCATCGCCATGCCGCCGTTCACGTTCAGGGTCTGGCCGGTGACGTAAGCCGCCTCGTCCGACGCAAGATAGAGCGCCGCAGCCGCGATCTCGTCACCGGTGCCGAGACGCGAGGCGGGAATACGGGTCAGAATGGCCTCGCGCTGCTGATCGTTAAGCACGTCGGTCATAGGGCTGGCGATGAAGCCCGGAGCGATACAGTTCACGGTGATTCCCCGCGAAGCCACTTCCTGGGCCAGGGCCTTGGAAAAGCCGATCATGCCAGCCTTGGACGCCGCATAGTTCGCCTGACCGGGGTTGCCCGTCACACCCACGACCGAGGCCATGCCGATGATGCGGCCCGAGCGGCGCTTCATCATGCCCTTCACCGCCGCGCGGGACAGGCGGAAATAGCTTTCCAGGTTGACCTTGATCACCGCGTCCCAGTCCTCGTCCTTCATGCGCATCAGAAGGCCGTCGCGGGTGATACCGGCGTTGGCGACCAGAATGTCGAGCGGGGCACCGGCGGCCTCCTCGGCACGCGCCACGAGGCCGTCGACCGAATCGGGATCGGACAGGTTGGCCGCAGCGGTGAACGCACGCCCCTCGCCCATTTCCCCGGCCAGATCGGCCAGAACCCCCTCGCGCGTGCCTGACAGGACCACAGCTGCGCCATGAGCGTGCAGCGCTCGGGCGACCGCGCCGCCAATACCGCCCGTGGCACCGGTCACGAGGGCGGTCTTGCCGCTCAGATCAAACATGATGCTCTCCAGTGATGATCGGGAATAAGGGATGGTGTCGGCCAGCCCGACTGACTGCGCGCCTCACAAACTGGCGGCAAAGGCCTCGATGTCTTCAGGCGTATTGAGCGAGAGCGCCTCGGCGTCGGGCGCGATCCTCTTGACCATGCCCGCCAGAACCTTGCCCGCGCCCACTTCGACGAAGCGCGTCACGCCGCCCTCGCCTGCCATCCACTCGACGCTCTCGCGCCAGCGCACGCGGCCCGTGACCTGCTCGACCAGCAGGCGGCGGATGGTCTCGGCGTCGGTGACGGGCCGAGCGGTCACATTGGCCACCAGCGGCACATGCGGCGCCACAATACTGGCCGATGCCAGCGCCTCGGCCATGGCGTCGGCCGCAGGCTGCATCAGCGGGCAGTGAAAGGGTGCAGACACGTTCAGCGCAATGGCCCGCGCACCCATTTCCTTGGCTGCCTCGATGGCGCGATCCACGGCGGCCTTGCTGCCCGAGATCACCACATTGCCGCGGTTGTTGTCGTTGGCGACCACGCACACGCCCGCCTCGGAGCCCGCCCGCGCTGCCGCCTCGGCCAGGTCCAGGTCCGACTTCGGCCCGATCAGCGAGGCCATGGCGCCGTGGCCCACGGGCACAGCCTTCTGCATCGCCTGACCCCGCCGCTTCAGCAGGCGTGCGGTGTCGGCCAACGACAGGGCACCCGCAGCATACAGGGCCGAATATTCGCCAAGGGAGTGTCCCGCTACCCAGGCCGCGCGCCCGGCCTCGATGCCGTAGTCTCTGGCCAGCACCGCCATCACGGCTGCCGAAACCGCCATCAGGGCGGGCTGGGCATTCTCGGTCAGGGTCAGGGTTTCCTCTGGCCCGTCGCGCATCAGGGCAAAGAGGTCCTGCGACAGGGCGTCATCCACCTCGGCGAACACTGCGCGCGCGCGCTCATAACGCTCGGCCAGTGCCACGCCCATGCCCACCGCCTGGCTGCCCTGACCGGGAAACAGAAATGCCAATGCCATCCGACTATGCCCTCATGACCTGCGCGCGCACCCCTGGCGGGGTCACATGCGCGCTCCTGCCGTCTCGATGGTGTGGGGGTAAGGGAAAGCCCTGCCGCGGGCAAACCCTAATTCTTTCGTCGCCAGGCTGGCGCAAGCGCCTATTTGCTGGTCCGGCCGGATGCTGCCGAGGGGCCGGCATCATCACAGCCGAACTCGTTGCACACTTTCACGTACCAGTTGGTAAAAAACGTCACCAGTACTGCCTCCATGGCCTGACTCTGCGCCACCGCAGTCTGCATGGTGATCTGGTTGATCTCTCGGCCCATCGGCGTGCTGTAGAAAGCAACCAGCGCCTCAAGCTGTTCCTCGGTGTAGACTTCGGCATAGATCGGCACCAGGGCATCGCCCATCGCCGTCATCAGTTCGATGACCATTCCCGGCATGTTTCTTTCAAAGAAGCGCCGGTACCTCTCACCTTCCTCCGATGAAAGATCGCCCATCAACTCAAGCGACTGCTGCGTCATAAGCTGGGCGTTTTCCCGCAGACTCTCGCCGAACTGCAGCGTCACGTAGTCTCTGGACAGCTGCTCGCGACGTGTCGGATCACCGCGCCCGTCGCCCGCAGACTGGGCCATTGCAGGCACAACCGAAGCCAGGAGCAGCGAGACAGCCGCCACCAACGCCGTGATCTTCATGATGACTCCCCCCAAGGCCCGGACATGAGCCGCAGTGACACTGCCGCGATGGCGCCCTCTTAGCAATCCTCGCGTGTGGTCCTGACCGTCGCGCACCAAGAAAAAGGGGCGGTGTGTGACCACACCGCCCCCTAACACGTTGATGCGCCGTGTGAACTCAGGCCGAAAGGCTCGAGATGTCCACCTTCACGCCCGGACCCATGGTCGAGCTGAGCGAAACGCGCTTCACATAGGTGCCCTTGGCACCCGACGGGCGCGCCTTTTGCAGCGCATCCACGAAGGCGCGAACGTTGGCCTCGATGGCGTCATTGGCAAAGCTGGCCTTGCCAACGCCGGCGTGAACGATACCGGCCTTCTCGACGCGGAACTCGACGGCACCGCCCTTGGCGTCCTTGACCGCCTGACCGACGTTGGGCGTCACGGTGCCGACCTTGGGATTCGGCATCAGGCCGCGCGGGCCGAGGACCTTACCCAGACGGCCCACCAGAGCCATCATGTCCGGCGTCGCGATCACGCGGTCGAAGTCCATGAAGCCGCCGTTGATCTTCTCGAACAGATCCTCGGCACCGACGTGTTCCGCACCGGCGGCGCGGGCTTCATCGGCCTTGGCGTCCTTGGCGAACACGGCGACGCGAACGTCACGGCCCGTGCCCGAGGGCAGGTTTACCACGCCGCGGACCTGCTGGTCGGCATGGCGCGGATCGACGCCGAGGTTGACGGCGATCTCGATCGACTCGTCGAACTTGGCCTTGGCGTTGGACTTGACCATCTCGATGGCCTCGGCAACGGGCAGCACCTTCTCGCGGTCGCCGGTCCATGCCTTGATACGCTTGGGTTGCTTCGCCATGATCAGCCCTCCACCACCTTGAGGCCCATCGCGCGGGCCGAGCCCTCGATGATCCGGGCCGCGGCCTCGACGTCATTGGCGTTGAGGTCTTTCATCTTCTTTTCGGCGATCTCGCGCAGCTGGGTGCGCGTCACCTGACCGACCGACTCGCGGCCCGTCTTGTTGGCACCCGACTTAATCTTGGCCGCTTCCTTCAGATAGAAGGTCGCAGGCGGCGTCTTGGTGACGAAGGTGAAGCTCTTGTCCTGATAGACGGTGATGACCGTCGGCAGGGGCGTGCCCTTGGGCACGCTCTCGGTGCGGGCGTTGAACTCCTTGCAGAAGCCCATGATGTTCACGCCGCGCTGACCCAGCGCCGGACCGATCGGCGGCGAGGGCGTCGCGGAGCCCGCAGGCACCTGCAGCTTGATATAGCCGAGAATCTTCTTGGCCATTTTGCTCTCCTGTATGAGACCCGCACGCGATCAGCGCGGGGCCGGTGAGCCGTGGTGCGGGGTGGCGCCCCTCCCACGGATTTGGCCCGCTCGGGTCAGACCCGGGCAGGCGAAGGCGGGCCTATAGCCGACGCAGGCGCGCAAGGCAAATCCCGCAGGCCACAGGCGGTGACGGATGCGTCGGAACTGCGGTTAAGCCGCCGCCGTCAGGCGACCTTCTCGACCTGACCGTATTCCAGATCGACGGGAGTGGCTCTGCCGAAGATCGACACGGCCACACGCAAGCGGGCACGATCCTCGTCCACGCTCTCGACCACGCCATCGAAGCTGGCGAACGGACCGTCGGTGACCTTGACCTTCTCGCCGATGTCGAAGTGGATGACGGGCTTGGGACGTTCGGCCCCTTCCTCGACGGCACCGATGATCTGCTGGACCTCGCGCTCCGACACCGGGATCGGCTTGGCGCCCGAGCCGAGAAAGCCCGTGACCTTGGGCGTGTTCTTGACCAGGTGATAGGCCTCGTCGGTCATCTCCATCTTCACCAGCACATAGCCGGGGAAGAATTTGCGCTCGGCATTGACCTTGCGGCCGCGGCGGATTTCCACCACGTCCTCGGTCGGCACCAGGATTTCGCTAAAATGCTCTTCGAGGCCAAGCATACGGGCCTGCTCGCGCAGGTTCTCGGCCACCTTCTTCTCGAAGTTCGAGTAGGCGTGGACGATGTACCACTTGTGGCGGGGATTGGAGACCGGCTGAGAGCCGGTATCGCTGGGCGCTGCGTCGTTCACGCGCGACTCCTTAAAACCTAACGGCCAAACGAGATGATCTGCTGGAAGCCGGCCGACAGGATCAGGTCGACCACCCAGAAGAACAGGGCGGCGAGCGCCACCATGATGAAGACCATCACCGAAGTGACCCAGGTCTCCTTGCGGCTTGGCCAGGTGATCTTGCGCGCCTCGGCACGGACCTGGCTGAAGAACTGGGCCGGTGAGGTTTTGCGGCGCGGCGCAGCCGTGGCCTCGCCCGCAGTGGCTTCCACCACCTGGGCCGAAGCGCCTGATTGTTTGCCCCGGTTGCGACCGCCCGGAGCCTTGGACCTAGCCATGTACCCAGTCTTCTCTCTTTGATGCATCCCCGCAGCTGTCAGATGGGCACGGCCCGCCCGATCGCCAACAGGGCACGAAACTGGCAGGAGTGGAGGGACTCGAACCCCCGGCCCTCGGTTTTGGAGACCGATGCTCTACCAGCTGAGCTACACTCCTGTGCGGAGGACCGGCGCAGCGCCGATACTCCCCTGAATCCTCTCAAAGAACAACGCGCCGGAGAGCCGGTTGCCCCACGGCGCGCTCGCTCTGATCAGAGCCGCGTCGTTTAGCAGCGCCCCGCGCGAAGGGCAAGCCGCACAGGCCCATCGCGCGTGCTTTGTCGCCGCCCGCCCTCAGCCGTCCGCCGTGGCGGCTTCCTGCGGGATGATCTGGCGGATGATGAGCTTGTCGATGCGCCGGTCATCCATGTCCACCACCTCGATCTCGAAACGGCCGATCTGGAGCACCTCGCCTTCGTCGGGCAGGCGCGACAGTTCATGCAGCACCAGGCCCGCCACCGTGTGAAAGCCCTCGCTCTCGCCGAAATCCGCGCCCAGCTCGTCGCTCAGCTCGACCAGGTCCATGCGTCCGTCCACCAGCCACGAACCATCCTCGCGCTGGATGAAGTGGCGTTCCGCCTCGTCGTGGCTTTCGTCGAAGTCACCCGCGATCATCTCCAGCAGGTCGGTCGGGGTGATGACACCCTCGAAAGCGCCATACTCGTCCACCACGAAGGCCATGTGCACCTTGGAGCCCTTGAGGATCTCCAGCGCCTTCAGCACCGAGGTGGTCTGGGGGATCACCGCCGGTTCCTGCACCAGCGTCTCGACGTTGAATTCGCCGTTGTCGAGCAGGGAGTCCAGCAGATCCTTCTTGTGGACCACGCCCAGCGGGTTGTCGACGTCGTTCTCGCGCGCGACCACGATGCGCGAATAGGGGCAGGTGCGGATCTCGCCGCGCAGGATGTCCTCGGGGTCGTCCAGCGCGATCCAGAAAACCTCTGGGCGCGGGGTCATGGCCACACGCACCGGCCGGTCACCGAGGCGCATGATCTCCTCGATCATCTCCTGCTCTTCAGGCTCGATCAGGCCCGCAGAGGTGCCTTCGGCCAAGATGGTTTCGACCTCCTCCTGGGTGACGTCCGAGCCGTCGCGGTCCTTGACGTTGAGCAGCTTGAGTATCGCCGAGGTCGAGGCCGACAGCAGCAGCACGAAGGGCTTCAGCAGCAGCGCCAGCGCCGACACGGGTGCCGCCATGACCGAGGCCACACCCTCGGGGTGGATAAGGGCGATGCGCTTGGGCACCAGCTCGCCCACGATCAGCGAGACATAGGTGATGCAGATGACCACCAGCGCCGTTGAGATCACCCCCGACCACGGCGCGAGCGCGGGCACGGTGGCGGCAAAGAAGCTGTTCAGCTCACCCGCAATGGCCGCCTGACCATAGGCGCCGGCCAGAATGCCGATCAGGGTGATGCCGACCTGGATCGACGAGAGGAACGAGGTGGGGTCCTCGGACAGCTTGAGCGCCAGCGCCGCTCCCCGGTCACCCTTTTCCGCACGCGCGCCGAGCTTGGCTTTTCGGGAGGACACGACCGCAAGTTCGGTCATGGCAAAAAGGCCGTTCAGAACTATGAGCAGCAGAACGACAACAATGGAAAGGGCTAACATTTAGGGGGTTCTAGACCCAAGACGCGGCGCATCCGCTGGCCACCGCATCCGTCATGATAGGGACAAAACCCCTGCCCCGCCACGATTCATTTGGCCTCTGAACACGTGCGGATACCGGTATGGCGGTCCGGCCAGCGAGCCTCAGCAGCGCACGGAATGTGCCTGCGCCGGGGCCGTGCAGTCTCGTTCGAGTGCGGCGCAGGCCGACACGCCGATGAACACCCCGATGAAGATACCGGTACGCAGCGCACGCCACATGGTTAAGCATTTCCTAACATCACCTGATGCCAGAAACGCACGGCGGAGATTTTGGGCCATCACTTTCATGCGCGGCGCGAGATTAGAGCCCCCGCTCTCCCCTCGGGCGAGCCGAACTAAGCGCCTCCCCTCATCACCCGAAAATGAGAAACCCCCGCAGGATGGCCCTGCGGGGGTTCTTGTCATGTCCTGATCAGGCGTCGATCAGGCGAGGATCTTCGAGACGACGCCTGCGCCGCAGATATGCGCCCGGCGCGCACGGCCTCGCTCTTCGATCCTTAGGCGAGAATCTTCGAGACGACGCCTGCGCCGCAGATATGCGCCCGGCGCGCACGGCCTCGCTCTTCGATCCTTAAGCCAGGATCTTCGAGACGACGCCTGCGCCGACCGTGCGGCCGCCTTCACGGATGGCGAAGCGCAGCTTCTCTTCCATCGCGATCGGGGTGATCAGCTCGACCGTCAGCTCGGCATTGTCGCCGG